>NZ_LBMY01000001.1:0-3990351 GCF_000986825.1 Cellulomonas sp. FA1 | reverse complement strand
CTGTGGCAGCCGACGCCCGAGGCGAACGGCGGCGCCGCGTACGTGCCCCTGACGCCCGAGGAGCGCGCGGCCGCCGCCCAGGACCTCGTCGCGAACACGCAGAAGCTCGTCGACGCCGTGACCGACCCGTCGTTCACGTTCGAGGCGTTCCAGATCACCAACGGCGCGAAGGAGCTGCTCGACGAGGTCGCGACCGGCAAGGTCACGGGCGAGGAGGAGATCTGGTCCCACACCGACCTGTGGGACTTCGCAGCCAACGTCGACGGCGCGCGCGTCGCCTACGAGGTCGTGCAGGACGTCGTGCGCGAGCAGGACCCCGACCTCGCGACGCAGCTCGACGAGCGGTTCGCCGCCCTCGAGCAGCTCCTCGCGCAGCACGGCTCGGTCGACGCCGGCTTCGTCGGCTACGACACGCTCACCGAGCCGCAGGTCCGCGAGCTCGCGGCCGCGGTCGACGCGCTGTCGGAGCCGCTGTCGCGTCTGACCACCACCGTGACGAGCGCGTGACCCCGTGACCGACGCGACCGCACCCGCACCCGACCCGGACGCGCCGGCGGGGACGGCACCGGCCCCGGGGCCGTCCCCGCGCGGCGTGAGCCGCCGCGCGCTGCTGGGCTGGGGCGGTGCGGCGCGGTCGGTGCGGGCCTCGGGGCTCGCGCGGGCCGCGCGACCGCACCGGCACCCGCGCCGCCGCCGCGCCGACAGCCGCGGCACGCACGTACGCGTTCACCGGCCGCCACCAGGCCGGCGTCGTCACGCCCGCGCAGGACCGCCTCTACGCCGCGGCGTTCGACCTCACGACGACCGACCGCGGCGAGCTCGTCGACCTGCTGCGGCGCTGGACCGTCATGGCGGCGCGGCTCACGCAGGGTCTGCCGCGGGGCCGCTCGGCCCCACCTCGGGCCCGTACGACGCACGCCGGACGACACGGGTGAGGCGCTCGACCTGCCGCCCGCGGGCCTGACGGTCACGGTCGGGTTCGGCCGGTCGCTGTTCGTCGGGACACCAGGCCCCGACGGCACGCCGGCGTCGACCGGTTCGGCCTCGCCGACCGGCTGCCCGCCGCGCTCGTCGCGCTGCCGCAGTTCGCGGGCGACGCGCTCGACCCCGCGCGGTGCGACGGCGACCTCGTGGTGCAGGCCTGCGCCGACGACCCGCAGGTCGCGGTGCACGCGATCCGCAACCTGTCGCGCGCGGCGTTCGGCACCGCGACGCTGCGGTGGGCGCAGCTCGGGTACGGGCGCACGTCGTCGACCAGCACCGCGCAGCGCACGCCGCGCAACCTGTTCGGCTTCAAGGACGGCACCGCGAACGTCATGGCCGAGGAGACCGCCGCGCTCGACGAGCACGTGTGGGTCCAGCGGGCGACGACGCGGCGGCGGACTGGCTCGCGGGCGGCAGCTACCTCGTCGCGCGGCGCATCCGCATGACCATCGAGACCTGGGACCGGTCCTCGCTGCGCGAGCAGGAGGCCGTCGTCGGCCGCACCAAGGCCGAGGGTGCGCCGCTGTCGGGCGGCGCGGAGCACTCCGAGCCCGACTTCGCACGCGAGGGCCGCGGCGGTCAGCCGCTCATCCCCGTGGACTCGCACGTCGCGCTCGCGCACCCGACCCGCAACGGCGGCGCGCGCATGCTGCGCCGCGGCTACAACTTCACCGACGGCAACGACGCGCTCGGCCGCCTCGACGCGGGACTGTTCTTCCTCGCGTTCGTGCGCGACCCGCGCACGCAGTACGTGCCGATGCAGGCGCGCATGTCGCGCGAGGACCGGCTGCAGGAGTACCTGCAGCACACCGGGTCCGGGCTGTACGCGGTGCCGCCGGGCGTCGCGTCGCTGCCGACCGGCGCCGACGGCGGCGCCGTCGTGACCGCGGACGGCCCGTTCTGGGGCGACACGCTGCTGGGCTGACCCGGTGCCGCCGCGGACGCCCGGCCGGCGCGCGGACGCTCGGCGCTCAGTCCTCGGTGCGCTGGTGCAGCATGCGCGCGACCTCGCCGATCGTCCCCGACATCGACGGGTACACGGTCGACGCGTCGGCCACCTGGTCGGCCGTGAGCCGGTGCGTGACGGCGAGCGTCAGCGGGAACACGGACTCGCTCGCGCGCGGCCCGACCACGACGCCGCCCAGCACGGTGCCCGTGCCCGCGTGCGCGAAGAGCTTGATGAACCCGTCGCGGACGCCGAGCATCTTGGCGCGCGGGTTGCGCGACAGCGGCAGCATGCTCGTGCGGTAGTGCGTGCCGCGCTCCTTGAGCACTGACTCGGGGACCCCGACGGTCGCGATCTCGGGCGCCGTGAAGATGTTGGCGGAGATGCCGCGCAGCTGCAGCGGCCGCACGGCGTCGCCGAGCGCGTGCGACATCGCGATGCGGCCCTGCGTCGCGGCGACCGACGCGAGCGGCAGCACGCCCGTGCAGTCCCCCGCGGCGTACACGCCCCGCACGTTGGTGCGCGAGACCTTGTCGACCTCGACGTGCCCCGACGGCGTGAGCCGCACGCCGGCCTCCTCGAGGCCGATCCCGCGCGTGGTCGGCACCGAGCCGACCGCGAACAGCACGTGCGAGCCCTCGACCGTGCGCCCGTCCTCGAGCGTCACGACCACGCCGTCGGCCGTGCGCCGCGCCGACGACGCCCGCGAGCGGGACATCACCGTCATGCCGCGCTGCCGGAACACCCGCTCGATCAGCTCGGCCGCGTCGGCGTCCTCGCCGGGCAGCACGCGGTCGCGGCTCGACACGAGCACGACGTCCGCACCGAGCGACGTGTACGCGCCCGCGAACTCGGCGCCCGTGACGCCGGACCCCACGACGACGAGCCGCTCGGGCAGCTCGGTGAGGTCGTAGAGCTGCGTCCAGGTGAGGATGCGCTCGCCGTCGGGCCGCGCGTCGGGCAGCACGCGCGGCGTCGCGCCCGTCGCGACGAGCACGACGTCGGCGTCGAGCACGCGCTCGCGGCCGTCGCCCTCGGTCACCGCGACGTGCTCGGGGTCGAGCAGCCGGCCGGTGCCCGCGACGATGTCGACGCCCTCGCGCGCGAGGCGCGCGCGGATGTCGTCGGACTGCGCGGCCGCGAGCGTCCGCACGCGCGCGTTGACGGCGCCGAGGTCGATGCGGTGCCGCAGCAGGTCGGCGGGCGAGTCGGCGCCCACGGCGTCCGCGAGCCCGTCGGTGCGGATGCCGAGCTCGGGCGCGCGGTCGGCGATGGTCATCCACTCGGCGGTCGCGATGAGCGTCTTCGACGGGACGACGTCCGTCAGCACCGCGGACCCGCCCAGGCCGGCACGCTCGACGACCGTGACCTGCGCGCCGAGCCGGCGCGCGACCAGTGCGGCCTCGTAGCCGCCGGGCCCGCCGCCGACGACCACGACGCGGCCCGCGGACGGCGCGTCGGGGGCGGGACGCACGGTCGACGCGGCGGTCGTGGCGGGAGCGGTCGGCTCGTCGGGGGCGGCGGCGGGCGCGTGGCTGGTCACCGTCCCATCCTGCCCGACGGACCGCCGCCGGGCCCCGCGACTAGCCTGGGCCCATGACCGACGTCTCCCCCGCGCACGACCTCACCGGCGGCGCTGTCCCCGACCTCGACGACCCCACGACCGACCCGTTCGAGGTCGCCCGCCGCGCGGCGGAGGTGATCGCCGCCCGCACGGGCGTCGAGCGCCACGACGTCGCGCTCGTGCTCGGCTCCGGCTGGGGCGGCGCGGCCGACCTGCTGGGCGAGACGGTCGCCGAGCTGCCGAGCCACGAGGTCCCGGGCTTCTCGCGCCCGGCCGTGCAGGGGCACGTGGGCACGCTGCGCTCGATCCGCATCGCGGGGGCCGACGGTCGCCCCGACCGGTTCGCGCTCGTGCTGGGCTCGCGCACGCACCTGTACGAGGGCCGCGGCGTGCGGCGCGTCGTGCACGGCGTGCGCACGGCGGCCGCGACGGGTGCCTCGACGATCGTCCTCACCAACGGCTGCGGCGGCCTGAACCTCGCGTGGGGCCCGGGCACGCCCGTGCTCATCCGCGACCACATCAACCTCACGGCGACGTCGCCGCTCGAGGGCGCGACGTTCGTCGACCTCACCGACCTGTACTCGCCGCGACTGCGCGCGGTCGCGCGCGAGGTCGACGCGAGCCTCGACGAGGGCGTGTACGTGCAGTTCCCCGGGCCGCACTACGAGACGCCCGCGGAGGTCGCGATGGCGGGCCGCATCGGCGGCGACCTCGTCGGCATGTCGACGACGCTCGAGGCGATCGCCGCGCGCCACGCGGGCCTGGAGGTGCTCGGCATCTCGCTCGTCACGAACCTCGGCGCGGGCATCAGCCCCGAGCCGCTCGACCACGCCGAGGTGCTCGAGGCCGGCCGCGCGGCCGGGCCGCGCATCAGCGCGCTCCTCGCGGAGGTCGTGCGGCGCGTGTGACGCGACGCGTCGCGCCGGACGTCGCCGTCCGGCGCGACGCAGCGGTACCGGCCAGTAGGTTGGAGGGGTGAGCAGCTCCGACCACGACGACGTGCTGCGCGGCGACGCGCCGGCGGCACCCGCGGACGACCGACCCGGCACCGACGAGCACGACGCGTGGACGCGTCTGGTCGAGGAGGTCGAGGCCTGGATCGCGGACGACCCCGACCCGCAGACCGCCGACGAGCTCGCGGACCTGCTGCGCACCGCGCGCGAGGACCCGCGGAGCGCGGCCACCGAGACCGCGGCCGACCTGGTCCGCGCGGACGCCGAGGCCGCGCGCACCGAGCTCGCGGACCGGTTCTCCGGGCTGCTGCAGTTCGGCACCGCCGGGCTGCGCGGCGAGCTCGCGGGCGGCCCGCACCGCATGAACCGCGCCGTGGTGATCCGCGCGGCCGCGGGGCTCGCGGACTTCCTGGTCGGCGAGCTCGAGGGCGCGTCGCCCGCGCCGCGCGTGGTCGTCGGGTACGACGCCCGCCACAACTCGCACCGGTTCGCGCTCGACACGGCCGAGGTCATGACGGCCGTCGGCATCGAGGTGCTGCTGCTGCCGCGGCCCCTGCCGACGCCCGTGCTGGCGTCGGCCGTGCGCCGGTTCGACGCCGACGCGGGGGTCATGGTGACCGCGTCCCACAACCCGCCGCGTGACAACGGCTACAAGGTGTACCTGGGCGGCCGGGTCGTCACGGGCGCCGGGCAGGGCGCGCAGATCGTGCCGCCCGCGGACGCGGCGATCGCCGCCGCGATCGCGCGGGTCCGGTCGGTCGCGTCGGTGCCGCGCGCGGCGTCCGGCTGGACGACGCTCGGCGAGGACGTCGTCGACGCGTACGTCGCGGACGCGGCGGCGGTCGCGCCCGGCGGTGACCCGGCCGGGCGCGAGCGGCTGACGGTCGTGCTGACGCCGTTGCACGGCGTCGGCGGGGCCGTCGCGGTCGACGTGCTCGCGCGGGCCGGCTTCCCCGACGTCACGCTCGTGCCGGAGCAGGCCGAGCCGGACCCCGACTTCCCGACCGTCGCGTTCCCGAACCCCGAGGAGCCGGGTGCGACCGACCTCGCGCTCGCGCTCGCCGCCGCGACCCGGGCCGACCTGGTCGTCGCGGTCGACCCCGACGCGGACCGCTGCGCGGTCGCGGTGCGCGACCGGCGCGCGCACGTCCGGTCCCTCGGGCCCGAGACGCCGCAGGCCGACGGCTGGCGCATGCTCACGGGCGACGAGGTGGGCGCGCTGCTGGGCGCGGACGCCGCGGCCCGCGCACGGGACGGCGGGGCCGCCGACGACGCGACGCTCGCCTGCTCGATCGTGTCGTCGCGCCTGCTGGCCGCCGTCGCGCGCGACGCCGGGCTGCGGTTCGCGTCGACCCTGACGGGCTTCAAGTGGATCTCGCGCGCCGAGGGCCTGGTGTTCGGCTACGAGGAGGCGCTGGGCTACTGCGTCGACCCGGCGCACGTGCGCGACAAGGACGGCATCTCGGCCGCGGTGCGGGTGTGCGACCTGGCCGCTCGCCTCACCGCGGAGGGGCGCACGCTCGTCGACGCGCTCGACGACCTCGCGCGCGCGCACGGCCTGCACGCGACCAGCCAGGTCAGCGCCCGGTTCTCCGACCTGAGCCGGATCGGCGCGACCATGACGACGCTGCGCGAGGCCCCGCCCGCGACGCTCGCGGGCTCGCCGGTGACCGAGGTCGTCGACCTCGCGGCCGGCACCGACGACGAGCGCGGCGGCCTGCCGCCCACCGACGGCATCCGCCTGCTCACGTCCGACGGCACGCGTGTCGTCGTGCGGCCGTCGGGCACGGAGCCCAAGGTGAAGGCGTACCTCGAGGTGATCGTGCCGGTGCCGCACGACGCGGACCGGGAGACCCTGGACGCCGCGCACGGCAGCGCCCGCGAGCGGCTCGCGCACGTCGCGCACGACGTGCGGGCCGCACTGGGCCTCGACGTCGCCTGACGTCGACGTCGGTGGTGCGGCGCGCCTCGCGGCACCGCACCACCGACGGCACGGTCAGCCGGTGCGCGCGCAGCGCAGCCCGGGCAGGGTCGTGGGCGCCTGCTGCGCGCCGGCGTTGAACCCGAAGACCACGGACTCCCCCTGCGCGACGGTCCCGTTCCAGGACAGGCTCTCGGCCGTCACGACGTCACCGCTGTAGGTGAACGCCGCGCCCCACGTGTCGTCGCTCATCTCGACGCCGTCCGGCCGCGTCCAGGACACGGTCCACCCCCGCAGGTCGGGCGCGGACGCCGTGACGCGGACCTGCCCCTGGAACCCGCCCGGCCAGGCGTTGAGGAGCTCGTAGGTCGCCGTGCAGGCACCGGCCGGCACGGCCGCGGGCGGCGCGGCGACGCCGGGCGCGCCGGAGGTCGGCGGGGTGATGGGCGCCGCGCTCGGCGGCGGCGCGGCGGGCGGCGGCGACGCGGCGGTCGGCGGCGGGTCCGCCGGCGCGCCCTGCGAGTCCGGCGACGTCGTCGGCGCGCTCGTCGCCGCGGCGGCCTCGATCACGACCTCCCCGGCGGCGAACGGCGTGACCGTCGCGTTGACGTCGCTGTCGACGCTCGCCGGGTCGCAGGTCGCACGGGCGCGGTAGGTCGTGTAGGTCCCCGCGTCGCACGTGAAGCCCACGACCGCGTCACCGCCGACCACGACGTCACCCGACAGCCGCGCGGTCCCGCGCACGACCGCGACGTCACGCACCACGACCCGGTCGGCCAGCCGGGCGCCGCCCTGCACCCACGCCCGCCCCTCGATCCGGACGCCGGGCCCGACGACCGCGTCGCCGCGCACCACGGCGTCGGGACCGACCCACGCGGTCGGGTCGACCGTCGCCCGGTCGTCGACCCACCCGCCGCCGTGGGCGTGCCGGTGCCCGCCGGTGACGTCCTGGGCCGCGTCGGCCACGACGGCCGCCCCGGCGACCCGGAACT
Organism: Cellulomonas sp. FA1; assembly: GCF_000986825.1. Taxonomy (NCBI): domain Bacteria; kingdom Bacillati; phylum Actinomycetota; class Actinomycetes; order Micrococcales; family Cellulomonadaceae; genus Cellulomonas; species Cellulomonas sp. FA1. The sequence continues at coordinate 3,982,991 of NZ_LBMY01000001.1, read as the reverse complement.
CGTAGGGGTACCGCGGCGTCGCCGCGAAGCCGACCGGCGGGGTCGGCGCGATCACCCCGGGGGTCGCGGTCACGACCAGGTAGACCTCCTCCTCGCCGGGTCGCAGCGCGAGCGTCAGCTGCGCGTCGTCCGCCTCGGTGACGGGGCTGTACCGGGGCCCGGTCGGGCCGAGCGCCACCATGCCGAAGCTCCACCCCGCGCTCTCCCCGAGACCGTCGGCGTGCCCCCGCACCCGCACGGTGATCTCGCCGGCGCCGTCGGGCGCGAGGCGCACGACCGTGTACCCGTAGGCGCCCGGCGCGAACGTCCCGAGCACGCGGTGGTGGCCCGGGTCGTCGGGGACCGCGTCGACGGGAGTCGTCCGCTGCGCGCGGAGCACGGGGTCGACCTCGGCGAGCACGTCGCCGGGCGCGCCCGCACCGGGCAGGTCGGCGACGGCGGCGCGCAGCGCGTACTGGGCGATGCGACGGTTGAGCGCCGACGCGTCCGACGACGTGAGCCGCGCGTACGCGTCGAGCACGTCCTCGGTGTCGAGGGACCTCGACCACAGGTCGCCGAGCAGCGTGGGGTGGGACCGCGAGACGAGCTGCTGCAGCAGCAGCCAGCCCGCGTCGCCGTGCCGCGGGCTGCCCCACGCGAGCTGCGGCGCGTGCACCTGGTCCGACACGTCGGCGTACCGCCCGGGCACGGCCAGCGTCGCGAGGTAGGCCGACCCGGCGGCCCGGAGCGTCGCGGCCGACTCGGGCGTGAGGCCACGACCCGGGTGCGCCGCCGCGACGACGTGCTGCACGGTCTCCGCGACGCCGCGCGCGAGCTCCCAGGGCGTGCCCGCGGGGACGGCCGAGCCGGCCTCGGGCTTCCCCGGCGCGGTCGCGCCGCCCGCCGCGGCCCGCGGGGCGAGCACCGCGGGGTCGACCCGCAGCAGGCCGACGCCGTCGACGACCGCGCCGGACGTCACCGGTGTCGCGTCCGCGGCCACCGACAGGCCGCCGTCGACCGACGCGTCGGCCCCCGCCCGCGCCGCGCCGGGACCGTGCGACCACGTGCCGTCGACGACGACGAGCACCTTGCGACCCGTCAGCGGGCCGTCCTGCGCGGCGGGTCCGAGCGCCTCGACGTCGAAGGCGAGCAGGGCCTCGAGCTGCGCGAGCGTGCGGTCGGGGTCGAAGCGCAGGTCGGGCGGTGCGGTCGTCGGGTCCTCGCCGGCGCGGTCGCCCCACGCGAGCGCGACCGCGTCACCCTCGAGCACGTGGGCGTCCGCCCACGCGTCGCGCCAGCCGGCCGGCACGACGAGCGCGCGCTGCCCGTCGTCGGCGGCGCCCAGCCCCGAGGCCAGCGCCGCCCCGAGCCCGAACGCGACGACGAGGACGACGACGAGCACGCCGCGCGTGATCCGGCCCATGCCGCGTGCGTCTCCCCTCCCGGTCGTGCACGCCGAGCGTCCTGCGACCGGGTGCTGCTGCGGACGTGACGGGCGTCCGACGGGCCTGCGCCTGTCGGACGACCGTCCACCATCGTCCGGCGTCGACGACGAAGTCAACGCCCGATTCGTCCGTCTCGGGAGTATTTCACCCGTGCGAGAGTCGAACTCTCACGCGCCTCTCATGCGTGGTGACCGGGTCGTCGCCGTCAGTAGTCGCCGTCGGCCGTGACGCCCGCGAGCACCGCGGCCGTGCCCGACAGCCCCAGGCGCGTGGCGCCCGCCTCGACCATCGCGAGCGCGTCGGCCGCCGAGCGGATGCCGCCCGAGGCCTTGACGCCCAGCCGGCCGCCGACGGTCTGCGCCATGAGCCGCACGGCGTGCACGCTCGCACCGCCCGCGGGGTGGAACCCGGTCGACGTCTTGACGAAGTCCGCACCCGCGGCCTCGGCCGCGCGGCACACCGCGACGATCTCGTCGTCGGTCAGCGCGGCCGACTCGATGATGACCTTGAGCACCGTGGGCGCCGGGGCGGCGTCCCGGACCGCGCGCACGTCGGCCTCGACGTCCGCGAAGCGGCCCTCCTTGGCGGCGCCCACGTCGATCACCATGTCGACCTCGTGCGCGCCGTCACGCACCGCACGCGCGGCCTCGGCGGCCTTGACGTCGCTGTGGTGCTTCCCGGACGGGAACCCGCAGACCGTCGCCACCTGGAGGTCCGGCGCGCCGTCGATCCCCACCGGCACTTCGACGGGCAGGAACGACGGCGAGATGCACACCGAGTACACGCCCAGGCGGATGCCCTCGGCGATGAGCGCCTCGACGTCCGCGCGCGTCGCCTCGGGCTTGAGCAGGGTGTGGTCGACGAGGCGCGCGAGCGCGACGGCGTCCAGCGGCTGCCGTGCGGCGGCGGGGTCGAGGGTCGGGTCGGTGGTCATGCGCGGTGCCTCCCGGGGCGTGCGGTCCCCGGCGTGCGTGCCGGGCGGACGATGCGGTCGACGAGCGCGCGGCGCTCGTCCTCGTGCAGGAACGTGTGGCGGGCCGCGGCCACGGTGACCGCGAGGACGTCGTCGAGCGTCCAGCCGGCCTCGCGGACCAGCAGGCCGAGCTCGCGCGACAGGCTCGTGCCGGACTGCAGCCGGTTGTCGGTGTTGACCGTCACCTCGAACCCCGCGCGCAGCAGCGTCGTCACGGGGTGCGTGGCGACCGACGCGGCAGCGCCGGTCTGCAGGTTCGACGACGGGCACACCTCGAGCGGCACCCGGCGGTCGCGCACCCAGTGCGCGAGCGTGCCCAGGCGGTACGTGCCGTCGGGCTCGACCCGCACGTCGTCCGCGATGCGCACGCCGTGCCCCAGCCGCAGCGCGCCCGCGACGTGCAGCGCCTCGGCCATCGAGTCGAGCCCGCCGTCCTCACCGGCGTGCACGGTGGCCGGGAAGCTCGCCTCCCGCACCGTGCGGAACGCCGACGCGTGCCGCGACGGCGGGAACCCGTCCTCCGGGCCCGCGATGTCGAAGCCGACGACGCCCGCGTCCCGGTTCGCCAGGGCGAGCGCCGCGATCTCGTCCGCGCGGTCGGCCTGCCGCATCGCGGACAGCACCTGCACGACCCGGATCTCGTGACCCTGCTCGCGCGCCTGCGCCTCGCCCTCGGCGAACCCCTCGCGCACCGCGTCGACGACCTGCTGGAGCGTCAGCCCGGCGCGCTGGTGCTGCTCGGGCGCGTACCGCTGCTCGGCGTGCACGACGCCGTCGGCGGCGAGGTCGAGCGCGGCCTCCCGGGCGACGCGACGCAGGCCGTCCGCCGTCTGCATGACGGCGAGCGTGTGCTCGAACGTCTCGAGGTAGCGCGGCAGCGAGCCCGACGCCGCGGCGTCGACGAACCAGCGCGCGAGCGCGTCGGGGTCCGTGGTGGGCAGCGCGTGCCCGACCTCGGCGGACAGCTCGACGACCGTCGCGGGTCGCACACCGCCGTCCAGGTGGTCGTGCAGCAGCACCTTCGGCAGCGCGCGCAGCGTCGCGTCCAGGTCCCGCTCGGGGCCGTCCGGCCTGTCCAGCGATGTCACGCGTCGGGTTCCTCGTCCTCGTCGAGCGGCACCTCGGCCGCCTGGTCCACCACGTCGGCCTCGTCGGCCTCCCCCTCGAGGTCGGCGCGCGGCACGGCGGGTGCGTACTCCTCGGCGTCGCGCTCGTCCGGCACGTCGCCCTCGTCTGTCTCGGTCAGCCGCAGCGGCTCCTGCGGGTCGACGGGGACCAGCCCCGCGTCGCTCCAGGACTGCGGTCCGGGCACGGTGCTCATGGCTCCTCCTCGTGGTCGTGGGCGGCGGACGTCCTCATCGTGGCTCGCCCGCGGGCGCGCCGCGACCTCGGGGGCGCCCGGAGCCGCACAGCGCCACCCCGGGGCCGGTGCCCCGAGGTGGCGGCCGCGTCAGCCCGCGGCGACCCGGTCGAGCACGAGCGGCGTGCGCTCACCCGCGACGCCGTCGGGGTCGACGACCACGGCGCCCGTGAGCGCCTCGCGCGCGCGCCCGAAGCGCTCGGGGGTGTCGGTGTGCAGCGTGAGCAGCGGCTGTCCCGCACGGACCGTGTCACCGGGCCGGGCGTGGATCTCGACGCCCGCGCCGGCCTGCACCGGGTCCTCCTTGCGCGCGCGGCCCGCGCCCAGGCGCCACGCCGCGACGCCCACGGCGTACGCGTCGAGCGTCGTCAGGACGCCGTCGCGCTCCGCGAGCACCTGCTCGGTCTCGCGCGCGACGGGCAGCGTCGCGTCGGGGTCGCCGCCCTGCGCGGCGATCATGCGGCGCCACACGTCCATCGCGCGGCCGTCGGCCAGCGCCGCCTCGGGGTCGGCGTCGGGGCGCCCGGCGGCGTCGAGCATCTCGCGCGCGAGCGCGACGGTCAGCTCGACCACGTCGGCGGGTCCGCCGCCCGCGAGCACCTCGACCGACTCGCGCACCTCGAGGGCGTTGCCCGCGGTGAGGCCGAGCGGCGTCGACATGTCGGTGAGCAGCGCGACCGTGCGCACGCCCGCGTCGGTGCCGAGCTCGACCATCGTCCGCGCGAGCTCGCCCGCCCGGTCCGCGTCCTTCATGAACGCGCCCGAGCCGACCTTGACGTCGAGCACGAGCGAGCCCGTGCCCTCGGCGATCTTCTTGCTCATGATCGAGCTCGCGATGAGCGGGATCGCCTCGACGGTCCCGGTGACGTCGCGCAGCGAGTACAGCTTGCGGTCGGCGGGCGCCAGGCCCGAGCCGGCGGCGCAGATGACCGCGCCGACGTCCTCGAGCTGCCGCATCATCTCGTCGTTGCTGAGCGCGGCGCGCCAGCCGGGGATCGACTCGAGCTTGTCGAGCGTGCCGCCGGTGTGGCCCAGGCCGCGGCCCGACAGCTGCGGGACGGCCACGCCGAACACCGCGACGAGCGGCGCGAGCGGCAGCGTGATCTTGTCGCCCACGCCGCCGGTCGAGTGCTTGTCGGACGTCGGGCGCGACAGCCCGGAGAAGTCCATCCGCTCGCCGCTCGCGATCATCGCCGCCGTCCACCGGGCGATCTCGGCGCGGTCCATGCCGTTGAGCAGGATCGCCATCGCGAGCGCGGACATCTGCTCGTCGGCGACGACGCCGCGCGTGTACGCGTCGATCACCCAGTCGATCTGCGGGTCGGTGAGCCGGTGGCCGTCGCGCTTGGCGACGATCACGTCGACGGCGTCGAACGCCTCGGTCATGACTTCTCCTCCTGGTCCTGGTCGGCGCCGCGCTCGACGAGGTCGACGGGCCCGAACGCGTCGGGCAGCACCTCGCTCATGGGGCGGACGCCACGCACGGTCTCGACCAGCAGGTCGGGTCCGCCGTGCTCGAACAGCAGCTGCCGGCAGCGGCCGCACGGCGCCAGCACGTCGCCGTGCTGGTCGACGCACGTGAAGGCCACGAGCCGGCCGCCGCCGGTGACGTGCAGCATCGACACGAGGCTGCACTCGGCGCACAGGCCGACCCCGTACGACGCGTTCTCGACGTTGCAGCCCACGACCACCCGGCCGTCGTCCACGAGGGCCGCGACCCCCACCGGGAACCGGGAGTAGGGGGCGTACGCCCGGGTCATCGCGTCGCGTGCCGCGGCCCGCAGGCCGTCCCAGTCGACGGCCTGCGTCGTGCTCGCCATGTCCACTCCTCGGTTCACTCCTTGACGTACGGCTGGCCTGTGGCAGCCGGGGCGCGCGAGCGCCCGACGAGCCCCGCGACGGCCAGCAGCGTCACGACGTACGGCAGCATGAGCATGAACTGGCTGGGCACGGGCGCGCCGACGATGCTGAGCGCCCCCTCGAGGTTCGACGCGAAGCCGAACAGCAGCGCCGCGAGGGCCGCACGGACCGGGTCCCACTTGCCGAAGATCACGGCCGCGAGCGCGATGAAGCCCGCGCCCGCGGTCATCTCCTTGCCGAAGCTCGAGACCGAGACGACCGTGTAGAACGCGCCGCCGATGCCGGCGATCGCGCCCGCGACCATGAGCGCGAGGTAGCGCGTGCGCTCGACCTTGATGCCGACCGTGTCCGCCGCCTTGGGGTGCTCGCCGACCGCGCGGACCCGCAGGCCCCAGCGCGTGCGGTACAGCGCGTACCAGACGCCCGGCACCACGAGGTACATGAGGTAGACGATCAGAGACTGGTTGAACAGCGACGGGCCGATCACGGGGATGTGCGACAGCCCCGGGATCGCGACGTTGGAGAACCGCGTGGTGCTGTTGAGCTCGGGGTTCGAGACGAGCACCTGCGAGTACAGGAAGCTCGTCACGCCGATGACCAGCACGTTGAGGACGACGCCGACGATCACCTGGTTGACCTTGTAGGTGATGGTGAACACGCCCAGCACGAGCGACACCAGGACGCCCGCGACGACCGCCGCGACGACGCCGGCCCACGGGCTGCCGGTGACCGAGCCCGCGACGGCCGCGCAGAACGCCCCCGCCAGCAGCTGGCCCTCGATCGCGATGTTGACGACGCCGACGCGCTCGCCGATCACGCCGCCGAGCGCGCCGAACACGATCGGCACGGCCAGCAGCACCGAGCCGCCGATCACGCGCACGAGCGGCACGTCGTTGGGGCTGCCGGCGGCCGCCCACGCGAGGAACCCGACGAGGAACAGGACGGCGAACACCGCCGACACCCAGCCCGGGACCTTGCGGCGGCCGGCGACGCGCAGGAACGCGAACGCGGCGAGCAGCGCCATGAGGACCACCGCGACCCAGCCGGTCGCGGTGCCGGGCACGTCGATGCTCGGCAGCGCGACGAGGTCGCCCGAGCTCGAGAGCCGGAACGTCGCGTCGCCCTCGCGCGCACGCAGCGCGAGCAGCAGCGCGAACAGGGCGGTCACGACCGCGAGGACCACGGGGACCTTGCGGGACACGACGGTCACGAGCCGCGGCTCGACGACCTCGTCCGGTGCGGGCACCGGCTGCGCCGTCGTCGTGCTCATCGCTGCACCTCCTGGCGGCGCGCGGCGCCGAGACGGCGGCCCTTGGCCGGCGTGCGACGGCCCGGCTGCGGGAGCCGGAAGACCGCGCGCACCAGCGGCGGCGCCGCGATGAACAGGACGATGAGGGACTGCACGACGAGCACGATCTCGATCGGGATGCCCTCGGACGCCTGCATGACCGAGCCGCCCGCCTTGAACCCGCCGAACAGCAGGCCCGCGAACAGCACCCCGACGGGGTTGGACGACCCGAGCAGCGCGACCGTGATCGCGTCGAACCCGATCCCCGCGTCGATGTCGTAGCTGAAGCCGGTGGTGATGAGGCCGAGCACCTGCGTGCTGCCCGCGAGCCCGACGAGCGCACCGCTGACGAGCATCGCGAGGACGGTCGAGCGCGAGACGTCGATGCCGGCGACGCGCGCCGCGTGGGGGTTCTCGCCCACGGCGCGCAGCGAGAAGCCGAGGCTCGAGCGCTCGAGCAGCCACCAGGCGAGGAACACCGCGGCGAGCGCGAGCAGGAAGCCCAGGTGCAGGCGGAACGACGGCCCGAGCAGGCGCGGCAGCAGCGCGGTCTCCGCCATGGGCGGCGTCTTGGGGTTCGCCGACCCGGGCGCCTGCAGCAGGCCGGGCGTGGCCAGCAGGTACGACAGCAGGTAGAACGCGACGTAGTTGAGCATGATCGTGACGATCACCTCGTGCGCGCCCGTGGTGGCCTTGAGCAGGCCCGCGAGGGCACCCCACAGGGCGCCGGCGGCGACGCCCGCGACGAGCGCGACGACCACGTGCAGCCCGACCGGCAGGTCGAACGCGAAGCCGACCCAGCCGGCCGCCGCCGCGGAGATCAGCATCTGGCCCTGGCCACCGATGTTGAACAGGCCGGAGCGGAACGCGATCGCGAGGCCGAGACCGGCGACGATCAGCGGCGTCGCGTAGGTCAGCGACTGCGTCAGGGGGCGGATGCCCTGCACGAACGAGTCGGCCGTGTAGTTGTAGACGGCACCGCGGAAGAGCGCCGAGTACGCGCCGCCGACCGCCTGGCCGATGGCCGCGAGCGTGTCACCGGGCCGCGCGAAGAAGTACGACGAGGCCTCCTGCACGCCCTCGTCGGTGAACGCGATCATCACGGACCCGGCGAGCACCGCCAGGACGACGGCGCCCAGCGACACCGCCCAGCCGCCCGACACGACGCGCGCGATCGCGTCGTTCCAGCGGGTGTCCCGTGCGACGGCCGGGGGTCCGGCGTCGTCGCCGCCCGCGTCCGGTGCGACGACCCCGGGCGCGGCGGACGTGGCGTCCGTGGCCGGGTGCTGCGGCTCGCTCACGCGGCCTCTCCCTCGGTCGGGGCGACGCCGGCCATCATGAGGCCGAGGACGTCGCGGGGGGTGTCGGACGGGACGATGCCGACGACGCGGCCGCGGTACATGACGAGGATCCGGTCGGCGAGCGCGACCGCCTCGTCGAGCTCGGTGGCGACCACGACCACGGGCACGCCCGCGTCCCGGGTCTCGACGACCCGCTTGTGGATGAACTCGATGGAACCGACGTCGACGCCGCGCGTCGGCTGCGCGGCGACGAGCAGGCGCAGGTCGCGCGACAGCTCGCGCGCGACGACGACCTTCTGCTGGTTGCCGCCCGACAGACGCCCGACGGGCGAGCCGATGCCCTGCGTCCGGATGTCGTACTCCTCGACCTTCTCGCGCGCGAACGCGTCGCGCGCGCGCAGCTGCAACGCGCCGGCGCGGACGAACGGGCGCCCGTTGGTGCGGTCGAGCACGAGGTTCTCGGCGACGGTGAACGAGCCGACGAGGCCGTCCTCGTTGCGGTCCTCGGGGACGTAGCCGACGCCCGCGTCGAGCACCTGGCGCACGGTGCGCCCGACGAGCTCGGTGCCGTCGAGGCGGATGCTGCCGGTCACGCGGTCCTGCAGGCCCGCGAGCGCCTCGGCCAGCTCGGTCTGCCCGTTGCCCTGGACGCCGGCGACGACGAGGATCTCGCCGCTCGGGACCTCGAACGACACGTCGTCGACGAGCACGGCGCCGCGCGCGTCGGTGACCTGGAGGTTGCGCACGCTCAGGCCGCCCTCGGCGAGGCGCGGAGCGTCCTTGTGCACGACGAGCTCGACGGGGCGGCCGACCATGAGCGACGCGAGCTGGGCGTCGGTCGCGGTGGGCTCGGCCTCGCCGACGATCGCACCGCGGCGCACGACCGTGATGCGGTCCGCGACGGCGCGCACCTCACGCAGCTTGTGGGTGATGAAGACGATCGCGGCGCCGCCCTCCTTGAGCTGGCGCATGATGCCCATGAGCTCGTCGGTCTCCTGCGGCGTCAGCACCGCGGTCGGCTCGTCGAACACGAGCACCTTCGCGTCGCGCGACAGGGCCTTGATGATCTCGACGCGCTGCTGCACGCCCACGGGGAGGTCCTCGACGACGGCGTCGGGGTCGACGTGGAAGCCGAAGCGGTCGGCGATCTCGCGCACGCGGGTGCGGGCCGACTCGAGGTCGAGGCGCCCTCCCGCGCGGGTCTGCTCGTGGCCGAGCATGACGTTCTCGGCGACCGTGAACACCGGGATCAGCATGAAGTGCTGGTGCACCATGCCGATGCCGGCGGCCATCGCGTCGCCCGGTCCGGCGAAGTGCTGGACCTCGTCGTCCAGCAGGATCTCGCCCTCGTCGGCCTGGTACAGGCCGTACAGCACGTTCATGAGCGTCGACTTCCCGGCGCCGTTCTCACCGAGGAGGCAGTGGATCTCGCCGGGCTCGACCGTCAGGTCGATGTGGTCGTTGGCGACCAGGGCGCCGAAGCGCTTGGTGATGCCGCGCAGCTCGAGCTTCATGGGGTCCTCGGGGTTCGGGACGGTGCGGGTGGAGGGCTCGGGCGAGGCGCTCGTGGCGCGCCGGTGAGCCGTCCGGGAGATCGTCGCACGGGGGACGCCCCGGACGAGCCGTCGCCGGCCGTCCGGGGCGTCGCGTCACGCGTGCGACGACGCGATCACTTCGCCAGGTACGAGGTGACCGTGACGTCGCCGTCGATGATCTGCTGCTTGAGGTCCTCGACCTCGGTGAGCAGGCCCGCGTCGACCTTCGACTCGAAGTTGTGCAGCGGCGCGATGCCGACGCCCTCGTTCTCGAGCGTGCCGACGTAGGTCTCGGCGTCGAACTTGCCCTCGCCCGCGGCCGTGACGGCCTCGTTCGTCGAGAGCTTCATGTTCTTGAGGATCGACGTGAGGACGAGGTCCTGCGTCGACGGGTCGGTCTCGAAGACGTCGGCGTCGGCGCCGATCAGCGCGACCTCGCGGCCCGAGTCAGCGATGGCGTCCATCGCGGACTGGTAGATCGGACCACCGACGGGGAGGATCACGTCGACGCCCTGGTCGATGATGCCGGCCGCGACCTGCTTGGCCGTGTCGTTGGCGTCGAAGCCACCGGTGAACGAGCCCTGGTCGCCGCCCTGGTAGCCGATGACCTGCACGGACGCGCCGTTGACCTTGTTGTAGTACTCGACGCCCTGCTTGAAGCCGTCCATGAAGATCGTCACGGTCGGGTAGGGCTGGCCGCCGAACGTGCCGACCTTGTTGACGCCGTTGCCGGCCGAGTAGCCGGCCGACAGGTAGCCGGCGAGGAACGCGGCCTGGGCCGTGTCGTAGAGCAGCGGCTTGATGTTCTCGGCGTCCTTCTGGCCGTCGAAGTCGTTGTCCGCGGCGTCGTCGACCAGGATGAAGTCGATGTCGGGGTTGGCGTTGGCCTGCTCGACCGTCGCGGCCGACAGCGCGAAGCCGACGGACACGATCGTGTTGCAGCTCTCGGCCACGAGGCTCTCGAGGTTCGGCGCGAAGTCGGCCTCGGAGTCGGACTGCACCTCGGCGAAGCCGGCGCCGAGCGCCTCGGTCGCCTCCTTGGTGCCCTCGTAGCTGAGCTGGTTGAAGCTCTTGTCGTCGAACCCGCCGGCGTCGGAGACGATGCAGGCCTTGAAGTCGGACGCAGCCTTGTCGCTGCCGCCGGCCGTGGGCTCGGACGCCTCGGGAGCACTGCCACACGCCGCGAGCGCGAGGGCGACCGCCCCACCCAGTGCGGCCACTCGGATGATCTTCTTCACGACAGGTTGTCTCCTGCTTCTCGTCGTCGCGCCGCGCGGCGTGGCCGGTGCCGCCGGTGCCTCGTCGCACCGGCGCCGCCCGGATCCGGTCGGCATGATCACTGCGGACCCTAGGCACCCCCAGGTCACGCTCTTGTTACCGACCCGTATCTGCGCAGGTTCTGTGATGAAAACGCAACCTGTTCCCGCGCCTCGGACGCGCGGTCCGAGGCGCGAGACGGACGCTCAGGACGAGGCCGGCACGGCGGCGCGGCGGCCCGCCAGCTGCGCGGCGCGGGCGAGCAGCACGGCCCCCGCCTCGACGGCCCGCTCGTCCACGCGCAGGTCGCCCTGGTGGATGTCGAAGGTGTGGCCGCCGGGCGTGCGCGTGCCCAGTCGCGCCATCGCGCCCGGGACCTTCGTGAGGTACCACGCGAAGTCCTCGCCGCCCAGCGACTGCTCGGTCAGGTGCACCGACTCGGGGCCCAGCACGTCGCGCGCCGCGGCCTCGAGCACCCCGGTGCTCTCCGCGCCGTTCTCCACGGGCGGGACGCCGCGCTGGTGCTTGACCTCGACCTCGACGCCCAGCGGGTGCACGACGTCGTGCACGGCCTGCTCGAAGACCGCCGACGCGCGCTCCCACGCCCGCACGTCGAGGCACCGCAGCGTGCCCATCACCGTGCCGGTCGACGGGATGGCGTTGTGCACCGTCCCCGCGCGCACCGCGCCCCACGTGAGGTTGACCCCCGAGCGCGGGTCGAGCCGGCGGCCCAGGACGGCGGGCACCTGCGTGACGACCTGACCGAGCGCGAACACCACGTCGCCCGTCAGGTGCGGCCGCGACGTGTGCCCGCCCGGCCCGGTCAGCGTCACGGTGACCTCGTCGGAGGCCGACGTGATGGGCCCGATGCGCGTGCCGACGAGGCCGACGTCGAGCTTCGGGTCGCAGTGCACCGAGAAGATCTGCGCGACCCCGTCGAGACCGCCGGCGTTGATCACGTCGATCGAGCCGCCGGGCTGCACCTCCTCGGCCGGCTGGAAGACGAGCCGGACGCCCGTGGTGAGCAGGCCCTCGTCCGCGAGCCGCGCGAGCGCGAGCCCCGCGCCGAGGACCGCGGTGGTGTGCACGTCGTGCCCGCACGCGTGCGCGACTCCGCGGTGCGTCGACGACCACGGCAGGCCGCACGTGTCCGGCACGGGCAGCCCGTCGAGGTCCGCACGCAGGGCCACGAGCCGCGCGCCCGACGCGGCGACCGTCGGGCCGACGTCGCACCACAGCCCGGACCCGGGCAGCACGTGCGGCGTCAGCCCCGCGGCCCGCAGACGCTCCGCGACGACGCGCGTCGTGCGCTCCTCGGTGCGCCCCAGCTCGGGGTGCGCGTGCAGGTCGCGCCGAAAGGCGACGAGCTCGGCGCGCAGCCCGGCGACGGCGGACGCGAGCACGCGCGCCCCCGGGTCGGACGGCTCCGGGGCGAGCGTGCTCAGCGGCGGCACGTCGCTCGGCGAGAGCGGCACGGACGGGTGGTCGGACGACGGGATGGGCACGTCACCGAGGGTATCGCCGCAGCCCGGACGCGCCCGGCGAGGTCCACCGCCCCGGCGGCGGACGGTCAGAGCAGGTCGTCGCGCCCGCGCTCGCGCCACGCGTCGACGGCCTGCTTGACGTCCTGCGCGTGCGCACGCGTGGTGACCAGCACGGCGTCGGGCGTGTCGACGACGACCGCGTCGGGCACGCCGACGACCGTCACGGTGCGCCCGCCGGTCGCGACGACCGCGCCGTCGGAGGCGAGCCGCAGCACGTGGGCGGCCTCACCGAGCGTGGCACCGTCCGCGCCGGCGTCGAGGAGGGTCCCGAGCGACGCGAAGTCGCCGACGTCGTCCCACCCGAACGCCCCGGGCACGACCGCCATGCCTCCCGCGGCGGCGACCGGCTCGGCGATCGCGTGGTCGATCGCGATCCGGGTGAGGCCGGGCCAGACGTCGGCGAGCCGCGCCGCACGCTCGGGGGTGTCCCACACCTCGGCGATCGCGCGCAGGCCGTCGTGCAGCGCGGGCAGCTGCGCCGCGAGGTGGTCGAGCAGCACGCCGACGCGCACGACGAACATGCCGGCGTTCCAGCTGTACTCACCGGTCGCGAGGTACTCCGCGGCGGTCTGCGCGTCGGGCTTCTCGGTGAAGCCCGCGACGTGGTGCGCGTGCGGCGCGTCGGCGACGTCGAGCGGCGCGCCGCTGCGCACGTACCCGAAGCCGGTCGACGGCTCGGTCGCGCGGATGCCGACCGTGACGACCTTGCCCGTGCGGGCGACGGCGACGGCCTCGCGGACCGTCGCCTCGAACACCGGCAGCTCCGTGATGACGTGGTCGGCCGCGAACGACCCGAGCACGACGTCCGGTCCGTGCCGGTGCGCGAGGACCGCCGCGGCGAGCCCGATGGCCGCCATCGAGTCGCGCGGGCTCGGCTCGGCGAGGACGTCGCCGTCCGCGAGCCCGGGCAGCTGCGCGGCGACCGCCGCGGCGTGCCGCGCGCCGGTGACGACCAGCACGTGGCCCGGGCCGGTGAGCGGGACCAGGCGGTCGACCGTCGCCTGCAGCAGCGAGCGCCCGCTGCCGGTGAGGTCCAGCAGGAACTTCGGGTGCCCGGCGCGCGAGAGCGGCCACAGGCGGGTGCCCGCTCCCCCGGCGGGGACGACGGCGTGGAAGTCGCTGAGGGGTGCGTGCGGCATGGCGCAACCGTAGCGACGACGCGCGGCGGCTCCCAGCTCCTGCGTCCCCGCGCGGGCGCGCGCACCCCGGCGGGTCGCGGACGCGACGGACCGACGTCCCGCACGGCACGGCGCGACCTGTGGGCTTGGTCACAAACGCCACCCCGCCGGGCCTTCCGACCCACCGAGGTGGGGCGGGCCGCGGGTACGGGTCACTACAGTGAGGGGCACGTCAGGACACCGACGTCCGCACGCTGACTCGCCACAGGAGGCCCCCCACCGTGTCCTCAGCGCCCACCGCGCCACCGCGGCCGGCCGGAACGCTCTACCGCGGGCGCGAAGGCATGTGGTCGTGGGTCGCGCACCGCATCACCGGTTTCGCGATCTTCTTCTTCCTGCTCGTGCACGTCCTCGACACCGCGCTCGTGCGCGTGTCCCCCGAGGCGTACAACGACGTCATCGGCACGTACAAGAACCCGATCATGGGTCTGGGCGAGGCCGGGCTCGTGCTCGCGATCGTGTTCCACGCGTTCAACGGCCTGCGGATCATCCTGGTCGACTTCTGGGCCAAGGGCCCCCGCTACCAGCGCGTCATGCTCTGGGTCGTGATGGGGCTGCTCGTCGTCACCATGGCCGGGTTCCTGCCGCGCCACCTCTCCAACGTCTTCGGGGGGCACTGACATGAGCGCCGTCGCCGATCCCAAGGCCCCCCGCGCCTCGCGCCCCGGTCCGTCGCGCCGCACGACCCGCGGCAACTTCGAGCTGTACGGCTGGGTCTTCATGCGCGCGTCGGGCGTCGTCCTCGTCGTGCTGATCTTCGGCCACCTGTTCGTCAACCTCATGGTGGGCGACGGCATCAGCGCGATCGACTTCGGCTTCGTCGCCGGCAAGTGGGCGTCGCCGTTCTGGCAGGTCTGGGACCTGCTGATGCTCTGGCTCGCGATGCTGCACGGCACCAACGGCGTCCGGACGATCATCAACGACTACGCCGAGCGCGACACGACGCGCATGGTGCTCAAGGTCGCGCTGTACGTCGCGACCGTGCTGGTCGTGACCCTCGGCACGCTCGTGATCTTCACGTTCGACCCGTGCCCGCCGAACAGCCCGGCCTCCCTCCTGCCGTCGTTCTGCACGGCCTGACCCACCGGACGCCCCGACCGGACGCCCCCAGCGAAGGAAGGCATCCCAGCCGATGCAGACCCACCAGTACGACGTCGTCATCGTCGGCGCGGGCGGCGCCGGCATGCGCGCGGCCCTCGAGTCCTCGACCCGCGTGCGCACGGCCGTCATCTCCAAGCTCTACCCGACGCGCTCCCACACCGGGGCGGCGCAGGGCGGCATGTGCGCCGCGCTCGCCAACGTCGAGGAGGACAACTGGGAGTGGCACACGTTCGACACCGTCAAGGGCGGCGACTACCTCGTCGACCAGGACGCCGCCGAGGTCATGGCCAAGGAGGCCATCGACGCGGTGCTCGACCTGGAGAAGATGGGCCTGCCGTTCAACCGCACGCCCGAGGGCCGCATCGACCAGCGCCGGTTCGGCGGTCACACGCGCAACCACGGCGAGGCCGCCGTGCGGCGGTCCTGCTACGCGGCCGACCGCACCGGCCACATGATCTTGCAGACGCTGTACCAGCAGTGCGTGAAGAACGACGTCGAGTTCTTCAACGAGTTCTACGTGCTCGACCTGCTGGTCGACCACGACCTCGCGGCGGGCGACGTGCCCGCGGGCGAGGAGGTCAACGTCTCGGGCGTCGTGGCGTACGAGCTCGCGACCGGCGAGATCCACGTCTTCCAGGCCAAGGCCGTCGTGTTCGCGACCGGCGGCGCCGGCAAGATCTTCAAGACCACGTCGAACGCCCACACCCTCACGGGCGACGGCATGGCCCTGGCCTACCGCCGCGGCATCCCGCTCGAGGACATGGAGTTCTTCCAGTTCCACCCGACCGGCCTCGCGGGCCTGGGGATCCTGCTGTCGGAGGCCGCGCGCGGCGAGGGCGGCATCCTGCGCAACGCGGACGGCGAGCGCTTCATGGAGCGCTACGCGCCCACGATCAAGGACCTCGCCCCGCGCGACATCGTCGCCCGGTCGATGGCCAACGAGGTGCGCGAGGGGCGCGGCGCGGGGCCCAACAAGGACTACGTCCTGCTGGACCTCACGCACCTCGAGCCCGCGCACATCGACGCCAAGCTCCCCGACATCACGGAGTTCGCGCGCACGTACCTCGGCATCGAGCCGTACACCGAACCCGTGCCCGTCTACCCGACCGCGCACTACGCGATGGGCGGCATCCCGACCAACATCGAGGGCGAGGTCCTGCGCAACGCGGACGACGTCATCAAGGGCCTGTACGCCGCCGGCGAGGTCGCGTGCGTCTCGGTGCACGGGTCCAACCGCCTCGGCACCAACTCGCTCCTCGACATCAACGTGTTCGGCAAGCGCGCCGGCCGCTCGGCCGCCGCGTACGCGGCGACCGCGTCGTTCGTCGAGCTGCCCGAGTCGCCCGCGACGACCGTCGAGGCCGAGCTCGAGACGATCCGCACGCGCCCCGACGGCGAGCGGGTCGCCGACATCCGCCGCGCGCTGCAGGAGACGATGGACGCCAACGCGCAGGTGTTCCGCACCGCGGAGTCCCTCACGCAGGCGCTCGAGGACCTCAAGGCGCTGCGCAAGCGGTACGAGGCCGTGTCGGTGCAGGACAAGACCCGCACGTTCAACACCGACCTGCTCGAGGCCGTCGAGCTGGGCTTCCTGCTCGACATCGCCGAGACCGTCGTCGTCGGCGCGCTCAACCGTGAGGAGTCCCGCGGCGGTCACTTCCGCGAGGACTTCCCGCAGCGCGACGACGCGAGGTTCATGCAGCACACCATGGCGTACCGCCGCCCGCTCGCCACGGGTGCCGTCACCGTGGGCGACGACGACGGGGCGTTCTCCCGGGCCGAGGAGTTCGACGGGTACCAGCTCGTCCTCGGCGCCAAGCCCGTCACCGTCACCCGCTACCAGCCGATGGAGCGCAAGTACTGATGACCGCCACCCTGGACGCCCCCGCACCCGAGGCCGGCGCCGTGCCGTCCTTCCAGGTCACGCTGAAGATCCGCCGGTTCCTGCCGTCGGACGACGCGATCCCCACGTTCGGCGAGGCCTTCGAGGCCGAGCCGCGCTGGGACGAGTTCACGGTCGACGTGCACGGCACGGACCGCGTGCTCGACGCGCTGCACAAGATCAAGTGGGAGCAGGACGGCTCGCTGACGTTCCGCCGGTCGTGCGCGCACGGCATCTGCGGCTCGGACGCGATGCGGATCAACGGCCGCAACCGGCTCGCCTGCAAGACGCTGCTCAAGGACCTCGACCCGTCCAAGCCGATCGTGGTCGAGCCCATCAAGGGCCTGCCCGTGGTCAAGGACCTCGTGGTCGACATGGAGCCGTTCTTCGCGTCCTACCGCGAGATCATGCCGTTCCTCATCACCACGGGGACGGAGCCCACCAAGGAGCGCCTGCAGTCCCCGAAGCAGCGCGAGCGGTTCGACGACACGACCAAGTGCATCCTGTGCGCCGCGTGCACGTCGTCCTGCCCGGTGTTCTGGACCGACGGGCAGTACTTCGGCCCCGCCGCGATCGTCAACGCGCACCGGTTCAT
This sequence comes from Cellulomonas sp. FA1, assembly GCF_000986825.1. NCBI lineage: Bacteria > Bacillati > Actinomycetota > Actinomycetes > Micrococcales > Cellulomonadaceae > Cellulomonas > Cellulomonas sp. FA1. The sequence goes on along the minus strand of NZ_LBMY01000001.1, from coordinate 3,965,693 downwards.
CTTCGACAGCCGCGACGAGGGCGGCACGCAGCGCCTCGAGATCCTCAACGACAAGGAGGGCGTGTGGCGCTGCCGCACGACCTTCAACTGCACCGAGGCGTGCCCGCGCGGCATCGAGGTCACCAAGGCGATCCAGGAGGTCAAGCGCGCGATGATCACGCGCGCCTTCTGACGCCCGCCCGGACGCCGCGACGGCCCCGTCGGACCCCCGGTCCGGCGGGGCCGTCGCACGCCCGGCGACCTCGGCTCAGCGCCCGCGGGAGCCCGCCCCGTGGTGGTCGGCACCGCGGTCGTCGGCCGGCTCCGCCTGCGGCGGGTCGGCCGTCCAGGCCGCGGCGAGCAGCACGATCCGCGCGATGAGGTTGATCCACAGCAGCAGCACGACGATCACCGCGAACGACGCGAGCACGGGGTTGCGGTCGACCGATCCCGCGACGACCGACGTGCCCAGCACGCGGACCACGCCGAGCCCGACGCCCGCGATCACGGCGCCACCCAGGAGGTCCCGCCGGGGCGGGTGCTGCCCGGCCAGCACGCGGACGACCATGACGAACACGCCCGCGTCCACGACGAACGCCACGAGCACACCGAGCACGCGCACCACGAGGCCCGTGCCGTCGGACCACCCGAGCGTGCCCATGAGCCAGTCCGCGGCCGTCGTCACGGCGAGCCCGAGGAGCGCCGACACGAGCACGGCCGCGCCGATCGCGACGAAGCCGCCGAGCTCGCGCAGCTTGCCCGCGACCGCGGTGACGGCGTCGTCCGCCGCGAACATCGCGCGCACCGCCGTGCGCAGCGCCGCGACCGCCGAGATCGCGCTCACGAGCAGCACGACGAACGCGACGACGCCCGCGACGCTCAGCCCCGTGCTCATCTGCAGGTCCGACGGGTCGAGCATGCCCTGCCCGTCGCCCGTGTCGATGAGCCCGGGCAGCGAGGACGCGGCGGTGTCGAGCACCCGCTGCCGCAGGGCCTCGTCGCCGCCGAGCACCGCCATGAACACGGTCCAGCCGATCGTCAGGCCGGCGAACACCGAGAAGAGCGTCGCGTACGCGATCCCGCCGGTGAGCAGGCCGCCCCCGGCCGCGCCGAAGCGCGCGTTGGCCCGTGCCGCGCGGGTCCGCTGCCACCACGCCAGCAGCGCCTGGACGCGCTCGACCAGACCCGCGAACCCGGCGCTGCGGCGCGGCCCCTCGGGGTCGGGGGCCAGCTCGGCGGCGTGCCGGTGCGCCTCGCCCGCGCCGGCGGGCGGGCGGACGACGGACGGCTCGGACCGGGTGCGGCGCTTCATGCGCCGAATCTAGGTGGGCCTCCGCGACGCGGCATCCGCTGCGGACGACGCGGGCCGTGCCGCGCGACACGTCGGCCGCGGCGTGCCCGGCGCGGGGCGGGGCGCCGTCGTCTCAGACGGTGCGGGCGGGCGTCGACGCCGCGCGGTCGGCGCCGGCCGAGCCGTCGCCGCCGAGCGCGAACTGCCGGACGGGACGCCACGCCGCCCCGTCGTGCACAAACCGGTGCAGGTGCGTGACGTCGAACGCGGCCTCGTAGCCGGCCATGTCGCGCTGCGCGCCGTCGAGGGCGGCGTCGTCCAGGTCGTGCGCGACCGTGACGTGGGGGTGGAACGGGAACGCCGACGGCACGTCCAGCGGTCCCGCGCGCAGGGCCCGCTCGAGCGCGGCGCAGTCGTCGCCGCCGCGCTCGAGCGCGACGAACACCACGGGCGACACGGGCCGGAACGTCTGCGTGCCGCGCAGCACCACCCGGAACGGCGCGTGCGAGCCCGCGACGCGCGCGAGGTGCGCGTCGAGCGCGTCGAGCGCGTCGAGCGCGACAGGCGTGGGCCCGACGAGCGTCACGTGCGGCACGATGTTGTGCGCCTCGGGGTCGCCGAAGCGCACCCGGGCGTCGTGCAGCTGCGTGCGGAACGGCTCGGGGATCGCGAGCGCGACCCCCACCACCGTCTCGTCGGCACCCGCCCGGGGCAGCCTCATGCGCGCGTCCGGCGACGCGGGAGCAGGCCCGAGCGGTCGTAGATCCGCTCGAGCGTCGGCGTCGCGAGGTCGCGTGCCCGGTCCGCCCCGTCCGCGAGGACGTCGTCCAGCGCCGACGGGTCCGACAGGTAGTGCCGGACGCGCTCCTGGAACGGCGTGAGGAAGTCCACCACGACGTCCGCGAGGTCCTTCTTGAGGTCGCCGTACCCCTTGCCCGCGTAGTCCTGCTCGAGCGACGGGACCGTGCGCCCCGTGAGGGCCGAGAAGATCGTCAGCAGGTTCGACACGCCCGGCTTGGCCGCCACGTCGTAGCGGATCTCCCGCTCGGCGTCCGTCACCGCGGAGCGGATGCGCTTGGCGACGACCTTCGGGTCGTCGAGCAGCTCGATGAGCCCGTTGGGGCTCTCGGCGGACTTGCTCATCTTCGACGTCGGGTCCTGCAGGTCGTAGATCTTGGCCGTGGCCGCGACGATGTGCGGCTCGGGGACCACCACCGTGCCACGGCCGAAGCGCGAGTTGAGACGCTGCGCGAGGTCGCGCGTGAGCTCGAGGTGCTGCCGCTGGTCCTCCCCCACCGGCACGAGCTGCGTGTCGTAGAGCAGGATGTCCGCCGCCATGAGCACGGGGTACGTGAAGAGCCCGACCGTCGTGCCCTCGGTGCCCTGCTTGGCGGACTTGTCCTTGAACTGCGTCATGCGACCGGCCTCGCCGAAACCCGTGTGGCAGGACAGGATCCACGCGAGCTCGGCGTGCTCCGGCACGTGCGACTGCACGAACAGGATCGAGCGCTGCGGGTCGACACCCGCCGCGAGGTACTGCGCGGCCGTGCGGCGCGTGCGCTCGCGCAGCACCTTCGGGTCGGGCGCGACGGTCAGGGCGTGCAGGTCGACGACGCAGTAGATCGCGTCGTGCGTCTCCTGCAGCGCGACCCACTGCGTGAGCGCCCCGAGGTAGTTGCCGAGCTGCAACGAGTCCGACGTGGGCTGCATGCCGGAGAAGATCCGGGCGCCGGACGTGGACGTCGCGGCGGGCTGCGCCGTGGGCAGCACCTGGGTCATGCGTGGGCCTCCTGGAGGGGTGACCGGCGCGCGGGCCGGTCGGGGGCGGGTCGGGCGTGCGCGGGGCGGGCGTGCGGGCGGCGCGTCACGGGTCAGGTGGCCTCGTCGTCGAACGGGGCCGGGGTGCCCGGGGCGAGCGTCGCCACGGACGCCGCGGCGACGGGCCCCGCGGGCCCGGGCGGCCGCGCGGAGCGGGGGCCCGGGTCGTCGAGCAGGGCGTCGCGCACGATGCGGCGGGGGTCGTAGCGGCGCGGGTCCAGCGCCTCCCAGTCGACGTCCGTGCCACCCAGCTCGTCGTCGACGCGGCGGCGAGCGTCCCGCGCCGCGTCCCGCGCCTGGCGCACCCAGCCCGCGAGCTGCTCGGCGTACCCCGGGAGCCGCTCGGGTCCGACGACCAGCGCGACGACGAGCAGCAGGATGATCAGCTCGCCTCCGTTGATCCCGAACACCCGACCAGGCTACCGCGCGGCGCGCCCCGTCCCCGGCGGTCCGTCCGGTCGGTGGGAGGCCGCGCGTCGGGGCCGCGGTGACGGCGCGACAGCTCAGTCCGAGGGCGCCTCGTCGAGGCGCACGCGCACGTCGCGCTCGCTCTCGCCGGTCCGCACCCGCAGCACCACCGTGTCTCCCGGCCGGTGGGCCCGGATGGCGACGATGAGCTCCTCGGACGCGGTCACGGGCCGGCCGTCGATCGCGAGGATGACGTCGCCGCGCCGGATCCCGGCGGCGTCGGCCGGGCCGTCGGGCGTGACCGCCGACTGACCGTCCGGGTCCTGCTCGAAGACCCGCACGCCCTCGCCGGAGTACTCGTTGTCGAGCAGCACGCCGATCACGGGGTACGTCGCGCGGCCCGTCTCGATGAGCTGCTCGGCCGTGCGGCGCGCCTGGTTCGAGGGGATCGCGAAGCCGAGCCCGATGCTGCCGGCGCTCGTGAGACGCCCCGGGAGCTGCGCGATCGCGGAGTTGATGCCGACGACCTCGCCCGCGGCGTTGACGAGCGGCCCCCCCGAGTTCCCGGGGTTGATCGCGGCGTCGGTCTGGATCGCGTTGATGAAGGCCGCGTCGCTGGAGTCCCCCGCGACGACGGGTCGGTTCCGCGCGCTCACGATCCCCGTCGTCACGGTCCCGACGAGCCCGAGCGGCGCGCCGACCGCGACCACCGGGTCGCCGACGACGACCGCGTCGGAGTCGCCCAGCACGAGCGGCGTGAGCCCGGAGGCCTCGACCTTGACGACCGCGAGGTCGTACTCGCCGGTCGCCCCCACCACCGTGCCGGGCAGCTCGGAGCCGTCGCCGAACACGACCACGAGCGAGCCGGAGTCCGCGCCCGCGACCACGTGGTTGTTGGTCAGCACGTAGCCGTCCTCGCGCAGCACGAAGCCCGAGCCCGAGCCCTCGCCGTCGGGCGTGCGGACCTCGATCGACACGACGCTGGGCAGCACGCCCGCGGCGATGCCCGCGACCGAGTCGGGCGCGCGGTCCACCGGCGCGCCGGTCCCACCAGGGACCGCGACCGTGGGCAGCGCCGCGTCGGCCGGTCGCGCGTCGTCCGGCAGCAGGCGCGCGCCGAGCACGCCACCCCCGACGCCCGCGACGAGGGCGAGCACGACCAGCGGCGCGACCCACGCGACCGACAGCGCCCGCCGCCGCCGGCGGCGGACGACCTGCGGCGCGGCGGCGGCGCCGCCGGGGGTCGGCGGGCCGAGCGGCACGGGCGACGCGTGCCCCGGGGCCGTCGCGGGCGGCACGGGTGCGTACCCGGGGTGCGCGCCGGGGACGGGTGCGGCGTGTGCGACCGGCGCGTCCGCGGCGGCCGGGCGCGCGACGTGCCGGTACGACGACGGGGCCGCGAACAGCGGCGCGGACGGCGCCGGGGCGGGCACGGGACCGGTGGCCGCCGGCTCGGCGGGACGCGTCCCGTCGGCGTCGCTCACGGGCGCTCCCACACCGTCGACACGGTCTGCCAGCCGCGGCCGATGCGTCCGGTCATGGTGTCGTCGTAGCCGCCGGCCGGGAAGGCCGCGACGAGCGCGTCGACGTCGCCGTCGTCCTGCGCGGCGACGACCTGCACGACCGTCGCCTCGGACTGCCACGCGACGTGCCAGGGCTCGTACGACAGCACGTGGACCTCGCGACCGCCGATCTCGCGGACGGGGGCGCCCGCGAGCGCGTCGGTGTCGAGGCGTCCCTGCTGCTCCGTCACCACGAACGTGCCGTCGGGGCCTGCGACGTCGACCTCGAGCGTGTCGACGTCGCCGGGCGACCAGCGGATCCCCGCGACGCGCCAGTCGGTGGGCAGGCTCTGCGGGAACGTCCACCCCTGGCCGCGCAGCCGCGACACGGTGTCGTCGTCGGCACGCAGCGTGCGTCCGTCGACCGCGACGGCCGACGGGTGCGCGAGGAGCCCGAGCACCGCCGCGGGGTGGCTCGTGGGGGTCACGACGGGACGGCCGCCGAGGACGAACAGGCTCGCGGCGACCGCGCCCAGCCCCGCCACCGAGCCCACCACGAGGCGCACGGGTGAACGGCGCGCGACGACGTCGCCGCGCAGCGCACGCGTGGCCGCGACGGGCAGCGCGGCGCCGCCGCCGACGGCGAACGGGTCGCACCGGGGCGCGTCCGGCGGCGCCCCCTGCGCGGACAGCGAGAGCAGACGGGCCGTGAGGTCCTCGGTGGGCTGCACCGGCTCCGCGGCCGCGAGCGCGCGCCGCGCGGCACGCGCGTCGGCCAGCTCGCGCGCGCACGCACCGCACAGCGCGACGTGCGCGAGCGCGCGCTCGGTCGCGGCGGGGTCGAGCTGCCCGTCCACGAGCGCGCTGATGCGCGAGCCGAGGTGCATCATCGGGCCACCCCCGCGGGGGCGTCCGCCGTGCCGGTCACGACCCCCGGCAGGGACGCGTCCGGGTCGGCGGACGTCGCGGTGGACGGCCGCCGGTGCTCGAGCGCGACCCGCAGCCGGGCGCGGGCCCGGTGGATCCGCGAGCGCACGGTGCCGAGCTTGATGCCCAGCGTGACGGCGATCTCCTCGTACGACAGCCCCTCGATGTCGCACAGCACGACGGCCGCGCGGTACTCGGGCGGCAGCGCGTCGAGCGCGCGCTGCACGTCGTGGTCGAGGTTCCCGTTCTCGAACGCGCGCTCGGGCGTCGCGAGCGCGTCGGGCGAGGCCCAGCGCTCGGTGTCGTCCCCGATGGTCTCGATCCGCACGCGCTGGCGGCGGCGAGCCTGGTCGAGGAACAGGTTGGTCGTGATGCGGTGCAACCACCCCTCGAACGTGCCGGGGCTGTACGTGTGCAGCGACCGGAAGACCCGCACGAACGTCTCCTGCGTGAGGTCCTCGGCGTCGTGCCGGTTGCCGGTCAGGCGGTACGCGAGACGGTAGACGCGCGCCGAGTGCTCGCGGACGATCTCCTCCCACGACGGTGCCTGCCAGTCGGCGGGCTGATCGCTCATGTGCGTGGGTTCTCTCCGGGTCGGGACGCTGACCACCAGTGTCCCAGGTCGACGCCAGGACCTCGACCCGTGTTCGTCGTGGGCGAACCCGTGCGCGCCCGTCCGCCACGCGCGCGCGGTGACCGACGGCCGACACACCCGGGACTACGCTGACCGCCAGGGACGCCCCCGCCCGGGGCGCACGACGAGGAGGCCGACATCTCCACCGACAAGGCCCAGAGCTGGGTGTACTGCGAGGAGTTCCTCGACGAGGACGACGTGCTGCTGCGGGCCCGCGAGCGCGCGTCGCACCTCGGGTGCACCCCCGTGGCCCCCGGTGCGGGTGCGGCGCTGCGCGTGCTGGCGGCCGCGGTGCAGGCGCGCGCGGTCGTCGAGGTCGGCACCGGTGCCGGCGTCGGCTCGCTCTACCTGCTGCGCGGCATGCCCGCGGACGGCGTGCTCACGACGATCGACATCGAGCTCGAGCACCAGCGTGCCGCCAAGGAGGCGTTCGCCGAGGAGGGCGTCCGCAGCACGCGCACGCGCGCGATCTCGGGCCGCGCGCTGGACGTGCTGCCGCGTCTGACCGACGGCGGCTACGACATGGTCGTCGTCGACGCCGACGTCGAGGGCTACCCGGGCTACGTCGAGCAGGCCGTGCGGCTGCTGCGCCCGGGCGGCGTGCTGGTCGTGGACGACGCGCTCTGGTACGACCGCGTCGCCGACCCGGCGCGCCGCGACGAGACCACGACGACCGTGCGGGACGTCGGCCGGCAGGTCCGTGCGGACGAGCGCCTGGTGCCCGCGCTGCTGCCCACGGGCGACGGCCTGCTGGTGGCCGTGCGGCGCTGACCGCTCCCCCGCCGGGGGCGCGGGCACGCGTCAGACCAGCGCGTCCAGGTACTCCAGGAGCAACCGAGCGCCGTAGCCGGTCGCGCCCTCGGTGACCTCGTGCTTGTCGGCGGTCGCACGTGCAGGGCCGGCGATGTCGAGGTGGGCCCAGGTCCGCTCGCCGACGAAGCGCTGCAGGAACAGGGCCGCGGTGATCGAGCCGCCGCCGATCGTGCGGTCCTGCGGCACGTGCCGCAGGTCGGCGACGGACGAGTGCACGGCCTCGGCGTAGTCCGCGACGAGCGGCATCGGCCAGGCGAGCTCGCCCGTGCGCTCACCCGCGGCGGCGAGCGCGGCGACGAGGGCGTCGTCGGTGCCGTACAGCGCGGCGTGCTGCTTGCCGAGGCCGAGGCTCGCGGCGCCCGTGAGCGTCGCGACGTCGAGGAGCACGTCGGGCTCGAGCGTCGCGTCGGCCCACGCGAGCGCGTCGGCGAGCACCAGGCGCCCCTCGGCGTCGGTGTTGGCGATCTCGACGGTCGTGCCGCCGTGCAGCGTCAGCACGTCGCCGGGCCGGTAGGAGGCGGCGCCGACGTGGTTCTCGGCGAGCGGCAGCACGGCGGTCACGCGGTGCGGCACGCGGGAGCGCGCGGCGCCGAGGACGGTCGCGAGCGCGACCGCGGCACCGGCCATGTCCGTCTTCATGGGCACCATGGCCTCGCGCGGCTTGATCGACAGACCGCCCGTGTCGTAGGTGATGCCCTTGCCCACGACGACGACGTGCCGGCCCCCGCCGCCCTCCGGCGTGTACGTGAGCCGCACGAGGCGCGGCGGCGAGGCGGAACCGCCGCCCACCGCGAGGATCCCGCCGAACCCGCCCGCGGCGAGCTCGCGCGAGCCGAGCACCTGGACCTCGAGCCCCGCGTCCGTGCCGAGCCGGCGCGCACGGTCCGCGAGCCACGCCGGGTCCTTGACGTTCGAGGGCGTGTTGGCGAGGTCGCGCACGAGCCACGTCGCGGTGGCCCCGGTGCGGGCGGCCTCGACGGCCGTCGCCACCTCGTCGCCGTCCCGCCCGAGCAGCACGAGCTCGGCGGCGCGCGCGGTCGGCGGCTCGGCCGTGACGCGCGGCGTCGTGTACGCCGCGAGCAGGTAGCCCTCCACGACCGCGCGCGCGGCACGTGCGGCGCCGGCGGCGTCGTGGTGGGTCTGCGCGCCGACGGTCGTCGCGACCCGGCCCAGGTCGCGCGTCGCGCGTGCGAGCGCCGCACCCGCACGGCGCAGCGCCGTCGGGCTCTCGTCACCGACGCCCACGAGCACGAGCCGCGGCGGCAGCCCCGCCCACGGCAGCGCGACGGACGACCCGACGGGCAGCGGCAGGTGCACCGTGAACGCCTCGCCCGCCGCACCCGTGAGCCGGGCGCGCTCCGCCAGCTCGGCGAGGTCGACGCCGTACCGCGCCGCCGCCTGCGGCGTCCCCGAGCGGGGCTGCAGCGCGTCGTCGCCCGGCCGCGGCGGGGCGACCTGCACGGCCACCGCGTCGACCGACCCGTCCGTGAGGAGCGGGGAGTCGACGACGGTGGCGCCGTGCAGCGTGACGAGCGGCGGCGTGCGCAGGGCGGCGGTCGCGGCGGTGCCGGTGGAGCGAGGGCTCATGCGGCGGTCGTCAGCCGACGACGGAGGACAGGGCCTCGCCCAGCTCGGCGGCCTCGGTCGCGTTGAGCTCGACCACCAGCCGTCCGCCGCCCTCGAGCGGGACGCGCATGACGATGCCGCGACCCTCCTTGGTCACCTCGAGCGGTCCGTCGCCGGTCCTCGGCTTCATCGCGGCCATGCGGCCTCTCCTTCGCCTCGTCTACGGCCGTCCGACGTTCGTCGGCGGCCCCGGCAACCTCACTGGTCAGCCGGTTGTCCGCCGACCATCCTAGTTCACCGAGGGCGGACACCGCCCCGGTGCCCGCACCACGGACCGCTCACGGCGGCCAGTCGCCGTGCGGGTTGAACTCCCACATCTGGCGGATCCACAGCACCTGCAGCCCCAGCATGAGCACGAGGACGGCGCCGAACCACAGCCGACGCGCCCACGGGGGCCGCGTCACGGCCCCGGCCGTCACCGCTGCCAGCGGGAACGCGAGCAGCAGGAACCGCGCGAGGCTCGAGCCCGGCTCGATGACCGCGACGATGTACAGCACGTACGCGGCCGACCACGCGTGCAGCTCGGGCCCGACGCGCCACGCGGCCGGCACCAGCAGCACCGCCAGCACGAGCGCCGCACCGGCCGCGACGAGCCACGGCCCGGCGTCGCCGAACCAGAACTGCGGCACGTACGTCCAGCCGTAGAACGGGGTCACCTCCCGGATGCCGCGCCACGCCTCCTGCGTCTGCAGGTAGCCGTCCGGCACGCCCGTCGCCCAGCCGCAGATCGCCGGCCACGCGACGCCCGACACCCCCGCGGCGACCGCGAGCCCGGCGAGGCCGAGGCCGTCGCGCCGCCCGAACGTGTCCTCGCCGCGGCGCGCACGCCACCAGCGCACACCCGCGTGGACCACCACGACGACGGCCATCGGCAGCGCGACCGCGCGCGTGAAGCCGAGCGCCACGACCGCGAGCGCGGCCCAGCCGTACTGCCGCCGCACGATCAGCAGCAGCGACGTCGCGACCAGCAGCAGCGCGGCGGACTCGGTGTACGCCACCTGCAGGACCGCGGCCGTCGGGAAGGCGCAGACCAGCGCGACCGACGCGAGCGGCAGCCCGGGCCGCGCCGCGACCGCGCGAGGCGCACCCTGCCGGACCACCTCGTGCACGACCAGTGCGGCCGCGGCCGCGAGCACGAGCGAGACGGTCGGCGCCACGACGACCCACGAGCCGCCCGTGAGCGCCATGAGGCCCCGCACGAGCATCGGGTAGAGCGGGAAGAAGGCCCAGGGGTTCTGCTGCACGAGCCCTTGCGCGTCGCGCGGGAGCTCCGCGGGGTAGCCGCTCTCGGCGATCTGCCGGTACCAGCCGCCGTCGTACATGAGCGCGACGTACTGCTGGTACGGCGGGTTGGCGTCGGTCCAGAGGTTCGCCTCCTGGACCGTCGACGTCCACACGAAGACCACGCCCGCGAGCAGCCGCGACGCAGCGAACACGAGCAGCACGTGCACCCACCAGGGCCACGCACGGACGCGCTCCCACCACCCCGCGGGCCGCCGCTCCGGCGCGGCGTCGTACCCGGTCGGTGCCCCGGCCGCGTCCGCGGCGGCCACGGCGCCGTCGCCGTTCCCGCCCTGCGCCGCGCTCACACCATGCCCCGCAGCGCGACCGCGGGCGCCCGCTCGGCGCGGATCGCCCCGACCATGTCGAGCGTGCGCCGCGTCGCCGCGACGTCGTGCACGCGGAACACGCGCGCACCGAGCCACGCCGCGACCGCCGTCGCGGCGAGCGTGCCCTCGAGCCGCTCGTCGGGCGGCAGGTCGAGCGTCTCCCCCACCAGGTCCTTGCGCGAGATCGCCATGAGCACAGGGTGCCCGATCTGCACGATCTGCGGGGTGCTTCTGAGCAGGTGCAGCGAGTGCCACGTGGTCTTGCCGAAGTCGAGCGTCGCGTCGACGAGCACCGCGGCGGGGTCGACCCCGAGCGCGACCGCCCGCGCGGCCGCGGCCGTCAGCGTGCGGACCACGTCGTCGACGACGCCGTCGAGCGGGTCGACGCCCGGCGGCGCGGGGTACGTGACGCGGAACGGGTCGGTGCGCGGCGTCGCGCCGCCGGTGTGCGAGCACACGACGCCGAGCCCCCGCTCGGCGGCGACCTCGACGAGCCCCGGGTCGTGCCCCGCCCACGTGTCGTTGAGCAGGTCGGCACCCGCGTCGGCGACCGCGCGCGCGACGCCCGCGCGCCACGTGTCGACGCTCACCAGCAGCTCCGGGTGCCGCGCGCGCACGCGCTCGACGACGGGCACGACGCGCGCGACCTCCTCGGCCTCGTCGACCGCCGGACCGCGGCCCGCCCGCACGCCCCCCACGTCCAGCACGTCGGCGCCCTGCTCGACGGCCCTGTCGACGGCCGCGTCGACGTCGTCGTCGCGGTAGCGCGCCGCGGCGTAGAACGAGTCCGGCGTGCGGTTGACGACCGCCATGACGACGGGCCGGTCGGGCGCGAACGTCCGACCGCGCAGCCGCAGCGGCGCCGCACCGGCGGGGACGCCGGGCAGCGGGCCGCTCGTCACCACCCGCCGCCGGCGAGCTGCTCGTCCTGCGGCTCGCCGCCGACGGCCTCCGGGACCGGGCCGCCGCTGGCGACCTGCGCGTCGTGGTTCGCCCGTTCGGTCGCCTCGGCGGCCGCGGCCTCCTCGGCACGGATCTCGGCGTTGCGCCGCACGACGACGTCGACGGCCTCCTCGGCGGTCGACGCGACGTGCAGCAGGTCGACGTCGGCGGCGGCGATCATGCCGTTCTCGAGGACCGGACCGCGCAGCCACGCGAGCAGCCCGTCCCAGTAGTCGCCGCCGAGCAGCACGATCGGGAAGCCCGTGACCTTGTGGGTCTGGACGAGCGTGAGCGCCTCGAAGAGCTCGTCGAACGTGCCGAACCCGCCGGGCAGCACGACGAAGCCCTCGGAGTACTTGACGAACATCGTCTTGCGGGCGAAGAAGTAGCGGAAGTTGACGCCGAGGTCGACCCAGCGGTTCATGCCCTGCTCGAACGGCAGCTCGATCCCGAGGCCGATCGACAGGCCCTCGGCCTCGGTCGCGCCCTGGTTGGCCGCCTCCATGATCCCGGGACCGCCGCCCGTGATCACCGCGTACCCCGCGTCGACGAGGCCGCGCGCGACGTCCTGCGCCATCGCGTAGTACGGGTCGCCCGGCTTGACGCGCGCCGAGCCGAACACGCTCACGGCGGGCCCGACCTCGGCCAGCGCGCCGAACCCCTCGACGAACTCGCTCTGGATCCGCATGACGCGCCAGGGGTCCGAGTGCAGCCAGGAGGCGCCCTCGCCGCGCGACAGCAGCCGCTGGTCGGAGGTCGTGGCGGGGATCTGGTCGCGCCGCAGCAGCACGGGGCCGCGGCGGTACTCCGGTGCGGGTGCCGACGTCTCGTGGGTCATGGCCCCGAGCCTAGGTGCAGGTGGGACGCGTCGCGGCGGGAAGCGCGCCGCTCGCCGCAGGCCCGGGGACGCCGCGTCAGGCCGTGCCGGGGCCGTCCGGCTGCTCGCCCGTGAGCCACGCGCGCAGCGCGCGGTGGCACAGCTCGATCTGCGCGACGGGCACGCGCTCGTCGTCCTTGTGCGCGAGCAGCGGGTCGCCGGGCCCGAAGTTCACGGCGGGCACCCCGAGCTCGCTGAACCGCGCGACGTCCGTCCAGCCGTACTTGGGCGCCGGGCTGCCCCCGGTCACCGCGAGGACCGCGGCCGCGAAGTCCTGCGCGGCAGGCGCGTCGAGCCCGGGGCGGGCGCCCGCGGCCGCGTCGGTGACCTCGACGTCGTAGCCCGCGAACAGGTCCCGCACGTGCGCGACGGCCTCGTCGACCGACCGCGACGGCGCGAACCGGTAGTTGACCGTGACGACGCACGCGTCGGGGATGACGTTGGTCGCGACGCCGCCGCTGATGAGGACCGCGTTGAGGCTCTCGCGGTACGCGAGCCCGTCGACCTCGACCGTCGCGGGCTCGTACGCCTCGAGCCGGCGCAGCACCTCGCCCGCGGCGTGCACCGCGTTGACGCCGACCCACGCGCGCGCCGAGTGCGCCGCGACGCCCGCCAGCCGCACCTCGACGCGCAGCGTGCCGTTGCAGCCGCCCTCGAGACCGCCGTCGCTGGGCTCGCCGAGCACCGCGAAGTCCGCGGCGAGCCACTCGGGGTGGTGCCGCACGACGCGGCCCAGGCCGTTCAGCTCGGACGCGACCTCCTCGTGGTCGTAGAACACCCACGTCACGTCGTGCACGGGAGCGGTGAGCGACGCGGCGAGCGACAGCGCGACCGCCACGCCGCCCTTCATGTCCACCGTGCCCCGGCCCCACAGCACGTCACCCTCGAGGCGCGTCGGCAGGTTCCCCGCGAGCGGCACGGTGTCGAGGTGGCCCGCGACGACCACGCGACGCTCGCGCCCCAGGTGCGTGCGTGCGACCACGGTGTCACCGTCGCGCAGCACCTCCAGGTGCGGGTGCGCGCGCAGCGCGGCCTCGACCGCGTCCGCGAGGCGCGTCTCGTCGCCGCTCACGGACGGCAGGTCGCACACCTGGCGCGTGAGCGTCACGACGTCGGCGGACAGGTCGAGCAGGTCGTCGGCAGCCACGGCGCCGACCCTACGCGTCCGTCCGCTCCCGCACCGCGGACGGGCCGCCGCGCGGACGGGGCCGCGCCGTAGGCTGGCGCCATGACCGACCGCACGGCCTGGGGCCTCGGCCTGGCCACCGTCACCGAGTCCGGCACGACCCTCGACGTCTGGTACCCGACCCCCGCCCTGGGCGAGCCGCCCGCGTCCCTCGTCGCCGACGACGCGGCGTCCGTGCACGAGCACGCGCCGGCCGACCTCGCGGCGTGCGAGCGCCACGACGCCGCGCGCCGCGTGCACGTGCGCCTCGTCGCGACCGTCGTCGACCTCGACGCGCCCCCCGCCGGCACGGCCGACGCCTACCTACGCCTGCACCTGCTCTCGCACCGGCTCGTCGCACCGCACGGGCAGAACCTCGACGGCCTGTTCGCGGTGCTGCCGAACGTCGTGTGGACCGACCGGGGCCCGTGCGCGGTCGAGGACTTCGAGGCCACCCGGCTGCGGCTGCGCGCCGCCACCGGCACGCCGGCGACCGTGTACGGCGTCGACAAGTTCCCGCGCATGGTCGACTACGTGCTGCCGTCGGGCGTGCGCGTGGCGGACGCCGACCGCGTCCGGCTGGGCGCCCACCTCGCACCGGGCACGACCGTCATGCACGAGGGGTTCGTCAACTTCAACGCGGGCACGCTGGGCACGTCGATGGTCGAGGGCCGCATCTCGGCCGGCGTCGTCGTCGGCGACGGGTCCGACGTCGGCGGCGGCGCGTCGATCATGGGCACGCTGTCCGGCGGTGGCCGCGAGGTCGTGTCGATCGGTGAGCGCTCGCTGCTGGGCGCCAACTCGGGCCTCGGCATCCCGCTCGGCGACGACTGCGTGGTCGAGGCGGGGCTCTACGTGACGGCCGGCACCAAGGTGCGGCTCGTCGGGTTCGACGTCGAGGGCGCCGTCGACGACGGCGACGCGCGCGTCGTGAAGGCCCGTGCGCTGGCCGGGGCCGACAACGTGCTGTTCCGCCGCAACTCGCGCACGGGCGAGGTCGAGGCCGTCGCGCGGTCGGGCGCCGGGGTGCACCTCAACGCGGCCCTGCACGCGAACTGACGCCGTGGCCCGACCCCGCAGGCGCCGTCGTCGTGGCGGCTGCCTGCCCGCGCTCGGCGTCGCCGTCCTCGCGGTGCTCGTCGTGGGGCTGGGCGTCGCGGGGGTCGTCGCGCTGCTCGACCGCGCCCGCCCGGAGCGCCCCGTCGCCGAGCGCTGCGTGGCGCACCTCGACGGCACCGACTGGAGCCTGAGCCCCGACCAGGCGCAGAACGCCGCGCTCGTCTCGTCGCTCGCCGTGCGGCGCGGCCTGCCGGCGCGCGCCGTGACCATCGGCCTCGCGACCGCGCTGCAGGAGTCGCGCCTCGAGAACATCGACTACGGCGACCGCGACTCGATCGGGCTGTTCCAGCAGCGCCCGTCGCAGGGCTGGGGCACGGTCGAGCAGATCATGGACCCCGTCTACTCGACGACCAAGTTCTACGACGGGCTCGAGAAGGTCGCGGGCTACCAGGACATGCCGGTCACGCAGGCCGCGCAGGCCGTGCAGCGCAGCGGCTTCCCCGACGCGTACGCGCAGCACGAGGCCCGGTCGCGCGCCTGGGCCTCGGCGCTGACCGGCTTCTCGCCCGCCGCGCTGCGCTGCACGCTGCGGCCCGTCGAGACGCCGACCGGCACCGGGCCCGTCACCGACCGCGTCGCGCGGGACTGGGGCGACCTGCCCGCCGTGGTGACGCTCGCGGACGGACCGGAGGGCACGGCGTCGACGGTCGACCTCGACGCGACCTCGATCGCGCCGCAGGACGTGCCGCGCGCCGCGTGGGGGCTCGCGCAGTGGGCCGTCGCGGTCGCGCGCGACACGGGCGCCGACGCGGTGACCGTCGCCGACCAGCGGTGGTCGCGCGAGGACCCGACGTGGCGCCCGACCGGTGCGCCCGCGCTGCCGACCGGTCAGGTGCGGGTGACGGTCACGGGCTGACCCGCGGCGCCCGGCACGCGGGCGCCGCCCACCGTCAGCGGTCGGTGACGGGCACGTACGCGCGCTCGGTGGCGCCCGTGTAGACCTGGCGCGGGCGCCCGATCTTGGTCTGCGGGTCGTTCATCATCTCGCGCCACTGGGCGATCCAGCCGGGCATGCGGCCCAGCGCGAACAGCGGCGTGAACATCTGCTCCGAGAAGCCCATCGCCTTGTAGATGAGACCCGTGTAGAAGTCGACGTTCGGGTACAGCTTGCGCGAGACGAAGTAGTCGTCGTGCAGCGCGATCTCCTCGAGGCCCATCGCGATGTCGAGCAGCTCGTCGGTGCTGCCGAGCGCCTGCAGCACCTCGTGGGCGCTCTGCTTCACGATCGCGGCACGCGGGTCGTAGTTCTTGTAGACCCGGTGGCCGAAGCCCATGAGGCGGACGCCGTCCTCCTTGTTCTTCACGCGGCGCATGAAGTCGGTGGCGTCGCCGCCGTTCGCCTTGATCTGGTCGAGCATGCGCAGCACGGCCTCGTTCGCGCCGCCGTGCAGCGGGCCCGAGAGCGCGTTGATGCCGGCCGCGACCGACGCGTACACGTTGGCGTGGCTCGAGCCGACGATGCGGACGGTCGACGTGGAGCAGTTCTGCTCGTGGTCGGCGTGCAGGATCAGCAGCTTGTCGAGCGCGTTGACGACGACCGGGTCCGGATCCCACTGCTGGTAGGGCACCGCGAACGTCATGCGCAGGAAGTCCTCGACGTACCCGCGCGAGTAGTCCGGGTACAGCAGCGGCTCACCCTTGGCGGTGCGGTGCACGTAGGACGTGATCGTGCGCGTCTTGGCGAGGATGAGGACCGTCGCGAGCTCGACGGTCTCGGGGTCGAACGGGTCGAGCGACTCCGGGTAGAACGTCGACAGCGCGTTGAGCGCCGACGCCATGACCGTCATCGGGTGCGCGCCGCGCGGGAACGAGCCGAGGAACGTGCGGAAGTCCTCGTGGACGAGCGTGTGCCGGTTGACGCGCTCCTCGAACGAGCTCAGCGCGTCGGGCGTCGGCAGCTCGCCGTTGATGAGCAGGTACGCGACCTCGAGGAACGACGAGTGCTCGGCGAGCTGCTCGATCGGGTAGCCGCGGTAGCGCAGGATGCCCGCGTCGCCGTCGATGTAGGTGATCTGCGACTCGCAGGACGCGGTGTTCATGAACCCGGGGTCCACGGTGACCATGCCGGTGTCGCGCAGCAGCGACGAGACGACGATGCCGTCGTTGCCCTCGGTCGCGGGGACCACGGGCAGGTCGTGGGCCTCCCCGCCGACCACGAGCTGGACGGGGGCCTGCACCGGTGCGGTGACGACGTCCGACATGGTGTTCCTTCCTGCGCCGACGAGCGTGCGACCGGCCCCGGCGGGTGCGCCGCGACCATCTTCGGTGGCCGGCGCGCGGTGGTGACCCTCGTCGGCCCGCAGTGACGGTACCTGCGAATCCGGCGTCGTGACGACCGTGCGAACGGACCTTGGTCCGTATGTGACACGCCTCACAGGGGGTAGGGCGCCGGGCCGCCGTCCGCGCGGACCCGACGCACGACCCGCCGGCTCACGCGCCGGACAGCCGGGCCGCGGCCTGCGCGACGCGCTCGTCGGACGCCGTCAGCGCGACCCGCACGTGACCCGCGGCCGCCGCGCCGTAGAACGCGCCGGGCGCGACCAGCACGCCCAGCGACGCGAGGTCGCGCACCGTCGTCCACGAGTCCTGGAACCCGCCGTCGGGCCGCACCCACAGGTACAGCCCCGCGTGCGAGCGGTCGACGACGTACCCCGCGGCCTCGAGACCGGCCCGCAGGGCGCCCCGCCGGCGCCGGTAGCGCTCGCGCTGCTCCGCGACGTGCGCGTCGTCCCCGAGCGCGACCGTCATCGCCGCCTGCACGGGAGCCGGCACGATCATCCCCGCGTGCTTGCGCGTCTCGAGCAGACCCGCGACCAGCGCGCCGTCGCCCGCGACGAACGCGGCCCGGTAGCCCGCGAGGTTCGACTGCTTGGACAGCGAGTACACCGCGAGCAGCCCGGCGGTGTCGCCGCCCGTGACCCGCGGGTCCAGCACGCTCGGCACGCCGTCCGTCGCCCACGGCGCGTCCCACGCGAGCTCGGCGTAGCACTCGTCCGACGCCACGACGACCGGTCGGCCCGTGCGCGCCTGCGCGGCGCGCGCCGCGTCCACCACGGCCCGCAGCTGCGCCACGTCCAGCACCGACCCGTCCGGGTTGCCCGGCGAGTTCAGCCACACGAGGCGCACGTCGTCACGCTGCGCCAGCACGGCCGCCGGGTCCTCGACGGGCACGGGCGTCGCGCCCGCCAGCCGCGCACCGACGTCGTACGTCGGGTACGCCGTGGCGGGGTGCAGCACGACGTCGCCCGCCCCCAGGCCCAGCAGGGACGGCAGCAGCGCGACGAGCTCCTTCGAGCCCACCGTCGGCAGCACCGCGTCCGGGTCCAGGCCCGGCACGCCGCGCCGGCGCGCGAACCAGTCGACGACCGCCTCGCGCAGCGCGCGCGTGCCGTGCGTCGTCGGGTACCCCGGCGCGTCGGCGGCCGCGGCGAGCGCGTCGCGCACGACCGCGGGCGTCGGGTCGACGGGCGTGCCGACCGACAGGTCGACGATGCCGTCGGGGTGCGCGCGGGCCAGATCGGCCAGCGGCACGAGCGAGTCCCACGGGAAGTCCGGCAGCGCGCCGGTCAGCAGTCCCACGTGCGCGTCGTCCGCGGTGCGCGGCGTCAGTCGCCGTGCACGCGCAGCGGCAGCGTGGCGATGATCGGGTGGTCGTGCGCGATCTCACCCATCTTCGCGGCGCCGCCGGGCGAGCCGATCTCGTCGAAGAAGTGCACGTTCGCCTCGTAGTACGACGACCACTGCTCGGGGACGTCGTCCTCGTAGTAGATGGCCTCGACCGGGCACACCGGCTCGCAGGCGCCGCAGTCCACGCACTCGTCGGGGTGGATGTACAGCGACCGCTTGCCCTCGTAGATGCAGTCGACCGGACACTCCTCGATGCACGCCTTGTCCTTGACGTCCACGCAGGGTTCGGCGATCACATACGTCACGGCGGGTCCTCCACGGGTGCAGCGGTCGACCTAGTATCCCCCACGTGACCGTCCCCACGAGCCCCCGTCCAACCCCCGACACGCGGTGCACGACGTGAGGCGCGCCACGTGGCGGGACTGGACCCCCGGGACGCGCGTCGTCGTGCGTCGGCTGCGGGACGACCTGCCTGCCGGTGCGCCGACCGGCACGCTGAACGGCGGCGAGCCGCCGTTCACCGACGTCCTCGGCGACGTGCTCGCGGTGGACGACGCCGGGCTCACGCTGCGCACGCGCCGCGGCGACGTCCACGTGCCCGCCGCGGCGGTCGTGCGCGCGAAGACCGTGCCGCCCGCCCCGCCCCGGCGCGCGCCGCGCGCAGCCGCCCCCGGCGGCGCGGACGCCCGGCACGAGGGCGGCGCGGACGCCCGGCACGACGACGGCCACGACCACGGCCGCGCGGACGACGACGGCCCGGACCGCTCGGCCTGAGCCGCCGGTCCGGGCCGTCCGCACGTCAGGGCGTCGCGGGCGCCCCCGGCGCCGGCGGGCTGCCGCACACCACGCGGTTCTGCGGCTTGTACCGCCAGGTCCTCGACTCGGTGTCGACCAGATCGCCCGCGAGGTACACGCGGCGCGTGTTCGTCACCGTGAAGCCGGGGTTCCCGGCGCTCTGCGGCTGGCACGTCGCCGACTGCGAGTACACGGTCGTCGGCGAGACGACGCCCGAGCGGCCGCTCTTCTCGGTCTCGACCGTGAAGTGCTTGGTGCTCCAGATGCGCACGGTCGCGCGACCGTCGGCCACGTACCCCTGCACGAGTGCGCCGTACGGCGTGTTGTTCTTCCACTTCATGTCGATGACGCCCGTGAAGATCGTGGCCTCACGACCCTCGGGGTACCGCTGGAACCACTCCGAGTGCGGCGTGTGCTCGACGTCCTCGAAGCCCGCGAAGTACGCCGCGTTGTACGTCGTGGTCGACACCTGCGACAGGCCGCCGCCCCACGCGTCGGCGTGCTCGCCGTTGACGATCGCACCAGCCTGCACGAACCCGTGCGCGGCGTCCACCGGGCCGAGCGCCTCCGTCAGGCTGAACGTCTCCCCCGGCCGCACGAGCGTCCCGGTGATGTTGCGCAGCCCCGTCGAGATGTTCGACGTGCGGCGCGGCTCGCTCGTCAGGGGCGTCGAGAACTCCGACACGACCTCCTTGACGCCGAGCGCCTCGAGCGCGGCCGTCGTCTCCGCGGGGTCGCTCTCGACCAGGTCCACCGTCGCGAGACGGTTGCCCGTCCCGGACGTCGCGGCCGTCGCGACGGCCGACGCCACGCCCGCCGGGTCCAGCGTCGTGCCGGCGACGCCCGGGACGATCACGGGCGCGCCGTCCTGGAACTCGAAGCGCGCGTCGGACGCCGTCGTGAGCAGGTCCGGCAGCTGGGACAGCATCGCGTCGGTCAGCGCCTGGCCGTCGAGCTGCAGCTCGAGCGTGCCGTCCACCGGCGCGAAGGACGCGTTCGCGGTGAGCGTCGCGACGTCGAGGGTCGCCTGCCGGTCCGCCACCTGCACCGTGACGGGGGCGGCGGCGAGCGGCTGCGCGACCTGCGTGAGCACGCGGTCGGTCTCCGCCTGCGTGATGGCGGGCTCGACGACCGTCGTCGGGAGCTCGACGGGCGTCGGCTGCGTGAGCCAGCCGTCCGCGAGCACGTCGGCCGCACCGGTGACGTCGAGGTCCCAGCCGTCGACCGCCTCGGTCGCGTGCGGCGCGCCGTCGGCGAACACGACGGTGCCGTCGACGGGCGCCAGGACGAGCGACCCGGACAGCTCGGTGAGCGCACCCTCGAGCGCGGTGTCGTCCACCCGGGACACGGGCGGCTGCTCCCGCACGCCGACCAGCTGGCGCCACAGCCGCACGGGCTGCGTGAGGTCCACGCCCGTGAGGCGGGCGACCGTCGCGGGCGCGTCGAGCGCGAGACCGGCCGTCGCGGGGTCGATCTCCGCCTGCACGTCCTGCGCGACGACCGGCACCGGGCCCGCGGTGCGGTCGGCGAGACCGTCGACGAGGGCCTTCTGCGCCTCGTCCGCCGTCATGCCGCCGATCTCGACGCCCGCGACGGTCGCGCCGCGCGGCACCCGGTCGGCGAGCGCGTAGGACGCCCCGACGTACCCGGCGGCGAGCAGCACGACGACGCCGCCGACGATCGCGAGCGCGCGCGGCCAGCGCCGCCGGCGCGTCTCCTCGTCGAAGCCGTCGAGCGGCGAGCCCTCGCGCTCGGTCACGGACGTGCGCACGACGGGTCCTCCCGGTGATCCCGGTGCGGCACCCGCACCCTGGGCCGTCGCGGGCCACGCCGTGGTGCGCGCCGCGTCGTCGTCCACGACCGGGGGCAGCACCGCCGTGGCGTCAGGCGGGGTCGTCGCGGCGTCGGGCGCGGTCGTCGCGGCGTCGGGCGGCGCCGTCGTCGCGGCGTCGCTCGCCCCGCCCGCGGCAGGCGCTGCCGGGGCGCCGGCCGGACGAGCGGCGACCTCGGGGACCGCGTCGTCGGCCGCGCCGTCGCCGGCCGTGTCGGCGGCGGCCACGGTCGCGGCGTCCGCGGCCGCGCCGCCGGCAGCCGCGTCGCCGACGGCGGTGGCGTCGTCGCGTGCCCCGTCGGCGGTGGGCGCGGTCACGTCCGCGGCCGTCCCGTCGGGGGCGTCGGCGGCGGGCACGGCGTCGCCGGTGGCCGGCTCCGCGGACGTGCCGCTCGCCGGGCCCTCGGGCGTGACCGTGACGCGCGACCCGTCGTCCGCCAGCGGGCTGCGGGGCAGCGCGTGCGCGGGCACGCCGACGGCCGCCGCGTTGAGCGCGGCGAACGCGAGGGCCGACAGGTCGAGCGGACCGGCGGCCGGGGCCGGGGCCGCGTCACCGTCGGCGGCCGGCTCCTCGGTCGCGGGCGCCGAGGACTCCTCCTGCCGCTCGGACGGCGCCGCGCCGGGGGCGTCGTCGGCCGCGCGATCGGCGACGGCGTGATCAGCGACGCTGTGATCGGCGACCACGTCGTCGGCGGCGGCACGGACGGCGCCCGCGTCGTCCGACGGGGCCGCGCCGTCGCGCTCCGACGCGTCCGGGGCCGGCTCGTCGGCGGGCGGTGCCGTCACCGCGACGTCGTCCCACGAGGGCCAGGCCGTCAGGGGCGCGGCGGGCTCGGGCGCGAGGCTGCGACGCACGGCAGGCTCGGGCGCGTCGCCGGCGGGGGCCAGGTCCTCGCCGTCGTCGTCCGCGGGGGCCGGGTCCTCGCCGTCGTCGTCCGCGGGGCCGGGTCCTCGCCGTCGTCGTCCGCGGGGGCCGGGTCCTCGCCGTCGTCGTCCGCGGGGGCGGCGTCCGCCGGCTCGGCGGGCGCGGGCACGGCGTCCACCGGCTCGTCGGCCACCGCCGCGCCGGACACCGGCTCGGCGTCCACAGGCGCGGCGTCCGCAGGCTCCGCGTCCGCAGTCGCGACGTCCGCAGGCGCGACGTCGGCGGGCGCGTCGCCCGTCGCCGTCCCGTCCGCGGGCTCGCGCACGGGCGCACCCGCCGTCTGCGCGTCCGCGTCGAGGGCGTCGGCGTGCTCGACGGAGACCCCGTCCTCGTGCGGCCCGGGCACGACGGCGTCGCCCGCCGTGCGCTCGTCCGGTCCGTCGCGGTCGGTCCCGTGCGTCATCGATCCCCCGAGGTGGTGCTTGGGCGCACGCGTTCCGCGCGCGCGGCGATTCTACGGCCGCGGCACCCGCGCACGGGCCGTCGCCCGCGCGCGTGCCGCGCGCGGCACCACCCGCCCCCGGCGGCGGCGCGTCCTGCCGCTCAGCGGACGCCGCGGAGCCGTCCGCGCAGGTGGACCAGGCCACCCGCGTCGGGTGCACCCTCGCGGGCGGCGACCACGCGCCCGATCACGACGTCGTGGTCCCCCGCGCCGTGCACGGCCTCGGTGCGGCAGTCGAACCACGCCGCCGCGCCGTCCAGCCACGGGGCGCCCGACACGGGCGCCGCCACGTGCGCGACCCGGTCGAGCTGGCCGACCGCCGGGCGCCCGGGCGAGGCGAGCCAGTCGGCCACGTCCGCCTGGCCGTCCGCGAGCACCGAGACGGCCCACGCTTCGGTCCCGTCGAGCACGTCGCGCAGCCGCGCGTCGACGTGCACGCAGAAGAGCAGCATCGGCGGGTCGAGCGACACGGACGCGACCGACGACACGGTCGCGGCGTGCGCGACGCCGTGCCGGACCGCCGTCACCACGACGACCCCGGCCGCGAGCCGGGCCGCGACCGCGCGGTAGTCCGCGGGATCGACGTCCGTCACGGCGCGTCCGGCGGCGTGTCCTCGACCCACCGCCGCGGCACCAGCGCGACCGACCCCAGCGCGACCACCGCGCCGATCACCCACGCCCAGCCCCAGCCGTCGCCGGCCGGCACGAGCACGTCGCCCCCGGGTCCCTCGCTCGACAGCACCTGCACCGCGACGAGCACCCCCACCGAGGCCGCGACGTAGGCGGGCCAGCCGGCCCACGCGCGCGTCGTCAGCGCGACGGCCAGCACCAGGGCGAGGCACAGCACGAGCCCCCACGGCCGGATCGAGCGGTGCATGACGGTGCCGATGGCGCCGGCGAGCAGGCCCGTGCCGAGCGAGGCGGCGGTCCGGCCCAGGGTGGTGACGGTGAGCTGCGGCACGGCGCTCAGGCTACCGGCCGCACCCCGGCGGGCCAGACGACCCCCGCCTCGTGCGCGCGCAGGCTCCCGGGTGCGTAGCGGTAGCCCTCGACGGTCGGGACGGCGGCGAGCACGTCGTTGCTCAGCGCGTAGCAGCCGACCAGGCCGTCGTCGCCGTCGACGGCCCGCACGGCCTGCACCTGCGTCGCGTGCGCGCGCAGCGCGGCCAGCACGCGGGCGCGCACCGGCGCGACGTCGACCACGAGGTCGACCTGGTCGTCCGGCACGGCGACCGACGGCGGCTCGGCGGCCGGGTCCGGCAGCGTGAGCCCCTCGATCGCCGGCCCGAGGGACGCGAGGACGGCCTCGCCCGCGAGCGCGGTCTGCGCGCGGCGCAGCACCGCCCGGCCCGTCACGGCCCACAGCGCGACGGGCACGACGTGCGCGGGCGACAGCGGGTCGTCCCCGCGGGCCGCGAGCTCGAGCGCTCGCACCGTGACCTCGTGCGTCCGCACGTGGTCCGGGTGCCCGTAGCCGCCGCCGGGCTCGTACGTCACGACGACGTCGGGGCGGCGCGAGCGCAGCACGCGCGCGAGCCCTTCCGCGGCCTCCTCGAGCGACGCGAACGCGAACGCGCCGGGCGGTGCGTCGCCCGCGGCCCCCGCGCGACCCGCGGCGACCCACGCCATGCCCGAGTCCTCGTACCGCTCGTCCTGGCCGACGGCCTCGTCGAGGAACCCGTGGTCCTGCACGCCGAGCGCCGCGAGCGCCTGCGCCAGCTCGCCGGTGCGGTGCTCCGCGAGCGCCGGGCCGTCGCCCTCCAGGTGCGCCCACCGCTGCCCGATGACCTCGCCCCGCTCGCCGCGCGTGGCGGTCACGACCGTCACGGGCCGACCGGCGGCCGCCCAGGTGGCGAGCAGCGCACCGGTCGCGAGCGACTCGTCGTCGGGGTGCGCGTGCACCGCCAGCAGCCCGCCGCTCACGCGTCGGCCTCCGTGCTCTCGCCGTCGCCCGCGCCGGTGCCCGCAGCGCTCGCGTCGCGGCGCTGCGCGAGCATCTTCCGGACACGGCGGTTGGCGCCGCTCGCGACGAGGCGTCCGCGCTCGGCGGCGACGCCCTCGCCGATGGCCTCCTCGAGCAGCTCGCGCTGCGCGAGCCGCTCCGCGACCAGGCGCGCGTGGTGCTCGGCGCGGAACGCCCGGACGGTCGCGGCGACCATCGCGAGCATGACGAACGAGAACGGCAGCGCGATGAGGATGGCGGCCGTCTGGAGCGTCACCAGGCCGCCCGCGACCAGGAGCGACGCCGCGAGCAGCGCCGTCACGGCCGACCACGCGACGCGCGTCCACGTGCGCGGCGAGGGGTGGCCGCCGGTCGTCAGCATCGCGACGACGAACGAGCCCGAGTCGGCGCTCGTGACGAAGAACAGACCGATGAGCACGACCGCGCCCACCGACAGCGCGACCCCGCCGGGCAGCCGCCCGAGCAGGTCGAACAACGCGTTCGTCTGGTCGACCTGGCCGTCGGCGCCGACCAGGCCGCCGCCGCCGAACAGCTCGGTCCACAGCGCGGAGCCGCCCAGCACCGAGAACCACAGGAACGTCGCGACGACCGGCACGCCGAGCACGCCGACGACGAACTCACGGACCGTGCGGCCGCGCGAGATCCGCGCGATGAACACCCCGACGAAGGGCGCCCACGAGATCCACCAGCCCCAGTAGAACGTCGTCCAGGCGGCCTGCCAGGCCTCGCCCTCGGCGCCCGAGAACGCGCTGACGTTGAACGACATCGGGACGACGCGCGCGAGGTACACGCCGATCGACTGCACGAACTCGCGCAGCAGGAACAGCGTCGGGCCGAGCGCGAGGACGCACACCATGAGGAGCCCGGCGAGCGCGACGTTGACGTTCGACAGCCACTTGAGCCCCTTGTCGAGGCCCGACACGACCGACACCGTCGCGACGGCCATGATCGCGACGACGAGCACGACCTCGAGCCCGGTCGACGCGGTCACGACGCCCAGGTGCTCGAGGCCGCCGGCGATCTGCAGCACGCCGAGGCCGAGCGACGTCGCGAGGCCGAACACCGTGCCCACGACCGCGATCACGTCGACCACGTCGCCCAGGCGCCCGGCGGCGCGTCGCTCCCCCACGAGCGGCTCGAGCGCCCACCGCATCGACACGGGGCGGCCACGGCGGTGCACCGCGTACGCGAGCGCCAGGCCCACCACGACGTACACCGACCACGCGTGCACGCCCCAGTGCAGGTACGTCTGCACCATCGCCGTCTCGGCGAGCTGGGCGGGCCTGCCCGACGTCCCCGGCTTGGGCTCGGCGTAGTGGCTGAGCGGCTCGGCGACGCCCCAGAACACCAGGCCGATGCCCATGCCCGCGGCGAACAGCATCGAGAACCACGACCCGAGCGAGAACTCGGGCTCGTCGTCGTCGTCCCCGAGCATGATGTCGCCGAAGCGGCTCAGCCCCATCCACAGCGCGAACAGCACGAAGCCCGCGACGATCAGCACGTAGTACCAGCCGAACGCGCCGATGACGTCGGCCTGCACGGCCTCCACGACCGACTCCGCCCGGTCCGGGAAGAGGATCGCCAGGCCCGCGAGCAGCACGATCACCGCGGCGGCCGGCGCGAACACGCGCCAGGAGACGCGGGACACGCCGGACGTGGCCGGCGACGGGGCGGGGGTGGCGGCGCTGGGTTCGTCGGTCGGCGTCGTCATGCCGTCATCCTCGCCCCTGCGGGTCAGGCGCGCTTGTTGCGTGCGGTCTGACGTGCGCGCTCGGTCTGGTCGAGCACGACCTTGCGGATGCGCACGACCTCGGGGGTGACCTCGACGCACTCGTCCTCGCGCGCGAACTCGAGCGACTCCTCGAGCGTGAGCTTGCGCGGCGGCACCAGGTTCTCGAACGACTCCGACGTGGACGACCGGATGTTGTTGAGCTTCTTCTCCTTGGTGATGTTGACGTCCATGTCGTCGTTGCGGGAGTTCTCCCCGACGACCATGCCCTCGTACACCTCGGACGTCGGGTCGACGAAGAACACGCCGCGGTCCTGCAGGTTGAGCATCGCGAACGGCGTCGCGACGCCCGCACGGTCGGCGACGAGCGAGCCGTTGGTGCGGGTCTCGATCGGGCCGGCCCACGGCTCGTAGCCCTCGGCGATGGACGACGCGATGCCGGTGCCGCGCGTGTCGGTGAGGAACCGCGTGCGGAAGCCGATGAGGCCGCGCGCCGGCACGACGAACTCCATGCGCACCCAGCCGGTGCCGTGGTTGCTCATCGTCTCCATGCGGCCCTTGCGCTGCGCGAGGAGCTGCGTGACGGCGCCGAGGTACTCCTCGGGCACGTCGATCGTCATGCGCTCGGTGGGCTCGTGCACCTTGCCGTCGATGGTCCGGGTGACGACCTGCGGCTTGCCGACCGTGAGCTCGAAGCCCTCACGACGCATCTGCTCGACGAGGATCGCGAGCGCGAGCTCGCCGCGGCCCTGCACCTCCCACGCGTCGGGACGCTCGGTGGGCAGCACGCGCAGCGACACGTTGCCGATGAGCTCGCGGTCGAGGCGGTCCTTCACCTGGCGGGCCGTGACCTTGTGGCCCTTGCCGCCCTTGCCGGCCAGCGGGGACGTGTTGATCCCGATGGTCATCGAGATCGCCGGGTCGTCGACCTGGATGAGCGGCAGCGGGCGCGGGTCGTCGGGGTCGGTGAGCGTCTCGCCGATCGTGATGTCCTCGATGCCGGCGACGGCGACGATCTCGCCCGGGCCCGCCTGCTCGGTCGGCACGCGGTCGAGGGCCTTGGTCTCGAGCAGCTCGGTGACGCGCACGTTCTGCAGCGTGCCGTCGTGCCGGGCCCACGCGACGGTCTGGCCCTTGCGCAGGGTGCCGTTGTGGATGCGCAGGAGCGCGAGACGCCCGAGGAACGGCGACGCGTCGAGGTTGGTCACGTGCGCCTGCAGCGGCGCCGTGGGGTCGTACGACGGCGCGGGGATCTTCTCGAGGATCGTCGCGAACAGCGGCTCGAGGTCGGGGCTGTCCGGCAGCCCGCCGTCGGCGGGCTGCTCGAGCGACGCCTTGCCGACCTTGGCGGCGGCGTACACCACGGGCACGTCGAGGATCGCGTCGAGGTCGAGGTCCGGCACCTCCTCGTGCAGGTCGGACGCCAGGCCGAGCAGCAGGTCGGTCGCCTCGTGCACGACCTCCTCGATGCGCGCGTCGGGGCGGTCGACCTTGTTGACGACGAGGATGACGGGGAGCTTCGCGGCGAGCGCCTTGCGCAGCACGAACCGCGTCTGCGGCAGCGGCCCCTCGGACGCGTCGACGAGCAGCACGACGCCGTCGACCATCGACAGGCCGCGCTCGACCTCGCCGCCGAAGTCGGCGTGCCCGGGCGTGTCGATGACGTTGATGGTGATGCCGTCGGGCTGCCCGACCTTCGCGGCCGCGGGACCGGCGTACTGGACCGCGGTGTTCTTCGCGAGGATCGTGATGCCCTTCTCTCGCTCGAGGTCGCCCGAGTCCATGGCCCGCTCGTCCACGTGGTCGTGCGCGCCGAACGCGCCGGACTGCCAGAGCATCGCGTCGACGAGCGTCGTCTTGCCGTGGTCGACGTGCGCGACGATCGCGACGTTGCGCAGGTCGGAACGGACGGCCGTGCCGGAGGCCTGGTCGGTGGCGGGCATGCGGGTACTCATCTCAAGAGGGGGGCACGCCGGGCGCGACGCGGCGTCCATCTTACCGCCGTGTCCAGCGCCACCACCATGTGAGGTCCGCCGCTCCCGGCGTCAGCGCGGGCACGGGGTCGAGCACGGGCAGCCCCGGGTCCTCGTCCGCCGACCGCTCCGCGGTCAGCGTCACGACCGGGGTGCGCACGAGCGGCAGCACCGCGCCCGACGCGACCAGGGCGGCGGACACCTCCGCGACCTGCGCCGGGACGACCGCGGGGTCGCGCTGCGCGACGAGCGCGTCGAGCGTCGCGTCCAGCGCGGCGTCGGCGTGCCCCGTGACGTTGGTGGCGCCGCCCGTGCGCCAGCGCGCGGCCAGCGCGGCCACCGGCAGGTCCTCCTGCGCGACCGGCACGACGGCCACGTCCCAGTCCTCGGGGCGCGTGCGCAGGGTCCCCGCGGGGTCCGTCGCCTCGACCGGCTCGACGTCGAAGCCCGCACGCCGCCCGGCCTCCACCAGGGCGTCGACCACACCCGCGCGGACCGGGTCGGCGGTGTTCGCGAGCACGCGGACCGTCACGCGCTCCGGCGCCGCGTCGGTCGTGGCAGGTGCACCCCCGTCCCCGGCCTGCGCGTCCCCGGCGTCCGCGTCCTCGGCGTCCGCGTCGCCCTCGCCCGGCTGCGGCGCGGCGGGCGCCTCGGCGCCGACCTGGGCGGCGACCACGTCGGAGACCTCGGCTCCCTCCCACAGCGGCGCGACGACGTCGTTCACGGCCTGCTCACGGGGGACGCCCGCGAGGAACGCCCGCCGCAGCTCGGCCGCCGCTGCCGCGGGTCGGCCGCGGACGCGTGCGCGGCCGGGTCGAACGCTCCCCCGGCCGCCTCCTGCACCACGAGCTGGAGCACCGCGTCGCCGCCCGTGACGACCGTGACGTCGTCGGCGTCGACCGCGGCGGCGAGCACGTCGGCCGTGCTCAGCGGCGCCGCGACGTCGAGCTCGTCGGACCCGACGGCCGCGACCTGCGCGAGCGGGTCGAGGTCGGTCCGCAGCCGCACGCGGTCGAACGCGGCAGGACGCTCGCCCGCGTACGCCTCGTTGCGCACGGCCTCGACACCGCCGTCGTCGACACGCTCGAGGACGTACGGCCCGGTCGTCGTGGTGAGCGTCGGGTCGGCCGCCACCGCGCCCGCGCGCCCGGCGCCGCGCCACACGCGCGACAGCGGCACGAGCGCGGCCCGGTCCTGCTGCTGCACCGCCGCCACGACCGCCGCGGCCCAGCGCTCCGCGTCCTGCGCCGGATCGGGTGCGGCGGTCGCGCCGGGCGTCGAGGTCGCCTCGAGCGCGGAGGTCGTGGTGGCGTCCGGGGTCGCGCCGGGAGCCGGGGTCGCGTCCGACGCCGCGGTGCCGGACGCTCCCGGCGCCGGGGCCTCGGCCCGCGCGGTGGCGTCCGCGGCCGGCTCCTGCGCGGGGAACCTCGGCGCGGCCGGGTCCAGCGCGAGCCGCCCGACGACGTGCGCGGGAAGGTTGACGTCGAGCGCGACCTGCCAGTCCGCGACGGGGGTGTCGTAGACGACCGTCAAGGTGGCCCCGTCCACCGCCGGCACCGCGGACGCGTGCGCGAGCGCCGCCGACGTCGCGCCGAACGCGACGACGTCGTCGAGGTCGCCCGCCGGTGCGCCGTCGGCGTCGAGCTCGGGCACCACCTCGTCGAGCTGCCCGCTCCGTGCCGCCCACTCCAGCAGCAGGTCCGCCGGGGTGACCGCGACGCCGTCGGACCACCGTGCGGTCGGGGCGATCGTGTACCGCACGGTCAGCGGGTCGTCGGCGACCTTCTCGACCGTGCCGAACGACGCGTCCTGCTCGACGGTGCCGTCGGCGGCGAGCGTCGTGAACCCGGACTGCACGAGCCCGCGGACCAGCACGCTGCCCGGTGCGCGACCGGCGGCCGTCGCGCCGTTGAGCGACACGAACGGGAGGTCGACGCCCACGGCGACCGTCCCGGCGCGTGCCGGGTCCACGGGGTCCGACGTGCACGCGGCGAGCGCACCCGTGAGCACCAGCACCAGCCCCGCCGCGACGCCGCGCGTCGCACCCACCCGTGTCCGCAGCACCGACCGACCTCCCGCAGCTGTGCACCACCTACCAGGGCCGGGCACGTGCGCGCCCGGTGGAACCCGCCGTGCCGGGCCCGACGTGGTCGGACCCGGCACGGCGGCACAGCGTCGCGGCACCCGCCGTGGCGGGTGCGCGGGGCGTCAGCCCGCGTCGACGAGCAGCGCGCGCAGGCGCCGCCGCTCGCGCTGCTTCTCGGGGTTCGGCAGCGGCACCGCGGCGATGAGCCGCTGGGTGTACGCGTGCTGCGGCCGGCGCAGGATCTCGTCGCGAGAGCCCTGCTCGACGATCTCGCCGCGCCGCATCACCGCGATCCGGTCCGCCAGCAGGTCGACGACCGCGAGGTCGTGCGTGACGAACAGGCACGCGAACCGCAGGCGCTGCTGCAGCTCCTGGAGCAGCTCCAGCACGTGCGCCTGCACCGACACGTCGAGGGCCGACGTGGGCTCGTCCGCGACGAGCAGCTCGGGCGACAGCGACAGCGCCCGCGCGATGCCGACGCGCTGCTTCTGCCCGCCCGACAGCTCGTGCGGGTAGCGGTTGCGGTAGGCCCGGGGCAGCTCGACCTGGTCGAGCAGCTCCTCGATCCGCCGCTGCAGGGCCTGGCCCTTCGCCTCGCCCGCGAGGCGCAGCGGCTCGCCGATGCTCTCGCCGATCGGCAGGCGCGGGTTCAGCGACGACGACGGGTCCTGGAAGACCATGCCGACCTTGCGTCGCAGCGCGGCCATCTCCTTGCGTCGCGCGGTGCGCACGTCGATCCCCGCCACGGTCAGCTCGCCCTCGACGGCGGGCAGCAGGCCGACCGCGGCGCGGCCGATCGTGGTCTTGCCCGACCCGGACTCGCCGACCAGGCCGACGACCTCACCGGCGTGCACCACCAGGTCGGCGTCGGACACGGCGCGGAACGCCGGCATGCGGCCCTGCTTGGGGTACTCGATCGCGACCCCGCGCAGCGACAGCACGGGCTCGCCGATGCGCTCGAGACGCTGCCGCTCGGCCTCGGCCGCCTCGGCGAGGCGACGCGCGTTCTCGGCCTCGCGCGCGGCGAGCTCCTCGGGCGTCACCGCCTCGACCAGCTCCTCGGCACCCGTGACCGACGCGAGCGCGGCGGTCAGGTCGATCTCGGGGCCGCCCAGGTGCGGGACGGCCGCGAGAAGCTCCTGCGTGTACGGGTGCTGGGGCCGCGCGAAGATCTCCTCCGCCGGGCCGGTCTCGACGATCACGCCGTGGCGCATGACCGCGATGCGGTCGGCGAGGTCGGCGACCACGCCCATGTCGTGCGTGATGAGGATGACCGCCGAGTCGAGCCGGTCGCGCAGGTTGCGCATGAGGTCGAGGATCTCGGCCTGCACGGTGACGTCGAGCGCGGTGGTGGGCTCGTCGGCGATGAGCAGCGCCGGGTCGCACGACAGCGACTGCGCGATCATCGCGCGCTGCCGCTGACCGCCCGAGAGCTGGTGCGGGTACGAGCGGAACGCCTTCTCGGGGTCGGGGAGCTCGACCATCCGCAGGAGCTCGATCGCACGCTCGCGCGCCTCGGTCGGCGAGATCGCGCGGTGCAGCCGCAGCGTCTCGACGATCTGCGCGCCGACCGTGTACGCGGGGTTCAGCGCGGTCATCGGCTCCTGGAAGATCATCGCGATGTCGTCGCCGCGCACGCGACGCATGCGCTGCGCCGAGATGCCGCGCAGCTCCTCGCCGCGCAGCTTGATCGACCCGGAGATGCGCGCGTTGCGCGGCAGCAGGTCGAGGATCGCCATCGAGCTCACGGACTTGCCGGAGCCGGACTCGCCGACGATCGCGAGCACCTCGCCGGCGCGCACCTCGTAGTTGAGGCGGATCGCGGCGGGGACCCAGCGTCGGTCCACGGCGAAGTCCACCGACAGGTCGCTGACCTGCAGGACCGGGGTCGTGGTCGCGTCGGACGTGGTCATCGCGGTGCTCCTGAGATCATGACGGGGTGGAACAGCAGTGGACGTACCGGCCGCGCAGCTCGGCCGTGCTCACCGGAGCCACCTGGCTCGTCGCCGTCGGTCTGACGACCGCCGAGGTCCTGGCCGGTGGCGCGGCCGCGGGGCTGCGCGTCCTGCCCGCCGCCCTGCTGGTGGCGCTGCTGGGCTGGGCGGTCTTCTACCGCCCGCACGTCGCGGTCGACGACGCCGGGGTGCTCGTCGTGAACCCGCTGAGCACGACCCGCGTGCCCTGGGCGGCGCTCATCGACGTGCGCACACGCTTCACGTGCACGCTCGTCACGCCGCACGCGTCGGTCGAGGTCTTCGCCGCGCCGGGTCCCGGCCGCCACAGCGCCGCCTCGGCGAGCGCGCAGGAGGTGCGCGCGGTCGCCCGCGGCGCGGCCGACGGCCGCGGCGCCGTGAGCATCGGCGAGCTGCCCGGCTCGCCGTCCGCGGTCGTCGCGCACCACGTGCGTGAGCGCTGGTCCGCGCTCGTCGAGTCGGGCCGCCTCGAGGCGGGCCTCGCGGACGAGACCCCGGTCGAACGACGGACGCACGGACGACTGCTGGCGGCCGTGGCCGTCCTGCTGGTCGCCGCGGTCGTGCCGTACCTCGGCTGAGCGCGCGGACCGCACGGCGGTCGCCGCCGTCACGGGCCGTCCACGGACCCGGCGGGTCCCGACCGCGGCTGACCGTCGGTGCGCTCGGGCGCGGCGACGGCGGGCGCGACGCCGGCGGCGTCGGGCCGACCGGGACCGGTCTCCTTCATGCGCCGCAGCGAGATCTTGCGCTGCCGCGGGTCGAACGCGTCGCGCAGGCCGTCACCGATGAAGTTGATGCACAGGCAGATCAGCACGATGAACAGGCCGGGGAACCAGAACAGCCACGGGCGCGTCGAGAACGCGGCCTGGTTCGCGCTGATGAGCAGACCGAGCGACGTGTCCGGCGCGCGGACACCCATGCCGAGGTAGGACAGGGCCGTCTCGAGCAGGATCGCCGACGACATCAGCAGGGTCGCGTTGACCGTGATGACGCCGACCGCGTTGGGCAGGATGTGCCGGAAGATGATCCGCGCGTCGGACGCCCCGGCGAGCCGGGCCGCGTCGACGAACTCGCGCTCGCGCAGCGACAGGAAGTCGCCGCGCACCAGACGTGCCATGCCGGTCCACGTGGTGAGCCCGAGCAGCACGCCCAGGACGAGCACGCCGGCCTTCGAGTTGTACGCGATGACCGCGCCGATGAGCAGCACGGGGATGATGATCACCATGTCGGTCAGGCGCATGAGCACCGCCTCGATCCAGCCACGGAAGTAGCCGGCGGCGGCACCGAAGACGACGCCGATGATCGCGGAGATCGCGCCGACCATGAACGTGATAGCGAGGGAGATCTGCGTCCCGCGCATCGTCATGGCGAAGTAGTCGCGGCCGACCGTGTCCTGGCCGAACGGGTGGTCGCCGAGCGAGAACGGGAACAGCTGGAGCGTCGGACGCCCGCCGTTCTGCAGCGGCGGCGTGTCGGTCCAGCGGAACTGCCACCAGCCCTTGATCGGGCCGATGCCGACCGACGTCAGGGCCAGCAGGACCACCAGGACGAGGAGCACGAGGGAGACGATCGCCCCCGTGTGCCCGAGGAACCTCTTGCGGACGAGGGCGCCCTGGCTCATGCCGCGGAGCTCGCCGGGCACCTCCCGGGACTCGCGCTCGTCGGTCTGCGTCGTGCTGCTCATGCCTTCACCCTCACGCGCGGGTCGAGTGCGGAGTACGCCAGGTCGGCCAGGAGGTTGAACACCACCGCCGTGATCCCGACGACCAGGAACGTCCCCATGACCGGGTTCGGGTCCTGGTGGCTGAGCCCGTTGATGAACAACGCACCCATGCCCTTGAACGAGAACACGTTCTCGGTGATGACGGCGCCGCCCAGCAGGCCGCCGATGTCGTACGCGACGATCGTCGCGAGCGGGATCAGCGCGTTGCGGAACGCGTGCCGGACGACGACCACGCGCTCGGGCAGGCCCTTGGCGCGCGCCGTGCGGACGTAGTCCTGCCCCATGACCTCGAGCATCGACGCGCGCGAGTAGCGCGTGTACGACGCGAGGGAGATGAGCATCAGGGCGAGCGTCGGCAGCACGAGGTGCGTGTACTTGTCGAGGCCCGAGACCCAGAAGTCGCCACCCAGGCCCGGGGTCTCGGAGCCGATCGTGGCGATCGGGCGGCCGCGGACCTGCGTGAAGTAGCTGGGCCACGCGATCATGAAGCGGTCGAGCATGACGAGCCCGGCCACGAGGAACGACGTGAGCCCGGCGACGCGCATCGACTGGCGGCGGTCGTACCCCCCGAACAGGTAGCCCACCAGCACGCCGGCGCCGACCGCGAGGACCCCCAGCAGCAGGATCAGCGGGAACGTCGCGCGGTCGAGCAGCGGGCGCAGCGCGAACATCGCGACCAGCGCGAGCGCCACGGTGACGAGCGAGGCGTAGAGCGCCCGACGGTTCTGGGAGCCGGCGATGAGCGCCGAGAGGCCGATCGCGATGCCGACGCCCGTGACGGCGACGAGCGCGGGACCGAGCCCGGGGTACCGGAACCACTGGGTCGCACCGAGGTACCAGAGCACGCCACCCGCGGCGACCGCGGCGACCGCGAACGTGATGAGCCGCCGGCGCAGGTCGCCGCCGATGATGAGGGCCCAGACCAGTCCGGAGACCAGCCCCACCACGACCACGGTGGTGATCGGCACGCTCGGGTCCGCGAGGAAGTCGTTGAACCGGATCGCACCGAACTCCTTGAGGAGGACGGCGACCCAGAAGACCGGGAGCGAGAAGAACAGGAACGTCAGGAAGGTGACGCCGTAGTCGAGCGCCGAGTACTGCCGCAGGGCGGTGACGATGCCGATCGCGATGCCGACGACGATCGCGAGCACGGTCGCCGCGGCGACGAGCTGCAGCGTGGACGGGATCGCCGACCCGAGCGCCTGCGTGACCGGCTGGCCCTGGAGCGTGACGCCCAGGTCGCACTGCCCGGGGATGACGCACTTGACGGCGCCGCCGAGCCAGAGGAAGTACCGCACCGGCGCGGGGACGTCGAGGTTGAGCAGCGCCGTGCGCTGCGCCATCAACGCTTCCTTGTTCGGGCGGGTCGATTCGCGGAACTCCTGCAGGGGGTCGCCCGAGAGGGCGACGAGCTGGTACACGAGGAACGACGCACCGAGCAGGATCAGCAGCGACACACCGAGGCGCCGCAAGACGTAGGAAGTCATGACTCTCGCTCTCGCACGGCGGCACCGGCGACGCGGGGTCGCGCCGGGCCGTCGAGACGGGACGTGCAGGGGGACGCCCGATCTGTGCACGGGCGCGGGTGGACAGAACTGTATCCCCCGGTCGGGCCCTCTCGGGCCCGCGCGCGACGGCGCCGGGACTGCGAGCTCGCGAGTCCCGGCGCCGTCGATGTCACACCGGAGGTGTCAACGGATCAGTCGTTGACCGTCCACTCCCAGACGTTCCACCAGACACCGGCCTGGTTGGGGTTGTAGTCGTCGATGCCGCTGACACGGTCGCCGACCGCGTCGAGACCGACCGACTGGAACAGCGGGAGGCCGTACGCGTCGGCGAAGATCAGCGGGTCGATCTCCTCCTGGATCTGCGCCTGCTGGTCCGTGTCGAGCGTGACCACGAGCTTCGCGGCGAGCTCGTCGACCTTGCTGTTCGAGTAGCCGTTGTAGTTGCCGCCACCGGTCGTCGAGAAGATCTGCGGGACGCCGGCCACGCCGATGCCGCTGTTGATCCAGCCGAAGATCGCCGCGTCGTACGTGCCGTCGGACAGACGCGAGCCCCAGGCCGCGTCACCCTGGTCGTCGATGACGAAGCCGGCCTGCGTCGCCGAGGCGGCGATCAGGGTGTAGGCGTTCACGCGGTTCGGGTTGTTGACGTTGTAGAGCACGCGGACCGTCGGGCTGGTGACACCGGCCTCGGCAAGCAGCTGCTTGGCGCCCTCGACGTCGGGCTCACCCGGGTAGTCGGCCGAGCCGTTGGCCGCGACGGAGTCCTCGTACGAGGCCTGCGCCGGCACGAAGAGCTGCGAGTTGAGGATCTGCGCGTCGTCCTTCTGCGGCGTGATGATCGCGTCGAGGATCTGCTGGCGCGGGATCGTCTTGAGGAACGCCTCACGCACCTTCTGCGCCTTCGCGGCGTCGCCGCCGTAGGTGGCCGGGTCGAACGGGCCGCCGTTGTTGAAGGTCAGGTCGATGTGGTCGTACGCGAGCTGGTCGCCCTGGTGCAGCGTCACGCCGTCGAGCGCCTTGAGCGCCGTCAGGGTGTCGGCCGACGACTGCGGGGAGATCACGTCGACCTCGCCGTTGCCGAGCGCCTGCACGGCCGCCGTGGCGTCCGGGATGGTGCGCATGATGATCGTGTCGAGCTGCGCCTTCAGGTCGCCCGTGTACTTCTCGTTCGGGACGAGGGTCACCGACTGGTTCTCGACGACGTCCGAGACGATGTACGGGCCCGAGGACAGGTAGAGCTCGGGGTCCGAGGGCAGCACGGTCGAGTCGTAGCCCGTGTTCCAGAAGTCGGCCACGGCGCGCAGCTCGGCGTTGTCCGCCGTCGCGGTGGGCGCGACGTCGGCCTGCGCCTCGAGCAGGTCGAGCAGGGCCTGGCCGTCGGCGAGGCCCGCCTTCTTGGCGACGACGTGCGCCGGCGCCTCGGCCGCGAACGCGACCTCCCAGTCGGCGGCGGGCGCGCTGTAGTTCAGCGTGATCGAGCGGCCGTCCTCGCCGATCTCGGGGAAGTCCGTCAGACCGAGCGTGGTGGAGTCACCCGCGTAGTCGAAGTAGGTGACGTCGCCCGACTCGGAGTTGTAGTGGCCCGACTGCACGGCCCACGCGAACACCAGGTCGTCGGCGTCGACGGGCTCGCCGTCGGACCAGGTCACGCCCTCGTTGACGGTGTACTTGACCGAGAACGGGTCCTCGGAGACGACCTCGTAGGTGCCGAACGACTCGTCCTTCTGCACCTTCGGGTCGCCCGCGGCGAACGACGAGCCGTCGACGTAGTTGAACCACGCACGCGTGGGGTACGTCGTGATCTTCGAGTTGATGTCGACGTTGCCGTTCGACGTGTTCGGGTTGAACGACGAGAACTGGTTCGTCTCCGCCACCGTGAGGGTGCCGCCGCCGGCGCCCGCCGAGGCGCTGCTGCCACCGTCGGGCTCGTCCTGCGGCGTGTTCGCGCACGCGCTCAGCACGAGCGCGCCCGTCGCGAACAGGGCCACAGCGAGGCTGGTCCGCCTGATCTTCAATGTTCCTCCTGAGACGTGGTGGACGTGGCCGCACGGCTCCCCCGGAGTACAGCTGCAGGGGGCCGGGGCGCGCTCGCCCGCCGGAATTGGGGCAACGCTAGCCCCGGAAGAGGGGACGAATCAGGCATGGGCCGACACCGATGTCGATCGTTACCTGATTGATACTGGTGAGTACCGTCCATCATACGAGACGCGCCAAGCGGAAACAGCCGCGTAACACGGATGACACACGCACGGCCGGTGTGGTTCGCGTCACAGTGCTCGTGCGCAGGTGCGGGCGCCGTCAGTCGCGGTCGCGGGACGTGCACAGGCACGCCCGGTTGCCCTCGGGATCCTCGACGACCACGAAGCTCGGCGCCTGCGTGCGGTCGACGACCCGACCGCCCGCGGCCACGGCCGCCGCGACCCGCTCGTCGAGGCGCCCGGGCTCGACCCACACGTCCAGGTGCCAGCGCTGGCGCGGCTCCTGCGCGCCGGAGCGCTGGAACCACACGGGCGGCTGCGCGTCGGCGGGGTCGCGCACCTCGTCGTCCGACCCCGGGGTCTCCTCGTACGCGAGGAACGCCGCCCACCAGCGCCGCGCCGCGGCGACGTCGGGCGTGTCGAGCGCGATCTCGGTGCGCTGCAGGCCCGCGCCGTCGCACGTCAGGCCGGCGTCGGCCGCAAGGCGCGACACCGTCCGGGCGAGCGCGACGTCCCGCTCGGTCACGCCGCCCGCGTCGTGGCTCACGAGGCGCACGTCGACGCGGCCGTAGCGCAGGTCGACGTCCGGGTGGTGCCCCGCCTCCTCGGCGGCCGCCCCGATCGCCGCGACCAGCGCCAGGCCCGTCGTGAAGTCGCCCGTCACGACCCGCGTGCGCAGGCCGTCGCCGAGGTCCGTCCAGCCCGTGAGGCCCGCGTCCGCGACCTCCTGCCTGCTCAGCGTCGTCGCCATGCGCCCATCGTGACGCCACCACCGCGCCGACGCGCGGCGGGGCGCACGCGGCGGTCACACGTTGAAGCGGAACTCCACGACGTCGCCGTCGGCCATCACGTAGTCCTTGCCCTCGATGCGCGCCTTGCCCGCCGAGCGCGCCGCCGCGACGGACCCCGCCTCGACGAGGTCCGCGAACGAGATCACCTCGGCCTTGATGAAGCCCTTCTGGAAGTCCGTGTGGATGACGCCCGCGGCCTGCGGCGCCGTCCAGCCCTGACGGATCGTCCACGCCCGGGACTCCTTGGGCCCCGCCGTGAGGTACGTCTGCAGGCCGAGGGTGTGGAAGCCGACGCGCGCGAGCTGGTCCAGCCCGGCCTCGTCCTGGCCGTTGGCCTCGAGCATCTCGCGCGCCTCGTCCTCGTCGAGCTCGACGAGCTCGGACTCGAACTTCGCGTCGAGGAACACCGCGTCCGCGGGCGCGACGTACGCGCGCAGGTCGTCCTGCATGGCCGTGTCGGCCAGGCCCGCGTCGTCGGTGTTGAACACGTAGATGAACGGCTTGGTCGTCATGAGCTGGAACGGCGCCAGGTCCGCCGGGTCGATGCCCGCGGCGCGCGCGCCCTGCGACAGGACCGTGCCCTGCTCGAGCACGCCGAGCGCGGCCTGCGCGGCCGCGAGCACCGACGCGTCGGTCTTCTTGGCGCGCACCTCCTTCTCGAGGCGCGGCACGGCCTTCTCGAGCGTCTGCAGGTCCGCGAGGACCAGCTCGGTGTGGATCGTCTCGATGTCGTCCTTCGGCGACACGCGCCCGTCGACGTGCACGACGTCGGGGTCGGCGAACGCGCGCGTCACGACGCAGATCG
Organism: Cellulomonas sp. FA1; assembly: GCF_000986825.1. Taxonomy (NCBI): domain Bacteria; kingdom Bacillati; phylum Actinomycetota; class Actinomycetes; order Micrococcales; family Cellulomonadaceae; genus Cellulomonas; species Cellulomonas sp. FA1. The sequence continues at coordinate 3,926,613 of NZ_LBMY01000001.1, read as the reverse complement.
CGTCGGCCTCACGGATGTTGGCGAGGAACTGGTTGCCCATGCCCTCGCCCTCGCTCGCGCCACGCACGATCCCGGCGATGTCGACGAACGACACCGTCGCCGGCAGGATCCGCTCCGAGCCGAAGATCTCGGCGAGGGTCGTCAGCCGGGGGTCCGGCAGCGGGACCACCCCCACGTTGGGCTCGATCGTCGCGAACGGGTAGTTCGCCGCGAGCACCTGCGCGCGCGTGAGCGCGTTGAAGAGGGTGGACTTGCCGACGTTGGGCAGGCCGACGATGCCGATGGTGAGAGCCACGGGCGACGAGTCTACGCAGCGCCGCGGCCGGCCCCGACCCGAGCGGGCGGGACCGGCCGGGCGGTCGTCGCGGACTCAGTCGAACGCGCGCATCCGCTGCAGCAGCTCCGGCCCTCGGCGCTCCAGCACCGACCCGCCGACGCGCACGCCGACGACCAGCAGCACCGCGCCCAGCACCGCCCCGACCGCGAGCGCCACCCAGCCGAGGACGGCCGAGCGCTGCACCACCGCGAGCAGCGCGAGCACGGCGGCCGGTGCGCCGAGCACGCCGACGGCGGTGAAGCCCGCCAGCTGCGACGTGAACGACGCCGCGTTCGCGCCCTGCTTGGTGCCGAACGGGTTCTCGCCCGGCATCTGCACCGGGTAGACGACCAGCGCGGACGTGACGCTCGCGGTGCCCAGCGACGTGAGCAGCAGGCCCAGGCTCGCGCCGAGCAGCGCGGGCAGCGCGTCGAACCGGTCCGCGTACCAGGCGGTCCCGACCGTGACCAGGACCGTCACGACGAGCCCGAGCACACCGGCCACGAGCACGCGGCCCCAGCGGTCCGTCACGCCGCGGACGGGCGCCGCGACGTGGGTCCAGAACGCGGTGCCGTCGTACGCGACGTCGGCGGAGATGCTCCAGCCGACGACGAACGCCGTCGCCGGACCCGCGACGAGCAGGAGCGCACCGCCCGGCGACGAGAACGCCAGCACCAGCGGGATGGCCGGCACGATCGCCACGGCGATCGCGTAGCGGGGGTCCCGGAGCCAGTACGTCGCGGCGCGCGCGGCGATCGCGCCGACGGGCGTGGCCGGCAGCCGGCCGAACCAGCCGAGCCCGCGCGCCCGCGCGTCGCCGCCCGTCGACACCGGGTCGGTGAGCGTGCGGTCCAGCGCCCACGACCAGACGCGCAGCGCCACGAGGACCGTCGCGACGCCGATCGCGAGCCGCGCGAGCGCGCCGAGCCAGTCGCCCGCCGCGACGGCCGGGGCGACCGCCCACGGCGCGCCCACCGGCGTCCACGACAGCACGCGCGCCACCGTGACGAGCCCCGCCAGGCGGTCGGCCGAGTCGGCGAGCGTCGACATGATCGGGCCGAGGAACATGATCGGCACGATCGCGAGGGCGGCGACCAGCTCGCGCACGCGGCGCCGCCCGATGAACGGCGCGAGCGCGGTGGTGGTCGCCCGCGAGCCGATCGTGCACGCGAGCACGCCGACGAGCGCGCCGACCAGCGCCGCGACGGCGGCGGCGGGCTCGCGCCACCACGACAGCGGCGTCGCGAGCGCGACCAGGGCCGTGACGACGCCCGGGACGCCGATGAGCCCCGCGAGCGTGAGCCCCACGAGCAGGTCGCGCCGCGACAGGCCGAACGTGAGGAACCGGCGCGGGTCGAGCGTCGCGTCGACGCCGAACGCGACCAGCGGGATCAGCCACCAGCCGAGCACCAGCAGCGAGCCCCCGACGACCAGGACGTCGGACCGGGCCTGCAGGTCGACGAAGCCGAGCGCGAACAGGCCCACGACCGCGCCGACCAGCAGGAACAGCCCGTACAACGCGCCCACGACCATGCCGAGGACCTGCCAGACGCTGCGCCGCAGGCCGTTGCGCAGCAGCGTGAGCTTCAGTCGGACGAGGTGCGCAACCACGCGATGCCCTCCCCGCTGATCCGCCCGCCGACGAGGTCGACGAAGCGCTCCTCGAGCGACCGGCCCGCGCGCACCTCGTCGACCGTGCCGGCCGCGAGCACGTGGCCCTGCGCGATCACCGCGACGTGGTCGCACATGCGCTGCACGAGGTCCATGACGTGCGACGACACGACGACCGTGCCGCCGCCGTCGACGTACTGGTGCAGGATCTCGCGGATGTTGGCGGCCGACACAGGGTCGACGGCCTCGAACGGCTCGTCGAGCACGAGCACGCGCGGCGCGTGCACCAGCGCGCACGCGAGCGCGACCTTCTTGGTCATGCCCGCGGAGTAGTCGACGACGAGCGTGTCGGCGTCCTGCGTGAGCCCGACCGCGGCGAGCAGGTCGCGCGTGCGGCCCTCGACGGTCGGCCGGTCGAGGCCCTGCAGGAGGCCCGCGTAGGTGACGAGCTGCGCGCCGGTGAGGCGGTCGAACAGGCGCACGCCGTCGGGGAGCACGCCGAGGCTGCGCTTGACCTCGACCGGGTTCGCCCACAGGTCGACGCCGCCGACCAGCACGGTGCCCGCGTCGGGGCGCAGCAGGCCCGTCGCCATCGACAGCGTGGTGGTCTTGCCGGCGCCGTTGGGGCCGACGAGCCCGTAGAACGAGCCCGCCGGGATCGCGAGGTCGACGCCCGCGACGGCGACCTTCTGACCGAAGCGGCGCCACAGGCCGTGCAGGGACAGCGCGGGGGCGGTCGTCGCGGCCGCGGGCGCGGGCGTCGGGACGGCACCCGGCGTCACGCCGCCGCCGGACGGGGCGCCGGCGTCGTGCCCGGGCTGCGGGACGGGAGGTGGTGTGGTCACCCCACCGAGGATAGGGAGCGGCGTCACCGCGCCGGATCGGTCGCGCGGCCGATCCCTCGCCTCCGTCCCGGGACGCAGACGAGCGGTGGCGGCCCAGCGGCGCACGACCGGTGTCGGAGGTCGCTGGCACGCTGCGCGGCATGGACATCCCCGCGTCGCCCTGGCCGGTCCTCGTCGCGCTGCTCGCCGGGCTGCTGGTCGGCGGCGTGGTCGCCTGGGTGCTCGCGGCGTCGCGTGCGGCACGCGACGCGGAGGACCGCGTGCGCGCGGCCGAGGTCGACGCCGCGCGCGCCCGCGCCCAGCTCGAGGCCGAGCGCGCGGGCGCGGGCGACCGGTTCCGTGCGCTCGCGGACGAGGCGCTCGCCGCGACGAGCGAGCAGTTCCTCGCGCTCGCGCACCAGCGCCTCGCGGCCGAGCACCAGACGCAGGCCGGCGAGCTCGCGCAGCGCGAGCAGGCCGTGCGGGCGATGGTGGAGCCGCTGGGGCGCACGCTGGACCAGGTGCGCGCCGAGATCGCGGCCGCCGAGCGCGCACGGGCCGAGGGCAACGCGGCGCTCGGCGAGCAGGTCCGCGCGATGCGCGCGGCGTCCGAGCAACTGCGCGGCGAGACCGGGCGGCTCGTGACGGCGCTGCGGTCGTCGCAGGTGCGCGGACGCTGGGGCGAGGTGCAGCTGCGCCGCGTCGTCGAGGCGGCGGGCATGCTCGCGCACGTCGACTTCGTCGAGCAGGAGCAGGTGCGCACCGACGACGGGCTGCTGCGCCCCGACATGGTGGTGCGGCTCGCGGGCGGCAAGCACGTGGTCGTCGACGCCAAGGTCGCGTTCCTCGGGTTCCTGGAGGCCACCGAGACCGACGACGAGACGGTGCGTGCGCAGCGGCTCGCGGCGCACGCGCGGCACGTGCGCAAGCACGTCGACGACCTCGCGTCCAAGCGGTACTGGGACCAGTTCGCCCCGGCACCCGAGTTCGTCGTGATGTTCGTCCCCGCCGAGTCGTTCCTGCACGCCGCGGCGGACCAGGACCCGACGCTCGTCGAGTACGCGTTCGAGCGGAACGTGGTGCTCGCGACGCCCGTCACGCTGCTCACGCTCCTGCGGACCGTCGCGTACGCGTGGCGGCAGGACGCGCTCGCCGCGAACGCGCAGCAGGTGCTCACGCTCGGCAAGGAGCTGCACGGGCGGCTCGCGACGATGGGCGGACACCTCACGCGACTCGGCCGCGCGATCGACGCGGCCGCGGGGGCGTACAACCAGACGGTCGGCTCGCTCGAGTCGCGCGTGCTGGTCAGCGCGCGACGGTTCGCCGACCTGCACGTCGTCGACGACGAGCTCGTGACGCCCGCGCCTGCGAACCCGCGGCTCTCGGCCCTCAGCGCACCCGAGCTGGTCGCGTCGGCCGACGAGCGGGTGGTCGCCTTCGAGGACCTCGCGCTCGGCGGCGACGCGGCACGACGCGACACGCGCACGTGGCAGGACGAGGCTGCCCGTCGGGATGCCGACGAGAGCTCGTCGACCGCCTGACGGCGCGAACAGCGGCCCGGAGCCCGGTCACGCGCGGCGGCCGAACTCGTTCCCGGCGACGCGGGCCCGGCGGCGAGGCCCGTCAGACCGGCTGGACGCTCAGCGAGCGACGACCCTCGGGCCGCGGGCGGCCGGTCGGCGCACCGGCGGCCTTAAGGTCGGCGCGCAGCTCGCGCGGCAGCGAGAACATGAGGTCCTCGGTCGCGGTGCGCACCTCCTCGACCTCGCCGAAGCCGTGCTCGGCGAGCAGCGCGAGGACGTCGGACACCAGGATCTCCGGGACGGACGCCCCCGAGGTGACGCCGACCGTGGTCGCGCCCTCGAGCCACGCCGGGTCGATCTCGGCGGCCTTGTCGACGCGGTACGACGCACGCGCACCCGCGTCGAGGGCGACCTCGACGAGGCGCACCGAGTTCGACGAGTTGGCGGACCCGACCGTGATGACCACGTCGCACGACGGCGCGAGCTTCTTCACCGCGACCTGGCGGTTCTGCGTCGCGTAGCAGATGTCGTCGCTCGGCGGGTCCTGCAGGTGCGGGAACCGCTCACGCAGGCGGCGGACCGTCTCCATCGTCTCGTCCACCGACAGCGTGGTCTGCGAGATCCACATGACCCGCTCGGGGTCGCGGACCACGACGTGGTCCGCGTCGGCCGGCGAGTTGACGACCTGGATGTGCTCGGGGGCGTGCCCCTGCGTGCCCTCGACCTCCTCGTGGCCGTCGTGCCCGATGAGCAGGATGTCGAAGTCGTCGGCGGCGAACCGCACGGCCTCCTTGTGGACCTTGGTGACCAGCGGGCACGTCGCGTCGATGGTCTGCAGGTTGCGCGCCGCGGCGGCCTCCTTGACCGCGGGCGACACCCCGTGCGCCGAGAACACGACACGCGCACCCTCGGGGACCGCGTCGGTCTCGTCGACGAACACCGCGCCGCGCGCGGCCAGCGTGTCGACGACGTGCCGGTTGTGCACGATCTCCTTGCGGACGTACACCGGGGCGCCGTAGTGCTCGAGGGCCTTCTCGACCGCGACGACCGCGCGGTCGACGCCCGCGCAGTACCCGCGGGGGGCCGCCAGCAGCACGCGCTTGCGGGGCGCGGCGGGCGCGGCGGCCGCGTCGGGACCGGAGGCAGCAGGGTTCACGCCCTCAGTCTAGGTGGGACGCCCCGCGGCGCCCCCGGCGGGACGGGTGACGGCCACCACGCTCACGCGACCTCCACGACCCTGCGACGGGACGTCCGCGTGACCGGCCGGTCGCCGCCGGCCGCGGCCACGACCGAGGCCGCGCGCACCGGTCCGCACGGGACTGGCACGGGTGCCGCGACCACGCCCGTCCCGACCCGTGTCGCACGGGTGCGGCAGGCTGGTCCCGTGCCCGACGACTCCCCCGCCCCCGCGGCCCCGCTGCCGCTGCCGCTCAAGGCCGCGGAAACGACGCCCGAGCGTCCGTGGCCCGTGCGGCACCTCGCGCCGAAGGTCGCGGACTACGTCGCGCGCATGCCGCCCGTGTGGGTCGAGGGCCAGGTGCTCAACGTGCGGCGCTGGAACTCGCTGCTGTTCCTCACGCTGCGCGACACCGACCTCGACATGTCGCTGTCGGTCACGCTGCCCGCGGTCGCGGCGATGAGCCTGGGCGACCGGTTCGCCGACGGCGCGCACGTCGTGGTGCACGCGCGGCCGCAGTACCAGGTGAAGAAGGGCGCGCTCGGGTTCTCCGCGGACCGCGTGCGGCTCGTGGGGCTGGGCGAGCTGCTCGCGCGCATCGAGCACCTCAAGGGCGTGCTCGCGGCCGAGGGCCTGTTCGACGAGTCGCGCAAGCGCCCGCTGCCGTTCCTGCCCGCCGTGGTCGGGCTGGTGTGCGCGCAGCAGGGCGACGCCGAGCACGACGTCGTCTCGAACGCGCGGGCCCGCTGGCCCGGCGTGCAGTTCGAGATCCGGCGCGTCACGGTGCAGGGCGCCGAGGCGGTGCCGTCCGTGACCGCGGCGATCGCCGAGCTCGACGCCGACCCGCGGGTCGAGGTCGTCGTGGTCGCGCGCGGCGGCGGGTCGTTCGAGGACCTGCTGCCGTTCAGCAACGAGACCCTCGTGCGCGCCGCGGCCGCGTGCCGCACGCCGCTGGTCAGCGCGATCGGGCACCACATGGACGCACCGCTGCTCGACCTCGTCGCGGACCTGCGGGCGTCGACGCCCACCGACGCCGCCAAGCGCGTCGTGCCCGACGTCACCGAGGAGCGCGCGCGGATCGCGCAGGCGCGCACCCGCACGCGCGCCGCGCTCACCCACCGCCTCGCGCGCGAGCAGGCGGCGCTCGACCACTGGCGCACGCGACCCGTCATGGCGCGGCCCGAGACGCTCGTCGACCCGCACGAGCGCGCGCTGCGCGACCAGACCGCGCGCGGTCGCGCGGTGCTCGACGCCGCGCTCGCGCACGCCGCGACCGCGACCGCCCGGCTCGCGGGGCAGGTGCGTGCGCTGTCCCCCGCCGCGACGCTCGAGCGCGGGTACGCGGTCGTGCAGCGCGCCGACGGCGCCGTGGTGCGCGATCCCGCCGAGGTCGCGACCGGGGACCGCCTGCGGGTGCGGGTCGCGGCGGGCGAGCTCGCGGCGGACGTCGTCGACGCGTGAGCCTCCCCGCCCGACGGGCGCGCCGTGCCCACGGCGCGTGCGAGGACGCACGGTGCCGTCCGCGGCGCGGGCCCGCGCGTGCGCCGTCGGTGACGACTGGTTGACTGTGCGCGTGGCACGACGAGAGACGACCGCACCCGACGGTCCGGCGGACGGGGCGGCCGGCACCGGCTCCCGCCTGCCCGACCCCGCGACGCTCGGCTACGAGCAGGCCCGCGACGAGCTCGCCTCGATCGTCGGCCGCCTCGAGTCGGGCGCGGGCACGCTCGAGGAGTCGCTCGCGCTGTGGGAGCGGGGCGAGGCGCTCGCGGCGCGCTGCCAGGAGTGGCTCGACGGCGCGCGCGAGCGGCTCACCGCCGCCCGCGGCGGCCGCCCGGGCACGCAGGACCTGCAGGACGACGACGCCCGGACGGCGCACGCCCCGGGCGAGGACGACGAGGAGGACCGGTGAGCGGCAGCACGCAGGGCCGTGCGCTCGTGATCGGCGAGGCGCTGGTGGACGCGGTCCGCCGGCCCGACGGCACGCGCGAGGAGTTCCCGGGCGGCAGCCCGGCCAACGTGGCGATCGGCCTCGCGAGGCTCGGCCGGCGCGCCGAGCTGCTCACGTGGCTGGCCGACGACGCGCACGGCGACCTCGTGCGCCGGCACCTCGCGGCCTCGGGCGTGCACGTGCTGACCGGTGACCGCGCGCCCGCCCGGACCCCCGTCGCGACCGCGCACCTCGACGCCGCGGGCGTCGCGACGTACGACTTCGACCTCGAGTGGGACCTGCCCGCGACGTGGGACGAGGGCGAGGGCGACGCGCTCGTCGTGCACACCGGGTCGATCGCGGCCGTGCTCACGCCCGGCGGTCCCAAGGTCGCCGACCTGCTGGAGAGCCGCCGCGCGACGTCGACGATCACCTACGACCCCAACCTGCGCCCCGCGCTCATGGGCGACCCGGCCGACGTGCGGCCCGTCGTCGAGCGGCTCGTGAGCGCGTCCGACGTGGTCAAGGTCAGCGACGAGGACCTCGCGTGGCTGCTGCCCGGCGTCGCGCCGGCCGAGGTCGCCGAGGAGTGGAGCCGCTCGGGCCCGGCGCTCGTGGTCGTCACGCACGGCGGCGAGGGCGCGTTCGCGAGCACCGCCGCCGGTGCGCGCCTCACGGTCCCGGCGCCGCGCGTGACGGTCGCCGACACGGTCGGCGCGGGCGACTCGTTCATGGGTGGCCTGGTCGACGGCCTGTGGTCCGCCGGCCTGCTCGGCGCCGACCGCCGCGCCGCGCTGCACGACGTCGACGCGGGCACGGTCGAGCAGGTGCTCGCCCGCTGCGCGCGCATCGCCGCCATCACGGTCTCGCGCGCGGGCGCCAACCCGCCGACGACCGCCGAGCTCGACACCGAGGGAGCCCCCGCATGAGCACGACGCCGACCACTCCCGCGCAGGCCTGGGCCGCGCTGGCCGACGGCAACCTGCGGTTCGTCGAGGACCGCATGGCGCACCCGTCGCAGGGCATCGCCCGCCGCACCGAGGTGAGCGTCGAGCAGCACCCGTTCGCGGTGGTCTTCGGCTGCTCCGACAGCCGCGTCGCGGCCGAGATCATCTTCGACCAGGGCCTCGGCGACCTGTTCGTCGTGCGCACCGCCGGGCACGTGCTCGACACGACCGTCATCGGGTCCATCGAGTACGGCGTCGAGGTGCTGGGCGCGCCGCTCGTCGTGGTCCTCGCGCACGACTCGTGCGGCGCCGTCGCCGCCGCGACGGACGCGATCACGCACGGCAACGTGCCGCCCGGGTTCGTGCAGGCCGTCGTCGACCGCGTGATCCCCTCGATCGTCGGGCTCACCGCGTCGGGCCGGCCGCTCGACTCGTTCGACGCCGCGACCCTGGGCCACGAGCACGTGCTGCACACGTCGCGTCAGCTGCACGGCTACTCGGTGTCGCTCGCCGAGTCGGTCGCCGCGGGCCGCACCGCGATCGTCGCGGTCGAGTACACGCTCGCCGACGGGCGCGCCCAGGTCGCGCAGGTCATCGGCGACATCGGTGCGGGACCGGGCGTCGTGCCGGCGGGCGCGCCGGCCTGACGTCCCGGGCGACGACGCGAGGAGCCCACGCCGGCGTCCCGCACGTCACCGGCGTGGTCCCTCGCCGGCGTGGCACGTCGTTCGCGGCCCACCCCGACGCGCCCGTCCGCCGGTGGGCGTCTGCGCGCGCGTGTCAGCCCGCGGCCCGGGCGTCCGGCTCGTCGTCGTGCGGCGTCACGCGCTCGCGCCAGTACCGCGACCCGTCCTGCCGACGGCCGACCAGCCCGGCCTCGACGAGGTCGCGCCGCACCCGCACGGGATCGTCGGCGAGCGTCGCGATGCGCTCGGTCAGCGTGCGCTCGTCGACCTCCTCACCGGGTGCGACGAGCAGCGCCGCGACGTGCTCGAGCAGCGCGTCGCGGTCGCGGGAGCGTCGCGGCGTCGTCACCCAGCGTCCGCGCACGAGGAACCGTGCGGCCTCGCACGGCGGGGTCGTGGTGGCGTCCATGCCCGCCATGCTGCCGCGCGCGGGCACGGCGGCCGAGCCCTTTCCCGTCCGGCTCCCCTGCGCTTCGGCCGCCTGCGCCTCAGGCCGCGGTGTGCCGCCCGCCACCCGTCGACGCGCGGCCGCCCGTCGCCGACGCGCGCTCCTCGGCGCGCGCGGCACGGCGCTGCGCGCGCTCGGTCGCGCGGCGCCGCTCCTCGACGCTCTCCTCGTCGGCCCGGCGCGCCGCCTCCTCGTCGTACGTGAGGTTCTCACCCGTCTCGGGGTCGAAGACCATGAGCCGCGCGGGGTCGAACCACAGCTCGGCGACGTCGCCGTCGCGCACGTGCGACTCGGCGCCGAGTGACGCGACGAGCTGCGTGCGCATGCCCTCGCCGTCGAGGTCGCGGTCGAGCTCCTCGAGCGTCTGCGCGACGTCCGCGTGCGTCTCGAACGGCACGTACGCGTACAGCTCGGCGCCCAGCCACTCGACGACGTCGACGTCCGCCTCGAACGTCACGCCACCCTCGCGGCCGCCCTCGTCGAACGTGTCCGCGTCCTCGAGGTGCTCGGGCCGCAGGCCGACGATCACGAGCGAGCGGTCCCCGATGCGCTCGCGCAGCGCGGGTGCGAGCGGCACGTCGGCCAGCGGCAGCCGCAGCGTGTCGCCGTCGACCTCGCCGGGCAGGAAGTTCATGGGCGGCGAGCCGATGAACCCGGCGACGAACAGGTTGACGGGCTGCTCGTAGAGCGCGCGCGGGCTCGCGGCCTGCTGGAGCACGCCCTTCTTGAGCACCGCGACCCGGTCGCCCAGCGTCATGGCCTCCGTCTGGTCGTGCGTCACGTAGAGCGTCGTGGTGCCGAGCCGGCGCTGCATGCGCGCGATCTCGGTGCGCATCTGCCCGCGCAGCTTGGCGTCGAGGTTCGACAACGGCTCGTCGAACAGGAACGCGCGCGCGTCGCGCACGATCGCGCGTCCCATCGCGACGCGCTGCCGCTGCCCGCCCGACAGGTTCGCGGGCTTGCGGTCGAGGTGCTCGCGCAGCTCGAGGGTGTCCGCGGCCCGCTCGACGCGCTCGCGGATCTCCTCGTCCGAGAACTTGCCCTTCTCGAGGCGCAGCGGGAACGCGATGTTCTCGAACACGCTGAGGTGCGGGTACAGCGCGTAGTTCTGGAACACCATCGCGAGCTTGCGGTCGCGCGGCGCCTTGTCGTTGACGACGTCGCCGTCGATCGCGATCTCGCCGTCGGTGATGTCCTCGAGCCCGACGACCATGCGCAGCAGCGTCGACTTCCCGCAGCCCGACGGCCCGACGAGGATGACGAACTCGCCGTCGTCGACGTCCAGGCTGACGTCGTTCACGGCCGGGTAGCCGTCGCCGTACTTCTTCACGACGTGGCTCAGCGTGATCGCGGCCATGGCGAACCTCCCTCGGTCCGGGTCAGCCCTTGACGGCGCCCTGGGTGAGCCCGGCGACGATCTGGCGCTGGAACAGCAGCACCAGGACCACGACGGGGATGGTGACGATGACGGCGGCGGCCGAGATGGCGCCGGTGGGCTCCTCGAACTGCGAGGCGCCCGTGAAGAACGCGAGCGCGGCGGGCACGGGCCGCGCGGCCTCGGTCGACGTGAGCGAGATGCCGTACACGAAGTCGTTCCACGCGAGGAAGAACGCGATGATCGCGGTGGTGGCCACGCCCGGGCCGGCGAGCGGCACGATGACCTTGCGGAACGCCTGCGCGGTGGTCGCGCCGTCGACCTGCGCGGCCTGCTCCATCTCCCACGGGATCTCGCGGAAGAACGCCGTCAGGGTCCAGATCGACAGCGGCAGCGTGATGGACAGGTACGGGATCACGAGGCCGGCCCACGTGTCGTACAGCCCGATCGAGCGCCAGATGTTGAACAGCGGCGTGACGATCGAGATCACCGGGAACATCGACACCGCGAGCGACAGGCCCAGCACGAACGCCTTGCCGGGGAAGTCGAGCCGCGCGACCGCGTAGGCGCACAGCGACGCGAGCACGACCGCGATCGCCGTGGCGATGAGGCAGATCCCCACCGAGTTGCGCAGCGCCGGCAGGAACAGGTCCGACGCCGAGCCCGTGAGGATCAGCTGGTAGTTCTGCCACGTCACGGACGACGGCAGAAACGAGCCGTTGTCGAGGTCGGACGGCGCCTTGAGCGACAACGACACGATCCACGCCACCGGGAACAGGCAGTACAGGACGATCGCCAGGCCGCCGACCCACCACCACAGCTTGCCGCGCGCGTTCATCGTCCCGCCCTCGTCGACGCCGCCAGGTTGACCTTGAAGCCCTTGACGAACATCAGGGCGATGAGCGCGACGGCGATCGTCAGCAGCACGGACACCGCCGAGCCGATGCCGATCTCGAGGCGCTGGATGGTCTGCCGGTACGCGAGGAACGCGACCGACTCGGTGCCCGCGGCACCGTTCGTCATGATGAAGATGTTGTCGAAGATGCGGAACGCGTCGAGCGTGCGGAACAGCAGCGCGACCATGATCGCGGCCTTCATGTTCGGGATCGTCACGCGCCGCATGCGCTGCCACGCGGTCGCGCCGTCGACCTTCGCGGCCTCCTGCAGCTCGCCCGGCACCTGCGCGAGGCCCGACAGCAGCAGCAGCGAGATGAACGGCGTGGTCTTCCAGATCTCCGACAGCGCGATGACCGTCACGGCGCTGCCGAACGACGCGAACCAGTCGGTGTCGGCCGGCACGAACGGCAGCCAGCTGTTCATGAACCCGCTGGTGAGGTCGAACATGAACCGGAACGCGAACGCCGAGACGACCGTGATGATAGCGTACGGGATGAGGATCGCGGTGCGCAGCGCGGGCCGCAGCCGCTGCAGCGCGTTGTTCATGACGAGCGCGAGGCCGAACCCCAGCACGAGCTCGACCGCGACGGTCACGACCGTGATCAGCACCGTCACGCCGAGGGCCTGCCACCAGATCGGGTCGCCCAGGATGAGCGTGAAGTTGCCGAGCCCGACGAAGTGCCGCGCGTCGGGGTTGGTGAGCTTGTAGCTGAACAGCGAGTCCCACACGGCCTGCAGGATCGGGTAGCCGACGACGGCGACGAGCACGAGGATCGCGGGCGCGGACAGCAGCAGCCCGAGCCGCGCCTCCTGCCGGGCACGGTCGGAGCGCTGCGGCCTGCGCCGCGGCTGCTGCGCGGAGCGCACGGCGCCCGCGCCGGTGGTCGTGGTGCTCACAGCAGCGCCTCCCCCTGCAGCACGGCCGTGATCAGCTCGTCGGCGCGCTGCGGGCTCGTGTCGGGCGACACCGCGCGCGGCGGGTGCCACGTGCGCTGCAGGCTCGACGACACCTCGTTGTAGAACGGCGTCTGGGGCCGCGGCGCCGCGTTCTGCAGCGACTCGCGGATGACGTCCGCCATGGGGAACGTCTCGCGGACCTCGGGGTCGTCGAAGGCCGTGAGCGACGACGGCGGGTTGCCGTCGGACAGGAAGTACTCGGCCTGCTTCTCGGGCGCGACGATGCACCGCGCGGCCTCGAACGCGAGGTCGACGTGCTCGCTGAACGCGCCGACGCCGAGGTTGATCCCGCCGTACGGGGGCCGGGCCTGCTCGCCCTCGACGGCCTGCGGGTACACCGCCCAGCCGAAGTCGTCGACGACCGACTGGTCGAGCGTGCCGGCCTCGACGGCCGACTTGGCGCGCTGCCAGACGAACGGCCAGTTCACCATGAAGCCCGCGGTGTCGCCCTCGAACATCGACGCGTCGATGTCCTCGGTCGCGTTGGACAGCTGCGGTCCGCCGACGCCGGCGTCGGCCAGCCCGCGGATGATCTCGGCCGCCGTGCGACCCGCGTCGGAGTCGAGGGACGGGCGCACGTCCTGCGGGTCCGTCGCCTCGGGGTTCTCCAGGACGTGCCCGCCGGCGGACTCCACGAGCGCGTTGATCCACACCGTGAGGGACTCGGCGCGCACGCCCTGCACGGCGACCGTGCGGTCCTGGTCGGCCGCCGCCTGCACGACCTGCTCCCACGTCACGGGCTGCGTCATGTCGAGACCGGCGGCCTCGGCGACCGACTTGCGGTACCAGAGCAGCTGCGTGTTCGCCCAGAAGGGCACGGTCACGAGCTCGTCGTCGTAGGTCGCGCCCGCGACGGCGCCCTCGGCGACGTCCTGCGTGACGGCCTGCGCGACGTCGTCGGGCACGGGTGCCAGGAAGTCGGCGTTGGCGAACTCGGGGATGTACGGCGGGTCGATGCTCATGAGGTCGATCGACGTGTCGTTGGCCGCGAGGCGGCGCACGAGCTGCTCGCGCTGGCTCGGCGCGTCGCGCGGCAGCAGCACGGTGCTGAGGCGGTAGGCGCCCCCGGACTCCTGCGTGCACTGCTGCGCGATGCGCTCCTGACCGCCCGAGTCGGGGTTGATGTACCAGAGCAGCTCGGGGGGTCCGGCCTCGGCGGCGGAGCAGGCGGCGAGCGGGGCCGCGAGCGCCACGGCGAGGAGAGCCGCGGGTCGTCGCCTCAGGTGTCGCACGGGCGCCTGGCCTCTCACGTCGTCGGGAAGGGGTGTGCCCACATCCGACTACGACCTGCGGGCTCCCGCCACCGGAGCGGTGGAAGGATGGGTCCATGACTTCCACCACCGGTCCCGACGGCGCGGCCGCGGGCGAGCAGGCCTACCGCGTCGAGCACGACACCATGGGCGAGGTGCGCGTCCCCGCGCACGCGCTGTACCGCGCGCAGACGCAGCGCGCGGTCGAGAACTTCCCGATCTCGGGCAGCACGCTCGAGCGCGGGCACGTCGAGGCGCTCGCGCGCGTGAAGAAGGCCGCGGCGCGCGCCAACGCCGAGCTCGGCGTGCTGCCGCAGGACGTCGCCGACGCGATCGTCGCGGCGGCCGACGAGGTCGCGACGGGCGTGCACGACGCGCACTTCCCCGTCGACGTCTACCAGACGGGCTCGGGCACGAGCTCGAACATGAACACCAACGAGGTGCTCGCGACGCTCGCGACGCGCCTGCTGGGGCGCGACGTGCACCCCAACGACCACGTGAACGCGTCGCAGTCGTCGAACGACGTGTTCCCGACGTCGGTGCACGTGGCCGCGACCGCGGGCGTCGTGCGCGACCTCGTGCCGGCGCTCGAGCACCTCGCGGGGGCCCTGGAGGAGAAGGCGACCGCGTGGGCGCAGGTCGTGAAGTCGGGGCGCACGCACCTCATGGACGCGACCCCCGTGACGCTCGGGCAGGAGTTCGGCGGGTACGCCGCGGCCGTGCGGTACGGCGTCGAGCGGCTGCAGGCGGCGCTCCCCCGCGCGGCCGAGGTGCCGCTGGGCGGCACCGCCGTCGGCACGGGCATCAACACGCCGGCCGGGTTCCCGCAGCGCGTCATCGCGCTGCTCGTGGAGGACACGGGCCTGCCGCTCACCGAGGCGCGCGACCACTTCGAGGCGCAGTCCTCGCGCGACGGGCTCGTGGAGCTGTCGGGCGCGCTGCGCACGATCGCCGTGAGCCTCACGAAGATCTGCAACGACCTGCGCTGGATGGGCTCGGGCCCGAACACGGGGCTCGGCGAGATCGCGCTGCCCGACCTGCAGCCCGGGTCGTCGATCATGCCCGGCAAGGTGAACCCGGTCGTGCCCGAGGCCGTGCTCATGGTGTGCTCGCGCGTCGTCGGCAACGACGCGACCGTCGCGTGGGCGGGCGCGTCGGGCTCGTTCGAGCTCAACGTGCAGATCCCCGTCATCGCGTCAGCCGTGCTCGAGTCGATCCGCCTGCTGGCGAACGGCGCGCGCGTGCTCGCCGACCGCACGGTCGCCGGGACCACGCCGAACGTCGAGCGCGCCCGCGCGCTCGCGGAGTCGTCGCCGTCGATCGTCACGCCGCTCAACCGCGTCATCGGGTACGAGAACGCCGCGAAGATCGCCAAGCACGCCGTGAAGGCGGGCGTCACGATCCGCCAGGCGACGCTCGACCTCGGGTTCGTCGAGCGCGGCGAGCTCACGCTCGAGCAGCTCGACACCGCGCTCGACGTGCTCGCGATGACGCGTCCGCCGCAGGGCTGAGCCGCCCGCGGTGCGGGCGTCCGGGCCGTCACCCGGACGCCCGCACCGGCCACCCGACCGGGTCGTCGCGCACCGACCCGCACAACCGTGGTGGCAGCGCGACCACGCCCGCAGCCCGGGGTCCCCTAGCATCACCGCGACGGGTGCGCGACGGTGCCGCCCACGGAAGGGGAACCACGTGGCCTGGCGGTCCCGCGTGCTGCTCGGACGTCTGCGCGACCAGGCCTCGGTGGTCGCCACCGTGACGCTCGTCGCGGTCGTCGCGACGTCCCTGCTCGCGACCCTCGCCCTGCTGCTCGACCTCACCGCGAACGGCGCGGTCGACGAGGCGCTCGACCGGGCCCCGGCCGCCGACGTGCAGATCGACGTGCTGCTGAGGGTCGGTGGGGCGGACGCCGCGCCGGCCGTCGCGACCGCCGACCGCGTGCTCGACGAGGTCGTCGGCGACGTGCCCGCCACCCGCACCGAGTGGCTCGAGGGCGTGCCGCACCGGTTGGTGGAGCCCGAGCGCACGGGCCTGTCCGCGGTCGCCTACCTCGCGTCGTACCCACGGACGGACGACACCGCGCGGCTCGTGCGCGGCACGTGGCCCGAGCGGGCCACGGACGACCAGGGCCGCGTCGAGGTCAACGTCCCCGAGGTGGCCGCGGCCGCGCACGGGTGGGACGTCGGCTCGGTCGTCTCCGCGCGGCGGGGCAGGGACGACGTCGCGTGGGTCGTCGTGGGCACGCACGAGCTCGTCGGCCCGCCCCGCACCTGGAGCCGCGACCCGCTCGGCGGCGCCGGGCACGACCCCGCGTACCCCGCACCGGGGGCGTTGGGCGTGTCGACGACGGACGCGTGGGGCCCGTTCCTGGTCGCGCCCGACGCGCTCGCGGGCGAGAACCAGGTCGAGACCGCGCACGTCGTGCTGACGCCGCGGCTCGGCGGCGCGCCGCGCGGCGCGGTCGCGCACCTGCGGACCGCGCTGGACGACGCCCAGGTCGCCCTCGCGCAGGGGCTGGGCGCGGGCACCTCCGGCACCGTCAGCGCGCCCGTCGCGACGACCGTCGACGCCGCGTGGCGCGAGCTCGCGGTGACGCGCATCGGCGTGCTCGTCGTCGGGCTCCTGCTGACCGTGCTCGCCACGACCGTCATGCTGCTCTCGGCACGGCTCCTCGCCGAGCGCCGGGCGAGCGAGGGCGAGCTCCTGGCCGCGCGCGGCGGGTCCGCGCGGCAGCTGCGCTCGCTCGCGGTGCTCGAGGCCGCGGTCGTCGCGGCTCTCACCTGGCTGGTCGCGCCGTGGGCCGCGCTGCTCGCGCTCGGGCGGCTCACCGCGTCCGGGCCGCTGGCGCGCGCGGGCTACGTGGTCCCCGACGCCCCGCCCGGACCCGTGCTGCTCGCCACGGGCGTCGTGGCGGTCGCGCTGGCCGTCGCCCTCGTCGTGCCCGCGTGGCACACCGCGGGGTCCACGTCGCGCGCACCGCACGCGAGCCTGGCCCGCGCGGGCGCCGACGTCGCGCTCGTCGTGCTCGCGGGCCTGGCGCTCGCGCAGCTCGTCACCTACGGCGCACCGCTCGTCACCGGCGGCGGCGGTGCGCGCCTCGACCCCGTGCTGGTCGCCGGGCCCGCGGTCGTCACGCTCGGGGCGGCCGTGATCGCGCTGCGCCTGGTCGGTCCGCTGGGGCGCCTGGGTGACGCGCTCGCGCGGCGCACGCGCTCGTTCGTCGGCCCGATGGCGGCCTGGCAGGTCGCGCGCCGCCCCGAGGCGGCGGCCGGCACGTGCCTCGTGATCGTGCTCGCCGTGGCGACGGCGACCTTCGGGCAGTCGTTCCAGGCGACGTGGCGGCTGTCGCAGCTCGAGCAGGTCGACCTCGCGACCGGCGCCGACCTGCGCGTGACGGGGCTCGGCGGCGAGCCCGGTGACTCGTCGCGGGCCGTGACCGACGCGCTCGCGGCGGCGCCGCGCGTCGACGTGCGACCCGTCGTGGACCGGTCGGTGCGCCTCGGCTACACGGACGGGTCGTCCGGGGCGCTGACGACCGTGCAGCTCCTCGGGGTCGACACCGCGGCGCCGCAGGACCTGCGGGGCCGGACCGCCACCCCCTGGTCGGAGCTGCTCGCGACGCTGCCCGAGCGCGGCGTCCGCGAACCGCTCGACGCGGGCACGCTCGTCGGCGTGCCGCTGCCCGAGGGGACCGACCGGCTGAGCCTGGACGCCGTCGCCGGCACGGTCCCGTCGGCGCCCGGCACGACGACGCTCGCCGTCGCGGTCGAGGACGCCCGCGGCGTGCGCACGTGGGCGTCGGCCCGGGACGGCCTCGGCGGCGGCGACGTGCGGCTGGACACGCCCACGCCGCTCGAGGTCACGGTGCCGCCGGGCGTCGAGCCGCGACGGCTCGTCGCGGTGCAGGCGCTCATGACCCTCGAGGACCTGCCACCCGAGATGACCCCGGGGTCCGCGGCCGGCACGACGGGCGACCTCGGCCTGTCGGTGAGCGGCGCCCTCGCCCACGACGACGACACGGGCACGCAGACCGCCCTGCCCCTGGCCCCCGCGGGGCGCGCGGGCTCGGTGGCCACGATCGGCGGCACCCTGCTGACGGCCCGGACCGGCCAGGAGGCGAACGCGCCGTCCGGCGCCGCCCAGGGCGGCGACGCGCTGCACCTCGACGCCCGGCTCGGCCTCACCGACGCGACGCAGGGTCCCGTGCGCCTGACGGCGACGGCGTGGCCGACGCAGGGCGTCGTGCCGGCCGTGCTCACGGCGGACGCGGCCCGGCAGGGCGACGTGCAGCCGGGCGACGTGCTGCCGCTGCGGGTCGGCTCGCCGCCCGTCCAGCTGCGCGTCGAGGCCGTCGTGCCCTACCTGCCCGGTGCACCGCGCGGTGCGGCGGTGATGGTCGACCGCGAGGCGCTCCAGCGCGCCGCGACCGAGTCCGGCATGCGCGACCCGCTGGTCGACGCGTGGTGGGGCACGGGGACGGGCCCCGACGTGGAGGCCGCCGCGGCGGCGCTGCGCCAGGAGGTCGACGCCACGGTCGTCACGCGCGGAGCCGCGCGCGTGCACGCGCTCGAGGGTCCGCTGCGCGCGGCCGTGCCCGCCGCGCTGACCCTGGTCGTGGGCACCGCCGGGCTGCTCGTCCTCGTCGGCATGGGCGCGGCCGCGACCGCGACGGTGCGGTCGCGGCGTCTCGAGCTGGCCCGCCTGCAGGCCCTCGGGCTCTCGCGCGGCGCGGCCGTGCGCGGCGTCCTCGCGGAGAACCTCACGCTCGTCGTGCTCGGCGCGGGCGCCGGGCTGCTCATCGGCTACGGGCTCGCGGCGCTGCTCGGTCCGCTGCTCACCGTGTCGCCGGACGGCCTGGCCCCGGTCCCCCGGCCGCTGCTGGTCTGGCCGTGGCCGGTGCAGGGCGCGGTCGTCGGCGCGCTCGTCACGACCGCGGGCGTCGCGGTCGCGCTGCTCGTCGCGACGGGCGTGCGCCGCGCGTCCGGCGCGCTCCTGCGACTGGGGGACGACCGATGACCGACCTGCTCGCCCGCACCCGGACGCGCGCGCGTGCCGTCGTCGCCGTCGGGCCGCTCGTCGTCCGCCGCCGCGCACGACGCGACGCCGGGCTGCTGCTGGGCACCGCGCTGCTGCTGCTCGGCGCGCTGCTGGTCGCGCTCGCGCTGCCGCGGCTGGTCGCCCGGACCGCCGACGAGGCGTTGCAGGGCACGGTCGACCGTGCCGGCACCGACGCCGCCGCCGTCGTGACGCAGCTCGTCGGCCAGCAGCCCGCGGAGGCGATCGACTTCGTCCGCGGCCACGTCGAGCAGGTCTGGTCGGAGCACCCGACGCTCGCCCCGCCGACGACGGTCGTCTCGACGCGGCCCTTCGTCGTCGGGTCCCCGTCCGGCGACGTCATCGCGAGCCTCGTCATGCTCGACGGGGTCGAGGAGTCCCGCCCGACGGTGCGCTGGGTCGAGGGCCGCGAGCCGTCGGCGGTGCCCGCGGACGAGCAGTGGCAGACGGACGCGCCGGACCGGCCCCGCGTCGTCGAGGCCGGGCTGTCGGTGCCGGCGGCGCGCGCGCTCGGCGTGGACGTCACGGACGGGCCCGTCACGCTGCGGCTCGACACCGAGAGCAGCGGCCGGATCGCGCGCGTCACGGGGCTGTACGAGGTGGCGGACCCGGCCGCGCGGCACTGGTCGCTCGTCCCCGACGTCGTCGCACCCGTGCCGACGCCGCCGAACGCGCTCGGCGACCTGCGCGTCGCGCTGTACGTGCCGTTCGAGCTGCGCGAGGACGTCCAGGTCGTGGGCGCCAACCGTGCGCTGACCGCGGTCGGGACGTCCTTCCTGCGCACCGACGGCCTGAGCGTCGCGCAGGCGCACGGGGTGAGCGCCGCGCTCGTCGCGCTCGGGGTGCGCGGGCAGCCGGTCGCCACGAACCTGCCCGCCGTGCTCGACGCGTTCGACGCGCGCCTGACGGCGGTGCGCGCGCAGGCCGCGCTCGTGGTCGTGGGCATCGCCGCCACCGCGGCGTCGTGCCTCGTGCTCGCGGGCGGGCTGCTCGCGACGCGACGCCGGCCGACGCTCGCCGCCGAGCGCGCCCGCGGCGCGTCCGTCGCGTCGGTGGCGTACCGGGCGGCGCTCGAGTCCGTGCCGGTCACGCTCGTGGCGTCCGCGCTGGCGTTCGCGGCCGTCACCTGGTGGCTGCCGGGCGCGACCGGCACCGTGACGGTGGCCCTCGGCATCGCGGCCGTGGCGGTCACGGCACCCGTCGTGCTCGCGGGTCGCGTCGCCGCCCAGGCGTGGAACGGGCGTCGCGTCCCGGCGGACCGCCGCGAGCGCGCACGCCTGCGCGCGGTCGGGCAGGCGCGCCGGCTCGTCGCCGAGCTGACGACGCTCGCGGTCGCCGCCGCCGCGCTCGTGTCCGTCCGGGGCCGTGGCCTCGTGCCGTCCGGCGGCGGTGACGCCGACCCGCTGCTGGCCGCCGCGCCCGTGCTGCTCGCGGCGTGCGCGGCGCTCGTCGTCGTGCGGGTCGCGCCCGCGCTGGTCCGCGCCGCGGGCCGCCTGGCGTCGCGCTCGCGCGGGCTCGCCGCCCCGCTCGCCGTCGCGCGCGCGCACGGCGGCGCGACCGCGTTCGTGCCGCTGCTCACGGTCACCGTCACGGTCGCGCTCCTGGTGCTGTCGGGCGTGCTCGTGCAGTCGGTCGACGACGGGCAGCGCACGACCGCCGACGTGCTCGTCGGCGCGGACGGACGCCTCGACGGGCGCCTCGACCGCGCCGAGGGGCAGGCGGCGCTCGACGCGCTGCGCACCGCCCCGGGCGTCACCGCCGTCGCCACGGGGTCGCAGACCACCAAGCGCGCGTACGGCGAGGGCTCGCGGCTCGAGGCGACCGTGCTGCTCGTCGACGCGGCCGACCTCGCGGCCGTCCGGACGGCGCGCGGCCTGCCCGTCGACGCCGGGCTCGCGGGGCTGGGCGACGCCACGGACGCGCGCGTGCCCGCGCTCGTCTCCCCCGGCCTGCTCGCGCGCCTCGACCCCGACGGCGTCCGGCTGTCGGTGCTCGTCGGCTCCGTCGAGCTCGACGTGCGCGGGACGACCGCCCTCGCGCCGGACGCCGGCGTGCCCCCGGTCGACGCGCGCGACGTGCTGCGCGACGTGTCCGACGGCGACGACGGGCTCGTCGTCGTGGACCGCTCGGTGGTGGCCGCGCTGACCGACGTGCCCGCCGCGGACCGGGCGTGGGTGTCGGGACCGGGCACGGAGTCGGCGATCGCCGCCCTCGACCTCGCCGAGCCGGTGTACTCCGGGCTCGCGGCCACGACCGCGCAGGGGTGGTGGCGCACGTGGTCGGGCGAGACCCTGACGCGGGCGCTGACCGCTCTGCAGCTCGCGTCCGTCGGGGCGCTCGCCGTGCTGGCGGTCCTCGCGCTCGTGCTCGTGGTGGTCGCGACGTCGCAGGAACGCGGCCGCACGCTGTCGACGCTGCGCACGCTGGGCCTCGACGCGCGCACGGCCCGCTGGGCGACGCTCGGCGAGCTCGCGCCGCTCGTGCTCGGCGGTCTGGTCGGCGGGTCGGTCATCGGGCTCGTCGTGCCGCACCTGGTCGCGGACGCGCTCGGGCTGGCCTGGCTGACGGGGTCGGCCGCGGGTGCGACAGTGGCCGTGGTGGCGTGGCCCGTGCTGGTCGCGGCGGCGGTCCTGACGGCGGCCACGCTGGTCGCGGTGGGGATCGAGGAGGGCCTGCGGCGCCGCGAGCGCCTGGGCGAGGTGCTGCGGGTGGGCGAGCGGTGAACCGACGAGAGGACACGGACGTGACCGAGGCAGCGGGGACGGCGACGAGCCTGGCCACGCTCGAGGAACGCGCCCGTGCGCGTCCCGAGGCGTTCGGCACGGGGGCGCTGATCGTGTGCGAGTCGCTCGTGCGGATCTACCAGTCCGAGGGCGTCGAGGTGCAGGCCCTGCAGGGTCTGGACCTGCTGGTGCGCACGGGCGAGCTGGTCGCGGTGGTCGGCGCGTCGGGGTCGGGCAAGTCGACGCTGCTGGCGGTGCTCTCGGGGCTGGACGTGCCGACCGCCGGGCAGGTGCGCGTCGGCGAGTGGGACCTCATGGCGATGACCGCGCGCCAGCGCGTGGCCTATCGGCGCTCGACGGTCGGGTTCGTGTGGCAGCAGACGGCGCGCAACCTCGTGCCGTACCTGACGGCGGCCGAGAACGTCGCGCTGCCGATGGCGCTGGCCGGGCGGCCGCGGCGGGCACGGCGGGTCGACGCCGCGGAGCTGCTCGACGTGCTGGGCGTCGGGTACTGCGCCGACCGGCGTCCCGGGCAGATGTCGGGCGGCGAGCAGCAGCGCGTCGCGATCGCGACGGCGCTCGCGAACTCGCCGCAGGTGCTGCTGGCCGACGAGCCCACGGGTGAGCTCGACACGGCCACGTCGGCCGACGTGCTCGCGGCGCTGCGCGACGTCAACCGCGACCTGGGCACGACCGTCGTGGTCGTCACGCACGACCCGGGCGTGAGCGACCACGTGCAGCGCACGGTCGCGATCCGCGACGGTCGCACGAGCTCGGAGGTGCTGCGCCGCACCACGACGCGCGACGACGGCACCGAGCACACCGTGGCCGAGGAGCTCGCGGTGCTCGACCGCGCGGGCCGCGTGCAGCTGCCGCGCGAGTACCGCGAGGCGCTGGACCTCGTGGGCCGCGTGCGGCTCACGCTCGAGCAGTCGCACATCGCGGTGCACCCCGAGCACGCGCGCACCGACGGGGAGGACGCCCGATGACCACGACGGCGACGACGCCGCGCGACGCGACGACCGGCGGGCCGATGGTGCTCGTCGAGCACGTCGCCCGCACCTACGGCAGCGGCCGCACGGCCGTGCACGCGTTGCGCGACGTGTCCCTGGAGGTGCAGCCGGGCGAGCTCGTGGCGCTCGTGGGCCGCTCCGGGTCGGGCAAGACGACCCTGCTCAACGCGATCGGCGGGCTGGACCGCCCCGACGAGGGGCGCGTCGTGGTGGCGGGGCACGAGGTGTCGGCGCTCGACGAGCGCGGGCTGGTCCGGCTGCGCCGCGACGTCGTGTCGTTCGTCTTCCAGACGTTCGGGCTCGTGCCCGTGCTCACGGCGGCCGAGAACGTGGGCGTGCCGTTGCGGATGCGCCGCACACCCGTCCCCGAGCGCGAGGCGCGCGTCGCGCTGCTGCTCGACCTGGTCGGTCTCGGCGACCACGCGCGGCAGCGCCCCGGGCAGATGTCGGGCGGGCAGCAGCAGCGCGTCGCGATCGCGCGCGCGCTCGCGACGTCGCCGCGGCTGCTGGTGGCCGACGAGCCGACGGGTCAGCTCGACTCCGAGACCGGCCGGCAGGTGATGGCGCTGCTGCGGGCGGTCGTCGAGGCCGAGGGCATGACCGCGATCGTCTCGACGCACGACCCCGTCATGGTGGCCCTGGCGGACCGCACGATCCGGCTCGCGGACGGGCGCCTGCTCGAGGGCTGACGGTCGGGCGGGCACCCGCGGGGCCCCGCCCGACCGGCGGGCGTCAGGGCGCGGCGACCTGCTCGGCGGGCGCGGCGGGTCCGGCGTCCGCCGGGGTGCCGGGCCGGTGCGCGCGCATCGCGAGCGCGCACAGCGCCCCGAGCACGAGCACGCCGACCGTGACGGCGAGGGTCTGCGCGGCGGCCGACGCGAACCCGGCGTCGACGGCGGTGCGCGCGGCGGCGCGCAGCTGCTCGGCGACGTCGGCGGGCACGCCCGCGGGCACGTCGAACCCGCCGCCGGCGCCGAGCCCGGCCGACGCGGCCTGCCGGAACCCCTCGACGAACGGCCCGCGCACCTGCTCGGGCAGGCCCGCGGCGGCGTCCTGCGCGGCGGCCGGCATGGTCGCGGCGAGGCGCGACGTGAGGGTCGCGACGACGACGGCCGAGCCGATGACGCCGCCGACCTGGCGCGTCGTGTTGAACGCGCCCGCGCCCGCGCCCGCGGTGCGTTGGTCGAGGCCCGAGGTCGCGAGGCTCGCGAGCGGCGAGAACACCAGGCCCGTGCCGACGCCGAACAGCACCATCGGCAGCACGAGGCGCCACACGGCGACGCCCGGCTGCACCTGCGTCGCGAGGACCCCGATCGCGACCGCGAGCGTCGCGAAGCCGCTGAACGCGACCCACTTGCCGGGCACGCGGTCCGACAGCCGGCCCGCGAACGGTGCGATGACGCCCGACAGCAGCGACCCGGGGAGGCCGACGAGCGCGGCGTGCAGCGGCGAGAGGCCGAGCACCTGCTGCAGGTACAGCGTGAACGGGAAGAAGATGCCCGTCATCGCGAACGTCACGGCGGCGCCGGCGACGTTCGCGAGCGAGAAGTTGCGGTGCACGAACAGCCGCAGCGGCAGGAGCGCGTCGTCGCCGCGGTGGCGCTGCCACAGCAGGAACGCGCCCGACACGAGGACGCCCGCGCCGACGACGCCCCACACGGTCACGGGGCCGACGATCGTGCCCCAGTCGTACGCCTCGCCCTCCTGCAGCCCGAAGACCAGGAGCGTCAGCCCGACGACCGACAGCACGACGCCGACGCCGTCGAGCGAGCGCGCGTGGGTCGGCAGCACGGGCAGCTGGCGGAACGACAGCCACAGCGCGACCGCGCCGACGGGGACGTTGACGTAGAAGATCCACTCCCAGCCGACGGTCTCGACGAGCAGGCCGCCGAGCACCGGGCCGGTGATGGTCGCGACGCCCGCGACCGAGCCCCACACGCCCATCGCGGCCCCGCGCTGCTGGGGCGGGAAGACGCGCGTGATCATGGCCATGGTCTGCGGCGTCATGAGCGCACCGCCGACGCCCTGCACGGCGCGCGCGGCGATGAGCCACCCGACCGAGCCGGACAGGCCGCACGCGAGCGACGCGAGCGTGAAGATCACGAGTCCGGTGACGAACACGGGACGCGGGCCGAACCGGTCGCCGAGCCGCCCGGTGACGAGCAGGAGGACGGCGAACGTCAGCAGGTAGGCGCTGTTGACCCACCCGACGGTGACGAGGCTCGCGCCGAACGCGTCCTGGAGGGTGGGGACGGCGATGTTCACGATGGTCGTGTCGACCATGATCATGAAGAAGCCGAGGCACAGGGGCGGCAGCACGCTCCAGGGGCTGCGGCCGCGCAGGTCGACGAGGGGCTGGGTCACGGGGTGCTCCGGGTGTCGGTGGCCGCGAGGCGACGTGCGCGCGCGGCGAGGAAGTCGGGGGGCGGGGGCCCGCCCCACTCGAGGGTGTCGTCGGCGAGCTCGCGCAGGACGTCGTCCAGCCAGGCGATCTCCGCCGTGAGCAGGACGAGCTCGCGCTCGCCGTCGAGCACGAAGCGGCGCGGCAGGCCCTCGCCGCGGACGGCGTCGATGCGGGCGCGCAGCTCCGCGAGGCGCGCGGCCTCGCGGTCGCGCCGCGCCTGGAGGGCGGCGGCGACGTCGTCGACGGGCAGGCGCCACGCGTGCGCCAGGCCGACGGGGAAGTCCGGGAGCGCGGGGCGCTCGTCGGCCAGGTGGGCGGTGATCGCCGGGGCGAGCGCGGCGTGGCCGGCGGGCGTCGCGCGGTACGTGGTGCGCTCGGGGCGGTTGCCGGCGCGCTCGGTGCCGACGGCCTCGACGAGGCCGTCGCGCTCGAGCCGGTCGACCGCGTGGTAGACGGCGCCGGGGTTGACGCGCACGAGGCGGTCGTCGCCGCGCTCGACGAGCGTCTGGAAGACGTCGTACGGGTGCCGGGGCTGCTCGGCGAGCAGCGCGAGGACGACCACCGTGACGGCGGTCGGCGTGCGCGACATGTCTGTCCTCCGGTCGGGGTGCACGGTCGGGACGTGGGACCTCGGTCCTTGTTCCGGCCGGAACATTACGCCTGGAACAACAGCGCGTCGAGCCGATCACCGGGTGACGTCGCGCACGCACGAGGGGCGCCGACCCCGACGGGTCGACGCCCCTCGCGGGCGGGCCGGACGACGTCAGGCGTCGATGCCCTCGAACAGCTCGGTGACCAGCGCCGCGACCGGCGAGCGCTCGGAGCGCGTGAGCGTCACGTGCGCGAACAGCGGGTGCCCCTTGAGCGCCTCGATGACCGCCGCGACGCCGTCGTGCCGCCCCACGCGCAGGTTGTCGCGCTGCGCGACGTCGTGCGTGAGGACCACGCGCGACGACTGCCCGATGCGCGACAGCACCGTGAGCAGCACGTTGCGCTCGAGCGACTGCGCCTCGTCGACGATCACGAACGCGTCGTGCAGCGAGCGCCCGCGGATGTGCGTGAGCGGCAGCACCTCGAGCAGGTCGCGGTCGACGATCTCCTCGACGACCTCCTTGCCGACCACGGCGCCGAGCGTGTCGAACACGGCCTGCGCCCACGGGCTCATCTTCTCGGCCGAGTCCCCCGGCAGGTAGCCCAGGTCCTGCCCGCCCACCGCGTAGAGCGGGCGGAAGACCATGACCTTGCGGTGCTGGCGCCGCTCGAGCACGGCCTCGAGGCCCGCGCACAGCGCGAGCGCCGACTTGCCCGTGCCCGCGCGCCCGCCGAGCGACACGATGCCGATCTCCTCGTCGAGCAGCAGGTCGATCGCGACGCGCTGCTCGGCCGAGCGCCCGTGCAGCCCGAACACGTCCCGGTCGCCGCGGACCAGCTGTACGTGCTTGTCGGCCGTGACGCGCCCGAGCGCCGACCCGCGCGGGCTGTGCAGCACCAGGCCCGTGTGGCAGCGCAGGTCGGTCGGGCTGCCCGTGAGCGTCGACCCCGCCGCCGGCGGCGCGACGTCCGCGAGCGCGAGCGACTCGTGCTCCCACAGGTCGGCCATCTGCTGCTCGGTGAGGTCGAGCGCGTCCATGCCGGTCCAGCCCGAGTCGACCGCGAGCTCGGCGCGGTACTCCTCGGCGTCCAGGCCGACCGCGGACGCCTTGACGCGCATCGGCAGGTCCTTGGAGACCACGACCACGCGCCGCCCCTCGGCGGCCAGGTTGGCCGCGACCGCGAGGATCCGGGTGTCGTTGTCGCCGAGCCGGAACCCCGACGGCAGCACCTGCGGGTCGACGTGGTGGAGCTCGACGCGCAGCGTGCCGCCCACGTCGGTGACGGGCACGGGCGCGTCCAGCCGGCCGTGCTCGACGCGCAGGTCGTCGAGCAGGCGCAGCGCGCTGCGTGCGAAGTACCCCAGCTCGGCGTGGTGGCGCTTGGCCTCGAGCTCGGTCACGACGACGACCGGCAGGACGACGTCGTGCTCGGCGAACCGCAGGAGCGCACGCGGGTCGGACAGCAGGACGGAGGTGTCGAGCACGTACGTGAGGCGTTCGGACGGGGAGCCGGGGGCCCCGGGCGACCCCGGGGCGGTGGTCGCGGGTGCGGTGCCCAGGTCGTGCTGCGAGGTGCGGTCCACGGCAGGCTCCCCTCGGGCGCGTCAGCGCCGGTGCGGGTGCCGCCCGCCGGCTCGGGGCGCCGGGGCACCCGCGGGTCGTCGGACGGCGGCGGGACGGGTCGGCCGGCCGAGGGCCGGGTCCGGCCCTCCGTCTCGGAGCGGTCGCTCCATGGGCTGGCCTCCCGGGGACGACGGGCGTCGTCCTCGGTCGCGAACGTAACCCCGGTCACACCCGCCGTCGCGCACATCCACGCGCGTCGCGGCAGATGTCACGCGCTGTTCACGTGACGTCCCACGGCCCGACTGCGGGCACGTGGGCGATCGCGCAGGTCAGCGCCCGAGTCGCCGCTGCCGCTGGCTGTAGGCGCGCACGGCGCGCAGGAAGTCGACACGCCGGAAGTCGGGCCAGTAGGCGTCGCAGAAGTAGAACTCCGAGTGCGCCGACTGCCACATGAGGAACCCGCCGAGCCGCTGCTCGCCCGACGTGCGGATCACGAGGTCGGGGTCGGGCTGGCCCTTGGTGTAGAGGTGCTGGGCGATGTGCTCGACGTCGAACGCCTCGGCGAGCTCGTCGAGGCTCGCACCGGCCTCGGCGTGCACGCGCAGGAACGAGCGCACGGCGTCGGCGATCTCGCGGCGCCCGCCGTAGCCGACGGCGACGTTGACGTGCAGGCCCTGCACGTCGGCCGTGGCGTCCTGCGCGGCCTTGAGCGCCGACGCGGTGCGGTCGGGCAGCATGTCGAGCGCGCCGACGGCCTGCACGCGCCAGCGCCGCTCCGCCGCGAGCTCGCCGACGACGTCCTCGATGACGCGCAGCAGGTGCTCGAGCTCCTCGGGGTCGCGCGCGAGGTTGTCGGTCGACAGCATCCACAGCGTCACGACCTCGACGCCCACGTCCTCGCTCCACTGCAGGACGTCGCTGATCTTGTCGGCGCCGCGCCGGTGCCCGGTGGCGGACGACAGGCCGCTGTCGCGCGCCCAGCGGCGGTTGCCGTCGAGGATCACGCCGATGTGCCGCGGCACCCGGTCGGGGTGCAGGGACGCCGCGAGGCGTCGCTCGTACAGGCCGTAGAGCGGGTGCGGCAGGCGCACGCGTAGCCTCCTCGTGGCGGTCGTTCGACGGCGCCCACGGTACTCGCCGGAGGACCTCGCGAGGGCACGGGTCACGTCGACACCGCTACCTACGGACGCGTAACCTACGGTCACGTAGGTCTCGAGCGACGAAGGCGGCACCCGACGCATGAGCACTCCCCCGGCCCACGACGCGCACCCCGCGCGCCCCGGACGCGACACCCCCGACGAGCCCCGCCGCAGCGACCACCCCGTGTCCCGCGCGGCCGACGCCGTCGGCGACGCGGTCGAGCAGGTCGTCGACGCGGTCAAGCCGCGGCTGCGCGGCTGGATCCACGCGGGCGTCGCGCCGCTCGCGCTCGTCGCGTCGATCGTGCTCGTCGTGCTCTCGCCCACCGCGGCCGCCCGCTGGGCCAACGTCGTGTTCGGGCTCTCGGCGGTCATGCTGTTCGGGACCAGCGCCCTTTACCACCGCGGCACGTGGTCGCCGCGCGTCGCGGGCGTGCTGCGCCGGCTCGACCACACGAACATCTTCCTCATCATCGCCGGCACGTACACGCCGCTCGCGGTGCTGCTGCTGCCGCCGCCGACCGCGCGCACGCTGCTGCTCGTCGTGTGGTCCGGCGCGCTCGTCGGGCTGCTCGCGCGCGTGTTCTGGCTGGGTGCGCCCCGGTGGGTGTACGTGCCGATCTACCTCGCGCTCGGCTGGGTGGCCGTCGGCTTCATGCCGCAGTTCTGGACGTCGGGCGGCCCGGCGGTCGTGTGGCTCATCGCGGGCGGCGGCCTCGCGTACACCGTCGGCGCCGTGGTCTACGGGCTCAAGCGCCCGAACCCGAGCCCGCGGTGGTTCGGGTTCCACGAGATCTTCCACGCGCTCACGGTCGTGGGGTACACGTGCCACTTCGTGGCCGTCGCGATCGCGACGGCCCACGCCGCCTGACGACCCGCGCCCCCGCCCGGCGGACGGCTCAGCCGCGCGGCACCACCGCGTAGCGCCGGTGCGCCAACGACGGCACGCGCTCGCGCACGGCCGCGATCCCGGCCGCGTCGACGTCGACCGTGCGCACCTGCGGCGTCTCGTCGAGCTCGAGGCCCACCACGCCGTCCGGCCCGACGACGAGCGACCGTCCGACCACGCCCCGGCCGGCCTGGCCGACCGCGACCACGGCCGCCGTGCTCTCGATCGCGCGCGCGACCGCGAGCGTGCGCCACTGCATGGCCTTGAGGTCGCCCGCGACCCACGCGGCGGGCACCACGAGCACGTCGGCGCCCGCGTCGACCAGGCGCCGCGCCGACTCCGGGAACCGCAGGTCGTAGCAGGTGAGCACACCCAGCCGCAGGCCCGCGACGTCGAGCACGAGCGGCGCCGCGTCCACCGGCCCCGGCGCGAGCCGCTCCGACTCCCGGTGCCCGAACGCGTCGTACAGGTGCACCTTGCGGTAGACCCCCACGACCTCGCCGGTCGCGTCCACACCCACGACGGCGTTGACCGCGCGCGGCCGGCCGTCGGGCCCGGGCTCGCCGCCCGGCAGCGTCGTGCCCGCGAGCACGGCGCACCCGCCGCGGCGCGCCTCGGTGCGCAGCATCGTCACGAACGGCCCGTCGAGCGGCTCCGCGAGGTCGACGCCCACGCCGCGCGGGTCGTACGCCGACGCGTACTCGGGCAGCACCGCGACGTCCGCGCGCACGCGCGCCGCCGTGCGCAGCGCGTCGCGCGCCGCCACGAGGTTCGCCTCGCGGTCCGTGCCGACCTGCAGCTGCGCGACCGTGACGCGCACGGCCGGGCGCTGCGGCGGCGCGGGACGGTCGGTCACGGGCGGTCGTCCGCCGCGTCGTCGGCCCCCGCGTCCTGCGGCGCAGCCGCGTCGGCCGGGGCGTCGGCGACGGGCGCGGTCGCGTCGGTCGGGCCGGCCGCCGCGGTCTCGGCGGCGACCCGCTCGCGCTCGCGGTGCGTCGCGCGTCGCATGCGCCGCGTGAACGAGACCGCGAGGGCGATGATCGCGACCGCCAGCAGGAACGTCGCGACGAACCCCGCGAACCCGGGCGACCCCTCCTGCGGGCTCTCGTACGTCGGCCCCGGCAGCCGCTCGGCCCACACCACGCCCGTGAGCAGGGCCGCGCCCAGCAGCGCGCTCATCGTGCGTGCTCCGTCCCGCGGATCCCCGCGAACAGGTCGTCCTCGGGCAGCGTCGTCGGCACGCGGGACTCCGCGAGCTCGTACTCCTCGTCGCGCCACGTCGCGAGCTCGACCTCGCGCGGCACCGCGAAGAACCAGCCCTCGGGGTCGATCTGCGTCGCGTGCGCCCGCAGGGCGGCGTCGCGCTGCGGGAAGTAGTCGGCGCACTCGACGCGCGTCGTGACCTCGCGCTCGGGCACCTCGCGCGCCTGCCGCGAGTCGATCCAGTCGCTGAACGGCGACTCGCCGCCCGCCGCGACGATCGCGTCGTGCACGGCCCGCATGCGCGCGAGCGAGAAGCCGTGGTTGTAGTACAGCTTCAGCGGGGTCCACGGCTCGCCGCGGTCGCGGTAGCGCTCGGGGTCGCCCGCGGCGGCGAACGCCTCGACGCCCACGCGGTGGCACATGATGTGGTCCGGGTGGGGGTAGCCGCCCGTGGGATCGTACGTCGTGATGACGTGCGGCCGGAACTCGCGGACCAGCTCGACGAGCGGCGCGGCGGCCTCCTCGAGCGGCACGAGCGAGAACGAGCCCTCCGGCACGGGGGGCAGCGGGTCGCCCTCGGGCAGGCCCGAGTCGACGAAGCCCAGCCAGTGCTGCCGCACGCCGAGCGCCGCCGCTGCGGCGGCCATCTCCTCGCGGCGCACCGCGCGCATCTCCTCGAGGCCCACGGGTGCGGGACCGTAGTGCGGGTTGAGCACGTCCCCGCGCTCGCCGCCGGTGCAGGTCACGACGAGCACGTCGACGCCCTCCGCCGCGTAGCGGGCCGTGGTCGCGGCACCCTTGCTGGACTCGTCGTCCGGGTGCGCGTGCACCGCCATCAGCCGTAGCCGGTCCGTGCTCACCTGAGGATCCTCCCGTGGCAGGTCGTGGGACGAGAGACAATGATCCCTCACGCGCCGCGCACCGCGTCCGCGCGCCCTCGAGCAGGGCACCCGAGACCGCTCACCGACACCGCACCAGGAGGCCCCACCGTGGTCGCACCGGCCCCCCGCCCGCCCGCCGGGCGCTACGGACCGGAACCCACCGACGGCGCGCGCCGCCTGCAGCGCCTCGGGCTCGCGGCGCTCGTCGTGGTCGCGATGCTCGTGATCGGCTGGGTCGGCGGCGGCGTGCTGCGCGACCCCGTGCAGTGGCAGGACGTGGGCTACCGCGTCGACGGGCCGACGCGCACCGAGGTGACGTTCGACGTTACGACCGACGTCGGACGGTCGGCGACGTGCCGCGTGCAGGCGCTGTCGTCGTCGTACGCGCAGGTGGGCGTGCTCGACGTGCCCGTGCCGCCGGCCGACCACCGCACGCGGCGCGTCACCGTCACGGTGCCGACCGTCGAGCTCGCCGTGACCGGCGTCGTCGACGGGTGCCGCCTCGACGGGTGACACCGGTCCCCCGTCCGGGTCAGCGCGTCACGGTGCGCTTGGTAGGCTAGGCGTTTACGCCGCCCCCGGTCCGGCGTCACGCACAGGTCGACGTCACACCGCGGCGGGACGGCACCACCCCCTCCCTCCCGGCACCGCACGGCCTCGACGCGTGCCGGCACGTGGGGCCCACACGCCGCCGACGAGGCGGCCACCGGAGTCAAGGAAGGAGCGATCGTGACGGACACGACTGCTGCCACGTGGCTGACGCAGGAGGCCTACGACCGCCTCAAGGAGGAGCTCACGCACCTCGAGTCGGTGGGTCGCAAGGAGATCGCGGACCGCATCGCGGCGGCCCGGGACGAGGGCGACCTCAAGGAGAACGGCGGCTACCACGCCGCGCGCGAGGAGCAGGCCAAGCAGGAGGCGCGCATCCGCGAGCTGCAGGCCAAGCTGCGCAACGTGCAGATCGGCACGCCGCCGGACGACGGCGTCGTCGAGCCCGGCATGGTCGTGACCGCGGTCGTCGCGGGCGACGAGATGACGTTCCTGCTGGGCTCGCGCGAGATCGCGGGCACCGCGGAGATCGACGTCTTCTCCCCCACGTCGCCGCTGGGCGCCGCCATCCAGGGGCACAAGGTCGGCGACTCGACGTCCTACGAGGCGCCGAACGGCCGTCAGATCCCGGTCGAGATCACCGCGGCGAGCCCGTTCGTCGGCTGACCGCGCACGACCCGTCACGCGGGGGACGCACCGGAGAGCCGGTGGCGTCCCCCGCGTGCGTTCAGGCGTCGCCGATGCGGTAGCCCGCGGCGCGCAGCGTGGCCAGCACGGTCGCGCAGTGCTCGGCGCCCTTGGTCTCGATCTGCAGGTCGATCGCGACGTCGCTGAACGCGAGGTCGCCGCCCGTGCGCAGGTGCGACACGTGCATGACGTTGCCGCCCGTCGCGGCGACCTCGTGCAGCAGGTCCGCGAGGGCACCAGGCGTGTCCTCGACGACGACGTGCAGGTGCAGGTAGCGCCCGGCGGACGCGAGGCCGTGCCGCACGACGCGCAGCAGCACGAGCGGGTCGATGTTGCCGCCCGACAGCACGCACACCACCGGCCGCCCGTCGTCGCCCGCGACGCCGCGCGGGTCGGCCATGAGCGCGGCGACGGCCGCGGCGCCGGACGGCTCGACGACGAGCTTGGCGCGTTCCGCGACGAGCAGCAGCGCGCGCGACAGGTCCTCCTCGGACACGGTCCGCACGGGCACCTGGTGGCTCGCGAGCACCTCGAACGGCACGTCGCCGGGGGTGCCGACCGCGATGCCGTCGGCCATGGTCCGCAGCTCGGTCGCCGGCACCGGGCGGCCCGCCGCGAG
This sequence comes from Cellulomonas sp. FA1, assembly GCF_000986825.1. Classification (NCBI taxonomy): domain Bacteria; kingdom Bacillati; phylum Actinomycetota; class Actinomycetes; order Micrococcales; family Cellulomonadaceae; genus Cellulomonas; species Cellulomonas sp. FA1. Next base: position 3,893,357 of record NZ_LBMY01000001.1, on the reverse strand, counting down.
CGACACCGGGTAGGCGGCCGCGCGGGCCGCCTGCACGCCGATCACGCGCACGTCGGGACGCTCGTCGAGCGCGGCGGCGATGCCGGCGGCCAGGCCGCCGCCGCCCACGGGCACGACGACCGTGCCGACGTCCGGCACCTGCTCGAGGATCTCGAGCGCGACCGTGCCCTGCCCGGCGTCGACGTCGGGGTGGTCGAACGGGTGGATGAGCACGGACCCGGTCCGCGCGGCGTGCTCGCGCGCGTGCACGAGCGCCTCGTCGACCGACGTGCCGGCGAGCTCGACGCGTGCGCCGTAGCCGCGGGTCGCCGCGAGCTTGGGCAGCGCGGCGTCGACGGGCATGAAGATCACCGCGTCGATGCCCAGCAGGCGCGCCGCGAGCGCGACGCCCTGCGCGTGGTTGCCCGCGCTGGCGGCGACGACGCCGCGCGCCTTCTCGTCGGCCGTCAGCCGCGCCATGCGCGTGTAGGCGCCGCGGATCTTGAACGACCCGGCGCGCTGCAGGTTCTCGCACTTGAGCCACACGTCGGCGCCCGCCAGCTCGGACAGCGCACGGCTGCGCTGCACGGGCGTGCGCTCGGCGACGCCCTCGAGCAGCGCGGCCGCGGCGCGGACGTCGGCCGGCCCGATCACGGGCCGACCGGCGGGTCGCCCGCCGTGGTGCCGCGCGCGGGGCCGTGCTCGTGGCGGGCCGCGTCGGCCTCGGACTCCGCCTCGGCGGCGGCCGCGATCGCGCGGTCCACCACGGGGTGGCCCTTGGCGCGGATGGGCACGTGGTCGTGCGTGCCGAGCTGCGGGAACTTGTCGTGCCCGTGCAGGTACAGCACGACCGTGTTGATGACCGCCGCGATCGGCACCGCGAACAGCGCACCGACGATCCCGGCGACCAGCGAGCCGGACGTGACGACGAGGAGCACCGCGACCGGGTGCAGCGACACCGCGTGCCCCATGAGGAACGGCTGCAGCACGTGCCCCTCGAGCTGCTGCACGAGCAGCACGATGCCGAGCATGATCAGCGCCGACACCCAGCCCTGCGTGACGAGCGCGACGAGCACCGCGATGGCGCCCGTGACGATCGCGCCCACGAAGGGGATGAAGGAGCCGAAGAACACGAGGACGGCCAGCGGCATCGCGAGCGGCAGCTGCAGGATCGCCGCACCGGCGCCGATGCCGATCGCGTCGACGCCCGCGACGAGGATCTGCGTGCGCGTGTAGGCGCCGAGGGTGACCCAGCCGCGCCGGCCGGCCTGGTGGACGCGCTCGCGCGAGCCCCGCGGCAGCAGCCCCACGAGCCACGCCCAGATGCCGCGCCCGTCGATGAGGAAGAACAGCGTGCAGAACAGCGCGATGAGCGTGCCGGCCGCGACGTGCCCGACCGTGACGCCCACCGACAGCGCGCCCGAGGCGATCTGGTCGGCGCTCGACGCGGCGGCGTCCTGCAGCTGCGTGATCCACTTGTCGATGTCGGCCGTGCCGAGGTGCAGCGGCCCCTCCGACAGCCAGTCGACGAGCTTGGTGACGCCGTCGCTGGCCTGGTCCCACAGCTCGGTGACGCCGTTGACGATCGACTGCCCCGCGAGCGTCAGCAGCCCCGCGACGAGCCCGAGGAGCAGCACGACCGCGATCCCCGACGCCGCGGCGCGCGGCAGCCGCAGCCACCGCTGCAGCGCGCGCACCAGCGGCGAGAGCAGCACCGTGAGGAGCAGCGCGATCGCCACGGGCACGACGATGACCTTGAGGACCGCCAGACCCCACACGGCGAGCGCGACGGCCGCGAGGATGACGATGAGGCGCCAGGACCACGCGGCGGCCGCCTGCACGGCGGGCGGCACGGGCCCCGGGCGCGGGGTCGCGGCGGTGCCGGGCGCGGGCAGCGGCTCGGCGGGCGCACCCTCCTGCGCCGCGCCGGGTGCGCCGTCGGCCGCCGGGGCGGCCGTCGTGACGTCGTCGCGCCGGCCGGGCGTGCTCATCGACCGAGCCCGGCGGCCGCGAGCGCCTGGCCGAGGTCGGCGAGCAGGTCCTCGACGTCCTCGATGCCGACGGACAGCCGCACGAGGTCGTCGGGGACCTCGAGCGCGGTGCCCGCGACGGAGCCGTGCGTCATGCGCCCGGGGTGCTCGATCAGCGACTCGACGCCGCCGAGCGACTCGGCGAGCGTGAACACCCGCGTCGCGGCGCACACCGCGACCGCGGAGTCGGCCGAGCCGGTGCGGAAGGCGACCATGCCGCCGAACCCGCGCATCTGCCGGGCCGCGACCTCGTGGCCGGGGTGCTCGGGCAGGCCGGGCCACAGCACCTCGGTGACGCCGGGGTGCTCGACGAGGAACCGCGCGACGGCCTCGGCGTTGGCCACGTGGCGGTCCATGCGCACCGCGAGGGTCTTGAGGCCGCGCAGCGTGAGCCACGCGTCGAACGGGCCCGCGACCGCGCCCGACGCGTTCTGCAGGAAGCCGACCGCGTCGCGCAGCGACGTCGTGCCCGTCGGCCCGGTCATGCCCGCGGGCAGCTGCGCGCCGTCCGCGACGACCACGGCGCCGCCGACGACGTCGGAGTGCCCGCCGACGTACTTCGTGGTCGAGTGCACGACCGCGTCGGCGCCCAGCGCGAGCGGCTGCTGCAGGTACGGCGTCGCGAACGTGTTGTCGACGATCAGCACCGCGCCGTGCGACTGCGCGTGCGTCGCGATCGCCGCGACGTCGGCGATGCCCAGCAGCGGGTTGGTGGGCGTCTCGACCCAGATCGCCTTGGTGCGGCCCGGCTGGATCGCCGCGAGCACCGCGTCGGGGTCGGACAGGTCGACGGGCGTGTGCTCGATCCCCCACGGGCCCAGGACGCGCGCGATCAGGCGGTACGTGCCGCCGTACGCGTCGTCGGGCACCACGACGTGGTCGCCGGGGCGCAGCACCGAGCGCAGCAGCGCGTCCTCGGCCGCGAGGCCCGACGCGAACGCGAACCCCGCGGCGCCGCCCTCGACGGCGGCGAGCGCCTCCTGCAGCGCGTCGCGCGTCGGGTTGGCCGAGCGGGAGTACTCGTAGCCGTCGCGCAGGCCGCCGACGCCGTCCTGCTTGTACGTCGAGACCTGGTGGATCGGCGTCACCACCGCCCCCGTGCGGGGGTCCGGGTCCTGACCTGCGTGGATGGCACGGGTCGAGAAGCCGGCGGCGGACCAGTCGTGGGGCTGCGCGAGCGGGTCGTGGGTCACGCCCCCAGGCTAGGCGGTGGCGCGCGCGGCAGCGCAGGCGCACACGCGGGTGGTGGCGCACGGCACGCGGAACACGGGCCGCGGCGCGCCTGTTGCACGTCGTGGACCCGACGACAAGGAGACGGTCATGGCCTCGCTGTTCGAGACGCTGCTGGGCTCGTCGCTGCGCACCACGATGGTGGACGCGGAGCACGCCCTCAAGGGACGGGACGGGTACCCCTACGCGGTCCCGTCGACGCACGCGGTGCTGGGCACGCCGCTGCAGGGCCCCTGGCCCGACGGCACGCGCGTGCTGTACCTGGCCTCGGGGTGCTTCTGGGGCGCCGAGAAGGAGGCGTGGCAGCTGCCCGGCGTCGTCACCACGGCCGTCGGCTACATGGGCGGGTTCACGCCCTACCCGACGTACGAGGAGACGTGCACGGGCCGCACGGGCCACACCGAGACGGTGATGGTCGCGTACGACCCGGCCGTGCTGTCCGACGTCGACCTGCTGCGGCACTTCTGGGAGGAGCACGACCCCACCCAGGGCTTCCGCCAGGGCAACGACCTGGGCACGCAGTACCGCTCCGCGGTGTTCTTCACGACGCCGGAGCAGGGCGCGGCCGCGCAGGAGACGCGCGACGCGTTCGCACCGGTGCTCAAGGCCCGCGGCTACGGGGACGTGACCACGGAGATCCGCCCGGTCGAGGAGGCCGGCACGTTCTACTACGCCGAGGACTACCACCAGCAGTACCTGAAGAAGAACCCGGCGGGCTACTGCCCGGTGCACTCCACCGGCGTCGCCTGCCCGGTCCCCTCGGCCTGACGGACCTGGATCGCCCTCTCACCACCCCGTGAGAGGGCGATCCAGTCGCCCCACCCACCCGCGAGAGTGCAATCCGGTCACCCACCCACCCGCGAGAGTGCGATCCGGTCGCCCCACCCACCCGCGAGAGCGCGATCCGGTCACGGCACCTTCGCCGCGAGATCCGGCGGGGAGTGCCCGCCCCTCGGCCAGACGGTGCTGGATCGCACTCTCACCACCTCGTGAGTGGGCGATGCGGACACGGCACCTTCGCCGCGAGATCCGGCGGGGAGTGCCGGCCCCTCGGCCAGACGGTGCTGGATCGCACTCTCACGACCCGGTGAGCGGACGCTCACCCGTCGGGCGGGTGTGGGTGGCGCGGGCGAGGATGGGCGCATGCTGCTCGACGACGTCGCCGACGCGTCCGCCCGCGTGGCCGCGACGCGGTCGCGGCTCGCCAAGCGCGCGGTGCTGGTCGACGTGCTGCGGCGCGCGGCGGCCGACGGGCCGCACGACGTCGCGGTCGTGGCGCGCTACCTCGCGGGCGAGCTGCGGCAGCGGCGCACGGGCCTGGGCTGGCGGTCGCTGGCCGGGATGCCCGGGCCGGCGGATGCGCCGACGCTGACGGTCGCGGAGGTCGACGCCGCGTTCGCGACGATGGCGGAGATGTCCGGCCCCGGGTCCGCCACGGCCCGTACCGACGCCGCCCGCGCGCTGTTCGGCGCCGCGACCGAGCGCGAGCAGCACCTGCTGCGGGGGCTCGTCAGCGGTGAGCTGCGCCAGGGCGCGCTGGACGCGCTGCTGCTCGACGCGGTCGCCGAGGCCGCGGGCGTCCCCGCCGACGTCGTGCGGCGCGCCGCGATGCTCGCGGGCGAGACCGAGGCGGTCGCCGCCGCCGCGCTCGCCGCGCCCGCCCCCGAGGACGCCCGGACCGCCCTCGCAGGGTTCACGCTCGCCGTGGGGCGGCCGGTGCGGCCGATGCTCGCGCAGTCCGCGCCCGACGTGCCGACGGCGGTCGCGCAGCTCCTCGAGCGGGCGGGGACCGCGGACGGGCCGGCGGCCGAGGTGGTCGTCGACACCAAGCTCGACGGCATCCGGGTCCAGGTGCACCGCGACGGCGACGACGTGCGCGTGTACACGCGGAGCCTCGACGACGTGACGGCGCGCGTGCCCGAGCTCGTCGCGGCCGTCCGCGCGCTGCCCGCGCGCACGCTCGTGCTGGACGGCGAGGCGCTCGCGCTCGACGCCGACGGCCGCCCGCGCCCGTTCCAGGAGACGGCCGCGCGCAGCGCCACGCGCGACGCCGACCTCGCGGGCGCGACGACGCTCACGCCGTTCTTCTTCGACGTGCTGCACGTCGACGGCCGCGACCTGCTCGACGCGCCGCTGCGCGAGCGGCTGGCCGTGCTCGACCGGGTCGCGGCGCCGCACGTCGTGCAGCGGGTGGTCACGAGCGACCCGGCCGTGGCGGCCGAGCACTTCCGGTCCGTCGTCGCCGCCGGGCAGGAGGGCGTGGTCGTCAAGGCGTCCGACGCCCCGTACGAGGCGGGACGCCGCGGGGCCGCGTGGGTCAAGGTCAAGCCGCGGCACACGCTCGACCTCGTGGTGCTGGCCGTCGAGCGCGGGTCGGGCCGGCGGTCCGGCCTGCTGTCGAACATCCACCTGGGAGCGCGCGACCCCGCGACGGGCGGGTTCGTCATGCTCGGCAAGACGTTCAAGGGCATGACCGACGAGACGCTCGCGTGGCAGACCGCGCGGTTCCGCGAGCTCGAGGTCGCCGACGACGGCTGGACCGTGACGCTGCGGCCCGAGCAGGTCGTCGAGGTCGCGTTCGACGGGCTGCAGCGCTCGACGCGCTACCCGGGCGGGCTCGCGCTGCGGTTCGCGCGGGTCCTGCGGTACCGCGAGGACAAGCCCGCCGCCGAGGCGGACACGATCGACACGGTGCGCGCGCTCGCCGCGCCGTGACCGACCACCGGAAGGTGATCGACCGCATGGCAAACGTTTGGCATGGTGGGTCCGTGGGGTCGACGGAGATCACGGAGGAGCGCACGACGACGCGCGCGGGGCACCGCCACGCGTGGCGCGTGCTCGCCGCCGCGCTCGTGTGCGGCTCGGCCGTCCTCATGTTCGCGCTGCACGTGCGGCCGCTCGCGTACGCCCCGCTCGTCGTGGGCGTGCTGCTCGCGTGGGCGGTCGACCGCGTGCTGGGCCGCGACCTGCTCGTGGTCGCGACCGGCATGGTCATCGTGTCGACCATCCCGCTCGGCGCCGACCTGTCCGACCTCGGCATGGTGCGGTTCACGATCGCGCTGTCGCTGGCCGTCGTGGTCCCGTACGTGCTGTCGCGGCACGTCAACGGCGACGACGTCGTCCGGTTCCCGTGGGGCACCGGGCGGCGGTGGACGCGCACGCAGTGGGCGTACCTGCTGTTCGTCGTGGGCGCCGGGTACCTCGTGCTGCCGTTCTACTTCCTCGACTCGGGCGCCTACCGGAACTGGCCCACGGTCGTGGAGGGGCACGAGGTCGCGCGCCTGTTCGTCGGCGTCAACGCCGTCGGCACGTGGGACGAGCTGTTCTTCATCTGCATCGTCTTCGCGCTGCTGCGCCGGCACTTCGGCCTGTGGACCGCGAACGTGCTGCAGGCGCTCGTCTTCGTGTCGTTCCTGTGGGAGCTCGGCTACCGCGAGTGGGGCCCGCTCCTGACGATCCCGTTCGCGCTCATCCAGGGCTTCACGTTCAACCTCACCAAGTCCCTCACCTACGTGCTGGTCGTGCACCTGCTGTTCGACGCCGTCGTCTTCATGGTGCTCGTCCACGCCCACACCCCCGAGCTGTTCGACGTCTTCGTCACCGCACCCGCGCGCTGAACCGTCGCGCCGCACCACCCGAGAGGCAGGACCCCCATGACCGACGCGCTCACCACCTGGGCCGGCAGCCACACGTTCCGCGGCGGACCGCTCGTGCACCCCACGAGCGTCACCGAGGTCGCCGAGCTCGTCGCCGGCGCGCAGCACGTGCGCGCGATCGGCTCGCGGCACTCGTTCCACGACCTCGCCGACTCCCCCGGCACGCTCGTCGCGCTCGACCGGCTCGAGGTCCCGACCGTCGTCGACCCGCACGCCCGCACCGTGACCGTCGGCGCGGGCGTGCGGTACGGCGAGCTCGCGCGCGACCTGCACGCCGCGGGCTGGGCCCTGCACACCATGGCCTCGCTGCCGCACATCGCGGTGGCCGGCACGGTCGCGACGGCCACGCACGGCTCGGGCGACGCGTCGCCCAACCTGTCGGCGGTGGTCCGTGGCCTGGAGGTCGTCGGCGCGGGCGGCGAGGTGCGCGTCCTGGGCCCCGACGACCCCGAGCTCGCGGCGTCCGTGGTGGGCCTCGGCGCGCTGGGCGTCGTCACGCGCGTGACGCTCGCGATCCAGCCGACGTACGACGTCGCGCAGGAGGTGTGGCTCGACCTGCCGTGGGACGCCGCGCTCGGGCGGTTCGACGCGATCATGGGCTCGGCGTACTCCGTGAGCCTGTTCACCGACTGGACCGGCGACGCCGTCGGCCAGGTGTGGCGCAAGCACCGGGTCGACGCCGGGACCCGCGGGGACGACGCCGTGCTCGCGGGCGCGCGCCCCGCCGAGGGCCCCGTGCACCCCGTGCCCGGCCAGGACCCCGCGGCCTGCACGCAGCAGGGCGGCGTGCCCGGCCCCTGGCACGAGCGCCTGCCGCACTTCCGGCTCGAGTTCACGCCCAGCGCGGGTGCCGAGCTGCAGTCCGAGTGGCTCGTGCCGCGCACGCACGCCGTCGCCGCGATCGAGGCGCTGCGCGGGCTGAGCGACCAGGTGTCGCCGCTGCTGATGATCAGCGAGATCCGCTCGATCGCGGGCGACGACCTGTGGCTGTCGACCGCGCACGGCGGCGACCGCGTGGGCCTGCACTTCACCTGGCAGCCGCGCCGCGCCGAGGTCGAGGCCGTGCTGCCCGTGATCGAGGCCGCGCTCGCGCCGTTCGACGCGCGCCCGCACTGGGGCAAGCTCTTCGCCGGCCCGGGCGCCGGGCGGACCTGGCAGGACCTCTACCCGCGGTGGGACGACGCCCGCGCGCTGATCGAGCGCCGCGACCCCGCGGGCGTCTTCGCGAACGACTACCTGCGGCGCGTGGGCCTGCACTGACGCACAGGCACCGCACAGGGCCGCCTCAGCGGCTTCGCGGGCGGGCCGCTCAGGCTCGAGCTCACCGGGAAACCCAGGGAGCACACCATGAGCGCCACCCGCACCGACGCACCGACCGCCACCCGCCGGACGGCGCCCGCACCGCCGAGCCGGCCGGCAGGCTCGGCCCCGCCGGGCACCTCGGCCCGTCCGCCGCCGCCGGCGCACCCCCGCCGCACCACGGCGGTCGCACGCCCGCGCGCTGCTGCCGCCCGTGCGGCGTGCGTGGTGGCGCGACGCGGTCGCGGCGCTCGTCGGCGGGCACCTCGCGCTCGTCACGCTGCTGTGGGCCACCTCGGACGGCCTCGACGTGTCCACCACGGCCGCGCTCGCGACGTCCGCGGGGCGGCTGCTGGGGCTGTGGGCGTCCGCGCTGCTGCTGGTCCAGGTGCTCGGCATGGCGCGCGTGCCGTGGGTCGAGCGCGCGGTCGGGCAGGACCGGCTGAGCGCGTGGCACCGGTGGGCGGGCTTCACGTCGTTCTGGATGCTCGTCGCGCACCTCGTGCTCGTGACCGTGGGGTACGCGGCGTCCGACGGGAGCGGCGTGGTCGGCGAGCTCGTGCAGCTGGTGCTGACGCTGCCCGGCATGCTGCTGGCGGCCGCGGGCACCGCGCTGCTCGTCGCCGTCGTGGGGCTGTCGGTGCGCGCCGCGCGCCGCCGCCTGCGCTACGAGTCCTGGCACCTGCTGCACCTGTACGCGTACCTCGGCGTGGGCCTCGCGCTGCCGCACCAGCTGTGGACCGGCACGAGCTTCTTGCTGCACCCGTGGGCCGCGACGTACTGGTGGGCGCTGTACGGCGTCACCTTCGTCTCGGTCGTCGTGTTCCGCCTCGTCCGGCCGCTCGCGCTGTCGCTGCGGCACGACCTGCGCGTCGCGGCCGTGCTGCCCGACGCGCCCGGGCTGGTCTCGGTCGTGGTGCGCGGCCGCGACCTGCACCGGCTGCGCGCCGAGGCCGGGCAGTTCTTCGTGTGGCGTTTCCGCACCGGCGCCGGGTGGACGCGCGCGCACCCGCTGAGCCTGTCGGCCGTGCCGTGGACCGACGGGCTGCGCGTGACCATGGACGTGACGGGCGACGACGGCGCCCGGGTCGCCGCGGCCCGGCCCGGCACGCGCGTGCTCGTCGAGGGGCCGTTCGGGCGCGTGACCCCGAGCAGCCGCCGGCACGCGAGGCTCGCGGCGTTCGCCGCCGGCGCGGGCGTCGCGCCGGTGGTCGGGCTGCTCGAGCACGGCGCGGCGCACCCCGGCGTCGACACGCTCGTGCTGCGGCACCGCGACGACGCCGACCTGCCGCTGCGGGACGACGTCGACGCGCTCGTGCGGCACGCGGGCGTGCGGTTCCTCGACCTGCCGGGGCCGCGCTCGCGCACCGGCACGCCGTGGCTGCCGGCCAACCTGGGCCACCACGCGGGCCCCGCCGCGCTGCTCCAGCTCGTCCCGGACCTGCTCGACCACGACGTCGTCGTGTGCGGGCCGCCCGCCTGGACCGCCGCGCTCGTCGCCGACCTGCGCACCGCGGGCGTCGCCCGCTCCGCCATCCACGTCGAGAGCTACGTCTGGTAGGTCGCCATGCGCCGCATCCTCCTGAGCATCCTCACGACCGTCTCGGGCGTCGTGCTGCTCCTGCAGTACCCCACGAGCCTCGACCGCCCGGTCGGCACGACCGACGTCACGGCCGCGGGGACCACCACGACCGGGACGACCGGCGGAGCCCCGTCGGCGGGGTCCCCCGCCGGGTCCGACCGTGCGGGGTCGGCGAGCGCGTCGCCGTCCGGGTCGTCCGGCTCGTCCGGCGGGTCGTCCGGCACCTCGTCCGGCGGGTCGTCGGCCGGCACCGGGCTGACCGACGGCCGGTACACGGCGTCGACGTCGATGCGCTACGGCACCGTGAGCGTGACCGTCACGGTGAGCGGCGGCCGGGTCACGGCCGCGTCGGGCTCGCAGGACTCGCAGGACGGGCACTCGCGGCAGGTCTCGTCGGCCGCGCTGCCGACCCTCGACGACGAGGCGACGACCGCGGGCAGCGCGTCGATCGCGATGGTGTCGCACGCGACGTTCACGAGCGAGGCGTACGCGCAGTCGCTGCAGGCCGCGCTCGACCAGGCACGACCGTGAACACCGTGGCGGGCGCCCGCCCGGACGCCGCCGCCGTCGCGGCCGCCGCGCGCCCGACCGACCTGCCGGCGGACCCGCCGGACCCGTCGGACGGCCCTGCGGCCCGCACCGCCGACGCCCTCGCGCGCGCGGCGGCGGCGCTGCCGGTGCGCGCGTGGGTCGAGCACCACATGGGCATGCCGTGGAGCGTGCACGTGCGCGGCGACGCGGCGCACGACCCGCGCACCGCCGCGGCGGTCGAGCGCGCGTTCGCGCGCGTGGCCGCGCTCGACGCCGAGCTGAGCCCGTTCCGCGCGGGATCGGCGCTGAACCGGCTGCGCCGCGGCGAGCTCGCGCTCGCCGACGCACCGGACGCCCTGCGCGCGGTGCACGCCCGCTGCCTCGCGGCACGCGACGCGACCGACGGCGCGTTCGACGCGTGGGGCTGGCGTGACGGGTTCGACCCGACGGGCCTGTCGAAGGGCTGGTCGGTCGACCACGTGCTCGGGCTGCTGGGCGTGCTCGACGCGGACGTCGCGGTGGGTGCGGGCGGCGACGTCGGCGTGCGCTCGGCGTCGGGGCTGCCGTGGCGCGTGGGCGTCGAGGACCCGGCCGACCGGGGGCGGCTGCTCGCGCACGTCGACCTGCTGGACGGCGGCGTCGCGACGTCGGGCACGGCGGCGCACGGCGGGCACGTCGTCGACCCGCGCACCGGCGGCCCGGTGTGGGGCGTCCGGTCGGCGACGGTCGTGGCCGCGGACGTCGTGACCGCCGACGTGTGGGCGACCACCGCGATGGTGCTCGGCCCGGGCGACGCACCGGCACGGCTCGCGGCGCTGCCGGGGACGCGGGGCGTCCTCGTCACGGCCGACGGCGCCGTGCACCGCTGGGCGACGCCCTGAGCGTGCCGGGTCAGTCCCAGTCGGTGGTGCGCGTGCGCAGGTCGGTCCACCCGGACCGTCCGAGGGGCGACGTCGTGCGCACCCGGTCGCCGGGGTGCAGGCGCGGGTCGGTGGCGTAGCGGCGGGCCGCCTCGCGCTCGGCGTCGACGTCGCCCGCGTCGGCCCGCACCAGCAGGTCGGCGATCTCGTCGGCGAGCGCGTCGAGCTCGGCCTCGGGCACGTCGCCGGGTGCTGGGCCCCACACGTCCCAGAGCAGGAGCTCGTCGCGCCGCCGGTGCGCGAGCTCGAGCGTGAGGTACGCGCGGACCAGGCCGCGGCCGCGCAGCGCGGGCACGCCCCGCACGCCGTACGCGTCGAGGTCGAGGCCGTGCTCGCGGTGGGCGACCCACAGCTCGGCGGCGGTGGGGAACGGGCTGTGCGGGCCGGTCGGCATGTCGAACGGGTCGAACGGCTCGCCGGCGAGCGGTGCGGCCCCGAACGCGGCGTCGAGCTCGGGGTCGCTGCGCACCCAGCGCGCGCCGTCCCACCGCTCGACGACGACGTGGTCGAGGGCGAGCGCGGGGTCGAGGTAGCGCGCGAACCCGACGCGCGAGCGCGCCGGGACGCCGTGCGCGCGGAGCGCGCCGACGACGAGGAGCGTGTGGTCGCGGCAGCAGCCGGCGATGCGGTCGGCGTGCGGTCGGCCCGCGAGCGGCGTGGACGAGGCCGCGAGGCCGGCGGCCAGGATGCGGTCGAGCCAGCGCAGGTCGATCGTGGGCAGGCGCGCGGGGTCGAGCGTGTACGCGGCCGCGCGGTAGTGGCCGATGAGGCCGGTGGCCGCGGCGTGCAGGTCCTCGGGGCGGGTGCCGAGGTCCGCGAGGACGGCGGCGTGCTCGCGGGGGTCGCTGTACGGCGAGTGCGCGGCCCACCAGGCGGGGTCGACGTCGAGGCTCGTGGTGCTGCTCACGGCGGCATCCTGCCGCGCGCGCCGCACGGGGCCACGGCGCGTCCACGGCGGGAGACGCGGACGCGCGACGTGCCGTCGCGCGCGGCCGGGCCCGGACGCACGCGCGGCCGGCACCCGTGGGGGCCGGCCGCGCGATGGTGACGTCGCGTCAGCTGACGCCGACGATGTCGACGACGAAGACGAGCGTGTCGCCGCCCTTGATGCCGGCCTGCGGCACGCCGCGGTCGCCGTACGCGAGGTGCGACGGGATCGAGAGCAGCACGCGCGAGCCGACCTGCTGGCCGACGAGGCCCTCGTCCCAGCCGGCGATGACGGCGCCGACGCCGATCGGGAAGCTGATGGACGACCCGCGGTCGAACGAGTTGTCGAAGACACCGCCCTGCCACGACTGGCCGAGGTAGTGCACCTCGATGTCCTGACCCGCCTCGACGAGCGCGCCGTCGCCGCGGCTGAGCACCACGACCTCGAGCTCACCCGACGGCTGCGCGTCCGGGAACGTGAGCGTGGGCTTGGTGCCGGGAGCGCCCGAGACCTCGGGCAGCGCTGCGGCCATGTCGACTTCTCCTTCGGTGGGTGACAGTGCCCGCCCATCCTGCCCTGCGCACGGTGGGGGTGCGCGGCGCCGTTCGCCCTCGGCGGATGGACACCGCTGGCTAATGGCATTAGCTTTACCGCATGACGCACCTCCTCACCGTGCCCGAGGGCACCGTCTCCTACGAGGTCCACGGCCCCGACGGCGGCACGACCGTCGTCCTCGTGCCCGGCATGGGCGACCTGCGGTCCTCCTACCGCGACCTGGTCGACCCGCTCGTGACCGCCGGTCACCGCGTCGTCGTCACCGACGTGCGCGGCCACGGCGACGGCACGCACGCGTTCACCCGTCACGGCGTCGAGCCCACCGCGCAGGACGTGTCGGCGCTGCTCGACGCGCTGGGCGTCGACGCCGACCACCCCGCCGTGCTCGTCGGGTCGTCCTTCGCCGCCGGGTCGGTCGCACGCGTCGCCGCCCTCGAGCCGGCGCGGGTCCGGGGCGTCGCGCTGCTCGCGTACGCCGCGAACGACGCGCCCGCGGGCCGCGCCGTCACGGCGCAGGTCCGCCTGCTGCTGGCGCGCCCGTGGGGAGCCGCGGCGTGGGCGTGGTTCTACGGCAGCCTGCTGAAGGGCCGCCGCGCCACCTGGACCGACGCGCACCTCACGGACCTGCGGCGCGCGCTGCGCACGCCCGGCGCGCTCGGGCAGCTGCGCCGGCTCGCCCTCGCGCTGACGGCGGGCGGGCACCGCACGCTGCTCGACCAGGTGCGCGTCCCCGTCCTCGTCGTCACCGGCGCCCTCGACCCCGAGACGCCGGACCCCGCGGCCACGCACGCCGCGACGCTCGCGACCGTGCCGCACGACGCGGTCGCCGGGCTGCTCGTGCCCGAGGCGGGCCACTACCCGCAGCACCAGCGCGCCGACCTCGTCGCGCCCGCGCTCGTCGACCTCGTCGCGGGCCTGCCGCGCACGAGCGGGGCCCCGGCGACGGGCGGCGACGCGTGAGCCCGCGCGCCGGGCTCGACCGGGCCGCCGTCACCGAGCACGCCCTCGCGGTCGTCGACGCCGGCGGGCCCGAGGCGTGGCAGGCGCTGTCGCTCGCGGCGGTCGCGGCGCGCGCGGGCGTCGCGGTGCCCAGCCTCTACAAGCACGTCGACGGCCTGCCGGGGCTGCGGCGCGAGGTCGCGCTGCGGGCGGTGACCGAGCTCGACGACGTCGTCGCGGCGGCCGCCGCCACCACCGACGACCCCGACGCGCGCCTGCGGGCCGTCGCGCACGCCATCCGCACCTGGGCGCGCCGACGCCCCGGCCGCTACCAGGCCGTGCAGGGCGGCTGGCTGTCGCACGCGGACGCGGGCGAGGTGCACGCCGCGAGCCTGCGCGCGGTCGACCGCCTCGCGGCCCTCGTCGCGGACCTGGGCGTGCCGCCCGAGCGGCGCGTCGACGCCGTGCGGGCCGTGCGCGCGGGCGTGCACGGGTTCGTCGTGCTCGAGCTCGAGGGCGGCTTCGGCATGACCGAGGACGTCGGGACGAGCTTCGCGTACCTCGTCGACGGGCTGGTCGCGGGGCTGCGCCGCGCGGCGGACGGTACCTGAGCCCGCCCGCCGCGCGCGGGCGTCAGCGGGCCAGCACGTCCCGCAGCCAGCGCAGCTGCGCGTCGACCTGGAAGCCCTGCCCGCCCTCGTGCTCGTTGAACTCGTAGACCTCGATCGCCTGCGCGGGGCGCTCGGGCGCGAGCGTGCCGTAGTGGTTGTACGCCGCGAACACGGTCGACGGCGGGCAGATCGGGTCGCGCAGCGCGACCGAGAACAGCGTCGGCGCGGTCGCACGACGGCCCAGGTGCACGCCGTCGAGGTACGACAGCGTGCGCATCGCGGCGTCCTTGTGGTCGCGGTGCACCGCGAGGTACGTGACGACCTCGTGGTACGGGTCGGTGTCGACCAGCGCGATCGCGCGCGGCACGTGGCACAGGAACGGCACGTCGGGCATGACGCCCGCGAGGCCCTCCGTGAGCCCGGCGACCGCGAGCGTGATGCCGCCGCCCTGCGACCCGCCCGTGACGACCACGCGCTCGGGGTCGACGCCCGGCAGCGACCGCGCGGCCTCGACCGCGCGCACGCCGTCGGTGAACACGCGCCGGTAGTAGTGGTCCGCCGGGTCGAGGATCCCGCGCGTCATGAACCCGGGCACCTGCGGGCCCGCGCCCACGGGGTCGGGGGTGTCGCCGCCGCTCCCCCAGCGCGACCCCTGGCCGCGCGTGTCCATGAGCAGGTGCACGTAGCCCGCCGCGGCCCACGCGAGCCGCTCGTGCGGGCGCCCGCGACCGCCGCCGTAGCCGATGAACTCGACGACCGCGGGCAGCGACGACCCGTCCGTGGCCGAACCCGCGGGGCGCGTCACCCACGCCTTGACGGGGTGGCCGCCGAACCCGGCGAACGTCACGTCCTCGACGTCGACCAGCGCGAGCCCCGCGTCGTACGGCTCGCGACGCACGTCCAGGTCGAACGCGCGCGTCTCCGCGAGCGTCGTCGCCCAGAACTCGTCGAGGTCGGCGGGCTCGTCGAGCTCGGGCAGGTAGCGCTCGAGCTCGGGCAGGGGCAGGTCGTACAGCGCCATCGCGGGTGCACCTCCGGGCAGTGGCCCGGGAAGGGGGCACCCGGGACCGGCGCAGCGATGCTAGCGCGGTCGCAAGCGCTTCCCCGCCGCGCCACGGCGCGCTGCCGCGGACGGTGCGCCACCCGCGCGACGCACCGTCCGCGCAGGTCGGCGGGGTACCGACGTGCGCCGCCGGTCAGCGCGCGAGGAACCCCAGCAGGTCGTGGCGCGTGAGCACGCCCACGGGCCGGCCGTCGTCGACGACCATGAGCGCGTCGGCCTTCTCGAGCGCGGCACGCGCGGCGTCGACCGGCTCGCCCGAGCCGATGAGCGGCAGCGGCGCGGACATGTGCGCGTCGACGCGGTCCGCGAGCGACGCGGCGCCCGAGAACACCGCGTCGAGCAGCTCACGCTCGCTCACCGCGCCCGCGACCTCGCCGATCATCACGGGCGGCTCGGCGCCGACCACGGGCATCTGCGAGACGCCGTACTCGCGCAGGATCTCGATCGCGTCGCGCACCGTCTCGGTGGGGTGCGTGTGCACGAGCGCGGGCAGGTCGCCGCCCTTGGTGCGCAGCACGTCCGCGACCGTCGCGCCCTCGCCGCCCGCGAGGAAGCCGTACGAGCGCATCCACGAGTCGTTGAAGATCTTCGACATGTACCCGCGGCCGCTGTCGGGGAGGATCACGACGTACACCGCGCGGGCCGCGGCCTGCGGGTCGCGCTCCTGCAGGGCCCGCGCGTGCCGCAGCGTCGCCTCGACGGCCATGCCGCACGAGCCGCCGACCAGCAGACCCTCCTCGCGCGCCAGGCGGCGCGTCATCGCGAACGAGTCGGCGTCCGACACCGCGACGATCTCGTCCGGCACCGACGGGTCGTACGCGGCCGGCCAGAAGTCCTCGCCCACGCCCTCGACGAGGTAGGGCCGCCCGTCGCCGCCCGAGTACACCGAGCCGGCGGGGTCGGCGCCGACCACGACGACGCGCCCGCCGTCGGCCTCCGCGCGGTCCGCCGACGCGTCGTGCAGGTAGCGGCCGGTGCCCGTGATGGTGCCGCCCGTGCCGACGCCCGCGACGAGGTGCGTGATCCGCCCCTCGGTGTCGGCCCAGATCTCGGGGCCCGTGCTCGCGTAGTGGCTCGCCGGCCCGTTCGGGTTGGCGTACTGGTTCGGCTTCCACGCGCCCGGCGTCTGCGCAGCGATGCGGTCCGACACCGAGTAGTACGAGTCCGGGTGGTCGGGCGGCACGGCCGTCGGGGTCACGACGACCTCGGCGCCGTACGCGCGCAGCACGTCGCGCTTGTCCTGGCTGACCTTGTCGGGGCAGACGAACACGCAGCGGTACCCCTTGCGCTGCGCGACGAGCGCGAGGCCGACGCCCGTGTTGCCGGACGTCGGCTCGACGATCGTGCCGCCGGGCTGCAGCTCGCCCGAGGCCTCGGCGGCCTCGATCATGCGCAGCGCGATGCGGTCCTTCACCGACCCGCCGGGGTTCAGGTACTCGACCTTCGCCAGGATCGTGGCGGTCAGGCCGGTGGTCACGGACGAGAGCCGCACGAGCGGGGTGCCGCCGACGAGCTCGGAGATGTGCTGGGCGTACTTCACACGCTCGATCCTCTCATCGTCCCGGCAGCGGCAGCGGGGCGCCGACCAGCTCCTCGACCTCGGCGAGGTCCACGCCCTGGCCCCACTGCGAGAAGAACGTCGTCGCCGTGCCCGAGTACGCCTCCCCGCCCCCGCCCACGGCGTCGCCCGTGACGTCCATGCGGACGGTCGGGCCGGCGACGTCGGTCCAGACGACGAGCTCGGTGGTGGTCGCGGGGATCGCGGCGACCGGCTGGAACGGGGCGTCGGCGCGGACGGGCCACAGCGTCGTCGTCGTGCCGTCGGCGAGCTCGACCTCGGTGCGCTCTCCCACGGTGAACCCGGGGGCCGCCGTGATCATCGCGTACGTCATCTCGGGCGAGCTCGTGGCGCGGTACATGTCGACGCCGTCGGCCGCGAGCATCTGCTCGGTCGACCCGCCCGGGTCGGCCTGCACCCACGCGCCGTCGGTCGACAGCCACCCGGTGTCGGGCGTGACGGCGACGGTGGGCGCGCCGTCGCGCGTCCCGATCGCGTACAGCCCGCCGTCGACGAGCGCCCAGCGCTGGTCGGCCACATGGTCGGCCTGATGGATCTCGAAGCGGCCGCTGCCGGCGGCGCGGACGAAGTCCGTGAGGCAGGCCGCGAGGTCGGTGCTCGCGATGCGCGCCCCCGTCTCCAGCGTGATCGCGGCGCACGACGCGGGGACGACGGGCCCGGCCGGCGGCTCGGCGGACGCCGCGGACGAGGCCCCGGGGCCGCCGGCGGCGGGCGTGGAGGTGCTCGGCGACACCCCCGGCGCACCGCTCGCGCACGCGGTGAGCAGCAGCAGGAGGGCGAGCACGGGGGACGTGCGGGACGGGCGCATGCGGAAGGTTCCTCCGTGCGGGTGACCTGGCGGGGACGTGACGATCCGTCGGTTAATCTCGCCGAGCGCGGTAGGCGCGTCAAGGAACGGGTGGGCGGGTCCACCGCCGACGAGGAGCGAACGTGACCGAGGCAGTGCCGTTCACCGACAACGTGCGGGACCTGTCCAACGCCGACGGGTACCAGTTCGAATTCCGCTGCGAGCGCTGCGGCAACGGGTACCGCTCGGCGTTCCAGCGCGACCTGCGCGAGACGGGTCAGAGCCTGGCCCGCGGCCTGGGCAACCTGCTCGGCGGGCGCTTCTCGCAGCTCAGCAGCGCGGCCGACCAGCTGCTCGACCGCGGCACCAACTCCGCCGCCAAGGACCGTGCGATGCGGCAGGCCGTCGGGCAGATCGCGGACCGTTTCCACCAGTGCCGCGGCTGCGGCGACTGGGTGTGCGGCGACGTGTGCTGGAACGACGAGATCGGGCAGTGCGTGCGCTGCTCGCCCGTGCTGGCCGAGCAGCTCGCGCAGCTGCAGGCCGAGGCGCGTCGCGCGCAGATCTCCGAGCGGCTCGGGCAGACCGACCTCACGGCCGGCATCGACCTGCGCACGCCGTCGGTCGCGCGCTGCCCGTCGTGCGGTGCGCAGTCGGGCGGCGGCAAGTTCTGCCAGGAGTGCGGCGGGTCCCTCGCGGCCGAGCGCACGTGCACGTCGTGCTCCGCGGCCAACCCCGTGACGGCGAAGTTCTGCAGCGAGTGCGGGACGCCCTCGGGCCCCTGACGCACCCCTGACGCGCCTGGAGAGGCACGCACGGACGTGCCCACGACGTGACGACGCCCCGCCGACCCGGAGGTCGGCGGGGCGTCGTCGTACGCGTGCGGCCGGCGCGTCAGTCGCCGCGCAGGATCGCCAGCAGGCGCAGCAGCTCGAGGTAGAGCCAGACGAGCGTGACGATGAGGCCGAACGCGGCCGACCACGCCATCTTGGCCGGGGCGCCCTGGTCGACGCCACGCTTGATCGCGTCGAAGTCCATGATCAGGCTCGCGGCCGCGAGGCCGACGGCCAGCAGCCCGATGCCGACGCCGAGCAGACCCGAGCGCAGCGGGCCGTACATGCCGTCACCCACGCCGAAGAGCATGAGCCCGAGGTTGAGCAGCGAGTACACGAGGTACCCCGCGATGCCGATGAGCACCGCGCGCTGGAACTTGGGCGTGACGCGCACCTTGCCCGAGCGGAACAGGAACAGCGACACCGCGAACACCGACAGCGTCGCGAGCACGGCCTGCCCGACGATCCCGTCGTACCGGGTCTCGTAGACGGCGCTGATGCCGCCCAGGAACATGCCCTGCGCGACCGTGTACAGCGTGATGAGCACCGGGCTCGGGCTCTTCTTGAACGCGTTGACGAGCCCGAGCACGAGGCCCGCGAGCGCGCCGACGATCCACAGACCGGGTGCGAGGTTCCACGTCGCGGCACCGACCACGACGAGCAGCGCGAGCAGCCCGCCGGTCTTGACGATGACGTCGTCGTACGTGAGGCGGCCCGTGTCGCGCGGGGTCGCGGTGGGCGCGTCGTACATCTGCTCGAGCGTGACGGCGTCGGCGGCCTGCGCGCCGGGCGTGCCCCACGCGGGCGCCTGCTGGACGCCGCCCTGCTGGCGGCCGCGCTGCTGGCGCGGGTCCCCGAACACGGGACTGTTGCTGAAGACGGGGTTGGTCATGCGGCTCTCCTGGTCGTGGCCGGCCGGGGAAGTTCTGTCGACGTGGATCTCAACGTAGCCGCGGTCCCGCGCGTTCCCCACCGGGCGGGGGAAGGACGCGCAGCGCGCGGATCCTGCGACCTGCGACGTCCGGACTCGTTCTCGCGGATGAGGCGCCGGGGCGCAGATCGGTCGCCGGACGGTGCCGCCACGGCCCCCCGCGGGCATAGCGTCGTCGCCGTGAGCACAACGCGAACCCAGGGGACGTGATGATCGAGGCGCACGGACTGACCAAGAGGTACGGCAGCAAGACCGCGGTCGACGGCATCAGCTTCCAGGTGAGGCCCGGCCGCGTGACCGGCTTCCTCGGGCCCAACGGCGCGGGCAAGTCGACGACGATGCGCATGATCGTCGGCCTGGACAAGCCGACGGCCGGCACCGTCACGGTGCAGGGCAAGCCGTTCGCGCGCTCGGCCGCACCGCTGACCGAGGTCGGCGCGCTGCTCGAGGCGAAGGCGGTGCACCCGGGCCGCTCGGCACGCCAGCACCTGCGCGCGCTCGCCGCGACGCACGGCATCGGCAACAAGCGCGTCGACGAGGTCATCGAGCTCGCGGGCCTGGCAGCCGTCGCGAAGAAGCGCGTCAAGGGCTTCTCGCTCGGCATGGGCCAGCGCCTCGGCATCGCCGCCGCGCTGATCGGCGACCCGCACACCCTCATCCTCGACGAGCCCGTCAACGGCCTCGACCCCGAGGGCGTCGCGTGGGTGCGCGGCCTGGCCAAGCACCTCGCGTCCGAGGGCCGCACGATCTTCCTGTCGTCGCACCTCATGAGCGAGGTCGCGGTCACCGCCGACGACCTGCTCGTGATCGGGCGCGGCAGGATCGTCGCGGCCGGTCCCGTGAGCGAGATCGTCTCGCGGGCCACGACGACGACCGTGCGCGTGCGCAGCCCGCACGCGTCCGAGCTGGCCGCCGCGCTGTCCGGACCGCAGGCCACGGTCGACGCGATCGAGCCCGGCCTCATCGAGGTGCACGGCCCGTCCGCTGCCGAGATCGGCGAGCTCGCGGCCGCGTCGCGCTACGTGCTGCACGAGCTGACGCCCGTCAGCGGCTCGCTCGAGCAGGCCTACATGGCGCTCACGTCCGACGCGGTCGAGTACCGCTCGGGCGTCGAGGGCGCCCCCGCCCCGGCCGTCGCCCCCGCCGGCCCCGCGACCACGGAGACCCCGCGATGAGCGCCACCGCCACCTCCCCCGCCGCCCCGACCCGCACCCGCGCGTCGGCGGCCCGTGTGTCCTTCTTCGGCGTCGTCCGCTCGGAGTGGATCAAGCTGTGGAGCGTCCGGTCCACCTACTGGGTCATCGCGGTCATGCTCGTCGTGATGCCGCTGTTCGCGTGGCCCGTCGCGCTGTCCGCCGACTTCATGGTCACGACGTTGGACACGACGCCGGGATCGGCCGTCATCGTCGCCGCGGTGCTCACGCCCGGGCAGATGTTCGGCTCGCTGACGCTCGTGGTGCTGGCGGCGCTCGCCGTCACCGGCGAGTACGGCACCGGGCAGATCCGATCCACGCTCACGGCTGTCCCCGCGCGGCTGCCCGTGCTGTGGGCCAAGGCCCTCGTGGTGTTCGTCGTGACGTTCGTGACCGCGGCCCTGGGCACGGCCCTCGCCCTGCTCGTCGCGAGCGCCGTCAAGGCGTCGGCGCAGCCCGACTGGTCCGACCCCGAGATGCTGCGCGCCGTGCTCGGTGTCCCGCTCTACGTCGCGACCCTCAGCCTGCTCGGCTTCGTCATCGGAGCCCTGCTGCGCAACACCGCCGCGACCATCGCGATCGTCATCGGCTTCGTGCTCGTCATCGAGAACGTGCTGCTACTGCTGTCGTGGAAGCCGCTGGAGTGGGTCCGCCCCTTCCTGCCCGCCGCAGCGGGCCAGCGTGTCGCGATGCCGGAGCAGCTCATCGAGGCCAACAACCAGGCCTCCTCCCTCGCCGTGCACCTCGGACCGTGGGCGGGTTACGCCGTGCTGCTCGCGTGGGTCGTGGTGCTCGGGACCACGGCCGCCGTGCGGCTGCGCACGCGCGACGCCTGAGGGGGCGTCCGCGGCAGGTGACGCGGCGCACCATCGTCCTGGAGGGGGACGGTGGTGCGCCGTTCTGTTGCCTGTTCGCTGCCGCGCACCCGGCGACGCCGCGCTCGACGAGCCCTCGAACAGAGATCCGCGCACACATTCCAGATCTCACGTCGCGGACCGACGAGAACGCATCAGACACAACCACCTTCATGGCGGGCTCGACTTTTACCTGAAGGTCGCCTAGCGTTCACCGAGCTGCCCACCCATGTCATCGACGACAGGGAACCCAACGACGGGTGACTCTACCGACGGCAGCGCAGGGGAAATGACAATGCGAACACACACACGACCGTCACGGACGACGACCCGGGCGCTGATGGTGTCATTGGTCTCGACGGCGCTGATCGCCGCACCGGCGACCGCTCACGCCACCGCGGGGAGCGCCCCGACGGACGCGCCGTCCATGACTGCGACCGGGGCAGAACTCGCCCGAGCATCGCTCGACGGAGACTCCGCCGTGGCGACCACCGAGGCGATGAGCGTGACGATGCCACTCGACAGCGGCGAGGCTCTGCAGATCGTCGCAGCAGGCACGCGCCAACAGCCCGTCACGTTCACGCTGCCGGCCGAGCTCGACCTGAGGCGCGGCGCCGTATCCCCGAACGGAGCCGTCGCGTACGCATCCGCAGGTGAGGATGCGAGTGCCGTGGTCATGGTCACGGAGGACGGGGCCACGCAGGTCCAGACCGTGATCCCGAGCACCGACGCGACGCACAACTTCACGTACGCCTTCGCGGAGGCCACCACGCTCGCGCTCCGGGAGGACGGGGGGGTCGACGTCCTGCTCGTCGACGACGAAGGCGCCGCTACCGTCACCGCTCAGGTGGCAGCCCCCTGGGCCGTCGACGCCAAGGGCGAGACCGTGACGACGCGCTACGCCGTCGACGGTAACGAGCTCACCCAGTTCGTCGACACGGACCCCGACGCGACCTATCCGATCGTCGCCGACCCGCGCGTGACAGTCGGCAACGGCGTCTACTTCTACATGCAGCGGCACGAGATCGTCGCCTTCGCCTCGGCAGCGCAGGCCGCCCTGGCAGGCGGCGCCGGAGTTGCCTGTGCGGTTTACGGCAAGCGAGTCGCCGCAATTCCTGGGGCGAAGACCATTGTCGACTTCATGTGCAAGTATGTCAGCCCTGGAGCACTCGTGAAGCTCTTCCAGAGCATCCCGTCCCATACTGCGTCGTACTACACGGGCTCCTGCTACGAGCTGCGCTGGTACCCGCCCAACCAGAGCTGGGTCAAGTCAGTCAGCTCCAGCCTCTGCTGACGTCGCTGCCTCGTCGGGCGCCATTCGCGGCACGCTCGGAGACACCTCCGGACGAGCAACCTCCCGCCGCACCTGGTGGCAACTGACCACGCCGTCATCACATACCAACTCGGCGCACCACCGTCCTCGAGTGGGACAGTGGTGCGCCGAGTTCGTGCGTCCGGGCGTTCGCGGGTCCGGACGTTCGCACGTCCGGGGCCGGAGCGCCTCTCCGTCAGGCCGCGTGCGCGCCGTGCGTGCCCTCGGCCCCGGCCCGCGCCTCGCGACGCGCCGCCCGGCGCGCACCCGCCCGCAGCCGCGCGCGCTCGACGAGCGTGTAGAGCACCGGCACGAGCACGAGCGTCAGCAGGGTCGAGGTGAACAGGCCGCCGATGACGACGATCGCGAGCGGCCGCGAGATGAACACGCCACCGCCGGTCAGGCCGAGCGCCATCGGCACGAGCGCGAAGATCGTCGCCGCCGCGGTCATGACGATGGGCCGCAGACGCTTGCGGGCGCCCTCGGTCACGGCCTCGTCGAGGTCACGCCCTCGCTCGCGGTACTGGTTGACGAGGTCGACCAGCACGATCGCGTTGGTGACGACGACGCCGATGAGCATGAGCACGCCGATCAGCGCGGGCACGCCCAGCGGCGTGCCCGTGACGAGCAGCCCCACGAGCGCACCCGTCGCCGCGAACGGCACCGACACCATGAGGATCACCGGCTGCAGGAGCGACCGGAACGTCGCGACCATGACGACGTAGACGATCGCGATCGCGATCAGCAGCGCCAGCCCGAGGTCGGAGAACGCGTCCTCCTGGTCGGCGGCGACGCCCGCGACCTCGACGCTCGCGCCCGCGGGCACGTCGACGTCCTCGAGCGCGGTGCGCAGGCGCTGCGTGAGCGCACCGAGGTCCTGGTCCGCCGGGGTCGCCGAGACCGTCGCGGCGCGCTCGCCGTCGATCCGCGTCGTGGACACGGGCACCTCGACCTGCGCGACGCTCGCCACGGCGGTCAGCGGCACGACCCCCGTGGGTGTGGGCAGCACGAGCTGCTCGAGCTCGGCGACGCTCGCCGGCGCGGGCAGGGTCACGACCGTGACGTCGAGCGGGCCCGCACCCAGGTCGACCGTGCCGACGGGCTGCGGCGACATGAGCCCCGCGACGGTGCCGACCACCTGGGTCTCCGTGAGCCCGGCCGCGGCGGCCGCCGCGCGGTCGACCGCGACCTGCACGGTCGGCTGGTCGGCCGCGAGGTCGTTCGTCACGTCGGTGGTGCCCTCGACGCCGGCCACGACGTCCCGCACGCGGTCCGCGAGCGCCGCGAGCTCGTCGGGGTCGTCGGACTGCACGACCACGTCGACGGTCGAGGACCCGAACGCCGCGTCGGCGCCGGCCACGACGACGTCACCGGCGGTGCCGGCGGGCAGGTCGGCGACGGCCGCGCGCACGTCGTCGGTGACCCCGGCGTTGTCGGAGTCCGCCGCGAGGGTCAGCGCGAACGTCGCGCGCAGCGCACCGCCGCCCGAGAACGCGGCCTCGATCCCGCCCGACGAGCCGACCGTGGTCTGCACGGTCTCGACGCCGTCGACGTCGGCCAGCGCGTCCTCGACGACGCGCGCCGCGGCGTCCTGCGCCTCGAGCGACGTCGCCGGCGGGAACGTCTGCGTGACCGTGAGGGTGTCCTGCCCGGCGTCGCCCAGGAAGTTCGTCTCGAGCCGGGACGCGAGCCCGACCGTGCCGCCGAACACGACGAGCGCGGCGACGATCGTCACGACGGGGTGCGTGAGCGCGCCGCGCAGCGTCGCGAGGTAGCCGCGCTGCATCCACGAGCGGCGCTCCTTGGCCTCGGCCTCGGCGCGCACGCGCTCGGCCTGCGCGGGGTCGGCCGCGTCGGCGCGCACGAACCAGTACGCGAGCACCGGCACGATCGTCAGCGACACGAGCAGCGACGCCGCCAGGGCGATGGCCGTGGTGAACGCGAAGGGCCGGAACAGCTCGCCGACCATGCCGCCGACCAGGCCGATCGGCAGGAACACTGCGATCGTCGCGACCGTGGACGCGGTGATCGCCGCGGCGACCTCGCGCACGGCCGTGACGATCGCGTCGCGCTTCGGCTCGCCGTACGACAGGTGCCGCTTGATGTTCTCGATGACGACGATCGAGTCGTCGACCACGCGACCGATCGCGATGGTCATCGCGCCGAGCGTGAGGATGTTGAGCGAGTAGCCGGTCAGGCGCAGCCCGATGAACGTCACGAGCAGCGACAGCGGGATCGACACCGCCGACACCAGGGTCGAGCGCAGCGACGCGAGGAACAGCAGGATCACGACGACCGCGAACAGCAGCCCGAGCCCGCCCTCGGTGGCCAGGCCCTCGATGGACTCCTCGATGAACGGCGCCTGGTCGAACACGACCGCGACGTCGACGCCGTCGCCGAGCTGCGCGCGCAGGTCGTCGACGGCCTGCTGCGCGCCGTGCGACACGTCGACCGTGTTGCCCGCCGGGGTCTTGGTGAGCGCGACCGCGAGCGCGGGCTCGCCGTCGAGGCGCGAGAAGCTCGTGGCGGGCACCGGCGCGACCACGACGTCCGCGACGTCGCCCAGGGTCACCGGCCCGGCGGCGCCGAGCAGCGGCAGCGCGCGCAGGTCGTCGACCGACGTGATCTCCGAGCCCGCCTGCACCGAGAGCGTGCGGTCGCCGTCGTCCACCGTGCCGGTGGGCAGCACGACCCCGTTGTCCTGCAGCACGGTCTGCACGGCCGTGGGCGACAGTCCCGCCGCGGTGAGCGCGGGCAGGTCGAGCGTGATCGTCACGGCCTGCTCGGCGACGCCCGTCACGGCGACGTCGCGCACGCCCGCGACCTGCTCGAGCCGCGGCGCGACGACGTCCTGCACGACGCGCGCGAGCGCGGCCTGCGGGTCCTCGCCCTCGCGCACGTCGTCGGGCGTGCCGGCGACCGCGAGCTGCACGACCGGGAGGTCGTCGATCGACCCGGTGAGCACGGTCGGCTCGACGCCGTCGGGCAGCGACGAGCGGATGCGGTCGACCGCGCGCTGGATCTCCTGCGCGCGGGCGTCGACGTCGACGCCGTAGGTGAGCTGCACGGTCGTCGTCGACACCGACGTCGCGGACGTCGAGGTCACCGACTCGACGTCGTCGACGGACGACAGCGCCTGCTCGATCGGCTCGGTGAGCTGCTGCTCGACGAGCTCCGGCGACGAGCCCGGGTCGACCGCGACGACCACGGCCGTCGGGATCTGCAGGGACGGGATGAGCTCCTGCTTGAGGGAGCCGAGGCTGAACCAGCCGAACACCGCGATGGCCACGGTGACCAGCGCGACGACGGAGCGGTTGGCCAGGGACAGCCGGGCGAGGCGGGACACGGTTCCTCCGGAGGCTCGCCGGCGGGCCGGCGGGGACGTCGACGGCGCGGGCACGTCGAGGGTACGGCGGTGCAGGGACGTCGGCACCAGTCTGGGCAACGGCCGCCCCGGGCAAGGGGTTCCTGACGCGGTGACGTGGTCCGCCTCACACCCGACGCCGGCCGCCAGGTGCGGGCGACGCCCGAGGTTAGGCTCGCCTCATGAGCACCCCCGGCCCGGCCGCCCTGCCCGTCGCCCCCACCGGGCGCCCCGCGCCCGTCCTGGGCGAGGTGGTGCGGACGGAACGGCTCACGCCGCACCTCGTGCGCGTCGTGCTCGGCGGGCCGTCGCTGCGCCCGCTGACGGCGCCGACGTGCGCGGACTCCTACGTCAAGCTCGGCTTCGTGCCCGCGGGCGTGCTCGACGACTGCCCGCTCGCCCCGGACGGCCGGGTCGACCTCGCGGGGCTGCGTGCGCTGCTGCCCGCGGGCGTCCAGCCCCGGCAGCGCGCGTACACGGTCCGCGCGTGGGACGCCGCCGCGCACGAGCTGACCGTCGACCTCGTCGTGCACGGCGACGAGGGCCTCGCCGGGCCCTGGGCGGCCGCGGCCGCCCCGGGCGACCGCGTGCTGGTCCACGGCCCCGGCGGCGCGTGGGACCCCCGGCCCGGCGTCGACGCGCACCTGCTGGTCGGCGACGCGAGCGCGCTGCCGGCCGTGGCCGTCGGCCTCGAGCGGCTGCCGCGCGACGCGGTCGGCACCGCGTTCGTCGAGGTGCACGGCCCCGCCGACGAGATCGCCCTCGACGCGCCCGCGGGCGTCACCGTCACGTGGCTGCACCACGGCGACGCCCCCGCGGGCTCGACGCTGCCGGCCGCCGTCCGGGCCTGGGCCTGGCCCGCCGGCCGGGTCGGCGCGTTCGTGCACGGCGAGGCGGGCGCGGTCAAGGACCTGCGCGCCTACCTGCGCACCGAGCGCGGCGTCGCGCGCGAGGACCTGTCGATCTCCGGCTACTGGCGCCTCGGTGCCGACGACGAGGGCTGGCGCGCGGGCAAGCGCGCGTGGAACGCGCAGATCGAGGCCGCGGAGGCGGCCGCGGGACTCGCCTGAGACACCCGCCCCACCCGGACCGGGAACGGACCGCCGAGCGCGGTACACCCACCGCCCGTCGGGACCGGACCGGACCGGACCGCGAGCGCGGCACACGTTCCCCGAGTGCGGCACACGTGTGCACCGCACTCGACGCACGAGTACCGCACTCGCGGTGCCGGGCACCGGTCGAGCAGCGCAGCCGAGCCGCCGTACGCCGGACGCCGCCCCCACCGAGGCGCTACGGTGCTGCTTCCCGTGACACCTGCCAGGAGGCCTCGATGCTGCGCGCCCTGCCCGTGATCGTCCAGGTCGCCCTGCTCGTGTACTGCCTGATCGACTGCCTCCAGTCCGACCCCGACCGCGTGCGCAACCTGTCGAAGGGCTGGTGGGTCGTCCTCATCGTCGTGCTGCCGATCGCCGGGGGCGTGGCCTGGCTCGTCGCGGGACGGCCGCTCACCCCGCGCACGCACGTGCCGTGGCCGTCGACGGCGACCGCCGGCTTCCCGGAGCACGAGCGCCCCCGCCGGTACGGCGACGACGCGGCCGCGGAGGAGCGGCGGCGCGCCGAGGAGCGACGGTCGGACGAGCTGCACGAGCAGATGCTGCGCGACTGGGAGGCGCAGCTGCGCGCCCGCGAGCAGGGCGCGGCCGGCGCGTCCGAGACGGCCGGCGGTGAGCAGGGCTCGCCCGGCCCGCACGGAGCGGCCCGCGACGACGGCGCCGGGCCAGGTCGCGCCTGATCTTGACCCTCCGGGCCGAGCCGGGTCGCGTCCGATCCGGGTCACCCCCGACCCGCGTCACCTCGCAGCCGCGTCGCCTCCGCCCGTCACCGCCCCGGGATCGGCGCACCTCACATCTCGACGGCCTGCCCCGCGGCCGGCAGGCCGGGCGTGATCTCGGTGCGGACGGTCGTCGCGCGGGACGGGTCGGTGACGTCGGGCAGCACGCGCGCGTCGCGCCACCGGAACGGGATGCCGGCCGCGCGCAGCGGCTGGGGGCGGTCCATGAGCTGCACGTGCAGGTGCGGCTCGCTCGAGTTGCCGGAGTTGCCGACCTCGCCCAGCACGTCCCCGGCCGCGACGCGCTGCCCGGGCCGCACGCGCGCGCTGCCGC
Source organism: Cellulomonas sp. FA1 (assembly GCF_000986825.1). Classification (NCBI taxonomy): domain Bacteria; kingdom Bacillati; phylum Actinomycetota; class Actinomycetes; order Micrococcales; family Cellulomonadaceae; genus Cellulomonas; species Cellulomonas sp. FA1. The sequence continues at coordinate 3,865,016 of NZ_LBMY01000001.1, read as the reverse complement.
GTCGCAGGTGCGCGACCAGCGAGAACACGCCGTCGCCGTGGTCGAGCACCACGTGGTTGCCGACGACGGCCGAGGGGCCGCCGAGGTCGCGCGTCGCCTCGACGGTCATGAGGTACGCGAGCGCGGGCCAGGACGTGCGGCCCCGGTGGTCGCGCCGGCCGTCGACCACGCGCACGACCGTGCCGTCGGCGACCGCGTGCACGGGACGGCCGAACGAGGGGAACGTCGCGGGCCGGGGGAAGCCACCGCGCCACGGGACGGTCGCGGGCGTCCCCGGCGGGCTGGGCAGCAGCACGTCGATCGCGTACGTCTGGCCGTAGGCCCGGATGCCGTGGCTCGGCACCTGGTCGGCCGGGCTGTTGACGACGGTCCAGCGGCCCCGCAGCGGTGACGCGACCTCGACGGGGTCGCGCTCGACGCGTGGCGGCCGGACGAACAACAGACCCACGAGGACCGCGGCGCCCGCGAACCACACCACCGGGTGCGGGTCGAGCACGCGGCCGACGACGATCCAGGCGAGGACGCCCCAGAACCACACGGGCATGAGCCCCGCGACGGCGCGTCGAGGCCCGTCGAGCGGCGCAGGGCGGGACTCGGAGCGGGGCTCGGGACGCGACCCGGCCCCGGTCGGCGGTGCGGCGCTCACCGGACCGCCGCCAGCAGCGTCGTGAGCAGCGGGACGAGCCGCTCGGCGGGCACGACGTGCTCGCCGCCGGCCGCCGCGCGCAGCCAGCCGGCCGCCTGGAGCTGGCGCAGGTGGTGGTACACCTGACCGGTCGAGCCCACGTCGACCGCGTCGGCGAGCTCGCGCGCGGTGCGGGCGCCGTCGAGGACCGCGCGCAGCAGCGCGAGCCGCACGGGGTGCCCGAGCGCCGCGAGCACGGGCGCGAGGTCGGACCAGTCGGCGGCGAGCAGGTCGTCGGTGGTCAGCGCGTACTGCCACCGGGCCTCGTCGCCCGCGGGCGTGCGGACGTCGCCGACCATCATGACCGCGCCGCTCGACGCGGGGCGGTCGACGCGGGCCGTGAGGCCCGTGAGCGCCCAGAACCGGTCGACGGCATCGATGTCGAGGGGCGGGGTGGTCGTCGTGGGCGCGGTTTCGAGCGCGGCGACGCGCTCCTCGAGCGCGGCCACGCGCGCGGGCAGGTCGTCCATGCCCCCAGACTACTGGAATCACGGAATTTCGAAATTTCTCCAGGGCCGGGGTGGCCGCCGCGCCAGGTGGTCACGGACGGCGGCCCCGGCGGAGCAGTGCGTAACGCCATGATGCGTGCGTTCGAGGGGGCGTGCACAAGGCACTTCGAGGTGCGTCACCTCGCGGGCCCCGCGCGGCTCGAGCCTCGGGCGTCGGGTGCCCCCGCCGGGGTTCGAACCCGGACTGGACCGGGTTTAAGCCGGTTGCCTCTGCCGGTTGGGCTACGGGGGCGCGCCCGTCATCCTGCCAGCGCGCGGGCCCCACGTGCGGCACGGGACCCGGGACGCACGACGCCCCCGCGACCACGGCGGGTCGCGGGGGCGTCGGCGGCGGGCGGGCGTCAGGACGCGTGCGCGTCGCCCTTCTCCGCCGGGGAGCCCTTCTCGGCCTTGGACGGCGGCAACGAGGGCGCCGCGGTGGCGCCGTCGGTCGGGGCCGTGCCCTGCGCGCTCTGCTCGACCTTGGGCTTCGGCGGCACCGACGCGGCGCGGAACTCGGCGCGCGGGTCGTGCAGCGACCCCAGCGCGACGACCTCGCGGCGCAGCAGCACCGACCCGGTCCAGCCCGCGGCGATCCGCAGCTTGCGGTTGAACGTCGGCATCGCGAACACGTGGTACGTGCGGTGCAGGACCCACGCCAGGAAGCCGCGGACCTTGATGCGGCCGAACATCTGCGCGACACCCTTGTACATGCCGAGCGACGCGACCGCGCCGACGTTCTTGTGCTTGTACGGCGTCGGGCGGCCCGAGCGGAGCACGACGGCGAGGTTGTCGCCGATGTGGTTGCCCTGCCGCAGCGCGTGCTGCGCGTTGGGCGGGCAGAACTTGCCGGGGTTGTACAGGTCGGGCACCGCGGCGCAGTCGCCCGCCGACCACGCGTCGGCCACGACCGTGCCGTCCTCGGTGGTCACCTGCAGCTCGGCGTTGCAGATGACGCGGCCCATCTTGTCCAGCGGCAGGTCCGACTCCTGCAGCACCGGGTTGGCCTTGACGCCCGCCGTCCACACGACCGTCTCGGCGTCGAACTCGGTGCCGTTCGACAGCACGATGTGCCCGTCGACGCAGGACGACAGGAACGTCGACAGGAAGATCTCGATGTCGCGCTTGCGGAGCTGCTCGAGCGTGTAGCCGCCCAGCTCCTCGCTCACCTCGGGGAGGATGCGCGGGCTGCCCTCGACGAGCACGAAGCGCAGCTCGTCCTGCTCGATCTGCTTGTACTTGCGCACCGCGTAGCGGGCCATGTCCTCGACCTCGCCGAGCGCCTCGACGCCCGCGAAGCCGCCGCCGACGAACACGAAGGTCAGCATGCGCCGCCGCAGCTCCGGGTCCCACGTGGACGCCGCGACGTCGATGCGGCCCAGCACGTGGTTGCGGACCGCGATGGCCTCCTCGACGTTCTTGAAGCCGATCGCGACCTCGGCGAGGCCGGGGATCGGCAGCGTGCGCGCGACCGAGCCGAGGCCGACGACCAGGTGGTCGTACGTCACCCAGTACGGCTCGCCCTCGATGGGCGTGATCTGCACGCGGCGGTTCGCGTGCTCGATGTGCGTGACGTGACCCTGCAGCACGTCGACGCCCTTGAGCGCGCGACGGTGGGGGGCGACGACGTTGCGGGGGTCGATGGACCCGGCAGCCGCCTCCGGCAGGAACGGCGCGTACGTCATGTACGGGCGCGGGTCGACGACGACGATGGCCGCCTCGCGCTTGCCGAGACGACGGCGCAGGCGACGGGCCGAGTACAGGCCCACCGTGCCGCCGCCGAGGACCAGGACGCGCGGCACCTTGCGGGGCTTGCCGGCGGGCGCCGGCATGACCTCGCCGGACGGGCGGGCGGCGTCGACGGACGCGGTGGGCGACTGAGGCATGCCTCATACGGTAGACGTGCACGCGCTCCCACGCGCCCTCCGGGGCCGGTGATACCGCGCACACCGAGCACGCGCGCGGCCCGTCGCGATGGGCCTCAGGTCCCGGGTCGCCGGTCGCTGGCGCCGTCGTCGACGGCGGCGCCCGCCCCGCCCGTCCCGCCCTCGGTGACGGGCGCCGCACCGCGCTCGACGCGCACGCGCGTGATGCGGCGCCGGTCGACCACCCGCACGCGCAGCAGCACCGGCGGCGCGTCGTCCGCCGCGTCGCCACCCTCGCCCTCGGGCGCGACCTCGACCGCGTCGCCGGCGGCCGGTATGCGGCCGAACCGCGCCAGCAGGTACCCCGCGACCGTCTCGTACGGCCCCTCGGGCAGCGCGACGCCCGTGCGGTCCGCGAACTCCTCGAGCGTCAGCCCCGCGTCGACCTCCGCGGCGCCCGTCACGCGCACCGGCACGGGGTCGTACTCGTCGACGATGTCGCCGACCAGCTCCTCCAGCAGGTCCTCGAGCGTCACGATGCCGTCGGTGCCGCCGTACTCGTCCACGACGACCGCGATGTGCGCACCCGTGCGACGCATCGTCGACAGCGTCGGCAGGACCGCGTTGGTGCCCGGCAGCGACACGATCGGCCGCGTCACGTCGCCCACCGTCGTGCCGGCGACCTCGACGATCGCCTCGACCACGCCCTCGCGCCCGTGCGTGTCGGGGTCCTCCTCGGCCTCGCGCACGGCACGCGCGACGGGCGCGAGCAGGTCGCGCACGTGCACGAACCCGACGATGTCGTCGAAGTCCTCGCCGGTCACGGGGTACCGCGAGTAGGGCAGCGTCCCGACGAGCCGCGCGGCCTCGGCGATCGGCGCGTCGGCGGCGAGGAACGTCACGTCGGCGCGCGGGCGCATCACCTCGACGAGCGAGCGGTCGCCGACGTCGAACACGTCGTCGATGAGGCGCCGCTCGTCCTCCGGCAGGTCGGGGTGCGAGCGCACGAGGTCGCGCAGCTCCTCGTCGGTGATCTGGTCGCTGGTCGCGGCCGGGTCGAAGCCGAGCAGCCGGACCACCCCGTTGGTGGACTTCGACAGCAGCCAGATCACCGGCGTCATGAGCACCGCGAACCGGTCGAGCGGCGGACCCACCCACAGCGACACGCGCGCGGCCTGCTGCATCGCGATGCGCTTGGGCACCAGCTCGCCCAGCACGAGCGACAGGTACGCGATGACGAGCGTGAGGGCGATCAGCGCGACGCCCTCGGCCGTTCCCCGCGGCAGCCCCAGCGACACGAGGACCGGCGCGACGGCCGGCGCGAGCGACGACGCCCCGAACGCGGCCGAGAAGAACCCCGCGACCGTCACGCCGATCTGCACCGCGGCGAGGAACCGGTTGGGGTTCCGCGCGACCGCCGCGACGCGCACGCCACGGGCGCCCTGCTTCTCGAGCTGGCCGAGCTGCGACTCGCGCAGCGACACCAGCGCGAGCTCGGTGCCGGCGAACACGCCGCCGACGAGGATGAACAGCAGGACGAGGCCGATGTCGGCCCAGGTGTCAGCGGTCACGGGGCGCATCCGAGGTCGGCGGCGGGGACACGCTCACGATAGGGCCGCGCGCGTCGTCCCGCCCGCACGACGGCGGGCGGGACGACGCACGTCAGGGCGCGACCGGCGGTGCCGCGTCGCCGTCCGCCGCGTCGGCGGCGGGGTCGGCAGGGTCGGCGGGCGGCGCCTGGGCCTCGGGGGCGCCCCCGGGCGTCGCCGCGTCGACGTCGGGTGCGCCCGAGGGTGCCGGGGCGGGTGCGGCCTGCTCGTCCGACGCGTCCGGTGCGCCCCACAGGCGGACGCCGCCGGCGTTCGCGAACGGCCAGGCCGGTGCGCGCGCCAGCTCGGGGGCGACGACGACCTCCCGCCCCGTGTCCCCGTCGTACCGCCAGCCGCTCGCCGGCATGCTGCGCAGCGGGTACACGTTCCACCGCGTCTGACCGCCGGGGCCGGCGGCCCCGACGTGGTGCACGGGCTCGTCCGCGCCGTCGGGCCAGTCCGTCTGCTCTCCCGGCCCGCCGTCGGGGCCGGAGTCCACGAGGACGGGGCGGCCGCGCTGATCGACGATCTGCGCACCGTCCACGGGCTGCCCGTCGGCGTCGTACACGAACAGGTTGTGGGCGTACTCGCCCTCGACCACGACCCCGTCGAGCGGGTCGACGGCGGTCGCCGAGCTCCCCCAGGCGTCGTCGAGCATCTGCTGCTGCCAGCGCTGCTGGTCGGGCAGCGTGAGCAGCAGGACGAGCGCGGCGAGCGCGAGGAACGTGCTGAGGGCGAGCAGCGCACGGTGCCACCGGGGTCCGGTGCGCCAACGGCCCCGGCCCCACTGCGCGCTCGCGGCGACGGCGAGCGCCAGCAGCACCCACCCGGCGAAGGTCGAGGGCAGCCAGAACGAGCCCGCCTCGGAGCCGGTCATCTGCAGCAGGAGGTGCGCGAGGGCCCAGCCGCGCAGCACCCACCACGCGGGGCGCAGCGCGACGAGCAGGTCCTCGACCGGCGGGAACCAGCGGGTCGCGCGCAGCCGTCCGAGCACGTGCCGCGCGCGCTGCGCGGCGGCCCGACCGGGCGCCCCGAGCGCGGACCGCAGCCCTCGCGGCTCGGACGGCGCCGTGGGCGCGAGGCCGGCGGCGGTCCGGAGCTCGTCGGCGTACGCAGCCGGCGGACCGAACTCGTCGACGAGCGACCCGCCCCCGTGCCGGCGCCGCTCGTCGGCCAGCGCGTCGGCCAGGTTGGCCTCGAGGCCGTCGGTGAGGTCGTCGACCTGGTCGGTGCCCAGGTCCGCCAGCGCGGCGCGCACCTGCGCGGCGTACGTCCGCACGTCCTGCGCCACGGCGTCGTCGATGACGGTCATGCTGCCCCCTCGGTCTCGAGCAGGCGCCCCATCGTGCCGGCGAACTCCTGCCAGTCCTTGCGCTGCGCGGCCAGCAGGGCGCGGCCCTGCGCGTTGATCCCGTAGTACTTGCGGTGCGGCCCCTCGTCGCTCGGCACCACGTAGGACGTCAGCGCGCCCGACGAGTACAGGCGGCGGAGCGTGCCGTACACGGACGCGTCGCCGACCTCCTCGATGCCCGCCGCGCGCAGCCGGCGCACGACGTCGTAGCCGTACCCGTCCTCGTCGGCGACGACCGCGAGCACGGCGAGGTCCAGCACCCCCTTGAGCAGCTGTGTCGTGTCCATGCACCCTCCTGCGCTCGGACGGTCCGCGCCGCCGGCCCCGGGAGCCGGGGCCGGCGGGCGGCACGTGGTGCGGACGCCCCTCCAGAGCCCGCACGTCGCACAGTAGTGCGCAGTACGCACTACTGTCCACGACACGCCACACACTCACGCGAACGGCCGCGTCGCGCCCACGCCGAGAAGCCCCCCGCGGCGGCCGCCCGTGGCGCCGGGCCACGCGCACGGGGCCCCGGCCCGGCGCACCCGGTGCGCGGCCCCTCAGCGCTCGGCGACGCTCCAGGCGATCCCGTCGAGGATGTCGTGCTCCGACGTCACGACCCGCGTCAGCGCTCCCCCGGCCGCCGCGACCTCGTCGCGCACGCGGGCCACGACGTCGCGCCACACGAGCGCACCCGCGCCGATGACGTCGACGCGCCCCGGGTGCAGGTACGGCAGCGCCGCCCGCTCGTCACGCGTCCGCGCGAGCATGTCCTCGCACGCCGCGAGCACGTCGTCGACGCCCAGCACGGCGCCGTCGATGCGGTCGCGGTCGTACCGGTCCAGCCGCAGCGCGTGGGCCGTGAGCGTCGTGACCGACCCCGCGAGGCCGACGAGCGTGACCGTGCGCCCCAACGGCACGACCGCCGCGGCCGCGTCGAGCGCGGCGCGCACGTCCGCGCCCGCCGCGGCGACCTGCGCAGCGGTCGGCGGGTCGTCGTGCAGGTGCCGCTCGGTCAGCCGCACCGAGCCCACGTCCATCGACAGCGCGGCCTCGGGCGCGTCGGTGCCGAGCACGAGCTCGGTCGAGCCGCCACCGAGGTCGACCACGAGGAACGGCCCGTCGAACCGGCTCGCGAGCACACCCGTCGCACCGCGGAACGACAGCCGTGCCTCCTCGTCGCCGGCGATCACCTCGGGGTCCACGCCGAGCGCGTCGCGCACGCCCGCGACGAACTCCTCGCGGTTGCGCGCGTCGCGCGTCGCCGACGTCGCGACGAACCGCACGGCCTCGACCCCCAGGTCCTCGCACACCGCCTGGTACCCGCGCGCCGCCGCGAGCGTCCGCGCGAGCGCCTCGGGCGCGAGCACGCCCGTGCGGTCGACGCCCTGCCCGAGCCGCACGACCTCGTTGCTGCGGTGCAGGTCGACGAGCGTCCCGGCGCCCGGGTCGACGTCCGCGACGAGCAGACGGATGGAGTTGGTCCCGCAGTCGATGGCTGCCACGCGTGTCACCGGGTCATCGTGCCACCGCGCACCCACACGCTCCGCGCGGGACCGCCCGACGGTCGCGCTCAGCAGGTGCAGCGGTCGGGGCGCCAGCGGTCCGCGACCATCGCGAGCGCCTCGTCGCCGATCGGGTTGACGCCCGGCCCCGCGGCCAGCGCGTGCGCCACCAGCACGTGCAGGCACTTGACGCGCTGCGGCATGCCACCGGCCGAGATCCCGGCGATCTCCGGGACGTGCGCGATCGCCTCGCGGTCCGCGAGGTACGCCTCGTGCGCGCGCCGGTGCGCGGCCGCGAGCTCGTCGTCCTCCGCGAGCCGCTGCGTCATCTCCTTCATCACGCCCGTCGCCTCGACCGAGCTGACCGCGGCCACGGCCTGCGGCGACGTGAGGTAGTACGTCGTGGGGAACGGCGTGCCGTCGTCGAGCCGGGGCGCCGTGCGGACCACGAGCGGGCGGCCGCACACGCAGCGCGCGGCGACGCCCACGACGCCGCGCGGCGCACGCCCGAGCTGCTCGGTGAGCACCTCGACGTCGCGCTCGCTCACCGGGTCGGTCGCGCCGGGCGCCACGGGTCCGGGCGCGGGGAGGGCCGAGGGGCCGGGCACGTCGCGGTGCGTGGTCGGGTCGGGTCGTGCGGGCACGGCTGTCCGTTCGTCGGTCGGTGCGAGACGTCCATCATCCCCCACGAGCCGCGCGGGCCGTCAGCCGGCGGGGTCCGCCGGGGCGTCGCCGGACGGCGCGTCGGCCGGTGGCGCGTCCGGCGCCGGCGCCTCGGGGGTCGCGGCAGGGTCGGTGCCGTCGACGTCGAGACCGCCCGCGATCTCGACCGAGTCCCACACCGACGCGTACCAGGGCCGCGTCGCGCCGTCGGCCGCCGTCGGGACGGGGCCCTCGTCGGCCGCGGGCACGTCCGGCACAGTCTCGGGGTCGACGACGACGAACGCCGTCTCCCCCGGCATCACGAACGACAGCCGCTCGCGCGCCTGCGCGACCACGTACGCCTGGTCGTCCCAGCGGCGCAGCTCCGCCTCGAGGTCGGACTTCTCGGCCGCGGACGCGTCGCGCTGGCTGCGCAGCTGCTGCACCTCGGCGCGCGTCTGCAGGTAGGTGCCGAGCGTCGGGTACACGAGCACGAACGCGACGAGCAGCACGAGCGAGAACACCATCGCCCGCACCGTGAACAGTCGCGGCACGGGCAGCCTCGTCGTCCCGGCGCGCGCGGTGCCGCGCGGCGGCGTGCCCGTGCGACCCGGGCCCGAGCGGCCCGCGGCTCCCCGCCCCGCGCCGGGCCGCGAGGACGACGGGGCGACCTTCGGGACCGCGCCGGACCGCGGCGGCGGCGTGCGCGCGCCCCGCGGCGCCGACGGCGCACCCCCGGGGCGGGCACCCGCGGGTCGCGGCGCGCGCGGCGTCGCGCCCGAGGGGCGTCGTCCCGGCCCGGGCGCCGCGCGGCGCCGGGTGCGGGCGGACGACGCGACGTGGGCATGGGCCCGATTGTGCCGTGGTCGCGACGGATCGGCCGGACGTGGCGCGGCCGTGTCCGGTGACGGGCACACGTCACGCACGCACCCGCCGCAGGTCCTGCACCGGGACCCGGCGCACGCACGACGACGCCCGACCCACCGCGAGGGTGGGCCGGGCGTCGTCGTCAGCGCTGGATCAGCCCTGGAAGCGCGGGAAGGCGCTCGCACCGGCGTAGATGCCGGCGTCGTCGAGCTCCTCCTCGATGCGCAGGAGCTGGTTGTACTTGTTGATGCGCTCGCCGCGGGCGGGCGCACCGGTCTTGATCTGGCCGGCGTTCGTCGCGACCGACAGGTCGGCGATCGTCGTGTCCTCGGTCTCGCCCGAGCGGTGCGAGGTCATCGTCGTGAAGCCCGAGCGCTGCGCGAGGGCGACCGCGTCGAGGGTCTCGGTGAGCGTGCCGATCTGGTTGAGCTTGACCAGCAGCGAGTTCGCGGCCTTGAGCTGGATGCCCTTGGCCAGCCGCTCCGGGTTGGTGACGAACAGGTCGTCGCCGACGATCTGCACCTTGTCGCCGACCTTGCCGACGAGCTCGGACCACGAGGCCCACTCGTCCTCGGACAGCGGGTCCTCGATGGAGACCAGCGGGTAGTCCGCGACGAGCTGCTCGTAGAACGCGATCATCTCGGCGGGCGTCTTGGCGACGCCCTCGAACTGGTACGCGCCGTCCTTGAAGAACTCGGTGGCGGCCACGTCGAGCGCGAGCGCGACGTCCTTGCCGGGCACGAAGCCGGCCTTCTCGATCGCGACGAGGATGAGGTCGAGCGCGGCGCGGTTCGACTCGAGGTTCGGCGCGAAGCCGCCCTCGTCGCCGAGACCCGTCGACAGGCCCTTGCTCTTCAGCACGGACTTGAGCGAGTGGTAGACCTCGGTGCCGGTGCGCAGCGCCTCACGGAACGTCGTGGCGCCGATCGGGGCGACCATGAACTCCTGGATGTCGACGTTGGAGTCGGCGTGCGACCCACCGTTGAGGATGTTCATCATCGGCACGGGCAGGACGTGCGCGTTGGGGCCGCCGACGTAGCGGAACAGCGGCAGGTCGGCCGAGTCGGCCGCGGCCTTGGCGACCGCGAGCGAGACGCCCAGGATCGCGTTGGCGCCGAGCTTGCCCTTGTTGGGCGTGCCGTCGAGCTCGATGAGCGCGGCGTCGACCAGACGCTGCTCGCTCGCCTCGAAGCCGATGAGCTCGGGGGCGATGTCGTCGATCACGGCGTTGACGGCACCCTGGACGCCCTTGCCGCCGTAGCGGGGGTCGTCGCCGTCACGGCGCTCGACGGCCTCGAACGCGCCGGTGGACGCACCCGACGGGACGGCGGCACGCGCGATGGTGCCGTCGTCGAGGGCGACCTCGACCTCGACAGTGGGGTTGCCGCGCGAGTCCAGGATCTCGCGGGCGCCGACGGCCTCGATGCTGGCCATGGTGCTCCTTCGACAGACGGTGGGTTTGCGCACCCAGCCTAGTGCCGCTGGTCAGCGGTGACGGAGGGACCTTCGGCTGCTGGACGGCGACGCGCTGACCTGCGACGACGCGTCCGTGCCGCGCAGGGTCGCCCCGCGGCGGCCGCGCGTGCGAGCATGCGACGTGACCTCCGCCGAGGGCGCGACCCCGCCGCGCGGGCCGCTGCCGGTCCCGCCGCACGCGCCCGACGCGCCCGGCGCGGCCGGCGCACCCGACGCGCTCGTGCTGCGGCTGCGGGCCGCGGGCTGCGTGTTCGCCGAGGACGAGGCGGCGCTGCTGACCGGGGCGGCCACGGGCGACGACCTCGAGCGCCTGGTCGCGCGCCGCGTCGCGGGCGAGCCGCTCGAGACCGTGCTGGGGTGGGTCGCGTTCGACGGCCTGCGACTGCACGTGGGTCCGGGCGTGTTCGTGCCGCGGCGCCGCACCGAGCTGCTGGCCCGCACGGCGGTCGCGCTCGCGCGCGCGGCCGGTCCGGCGCCGGTGGTCGTCGAGGCGTGCTGCGGCGTCGCACCGGTGGCGTCGGTCGTGGCGCGGGACGTCCCCGGTGCGGTGCTGCACGCGGCGGACCTCGACCCCGTGGCCGTCGGGTGGGCCGCCCGCAACCTCGCCGGGCGCGGCGCCGCGTGGACCGGCGACCTGCTCGACCCGGTGCCGGCCGACCTGCGCGGGCGCGTGGCCGTGCTCGTCGCCAACGCGCCCTACGTGCCGCACGACGCGGTCGCGACCATGCCGCCCGAGGCGCGCGAGCACGAGCCGCACGTCGCCCTCGACGGCGGCCCGGACGGCGTCGACGTGCAGCGTCGCCTGCTGGCCGCCGCACCGGCCTGGGTGCGACCCGGCGGGCACGTGCTGGTCGAGACGAGCCGCGCGCAGGTCACGCTCACGCGCGCCGCGTGCCCGGCCGGATGGCCCGTGGAGGTGCTGCGCGACGACGACGTCGACGGGACCGTCGTCGTCGCGCACCGCCCGCCGCCCACGGGCTGAGACCGCCGCTCCACGAGACCGGGGCGGGCGTGCGGCAGCCGACCCTGGCGTGCCCGCCGCCCGGTCTCGCGGCGGCCGCGTCCCGGTGGGCGGACGTCAGGAGACCGCGCAGGTCGCGCCGTTCAGCGCGAACGACGCCGGGCGCGGGTTGCTGCCCGGGTGGCTGCCGTTGAACCCGACGTCCACCGAGCCGCCGGGCGCGAGCGTGCCGTTCCACGCGGCGTTGGTCGCGGTGACCGCGGTGCCCTGCTGCGCCCACGTCGCGCTCCAGCCCTGCGTGACCTGCTGCCCGCCGGTGAGCGCGAACGTCAGCGCCCAGGACGTGAGCGCGGTCGCGCCCGTGTTCGTCACGCGGACGTTCGCCGTGAAGCCCGTGCCCCAGTCGTGCGTCGTGTACTGCACGCGGCACGTCGCCGGGCCGGAGGTCGGCGTGGGTGTGGGCGTGACCGTCGGGGTGGGCGTGACCGTCGGGGTGGGCGTGACCGTCGGGGTGGGCGTGACCGTGGGCGTCGGTGTCGGCGTGGGCGTGGCCGTCGGCGTCGGCGTCGGCGTCGTCCCGATGCGGGACGGGTCCACCACGCCCCAGAACGCGGGCTTGGCCTGCAGCGCGCCGTCGAACAGCAGCGGCGCGGCCCCGGCGCGCAGCCACGTGCGGGAGTCCTCGAGGCCCCACACGGTGACCGACTCGAGCGACGCCGCGTGCCGCTTCAGCATCGCCAGCACGTCGCGGTAGTAGTACGCCTGCTCGAGCAGCCGGTCGGCGGGCGGCGTGGCCCACTGCTCGCCCGCGTGCCGGTACGTCGAGACGTCGAGCTCGGTGACCGCCTGCGTGACGGGCAGCGCCTCGAACGCCTCGATCGTGTCCTCGATCATGGGCACCGAGCGGCCGACCTCGACGTGCAGCTGGTGGCCGACCCCGTCGACGGGCGCGCCTTGCGCGAGCAGGTCGGTGACGAGGCGCAGGTAGGGCGCCCGCTTGTCGGGGTACTCGCTGTTGTAGTCGTTGATGAACAGCAGCACGTCGGGGCCGAACGCGGCGCGCGCGTACCGGAACGCGTCGGCGACGTACGACGCCCCCAGGACGCGGTACCACTCGCTGCGCCGCAGGCCGTCGGGCTGGCTCTCGTCGATCACCTCGTTGACGACGTCGAACGCGAAGATCGGGTTGCCGGGCGTGCCGTACTCGCCGTAGGTGTCGCGGAAGTGGTCGGCGACCGCCTCGATGTGGGTCCGCAGGCGATCGCGCAGCAGCGCCTGGTCGGCGGTCGACGTCGTGAGCGGCGCGCCGTCACGCTCGAAGAACCACGCGGGGGTCTGCTGGTGCCACACGAGCGTGTGCCCGTAGACCCGCATGTCGTGCGCGCGCGCCCAGTCGACCATGAGGTCGGCGTCGCCGAACGTGAACGTGCCCTCGGCGGGCTGCACCGACTCGGGCTTCATCTGGTTGCCGGGCGTGATCTGCACGGCGTGGTGCGCGGCGAGGTCGCCGCGGCCGCCGAGCGTGTCGACGGGCTCGATGCCGAGGCCGAACGGGAAGTCGTCGGCCAGCGCGTCGGCCACCGACGGCAGCGACAGGTCGGGCGTGTACGTGACGCCGCTGACGAGCACGTCGTCGAGCAGGAAGTCCGTGAGCGACCCCGTGGACTCGACGTACAGCGACGCGGTGTCGAACCGGCCGGGCGTGTACGACGCGACGACCTGCGTCCACTGCGACGTGACGCGCTCGACGGTGGTCACGGTCTCGTAGGACGCGACGCCGTCGACGTCGCGCTGCACCGACACGCGGAGCCCGGCCTCGCCCGACCCGGTGGGCAGCCGCAGCCAGAGCCCGATCGTGTAGGTCGTGCCGGGCACGAGCACGTCGGTGACGTCGACCGCGGCGCCGTTCCAGGACTGCGTGCGCCCCTGCACCAGCAGGCTGCGGGTGCCGCGGGCGCCGTCGGCCGTGAGCGACACGGTCGCGTCGCCGCGGCCCGCCCACCCGCCCGCGTCGGTCTCGAAGTCGTCGTCGAGCACGACGGCCGGGGACTGCGCGCGCGCCGGCGCGGCGCCCGGGACGACCACCGCCGCGACCGCGGCGACGGCGACCAGGGCCGCGGCGAGGACGACGGCGAGGGCGGTGCGGGCCCGCTCCGTGACGGCGAGCGACCGGACGGCGGGGCCCGGGTCGGCGGGGCCCGGGTCGGCGGGGCTCGGGACGGCGGGGCCGGCGGACGGCATGCGGACGCTCCTTCGCGCGCGGGAGGGCCGCCGGGTGGCGGCCCGCCGCGACGCTAGGGCGGCACGACGGGCCGGGTCAGCCTGTGAAACGTTTCCCGGCCCGTCGCGACGGCGTACGCGTGCGCGTCCGCGCCGTGCGTCAGCCGACGGCGAGCGGCGCGACGATCTGCTCGACCTGGTCCTTCGCGTCGCCGAAGAGCATCGCGGTGTTCTCGCGGAAGAACAGCGGGTTCTGCACGCCCGCGTAGCCCGTGGCCATCGACCGCTTGAACACGACCACCTGCTTGGCCTTCCACACCTCGAGCACCGGCATGCCCGCGATGGGCGACGACGGGTCGTCGAGCGCGGCCGGGTTGACGGTGTCGTTCGCGCCGATCACGAGGACGACGTCGACGTCGCCGAAGTCGTCGTTGATCTCGTCCATCTCGAGCACGATGTCGTACGGCACCTTGGCCTCGGCCAGCAGCACGTTCATGTGCCCGGGCAGGCGGCCGGCGACGGGGTGGACGGCGAACCGCACGTCGGTGCCCTGCGCGCGCAGCTTGGCGACGAGGTCGGCCACCGGGTACTGCGCCTTGGCGACGGCCATGCCGTACCCGGGGGCGATGACGACGCTGCGCGCCTCGCGCAGCATCTCGGCGACCTCGCCGGCGCTGACCTCGCGGTGCTCGCCGTAGTCCCGGTCCACCGCCGCCACGGTGCCGCCCTCGGCGCCGAAGCCGCCGAGGATGACGGACACGAACGACCGGTTCATGGCCGTGCACATGATGAAGGACAGGATCGCGCCCGAGGACCCGACGAGCGCACCGACGACGATCAGCAGGTCGTTGCTCAGCATGAAGCCCGCGGCCGCGGCCGCCCAGCCCGAGTACGAGTTGAGCATCGACACGACGACCGGCATGTCACCCCCGCCGATCGAGGCGACGAGGTGCCAGCCGAGCGCGAGCGCGACGACGGTCATGAGCACGAGCGGCAGCAGCGAGGGCGACGCGAGGAACCACGCGAGGAGCCCCGCGGACGCGACGAGCGCACCGAGGTTGAGCGCGTTGCGACCCGGCAGCATGAGCGGGGCGCTCTTCATGCGCGCCGACAGCTTGAGGAACGCGACGACCGAGCCGGTGAACGTCACGGCACCGATGAGCACGCCGAGGAACACCTCGACCAGGTGCAGCGCGTCGGGGGCCTCGGTGAGGTACGAGTTGTAGCCGACGAGCACGGCCGCGAGGCCGACGAACGAGTGCAGCACCGCGATCATCTCGGGCATCTGCGTCATCTCGACGCGGCGTGCGCGTGCGGTGCCGACGACCGCCCCGAGCGTCAGCGCCATCGCGATGAGCAGGAGCGTGACGGCGACGGGCCGCTGCGAGCGGTCGGCCGCGAGCGCGACCGTGGCGAGCAGCGCGAGCCCCATGCCCGCGATGCCGTAGAGGTTGCCGCGCCGCGCGGTCTCCTGCTTGCTGAGCCCCGCGAGGGACAGCACGAACAGGATGGCGGCGATGAGGTAGACGGCCTGGGCCAGCGACGTGAGCACGACCGTCACGCCTCCTTCCGGAACATGTGGATCATGCGGAACGCGACGAGGAACCCGCCGAAGATGTTGATCGCCGCGACCGTCGCCGCCACGAACGCGAGCGTGCTGACCACCCACGACTCGTGCCCGATCTGCAGCAGCGCGCCGACCAGGATGATCCCGCTGATGGCGTTGGTCGTGGCCATGAGCGGCGTGTGCAGCGAGTGGCTGACGTTCGAGATGACGTAGTAGCCGACCACCACCGCGAGCGCGAAGACCGTCGCGTGGCTGAGGAACGACGCGGGGGCGGCCGTCAGCGCGACCGCCGTGAGCACCGCGCCGAGCCCCGCGAGCACGCCGTTGCGGCGCTGCCGGCGCTGCGCCGCGGCCTGCGCGGCGGCCTTCTTCGCCGCGAGCTCCTCGGGTGTCTCGACCGGGGCGGCCGGGGTGGCGGCCGGGGCGGCGGAGACCGCGACGGGCGGCGGCGGCCACGTGACGTCGCCGCCCGTGGTCACCGTCATGCCGCGCTGCACGGGGTCGTCGAGGTCGAGCACGAGCTCGCCGTCCTTGCCGGGCGTGAGCAGCGCGAGCAGGTGCACGACGTTCGTGCCGAACAGCTGCGACGTGTGCTGCGGCATGCGGCTCGGCAGGTCGGTCCAGCCGAGCACGACCACGCCGTTGTCGGACACCACGCGCTCGCCCGGCACGGTGAGCTCGCAGTTGCCGCCGCCGGACGCCGCGAGGTCGACGATCACCGACCCGGGCGCCATCGCGGCGACCATCTCCTTGGTGATGGTGCGCGGCGCCTGCCCGCGGACCAGCGCCGTGGTGACGACGACGTTGGCCCACGCGGTCTGCTCGGCGTACATCTGCGCCGTGAGGCGCTCCTGCTCGGCCGTGAGCTCGCGCGCGTAGCCGTCGGTCGAGACCTCCTGGCTCGCGCCCTCGGCCTGCACGAACGTCGCGCCCATCGACTCGATCTGCTCGCCGACCTCGGGTCGCACGTCGAACGCGCGGACCTGCGCGCCGAGGCTGCTCGCGGTGCCGAGGGCCGCGAGGCCCGCGACGCCCGCGCCGATGACGAACACGTTCGCGGGCGGGGTCTTGCCGGCGGCCGTGACCTGCCCGGTGAACATGCCGCCGAACTCCTCGGCGGCCTCGATGACCGCGCGGTACCCGGCGACGTTCGAGAGCGTCGAGAGCACGTCGAGGGCCTGCGCGCGCGAGATGCGCGGCACGGCGTCGAGCGCGAGCGCCGTGACGCCGTGCGCGGCGAGCCGCGCGGGCAGGTCGGGGTCGGCGAACGGCGCCATGGTCGCGACGAGCGTCGCGCCCGCGCGCATGGCCCCGACGTCCGACGGCAGGTGGACCGCCGTGACGACGTCGCTGGCCAGGACCTCCTCGCGGTCCGCGACCCGCGCGCCGGCGGCCTCGTACGCCTCGTCCGTGAACGTCGCGGCCGCGCCCGCGTCCCGCTCGACGACGACCTCGTAGCCCAGGTCGCGGAGCTTGGCGACGGTCCGGGGCGTCGCGGCGACGAGCCGCTCCCCCGGGCGCTGCTCGCGCGGGACGCCGATCCTCATGCGTGCTCTCCTTCGACGGTGACGGGAGCGGGACGTGGGTCCCGCTCACGCGCCCATCCTGGTCGGACGCGGCGCGGACAGGCTCGGACCTTTGGCCCGGAATGCGCTTTCTACCTGCGGGCGCTGCCACCGACGGCCCACGACCCGCCCCGTCGTCTCACCACCCGAGACATGGCCGGTGCCTGGGGAGCGCCCGATCCCCCGGGCGCCGGTGCCGACGCGTCAGGCGGAGGCCTCGGCGGAACGCGCCGACGACTCCCACGCGGCGGTCGCGCGCCGCAGCGCACCCTCGGCGTCCAGCCCGTCGCGGTGCGCGGCGGCGACGAGCGCGAGCAGCCGCTCCCCCAGCCCCCGGTCGTCGAGCGGCGGAACGTCACGGGCGGCGGCCCCGTCCGGTGCCGCGGGCGGCAGCGGGGCGGCCGCGAGCAGGCCCGCACGGTCGGCGCGAGCCACGAGCTTCTCGGCGCGGGACAGCGCGCCGAGCGACGGCGGCACGCCGTCCAGCGCCGACGCGCGCGTGACCTTCTCCTCGCGCTTGAGCCGCTCGTACGCGTCGTGCACGGCCGCCACGTCGAGGCCCGCGTCCGGCAGGTCGGACCCGTCCGGCGCGAACACGTGCGGGTGCCGCCGGACCAGCTTGGCCGCGAGCCCGTCCGCGACGTCGGCGAGGTCGAACGGGTCGTCGGGGTGCTCGGCCGCGACGCGCGCGTGGAACAGCACCTGCTGCAGCACGTCGCCGAGCTCCTCGCGCAGCCCCGCACGGTCACCCGTCTCGACGGCCTCGACCAGCTCGTGCGCCTCGTCGACCACGAACTGCTGCAGCGTCGCGTGCGTCTGCGCCCCCACCCAGGGGCAGCCGCCCGGCGAGCGCAGGCGGTCCATGAGCGCGACGACGCGCTCGAGCGCCTCGACCTGCGCGGCGCTCGAGCGGACCGAGCCGACGGACCGCACGGCGTCGCCCTCGGGCGGCGCCGCGTCGACGGTCACGGCGCGGGCGTCGGAGCCGGCGTGCTGCCGTCCTCCGGCACCGCGGCGGCGTCTCGGCCGCCCTCGGGCACGATCCACGACGGCGCGACCGGCGCCGTGACCCCGGTCTCGGGCGTGTAGTCGCCGAACCGGGGGTTCACCTCGACGTCGGCGGCCGAGATCTTCTCCTGGTACTCGAGCATCGCGTCCTGCGCGTCGGGCACGTCCCGCAGCCCGGTGACCGCGAGCGAGTACCGCGCGACGGCCAGGGCGCCCTCGCCGAACTCGGCGTCGGCCGCGGCCTCCGCACCGAGGGCCTGCTCGGTCACCGAGCGCAGCAGGTCCAGCGCCTGCTGGTCGCTCACCCCGACGCCCCGCTCGGCCGCGACCTCGGTCGCGAACGGCTCGTTGATCAGGACGCCGAGCACGTCGTTGGTGCCCGCGCCGTTGAAGATCGGCTTGAGCTCCTCGGCCGCGCGCGCGAGCTCGGCGGTCGAGATCGTCCGCCCGTCCACGACCGCCGCGGCCCCGGGCTGCCCCGAGCACCCCGCGAGCAGCCCCACCGCCGCCACCGCGCCCGCCATCAGCCGTCCGCGTCCTCGCGTCCGTCGCACCGCCACCAGGGCCTCCCGCTCACGTTCCGTGGGTGTCGCCCGACATCGTAGGCCCGAACGACGTGCGCGCCGCGCCGCGGGCGCGGCACGCACGTCAGCGCCCGGTCGTGCCGACCGACGCCGCGACCGACACGTCGCCGCGCACGACCGCGTCGATGAACTGCCGCGCCCACGTCATGACCTCGCGGCCGTGCAGCGGCTTGCCGCCGATGCGCGCGGTCGTGGGGAACGGGACGAGGACCGTGCGCACCGCGGGCTTGACGACCGACCCGGGGTACAGCCGCTTGAGCCGCAGCTGCGCCGACTCGGGCAGCTCGACCGGCGCGAAGCGCACGAACCGGCCCTGGGCGGTGACGTCCGCGATGCCCGCGGCCCGCACGTGCAGCCGGAACTGCGCGACCTCGAAGAGGGTGTCGACCGCCGGCGGCACGGCCCCGTACCGGTCCGTGAGCTCGGCGCGGACCTCGCGGAGCGTCGTCTCGTCGAGCGCCGCCGCGATCTTGCGGTACGCCTCGAGGCGCAGCCGCTCGTGCGCGATGTAGTCGTGCGGGATGTGCGCGTCGACCGGCAGCTCGATCGTGACGTCGGGCTGCTCCTCGGCCTCCTCGCCGCGGAACGACGCGACCGCCTCGCCGACCATCCGCACGTACAGGTCGAACCCGACGCCCTCGATGTGCCCCGACTGCTCGCCGCCGAGCAGGTTGCCCGCGCCGCGGATCTCGAGGTCCTTCATGGCCACGGCCATGCCGGCGCCGAGGTCGGTGTGCGCCGCGATGGTCTGCAGCCGGTCGTGCGCGGTCTCGGTGAGCGGCACCTCGGGCGGGTACAGGAAGTACGCGTACGCGCGCTCGCGGCCGCGCCCCACACGCCCGCGCAGCTGGTGCAGCTGCGACAGCCCCAGCCGGTCCGCGCGCTCGAGGATCAGGGTGTTCGCGTTCGAGATGTCGAGTCCCGTCTCCACGATGGTCGTGCAGACCAGCACGTCGAACTTCTTCTCCCAGAAGTCGACGATCACCTGCTCGAGCTGGTGCTCGCCCATCTTGCCGTGCGCGACCGCGACGCGGGCCTCGGGCACCAGCTCGTTGAGCCGCGACGCGGTGCGCTCGATCGACTCGACCTTGTTGTGCACGTAGAAGACCTGGCCCTCGCGCAGCAGCTCGCGGCGGATCGCCGCGGAGATCTGCTTCTCCTCGTACGGGCCCACGAACGTCAGCACGGGGTGCCGCTCCTCGGGCGGCGTCGCCAGCGTCGACATCTCGCGGATGCCCGTGACCGCCATCTCGAGCGTGCGCGGGATCGGCGTCGCGCTCATCGCGAGCACGTCGACGTTGGCGCGCAGCGCCTTGAGCGTCTCCTTGTGCTCGACGCCGAACCGCTGCTCCTCGTCGATGATGACCAGGCCCAGGTCCTTGAACCGCACCTCGCCCGTGAGGAGCCGGTGCGTGCCGATGACGACGTCGACGGACCCGTCCGACAGCCCCTCGACGACCTCCTTGGACTCCTTCGGCGTCTGGAAGCGCGACAGCGCCTTGACCGTCACCGGGTACGGCGCGTAGCGCTCGGCGAACGTGTCGTAGTGCTGCTGGACCAGCAGGGTCGTCGGCACCAGGACCGCGACCTGCTTGCCGTCCTGCACGGCCTTGAACGCCGCCCGCACCGCGATCTCGGTCTTGCCGTAGCCGACGTCGCCGCAGATCAGCCGGTCCATGGGGACCGTCTTCTCCATGTCGGCCTTGACCTCGTCGATCGTCGCGAGCTGGTCGGGCGTCTCGACGTACGCGAACGCGTCCTCGAGCTCGCGCTGCCACGGCGTGTCGGGCGCGAACGCGTGCCCGGGCGTGGCCATCCGCGCCGAGTACAGCCGGATGAGCTCGGCGGCGATCTCCTTGACGGCCTTGCGCGCGCGGCCCTTGGTCTTCTGCCAGTCGGACCCGCCCATGCGGTTGAGCGACGGGGCCTCGCCGCCCACGTACTTCGTCACCTGGTCGAGCTGGTCGGTCGGCACGAACAGCCGGTCGCCGGGCTGCCCGCGCTTCGACGACGCGTACTCGACGACCAGGTACTCGCGCGTCGCCGCGCTCGCACCCGTGCCGATCGTGCGCTGCACGAGCTCGACGAACCGC
This sequence comes from Cellulomonas sp. FA1, assembly GCF_000986825.1. Classification (NCBI taxonomy): domain Bacteria; kingdom Bacillati; phylum Actinomycetota; class Actinomycetes; order Micrococcales; family Cellulomonadaceae; genus Cellulomonas; species Cellulomonas sp. FA1. The sequence goes on along the minus strand of NZ_LBMY01000001.1, from coordinate 3,844,568 downwards.
CCGACGCCGTGCTGCTCGTGCACGACGAAGTCCCCCGGCCGCAGCTGCAGCGGGTCCACGACGTTGCGACGACGGCTCGGCATGCGCCGCATGTCGCGCGTGCTCGAGCCGGCGCGGCCCGTGAGGTCGGACTCGCTGAACAGCGCGACGCGCAGCTGCTCGTGCACGAACCCGGGGCCCGCGGGGGCGGGGACGACGAGCACGACGCCGCCCTCGGGCTCGTCGTCGAGGGTCGCGACGAGCCGCGCGGGCACGTCGGCGGACCGCAGCTGCTCGACCATGCGCTGCGCCGGGCCGTGCCCCTCGGTCGCGAGCACGAGCCGCCAGCCGTCCTGCTGCAGGCGCCGCACGTCCGACACGGCGCGCGCGACCTCGCCGCGGTACCGCTCGACCTCGCGCGCCGCGACCACGAGCGTCCGCGCGTCGGGCGCGGCGGTGGGCGGCGCGTCGTCGCGGCCCGTCGCGTCGTCGCCCGTGACCGCGTCGGCGTCGAGCGTGAAGCCCGACAGCGTCCACCAGCCCAGGCCGCGCACCGCGGCGAGCGCGCGGACCTCGGCGAACGAGGCGAACGACGCGGCCGACAGGTCGAGCGGCGTCGCGGCGCCGGCGGCGGCCGACGTCCACGCGGCCTCGAGGAACTCCTGCGTCGTGGCCACCAGGTCGTGCGCGCGGCGCCGCACGCGCTCGGGGTCGACGAGCACGAGCAGCGACGCGTCCGGCACGAGGTCGAGCACGGGGACCATGCGCTCGACGAGCGCGGGCGCGAGCGACTCCATGCCCTCGACCGCGATGCCGTCGGCGAGCTTGTCGAGCATGTCGAGCGCACCGGGCAGGCGCTCGCGCAGCGCGGCGGCGCGCTCGCGCACGTCGTCGGTGAGCAGGATCTCGCGGCACGGCGGGGCCCACAGGCCGTGGTCGGCGACCTCGAGCGAGCGCTGGTCGGCGACCGAGAACCAGCGGATCTCCTCGACGTCCTCGCCCCACAGCTCGATGCGCAGCGGGTGGTCCTCGGTGGGCGGGAAGACGTCGAGGATGCCGCCGCGCACGGCGAACTCGCCGCGCCGCTCGACCATGTCGACGCGCGCGTACGCGGCGTCGACGAGGCGCTGCGCGACGTCGTCGAGGTCGACGCGGTCGCCCGTGCGGATCTCGACGGGGCGCAGCTCGCCCAGGCCGTCGACGACCGGCTGGAGCAGCGCGCGCACGGGCATGACCAGGACGCGGACCGGTCCGGCGGGCCCGGGCTCGGGGTCCGGGTGCGCGAGGCGGCGGAACACCGCGAGCCGCCGCGCGACCGTGTCGGCGCGCGGGCTGAGCCGCTCGTGCGGGAGCGTCTCCCAGCTCGGCAGCACCGCGACGTCGTCGTCCGGGAGGTAGCAGCGCAGCGCGCCCGCGAGCTCGTCGGCGTCGCGGCCCGTCGCGGTGACGACGACCAGCGGACGCACCGCGGCGGCGTCGGGCGCGGGGCCGGTCGTCGGGTGCGCGCCCGCGAGCGCCGCGAGGAGCGGGGGACGCACGCCGGCGGGACCGACGACGTCGAGCTCGCCGCGCGCACGGACGGACGCGACGGCCTCGGCGGCCGCGGGGTCGGCGAGCAGGGCGGGCAGGAGGCCGGTCAGGTCCATCGGGGGTCCTTCGTGCGGGGTGGCGGGCGGCGAGGGCAGCACGCGAGCCCCGGATCCGCGCGGGACCGGGGTCGGTGCACGATTCTACGGACGCCCGCCGACATCGCCCCCGGGGCCGTGGGGGGCACGGGCCCCGGGGGCGAGCGCGGGCGGTCACGCCGCCCGTCAGGACCGCGGCTCACACCGCGGGTCGCTCCAGCTCCGCGAGCGCCGCCCGCAGGATCGTGCTCGACGTGTGGACCGTGTACGGGAAGTACACGACCTCGACGCCGACCCGCGCGAACCGCCGCTCGAGCTCCTCGCCCTGGGGCGTGCCGCGCCAGTCGTCGCCCTTGAAGAAGACGTCGAACCGCAGCTCGCGCCACGTGTCGAGCTTGTCGAGGAGCACCTCGTGGTGGACCTCGTCGACGAAGGAGATGTGGGACACGATCTCGGCGCGCTCGACGAGCGGCACGACGGGCCGGCGCCCCTTGGTGATCTCGAGCACCTCGTCGGCCACGACGCCCGCGATCAGGTGGTCGCACCGCGCCTTGGCGTGCCGCAGCAGGTTGAGGTGTCCCACGTGGAAGAGGTCGAACGCCCCGGCCGCGTACCCGACGCGGGCGCCGTCGCCGCGGCTCACGCCGTGACCCCCGCGCCCGTGCGGGCCACCAGGCCCCGCAGCAGCCCGACGTAGCGCGCGCGTGCCGCGGGCTCGCCGTAGGTCTCCTCGCCGAGCCGGCGCGCGGCGGCGGCCAGCCGGTCGCGCAGCCCGCGGTCGGCCCGGAGCCGCTCGACGGCCGCCAGCAGCGCGTCGGCGTCGCCCGGCGGCACGACGAGCGCGGCGTCCGCCGCGACGAGCTGGCGACCCGCGATCCCCTCGCTCTCGACCGCGGCGAGCACCGGGCGCCCGGCCGCGGTGTAGCTCGTGAGCTTGCTCGGCAGGCACATCTCGCGCACGCCCGGACGCTCGTGCAGCAGCAGCACGTCGGCCGCGGCCAGCACGAGCGGGTACCGCTCGGCGTCGACGGGGTCCAGGACGCGGACCGTCGGCAGGCCGGCCGCCGCCGCCACGAGCTCGTCGCGGCAGTTGCCCGACCCCACGAGCACCAGCTCGACCCCCGTCACGCCGCGCGCCGCCGCCAGCAGCGCGGCCTCGACGACGTGCTCGAGCCCCTGCTTGCGGCCCATGTTGCCCGTGTGGACGACACGGAACACCGACGGGTCCCAGCCGAGCCGCGCGCACGCCTCGTCACGGGTGGCCGCGCTGGGACGCACGTGCGTGAAGTTGCCGACCTCGACGATCCGCTCGGCCGGCACGCCGGCGGCCGTGAGGGTCGCGCCGAACTGCGGCGTGATGACGCCGACAGCGGCGCACCGCCGCAGCAGCGCGACCTCGGCGCGGCCGATGAGCGACGCCGCGGCCCCGCCGGTCGAGCCGGACTCCTGCGCGCCGCGCCCGGTGAGGTCCTGCACGACGACGCCCACGGGCCGGCCGCGCGCCCCCGTGACCGCCGCGGCCAGCGCCGACATCGACGGCGTCACGGCCACGACGACGCCCGCGGCGCTGCGCCGCACGAGCGGCGTCGCGCGCCGCAGGAACGACGCCTCCATGCGCGCGCGTCCGCGCAGGTCCGCGGACGCGGGGACGTGGTGCCGGACGCGGTGCAGCGCCACCGCGCCGTCGCGCTCGTGCCAGGACCGCCCGCGGGCGTACCGCTCGTCCTCGACGCGCCAGGCCGGGTAGTGGGGCACGCCGGTGACGACGTCGACGACGGCACCCGCGTCGGCCCACGCGCGGGCCATCGCGGTCGTGTACGGCGCGATCCCCGTGGTCTCGGGCGCGTAGTTGATGCCGACGAGGCACACGCGGCCCAGGCCGGGCGCCCGGGCCTCGCGGCGGTCGGCCGCGACGTGGTCGACGGTGGTGGCCACGTCAGCTCCCGCCCAGGGCGCGGACCTCGGCCTCGGTCATGATCGCCGCGAGCTCGGGCGTGTGGACCTTCGCGGTCCAGCCCAGCTCGTCGGCCGCCTTGGAGGCGTCGCCGATGAGCGCGTCCACCTCCGTGGGCCGCAGGTAGCGCGGGTCGAACTCGACGTGCTGCCGCCAGTCCAGGCCGACGTGCTCGAAGCAGTGCCCGAGGAAGTCGCGCACGGTCGAGGCGACGCCGGTCGCGAGGACGTAGTCCGAGGGCGCGTCGGCCTGCAGCATGCGCCACATGCCCTCGACGTACTCCTTCGCGTAGCCCCAGTCGCGCACGGCGTCGAGGTTGCCGAGGTACAGCGTGTCCTGCTTGCCGGCGGCGATCCGCGCGGCCGCCGCCGCGATCTTGCGGGTCACGAACGTCTCGCCGCGACGCGGCGACTCGTGGTTGAACAGGATCCCGTTGACCGCGTACATGCCGTAGGCCTCGCGGTAGTTGCGGGTCATCCAGTACGCGTAGACCTTCGCGGCGCCGTAGGGCGAGCGCGGCCAGAACGGCGTGAGCTCGTTCTGCGGCGGCGGCGTCGCACCGAACATCTCCGAGCTCGACGCCTGGTAGAAGCGCGTCTGCACACCCGTCGCCCGGATCGCCTCGAGCAGGCGCGTCGAGCCCATGCCCGTCGTCTGGCCCGTGAACTCGGGCTCGTCGAAGCTGACGCGCACGTGCGACTGCGCCGCGAGGTTGTAGACCTCGTCCGGGTGGACCTTCTCGAGCAGGGTCGCGAGCCGCGTGCCGTCCGTGAGGTCCGCGTAGTGCAGGAACAGGCGGGCGCTGGGGTCGTGCGGGTCCTGGTACAGGTGGTCGATCCGCTCGGTGTTGAACGTCGAGGCGCGGCGCACCAGCCCGTGCACCTCGTAGCCCTTCTCGAGCAGCAGCTCCGCCAGGTACGAGCCGTCCTGGCCCGTGATGCCCGTGATCAGCGCCTTCTTGGCCATGGATCCAGCCCTCCCCGTTCGCGACGTTTGGGTCAAAGTAGCCATGTTTGTCCCTTTCGCGGGATCTTGTGGTGGAAAATCACCCGTCCGCCGCGGCCCGGGCGGCCCCCGCGTCGGTACGTTCGACGGGTGCGCCCGCGCCGGCGCACCACGACGGCAGGGAGGACCCCCATGGAGGTGTCGGTGGTGCGCCGCCTGGCGACCGCGCAGAAGTCCGCACGGGGCGTGTCCCTCTACTCGCGGCACGTCAACCGCCCGTGGGGTCGTCTGCTCGCGGCCGCGGCCGTCCACCTGGGGCTGTCCGCCCAGACCGTGACCTACCTCTCCGCCGCCGTGACCGCGACGGCCGCGCTGCTGCTCACGCTCGTGCCGCCGTCGGTGGCGCTCGGCACGGGCGTCGCCGTGCTGCTCGCGCTCGGCTTCGCGCTCGACTCGGCCGACGGCCAGGTCGCCCGGCTCACGGGCACCGGGTCGCTCGCCGGCGAGTGGACCGACCACGTCGTCGACGCCGGGAAGATGGTGCTCGTGCACGCCGCGGTGCTCGTCGGCTGGGCCCGCTGGGACGTCGTCGACGGCGCGTGGCTGCTCGTGCCGCTCGCGGCGCAGCTCGTCGCGACCGTCGGGTTCGCCGGCGGCACGCTCGCCGAGCTGCTGGCCCGCAGCGCCCCGGACGGCGACGACGGGCCCACGGCCCCCCGCCCGCCGTCCACGGCGCGCGCGCTCGCCCTGCTCCCCGCCGACTACGGCGTGCTGTGCTGGACGTTCGCGCTGTGGGGCGCGGGCACGGCGTTCCGCTGGGCGTACGCGACGGTCGTGCTGCTCACGGCCCTCGTGGTCGTCGCGCTGCTGCGCCGCTGGTTCGCGGGCCTGCGTCGGCTCGCCGGGGCCCGCCCGTGACGGACGCCGCGGGAGCGCGCGCACGGCTCGGCGGGGTCGCGGCCGTCGCCGACCAGGGCCTGTCGAGCCTCGGCAGCATCGCGCTGCTCGTGCTGGTCGCGCGCCGCTCCCCCGCCGAGTCCTTCGCCGTCTTCTCGCTCGCGTACGTGGTCTTCACCGTGCTCCTGGGCCTCGTGGCCGCGTACGTCGGCCAGCCGCTCGTGCTCGTCCGCGACCCGGTCGCGCGGCGTCAGGCCGCGGGCGACGCGCTCGCCGCCACCGCCGCCGTCGCGCTCGCGCTCGGCGCCGCCGCCGTCGCGGCGGGGCTCGCCGTCGGGGGCGGCACCGCGCACACGTTCGCCGCGCTCGGCGCGGTGCTCGTCGTGCTGCTCACGGTCGAGGTCGCGCGGTACGCGTTCGCGGCCGCGCGCGAGCCGCACCTCGCGCTCGCGGTCGACGCGACCAAGGTCGCCGTGCTCGTCGCCGTGCTCGCGCTCGTGCCCACCCCGACGCCCGCCGCCGCGGTGCTCGCCTGGGGCGCGGCGTACGTCCCCGCGCTGGTCGTCGCGCTCGCCCTGCTCGCGCGCCGCGTCGCCCGGCCCCGGCGCCCGTTCGCGGCCCTGGTCGCGCGCGACCACCTGGGACGACGCTTCGCGACCGAGTTCGCCGTCGGCAACGGCTCGAGCCAGCTGACGGTCCTGGGGCTCGGCACGTTCGGCACCCCCGCGGCCGTCGGCGCCCTGCGGGGCGCGTCGACCGTGTTCGGGCCGCTCAACGTGCTGCTCACCGCGTCGACGTCGTTCGGGCCGCCCTACGTCGGGCGGCTGGTCGGCGCCCGCGCCCGGGTCCGGGCGGCGGCACGGCTCGGCGGCGCGCTCGCGGTGGTCGCCGGGCTGTGGGGCCTGACGGTGCAGCTGCTGCCCGCGTCCGTGGGCCGGCAGGTGCTGGGCGACACGTGGCAGCACGCGCACGCGCTGTTCCCGGCGACCACCGCGCAGTACGTCGCGATGGCCCTCGGCTCGGCCGGCATCCTCGCGCTGCGCGTCGTCGCACCGCGCGCCACGCTCGCGATCCAGGTCGTGTTCTCGGCCACGACCGTCGTGCTCGTCGTCGCCGGCTACCTCGTCGGCGGCGTGCTCGGCGCGGCCTGGGGCCTCGCGCTCGGCTCGGCGCTCAAGGCCGTCGCGCTGTGGGTGCGCGCCGCACGGCTGCGGGGCTCGGCCCTGCCGGACGACCTCGCCGCGCCCACCGACCGCGACGGCACGGCGCCGCGCGCGGCGACCGTCGGGGCGGCCTCGTCGGCGTCCGACCAGCGCCGCATCTGACGGTCCCAGAGCACCAGCACCAGGCCGCACGCCGCGAGGATCGCGAGCCGCCCCATGGCCTGCAGCAGCGACCCCCGCAGCAGGATGAACGCGTACCCGGCGACCACGGGCACGACGACGAGGACCGGATCGCTCACGCGCGCGCGCCGGAGCGCCACGAGGTAGCGGCGGTCCGCGCGCGCCGCGGCGAGGCCCAGCGCCGCCGACCCGAGGACGACCGCGACCCAGCCGCCGTCGACCCACAGCTCCGCCCACCACGGCGACGACAGGTTGGTGTTGACCGTGCCCATCCACTCGCCCACCAGGACCCCGGTGTCCTGCGCCTTGCCGGGCCAGACCTGCCGCGGCACGAAGAACAGCACGGCGCCGAGCATCTGACGCCCACCCGTGTGACCCTCGCCGACCTGCGTGTACGTCACGGTGTTGGCGACCATGACCATCTGGTCGAAGTCCTTCATCGCCATGGTCGTGAGCACCGACTGCGACTCCAGGGGCCGGTACCCCGCCTCGTCGTAGCGGAACCGGTCGGCGTAGGGGAAGACGACGACCGCCGCGACCAGGCCGCCGACCAGGACGGTCCGGTACCAGCCGCGCCGCGCACCGACCAGCACGAACACGGTCGACAGCAGCACGGTGAGCGCCCAGTAGCGCGGGTTCGAGACGGGGTTGTTGACGACGACGTTCGCGCCGAGCAGCGCGAGCCAGGTGCCCACGAGCACGACGGACCGACGAGCCGGCCGCACCGTCAGCAGCACCCGCGTCAGCGCCAGGAGCATCACGAGCACCGGCATCGTGCCGCCGCCCCGCAGCAGCGCAGACCCCACCTGCGAGCCCGCGTCGGCCAGGCCCGCCGCGCCGATGCTCTCGCTGATCGCCTGCCGCGACGAGAAGAAGGTCGCGGGCCCGCCGAGCCGGACCACGAGCGCCACGCTCACGAGCAGCGCGACCGCCGAGCCCGCGACGAGCAGGCGGTAGGGCCGCAGGTCCGACGGCGGTCCGGTCACGGCGCGGCCGCGGGGGGACGACGGCGCGGCCGGCGCCACGCGCGCCGCGACCGCGCCGTCCGCGTCCGTCGAGCCGCGTGCACCGGACGCGGCCGGGCGACGACGTGCCACGACGAGCTCCGCGACGTCGAAGGCGACGCACCCGACCAGCACGAGCAGGATCGCGGTCGTCAGGTGGTCGCGCGTGCCGACGAACAGCGTGGGGAACTGCCCGATGACCAGCTGCGCGAGCGGCGCGATCCCCATCGCGGTGTACACGAACAGCCAGAACGCCCCCTGCAGCGGGCGCGTGAGCCCGCGCAGCAGCACGAACGCCAGACGCGTGCCGGCGTACGCCGTGAGGAGCAGCTGCAGGACGAACGCGAGGTCGCGCTCGCCGGTGCCGCGCTGCAGACCGACGACGACGGGGAGCATGCCGCCCAGCACGACCACCAGCGGGGCCGCCCACCACTGCCGCAGGTCGCCCGCCTGCGACGAGCCCGCGCTCACGGTCTCTCACCCGCCGAGGCGCTCCCGGCGCCGCTCGGCGAGCGGTAGCGTGACGCGCGGCCGGCGCGACCCCGTGCTCGGCACCCCCCTCGAGCAGGAGCGACGCCGACGTGCCGACCGCCAGGACGACCGACCCCGCCGCGACCGTCGAGGGGCTGCGGGTGCTCCACGTCGTCACGCTGCACACGCCGGAGAACGCGTTCGGCGGCCCCACGCGCGTGGCGCTCAACCTCGCGCGCGGCCTCAACGCGCGCGGCGGCCGTGCGCGGCTGGTCGCGCTCGCCGACGGCTTCGACGACCTCCCGGACGTGGTCGAGGACGTGCCGGCGCGGCTCTACCGGCGCCGGCGCCTCGCGCCCGCCCTGGAGGTCAGCGGCATCACGTCGCTCGCGCTGGGCGCGGACCTGCCGCGCCTGGTGCGGCGGGCCGACGTGGTGCACGTGCACCTCATGCGCGACCTCGTGACGCTGCCCGCCGCCGCGGTGGCGCTCGCCGCGGGCGCACCGCTCGTCGTGCAGACGCACGGCATGGTGGACCCGAGCAGCAAGCCGCTCGCTCGGTTCTTCGACGCGCTCGTCGTGCGCCGCGTGCTCCGCCGCGCGGACGTCCTGCTGCACCTCACGGACGAGGAGCGCGACGACGTCCGCGCGACCGCGCGCACCGCGCTGCCGCACGCACGACGCCTGGTCAACGGGGTCGAGCTGCAGCCCCGCCGGCCGCTGCCGCAGGCCCCGCGCGTGCTGTACCTGGCCCGGCTGCAGGACCGCAAGCGTCCCGAGGACTTCGTGCGCTGCATGCCGGCCGTACTGGCGCAGCACCCCGGCGCGCGGTTCGTGCTCGCCGGCTCGGACTCCGGGGCGCTGGCACGCACGCTCGCGGTCGCCGACGAGCTGGGCGTGCGCGACTCGCTCGACGTGCTGGGCGGCCTGCCGCACGACGAGGCGCTCGCCGAGCTCGCGCGCGCGAGCGTCTACGTCCTGCCGTCCGTCGGCGAGACGTTCCCGGTCTCGGTCCTCGAGGCCATGGCGTGCGGCGTGCCGGCGGTCGTCACGTCGTCGAACGGCCTCGCGCCGGACGTCGCCGAGGCGGGCGCGGGCGCCGTGGGCGACGACGTCCCGACGCTCGCCGCGGCCGTCGCGCGGCTCCTCGACGCCGACGCGAACGACGCGGCGTCCCGCGCGGCGCACGCGCTGGTGGCGGCGCGCTACTCGATCGACGCGGTGGTCGACGAGCTGGCGCACGCCTACGCCGACGCGCGGGCGGCTCATCCCGCGCGCCGCGCGACGGCCTGATCGGCCCGCTCGAGTTCGCGGACCTTCACGCCGATCTGCCAGTAGTATGTCGCGAGCGCGACGGCGTAGTCGAAGCCGGCGCGGCCGTCGAGGAACCCGCGGCGCGCGACGAACGCGTACACGAAGAACGCGAGCGGCTTGAACGGCACGCGGTCGAACAGCGCGCCCTTGGCGGTGCGGCGCGCGGCCACGTCCGAGCGCAGGGCGGCGTGCCGGCGCAGGTACGCCTCCCAGTCGGAGTAGCGGTTGTGCCGGTCGAACCAGCTCGCGACCGGGTCGCGGTCGTCGTGCACGACGCGGTGCCGCAGAGCGCCGACCGTGCCCGTGGTCTCGGGCTGGTAGTGGCCCTCGACCTCCCGGATGCCGGGCGCGTCGAGGTCGCCGACCTCGGGGAACGCGCACCGCCGCCGGTCGAGCAGCGAGCGCTTCGTGACGCGGTGGCCGTGCCGCAGGTACCGCCCCGCGAACCGGTACAGCAGGGCGACGTCGTACGCGCCGTGCTCGTCGACGCGCCCGGACCGCACGAGCGCCGCGATCTCGTCGACCAGCGCGGGTGACGGGAACTCGTCGGCGTCGAGGAGCAGCACCCAGTCGTGCCGCACGCCGGCGTGCTCGAGCGACCACTGCTTCTTCTTGGGGTAGCCGCCGTCCCACGTGAACGGCACGACGCGCGCGCCGTGCTCGACCGCGATCTCGGCCGTGCGGTCCGTGCTGCCGGAGTCCACGACGACCACGTCGTCGAAGCGCTCGAGCCGGCGCAGGCTGTTGCCGAGCGTCGCCTCCTCGTTGCGCGTCAGCACGATCACGCTCACCGGGACGTCCCCGCTCATGCCCACCACCCGCCTCTCGTCGCGCGCCCATCGTGCCCGACGCGGACCCCCATACGGCGCAAAGCGGACAGAATCACCCGCTCGCCGGGGCCCTGCGGAGCGACATCACCCGGACGCCGCGGGAGGCCGCCTGTACAGTCAAAACCTCCGAAACCCGACGAGAACGGACACCCTCGTGGAGATCGCACGCTTCGTCCAGCTGCTGCGCGCGCGGTGGCTCGCCGTCCTCGCGTGCGTCGCGCTGGGCACCGGCGCCGGGCTCACCCTGCCGCTGACCATGACCCCCGTGTACGAGGCCCGCGCGCAGACGTTCATCACGCTCGCGGACGCGTCCGCGCCCGACGCGTCGCTCTTCGCGTCGTCGCAGTTCACCATGAGCCGGCTCAAGTCCTACACGATGCTCGTCGGGAGCCCGGGGGTGCTGGGGCCCGTCATCGCCGACCTGGGGCTCGGCACGGACGTCGCGACGCTGCGGGACGCCGTCACGGCGAGCAACCCCAGCGGCTCGTTCATCATCTCGGTGACCGCGCAGTCCGGGGACCCGGCGACGGCCGCCGCGATCGCGAACGCCGTGTCCGAGCGTCTGGGCACCGCGATCGAGGACCTCGAGGCGTCGTCCGCGGGTGCGCAGGTCTCGGCGCAGGTGGTGCGGGAGGCCGAGCCGCCCGCCTCGCCGACGTCGCCGCGGCGCAAGCTCGCGCTCGCGCTGGGGCTGCTGGCCGGGCTCGCCGTCGGGCTCGGGCTCGCGGCGGCGCGCCAGCAGCTCGACCGTTCCGTGCGCACCGCCGAGCACCTCAAGCAGGTCACGGGCGCCGGCGTCCTGACCGAGGTGCCCCTCGACCCGTCGATCGCGGGCGTGACGCGCTCGCTGCCCGTCACGGAGTCGTTCCGCACGCTGCGCGCGAGCCTGCGCTTCGTCGACGTCGACCACCCGCCCCGCGTCATCGCGGTCTCGTCGGCGGTGGTCGCCGAGGGCAAGACCTCGACGGCGGTGAACCTCGCCGCGTCGCTCGCCGCGAGCGGCAGCACGGTGTGCCTGGTCGACGCCGACCTGCGCCGGCCGGGGGTGTCGCAGCACATCGGCATCCTCGACTCCGTGGGGCTCTCCGACACCCTCATCGGGGAGTACCCGCTGGACGACGTGCTGGTCGACTGGGAGGACGGCGTCACGGTGCTCCCCGCCGGCACGCTGCCGCCCGACCCCGCGGCGCTGCTCGGCTCGCAGGCGATGACGGCGACGGTCGCCGCGCTGCACGAGCGCTTCGACTTCGTCATCCTCGACACGCCGCCCCTCACGCCCGTCGTCGACGGCGCGGTGCTCGGCGCCCTCGCCGACGGCACGATCCTGGTGGTGCGGCACGGCAGCACCGACGCCGCGGCCGTCGCGCGTGCCGCCGAGACGCTCGACGACGCGGGCGCGCGGCTGCTGGGCACGGTCCTCAACCGCGTGCCGCGCACGCGGCGGCGCCGCGCCGAGTACTCGTACGTGCCGCGCACGCGGACGGGCCCCGGCCCCGCACGGCACGCGGACGGCGCACGCGCGGACGACGCGGCCGAGGGCGCTGCGGCCGAGGGTGCTGCGGCCGGGGCGCCGGACGGTGCCGCGGCGAGCTCGCCGGACGACGTGACCCGCTCGCTCGCGCCCGACGACGTGGCCCGCTCGCCCGCGCCGGACGACGCCGAGCAGGAGCACGCCGCGCAGGAGCACGCTGAGCAGGAGCACGCTGAGCAGGAGCACACCCCGCGGGCCGCGACGACGCAGCACCGCACCCCGCGCGCCGCGGCCGGCGCCGCCCGGCCGTGACGCGCACCGCGGGTCCCCTGCGCGTCCTGGTGGTCTGCCGCGCCAACGTGTGCCGTTCGCCCCTCGCGCGCGCGGTGCTCCGGACGTCCCTCGGGGACGGCGTCGACGTGGTCGCGGCGGGCACGCACCCACCCGTCGGCAGCCCCGCGTGCTCCCTGGTCCGCGCGCGCGTCGAGGCCGAGGCCTGGCTGCCCCCCACCACGGGGGCGCACGCGGTGACCGTGGCCGACCTGCGGTCCGCGGACCTCGTGCTGGGGGCCGACCGCACCGTGTGCGCCGACGTCATCGCGCTGCTGCCCGCCGCGCGCCCGCGCGTGTTCACGCTGCGCGAGGCCGGCCCCGTGGCCCGCATCGCGCTGGGGTCGGCCCGCGACGCGGCACGGCCCGCGGGGGCCCGTGAGCTCGTGGGCCGCATGCCCGCGGCACGCGCGATCGCCTGGCACGCGGACGCCGCCGCCGCGACGGGCCGGCGACGGCGCGGCGCGGGACCGGTGCCGCCCGAAGGCGCGCGCTGGGACGTCGCCGACGGGCACCTCGACGACCTCGCGGCCCACGAGCGCACGATCGACGCCGTCGTCGCGGCGTGCCACGACCTGGTGGACGTCCTCGCCCACGTGCTCGACGAGGAGCGCGCGGCACGGAGCTGACGTCGGAGCCGCACCTCCGCGCGGCGAGCCCGTCGGCGCGTCCGCAGGGGCCGGGGACCGCACCCGCGGCCCACGAGCCGCCCGAGCCGGAGGATCCCGCGGCCACCCCGCGGCACGACGACGCCCGGCGGGCGGGACCGTCGCGGCCCCGCCCACCGGGCGTCGCGTGCGTCAGCGGCCGGCCTGGTCGACGTACGTCGACAGGTCGGGGCACAGGTGCTCGACCGCGTCCGGCCACTGCGCCGCGTCCGGGTCGTCCCGCAGCGCCTCGACCAGCACGTCGGCGTCCACCGCCGCGAGGTAACGCATGCGGGCGCACGCCTCGACGCCCGCCTCGAGCACGGCCGCCGGGTCGACGCCGTCGGGCACGCGCCCCTCGAGGTACGCGTCGGCCTGGTCGTCGTCGGGCGCGGGCGGCTCGACGGACGTGAGGTCGGGCGGCGGGGCCGACGGGTCCACCGACGGTGCGGCGGCCGGTCCCGTGGGCGACGCCGAGGGCACGGCCGACGCCGCCGCGCCGTCCGCCGCGTCCCCGGCACCCCCGGCATCGGGTGCGGGCGTGGCCGCGGTGCACCCGGCGAGCAGACCGCCCGCGAGCGCGAGGACCGCCACCGGTGCGCCGAGCGCGCGGCGCGTCCGGGCGCTCACGACGCCTCGAACGTGAGCGTGAGCTGCGGACGGTACGACGCCGTCGTGTGCTCGGAGGACCACAGCCACACGTTGTCCGTGCTCGTGGACGTCAGCGCGAGCGTCTGCGTCGCCCCGAGCCGGCCGTCGAACACGAGCGGGTCCAGCGGCGTCGTGTACACCGTGCTGGGCACCGACCCGCCGGGCCACGTCCCCACGACGACGCCCGAGAGCGCCGGCCGCCCGGCGTACACGAGCGTGGCCTGCGACCACCCGGACTCCGCCCACTGCCAGGTGTACGGGTCGACGGACCCCGCGCTCGCCGCCGTGGTCGTCCGGACCCGCAGCGCGGCGCCCGTCAGGCGCAGCCCGGCGGGTGCCGGCGGCAGGTCGAACTTGAGGTAGGTCACCTGGAACGGCGTCCCGCCGCGCGCGCTGAGCTGGTTGAAGGTGCCCTGCGGCGTCGTGGGCGCGCTCTGGTTGACCCACGTGTCCTCGGCGGGCGCGAGCACCACCGTCACGGGGTCCGTCGACGGTGCGACGGTGGCCGTGGCCGGGTCCGACGGCGGGCCCGTGTTGCCGGCGGCGTCGCGCGCGACGACGCGGTACGTGTACGACCCGATCGCGAGCCCGGTGTCGGTCCACGTCGTCGCGGTGACCTGGGCGACGCGCGTCGCCTCCGACGGGACGAACCCCGGGTCGGCCGAGCGGTGCACGTCGTACCCGGTGACCCCGCGGTCGTCGGTCGCCGCCGTCCAGGACAGCTGCACGGTCGTGCCGGTGACGCCCGCCGTCAGGGCCGTGGGCGCCGAGGGCGCCGCGGCGTCCGGGCCCGTCACCGTCACCGTGACCGGTGCGCTCGCGGCGCCGACGTTGCCGGCGGCGTCCCGGGCGAGCACGCGGTAGGTGTAGGTGCCCGGCGCGAGCGCGGCGTCGGCGTACCCGGGTGCCGCGACGTCGCCCAGGTGCGTCTCGGCCGAGGGCGTGAACGCCGGGTCGGTCGACCGGTGCACCTCGTAGGACACGACGCCGACGTCGTCGGTCGCCGCGGACCACGTGAGGGCCACGTCGCTCTCGCCGGCGGTCGCCGCCAGGTCCCCCGGCGCCGAGGGCGCCGTGAGGTCGGGCGGCGGCGTGCCGGTGCCGAGCGCGTGGTGCTGCGCGACCTGCGCGGCCGTGAGCACGGCGGGGTAGACCGCGACCTCGTCGACCGAGCCCACCAGGTACGGCGAGGTGGACCCCCAGGTCGGGTCGCCGCCGACCTTCCAGTACCCCGTGTAGGACTGCGCGGCGCCCTGCGGGTTGGTCCCCACGAGCGCGCCGTCGACGTACAGGCGCATGCCGTCGGTGGGCGACTGGGTCGCGACCACGTGGTGCCAGGCGCCGTCGTTGTACGGCGCGGGCGTCGTGATGGTGTTCGCCGACCCCGTCCAGACGCCGAAGACCAGACGTCCGTCGTCCTGCAGGTACACGTGGCGGTCGTAGTTGCCCGACAGCCCGGTGCGGTTGTCGCCGAACCCGATGAGCTTGCCGCCGCGGTTCGTGGTGCTGCTGAACCACAGCTCGAGGGAGTACGTCGACGGGTTCGTCGTGCTGAGGTCGCTCACGACGTTGCCGCCGCCGTTGCGGAACCGCACGCCACGGCCGTCGGTGCCCACCACGGGGCTGTCCGCGCCGAGCGTGACCGCGCCCTGGTAGCTGCCCGTCGCGCCGTACGGCCCGGAGTCGGCGGCGGTGGTGCCGCCGGTCTCGCCGAGCCGCCAGAACAGGTCGGGGCCGAGCGCGTGCACGGCCTGGCCGTACGCGTCGGGGGGCGGGGTCTGCCCGGGCAGCGTGCGCCCGGACGCGGTGTAGTGCGCCTGGACCTGCGCCGCGGTCAGCGCGGTCGGGTAGACCGCCGTCTCGTCGACGTCCCCGCCGAAGTACCGCGACGACGGCTGCGACGGCCACCCGTCGAGGTTGTCGCCGCCGACCCGCCAGCTCCCCTTGTAGGACTGCGCCGTCGTGGTCCCGTTGCGGCCCACGGGCACGCCGTCGACGTACATCGTCATGCCGGCGGCGCCCTGCGTGGCGACGACGTGGTGCCACTCGCCGTCGTTGTAGGAGCGCGGGCTCGTGACCGTCTGCGTCGAGCCGGTGTACACGCCGAACACGAGCTTGCCCGCGTCGGTCATGTAGACGTGCCGGTCGTAGCTGCCGGACGTGCGCAGCGCGGCGGGCGACATCCGGTTGGACTGCCCGTTGCCGAACCCGACGATCTTGCCGCCCTGCGTGGACGTGGTCCGGAACCAGGTCTCGACCGAGTACGTCGACGGGCCCTGCTCGATCCAGTCGCTGTGCGCGGTCCGCCCGTCGCCGAAGCCCATCGCCCAGCCGCCGTCGCCCACGGGGCTCGTCGTCGACCGGAACGCGGGCGTGCCGGTGAGCACGCCGTTGCGGCCCTGCCCGGCCGAGTCCCACGCGACGCCGCCGGAGCCCTCCTCGTAGCGCCAGTACAGGGACGGCTGGTCGGCGAGGACCGCCGCCGGGTAGGCGACGTCGGACGAGCGGGCCGCGACCGACGCCGCGCCGGACAGCGCGCTCACGTTCGTGCCGTCGGTCGCGCGGACGCGGTAGGAGTACGTCTGCCCCGGGGTCACCGACGTGTCGACGAACGAGCCCTGGGGGCGCGTCCAGAACGACGAGGCCACCCGCACGGTGGCGATCGGCGTCGCAGCGCCGTTGCGGAAGACCTCGTAGGCGAGCTCGGAGTCGTCGGGGTCGACGACGCTGCGCCAGCGCACGTGCACGGCGCCGGTGGTGGTGGACTCGACGGTCACGGTCGGGACCGGCGGGGCGCCGGTGTCGACCTGGCCGAACCGCGTGAGGCCCTGCTGCGCGCTGCCGTTGGTCGTCGTGAACTCGCCGCCCACCCACAGGTACTGCTGGGAGCCCGCGGTGGCGACGGTCAGCGCACGCGGCCCGATGCTCTCGCCGATGCCGTCGTTCGTGTCGGGGTACCAGCCGGCGAGCTGCGCGTCGTCCACGCGCTGCGCCGTCAGGTGGGTCCGCTTGCCCTCGGTGAACCAGCCCATCGACTCGCAGTCGTGCGCGTGGTGGCCCGCGTACAGCAGGCCGTCGTGCTCGAGCACGGCCTGCGTCGCCCCGAGGCACGTGTCGCGCCACACCTGGTCGAGCGAGCCGTAGGCGAGCGCGAGGCGGCCGTCGAACACGCCGCCGCCCGTGCCCTCGTTGCCGACGTAGAAGCCCGCCTGGCCGGCGTCGACCGCCTTGGTGACGGACGTGTCCGGGATGAACCCGCGCGGGTAGGTGCGCGTCACCGCGCCCGTGCCCGCGTCGACCGCGGCCAGCGAGTGGGAGTTGGCGCCCCCGACCGTGAAGAAGTCGCCGCCGAGCATGACCGTGCCGCCGTCGGGCGAGACGGCGATCGCGCGGCCGACCGCGTCGGCGTCGGCCCGCCACGGCAGGAGCGCACCGGTCCGGGCGTCGAGCGCCGCGAAGTAGTCGCGCCGCTCGCCGCCGACGGTGCGGAAGTCGCCGCCGACGTACAGCACGTCGGGCGTGGCGGCCAGCGCGCGGACCGTCGCGGAGACCGACGGCGCGGTGAACGTCGACCGGACGGTGCAGGTCGCGACGTCGACGGCCGCGATCTTGTTCGCGTAGGTCGAGTCGACGCGTCCGAACAGGCCGCCCACGTAGAGCGTCGCGCCGTCGGGCGAGGTCGCGAGGGCACGGACCGTGATGCCGCTGCCGACGCTCAGCTGCGGGCGGCACGACGTGGGTTGGCCCGTCGTCGTGTCGAGCGCCACGAGCCCGGTCACCGAGATCGCGGACCCGGACCCGCCGGACGGGGGGCGCAGCTGGGAGAACGTCCCGCCGGCGAACACCTTGTCGCCGGCGGCCGCGAGCGACCACACCACGCCGTTGGTCTGCCACGTGGGCAGGCTGTCGGCGCTGAAGGCGACCCCGGGCGTGAGCGCCTGCGCGGGCGCCGCCCCCACGGGTGCGGCGACGAGCGCCGCCGCACCGAGCACCACCGTCGCCACGGCGGCGACGATCTTCGACTTCCTGACCACGGGCCACCTCGCAACGAACGCGCCATCCCGGTCCGGCCGGGCGTGGCGACTCTAAGACGCGTATGTCCCGTTTTGCCCCTCCCTGGGGGGCTTTTCACCCGGATGACCACCCGCGGGGAGCACCCACGCGCCGCTACCGTGGGCCGATGTCGATCGCACCGCCACCGGCCCGCCGCCACCTGGCCGGGTTCCGCGGCACGGGGTACGACAAGGGTCGCCCGGCCGCCGTGCAGGCGCTGTGGCTCGCCGTCTCCGGGCTCGTGGTCGTGCGGTGGTGGTGCCCCGCGTCGCTGCGGGCGGCCCTGCTGCGCGCGTTCGGCGCCCGCATCGGCACCGGCACGGTGATCCGCCACCGGGTCCGCGTGCACTGGCCGTGGAAGCTCGCGGTCGGCGACGACACCTGGATCGGCGAGGGCGCCTGGATCCTCAACCTCGAGCCCGTGACGATCGGCTCCGACGTGTGCATCTCGCAGGACGTGCTCCTGTGCACCGGGAGCCACGACGCCCGGTCGGCGACGTTCGAGTACGACAACGCCCCCGTCGTCGTGCAGGACGGCGCGTGGGTCGCCGCGCGCGCGACCGTGCTGCGCGGCGTGACGATCGGCGCCGACGCGGTCGTCGGCGCGACGGCGCTCGTGACGACCGACGTGCCGCCGGGCGCACGCGTGCTGGCACCGCGGGGCCACGTCACGCCCTGACGCGGCACGCGAGCCACCGTCAGACGCGCACGGCCCCGGCCTGCTCGCGGTACCACGCGACGGTGCTCTCGACGCCCTCGGCGAGGCCGATGCGCGCGCGCCACCCCGTGGCGTGCAGACGGCTCACGTCGAGCACCTTGCGCGGCGTGCCGTCGGGCTTCGAGTCGTCCCACCGGGTCTCGCCGGTGAAGCCCGTGCTGCTCGCGACCAGGCCGGCGAGCTCGCGGATCGTCACGTCCGTGCCGGTGCCGACGTTGATGTGCTGCTCGTCGTCGTAGTGCTCGAGCAGGTGCAGGACGGCGTCCGCGAGGTCGTCGACGTGCAGCATCTCCCGGCGCGGTTCGCCCGTCCCCCAGTTGGTGACCGTCGGCGCTCCCGTGCGCACGGCCTCGTCGTACCGGCGCACGAGCGCGGGCAGCACGTGCGAGCCCGTCGGCGAGAAGTTGTCGCCCGGGCCGTACAGGTTCGACGGCATGGCGCTGATCCACGGCAGGCCGTACTGCCGACGCACGGCCTGCACGTGCAGGATCCCCGTGATCTTCGCGATGGCGTACGCGTCGTTGGTGCGCTCGAGGGGCCCCGTGAGCAGCGCCTCCTCGGGGATCGGCTGCGGCGCGAGCCGCGGGTAGATGCACGACGACCCGAGCAGCAGCAGCCGCTCGACGCCCGCGCGCCGCGCGGCGTCGAGCACGTTCACCTGGATGCGCACGTTGTCCGACAGGAAGTCGACCGGCTGCTGCGCGTTGGCCCAGATGCCGCCGACGCGCGCGGCCGCGAGCACCACGTGCCGCGGGCGCGTCGCGTCGACGAACTCCTCGACGCGCGCGGCGTCGCGCAGGTCGAGCCGGCCGGAGGGCAGACCGACGAGGTCGGTGAAGCCGGCCGCGCGCAGCCGACGCCAGACGGCGGACCCGACGAGGCCGCGGTGACCCGCGACCCACACCCGGTCGTCACGGTCGAGCGGTCCGGGGGTGAAGGTCGTCATGGTGCTCCTGTCGGTGTCAGTACGCGCCGGCGCCCGTGAGCACGGCACGCGCGGTCTTCCAGATGATCAGCATGTCCATCGCGACGGACCAGTTGTCGACGTACCGCAGGTCGAGCCGCACGGACTCCTCCCACGACAGGTCGGAGCGCCCGCTGACCTGCCACAGCCCCGTGAGGCCGGGCTTGACGTGCAGACGGCGCTGCACCTCGTCGGGGTACACCGCGACCTCCTCGAGCAGCGGCGGACGCGGCCCCACGACCGCCATCTCGCCGCGCACGATGTTGAGCAGCTGGGGCAGCTCGTCGATCGAGAACCGGCGCAGCACGCGCCCCACCGGGGTCACGCGCGGGTCGTCGGCCATCTTGAACAGCACGCCGTCGCGGTGGCCCGAGGCGAGCAGCGCGGCGCGCCGCTCGTCGGCGTCGCGGTACATCGTGCGCAGCTTGTACATCGTGAACGTCGTGCCGTCGCGGCCCACACGGGTCTGACGGTAGACCGCCCCGCCGGGCGACGTCAGCGCGACCGCGGCCGCGGCGACGAGCAGCACAGGCGAGAGCACGACGAGCGCGGCACCGGCCATCGTGGCGTCCATGGCCTGCTTGAGCAGCAGCCGCCCGCGGGGCGCACCGACCTCGACCTCGAGCAGCGAGAGCCCGACGGCCGGGCGGACCGTGAGCCGCGGGCCCGCGACCTCGACGAGGTCGGGCACGACCACGAGCCGCGCACCGGCGCGCGACAGCGCCCAGGACAGCCGCCGCAGCGCCTCGCCCGAGAGGCACGAGCCCGTCACGAGCACGACCTCGGCGCCGCGGTCCGCGACGACCTGGACCACGTCCGCGACCGCGCCGAGCACCGGCACCCCGGCGACCTGGTGCGCGAGGTCGACCGACGGCAGGCACACGCCGTCGATGCGGTACCCGTGGTGCGGCGCGCGCGAGAGGTCGCGCACGAGCCTGCCGGCCGCGAACGGGTCGCCGACGACCACGGTGCGCTGCATCGCGTGGCCGAGCGCGCGGCGGCGCCGCAGCCGGCGCTGCGCGACGAGGCGCACGCACCACGTGAGCGCGAGCGCGACCGGCACGCCGACGAGCACGTAGCTGCGGGGCACGTCGAGCCGGAACACGTAACCGAGCAGGATGAGCGCGACGACGAACGCGAGGGCGGCGCGCAGCGCGACCTGGAACTCGCCGGGCCCGTCGCCGGTCTGCCGGCGGCCGTACCCGCCGCCGAGCGCGACCAGGAGGACGAACGCCGCCGCGGCGACGCCGGCGACGACGAGCGACTCCAGCAGCCCGGAGTGCACGCGGTACACGACGGCGGTCGTCGCACCGACGACGGTCGCGTCGCCGCCCGCGACGGCGAGGGCGTGGCGCACGCGCACGGCGCGCCAGCCGTCGGCCTGCGCGAGGGGGTCGGAGTTGAGGACGGTGCGCCGCCGGACGTAGGGCTCGGAGGACGCCCAGGACCGACGGGGCTCGAGAGCCCGTCCGCGCCGGTCGTCCCCCTGGTCGCCCCAGACCCGTTCGCCCGCCGTCAGTGTCATGGCTCCCCCGTGGTCCGCTCGCGTGATGACGAGAGGCTAATCGCCCCTTTCGGGGTGATTGGGGGTTAACGTCCGATTTCACCCTCTTCGGGCGGTGATGTCACCCTTGTGCGGGTGTGCATCAGGTGACCGGCAGGCGAACGACCGTCAGACCTTCGTGTGGAACCGCAGCTGCGCCGCCTTGAGGCCCTCGAGCACGACCGCCTCGACGGCGTCGGCCGCGCGGTCCACGAGCCACGGCAGGTCCTTCTTCTCGGGGCCGGAGAAGTCCTTGAGCACGAAGTCCGCCGGGTCCTGCCGGCCCGGAGGGCGCCCGACGCCCACCCGCACGCGCACGTAGTCCTTCGAGCCGAGCGCCTTGGACGTGTCGCGCAGGCCGTTGTGGCCGCCCTCGCCGCCGCCGCGCTTGAGGCGGACGTCCGCGAACGGGATGTCGAGCTCGTCGTGCACCATGACGACCCGCTCGACCGGCACGTCGTGGTAGCGCGCGAGCGCCGCCACGGGGCCGCCCGACACGTTCATGTACGTCGTGGGCTTGGCGAGGACGACGCGCGGGCCGGGCGTACCGCCCGGCAGGGTGCCGAGGCGCACGTCGGCCGACACGGCCTGCGGGCGCCGGCCCAGCAGGCCGCCCCGCGAGCCGAACGTCGCGCCGGTGCGGCGCGCGAGCTCGTCGAGCACCATCTGGCCCACGTTGTGCCGGTTGCCCGCGTACTGCGCGCCGGGGTTGCCGAGGCCGACGACGAGCCAGGGTCCGTCGCTCACGGTGGGGTCCTCCAGGGGTGCCGGTGGTGGGGGTACGACGACGCCCGGCACCGTGCACGGTGCCGGGCGTCGCGGGGAGCTGCGGTGCTCAGGCCTCGCTGGCGGACGCGGCCGACTGCTCGGCGGCGAGCTCGGCGGCGGCCTCCTCGGCAGCCACGTCGGCGGCCGACGCCTGCGGCACGGTGACCGTGACGACGACGATCTCGGCGTCGGTGACGAGCGTCGCGCCCTTCGGCAGCGTGACCTCGCCGGCCGTGACGGCCGAGCCGCCCTCGAGGCCCTCGATCGAGACCTCGACGTGCTGCGGCAGGTGCGTGGCCTCGGCCTCGAGCGACAGGTTCTGCGTCTCGACGACGTGGATCGTGCCGGGCGCCGACTCGCCGACGATCGTGACGGGCACGTCGACGGCGACCTTCTCGCCCTTCTTCACGATGAGCAGGTCGACGTGCTCGATGACCTGGCGCACGACGTCGCGCTGGACGTCCTTGACGATCGCGAGGGTCTCCTTGCCGTCGAGCTCGATCGAGTACAGCGCGTTCGAGTTCTTGAGCGAGAGCATCGTCTCGTGACCCGGGAGCGTCACGTGCAGCGGCTTGGTGCCGTGCCCGTAGAGCACGGCGGGGATCTGGTGCGCGCGGCGGATGCGGCGGGCGGCGCCCTTGCCGAACTCGGTACGGGCGGTGGCGACGAGCTTGATCTCGGACACTGCTGCTCCTCAGGCGTTCCGGTGGCGCCGCGGAGTGCCGCGGGCGCGGGTCTGGCAGTCGGTGGGCCCGCAGGAGCGGGGCTCCTCGGGTGGTCGGGCACGGGGCCCGGTGGCCTCGACGCGGGGCGCAGGACGGGGACCTGGACGCACACGGAGGCGACCACCCAGTCGATCACGGAGCCGGGGGCCGTTCCGGAGATGGTGCTTCCGGGTCGACCGTCCGTCGTCCCTCGCCGAGGCAACCGGACGATCCTAGCGGACGCCGGCCGGGACCTCGAACCCCGCCGGGGCGGCCGCGGACGTGCGCCCCGTCACCCGAGCGGTGCCGTCAGGTGCCCTCAGGGGCCGCCACGTGCCGTCAGGCGCCGTCGCCCCAGTCCCAGCGCACGGTGACCGTGGCGCGCACGGACTGCTCGCCGGGGTCCACCGGGAGCGCGAACGCGTCGGCGCCGAGCGCGCGCGCGAACCGCGGCACCTCTCCCCCGGCCGGGTCGCCCTCGTGCACCCAGCGCACGTCCCCCAGCGGCCGGCCGGCGAGGGCCGCGAGGTGCGTCGCCTTCTCGTGCGCGTCCTGCCACGCGGCCTCGCGCGCGCGGGCGTGCGCGGGCGCCGGGTCGGCCACCACGAGCCGCAGGCCCCCCAGGCGCACCGCCGGTCCGCCCGCGGTCAGCGCCGCACCCACGACGTCGCCCGCGGTCGCGGTGTCGCGCAGCGTCACGACGACCCCCATCCGTGCCACGACCCGCAGGTCGCCGTCCGGGCCGTCCTGCTCGGTCCAGGTCGCGACGTCGCCCGTCCGCACCGCTCGGTCGTCGACGCCCGCGGCACGCAGCGCGGCGCGCACGGCCGCGAGCGCGGTCGTCGCGTCGCGCAGCGCGACCGCCACGTCCCGGTCGCGGACCTCGGTCGCGAGGTCCGCGAGGACCACGTCCGGCACGGCGTCGGCCGCGCCGGACCCGCGCACGGTCACGCCGCCGGGGGCGTCGGTGCCGTGCGCGGGGCCCGTCATGTCAGGCGTTCCCGTCGAACAGCGACGTCACCGAGCCGTCGTCGAAGACCTCGCGGATCGCGCGCGCCAGCAGCGGCGCGATCGACAGCACCGTGAGCTGCGGGAAGCGGCGCTCCTCGGCGACCGGCAGCGTGTCGGTGATGATCACCTCGCGCGCACCGCACTCCTGCAGCCGCTCGACCGCCGGGTCGGACAGCACGCCGTGCGTCGCGGCCACGATGACGTCCTTCGCACCGGCCTCGAGGACCACGCGCACGGCGCCCGCGATGGTGCCCGCGGTGTCGATGAGGTCGTCGACGATCACGCAGCTCTTGCCCTCGACGTCACCGACGACGCGGTTCGCGACGGCCTTGTTGGGGCTGCGGATGTCGCGCGTCTTGTGCACGAACGCGAGCGGTCCCCCGCCGAGTTTGGCGGCCCACTGCTCGGCGACGCGGATGCGCCCGGCGTCGGGCGACACGACCGTGACGTTCGAGGTGTCGACGCGCGTGCGCACGTACTCGACGAGGATCGGCTGCGCCCACAGGTGGTCGACCGGCCCGTCGAAGAACCCCTGCGTCTGCGCGGCGTGCAGGTCGACGCTCATGATGCGGTCGGCGCCCGCGGTCTTGAACAGGTCGCTGACCAGGCGCGCCGAGATCGGCTCGCGGCCGCGGTGCTTCTTGTCCTGCCGCGCGTACGGGTAGAACGGCGCGATCACCGTGATCGTCTTGGCCGACGCGCGCTTCATCGCGTCGATCATGAGCAGCTGCTCCATGAGCCACTGGTTGATCGGCGAGCAGTGCGACTGCAGGACGAACGCGTCCGCGCCGCGCACCGACTCCCCGAACCGCACGTAGATCTCGCCGTTGGCGAAGTCGTACGCGTCGGTCGGGAGCAGCTCGATGCCGAGGTGGTCGGCCACGTCCTTCGCGAGCTCCGGGTGCGCGCGCCCCGACGCCAGGACCAGGCGCTTCTCCCCGTCGTGGCTGATGATGCCGGTCATCGCGTCCCGTCCTCGTTCGTCGTGCCGCCCGCCGGTGCGTCGGTCGGGTCGTCCAGCTGCGCCGGCTGCCCGGGCAGGTGCGGGGGCGGCGTCACGGGGATCGCCGCGGTCGCCGCGCGCTCGCGCTCGGCGCGCGCCTGGGGCGACAGGCCCGCGACGTCGCGCGTGCCGCGCGCCTTGGCCGCCGCCTCGGCGGCGGCGGTGCCGGCGCGCGAGCGCTGCACCCAGCCCTCGATGTTGCGCTGCGAGCCCGCGCTCACCGCGAGCGCCCCCGGGGGCACGTCGCGCCGGACGACCGTGCCGGCGCCCGTGTAGGCGCCGTCGCCCACGACCACGGGGGCGACGAACATGTTGTCCGAGCCGGTGCGGGCGTGCGAGCCGATCACCGTGCGGTGCTTGTTGACGCCGTCGTAGTTGACGGTCACCGACGCGGCGCCGATGTTCGAGTGCTCGCCGATCGTCGCGTCGCCCACGTACGACAGGTGCGGGATCTTCGACCCCGTGCCGATCTGCGTGTTCTTCGTCTCGACGAACGTGCCGATCTTGCCGTCGGCGCCGAGCTCGGTGCCCGGCCGCAGGTAGGCGAACGGGCCGACGGTGGCGCCCTCGCCGACGACCGACAGCGAGCCGTGCGTGCGCACGACGGTCGCACCGGCGCGCACCTCGACGTCCGTGAGCGTCGTGTCGGGGCCGATCGTGGCGCCCTCGCCGATGCTCGTCGCGCCGTGCAGCTGCACGTTGGGCAGCAGCGTGACGTCCCGCGCGAGGTCGACGTCGACGTCGACCCACGTGGTCGCCGGGTCGACGACCGTGACGCCCGCGCGCATCCAGTCCTCGAGGAGGCGGCGGTTGAGCTCGGCCCGCAGCACCGCGAGCTGCACGCGGTCGTTGACGCCCTCGACGCTCAGCCGGTCGTCGGTGCGCAGCGCGCGCACGCGCCCGCCGTCGCCGCGCGCGATCGCGAGCACGTCGGTCAGGTACACCTCGCCCTGCGCGTTGTCGCGGCCCAGCCGCGCGAGCGCGCTGCGCAGCACGGCCGCGTCGAACACGTAGACCGACGTGTTGATCTCGGCGACCGCGCGCTGCTCGTCGGTCGCGTCCTTCTCCTCGACGATGCCGAGCACGTCGCCCGTGCCCGGCTCGCGCAGGATCCGGCCGTAGCCCGTCGGGTCCGGCACCTCGGTCGTCAGGACCGTGACCGCGTTGCCGTCGGCCGCGTGCGCCGCGAGCATCTGCTCGAGCGTGCCCGCGTCCAGCAGCGGCACGTCGCCCGCGACGACGACGACCGCGCCGTCGAGCACCGAGCCCGCCGCGGCACCGCCCACGTCGTGCCCCGCGGCGACGACGTCGGCGGTCGCGGCCTGCGCGGCCGCGTCCAGCGCGGTCATCGCGACCTGCACCGCACGACCCGTGCCCGGCACGTCGTCCTGGTCGACGAGCAGCGCGTCCGCGTCGACCTCGAGCACGTGCGCCGCGACCCGCTCGCGCTCGTGCCGCACGACCACGGCGACGCGGCCCGGCTCGAGCGCGCGCGCGGCGGCGAGCGCGTGCCCGACCATGCTGCGACCGCCCAGCTCGTGCAGGACCTTGGGGGTCGCGGACCGCATGCGGGTTCCTTCACCCGCTGCGAGGACGACGACGGCGGCTGGGCGGGGGACGGTCACCAGGGGTGCTCCTCGCGGGTCTGCCCGGTGGACGGGCACTTGGTCTGCCGTGGAGCGACTCTACCGCCGCCGCGGTGCGCGACCCGACCGTTCGCGACGCGTGGCAGAGTGACGCCCGCCCCGTGCCACCGCCGCCTGCGAGGACCCGCGTGCCGTCCCTCACGTTCACCGCCACCCGCCGCTCCGCCTACGCGGGGTACGTCGTGCAGGCGGTCGTCAACAACCTGGCGCCCCTGCTGTTCGTCGTGTTCCACACCGCGTTCGACGTGCCGGTCGCGCAGCTGGGGGCGCTCGCGGCGCTGAACTTCGGCGTGCAGCTCGCCACCGACCTCGTCGCGATGCGGGTGGTCGACCGGATCGGGTACCGCCGTCCGCTGGTGCTCGCGCACGTGCTCGCGGCGGCGGGGCTCGTGCTGCTCGCGGTGCTGCCGGCGGCGCTGCCGTCGCCGTTCCTCGGGCTGTGCGTCGCCGTCGTCGTGTACGGCATCGGCGGCGGGCTGCTGGAGGTGCTGGTGTCGCCCGTCGTCGAGCACCTGCCGTCGCCGCAGGGGTCGAAGGCCGCGGGCATGGCGCTGCTGCACTCGTTCTACTGCTGGGGGCAGCTCGCGGTCGTCGTGGGCACCACGGTGCTGCTCGCCGCGCTGGGCACGGACCGGTGGGCGCTGCTGCCCGTGCTGTGGGCGCTCGTGCCGCTCGCGAACCTCGTGGTGCTGCTGCGCGTGCCGATGCCGGCCACGGTCCCCGACGAGCACCGCACGCCCGTGCGCCGCCTGCTCGGGACGCCGATGTTCCTCGCGGCGCTCGTGCTCATGACGACGGGCGGCGCGGCCGAGCTGACGATCGCGCAGTGGTCGTCGTTCTTCGCCGAGCAGGGCACGGGCGTGCCCAAGGAGGTCGGCGACCTGCTGGGGCCGGGCCTGTTCGCGCTGCTGATGGGCCTGGGGCGGTTCGCGTACGGGATGTGGGGCCACGGCGTGCCGCTGCGCCCGCTGCTCGCCGCCTCGGGTGCGGGCGCCGCCGTCTGCTACGTCGTCGCCGCGACCGCGACCGTGCCGGTCGTCAGCCTGGTCGCGTGCGCGCTGTGCGGCCTCGCGGTCGCGCTGCTGTGGCCCGGCACGTTCTCGCTGACGTCCGCGCGGTTCCCGCTCGGCGGTGCCGCGATGTTCGCGCTGCTCGCGCTCGCGGGCGACGCGGGCGGCATGCTCGGGCCGCTGGGCGCGGGCGTGCTCGCGGGCCTGACCGACGGACCGCTGGGCGGGCTCGCGGCGGCCCTGCCGCCCGACTCCGGCAGCGGGCTGCGCGCGGGTCTGCTGCTCATGGCCGTCGTGCCCGCGGCGTTCGCCGTCACCGTGCTGGTGTCGGGGCGCGCCGCCGCGGGCGACCGGCAGGGTCAGCCGGCCTGACGCGCGCCCGCGGAGACGCGCGCGGTGCGCCGCCGGTCGAGCCGCCACGACGCGAGCGCCGAGAGCACGAGCACCGTCGCGCCGCCCAGGACCGCGAGGCCGGCGACGAGGCCGGGTTGCCGCTCGAGCGGCTCGACGAGCCCACCCAGGTCGACCTCGCCCGACGCCCCCAGCGCGGCGCCGCCGGCCGACAGGAGCATGATCGGGACGTAGCCCAGCAGCCGCCCGCGCGTGTAGCCGACGGCGTAGTACACGGGCAGCTGGATCCCGACGAGCAGCGCGTACGTGACGAACCCCGCCGTGGCGACGAGCCCGAGCTCGACGGCCGTGACGACCGCGTCCCCGGTGGTCGACCACGCGACCGCGAGGACCGTGGCCGCCGCCGTCGCGACCAGGTACGTCAGCAGCGACAGCACGTAGCGCGCGAGCACGAGGGTGCCGCGCTGCACGGGCAGCGACGCGTGCAGCGTGCCGAGGTCGTTCTTGTCCTCGACCGCGAACGGGTACGCCGCGACGACCGCGGCGAACACGGCGCCCGCCATGAGCCCGACCGCCGGCGGGCCGATGACCACCAGCACGCCCATCGCGCCCAGCACCATGAGCAGCTGGCGCGTGTAGGGGCGCACCGTCATGACGTCGAGCCGCAGCGCGGCGGCCGCGGCGCTCACGACCGGCCCCGCGAGGTCAGCAGGCCGCGGCGGCGGGCGGGTGCGGGCGGGTCGGGGTCGACGGGCGGCGGCGTGCCGCCGAGGTGCACGACGATCTGGTCGAGCGTGGGCCGCTCGACCAGCACGCCCGGGCCGAGCAGCGGCACGTCGTCGGTCGCGACGAGCGCCTCGACGCCCACGGCCGTGCGGCGCGCGCCGTGCAGCGGCACGATCCCGTCGGCCGGGAGCTCGTCGTCGTCGCCGCGGACCAGGCAGTACGCGTCGAGCACGTCGTCGCGCGTGCCGCTGCGCACGACGCGCCCGCCGCTGAGCACCGTGAGGTGGTCGGCGATCCGCTCGAGGTCGGCCGTGATGTGCGTCGAGAACAGCACGCTGCGCGCGTCGTCGACGAGGTAGTCGCCGAGGATGCCGACGAGCTCGTCGCGCGCGACGGGGTCGAGGCCGCTGGTCGGCTCGTCGAGCAGCAGCAGACGCGCGTCGTGCGACAGCGCGACGGCGATCTGCAGCTTCATCGTCATGCCGCGCGACAGCTCCTTGACGCGCGCGCGGCGGTCGAGCCGGAACGTGCGCAGCAGCGTCGCGAACCGGTCGTCTTCCCAGCGCGCGTAGAACGGACGCAGCGCCGTCGCGACGTCGTCGAGGCGCCAGTCCTCGACGAGCGCGGGGCGGTCGAGCACGATGCCGATCTCCTGGCGCAGCGCGACGGGCGCGGGCAGCGCGTGCCCCAGCACCTCGACCGTGCCGGCGGACGCGGTCCACATGCCCAGCAGCGTGCGGATGAGGGTGGTCTTGCCGGCGCCGTTGGGGCCGACGAGGCCCATGACGTAGCCGGTGGGGAGCGCGAGGTCGACGTCGCGCAGCGCGAAGCCGCCGAGGTCGACGGTGACGCCGCGCAGCGCGACCGCGAGCGGCGCGGTGCCGGTGGGTGCGGGGGTCGCCGCGGCGCCGGTCACCGGCCTGCCGCCGTCCGCGCGGCACCGGCGGGTCGCGCGGGCCCGGCGGGCGCGTCCGCGTCGTCGCCGTCACCGTCCAGCAGCGCGTCGAGCATCTCGACGAGGTCGTCGCGGCCGAGCCGCGCGAGCCGCGCCGCATCGATCGCGGTGCCCAGGCCGTCCTCGACGCGCCGCAGCAGCTGCTCGCGCACGAGGTCGGAGTCGACGGGGAGCACGAACGCGCCCTTGCCGGGCACGTTCGTGATGAACCCCTCGGCGGCGAGCTCGGCGTACGCCCGCGTGGTCGTGATGACCGAGATCCGCAGGTCCCGTGCGAGTCCGCGCACCGAGGGCAGGGCGGCGCCGTCCTCGAGCTCGCCGCGCAGGATCGCGGCCTTGACCTGCTGCGCGACCTGCTCGTACAGAGGCACGTCCGCGTTGTTCGAGACGACGATCCGCACGCCACCACCTCCTACTGTGTATAGACACTATGAACAGTAGGCCGCCGGTGCGTCAAGCCGGACGGTCCCGGCCGACGGCCCCCGCCGCGCGCTAGCGTCGTCGTCGTGCGCTCCTGACGACCCTCCCGCCCCGCCGCCCGCCGCGGCGACCGTCGTCGACCCCAGGAGCACCCGTGACCACCCCTGCCCGCCCCACCCCCTTCTGCGCCTACACCGCCCCCGCGCTGTGGGACGACCCCCACGTCTCGGCGCAGATGCTCGCCGCGCACCTCGACCCGCTGTCCCCGCTCGCGTCGCGCCCGCACGCGTTCGTCGACCGGTCCGCCGCCTGGCTCGTCCCCGCGCTGGGCCTCTCGCCCGGCGACCGGCTGCTCGACCTCGGCTGCGGGCCGGGGCTGTACGCCGAGCGCGTCGCCCGTGCCGGCGTGCGCGTGCTCGGCGTCGACGTCGCGTCCCGGTCGCTCGCGCACGCGCGCGCCGTCGCCCGCCGCGACGACCTGCCCGTCGAGCTCCGGCACGGCAGCTACCTCGACCCCGGGACCGACCTGGGCGACGCCCACGACGCGGCGGTGCTGGTCTTCGAGGACTACAGCGTGCTGAGCCCCGACCAGCGCGCCACCCTCCTCGCGCGCGTCCACGGCGCGCTGCGGCCCGGCGGTCGGCTGCTGCTCGACGTCACGAGCGCGGCCCGCTTCGCGACCGTGCGCGAAGGCAGCACCACCGCGCCCGGGCTCATGGGCGGCTTCTGGTCCGCCGAGCCCTACGACGGGACGCACGAGACGTTCACGTACCACGGGCTGCGCCTCGTGCTCGACCGGTACACGATCCGCACCGCACGCACGACGCGCGTGTTCTGGAACTGGATGCAGTGCCTCACGCCGCACGAGGTCGGCGACGAGCTGCGGGCCGCCGGCTTCGTCGCGCACGACGTGCTGGGCGACGTCGCGGGCGCGCCCCACGACCCGACGTCCCCCACGTTCGCCGTGCTCGCGCGGCGCGCCTGACGGCTCTCCTCGCGGTGCGGCCGTGGCGTCAGCCCCGGCGGCGCCACGCCCGCACCGCACGTCCCACGAGCGGCACCAGCGGCACCAGCGGCAGCGCGAGCCACGCCGCGAGCACCGCACGCGTCGCCGCGCCGCCCGGGTCGAACGGTCCGGGCAGCACCGCGGTCGGCGTGATCGCGAGCATCGGCAGCGTGCGCGCCAGCGCCAGCACCTCGTCGT
Organism: Cellulomonas sp. FA1; assembly: GCF_000986825.1. Taxonomy (NCBI): domain Bacteria; kingdom Bacillati; phylum Actinomycetota; class Actinomycetes; order Micrococcales; family Cellulomonadaceae; genus Cellulomonas; species Cellulomonas sp. FA1. The sequence continues at coordinate 3,814,032 of NZ_LBMY01000001.1, read as the reverse complement.
CCGGCATCGCGGCCACGTCGCCGAGCGTCGAGCGGCCCGCCACGCCCATCGACGCCGCGACCACGCGCATCGCGCGCACGCGCGCGTCGTCGTCGACCACCTCGACCGCGCGCCCCGCGAACGCCGCACCCGGCAGCGTGACCTCGACCTCGGGGTGCGCGACGGCGTTGCGGTACCACTGCGCCGCGTGCCCGTACCCGGCCACGACGACCACGGCGCCGTCGACCACGGCGTAGCAGAGCGGCACCTCGCGGCGCTCGCCGCTCACCCGCCCCGTCGTGGTCAGCAGCAGGATCGACCCGGCCAGCGGCGTCGCGAGCAGCACGCCGCCGCCGCGTCGCAGCGCGGGCGCCGCGACGCGGCGGTTCACCACGAGGAACGCGCGACGCATCGGCTCGGCCAGGCGGGTGAGGACGGGACCGTACGGCAGCGGGTCGCTCATGCGACCACGCTAGGGACCGGTGCGGCACCGCGGCAGAGACGAAGGTCGCGACCGTCAGGAGCCCGTCCGGACCGACGGGTCGGGCCGAGCCGCGCACGGCGCTGCGGGTCGGGCTCCGCCCCCAGGATTCGAACCTGGACCGCAAGGCTCCAAAGGCCTGCGTGCTGCCGTTACACCAGGGCGGACCGGCGGCCCAGTCTGCCAGGCACGGCGGCGCCCGCGTGCCGGTGCGGACACGGCCGTCGCACGCGGCGTCCCCCCGCGCGGGCGCGCCGCACGGCAGACTGGCCCGATGGCCTCCGACTCGAAGCGGGCGACACGCGCGCGCATGACCGGGACCCAGCGCCGCGCGCAGCTGCTCGACGTGTCGCGGCGGCTCTTCGCCGAGAAGGGGTTCGACAACACGAGCGTCGAGGAGATCGCGGCCCGCGCCGAGGTCTCCAAGCCCGTCGTGTACGAGCACTTCGGCGGCAAGGAGGGCATCTACGCGGTCGTCGTCGACCGCGAGATCCAGGCGCTCACCGGCGCGCTCACGGACGCGCTCGAGGAGGGCGGCCACCCCAAGGTCATGGTCGAGCGCACCGCGCTCGCGCTGCTGACGTACATCGAGGAGTCCGAGGACGGGTTCCGGATCCTCGTGCGCGACTCGCCCGTCGCGCAGGCCACCGGCACGTTCTCGTCGCTCATCGGCGACGTCGCGTCCCAGGTCGAGCACCTGCTCGCGGCGCAGTTCAAGAAGCAGGCGCTCGACCCGCGCACCGCACCGATGTACGCGCAGATGCTCGTCGGCATGGTCGCGCTCACCGGGCAGTGGTGGCTCGACGCCCGCAGCCCCAAGAAGGCCGAGGTCGCGGCGCACCTGGTCAACCTCGCGTGGAACGGCCTCGAGGGCCTCGAGCGCCGCCCCGCGCTGACGCGCCAGCCCTGACGCGACCGCCCCGGCGCGGCACGCGACGCAGGTCTCTCGACGACGACTAATCTTCCGACCATGGCCGAGCCGCACGACGACGGGACCCCGCGCGACGAGGTCGACCGCATCGTGCTCGCGTGGCAGCACGAGCGGCCGGACCTCGACGTGCGGCCCCTCACCGTGCTGTCGCGCGTCAGCCGCCTCGCGCGGCACCTCGACCTCGCGCGGCGCGGCGCGTTCGCGCGGCACGGCCTCGAGACGTGGGAGTTCGACGTGCTCGCCGCCCTGCGGCGCGCCGGTGCGCCCTACCGCCTGTCGCCGGGGGCGCTGCTCACGCAGACGCTCGTCACGAGCGGCACCATGACCAACCGGATCGACCGGCTCGTGCAGCACGGGCTGGTCGAGCGCCAGCCGTCGCCCGACGACCGGCGCGGCGTGCTCGTGCAGCTCACGCCCGCCGGGCTGCGGCGCGTCGACGAGGCGTTCGCCGACCTGCTCGACGTCGAGCGCGGCCTCATCGGCGACCTGCCCGAGGCGGACCGCGAGCGGCTCGCGTCGCTGCTGCGCGACGTCCTCACGCTCTTCGACGCGTCGTGACGGCGCAGGGCCGCCGCCCGCGCGTCACGACCCGCCCCGCCACGAGCACGCCCGTCGCGGCGCCGCGACCGTGAGCGCCCGCGCCCGCGCGGGCGGTGCGCTGCTCGGGGCGCTGCTGCTCGTCGCCCTGACGCTGCGCGGACCGCTCGTGGCGCCCGCCCCCGTGATCGACCAGGTCGCCGGGACGCTCGGCCTCACGTCGTCGGCCGCGGGGCTGCTCACGGGGCTCGGCGTGCTGTGCTTCGCGACGCTCACGCCGCTCGCCGCGCTCGCGCTCGGGCGCGCGGGCACGACCCGGATGCTCGCGCTCGCGCTGCTCGCGATCCTCGGCGGCACGCTGCTGCGCTCGTTCGGCGGCGTGCCCGGCGCGTTCGTGGGGACCGTCGTCGTCGGCGCGGCGATCACCGTGGGGAACGTCGGGGTGCCCGTGGTCGTCGCGCGCGACTTCCCGACCCGCGTGCCGCGCGTCATGGGCCTGTACTCGGCCGTCATGAACGCGGGCGCGTGGCTCACGACGCTCGGCACGGCACCCCTCGCGGGGCTCGTCGGGTGGCGCTGGGCGCTCACGGCGTGGGGCCTGCTGGCGCTGCTCGCGCTCGTCGTGTGGCTGCGCGTGGCGGGCGACGGCCCCTGGCGCGCGACCGGCCGGGCCGCGACCCGGGCGGCCGCCGTGGCCGCGGCACCGGGCGCCGCGCTCACGACGCCGACCGCGCCGACGACGGCGCCGCCCCGCGTGCCGCTGGTGCGCCGGCCGGTCACGTGGCTGCTGTGCCTGACGTTCGTCGGGCAGGCCTCGTCGTACATGGGCGTCACGGCGTGGCTGCCGTCCGTGCTGCACGACGCGTCGGGGCTGGGGCGCGGCGGCGCCGGGGCCGCGGCGTCGTTGTTCCAGCTCTTCGGCGTGCTCGGCAGCGTCCTGGCCCCCGCGGCGCTCGCGCGGCGCGTGCCGCCGCGCGCGGTGGTGCTCGGCATCGCGGCCTGCTGGCTGTCGCTGCCGCTCGGGCTGCTGCTCGCGCCCGGCGCCTGGGTCGCGTGGGCGGTGCTCGGCGGCCTCGCGCAGGGCGCGAACTTCGTCGTGCTGTTCACGGTCGTCGCCGCCGTGGCCGACTCCCCCGCCGAGGTCCGCCGCCTCTCGGCCACGGTCCAGACCGTGGGCTACGCGGTCGCCGCGGCGACGCCCAGCGTGCTCGGCGCGCTGCACGAGGCGACCGCCGGGTGGACGGCGCCGCTCGTCGCGGTCGTCGGCCTGCTCGGGCTCGCGGCCACGACGCACACCCTCGCCGCGGGGCGGCTCCCGCACCGCTGACGGCGCGTCGGCGCGGTCAGCCCGCGGTCTCGGCGGCCTCGAGCCACGCGGCCTCGAGCTCGTCGCGCTCGGCCGCGAGCGCGCGCAGCTCGGCGTCGAGCGCCGTGACCGCCTCGTGGTCGGTGGCCTGCTCGGCCATGCGCGCGTGCAGGCCCGCCTCGAGCGTCGCGATCCGCTCGAGGCGGCGCTCGATGCGCTGCACCTCCTTGCGGGCGGCGCGGACCTCCGCCGCCGACGGCGCGGGCGCCGACGGGCCGTCCGCCGCGGGCGCGCCCCCGGAGGCCGCGGCCGCGTCGCCCGGCAGCGCGAACCGCGCACCCCCCAGCGCGGCGGCCCGCAGCTCGAGGTACTGCTCGACCCCGCCCGGCAGGTCCCGGACCTTCCCGTCGCCGAGCAGCGCGACCTGCCGGTCGCACACGCGCTCGAGCAGGTACCGGTCGTGCGACACGACGATCAGCGTGCCGGGCCACCCGTCGAGCAGGTCCTCGACCGCCGCGAGCGTGTCGGTGTCCAGGTCGTTGGTCGGCTCGTCGAGCAGCAGCACGTTCGGCTCGGCGACCAGCAGGCGCAGCAGCTGCAGCCGGCGCCGCTCACCGCCCGACAGGTCGCGCACGGGCGTGCGGGCGCGCTCGCGCGTGAACCCGAGCCGCTCGACCAGCTGGCTCGCGGTGAGCTCCTTGCCGCCGACCACCACCGAGCGCTTCTCGCGCTCGACCGCCTCGACGACCCGCAGGTCCGCGACCTCGTCGAGGTCCTCGACGTCCTGCCGCAGCTCGGCGACCTGCACGGTCTTGCCGCGCCGCACGCGCCCCGACGTGGGCTGCGCGCGGCCGGTGAGCAGCCGCAGCAGCGTCGTCTTGCCCGCGCCGTTGACCCCGACCACGCCGTACCGGTCCCCCGGGCCCAGCCGCCACGTCACGTCGTCGAGCAGCACGCGGCCGTCGGGCAGCGTGAACGTCACGTCCTCCAGGTCGAGGACGTCCTTGCCGAGCCGCGCGGTCGCGGTGCGCGCGAGCGCGAGCGAGTCGCGCGGCGGCGGCTCGTCCGCGATGAGCGCGGTCGCGGCGTCGATCCGGAACTTCGGCTTCGACGTGCGCGCGGGCGCCCCGCGGCGCAGCCACGCGAGCTCCTTGCGCAGCAGGTTCTGCCGCTTCGCCTCGACCGTCGCCGCCTGCTGCGCACGCTCGGCGCGCGCCAGCACGTACGCCGCGTACCCGCCGTCGTACTGGTCGACGACGCCGTCGTGGACCTCCCACGTGCGCGTGCACACCGCGTCGAGGAACCACCGGTCGTGCGTCACGACCACGAGCGCGCCGCTGCCGCGCGCGTAGCGCTCGACCAGGTAGCCGGCGAGCCACGCGACGCCCTCGACGTCGAGGTGGTTGGTCGGCTCGTCGAGCACGAGCACCTCGTCGTCGCGCACGAGCAGCGCCGCGAGCGCGACGCGGCGCCGCTGCCCGCCGGACAGCTGTGCGACGCGCGCGTCGAGCGCGACGTCCGCGAGCAGGCCCGTGTGCACGGCGCGCACGCGCGCGTCGGACGCCCACTCGTGCGCGTCGGCGTCGCCGTGCACGACGTCGCGCACGGTGCCGTCGCCCAGGTCGTCGCGCTGGTCGAGCAGCGCGACCCGGGTGCCGCCCGCGCGCGTGACGCGGCCGTCGTCCGGGGCCTGGCTGCCCGCGAGCACGCGCAGCAGCGTGGACTTGCCGGCGCCGTTGGGCCCGACGACGCCGATGCGCTGGCCGTCGTCGACGCCGAGGCTCACGCCGTCGAGGAGCGTGCGGGTGCCGAGGGTGAGGTGGACGCGGTCAGCGCCGAGCAGGTGGGGCATGAGGTCCTCCAGCCTGCCAGGTCCGCGGGCGGGGTGTCGACGCGGCACCCGGGCGCACGCCGCGGGGCGCCGGACCGCGCCCCGAGCCCGGCTCGGTCGGTGGTCCGGCGCCCCGCGGCGCTCCGGGTGCGCTCAGCGCGCGGCGCGGCTGCCGAGCACCTCGCGCACGCGCACGCGCGCACCCATCCGCAGCACCGACCGCTCGTAGATGCGCGCCGCGATGCCGATCACCACGACGCACGAGGCCGCGAGCACCGCGAGCGACAGCAGCGGCTCCCACCAGGCCGCGTCGCCGAGGAACAGCCGCACCGGCATGCCCACGGGTGCGCTGAACGGCACGTAGGACATCACGGACAGCACGGTCGCGTTGTCGTTGAAGAACACCACGAGGAAGTACGGCGCCATGACCAGCCACATCGCGGGCTGCAGCACGACGCCGGTGTCCTCGATGCGCGACACGAGCGACGCGCTCGCCGCGAACACCGACGCCAGCAGCACGAACCCGACCGCGAAGAACACGACGAACCACACCACGGGCGTGCCGATGAGCGTCAGCAGGTCGTCCTGCCCGGTGACGACCAGCGCGAGCACCGACACCGCCGCGATCGCCGCGGTCTGCCCGAGCGCCAGGGCGGAGTTCCCGAGGATCTTGCCGGCCAGCAGCGCGCGCGCCGGCACGGCGGACAGCAGGATCTCGACGATGCGGGTCTGCTTCTCCGTCACGGTGTTCTGCGCGATCGTCGAGCCGAAGCTGATCGCCGACATCATGAAGATCAGACCGAAGCCGAACGTCACGACGTAGCGCACGGGGCCGTCGGCGTTCGCGGGGGCGAGCAGCTCGACCTCGGGCCTCTGGGTGAGCGCGTCGAGGAGCGCGTCCGGCGCGGACTCCATCGCGAGCACCTCGACGCCCAGCGGGCCGTCGGCCGGCACGACCGCCGCCTCGACGTCGCCGTCCCGCACGGCCCGCTCGGCCGCGGCCCGGTCGGCGACGTCGGTGACGGCCAGGCCGTCGGTCGTCGGGACCTCGCCCGCGACGGACGTCACGACCGCGACCGGCACGTCGTCCTGCGCGCGGCCCGACATGACCGAGCTCACGACGATGGCCGCGAGGATCCCGACCAGCAGGATCGCCGTCGAGACCAGGAACGACTTCGAACGCACCTGCGACGTGATCTCGCGCTCGGCGACCAGCATGCTCGCGCGGACGAGCGACGGACGGTCGGGGGTCGGGGTCGTGCTCATCGGGCCGCCTCCTGCAGGTCGGGCTCGGGCGCGTCGATGACGACGTCGCGGAAGATCTCGGCGAGCGACGGGCGCAGCGGCGTGAACGCGTGCACCGGGCCCCGGGCGAGCGCCGTGCGCAGCACCTGCTGCGCGACGTCGTCGTCCGCGCGGAAGACGGCCGTGGCGGCGGCGAGCTCGTCGACCTGCACGCCGGGGACGTCCCGCAGCCACGCGACGTCGCCGTCGGCGACGATCTCGAACCGCGCGGTGCCGTGCTGCGCGCGCAGCTCCTCGCGGCCGCCGGCGGCCCGCACGCGCCCGCCGGCGATGATGACGAGGTCGTCGCACAGCCGCTCGACCACGTCGAGCTGGTGCGACGAGAACAGCACCGGCACGCCCTGCGCGGCACGCTCGGCGAGCACGCCCTGCACGACGTCGACGGCCATGGGGTCCAGGCCCGAGAACGGCTCGTCGAGCACGAGCACCTCGGGGTCGTGCACGAGCGCGGCCGCGACCTGCGCGCGCTGCTGGTTGCCGAGCGACAGGCTCTCGACCGGGTCCTTCGCGCGCTCGGCGAGGCCCAGCTGCTCGACCAGCGCGTGCGCGCGGGACGCCGCGCCGACCTTGTCGAACCCGTGCAGCCGTGCGAGGTACGTCAGGTGCTCGACGAGCTGCATCTTCGGGTACAGGCCGCGCTCCTCCGGCATGTAGCCGAACCGCGAGCGCGCGGCGCCCGCGAGCGGCGCACCGTCGAGCGTCACCGTGCCCGCGTGCGGTGCGAGCACGCCCAGGATGATGCGCATCGTCGTCGTCTTGCCGGCCCCGTTGCCGCCCACGAACCCCGTGAGCCGACCCCGCCCGACCGTGAAGCTCACGTCGTCGAGCACGAGCCGGTCGCCGAACGATCGGCTGACCCCGTGCAGCTCGAGCATCGTGCCTCCTGCCGTCCACGCGTCCGGCGGTCCCGGACGTCCTGGCACGACGGTAGGCGGGACGGCGGTGCCGGCACCTCGGGCGGGCGGCCGATCCTGCGTCTCCGTCCCGGGACGGAGACGCCGCGCGGACGAGCGGCCCTCAGCCCACCAGGCCGTGCTCGTGCGCGTACACGACGGCCTGCACGCGGTCGCGCAGACCCAGCTTGGCGAGCACGTTCGACACGTGCGTCTTGACCGTCGCGCGGCTGACGACCAGCTCGGCGGCGATCTCGTCGTTGTTCAGCCCGCGGGCGACGAGCGTGAGCACCTCGCCCTCGCGCTCGGTCAGCGGCACGACCGGCTCGGGCGCGGGCCGCGCCGCGGGGCGCTCCTGCACCGCGCGCGCGATCACCGCGCGCGTCACCTCGGGAGCCAGCAGCCCCTCGCCCGCGGCGGCGCGCAGCACGGCGTCCGTGAGCTGCTCGGGCCGTGACGTCTTGAGCAGGTACCCCACGGCGCCCGCGCGCAGCGCCTCGACGAGGTAGTCCTCGCGGTTGAACGTCGTGAGCACCACGACGGCCGCGTGCACGGCCGGGTCGGCGACCAGCCGGCGCGTCGCCTCGAGCCCGTCCATGTCCGGCATCTGCACGTCCATGCACACCACGTCGGGGCGCGCGGCCCGCACGAGGTCGACGGCCTCGGCACCCGTCCCGGCCTCGCCGACGACCTCGATGCCGGGGTGCGCCGACAGGATCGTCCCGATCCCCGCGCGCAGCAGCGCCTGGTCGTCCACGAGCACGACCCGCACGGGTCCGGTCATCGGTCAGCCTCCGTCGTCCTCGCCGCGGCACCCGCCACGACGTCGTCCAGCGGCGCGCCCAGCGGCAGCCGCACCCGCACCACGAACCCGCCCCCGCGGCGGCGCGACGCCTCGAACGTCCCGCCGTCGGCGGCGACCCGTTCGCGCATCCCGACCAGGCCCATGCCGGTCGACGGCACGGTGCGCAGCCGCCGCCCGGTGCCGCCGTCGTCGGACACCTCGAGCTCGACCTCGTCCGCGAGCCACCGCAGCCGCACGTCCGCGCGCACGCCGTCGCCGGCGTGCTTGCGCGTGTTCGTCAGCGCCTCCTGCGCGATGCGGTAGAGGTTGAGCGACGCGAGCGGCCGCAGGCGCCGCCGTTCGCCGATCTCCTGGAAGGTCACCGCGAGCCCGGCCTCCCGCGCGCGCTCGACGAGCTCCGGCACGCGCGCGACGTCGAGCGACGCGAGCGCCTCGCCGGACCCGAGCGCGGCCGCCGACCCGTCGTCCGCGACGGGCTCGGGGGCGCCGCTGTCGCGCAGCATCCCGAGGATGCCGTGCAGCTCGCGCACGGCGTCGCGCGCGGCCTCCTCGACGTGCCCGAGCGCCGCCGTCGCGCGGTCCGGGTCCGACGTCAGCACGGTGCGCGCCGCCGCGGCCTGCACACCCATGAGCGACACGTGGTGCGCGACCGCGTCGTGCAGCTCGCGCGCGAGCCGCAGCCGCTCCAGCGCGACCGCCTGCTCCTCGCCGCGCCGCCGCTCGAGCACGAGCAGGTGCGTGCGCCACTGCGTGCGCGCACGCTCGCGCGCCGACCGCCACGAGTGCTCGCCGAACCACCAGGCGCCCGCGAAGTAGAGCACGTTCGTGAGCAGCTGCAGCAGCGTGAACGACACGAACGGCGAGAACACGCCCACCTGGTCCGGCAGCTGCTCGGACATCTCGGGATCGGTCGCGGCGACGAACAGCGACGTCAGCAGCCAGACCATCATCGCGACCACGACGAACGCGCGCACGAGCACGCCGCGGCGGCGGTGGGTCTCCCACGCGCCGACCGTGTACATCGCGCAGAACAGGGCGATGTTCGACAGCAGCGTCTCGGGCACCGAGAGCGCCTGACCCGTGATGAACGCCGCCGCGACGACCAGCAGCACCGCGCTCGGCCACCGGCGCCGCACCGCGAGCGGCAGCGTCGTCGCCGCGAGCAGCAGGGCCGCGAGCCAGCCGTCGGCGACGTGCTCGTACATGCCCGCGACGCGGAACAGCACCATCGACAGCAGCGCGCCGAAGAACAGCGCCACGGCGAGCAGCGCGTCGCCGCGCAGCGCGTCGGCGTCGGGTGCGGGACGGACCCACCCCCCGGCGTCGGGGTCGGCGGGCGGCACGGGTGCGACGGCGCCCGCGGTGGCGGGACGGACCAGGGCCGTCTCGGTGCCGCCGCGCGCCGCGTCCGGTCGCGCGGTCACTCGCCCGCCACGACGCGCGCACCCGCCACGGGTCCCGTCGCGGTCAGCACGCGGTCGGCGACGCCCGACGCCGTGAACGCCGCGGCGATCGCCAGCGCGTGCTGCCGGCTGCGCGCGAGCGCCGCGACCGTCGGCCCGGACCCGGACACGACGACGCCCAGCGCCCCCGCGTCGGTCGCGATCGCGAGCGGCTCGGCCAGGCCCGGGTCGAGCTCGAGCGCGGCCGCCTCGAGGTCGTTGTGCAGCGCGGCACCCAGGGCCGTCGCGTCGCCCGCGAGCAGGGCCTGCATGAGCGGGACGTCCCGGTCCTCGAGGTCCTGCGCACCCGCGTGCAGCTCGTCGAACGCGGCGTACACGGCGGCCGTCGACAGCCCGCGGTCCTGCACGGCGAACGCCCAGTGGAACTCGCCGCGGCTCAGCGCGGGCGTCAGCAGGTGACCGCGCCCCTGCCCCACGGCGGTGTGCCCCACGAGCGAGAACGGCACGTCCGAGCCCAGGTCCGCCGCGAGCTCGAGCAGCTCGTCGCGCGACAGGCCGGTGCTCCACAGCGCGTCGCACGCGACGAGCGCGGCGGCCGCGTCGGCCGACCCGCCCGCCATGCCGCCCGCGACCGGCACGCCCTTGACCAGGTGCAGGTGCACGCCCTCGTCGACGCCCGCGCGCTCGGCGACGGCGCGCGCGGCGCGCAGCGCGAGGTTGGAGCCGTCGGTCGGCACGAGCTCGGACTGCGGGCCGCTGGCCGTCACGGTGCAGTCCTCGGCCGCCGTCGCGACGACCTCCTCGTACACCGACACCGCCTGGAACACGGTCGACACGGGGTGGTAGCCGTCGGCCTGCCGCCCGCCGACGCGCAGCGACAGGTTCACCTTGCCGGGCGCCCGCACGCGCACGGCGCGCTCGGGCAGGTCGTCGACGGGGGTGAGGGTCACGGTGCCACTGTGCCAGGTCCGGGCGCCGCGGGCCGCGCGAGGACCAGCGCCTCGGCGATGCGCGCGAAGCCCGCGACGTCGACCTGCTCGCCGCGCGCCTGCGGGTCGAGGCCGGCCGCGCGCACGGCCGCCTCGGCCGCCGACGACGAGCCGGCGAGGCCCGCGAGCGCCGAGCGCAGCATTTTGCGGCGCTGCGCGAACGCCGCGTCGACGACCGCGAAGACCTCGGTGCGCGCGACGGTCGTGGTGGGCGGCTCGCGGCGGTCGAGCCGCACGAGCGCCGAGTCGACGTTGGGCGCGGGCCAGAACACGGCCCGCCCGACGGTCGCGGTGCGGCGGGCCGCGGCGTACCACGCGGCCTTCACCGACGGCACGCCGTACGTCCGGCTGCCCGGGGGTGCGGCGAGCCGGTCGGCGACCTCGGCCTGCACCATGACCAGCCCCCGCTCGAGCGAGCCGAACCGCTCGAGGAACGTCAGCAGCACGGGCACGGAGACGTTGTACGGCAGGTTCGCGACGAGCGCGGTCGGCGGCTCGCCCGGCAGCGCCGTGACCGTGAGCGCGTCCTGCGTGACGACCGTGAGACGCGCACGGCCGTCGCCGTCGCGCAGCACGACCGTGCGCGACACGTCGTCCTGCGTCGCGTCCCCGACGGTGAGGCCGGGGACGTGCGCCGCGACCGTCTCGGGCAGGAGGGTCGCGAGCACGGGGTCGATCTCGACGGCCACGACGTCGGCGCCGGCCTCGAGCAGCCCGAGCGTCAGCGACCCGAGCCCGGGCCCGACCTCGACGACGCGCTCGCCGGCACGCACGTCGGCCTGCCGCACGATCTTGCGGACGGTGCCGGCGTCGAGCAGGAAGTTCTGCCCGAGGGTCTTGGTGGGACGCACGCCCGCGCGTTCCGCGAGCGCGCGGATCTCCGCAGGCCCGAGCAGGGCGATCGCCGACATGACCCCCGAGCCTAACGACCGACGGCCCGTGCCCGGTCCGCGACCACGCCACCCCACCGGCGCGGGGTCCGGCCGCTCCCGGGCCTCCACCACCGGGTGGAGGTCGGCGTCCGACGACGGACGGCACGGGCGACCCTCGTCGACGGCACGTCCCTCTCCCCCACCCGGGCCCCTCCCCACCCGGCCGCCTCCCCGCCCGGTGCGGGGTTCGGCCGCTCATGAGGCGCCACCACCGGCACAAGGCCGCGTTCGACGGCGGCGGTGCGGCGGCCGGTGGGGTGCGGCGGTGGGTGGGCGGCGGTCAGGGGCGGGGACGGCGAAGGGCGGTCCGGGACGTCGGGGAGACGTGCCGGACCGCCCTTCGCCGACGCGTCAGCGGGTCAGCTGAACAGGTTCTTGCCGCAGTGCGGCCACTGCCCGGCGCCCGAGCGGTTGTAGAGCATCTTGGCGCGGGCCGTCTGCTCGTCGGCCGACGCCTGCGACGGCAGGCCCGCGCCGCCCACGGCCTGCCACGTGGCGACCGAGAACTGGTAGAGGCCGTGGTACTTGCCGGTCGACGACACGGCGTCGGCACGACCGCCCGACTCGCAGCGCGCGAGCGCGGCCCAGTTGAGCGAGTCGGCGTCGCCGCCCGCGGTGATCGGACCGGCCGTGCCCGAGGTCGACCCCGAGCTCGCGGGCCGCGGCGCGGGCGCCGGGCGCGGCTTCGTGCCGACCTTGACGACCTCCTCGACGGGGGCCGTCGTGATGTCGTCGGACACCGGGACGCGCGACTCCTCGGCGCCGTCGACGGTCGTGACGGTCTCGACGACCGTCCGCACGCCGGGGACGCCCGCCTGCGCGACGACCTTCTTGCCGGTGTACTGCGACGCGTCGTCCTCGGTGCGCGACGTGAAGGGCACCTCGGACGTCGTCGTGACGTCCTGCACCACGACGCGCTGCACGACGACCTGCACGACGCCGTTCGCGTCGTGCTGCACGCGCACGCGGTCGAGCGGCTGCAGCGTCACGCCGAGCTCGTCGAGCACGGTGCCGACGCTCGCGCCGGCGTCCGGGACGTCGAGCACGCCGCCGTCGACGAGCACCTCGGCGCGACCGTCGAGCACGAGGTCGAGCGGGAGCTCGGCGCGCTCGGCGGAGCGGGACGCGACGAGCGCGACGGTGTCGGCACGCGTCGCGAGCGTCTCGAGCGCCTCGTCGGCCGTGAGCGCGGTCGTCCAGACCTGCTGCTCCTGGCCGTCGAGCTGGACGACGATCTCCTTGGCGTGGCGCACGACGATCTCGGCGCCGTCCGTGAGCGCACCGGTGTGCGACACCGTGTCACGGCCGCCGAGCTGGACGCCCTGCGCGTCGAGGAGGCCCTCGACCGAGCCGGCGAACGTCGAGATCTGCGTGACGTCGCCGTCGACGTCGAGCGCGACGGTCTTGTGGGCGTTGGCGACGGCGATGCCGCCGCCCGCGAGGACGAGGACCGCGGCGCCCGCGGCGACGAACGGCCAGCGGAGGCGGCGCAGCCCGGTGCGGGGCGTCGGACCCTCGTCCGGTCCGGCGTCGGGGTGCGGGGTCGTGACGGCGTCGGCCGTCGGCGGGGTCGGACCGGTGTGGCGGGTCGAGAACTGCACGAGGCTCCAGCCGTCGCTGTGCCCGGGCACGGGGAGCGGCGCGGGCCCACGGGCACCACCGGTGCGCCGTGCGTCCGTGCCGCGGAGGGGTTCCCCGATCCGGCGGTCACGGCGGCCGTGAGGGACGGCCGTCGGTGCCACCGGTCCCGGGCCGCGGAGGGGCGGACCGATCAAAGGTGACACGCGACCGTAACGGAATTGTGACCTGTCGTCCAACCCCCGCACGACGAGACCCCGGTCACGTCACCGACCGGGACGCCTCACCGGCCGGTCGGCGCCAGCTCAGTACCAGCCCTTGGCCTTCGAGTGCGACCACGCGCCGCACGGGTCGCCGTAGCGGCCCGCGATGTACCCCAGACCCCACGTGATCTGCGTCGCCGCGTTCGTGCGCCAGTCGTCCGCGACCGACGCCATCTTGCTGCCCGGCAGCGCCTGCGGGATCCCGTAGGCGCCCGACGAACGGTTCTCGGCCGTCACGCGCCAGCCGCTCTCCTTCTGCCACAACGACACGAGGCACGCGAACTGGTCGTCGCCCCACCCGCGCGCCGCGGCCATGTCCTTCGCGAGGGCCTGCGCCGTCCCCGGCTCGACCGCGACGGTCGACGGGTCCGGCAGCTCGGCCGTGCCGACCCGCACCACCTGGTCGATGGGCTCGGTGGTCATGACCGACGCGACCACCGTGCGGCCCACGACGACGCCACCGACCACGTCGAGCGTGTAGGTCGTGGTGCGCAGGCCCGCGCGGCCCGCGTTCTTCACGACACGGTTGCCCTTGACCAGCGACGGGTCCTCGACCTCCTGCACCGCGAACGGCACGGCCTCGGTCACGGTCTCGCCCTGCCTCGCCGCGCGCGTCACGAGCACGACCAGCCCGTCGACGGCCGCCGCGTCGAGCGGGACCGAGACCTGGTCCCCCTCCTCGAGCACCAGCCCGACGTCCTTGAGCGCGTCCCGCACCGTCGCGCCGCTGCTCACGCCGTCGATCACCTGGCCGTCCACCACGACGTGCACGGTCTTCTGGGTCGACACCCGCAGCACGTCGCGACCGAGGCTGTCCGACCGCGACGCCGACAGCCGCACGCCCTCGCGCAGCCCCAGCGCGTCCACGGCCTCGCCGACGGTCAGCGCGGTGGTCCACAGCGTCTGCGGCGCACCGTCGACCTCGACGTCGATCTCGCGGCCGTGCCGCACCACGACCTGCCCGTCGCGCCCCACGGCCTCGTGGAGCCCGGGCGCCACCAGGTCGCCGTCGCCCACGTCGATGCGCCCGGCCGCGAGCACGTCGGCGACGGTCCGGCCGAAGGTCTGGACCTGCACCTCGGCGCCGTCGACGTCGACCGTCACGTCCTTGTGCATCGCGGCGAACGCGCTGGTGCCGCCCGCGACGAGCGCGAGGACGACGGCCTGCGCGGCGGTGCGTGCGGCCCGGGCGCGCACGCCGGTGGCGCGACGCCCCGGCACGTGGTCGTGACGGGTCACGGTGTCCTTCGGGTCGGCGGGAGGGATCGCTGCCCTGGGAGGGTCATCGGCACCGGGCCGGCCGTCCTTGACGGACGTCCGGCGGCTGCGCCGGACAGACCGTAACCGATCCGTGACCGTCGCCACCACCCCGGCGCACGCGCGCGCGAGCGGCCCGCCGGCTCACCACGCCCCGTACACCTGCGCCGCGACCCCGCCGACCTGCGCGCACACGTCCGCCAGCGGGCGCCCCGTGACCTCGGCGACCGTGCGCACGGTGCCCGGCAGCAGGTACGGCGCGTTGGGTCGCCCGCGGAAGGGGTGCACCGTGAGGTACGGCGCGTCCGTCTCGACCAGCACGAGCGAGGCGGGCAGCTCGCGCAGCGCCGCGCGCAGGTCCTCGTTGGCGGGGAACGACACCGGCCCGGCGAACGAGCAGAACCAGCCCTCGTCGGCGCACACGCGCGCGAGGTCGACGCCACCCGAGAAGCAGTGGAACACCGTGCGCTCGGGGGCCCCGTCGCGGCGCAGCGCGTCGACGACGTCGTCGTGCGCGTCGCGGTCGTGGATCTGCAGCGCCAGCCCGAGCTCCTTGGCGAGCGCGACGTGCGCCCGGAACGCCTCGCGCTGCACCTCGCGCCCGCGCGGCCCGGCGCGGAAGAAGTCGAGCCCCGTCTCCCCGATCGCCCGCACGCGCGGGTTGTCGCGCGCGACCGCCGCGACGGCCGCGAGCGCGTCGTCGAGCGGGACGTCGTGCCGCGGCTGCGGGTCGGGGTCGAGGCCGTCGGGCGCGACCTCCCGGACCCCCGCGTGCAGCACCGCCTCGTTCGGGTGGATCGCGACCGCGCCGAGCAGCGCGGGGTGCTCGCGCACCACCGCGTCGGTCCACGCGACCGCGTCGAGGTCGCAGCCGACCTGCACCATGCGCGGCACGCCGACCGCGGCCGCGCGCGCGAGGTGCGCCGCGAGGTCCGGGTGGGCGGCGGCGTCGGCCGGGTCCCAGCCGTCCGCCCGCCAGCCGACGACCGACTCGAGGTGCGTGTGGTCGTCGACGACGGGCGACGGGAGGGGCTCGGGCGGCGGGGGCCAGCCCCGTTCGCGCTGCTTGCGTGCCACGTCAGGCGTCCCGGGTCAGGACTGCCGGAGCCGCTCGAGCTCCTCCTCGACGATCGCGTCGTCGAGCTTGGTGAACACCGGCGTCGGCTTGTCGACCTTGGTGCCCGGCACGACCGCGCGCGGCTGCCACGTGCCGCGCACCGAGCGGTAGTCGCCCGTGATGACCGGGTAGTGCCGCGTGTCGTCGTCGAGGTCGGTGACCTCCTCGATGCGCGGCTGCGGCGAGAACGTCCCGGTGCCGCCGAGCGCCTCGTGCACGGCCTGCGCACTGTGCGGCAGGAACGGCGCGAGCAGCGTGTTGAGGTCGCTCACGGCCTGCGTCGTCGTGTGCAGGACGGTCGCGAGCCGCTCGCGGTCGCCTCTCAGCTTCCACGGCTCGGTCTCGGACACGTAGCGGTTGGCCTCGCCGACCACGCGCATCGCCTCCTGCAGCGCCTGGCGCTGCCGGTGCGTGCCCACGAGGTCGCCGACGCGCCCGAACGCGGTCGTGATCTCCGCCGTCAGCGCCTCGTCGACCGCCAGGCGCGGCCCGGGGGCCGGGATCTCGCCGAAGTTCTTGTGCACCATGCTCGCGGTGCGGTTCACCAGGTTGCCCCAGCCCGCGACCAGCTCGTCGTTCGTGCGGCGCTTGAACTCCGCCCACGTGAAGTCGACGTCCTGCGTCTCGGGGCCCGCCACCGAGATGTAGTAGCGCAGCGCGTCGGGCTGGTAGCGCGCGAGCATGTCGCGGACCAGGATCACGCGGCCGCGCGACGTCGAGAACTGCTTTCCCTCGACGTTGAGGAACTCGCTCGAGACCACCTCGGTCGGCAGGTTCAGCAGCCCGTACGGGCCGGGCGCGCCGCCCTTCGACCCGCGACCGGCGTAGCCGAGCAGCTCGGCCGGCCAGATCTGCGAGTGGAACGTGATGTTGTCCTTGCCCATGAAGTAGTACGAGCGCGCGTCCGTGTCGTTCCAGAACTGCCGCCACGCCTCGGGGTCGCCCGTGCGGCGCGCCCACTCGATCGACGCGGACAGGTACCCGATGACCGCGTCGAACCACACGTACAGGCGCTTGTTGGGGTTCTGCTCCCAGCCGTCGAGCGGCACCGGGATGCCCCAGTCGATGTCGCGCGTCATGGCGCGCGGACGCACGTCGTCCAGCAGGTTGAGCGAGAACTTCAGCACGTTCGGGCGCCACTCGGTGCGCGTGCGCAGCCAGTCCCCCAGCGCGTCGACGAACGCCGGCAGGTCGAGGAAGAAGTGCTCCGACTCGACGAACTTCGGCGTCTCGCCGTTGATGCGGCTGCGCGGGTTCTTCAGCTCGATCGCGTCGAGCTGGTTGCCGCAGTTGTCGCACTGGTCGCCGCGCGCGCCGTCGTACCCGCAGATGGGGCACGTGCCCTCGATGTAGCGGTCGGGCAGCGTGCGACCCGTCGACGGGCTGACCGCGCCCATCGTGGTGCGCTCGACCATGTAGCCGTTCTTGTGCACCGTGCGGAACATCTCCTGCACGACCGCGTAGTGGTTGCGCGTCGTGGTGCGCGTGAACAGGTCGTACGACAGGCCGAGCTGCGTGAGGTCCTCGACGATGACGCGGTTGTAGCGGTCTGCGAGCTCCTGCGCGGTCACGCCCTCCTTGTCCGCCTGCACGAGGATCGGCGTCCCGTGCTCGTCGGTGCCCGACACCATGAGCACGTCGTGCCCCGCCATGCGCATGTACCGGCTGAAGACGTCCGAGGGGATGCCGAAGCCGGCGACGTGACCGATGTGGCGGGGGCCGTTCGCGTAGGGCCACGCGACGGCCGACAGGATGCGGGACATGCGTCGATCCTAGGTGGGCGGCCCGTCGTCCTCGACGCGGTTCCCGCGGGCCGGACGCGGGCCGGACGTCGGGCGGCCTGGCGTCGCGGCCTCAGCCGACCGTGACGCGCAGCACGCGGTCGTCGCCGTCGGCCGGGTCGCCGCGCCCGTCGGTGTTGCTCGTCAGCACCCACAGCGCCCCGTCGGGCGCGACCGCCACCGCGCGGAGCCGCCCGTGCTCGCCCGCGAGCAGCGGCTGCGGCTCGCCGAACCCGGCAGCGTCGGCGGCGGGGTCGGCGAGGGTCGCGGGGTCGACGGGCCGCAGCGGTACCCGCCACAGCGTGCGCCCGCGCAGCCCCGCGAGGTACACGCCCTCGTCGGTGACGGCCAGGCCCGACGGCGACGCGTCCGACGTCGCCCACACCGCGACGGGGTCGACGGCGCCGCCGGCGGCACCGCCCCGCCCCTCGACCCCCGGCCAGCCGTAGTCGCCGCCCGCGTGCAGCACGTTGAGCTCGTCCCACGTGTCCTGCCCGAACTCGGAGGCCACGGCACGGCCGTCGGGCGCCCAGCCGATGCCCTGGACGTTGCGGTGCCCCCGCGTCCACACCGGCGAGCCGGGGTCGGGGTTGCCGGGCGCGGGCGCGCCGTCGGCAGTGACGCGCAGCACCTTGCCGCCCAGGCTCGCGGGGTCCGGCGCCAGGGCCGTCCGGTACGTGTCGCCCGTCGTCACGTACAGGTACCCGTCGGGCCCGAACGCGAGCCGCCCGCCGTTGTGGTTCGCGCCCTTCGGGATGCCGTCGAGCACGGTGCGGACCGGTCCGAGCGTCGCGCCGTCGAGCGTCGCGCGCAGGACCCGGTTGTCCTGCGCGGCCGTCGCGTACAGCACGACGTCGACGGGACCTCCGGGCGCGGCGTCGCCGGGGACGACCGCGACGCCGAGCAGACCGCCCTCGCCGCGCGGCACGACGGTCGCCGCGACCTCGTCGGCACCCGGACCGGTCACGTCGGTCACCGCACCGTCCGCGCCGACCAGCACGAGCCGTGCCGCGTCGCGCAGCGTCACCAGCGCACGCCCGTCCGGCAGGAAGGCCAGGCCCCACGGCGCGTCGAGACCGGTGACGACGTCCTGCACGGACGTGACCTCGACCGTCGGCACGTCGCGCACGGCCGGGGCCGGGGCGTCGGACGGGGTCGACGAGGGCGTCACGGACGGTGTCGGCGTGGGCGTCACCGACCCGCTCGCCGTGACGTCCGCCGTCGGTGCGGAGCCGCCGGCCCCGCAGCCCGCGAGCGCGACCGCCACGAGCAGCGAGACCGCGCCGCGCACCGCACCCCGCGTCGCCGCACGCCCGGTCACGCGGCCCGTCGCCGGCTCGGCGCCCGGCTCCCGTCGCGTGCCGTGGCCCGGTCGCTCCGTCGTCATCGACCCCACTGTGCCCGCGGCCGGGGCGGACCGCACGCGCCCGCCCCGCACCGGCCGACCACGAAGCCCACCGGGCGGCGGTCCGCGCGGACACCAGCACCTCCGCCCGCGCGCACCCCACCCACGCCGACGGACAGCGGTGCGGGTCGACGGACAGGTGCGTGCCGGTGTCCGTGGTCCGTGCCGCTGTCCGTCGAGGAGCAGGTGCGGCGGAGGTGGCGGGAGGTCGCGGGGGCGGAGCCCGCGCGGGGCGGGTGGGACGGGGCGCGGGGAGACGGGGGCGGGTGCGGCGGGTGGGAGGAGCCGGAGGGGACGTCGTGGCGTCGTGGCGGGCAGGATGGGTGCATGACGCGTGACGAGGGGCCCGCCACGGGCACGGACGGGACGCGGGCGCTGCTCGTCGTCGACGTGCAGCCGACGTTCCGCGAGGGCGGCGCGCTGCCGGTCGAGGGCGGGAACGCCGTGGCCGCGGCGATCGCCCGGTACGCGGCCGCGCACCGCGACCGGTACGCGCTCGTCGTGACCACGCAGGACTGGCACGTCGACCCGGGGGCGCACTTCTCCGACGACCCCGACTACGTCGACACGTGGCCGCCGCACGCGGTCGTCGGCACCGCCGAGGCCGAGCTGCACCCGGCCCTCGCCGACCTGCGCCCCGACGCGAGCGTCCGCAAGGGCGAGTACGCGGCCGCCTACTCGGGCTTCGAGGGCGTCGACGCAGACGGGCGCGCGCTCGGTGCGCTGCTGCTCGACGCCGGGGTCACCGACGTCGACGTCGTCGGGATCGCCGAGTCGCACTGCGTGCGCGCGACCACGCTCGACGCGCTCACGCTGGGCCTGCGGGCGCGCGTGCTGACCGACCTCACGGTGCCCGTCACGCCCGAGCAGGGCGCGGCGGCGCGCGACGCGATGGCCGCCGCGGGCGCCGAGCTGGTCGCGTCCGACGCGCTCTGAGCACGACCGGCCCGCCGCACCGCACCGGCGGCGGGCAGGGGCCCGACCGCCGGGCGGTCACCCCCGGCGGCGCCCCGACGTGGGCGGTCCGGTGGTCGTGCCGCGCCCGTCAGGAGCGGCGCGCCGCGAGCGCGGCCGCGTAGAGGTCACGCTTCGGCACACCCGCCGCCTCGGCGACCTCGGCGACGACGGCCTTGAGCCGCTCGCCGCCGTCGACGCGCGCGAGCACCTCGGGCACGAGGTCGGCTGCGTCGCGCGGACCGGCCTCGGGGGCGCCACCGACGACCAGCACGACCTCGCCCCGCACGTCGCCCGCGTGCGCCCACCGCGCGAGCTCGGCGAGCGGGCCGCGGCGGACCTCCTCGTACGTCTTGGTGAGCTCTCGGCACACCGCGCCCGGCCGGTCGGGACCGAACGCCACGACGAGCGCGTCGAGCGCGTCGGCGGTGCGGTGGGGCGCCTCGAACAGCACCATGGTGCGGCGCTCGGTCGCGAGGGCCGCGAGCGCGCGTGACCGCTCGCCGGGCTTGCGCGGCAGGAAGCCCTCGAAGCAGAACCGGTCGGTCGGCAGGCCCGACAGCGCGAGCGCCGCGAGCACGGCCGACGGGCCGGGCGCGACCGTGACGGGCAGACCCGCCGCGACGGCCGCCTGCACGACGCGGAACCCCGGGTCGGACACCGTCGGCATGCCGGCGTCCGTCACGACCAGCACCGTGCCGCCGCGCGCGACGACGTCGAGCAGGTCGTCCGAGCGCCCCGCCTCGTTGTGCTCGTGGTGGCTGACGACGCGCCCGCCGATCGTCACGCCGAGGCGCGCGGCCAGCGCGCGCGTGCGGCGCGTGTCCTCCGCGGCCACGACGTCCGCGTCGGCGAGCAGGCGCCGCAGCCGTGCGGACGCGTCCTCGGCGTCGCCGATGGGCGTGGCCGCGAGCACGAGCGCGCCGCCGCGCACCGAGCGACCCGCCGGGCCGTGGGCCCGCACCGCGTCGGCGCCGGGACCGTCGGCGACGTCGAGCACGACGTCGGTCTCGACGTCCGTCCCGAGATCGGTCACGACGGCGGTCTCGAGATCGGTCTCGGCGCCGCTCGCGCGGGCGGGGTCGACGCCGGGCTCGGGTGCGTCCGCGGACGAGGTCGTGGGGGTCACCGCACCAGCCTCCCACCCGCCCGGGCGCGACCCGCGACGCGGCCCGTCCGCCGCGGGTCGAGGCCCGCGTCGGGACGTCCGGATCGCCCGGTGCGCGTACCCCTACGATGGCCCCGTGTCGACCGACGGAGACGCCACCGAGCGCCAGCCGACGGGGCAGGGGGCGCCCCTGGACCCGACGGCGGACGCGCTCCCACCCGACGCCGCGAGCGACCGCACGTCGACCGCCGGTCCGCCGGACGACCCCGCCCCGCTGCCGCCCGACGACGCGACGCCGGCCCCGGGCGCGCGGCACCACGACGCGGCGTCCGCACGGCCCGACGGCGCCACGGCGGCGTCCGGGGCGTCGGCCACGACCGTGCTGACACCCCTCGCGGAGGGCGCGCCCACGGACGGCGCGCCCACGGCCGACGCCCTCGCGCACGAGCCCGACGAGCCCCACGAGCCGCGCCTGCTGCGCCGCCTGCTCGGCGCCGGCACGCTCGCGCTCGACGCGACGCCCCGCGCGCGGCTCACCGGGTGGCTCTGGGCGCTGGCCGTCACGGCGTTCGGCGGGGTCCTGCGGTTCTGGGACCTCGCACGCCCGCACGCGCTGGTGTTCGACGAGACGTACTACGTCAAGCAGGCGTTCTCGCTGCTGGTCCGCGGGTACGAGGCGTCGTGGGGCGACGAGCCCAACCCGCGGTTCGAGGCGGGCGACACCAGCATGCTCGGCACGGACCCGGAGTACGTGGTCCACCCGCCGGTCGGCAAGTGGATGATCGCGCTGGGCATGCGCCTGGGGGGCGGCGTCGAGAGCTCGTTCGCGTGGCGGCTGGCCGCGGCGGTGTGCGGCACGCTCGCGGTGCTGATGATCGCGCGCATCGCGCGGCGGCTGTTCGCCTCGACGGCGCTCGGGACGGTCGCGGGGCTGTTCCTCGCGCTCGACGGGCAGGCGATCGTGCAGTCGCGGATCAGCCTGCTCGACCCGTTCCTCATGTTCTTCGTCCTCGCGGCGTTCGGCTTCCTCATCCTCGACCGCGAGCAGGCCCGACGGCGCCTCGCGACGCGCACCGCGGCGCTCCTCGACGCCGGGCACCCGCTGCGCTGGGGCCCGGGGCTGGGGTTCCGCTGGTGGCGGCTCGCGGCCGGTGTCGCGCTCGGCCTGGCGATCGGCACGAAGTGGTCGGGCCTGTACTTCCTGGCGGTGTTCGGGCTGCTCACGGTCGCGTGGGACGCGACCGCGCGCCGGTCCGCGGGCGTGGCGCCCTGGGTCCGGGCGACCCTCGTGAAGGACGCCGTCGTCGCGTTCCTCGTCATGGTGCCCACCGCCCTGCTGACGTACGTCGCGTCGTGGGCCGGGTGGTTCGCGTCGAACGACGGCTGGAACCGGCAGTGGGCGGCGAGCCACCCCGGCGAGGGCGTGACGTGGCTGCCGCCGGCGCTGCGCTCGCTGTGGGCGTACCACCAGGACATGTGGCGGTTCCACAACGGGCTGGAGACGCCGCACTCCTACGCGGCCGGCCCCCTGGGGTGGATCGTGCAGTGGCGACCCACGTCGTTCTACTACCCCACCGAGGTCTCGGGCCTCACGGGGGACGCGGCGCGGCAGGCGTGCGGCGCGGACTCGTGCTCGCAGGCCATCCTCGCCGTCGGCAACCCGGTGCTGTGGTGGGCCGGCGCGGCCGCGGTGCTCGTGGCGCTGTTCTGGCTGGTGCGCTACCGCGACTGGCGCGCCGGCGCCGTGCTGTCCGGGCTGCTCGCCGGCTGGGTGCCGTGGTTCGCGTACGCGCACCGCACGATCTTCACGTTCTACACGGTCGCGTTCGTGCCGTGGGTCGTGCTCACGCTCGTGTACGTGCTGGGGCTGCTGGTCGGGCCGCGTGTCGAGCCCGACGGCACGGCGCGCGAGCGGCGCGCCCGGCGGGCGACCGTCGTCGCCGTCGGCGTGTTCGTCGCGGTCGTCGCGGGTGTCGGGCTGTTCTTCTACCCGGTGTGGGCGGGCTGGGTGATCCCGTGGCAGCAGTGGCACGTGCGCATGTGGCTGCCCACCTGGATCTGAGTCAGACCGCCGGGTCGGGCGCGACGGGTGCCGCCCAGCGGCCCTGCGGCGAGCGGTGCCACGCGAGCCCGAGCCGGTCCCAGAGCTCGCCGTGCGCGGCGAGCCGCTCGGTGAAGTCGTCGAAGTCCCGACGCGCGGGGTCGCTCCACGCGACCTCGGCGACGGCCGCGAGCCGCGGCAGGAGCATGGTCGTGAGGTCGTCGAGCGTCCGCAGCGTCTCCGTCCACACCGCCGCCTCGACCCCGGCGACGGCCTCGGGCGGCAGCCCGTCGACGAGGGTCGCGGGCTCCCACTCGTAGGCGTCGCGGAGCTCGACGTGCCCGGCCCACTCCAGCCCCAGGGGGAAGTCGGGCCCGTACTTCATGTCGAGGTACACGCGCGAGCCGGGCGACAGCAGGATCCGCGCACCGGCGTGCGCGGCGCGCACGAACGGCGCCGGGTCGACGCGCGTGTCCCAGTACTGCACGACCGTGCCGGGCGGCAGGTCCGGCACCGACGCGACCTCCTGCCACGCGACGACCCGCTTGCCGTGCGCGGTGACCGCGGCGGCGGCGGACCGCACGAGCCGCTCGTACTCGTCGCGCCCCATCGCGAGGACCTCGTCGCCCCCGATGTGCAGGTGCTCGCCGGGCGTCATCTCGGCGAGGTCCCCGAAGACGTCGGCGAGGAACGCGTGCGTGGCCGGCAGGTCGTCGTGCAGGCGCGAGAACCCCACCTCGATGCCGAGGTACTCGTCGGCGGGCTCACCGTCGGGGTTGAGCTCGCCGTAGGCGTGCTGCGCGGCGTTGACGTGCCCCGGCACGTCGAGCTCGGGCACCACGCGGACGGCCCGGGCGTGCGCGTACGCCAGGATCTCGTCCCAGTCGGCGCGCGAGTAGTGCCCGCCGGGGTCGCCGCCCACCGAGCGGGCGCTCGCGCGCCGCACCAGCTCGGGCCGCGAGGGCAGGTCGAGCCGCCAGGCCTGGTCGTCCGTGAGGTGCAGGTGGAGCACGTTGAGCTTGTAGTGCCCCATGAGGCCGATGACGACCTTGAGGTCCGGGACGCTCACGAAGTGCCGCGCGACGTCCACCGACAGGCCGCGCCACGCGTAGCGCGGCGCGTCCTCGACGCGCACGGCCGCGACCTGCACGCCGCCCCCGGGGAGCGGGCGCAGCAGCTGGCGCAGCGTGACGACGGCGTGCACGAGGCCGTCGACGGTCCGGGCCTCGAGCCGCACGCGGCCGTCGCCCGCGACCACGCGGTACGCCTCGTCGCCGGGCGGGAGGTCGTCCACGAGGCGCAGGTGCACGACCCCGGGGGTGCCGAGGTCGGCGTGGCTCACCTCGACGGCGCGGCCGCTCGCACGGCCGAGCATGTCGGCGGTGAGCACCGCGACCGGGACGAGGTCGTCGGCCGCGTCGACCACGACGACCGTCGAGGGCGTGATGACGAACGGGGGGCGCGACGACGGCTCGACGACGAGCGGGGCGGGCACCACGGCGACGACGTCGGACACGGGACTCCCTCGGGGACGGACGGCACCGGCGCTGCGCAACCTACCCCTCCGGGGCGCCGCGGGTGGGCCGGACGCGCGAGCCGGTCGTGACGGGCCGCTCGACGGGCGGGACCGCCCGACCCGTCCTACTTTGCTCCCAGGCCGGTCGTCGGTCGACGGGGAGCGAGGAGCACACCATGGACGTCAACGGCATCATCAGCGCGATCGTGGTCGGCGCGATCATCGGCGCGCTCGGCCGGTTGGTCGTGCGCGGCAAGCAGCACATCTCCATCCTCGTGACGATCATCATCGGGATCGTCGCGGCACTCATCGGCACGTGGATCGCGTCGTTGGTCGGCTGGAACGAGACCAAGGGCGTCGACGTGCTGGAGATCGTCATCCAGGTCGCCCTCGCGGCGATCCTCGTGAGCCTGTACGTCGGCTCGGCGGGGCGCCGTCGCTGACGCCACCCGCACGCAGGACGAGGGCGGTCCGACCCACCGGGGTCGGACCGCCCTCGTGCGTCCGGGCCACGGGGACGCGCGGGCCCGGCCCCCGGGCCTCAGCGGGCGAGGTCCGCCGCGGCGGCCACTCCCGTCGCGTCGAGCGTCGCGCCGTCGGGGACGCGTCCGCCGTCGCCGTCGAGCACGGCGTCGCCGCGCACCGTGACCCCGGCGCCGAAGGTCCAGTCGCCGCGCACGCGCAGCGAGGAGGCCTCGACCAGCGACGGCACGTGCGGCACGTGCCGGTCGAAGTCGCCGACGAGCGCGTAGTGCGCGGGGTCCAGGTCGACGAACGGCGCGTCGACCCGCGCGACGAGCCGGTGCGCGTCGTCCTCGGCGTAGACGTCGGAGCGCAGCACGAGCAGGTCGTTGGTCGTCTTGACGGGCAGGAACCGGTCGCGCCCGACCTCGAGCACCGCGGCCCCGTCGAACACCTCGATCGCGGCGCCCATCGCGGACTCGATCTGCACGACCCGCGGTGAGGTCTTGTCGGTGGGGTCGACGGTCTTCTCGTTGCGGATGAGCGGCAGGTCGAGGACGCCGCCCGTCCGCTCGAGCTCGGCGGCGAGCGCCTCGAGGTCGAGCCACAGGTTGTTGGTGTTGAAGAACGCGTGCGTCGCGATGTCGGCGGCCGCGTCGGCGTCGTCGGCGTGGGTCTGCGCGGTCTCGCGCAGCACGATGCGCCCGTCGGCGCGGCGCACCACGAGGTGGCCGCCCTTGCGGTCGGCGGGCGTGCGGCGCGCGACCTCGGCGGCGAACGGCGCACCGGTGGCGGCGAACCAGCCGGCGACGCGCGCGTCCGGGGTCGCCCCGAGGTTGTCGGAGTTCGAGACCGACGCGTAGCGGAACCCCGCGTCGAGCAGCGCCGTGAGCACGCCCGACGCGTGCAGCGCCGGGTACAGGTCGCCGTGGCCGGGCGGGCACCACTCGAGCGACGGGTCCGCCTCCCACGTGACGGGCGCGAGCCCGTCGACGAGCAGCTTGGGCTCGCGGTTCTGCAGGAAGTCGAGCGGCACGCCGTCGACCGCGAGGGCGGGGTGGGCGGCGAGCGCCGCGAGGCTGTCGTCGCGCGTGCGGAACGAGTTCATGAGCACGAGCGGCAGCCGCGCGCCGGTGGCCGCGCGGGCGGCGAGCACCTGGTCGGCGATGACGTCGAGGAACGTGCGGTCGCCGCGCACGGGCAGCAGCGACTTGGCCCGGTCCATGCCCATCGACGTGCCGAGCCCGCCGTTGAGCTTGACGACCGCGGTCCGCGCGAGCGCCTCGCGGGCCGCGTCGGGGTCCACGTCGAGGTCGGCGAGCCGGGGGACGTCGGTCAGCGGGTCGACGTCGGCCTCCCGCACGATTCCCGTGCTGCCGCTCTCGAGGAGGCCGTAGAACCGGGTGAACGCGTCGACCGCGGCCGTGGGAACGCCGGCGTCACGCATCTTCTGCTGGGCGAGGGCGAGTCCGTTCATGGCTCGACACTAGGGGTCCGCGGCGTGTCGGACCCGTCGGGCAGGGTCGTCGGGCCGGGACGTCGGCAGCGTCCGCGTCACGGACGCCGGTCCAGGTCAGCGGGGTCCCGGGCCCGGCGAGCCGGGCCCGGCGCGGTCAGTGCCGCGCGCCGAGGGGCGTGCGGTCGGCGTCCTCGCGGACCACCCGGACCAGGTCCGCGGCGGCGTCCGACGGCCGCGCGCCCGCCCACAGGACCGTGAGGGGGCGCGTGATCCGCAGGGCGTGCACGCGGACGCGCGCGAGCCGGCCCGCGCGCACGTCGTCGGCGACCGCGAGCGCGCTGAGGGCGCCGGGGCCGACGCCCGCCATGACGGCGCTGCGCACGCCGAGGGTCGTGGGCAGCACGGCCGCCGGCGGCGCGTGCAGCGGGTGCCCCGCCCCGGCGAGCGCGTCCTCCAGCGCGCGGCGCGTGCCGCTGCCCGGCTCGCGCAGCACGAGGGGGGTGGCGGCGAGCTCGACGGCCCGCACGGTCCCCGCGACGGCCCAGGGGTGGTGACGCGGCACGACGACCTCGACGGTGTCGTGGCCGAACGTCGCGGAGCCCAGGTCGGACGGCACCGACGGGGTCTCGACGAAACCGAGGTCCACCTGCCCCGCGCGCACGGCCTCGACCACGGCGGCGCTGTTCACGGACTCGAGGCGGACGACGACGTCGTCGTCGCCGCGCTCGGCCCGCCAGCGCGCGACCCACCCGGGCAGCAGGTGCTCGGCGATCGTGAGGCTCGCGGCGACGCGCACGGTGCGCTCGCGGTCGGCGCGCAGCGCGCCCACGACGCCCGTGAAGTCGTCCGCCGCGGCGAGCAGGCCCGCCGACCACCCGACGACCAGCTGCCCCTCGCGCGTGAGGTGCGAGCCGCGGGCCGAGCGCACGAGGAGCTGCGTGCGCAGCGTGCCCTCGAGGCCGCGGACCCGCAGCGACACGGCCTGCTGGCTGACGCCCAGCCGGTCGGCGGCGGCCGAGAGGCTGCCGAGCTCGGCGACGAGCGCGAGGGCGCGCAGCGCCGCGAGGTCGGGCTCACGGTGCACGTGCCCTCCTCGGGGTGCTCGGTCCGGACCTCCACCGTCCGGCCACAAGCGTACGTTGTGCCCCGCGCGGGTTCTGCCCCTACTGCCGCGCCCGCGCGACGCGCACCCTGGCGGGGTGCCACCCGTCCCGACCCGCGTCACCCCGCACCGCACGCGCGCCACCACCCCCGGCGCCACGGCCCGCCCCGCCCCCACCTCTCCCCCGACGACCCTCGCGTGCCGCGCGCTGCGCCGGGCCGCGCGCTCACCCCGGGGCTCGCGCTGTGCGCCGCCGCGACCCTGGCGTCGCTCGGCGCAGCGCACGTGCTGCCCGGCGTCAGCCCGCTCGTCGTCGCGATCGCGCTGGGCGTCGTGCTCGCCAACACCACGGGTGCCCCGGCGGCCGCCGGGCCGGGCCTCGCCGTCGCGGCCCGCCGCCTGCTGCGCGTGGGCGTCGTGCTGCTGGGCCTGCGGCTCGCGCTCGCGGACGTCGCCGCGCTCGGGGCGCCGCTGCTCGCGGTCGTCGTGGTCGTCGTCGCCGGGGGCGTGCTCGGCACGCTCGCGCTCGGGCGCGCGCTGCGCGTCCCGACGCACCTCGCGGTGCTCGTCGCGTGCGGGTTCTCGATCTGCGGCGCGGCCGCCGTCGCCGCGGCGGCGGGCGTCACCGACCCGGACGACGAGGCCGAGCAGGACACCGTGACGGCCGTCGCCCTCGTCGTCGTCTTCGGCACCCTCATGATCGGTCTCGTCCCGCTGCTCGCACCGCTGCTCGGGCTGCGCGACGCGCGCGCCGGGGCGTGGGCCGGCGCGTCGGTGCACGAGGTCGCGCAGGTCGTCGCGGTCGGCGGGGCCCTCGGCGGCGCCGCGCTCACGGCGGCGGTCGTCGTCAAGCTCGCGCGCGTGCTGCTGCTCGCACCCGTCGTGGCGGCGCTCGCGCTGCACCGCCGCCGCGCCGTGCGCGCGGCGGACGGCCCCACGACGACGGGACGCCGCCCCCCGGTCGTGCCGCTGTTCGTGGCCGGGTTCCTCGCGATGGTCGTCGTGCGGTCCACGGTCCCGCTGCCGGACGGGCTGCTCGCCGCGGCCGGGACCGCGCAGACCGCGCTCCTCACCGCCGCGATGTTCGCGCTCGGGTGCGGCGTGCGGTTCGCCGCGCTGCGGGCCGTCGGGCTGCGCCCGGTCGTGCTGGCGGCGCTGTCCACGGCGTGGGTCGCGGGCCTCGCGGCGGTCGGCGTCCTGCTCGCCACCTGAGCGCGCCGCGCCACCCGAACGGCGCAGGACGATCGTCCCGACCTCCCGCCGAACCGTCAGTCCCCGCGGCCCGCGGCCGATCGGACGGCAGTTCCGTCCCGGAGGAGACCCCGATGTTCGCGACCCGCCGCCGCCCCGTCCCCGACGACCTGGCGCCCCTCGTCGCCCGGCTCGGCGCCCACACCGTGCTCGACGCGCTGCCCGCTCCCCTGCTCGTGACCGACGACCGCGGCGAGGTCGTGCAGCGCAACCGCGCGGGCGACGCGCTCTCGGGGCGCATCGTGCGCGAGCACGGCGCGCACGTCATGGGCGCCCTGCGCGACCGCCTGGCCGAGGTGGTGCGGTCGTCGACGACGTTCCCCGCCCGCGTCGTCGTCTCGGTGCCCGTCGAGGCCGGGCAGGTCGAGCTCGAGGTCGTCGTCGACCGGCTGCCCGAGGGGTTCGTGGGCGTGTGGGACGACGTGACCGCCCGGCAGCGGCAGGAGCGCGAGACGCGCGTGGTCGCCGACGAGCTGCTGACGTCGTCGACGTCGCTCTCGACGCTCGCCGACCGGCTCGCGTCCGACGCCGACGACGTGTCGGCACGCGCGGGCGCGGTCGCCGCCGCCTCGGAGCAGATGTCCGCGAGCATCCACGAGATCGCGGTCGGCACGACCGCGGCCGCCGACGGCACCGCGCACGCGGTCGAGTCCGCCGCGACCGCGAGCGAGCGGCTGTCCGAGCTGTCCACCGTCGTGGGCCGCATCGGCGCGATGAGCAAGCTCATCACGTCGATCGCGGAGCAGACGCACCTGCTGGCCCTCAACGCGACGATCGAGGCGGCGCGCGCGGGCGAGGTCGGGCGCGGTTTCGCGGTCGTCGCGGGCGAGGTCAAGTCGCTCGCGGACCGCACGCACGAGGCGATCGGCGAGATCACCGAGATGGTCGACGCGATCACCGCGACCACGGGCCGCACGGCCGACGCGATCGGCGAGATCGTGGGCCGCATCGACGACGTGCGCGAGCGGCAGGCGACCGTCGCGACCGCCGTGCAGGAGCAGTCGGCCGTGGCCGACGGCATGAGCCGCGACATCGGCGCGGTCGCGGCCGCCGCCGGGACCACCGTGCTCGCGGTCGGCGAGCTGCGCGCGTCGGCCGAGGACGCCACGGGCCGCGCCGCGCGGCTGCACGAGCTGTTCGGGCGCTGAGACCGGGCCGGCTCCCTCGCCCCCCGGGGGAGCCGGCCCCGCCCTCGCCACCGGCCCGTGGCGAGACAGACCGGTCACCGCTCTCGCGTCCGCACTGCAGGACGAGCGGCGCCCCGGGGCTGGCTTGCCCCATCCCTCTGACCTGCGCCATCATCCGCCGATGACGACGACGTCCGCCCGAAAGACCGCCGCATGGGCCGCGGCCGTGCTGCTCCTGCTGGCCGCGTGCACCGGCGGCTCCGACGCCGCCGCGCCGACACCGACCCCCACCCGGGTCGCACCCGGCAGCTCGGGAACGGTCGACCTCGACGACCGCTCCTTCACCCTCGACGTCCCCTCCGGGTACGACGCCGACGAACCCGCGCCCCTGGTCGTGTCGCTGCACGGCTACTCGGAGGTCGGCGCGAGCACGGCCACCTACCTCGGCCTGCGCGACCAGTCGGAAGAGCAGGGGTTCCTGCTCGCCTACCCGGAGGGCCTCGTCGACAGGGCGGGCAAGCAGTACTGGAACGCGACGCCCGCCTGCTGCTCCTTCGACGGTGCCGACCCCGACGACGACGGCTTCGTGACCCGCGTCATCGAGACGGTCCAGGCGCAGTACGCGGTGGACCCGAAGCGGGTCTTCGTCATCGGGCACTCGAACGGCGCGTTCATGGCGCTGCGCATGGCGTGCCACCACCCCGACCTGATCGCCGCGGCCGTGTCGGTCGCCGGTGCGAACGACGCCGATCCGTCGGCGTGCGCCCCGGGCCGGCCCGTCAGCGTCCTGCAGGTCCAGGCGGACACCGACGAGGTCATCCGCTACGAGGGCGGCAGCGTCGGCCCGGGGGCGCCCTACCCGGGGGCCGAGCAGACGGTCGCGGACTGGCGGGCGATCGACGAGTGCGACGCCAGCCCGACCCTCGGCACCGCGGACTACGACTCGACGCTCGCCGGCCCCGAGACCGTGACGAGCAGCTGGTCCTGCTCCCACGGCACCGAGGTCGGCCTGTGGACGATCGTGGGCGGCGCGCACGGCCCGACGTGGTCGGACGCGTTCGCCCCCGACGTGACCGCGTGGATGCTGGCGCACGGACGCGAGGCCTGACGTCCAGCTGCACCACCTCGCGGACGGGCTCGCGATCGAGCCCGTCCGCGACGTGGTGCGGGTGGCGCCGAGCACCCCGACCACATCCGTCGGCTGCTCCACCGGCCCCGGACGCACGAAGAGCCCGCCGTGACCGGCGGGCTCTTCGTGACTCACTCTCGGCGACGCCGCTCACTCGTGTGTCGAGTCCGAGCGTCGTGGTGGAGCTGAGGGGATTCGAACCCCTGACCTTCTCATTGCGAACGAGACGCGCTACCAACTGCGCCACAGCCCCTTGAAGCGGGATCACACTAGCACCCCGCGGGCCCCACGACGAAACCGGGCCGGGCCGTCGCGACGCACGTCACACGCGTGCGCGGCGACCCGGCTCCGTCGCCTACTGCCCCGCCGCGCGGCGGCGCGCGAGCACCGCGTTGAGGTCGATGCTGCCGGTCGTCTCCGCGACCGGCTCGGCCACCGTCTCGGCCGCGGGGGCGGCCGTGTCGCCCGCGGGCGCGTCGGCCGGCCTGCGCGCGGTCGACGCGTCCGCGTCACCCTCGCCGAGCGGCGCGGGGTCGCGGCGCGGCGCGGACGCCTTCATCGTGTACGTCGGGCGCGGCACGGGCACCGGCGACCACGCGTCCTCGTCCTGCGACGCAGCGTCGACCGCGGGCACGGCCTCGGTCGCGGTGCCCTGCGCGTCCCGGCGCACGACCGGCACCTGGCCGGTCGCGTGGCGCGCGGGCCCGCTCGACTCGCCGCGGTCGGCGACGATGCGCTCGAACACCTCGGTGTGCGCGTCCGAGGGCCGCACCGCGTACCCGGTGACGAGCGGCACGGGCGCCTCGAGCTCGGACTCCGTGCGAGCGACGGGCGTCGCACCCGTCCGCGGGCGCACCACGGGCGTCGCCCCCGTGCGGGCGCGGACCGTCGGGGTCGCGCCGGTGCGGGGCCGGGCGGCCAGCCGCTCCTCGCGCTCGATCGTCGCGGCCCACTCGGCGTCCGCCACCTGACCGGCGATCACGGCACGGCGGCCCAGCACGACGACGGACGCGAGCAGCGCCGACGGCACGGCCCCGGCGAGCCACGTCGCGGCGGGCACGAGGCCCGTCACGACCCAGCCGGCCACGGTCGCGGCGACCAGGACGGCGGCCAGCAGACCGCGGCGGCGCGCGGCCGCACCCCGCCGCGCGGCCGCGGCGGCACGCGACGCACGGGCCTGCGCCAGCCGGCGCGCGGCCTCGGCGGAGATGCGCTCGGGTGTGGCGTGCGGTCGGTCCACGGTCCTGCCTCCTGTCGCCGTGCCGGCGGACGTCGCCGGCACCCCCGTCCCCGGGGTGAGCAGTGATCTGGTGCTCGGCCCCCACATGCCGGCTGCCGCGGCTCCACGCCCCAGACGGCGACGCGTGCTGCTCGCCACCGCCACGACGCGCAGCCCCGTGGAGAACCGGTCGTCGGCCCGGGCCTCCAGCAGTCGCTGCCGGTGCCGCAGGTGGTGCGGCACCAGGTACGCCGCCCACAGGCCCACGAGCGCGAGCGCTGCGGGGCCTGCGAGATCGTTCACGTCACGACGGTAGGGGGCACGGCGCCCGCGACGTCGCACCGGTGCGGCGTGTCGCGCCGACCCACCCGACCGGGGCGGTGCTAATGGGACGCGTCAGGCGTGCGCGCGCCGCCGGTGCCAGCGGGCCACGAGCCCCTCGGGCACGTCCTCCGTGGTCAGCGCGAACGTCCGGTGGTCGCGCCAGCGGCCCTGGATGTGCAGGTAGCGCTCGCGCAGCCCCTCGTCGCGGAACCCGAGCTTCTCGACCACGCGCAGCGACGGCCCGTTCTCGGGCCGGATGTTGACCTCGACGCGGTGCAGGCCCAGGGCGCCGAAGCAGTGGTCGGTCGCGAGCGCGACCGCGGTGGGCGTGATGCCACGCCCGGCGACGTGCCGCGACACCCAGTAGCCGATCGCCGCGGACCGCAGCGACCCGTACTGGATCGACGACACCGTGAGCTGCCCGACGAGCGCGCGCTCGTGCTCGACCGCGAACGGCAGCGCCTGCCCGTCGCGCGCCTGCGCGGCGAGCGCGCGCACGAACTGCCCGAACGTGGGCCGCGGGCCGCGCACCGGCTCGGGGCTCGTCGCGTCCCACGGCTCGAGCCAGCCGACGTTCTCGGCGCGCAGGCGCATCCAGGCGTCGCCGTCGCGGCGCCGCAGCGGCCGCAGCCGCACGTCACCGTCGACCAGCTCCACGGGCCACCCCACGGCCACGGCTCACGCTCCTTCCGCGCGACGACGGGCGCGGCTCACCCCTCGAGGACGAGGCAGTGCAGCACGCTGCCCGGGTGCACCGCCAGGTCCCCCTCCCCCACGACGGCCAGCGCGTTGGCGTGCGCGAGCGCCGTGGTCGACGGGGCGGACGGGTCACCGATCGGGGTCGCACGGTACCCCTCGTCGGGGGATCCGAGCACGCTGGCGGGCACGAACTGCCGCAGCCCGGGCGGCGACGCCCAGCCCTCGGTGGCGACGGCGGCCACCGAGGGGCGGAACAGCTCGGCGTGCCCGGCCATCGCGCGCAGCGCCGGCCGCACAAACACCTCGAACGACACCTGCGCCGCGACCGGGTGCCCCTGCAGCGCGAACAGCGGTACCGTCCGCCCGCCCGCGTCGACGACGTCGAGGCCGTGCGCACCGACCGTGCCGAACCCGTGCCGCAGGCCGGGCGTCATCGCGACCTGGTCGAGCCGCACCGTGCCGAGCGGTGCGAGGACGTCCTTCACGGTGTCGTGCGCGAGCTCGGACAGCCCACCCGTGAGGACCACGAGGTCGGCGCGCACGAGCTGGTCCTCGAGCGCCTCGCGCAGCGCGGCCAGCTCGTCGGGGACGGCGCCGACCCGCACGGGCGTCGCGCCCGCGTCCCGCACGGCCGCCTCCAGCGCGTGCCCGTCGGCCTCGAAGACCGTGCCCGGGCGGGCGGCGCTCGTCGGCTCGATCAGCTCGGACCCCACCGACAGCAGCACGACGCGCGGGCGCGGGTGCACGCGCAGCCGCCCACGCCCCAGGGCCGCCGCGAGCGCGATCTGGCGGGCCCCGAGCCGCGTGCCCGCCGTCAGCACGGTCTCGCCCGCGCGCACGTCCGCTCCGGCGACCCGCACGTGCTGCCCCGCCGTCGCGACGCGCTGGAACGCGACCCGCGCCTGCCCGCGGTCGGTCTCCTCGACGGGGACGACCGCGTCGGCGCCCAGCGGCAGCGGCGCCCCCGACGCGACGCGCACGGCCGTGCCGCCGACGTGGCGCAGGCCGGCGGGGCTGCCGGCGTGCAGGTCGTGCGCGACCGGCAGCGCGGGGCCCTGCGCCCCCGACGCGTACGTGTCGTGCGCGGCGACCGCGTAGCCGTCGCGCGCCGCGACCGCGACGGCCGGGACGTCGACCGACGCGACCACGTCGGCCGCGAGGATGCAGCCGGTCGCGTCGTGCAGCACGACGTCGAGCGGCGCCACGGGTGCGGCGGCGGCCAGCACGGCGGCGAGATGGTCCTGGACCGTCCTCATGCGCGCATTGTGCCTGCCGGGCGGCCGTGCGCCGCGACCGGCGCGCGCGACCGGGCCTCGCCGGGCACGTGCGCCGCACCACGGGCATGACCTCGGTCCGGGTCGGCGGGGCCGGACTTTGAGACACTGGTGCCATGAGCGCCGTCGCCCAGCCCCCCTCCCCTGCGGACGAGGTGGCGCGACGCGCACGACCCCGCGACCCGTCGGAGGAGAAGGACCGGCTGCGGCGCCGGATCCGCGAGCAGCGCGCGCACCGCTCGGCGCGGCAGCGCTCGGAGGTCGCGCAGCGGCTCGCGGACGTCGTGCTGACGATCCCCGAGGTGGCCGGCGCGCGCTGCGTGAGCGTCTACGCGTCCCGCCCGACCGAGCCCGGCACGGGCCCCCTGGTCGAGGTGCTCGCGGCGCGCGGCGTGCGGCTCCTGCTGCCCGTGCTGGGCACGGGCCTGCAGCGCGACTGGGCCGAGTACGCGGGCCCCGACGACCTGCGCGAGCGCGCCCCCGGCCGCCCGCCCGAGCCGGGCGGCGAACCGCTGGGCGCCGCCGCGCTGGCCGACGCGGACGTGGTGCTCGTGCCCGCGCTGGCGGTCGACGCGGCGGGCGGCCGCCTGGGGCAGGGCGGCGGCTGGTACGACCGCGTGCTGGCGCACGTGCGCCCGGGCGTGCCCGTGGTCGCGCTTGTCCACGAGGACGAGGTGCTCGGGTCGGTGCCGCGCGCACCCCACGACGTGGGTGTCACGGCCGTCGCGACGCCGACCGGCTGGCGGCGGCTCGGACCGGGCGCGCCCGACGCCTGACGGCGACGTCCCCCTGACGTCAGGGCGCCGGGCGGGCGCGCCGTCCGGGGTCAGTCGCGCGCGGGCGTGAGCGTCAGGTGGGCGACCGCGTCGGCCTCGACCGCGGCCCCGGAGTAGGGCCACGCGAACTGCTCGCCCCGCGCCCACGCCTCGAGCTGGTCGGTGTAGTGCACGCTCGCGGGGTGGCCCGACGTGCCCGTGAGGTTCACCCACGTCGAGGAGTCGAGGTCGCCGAGGTCGACGACCATGCGCATCGACGGGGCCGCCGTCACGGCGTACGACCCGCTCGCGGCGTCCCAGGCCGTCGCGTCGACGATCGACGACCCGCCGCCGACGCGCTGCGCACGCGGGTTCACGAGCGCGTGCACGACGCCCGGCACGCCCTCGCCACCGAGCACGGGGTGCTCGGGCGCGGCGACGTGCAGCTTGCCCCAGGCCCAGTCGTCGGTGCGGCTGCCGAGGTGCGCGGTCAGCTCGTGGCGCGCGTTGACGAGCGCACGCGCGAGCACGTCGTCGCGGCCCTCCACGACGCCCGACGTCGTCCGGTCGTCCCACCACGGCGACGTGGGGTCCTCGAGCATGCCGTGCACGACCTCGAGCCACCGCGAGCCGCCGTCGGGGCCGTGCCCGGCGGGCAGGTCGTCCGTGAACGTCAGCTCGAGGACCTGCGCCCACACGGCCGCGAAGTACATGGCCGCCGCCGAGTCCGGGTCCATCGACCGGTCCCACGTGCGCAGCAGCTCCTGGCCGCCCGCGTCGAACGCGTCGTCGAGCTCGACCTCGAGCAGCGCCGGCACCAGGACGTCGGCGTAGGGGCTGTGCCGGTCGGTCTGCAGCGCCGCGGTCGAGGCGACGTCGACCTTGTCGCCCGCGGCGATCTGCTGCGCGAGCAGGTCGCGGATGCGCTGGCTGCGGAAGCCGTAGTCGGTGTCCCGGGCGAGGAACGGCCCCTCGCCGGCGCGCGTGACGGCCTGGTTGGCGGCCACGACGAAGCCCTCGGCGGGGTCGAGCACGCGCGGCATGTCGGCGGGCTCGACCCACCCCTGCCAGTCGTAGCGCGAGTCCCAGCCGGGACGGGGCCAGGTGCCGTCGGACGGCACGGGTCCGTCGACGACGGCCCGCACGGGCACGCGCCCGGGCGCCTGGTAGCCGATGTGCCCGTCGGTCGTCGCGAAGACGATGTTCTGCGCGGGCACCTCGAACAGGACGGCCGCCGCGGCGACGTCGGCCGCGTCGGACGCCGTCATCATCGCGAAGACGGCGTCGCCCGTGCGGCCGGGCGTCAGGGCGGTCCACGCGAGCGCGACCTCGAAGCGTGAGCCGGGCGCGTCGTCGGGCACGGGTCCGCGCGCGACGCCGTCGAGGTCGAGCACGTCCGACACGATCGGGCCGTGCGCCGTGGCCCTGACCTCGAGCTCGACGTCGTCGCCGCCCGCGACGGAGATCGTCTCGGTGCGCACCTGCAGCGGGCGCCGCTCGCCGTCGACGAGCACGCGGTCGCCGTCGACGCGCTCGAGGAAGAAGTCGGTGACGTCGGCGCCCATGTTCGTCAGGCCCCACGCGAGGTCGCCGTTGTGGCCGATGATCACGCCGGGCAGGCCCGCGAGCGCGAACCCCGTGACGTCGAACGGGCAGTCCGCCGCGACGTCGGCGCAGCGCAGCCCGACCTGCGACCAGATGCCGGGGGCCGAGATGCCCAGGTGGGGGTCGTTGGCGAGCAGCGGCTTGCCGGACGCGGTGTGGTCGCCCGCGACGACCCACGAGTTCGAGCCGACGCCCTCGCCCCGGCCGACGAGCTGCGGCACCGCGGCGAGCGCGCGGTCCGCCGCCGCGAGCGCGTCCTGCAGCGCGTCGTCGGCGAGCGCGAGGCCGGCGCCGTCGGCGACGGTGGCCGCACCGTCCGCGACGTCGGTCGCGGTGACGATCGGCAGGTGCTGGTCCTGCGGGTAGGCGGGGAAGAGCTCCTCGACGCGCGCGACGTCGGGCACCGCGCGGTACGTCATGGCGCGCTCGAGCTCGGCGTCGTAGTTGGAGCGCAGGTCCCACGCCATGGCCTTGAGCCACGCGAGCGAGTCGACCGGGTCCCACGGCGCGGGCGCGGTCTGCGGCACGCGCAGGCCCAGCACGGTGTACTCGACGGCGATCGCGCCCGGGTCGCGGTCGGCCAGGTAGGCGTTGACGCCGTCGGCGTACGCCTGCAGGTAGCCGCGCGTGTCGTCGGTGAGCAGGTCCCACTCCTGCTCGGCGACGCGCCGCCAGCCGAGCGTGCGGATCACCTTGTCCGCCTCGAGGGCCTGCTCGTTCGCGCCGACGAGCTCGGACAGCCGCCCGGCGGTGACGTGCCGGCGGTAGTCCATCTCGAAGAAGCGGTCCTGCGCGGTGACGTACCCCTGCGCGCGGAACAGGTCGTCGGTCGAGCCCGCGACGATGGTCGGCACGCCGCGTGCGTCGCGCGTGACCTGCACGTCGGCCGCGAGGCCGGGGACCTCGAGGGTGCCCGAGACCTCGGGCAGGGGGCGGCGCACGAGGAGGGTCGTCACGAGCGCGGTGGCCAGCAGCGCGAGCACGACGACGACGGCGACGACGACGGACGCGGTCCGCAGACGATGGCGACGGGGCACCTTCGCAGGGTACCCGCGGGGCCGCTTGACGGGAGGCGTACAGTTGGCACTCGGACCCCGAGAGTGCCAAGCCGCAGGACCCGCGAGGAGTGCTCCGGCCGCACGCCGCAGCGCACTGCGCAGCCCCGGGGATCGGATCGAGGACCGTCGGGGACGCCCGGCGACGACGAGGGAGAACCAGTGCCCACCTACGCCTACCGCTGCACGGCCTGCGAGCACGCCTTCGAGGTCCAGCAGTCCTTCACCGACGACTCGCTCACGGTCTGCCCCGAGTGCGCCGGACGCCTGCGCAAGGTGTTCTCGTCCGTCGGCGTCGTGTTCAAGGGCTCGGGCTTCTACCGCAACGACGCCCGCGCGGGCGGGGCGACGGGCGCCTCGAGCACCACGTCGTCGAGCACGTCGTCCAGCGGCGGCACGTCGTCCAGCGGCGGCACGTCGTCGGGCGGCAGCACGTCGTCCGGCACGACGTCGGGCTCGTCGGCGTCGACGACGGCCGGCACGACCTCCGCGGCGCCGGCGACCTCCGCGGCACCGGCCGCGTCCGCCTGACCCCCGGACGCCGCGAGCCGCCCACAGGCCTCGCTGCGTCGCCCCGGTCCCCGGTGGCGCGTCCTGCGCCCCGCGGCGCACCCGACGGGTCCTAGCGTCCCGCAGGTGAGCCTCCTGCCGACGCCACCCGGCCCGGACCCCGCCGCCCGGTCCGCGTCGGGCGCGCCCCCGCCCCTGCCGGTCGCGCGCCCGACGCCGGCACGACGGTGGCGCCTGCTGCTGTGGCGGTCGCGCGCGCTCGTCGCGGCGCTGTGCCTCGGCGCGGCCGCCGCGGTGGTCGTGCACGCGGTGCGCCCACCCCCGCCGCCCACGGTCCCCGTGGTCGTGCTGACCCGCGACGTGCCCGCCGGCACGACGCTGACGCCGGACGACGTCACCGTGGCCCGGGTCGCGCCCGGCGCCGCACCGCAGCGCGCGGTCACCAGCGTGGCGGACGCGGTCGGCGGGGTCACGGCCGTCGCGCTGCCGGCGAGCATGCCGCTCGCGCCGGCACTCCTGGTGGACGCCGCGCTGACCGGGCCGCCCGGCACCGTGGTGACGGCGGTGCGCCTCGACGACCCCGCGGTGGCCGCGCTGCTCGCCCCGGGCCTGCGGGTGGACCTCGTCGCGGCGCGACCCGAGGGCGGTGACGGCCGTACCGTCGCGCGGCGCGCGCTCGTGCTCCCCGCCCCCGCCGACGGCCCGGCCGGCGCGGGCGGCGGCCTGCTCGGGGGCGTCGCCGCACCCGACGAGGCGCCGCCCGTCGTCGTCGCGCTGACGCCGGACGAGGCGCTCGCCGTGGCCGAGTCGTCCGCCTCGTCCCGACTGGTGGCGGTCGTCGTGCCATGATCGGCAGGAACCAGTCGGTGAGGGCGACCAGCGGGAGGTCCCGGTGTCGGACAGCATGCGCGAAGGGCTGCGGGGGGCGGGCGACCGGCTCCGCACCGTGGGCGGCAGCTCCCAGGTCAAGGGCATGGCCAAGGTCTTCCAGGGCTTCAAGGACTTCATCTCGCGCGGCAACGCGATCGAGCTCGCGGTCGGCGTGGTCGTCGGCGCCGCGTTCACCGCGGTGGTCGGTGCGCTGCAGGACGGGTTCATCAGCCCGCTCATCGGCTGGGTGTTCGGCAAGCCGAACCTCGCGGGCCTGTGGGACATCGGCCCCTACACGTGGCGCACCCCCGGCCCGGGCGAGGACCCGATCGCCCCCATCCAGGTGGGCGTGATCCTCAACGCGCTGCTCCAGTTCCTCATCACGGCCGCGGCGATCTACTTCCTCATCGTCGTGCCGCTCAACGCGCTCGCCGCGCGTCGCAAGAAGGGCGTCGAGGACGAGCCCGCGGCGCCGGCCGAGGACATCCTGCTGCTGCAGGAGATCCGCGACCTGCTGTCGCAGCGTCTGACGCCCGCGATCGTCAACGACACGACCGCGACGCCGGGCGACCCCGCGGCCGGCACGCCACCGGTCGCACCGCCGCCCGCACCGGGCACTCCCCCGGCGCCCGGCGCACCGCCGAGCATCCCGCCGGGCGCGCACCCCTGACCCGGGCGCGCCGGCCCCGTCGCACCGGCCCCGCCGCACCGGCCCCGGCGCGACGGCCCCGTCACACTGACCCCGGCGCGCCGGCCCCGTCGCACTGACGCCGGTACGCCGGCCCCGTCGCGCTGATCCCGGTGCGCCGCCGGCCCCGCCGCACCGGCCCCGGCGCGACGGCCCCGTCACACTGACCCGGGTACGCCGGCTCCGCCACACTGACCCCGGCGCACCGGCCCGTCGCGCTGAACCCGTCGAGACCTCGCGGCCCGCGCGGGCGTCCGCGACGTCCGTACGGGAGCAGCCGCCCACCGGGGTCACCACCCCGACGCGGACGACGCGGCGGCGCCCGGGTTGCCGACGCCGACCGCGACCCGTCGCGGCACCAGGACGGGCGGTGCCACCTGGACGACACCGGAGCCGTCGGAGCCCCGGCGATGGGCGACACCGGAGCCGCCGGAGCCCCGGCGGTGGGCGACGCCGGAGCCGCCGGAGCCCCGGCGCCCTGACTGGCTCACCAGTGGGGCGGCTTCTCCCGACGCAGCCGGTCGTCGTTCGACGACGGCTCCTCGCGCCCCCAGCCCCGGTCCGAGTCGTCCGCCGAGCGGGTCGCCCGCCACGGGTCGTCCACCTGGTCGGCGGGGGCAGGCCCGCCCCCGCCCCGGTGACCGGTCGCCACGTCGGCAGCGGACCCGGTGGACGGCGTCCCAGCCGACGGCGCTGCGCGGACGCCCGACGGCTCCGACACACGACCGGACGGACCTGGCACGGACGGCGCCGAGACCGCGGGAGCGGACGGAGAGGGCACCGACGCCGCGGGAGCGGGCGGCGCCGCGTGCACCGAGCGGAGGACGGACTCGTCCGTGCCGACCGTCCCCGACGGTCGCACGGCACGGCGGGGGCGACGCGGTGCAGCACTCACGCCCCGATCCTCCCACCGCACGAGCGCACCCCGGCCGTCCGCCGCCCCTCCCCGGGAGCCACGACCCGTCCCGCACGCGCGAACGCGGGGTTCGGCCGCTTCTCGGACACCACGAGCGGCCGAACCCCGCGTTCGGCGCGGGTTCGATGCCGTGGGGACCGGGCGGACCTCGATGACGGTCGGTGACGACGGGCAGCGCCCGTCGAGCCGGCTGGCGACGGCAGCCGTCGGACGGGCCGGTGACCGTAGCCGTCGGACGGGCCGGTGACCGTAGCCGTCGGACGGGCCGGTGACCGCGGCCGTCAGGTGAAGGCGCGGGTGACCGCGGCGCGGACCGCCGTGTCGACGCGGTGGCTGCGGCGCGTGATGCCCAGCTCGGCCCGCAGCGCGTCCGCCAGCTGGTCGCGCGTGCGCTCCACGCCGTCGGACCGCAGCCAGCGGGCCAGGTCGTCGAGCTGGTCGTCGCTGTAGGCGTTGATCGGCAGCCCGGCACGGACGTCGGGGCGCGGGGTCGTGCGCAGCGGCAGCACGAGCTGCTCGCCCGCGGGCGGCGTGTGCACGAACGCCTCCGTCTGCACCGGACCCGCGGGGCCCAGGTCGGTCGCGCGGCGCACGGCCGACCCACCCGCGGCGTCGACCGCCGGGACCGTGCCCGTGACCGACCGCGGACCGACCGTCGGCGTCACGCCGGTGGGCGTCCGCACCACGGGGACCGCACCGGTCGGGTTCGTGCCCGTCGGGTTCGCGCCGGTCGGGTTCGCGCCGGTCGGCTCGCCGGTCGTGGCGGCGGGCCGGGACGCGGACGTCGCACCGTCACGCGGCGGGGCGGGCACCGCGGGCGTCGCACCCGTCGCCGGCGCGACCACGGGGACCGCACCCGTCGCGGCGGGCGCGACCACGGGCTGGGCACCGGTCGCGGTGCGCACCACCGGCACGGCACCGGTCGCCGGGGCGACCACCGGCTGGGCACCCGTGGCCGGTCGTCCGTCGACGTACGGCCGCACGGGCGCGTGGTCCTCGTCCTCGACCGGCACCGGCACCGCCCGCACGGGCGCGGACACCGGGGCCGCGAGCTCGGGCCGGCGCGCGACCAGCGCGGTGTGGACGGCACGACGGATGCGGTCGACCTCGGCCTGCGGGTCGAGGAACGCGGCGGCGGACCACACGCGCACGACCGACCACCCGAGGCGCTCGAGCCGGTCCGGCACGAGGCGGTCGCGCACGCGCACGCTCGGCTCGCTCACGTACTCGTCGTCGTCCGTCAGGACCGCGACGAGCATCTCGTCGGGCAGGTCCGGGTGACCCACCACCAGCGGGATCCGCACCCCGCCGGGCACGCCGTGGTCGACGTCGACGACGAGGCCGTGCTGCCACAGCCGCTCGGCCAGGTCGAGCACGAGCCGGTCGGGGTCGGGCCCGCCCGTGGGCCGCTCCGACGCGTCCGCGCCGGGCGCCTGCGCGCCGCGCTCGACGGCGAACCGCAGCACGTCGGCGAGGAGCTGCGGGCCGGGGCCGCGCAGCCGCTCGGGGTCCAGGTCGTCACCCGTGAAGCACGCGACCACGGTCAGCCGGTGCCGCGTCGAGCCCAGCGCGTCGAGCAGCAGCGCGTCGCCGCCCGGGCGGCTCACGGGGCCGAACGTGTGCAGCACGCGGCGGTGCGGGGTGCGGCCGAGGCCGAGCGACAGGATCACGGCGTCGCGCTGCAGGCCCGCGACGTTCGCGACGTCGACGACGAGGAACGGGTCGGCGCGGCCGGCGTCGAAGAACGCGCCGAGCGCGGGGTTGCCGCGGACCTCGGCCATGACGACCTCGCGCACCGCGTCGGCGTGCCGGGGCGTGAGCGTCACGACCGCGAGCGACTCGTCGGGGTGCTGGAGCACGTGCTCGACGACGAGCTCGAGGACACGCTCGACCTCGGCGCGCGTCGAGTCCACCATGCTCGTGGCGGGGTCCGGCATGCCGGTGCCGTCGACGGGCTCGAACGTCACGAGCGGCGCCGAGCAGGGCAGCGGCGTCGGGACCAGGACGCCCTCGTACCCGTGCTCGGCGAGGAACCGCGTGAGGTGCGGGTCGCGGCGCGACGCGTCGGCGTGCAGCGCGACGGTCGGCAGCACGGCGGCGAGCTCGCGCACCGCGGAGCCCGACGCGCACCGGGCGTCGCCCACGACGACGACCTGCCGGCCGCGCGCGATCGCGGGCAGCGCCGCCTCGACGGGCAGGTGCGCCGCGGCGTCCACGACGACCAGGTCGACCGTGCGCGACGCGGGCAGGACCTGCGCGACGAGCATGGGCCCGGCGACGAGCACGGGTCGCAGACGACGCGCGAGGTCGGGGTACCGCGCGACGGTGTCGCGCAGCGACGTCATGCGCTCGTCGACCAGCTCCGCGAACAGCCCCTCCGCCTGGTCGCGGTGGGTGCGGACGGCCGAGGCCACGCGACCCAGCGCCGCCGCGAGGACGGGCGCGGCGCGGCTGACGACGTGCCGCCGGTCGAGCTCGGCGTACCGCGCGGACAGCGCGCCGAGCGCCGCGCCGTCGTAGCCCGCTAGGGCCGGGTCGGCGCCGAGGACCTGCTCGAACACCGTGCTCCACCACGCGAGGTCGAGCTCGGCCGCCGCGAGCGCGGGTGCCACGCGGCGGTGGGCGAGGTCGTCGACGA
The DNA here is from genome assembly GCF_000986825.1 of Cellulomonas sp. FA1. Lineage (NCBI taxonomy): Bacteria > Bacillati > Actinomycetota > Actinomycetes > Micrococcales > Cellulomonadaceae > Cellulomonas > Cellulomonas sp. FA1. The sequence goes on along the minus strand of NZ_LBMY01000001.1, from coordinate 3,770,537 downwards.
GGTCGCCGAGCCCCGCCGCGCGCAGCCCGTGCAGCAGCTGCGTGCGCTCGGGCAGCGTGTCGAGCGCGGACGCGCCGTCGCGCAGCCGCACGAGCCGGTCGCGCAGCTCGTCGAACGGCGTGGTGGTCAGCAGCCCGCCGCCGGGCGTCGTCGTGAGCACCAGGGCGAGCGCCTCGACGTCCTGCCGGACCGCGAGGTGCTCGGCCTCGATGACCTCGAGGCCCTCGGGCAGCCGCGGCCAGCCGCCCGCCGGGCAGTGCGCCTGCCACAGCTCGCGGCGGGCCTGCACCTCGATGAGCGCGCCGTGCAGGTCGGCGACGGGGCGCCCGGGGCGCAGCATGTCCTTGGCCTGCTTGCGCAGGCGGCGACGCACCCAGAACCCCATCGGGACGCCGTGCTCCTCGCGCCACTCCTTGGTCGCGGTGGCGGCGACCAGGTCGGCGGCGGTGCGCTCGAACACGAGCGGCTGGAACACGTCGAGCGAGTCCCGCACGCCGTCGAGCATGCGCAGCTGCTCGGCCCACTGGTCGAGGGTCGTCGCGCGCGTGAGCCCCGTCTCGGCGGCCACCTGCGCCGCGCGCTCGACGAGCTGCGGGAGCGTGACGTCGAGGAGCCGGTCGAGGCGGTGCCGCACGACCTGCGCGTCGGCCGCGGTGCGCAGGTCGGCGCCGTACCAGGGGGTGTCCTGCGGGCGCAGGCGGAACGCGCCGAGCTCGCCGGCGCGCACGAGGTCGCGCGCCACGTGCGCGCGCCGCTCGGCGTCGAGGGGCCGCGCGACATCCGTCGACAGCCGCACGGTCGTCGCGGGCGTCGGGCGTGCGGCCGTGAGCCGCGCGAGCTCCTGCAGCGCGTCGTACGCGGAAACGCCCCACGGCTCACGCGTCGCGTGCAGCGCGTCCACGTAGGCGCGCAGCCGCTCGCGCTGCTCGACGAGCGGCACGCGGACGGCCTGCACGGCGTCGGTGTCGACGACGGGCGGCTCGAGGGTCATCGCGCCGAGCAGCCGGCGCGCGGCGGAGGTGCGCCACCCGGCGTGCGGCTCGACGTCGAGCACGATCTCGCCGACGCCGAGGCGCTGGAGCCGCTCGACGAGCGACACCGCGGCCCGCCGGTGGCCCGGGACGTACAGGACGGTGCGCCCCTCGGCGGCCGCGTCGGCGACGATCGCGGCGAGCGTGCCGGTGACGTCGGAGCCGGTGGGCGCGTCGACGAAGACGTGGGCGCCCGTCGCGACGACGTCGAGCACGTGCTGCTGCGCGGGGTCGAGGTCGCCGATGCCGCGCTCGAGCGCGGGGTCGCGGTCCCCGGGGACGGGCGCGGGCAGCGGCACGTCGAGCGCCGCGCGCGCCTCGTCGAGTCCCGCGAGCGCACGCACGACGTCGTGCCGGTCGAGCGTGCCCGCGAGCTGGTCCAGGTCGTCGACGATGATCTGCCCCGGGTGCACGAACGTGCCCACGACGACGCGCTCGACGAGCCGGAAGTCCTCGAGCACGGCCTCGCCGAGGGACGACAGCCGCTGCAGCGCGCCCCGCGGGTCGAACCCGGCACCGGTGAACGTGCCGCGCGCGACCGCACCGGGGTCGAGCAGCGCGCCGTGGCTGCGCAGCGCGCGCGCCAGGACGGGGTTGACCTCGATGGAGGGCTCGAGCTCGATCTCGTGGTCGCCCTCGCCCGTGCCGCGGGCGCGCAGCGCGACGGGGCGCAGCAGCACCGGGGCGCGCACGGTGCGCACGGGCACGTCGGGGCCGTCGTCGCCGGCTCCCCGTCCGCTGGGCGTGCGCGGGTGCCGCGTGACGTGCGCGAGCGCACCGACGTCGTCCGACGCGAGGTCGGCGGTCGACCGGTCCGTCCACGTCGCGACGCCGATCGCGAGCGACGTCGACGCGATGCCGTAGCGCTGCGTGTAGGCCGCCGCGCGCGCCGCGACGGCGCGGGCGCGGCGGCGCGCGGCGGACTGCGCCCCGGGCTCGCGCACGAGGTTGGACAGCCGCGTGGGCCGCCCGGCGAAGAGCTGCGCCATGCCGGAGGGGTGCGCGCTCGACAGGTCGAGCGCGGCCTCGCCGAGCTGGTCGACGTCGGCGAGCGTCGACGCGCCCGCCGCCTCCACGAGGGCCGCGCGCCACGTCGCGACGGCGCCCTCGAGGACCTCGGCGGGTGACGGCGGCTCGACGAGCGCGACCGGCGGGCCGTCCGCGGCCTCGGGCGCCGCGGACGCGGCGACGTCGGCGTCGGGCCGGTCGCCCGGGCCGGGGGTGCGTGCGGGAGCGGTCACCCTGGCACGGTAACCGCGCGGCACGCGGATCCCGGGGCGGCCACGCCGTGCCGGCCCGGGTTGCGCGGATCCCGGGGTGCGGGCGGTGGGCGGCGGGTCCGCGACCCGCGGGCGGCGGGTCGTTGCCCGGGGCGCCGCCGGCACGCCCCCGGAAACGACCGACGGGACGAGCCGTGTGGCTCGTCCCGTCGGTGCGAAGCTGAAACGGTGCGCACCGCGCAGGGGGCAGGCGATGCGCACCGTCGGGATCAATGGTGCCCCTCGCGGGGCTCTCGGTCAAACGTCCAGACCCGCCCGACCCGGTGAAAAATCAATGACTCTGGAGTCATCCATGACACCGCCTCGGCGTGTCGCAGCGACGCACCACGTCAGGGGACCGGCGGAGGGCTCCACGGCCGTTCGGGCCCACGGCGGCGACGCGCCGGACGCCTACGCTGGGCCGGGACGAGAGAGACGGAGGACGTGGGTGCGCACGCGTCGCAGCCCCACCGTGGTGTGGGCGGTCGCGGCAGCCGCGTACCTGGTGGCCGTCGTCCACCGCACGGCGCTCGGCGTCGCGGGCGTGGACGCCGTCCAGCGGTTCGGGCTCAGCGCGACCGGGCTCGCGATGTTCTCGGTGCTCCAGCTCGGCGTGTACGCCGCCCTGCAGATCCCCGCGGGCCGGGCGCTCGACCGGTTCGGCGCCCGCGTGCTGATCACGACCGGCTCGGCGGTCATGGCCGTGGGGCAGGGCCTGCTCGCCCTGGCCGACGACGTGCCGCTGGCCCTGGCGGCGCGCGTGCTCATCGGCGCGGGCGACGCCGCGATCTTCATCAGCGCGTGCCGGCTCATCGCCGAGTGGTTCCCGGCCCGTCGCGTGCCGGTCATGGTGCAGGTCACCGGGCTGGTCGGGCAGTCGGGTCAGATCGTGTCGGCCGTGGTCGTGGCGTGGGTGCTGCACGCCCGCGGCTGGGGCGTGACGTTCGGGGCCCTCGCGGCCGTCGGCGCGGCCGTCACCGTCGTCGCGGCGACCGGGCTCGCGCGCCGGCCCGACCCCGCGCCGTCGGCCGTCGAGACCGCCGCGCGCGAGCGCTTCGTGCACGCCGTGCGTGCCGCCGTGCTGCCCGCAGGCACGCGGCTGGGGTTCTGGTCCCACTTCCTCACGCCGTTCTCCTTCAACGTCGTCGCGATGCTGTGGGGCGTGCCGTTCTTCGTCACCGCGCAGGGCCGCACGCCCGCCGAGGCGAGCGTGCTGCTCACGACCATGACCGCGTCGGCCATGACCGCGGGCCCGCTGGTCGGCCGGTGGACGTCGCGGCACCCGCTGCGACGGTCGTGGGTCGTGCTCGCGTCCGCGGGCGCGACGTTCACCGTGTGGGCGTGGCTGCTGCTGCCCGCCACGCCGCGCCCGTTCGCCCAGCTCGTGGTGTTCGCCGTGGTCATCGGCGCGGGCGGGCCCGTGTCGCTCGTGGGCATCGACTTCGCGCGGACCTTCACGACCGGCGACCGGCTCGGCACCGCGACCGGGTTCGTCAACACCGGCGGGTTCGTCTCGACGATCACGGGCGTCCTCGCGGTCGGGGTCGTGCTGCAGCTCGTCTCCCCCGCGGGCGCGACGACGTACCCCCTGGACGCGTGGCGGCTCGCGTTCGCGGTGCTGCTCGTGCCGTGGGTCGTCGGCGTGGTCGGCGTGCTGCACCACCGGCGCCGTGCGCGCGCCGACCTCAGCGCTGCCGGCACCCCCGTGCCGCCCCTGCGCGAGGCGCTGCGCCGGCGGCGCGCGTCATGACGCACCACGGAGCGCGGGGGTGCACGCTGTGCACGTGACCGTGAACGCCGCACCGGGGACGCCCCGCGCCCCGCGCCGCTCCCCGTCGTTCGCGCGCGTGGCGGGGGCCGCCCGGTGAGGACCCTCGTCATCGGCGCCGTGCTGCTCGGCGCCGGCCTCGTCGCGCTGGCCACGGGCGTGCTGCCCGGCGAGGCGGCGCTCGCGCTGGTCGACCGGGTCTGGCCCGTGCTGACGTTCGTCGTGGCGGTCACGGTCGTGACCGAGCTGGCCGCCGGGGCCGGCCTGTTCCGCGCGGTGGGGGCGGGCGTCGCGCGCCGCGCGCGCGGTCGCACGCTCCTGCTGTGGGGCGGGGTCGTGGCCCTCGCGGTCGTGTGCACGGTGTTCCTGTCGCTCGACACGACGGCCGTGCTGCTGACGCCGGTCGTGCTGGCCGTCGCGCTGCACGCCGGGCTCGACGCGCGGCCGTTCGCGCTGGTCACGGTGTGGCTCGCGAACGCCGCGTCGATGCTCCTGCCCGTCTCCAACCTCACGAACCTGCTGGCCGAGCACCACGTCGGCGGCATCCGCGAGTTCGTCGCGCTCACGTGGGCGCCCGCGCTCGCGTGCGTCGTCGTGCCGGTCGCGGCCGTGGCGCTGCTGCACCGCCGCGAGCTGCGGGGCCGCTACACGCTCGCCGACGACGAGCCGCCCGCCGGGGACCCGGTGCTGCTGCGCTGGAGCGCGGGCGTGGTCGTCGCGCTGCTGGTCGGGCTCGTGAGCGGCGCACCCGTGTGGATCCCGGCGACGGTCGCGGCGGTCGTCCTGCTGGTCGTCACCGCGTGGCGCCGGCCCCGCGCGCTCACGCCCGGCCTGGTGCCCTGGCCGCTCGTCGTGTTCGCCTCGGGTCTCTTCCTGGCGGCCGAGGCGCTGCAGGAGGCGGGTCTGCGGGCCCTGCTGCAGCAGGACCTCGCCGGCGGCGGCCCCTGGACCGTCGCGGCGGCGGGGGCCCTCGGCGCGAACCTCGTGAACAACCTGCCCGCGTACCTCGTGCTCGAGCCGACCGCGGCGCACGACCCGCTGCTGCTGGTCGCGCTGCTGGTCGGCGTCAACGCGGGCCCGCTGGTCACGCCGTGGGCGTCGCTCGCGACGCTGCTGTGGCACCGCGCGCTCGTGCGCGCGGGCGTCGACGTGTCGTGGCGCCGGTACGTGCTGCTGGGGCTGGTCGTCGCGCCGCTGACCGTCGCCGCCGGCGTCGGTGCGCTGATCCTGACGTCCTGACCTGCAGGACCGCACGGCGGACGCGGGGGTCGCGCGCGCGTGAGGGCGCGGCCCTGCGTCGCCGCCCCGGGGCCGGCGTGGTCGCCCCGGAGCGGCGTCGCAGGTGTCGTCACCGTGGGAGCGCGTCCGTCACATCACCTTGCAGCACGGCGAGAGGATCGTGACGGTCGTGCCGGGCGCACCCGGCGTGACCGGCGTGCCCGACGCGACGGTGGCACCGGCCACGCCGGAGAACGCGGCGAGGGCGACGACGAGAGCGAGCGAGAGCTTCTTCATGAGGGGACCCCTTCGAACGACGCACCGGACGATCCGGTACCTCGGCATGGTCCCCACGACCGTGTCTAGACCGCAATGACCCAGGGCGGGCCGGGGTAGACGCTCCCGTGCTGGCGGTCACCCGGGCGTGTCGGCCGTACCTCGCGCTCCGCGCGACATCACCCGTCCGGGTGAGCGCCCGTCAGGCGCGGACGACGCCGACGCCCGCGGCGCCGATGGCCCGCCGGTACGCCTCGGCGACGTGCGCGCGGTCGTCGCCCGCGACGCGCAGCCGGTCGCCGATCCGGCGCCACGCGCGTGCGGTCGGCCGCCCGGCGGGTGCCAGGTCGAGCCGGTCGGCCGCCTGCCGGTACGCCTTGATCGCGGCGGGCCGCTCGCCCGAGGCGAGCAGCGCGTCGCCGAGCGCCTCGTGCGCGGCGGCGGCGTCGCGCCGCTCACCCGTCGCGAGCATCTCGACCGCGCGCGCGGCGTGCGCGAGGGCGGCGCGGTGCTGACCGAGCAGCAGCGTGGCGCGCGACCGCGTGGTCGCCGCGCGCGCGAGCTCGACCTGCGACTCGCCGACCTCCAGCGCGGTCGCGGCCGCGTCGAGCTCCGCGAGCGCCTCGCGGGGGCGCGGCGGGTCCACCGTGAGCAGCAGCTGCGCGAGGTCGAGCCGGAGGCGGGGCACGTCACGCTCGACCTCGTCGCCCCCGGCGATCGCGAGGGCCGAGCGCAGGTGCGACAGCGCGTCGTCGTGGTCGCCGAGCGCGTCGTCGACGAACGCGAGGTTCCAGTGGACGGACCAGACGGCGCGCGCCGAACCGTGCACGAGGGCGCGCCCCAGCAGGTCCTGGCCGCGCACGCGCGCGTAAGTCACGTCCCCGCGCGCGACGTACGCCCACACGAGCGTCGACTCGAGGCGGAAGATCTCGTCGGTGCCGGCGGCGGGCTCGCGCAGCGTCGCGAGGTGCTCCTCGCCCGCGCGCACGGCGCCGTGCAGGTCGCCGGCCTCGGTGAGCGCCATGACGAGGCGGGTCGCGGCGTACGTCGCGCGTTCGGGACGGTGGCCGACGACGAGCCGGTGCGTGACGTCGGCGAGCAGCTGCGCGGAGGTCTCCAGGTCGCCCGCGAGGTCGAGCGCCTCGGCGCGCGCCAGCAGCACCTTCGCCGCCTGGTCGACGTCGAGGGCCGCGAGCTCGACCTGCTCGAGCTCACGCGCCGCGTCCGGGGCCCGCCCCGCGCGCATGAGCTGCCGCGCACGGACGAGCGCGGCCTCCGACTCGAGGTACTCGGGCGAGCGGTCACCCTGTTCGAGGTACTGCGCCGTGACTCCGAGGGCTCGCGCGAGCCGCTCGAGGGCCGCGTCGCCGGGACCGCGCACGCCGCGCTCGAGGTGGGACACGTAGCTGGGGTGCATCATCGCCGCACGCGCGAGGTCGGCCTGCGACAGGCCGCTGCGCTCGCGGGCGTCACGGATGCGTTCACTCACGGGGTGCACGGATCTCACGATAGGGACCGACCCCGCCGCACGGAAGAGGGGCCGGGGCGACTCGTGTCACGGCACGACTGACCGATACGGACGCAACGTACGCGGATACGACGAATCGCCACGGGACGTGTCAGTTCTCACCCTCGGCAGGCGCGGCCACGACGCGCTCCCGGGCGACGCCCGCGCGCCGCGCGAGCACCTCGACGAGTCCGACGAGGACGAGGGTCTGGACCGTGGACACCGTGAGCGCGACCGGCCCGACGTCCACGAGGTCGAGGTCGGCCAGGCCCACCGCGCCGAGCGTGAACACCGCGACGTTGTTGACGACGTGCGCGGCCGCGGCGGCCTCGAGGCCGCCGGTGCGCCACGTGACCCAGCCCATCGCGAGCGCCCACAGCGCGATGTCGAGCATCGCGAGGTTCACGTACTCGTGGCCGAGCACGAACAGCGGCACGGGCAGGGCGATCGCGAACGCCGGGTGCCGCAGCCACGTGCCGACGGTCTGCAGGAGGTACCCGCGGAACACGACCTCCTCGGCGACGCACTGCGCGGGCACCAGCAGCAGGGCCAGGCCGATCAGCAGCCACGCACCCGCGTCCACGTCGGGCTGCCAGGGCCGTCCGGACGCGGCCGCCACGACCGCGTCACCCGTGTGGACCACGAGCGCGAGACCCGCCGCGAGCGCGAGGCAGCGCAGCGCCCACCCCCACCGCACGCGCCCCGTGACGGACGCGAGCAGGCCGACGGGCCGCGCGCCGAGCAGCCGGGTCGCTACGAGCACGGCGGGCAGCATCGCGATGATCGAGAGCATCGCGAGCGTGAACGCGAGGGGGTCGAGGAGGTCGGTGACGTCCAGGCCGGTGAGCGCGTCCCACGACGCCGGGCCGCCCGCGAACGCGGCGACGAGGAGCGCGCCGCCGCCGAGCGCGAGCAGCGCGACGTACAGCGCGAGCGCGACGAGCCCGACGAGCAGCGGCCGCCACCACCGGGCTCCGGGACGGGTCCGCTGGAGCCGGTGGTACGCGTAGGTCCCGGGCACCTCGCGTGCGCGCACCGCCCGGGGGGCGGACACGGTCGGGGGCGCGGCGACGGTCGGGGGCGGGGGCACGACGTGCGGGCTGCTCACCCGACCATCGTCACGGCGGTCCCGGCACGACGCATCGGCCGCGCGACCGACCACGCGGGCGTGGGTGTCGTCCGCGCGGAAGGGACGCTCGTCCCGGACCCCGGGCCGGCGGCGGGTGTCTGATGCTCGGCATGCGCCCGCACGGCCCCGTCGTCCGCACCGTCCGCCACGACCCGGCCGACCGGCCGCTGCTCGTCATCTGGGAGGCGACGCGCGCGTGCGCGCTGTCGTGCGTGCACTGCCGCGCCGAGGCGCAGCCGCGCCGGCACCCGCGCGAGCTCGACACCGACGCCGCGACCGAGCTCATGCGCCAGGTCGCGGCGTTCGGCCGGCCCTCCCCCATCTTCGTCATCACCGGCGGGGACTGCTTCGAGCGCGAGGACCTCACCGAGCTCGTGCGGCGCGGGCTCGCGCTGGGGCTCGCGGTGGCGGTCTCGCCGTCGGGCACCGAGAAGCTCGACCGGGCGGCGCTGCGCGCGCTGCAGGACGCGGGCGTGACGGCGCTGTCGTTGTCGCTGGACGGCGCGACGGCCGCCGTGCACGACGGGTTCCGGCGCGTGCCGGGCACGTTCGACCGCACCGTCGAGGCGTGGGCGACGGCCCGCGAGCTCGGCATCAAGGTGCAGGTGAACTCCACGATGTCGAGCCGCACGGTGCACGAGCTGCCGGACCTCGCGGCCCTCGTGCGGACGCAGGGCGCGATGACGTGGAGCGCGTTCATGCTGGTGCCGATGGGTCGCGGCGTCGACCTGGGGGCGCTCACGCCGCAGCAGGCCGAGGACGTCATGAACTACCTCTACGACCTGGGCCCGCACGTGCCGGTGAAGACGACCGAGGGCCACCACTTCCGGCGCGTGTCGCTGCAGCGCGCGGTGCTCGCCGCGCGCGGCGAGGACCACGTGGCCGCGCTGGGCCTGGGCGAGCTGTACGCCGAGCTGACCGAGCGCACGGCCGCGTTCGGCTGGGGCGACGGCGCGCGCGTGCGACGCCCGCCGGTCAACGTCAACGCCGGGTACGGGTTCGTGTTCGTGTCGCACGTCGGCACGGTGCACCCGTCCGGGTTCCTGCCGGTGTCGGCGGGCGACGTGCGCGAGCAGCCGCTGACCGAGATCTACCGGACGTCGGAGCTGTTCACGGGGCTGCGCGACCCCGCACGGCTGACCGGGCGGTGCGGCGCGTGCGAGTTCGGCCGGGTGTGCGGCGGGTCGCGCTCGCGCGCGTACGCCGCGACGGGCGACCCGTTCGCGTCGGACCCGCTGTGCGGGTACGTCCCCGGGTCGTTCCCGCACCCCGAGGACGTCGCGGCGCTGCTCGCGTCCTGACACGGGCCCGCGCGGTCGCACGCAGGTCCGCGCGGGGCGTCGTCGTCCGGGCGGCCGACCCGGTCGTCCGCGCGACCGATCCGGGCGGGCCCGCGGGGCGCCTAGCATCACGGCGTGTCCCTGACGCCCGCCCCGCCGAGCCGCGCCCGCCGCGCGTGGTCCCACACGTGGCGGCTCATGCTCGCGCTGCCGCTGGGGTTCTTCTCGGGCACGGCGGTGTACGGCGCGGGCATCGCGCGCGCCGAGATGACGGGCAGGACGAACCTCCTCGCCGAGGTGTGGATCGCGGTCGACCTGGGCGTGCTCGTGGTGGCCGCGGTCCTGTACGTGCTGCGGCACCGTGCGCCGCTGCCGATCACGGGCGTGCTCGTCGTGCTCGGGTCGTTCTCGGTGTTCTCGGCGGGCATCGCGTCGCTCGCGGTCGTGTCGCTGGCGACGCGGCGCCGCTGGGCGGAGATCCTGTCGGTCTGCGCGCTGTGGTTCGGCGCCGGCCTGGTGGCCGACCGCGCGCTGCAGAACGTCTTCCTGCCGGACGACCTGCCCTACCCGCCGCGGTGGGTGCTGCTGCTGTCGGTGCTGGTCGGCATGGCCCTGCCCGTGGTGACGGGGCTGTTCATCGGGGGTCGGCGCGCGCTCGTCGCGTCGCTGCGCGAGCAGGCCGCGATCGCGCGCCGCGAGGCCGACGCGCGCGGCGACACGGCCCGCGCCGCCGAGCGCAACCGCATCGCGCGCGAGATGCACGACGTGCTCGCGCACCGGCTGTCGCTCGTCGCGCTGCACGCCGGCGCGCTGGAGTACCGCGCCGGGCTGGACCCCGAGCAGGTGCGCGACACCGCGGCGATCGTCCGGGAGAACGCGCACGAGGCCCTCGGCGAGCTGCGCGAGGTGCTCGGGCTGCTGCGCGACCCCGCGGCGGCCGACGAGCAGTCGCGCCCGCAGCCGACGCTCGCGCAGGTCGACGAGCTCGTCGACGGCACGCGCGCCGCCGGGTCGCCCGTGTCGTACGTGCTCGACCACGTGGCCGAGGACGACCTAGCGCGGCTGCCGCTGTCGACGAGCCGGCACCTGTACCGCGTCGTGCAGGAGACCCTGACGAACGCGCGCAAGCACGCGCCGGGCGCGCCCGTGAAGGTCCGGCTGCACGGCACGCCGGGCGACCGCGTGGGCGTCGAGGTGACCAACCGGATGCCCGACCACCCGCCGGCGACGCCGCTGCCGTCGTCCGGGTGGGGGCTCACGGGGCTCGCCGAGCGGCTGCGGCTCACGGGCGGCGAGCTCGACGTGCAACGACGCCCGGACGGCACGTTCGCGGTGCAGGCGTGGCTGCCGTGGGCGGCCGGGACGGAGGGACAGGCATGACGGGCACCACCACGGCCGACGGCCGGCCGGCGACGCGGGTCGTGCTGGTCGACGACGAGACGCTCGTGCGGGTCGGGCTGCGGCTCATCCTCGGCGCGGACCCGACCATCGAGGTCGTCGGCGAGGCCGGCGACGGGCTCGAGGCGCTCGACGTGGTGCGCGCGACGTCGCCCGACGTCGTGCTCATGGACATCCGCATGCCGCGGCTCGACGGGCTGCAGGCCACGCAGCGGCTGCTGACCGAGCAGCCCGACGCGCGCGTGGTGATCCTCACGACGTTCGACACCGACGAGATGGTGCTGGGCGCGCTGCGCCTGGGCGCCGCGGGGTTCCTGCTGAAGGACACGCCGCCGGCCGAGATCGTGCGGCACGTGCACGACGCGGGCGCGGGCCGCACGACCCTGTCCCCGTCGGTCACCGACCGGCTCATCGCGTCGGTCACCGACCAGCCGCGCGACGAACGGCGCGCGGCCGCGCGCCAGAAGCTCGACGCGCTCACCGAGCGCGAGCGCGACGTGGCCCGTGCGATCGGGCGCGGGCTGTCGAACACCGAGATCGCGTCCGAGCTGTTCATCACGGTCGCGACGGTGAAGACGCACATCAGCCGGATCCTGGAGAAGCTCCCGGCGGACAACCGCACGCACATCGCGATCTGCGTGCACGAGGCGGGCGACGTCTGACGCACCGCGACCGCTCCCCCGCTTGCGGGCCCTGCGGCCCGTCGTCGCGTGGCGGGAGGTCGAGCAGCCGGACCAGACGGTCGGACCGGGCGGGGCGGCGACCGCCGGTCACGTCACCGACCGGCGTCGGCGCCGTCCGTCCGCTCGCGGCGCGCGGCGGTCGCACGCTGCACCACGTCCCGCGCGACCTCGCGCAGCTTGACGTTGCGGTGCTGGCTCATGGCCGACAGGTGGTCGAACGCGTCGTCGGGCGTGCCGCCGCGGTGCGCCATGATCACGCCCTTGGCCTGGTCGATCGTCGCGCGCGACTCGAGGGCCTCACCGAGCTGCGCGACGAGCGCCCGCAGCTCGTCGCGCTGCCGCGACCCGGTGAGCACGGCGGCGACCGTCCCGGCCACGAGCTCGACGGCCTCGACCTGGTCCGCGGCGTGGACCTGGTCTCCGTAGCACGTCAGCACGCCCCACCGCCGGTCGCCGTACTGCACGGGGACGGCGGTGGCGGGTCCGCCCGTGGCCGTCTCGGAGTGCCGGGCCACGCGCGGCCAGCGCGGGTCGGCCGTCCACCGCGCGCTCGTGACCGTGGCCCCGTCGCGGTACGCGTCGAACGACGGCCCCTCGCCCGCCATGACCTGCCAGCCGTCGGCCCGTGCGGCGCCCGGGCTCGTGGTCGTGACGTGCGTCGGGGCGTCCGGCTCGCCCAGCGTGAGCGAGACGTCCTCGACGCCGGGCAGCGTGCGCCGGACCACGAGCAGGAGCTCGTGCAGCGACGCGAGCGAGCCGGAGTCGACGGGCTGCATGCGGGCCAGCTCGGCGAACGCCTCGGTCCGCGCCGCCTCCGCGTCGTCCTGCCCTGGCCGCACCGGGTGCCCCTTCCGTCGCGTCGCGCCGCCCCTGCGAGGCGCGCGTGGGGATGCCCCTGCGTCGACGGGGGCGGGTGCGCGCCTACGACGTCCTCACCTTGGCACGCGTCTCGGGGCCGCTCAAGGGGACCGGCCCGGGCGGGCGCCGCACCCCCTCACCGCAGCGGCGGCAGCACCTGGTGCGCGTCGAGCACGCCGCGGAACGGGTCGCCGACGTCGGCGAGCCGGTCGAGGACCGTGCGCACCGTGAACGCGTCGGGGCGCAGCCAGTCGGCGTCGAGCTCGTCCCACGTGATCGGCGCCGACACGGGCGCGCCGGCGGCGGCGCGCGGGCTGTACGGCGCGACGAGGGTCTTGTTGACGGCGTTCTGCGTGTAGTCGAGCCGCGCGTGGCCGCCGCGCTCGCGTACCTCCCACCGCCAGCTCACGAGGTCGGGCACGACCTGGCCGACCGTGCGCGAGAGCCGCTCGACCCACGTGCGCGTGTCGTCGAACGACGGCCCCGGGGCCACCGGGACCCAGATCTGGATGCCCCGCTTCCCGGTGAGCTTGGGGTACGCGCGGACGCCCAGGTGCTCGAACGCGTCGCGGTGCAGGCGGGCCAGCAGCACGAGGTCGTCCCACGTGGTCGACGTCCCGGGGTCGAGGTCGACCAGGGCGTAGGTCGGCAGGTCGGGCGCGTCGGTGCGTGACGTCCACGCGTGCCACTCGAGCGCGCCGAAGTTGGCGGCCCACACGAGCGCCGCGGGCTCGTCGACCACGAGGTAGGTGGTGGTGTCGCCCGGGTCGACGTCGGGGCGGTCCCACCGCGGCACCCAGTCGGGTGCGTGGTCGGGGAGCTGCTTGTGCCAGAACCCCGCGGTGCCGGCGCCCTGCGGGAAACGGTGCATGTTGAGCGCGCGCCCCGCGAGGTACGGGAGCACGACGGGCCCGACGCGCGCCGCGTACCGCAGCAGGTCGCGCTTGGTGACGGGCGGCTCGCCGTCGCGGCCGCCGAACAGCTCCTTGTCGAGGTTCGTGACGCGCAGCCGCCGCCCGTGGACCTCCCACGTGCCCGACGCGCCGAGGTCGTCGAGGGCCGCGAGCGCGTCGTCGTCGGCGGGCAGGGGTGCGGGTGGTGCCGGCGACGCGTCCCGCAGGTCCACCTCGGCCTCGGCCGCGGGCACGCCCGAGCGCCACAGCCGGTCCGGGTCGGCCGCGACCTCGTCGTTGGTGCGCCCCGACACGACCGACGTGGGGTGGTCCTCGGCGTCCCAGCCGTCGACCGCGTGCTCGTCGTGCTTGTGGATCAGCAGCCACTGCTCCTTGCCGTCGCCGCCGTCCCGCCCGCGCCTGTCGCTGCGCACCAGCAGGAACTTGCCGCGCAGCCGCTCGCCGTGCAGCTCGGCGTGCAGCTGGCCGTCGCGCAGCTCGGCGGCCGGGTCGTCGCTCTTGTACGGCACCCACGTGCCGCGGTCCCACACGATCACGTCGCCGCCGCCGTACTCGCCGCGCGGGATCACGCCCTCGAAGCCCGCGTACTCCAGCGGGTGGTCCTCGACGTGCACGGCCATGCGCCGCACGCCCGGGTCGAGCGTCGGGCCCTTGGGCACGGCCCAGCTCAGCAGCACGCCGTCGAGCTCGAGACGGACGTCGTAGTGCAGGCGCCGCGCGCGGTGCCGCTGCACCACGAACCGGCGCTCGACGGCGCCGCCCGCGGCGGGCGGCGCCCCGGACGGCTCGGGCGTGCGCGTGAAGTCGCGCATCGCGCGGTACGTGCCGAGCGCGTCGGCGTCCTCCGCCGCACGCCCCCGCGTGCCCGCGCCGCCCGAGCGGTTCACGCGCCCGCCGTGAGGCCCGGGTCCTCCTCGGGCTCGAACGTGCTCGGGACGCCGTCGGCCGTGCCGCCGACGCCCTCCTCGTCCAGCTGGTCGGGGTGGATCGTGCTGCCGTCGTCGGTCTCGCTCACGGTGGTCCTCCGCGCGGGTGGGGCGGTCGGGTCGACGCCCGCCAGGGGTGGGCGATGCCAGTCTGTGCGGGGTGCGCGCGGCCCGCACGCCGCGGGCGCGTCACGCGTCGGGCGTGCGTGCCGAGCGGGCGACGGGGCCGCGCGTGAACAGCGCGGCGCCCGCGGCGACGACGGCGAGCAGCACGAGGCCGAGCGCGTAGCCGCCGAGCCGGTCGTAGACCGCGCCCATGACGAGCGGCGGCACGAACCCACCGAGCCCGCCGGCCGCCCCGACGAGCCCCGTGACCGCACCGACCTTCTCGGGCGGCGCGACGTGCCCGACGATCGCGAACGTCGCGCCGGACGACGCACCGAGCAGCGCCGCCAGCCCCAGGAACGCGACCGTGCCGAGAGGCACGAGCGGTGGCCCCGCGGCGGCGACGGCCGCGAGCACGGCGACCCCCGCGAACGCCACGACCAGCACCGGCACGGCGCCCACGCGGTCGGACAGCGTCCCGCCGACCGGCCGCATCGCGACGGCCAGCACGACGAACCCCGCGGTGCGGAACGCCGCGTCGCCGGGCGTCAGGCCGTAGGCGTTGCCGAGGTACGTCGGCAGGTAGACGCTGAACGCGACGAAGCCGCCGAACCCCACGGCGTACAGGAACGACAGCTGCCCGGTCGCGGGCAGCCGCGCGGTGTCCCAGGTGCGCCGCCAGAACCCGCCGGCCGGGACCGCGCGCCCGGGGGCGTCGCGCAGCAGCGCGGCCGCGACGACCGCGTAGAGCACGAGCACGACCGCGACGACGAGGAACGGCGCGGCGTGCCCGTACGCGTCGGTGAGCCGGACGGTCGTGAACGCCGAGATCGCGGTGCCGCCCATGCCGATGCCGAACAGCCCGAGCGCGGTACCGCGCCGCGCCGGCGGGTACCACGCGTTGACGAGCGGGACGCCGATCGCGAAGGTCGTGCCGCCGAGCCCCAGCAGGAAGCCGCCGACCAGCAGCGACGTGTACGACTCGGCGACCAGGCCGATGTACAGGACGGGCAGCACGGTCGCGAGGCTGACAACCGGGAACATCACGCGCGCCCCGACCCGGTCCGTCAGCGCACCCACCGGGATGCGCCCGAGCGACCCGACGACCACGGGAACCGCGACGAGCACCGACTGCTGGAAGCCCGTGAGGCCGAGCCGGTCGCCGTACGCCGACCCGAGCGGGCTGATGAGCGCCCACGCCCAGAAGTTCACGAGGAAGCCGACGGTTGCCAGGACGAGCATCCGGCCCGCCGGTGCGGGCGTGACCGCGGCCGCTGCCCCCGCGGGCGCACCCGTGGTGCGTGCCGACATCACGGGCCCCCTCCCGTCGTCCGGGCGCGGCGTCGTCGGCGTCGCCCGTCCTCGCGAACGTAGCAGCGCTCCACCCGCACGGCGCGGCGACCCCGGCACGTCGCGCGCCACGCCCCGGCGTGCGGACCGGGCACCGGGTGGCGACCATCGAGGGACCGGAACCGAGTCGGACAGCGAAGGAGCACCCGATGAGCGAGAACCCCGGCCCCGCGGACCCCGGCGGGCACACCCACGACCACCCGCACGAGCACGACCACGACCACCCGCACGACGGCGACCACGCGCACGACGCCGACCAGACGCAGCCGCCCGTCGACACGGGCCCCGGCCCGGACGAGGCGGACGTCAACCACGGGCGGCGCGAGGGCGGCCGGCACGTCGCCGACTGACCCGACCGCCGGGTCCGCGCGGTGCTCGTCCGCCGCCCGGACCCGGGCGAAACCGGACGCCCGTCCTGCGGGGCGGGCGTCCGCACCGTAGAAAGGACGAGGTGAGCACGCACCTCGAGGACTACGCCCTCCTGTCCGACCTGCGCACCGGCCCGCTCGTGTCCCGCGACGGCAGCATCGACTGGCTGTGCCTGCCGCGCTTCGACTCCCCCGCGGCGTTCTCCGCGATCCTCGGCGGACCCGACGACGGGCGCTGGAAGCTGTCGGCGGTCGACGGCGAGGTGATCGAGCGGCGGTACCTGCCGCAGACGTTCGTGCTCGAGACGACGTGGCGCACGCCCACGGGCACGGCGCGCGTGACGGACTTCCTGCCCCTGACGTCGGGGCGCGACGACCTCGTGCGGCAGGTCGAGTGCCTCGAGGGCACGGTCGAGGTCGAGCACGACCTGCGCCTGCGGTTCGACTACGCGCGCGCCACGCCGTGGGTGCGGGTGGTCGACCACCACGGGCGCGAGGCGCTGCAGTCGCTCGCGGGCCCCGAGGGGATCCTCGTCACGGGTCCGCTGCTGACGCGCGTCGACGGCGACGACGGCGTCGCGCAGGACGGGACGTCCGCCGAGCCGGGCGCGTTCTCCGCGGCGGGCGGCGCGCGCACGCCGCGGCTCGGCGGCCGGTTCCGGCTCGAGGAGGGCGACCTCCTCGACTGGGACCTCGTGTGGTTCCCGTCGTACGCGGACCCGCCCGAGCCGATCGACGCCGACCAGGCGCTCGCGGCGGCCGTGAGCTTCTGGACGGACTGGTCGTCGAAGCTCGAGGTCCGCACGACGCACGACCCGCTCGTGCTGCGCTCGCTGCTGGTGCTGCGCGCGCTCACCCACGGCGAGACGGGCGGGATCGTCGCGGCGCCGACCGCGTCGCTGCCCGAGGAGCTGGGCGGCGTGCGCAACTGGGACTACCGGTTCGTGTGGCTGCGCGACGCGGCGCTGACCATCGAGGTCGCGGTCGCGCACGGCCTCACCGAGGGGGCGTGCCTGTGGCGCGACTGGCTGCTGCGCGCGGTCGCGGGCGACGCCGACGACGTCAAGATCATGTACGGCGTGGGCGGCGAGCGGGAGCTCGACGAGAAGGAGCTCGACCACCTCGACGGCTACGAGGGGTCGCGGCCCGTGCGGATCGGCAACGGCGCGGCCGACCAGTACCAGGCCGACGTCGTGGGCGAGGTGATGATCGCGCTGGGCATGCTGCGCGACGCGGGCGTCGGCGAGGACGAGTACACGTGGGGCCTGCAGAAGAGCCTGCTGCGGTACACCGAGACGCACTACGACCGGCCCGACCACGGCATCTGGGAGATGCGCGGCGACCTGCACCACTTCACGCACGGGCGCGCCATGATGTGGGCCGCGTTCGACCAGGGCGTGCGCGCGGTCGAGGAGCACGGGCTCGACGGGCCGGTCGAGCGGTGGCGCGAGCTGCGGGACCGGCTGCGCGCCGAGATCGACGAGCGCGGCTACGACCCCGAGATCGAGAGCTTCACGCAGACGTACGACAACGCCGAGGTCGACGCGTCGCTGCTGCAGCTGCCGCACACGGGGTTCCTCGCGTACGACGACCCGCGCATGCTCGGCACGGTCGCGCGCATCGAGCAGGAGCTGACCGACGAGCACGGCCTCGTGCACCGGTACCGCACCGACACGGGCATGGACGGGCTCGAGGGCGACGAGCACCCGTTCCTCATCTGCTGCTTCTGGCTGGTCGAGCAGCACGCGAACAGCGGCCGGCTGGAGGACGCCGAGACGCTCATGGCGCAGCTCGTGGGCTACGCGAACGACCTCGGGCTGCTGAGCGAGGAGTACGACCCGGACGCCGGGCGGCTGATCGGCAACTTCCCGCAGGCGTTCAGCCACATCGGGCTGATCCGCGCGGCGGACGCGATCGCCGCGGTGCGGGCGCGCGAGGGCGGCGCGCGCTGAGGGTGGTCCGTCGGCGGGGCGGCGGCCCGGCCCCGGGCGCTGCCCGCGCGCGGCCGCTCAGGAGACCGTCAGCACCGTGCCGGGCGGCACCTTGCCCCACAGCAGGTCGAGCACGTCGGCGGTCACGCGCACGCACCCGTTGGAGATCGCACCCGTCGCGGTGAACGGCGACGTGTGGATCGCGGTCGCGGACGTGCCGGTGCGTCGGTCGTAGGCGTCCATGGTCTCGCTCTGGCTCGACAGCAGCAGGCTGCGCGGCGTGTACGTGCCGGGCTGGTCCCACTGCGACCCGGTAAGGAACTGCGCGGCCGCGGGCGTCGGGGTGCCGGGCGCGCCCACGGCGAGGACGGGCACCGTGCGGGGCGTCGTGCCGTCGTCGATCGTGAGCGTGAGCGCCGCGCGGTCCAGGTGCAGGCGCCAGCTCGTGCCGCTGGCCACGGTGTCCTGCTCGCGGATCCACGCGGTGCGGCCGTTGACCTGCGTGGCGTCCTGGCTGGGCAGCGCGCTGCGGGTCGCGACCATGACGCGCAGCCACCCGGCGCGGCGCTCCACCACGGGCAGCACGGTCGGCACGTCGAGCGTCGCCGTGGGCACCGTGCCGCGAGGCGTGCCGTAGGGCGCGTCGTACGCGGCGGTGTCGCGCACGACGGTCGCGGTGCGCCACGTGCCGAGCGCCGGGTCCTGCGAGCGCAGCTGCTCGAGCCCGTCGTCGCCGGGCAGGCCCGGCACGACCACGCGCGGCTCGACCACCGGCAGGGACGCGAGGTCCACGGGTGCGAGCGCCGGGGGCGGCGGCACGGCGGCCTTGGCCGCGACGACGGGCGCGCGCACGACCACCGTCTCGGGCGTCGCGGCGGGTGACGACGGTGCGCACGCGGTCGCGAGCGCCACGACGGCCGCCACGAGGGCGGCGGCCGGACCGGGGCGCGGCGGGGTGCTCACCCGTCCATGGTGCGTCCGGTCGGGCGAGGGCACCAGGGCGCCGGCGCCCTGGCCTTCCCGGCTCGCGGCGAGGCCGTCCCGGCGCGGGGCGGAGGCCGTCCCGGAGCGGCGCGAGCGCCGACCCGACGCGGGCCACGGCCGGCGGGCGCGGCGCCCGGCGGCGGTCAGCGGGTGTCCGCGGGCACGACGAGCGGCGCACCCGTCACGGGGTCGGGCACGACGGTGGCGTCGAGCCCGAACACGTCGCGCACGCGCTCGGCCGTCACGACCGCGGCGGGGTCGCCCTGCGCGACGACGCGCCCGTCCTTCATCGCGACGAGGTGCGTCGCGTAGCGGGCCGCGTGGTGCAGGTCGTGCAGCACGGCGACGACCGTGCGGCCCTGCACGTGCAGGTGGTGCAGCAGCGTGAGCACCTCGAGCTGGTGCGTGACGTCGAGGTACGTGGTCGGCTCGTCGAGCAGCACGAGCGGCGTGTCCTGCGCGAGGACCATCGCGATCCACGCGCGCTGCCGCTGCCCGCCGGACAGCTCGTCGAGCCGACGGTCGGCGATGTCGGTCGTGCCCGTCGCGGCGAGCGCGCGCTCGACCGCGTCGACGTCGGCCGCCGAGTAGCGGCGCAGCACGCGCTGGTGCGCGAACCGGCCGCGCGCGGCGAGCTCGGCCACCGTGATGCCCTCGGGCGCGGACATGGTCTGCGGCAGGAACGCCAGGCGCCGTGCCCGCTCGCGCGCCGCGTAGGACGGCAGCGGTGCGTCGTCGAGCAGCACGCGCCCCGCGGCGGGCACGAGCAGCCCGGACAGCGCGCGCAGCAGCGTGGACTTGCCGCACGCGTTGGGGCCGATGATCACGGTGAACGAGCCGTCGGGCACCGCGAACGTGAGGTCCTCGCTGACCGTGCGCGCGTCGTAGCGCAGCGTGACGCCCTCGGCGCGCAGCCGCGACGCGGTGCCGACGCGGCCCACGGAGGTCGTCGAGGTCGTGGCGGTCTCGGCGGTCATCGGTTCCTCGCCTCTCGGAGCAGCAGCCACAGCAGGTAGGCGCCGCCGATCACGACGGTGACGACGCCGACGGGCACGGTCAGGGGCAGCACGTGCTGCGCGACGAGGTCGGCGCCGAGCAGCACGACCGCGCCGACGCCCGCGCTCGCGGCGAGCGGGATGCCGGGCGACCCGGCGGCGCGGCGCGCGATCTGCGGGGCCGCGAGCGCGACGAACGCGACGGGCCCGGCGACGGCGGTGACGGCGCTGACGAGCCCGACCGCGGCGACCAGCAGCACGGTGCGGTCGCGGCCCGCGGCGACGCCGGTGGTCGCGGCGACGTCCTCGCCCAGCTCGAGCTGCGCGAGCGCGCCGGCTCGCGTCGCGACCACGGCGAGCAGCACGACGACGCACACCGCGACGGGCCGCACGAGCTCGGCGGTCGCGGTCGTGAGCGTGCCCGCGCCCCAGGCGGAGGCGAGCAGCGCGGTCTCGAGGTCGGCGCGCAGCAGCACCCACGTGTTGAACGCGCCCAGCATCGACGACACCCCGATGCCGACGACGATGAGCCGGAACCCCTGCAGACCGCCGCGGTGCGCGAGCAGGTGCACGACCACGGCCGTGAGGACCCCGCCGACCAGGGCGCCGACCGTGCGGGACGCCCAGCCGCCGCCCAGCGACACGAGCGCGATGAGCATGCCCGTGAACGCGCCGTTCGACAGGCCGACGACGTCGGGGCTCGCGAGCGGGTTGCGCGTCACGGCCTGGAACACGCCGCCCGCGACGGCGAGCGCGGCCCCGAACAGCACGGCCGCCGCGACGCGCGGCAGCCGCCACTCGAGCACGACGGTCGCCGCGAGGCCCTGCGTGCGGCCGGTGAACGCGCCCACGACGTCGGGCCACGGCACGGGGAAGTCGCCGACCGCGAGCCCGACGACCGCGAGGACGAGCAGCACGGCGGCCAGCACGACGCACAGCACGCCCTCACGCACGCCGACGCCCACGTGCAGCCGGTCGGTGCCGACGAGCACGCGCGGGCGTGGGCCGCGCAGCAGCCGCACGGGAGCGGCACGGCGCGCGGGGCGGCCGCGGGGGCGGTCTCGGCGGTGCCGGCGGCGTCGTGCACGTCCGGGCGCGTGGCGGTCACAGCGCCGTGGCCCGTCGGCGGCGCGCGAGCGCGATCATCACGGGCGCACCGACGAACGCGGTGACCACGCCCACGGGCATCTCCCCCGGCGGCACGGCGACGCGCCCCACGACGTCGGACGCGACGACCAGCACGCACCCACCCAGCAGCGACCCCGCGAGCACGCGGCGCTGGTCGGTGCCCAGCGTCCACCGCACGACGTGCGGCACCATCAGCCCGACGAACGCGACGGGCCCGGCGATCGCCGTCGCCCCGCCCGCGAGGACCGTGACCGCGGCGAGCACGAGCACGCGCGTGCGGCGCACGTCGACGCCCTGCGCCTGCGCGACGTCGGGCCCGAGCGCGACCGCGTTGAGGCTGCGCGCCGTGAGGGCCGCGACCAGCAGGCCCAGCACGACGAGCGGCAGCACCGGCAGCACGACCTGGGGGCCGCGCTCGAGCAGGCTGCCGGCGGCCCAGCCGCGCATGCGGTCGAACGTGTCGGGGTGCGTGAGCGTGAGCCCGCTCGTGAGGCCCGCGAGCACGGCGCCGACCGCGACACCCGTGACGACGAGCCGCGCAGGGCTCGCGCGCAGGTCGGCGGCACCGCCCAGCACGTGCACGCCGACGGCCACGACCAGCGCGCCGAGGCACGCGAGCCACATGTACCCCGCGGGCGTCGTGACGCCCAGGAACGTGATGCCCAGCGCCACCGCGAACGCCGCGCCCGCGTTGACGCCGAGCAGGCCCGGGTCGGCGAGCGGGTTGCGCGTGAAGGCCTGCATGAGGGCGCCCGCGACGCCGAGCGCGCCGCCGACCACGAGGCCCGCGAGCGTGCGCGGCAGCCGCTGGTCCCACACGACGAACCGCGCGGTGTCGGTGCCGCGGCCCAGCAGCGCGTCGAGCACGTCGTCCGGCGGCACCGGGTTGGCCCCGACCAGCACCGACAGCGCGACGACCCCGAGCAGCACCGCGAGCGCGCCGGCCACCCAGCCGGCGGCGTGCCGGCGCGGCGGACGCGCCCGGCCCGGCGACCGGAGGGTCGCCGGGCGGGCGGTCGGTGCTGCGGTGCTCACGGGTGCGCGGGTCGGCGGGTGGGGGTCAGGACGCCGCGGAGAGGATCTTCTCGATGTCGTCGAGCACGGCCTGCCCGCCGAGCGGGCCGACGCCCGTGATCCACCACGCCTGGTCGACCAGGTGCAGCTGCGGGAACGCCGCCGCGTTGGCGCGCACGGCCTCGGGGACGCTGGAGTCGTCGGTCACGTCGGTCGTCGTGACGAACACGTGGTCGGCCTTCGCGTCGAGCACGTTCTCGGGCGAGACGTCGACGGAAATCGAGTTCTCCCAGTCGCGCTCGGGGGTCGTGAAGCCGACGCACTCGAGCGTGCTGCCCGCGAACGACGTGGGCCCGTAGAGCGTGAGGATGCCGTCGCGCGGGCGGATGAGCTGCGCGGCCTGCCCGGCGGTGCCGAACTCGTCGGCGATCTCCTGGCAGCGTGCGTCGTACGCGTCGAGCAGCTCCTGCGCGTCGGCCTCGTCGCCCAGGGCGTTCGCGGTGAAGCGCACGTTGTCCTGCCACGGGTCGGTCTGCGTGGCCATGAAGACGGTGGGCGCGACGTCCGAGAGCTGGTCGTACAGCGCCGAGTGGCGCGACTCGGTGCCGATGATGAGGTCGGGCTGCAGGGCCGCGATCTTCTGCACGTTCGGTTCCTGCACGGTGCCGACGGTCTGCACGTCGGCCGCGGCGTCGCCGAGGTAGGCGGGCACGCCGAGGGCCTCGTTGAGCACGGCCGCGCCGACGGGCTCGACGCCCAGCGCGACGGCGGTGTCGAGCTGCACGGGCTCGAGGACGACGACGCGCTGCGGGTGCGCGGGGACCTCGGTCTCGCCGCGTGCGTGCTCGACGACGCGGGGCTCGTCGGACGCGTCGGCGGAGGCGGACGGCGTGGGGTCGGCGGTGCCGGCGTCCGCGTCGGCGGCGCACGCCGAGAGGCCGAGACCGAGGGCCGTGACGGCCGCGAGCACCGCGACCCGCGACCGCACCGTGGAGACTGCTGAACGCACGCCAACTCCTTCGTCCGTGACGGTCCGCCCGTCGCGGACCGGGGGTGACGTTAGCAAAGCCTTACCTCACCGCGTACGTGCGGTCCGTCACACGGCGACCGCGTAGCCAGCGGGTTCGGGTGCGGGGACCCCGCGCGGGCGGTCGTGCCAGTACCCCTGCGTGTGCACGCGCTCGGGAGCCAGGCCCGCCCCGGCGAGCGCGGCGCGCGCCCCGGCCAGGCGCGTGCTCTCGGTCGCGACCCACGCGTAGAACGCGTCGCCCGCGGCCGCGGCGGCGGGCCCGTGCGCGGCGGCCCACGTCTCGACGGCCGTCACGAGCGCCTGCCCGCCGCGCCGCCCGTCGCGCAGCAGCACGTGCGCGTCGTGCCCGGCCGTGACGTCGTCGAGCGTCGCGGCGTCGGCCGCGTGGCCCGCCTCCAGCAGGACCGTCGCGCGCACGCCCGCGGGCAGCGCCGCGAGGATGCCGCGCACGGCGGGGTACGCGGTCTCGTCGGCCGCGAGCAGCACGCGCTCGGTCGCGCCGCCGGGGCACCACTGCACGCCGTGGTCGGGCGCGCCCGCGCGCACGTCGGGGCCCGAGACCAGCAGCGGGTCGCCGGGGCGCGCGGCGAGGGCCCACTCGCTCGCGGGGCCCGCGGGGTCGTGCACGTAGAAGTCGAGGTCGAGCTCGCGCGCGTCGGGCCGCACCTCGTAGGCGGTGTAGCTGCGCAGCACGGGCCGCCGCTGCTCGGGGACCGCGCGCCACACGCGCCGCCACTCGCGCTCGGGCAGCCCGGGCAGCAGGCCGTCGCACGGCTCGCCCAGCAGGATCTTGATGCGCTGGTCGAGCCCGTAGGGCGCGAACACGCCCAGGTCGGGCCCGGTGAGCGTCACGCGCACGAACCCGGGCGAGAGCCGCACGACGCGCGTCACGACCGTCGCGAACAGCACGTTCGGCGACGTGCGGAAGCGGGGCTCGACGGCGGGAGGCACGGGATAAGGGTTGCCATACCTCAGCCCGCACGTCCAGTCCGCGCGGGCGCGACCCAGGAGGGGGACCGACCGCGACGACGCTTCCGGCCGGCACAGGCGGAGTGAAGGGTATGGCCGTAGGCTTCAACTCGTGACGAACCGGGGAGAAGGATGACCACCGACCACCCGTGGCCGGCGGTCGACCACGAGACGCTGCCCTGGGCGGCGACCAGCCCCTACCTCGACGCGTTCCAGCGACGGCGCGTCGCGCGGCCCTACGAGGCCGCCGTGCCACCGTCGATCGCGGCGGCGCACCCTCGCGTCAGCGCCCGGGTGGCGGCGCTCACCGAGGAGGCGACGCTCGACGTCGCACGCTTCGACAGCGCGATGGCGTCGCTCCCCGTCCCCATGCCGACGGTGCTCCTGCGGACCGAGTCGGCGTCGAGCTCGCAGATCGAGCACCTCACCACGAACGCGCGCAACCTCGCGCTCGCGTCGCTCGGCGTGCCGTCCCGGCAGAACGCCGACCTCGTCGCAGCCAACGTCCGAGCCATGACGGGCGCCCTCGCCGCGGGCGACGACGTCACCGCGGCGGGCATCCTCGCCGTCCACCGCGCGCTCCTGGCGGAGTCGGAGCCCGAGACCGCGGGACGCTGGCGCTCCGAGCAGGTGTGGGTGGGCGCTTCGCCGATCAGTCCGCACGGCGCCGACTTCGTCCCGCCGCACCACGACCGCGTTCCCCTGCTCGTCGACGACCTCGTCGCGTTCGCCGCACGGGACGACGTGCCGGCGCTCGTCCTGGCGGCCGTCGTCCACGCCCAGTTCGAGACCATCCATCCGTTCACCGACGGCAACGGGCGCACCGGGCGCGTCCTGGTCCACACGGTCCTGCGTCGACGCGGTCTCGCGCTGCACACGACGGTCCCGGTGTCCGCCGGGCTGCTGCGCGACCCGGAGTCGTACTTCCGCGCGCTCGGCGCCTACCGGGACGGCGACCTCGACCCGATCGTCGAGCAGATCGCGTCGGCCGCGGTCGCCGCGACCGCGAACGGCCGCCAGCTCGCCGCCGAGGTCGTCGCCGCCCGCGCGCGCTGGCGCGACACGATCACGGCACGGTCGGACTCGGCAGCGTGGCCGTTGTCGGACCTGCTGTTCTCCCAACCCGTCGTGACGGCCGAGTACGCGGCCCGCGCGCTCGGGGTGTCCGACCGGGCGGCACGGAACGCGATCGAGGTGCTCCAGGAGGCCGGGGTGCTCCACTCGCCGTCGACGGGCCACCGTGCGCGGGTGTGGCAGGCCGCCGAGGTGCTCGCCGCGATGGACGCCTTCTCGGCACGGGCGGGGCGGCGACGCGCGGGACGGTGAGCCGGGCGCCGCACACTCGGGCCCGGCCCGCGCCGATTCGCCGACTCTCAGCGCCGCGGGACGAGGACCACCCGGACCTCGGGGAGCTCGCCGAACCGCGCACGGGCGTCGCACGACGCGACCGTGCGACCGTGCTCGGCGGCGTGCGCCGCGATGATCAGGTCGTGCGCCCCCCGCGGCTGGCCCGCGCGGCGGACGTGCGCGATCAGGCGCGCGTGCTCGGCGGCGGTGCGCTCGGTGTAGTCGAGCACGGTGATCGCCGACGTGATCGCGGCGAGCACCCGCGCGCGGTCGGCCGCCCGTCGCGCGGTGTCGGCGAGCTCGATGCCCGTGCGGAACTCCGCGACCGTCACCGCGGCGATCGCGAGGTCGTCGTCGTCGAACAGGCCGCGGTCGACGGTGCCGCGCTCGTAGGCGATCAGCGTCGTGGTGTCGAGGATCAGCCGGCGTGCCACGGGTCGCTCTCGTCGGCCGTGAGCAGCGCGGTCGCGGCGGCGACGTCGGCCTCGAGGTCGTCGTCGAGCGCGGGGCCCCCTGCCAGGGCCGCGCGCAGCGCTCTGCCGGTCGTGGAGACCGCGGGCGCGATCTGGGCGACGACGCGCCCGCCGCGCGTGATCGCGATCGTGTCGCCGTGCTCGACGGCGTCCAGCAGGTCGGAGAAACCGCGCGAGGCGTGCGTGGCGGTGACGGTGCGCATGACCCGATCGTACGCGCACATCTGAGAATCTGATAGACGCGACCTCGTGCCGGCCGCACGTGCGCCGCGTCGGCCCGCGGGCGACAGTGGGGCCATGACGTCGGACACCACGGCCTGGCACCCGCGCACCACCCCGCCCGGCGGTCGCGCCGCCGTCCCGCCCGGGCCCGGGCAGGAGTCGGTGTGGGACTACCCGCGGCCGCCCGCGGTCGTGCCGAGCGACGAGCACGTCGTCGTGCGGTTCGGGGACTCGGTCGTCGTCGACACGCGGCGCGCGCTGCGCGTGCTGGAGACGTCGCACCCGCCGACGTACTACCTGCCGCTGGCCGACGTCGCGCCGGGCGCGCTCGTGCCGGTCGCGGGTGCCTCGACGGTGTGCGAGTTCAAGGGGCGCGCGACGTACCACGACGTCGTCGGCACCGACGCGGGTGCGCGCGTCGTGCGCCCGCGCGCCGCGTGGGGCTACCCCGACCCGCGGCCCGGGTACGAGGCGCTGCTCGACCACGTCGCGCTCTACCCGGCCGGGCTGGTCTGCACGGTCGACGGCGAGGTCGTCGAGGCGCAGGAGGGCGACTTCTACGGCGGGTGGCGCACGCGCCGCGTCGTCGGCCCGTTCAAGGGCGGCGCGGGCACCTGGGGCTGGTGACGCTCAGACGGCGACGCCCTCGGCGCGCAGCGCGTCGGTCAGCAGCCCGACCAGGGCGTCGAGCTGCACGTCCGTCGACGCGGCGTCCTCGTCGAGCGCGACGCCGTCGAGCGCCGCCGCCGCGAGCCCCGACTTGGCGTCGATGAGCTCGGCGATGCGCGCGTCGATGGTCTGCGCCGCGATGACGCGCCACGCCGTGACGGGCTGGTCCTGGCCGATGCGGTGCACGCGGTCGATGGCCTGCGTCTGCTCGGCGTCGGTCCACGGCAGCTCGGCGAGCACGAGGTTCGACGCGACCTGCAGGTTCAGCCCGACGCCCGCCGCCATGAGCGAGCACACGACGACCTGCACCTCGGGGTCCTCGACGAACGCCGTGACGTTCTTCTCGCGCTGGCGCGGGGTCTGGTCGCCGCGGATCGACGCGTGCTTGAGGCCGCGCTCGGAGAACAGCTGCTCGGCGGCGTCCATGACGTCGACGTGCTTGGCGAAGAACACGACCTTGCCGACGTTGCGCGCCAGCTGCGCCGCGTAGTCCGCCGCGAGCCCGGCCTTCGCCTGGCCGATGCGGCGGACCATCGTGAAGACGTTCTCGCCCTTCTTCTTCGACGACGCGTCCTTGAGCTCGGCGGCCGCCACGCGGCGCGCGAGGTCGAGGTCCACGCGGTCGACGATCTCGCCGCGGGCCGCGACGGCCGAGCGGTAGTGCTCGACCAGGCGCTGCGCGAGCGCCGCCTCGGCCGCGCGGATCGAGCGGCCGACCGCGCCGTCGAGCTCGACGGGCAGGTCCGCGACGCGGCGCGCCGGGATGTCCGCGGCCACGTCGACCTTGCGGCGCCGCACGATGCCCATGTCGATGACGGCCGACCGCGCGGCGGCGGAGAACCCGGGGTCGGCCGGCGTCAGGCCCGTCTCCTCGAGCGCCGACATGAGCGGGGCGAGCGGCTTGGTGTCGTCGATCCAGCCGAGGAACTGCCAGATCGCGCGGAAGTCCTCGATGTCGTTGATGAGCGGCGTGCCCGTCAGCGCCATGAGCAGCGGCCGCGTGGCGCGCAGCCGGATCTTGTCGGCGATGCCCAGCACGTGCTGCGAGCGCAGCGACGACTTGTTCTTGATGAAGTGCGCCTCGTCGACGACCATGCCGCGGAACCCGTGCGTGCCGAGCCACCCGGCGTGCCGGTCGAGGATGTCGTAGTTGACGACCACGACGTCGGCGAACCCGTCGACGTCCTCGCCGTCGCCGTGCACCACGGTGACGTTGCGCAGCGGCAGCCACATGCCGACCTCGTGCGCCCAGTTGGTCTTGACGACGTTGGGGACGACGACGAGCAGCGGGAACGCGTCGGCGGCCTGCGCGGCGAGCAGCGCCTGCGCGGTCTTGCCGAGGCCCGGCTCGTCGGCCAGCAGGAACGTGCGGTGCCCGCGCGCGGCGGCGGCCACGAGGCGCGCCTGGTGCGGCATGAGCTCGCGCCCGTGCAGGCCCGGCAGGGTGCGGACGTCGGGCAGCTCCATGCACGCGGGCGAGCCGTTGGCGGCGCGCTCGAACGACCGGAACAGCGGCTCGAGCAGCTCCCACCCGTCGAGGCGGTGCGTGCGGGGCGCGGCGCGCAGGGCCGCGGCGGCCTCGAAGTCGGGCGCGAGGAACGGGTTGGCCAGGCGTGCGGCGATCACCGACTGCGGCACGACCCGCCGCTCGGTGGCGGCGGTCGGCGCGGGCGCCGGGGCGGGCTCGGGCTCGTCGGGGACGTCGAGACCGCCCGCGCGCATCACCGTCTCCTTGTAGGAGCGCGCGGCGTCGGACAGCTTCGCGTCGTCCGTGAGCAGCGTCAGCAGGGTCGTGTCGCGCGCGGCGATGCGCGCGAGCTGCGTCGCGACGCCGTCGAGCCGCTTGAGCTGCTGCGCCTTCTTCGCCTCCGACAGGTCGGCGTCGCCCATGACGCGGGCGCGCTCCTCGCGCACGAGCAGCGCGACGACCTGGAACTTGGTCCGCACGCCGGAGCGCGTGGGCGTGCGCTGCACGGCGTCGTCGACCTCACGGGCGATCCCGGCGAGGACGGGGATGATCCCCTCCTGGTCGGGGTGCGCGGCGCGACGGCGCTGGCCGCCCGCGTCGGGGCGGGCACGCCCGGGGCGTCGCTGGCCGGCTCGGGCCACAGGTCCTCCTCCAACTGCGATGCCTGCACCGCGAGCACGGTGCAGCACGACGGGCCGCGGCCCACGGCGGGGCCGCTCACGCCCGGCGGCGCACCCGAGCGGTGCGTGCGCCGACGGCGGCACGGGCCGTCCGCCCGTCGGGGGCGGGCCACGGACCTCGAGGTCCGCTCCCAGCTCTCCCGGCGCGTCGACGACGCGAGGACCCCATCTGATCACACGTGAGGCCCGATCCACGAGCGGCGGGCCGCGCGCGGGGCCGACGTCACGCGCTCGGCGGCACGTCGGGGGGGCGACGCGGGGTGCCCACCTCCCTCGTGAGCGGCCGCGTCCGTGCCGATGACTCCGGCGTGAGCGAGACGAACGCCGGACCGCCGGCAGGCATGCGAGGCGTGCTGCCCACGCTGCGGCGTCGCGTCGGCGCGGGAGAGATCAGCCGGGTGGACGCGCTGGTCGCCGGGGGTTCGCTGGTCGTCGTGTGGCTGGTCGTGGGGGTGTCCGGGACGGTGCTGCTGGTCGGCGGCGCCTACACGGTGGCCCTCCTCGCCGTCAGCGGCGCCCGGGGCTCGTTCGGCGAGCTGGACGAGCCGCTCGACCCCGCGGTCCTGGCGGTCACGGTGGCCCTGGTCGTCACGGCCGTCGGCGTCGTCGCGGTGGCGACGACGCTCCACCGGCGGCGCACGGCACGGCACCGGGCGCATGTGCAGGCCTCGGCCGACACCCACGGCTGGCACCACGCACCTCGCTCGACCACGCTGTCGAGCCGCTGGGACGCGCCGGGCCTGCGGGGCGGGGGTCCGGCGTCCGACGTGCTGACCCGGCAGGGCGGGCACGGCGACGTCGTCTCCGTCACCGTCCGCACCGGGGTCGCGGGTCCGTCCCGGCACGCGGTCTTCACGACGGGTCCGCGGCTGCTGCCGACCGTGAGCCTGACGCCCCTGACCCGGTGGGACCGCGTCGCCCGTGCCCTCGGCGGTCAGCAGGTGGTCGTGGAGTCGCACGAGCACAACGAGCGGTGGCGCATGCGGGGTGCCGACCCCCGGCTGACGCACGAGGTGCTGCACCCGCGGCTGCTCGAGCGTCTGGCCCGTGAGCACGCGCCGGGTCTCAGCCTGCTGGTGCAGGAGGGGGACGTCGTGGTGCACGTCCCGGGGCCGACGCGGCTGCCGGCCGTCGAGCACCTGGCGGACCTCGCGCTCGACGTCGCGGACCTGCTCCCCCGGTACCTTCCCGACGACTTCCCGCCGTTCGCGCCGGACGTGCCGCGCCGAGACCGGCGACGGCTGCCGGGCCGCCGTCGCCGCTGACCGGCACGCGCGCGGGGCGACCGACGACCCGGCCGCCCCGCGCGCGTCGCGCTACCGCCGCTCGAGCGCGGCGACCGCCTCGTGCAGCGCGGCCGTGGCCGCGTTGACCTTGCCCTGCGCGCCCGGCGTCACGAGCACGGCGATCACGCGGCCCAGCACGGCCTTGACGCGCGCGATGCTCAGGCCCGTGAAGTCCTTCGCGCTGAGCTTGAGCGCCTTGACCTCCGCGATCGCGGCCTCGAGCTTCGAGGTGTCGACGACCGGGTGCCGCTGCCCGAGCCAGCGCTCGGGGTTCGCGGACGCGGCGGCGCCGAGCTTCTCGGAGAAGTCGCTGTTGAAGATCAGCGGGTTGTGCGTGGACCGCCACGACGCCTGGTCGGTCATGCCCCAGAACGTCACGCGGTTGATGTCGGTCGAGTACTTCTTGTAGACCGCGAAGTACTCGGCGAACCGCTGCGCCTGGATCTTCTCGAGCTCGGCGCGGTTGCTGATCTTGCCGACCCAGTAGTCGAACTCGCCGCGCGAGATGCGGTCGGCGACGGTCGGGTCGGTGAGGTCGCGGTACGCGGCGCGGTCCTCGCCCTCGGGCTGGCCGTTCCACGCCTCCCACACCTGCAGGTCGAGCTCGCTGATGCTGGCGGTGAAGCCGGCCTCGGTGATGAGCTGCAGCGACCGCTCGACCGACGCCTCGTTCGAGCAGGCGCCGGGCTGCCACTCGGCCGCCGCGTCCTTGACGAGCGAGCGCAGGCGCGTGCGGTCCGAGCACGCGAACGCCGGGGTCTGGTTGATGTAGTTGTGCGACTGCAGGCCGATCGACTCGACCAGCCGGCGCGGGTCCTCGGGGTGCTCGGCGGCGTACCGGGCGTTGAGGTCGGTGGCCATCGCGAGGATCGCCTGCGCCTTGCCCTCGGACTGGAAGACGTTGAAGTCGTTGTACTCCAGGCGCACCTCGGGCCCGTACTGGCGGGCGTAGATGAACGCGTCGTACAGGAAGTCGGCGGGGTGCTCGCCGGCGGCCGTGTCGGCGCCGTTGGCGTACGCGCTGTACCAGCGGGACTGCCCGCCGTTCGGGCCGCCGCGCAGGTAGTCGCGCCAGTCCTGCGTCGCGGGGTCGAACTCGGCGAGCCCGTCGACGAACGCCTCGTTGACGACGTCCCACGACTCGGCCTTGCCCTGGAAGTGCGTGAGCACCTCGCGGATGTACCGCTCCATGTTGGCCTTGGCCTGCGCGCGGGTGCCGCCCGTGGCGCCGCTGTTGATCCGCGCGGGCGACTGCCCGTGCCACACCAGCACGTGCCCGTGGACCTTCATGCCGCGGGCGAGCGTCTGGTCGACGAACGCGTCGGCGGGGCCGAAGTTGAACGTGAAGTCGCCCGTCACCGGGTCGATGTTGTTGTTGGGCAGCAGCTGGTCGGGCTTCATGTTGTTCTCGGCGGTCATCACCGAGTAGTGCCGCGCGATCGTCGACGACGCCTGCGAGCCGTCCGCGTAGGTGCCGGCGTTGGAGTAGATGTTCCCGACGTCGAAGTAGTCGCGGTACACCTCCTTGAGCGGCGCGATCTGCGGCCGGAACGACGTCTCGAGCGTGACGTCGCCCTCGGGCATCGTGAACGACAGGGCGCGTGCGCCGATCCACGCGAGGTCGGCGGACGTCCAGCCGGCCCACACCTGCCCCGCCCCGGGCGTCGCGGTGAGCTCGACCGTCTCGCCGGGCGCGTACGTGCCACCGCCGGTGACGGTGCCCGCGCCGGTCGCGCGGATCGTGACGTCGTACGTGGCCGCGTCGACCGCGGCGTGCGCGGGCGCCACGAACCCGACGGTCGCGAGCGCGACCGCGAGGCCCGCCCCGGCCCAGCGCACGGGCCGCCTCCCGTCGCGCCGTGCCTCGGTCCGGCCACCTCTGGTCCGTCGGGTCATCGACTGCTCCTCCCCAAGGGTCGACCCGGGCAGGCGCGCGCCGCGGGACCACGCCGTCCCGCACGTCCGCGCTGCTCAGGGGTTCGACGCGCGGGCGACGACCGCCCGCGGCGACGCGGGTGGACCCGGCGTCGGGTCCCGGGCGGCGCCACCGTCGTCGTCGACGGCAAACGCTCGCCACACCGCGTGGGGTCACCGTAGGCGGCGTCGGAAACGGACGTCAAGACCCGACCAACCGGACGTGGCGGACTCTTGACAACCCCGGAGCGTCGCGGGCTAGGTTCGACGGCATCACGGGTGGAGAACGTTTGCCATCGTCCTCTGCCGTCGCCGAGCCCCGCGCAGCGTCGCGCCGGGGAGCGCCCCTGGAGGCACCCATGCCGGGTCCGGACGTCACCGCACCCCTGCGCACGCTCGTCCCCCGCCGTCGTCGCGCGGGTCGCGCCGCCGCGCGCGTCGGCGCACCGCTGCTGGCCGCGGTGCTCGCGGTCGGTGCGCTCGGGCCCGCCGGCCCCGCGGCGGCCGCGCCCGAGCCGGCCGCGCTGCCGGAGCCCGGGCAGACGTTCGAGCACTACCCGCCCATGAAGGACCAGCACGCCGACCGGTTCTCGATGGGGATCTTCGGTGCGGGCGAGATCGAGGGGCTGCTGTACAACTACGCGTCGTACACGCCGGGCAACGAGATGAAGCCCGAGAGCACGCAGCGCGACAAGGGCGTGTTCACGTACGACGCGGCGGAGGCGGCGTTCGCGCGGTACACGTCCCGGAACCCCGACCTGGCGCTGTACGGGCACACCCTCGCGTGGCACTCGCAGTCGCCGACGTGGATGTGGGACGCGCCGCCCGCGCGCTTCGACCAGCCGGGCACGTTCGACCGTGACACCGCGCTGGCGAACCTGGACGCGCACGTCGAGAACGTGCTGGGGCACTTCGGGGACCGGCTCGTGGCGGTCGACGTGGTCAACGAGGCCGTCGGCACCGCGAACCCCGCGGACTGGCGCGGCTCGCTCGCCAAGGGCGAGGGCTGGTACCAGGCGCTGGGCGCGGACTGGGTCGAGCTCGCGTTCGTCAAGGCCGCCGAGGTGGTCGACGCGCACGGCTGGGACGTCAAGCTCACGTACAACGACTTCGGCCTGGACTCCCCCGCCAAGGCGCGCGTGGTCTACGAGATGGTCAAGGACATCAACGCGCGGCACGCGGGCGAGCGGCCGGGCGGGCGGCCGCTCATCGAGGTCATCGGCATGCAGGGCCACTACAACCTGGCCACCGACGTCGCGGCCGTCGAGCAGAACATCCGGCTGTTCGCGTCCCTGGGAGACGTCGAGGTGCACGTCACCGAGATGGACGTCGCGCTGCCGCCCGGCGAGCTGACGCCCGAGGCGGAGAACAACCAGGGCATGAAGTACGCCGAGCTGTTCAAGATCTACCGCGACTACGGCGCGGGGCCGGGCAACACGACCGGCAACCCGAAGGTCGTGCACGCCGTGAAGCTCGCGGGCGTGCGTGACGTGCGGCAGGGCTGGAAGGGCGGCGAGTTCGCCATGCCGTACGACTACGACGGCAACGCCAAGCTCGCGCTGCTGGGCATCCTGTACCCCGAGGAGTTCCTGGCGACGCACGAGTACGTGGACCTGCCGGGCGGCGGCGACCGCGAGCCCGTGCCGGGCGTGCACGTGTACGACACGTCGCTGGGCGACGCGTGGAGCGGCGCGAACGTCGTGCTGGGCGACGACGCGGCGGTGTGGCCGTGGTCGACGACCGACGACGGCGAGGTCGCGTTCCGCCCCGAGGCGGGCGCGACGTACCGCCTGACGGTCAACTACACCGCGAAGGGCACGACGGCGATCCGCGTGCGCTGGCTCAAGGACAACACCAACGGCGGGTACACCACGGGCGACGGCGCGGTCATCAACGACCACCAGTACGCGGCCGGGCAGGTGGCCACCCACATCCCCGCGTACTTCAACAGCGGCATGGTCAACATGGGCAGCTACGACCTGGTCACCGAGATCACGCTCGACGGCGCCCAGCCCGCCGACGGCCTGATCGGCAACATCGGCATCCGCGGCGGCGGGGGCGGCAACGCGTTCTCGATCAACGCGCTGCGCGTCGAGAAGCTCGGTGCCGGCGGCACCGCGCAGACGGTCGCGCAGTGGCCGGGCGAGGTCGTGCAGCCGCCGGCCACCGCGCCGTCCGCGCCGACGGCCGTGACCGCGACCGCCGGCGACGGCGCCGCGGACGTGTCGTGGACCGCGCCGTCCGACGACGGCGGCAGCGCCGTGACGTCATCGACCGTGACCGCGCAGCCGGGCGGGGCCACGTGCACGACGAACACCACCGCGTGCACCGTCACGGGGCTGTCGAACGGGACGGCGTACACGTTCACGGTGACCGCGACGAACGCTCCCGGGACGTCGGAGGCGTCGACGCCGTCGGCCGCCGTGACGCCGTTCGGCGCACCGGGGACGCGCGGTTCCGTTGCGCTGGCCGTGTCCGCCGAGGCGCTGTGCGTCGACGGCAGGCCGCGCGTCACCGTGCGCGTGCGGAACGCCGAGCGCGTGCCCGTGCTGGTCGCCGCGACGTCGCCCTGGCGCGGCGTCGGCGGGTGGCTGGTGTGGCCGGGGTCGACCGTGCAGAAGACGTGGACCGCGCCGGGGGCGAGCGTCGACGCCGGGGCCGTGCGGGTCACCGGGGCGGGGATCGTCGCGTGGGGGGCCGGGCTCAGCGGGTACGACGCCGGGTACGCGGGGGTGAGCTGCGGGTGAGGCGACGCACCTCGGGCCCGGTGTGTGCGCACCGGGCCCGACGTCGCGCTGGTCACGCGGGTTCCACACCAAGCGGTGACCGGAAGGTTCGCACGACCTCGATGGTGCCGACGATGTGGTCGTTGAGCTCCTCGAGCCGCTCGGCGGGGATCCAGTACTCGAGGATCGCCTCGCCGCCGGCCTGCTGGACGTCGAACTGGTCGAGGAACGCACGCCGCACGCTGGGCAGACTCGAACTGCCGACATCCACTTTAGGGAGTTCGATCTTGATTTGTGGATAACGCGCTGACTTGCGGAACTACATGCGGGTGGTTCGTCGGGCGAGCCCGTTCCAGACGCCCGCTGACCACCCGCTGACCGCGCCCGCACTCGCACAAGCGGCCAAGCGTCGTCCCAAACGCTAGACAAAGCCGTTTTGACACCTCAAGACCACTACGTCACGTGCCGGGACTGGGCCGTTCACAATGCGGCAGGGCGCGCCCTGTCAGTCACGACGGAAGCGCGCGCCGCGCCCGGACCATCCCAAGCAAATCCTCAAGCGCCCCTTGCACCTGGCGGTAGTCCCCAGGATCGAACTTGAGGAAGTTCATGTTGTACGTCTTCGCGAGGACTCGCTCGACGGCCGGGTGCCATAGGTCTTCCACAATCGCATAGTGGGGGTGCTGGGAAGGCGCCGCGATACTGGAGTTCTCCAGGAGCAGTTGTACGTCTGGATCGGAATCCATTGAACACCCGATAAAGAGCAGAGTGTTGGTAAGCATGAGCGCGTCTAGCACGGAATAGAACGAAGGGTGATCACGTCGTGCGGTAAAGTACTGCTCACGCGTCAAGATAATTCGACTGGGATTCGAGATGCAACCGTGAGCCTTCAGAATGAGTCGACGGTCCGACCTCAGGTCGTTGACCGCATGCTCCTCGTAGTACCGGCAGACGTTGTACCCCTCAACTGCGGCCCCTTGGCGACAGAGCGCCTCGTAGAGATCGTCGTAGTTGGTCGTGACAACGATCTTCGGATCAAGCTCAAGCACGAGTTCGTGAATCTTCGAGGCCTCAAACCGCGGTCGTTCGAAGCAATCTCGAACATACTTCGAAAAATCCGCCGGGGGCAGCCCGTCGACGATGATCTGGGCGGCGTCAAGGTAACGGCGGATCGCGATCTGCTCGCGTGCAGCATCGGCGTCTCCCTTCCGAGTAAGAAGCCCGAGAGCGCCATTCAGGAAGGCATCCCATGTGGGCGGATGGGCGCCAAGCGCGTTGCTCGCTGCCGCCGAGGCGCCAGCCCCCAGGACGACGACACACCGGCGTTCCGCCAGCTCCGTGGCAAGCGAGTCCGGTATTACAACAGGACTCATGATCGAACCTGGATGCCGAGGTTCTGAGCAAGGGACCGGGCAACGCTCCCCACAACGGCTGCGTAGTTCTGCTGCTGGCGGTACTGAGCGCCGACCAGCCCGTCTCCCGTCCCCAGTTTCGCAATTGGAGCGTTCGCCGACTGGGCCATCGGAATCAAGCTGTACATGTTCGGCACGTCGCCGAGCTTGGCTGAATCGTCAGTGATGCCTGGCGCATAGAACTCGCCCAAGGAGTCGCGCACTTCGCCGGGGACGCTGTTCAAGATTCGCTCAAATGCGAGCGTGGGCCGTCGCCTGCCTTGCTTTGACTTGGTGATGTACTGCTGGACCGTGTACCCAACGAAGCCTTCGCCGATCGTCGACCGCGCGTCAGCGTAATAGCGCTCGAGGGCGCCGGGGTGGCGCTTCTCACACAACTGCAGTGCAGTTTCGTACGAATCGAGCCACTGCCGGAACCAGTCGCGGATGTTACGGACGCCAACGATACTGAAGATGTCTGCACCCATCGGCGTCACAAAGTAGTCGCAGCCGAGAAGTACCGATCGATTCAATGAGCCCAGACTTGGCCCGAGATCGAAGAAGAGGACGTCGTACTCGTTCGCGTGACGCTCGCGCAGGTCCGTCGTCCAATTCGTCTTTCTTATGCCGCCGAGGTCACCCCCGGACGCTTCTGCCCAAGCTCGACTGAGCAGGTCCTCCACTATCGCCATCCGCGGATGGCCGGGAAGAAGGTCGACGCCGAAGCGGTTGGATGAAGAACGCATGGGAGTCACGGATTCGTCAATCTCAGCCCCGCCCTCCTCAAGGGGGCGCGTAACGTCCACCAGGGTGGGCAACTGTGCCGTGTTCCCAGACCAGTAGAGGTCATCACAGACTTCCTCCGCCAACAGAAGCTGCGTGGTGTTGCACTGGGGGTCGCAGTCCACGAGGAGGACTTTTTGCCCGAGTGAGTGTGCGAAGTGGGCGGCCACGTTGCACGTGAGCGTCGTCTTCCCCACTCCGCCCTTGTTGTTAAAGAAGGCGACTGTCTTCATCAACTCTCCGATCTACGTGTGCCCGCGGCAACCGTACCGCGCGCACTGTCGTCCACCGAGGAGGCGCAGACGCGACGCGGCCCCGCGCTGTACGGCGCTGAGCTCCGCCACGGTCAAGCCCCTGGAAGTGGTGTAGCGCGTCGGCGTGATCTTCGTGCTGGTCAGGCCGTAAGAGCGAGCGGCTGGTCGGTCACCTGCGAGCTGTCGCCGACGAGGGTGAGGCGGGAGCGGGTGAGCACGTCGAGGGCGAAGTAGCGGCGGCCTTCGGCCCATTCGTCGTGCTGCTCGGCCAGGACGGCCCCGACGAGGCGGGTCACAGAGTGGCGGTCGGGAAAGATTCCGACGACGTCGGTGCGGCGGCGGATCTCCTTGTTGAGGCGCTCGTTGGGGTTGTTCGACCAGACCTGACGCCAGATCGCCTTCGGGAACGTGGTGAACGCGAGCAGGTCGGCCCGGGCCGCGTCGAGGTGGGCGTGGACCGCGGGGAGCTTGTCGACGACGAGGTCGAGCAGCTTGTCGAACTGGGCGTGCACCGAGGCGGCGTCGGGTTGGTCGTAGACGCTGTGCAGCGCTGCCTTCACCGCCGGCCACGAGCTCTTCGGCGTCACGGCCATGAGGTTGGCGGCGTAGTGGGTGCGGCACCGCTGCCAGGTCGCCCCGGGCAGGTTCGCCGCGGTCGCCTCGACCAGCCCACGGTGCGCGTCCGAGGTCACCAGCTTGACGTCGGCCAGGCCCCGGGCGGCCAGGTCGGCGAAGAACACGTTCCACGCTTCCTCGGTCTCCGCGGTGGTGACCTTGACCCCCAGGACCTCACGGTGCCCGTCGCTGTTCACGCCGGTGGCGACCAGCACGACCGCGTTGACCACCCGCCCGCCCTCGCGGACCTTCATCGTCAACGCGTCCGCGGCCACGAAGGTGAACGGCCCGGCGTCCGCCAACGACCGGGTGCGGAACGCCGCGACCTGCTCGTCGAGGTCGGCCGCCATCCGCGAGACCTGCGACTTGCTCAGGCTCGCGATGCCCAGCGAGGCCGCGAGCTTGTCCATCCGCCGCGTCGAGACCCCCAGCAGGTAGCACGTCGCCACCACGCTGATCAGGGCGGTCTCGGCACGCTTGCGCCGCTCGAGCAGCCACTCGGGGAAGTAGGTCCCCTGCCGCAGATTGGGGATCGCGACGTCGATCGTGCCGACCCGGGTGTCCAGGTCGCGGTGCCGGTAGCCGTTGCGCTGCGCGACCCGGTCGGGCGACGCCTGGCCCCACTCGGCGCCGCAGACCGCGTCCGCCTCCGCCGAGAGCAACGAGTTGATCACCGTGCCCAGCAGGTGACGCATCAGGTCCGGCGAGGCGTCCGCCAGCACCTGGCCCAGGACGGCCGAAGGGTCGACAATGCGTGGTGCGGTCATCGTGATGCTCCGTTCGAGAGTGCTGTGAGAGGTTCACTCGAAGGATCACGCGGTGACCGCGCCGTCGTCTACGACGACGACCCCGGTCCCGGCGCTACACCACTATCAGGGACTCCACTGCGCAGACGCTCGGTCTAGCGAAATGTGTCCCGCCTCCGCATCGGCATGACCGGTGAAGGACACGAGGTTCTGTAGCGCCGTCAACACTCCACTTCAACCTCGCGGTCGAGGGTGAAGCGCTGCCGCGTCTCGTCAGGGTTCAGATGGTCACCGCGGTCCACCACAGCATCTCGTCGACTATCTGCACCGCGGGCTCGGCGAGGACCCGGCCGAGGTCGGCACGGCTCGGCCAGGGCGCATCGCCCCAGAACGCCTCGCGCGCCGCGAGCATGATCAGCAGCACGTCGTCGGGTAGCCCGGCGGCGCGGGCACAGTCCATCGCGGCGGCAGCGGCGCGGACCTGGTCGGGCGTGCGGTCAGGCGCCATCTCTGGGGGCTCCCTGGGGGCTACGCGTCACTGGACGTGGCTGTAAGCCCTGGTCACGGGCGCGCAGTCGACAGCATCCGACGAGCCCCCAGCGTCGGAGTGCTACACGATCTGCTACAGCAGAAAACGGCGCCTGACCTGCGCTGATACCGGTGTGCGCCTGGGCAGATTCGAACTGCCGACACCCGCTTTAGGAGAGCGGTGCTCTATCCCCTGAGCTACAGGCGCGCGGGGCTTCCCGAGAACAAGGTCGGGGACTCGGTGGCGACACACCACCTGTCCCAGACCGCGTTCATGTCGGCCCCGTGCAACGCCGCCCAGGTCAGTGAGGGCCTGTTCGACGCGGATCTAGCCTACCGGGGCAGGACGCACGCGTGCGCCAGCAACCCCTCCGCGCGGGCTACCCGCGGCGTGCACAGCAGCCCGCTCGTGACGACGCGGACCGACCATCACCCCGCCTCCCGGCGCGTCGTGGGACGCTCGCCCCACCCGGACCGGACCGCGTCCCCCTGCAGCGGTCCGCTCCCGGACGACCACCACCACCGACGTCCCACCAGGACGGAGCCCATGCGCCGCACACGCCGACCCGACCCGGCCCTCGCCGTCGCGGCCACGACGCTCGCCCTCCTCCCGGCCCTCACGGCGTGCGCCTCCGCCACCCCCGGCGGAGTCCTGCGCAGCGTTGACGACACGGGCCTGGCCGACACACCCATCGACGAGGGCTGGGTCCTCGCCCTCCCCGCCGACGACGATGCAAGCTGGACGCTCCTGCACGCCCGCCCGAGCGACGCGCTCGACGACCTTCAAACCCCCGTGGACCCCGACGCCGTCACCGCGCTCGGCGGCACGTGGCAGCCCGTGCGGTCAGGCAGGTTCGATCTGCCCGCCGATCTGACCGGCACGCACCTGCTCTGCTGGGCCGTCCCGTCGGGCAACGGACCGACCACGGCGACGACCCGCGGCTGCGCCGAGGTCGCACTCGACGACGACGCACGCGTCGAGGCGACCTGGGGCGAGGGCGGCTTCGGCGCGCAGCCCGGCTGACGGACGGGCCTCACGCTGATCCCCTCACGGCGCTCGTCGACCCGTCCGACGCCAGCCAGGCCTGGGAGCCCACGCCACAGGGATCCGGCCCGACCCCGGTGCGGCCGCCCGCAGGCTGCGGCAGCCCCGCCGGAGCTGACCGTCGCGACGCGGAGGTACAGTTCAGACGACCGCGGCACGACGATCCCCGATCCGTCTGCCGCGCGCCGGCGCCGCCCCGGGGCCCCGTTCAGACGGGTCGCGGTCCATCCCGACGGACCCGAGAGCGCGACAGCGCCTGGAAGACGATGACGCCCGACACCACCCCGAGGGCGATGCCAGCCGCGGCGCCCAGCGCCACGGTCACCGGCAGAGAGGGGCTGCTCGGGCCGCGGGACACCTGGATGCTCGCCGTCGTCACGTCGTCGTACAGCGCGTCGGTGACGAACACCGTGGCAAACAGACCGTCGCGCTGCACCTTGACCCTGCCCGTCGTCCGGGCCGGGTCGACCTGCTCTCGCAGGG
This sequence comes from Cellulomonas sp. FA1, assembly GCF_000986825.1. Lineage (NCBI taxonomy): Bacteria > Bacillati > Actinomycetota > Actinomycetes > Micrococcales > Cellulomonadaceae > Cellulomonas > Cellulomonas sp. FA1. The sequence goes on along the minus strand of NZ_LBMY01000001.1, from coordinate 3,729,786 downwards.
TCCATCCCTGCTCCTGCAGGCCGGTCGACAGAACACCCAGCGTCGTTGCCTGGAGGCTGGTCGCGTCGACGTGGACAGAACCCCTCTCGAGCAGCACGGACATCTGCCCCGTGACGCCTGGCTCACTCACCGGGGTGAAGCCGTCGGGGACCAGCGTCCTTGCCACCGAGATCAGCTCACCGTCGCCTGGCTCGACGACGTACCAGTGCACCCACAAGCCGGCCACGATCCCGACGACCGCACCGAGCACGCCGAGCACCGCGGAGAGCACGGGGAGCACGCCACGTCGCTCGGCTCTCATCTCAGCGGACGTCCCGGATCGTGGTGCGGCCGTCTCCCCCGACGATGCCATCGGACCCGACTCCGCCGTCGATCACGGCAAGCGCTCCGGCCGCGCCTGCGGCCGTCAGGATCCGGGAAGCCGACCTCATCGTTCCCCCTGCTCTGGGCGCGGACCGTCTGCGCCGCATGCGCCCCGAAGTGCCACCTCGGGCGGCAGATCCGGAGCGTAGGCGCGCGCGCACTTGCGGCGGGGGTGAACAGGACCGTTTCACCCGTCTGGCCGCCCGCCAGGCATGCGTACCGGTGCATGACGACAGACACGCCGTGACGACCGAGCTGCCACTACTCTCCGCGATCAGCCTCCGCGTGACGCAGTGAGGAGACGCCCCACCTCACCCCACCGGCGGCTCGACCACCACGGGCACGCCCCAGTCGGTGAACTGCTGCACGGTCGTCGTCTGCACTCCCCCGAACGTGCCGGTCCCCTGCGTCCCGACGACCACGTGCCCGTCGGCGAGCCACACGATGAGCTCCTGCATGTCGACGCCGGCCATGCTGAACGGCGCGTCGGCCTGCAGGCGCCACGCGTGCACCTCGCCGCCGTTGACGAGGTCGATGACGTCCTGGTCGTCCTGCACCGTGTACGTGGGCGACATGGCGATCATGCCGCCGCTGACGGACGGGTCGGCGAGCGTGCGGTACGCGGTGCCGACCGTGCCGGCGAGCACCTTCTCGGAGTCGCTGCTGGTGACGTCGCCCTCGACCCAGCGTCCGTCGATCGTGATCCACGACCGGTCCTGCGTGAGCACGAACGACGTGGTGCCGTCGGCGTCGACCATCGTGCCGGTCATGGCGGGTGCGTCGGAGAACACGAAGTCGACCTCGGCGGTGGAGTCGCCGGACTGCACGTGCTCGTGGCCGCTGCCCGCGGCCAGCGAGAACCCGATGACGCACGCGGACAGGTCCGCACCGGTCACCGTCGCACCCGGCGCGAGCGAGACCGCGTCGCACTCGGCGGGCGCCGCGACCACCGGCACGTCGGGCGTCGCGGACGCGGTGGGCGACGGCGACGCGACGACCGTCGGAGCCGACGTGCTGGGCGAGGCACCCGGCGCGGGCGACGTGCCGGACGAGCACGCGGCGAGGGCCGCAACCGCGGCGACGGCGAGCAGGGCGGGACGGGCCGACGGCCGGTTCAGACGCACGGTCGCGAACGTACCCAGCCGTGAACCCGCAGGCCAGCCCCCGCAGGCGTGACGTCCGACCCACCCCGCACCGCCCGCTGTGACACCCCGCCCCCACGGCATTCACCGTGCCGCCCGCGCACGGCACCTCCTAGGGTGGCGCCGCACCGCGGCCCCGCCGGCGCGCAACCCGCCCGGCACGCACCCAGCCCGGCCCGCACCCCGCCCCACCGACAGGAGACCCACCCGTGCGCGAGCTCGTCGTCCTCGGCACGTCGTCGCACGTGCCCACCCGGACCCGCAACCACAACGGCTACCTGCTGCGCTGGGACGGCGAGGGCCTGCTGTTCGACCCGGGCGAGGGCACGCAGCGTCAGCTCATCCACGCGGGCGTCGCCGCGACGGGCATCACGCGCATCTGCCTCACGCACGTGCACGGCGACCACTCCTACGGCCTGCCGGGCGTGCTGTCCCGCCTGGTGCTCGACGGCGTGCAGCACCCTGTGCACCTGCACTACCCCGCGTCGGGCGAGGCCGTGGTCCGTGCGCTCGTCGGCCTCGCGACCCCGGGGCTCGACCTGCGGCTGCACCCGCACGGCGCGTCCGGCCCGGTCGCGGACGGCCTGGAGGTCGTCGAGCTGCGGCACCGCATCGAGGCGTACGGGTACCGGCTCACCGAGCCCGACGGGCGCACGTTCCAGCCCGAGCGGCTCGCCGCCGCGGGCGTCACCGGCCCCGACGTCGGCCGCCTGACGCGCGACGGCCACGTGGGCGACGTGCGGCTGGAGGACGTGAGCGTGCCGCGCCCCGGGCAGCGCGTCTCCGTCGTCATGGACACCGCGGTGTGCGACGGCGCCGGCGCGCTGGCCGACGGCGCGGACCTGCTGCTCGCGGAGTCCACGTTCACCGACGAGGACGCCGCCCTGGCCGAGCAGTACCTGCACCTCACGGCCGGGCAGGCCGGTGCGCTGGCCGCGGCCGGCGGCGTGCGCACGCTCGTCCTCGCCCACTTCTCCTCGCGCTACCCCGACCTCGAGCCGATGCGCGTCCAGGCCGAGGCGGCGGTCCGGGCGGCGGGCGCGACGACGACCGTGCACGTGGCCCACGACGGCGACCGGTTCGCCGTCCCGCCGCGTCGCACCGCGCCCACGAACGTGTGAAGGGTTGCCGTCGCCTCGCGACGGCAACCCTTCACACCCGGAAGGACGAGCGACGTCAGCTGCTCTGCCCCAGCCCCGCGAACCCCTCGGACGGCTGCACGACCACGAAGCCCGGGCCGTGGAACTTGTACTGGAACGCCTCGCCCGTGCCGCCGCGCAGCAGCGAGCTCATGTTCATGCTCGACACGACCTCGGGCACGAGGTTCGCCGACCAGCACACGGCGGCGTTGGGGTCGACGAACGTGGGCTGCTGCGAGCAGTCGAGGATGACGGGCTGGCCGTCGGACGTCAGCGCGACGGACCCGTGGCCCTGGATGAGGGTGTTGAACAGGCCGCCGGTCATCATGCCGGCGCCGCGCGTGCGGTGCAGGTCCCACTGCAGGGTCGCGTCGAACGCGAGCAGCGACGAGCCGCCGACGCTGATCGCGTCGCCCTCGAGGTGGATGATGAACACCGTCTCGGCGAACCGCGCGAAGAACACGTCGCCCTGCCCGGAGACGGTCATGAGCGCCTGGTCGTCGGAGCTGATCGCGCGCTTGACGAACTTCGCCAGCGTGTCCGAGCCCTTGTGGTGGAACTGCACGGCCCCCTGGTAGGCGACCATCGAGCCCTTCGCGGCGAGCACGGGCTCGCCGAGGGTCACCTTGAGCATCTTGGAGTTCTGCAGGAAGAACCGCTGTCCGTTCTCGACCTCGAGGTTCGCCTGGTCGAAGATGTCGCTACGCATGGGCGTCATCCTGCACCCCCACGGGGTCACGACGACGACGCCGCCCGGGTGAGTTCACCCGGACGGCGTCGTGCAGCGGTGGCGGCCGGCGTCGGGGGGGATGCCGGCCGCCACCGGTCCTCAGGCCCGTCGCCTCCGCAGGGCGACGAGCAGGCCACCGGCCGCCAGCAGCAGCAGGGCCCCCAGGCCGGCGCGCAGCACGTCCGCACCGGTCAGCGCGAGCGGGTCACGGTCCGCGGCGGTCGTGCCGCCGTCGGTCGGCGGCGCGTCGAACGTGTTGACCAGCTCGACCACAGCCTGCCCCGGCTCCGTGGTCCCGGCCAGCCCGACGACGGGCACGCGGGCCCCCGTCGACGTCACGGGCTCGCGCCCCTCGACGCGCACGGTCGCGGCCACCTGCGCGGCCCCGCCCGTCTCCGTCTCGGTGACCGTGCAGTCCACACCGACGGGCAGGCCCGTCCACGACGCGGTCAGCGCGGTCGGCGCCCGCAGCGTCCGCTGCGCACCACCGGGCACGTCGAGCGGCACGTCCTGGCCGTCGACCGGCCACGTGCAGACCAGCTCGACCGTGAACGGCCCGGCCGCGCCCGGCGCCGTCGTGGCGCCCGCGACCTGCTTGACGACCTCGACCGACGTGACGTCGAACGTGTTGGTCGCCGTCACCACGGCCGCCGGGACCTCGCCCTCGTCGGACGCGGGCTCGACCGTCACGACGCCGTCGGCCGGTGCGAGCACCGAGCTCGTGGCGCCGCCCGCGGCCGTCTCCAGCACGCGGCACGACGTGCCCACCGGGAACGGCCCGAACGTCCGCAGCCCGCCCGCGACGAGCTCGAACGACTCGTCGAGCACCGTGCGCGCGTCGTACGTGCAGACCGCGGAGAACCCGAAGGACGCACCCGCGCCCCACGTGGCCGCACCGGCGCCGTCGACGACCTTGCGGACCTCGAGCACGCCCGCGTCGAACCCGTTGACGACCTCGACCTGCGCGCCGTCGGCGCCCACGGTCACGTCAGCCGCACCCGGGCCCGTCGGCACGACGCCGTCCCCGACCAGCAGCACGCGGTCGGCGCCGCGGCTGTCGGTCTCGGTCAGCGCGCACGTCGCACCGGCGGGGATGACCTCGTCCGGGGCCGTGAAGGTCTCGCCGTCGGCGAGCGTGAACGTCAGCGCGTCGACGCCGTCGAACGTCACGGGCGCACCCGTGCCGGCCGCGGTGCAGGTCAGCGCGAACGTGAACGGCCCCTCGAGGCCCGCGGTCGCGGTCGAGTCGACGCGCTTGGTGACGCTCAGGCCGCCGAACGCGTACGTGTTGGTGAGCGTCGCGACCTGCGCGGTCGGCACGGCGCCGTCCGCACCCGCGGGCGCGTCGACCTCGAGCCGGACCGTGCCGGACCGCGTCGTCTCGCCGTGGCTGCCGGGCTCACCGGTCTCGGTGACGTCGCACCGCGCACCCACCGGCACGCCCTCGACGCGGGCCGTCCAGCCGTTGCCCTCGTCGAGCGTGAGCGTCGCGGCGGCCCCCAGGTCGAGGGTGACGCCGTCGAGCGTGCAGACCACGTCGGCGCCGAACGACGCCGGCGCGTAGCCGCCCGCCGGGCCCTCGACGACCTTGCGGACCTCGATCGGGCCGGTCAGCACCTCGACGCCCATCTTGGGCGGCGCGATCTTCGACCACGTCGGCGCACCCACGTCGTGGTACTTCACGCCGAACTGGTTCCACGCGACCACCGCGTCGGCCGCCGAGCCCGCGGGCACGCCGTCCACGGCGTCGTCACCCGCCAGCACGTTGACGGTCGAGAACGTCACGTCGACGAACTGCCCGCTCAGCAGCGCCCCCGCGGCCGACGGCCGCAGGTCCACGTGCACGCGCAGGCCCGTGACGGCCGACCAGTCGGTCGCGTCGTCGGCCACCGACCACGCCTCGCCCGACTGCTCGCAGACGGCCTGGTCCTGCAGGCCCGCCCACGTGCCGGCGCACACGTCCGCCGTCGTCGTCACCTCGGTCACCACCACGGCACCCGCGGGCGCCGTGACCTGCAGCGAACCGGGCACGACCTGCGGGCGGTACACCGAGCCGCGCTCGCCGCCCGTGATGATCATGCGGTCACCGGTCGCCGCGAGCGGGTCGAAGATCGTCAGCTCGTCGACGCTCGTCGTGCCCGCGTTCTGCGCGCGCAGCACCCAGTCGTCCTGCGCACCGGCCAGCGAGCGCGCGATGCACGGCGTGCGGTGGTAGTCGCCGCCGGTCGCGGTCAGGCGCGTCGTGCACTCCTGGCCGTCCGCCGTCGCCGCACCGGGCTGCGAGCCCCGCACGCCCTTGACGGCGAACAGGTTGGAGCCGGCGCGCGGCGACACGTGGTCGGCCGAGCCGCACGTGGTCGCGTCGTCCGCCCACGCACCCGTCACGGCGCGCGAGCCGTCGAGCGGCGTGCACGCCTCGAGCGTCTGCGCGGTCCGCACGGCCATGGTGTTGACCGCGCGCTGCCCCGCCGACAGGCCGGGCTGCAGCTCGAGCACCAGGCGCACGTCCACGCGCTCGCCCGGCGCCAGCCGGCGCGCGTCCTGCGGCCACGCGAGCACCAGGTCGTCGCCGTCGACCGACACGGTCACCTGGTCACCCATGGCGCTGCCCGCGGGCACCGTCACGACCGGGGCGGTCTCACCCGTCCACACGAGGTGCTCGGGCAGCGTGTCGCGCAGCTCGGCGACGTCGAGGTAGCCGCTGCCCGCGTTGCGGAACGACAGGTCCCACGGCACGGCCGTGCCGACCTGCACGGTGCGGTTGCCCTCGTTGGCGAGCTTGTCGACCGCGAGGCGGTGCGTGCCCTCGAAGAGGTCGACCGCGGCGGCGCTCGCGCGCTCCTGCGACGCCTCGCCGTTGAGCCGGTCCGCCTGGCCCACCACGGTGTTGGTCACCTCGTGGTGGTCGGCGTCCAGCACGATCGGGTCGCCGTCCGTGCGCGTGACGTCCCGCAGCCGCACCTGCAGCTGCGCGGTCGTCGACCAGCCCGGTGCGGGCACCGCGTCCGAGAAGAACGCACCGTCGGCGCGCGACAGCACGAACCGGACGCCGTCGACGTCACCGGCGCGCTCCGCCGCGACCGGCAGCGTCGGGGTCGCCCCCGGTGTGCCCGTCACCCACGCGTCCGCGCCGCCCGGCCCGAACGGCCCGTGCACGTCGACCTGCACCTGGTCGGCGCCCACGGGCAGCGTCACCGCACCCAGGCCCACCAGGTCGAACCGGTCCCAGAACTCCGGCGACGTCGTCGCGTCGTCCTGCAGGCGCACCTGCGCCGGCGCGAGCGTGCCCGCCGGGGCCGTGCCGTTCGTCGCCGTCAGGCGCACCGTCAGCGGCTCGTCGCGCGTCGGCTCGGTCACCACCGCGGGCGAGATCGTCTTGGCGACGCCCACGTTGATCTCGCCGCCCGTGAGGCGCACGTCGACGCCGTCGGTGCCGGCGGCGATCGTCGCGCCCGACGGGTCCAGCACCGGGTCGTACGACTGGGCGTACATGTGGTTCTCGACCGTCACGGACTCGCCGGCGCGCAGCGTCTGCGCCTGGCCCGTCGACCGGACCTCGGTGCGCAGGCGCGTGTCGAGGTCGAGCCGCAGGCGGTTGCCCTGCGTGATCGTGCCGCCCGTCAACGCCGGGTCGGTGCCCTGGAACGTCGCGCTCAGCGCCACGACGTCCGCGAGCTGCGCGGGCGTCATGGCGAGCAGCACCGCGACGGTCGTGCGCTCGCTGGTGTAGTCGCCGTCGACGTAGCGCAGCAGCCACGCGGTCGACGCCGCGAGGTCCACCTCCGCCGGGCGCGTCGCGGAGAACCGCACCTTCGTCAGGTCGAACCGGTCGAACGGGCTCTCGCCGCTGCCGGGCGCGAGCCAGTCCACGGACGCCGCGAACGGGTCGGCGGTCGGGTCCGCGAGCGCGCACGCCGTGCCCTGCACGTCGACGTCGGAGCACGCCGGGTCGGTGATGCGCAGGTACGAGGCCCGGGCCACGGCGTCGTTCCACGCCGTGAGGCCGAACGTACGCGTGGGCCACTGGTCCGCCGGGACCACGCCGGGCCGCGGCACGTACGCGACGTCACCCGTCGACACGGTCTTGTCGACGCGCACGAGCGGCGTCGAGCCCGTGATCGTGATGTCCGCGCGCTCCTGCGCGGTCACGACGCCGTCGGTGCGCTGCGCCGCGATGCCCACGGTGTTGCGCACGACGCCCGCGGCGCCCGCGTTGTAGGTCTCCTCGTCGGTGACCCAGCCGCCCGTGCGGCGCACCTCGCGGATCTGCCACTGCAGGTCGAGCGTGCGGTCGATCGACGACGCCGCGACGCCCGTGCCCACGGCGGGCGCGAACGGGTCGAGGGCGGCGCCCGCCTGGCGGGCCGCGGCGCGCGCGGGGCCGTTCTCCTCGAGGACGAGCTGCACGCCCCACGCGTCGGCGCGCTGCTGCGTCGTCAGCGTGTACCCGACGAACCCGCCGCCGTTGGTCCAGCCGCCCGCGGGCGCCGTGACCGACTGCCAGGACCGCCCGCCCGCACCGTCGGGCAGCAGCAGCCGCACGTCGGTGACGCGGTCGTACTTGAGGTACCAGCCGTTCGTGAACGGCGTCGCCGAGTAGGCGATCGGCTGCACGCGCACCAGGTCGAACGCGTCGAGCAGCGTGCCCGCCGGGTCGGCCGCGGCCGGGTCCGTCGCGGCGGCCGGGTCGGTGAGCGTCACCGACGACGCCCCCGCGGCGGTCCGCCACGCGACGCGCGTCGTGCGCTGCTGGCCCGACTGCGCGGCGACCGTCGGCTGCGTCCACGTCTTGCGGACCTCCACCGGGCCCGTGCCGGGCGGCGGCGGGGTGACCGCCGCGTCGTCGTCCGCGTCGTCGCCGTCGGACACCGGGGTGCCGCCGCCGGTCGTGCCGCTGCCGACCACGGTCGCCGCGTTGCGCAGCGTCGTCGTGCCCTCGGGCAGGGTGCCGCCGCTGCGCAGCGTGCCGCGCGCGGTCGTCACGAGGTACGGCGTGACGGTCGTGTTCTCCTCGAACCCGTCGGCGTCGTGCAGGCGCAGCTCGACGCCCGTGACGTCGCTCAGCGCGACCCCGGCCGGCAGCCCGGCCGCGAGCTCCGCGGCGTCGAGCTGCAGCAGCCACGTCTCGGCCCGCGCGGGCTCGGTGCGGACCGTGACCCACGTGCCGACGGCCGTCTGCAGGCGCACCTCGACCGACGTCTCCGACGGCACCTGCGTCGGCGCGATCGCCGTCAGGTCGAAGCCGTCCCAGAAGCCGCGCGCGGCGCCGTCCCACGCGTCGGTGACGACGAGGTCGCGCGCCGTGACGTACGACGAGGACACCGCGAGCGTCGTGCGGAGCTCGGTGACCGCGGTGTCGCCGGGGCGCAGCTGGGCGTTCGGGCGGACCGTCTTGGCCAGGCCGACCTCGATGGACGCGGGCACGACCGTGAGGCGCGCGTCGTCCGTGCCCTGCGCGGTGTTGCCGTTGGGCGCCTCGACGCGCACCGTCGCGGTGTTGTCGAGCTGCCGCACCGGGCCGGTCGCGGTCTCGGCGGTGAGCACCGTGACGCGGGCGCGCGCGGGCTCGGCGGCCGGCGCGATCGAGCCCGTGAACACGAGCTCGAACCCGGTGACGTGCACGCCCGCGCCCAGCGCGGGGGCGGCCGGCACGTCGCCCGCGGCGAACGTGACGGACGGCGTCGAGCCGTCGGACAGGTGGTAGACGACCGACGCGCCCGTCGCGCCGGTCGGCCACGACGGCGCGCCGTCGAACCCGCCGAACGCGGGGTCGGCGCCGAAGAAGTCGAGGTCGCTCACGCGCAGCTCGCGGACCGGCACGTCGGACGTCTGCGACGCCACGAGGCTCAGCACGCTCGGCTCGCCGGCCGAGACGCGCGCCGGCGCGAAGTCCTTGACGACCTCGGTGCCCAGGCGCGCGGGGTCGACGCGGTACGGCGCGGTCGCCGTCGCGGAGACCGGGTCCTGCCCGTCGACCTCGACCGTCGCCGCGACGGTGTTGGTGAGCGTGCTCGTGGTGACCGACAGGTCGGCGTCGGTCGTGCGGTGGGTCGCGCGCTGCGCGACGCCCAGGTCGAGGGACAGCGTGTCGCCGACGGCCACGGGGCCGTCGCACGTCACGCGCAGGCCCCCGACGGCGTCCGCGTCGACGCCGCCGGGGAGCACGAGGCCGCCGTCGCCCGCGACCCACGTCCACGTGCCCGCACGCTGCACGTACGCGTCGACGCGCACCGCGGTGCAGCCGGTCGGCACCTGCACGCCGCTGAGCGACACGAGGTCGACGAGCGTGAACGGGTTCGCGGCGTCGAGGGTCGCGGCACCCTCGGGCGCGACCGCGGGCTCCTGCAGCACGAGCGCGTCGGCCGGGACGTTGGCGGCGTTGGTCGCGCCGATCGTGATGGTCGACGGCGCACCCGCGGCGAAGGCCTGCTGGGCCGGCGTCCACGACTTGGCGGGGGTGACGGCCACGGTCACCGGCACCGTGACCTCGACCTGCGCCGACGCAGTCGCGGGTGCCGAGTTCGTCGCCGTGACCGTCGCGGTGTTGACGTGCGTGGTCGTGGTGCCCGGCGTCAGGTCGGTGGGCACGCGCAGCGTCAGCTGCACCGAGAACGTCTGCCCGGCCTGGATGCCCTCACCCGTCGGGCTGACGGTCGGCTGCGTGAACGCGACGTCGAGCCGCGTGTCGGCCGCGACGACCGCGGGCGCCGTCGCCGACGTCGTGCCGCCCGACGTCCACGTCGGGACGAACGTCAGACCCGGCGTCGACGGCAGCAGCTCGACGTCCAGCAGCTCGTGCCCCGCGTGCTCGCCCAGCGGGTCCGTCAGCACCGCGTCGAGGCACGACGCCTCCGAGCACGCCACCTGCACGCTGTACGTGTACGTGTCGCCCGGCGCGAGCTCGCTGCGGTCCACCGACTTGGTGATGCCGAGGTACTGGGGGTCTGCCGCGGCCGCCGGTGCCGTGAGCACGGGCAGCGCGAGCAGCGCGGCGAGCGCCGCGGCGACGAACGACATGAGGCGGCGCGGGAACGCGCGACCTCGGGACTGCGTGGGCATGCGGGAGCCTCCGGGCGGATCGGGATCGCCCATACCCTGGGGGTCGTTGGTCCCGTGACCCGGGTGAGACTGCGCGGTATGTCACCGGTGCGCGCACGAATCGTCAACGCGGTCCGGTTCGTCGTGTTCGACGCGGTCGCGGACGTGGCGCCCTGACTCGGGCCCCACCCGCCGGCAGGACGCCCCGTCAGCGCTCCGTCGGCAGCGGCTGCCCGCGCAGGGCGGCGGCACGGAACTGCGTCGGGGTGAGCCCGAACCGGTCCCGGAACGCCCGGCCCAGCTGCGCCGTCCCCGCGAACCCGGTCTCGCGTGCCACCCGGCGCACCGTCACGCCGTCGTCGGCGCCCGCCAGCATCTCCGCGGCGTGCTCGAGCCGGATGTCCCGCAGGGTCGTCGCGAACGAGTCGGGGCTGTCCTCGAACTGCGCGAACAGGTGCCGCCTGCTGATCCGCAGCTCACTCGCGACCGCGTCGGCGTCGAGCGCGGGGTCCGCGTACCGCTCGACGAGCAGCGCCCGGACCCGGTCACGCAGGCCCTGCTCGGGCGGGGCCTGCCCGCGGTCGATCGCCGACGCCACCGTGGCCGCCACCAGACCCTGCAGCGCCTGCGTCGCGGTGAGCCGCACGACCGTGTCCGTGTCCTCGTCGAACAGCACCTCGACGAGGTGCTGCGCGGCGGGCGTGAGGGGCGCGTCGCGCAGCACGAGGTCCTCGTCGCGCAGGATCGCGTCCGGCCGCCGGCCGAACAGCGAGGTCGTCAGCAGCACGTAGGTCCGACGGCACGGTCCGGTCTGCCACTCGATGCGGTAGCGGCCGCGCGGCGGGTGCAGGATGACGTCGCCCGGGCCGAGCGGAAGGTCGTGGTCACCGCGCAGCAGCCGCCCCGTGCCCGCCTCGACCAGCTCGAGCACCGCGATGCGCGGCCCGGCAGGCACAGAGGACGGCGCGCGGTCGGACACCGCGACGTACCGCGAGCCCTCGTACCGCAGCAGCAGCATGCGGTCGGCGGCGAGCGGGTGCACCGTCCCGGCGGTCGCGTCCCCGTCGGGGAAGGCGAGGTCCCAGCCCATGGGCGCCATGAGCGCGAGCATCTCGCTGCGGCCCACCTCGAGCGGCCCCCGCCCGACGAACCTGCTCACCCAGTCGAGCACGGCGGCGGTCGACCGGTCCTGGCGGACCACGACGGCGGGTCGCCCCTCGGCCGTCAGAGCCTCCGTCGTGGCCGTGACCTGCGGGACGACCGGGGCGTTGGGCATACGTCCGACGCTAGCCGGGCTCCTCCCACCCGAACGGGTGAACTCGAGGCGCGACCGCGCACTGCACGACCGCTGCCCGGCGCGTGACGCCGGGCGGCGGTCGTGGTGCGACGTGCGTCAGGCGGCGAGCACGTGCGGCGGGAAGCCCGTCCGCTCGACGTGCGCGCCGTCGGCGATCCGCGCCTCGGGCTCGACGACGAGCGCCGGGTCCAGGTGCGCACCCGCACCGACCTCGACGCGCGCACCCAGGCGGGCGCCGCGGCCGACGACCGCGTCCCGGCCGACGTGCACGTGCGAGCCCAGGCGCGCGCGCTCGGAGACGACGGCACCCGGTTCGATCCAGCAGAACCGGCCCACCGACGCACCAGCCTCGACGACCGCGCCCGGGTCGACCCACGCGGAGTCGGCCACGAACGCGCTCTCGTGCACGCGCGCACCCTTGGCGACGAGGCCGCCGCCGTTCTCGTGTCGCTGGTAGCGGACGACCTTGCCGTCCTCGGTCTCGAGTTCCTCGTATCGCTTCATCCTGCTCATCGCAACGATCCGACCGCAGGCTCTGTTCCCACGGGAAGGCCCGTCACACGACCTTCACGCGAGCCCCGCGGACCTGTCCCGGCCGCCGTGACCTGGACCACCGCGCGCGGTCGGCCACCGCCGCCGCGGCACGACCGCCGCCGGCCCCGCCGGGGCGCGTCGCCGAACGCGGGGAACGGCCGCGTCCCGGCCCGCGGAAGCGGCCGGTCCCCGCGTTCGACGGCCCCGGGAAGCGGCGGGCGCGGCGTCGCGCGCTCGCCGAGAACCCCGCGCGGGTGCGTGCGAGGATCGCCCCATGACGACCGACCAGGACGCGCCCGACGTCGCCGGGAGCCCGGCACCCACAGGGGCTGCGACCCCCGACCCGCTCGCCAACGCGGGCGACACCGAGCTCTGGCTCGAGCGCACCGGCAAGCGGCAGTACGTGGGCCGCAGCTCGCGCGGCGCGCAGGTGCGCATCGGGTCGGTCGGCGACCCGGAGGCCTTCTCCCCCGGTGAGCTGCTGAAGATCGCGCTCGGCGCGTGCAGCGGCCTGTCCGCCGACGCCGCGCTCGTGCACCGCCTCGGCGACGACGTCCGGGTCACCATCCGCGTGGGCGGCGCGACGCACCCCACCGAGGACCGCTACCCCGCGCTGGCCGAGGTCATGGAGGTCGACCTCTCGGGCCTCGACGACGCGACGCGCGACCGACTGCTGACGGTCGTGCACCGCGCGGTCGACCAGCACTGCACGGTCGGGCGCACGCTCGAGCACGGCGCCACGACGACGCTCACGGTGTCCGGGGAGCGCTGACGTGCCGCGGCTCGTGCAGGGGGCGCTCGACAAGGCCGTGACGATCCCGTCCGCGACGATCCACGCGCACGTCGAGAGCGTGCGGCGCCGCAACCCCGACGCGGACCCCGCCCGGGTCGTCGAGCTCCTCGAGAAGGAGTACCTGCTGGTCGTGGCGGGCACGGGCGGCGCCGTCGGCGCCGCGGCGGCCGCGCCGATCGTCGGCACGGGCCTCGCGACCGCGCTGACGGTGAGCGACGTCGCGACGTTCTTCGGCGCGTCCGCGGCGTTCGCGCTCGCCGTCGCGTCGGTGCACGGCATCGAGGTCACCGACACCGAGCGCCGCAAGGCGCTGCTGCTGTCGACCCTGCTGGGCGAGTCCGGCGCGAAGGTCGTGAGCGACGCGACCGAGCTGACCACGTTCCGCGTGGGCCGCGTGCTGCTCACCCGCATGCCGATGGGCACGGTCAAGAAGGTCAACAACCAGCTCACGCGCAAGCTGCTGCGCACGCAGACCGCCCGGTTCGGCGGGCTCGCGGTCGGGCGGCTCGCGCCCTACGGCCTCGGCGCGGCGATCGGCGTCGCGGGCGGCCGGGCGCTCGGGCAGGGCGTGATCAAGGGCGCGCGCCTGGCCTTCGGCCCCGCCCCCGAGACGTTCCCGCGGGTCGTCGAGGCCGTGCCCGTGCACGCGCAGCTCGCGACCGCCCCGCACGTCGTCGGCCAGGCCGACGCGGTCGCGCCCGCACGGCCGGCGCCCCAGCCGACGGACGGCGCCGCACGCCGGCGGGGCTTCCTGCGTCGCCGCTGAGCCGCACGCGTCCGTCGCGCGTGCGGCAGGCGTCACCAGCGAGCGTGCACGTGCTCCCGCACGTCGCGGTCGTACACGTCGGCGAGCGCCGCGAGGGTCTCGTCCGACAGGTCGGGGAACGTGTCGGCGGCCGCGTTGGCCTGCGCCTGCGCGGGCGTGCGCGCCCCCGGGATGACCACCGAGACGCCGGGCTGCTGCACGATCCAGCGCAGCGCGAGCTGCGCGGTCGTCATGCCCGACGGCGTGAGCCCGGCGACCTCGCGCGCGGCGCGGACGCCGACGTCGTAGGGCACGCCCGAGAACGTCTCGCCGACGTCGAACGCCTCGCCGTGGCGGTTGTAGGCGCGGTGGTCGTCGGGCGCGAACTGCGTCTGCTCGTCGTACCTCCCCGACAGCAGGCCGGACGCGAGCGGCACGCGCGCGACGATCCCGACGCCCGCCTCGGCCGCCGCGGGCAGCACCTGCTCGAGCGGCTTGCGGCGGAAGGCGTTGAGGATGATCTGCACCGACGCGACGTGCGGGCGCGCGATCGCCGCGAGCGCCTCGTCGACGGTCTCGACGGACACGCCGTAGGCGGCCGCGCGGCCGTCCTCGACGACCCGGTCGAGCGCGTCGTACACGTCGTCGCTGCGCAGCACCGCGCTGGGCGGGCAGTGCAGCTGCACGAGGTCGAGCGTGTCGGTGCGCAGGTTGACGCGGCTGCGGTCGGTCCACCGGCAGAACGCGTCGTACGTGTACGCCTCGGCGACGTGCGGGTCGGCGCGGCGGCCCATCTTGGTGGCGACCGTGACCGACCCGGCGAGGTCGGGGCGCGACGCGAGGAACGCGCCGATCGCGCGCTCGGACCGCCCGTCGCCGTACACGTCGGCCGTGTCGAGGAACGTCACGCCCGAGGCGACCGCGGCCTCGAGCACGGCGTGCGCCGTGTCGTCGCCGACCTCGCCCCAGTCGCCGCCGAGCTGCCAGCAGCCCAGCCCGATCACTCCGACCTCACGACCCGTCCGTCCCACCACCCTGCTCCGCATGCCGACGACCGTACCCCGGTGGAGGATCGACGCATGCCGACGCCCCCTGCTGCCCCCGGTGCCGTCGCGGTCACGCGCGCGCTGCCCGTGCCCGCGGCCGCCGCGTGGGCGGCGCTGACCGACGCGCGCCGGCACGCGGCGTGGGTCCCGCTGACGCGTGTGCGCACCGACGGGCCGCCGCGCCTGGGCACCCGCGTGGAGGCGGTGTCGGGGCCGGGTGCGCGCCGCGGGCTGCCGGGGTTCGTCGACCGCATGGTCGTCACGCGGTACGACGCCCCGGGCGCCGACACGGGCGGCGCGGCGGGTGTCGCGGTGTTCACCAAGCAGGGCCCGGTGCTGCTGGGCGAGGCGACGATCGTCGTGCTGCCGACGGGCCCGGGCGCGTGCCGCGTGACGTGGTCCGAGCGCGTGCCGCTCGCGGGGCCGCTGCCCGCGGCGCTCACGGCGCGCCTGACGGCGCCCGTGCTGGGGCTCATGCTGCGGGTGGTGCTGCACCGCGCGGCGCGCGACCTGCGCGCGGGCTGAGCCTCGCGACACGCCGACGCGCGGGATCGGTGTTTCGCAGGCGTTTCGACGCAACGGATCGACCCTGCGTGCACCCACAGCGCAACGGATCGCGCCCGCACGCGCAACGTCACCTGTCCAGGAGGACGCCGCGACGCTCGTACCCTCGAAGGGTCGGCCGCCCCCACCCCCGCGGCGGCCCCGTCCCCCTCGAGGAGCCCGATGACCGCGCACGCACCCGGTGCCACGCCCCGCCACTACCTCATGTGCGAGCCGACCCACTACACGGTGTCCTACCGGATCAACCCGTGGATGGACCCGCAGCGCGTGACGGACACCGACCTGGCGGTGCGCCAGTGGCGCACGCTGCGCGACACGTACCTCGAGCTCGGCCACACGGTCGAGACGATCGACCCGATCCCCGGCCTGCCCGACATGGTCTACGCGGCCAACGGCGCGACCGTCGTCGACGGCGTCGTGTACTCGGCACGCTTCCGCTACCCCGAGCGCGCCGCCGAGGGCCCCGCGTACCAGAAGTGGTTCGCGGACCGCGGCTTCGTCACGCACACCGCCGAGCAAGTCAACGAGGGCGAGGGCGACCTGCTGGTCGTCGGCGACCTGATCCTGGCCGGCACCGGGTTCCGGTCCGACCGGGCGTCGCACGCCGAGCTGCAGGAGCTCGTCGGCCGCCCCGTGATCTCGCTCGAGCTCGTCGACGACCGGTACTACCACCTCGACACCGCGCTCGCCGTGCTGTCGTCCGACCCCGCGTCCCCGCAGGTCGCGTACTACCCGCCCGCGTTCTCGGCCGGGTCGCGCGCGGTCCTCGAGCGCCTCTTCCCCGACGCCGTGGTCGCGACCGACGACGACGCCGCGGCGCTCGGCCTCAACGCGGTCTCCGACGGTCTGCACGTCGTCGTGGCACCCCGCGCGACGCACCTCGCGGGCGAGCTGCGCGACCGCGGCTACACCCCGATCCCGGTCGACACCTCCGAGCTGCTCAAGGGCGGCGGCGGCGCGAAGTGCTGCACGCTGGAGATCCGCCGGTGACCACCACGCCCGTCGTCGGGTCGGCCCTCGCACCCAACTACCACCCGCTGCCCGTCACGCTCGCGACGGGTGAGGGCGCGTGGGTCACCGACACCGACGGTCGCCGCTACCTCGACATGCTCGCGGGGTACTCGGCGCTCAACTTCGGCCACCGGCACCCGGCGCTCGTGGCCGCCGCGCACGCGCAGCTCGACCGGCTCACGCTGACCTCCCGCGCGTTCGGCCACGACCTGCTCGAGCCGTTCGCGCAGGCGCTGGCCGGGCTCGTCGGGCCGCTGCTGGCCGGTACGTCGCACCTCGTGCTGCCCATGAACACGGGCGCCGAGGCCGTCGAGACCGCGATCAAGGCGTCCCGCAAGTGGGGCTACGAGGTGCGGGGCGTGCCCGCCGACCGCGCGACCATCGTCGTCGCCGACGGCAACTTCCACGGCCGCACGACCACGATCGTGTCGTTCTCGTCCGACCCCGACGCGCGCCGCGGGTTCGGTCCGTTCACGCCGGGCTTCGTCACCGTGCCGTACGGCGACGCGGCGGCCCTGGCGCGCGCGATCGACGAGACGACCGTCGCCGTGCTGCTCGAACCCGTGCAGGGCGAGCAGGGCGTGGTCGTGCCGCCGCTGGACTACCTCGCGGCCGTGCGGCGCGCGTGCGACGACGCGGGCGTGCTGCTCGTCGCGGACGAGATCCAGTCGGGCCTCGGGCGCTCGGGCTCGACGCTCGCGTGCGAGCGGTTCGACGTGCGGCCCGACCTCGTGACGCTCGGCAAGGCGCTCGGCGGCGGGATCGTGCCCGTGTCGGCGGTGGTCGGCCGCGCCGACGTGCTCGAGGTCCTGACCGCCGGCACGCACGGCTCGACGTTCGGCGGCAACCCGCTCGCGTGCGCGGTCGCGCTCGCCGTGGTCGACCTGCTGACGCCCGGCACGCTGCAGGCCCGCGCCCGCACGCTCGGCGAGCACGTGGGCGACCGCCTCGACCCGCTGGTCGACCGCGGCCTGCTGTCCGACGTGCGGACGATCGGCCTGTGGGCCGGTGTCGACGTCGCACCGTCCGCCCCCGGGGGCCCGGCGAGCGGTCGCGAGCTGTGCGAGCGGCTGCTCGCGCGCGGCGTGCTCGCGAAGGACACGCACGGCGCGACGATCCGCCTCGCGCCGCCGCTCACGGTCGACGTCGCGGACCTCGACACCGCGCTCGACCGCCTCACGGACGCGCTCACGGCGCGCTGAGCCCGCCCGGGTGCGCACCGCGCGCACCCGGGCGCCGGGCCGCCGCGCGTCCGGCTCAGCCCGCGGCGGTCAGCCGCAGGTGCAGCAACGGGTACGGCCGCCCGGCCTCGTCGGTCGCGCTGCGCCCCACCACCGCGAACCCGCGCCGCGCGTAGAACGCGGCGGCGGCCGCGTTCTGCTCGTTGACGTCGACGCGCGTCACTCCCTGCTCGTGCACGACGTGCGCGAGCAGCGCGCCGCCGACGCCCCAGCCCTGCCAGGAAGGGTCCACGAACAGCATCGCGAGCTCGTCGCCGCTGGTGCCGGCGAACCCCACGGGGACGCCGTCGACCTCGGCGACCGTCAGCCGGACGGCCGGCAGGTACGCGGGCACGAGCTGCGCCTCGATCGCGTCGAGGTCCGCGGGTGCCACGAAGTCGTGCGTCGTGTCGACCGCGCGCCGCCAGACGCCCGCCAGGGCCGCGTGCTCGGCGGGCCCGGCGCACGGGCGGACGGTCGGTGCGGGCACGGCGTGCTCCTCGCGTGGGCGGCGGGTGGGCGGGCGCCATCCTGCCACCCGCCCCGGCCGACTCCCGCCGCACGACGCGCCGCGCGGCCCCGTCAGCCGAACGTGATCGACGTGTACATCCACCCGTCGTGCATGACGACCCCCACGTACGCGGTCGAGTACGCGCCGAGCATCTGCGCGTTGTGACCGCTCGAGTTGGCGTACGCCCGGATCATGCGCGTCGCGTCGCCGGGGCTCACGCGCCCGACGATCTCGGGCCGGGCCTTCGCCGACCCCGCGCGCGTGCCCGAGTGCCAGATGCTGTCGGACGCCGCCATCTGCATCGCGTGCTCGACGCGCGCCCCCGACCGCACGATGCTCAGCTCGCCGAGCCCGTTGGCGACGCGGTGCGCGTTGAGCGCCGCACCCACGGCCCCCGCGGAGCCCTCGGAACCGGCCACGGGCAGTCCCGCGGCGGCGGGCGCGGCGGGCGCGGCCGCGGCGGCACCGCCGCTGCGCGCGGGAGCGGGCGCGCGACGCGTGGTCGCGGCCTTCGGAGCGCGCGCGGCGGCCGCCTGCGCGGCGGCGGCACGCGCCGCCGCCTCGGCCGCGACGCGTGCGTCCTCGGCGGCCTGCCACGCGGCCTGCGCGTCGACGACGCCCTTCTCGGGCGCCGCGAGACCGGCCGTCACGGTCCGGAGCGTCGTGAGCGAGACGGCGGGCGCGCCCACCGCGCCGGACGTCGCGTCGATCGCCTGCTGGAGCGCGTCGCGCGGCCCGTCCCCCGCCTGCGGCGCCGACGCGAGCGTCGCCGACGCGTGCTCGACCGCCGCACGCGCCTGGTCGCCGGCCGCCGCGCGCTGCACGGTCGCGACCGCGGCACCCGCCACGACGCCGTCGACGCGGGCGGCCGCGAGCTCGTCGCCCACGCCCGCGCGCACGGTGTCGACGCGGGCCTGCGCGGCACGGACCGCGTCCGCGCGCGCCGCACGCTCCTGCTGCACGGCCCACACGCCGCCCGCCGACACCAGGACGGCCGCGGCGGTGAGCAGCGCGACGACCTGGCGCCGGTGCGACGGGTACACGGGCGACGCGGCGTCCGCGTCCGCGGCCGGGGGCTCCCCGGGGGCGGCGGTTGCCGGCGTGCGCTGCTGCGGCACACCGGACGCGGGGACGACCGGGACGGGGCCCGACAGCGCGTGCCCCGCCTGGGTGGGGATCAGCGGGACCGCGCGTGCAGGTGCCTCGACGGGCGCCGCGGCACCCCCCGCGGGTCGGCCGTCGCGGCCTGCCCCGGTGCCCTGCCGTTCGCTCATGGTCTCCCCCACGTCGTCGCGCCTGCTGGACGCATCGGCACGTGCAGCCTCCGACGTGAGGCTGAGTGTCGCAATCGGTGGCACATATGGCCAGATGTCCTGCACATCCGTGCATTTGCGGCGATCGGGGCACGGTCGTCTCGATGGACCACGATGGTTGCGTGGACCCCGACCGGCTCGACTCCCTCGACCGCGCCATCCTGCGCGCGCTCGCACGCGACGCCCGCTCGACGTTCGCCCAGGTCGGGGCGGAGGTCTCGCTCTCGGCACCCGCCGTCAAACGACGCGTCGACCGGCTGCGCGAGCGCGGCGTGATCCGCGGCTGGACCGTGCAGCTCGACCCCGCCGCGCTGGGCTGGCACACCGAGGCGTTCGTCGAGATCTTCTGCCAGGGCTCCACGAGCCCCGCGACCATGCGCACGGCCGTCGAGCGGTACCCCGAGGTCGTCACCGCGTCGACCGTGACGGGCGACGTCGACCTCGTGGTGCAGGTCCGCGCACGGGACATGCGGCACCTCGAGGAGGTCGTCGAGCGGCTCGCCGCCGAGCCGTTCGTGGCGCGCACCCGCTCGACGGTCGTCCTGTCGGCACTCGTGCGCCGACCCGACGCCGTGCCCGCGACCGCGGTCGCCGCGCCGGACGCGCCCCGGGACGCCTGACCCCGGACCGCGCTCGACCTCAGCCCGCGGCCGGGTCCTCGCAGCGCGTCGTCACGACCATCACCGGGCACCGCGCGTGGTGCAGCACGGCCTGGCTCGTCGAGCCCAGCAGCAGCCCGGCGAACCCGCCGCGCCCGCGCGACCCCACGACGATGAGGTCGGTGGCCTCGGAGAACTCCGTGAGGAGCTCGGCACCCGTGCCGTCCAGCACGCGCCGCTGCACCACGACGCCCGGGTGCCCGGCCAGCGCGCGGTCGACGACCACGTCGAGGCCCTCCTGCGCGTCGCTCAGGACCTGCTCGTGGTCGACCGCCGACGGGAGCCACGCGAGGGCACCCGCCATCGACGCGATCGGCACGCCCGACACCGCGAACAGCTCGGCACCCCACGCGGCGGCCTCGCGGATCGCCGCGCGCAGCGCCGCCTCGGCGGGCGCCGACCCGTCGACGCCCACGACGATGCGGCGCACGGGACGCAGCGGCGGGACCTCCCCGTCG
The DNA here is from genome assembly GCF_000986825.1 of Cellulomonas sp. FA1. Classification (NCBI taxonomy): domain Bacteria; kingdom Bacillati; phylum Actinomycetota; class Actinomycetes; order Micrococcales; family Cellulomonadaceae; genus Cellulomonas; species Cellulomonas sp. FA1. Next base: position 3,709,223 of record NZ_LBMY01000001.1, on the reverse strand, counting down.
GGCAGCGGGTGCCCGTCGTCGCCCCGCAGCGGGACGACGACCGTCGGGCACCAGCCGTGCGCCGGCAGCGCCGACGACACGGTGCCCAGCAGCCGGTCGGCGAAGCCGCCGCGGCCCCGTGTGCCGACGACCGCGAGCTCGACGCGTCGCGACTCCTCGACCAGCGCCGCCGCCGCGTCGCCCGTGACGACACGCCCCTGCACGGGGACCCCCGGCGAGCCGAGGTGGCCCAGCGCCTCGTCGAGCACGGCCTGCGCACCCGCGCGGATGGTGTCGTCGTCGAGCGCGGCGTAGCCCCCGTCGAGGGACGCGGCGGTGAACGACGGCAACGAGTAGGCGACGAGCACGCGCAGCCCCAGTCCGCGGGTCCGCGCCTCGGCGGCGGCCCAGTCGAGCGCGTGCAGGCTCGCCGTGGACCCGTCGACCCCCACGAGGATCTCGTGCTCGCGCGTCATGTCGCCCTCCTGCGTCGCGTGCGGCGCCCCGGTGCGCCCGATGGTCCGGCCCTGCCATCGTGGCACAGGGCGCGGCGCCCGACGGCACCGGGTCCGCGCGGGTCGCGCGTCAGGCGACGAGGTACGGCGACCACGCCGGCTCGGGCCGCCCGGCGGCGCCGCCGACCGTGACGGACCAGCGCGGGGCGCGCGGCAGGAAGGGCAGCTCCCAGCCGAGCTCGTGCAGCGTGCGGTCGGCCTTGCGGTGGTTGCAGCGCCGGCACGCCGCGACGACGTTGGTCCACTCGTGCCGGCCGCCGCGCGAGCGCGGGTGCACGTGGTCCACGGTGTCGGCGCCGCCCCCGCAGTACGCGCAGCGGTGGTCGTCGCGCTGCAGGACCGTGCGCCGCGTCGGCGGCACGGGACGCCGCGTGGGCACGCGCACGTACCGCGTGAGCACCAGCACGACGGGTGCGGGCATCTGGACGCGCGCGGAGTGCAGCACGTGGCCGTCGGACTCCAGGACGGTCGCCTTGCCGGTCATGACGAGCACCACCGCGCGGTGCAGCGTGACGATGCAGAGCGGTTCGCCGCTCGCGTTGAGCAGCAGCGTCCGCGCGGGCACGTCCGCGCGCGCGTCGGTGCGGGGGGCCTGGTCGGCGGCGGTCGTCAGCACGGTGCACTCCCGGTGGTCGGACCGGCTGGCTGCCGGCCGTGGGCGAGGAACAGCGTGAATGCCGGACCAGCGTACGCGCACGTCCTTTGCGGCCCGGGAGAACGCGACGAGGCCCCGACGACGTGGACGTCGTCGGGGCCTCGCGGCATCGGACCGGCTCAGCCGATCCGGATGAACGTGGGGTTGCTCTGCCAGATCGACCGGAACTGGATCGTCTTGCCCGGTCGGGGGGCGTCGATCATCTGGTTGCCACCGGCGTAGATGCCGATGTGGCCGGGGCTCCAGATCAGGTCGCCCGGCTGGGCGTCGGCGCGGGAGACGACCTGGCCGGCGTTGCGCTGGGCGGACGAGGTCCGCGGCAGCGAGATGCCGAGCTGGGCGTACACGTACGACGTGAAGCCCGAGCAGTCGAACCCGTCGGGCGTCGAGCCGCCCGAGACGTACGGGACGCCGACGTAGCGCGCCGCGACCTCGAGCACCGCGTTGCCGGAGACCGACTGCGGGATCGGGTTGTTGGTCGCCTGCGTCTGCGCCGCGGGGGTCGCGGCCGCACGCTCGGCCGTGCGGGACGCCGTCCGCGTGCGGACCGGCTCCGGCGGCGGCGGCGGGGCCGGCTTCTCGGCCGTGACGGCCGGTGCGTCGACCGTGAACACGGCCTCGGCGGGCGACGCGACCACGGGGGACGTGTTGAGGACCGCACGCGCGGAGGCCGTGAGGGCGGCCGTGTCGACGGCGGCGAGCGCGGGGGCGGCGACGTGGTCCGCGGCGGTCGCGGGGACCGCGACCATCGAGACCATGAGGCCCGACGAGGCCGCGACGACGGCGGTGCGCCGACCGACGGTCCCCATCTGCTCCGACGCGGCGGAGGCCAGCTCGGTGAGCGGCGTCGAAGGACGACGCGCGGCGCGGTGTCGCGCCCGGGTGGTGCTTTCGGACAACGTGGTGCCTCTCCTGGCGCCTACGAGGTGAGCTGTCGGGTTCGGGTGGGAGATCACCCGGCCGGTCGTCCGCCACGGCCACCCGCACCTTCGTGCGTGCTGCCGTACCGTCCGCCCGGCTTCACCCCAAGGGCACCGTCACCGGTACCCGCAAAGTGGTTCCCCCGCCCCTGCCGGCGAGTCGTACGGACCTGCGAGCGGCGGCAGGGTTCGGCGTTCCGCTCGAGGGCTCCACGGAGGAGGGTTCCGAGAAGCAGGACGAACGTACATGACCCCCGGCGCGATTGTCACGCTCTGGTCACGAAGATCTCGGGGAGGTCATGGACCGACGTCCGACACGCCGCGCGACACGCCAGGCCAACCTTCGAGTCGTCGACACCTGACGCGCGCACGTCGACGGCGGCACGACGGCACGACGAGGGCGGCCCCGCACCGGTCCGGTGCGGGGCCGCCCTCGTGGGTCCCGACGGGTCGACGACCTGCGCGACGGGCACGGCCCGCGCGCGGGCTCAGACCCCGACGAAGATGTGGCGCGCGACGTCCTCGGGCAGGTCCAGGACCGTGCCGGAGCCCGCGACGCCGACCGTCACGACGCCCGCCACGCGCTCGACCGTGATGTGCGCACCCGGCTGCACGCCCGCCTCGGCGAGCCGCGCGAGCAGCTCGACGTCGACCTGCAGCGGCTCGGCGATGCGCGCGACGACCGCGGTGCCGCCGGCGGCGGCCCGCTCGCCGGTGAGCGGCACGACGCCGTCGAGGAACCGCACCTCGGTGCGCGCCTCCCCGATCTCGTCGAGCCCGGGGATCGGGTTGCCGTACGGGTCGAAGTGCGGGTGGTCGAGCAGCGCCACGAGCCGCTGCTCGACGCGCTCGCTCATGACGTGCTCCCAGCGGCACGCCTCCTCGTGGACGTGGGGCCAGTCCAGGCCGATGACGTCGGTGAGGAGCCGCTCGGCGAGGCGGTGCTTGCGCATGACGCGCACGGCCTTCGACTGGCCGTCGGGCGTGAGCTCCAGGTGCCGGTCCCCCGTGACGACCACGAGGCCGTCGCGCTCCATGCGGGCGACGGTCTGCGAGACCGTCGGGCCGGAGTGCCCGAGCCGCTCGGCGATGCGCGCACGCAGCGGGGTGATGCCTTCCTCGGTGAGCTCGTAGATCGTCTTGAGATACATCTCGGTCGTGTCGATCAGGTCGCTCACCGCTCGGCCTCCCACGTCGCGTGCCACGGCCCGTGCTGCGGGACCGCCTCAGGTGCCCAGGGTAGTCGGACCCGCCCACGTGAACGGGCTGCGGGCCGCACGTCGGGCGTCGTTATCCTCGCCTCGTGCCCGCCGCCGACGCCCTCGCCCGTGTGACGATCCCCGCCGACCTGCTGCCGCGCGACGGCCGGTTCGGGTCCGGCCCCTCGCTCGTGCGCCCCGAGCAGGTCGAGGCGCTGGCCGCGGTCGGGCGCACGGTGCTGGGCACGTCGCACCGGCAGGCCGCCGTGCGGGACGTCGTGGCGCGCGTGCGCTCGGGCCTCGCGACGCTGTTCGACCTGCCCGACGGCTACGAGGTCGTGCTGGGCAACGGCGGCTCGACCGCGTTCTGGGACGTCGCCACGCTGTGCCTCGTGGAGCGCCGCGCCGCGCACGCGCAGTTCGGCGAGTTCGGCGCCAAGTTCGCCGCCGCGACCACGCGCGCGCCGTTCCTCGAGCCGTCGCACGTCGTGTCGGCACCGGCCGGCGAGGTCGCGGTCCCCGCGTTCGTCGACGGCGCCGACACGTACGCCTGGCCGCACAACGAGACGTCGACGGGCGTGATCGCGCCCGTGCGGCGCGTGCCGGGGTCGCGCGAGTCCGGCGCGCTCGTGGTCGTCGACGGCACGTCGTCGGCCGGCGGCACCACGCTCGACGTCGCGCAGACCGACGTCTACTACTTCGCGCCGCAGAAGTCGTTCGCGTCGGACGGCGGGCTGTGGCTCGCGCTCGCGTCGCCCGCGGCCGTCGAGCGGGCCGCGCGCGTCGAGGCGTCGGGCCGCTGGGTGCCCGAGTTCCTGTCCTTCACGACCGCGGTCACCAACTCGCGCGCCGAGCAGACCCTCAACACGCCCGCGGTCGCGACGCTCGTGCTGCTGGCCGAGCAGGTCGAGTGGATGCTCGCGCACGGCGGGCTCGCGTGGGCCGCGGCCCGCACCGCCGAGTCGTCGGGGCACCTGTACGCGTGGGCCGAGAGCCGCGACTGGGCGACGCCGTTCGTCGCCGACCCCGCGCTGCGCTCGCCGGTCGTGGGGACCGTGGATCTCGCGCCCGAGATCGACGCACCGACCGTGACGGCCGTGCTGCGCCGGCACGGCGTGGTGGACATCGAGCCGTACCGCAAGCTCGGCCGCAACCAGCTGCGCGTCGGCATGTACCCCGCGGTCGACCCGCAGGACGTGCGCGCGCTCACGGCGTGCGTCGACCACGTGGTCGCGCAGCTCGTCTGACCCGCCGGCAGGACGACGCGACGGAGCCCGGCACCGCACGGTGCCGGGCTCCGTCGCGTCAGGCGCGACCCGCGCGTCAGGCGCGGCGACGGCGTGCGACCAGCACCCCGGCCGCGCCGGCCAGCACCAGGCCGGCCCCGACCAGGACGACCGGTCCCGCGGTCGCCCCCGTGGCGGACAGCACCTCGGCACGGACGCGCGGCCCGGCCGCCGACGCGACGTCGCCGCCGGCGACGAGCACGTCGGACCGCTCGGGCGACGTGAGGCAGCTCGCCGAGGACTGCGGGTACGTCGTGACGGCCGACGCGGTCGGGTTGACGTGGAAGTCGACCTGGACCGAGCCGCGCGCCCAGTCGTACTCGTCACCCTCGACCCAGCGGCCGCCCTCGAGACGCCAGCCCGGCCAGTCGACCCCGCGCCCCGACGCGTCGGTCACGGCGCCGGGCCACGGCACCGACCCGGACAGCGGCTGGTCGGCGTAGACGACGTCCGGCCCGCCGGTCGGGTTGACGAACGTGATCGTGACGGTGCGGTGGTCGGTGCCCACGGGGTCCAGCGCGTACTGCAGGCGCGGGACGTCGGCGTCGCACACCGCGCTCAGCGCCGCGACGTCGACCTCGCAGGGCAGCTCGGCCCCGTAGTCGTCGGTGCCGCGCGTGCAGTCGTCGGCCGCGGCGACGTCGCCCGGGGAGGCGGTGGCGACCGTCGGGGCGAGCCCGGTCAGGAGCAGGAGAAGGCCTGCGACGGCGCAGACCCGGACGGACGTGCGCATGGCTGCCTCCCGAGAGGGATGAGAAGAAACGGACAATTCGGGACCATCTTCGCGCGTCGTGGGCGTCAGGCCTACTCCTGGACGGGTGATTCGGACATCTCGGGCGCGTTTCACCCGTCCGGGCGGCGGCGAGCCGTCAGGACGCGCACCGGAAGGTGGCCGATCCGGGCGAGGTCACGGTCGGCGTGGTCCAGAGCGTCACGGCGCCGTCGTGCAGCGGCAGGTCGACCTCGAGCTCCTGGGTCGCCCCCGGCGCGACCCGGGACGCGACCTGCACGACCACGCGCCCGTCGGCGCGCGTCACGCGGCCCGTGGCCGGCGCGCCGTCCCGGCGGACCACCGGCGGCTGCCCGTCGCGCCCCGACCACACCGACACCGACGTCAGCAGCGTCCCGGGCGCGACGCCCTCGCCGGGCGCGCCGACGACGACCGGCAACGCCCCCGCCACGGCGCCCGGCGGTTCGAGGTGCAGGCGCACGACGGCCGTCACGGAGGGGGCTGACCCCTCGCAGCGCGCGTCACGGAACGTCACGTCCGTGTCGAGGTAGGCGCCGAGCTTGCCCTGGGTCGCGTCGTCGAGGAAGACGCCGGGCTCGTCGGCGAACGGACCCGACATGAACGCTCCCCCGGCCACCGTCGCGGCCAGGACCCGCTGCTCGTCGGGCCGCGCCGACCACACGCGCAGCCGCCGCTCGTCGACCGCGCGCCGCCCGGCGGCGAGCAGGCGCTGCGGGTCGCCCTGCCCGGCGCCGACCGCGGCCACGACGTTCGACGCGACGTGCGCGAAGTACGCGTCGGAGGCCTGTGCCCGGGGGTGCCGCACGTACGCGTCGCGCAGCAGGGCCCGCACGAGGCCGTCGCCGGCGAGCGTCCCGCCGTCGGGGTCGGGCACCGGACCCGTGGCGTCGACCAGCGCCGCGACGGCGACCGGGTCGGTGCCCAGCACCCCGTCCACCGGGTCGCCCGACACGGTCGCCCAGTGGGCCGCCACGAGGGCCGCGGTGCGCGGGAAGTCGGGGGTCGAGGACGCGTTCTGCACCCACCGGCCCAGCCCGTCGCCCCACAGCGCGAGCTCCTCGTCGCTCAGCGGCAGCACGGGGTCGCGCACGCCGCGCAGGTCGGCCGTGGTGCGGATCGCCACGACGTCGACGGCGCCGTCGTCCACGCGCACCTCGACGACCGCACCCACGATGCCGCCCGCCGCGCGCAGCTCGGCGGGGTTGAGCGCGAGCACCAGGTACGTGCGCGGCCCGTCGGCCCCGAGCATCGCGGGCAGCACGCCCGCCACGCGCGCCGCGGGGCCGACCGCGCGGTCCAGGCGGTCCACGGCGTCCTGCGCCTGCCGCACCGGGTCCGCGAGGGGCCCGACGAGGGCGTCGGGCTCCACGCGGTCGAGCCGCTCGCGCGCCGCGGAGACCGCGCCCGCCGCGTCCGCCACGCGCGTCGCCACCGCGCCGAGCGCCGCCAGGTCGAACCGGCCGTCGGCCCCGCGGGCGCCGCCGTCGAGCAGGACGGCGAGGTCGTCGGCCGCGGGCAGCGCGCCGGCGACGACGTCGTCGAGCGAGGTCGCGACGACGCGCACGGCCGCGAGCTGGTCCCCGAGCCACGGGACGTGCTCGGCGAGCCGCCACACGGGGTCCTCGGCGGCGGCCGCGGCCCGGGACGTCGCGGCGTGCAGGCCCGTGAGGTCCGCGGCGGACGTGAGCGCCGCGGCGTCGAGGTCGACGCCCGCGAGCTGCCGCCGCGCGTCCTGCAGCGCCGTCGCCGCCTGCCACGCGCGGAAGCCGACCCACGCACCGGCGAGCACCACCAGCAGGAGCAGCCCGGCGAGCGCACGCCGCACGGTCCGCGCCCGGTGCGGGCGCGGGGTCCCGCCCGCCTGCGGCGGCCGGAGCGGAGGGGCGGCCTCGGCGGGCCGGCCCGTCACCGTCGGCGTCACGTCCATGCGTGGATCGTGACACAGCACGCTTTCCGGACATGTCGGGCGTAGCGGCTTTCACCCCGCAGTTCGCCCGGTCGGACCACGGCGCCCCGCGTGCGACGCCGTGGCGTCAGGCGGCGTGCTGCGCGTCCGCGGCGTCCTGCGCGGCCACGCGCTGCGACGCCCGCGCCCGGTCCGCCGGGTGCAGCACCTGCAGGTGCGGCCGGGCGCCCACGCGGTAGCGCACGCGCACGTCCCAGCGCCTGCGCGCCCACCACGCCGCACCGACCGACACCAGGAGCGCCGTGATCGAGCCGATGCCGATCGACCAGCGAGCCCCGAACGTCTCGCCGATCCACCCGACGACCGGCGACCCGACGGGCGTCGCCCCGAGGAACACGATCATGTAGAGCGACATCACCCGACCGCGCATCGCCGGGTCGGTCGACATCTGGATGCTCGAGTTCGCCGCCGTCATCATCGTGAGCGACGCGAGGCCGACGGGGATGCAGGCGACCGCGAACGACGTGTACGTCGGCATCAGCGCGAGCACGCCCGTCGCGACCCCGAACCCGAACGCCGCGCCGATCACGAGGCGCACGCGCGGGCGGTCGCGCCGGGCCGCGAGCAACGCACCGGTGAGCGAGCCGATCGCGAGCACCGAGCCGAGCACGCCGTACTCCTGCGCGCCCCGCCCGAACTCGGTGCGCGCCATGAGCGCGCTCGTGAGCTGGAAGTTCAGCCCGAAGGTCGAGACCACGCCGACGACGACCATGATGACGAGGATGTCGGACCGGTTGCGCACGTAGGCGATGCCCTCGCGGATCTGCCCCTTGGCCCGCGGCGCGTGCGGCATCGGGTAGAGCTCGGACCGGCGCATGAGCGCGAGCGAGCCGATGGTCGCGGCGAACGTCGCCGCGTTGATGACGAACACCCAGCCGCTGCCGACGGCCGCGATGAGCAGGCCCGCGAGCCCCGGTCCGATGAGCCGTGCCGCGTTGAAGGACGCGCTGTTGAGGCCGACGGCATTCGAGAGCCGCGACTGCGGCACGAGCTCGGCGACGAAGGTCTGCCGCACGGGCGCGTCGATCGCCGTCACGACCCCGAGCAGGCCCGCGAACGCGTACACGTGCCACAGCTGCGCGTGCCCGGACAGCACCAGGGCACCGAGGCCCGCCGCGAGCGCGCCCTGCGCGACCTGCGTGAGCACGAGCAGCTTGCGCCGGTCGAACCGGTCGGCGAGCAGGCCCGCCCACGCGGACAGCACGAGCGTCGGCGCGAACTGCAGCGCGGTCGTGATGCCGACGGCGACGCCCGACTCGTCCGAGAGCTCGGTGAGGACGAGCCAGTCCTGCGCGACGCGCTGCATCCAGGTGCCGACGTTCGCCACGAGGGCGCCGGCGAACCAGAAGCGGTAGTTGCGGTACGACAGGGACGAGAACGTGGAGCTCACGACGCGGCGATCCTCCGGAGCAGGTCGGACGCCGCGACGAGGGTCGCGCGCTCGGCCGCCGTGAGCCCGGCGAGGCGGGCGGACAGCCAGGCGTCGCGGCGGCGGCGGGTCTCGGTGACCTCGCCCTCGCCCTGCGGCGTGAGGGACACGACGACCTGGCGGCCGTCGGTGGGGTGCTCGTCCTTGCGCACGAGCCCGCGCTCGACGAGGCAGTTGACGGTGCGGGTCATGGCGGGCGCGGCGATGCGCTCGTGCTCGGCGAGGCGCCCGGGGGTCATGGGGCCCTCGCGCAGGAGGATCGCGAGGACGTTGAACTGGGGGTCGGACAGGCCCGCGTCGCCGCGTTCGCCCTTGAGCCGACGGGTGGTGCGGCCGAGCGTGACGCGCAGCTCGGTGGCGAGCGCGAGGTCCGGGTGCACGGCCGCGTGGGCGTCGGGAGCGGCGAGCCCGGCGGACTGCGGGGGATCCGGTGCGATGGTCACAGGTCATTACTTTACATCATTACCTGCAGTCACGACCTGCCGTGGACCCGCCTTGCGCCCGCACCCGTCGGTGCGGAACAGTCGGACGATGGGGAGGGAATCGTGACGAAGGGCTCGGACTGGGACGTCGCGAGCGACGCCCTGGCGGTCGAGCGCCTGCTGGCGTCGTCGACCGACCCCGTGACGCACCGCGCCACGCCCGTCTCGCTCGGCTCCGAGTGCGACCGCATCCGCAGCGAGTCCGCCGTGCTCACCGTCGTGGCCCTCGGCTTCGACACGCCCACCACGCGCGCGCTGCCCGGCCGCGCGCGCGGCCTCGACGCCGCCGAGCGGGTCCTGTGCCGCGACCTCGAACGGTGGGCCGACCGCGCGGGGTCGGTCGTCGCGATCGGCGAGGCCGCCGCGGCCGCCCTCGTCGTGTCGACCCCCGAGGACGCCCGCACGCTGCGCGCGCGCCTGCCCGAGCTGCACGCCCAGCTGGACCGGGCCGCCGGCCCCGCCCCGCTCGTCACGACGGCGCAGGGGCCCGCGCGCGACTCGTCCGACGTCGTCGCACGCGCCGTCGAGCGGATGGTCGCACCGCGCGGCTCGCTGCCCGCGCAGGACCCCTGGGCCGACCTGCGCGCGACCCGTCGCCCGCTGTGGGACGCCACGACCGGCGCGCGCTTCGGCACGCAGGTGCGGCTGCACGCCTACGGCGCCGACGGGCCCCACGCCGAACGCGCCGAGGGGCTCCTCGCCGTGACCCGGTCCCCCCGGTTCGCCGACGCCGCCGTCGCGACGAGCGGGGCCGTCGCCCGGGTCGTCGTGCCCGACGTCGACGACGGACCCGTCGTGTGGGACGCGACCGCCGTGCTGTCCGGCACCGGCCCGGCGCGCGGCACGCTCGTCCAGGCGCTCCTCGACCGCTGCCCGCCGGACGTGTGGGTGGGCGTCGCCGCCTGGCTCGCCGACCTCCCCGAGGTCGTCGAGGCCCTGCGCACGCTGCGGGCGCGCGGGCACCGCGTGGTGCTCACCGGGTACGGGGCCGGCCGCGAGCCGCTGGTCGCGCTCGACGAGCTGCCCGTCGACGCGCTGCTGCTCGACACGCACCTCGAGCGCGGCGCCCGGCTCGGCGCCGAGGACCACGCGGTGCACGCCGCGGTGCTCGAGCACGCCGCACGCACCGACGTCGTCGCGCTGACCGCCGCCCGCGGCGCGGTCGACCGGCACCGCAGCCCCGCGCCCGCGCGGGCGCCGCGGTGGGCCGACCCGGGCGGCGAGGTGCTGGCGCGGGCCCGCCTGCTGGGCCTGACGCTGCGCGAGACCGCCGTCCTGGTCAACGCGACCCAGGCACCGGCGTCGGGTGCCGCGCGCTGGGACCGCTACGACGTCGCGATGCACTGGGCCCGTGCCTCGTCCTGACGCCGCGCGCGCGCCGCGCCGGTCGCGCCCGGGCCTGGTGGCGACGGGGCTGCTCGTCGGCGCGGCGCTGCTGGGCGGCGGGGCGGTCGCCGCGGCCGCGTTCCGTGACGCGGCGCCGCGCCCCTCCTCGTCGCCGCGCACCGCGTCGTCGCCGTGGCCCAGCACGGACCTCGACGCCTACGCGGCGCAGCTGCTCGCGGCCGCGGACGCGGCGCGCACCGCCGCGGGCCTGCCCGCGTGGCAGGCCGCACCGTGCGCGCAGGGCCCGGCCGGCGAGCGCGCCGCCGCCCTCGTCGGGGCCGATCTCGAGCACGCGCCGCTCGGGCCCGTGCTCACGGCGTGCGCGCCCCTGGGCACCGCGGCCGAGAACCTCTCGCGCGCGGCCGCTCCCCCGGCCGACGTCGTCGACGCCTGGCTGGGCTCGGCCGGGCACCGCGCCAACGTCGAGGACCCGGCGCTCACGCAGGCCGCCGCCGCGTGCGTGCCCGACGCGGGCCAGGTGCTCTGCTCGCTCGTGCTCGTCGGCCCCTGACCCCGCCCGTCGAGGTCGGGGGCCGACGACCGGTCGTCAGGGGCGCCCGAGCGCCCGGTACGTCCACCCGGCGGCACGCCAGGCCGCGGGGTCCAGCACGTTGCGGCCGTCGACGATCGCGCGCCGCGCGACGAGGCCGCCGAGCTCCGCGGGGTCGAGCGCGCGGTACTCCGCCCACTCGGTGGCGAGCACCACCACGTCCGCCTGCTGCACGGCCTCCTGCGCGGAGGACGCGAACTTGATGTCGGGCCACTTCGCGCGCGCGTTCTCGACGGCCTGCGGGTCCGTCACGGTGACCTGCGCACCCTGCAGCTGCATCTGCGCGGCGACGGACAGCGCCGGCGAGTCGCGGACGTCGTCGCTGTCGGGCTTGAACGCGGCGCCGAGCACCGCGATCCGGCGCCCCACGATCGACCCGGCGCTGACCTCCCGCACGAGGTCGACGACGCGCACGCGGCGGCGCATGTTGATCGCGTCGACCTCGCGCAGGAACGACAGCGCCTGGTCGACGCCGAGCTCACCGGCGCGGGCCATGAACGCGCGGATGTCCTTGGGCAGGCAGCCGCCGCCGAAGCCGAGCCCGGCGTTGAGGAAGCGCCGGCCGATGCGCGCGTCGTAGCCGATCGCGTCGGCCAGACGTGTCACGTCGGCGCCCGTCGCCTCGCACAGCTCGGCCATCGCGTTGATGAACGAGATCTTCGTCGCGAGGAACGAGTTGGCGGCGACCTTGACGAGCTGGGCCGTCGCGTAGTCGGTGACGACGAGGGGTGTGCCCTCGGCCAGCGGCGTCGCGTAGACCTCGTCGAGCAGGGCGCGCGCCGCGTCGCCCTCGGGCGTCGGCACGCCCTCCTCCGACGGCAGGCCGTAGACCAGCCGGTCGGGGTGCAGCGTGTCCTGGACCGCGAAGCCCTCGCGCAGGAACTCGGGGTTCCAGACGAGCGTCACGCCCGTGCCGACGAGGCGGCGGGCGAGGTCCTCGGCGGTGCCGACCGGCACGGTCGACTTGCCCGCGACGACGTCGCCGGGCGCGAGGTGCGGCACGAGCGCCTCGAACGCCGACTCGACGTAGGACAGGTCGGCGCGGAACTCGCCGTGCTGCTGGGGCGTCCCGACGCACAGGAAGTGCACGCGGGCACCCGCGGCGTCGGCCATGTCGGTGCTGAAGGTCAGGCGCCCGGTGTCGCCGACCTCCGCGAGGAGCTCGGGCAGCCCGGGCTCGTAGAACGGGGCCGTGCCGGCCGCGAGGCGGGCGACCTTCCCGGGATCGACGTCGACCCCGACGACGTCGTGGCCGAGGGACGCCATGCTCGCCGCATGGACCGCCCCGAGGTAACCGCAACCGATGACTGAGATACGCACATCGCCCCCCGATGTCGAGTGTCCTCGTGTGCGAGGGTACCGGGATGAACCGGTCAGACCGCCAGTGACGCCCGTCACACTTCGCGCGCGACGCGTCGTCGTGGTCGCGCTCGTCGCCTACCTCGCGGCCGTAGCCGCGGTGACGCTCTCCCCCGCGCCTGCGGACGACGAGACGCTCGGCGCGGTGCGGGCGGCCGTCGCCTGGCTCGCCGCGCACGGCCTGCCCGTCACCTACCTCGGCGTCGAGGCGGCGGCGAACGTCGTGATGTTCGTGCCGTTCGGCGTGCTCGTCGGGCTCCTGCTGGCGCGGCCGTGGGCCGTGGTGCTGCTGGGCGCCGTGACGTCGGCACTGATCGAGACGGTGCAGCTCGCGCTGCCGACGCGCGTGTCGACCGTGCAGGACGTCGTGATGAACACCCTCGGGGCGGCCGTCGGCGTCGCGGCGCTCGCGCTCGCCGCCCGGACGCGGTCGCGCCGGGGCGCGTGACGGCCCGCCCGCACGGACGACGACGGGCCGGGACCCCGCGCGGTGCGCGGCGCCCCGGCCCGTCGGGCCGTGCGGAGGTGGGACCCGTCAGAGGCCGAGCGCCTGCTGGATCGGCCCGAGCGCGAAGTAGACGACGAACGCCGCCGCCGCGCCCCACATGAGCGGGTGGACCGTGCGGGCCCGGCCGAGCGCGACCTTGACCACCACGTACGCGATGAAGCCCGCGCCGATGCCCACCGAGATCGAGTAGGTGAAGGGCATGAGGGCGAGCGTGAGGAACGCGGGGATCGCGACCTCGGGCGACTTCCAGTCGAGGTCGGCGACCTGCGACACCATGAGGAACCCGACGACCACGAGGACCGGCGCGGCCGCCTCCGACGGGACCATCGCGACGAGCGGCGACAGGAACGTCGCGAGCAGGAACGCGACACCCGTCACCACCGACGCCAGACCCGTGCGGGCGCCCTCGGCGACGCCCGACGTGGACTCGACGTAGGCGGTGTTCGACGACACCGAGCCCATGCCGCCGGCGACGGCGGCGAGCGAGTCGACCACGAGGATCTGCTTCGACCGCGGCGGGGTGCCCTCGGCGTCGAGCAGCTTCGCCTCCTGGCCGACGGCGACCATCGTGCCCATCGTGTCGAAGAAGTCGGCCAGCAGGATCGAGAAGACCAGGACGACGACCGCGAGGACGCCGATCTTGCCGACGGCGCCCAGCAGCGAGAACTGGCCCAGCAGCGACAGGTCCGGCACCGCGAACGCGGAGTCCGGCAGCGAGGGCACGTTCTGGTGCCACCCGGTGGGGTTGTCGGCACCGGCCGCACCGACCTTCGCCCACGCCTCGACCGCCAGCGCGAGCACCGTGGTCCCGACGACCGCGTACAGCAGGCCGCCGCGCACCTTCTTGACCAGGAGGACGACGGCGGCGACCAGCCCGACCACGAAGACCAGGACCGGCCAGCCGGACAGCGAGCCGCCCGTGCCGAGCTCGAGGGGCGTGCCCTGCCCCTGGTGCACGAAGCCCGCGTTGACGAAGCCGATGAGGGCGATGAACAGGCCGATGCCGACGCCGATCGCGCCCTTGAGGCTGCGCGGCACGGCGCGGAAGACGGCGGTGCGGAAGCCCGTGAGCACGAGGGCGAGGATGACCAGGCCCTCGAGGACGACGACGCCCATCGCGTCCGCCCAGGTCATGCCCGGCAGCTGCGCGATCGTGTACGCGACGACCGCGTTCAGGCCCAGGCCGGCCGCGAGCGCGATCGGGAAGTTGGCGACCAGGCCCATCGTGATGGACAGGACGCCGGCGATCAGCGCCGTGGCGGCCGCGATCATCGCGAGGTTCGGGGAGTCCCCGCCACCGAGGAACTGACCGGTGCTGTCCGGCAGGGTCCCGATGATGAGCGGGTTGAGCACGATGATGTAGCTCATCGTGAAGAAGGTGACGAGACCGCCGCGGATCTCGTTGCCGATGGTCGAGCCGCGCTCGGTGATCTGGAAGAAGCGGTCGATCGCGCCGCGCGGGGCAGCGGGGGCGTCGCCGACCTTCTCCTCGGGGGGAGTAGTGGCCATGGCGCGCAGTGTGGCAGAGCACAGGTCCTCCACACATGGGACGTCCAGGCACTGACCTCCGCGCGCGCCCGCGAGCCGGACGCGCGCCCGCCGCCCGTCGCCCGCAGGACGTGCGTCCAGAAACGCAGCAGGACGCACGTCCACATTCTTGCAGGACGTGCGTCCAGAATTGCAGGACGCTCGTCCAGAAAATGCCGTCTGCGACGCTGCCGGCCACTCCCGCGTGTGAAATGAATGTTGCGCCCAGGGGAACACCGCGCTCACGCAAGTCTGTGACCTGCGGCGACGCTCGAGATCGTCACCACTGACTCATGGGGCAATCATCCGACCCATCGCTCTTTGCCCGGTTCCGGTGATAGCGTCCGCATCCAGCATCTGCTTGAACTGGGGGGTAAAGCAGAATGACGTCCACCACGCATGCCCAGCCACTGTTCCAGGCACGTCGACGGGCCCGCACGGCACCGCTGACCTGGCCCGTCACGCTCGCGCAGCGCCTCGCCGTGACGGACGCGCTCGCGCTCGCGCTGGCCGTCGGCGTCGCCTACCTCGTGCGGTTCCCGATCGACGGGCACGCCTACGTCTCGGGCGAGTTCTCACCCAGCTACCTCGCGGTGTCGATCTCGCTCTTCGCGACGTGGTTCGCCGCGCTCGCCGTGGGCCGCACGCGTGACCGGCGGCTCCTGGGCGGCGGGTCCGCCGAGTTCGCCCGGGTCTTCGAGGTCACGTGGCACCTGTTCGCGGGGGTCGCGATCGTCGCCTACCTCCTGCGCATGGAGATCGGCCGGGGCTACCTCGGCGTCGCGGCACCGCTCGGCCTCGCGCTGCTGCTCGCCGGACGTGCGTTCTGGCGCCGCGACCTGCGGCGCCGCCGCGCCGCGGGCGACGCCCAGGTCCCGGTCCTCGTCATCGGGCCCTGGCACAAGGCCGCCAACCTCGTCGGGGACTTCCACCGGCACCCCGGCGCGGGCTACCGCGTCGTCGGCGTCTGCCTGCCCGACGGCGCCCACCCGGAGGTGCGCTCGATCGACGGCGTGCCCGTGCTGGGCACCCACACGCAGGCCGCGTCGCTCGCGGTGCGGCACGGCGTGGCCGCCGTCGCCGTGGCCGGCTCCGACGCGATGGACCGCGAGGCCGTGCGCCAGCTCGGGTGGGACCTCGAGGGCACCGGCGTGGACCTCGCGCTGACCATGGCCCTGACCGACGTCGCCGGGCCACGCGTCCTCATGCAGCCCGTCAACGGCATGCCGCTCATGTACGTCGACGCACCGCAGTTCCGCGGCTCCAAGTACGTGCTCAAGTCGCTGTTCGACTGGTGCGGCGCCGCCGCCGTGACCCTGCTGCTCGCCCCGGTCCTGCTGGTGCTCGCCGTGCTCGTGCGGCTCACCAGCCCCGGTCCGGTGCTCTACGCGCAGGAGCGGATCGGCAAGGACGGCGGCACGTTCCGCATGCTGAAGTTCCGCTCGATGCACGTCGGCGCGCACGACCGCCTCGCCGAGGTGCTCGCCGCCGAGGGCGTGGCCGACGTCGGCGCCTTCTACAAGCCCAAGAACGACCCGCGCGTCACCCCGCTCGGCCGGGTCCTGCGGCGGTACTCGCTCGACGAACTCCCGCAGCTGTTCAACGTGCTGCGGGGCGAGATGAGCCTCGTGGGGCCGCGGCCGCAGATCGCCGCCGAGGTGGCGACCTACGACCGCGCCGCGCACCGCCGGCTGCTCGTGAAGCCCGGGCTCACCGGTCTGTGGCAGGTCTCGGGACGGTCGAACCTCGACCCCCGCGCTGCCATGCGGCTGGACGTCGCGTACGTCGAGAACTGGACCATCGCCGGCGACCTCGTGATCCTCGCGAAGACCGCACGCGCGATGGTCGCTGCCGAGGGAGCCAGGTGAGACGGTCCGTGTCCGCGCGCACACCGCGACCCCGCTCGAAGGGACGTCGCCCCACCATGCCCCCCTCACGGGATTGGACCTGGTCATGACGACCCCACGTTGGTCACTCATCACGGTGACGTACAACAGCGCGGCGACGCTCCGGCAGCACTGGGCGTCACCACGACCACCGGACGTCGAGTGGATCGTCGTCGACAACCGCTCGCGCGACGGGTCTGCCGCGACCGCACGCGATCTCGGCGCCGACCAGGTGATCGAGCTGCCGCGCAACGTCGGCTTCGGACGCGCCAACAACGCCGGCTTCGGGCAGGCGCGCGGCAGCTACGTCGCATTCGTGAACCCCGACGTCGTCGTCGACTTCGACTCGCTCTCCCGCCTCGAGGACGCCTTGGACACGCATCCGGGCCTGGTCGGGCCGCAGCTCGTGTACCCGGACGGAGCCTCGCAGCCGTCTGGTCGCGGCGTGCCGAGCCTCACCAACAAGGTCCTCAGCCGCCTCGGTGTCGAGCGGGTGCTGCGTCGCTACCACATCGAGGCGCGACCGGGCGAGACGGCCACGGCCGCGTGGCTCGTCGGTGCCGCCGTCGTCGCCACCCGTGACACGTTCGCGTCGTTCGGCACCGAGGGGCCGTGGGACCCGGCGTTCTTCGTCTACTACGAGGACTCCGACCTCGGCCTTCGTTCGTGGCTCAAGGGGACGCCCGTCCACGTGGTCGGCGACGCCCGCTGGATCCACAGCTGGGCCCGAGAGACGACGTCCTTCCGGCTGAAGCCCTGGTTGCTGGAGATGCGGGCGATGTGGACGTTCTACCGCCGCTACCCCGACCTCGTCGCGGGCGAGGCCCGCCGCGGGAGGTTCCGGGAGATGGCGGGGCAGTGGGGCACCAGGACGCAGGGCACGATCGCGTGACGACGACCACCGCGCGGCGGACCGGAACCCCTGCTTCTGCGTCGGTCTCGGCCCGTCCTCGGGACGTCTCCGGACCTCGCGGTGCGGCCCGCCCGTTCCCCTCGGCGCTGTTCTTCATGACCTTGCTGGCGATCACCAGCCGCGGCCTCTTCGAGCTGGTCCTGGGCAAGACGGTCGGCTACGCCATCCAGGCGGGCGCGGTCGCGCTGTTCGCGGCCGTTCTGGTGGTGCGACACCGGGCGCGGCCCACCCCGCACTTCGCGACGATGCTGGGCCTGTGGTGGCTGCTCGTGGTGGCGTCGTTGCTGTCCGTCTGGGCGTCCGCTCAGCCCGGGCGAGTGGCCGGTGCGGCCATCTACGCCGTCGTCATGGTCT
Organism: Cellulomonas sp. FA1; assembly: GCF_000986825.1. Taxonomy (NCBI): domain Bacteria; kingdom Bacillati; phylum Actinomycetota; class Actinomycetes; order Micrococcales; family Cellulomonadaceae; genus Cellulomonas; species Cellulomonas sp. FA1. The sequence goes on along the minus strand of NZ_LBMY01000001.1, from coordinate 3,691,558 downwards.
TTCTCGCCGGGCTGATGGTGCTCCTCGGAGGCCTCACGTACGAGTTCGGCCCGGGCCGCGGACCCGGGCCGGCCCTCGTGACCTGCGCCGCGATCATGGTCGTCGTCGCCCTCATGCAGCAGTTCGGCGGGCTCACGGTGTTCCCCGGGACCGACTTCGGCACGCTGCGCACGCAAGCTCGACCGCCGGCCATGACCGGGAGCTTCTTGCACTATCCCATCGCTCTGGGGCTGATGTCCTTCGTCCTGCTCGGCATCCACGCCGTCCAACGCCGACGCCTCTACCTCGTCGCCGCAGTCGTCAGCATGGTCGCGGTGCTCGTGAGCTACTCCCGGTCAGGCATGGTCCTGGTCCTCGCCGGTCTCGCCATCGGCGTCCTCCTGTCGCGCAGCTTCAGCCTCGTCGCCCGAGCGCTGGTCGCCGGCGGTGCGCTGGCCGTCGCGTTCCTGGTCGCAGCCCCCACCGACACGTACCTGCAACGATTCCTCAGCATCTTCAGCCCGGACGGCGCCGGCAACGCAGGACGGATCGACGCGTGGCAGACCCTCCTGGACCTGTGGTCGCGGTCGCCGCTTCTCATCGGCAGCCACGCGGGCGAGTACACGAACATCACATCGAACCTGGCACCGGGCGGAGCGGTGGCCTCACCCGAGTCAGGTGTGCTCCAGGTGCTGGTCAGCCTCGGTCTCCTCGGAGCCCTCGCCTACTACGGGTTGATGGCGGTCACCACGTGGGCCACCCCGGGCGAGGTCCCGTGGTTCCGTGCCGGGCTCCTCGCCGCGATCGTCCAGAGCCTGATCTACCAGTCCGTCGAGGTGCTGCCGTTCATGGCGCTGTTCGCCCTCACACCGCTGCTCGCGCGTACCGCACGCACCCCGCCGACCGAAAGCGTGCAGGATCCGCAGCGACTGGCGGACGTGTCCGACCGACCGTCGACGAGGAAGGGTCACCCATGACGACACCACCACTGCCGCGGGCCAACCACCCGCGGCACCGGGCGTTCACCTACCTCACAGGTCAGTACGACAACCTCGGCGACGCCCTGCTGCGGCGCGCCTTCATCTCCGAGCTCGCTCCCGTGGGCGAGTGGCACGTCTACGTCGGACATGCGCCGTCGGACTACGTCGGGGCACTTGACGTCCCTCCAGGGACGGTGCTGTACACCTCCCGGTCGAGATGGTTGGGATCCGCGGTGGCGACGCTCTGCCGGCGTGACCGAGGCACGTTCTTCGCCAACCCGGGTGAGATCTCGTCGACGCCTGTCGAGCTCGTGCTGGGCACGATGGGCGCCTTCCTCGCGGCAGCAGCCCGGGCCGGTGGCAACCCGGCGTTCCGGCTGGGAGTCGGCGCGCGGGACCGACGTCGCCCGCTGAGCCTCGGGCACGAGGTCGCCGCTCGGCTGGTCACGCGCAACGTGTGGCGCGACGCCGTCTCGCGCGACCTGTTCGGACGCGGTGACGTCGCGCCCGACTGGGCGTTCGCCCTGCCCGCCCGCGCGGACGGAGCGAGCCGCGACCTGGTCGTGCTCAGCTACCGCGGCGACCGGCCCCAGCCGTCGGACGCCGCGCTCTCCACGATCGCCGCCTGGGCGGCGTCACGTCGGCTCCGACTCGCGGTGGTCGCCCAGACGCGTCGCGATCTCCCGACGAGCCGAGACCTCGCAGGCCGCCTCGGCGCGCCGCTGCTTCACGCGGCGAGCGGCGACCTCACCGAGATCGAGTCCGTCGCCCGGTCCGCCTACGCCCGGGCGGTGGTCGTCCTCAGCAACAGGATCCACGCACTCATCGTCGCGGCGGTGGACGGGGCTGCCGTCGGTGCGGTCCTCGCACACCCCGACGTCAAGATCGCGAGGACGCTCGCTGCGGGACGGCTCACGGTCCGGCCGGTCGATCACGAGGCCGGTCCCGACACGCTCACCAGCTACCTGGACGAGGTGGCGGCGTCGAGGGCCGTGCAGGCCGCTTCCGTCGACGAGGCAGCGGTCGCGCTCCGCGCTCTCGCCTCCGAGGTGCTGGGGACGCGCGAGCGGGTGGTCGCGCCGTGAGCGCCTCGTCTCCGAGCGTGACGGTCGTGCTCCCCGTGTTCAACGCCGCCGAGTACGTCGGCACGGCACTCCGCGAACTCCTGCGGCAGACGTTCGACGACTTCGAGGTCGTCGTGATCGATGACAGGTCCACCGACGACACCTTGTGCCTGGTCGAGCAGATCGCCGGCGACGACGACCGCGTCCGCGTCATCGGTCTACCGACGAACGGCGGTGTCGCCCACGCGCGCAACGCGGCGCTACGTGCCGCTCGCGGCCGGTTCGTGTGGTTCGTCGACGTCGACGACGAGTGGTCGCCGCGCTTCCTCGAGATCATGGTCGAGAACGCCGAGCGGCTGCAGGCGGACGTGGTCGTGTGCGGCGCGGAGCACCGCTTCGGCCCCGCCCTGACGCAGCGTGAGGACGTGGCGCGCTACGACGACGCCGCACTTCTCCTCGGTCGCGATGCCGTGGGTTGCATCCTGCTCGGCTCCGGGGCTCTGTGGAACAAGCTGTTCCGACGCGAGGTGCTCACCGGTGACGTGTTCCCACCGCTGCGCTCGAAGTCTGACCACGGTGGGGTGATCCGTCTCCTTCCCGAGCTCCGACGGGTCGCCACGGTTCCCGAGACGTTGTACACGTACGTGCAGCGAGACGGCTCGATCAGCAACGGCGGCGTCCCGCAGCCGCAGAACTTCGTCGCCCTCCTCAACCTCGCCGAGGCGTCGCTGACGAAGCTCCCCGATCCGGCCACGGTCAACGATCTCCGGGCACGGTTCCGGGCGATGGTCGTCGGACGCGCCCTGCGGGAGGCGTGGCGGTTCCCACGAGGGACCGACGCACTCGTGGAACGGCTGCCCTCCATGGTCCCGTGGCGAGACCTGCTCCTCCACGTGCGGGACGACAGGAGAACCCTGGTGACGTGCGCGGCGGCCAAGCTGTCGCCCCGTCTCGCCCGCCGCGCGTTCCGTCGTCTCGGGCGCGCGAGGTGGACGCCGCGCGGAGCTGTCTGAGCCGTCTCCGCAGAGGTCACGCACTGAGCCGAGTCCGAGGGCGACGGACGGCCGGCACCGGACGCTCCCCCGACGTCGCCCGCACCGGGAACCTCGAGACACCGCTCGCCGCGAGCGCGCTACCGCGTCTCCGACGGCACGGGCTCGACTGCGTCCGACATTGCCGCTCTGTCGTGCGCCCTGGCCGCGGCGAACGACATCCAGAGGATCGGCACGTAGGCGAGCGTCCAGGCGATGGACGTCGCGACGCAGGCCGCGACGAGATCGCCGGTCACCGCGGAGGCGAGCGCGAGCGTCCCGAGGATGAGCGCCAACCGCCCGCACTGGAGACCGAGAAGCTGACGCTCGTACCCGAGCGGGATGAGCAGGGTCGTCACCGGCAGCGCCACGAGCTGCAGGCTCAGCGGGATCGCGAAGACCGCGGTCACGATCCCCGCCTCTTCCCAGCCCGCACCGAGCACGGGCACCGCCAGGAGCGGCGCGCCGACCATGAGACCGGCGGCGGTGACCGCCGCGACCGCCGCGGTACGGAGCGTCTGACGTCGCAGCAGCGGGGCCAGTCCAGGTCTGCGCCCCCGGATGAGCGGTGCAGCAGAGCCGAGCGCGACCTGCGACAACGCCTGTCCGACGAGGGTCGTGGGCGCGCCCCCGATCCGTTGCCCCACGCCGACGGTGGCCGAGGCCACCGGGCCCAGCACGACGAACGATCCGATGACCACGGCCTGGGACGAGGCGTTGGCCACCATCGCCGACAGGATCGCGCTGACCGCGCGCTGCGAGCGACGAGCCCCGGCTTCGTCATGCGTCTCGTCCACCGACCGACGCACCACGGTGACGGCCGTCGCCACGCCTCGACCGAGGAGCAACGCGCCCGCGACGGCGGCTGCGGTCGGCACGGCCAGGGCCACCAGCACCTGGAGCACCGCCGCGACGGAGCCCGCGAGCAGGTTGCGCGCCGCCAGCCTGCTCAGCGCGCCCTGCCGGATGAGGTACGCGTTCTCGACGGTCATCAGCGCCGTCGAGAAGAGGATCAACGCAGTCGCCAGCAGAACGTCCGCTGCGTGCCGCAAGGACACCAGGTGCAGCACCAGGCCGGCGGCAGCCAGGATGGCCGTGCAGGCGCCCGCGAACACCACCGCGACACGGCGCTGCCGGCGCGTGTCCGCCGCTCGGCTGACGGGGATCAGGAGCTCGCGCCGCAGCGTGGCGAGCGGCTGGAGGACCAGAGCGATCGAGAAGCCGGCTTGGTACGCCCCCATCTCGCCGGCCGGCAGAAGACGGGTCAGGAAAGGGATCGCCGCGACCAGCGCGACCTGGCCGACGAGCTGCCCGAGGACCAGCTGGCGCGAGCTTCCTCTCGTCGCCACCCGGGCCGCACCGGCGCGGACGGCCCGTCTCCCGAGGGGCGGTGCCGTCACCGTGGACCGCGGACGTGCTGCGGCGGAGTCGACGCACGTCCCAGGCCGTCGTCCACCTCGGACCCGATCGGCATCGACACCGACGCCGCAGGCACGTCGACCGCCTGGACCGACGAGCCGTCCCGCGGGGGGAACCCTGGCCGCGCCACCGCGGGCGTGGCCGCACGCGCGAGCTCCGTACGCGCACCTCGGGTCCTGCGAGCACCGGCGGAACCGTCACCGGCCTGTTGCGAGTACTCGTAGTACACGTACGCGCTCGAGCGGGACTGCGGCTCCCGGTTCACCACGACACCGAGGGTGTTCGCCTCGACCCGGTCGAGCGAGTGGATCGCCTCGGCGAGCTGCTGCCGGTGCGTCTTGCCCGCACCGACGACCAGGAGGACACCACCCACGTGCTTCGCGAGCACGGCAGCATCGGTCACCGGAAGGAGTGGCGGCGTGTCGATCAGGACGACGTCGTGATCACGGACCAGCTCGTCCAGCACAGCCGTCATCGCGTCCGAGCCGAGCAGCTCGCTGGGGTTCGGGGGAACCTGGCCCGACGGCACCACGCGGAGCAGGCCGTTGCCCCACGGCTGCACGACGTCCTCCACGGTCGCCTGCCCGATGAGGACGGTCGTCAGTCCGACGCCGCCCTCGATGCCGAGGTACTTGGCGATGCTCGGCCGCCGAAGGTCGGCGTCGACGAGCGCGACCTTGCTGCCTGCGTCCGCGAGGGCGATCGCGAGATTGATGGTGGTGGTCGACTTCCCCTCCCCGGGCAACGACGACGTCACCACGATCGAGGACGGGCGGCTCGCGAGGTTGAGGAACTGGATGTTGGTACGAAGACGACGGAAGGACTCCGCACGCGCGCTGTGCGGCGCGTCCTGGACGATCAGGGGCCGCTCCGAGGCGTTGTCGTCGAGGCCGATGACCCCGACCACCGACACGTCGGTGAGCTGCCTGACCGCGGCCGCCGAGCGGACGACCGTGTCGAGCATCTCGCGGACGATCGCGATGCCTGCACCGATCGCCACGCCCAGGAGCAGGCCGAGCGCCAGGTTGAGCTTCGTGTTCGGCACCGACGGGACGGTGGGTGCCGCAGCATTCCGGACGACGGTGAGCTTGACCGTAGAAGGACTGCCGTCGGTCGGTCTGTCGAGGTCGGCGACGACGCTGCGGAACTCCTCGGCGATCGTGTCGGCGAGCGCGGCTGCGACGGCCGGAGACTCGTCGAGCACCTCGATGTTCACGAGGGACGAGTCGGACGGTGACGTCGCGGAGACGCGTTCGGCGAGCGACCCCGCCCGCAGCCCGAGGCCGAGGTCGTCGATCACCGGGCCGAGGACGAGCGGGCTGGTGACGATCGACGTGTACGAGGCCACCTGCTGACGAGTGAAGTTCGACCCCTGCAGCAGGTCGTTGGTCGAGGTTCCGCCCTGCACCGAGACGTAGAGCTGCGTGCTCGCCGTGTACATGGGGGTCGTGAGCAGGCTCGCGCCGACCGCGATGACCACGCCGGCCACACCGAGCGCCGAGATCGTGAGCCAACGCTTCTTGAGAATCGACAGGTAGTCGCTCAGCTCCATGTGCGGGTACCGCTCCGATCTCTCATCGGGTGCAGGTGCGCGAGGCACCTCGAGACATCCAGCTGTCGCCTCGTCTCGCCATTCGGCCAGACGAGCGGAGGAAGGCCCTCACACGTCCGCGTGAGGGCCTTCCCGTCCGACCTCGAGAACTTCGGGCACGCCAGTGGTGGCCGGGGACTTCAGCGCCCCGTGCGCACGTCGTGACGTCGCTTGTTCGCGTAGACCGCGCCTGCCGCACCCGCGGCGAGCAGCGCGCCCGCCCCGAGCGCGATCGGCAGCGGGTCCGAGCCGGTCTGGCTCAGCCAGCCCCGGCTCGACGACCCGCCCGTGCCCGCCGCAGATCCCGCGCCCCCTGCCGCGGGGCCGGGGACCACGAACGTCTGCGTGGACAGCGCCTCGCCCGAGACGCCGTCGGTGATGATCGCCGTGTAGGTGCCCGGCTGGCTCAGCGTCACCGTGAACGAGACGGCGCCGGAGGCGCTGGTCGTCTTGGTGAGCGCCTTGGTGCCGGCGATCGTGATCGCGGAGTCGGGGATCGACGCCGGGTTGGTGGTGATGGTGATGATCACCGGGGTGTTGGCGGGGCCCTGGACCGTGATGGTGAAGGGCTGGCCGACGGTCGGGGTCGTGGTCGACGCCGTCCCGGTGTTGCTGTAGTCCGCGGCGCCGTACCCGAAGGCAGCGCTGGGAAGCAGCGCGAGCGCGGCGGCCGTGAGGGTCACGGCAGCGGTGCGACGGATCTTCATGGAATTGCCCCCCTGGTGCGACGACATGGGCGGGTCCGGGGTCGATTTCCTCACCCCGGACCGCGGTGTCGAGATGAGGCTAACCGCGATCCGCGCACTTGGAAACAGATGACACATGATCGAAACCCGACGCGGTCGGGGTGCCCCTCAGAAGCACCTCGCCGGACTGTTCTGGACCACTGACCACATTGGCGGTCAATGTGAACGACTGACCAGGAGAGAATGTCCAGGTGAGAGCGGCCACGGCGAGTCCGTCGTGCACCTGCGCGTGCACCTCAACTGGTCGACCGTCCACCATGATGTCCTCCAGAAAAGCCCCCTCGGGAAGATAGAGCAGGACGTTCGTCCGGAAGTCGCCGGGAGGCACGACGCCGTCCAGCCCGAGCACGTACGGCGGCAGCGACGCCACGTCGGCGGGCGGCGCGTAGCGGTACGTCGCCGTCAGCGCGATGCGCTGCGCGTCCCCGTCGACGCACGCGGTCGACGCGACCTGCGCGTCGACGTCGAGGTAGTAGCCGAGCTTCGCCTGCGTGCCGTCGTTGAGGTACAGGCCCACCACGGGGCTGTCCCCCGCGCGGCCGCGCAGCTCGCCCGCCAGCACCGTGCCCGCGAGGTGCGCCTGCAGGTCGGCGTCCGCCGACCAGACCAGCAGCCGACCGCGCCGCGCCGCCTCCGCGAGCGCGTCGACGACGCCCGCCGGCTCGCCCTGCCCGCTGCTCACCGCCGAGAACACGGCCGACGCCGCGTCGGCGAAGTACGCGTCCTGCCGCGCGGGCTCCGGGAAGCGCAGGTAGACGTCGTTGAGGAGGACCCCCACGGCGTCGTCGGCGCCCAGCGTGGAGCCGTCGGCCAGGGTCACGGGCCCGGTCGCGCGCAGGACCAGCGCGAGGGCGACCGGGTCGACCGACAGCACGCCGTCGACCTGCGTGCCCGTGGCCCGCGCCCACAGCCCGCGCGCGAGCTGCGCGGACCGCGGGAAGTCCGGCGTGAAGTTGACGTCACGCATGTCGGTCACGAGCAGGGGGCCGAAGAGGTCCTGCTCGGCCGGGCTGAGCTCCGCTTCGGGGTCGCCCAGGCCCGTGAGCTCGTTGCCGCTGCGCTGCTCGACGACCTCGAGGCGCCCGTCCTCGGCCCGCAGCAGCAGCACCGCCCCGGAGATGCCGCCCGTCGCGCGCGGCTCGGCGTTGTTCTGCACGAGGACCAGGTACTGCCGGGGGCCGTCGCCGCCGAGCATGGGCGGCAGCAGCGCGGCCGCGCGCGCCGCCGTCCCGGTGTCCACGGCCACGCGCGCGAGCTGGTCGCGCAGCGCGTCCACCGGCTCCGCGACGGGCGCGACCACGGCCCCCGTGTCGACCTGCTCCAAGCGGTCGAGCGTCGCACGCACGGCGACGTCGGCGGCGGCGACCTGCGACGCGACGTCCGCGAGCGGCGCCACGTCGACGCGCCCGTCGACGGGACGCAGGGCCGCCGGGTCGACCAGGGCCGTCGCCTCCACCAGCGGCGGCAGCGCGTGCTGCGCGAGCTCGTCCACCGCCTCGGTGACGGCCTGCACGGCCCGGACGTTCGGCCCCGCCCACGGCACGGCGCCCGCCACCGACCACAGCGGCCCCGTGGTGCGGCGGTGCGCGGCCGCGGCGTGCTCCCGCAGGGCCGGCAGCGTCGCACGCGCGCCCTCGACGTCGCCGGCGACCACCTGGTCCTGCAGGCGCGCGACCGCGTCCCGCGCCGTCTCGAGGTCGCTGCGCGCGCGGACCGCGTCCCACGCGAGCCACGCCACCGCGACGACGACCAGCACGAGGAGCCCCGCGACGGCGAGCAGGACCGCGCGCCGGCGCGTGCCCCGGCGGCGCCGTCGTGCGGGCCGCGCGCCCGCCGGACGTCGACGCGCCGAGCGCGGGTCCTGCGCCGTGCGCGGCCGCGGGACCGCCTGGCCCGACCACTGCGAACCCCAACCCGGGTGCGTCACACCCAGCCCCCTTCGCCCCCTGCGCGCCGGAGGGGTGTCGCCGACGCGTCGTCGGCGATGCTAACCGTACGAACCGGGCGCTGTCCGCGTCCGGTGCGACCGACGTCTCCCTGCCCGGGCCGTCCGGCATGATGGGGCCGCATGACGACGCCTCCCGACCCCGCGCTCGTGGTGGCGGTCTGCACGGGCAACATCTGCCGGTCCCCCGCGGTCGAGCGGCTGCTCGCGGCCCGGCTCGCGGGGACGGACGTGGTGGTCGCGTCGGCGGGGACGCACGCCGTCGTGGGGCACCCCGTCTCCGCGCCGATGGTGCCCCTGCTGACGGGCGCGGGCGCCGACGTCGACGGGTTCGCGGCGCGGCAGCTCGACGCCGGTCTCGTCGCCCGCGCGGACCTCGTGCTGGCCCTGACGCGCAGTCACCGGTCGGCCGTCGTGCAGCTCGCGCCGGCCGCCGTGCGCCGCACGTTCACCCTGCTCGAGCTGGCCCGGCTGCTGCCCCACGTGGACCCGGCGGCGCTGCGCGACGCGGGCGCGACGCCCGGTGAGCGGCTGCGCGCCCTGCCGGCGCTGGCGGCGGCCGCACGCCCCGCGGCGGGCGCGGGCGTCGACGACGTCGAGGACCCGATCGGCCGCGGCGACGCCGTGTACCGCGCGTCGTTCGCGTCGCTGGCGCCGGCCGTGGACGCGCTGGCGACGGCGCTGCTGCGCTGACGACCGCGCCGCCGGGCCGGGCCCCGGCACCCCCGGACTACGATCGGGGCGTGCCCACCCTCGTCGACACCCTGATGCACCCGCGGCGCACGCCGCCGCCGCCGATCGACGTCGACCTCGCGCGCGTCATGGGGACGGGGACGGCCCTGTGGGGCGCCGCGCTCGCGGTGATGGGCGTGCTGTGGCTGCTGGACGTCGCGCCGCTGCGCTGGTTCGCGGTGTGCGCCTCGGGTGTCGTGCTGGGGCTCGTCGGCATCCTGTGGGCGCGTCGCAACGGGCGGCTGTCGCCCGACGGCACGGGCGCGATGATCGCCCCCGCGCCGCACCGCGACGCCGCCTGAGGCCCCACGCGGCGGGCGCCCGGGTGCGTCAGCCGACGAACACCTGCGCGCACAGCCAGCCGCGGCCGCCCGGCACGCAGCCGACGCCGACCTGCGCGTACGACGCCCGCAGGATGTTCTCGCGGTGCCCCGGCGAGCCCATCCAGCCGGCCACGGCGGCCTGCGCGGACGGGTAGCCGAGCGACAGGTTCTCCCCGACGGTGCCCGCACGGCAGGCGTCGAGGACGGGGCCGAGCGGGTCGTGCTCGAACCGCCCCTCCGCGACCAGGACGCCGGCGCGCGCGACCGCCTGCTCGGTGGCGCACGCAGAGACCCCGAGCGGCGCGAGCCCGGCCTCGGCGCGACGCTCGTTGGTCAGCGTGACGACGTCGGCGGCCATCGCGGCACCCGGGTCGTCGGCGGAGGCCACCGCGGCCGGCGCCAGCGGCGGCTCGGGCTCGGCGGCGGGTGCGGGTGCGGCGGCCCCGTCCCCGCCGGACGCGGCCCCGTCCGCCCCGGGTGCGGCCGCGCCGGACCCGTCGGGAGCGGGGTCCGGCGCAACCTCGGCACCGTCGGACGACGTCGGGTCGCTCTGCGGCGCGGCCGGCTCCGCCTCATCGGTGCGCTCGGCGCTGCGCGACGCGGCGTCCTGACGGTCGGCGGGCCCGTCGGGGGCGAGCGCGGACGTGGCGGGCCCGGTCGGCGCCGAGGCACCGGGCGCGGTGGCCAGGACGATCGCGGACGCCACGGCGACGACCGCGAGGCCGCCCGTCAGCGCGCCTGCGGGCCCGCGCCGACGGCGGCGGTCGTGCCAGCGGCGGAGGTCACGTCGTCGGGCGTCGGGCACAGCCGGATGTTACCTGATCGTGACCTTTGGTGGTAGTTCGTCCGGACCCCGCGGCGCCGCGTCCGTGCACGTCCGCACGGGTCAGCCCAGCACCACGTCGAGCGCCGCGGACCCGTCGTCCGGGTCCCCCAGCAGGTGCTCGAGCGCGCCGCGCGCACCCCACCGGCCGGCCGCCCACGCGAGCCCCGCCGCGAGCCCCGCGACGTGCACGGCGTGCACGTCGCCGTCGTCGTCCACCCACCAGTCGACCGCGTCGCCGCCGACCAGCAGGTCGTCGTGCCGCCACCAGCGCACCGGCGCACCGGGCAGCAGCGCGAGCACGGCGTCCGGCACGTCCTCGGGCTCGCCGTCGTCCGCGACGTCGGCGTCGAGCTCGTCGGCGGCGAGCGGCAGGTCCAGCAGGTCCGCGACCGCACCGGCGCCCGGGCGCACGCCGTCCGGCCCCGACGGCGGGACGGGCACCACCGGCACCGCGTCGGACGCGCGCTGCCACCAGCGCGGGTCGTCGGCCACGACCGCGTCCTCGACCACCTCCGCGACGCCCGGCGCCGTGAGCGCGACGACGGCACCCGGCGCCTCGCCCGGCCCCGCGCCCGTCGCCCACGCACGCCACAGCCCGGCGGCGACCTCGAGCGGCACGGCGGTACCTGGCGGACCGAGCCGCTCGAGCAGCGCCGACCACCCGACGGCCGGGACCTCGGCGAGCGAGGCGACGCCGCCCAGCGCGCGCAGCGCACCCGCGTCCAGGCCGTCCAGCACGGCCGGTGCGGGCGGCACGAGCGCCGCCGGCAGGCCGTGCGCCCCCGGCAGGGCGAACACCGCGGGCAGCGGCAGCCCCGCCCGCGTGCGCAGCCACCACGCCGTGTACGAGTCGGCGCTCGCGCCCGAGCCCTCGCCACGCACCGGCGTCACGAGCGCGGCCCGCAGCGCCGGCGTACGCGCGACGTGCGCGAGCAGCGCGTCCCAGCGGTCGTCGGCCACGGCGTCCAGGTCGGCGACCGCCGCGACGTCGCCGCACGCCGCACCCGGCCCCAGCACCGCCGCGAGCCGCAGCACGTACGCGTCCCAGCCGTCCAACGAGGCGGCCGCGAGCGCGCCCGGCTCGTCCGCGTCCTCGTCGGGCGCGACGCCCGCGACGACGTCCGGCACGGTCGTCACGGCGAGGTCGTCGCGCACCCCGACGGCCGTCAGCACCTCGCGCGACCAGCGGTCGAGGGCCTCGACGGCCACCGGGGCGAGCACGCGGTCGTCGAGCAGGTCCGCGGCGCGTCCACCGGGCAGCACGAGCCCGTGCGCGGGCGCCGCGGCACCGTCTGCGGCCGTGAGCGTCAGCAGCCCGAGCCAGGCCGCCGCGTCGTCCGGCACCGTCCCGGCTGCCGCGACGACGTCGAGCACGGCGGCCGTGACCTGCGCCGCGTGGTCCAGGTCGTCGTCGTCGGCCTGCTCCAGCACCGCCGCGCGCAGCACCGGGTGACGCAGCAGCGCGTGCGCGTCGACGCGCTCGGCACCCAGCCGCAGCAGCAGCGGACGCGCGACCCGCGGGTCCGCCGCGCGCAGCCCCCAGTCGCCCAGGGCGTCGAGCGTCGCGAGCGGCAGCGCGGCGACGTCCTCGTCCAGCACGACGACGCCCCGCGGCCCGCGGACCACACGGCCGTCGACCAGGGGCACGGGCAGCGCCGCGAGCCCCTCCCGGGCCGCGGCGTCGTGCGCCACCGCGTCGAGCGCGTCGTACAGGGCCGCCCAGTCGACCGCGGCGCCCGTGGGCAGCTCGTCGACCACCTCGGCGAGGGTGCGCTCCTCGACCCCCAGCGCGCGGGCCGCCGCGGCCGCCGCCGGGCCGGGCGGCAGGCGGACCAGCCCCGCGACCAGCAGCCCCAGCGCCGCGACGGCCGGCCCGTCCGGCAGGTCCCGCACCGTCGTCGCGCGCATCGGCGCGACCAGCGGGTCGTCGGGGTCCGCCGGCACGAGCAGCGGCGTGCGCGCCAACGCGGTGAGCACCCGTCCGCGCAGCGCCGCGTCGAGCGCACCCGACGCCAGCCCCGTCGGCACCAGGCCCGTCGGGTCGGCGCCGGAGACCGCGACCCGACCCGCCAGGTCGGCGTACGCGGCGGCGGCGTGGTCGAGCACCGCGTCCGTGAGGGCGCCGGCCGTGACGTGCCGCCGCGACGGGTCGAGCGGCAGGGTCGCGACCAGCAGCGCCGGCAGCGAGCACGGCTCGTCGGTCGGCGTCGGCGCGTGCACGACCCCCGGCAGGAGGCACCCGTGCGCGGCAGCGCCCACGTGACGCGCCACGTGCGGGCTGACCGCTCCTCGACGGGCCGGTCGGCGACCAGCGCGAGCGGCAGCTCGCCCTCCGCGGTGAGGACGTCCCAGCGGCGCTCGACGTCCGCGAGCCGGCGCGGCGCGGCGTCCTCGACCTCGACGACGACCTCGACGAGCCCCGGCAGCGCGAGCAGCAGGACGTCGTCGACCGCCGCCAGCAGCGCACGGACCTCGTCGTGCGCGACCTCGTCGCGCAGCGTCAGGACGACCGCCGTGTCGTAGCCCGCGGGCGGGCGCCCCTCGGCCGGCCACGGCAGGCGCAGCGCCGGCAGCGAGCCGTCGCGGCGGCGGACCTCGTCGGCCAGCTCGCCACGACCCTCGGCGGCCTCGTGCGCGGCGACCCGCTCGAGCTCGACGCGCGTGTCGGCCAGCGCGAACCGGACCGCGCCCGTCGTCGAGCAGACCACCACCTCGTCGGCGACCGCGCGCACGGCCGCGAACCCGACGCCGAACCGCCCGACCTCGCGCGTGCTGGTGCCGCGCTTGGCCGACGCACGCAGCGACGCGAGCGACGCGACCCCGGGGGCGTCGAGCGGCGCGCCCGTGTTCGCGGCCACCAGCACGGGGCTGCCGTCGTCGCCGTGCGCGAGGCGCAGCAGCAGCCGGCCCGGCGTCCCGGCGCGCGTCGCGGCGTCGGCCGCGTTCTGCGCGAGCTCGACCACGACCCGGTCGCGGTAGTACCCGCGGGCGTGGTCCTCCTCGCCGTTGGCGTCCTCGCGCAGCCGCGCGGGCGACGCCCGCCACGCCTCCAGCACCGCACCGCGCAGCGCGGCCGTGCCGAAGACGTCGGCGGTCACGGCCCGTCGGGGGTGCGCTCGGCGTCGTCCGACGGACCGTCCGCGGCCTGCTCGGACGCGGGCTCCTCGGTCACCGGCAGCTCGGTCACGGGCAGCTCGGTCGCGGGCTCCTCGGCCACCGGCTGCTCGGCCTGCGGCTCCGGGGCGGGCTCGTCGGCCGCCGGCACCTCAGCCGCCGTCGCCTCAGCCACCGTCGCTTCAGCCACCGACACCTCGGTCGCCGGCCCCTCGGCCGTCGGTGCGTCGCCGCCCGGCTCGCCCGTCGACGCGTCGGCGGGCGGCGCGTCACCGGCCCGGGACGGCTCGACCGCGACGACCTCGACCGCGTTCTCGTCGAGCAGCGGGTCCGGTGCCGGCCACTCGGTCGGCGCGGGGTCGACGTCGGTCTCGGAGTGCGCACCGCACCCGTGGTCGAGGCTCACGACCTTGCCGTCGTCCGGCGACCACTCGTTGGCGCACACGCCGAACAGCGTCCCGAGCGAACCCTGCAGCGGCACCAGGAACCCGCACGTCATGCACGCGGCGCTCGACGCGACGGCCCCCGGGGCCGTCGGGCCGCGCGACCCGCGGTACCAGCGCTCGGCGGCCTCGTCGCGTCCCTGCGGCGAGAGCACGCGCACGCGCGCCAGCGCGAGCTCGTCGATCGCGACCTCGTCGACCGCCGGGTCGCCCGTGGGCGTGAACCCGGGCTCGAGGCGCGGGTCGTCGGGGCGGAACGGCAGCACGTCCCCGGGGCCGATGTCGCCCGGGCGCAGACGCTCGGACCACGGCACCCACGTGCGCGCGAGGATCGCGTCCTCGCCCGGCAGCAGCTCGGCCTCGCACACGGTCGCGGTGCGGCCGCGCGGCACGCGCGCGACCGTGACGGTCCACGCCCAGCCGCGGTACCCGCGCGCGGTGCACGCGAACCGGTGCGACACGAGCCGCTCGGCCTCGCGCACGGCACCGAGGTACTCGCCGACGTGCTCGGGCTCCTCCGCGATCTCGACCGCGACCTCGCGCGCGAGGTCCACGGCCCGCTCGAGGACGGCGTCCTTGACGGCTGCCACGTCAGGCCTCGAGCTTGTCCGCGACGGCCCGCAGGAGCGTCGCGTACTGGGTCGCGCGCTGCCCCTCCGGGTAGCGGCCGCGTCGCAGGTCGTTGCCGACCTTGTCGAGCACCTTGATGAGGTCCTCGACGACGACGGCCATCTCGTCGGCGGGCGCGCGCTTGGCCTTGACCACGGACGGGACCGGGTCGAGGAACGTCACGGACAGCGCCTGCGGGCCGCGGCGCCCGTCGGCCACGCCGAACTCGACCTTGGTGCCGGGCTTGGGCGCCGTGACGCCTGCGGGCAGCGCGGACGCGTGCAGGAAGACCTCGCCGCCGTCGTCGTCGGCGATGAAGCCGAAGCCACGCTCGGTGTCGAACCACTTGACCTTGCCGGTGGGCACTGCCGCTCCTCTTGCGCCGGGCACGTCCACGGGGCATTCCGAGGACCACCGTCCAGGTTACCGGGCCGTGCACGTCGTTTCGCGTCCGTCCGCCCCGGCGCGCGCCCGCGGCGGCGGCGGTGTGGACTGCTGGGCGTGGACGACGGACGCGCACGGGCCCTGCTGGCGGAGCTGCGCGCCGACGCGCTCGCGCGGCTCGCGGCGCTCGGCGAGGCGCACGGGGACGTCGTCGACGCCGCGCGCGGCGCGAACGTCGACGACGAGCACGACCCCGAGGGCGCGACGATCGCGTTCGAGCGCGCACAGCTCGAGGCGCTCGCCGCCGACGCCCGGCGCCGGCTCGAGGAGGTCGACGCGGCGCTCGCGCGCGTCGCCGCGGGCACGTACGGGACGTGCGCCGTGGGCGGCGAGCCGATCGACGACGCACGCCTGACGGCCCGCCCGACCGCCACGACGTGCGTCGCGCACGCGTGAGGCGTCAGCCCTCCGCGAGCCGGTCCAGCGCGAGCGCGGCCAGCACCGCGGGGCCGGTCACGAGCGCCTCGTCGGCGAACCGGGCGCGCGGCGAGTGGTTGTAGGCCGCGGCCGCGGGGTCCTCGCCGGGCGGCGTGGCGCCGACGAACACGAACGCGCCGGGCACCTCCTGCAGCACGTAGGAGAAGTCCTCGGCGCCCGGCACCGGGTCGCGCGCGTCCACCCAGCCGGCCTCCCCCATCATCTGCCGGGTGAGGCGGCGCGCGCGGTCGACCTCGGGCGCGTGGTTCACGGTCACCGGGTAGCCGCGCCGGTAGTCGACCGTCGCCGTCATGCCGTGCGCCGCGGCGACGTGCTCGACGACCCGCGCGAGCCGCTCCGGCACCGCCGCGTGGGTGGCCTCGCTGAACGTGCGGACGGTCGCGTCGAGGTGGGCGTCGTCCGGGATGACGTTGTCCTTCGTCCCCGCGGCGATCCGCCCGACCGTGACCACCACCGGGTCGAAGACGTCGAACTGCCGGGTCACCATCGCCTGCAGCGCGAGCACGACCTCGGCCGCGACGGGCACCGGGTCGGCCGCCAGGTAGGGCTTGGAGCCGTGGCCGCCGCGGCCGTGCACCGTGACGCGCACCGTGTCGGACGCGGCCATGAACGTGCCCGGCCGGCACGCCACGACGCCCGTGGGGATGCCCGCGGACATGACGTGCACGCCGTAGGCCGCGACCGCGCGTTCGCCCGACGCGTCGAGCACGCCCTCCTCGATCATGAGGCGCGCACCGTGGTGGCCCTCCTCGCCCGGCTGGAACATCAGCACGACCGACCCCGCGATCTCGTCGCGCCGCGCCGCCAGCAGCCGCGCCGCGCCGACCAGGCCCGCGACGTGCAGGTCGTGCCCGCACGCGTGCATGACGCCCGCGTGCTGCGACGTGAACTCCTCACCCGTGTCCTCGGTGACCGGCAGGCCGTCCATGTCGCCGCGCAGCAGCACCGTCGGGCCGGGGCGCGCGCCGCGCAGCACGGCCGTCACCGAGCTCAGCGCCCGCCCCGTCGTGACCTCGAGGTCGAGGTCCGCGAGCGCGTCGAGCACGAGGCGCTGCGTCGCGGGCAGGTCGAGCCCCGTCTCGGGCACGCGGTGCAGCGCGTGGCGCAGCGCGGCGGTGCGCGGCAGCTCCCGGGTCGCGTCGTCACGGAGGGCCGTCAGGGTCCGGTCGTCGAGCGCCATGCCGTCACCCTGCCACAGCGCGGTGCGGACGTGTCCCGTGGGTCGGAGGGCGTGCGGCGGCAAACGTTGCGTTGGGTACCGTGAAGGTCTGGCGAAGACGATGTGCCGACGTGTGAAGACAGCTGAAGGGGTTGATCGAGGCGTGCACGTGCTCCTCGTGACCCACCACTACGCGCCGGAGACGGGTGCCCCGCAGCGCCGCTGGTCGGCGTTCGTCCGGCGGTTCGTCGACGCCGGCCACCGCGTCACGGTGCTCGCTCCCCCGCCGCACTACCCCAGCGGTCGCGCCGGCGACCTCGCCCCGCACGACCGGGTCGGCACCGTGACCCGGGGCCAGCACGGCGAGACGGTCGTGCGCGTGCGGTTCCGCACCCACGACCACCGCCTCGTCAGCAGGTCGGTCGACCAGGCCGTCGCCGCGACGGACTCGCTGGTGCGGGCCGTGGCGCGGTACGCCGGGCGCCGCGACCGCCCCGACGTCGTGATCGCCACCGCCCCCGGGCTGCCGTCGATCCCCGCCGGCATGGCCGTGGCGCGGCTGCTGCGGCGGCCCGTGGTCGTCGAGATGCGCGACGCGTGGCCCGACCTCATCGGGTCGAGCGGCATGCTCGGCCCGGGCCACGGACGGGGTCGGCGCGCGCTCGCGACGACGGCTGCGCACCGTGCCATGACGCACCTGCAGCGGCGCGCCGACGCGGTCGTGACCACCACGGTGTCGTTCGCGGAGGTGCTGCGCGAGCGCGGTGCGCGCCGCGTCGAGGTGGTGCGCAACGGCACGTCGGTCGCGCACCTCGACCCGCTGCCGCCGGCCGTCGGCCCCGCGGGCTCGCTCCGCGTCCTCTACCTGGGCACGCTCGGCCGCAGCCAGGGCCTGGCCGCCGCGGTCAAGGCGGCCGACGTGGTCCGCGAGCGCGGCGTCGACCTCGTGATGCGCGTCGTCGGCACGGGCGCGGACGAGGCGTACCTCTACGACACGGCGCGCCGCCTCGGCGCGCCCGTGCAGTTCGTGGGGCGCGTCCCGCAGGGCGACGTGCGCGCCCACTACGCGTGGGCCGACACCTCGCTCGTGTCCCTGCGGGACTGGGGCCCGTTCGAGTGGACCGTGCCGTCCAAGCTGTACGAGGCGCTCGCGGTCGGCCGGCACGTCACCGCGTCGATCGCCGGCGAGGCGGCGCGGATCATCACCGAGTCCGACGCGGGCGACGTCGTCGCCCCGCAGGACCCGGCGGCACTCGCGGACCTGTGGACCCGGCTCGCGGAGGACCGCGCACGCCTCGACGTGGGCCTGCGGGGCCGGCGCTGGGTGCTCGACAACGCGGACCACGACCGGCTCGCCGCGCACTACCTCGACCTGCTCGGGGGGCTGACGACGTGACGCGTGCGACCGAGCTCGTGCGGCACGCGGTGCTGGGCGTGACCACCGCCGCGGCCATGCTCGTGGAGGACCCGGCTCTGCTCGCGGTGCAGGCGAGCCGCCGGGCACCGCGGTCGCTCGCACGGCGCGCGGCGGCGCTGCTGCGGCGCGGGGCCCGGGGGCGGCGGCGCGACGCCCGGCTGGGGCTCGCGGTGTGGTTGACGGGGCACCGGGACGTCGCGCGCACGCACGTCGCCGCGGCGCTCGCCGCCCCCGGCGGCCGGGTGGGGCGTCGCGTGCTGGCGGAGGTCGCGGTCGAGCTCGACGTGCCCGACCCGGGGGCGCGCGGCGCGACGGCGGCCCGGCGCGCGTGGCGCGAGGGCCGCGTGGACGACGCGGTCCGGCTCGCGCAGGGCACCGCGCTCGGGCGCCGGCTCGCGTCCGAGCGCGACCTCATGACGCCGGGGCTCCGGCTGCCGACGCCCACGGTCCCGCCGACCCGACCGGCACCCGACGGGGCACCCCGGGCGCTGCACGTGCTGGTGAACTCGCTGCCGCACACCGCCAGCGGGTACGCGCTGCGCAGCCACGCGGTGCTGCGGGCGCAGGCCGCGGCGGGGGTCGACGTCCTGGCCGCCACCCGGATCGGGTACCCGGTGTCGGTCGGGCTCGTGGGCGCGCGGGACGTCGACGTGGTCGACGACGTGGAGTACCGGCGACTGCTGCCCTGGGCGACGGCCCGGACCCCCGGCGCCCGGCTCGAGCAGCACGCGCGCGCGCTCGCGCAGGTCGCGGCCCGGTGGCGGCCGACCGTGCTGCACACGACCACCAACTACACGAACGCCCTGGTCACGCAGGCCGTCGCCGCCGGGCTGGGGGTGCCGTGGGTGTACGAGGTGCGCGGTCTGCTCGAGGACACGTGGGCCGCGTCGTTCCCGACGCCCGCGTTGCGCGACGCCGCCCGCGCGAGCCGGCGGCACGCGATGCTGCGCGCCCGCGAGGCCGAGCTGGCGTCCGCGGCGGACCACGTCGTGGTGCTGGGCGCGACCGTCCGTGACGACCTCGTGGCGCGCGGCGTCGACGCCGCACGGATCACCGTGGTGCCCAACAGCGTCGACACGGGCCTGCTGGGCCGCCACGTATCCTCGGTCGAGGCGCGCCGTGCGTTGGGGCTCCCCACCTCCGGGTTCTGGGTGGGCACGGTGACGAGCCTGGTGGACTACGAAGGGATCGTCACGCTGGTGGACGCGGTCGCGCAGCTGCGCGACCGGGGGGTGGACGCGCGAGCGGCGGTCGTCGGTGACGGCGTCGCGCGCCCCGCGGTCGAGCGCAGGGTCCAGGAGCTGGGTCTCACGGAGCACGTCGTGCTGCCCGGGCGCGTCCCGCCGGGCGCGGCGACGTCCTGGTACGAGGCGCTCGACGCGTTCGCCGTCCCCCGCCGCGACACCGCGGTGACGCGCACGGTCGTGCCGCTCAAGCCCATGCAGGCGATGGCCCTGGGGCGTCCCGTCGTCGCGAGCGACCTGCCCGCGCTGGCCGAGGTCGTCGCGGCGCCCGGTGCGGGTCTGCTGGCGGCGCCGGACGACGCGACGGCGTGGGCCGACGCCCTCGAGCGTCTCGCGGGCGACGACGCGCTCGCGGCACGGCTCGGCGCCGCGGGCCGCGAGTTCGCCGCGGGGCGCACGTGGGCCGCCGCCGGTGCGCGCTACCGCGCCCTCTACG
Organism: Cellulomonas sp. FA1; assembly: GCF_000986825.1. Lineage (NCBI taxonomy): Bacteria > Bacillati > Actinomycetota > Actinomycetes > Micrococcales > Cellulomonadaceae > Cellulomonas > Cellulomonas sp. FA1. Next base: position 3,671,618 of record NZ_LBMY01000001.1, on the reverse strand, counting down.
AGGAGCTCGCGGCATGACCACGGCCCCGCCGAGCACCGACCCGCTGCCCGACGTCCCCCGGTTCACCAAGCCGCTGCTCTCCCGTGAGGGCAGGCGCCCCGTGCGGGTCGAGCCCGTCGACGGCACCGCGCTGCACCCCGTCGCCGACCGGCCCGCGCTGGGCGACTACCTGCGGCTGCTGTGGCAGCGCCGGCACTTCATCGTCGCGGACGCGCGCGCCAAGGTCATCAGCGGCACGAGCGGCAACCTGCTGGGGCAGGTGTGGCTCGTGCTGAACCCGCTGCTCGACGCCGCCGTGTACCTCGTGATCTTCGGGCTGCTGCTGCGATCCAATCGCGGCATCGACAACTTCATCGGGTACCTCATCATCGGCGTCTTCATGTTCGGGTTCACGACCCGGTCGGTGACGGGTGGTGCACGGTCGGTGATCGCGGCCCGGTCGCTCGTGAAGTCGTTCTCGTTCCCCCGGGCCGCGCTGCCGATCGCGACCGTCGCGCGCGAGACGCTGAGCTTCGTGCCGGCGTTCGTCACGATGGCCCTCCTCGTGCTGCTGACCCGCCCCGGTGCCGGCGAGGACTGGTCGACGCCGCTGCAGGAGATCAGCTGGCGGTGGCTGCTCGTGCCCCTCGTGCTGCTGCTGCAGCTCGCGATGAACCTCGGGCTCGCGCTGCTCGCGGCGCGGGCGACGACCCGGGTCCCCGACCTCAACCACGTCATCGGGCTCGCCATGCGGTTCTGGCTGTACGGGTCGGCCGTGTTCTTCTCGTTCGACCGGTTCATCTCGCACCCGCGGGTGCTCGAGCTGGTGCAGCTCAACCCGATGTACCGGGTGCTGGAGATCACGCGGGACTGCCTGCTGTACGGCGTCACGCCGCCGTGGCAGGCGTGGACGATCGTCGCCTGCTGGGCCGTCGGCCTCCTGCTGGTCGGCACCGTCGTGTTCTGGCGCGGGGAGGAGTCGTATGGCTCCGTCTAGCGGACCCGTCACGTCGGCCGTCACCGCGCTCACGCCCGTGCAGGTCGCGGTCGACGACGTGCACGTGCGCTACCGCACGCCGTCGTCCGACACGTCCGCCGCACGCGACGTCCCCCGCCCGCTACGGGTCGTCAACCGGCTCATCGGCCGGCAGGCGAACGTCGCCGTGCGCGCGCTGGCCGGGGTGTCGCTCGTCGCACGGTCCGGTGACGCGATCGGCGTCGTCGGCCTCAACGGCTCGGGCAAGAGCACGCTGCTGCGGGTCATCGCGGGTCTCGAGCGCCCCATCCGCGGCCAGGTGCTCGCGCGCACCCAGCCCGTGCTGCTGGGCGTCAACGCCGCGATGGTCCCCGAGCTCACGGGCCAGCAGAACGTGCGGCTCGGCTGCCTGGCCATGGGCATGACGCCCGAGCAGGCCGCGGCCGCGTACCGGGACATCGTCGAGCTGTCCGGGCTGGGCCCGCAGATCCACCACCCCATGAAGACGTACTCGTCGGGCATGGGCGCGCGGCTCAAGTTCGCGATCGCCGCCGCGGCCAACCCCAAGATCCTGCTCATCGACGAGGCCCTCGCCACCGGCGACGCCGCGTTCCGCGAGCGGTCGCAGGACCGCATGGACCGGCTGCGCGCCTCCGCGGGCTGCACGTTCCTCGTGTCGCACGCCGCCAAGACCATCGAGGAGACCTGCACGCGCGCCGTCTGGCTGCACAAGGGCCACCTCGTCATGGAGGGCGACGCGTACGCCGTCGCGCAGAAGTACCGCTGGTGGGCGTGGAACCTCGCCAAGGGCGAGGACGAGAAGGCCTCGAGCCTGCTCGACGACGCGTTCCGCGAGGGCCACGACACGGCCGTGCGCGTCACCGACCTGTACGACCCGTCCGCACCACCCCGGCACGTCCGTGCCCGCTGACCCAGGAGAACGCCCCGTGCGACCCCGCATCATGACCGTCTACGGCACCCGACCCGAGGCCATCAAGTGCGCCCCGCTGGTCAAGGCGATCGAGGCGAGCGACGACCTCGACGGCGTCGTGGTGGTCACGGGTCAGCACCGCGAGATGCTCGACCAGGTCAACGCGCTCTTCGAGATCACGCCCGACCACGACCTCGACGTGATGAGCCACGGCCAGACGCTCGCGCAGATCTTCAGCCGCGTCCTCGACGGCCTCGACCCGATCCTCGCCGCCGAGCGGCCCGACGCCGTCGTCGTGCAGGGCGACACCACCACCTCGACCGCCGCCGCGCTCGCCGCGTTCTACCGGCAGATCCCCGTGGCGCACCTCGAGGCCGGGCTGCGCTCGGGCGACCTCGCGTCGCCGTTCCCCGAGGAGGGGAACCGGAAGATCACGTCGCAGATCGCGGCGCTGCACCTCGCGCCGACCGGAGTCAGCCGCGACAACCTGCTCCGCGAGGGCGTCGCGGAGGACGACGTCGTCATCACCGGGAACACCGTGATCGACGCGCTGCTCACCGCCGTCGAGCGGCAGGTGCCCTTCACCGACCCGGCCCTCGCGCGTGCCGTCGCCGACGGCCGCCGCCTGCTGATCGTCACCACGCACCGCCGCGAGAACTGGGGCGACGCCATGCAGGGCGTCGGCCGCGCCGTGGCGCGGATCGCCCGCGAGCACGAGGACCTGCTCGTCGTGCTGCCCGCCCACCGCAACCCCGTGGTGCGCGAGGCCATCCTGCCCGCGCTCGACGGACTGCCCAACGTCCTGGTCACCGAGCCGCTGCCCTACGGGGAGTTCGCGCGGCTCATGGCCGAGGCGCACGTGATCCTGTCCGACTCGGGCGGCGTCCAGGAGGAGGCCCCGAGCCTCGGGACGCCCGTGCTGGTCATGCGGGACACCACCGAGCGCCCCGAGGCCGTCGCTGCCGGCACGGTGCGGCTCGTGGGGACCGACGAGGAGACGATCGTCGCGGAGGTCACCACGCTGCTGCGCGACACGAGCGCGCACGCCGCGATGGCGACCGCCGAGAACCCGTACGGGGACGGGACGGCGGCGGAACGGAGCCTCACCGCGCTCCGCCACCTGCGACCGGCCGCGCGGACCGTTCCGTGAGCGTGACCTCTCCCGCGCATCCTGGCGGCACCGATCACCATCGCCTGTTCGTGTACGGGAGCTGCGTCGCCCGCGACACGTTCGAGCTGCTGCCAGAGACCCGTTTCTCGCTCGCGCGCTACGTCGCCCGGCAGTCACTCGTGTCCGCGTATGCCCCCGTCCCCGACGCCGGCGAGCGACTCGACACCGACGCGACGTTCGGCGAGCGGATGGTCGCCGAGGACCGCGCGTCGTCACTGCTGCCACTGCTTGCGCAGGAGGCCGACCGGGTCGCCGGGGTCATCTGGGACCTCACCGACGAGCGTCTCGGCGTCTACCGCGTGGGCGACGGCTACGTCACACGGTCGGTCGACCTCATCGCCAGCGGCCACGACGCGACCCTCGCCGCGCAGCACCGGCTCGTCGAGTTCGGGACGCAGGAGCATCTCGCGCTGTGGGTCGACGCGCTCGAGCGGTTCGTAGCGGACCTGCGCACGCTGGACCTGCTCGACCGCACCCTCCTGCTCGCGGTGCCCTGGGCGGAGCGCACCACGTCCGGGGCGCGCACAGGCAGGTCTCTGACCTTCGACGCCGAGACCGCCAACGCGCTGTTCGCGCCCTACTACGACGCGGCACGAACGCACGGGGTCGCCGTGCACGCGCTCCCCGTCGCGGCCGTCCGCGCCGACCCGCAGCACCGGTGGGGCGAGGCCCCGTTCCACTACGACGAGGGGACCTACCGCACGCTCGGCCGCACGATCGAGGCACGTCTCGCGCCCGTGCCCGTGCCCGTGCCCGACGACCTTCCCGATCCGCAGTTCACACGCCGGTTCGGGTGGGACAAGATCGTCGACCCGTGGCTCGATTCCATGCCGGTCCGAGCAGACCGCATCCCCAGCGCCTACCGCATCTGGCTGTCCGCGCAGCGCTACCTCAAGGCGGGGAACGTCGAGCGCGCCCTGCTGTGCGAGCACCTGATCAAGGTGCTGCACAACTCGTACATCCCGTACGACCTCGAGCTTGGCGAGGACGTCGAGTTCGGGTACGGCGGCATGGGGGTGATCGTGCACAAGCTCGCTGAGATCGAGCGCGGGGTGACGATCGGCTCCAACGTCACGATCGGTGGCGCGCAGCGACCGTCCCGCTACAGCGAGCGGCGCGGCCGGTCGCTGAACGTGCCCAGGATCGAGCCGTACGCGTACGTCGCCACGGGGGCCAAGGTGCTCGGAGGTGTCACCATCGGCGCGTTCGCGATCGTGGGTGCCAACAGCGTGGTGACGCGCGACGTCCCGGCAGGTGCGGTAGTCAGCGGCGCGCCGGCACGCGTGACGCGGCAGCTCGACGCGAGGTCGATCCTCCGTTACCGCGCGACGTTCCTGACGCTCCGGTCACGCTCGCACGACGAACTCGTCGACATCTTCCGCGCGGAGACCTCCCGGTCAGCGGTCCCCGCAGGGCCGGATCAAGCGGAGTAGAAACGCTCATAGAGTTCCCGGTTCGCGTCGTCGTGCCCGATGACGTCGACGAAAGCCCCGAGAAACTCCTCCAGACCCGTTCCGGCTACGAGGCTGTACCCGTAGTTCGCGTGCGGGACCGACGTCGTGTCCGGCTTGTGGTCGACCACGCAGTCCCGCGGGACATACACCGCCGGCGTCCCGGAGTCGACCGGGTGCCAGATAAAGCCCTGCCCGACGTTCCGCTGGCGGGGTCCGTGCACGACCCCCGGGAGGTCGGGGCGCATCCACCCGATCTTGTGCTGGGTGGTGCCGTCGTGGACCAGATACGCGTCGACGACTCTCGCGAGCTGGAAGGACTCCCACAGCGCGAGCCCGACGGCCGTGTACGTCGTGCACGCCGGTGCCACCGCAGCGATCCGATCGGCGGCGATCTCCGCCAGCAGGGTCTCGAGCTGGACATGCCGCGCGATGGGGAAGCCCGCCATGTCAGTATCCGGAAGGTCGCCGCACTGGAACGACAGGCCGTCGAAGAGGATCGCCGGCCGCTCGGCGCGCTCAGCGAGCACGCGTGCAAGCATCTCGACGAGGTCGACCATCTCGATCGCGGGAACCGCACGCCGGCCAAGCCCCCGTAGCGAGACCCACACGACGACATCGTGCTCGCCGGCGCGCACGGCGGCGGGCAGTCCGGAGCCGACAGTGCCCCGCGGGACGAAGGCGTGCAGCCTCCTGCGGACGCCGTCAGTGATGCTCATCAACGGCTTCTTGTTCGCGACGCCGAGCGCAAGCGGCACCAACGCATCACGCGTGGCGCGGATGCCCGCCCCGAGGTCCTCGGACAGCTCGGCGACCAGCGTGGTGCCGCCGAGCTCGGGGTACAGGTCGGACGGGTCGCCCAACGGGTGACGCTCGACGAACCGGGCCCCGCGGAGCACCGCGCCCTCGGCGCGTGCCTGGTCGACGGCCCGCTCCAGCGCCGACATGACCGAGAGCGCGACGTGCGCGAAGTTGGCATTCCCCCGGACCAGCACGCGGTAGTCCGCAGGAGTGTCGTCGAAGAAACTGTCGATGCTGTGCATCGCGGCTTCCAACGCACCGACATGCTCGTCCATCCGCGCGTCACCCGCCGCGTCGTCTCGCCAGTAGGTCCCTACGTCGCGTGTGAAGACCGAGGCGATCGGGCATCCCATAGCAATGTTGTCGTGGATCGTCACGAGGTGCAGCACGCCGGTCGCGTCCCGGAGTACGAGCGAGATGACCCGACCACGCACGACCGTGCCCACGATCGTCAACCCTCGCGGCCGTACGTCTCCGCTCAGCAGGGTCTCCTGCCAGGTCCGAGCCGGGTCGGCCTGCAGCATGCGGACGAACCCCGCCACACGCGCCCGCGACGACGCTGCCGTGCGCCCGTCGACCTCTGGCGTCTCAGCCACTTACGTCACCCTCCACATCCTCGATCGCCCGCAGCATCCGAGCGGGCACACCACCCACCACCACGTCCGGCGGGACGTCGCGTACTACCACGGCACCGGCCGCGATGATGGCCCCGGCCCCGATCGTCACCGGACCGACGATCGTCACTGATGCCCCAACCCAGACTCCGTCCTCGATGACGACCGGGCCGTGGACACGGTCGCCGGCGCGACGATGCCGCTGCCCGATCTCGTGCGAGTCGGTGATGATCGCGACGCCCGGCCCGATGGCCACGCTCGTCCCGATTGAGACCCCGCCCTGGACGAACCCGCCGCGGTTGACGAACGATCGCCGGCCCAGCCGGAACGGCCCCATCACTTCCGTCTCGCGGTAGAGCGCCGAGCCCTTGAGCAGCTCGACCCGGTGCGCCTCGTCCGCGGCGACGATGCGTACGTCGGGCGCGACCTGGACCCCCTCCTCGAAGAGGACGTACGGGGACGCGGGGACTGTCCGGTCCGGCGCACTGGCCTCGACACGGCGCCGGAGCACAGCCAGCTCCGCCTCAAGGGCCGCGACTCGCGCGACGAGCCCAGCGTCCATCCTCTCGGCGGCCGTCACAGATCTACGCCCGGGTCACGCGTCGCGGCGTAACCGTCCGACGAGACCAGAAGCCCCGCCGCGTCCGTCCCGTGCCCGACAGTGAGCCTCAGGTCCTTCGCGGACCGCCGGTGCAGGCGGACTGTGGTCAGCCGGTCTGCGATGTCGGCGTAGCTGATGAGCGTCGTGAACCGAACCGACTCGCCGTGCTGCGCGAACGTCAGCGCCGGCGCCGGCGTCATCTCGCGGTAGCTGCGGCTCACCCACCCGTCGAGCGGCTGCCGTCCACCGGATGCGATCACCACGCGATCAGGCGCGGAGTACTGGCACATCCGCACGACGTTGCCCGCCTGGGTGGTGACAATCACCTCGGAGCCATCACTGCCGACCTCAGCACGCGCGTGCTCAGGAAGCTGCCAGCGTTGCAGGACGGTGTCATCCCCGTGCACGCGAACGCGGTCATCCACGAGGAGCACCCGCTCCTCGGGCAGCCACAGCGAGGTCCGGTGCCAGACGACGCCCTGGAGGGCCACGACCTTGACTGTGGTAAACACCCGCCCGTCGTCGGTGTCCAGCGCAACCAGGTCGGCGTGCGCACTCGGGTAGTACTTGCGACCCGGCACGTCGATGACGTTGTGCGACGCGCGGCCGCGGAAGTACAGACGCTCGTCACCGGCCTCGTACGCGTACAGCCCCGAGTCACGCAGGAGCGTCTCGCCGAACGCGTCGAGCGTGATCGAGCCGGCGTCCTCGTGGCCGTGGACCGCGGTCGCCCGACCAGGACCGAAGCGCTGGGTGAGGTACGCGTTCTCCCGGTCCTCGGCGAAAGTCGTCCAGCGGCGTCGTGCGAAGACGTAGCCGGCGTCGTACACGCGCACGCGGTCAGCCGGCGCCTGCGTACGCTCACGCACCCAGTCGGCGGCCGTGCCCTCGATGCGTGCCGCGGAGTGCTGGAGCGTGTCACCGAGCAGCGCGTAGTCCCCGCTGGGAGCGGTCGCGTGCGCGAGGAACTCCGGCATCCGCGAGAGCCGGTCCTCCAGATCCGTCACGTCGGTGACGCCGGCCGCGGTCAGCCGCCGCAGCGCCTCGTGGTACCAGCGGTAGTTGCGGTACTGGTAGTCGACGCAACCTTCACGGCACACACCCTGCTCGTCGATCGCGGCCTCGAACATCCGGACGATGCGGTCACGTGCGAGCCGCACCCACGCGTCCCGTCCGAGCAGCTGGGCGGCCACGAGGAGGCCGAGATCCTGGTGGAGCCCGTGGTTGCCGCGCTCGTCGTAGTGCTGCGGGTCCGCGAGGTGCGCACCGTGGACCTCGAGCGCACGCAGCAGCCAGTCCTGCGGCCCGAAGTGGTCGACGGCGAACGCGAGAACGACCGCGCGCAGCCCGACAGCCATGTCGAACCAGGCGTACTCGGACGCGGCGGCGCCCGGCGCGTTCGCGTCGATCCACGACCGCAGCGTCGCCTCGTACCAGGCGAGGACGACCGGCTCGTCGAGCTCGGCACCGGCCTCCCGCACCCTGTCGAGCCACACGAGGCTGTGGAACTGGAACCGCCAGTTCGCGTCGTCAAGAGGGTCCTCGCTCCACGTGAACGGCTGCTCGAGGTCGACCTCCGCGTGCGGGAAGAGGCGCAGCCGGCCGTCCAGCACCATCGTGGCGAGCGCCGCAGGCGACGGGTCGTGCCGCGAGATCGTCGTGTAGGTGTGGAAGAGCTGCCCGCGGGGGTTCCCCACGACCTCGTGCGTCACGCCGCTCCCCCCGTACGCTCCCGGACCGCGTCTGCCAGCGCGGCGGAGACGCGCGTGGCGTCGAACCTGTCCGTGTTCCGCCGCACCGCTGCGCGAACCTCGTCGTCGTCCGCGAACCGCTCCGCGGCCGCGAGGGCACCTGCGAGCCCACCGGGGCCGTACGCGAGGAAGGTGCCCGCCGCCAGCGACTCCCGTACGGCCGGCACGTCAGGGACCACGACGGGCAGGTCGAACGACGTGTACAGCTGGACGGCCCCGCTGTTGAGGACGCGGTCGTACGGCGCGAGCCCCACGTCGGCCGCACGCAGGTAGTGCTGCACGTGCTCGCTCGGCACGCGATTCGCTGCGACCAGGACGTCGGGGTGGACCAGGCACCGCTCGACGAACCGCTGAGCCTCGTCGGAGGCGTCCGGTTGCCCGGCGACGACCAGCCGCACGCGCCGCCCGAGCGCTCCGCGCGCGTCGTCGAAGGCGTCGAGCAGCCCCTCAAGGCCCTTGTAGGGCTTGATCGCTCCGAGCAGCACGAACACCAGCTCGTCCGGCTCGAGGCCGAGCGCGAGCCGCGCGTCCTCCCGGGTCACGTGGTCGGCGTAGCAGCCACGGTAGTTCGGGTGGGGCACGACCAGGGTCTTCGAGGCGTCGAGGAGGGTGTTCGGACGGACGGCCTCGACCGTCGCCGCCGACATCACGTGGACCAGACCCGCAGCCTCGCTCACGGCGTTCCGCAGCTCGATCTCCAGGTCGAGGTGTCGGGCGTCGTGCGGGACGAGGTTGTGCACGGTCCACACGAGCGACGTCCGGGGCTGCGCGAGGAACGCGTCGAGCCCGGCCCGGAACTCGTCCAGGCGTACCCGTGCCGCACGCCGGTCCTCGGCCTGCCCCAGCACGAAGCTCAGCCAGTGCAGGTGCACCGTGACGGGGGCCAGACCACTCACCTCGGCCAGCTGGCCGAAGCTCGCCGCCTCGTTCACCGGAGCGGCGGCGATCCCGTGGGTGGGGAACGCGCGGTACAGCTGCGACTGGTACGGGTTCATCCGCGCGACCGGAGCCACCCCCAGGAGCCGTGGCTCCCGGTGGCGACCCGCGACGAGGCGCAGCGCGTGCAACGCCTCGGTGGCGGGTGAGCCGGGCCCGGCGCGCCAGCTCTCGAACTGCGCGATCATTCCGTCACTTCCCGATCGGCGGCGGCAGCCCGGGCGCGGTCGAAGACCTCGAGGTACCGCGGCCCGTTCATCGCCCACGTGCGGGCGTTCCGCACCCACTCCAGACCTGCAGCGCCGAGCCTCGCCGACTCGACGGGGTCGTCCCAGAGCGCCGCGACGACGTCCGCGAGGTGCTCGGGGTCGCCAGCACCGAAGGTGAGCCCGCGCTCGGGGGGTGCGACGATCTCGGTCAGAGCAGGAAGGTCGGAGACCACGACGGGCTTGGCCAGGGCCATCGCCTCGAAGGGCTTCAGCGGTGTGACGTACCGCGCCGCACGCTCGTTCACGCGCGGGACGACGAAGACGTCGATCAGGCCGTAGTAGTCCGGGATGTCGAGGTGGTCCACCGGTCCCGTGAAGACCACGTGGTCGGCGACGCCGAGCTCGTCGGCCAGGCTCGCGAGCATCTCCGCACGCGCGCCGCCGCCCACGAGCACGCACCGGAACTCGCGTCCCCGGTCGACCAGGACACGGGCGGCCCGCAGCAACGTCTCCTGCGACTCCCGGTAGTGGTCCATGTTGGAGACGTAGCCGAACGTCGGAACGCCACCGATCCCGAGCCTGGCGGCGAGGTCGACGGGTCGCTCGACCGGGACGAAGTCGTCCGGGTCGACACCGTTGGGGACGACGTGCAGCCGCGCCGGGTCCGCGCCACGCGCGAGCAGCTCGTCCCGCATGGCCTCGCCGATCGTGACGACCGCGTCCGCGGCCTCCATGCACATCCGCTCGACCGCGAGGCGGCGCAGGAACGTCTCGCCCGAGGCCTCCCACCGTTGCTCCCCGGTCCAGTTCGCCTCGAAGAACGACCGCACCTCGTACACCAGCGGCAACCCCGTCTTCTCCTTCAGGGCGAGCCCCACGAGCGCGGTCTCGTAGCCACGCCGACCCGAGCTCACGTGGATCACGGCAGGCCGGACGTCACGCACCTCCCGGTACGCCGCCTGCGCGAACTGTTCGAGCCACAGGTCGACCGGCAGGTCGTCGACCGTGCCGCCCCCTACGTCGAGCACGCGGTGCTCGATGCCGTCGACCTCACGCACGCGATCGACGCCGACCACGCCGACGGACCGCGGGAACCCGAGCTCCGTCACGACGACCGGCCGCAGTCCGGCGGCTGCCTCGGCGAGGAAGTTCCGGTGGCTGCGAGACGTGAAGCCGCTCGAGAGGTACGGCCGGCTCTCCTTCACCAGGTGCAGCACCGTGCGGTCGTCCCGCGGGGCGACCGGCTCGCGCGGGCCGGGGATCCGCGGGTACCACCCCGACAGCTCGCGGAGCCGCCCCTCGATCTTGCGCGCGGCTCGCGGGCTCGTTGCCGTGAGCTTCTCGATCTTCCGGGTCGTCGCCAGCACCGACGACACCGCGCCGCGCTTCGTCTGCACCTCACGGAACAGCGCCAGGTAGCGGGGGTTGCCACCGTGCTGGCTGAGCAGCGCGCGCGCGAGGACGTACGCGGCGTCGTGCTCACCACGCGCCATCAGGTCGCGGATAGGCCGGTCTCCGCTCCACGCCGAGGTCGTCGCTCCGACGGACCGCTCGAGTGCCGCGAGCCCTTCGGCACGAGCTGCCCTCCTGCTCTTGGTCAGGATCCACGCCACCGTGCGTAGGTAGGCGGCCGCGGTCAGGCGTCCGTCCGCCCGACGACGACGCGCAGACGCGAGCCGCTCGCGACGTGTCGGCCCCGGCACGCGGCCTTCGAGGATCTCCTTCGCGGAGCGGATCGCCGTGAGTGCAGCCGCCTCGCGGGCCTCCGCGAGCTTGACGACACGACCGAGCTCCCGGTGGAGCGAACCCACGTGCTCGAGGGCCAGGTGCAGTTGCTCGTCCCTGTCGAGGAAGTCCGGCGCACCGTCCACGGTGTCACCGCGGGCCGCGCCCGCCGCGACGTCCGCGAAGAACTCGGCCCGGCTCATCGCCACAGGCCTCGGGTGTCGACGACCGGCGCGGGCCCTGTGTAGGGCGACGCCCTGAAGGCGTCGTGGTCGACGAGCACCGCGACGACGTCGCCGCGCGAGTAGGCGGTCTCGAGCGGCACGAGCTCGACGTCGTCGCGGTCGCGCAGCTCGGCGGGCAACTCCTCGACGTGCGGCTCCACGACGAGGACGGTTGCCCCGGGCACGGCACCCAGGACGTCGCCGACGATGCGACGGGCCGGAGACTCGCGCAGGTCGTCGATGTTGGCCTTGAACGCGAGGCCGAGCACCGCGACGGTCGGCCGGTCGCGTCCCGCGACCGCCGTGCGGACCTTGTCCACCACCAGCGCCGGCTTGGCGTCGTTCACCTCGCGCGCGGTGCGGATGAGGCGCGCCTCCTGCGGGGCGGCGTCCACGATGAACCACGGGTCGACGGCGATGCAGTGCCCGCCGACGCCGGGCCCGGGCTGCAGGATGTTGACGCGCGGGTGGTGGTTGGCGAGCTCGATGAGCTCCCACACGTCGATGCCGAGCTTGTCGGCGATCACCGACAGCTCGTTGGCGAACGCGATGTTGACGTCGCGGTACGAGTTCTCGACGAGCTTGGCCATCTCCGCGGTGACCGCGTCGGTCAGCATGATCTCGCCCTGGCAGAACATCGCGTACAGGGCCTTCGCCCGCTCGGCCGCCTCGGCGGTGAGGCCGCCGACGATGCGGTCGTTGGTGACGAGCTCGATCATGACCCGCCCGGGCAGCACGCGCTCGGGGCAGTGCGCGACGTGCACGACGGGTCGGCCGTCGGTGCCGTCGAGGCTCAGGTCGGGCCGGGCCGCGAGGATCCGGTCGGCCATGTGGCGGGTCGCCCCCGGCGGGGACGTGGACTCGAGGACGACGAGCTCGCCGCCGCGCAGGCGGGGCGCGATGCCGTCCGCCGCGGCCTCGATGTAGCCGAGGTCGGGCGCGTGGTCACCCGTGAACGGGGTCGGCACGGCCACGATGAAGACGTCGGCCTCGGGCGTCTTGGTCTCGGCGCGCAGCCGTCCCTGGGCCACCGCGCCGGAGACCGCGATCTCCAGGTCGGGCTCCACGAACGGCACCTCGCCGCGGTTCACCGCGTCCACCGTGGCGGCGTTCACGTCGACGCCGACCACGTCCGCGCCGTGCATCGCCAGCACGGCGGCGGTCGGGAGCCCGATGTACCCCAGGCCGATCACCGCCACCGTCGGCACCGGCACCTCCGTCGTGGGTGTCATCCCCCGACCACTCCTCACACCATCGCGTGCCCGGGTACCCACCCGGCCACCTGAACGTCGGCACCGGCCAGGAGCTCGGCGTCGCTGACCGTCCACGTGTGCGCCGCGGGGTCGCCGCGCCGCACCTGGACGAAGTTGAACCGGTCCGCCGAGTACACGGACCCCCCGGCCTGCCGCACGGCGGCCAGGAACCCGGTGTCCTCGCCGCGGTCGAGCGCGGGGAACGGCACCGCGGTCGCGGTCTCGCGGCGGGCCATGATCGTCGGGCCCATCACGAGGTGCGTGAACCGGTGCTCACGGTCCGGCAGCCGCAACGCGATCACGTCCGCACCGCCCACGTACACGTAGTGCGCCTGCTTGCCGACCACGTCCGCACCCGAGTACCCGAGCGCGTGCACCTGGTCGGCCAGGTACTGCTCGCCGTACACGTCGTCGTCGTCGACCTTCGCCACGACGGGCGCGTCCGCCGCCGCGACCAGGCGGTTGAGGCACTCCCCCAGCGGCACGGTCGCCTCGGCGTGCAGGAGCACGACGTCGGTGAGCCCGACCTCGGCGGCGGCCCGCGTCACGGCCTCCTCGTCGAGGTCCCAGCCGTGCGCGAGCAGCACGAGCTGCACGTCGACGTCGCGCTGCGCGCCGAGCGTCGCCAGCACGTGCGGCAGCTGGTGCGGCCGGTTCGTCGAGACCAGCGCGCTCACGCGCGGCCGCGCCGCCGTCACGCGGTGCGCCGCCAGGCCCGTCGCCCCCAGGACCTCGTCGACGCGGTGCGCGTATGTGTGGCCCGCCCAGATGCGGCGCTGCGCGCGGTGCACCTGACGGTCGCGCAGCTCGGGGCTGCGCACCAGGGCACGCAGCGTCAGCTCGGCCTCGCGCCGGTCCGCGACCTGCGTGACCTCGTCGGCGGGGAAGACCGCGTCGATCGCGGGGCTCGGCGTCGACACGACCGGGGTGCCGGACGCCGTGATCTCGTAGATGCGGCGCGCGCACATGGTCGGCGAACCGACCACGGTGTTGACGTTGAGGAACACCTTGTGGGCCCGGTACGCCGTCAGCATCGACGCGTAGTCCAGCGACCCCACGACGCGTTCGTCGAACGGCGGCGGGAACTGGTACCGCTCGTCGCCGTCCAGCTGGCGCGAGTAGATCTCCAGCCCCGTGGTCATGCGCGACGACGCGTCGAGGGCGCCGCCCAGCAGCGTCTCGAGCTGCTCGCGGCGCTCGGGGTGCCGGTGCGAGAACCACATGCCCGCGAACGCGACGTCACGCGCGGCCCGGCCCCCGTCCGGGCGCACCGGGTTGTGGATCGCGGGCTGCGCCGCGAACGGCAGCACACCCACGCGGTCGTGCCCCAGCTCCTCGCGGTACCGGTCCAGCACGTCGCCGTCCGTCGTCCGCACGTGGTCGAACAGCCGCGCGGCGTCGAGGAAGTCCTCGTGGTGGACCGGGTCCTCCTTGTTCCAGAAGACCGTCGGGACGCCGTGCTCGCGGCACCACGTCACCAGCTCGACGAACGCCGGCCGCGGGCCCTGCGCGCCCGTCAGGTGGTACCGCCACGCGCCGCCGTTGCCGGCCCACGCCGACTCGACGAACAGCAGGTCCACCGGCTCGGTCTCGAGCCGGTGCCGCCAGTCCGCGGGCGTCACCTCGACCTGCTGCCACTCGTACGACAGCGCCAGCCGGGAGAAGTCGTCGAGCACGACCGCCACGCGCAGGTCGGCGCGGCGCAGCGGTGCCGTCGGCACGGGCCACGCGGGGTACGTGAGCCGGCCCCGGCGGTCGACGCGGGCCTGCACGCCGCGCGGACCGGGCCGCCCGGCACGTTCGCGCGCGAGGTGGGTCCGCAGCGCGGAGGGTCCGCCGTGCCGCAGGTGCCACAGGGCCCTGCGCCACGCGCGCGCGTCCATTCGTCGTCCTCCCCCGCCGGCCGTCACCGTCCCGGCCGCGGTGTCGCCCCTGAGACGATAGCGGCCGAACTGGACGGTCTCCCAGGTCCGTGCCCGGGCTCACGGCCTCCGGTGGGACGAACCGGGAGCAAACGGTTGCCGTCGCGGTCCGGCGGGCCCCGAGGCACCCGTGCGGAGCGGCACGACGCCCGGACGCGTCACTCGACGACGGGCGGCAGCATGTCGAGGTCCGCCTCGTGCTCCGCGAGGTACTCGCCCAGCGAGTCGGCAGCGACGGCGGCCATCAGGTCCGCGAGCGCGGGGCGGTCCAGCACGACGATGCTCTGCTTGCCGTCGGGGCTGCGGCCGGTGCCGGTGAACGGCACCGTGAAGAACCGCATGTCCGTCGACCCGAGGTTCTTGGCGCGGTCCTGCAGGTCCCGCATGACGGCCTCGTCCAGGCCGTCGTCGGTGGCGACCGAGCGGCTGACGACGTCGAGGAAGCGCGCGGACGTCACCGGGTTGTGGAGCGTGCCGTCGTTGCGCATCTTCGCGACGATCGCGCGGACCCACGCCTGCTGGCGCTGCACGCGGTCGAAGTCGCCGCGGGCGAGCGACTTGCGCTCGCGCACGAACCGCAGCGCCTGCTCGCCGGTGAGGAGCTGCTGCTTGCCGGCGGGCACGACCGTGTCCCCGACCTTGAGGTCCTGGTTGAGCGTCATGCGCACGCCGCCCAGCGCGTCGGTGATGCCGACGAACGAGTCGAAGTCCGTGACCACGAAGTGGTCGACGCGCACGTCGGTGAGCTGCTCGACCGTCTGGATCAGCAGCGACGGCCCGCCGTACGAGAAGGCGGCGTTGATCTTCTGCTCGCCGTAGCCCGGCACGTCGACCCACGAGTCCCGCGGGATCGACATGAGGTACGCGGCGTCGCGGCTCGCCGGGAGGTGAACGAGCATGATCGTGTCGGTGCGCTGCGCACCGAACGACCACTGGTTCGGGTCGCCGGCCGAGATCCGCGAGTCGGACCCCAGCACCAGGATGTTCATCGCGCCGTGGTCGACGACCTCGCCCTCGCCGCCGTCCGTGCCACCCGTCGGCGGCGGCGGGGTCGGCCGGGCCGTGATGCCCGCGAACGGGTCGCCGATGTGCTCGACCTGCGAGGCCAGCCACTTCTGCACGCCCCAGGTCCCGGCGACGCCCACGCCCACGAGGGCGACGACGGTGACGAGCACGACGACGAGCGCACGTCGCGATCGGGAGCGGTGGCGGGCGTGGGTCGGGGTGGAGGGCACGCCCGAAGGATAGGGAAGGCCCGCCCGGCGGCACGAACGCACGACGACGACCGGCTCGACGTGCACCGAACGTCGACATCCGCCGCGTCCTTTGCGTCGAAAGTCCGGTCGGGCGGGGCGCCGTGCGGGTGACGTCGGGCCCGGCGGGCCGGGTCGACGCGGCGTCGCTTCCTATCCTGGGCGCATGGCCGACGAGACGGGGGACGGCGCGGGCGCGCCCGGGCCGTCGTCGAGCCCGGGCGCGGAGCCCACGCCGTCCGAGCCCTCCTACACGTTCTCCTGGCCCACCGTCGAGCCCGTCGCCGCGGCCGTGCGGGCCGCGGGCGCCCCGTCGGCGGCCGCCGCGCACGGCGCCGACGGCGGCGTCGCGGACGGGCACCCGGCCGGCGAGGAGTCGGCCGAGGTCCTGCCGCCGCCGCGGCGCCGACGTGCCCGAGCGGTCGCCGTCGCCGCGGTCGTCGTCGCGGCGCTCGGCGTCGGCGGCACCGCGCTCGCCGTCAACGGTCGCAGCCCCGCGCCGTCGGCGACCGGGACCCCGGCGCCCGACCGCTCACCGACGCCCACGCCCGCGCCGTCGGCCACGCTCGTCGCGCGCAGCCTCCTGACGTCGCTCGACGACGTGCTCTCGGCGCTCGTCGCGCAGGTCGACGCGAGCGGCGCGCTGTGGACGCAGACCGACGGGCAGGTGACGGACCCCGCCGCGCGCGACCGGCTGCGCGCGGCGCTGGACGCCGCGTCGGCGTGGCTGACCGGCGCGTGGGAACCGCGCGACGCGGCCCACGCGCGCGACCTGGCCGCCGCGGGGCGCACGCACCTCGAGACGCTCGACGCGCTGACCGCGGCGGTGCAGCAGGACCACGACGCGTGGGTCGCCGCACGCTCGGGCCCCGTGCCGGACGACCGCGGGACGCCCCGCGACGCGCGACCCGGGGCCGGCGCCCCGGCGCGGGGTCCGGCGACCGGCGGCGCGGGCGGCCCGACCACCGCCCCCGGCCCGGACGGCGCCGCCCCGGGAGCGTCGAGCCCGGGCACGGGCGACCCCGGCACGGACCACGGCACACCCTCCGACCCCGGCCCGGCCCCGACGACGCCGTCGGCGCCGGACCCGACGGCACCCGCGCCGGACCCGGGCGGCGGGAGCCCCTCCCCGCAGCCGGACCCCGGCACCGGGACGACCCCCGACGCGGGCGCGGCGACCCCGTGACGGCCCGGTGACGCCGCCGGTCGCCGAGGTCACGCGGGACGGGCGACGCCGGTGGCGCCGCCTCGGCGTGGCCACGGTGACGACCACGCTGGTGGTCGCCCTCGCGGGCGTGCCGACCCTCGTGGCGCCGCCCCAGGACCCGCCGGGCGTCGCCGACGCCGTCGTCGTGCTGGGCCCGCCGCAGCCGTGGCGCGTCGCGTGGGCGCGCGAGCTCGTCGAGCAGGGCCGGGCCGGCGCCGTCCTGGTGTCGGTGGACGACGACGACCGGGTGCCGCTGTGCGAGGACCCCGGCTCGCTGGACGTGACGTGCGCACGGCCGGACCCGTTCACGACGCGCGGCGAGGCGCGCTGGGTCCGCGACGAGATGGCCGCGCACGGCTGGGACACGGTGACGGTCGTGACCGCGACCCCGAACCTGCTGCGCGCGCGGCTCCTGATCGGCCGGTGCGTGCCCGAGGGCGTGCAGGTCGTGGCCCGGCGGGAGCGCCTCGGGCTCGACCGCTGGGCGGCGCGGTACGCGTGGCAGCTCGGCGGCTGGGCCAAGGCCCTGTGGTCGCGGGGCTGCTGAGCACCCGCACCGGGTCCGCACGTATCGTGGTGCGGATGGCCACGTTCACCGGGTACCTGCGCGCACGCAGCGACGACGAGCTCGTCGCGCTGCTGGTGCGCCGCCCCGACCTGGCCACGCCGCACCCCGCGACCCTCGCGTCGCTGGCGGCGCGAGCCACCAGCCGGTCGAGCCTCGACCGCGCCCTGACCTGGGTCGACGCGCTCGTGCTGCAGGTCGTCGAGGCGGCCGTCGTGCTCGCGGACGTCGCGTCGGCGCCGACGCGCGCGGGGCTCCTCGCGGCGGTCGGCGCGGGGCCGGCGGACGCGGACGCCGTGGGGCGCGCGGTCGACGACGCGGTCGCGCTCGCGCTGCTGTGGCCCGACGACGACGGCACGCTGCACGCCGCGCCCGGGCTGGCGGACGCGCTCGGACCGTCGGCGGCCGGGCTCGCACCCGCGTCGACGCCCGAGCCGGACGACGCCCCGCACGACCCCGCGGCGCTGCTCGCGGACGCCCCGACGGGTGCCGCGCAGGTGCTCGACGCGCTGCTGTGGGGGCCGCCCGTGGGGCTCGTGCCGCCCGCGGGGACGCCGGCCGGCGACGCGGTCACGTGGCTCGTGCGGCACGGTCTGCTGGTGCGCGGCGACGGCCGCCACGTCGTGCTGCCGCGCCGCGTCGCGCTCGGGCTGCGCGGCGGGCGCACGCACCGGTCCCCCGCGCTCGCGCCGACCGCGGCCGACGCGCCCGTGCGGGACCCGCGCACCGTCGCGGCCGAGTCCGCCGCGGCCGCCGAGCGCACGGTCCGCCTGGTGCGCCAGCTGCTGGCCCGGTGGGACGCGCAGCCGCCGGGCGTGCTGCGCGCGGGCGGGCTCGGTGCGCGGGACCTGCGCCGCACGGCGCAGGCGCTCGACGTCGACGACGCGCACGCCGCGTGGCTCGTCGAGACCGCCGCGGCCGCGGGCCTGCTCGCGGACGACGGCGAGGAGTCGCCCACGTTCGTCCCGACGCTCGAGGCCGACGTGTGGCTCGCGCAGGACGTCGAGCAGCGCTGGGCCGTGCTGGCCCGCGCGTGGCTCGCGTCGTCGCGCACGCCGTGGCTCGTGGGTGCGCGCGACGAGCGCGGTGCGCTGCGGGCCGCGCTCGACCCCGAGCTGGCGCGCCCGTGGGTGCCGCGGCTGCGGCGTGCGGTGCTCGACGTGCTCGCCGCCGCACCGACGGGGGCCGCACCGACCGGTGACGACGTGCACGACGCGCTGCGGTGGCGCTCGCCGCGGTCCGTGCCGCCGCGCGCGGCGGTGGAGGCGGCGCTCGTCGACGCCGAGCGGCTGGGCGTGACGGGTGCGGGCGCGCTCGCGGCGGCCGGTCGCGCGCTGCTGGCCGAGGCGTCGACCCGGCCCGCCGCGGGGTCCGGGGCGACGCCCGCCGCGACGCCCGCCGCCGACGCGGCCGCCGCGCTGGCGGCCGACCTGCCGGCGCCGGTCGACGAGGTGCTGCTGCAGGGCGACCTCACGGGTGTGGTGCCCGGGCGCCCGGGCGAGGCGCTCGAGGAGCTGCTGGACCTCGCGGCGCAGGTCGAGTCCCGCGGCGGTGCGGTGACCGTCCGGTTCACGGCCGAGTCGGTGCTGCGCGCGCTCGACTCGGGCCTGCCGGCCGACGACCTGCTCGCGCGCCTGTCCACGGCGGCGCGGGGTCGCGTGCCGCAGCCGCTGGAGTACCTGGTGCGCGACGTCGCGCGGCGGCACGGGCGCGTCCGCGCGGGTGCCGCGTCGTCGTACGTGCGGGCCGACGACGCCGCGCTGCTGGCCGGGCTCGTCGACGACCCGCGGTTCGCACCGCTGCGCCCGCGCCTGCTGGCGCCGACGGTGCTGGTGGCCGACGCGTCGCCGGCCGAGCTGCTGGACGCGCTGCGCGCGCGGGGCCTGGCCCCGGTCGCGGAGGACGCGAGCGGCACGGTCGTGCACGCGGCCGCGCCCGAGCGGCGGGTGCGGGCCCGGACCCGCCGCACCGACCCGGTGCGCGAGCAGCCGCTGCCCGACCGCGCCGCACGCGTCGTCGCGACGCTGCGGCGCGCGTCCGCCGACGCGGCGGGCGACCCGGCGTCGGCGGAGCAGGGCGGGGGCGGCGCACCGGCACCCGGTGCGACGCCCGGCGGTGCGAGTGACGGCACCGCGGCCGGTGCCCCGAGCGTCGGCGACCGCGCGCGTGCGGTCGCGGCGCGACGCCCCACGACCGGCGCGCGCCCGCGCACCGCACCGGCCCCGCCGCGCCGGCCGCGGGAACACCCGAGCCCGGGGACGTGTTGGTGGTGCTGCGCGAGGCGGCGCAGTCCCGGACCGAGGTCTGGGTGGACCTGGTCGGACCCGACGGCCGGCCCGAGCGCCGTCTGCTGCGTCCGCTGCGCGTCGAGGGCGGCCGGCTGCGCGCGCTCGACCCGCGCCGCGAGGCCGAGCTGACCGTCGCCGTCCACCGCATCGCCGACGCCACGCCCGCGGACCCCACGACCCCGTGAGACCGCCGGACCCCGCCCCACCGGGCGCCGGGTCCCCGGCCCCGCGACCCGACCACAGGAGAGCCGAGTGCCCGACGGACCGCTGATCGTCCAGAGCGACAAGACCCTGCTGCTCGAGGTCGACCACGACCAGGCCGCCGCGTGCCGGCGCGCCATCGCCCCGTTCGCGGAGCTCGAGCGCGCGCCCGAGCACGTGCACACCTACCGCCTGACCGCCCTCGGGCTGTGGAACGCGCGCGCCGCGGGGCACGACGCCGAGCAGGTCGTCGACACGCTGCTCGAGTACAGCCGGTACCCCGTGCCGCACGCGCTGCTCGTCGACGTCGCCGAGACGATGTCGCGCTACGGGCGCCTGCAGCTGGTCCAGCACCCCGTGCACGGGCTCGTGCTGCACGCGCTCGACGCGGCCGTGCTCGCCGAGGTCACGCGCTCCAAGCGCACCGCGGGCCTGCTGGGCGCGCGCGTCGACGACACGGACGTCGTCGTGCACCCCTCGGAGCGCGGGCACCTCAAGCAGGTGCTCGTGAAGCTCGGCTGGCCCGCCGAGGACCTCGCCGGGTACGTCGACGGCGAGGCGCACCCCATCGAGCTCGCGCAGGACGGCTGGTCGCTGCGGCCGTACCAGGAGCAGGCCGTCGAGGGCTTCTGGCACGGCGGCTCGGGCGTCGTGGTGCTGCCGTGCGGCGCCGGCAAGACGCTCGTGGGCGCGGGCGCGATGGCGAGGAGCTCGACGACGACCCTGATCCTCGTGACCAACACGGTCTCGGCGCGGCAGTGGCGCGACGAGCTCGTCAAGCGCACGACGCTGACCGAGGACGAGATCGGCGAGTACTCGGGGACCCGCAAGGAGATCCGGCCCGTCACGATCGCGACCTACCAGGTGCTCACCACCAAGCGGAAGGGCGTGTACTCGCACCTCGAGCTGCTCGACGCACGCGACTGGGGCCTCGTCGTGTACGACGAGGTGCACCTGCTGCCCGCGCCGATCTTCCGCATGACCGCCGACCTGCAGGCGCGCCGCCGCCTCGGGCTGACCGCGACGCTCGTGCGCGAGGACGGCCGCGAGGACGAGGTGTTCTCGCTCATCGGGCCCAAGCGGTTCGACGCGCCGTGGAAGGACATCGAGGCGCAGGGCTACATCGCCCCGGCCGAGTGCGTCGAGGTGCGTCTCACGCTGCCCGACCACGAGCGCATGACGTACGCGACGGCCGAGCCCGAGGAGAAGTACCGCCTCGCGGCGACCGCGTCGGGCAAGAACGGCGTGGTCGACGCGCTCGTCGCCAAGCACGCGGGCGAGCAGACCCTCGTGATCGGGCAGTACCTCGACCAGCTGCACGAGCTCGCCGAGCACATCGGCGCCGACCTCATCACCGGGGAGACGCCCGTGCGCGAACGGCAGCGGCTGTTCGACGCGTTCCGCTCGGGCGAGATCACGAAGCTCGTGGTGTCGAAGGTCGCGAACTTCTCGATCGACCTGCCCGAGGCCTCGGTGGCGATCCAGGTGTCGGGGTCGTTCGGCTCGCGGCAGGAGGAGGCGCAGCGCCTGGGCCGGATCATGCGGCCCAAGGCCGACGGCAAGACCGCGCACTTCTACACGGTCGTCGCACGCGACACGGTCGACCAGGACTTCGCGGCGCACCGCCAGCGGTTCCTGGCGGAGCAGGGGTACGCGTACACGATCGTCGACGCGGAGGACCTCGGGGACCTGGGGGTCGCCCGGTGACGGAGGCCGCTCCGCCCGCGCTCCCGGCCGGGTGGCACGCGCACGCGCCCGGGCCCGACGACGTGGCCGACCTGGACGCGCTGCGGGCGCGGCACGAGGTCGCCGCGCACGGCGCACGGTCCGCGAGCGCGGACGCGACGCTCGCGGAGGTCGCGGGCGACGGGGCGCCCACGCGCACGCACGTGGTGGTGCGCGATGCCGCCGGCGAGGCGCGCGGCTGGGCGACGGCGCACGACCGCGCCGCCGGGCGCGTCCTGGTGGCGGTCGTGGTCGACCCCGCGCTGGACGACGCGACGGGCGACGCCCTGGCCGCGGAGCTGTTCGCGTGGGCCGAGCGCGCGGGCGTCGCGCTGGCCCGGTCCCGCGGGCTCGCGCGCACGCAGCTCGACAGCGGCGCGTTCGACGCGGACGCGCGGCAGCAGCGGTGGCTCGCCGCCGCGGGCTACGCGCGCGTGCGCACGTGGTGGCAGATGCGCCGCCCCGTCGGCGACGACGACCGGGGGCTGCGACCGACCGGTCCGGGCGTGCGCGTGCGGCGCCTGGAGCGCGGTGCGGACGGGATGCCCGACGCGGGCGACCTCGTCGCGGCGCACGCGCTGCTGGAGGAGGCGTTCGTCGACCACTTCAACCACCACGAGGAGACGTTCGACGAGTTCCTCGCGCGGCTGCGGGCCGACCCCGGGCACCGGTGGGACCACTGGTGGCTCGCCGAGCTCGTCGACGGTGCGGAGCCCGAGCCGGTCGGCGTGCTCGTCGCCGCGGAGGTCACCGCCGACGACGGCCGCGCGACGGGCAGCTACGTCGAGTACCTCGGGGTGCGGCAGTCCGCGCGCGGGCGGGGCGTCGCGCGCTCGTTGGTCGACGCGGTCGTGACGGACGCCGCGGAGCGCGGCCGCGGCCACGTCGGGCTCGAGGTGGACGCGGACTCCCCCACGGGCGCGACCGACCTGTACGTGTCCCTGGGCTTCGCGACGCGCTACGTGACGCAGTCCTGGCACCGGTACGTCGACGCGGACTGACACCCCGGGGCGGAGGCACGAGGTGCACCGCGACAGGAACCGGGAGAGGGCGGGGCGCGTTGCCACGGGTGCCGGCCTGAGAAAGGATCGTCGCGTGCGTCTGGCTCGTCGTGCCCTCGTCCCCGCCGCTGCCCTGGGGGTGGGGGCGGTGCTCGCGGTCGCCCTGGCCGCCCCCGCGGCGGCGGAGCCGCCGTTCGCGTTCCGGTCGACGGTCGTCGACCGGGCCGGTGCGCTGTCCGACGTGCCACGCGTGCAGGAGGCGGTCGACCGGGTCGGTGAGGACACCCCGTACCGGCTGACGGTCGTGTACGTGGACTCGTTCGACGGGCAGTCCGCCGAGGCGTGGGTGTCGGACGCGGCCGAGCTGTCGGGGCTGGGCTCGAGCGACGCCGTGCTGGCCGTGGCCGTGCAGGACCGCGACTTCACGCTCGCGCCGACGTCGCTCGGGACGATCACGTCGTCGCAGCTCGACCGGGTCGCGGCCGACGTGCGCTCCGAGCTGGGGAGCGACGACTGGGACGGCGCCGCCGTGACCGCCGCGGACGGGATCGTCGACGCGGCGGGCGGCGGGACGGGCGGCGGTGCGTCGGGCGGCTCGTCGGGCGGCGGCTTCGCCGTCGTCCTGCTGCTGGGCCTCGCGGTCATCGGCGGCGTCCTGCTCTTCGGCGTCCTGCGCCGCCGCCGGCAGCCCGCGGGCGTGCTGCGCGACTCGGCGGGGGCGACACGGGCCGCGGGCGCGGTCGACGAGCTCGCGGGGGTCCCGACGCCCGAGCTCGACCGGCGGTCCGCGTCGGCGCTCGTCGCGCTCGACGACGCGCTGCGCTCGTCGGAGGAGGAGCTGGGCTTCGCGCAGGCGCAGTTCGGCCCCGACAGCACGCGCGACTTCGAGGCCGTGCTCGCGCAGGGCAAGCAGCAGCTCACCGAGGCGTTCCGCCTGCGTCAGACGCTCGACGACGACGTGCCCGACACCGACGAGCAGGTGCGCGCGACGTCCACGCAGATCCTGCGGCTGTGCGCGCAGGTCGAGCAGCACCTCGACCAGCAGAAGGAGGCGTTCGACCGGCTCCGCGCGATCGAGGCCCGGGTGGACGACGCGCTCGACGCGCACGAGCGCGAGCAGCAGCGGCTGCGCGCCCGGGTCGAGCCGGCGCGCGCCGCCGCGGCGGCCCTCGCGCAGCGGTACTCGCCCGACACGCTCGGCTCGGTCGCGGGGAACCCGGACCAGGCGGACCGCCTGCTGGGCGACGTCGACGCGGCGCTCGCCCAGGGCCGCGAGCGGTCCGCGGCCGGCGACAAGGGCGCCGCGGTGGGCTTCGCGCGCGCGGCCGAGGAGGCCCTCGGCCAGGCCGCGCGCCTGCTCGACGCGGTGGACTCGGCCGGGGCCGACCTCGCGGTGGCGAACACCCGGCTGGACGCCGGCATCGCGTCGATCACGTCCGACCTGGCCGACGCGGCCCGGCTCGCGGCGGGCGACCCGGCGGTCGCGCCGCACGTCGCCGAGGCACGGGCCGCGGTCGAGGAGGCCGGTGCCGCCCGGCAGGGCACGGGCGACCCGCTCGCGGCGCTGCGACGCCTGACCGCGGCCGAGGCCGCGATCGACGCGGCGCTCGCACCGCGCCGCGACGCCGAGGAGCGGAGCCGCCGCGCGGCCGCGCTGCTGGGCGACACGCTCGGCCGCCTCGAGTCGGCGGTGCGCGCGACGACCGACTACGTGAGCACCCGCCGCGGCGCGGTCGGCCCGCAGGCCCGCACGCGGCTCGCCGAGGCGGACCGGCTGCGGCTGCGCGCGCTCGACCAGCGCGCGACCGACCCCGAAGCCGCGCTCGTCACCGCGCAGCACGGCGAGCAGCTCGTGGCCGAGGCGCAGCGCCTCGCGCAGATCGACGTCGAGAACGCGCAGCGGCGCGACGACGACCGGTACCGCGGCTCGGGCGGGGGCGGCAGCGACCTCGGCGGCATGATCCTCGGGGGCATCCTCATCGACTCGATCCTGCGCGGCGGCGGCCGCGGCGGTGGCGGCTGGGGCGGTGGCGGCGGCAGCTGGGGCGGTGGCGGCGGCTTCGGCGGCGGCGGTCGCGGTGGTGGCTTCGGCGGCGGCGGACGCGGCGGCGGCGGGGGCTTCGGCGGCGGTGGTCGCGGCGGCGGGTTCTGACCGCGACGCGAGGACGAGGCGCCCGCCGCCGACGGCGGGCGCGGCACGGGACACGGACCGACGGTCCGGTCGGCGACACAGGAGGGCACGACACCATGACGGAGAAGCAGTCGATCTTCGGGCGCATCGCCCAGCTCGCACGCGCGAACATCAACGCGCTGATCGACCAGGCCGAGGACCCGCAGAAGATGCTGGACCAGCTCGTGCGCGACTACACGAACTCGATCGCGGACGCCGAGAAGGCGATCGCGCAGTCGATCGGCAACCTGCGCCTCGCCGAGCAGGACTACAACGAGGACGTCGCGGCCGCGCGCGACTGGGGGCAGAAGGCGCTGGCCGCGTCGTCGCGCGCCGACCAGTTCCGGGCCGCCGGCGACGCCGCGAACGCCGACAAGTTCGACAACCTCGCGAAGGTCGCGCTCGGCAAGCAGATCGCCGCCGAGCAGGAGGTCCGCGACGCGGAGCCGATCCTGGCCTCGCAGCGCGAGACGGTCGAGAAGCTGAAGTCGGGCCTCGCGCAGATGAAGGACAAGCTGGGCCAGCTCAAGCAGCGCCGCGACACGCTCGTCGCGCGGCAGAAGTCCGCGCAGGCGCAGCGCCAGGTGCAGGAGGCGATCGGCTCGATCAACGTCCTGGACCCGACGAGCGAGATCGCCCGCTTCGAGGAGAAGGTGCGTCGCGAGGAGGCCTACGCGATGGGCCAGGCGGAGCTCGCGGCGTCGTCGCTGGACGCACAGTTCGCCGAGCTGGAGTCGGCGGGCGCCGACATCGAGGTCGAGGCGCGCCTCGCGGCCCTCAAGCAGGGCGGCTCGCCGCGGCAGATCGAGGCGACCACGGTCACGCCCGAGATCACGACGGGCACGCAGGACGCCTGACACCCGCCGGGACGACGACGGGGCCGGTCACCGCGCGGTGACCGGCCCCGTGCGCGCGAGGGGTCAGACGGGCACGCGTCGCGTCGCGGCGCGCGACGCGACGAGGTGCGTGAACGCCTCCGCGACCGCACGACCGGTCGTCTCGACCTCGGCGGCGCGGTCGGCCATCTGCGCGGCGACCGCGTCGGCGTCGACCTCGGGGTGCTGGTCGGCCCAGGCGCGCAGCGTCTCCGCGGTCGCCTCGGGGTGGAACTGCACGCCCCACGCGCTGCCGATGCGGAACGCCTGGAACGGGTACATCGACGACGACGCGAGCCACACGGCGCCGCGCGGCAGGTCGACCACGGCGTCGGCGTGCATGCTCGGCTGCGGGCTCGTGCGCGCCGGCCCGGCGAGCGCGGCGACCGGGCCGAGCAGCGCGTCGTCGGCGGCCTCGGGCCGCCACCGGACGTCGACCACGCCGGCCTCGCGCCCGGGGGCGCCGCGACCTCGACGCGCCCGCCGCGCGCGACCGCGAGCAGCTGCGCACCGAGGCAGACGCCGAGCGCGGGGACGTCGGTCGCGCTGACGACGGCGAGCAGGTCGCGCAAGGGGCGCAGCCACGGGGCGACGGCGTCGTCGTGCGCGGACATCTGGCCGCCCAGCACGAGCAGGCCGTCGCCGACCTCCGTCGGGCCGGGCACGGGCTCGCCGAGGTCGGCGCGCACGAGGTGCACGTCCACGCCCGTCAGCCACTGCGCGAAGCGGTCGAGGCCGACGTCGGGCGAGCTCTGCACCACGGTCACGCGGGGCGCGGCACCGGACGTGGCGGCGGGCAGCACGCGGTCGTCGAAGTCGAGGGTCACGCTTCCACGGTAGCCGCGCGCACGCGTACCACCGAAGTTCCAGGTCACATGTCCATCACGATCGGCGATCCGCCCGGATCGCCCCGATCCGTCCACGCGAGCATCCAGGCGGCCTTCAGCAGACTCCCAGACCCACCACCGGCGACCGCCGGCCGGGTCGCACGGTCTCGCAGCCGGTTCCCAGGCGGCGCTCAGGTTCCGGGCGCACGATGGTGCCATGACAGCGTCCGCTGAGCCCGAGGCCCGGCTGCTCGTCGTCGACGACGAGCCGAACATCCGCGAGCTGCTCGCGACGTCGTTGCGGTTCGCGGGCTTCGAGGTGCACGCGGCCGCCGACGGCGGGTCGGCGCTGCGCCTCGCGCGCGACACCGAGCCCGACCTCGTGGTGCTCGACGTCATGCTGCCCGACATGGACGGGTTCGCCGTGACGCGCCGCCTGCGCGAGAAGGGCCAGCACGTGCCCGTGCTGTTCCTCACCGCACGCGACGACACGGCCGACAAGGTGCAGGGCCTGACCGTCGGCGGGGACGACTACGTCACCAAGCCGTTCAGCCTCGAGGAGGTCGTGGCCCGGATCCGCGCGATCCTGCGCCGCACGCAGCCCGACGACGGCGCCGCGTCGAACCTCCTGCGGTACGCCGACCTCGAGCTCGACGACGACACCCACGAGGTGCGCCGCGCGGGCCAGGAGGTCGAGCTGTCCCCCACCGAGTTCAAGCTGCTGCGCTACCTCATGCTCAACCCGAACCGGGTGCTGTCCAAGACGCAGATCCTCGACCACGTGTGGCAGTACGACTGGGGCGGCGACGCGAACATCGTCGAGTCGTACATCTCCTACCTGCGCCGCAAGATCGACCAGCTCACCGACGCGGACGGCCACCGCCTGCCGCCGCTGATCCACACGCGCCGCGGCGTCGGGTACCTGCTGCGCGAGTCGGCGTGACCGGGCCCGGGCCCGCGGACGCCCCGCGCGCGCCCGGGCCGCAGGACCGCGACGACGTCGTGACCCCCGACGCCGCCACGGGCGACGCCGGAGCCGCGGGCGCGGACGAGCGGGCCGCGAGCACGCCCGCCGGAGCCCGGTCGGCGGTCCCCGACGCCGTCCGCCGCGCGTGGCGGACGCTGTCGCTGCAGCGCCGCCTGGTGACGATCACCGCGGTGCTCCTGGGGGCGGGTCTCGTGGTCGCCGGCGTGACCGCCGCGACGCTCCTCGAGCGCAGCCTGCTGGGACCGGTCGACCAGAAGCTCGCGTCCGAGGCGAGGGACGTCGCGAACGACGCCCTGCGGTTCCTCGCCTACGGCGGCGGCACCCTCGGGCCGACCGACTACTACGTGCGCGTGCAGACGTCCACGCAGGACGTGCCGCTGCTCAGCAGCGCGGCTGCGGAGTCCTACGGCACTCCCCTCGTGGACGACCTCTCGCCCGCCGCGGCGCAGGCGATCGCGGGCGAGCCGTTCACGGTCGGCTCGTCGCGGGCCGGCTCGTCGTGGCGCGTCGTCGCGTACCCGTTCGACGGCGGCGGCACGTCGGGCTCGGTGGTGGTGGGGCTGCCCCTCAAGGACATCCACCGCACGGTCGCCGCGATGGGCGTCAGCCTCACGTCGTCGGGGCTCGCGATCGTGCTGCTGGGCGTGGTCGCCGGCGGCTGGGCGGTGCGGCGCTCGCTGCGCCCGCTGCGCGAGATCGAGGCGACGGCGGCGGCGATCGCGGCGGGCGACCTGTCGCGTCGCGTGCCGTCGGCGCCGACGTCGACCGAGGTGGGCCGCCTGGGCGAGGCCCTCAACGGGATGCTCGCGCAGATCGAGGAGGCGTTCGCCGCGCGCACCGCCTCGGAGGCGCGGATGCGCCGGTTCGTGGCCGACGCGTCGCACGAGCTGCGTACTCCGCTCGCGGCGATCCGCGGGTACGCCGAGCTCTACCGCATGGGGGCGCTGCGCACGGACGAGCAGGTGCAGGACACGATGCGGCGCATCGAGGGGTCCGCGACGCGCATGGGCTCGCTGGTCGAGGACCTGCTCGCGCTCGCGCGCCTCGACGAGGGCCGGCAGGGCCGGCTCGGCCCGGTGGACCTCACGGTGCTCGCGGCCGACGCCGTGAGCGACCTGCGCGCGCTCGACCCGCGGCGGCCGGTGCGGCTGCAGACCCTCGGCGGTGCGACGGCCCCCCGGGTGGTCGTGGGCGACGAGGCCCGGCTGCGGCAGGTGCTGGCGAACCTCGTGGGCAACGCCGAGCGGCACACGCCCGCGGGGACGCCGGTGGAGGTCGCGGTGGGCCCGGGCGACGACGCGACGACCGCGGTGCTGGAGGTCCGGGACCACGGCCCGGGCATCGCCCCCGAGCACGCGGCGCGCGTGTTCGAGCGGTTCTACCGGGTCGACGCGTCGCGGACGCGCGACTCGGGCGGGTCGGGCCTGGGCATGGCGATCGTGGCGGCGATCGTGACGTCGCACGGCGGGCGGGTCGCGGTGCACGAGACGCCGGGCGGCGGCACGACCGTGCGGGTGGTGCTGCCGGTCGACGGCCCGCCGCGCGCGCCGGCCGCCCCGGAGGCGGACCCGCAGCACGCCGGTCCGCAGGACGGACCCCCTGGTGTGCCGCCCGCGACGGACGTGGCTACGATGGCGCGTCCGTCGTCAACCTCGTGAGGCTGTTCCATGGGCGTCCATGACGCACCCGCCTGGCTCCTGCCGGCATTCGCTCGCAACGTCGCGGAGGCCGGTGGCACCGCACCCGCCGACGAGGTCCGCCGCACCGCGGAGGACCTGCTGGAGCGGTGGACGCGCCCCGAGCGGCACTTCCACAACCTCAAGCACCTCGTGGACGTGCTGGCGCGTGTCGACGAGCTCGACGAGGAGGCGCACCACCCCGAGCTGGTGCGGCTCGCGGCGTGGTACCACGGCGCCGTGTTCGACTCGGCGGAGCGCAAGGCGTACGCCAACAAGGGCGGCGAGGACGAGGCCGCGAGCGCGGTGCTCGCCCGCGAGCAGCTGACAGAGCTCGGCGTGCCCGAGGCCAACGCGCAGCGCGTCGCGGCGCTCGTGCAGGCGCTGGTGCGGCACGCGCCGGACCCGCACGACATCGACTGCGCGGTGCTGTGCGACGCCGACCTCGCGATGCTCGCGACCGAGCCGCAGCGGTACAAGGCGTACCTGCACGACGTGCGGTCGGAGTACGCGCACCTGCCGGTCGAGGACTACCTGCGGGCGCGCGTGCGGATCCTGCACAAGCTGCTGGCGCGTCCGTCGCTGTTCGTGAGCCCGCTCGCGCAGCCGTGGGAGGAGCCCGCCCGGCAGAACGTGTCGGCCGAGCTGCAGCGCATCGAGAAGGAGCTCGCGCGGCTCGACGCGCAGCGCGCGGCGCAGACCGCCGACGGGGACGCACCCGACGCGAGCGGCACGACGACACCCTGACGCTTCATGCGTGACGTGTGACGCTCCGCGGCGCCGGGCCGCCCCGCGGCGACGTCACCGTCCGACGTAGAGGGCCCGACGTCGAGGCCCGACGTCGCGGTCCGACGGCGCGCTCCGACGACGCGGCCGACGCCCCGCGGAGCGGCGCGCGACGGCGTCAGTGCGCGAACAGCCGCGCGGCGTGCGCCTCGGCCTCGGCGTAGGTGCGTGCCGCGGCCTGCATCGCCGCGGCGATCTGCGCGAGCGACTGCTCGACGCGCGCCTGCGTCGCGTTCCACTCCGCGACGACCGCGCCGAACTGGCCGGCTGCACCGCCGCGCCACGACGCCTGCAGCTCGACGAGCTGGCGCTGCATCGCCGACACCTCGGCCTGGATGCTCGCGGACCGCGCGAGCACGGCCGCCGCCGACCCGTCGAGCTGTGCGCTGTCGACCTCGTACCTGCTCATGGACGCCCTCCTGAGAGCCGTCGGGGCCGCGGGTGCGGCTCGGGACGACGGCACGGCCGACGCTAGGCGCGCCGCCGGAGGGCACGACCGGCCCGGGGGTGCGGCGGTGGACGCGACGCACGTGCGACGCGCTGGGGGCGGCCGGGCGGCCCGCGAGTCACGGGTCGTGGACGAGGTGCCGGGGCGACGTACCCTCGCCCGGTGACCGTGCTCGTCGACCCGCCGCTGTGGCCCCGCCACGGCACCGTCTGGGGCCACCTCGTGAGCGACGCGTCGTACGCCGAGCTGCACGCGTTCGCGCGCCGCGCCGGCATCCCGCGCCGGGCGTTCGACCACGACCACTACGACGTGCCGGTCGAGCGCTGGGACGACGTCGTCGCGCTGGGCGCCGAACCGGTCAGCACGCGCGACCTGGTCCGCCGGCTGCGCGCCTCGGGCCTGCGGGTCCGGGCCCGCGACCGCTGAGCCCCCCGACCCGTGGGCCGCGCCGCGACCCGCGTGCCCGACCGGCGGCGCGCCGCGTGCCGCCCTCGGGCCTCACACCCCCGCCGCGAGCGCGGCCCGCCACCCGCCGGTCGCCGTGACGTCGACCCCGCCGGAGGCCGCCTCGGCCGTGCAGCCGAAACCCGTGACCCAGGACCCGTCGGCGAGCTCGACGGCGCCGAGCGTCATCGGCGCGGGCAGCGCGGCCAGGAACCGGCCGAGCGCACCGGGCGACAGCCGCCAGACCTCCCCCGCGATCGACGCTCCCCGGCCCGGCCCGACGCGCACGAGCCCGGGCTTGCGGGGCGTCGTCACCAGGGCGACGAGGCGGTAGGCGTCGGACGTCGTGACCTCGCGCCCGAACCGCGCGCCGAGGTCGGTGAGCTGGCCCTGGAGCGGCTGCCCGCGCAGGTGCGCGCCGACGACGAGCAGCTCGACCGTGCCGGGCACCAGGAGCGGCGCGGCAGCCTCCCCGACCGTCAGGCGCGCCGCGAGGTCGAGCGCGAGCTGGTCCTCGTGCGCGCGCGC
This sequence comes from Cellulomonas sp. FA1, assembly GCF_000986825.1. Taxonomy (NCBI): domain Bacteria; kingdom Bacillati; phylum Actinomycetota; class Actinomycetes; order Micrococcales; family Cellulomonadaceae; genus Cellulomonas; species Cellulomonas sp. FA1. Next base: position 3,640,092 of record NZ_LBMY01000001.1, on the reverse strand, counting down.
CAGCACCGTGACGCCGAACGGTCCGCCGTCGGCCTCGCCCGCGGGGACGGCGACGGCGGCGAGGTCGAGCAGGTTGACGAAGTTCGTGTACGTGCCCAGGCGGCGGTTGACCTCGACCGGCTCGGCGGCGACCTGCGCGAGCGTCGGGTGCTCGGTCGTCGTGGGCAGCAGCAGCAGGTCGCACCCGCGCAGGACGCGTTCGGCGTCGACCCGCGCGGCGTCGAGCGCGAGGCGGTCGCGCACGTAGTCGGCGGCCCGGACGCCGCCGCCGGCCAGCACGATGCCGGCGACCGTGGGGTCGGCGTCGGGCGGGTCGGTCGCGAGGAACGCACCGACCGCGGCGTAGCGCTCGGCGACGATCGCGCCGTCGTACAGCAGCCGGGCGGCGTCGAGCATGCCCGAGACGTCGACCTCCCGGACGGCCGCCCCCGTCGCGACGACCCGGTCGACCGCAGCGGCGAACGCGCCGCGCCACCCGGGCGAGAGCGGCGCGAGGTCGGCGGTGCGCGGCACCGCGACGACCGGGTCGTCACGCAGCGCGACCCGCACGTCGGCGGGCCACGTCCGCCGACGTGCCCGCGGGTCGGCGACGTCGGCAGGGTCGGCCGGGGCGGTGTCGGGCACCTGGCAGGCCGGGGAGACGCCGCCGCCCGCCATCAGCCGGGTCGCGAGCACCCCGGTCCCGAGGTCGCGCGTGAACGTCGTGACCACGTCGTACGACGCGCACGCGGGCACGACGCCGTCCGTGGGCACGAGCCCGACCGTCGTCTTGATCCCGACGAGCCCGTGGAACGCCGCGGGGACGCGGCCCGAGCCGGCGGTGTCGGTGCCGATGCCGACGTCCGCGACGCCGAGCGCGACGGCCACCGCCGACCCCGACGACGACCCGCCGGACACGCGGTCGGGCAGGGTCGCGTGACGCACCGCGCCGAACGGGCTGCGGGTGCCGACCAGCCCGGTCGCGAACTGGTCGAGGTTCGTCTTGCCGAGCACCACGGCGCCCGCGTCGACGAGCGCCTGCACCGCGGGGGCCGTCGCGGACGCCGGTCCGGGGCGCCCGTGCGGCGAGGTCGCGTACGACGGGCACGCGGCCGTGGTGGGCAGGCCCGCGACGTCGACGTTGTCCTTGACCGCGAGCGTCGTGCCGGCCAGCGGGAGGTGCTCGCCCGCGGCGACGCGCGCGTCCACGGCTGCGGCGGCCGCGAGCACGTCGGCCTCGGGCAGCAGCAGCGTCCAGACCTCCGGCCGGTCGACCTCCCGCAGCCGCGCGTGGGCCGCCCGGACGCGGGCCTGCGCGGGCCCGTCGCAGACGCGCGCGCCGACGGGGGCGTGCGGGTCCTCGTGCGGGGCGTCGTGCGCCCCCACCGCCCGCGACGGCACGGCCGCGCGCGCGTCCGTCGAGCTCACGCGTCCACCGCCAGCACCGCGAGCGGGGCACCGGGGCCGACCTGCTGCCCCGGTTCGACGAGCACGCGCACGACCCGCCCGTCCGACGGCGCCGGGACCGCGAGCTCGAGCTTCATGGCCTCGAGCGCGACGAGCAGGTCGCCGGCGCGCACGTCGGCGCCAGCGGCGGCCTCGACGCGCCACACGGACCCGACCATCGGCGCCTCGACGAGCACGTGCCCGTCCAGCAGCTCGACGGTCGCGTCGTCCACGACCGCGGGCGGCGCGTCGTCCCCGGCGTCCGCGTCGAGCTCGCCGGCGGCGGCCCAGGCCGCCCGCTCGGCCCCGAACGCGGCGGCCTGGCTCTCCTGGAACGCCGCGATCTCGGTGGCGTGCTCGGTCAGCAGGGCGAGGTGCTCGCGGTAGCTGAACGTGCCGTGCTCGACGCGCACGTCGAGCCTCCCCGCGGCGAACGCGGTGCGCTGCTCGGCGAGCTCCTCGGCCGTCACGGGGTGCCACACGATGCGGTCGAAGAACCGCAGCAGCCAGGGCACGCCGGGCTCGAACACGCCGTGCTGACGGTGCCCGGACCAGATGGGCACGGTCCGCCCGACCAGCTGGTACCCGCCCGGGGAGTCCATGCCGTAGACGCACAGGTACTGCCCGCCCAGGCCCACGGTGTCGGCGGCGGTCCACGTGCGCGCCGGGTTGTACTTGGTTGTCATGAGCCGGTGGCGCGGGTCGAGCGGCACCGCGAGCGGCGCGCCCAGGTAGACGTCGCCGAGCCCGAGCACGAGGTACTCGGCCTCGGTCATGGTGCGCAGCACGTCGTCGCCCGAGCCCAGGCCGTTGACGCGCCGCACGAACTCGACGTTGGACGGCAGCCACGGCGCCTGCGGCCGCACGCCGACCGTGTACCGCGCGATCGCGTCGGCCACCGCGGGGTCGTCGAACGCGAACGGCAGGTGGACGCGCCGCGAGGGCACCACGAGGTCGGCCGTCGCGGGCAGCTCGGCCTCGAGGTCGACGAGCGCGTCGACCAGCTCACGCACGGGCAGCAGCGCGGGGTCGACGTGCACGTGCAGGCTCCGCACACCGGGCGTCACGTCGACGACGCCCGGCAGGTCGAGCGCACCCAGCGCCTCGGCGAGCGCGTGCACACGCATCCGCAGGCCCAGGTCGAGGACCATCGGCCCGTACTCGACCAGCACGTTGTCGTCCGCGCCGCGCAGGTAGACGACCTCAGGGCGGCCGAGCGGGTCGGACGGGTCGGCGGGGATGCGCGCGAGCACGCCGTCGTCGCCGTCGGGACCGGTGGCGAGGTCCGCCGGGACGGACGCGGCCGCGCGCCGGACCGTCGAGGTGCGCAGCGCGTCGGCCGTCGCCTCGGGCACGGGCACGAGCCGCACGGTGTCCCCCGGGCGGATCTGCCCGAGCTTCCAGCGGTGCCCGGCCACGACGGTGACGGGGCACGCGAACCCGCCCAGCGACGGACCGTCGGGTCCGAGCAGGATCGGGGTGTCGCCCGAGACGTTGAGCGCGCCCACGGAGTACGGGTTGTCGTGCAGGTTGGACGGGTGCAGACCGGCCTCGCCACCGTCGGGGCGCGCCCAGCGCGGCTTGGGCCCCGACAGCCGGATACCGGTGCGGTTGGCGTGCGTCTGCACCTGCCACGTCGCGCCGTAGAGCATGTCCATGTCCTCGCGCAGGAAGTACGTGGGTGCCGGCTGCGGCCCCTCCTGCACCGCGAGCTCCCAGGCGTGCACGAGCGCGGGGCGGGCCTCGACGGGGACGACGGCCGTGGCGGGTGCGCCGTCCGGGACGGCCGCGGGCACCAGGACGTCACCCGTGACGAGCGCACGGCCGGTGTACCCGCCGAACCCGCCGAGCGAGAACGTCGCCGCCGACCCGAGGTATCCGGGCACGTCGAGGGCCCCGCGGACCAGCACGTACGTGCGCAGCCCGGCACCGGTGGGCGTGCCGACGTCGAGCACGGCACCGGCCGGTACGTCGACCGGCTCCCACTGCGGGACGGGCACGCCGTCGACGGTCACGGGCGCGTCGGCCCCCGTCACGCACACGACCGCCGCGTGGCTGAACCGCAGGCTCGGGCCCGCGAGCGTGCACTCCAGACCCGGGGCGCCCTCCGGGTTGCCGAGCGCGACGTTGCCGAGCCGGAACGACAGGTCGTCCATCGGCCCCGACGGGCTGATGCCCACGTCCCAGTGCCCGAGGCGGCCGGGCCAGTCCTGCACGGTCGTCATGACCCCGGGGCGCAGCACCTCGACCCACGGCTCGTCGTCCGTGACGCCCGCGAGCGTGCCGGTCGTGTGCGCGGCGGCGCGCACGTCGTCGTCGACGACCGCGGCGCGCAGCAGCGGCAGGTTGGTGACGACGCCGTGCAGCGCCGTGCCGGCCAGCGCGTCGGACGCCGCGGCGAGCGCGGCCGTGCGGTCGTCGGCGCGCACGACGACCTTGGCGAGCATCGGGTCGTAGTGGCTCGTGACCTCCTGCCCGGCCTCCGCCCACGCGTCGACGCGCACGCCTGCCGGGTACTCGACGTGCATGAGCAGGCCCGCGCTCGGGCGGTAGCCGCGGCGAGGGTCCTCGGCGTAGACGCGCGCCTCGACCGCGTGCCCGAGACGGGGCGGGCCGTCGTCCGGCAGGGCTGCGAGCTCGGCGGTCAGGTCGGCGTCGCCGCGTGCGAGGCGCAGCATCCAGCCGACGAGGTCGACGCCCGTGATCTCCTCGGTGACCGGGTGCTCGACCTGCAGGCGCGTGTTCACCTCGAGGAACGACACGTCGCCGCGCTCGACGTCGTACACGTACTCGACCGTGCCCGCGGACCGGTACGCGACCGAGGCCGTGAGCGCGCGGGCCGACGTCGCGAGCCGCTCGCGCACGTCGGCGGGCAGCCCCGGGGCGGGCGCCTCCTCCAGGACCTTCTGGTTCCGGCGCTGCAACGAGCAGTCCCGGTCCCCCAGGCTCACCACGCGCCCCGCGCCGTCGCCGAACACCTGGACCTCGAGGTGGCGGGCGCGCCGCACGAAGCGCTCGAGGAACACTCCGCCGCTGCCGAAGCTCGCGACCGCGAGCCGCTGCACGCGGCCGTACGCCTCGCGCAGCTCGTCGGGCCCGTCGCACGCCTGCATGCCGATGCCGCCGCCCCCGCCGACGGCCTTGAGCATGACCGGGTACCCGACGGTCTCGGCCGCCGCGAGGGCCGCCTCGACGTCGTCGAGCAGACCGCTGCCGGCGATCAGCGGGACACCAGCGGCGCGCGCCGCCTCGCGCGCCCGGTGCTTGTCGCCGAAGACCTCGAGGTGCGCGGGCGTCGGCCCGACGAACGCGATCCCGGCGGCCTCGACCGCGGCGGCGAAGCCCGCGTTCTCCGACAGGAACCCGTAGCCGGGGTGGATCGCGCCCGCGCCGGTGGCCAGCGCCGCCTCGAGCACGGCGTCGGCGCGCAGGTACGACTCGGCGGCGGGTGCGGGGCCCAGGCGGACCGCGGCGTCGGCGAGCCGCACGTGCGGTGCGGCCGCGTCGGCGTCGGAGAACACGGCGACGGTGCGCAGACCGAGGGCGCGCGCGGTGCGCAGCACGCGGACGGCGATCTCGCCACGGTTGGCCACGAGGAGGGTGTCGAACACGGGCTGCCCCTGGGGTCGGTCCGGGCGGGGCCCGGAGGTCGACGGGGCTGTATACACCCCGGTATCCCGACGGTAGGAAGCGCGTGTTTCACCCCGCGCGTCCGGGCGTGAACGGTGCGTTACGGGCAGCGCAGCGCGCGGTCGCGCGACCTCGCTAGCGTGGGCCCGTCCCGACCCCAGGAGCCCACCCATGACCCCGCGCACCCTCGCCGCGCTCGGCGCCGCCGCCGTGCTCGCGCTCACGCTCTCGTCCTGCAACGCGCTCCGCGCCGAGCTGCGCGCGAAGTCGGACACCGCCGCCTCGCCGACGGGCCCCACGCTCGAGGAGATCGTCACCACGGCGATGCCCGGGGTCGTCGACGTCGGCACGACCGGCCACCGCGACGGCTTCTCGCAGGTGCTCCGGATCTTCGTCACGTGGCCCGCCGAGCCCGCGCTCGACGCGACCACGCTGCGCGCCGGTGCCGCGGCGGTGTGCGCCGACGCACCGCCCTACGACCGGGTCTGGCTCCAGATCGACGACGAGAGCGACGCGCCGCTCGACCTCGCCCCACTCTGGGCCGACGCGTTCCCGGACGCCTCGCAGGAGCCCGGCGGCTCGCTGCTGCTCACCGAGAGCGGGTGCGCCAACCTCGGCCTCTGACGGGTCGGGGCGTCAGCCCGCCGTCGCCATGCGCGCCATCGCGTGCGTCGCACGCTCCATGACGACCTCGAGCGACTCCCCCACGTGCTTGTGCAGCGCCGTGAGCGACTCGGGCAGCCGCCGCTCGATCACGAGCCCGAGGATCTCGCGGTGCTCGTCGATCGTCGCGGTGATGCGGTCCTCCTCGACGAAGTCGTGCATGCGCACCGCGCGGATCTTCTGGTTGACCGTGACGAGCGCGTCGGTGAGCTGCGCGTTGCCCGACGCGCGGGACAGCACCTGGTGGAACCCCTCGTCGCGCAGCACGAAGCTCGGGTCCGGCTCGGGCACGACGTCGCGCATCTCGTCCCAGCGGGCCAGCTCGGCACGCAGCAGCACGTCGTCGTGCCGGACCTGCGGGTTCTCGATCGCACGGGCGATGCCGCGCAGCTCGAGCGTGATGCGCAGCTCGTACAGGTTGCGCAGGTCCTCGAGCGACGGCACGACCACCGCGTAGCCGAAGTCGGTGCGCTCGACCAGACCGTCGGACAGCAGACGCGACAGCGCCTCACGCACGGGTGTGCGCGACACCTCGAACGCCTTCGACAGCTTGGGCTCGGTGAGCCGCTCGCGCGGGGACACCCGTCCGTTGAGGATCTCGTCGCGCAGCCGGTGGTAGACCTGCTCGCGCAGCGAGACCACCGGTGCGTCGGCGCCCGGCACGTCGGCCGCGAGCGCGTCACCGGCACCCGGTCGCAGCCCGTCCACCATGGTCACGACCCTAGACCTCCGCCCGACCACGGGCCGTGCGCGTCACCCGGCCGGGCCAGCACGGTCCGCGCGGCGCGGGCCGATGCCGTGCGGCTCACGGCGCGACTCACAGCGCCATGGCCGCGCGCACGTCGGCCTCCCGCTCGGCGCCACCCGCACCGGTCGCGGTCACGCGCCCCGACTCCAGCACCGAGTAGCGCGACGACGCCGCGAGCGCGAAGCCCACGTGCTGCTCGACCAGCAGGACCGACAGCCCGCCGGTGGCGGCGAGCTGCACGATCGCGTCCTCGATCTCGGCGACCACCGACGGCTGGATGCCCTCGGTGGGCTCGTCCAGCACGATCAGCCGCGGCCCGGTGACCAGGGCGCGCGCGATCGCGAGCTGCTGCCGCTGCCCGCCGGAGAGCAGCCCCGCGCGCCGTCCCAGCAGCCCGCGCAGCGCGGGGAACAGGTCGAGCGCGTCGTCGACGCGGCGCGCTCCCGCCGCCCCTTGCACGTCGGCGACGAGCTGCAGGTTCTCGCGCGCCGTGAGCTGCCCGAACGACTGCTGCCCCTGCGGCACGTACGCGAGCCCGGCCCGCACCCTCCGGTGGGGGCGCCACCGTGTGACGTCCTGCCCGTCGAGCAGGACCGTGCCCGCGCGCACGGGCAGCAGCCCGACGGCCGCGCGCAGCAGCGTCGTCTTGCCCGCGCCGTTGTGGCCCATGACGGCGACGACCGACCCCGTCGGGACCTCGAGGTCCACGCCGTGCACGACGGCCGTGCGCCCGTACCCCACGTGCACGTCCCGCAGCTGCAGCATCACTCCACCTCCGTGCTCGGGCCGCCCGCACGCGCGGCGCGACCGCGGCCGTGCGCACCCGACCCCAGGTACACCTCGACGACCCGCGGGTCGGCCTGCACCTGCGCGACCGTGCCCTCGGACAGCACGCGCCCCTGGTGCAGCACCGTGACGGACGCGGCGAACGCCCGCAGGAACTCCATGTCGTGCTCGACGACGACGACCGTGCGCTGCTCGCCGATGCGCTGCAGCAGCAGCCCGGTCTGCTCGCGCTCGGCCTGGCTCATGCCCGCGACGGGCTCGTCGAGCAGCAGCAGGCGCGCGTCCTGGACCAGGAGCATGCCGATCTCGAGCCACTGCTTCTGCCCGTGCGCGAGCACGCCCGCGGGCAGGTCCCGCACGTGCGCGAGGCCGACGGTCTCCAGGGCCGCCTCGACCTCGGGCGGCACGACGTGCCGCCGCCGCAGCAGGGTGAGCGGACCGCGCCCGGCGCCGGCGGCGATGTCGAGGTTCTGCAGCACCGTGAGCTCGTCGAACACGCTCGCGGTCTGGAACGTGCGCCCGACCCCGGCCCGCACGACGCGGTGCGAGGGCGTGCCCAGCAGGTCGACCCGACCGAACTGCACGGACCCGGTGGCGGGCGCCAGGCCCGTGATCGCGTCGACGATCGTGGTCTTGCCGGCGCCGTTGGGGCCGATGAGGAACCGCAGGTCCCCCTGCGTGACGGTGAGGTCGACGCCGTCGACCGCGACGAACCCGTCGAACACGACGCGCAGGCCGCGGACCTCGAGGTAGTCGTGCCGGAACCGGGAGCCCGGCGCGGCGATGACGGCCTCGAGCGCCTGCGGGTCCAGGCCGCCGGCGTCCGGCGGCGCGGTGGGCTGCTCGGTCATGCGTTCCTCCCGGCGGTGCGGGCCGCGGTGGCGGCGTCCTGGGCGAGGTCGGGCCCGGGGTCGTCGGCGGGGGCGGACGTGCCGGCGGGCGGGCCGGCCGACGCGCCGCCCGGACCGGGGACGGCCGCGCCGCGCCGCCGGCGCCACAGCCCGCCGAGCGTCGCGAACCCGTTCGGCAGGAACGCGACGACGAGGATGAACAGCGCCCCCTGGAAGTAGGTCCAGAACGACGGGAACTGCTCCGAGAGCCCGGTCTGCGCCCACGACACGGCGATCGCGCCGAGCACGGGGCCGAGCAGGGTCGCGCGGCCACCGATCGCGACCCCGACGAGGAACCCGATCGACGGGATCACGCCCACGTCGGCGGGCGAGACGATGCCGACGACGGGCGCGAACAGCGCACCGCCGACACCCGCGAAGCACGCGGCGACCGCGTAGGCGACGACCTTGACGTTCGCGGGGTCGTAGCCGAGGAACCGCACGCGGTTCTCCTGGTCGCGCACCGCGACGAGCAGCTCGCCGAACCGCGACACCATGAGCAGCCGCACCACCGCGACCATCACGAGCAGCACGCCCGCGGCGATGTAGTAGAGCATCCGCTTGTTCACCGGGTCGGCCAGGTCGTAGCCGAAGAACGACCGGAACCCGTTGAGCCCGTTGGTGCCGCCGGTGACCTTCTGCTGGCCGACCAGCAGGATCGCGAACGCCGCCGCGAGCGCCTGCGACAGGATCGCGAAGTACGCGCCGCGCACGCGCCGGCGGAACACGGCGAGCCCCAGCAGCGTCGCGACACCCGCGGGCAGCAGCAGGATCGCCAGGACCGTGACGACGGGGTCGCGCAGCGGCTCCCACCACGCGGGGACCACGCCGTCGCCGTACAGCAGCATGAAGTCCGGCACGCCGCCGGGGCCCGCGTCGGCGAGCTTCATGTGCATCGCCATGAGGTACCCGCCGAGGCCGAAGAACACGCCCTGCCCCAGCACGAGCATGCCGCCGCGGCCCCACGCGAGGCCGATGCCGACCGCGACCATCGCGAGGCACAGGAACTTGGCGAGCAGGTTGAGGCGGAAGTCGCTGAGCACGACGGGCGCGACGCCCAGCAGCACGGCGGCCGCGAGCGCGAACCCGCCCCACACGCGCACGCGCGGGTGCCGCCACCAGGGGCGCGCGGCGGCGTTCGGGGCCGGGGCCGTCGTCGCCAGGGCGCTCACGCGAGGCTCCGCGTGCGGACCGAGACCAGGCCCTGCGGGCGGACCTGCAGGAACGCGACGATGACGACGAACAGCAGCACCTTGGCCAGGCTCGCGGTCGTCGAGTACTCGAACGTCGCCTGCAGCAGGCCCAGCGAGAACGCCGCGACCACCGCCCCCTTGAGCTGGCCGATGCCGCCGACGACGACCACGAGGAACGCGTCGACGACGTAGCTCGTCCCGAGCGTCGGCCCGATGGACCCCAGCAGGGTGAGCGCGACGCCCGCGACCCCGGCGACGCCCGAGCCGACGAAGAACGTCAGCCGGTCGGTCGCGCGGGTCGAGACGCCCGAGGCCTCGGCGAGGTCGCGGTTCTGCACGGTCGCGCGGATGCGCCGCCCGAGCGGCGTGAGCTTGAGGACCAGCGCGAGCACCACGACGCACGTGACGGCGAGCGCGAGGATGAACAGGCGCGTGCGCGGCAGGTTCGTGCCGAGCACGGGCACGGCGCCCTGCAGCCACGCGGGGGCGCGCACGTCGACGTTGGGGGCGCCGAACACGTCGCGCGCGAGCTGCTGCAGCACGAGGGCGACGCCGAACGTCACGAGCAGCGTGTCGAGCGGGCGCCGGTACATGCGGGAGATCAGGGTGACCTCGAGCAGCAGGCCGAGCAGGCCGCCGACCAGGAAGCCGAGCGGCAGCGCGACGAGCAGCGAGACGCCCGCGTCGCCGATGAGCGCCTGCAGCACGAACGCCGTGTAGGCGCCGGCCATCATGAACTCGCCGTGCGCCATGTTGATGACGCCCATCTGGCCGAACGTCAGCGCGAGGCCGAGCGCCGCGAGCAGCAGCACCGAGCCGAGGCTCAGGCCCGCGAAGAGCTGGGAGAACAGCGCGTCCATGCGCACCGCCTTCGTCGTGGTGGGTGGGGACGTGCCCGCGGGGCGGCGACCCGGCACGACCGAGGGGTCGAGCCGGCCGGGTCGCCGCGGTCACGGGCGGGTCCGGGACGGGACCGCCGGGTGCCGACGGGCGGTCAGGACAGGCCGTCGGCCCAGTCGTAGCCCTCGAGGAACGGGTCGGGCTCGATCGGACCGTCGGACTCCCACACGGGGTAGATGAGGCCGTCCTCGCGGATCTCGCCGATGTACGCGGTCTTGGCGATGTGGTGGTTGTCGCCGTTCACGGTGACGGTGCCCTCGGGGGCGTCGAACGTGACCCCGTCGGCGGCCTCCTGGATCGCGGCGACGTCGAACGACCCGGCCTTCTCGACCATGCCCTTCCACAGGTGGAGCGAGGTGTAGGCCGCCTCCATCGGGTCGGACGTGGGGCGCTTCTCGCCGTACTTCGCCTTGAACGCAGCGACGAACGTGGTGTTCGCGGGCGAGTCGACGGTCTGGTAGTAGTTCCAGGCCGTCAGCTGGCCCGCGACGTTCTCGACGCCGATGCCGCCGACCTCCTCCTCGGCGATCGACACCGAGACGACCGGCACGGCGTCGGCGGTGAGGCCCACGTTCTTGAACTCCTTGAAGAACGCGACGTTGGAGTCGCCGTTGAGGGTGTTGAACACCGCGTCGGCACCCGAGGCCTTGAGCTTGTTGACGATGGTCGCGAAGTCGGTGTGCCCCAGCGGCGCGTACTCCTCGCCGACGATCTCGATGCCGTTGGCCTGCGCGTACGCGTCGATGATCTTGTTCGCGGTCCGTGGGAAGACGTAGTCCGACCCGACGAGGAAGACCTTCTTCCTGCCCTGCTCGGCGAGGTAGTCCATGCCGGGGATGATCTGCTGGTTGGTCGTCGCGCCCGTGTAGAAGATGTTGGGCGACGCCTCGAGGCCCTCGTACTGCACGGGGTAGAACAGCAGCGCGTCCTTGGCCTCGAAGACCGGCAGCATCGCCTTGCGGGACGACGAGGTCCAGCCGCCGAACACGGCCGCGACGCAGTCGGACGCGATGAGCTTCTCGGCCTTCTCGGCGAAGACGGTGGGCTCGGACGCACCGTCCTCGGCGACGACCTCGAGCTGCTTGCCGAGCACGCCGCCGGCGGCGTTGATCTCCTCGGCCGCGAGGTCGAGCGAGTCGCGGACGGTCTGCTCGGAGATCGCCATGGTCCCGGACAGCGAGTTGAGGAAGCCGATCTTCACGGTGTCGCCCGACGTGTCGACGCACGACGCGGCGCTCGTCGACCCGGCGGTCCCGGTGTCGCCGGCGGCGGTGCGCGCACCGCACGCGGACAGCGCGAGCGCGGTGGCGACGGCGAGGACCGGCAGGGCGAGGGCGCGCGCCCGGGACGACCGCGAGAGCGGCTGCGCGGGGAGGGAGGAGGAGGTCAACGGGGTGCCTTTCGCTGGGGAGGAGCTGAGGGGCAGTGCCGGACTCGGGTCACCGACCGCCGCGCTCACCGCGCTGTGTCCCGCGGCGTATACAGGTCGATGCCCCTGCCGCAGGACGCTAGGGACCGCGTGTTTCGCGGGTCCCGCCCGGGGCGTAAACACTGGGTTTCGTCGGTATACAGCGCGGGATACGCGTCGCGGTCGCGGCGCGACCCCGACCAGGCCACGAGTCGCCCGGTGGCCACGGCGGCCGCCCGCGGCGCGGGGATACGCTCGCGGCATGCTGCTGCGCCCCCTCGACCAGTCCGCCAAGCTCAAGGGCGTCCTCTACGAGATCCGCGGCAAGGCCCTCGACGAGGCCGCCCGCATGGAGGCCGAGGGCCGCAAGGTCCTCAAGCTCAACACGGGCAACCCCGCCGCGTTCGGGTTCGACGCGCCGCACCAGATCGTCGCCGACGTCATCGCCGCCGTGCCGCACGCGCACGGGTACACCGAGTCCCGCGGCATCCTGTCCGCGCGCCGCGCGATCGTCACGCGCTACGAGACGGTCGAGGGCTTCCCGACGTTCGACGTCGACGACGTCTACCTGGGCAACGGCGTCTCCGAGCTCATCACCATGACCCTGCAGGCGCTGCTCGACGAGGGCGACGAGGTGCTCATCCCGTCGCCCGACTACCCGCTGTGGACGGCCATGACGAGCCTGTCCGACGGCAGGCCCGTGCACTACCGGTGCGACGAGTCGACCGGCTGGGAGCCCGACGTCGAGCACATCCGCGAGCAGATCACGCCGCGCACCAAGGCCATCGTCGTCATCAACCCCAACAACCCCACGGGGGCGGTGTACCGGCGCGAGGTGCTCGAGCAGATCGCGCAGGTCGCGCGCGAGCACAGCCTGCTGCTGCTCGCCGACGAGATCTACGACCGGATCCTCTACGACGGTGCGCGGCACATCCCCCTGGCGTCGGTCGCGCCCGACCTGCTGTGCCTCACGTTCAACGGCCTGTCCAAGACGTACCGCGTGGCCGGCTTCCGGTCCGGGTGGGTCGTGGTGACCGGGCCGCAGCAGCACGCGCAGGGCTTCCTCGAGGGCATGACGCTGCTCGCGTCGACCCGGCTGTGCCCCAACGTGCCCGCGCAGCACGCGATCCAGGCGGCGCTCGGGGGCGTGCAGTCCATCGAGGCGCTCGTCGCGCCCGGCGGGCGGCTGCACGAGCAGCGCGAGGTCGCGTGGGAGGGCCTCACGAGCATCCCCGGCGTCACGTGCGTCAAGCCGGACGGCGCGCTCTACCTGTTCCCGCGGCTCGACCCCGAGGTGTTCGGGATCGTCGACGACGCGCAGCTCGTCTACGACCTGCTCGTCAGCGAGCAGATCCTGCTCGTGCAGGGCACGGGCTTCAACTGGCCCACGCCCGACCACCTGCGGGTCGTCACGCTGCCCGAGGCGCGCGTGCTGGCCGACGCGGTCGAGCGCATGGGCAACTTCCTGTCGTCGTACCGCCAGACGCCGCGCTGACGGCGCCGCGCGCCGACAGGCGCAGGCAGGCAGGGGCCCCGGCACCACGTGCCGGGGCCCCGTCTCGTGCGGAGGTGCCGCGCGTCAGATGACGAGCAGCGAGAAGCCGCCCGACCCGTAGCCGTCGACCGTGAGGTCGAGGTCGAGCCGGCGCACGTACGCACGCACCCACGGCTTCGCGTCGTGCGGCAGCGCCTCGCGCGGCGAGCACACGGCGTCGAGCCGCACGTGCGGCGTGCCCTCGGAGTTCATGAGGGACGCGACGACGTTGAGCACCTCGCGCGCGTTCTCCTCGAGGAAGTCCTCGAGCATGAGCGAGACCGCCGACTCCTGCGCCGTGGGCGCCGGGACCAGCCCGATCGCGGCACCCACGTACGCCGACAGCGGCACGTCCATCAGGCAGATCGCCTTGAGGCCGAGCAGCCGGTCGACGTACAGCCCGACGAGCGCACCGCCCTCCGACTCGGGGTCCACCATCGCGGCGCCCGTCCGCACGTCGACCGACCGGCCCAGCAGGCCCTCGAGCAGCTCACGGATGTCCTTCGCGGACGGCAGCGGGACGATGTCCGAGCTCATGCCAGCACCGGCTCGATGACCTCGCGGAACCCCTCGGGCGTGAAGGGCTTCGCGATGAGGAACAGCGCACCCTCACGGTCCGCGAGCTCGCGCATCTCGGGCGACCCCTCGGACGTCACGAAGCCCAGCGGCGTCGTGAAGCCCTCGGCGCGCAGGCGGCGCAGCAGGTCGATGCCCGTCATCTCGGGCATGTTCCAGTCGGACAGGATGACGTCCGGCTCGTCGGCGCGCACGGCCTCGAGCGCCTGCGCGCCGTCGGCGGCCTCACGGACCTCCCAGTCGTAGCCGGCCTGCCGCAGGGTACGGATGACGATCTGCCGCATCACGCGGCTGTCGTCCGCGACCAGGACGCGGATCATCGGACTCCTCCTCGGTGTCGGTGGGTCGTGGGGGTCACGCTGCCCCCCGGACGCGGAGCACGAGCGGGCGCCCGCGCCAGTCGAGGACCACCTCGGTGACGAGCACCGAGCCCGGCAGCCCCGGGTCGTGGTCGGCCACCTGCGGCAGGCCCAGCGTGCCCTGCGTCGGCAGGAGCGCCTTGACGTTGCCGCCGACGACGTTGGCGACCTCGCCGAACGCGTCGTGCAGGTCCTCCTCGAGGACCGGCTCGTCGGCGCCCATCTGCAGCAGCGCGCGCGCCAGGTCGTCGGCGGTCGCGCGCTCGGTCGTCACGGACGCGCGCCCGGCCCAGCCGCCGTGCAGGTCGACCCACGCGACGACCGGCACCTGCCACGCGGGCACGTCGCCGAACCACTGCGAGACCGTGCCGGACTCGCCGTCGACCATCGCGGTGAACAGCTCCTCGGCGATCGCGTACACGTCGTCGCCGGCGATCAGCGTGGTCATGCGCTCTCCCCCACCGGCACGAGCCCGAGCAGCTCGAGCTTGTCCCGGATCGCGTCCGTGGTGAACGGCTTGATGAGGTACTCGTGCGCGCCCGCTGCCAGGGCACGCACGATCTGGCCGTGCTCGCTCTCGGTGGTCACCATCATGAGCGTCATGTCCCGCCACTGCGGGTTCTGCCGCACGCGCGTGACGAACGTCAGACCGTCCATCACGGGCATGTTCCAGTCGATGCACGCGAGCGCGGGCACGGGCCCGTCGCCGGCGAGCAGGTCCAGCGCGTGCTGGCCGTGCTCCGCCTCGACGGGCTCGAAGCCCAGTCCGCGCAACGTCTGCCCGACGATGCGGCGCATCGCTCTCGAGTCGTCGATGACGAGTGCTCTCATGTCAGCCCTGCTCCTCGGGTGGACGTGGGTGCGAAGACCGAGCCGGCCGGGCGGGCCGGGGTCGGCAGGACGGGCCGCGGCGGGACCGCGGCGGGCGCCGGGCGTGCGGGCACCCCGGCGAGCGTGGACCGCGCCGCCGCGAGCGACGCGGCGGTGGCGGTGGCGGCGGTGGTCGGCGCGGCGGCGGGTGCGGCCGCGGCCGCGCGTCCGCCGGCCGTGCGGTAGACGGTCGCGCGGTCGAGGACGACGCGCTCGTAGTCGTCGTGCACGCCGATCGTGGTCTCGGCGGCGCCGAGCACGAGGTACCCGCCGGGCCGCAGCGCGGCGCGCACGCGCTCGAGCACCGCGCGCTTGGTGGGCAGGTCGAAGTAGATGAGCACGTTGCGCAGGAACACGACGTCGAACGGACCGCCGGGCGGCGGCACGTCGAGCAGGTTGTGCTGACGGAACGTGATCCAGCGGCGCAGCTCGTCGGACACCTGCCACCCCGACCCGTGGCGCTGGAAGTGCCGCACGAGCGTCGGGGCGGGCAGGCCGCGGTTCACCTCGAGCTGCGTGTACGTGCCCGAGCGCGCGCGCTCGAGGACCTGCTCGTTGAGGTCGGTCGCGGTGATCTCCACGGCGACCGTCGGCACGAGCACCTCCTGCAGCGTCATCGCGATCGAGTACGCCTCCTGCCCGGTCGAGCAGGCCGCCGACCACACGCGCAGCCGGCCGAGGCCGCCGGCGCGCAGCTCGGGCACGATGTGCCGGCGCAGCGCGTCGAAGGGCGCGACGTCGCGGAACCACGACGTCTCGTTGGTCGTGAGGGCCTCGACCACCACGGCCGTGCGCGCGGGCGACGGGTTGGCGCGCAGCTGCGCGACGAACTGGTCGACGCCGGACGCGCCGGCCTCGCGCGCCAGCGGCAGCAGCCGCGACTCGACGAGGTACTCCTTGCCGGGCTCCAGCAGGATCGCGCTGCGCCGCCGCACGAGGTCCGCGACGAACGTGAACGTGTCGTGGCTGATGGTCACGCGGCACCTCCAGCCACGGGCGCGCGGCGCGCGTCCTCGACCGTGCGGGCGACGGCCTGCGCCATCTCGGCGAGCGGCACGACGCGGTGCGCCCAGCCGGCGGTCGCGACCGCCCCGGGCATGCCCCACACGACGCTGCTGGGCTCGTCCTGCACGACGACCGTGCCGCCCGCGCCGACGATGCGCTCGGCGCCGGCACGCCCGTCGGCGCCCATGCCGGTGAGCACGACGCCGAGGAGGTCGCCGCCGACCGCCGCCACGGCGGAGCGGAACAGCACGTCCACCGCGGGGCGGCAGAAGTTCTCGGGCGGCGCCTGCGTGAGGGCCGTGACGAGCGCACCGCCCGCGCGGCGGACCTCGAGGTGGTGGTCGCCGGGTGCGACGTACACGTGCCCGGGGCGCAGGGTCTCGCCCGCCGCCGCCTCGGCGACGGTCCACGGGCCCAGACGGTCGAGCCGCTGCGCGAGCTGCCGCGTGAACACGGGCGGCATGTGCTGCACGACCGCGACGGGCACGGGCAGCGCCGGCAGCGCGGTGATCAGGCGGGACAGGGCCTCGGGGCCGCCGGTCGACGACCCGAGCACGACGAGCCGCACGGGGCGCGGCGCGGGGGCCGACGCGAGCCGCACGCGGGGCGGGGCCGCCGCGGGCGCGGGCGCACCGCCGGCCGGCCGCGCCGACGCGGCCCGGGCGGCGGGTCCGCGGCGTGCGGCGGACAGCGCGAGGATCCGCGGCACGAGCTCGTGCGCGACCTGGTCGAGCGACTGCTGCACGCTGCCGACGTTCGCGGGCTTCGTGACGTAGTCGGTCGCGCCCGCGGCGAGCGCGTCGAGCGTCGCGTGCGCACCCCGTTCGGTCAGCGTCGAGAACATGATGATCGGCTGGGTGTGGCCGGACGCGCGCAGCGCGCGGACGGCCTCGATGCCGTCCATCTCCGGCATCTCGACGTCCATCGTGATGACGTCCGGCGCGAGCTGCGCGACCTTGGCCTGGGCGATGCGGCCGTTGGCCGCGACCCCCACGACGTCGATCGCCGGCTCGCGCGACAGCGCGTCGGTGACCAGGCGGCGGATGACGACCGAGTCGTCGACCACCAGCACCCGGGTGCGTGCCACGCGCGGCTCCTGTCTGTCGTGCCGCCGGCTGCTCCCGGCGACGTCCCCTCCCATCGGCCGGTCGGGGCGCGGGGTGAGCCGTCCGGGAGGTGAGGTCGGCCGCGGGCCGGGGTGAGGTCGCGCGCGCGGGGTCACGCGCCGGGTCGTGGTGCGCGTCGGCCCCGCCGCGCGGGACGCGGGGCGGGGCCGACGGGACGACGCGGGGACGTCAGTACGTGAACGCGGCCGTGCGCTCGCGCAGGTCCTCCGACATCTGCGCGAGCTCGGAGACCGACGTCTCGACCTGCACGAGCGCCGACGAGGACGACGACGCGACCTGCGCAACCTCGGACACGGCCGTGCGGATCTGCGCCGACCCGGACGCGACGTCGGACATGCCGCGCGCCATCTCGGTGGTCGTCGCGGTCTGCTCCTCGACGGCCGACGCGATGGACGTCTGGTAGTCGTTGATCGAGCGCACGATGCCCTCGATCTGGCCGATCGCCTCGACGGCGCCGGCGGTGTCGCCCTGGATGGCCTCGACGCGGCGCGCGATGTCCTCGGTCGCCTTCGCGGTCTCCTGCGCGAGCTCCTTGACCTCGCCCGCGACCACCGCGAACCCCTTGCCGGCCTCGCCGGCGCGGGCCGCCTCGATCGTCGCGTTGAGCGCGAGCAGGTTGGTCTGCTCGGCGATCTGCGTGATGAGCTTGACGACGTTGCCGATCTCCTGGCTCGACTCGCCGAGCCGCTGCACGGTGACCCCGGCCTCGTCGGCGGCCGCGGTCGCGGCCTGCGCGACCTTGGCGGCCTCGGCCGCGTTCTGCGCGATCTCGCGGATCGAGGCGCCCATCTGCTCGGCGCCGGCCGACACGGACTGCACGTGCTGGTCGACGTCCCCCGCGGCACCCGCGGCGACCCCGGCCTGCGCGCTGGTCTCCTGCGCCCCGGTCGCGACCTGCCGCGACGCGGCCGACAGCTGCTCGGCCGCCGCGGCGACCGTGCCGGACGCCTCGGCGACGCCCGCCATCGTGGTGCGCAGGTTGTGCTGCGCCTCGCCGAGCGCGAGCGCCATGCGCCCGAGCTCGTCGCCCACCACGACCTGCGGCGTCACCGTGAGGTCGCCGCGCGCGAGGGCCTCGATCGAGGCGACCATGGTGCGGACCGACGCCGCGACGCGGCGCATGAGCCCGGTCGTCACGACGACCGCGACGAGCGCGGCGACGACGAACGCGACGCCCAGCGCGAGGATCGTCACGCGGATCTCGCCGGCGCTCCGCGCGAGGATCGCGTCGACGCCCGCACGGACCTGCCCCTCGGCGAGCCCGAGCGCGCGCCCGGCCCAGTCGGGGTCGGCCGCGACGTCCGCGGCGACCGCGACCTCGAAGCCCGCCGTGTCACCGGCCTTCACGAGCGGCAGCAGCGTGCCGTCGCGGTACGCGACCCACGCGTCCCAGCGCGTGCGGAAGTCCTGCCACTGCGGCGTGTCCGACAGGTCGTAGCCCTCGACGACGTCGACGCGCGACGCGACGTCGGCGTCGACCCACGCGACCGTCGTGAGCAGCTGGTCGCGCGTGGCCGGGTCGGCCGCGGCCGCGCGCCGCACCAGCAGGTGGCTGCGCTGCTGCTGCACCTGGATCTCGGCCATCGACGACTGGAGCTCGTTGGTGAGGTCGGCCATCTCCTCGAGGTGCGCACCGGCGCGCTGCAGGACCACGGCGCCGGCGCCGCCGACGACCGCGAACGCGATGCCGACGAACAGCAGCAGCGCGACGATCTTGGTGCGCAGGGGGCGGTTCCAGAACCAGCCGCCGTGCGTGGTGCGTGCGTCGCGGGTCATCGTCCGATCTCCTGCGCCGTGTAGTAGCCGCCGTCGACGAGCACGCGCTCGACGTTGTCCTGGGTGACGAGCTGGGGGGTCAGCAGGTACGACGGGACGACGCGCACGCCGTTGTCGTACGTGGCGGTGTCGTTGACCTCGGGCTGCTCGCCCGCGAGCAGCGCCCGCACCATGCCGACCGTGACCTCGGCGAGCTGCCGGGTGTCCTTGTAGACGGTCGAGAACTGCTCGCCGCTCGCGACGAGGCGCGCGGAGTCGACCTCGGCGTCCTGGCCCGTGACGACGGGCTGGGTGGCCTGCGCGGTGCGGGTCGCGTCGAGCACGGCCCGCGAGATGCCGTCGTAGGGCGACAGCACGCCGTCGAGCCGGCGGCCGTCGGCGTAGGCCGCGAGCAGCGTGGGCATGCGGTCGGCCGCGACCTTCGCGTCCCACGCCTGCGTCGCGGCCTCGGCGAACGTCGTCTGGCCGGAGCCCACGACGAGCACGCCGGAGTCGAGGTACGGCTGGAGGACCTGCATCGCGCCGTCCCAGAAGAAGGTCGCGTTGTTGTCGTCCGGCGAGCCGGCGAACAGCTCGACGAGGTAGGGCCCGGTCGCGCCGGTGGGCTCGCCGGCGGCGTCGAGCACGCCGAGGCCCTGCAGCAGCGACGTGCCCTGGAGGACGCCGACGCGCGCGTTGTCGAACGACGCGTAGTAGGCGACGTCGCCCGAGTCGCGGATCAGCCGGTCGTACGCGATGACGGGCACGTCGGCGTCGCCCGCGTCGGCGAGCACGCCGGTCAGGGCCGTGCCGTCGACCGACCCGACGACGAGCGCGTCCGCCCCGGCGGCGAGCATGGCCTCGAGCTGCTCGACCTGGGCCGCGGGGTCGTTCTCGGCGAACTCGAGCCGGACGTCGTAGCCGAGGGACACGAGCTGCGCCTCGAGGTTGTCGGCGTCGTCGATCCAGCGGTCGGAGGTCGTGGTCGGCATCGCGATGCCGACCAGCGGCCGGTCGTCGGGCCCGCCCGTGACGGAGCCGCAGGCGGTCATCACCAGCAGCGGCACGGCCGCCAGCGCGGCCGCGCGGAACGCTCGTCGCATCCTGTCCCCCTTCATGGGTGCGCCCGGCCGGTCGTCCGTGACCGGCCTCCTCCTCCGTCCATCGGCGCGGGGCGCGCACATCTGAGCGCCCCGCGCTGACAGCCCGGTAGGCGACGGCGCGCGGGGCGCCGGGCGCGGACGACGGCGGCTCAGTACGTGAAGGCCGCGACCCGGCGACGCAGGTCCTCGGACAACCGCGCCAGCTCGGCCACCGACACCCCCATCTGCCCCAACGTCGTGGACGCCTCCTGCGCCGAGGACGCCACCCCCGTGATGTTCGACGCGATCTCCCCCGACCCCGTCGCCGCCTCCCCCACACCCCGCGACATCTCGTTCGTCGTGGCCGTCTGCTCCTCCACCGCCGAAGCGATCGTCAGCTGGAAGTCGTTGATGCTCGCGATGATCGACCCGATCTGCGAGATCGACTCCACCGCCCCCGCCGTGTCCGCCTGGATCGCCTCCACCCGCCGCGCGATGTCCTCGGTCGCCTTCGCCGTCTCCGACGCCAGCTCCTTGACCTCACCCGCCACCACCGCGAACCCCTTGCCCGCCTCACCCGCACGCGCCGCCTCGATCGTCGCGTTCAACGCCAACAGGTTCGTCTGCTCCGCGATCGCCGTGATCAGCTTCACCACGTTCCCGATCTCCGCACTCGACGACCCCAACCGCGACACCGTCTCGTTCGCCGCCACCGCAGCACCCGTCGCCGCCTGCGCCACCTTCGCCGCCTCCGACGCGTTCTGCGCGATCTCCCGGATCGAGGCACCCATCTGCTCCGCCCCCGCCGCCACCGCCTGCACGTTCCTGCTCACCTGCTCCGCCGCAGCCGCCACCACACCCGCCTGCACGCTCGTCTCCTCCGACCCCGACGCCACCTGACCCGACGCCGCCGCCAGCTCCTCCGCCGCAGCCGCCACCGTCCCCGCCGACTCCGCCACCCCCGCGATGACCTCACGCACCGACGCCTGCGCCGTCGTCAACGACGCCGCCATCTCCCCGATCTCGTCACGCGAGTCCACCTGCGCCGGCACCGTCAGATCCCCCTGCGCCATCGCCGCCACCGACCGCTGCACCGCACCGACACCCCGCAGCACCCGCCGCGAGACGGCCACCGCGCCGAGCACGGCACCCGCCGCACCGACGACGATCGCCGCGGCGACGCCGGCCACCGTGAGGACGGCGACGCGCGTCGAGGCCCGGTCGGCGGCCTCGCCGGCCTGCTCGACCTCCTGCTGGAGGCCCAGCGTGAGCTCGCCGATCCGGCCGTAGACGTCCCAGCCGTCGCCCGCGACGAGCGCGTCGCCCGCCTCGAGGTCGCCCGCGGCGTACGCGGCGACCACGCGGTCGTCGATCGCGAAGAAGTCGTCCCACAGGGTGGCGATCTGCTCGACGGTCTCGCGCTGCGCGGGCTCGAGCACGGCCGAGCGCTCCTCGAGCACGGTGAGCGCGTCGCGGAGCCCGTCGGCCGACGTCAGGTAGCCCTGGCGGCTCGCGGCGTCGGCCGCGACGGCCTCGGGGCCGCCGAGGCGGCGCGTGTCCCACGCGTAGGCGGTCTGCCAGCCCGAGACGTCGCTGTTGAACATCCGCACCTCGCCGACGGCCTGCGTCGCGTCGAGCAGGTCGTCGATCCGCGTCGTCGCGCGGTCGAGCGCCGCGACGCCCGCGAACGCGACGCCCCCGGTGAGCACGGCCGACGCGACGCCCGCCGCACCGATCGCGAGGATCGTCGCGCGGAGCCCACGACGGCGGGCGGGGCCTGCTGCAGGGGTACGGGACATGGTCTGCCTCCGAGGGCGGTCGAGTCGGATCCGGGCGCCCCCTTGCGTGCGTCCCATCGGACGGCGCGGGCCCCGGGTGAGGCGCCGGAGCGCATCTCACCCGGGGCCCGCTCCGGTCTCAGTAGGTGAACGCGGCGACGCGGCGACGCAGGTCGTCGGACAGGCGGGCGAGCTCGGCGACCGAGGCACCCATCTGGCCCAACGTCGTGGACGCCTCCTGCGCCGAGGACGCGACCCCCGTGATGTTCGCCGCGATCTCCCCCGACCCCGTCGCCGCCTCCCCGACACCCCGCGACATCTCGTTCGTCGTGGCGGTCTGCTCCTCGACCGCCGAGGCGATCGTCAGCTGGTAGTCGTTGATCGAGCGCACGATCCCCTCGATCTGCCCGATCGCGTCCACCGCCCCCGCCGTGTCGCCCTGGATCGCCTCGACGCGGCGCGCGATGTCCTCCGTGGCCTTCGCCGTCTCCGACGCCAGATCCTTGACCTCACCCGCCACCACCGCGAAGCCCTTGCCGGCCTCACCGGCCCGCGCCGCCTCGATCGTCGCGTTCAACGCCAGCAGGTTCGTCTGCTCCGCGATCTGCGTGATCAGCTTGACCACGTTCCCGATCTCCGCGCTCGAGGACCCCAGACGGTTCACCGTCACCCCGGCCTCGTCCGCCGCGACCGTCGCCGCCTGCGCCACCTTCGCCGCCTCCGACGCGTTCTGCGCGATCTCCCGGATGCTCGCCCCCATCTGCTCCGCACCCGCAGCCACCGCCTGCACGTTCCTGCTCACCTGCTCCGCCGCAGCCGCCACCACACCCGCCTGCACGCTCGTCTCCTCCGACCCCGACGCCACCTGACCCGACGCCGCCGCCAGCTCCTCCGCCGCAGCCGCCACCGTCCCCGCCGACTCCGCCACCCCCGCGATGACCTCACGCACCGACGCCTGCGCCGTCGTCAACGACGCCGCCATCTCCCCGATCTCGTCACGCGAGTCCACCTGCGCCGGCACCGTCAGATCCCCCTGCGCCATCGCCGCCACCGACCGCTGCACCGCACCCACCCCCCGCAGCACCCGCCGCGACACCAGCACCGCACCCGCCACGGCACCCGCGGCACCGACCACGATCGCGCCGACGATCATGGCGACGGTCCGCGCGGTCACGGTCGTGGCGTTGTCGTTCGCCGCCTCGGCGAGCGCCTCGACGTCGTCCTGGAGGGTCTGCGTGAGCTGGCCGATCTGGCCGTACAGCGCGATCGCGTCCTTCTGGACGATCGCGTCGCCGGCCTCGAGGTCGCCGGCCTCGTAGTCCGCGACCACCTGGTCGTCGAGCGCGAAGAACTTCTCCCACAGGTCCGCGACCTGCGAGATCGCCTCGCGCTGCGCCGGCTCGAGGACCGCGCCCTGCGCGTCGAGCCCGGTGAGCGAGGTCCGCAGCGCGTCGGCCGACGCGAGGTACTGCCGCCGGGACTCGCTGGTGGGCAGGACCGCGGCGGGACCGCCCACGCGGTGCGCGTCGCCCGCGTACGCGGACTGCCAGCCGTTGACGTCGCTGTTGTACATGCGCACCTCGCCGACGGCCTGCGTCGCGGCCAGCAGCTCGTCGATGCGCTCGGTCGCGCTGTTGAGCGAGCTGACGCCGACGAGGGCGACGCCGCCGGTGAGCAGGGCGGACGCGACGCCCGCGGCACCCACCGCGAGGATCTTGGCCCGGACGCCGCGGATGCGGGACGTGCGTGCGAGGGAGCTGGACATGCGTGCCTCCGAGGGCGGTACGACGAACGAGTGACGCCCCCTGCGCGTCTGTCCATCGGACGGAGTAGGCCCCGGATGAGGTGCGGGCTCGCATCTCATCCGGCGCCCACCCCCGGTCTCACCCGCTGGACGCGGTCAGTAGGTGAAGGCACCCACGCGCTGTCGCAGGTCGTCGGACAGGCGGGCGAGCTCGGCGACCGAGGCACCCATCTGGCCCAACGTCGTCGAGGCCTCCTGCGCCGAGGACGCGACCCCCGTGATGTTCGCCGCGATCTCCCCCGACCCCGTCGCCGCCTCCCCCACACCCCGCGACATCTCGTTCGTCGTGGCGGTCTGCTCCTCGACCGCCGAGGCGATCGTCAGCTGGTAGTCGTTGATCGAGCGCACGATCCCCTCGATCTGCCCGATCGCGTCCACCGCCCCCGCCGTGTCGCCCTGGATCGCCTCGACGCGGCGCGCGATGTCCTCCGTGGCCTTCGCCGTCTCCGACGCCAGATCCTTGACCTCACCCGCCACCACCGCGAAGCCCTTGCCGGCCTCACCGGCCCGCGCCGCCTCGATCGTCGCGTTCAACGCCAGCAGGTTCGTCTGCTCCGCGATCTGCGTGATCAGCTTGACCACGTTCCCGATCTCCGCGCTCGAGGACCCCAGACGGTTCACCGTCACCCCGGCCTCGTCCGCCGCGACCGTCGCCGCCTGCGCGACCTTCGCCGCCTCCGACGCGTTCTGCGCGATCTCCCGGATGCTCGCCCCCATCTGCTCCGCACCCGCAGCCACCGCCTGCACGTTCCTGCTCACCTGCTCCGCCGCAGCCGCCACCACACCCGCCTGCACGCTCGTCTCCTCCGACCCCGACGCCACCTGACCCGACGCCGCCGCCAGCTCCTCCGCCGCAGCCGCCACCGTCCCCGCCGACTCCGCCACCCCCGCGAGCGTGCCGCGCATCCGGGTCTGCATGACCTCGAGCGCCGCGGTCAGCCGCCCGACCTCGTCGCCGCCGTCCGCGGCCACCGTCACCGTGAGGTCGCCCTCGCTCGCGGCCGTCAGCGCGGTCACCGCGGCGTCGAGCCGCCGGCGCAGCGAGCGCGCGACGACCACCGCGACGGCGCCCGCGGCCGCCAGCCCCACCGCGAGCACCGACACGACCACGACCTCCGAGCGCAGGACCAGGGCCTGCGCGTCGACCGACGACCGCGCGGCCTTCTCCTCCTGCGCGACCGTCTCGGTCTGGATCGCGTCCATGACGGCGGTCGTCAGCGGACGCACCGTGTCCTGGAAGTACGCGGCGAAGCCGGGGCCGTCGCCGTCGTCGGCCAGCGGGAACAGCGAGTCGTGCGCAGCCGCGTAGTACGCGTCGAACGCCTGCTCCATCGCGTCGACGTCCGCGGGGTCGACGGCGAACGGCCGGTACGCCGCGACCTGCGCGTCGAGGTCGGCACGCCGCTCCACGAGCTCGTCCGCGAGGTCGGCGCGCGTCGCCGCGTCGGCGATGCCGTACTGGATGACGCGCGCCCGGTCCCCCTGGTACGCGCGCTGGATCTCCGTGAGCTGCGAGAGCGGCTTGACGCTCTCCTCGTGCAGCGCGCCGATCTCGGCCCGCAGCGACAGCAGCGCGGCGACGGCGACCCCCGCGACCGTGACCGCCGCGACGCCCATGAGCCCCACCGAGGCCGCGATCTTCGTCAGGACCGACCGGTCCGCCCACCAACCCGTGCCACCACGCATGTCCGTCTCCTCCCGAGGTCCTGCACCTGCCCTGCCGATCGGCAGCGCCCGGGACGACGTGACGGCCCGTCAGGATGAGATCGGTCTCAGCCGCCCTCGCCCACGGCGACGGGCGCACGGGCGCCGAGCCAGGCGCGCAGCGCGTCGACGGGCAGCGCGCCGCTGTGCACGAACCCCTGCGTCGCGTCGCACGCGAGGTCGCACAGCCGCTCGGCCGTCGCGTGGTCCTCGACGCCCTCGGCCGTGACGCGGATGCCCAGGCGGTGCGCGAGGTCGATCGTCGCGGCCACGATCGTCTCCGTGCGCTCGTCGCGCAGCAGCCGCGAGACGAACGACGCGTCGAGCTTGAGCTCGGCGGCGGGCAGCCGCGCCAGGTAGCTGAGCGACGAGTGCCCGGTGCCGTAGTCGTCGATGCTCACGCGCACGCCCTGCTCCGTGAGCCGCACCAGCGCCGTCACCGCGGCGTCCGGGTCGCGCATGATCGCCGACTCGGTGACCTCGAGCACCAGCCGGTCCGCCCGCAGGCCCGAGCCGGCCAGCGCGGCGGCGACCTCGCCCGGCAGGTCGTCGTCCGTGACGCAGCTCGCCGAGAGGTTCACCGCGACCGGCAGGTCCCAGCCGTCGGCGGCCACGCCCTGCGCCGCCGCGGCGGCCTGCCGCAGCACGACGGCCGTGAGACGCGCCATGAGCCGGTGCTCCTCGGCGAGCGGCAGGAACTCGGCGGGCCGCAGCAGGCCGTGCCGCGGGTGCGCCCAGCGCACGAGCGCCTCGACGCCCACCACGCGGTCGTCGCCGCAGGCGACCTGCGGCTGCAGGTGCACGACCAGCTCGCCGACCTCCGCCGGCGGCGCGTGCCCCGCGAGCACGGTCCGCAGGTCGCTCAGCAGGTCGAGCCGGCGCGCGGTGTGCGCCGCGGTGCGGGCGTCGTACACCTGGATGCCGCCGCCCGAACGCTTGGCCACGTACATCGCGGTGTCGGCGTCGTGCAGCAGCCGCGCGCTCGACGCCGAGCCGAGACCCGTGCTGGCGACGCCCACGCTCGCGTCGATCCGCACGGTGCGGCCGGCGACGACGAACGGCGCCCGGATCGCCTCGAGCACGACGTGCGCGACCCGCAGCGCCTGGTCCGGGTCGTCCACGAGCAGCGCGAACTCGTCACCGCCGAGCCGCGCGAGCAGCGCGGCGCCCGCGGTCTCGACCGTGACCCTGTCGGCGACGGCGCGCATGAGCTCGTCGCCGACCACGTGCCCGAGCCCGTCGTTCACGCCCTTGAACTCGTCGAGGTCGACGAGCAGCACGCCGACGCCGCGCGGGCGACCGCGCGTCGCCTCGAGGTGCTCCATGAACGCGAGACGGTTCGCGACGCCCGTGAGACCGTCGGTGCGGGCCTCGCGGCGCGCCGACGTGAGATCGGCGAGGTCCGCCACGACGCGCAGCAGCCGGACGCTGCCCAGCAGCGTCGACAGCGCGGCCGCGACCGCGACGGACCGGCGGCCGCTGGGGGCGACGGCGTCGAGCACGACCAGGCCCGCGCCCGCCACGACGATCGCGAGCGACCCGATCGACGACGCACGCGGCGAGGGCGCGGTCTGGACGTTGCGCACCACGGGCGCGAGGCTCGCGACGGCGCTGGTCGCGGCGACGACGGCCCACACCGTGACGACCGCGACGGTCGCGGTCGGTCGCACCGCGCCCGTCGCGAGCACCTCGAGGTACCGGACCGTGCCGAGCACGCCGAGCGTCGCCACGAGCGCGAGCAGGGTCCACGCGCGCCAGTCGCGCGCGAGCCGCGCGAGGACCAGGACGGACGCGAGGGACAGCGCGAGCACGGCGGGTGCCGCGGCGCCGAGCACGAGCACGGTCACGCGCCACGTCGGCACCGCGGCGGCGCCGACGGTGCGGTACGTGCCGTGCATGAGCAGCGCGGTGCCGCCCAGGAGCCCCGCGAGCCCGAGCAGCCGCTCACCGGGGTCCCAGTCCCACTCGACGCCGCGGTACCGGTTCCAGAACTGCACGCCGAGGTAGAGGAAGGCCGACGCGACGACGGTCCCGAGCGTCTCGACGACGCCGGCCCACCGGACCCCGGGGGCGAGCACGAGCACGGCCGCCTCGCCGCCGAACGCGACGGCGAGCGCCAGCAGCGCCCGGGCGAACCACCGCCACGCGCGCGCCTCGCGCACGGGGCGGGCCCGCAGCCGCGCACGCACCACGACGCCCGACGACGCGCACACGAGCGCGGCGACCACGAGGAACGCGGCCGAGACGCCCGTGACGACGCCGGTCACCGCGAGCAGCGCGCACGCGAGGGCCCCGACGAGGGCGGCGCGGGCGGCTCGCGACCTCGGTCGGGTGCGGGCCACGCCGGCTCAGTACGTGAAGGCCGCGACCCGGCGACGCAGGTCCTCGGACAACCGCGCCAGCTCGGCCACCGACACCCCCATCTGCCCCAACGTCGTGGACGCCTCCTGCGCCGAGGACGCCACCCCCGTGATGTTCGACGCGATCTCCCCCGACCCCGTCGCCGCCTCCCCCACACCCCGCGACATCTCGTTCGTCGTGGCCGTCTGCTCCTCCACCGCCGAAGCGATCGTCAGCTGGAAGTCGTTGATGCTCGCGATGATCGACCCGATCTGCGAGATCGACTCCACCGCCCCCGCCGTGTCCGCCTGGATCGCCTCCACCCGCCGCGCGATGTCCTCGGTCGCCTTCGCCGTCTCCGACGCCAGCTCCTTGACCTCACCCGCCACCACCGCGAACCCCTTGCCCGCCTCACCCGCACGCGCCGCCTCGATCGTCGCGTTCAACGCCAACAGGTTCGTCTGCTCCGCGATCGCCGTGATCAGCTTCACCACGTTCCCGATCTCCGCACTCGACGACCCCAACCGCGACACCGTCTCGTTCGCCGCCACCGCAGCACCCGTCGCCGCCTGCGCCACCTTCGCCGCCTCCGACGCGTTCTGCGCGATCTCCCGGATGCTCGCCCCCATCTGCTCCGCACCCGCCGCCACCGCCTGCACGTTCCTGCTCACCTGCTCCGCCGCAGCCGCCACCACACCCGCCTGAACCGACGTCTCCTCCGACCCCGACGCCACCTGACCCGACGCCGCCGCCAGCTCCTCCGCCGCAGCCGCCACCGTCCCCGCCGACTCCGCGACACCGGCCAGCGTGCCGCGCACCGACGTCTGCGCCTCGACGAGCGACGCGGCCATGCGGCCGACCTCGTCCTGCTCGACGACGTGCGGCGTGCGCGTGAAGTCGCCGGCCGCCATGGCCGTGACGGACGCCTGCACCTCGGTGACCGAGCGTCGGATGCGGCGGGCCACGCCCGCCGCGACCGCACCCGTCAGCAGCACCGCACCGAACGCGACGACGAGCACGACCAGGCCCACGCGGTCCGCGTCGCGCTGCGCGTCGGCCGCGGCGGACGCGAGGTACTCCTCGAACGCCGCCTCGAACGCGTCGAGGTGCTCGAGGTACGCGTCGATGAGCGGCTGGCTGACGTCGTCGGTCGCGGCCTCGTACGCGGCCGGGTCACCCGACAGGGCCGCGGGCACGATCGTCGTGTCGCGGGCCTGCGTCCACGCGTCGAGCCCGTCGGAGAAGTCCCGCCACCGCGGGTCGTCCCGGAACCGCGGGTGCGCGTCGACGACCGCGCGCGCCTCGTTCATCTCGGCGTCGTTCGCCGCGACCCGCGCGACCCACTGCTTCTGCTCGTTGCCGCGCGTCGCGGCGATCTGCGCGACGATCATGCGGGCCTTGAGCTGGTCCTCGTGCACGACGCTGGTCGCGCTGCCCACCGTGTTCTCGACGACGACGAACTCGTTCATCGAGGCCGCGACGCCGTCGATCTCGACGTACGCGTACACGCCGTTGCCGATGGCCGCGGCCCCCACGAGCCCGACGACGCACAGGATCTTGACCTGCACCGAGAGGTCCGCGAACCGTCCGAGAAGCCCGCGGCGGCGCGTGCTGGTGGTGTCCATGGCTGCTCCCTCGCCCTGCCCTGCTCGACTCCCCCCGGCACCGCTCCATCGGCGGACGCGCGCGGGTCGTGAGCAGAACGGGAGGTGAACCCCGGTGGGGTCCACCTCCCGTCCGGGGGCGGTGCGGGGCCGTGCGGCCCGTGACGCGGGTCAGGCCGCGACGGCCTCGTCCACGTCGAGCACGAGCAGCAGGCGCCCGTCGAGCTTGTGCGCGCCACGCACGACCGAGCGCATCGCGGGGTCGAGCGTGTCCGGCGGCGCCTCGAACGAGTCGGGGCCGACCTCGACGACGTCGCCGATCTCGTCGACCAGCAGGCTGATCGGCTCGCCGGCGACCTGCACGACGACCATCATCGGCTCGTCGCCCGCGAGCGGCGGCAGACCCATGCGCGTGCGCATGTCGATGGTGAGGACGACCTGCCCGCGCAGGTTCACCAGGCCGGCGACCTCGGCGGGCGCGAGCGGGACGCGCGTGCGCGTGTGCGAGCGCAGCGCCTCCTGCACCCGCAGCACGTCGACGCCGTACAGCGTGCCGTCGAGCGTGAACGTGACGTACTGGCTCATCGTGCCGCTCCCACCAGGTCGGAGCCCAGCACCGCGGACGCGTCGTCCGGGTCCTGCGCGGGCTCGTCGTAGAACGCCGCGTCGGCGGCGAGGACCGCCGACCGCACGTCGAGCAGCTCGACGACGCGGCCGCCGAGCACCGTGGACCCGAGCAGGCCCATGTCCTCGACGTCGGAGTGCTGGTCGTCGCGGTCCTCGAGGATGTCGACGATCTCGCGGACCACCAGGCCGACGGCCCGCGTGCCGCGCGTCAGCACGACGACGAGCAGCTCGTCGACCTCCTCGCCGTACGCGCCGAGCATCCGGTCGAGCCGCACGAGCGGCAGGATCGTGCCGCGGTAGCGCACGACCTCCCGCCCGCCGACGCGCTCGACCTCGTCGGTGCGCAGGTGCTCCAGGCGCGTGACCTGCTGCAGCGGCATCGCGACGTGGCGGCCCTCGCCGATGCCGACGACGAGCACCTGCTCGCGGCCCGCGTGGTCGAGCTGCTCCTCGACGCCCGCGCGCCGCGCCGCGGCCTCGACCTCGCCGTGCAGCGCGCGTCGCGCGACGGCCTGCACGTCGAGGATCAGCGAGACGCGACCGTCGCCCAGCACCGTCGCCCCGGCGTACGCGCCGATCGACTTGAGGCGCGCCGACAGCGGCTTGACCACGATCTCCTCGGTGTTGAGGACCCGGTCGACCAGGAGCCCGAACCGGTGGTGGTCGGCCTGCACGACCGCGATCACCGAGCTCGACCCCTCGGTCGCCTCGTCGGGGATCTCCAGGACGCCCGTCAGCGACACGAGCGGCAGCAGCTCGCCGCGCAGCCGGTAGACGGGCGCGTCGTGCACGTGCTCGATCGCGGTGCCGCCGCGCTGCGCGTCGAGCGCGACGAGCTCCAGCAGGTTCACCTGCGGGACCGCGTACACGTCACCGGCGCACTCGACCGTCAGCGCGGGCATGATCGCGAGCGTCAGCGGGATCCGCAGGCGCCACACGGTGCCCACGCCCACGGTCGACTCGACGTCGACCGTGCCGCCGACCTGCTCGACCTTGGTGCGCACGACGTCCATGCCGACGCCGCGGCCCGACACGTTCGTCACGGCCGACGCGGTCGAGAAGCCGGGCAGGAACAGCAGCTGCAGCAGGTCGCCGGGCGCGCTGGCCTCGACCTGCGCGGGCGTGCGCAGTCCGCGCTCGACCGCCTTGGCGCCGACGACGACCGGGTCGATGCCCTTGCCGTCGTCCGCGACCTCGACGACGACCTGGCCGCCCGCGTGGTACGCGCGGAGCGTGAGGACGCCCTTGGCGGGCTTGCCCGCGGCGACACGCGTCGCGGGCGCCTCGATGCCGTGGTCGACCGCGTTGCGCACGAGGTGCGTGAGCGGGTCCTTGACGGCCTCGAGCAGGCTGCGGTCGAGCTCGGTGTCGCCGCCCGACATCTCGAGCTGGACCTCGCGCCCGCACGTGGCCGCGAGGTCGCGCACGACGCGCGGCATCTTGGACCACAGGTGCTCGATGGGCTGCATGCGCGTCTTCATGACGCCCTCCTGCAGCTCGCCGGCGACGAGGTCGAGGCGCTGGGCCGTGCGCACGAGCGTGACGTCGTCGGCGGCGGCGGCCAGGCGCGTGATCTGGTTGCGGGCCAGCACGAGCTCGCCCACCTGGCGCATGAGCGCGTCGAGCAGGTCGACGTCGACGCGGATCGCGGAGTCGCCGACGCGCAGGTGGCCGACCTCCTCGGCGGCCTCGGCCGCCGGGGCCGGCGGCTCGGGCGCGGGGTGCGGCTGCGGGACGACGGCCGCGGGGGCCGTCGGCGCGGGCGCGGGCGCCACCGGGGCGGCGGGCGCCGCGACGGCGGGTGCGGTGGCCACGGGTGCGTCGGCCACGGGAGCGGCGGCCGCAGCCGACGCGGCCGCG
The DNA here is from genome assembly GCF_000986825.1 of Cellulomonas sp. FA1. Lineage (NCBI taxonomy): Bacteria > Bacillati > Actinomycetota > Actinomycetes > Micrococcales > Cellulomonadaceae > Cellulomonas > Cellulomonas sp. FA1. The sequence goes on along the minus strand of NZ_LBMY01000001.1, from coordinate 3,608,424 downwards.
ACCGGCTCGGGTGCCGCGACCGCGGCGGGCGCGGCGACGGGTGCGGCGGCGGGCGCGGCGCCCGCGGCCTGCGGCTCCTCGGCGCGCACGGCCTCGACGAGGGCCACGACCTCGTCGACCTCGACGTCGCCCTCGGTGCCGTCCCGCTCGATCGCGGTCAGCAGGTCACGCACGCGGTCGACCATCGCGAGCAGCACGTCGGTGGTCCGCTGGTCCATCGTGCGGCGCCCGTCGCGCAGCTCGACCAGCAGGCTCTCGCCCGCGTGCGTGAGCCGCTCGAGGCGGTGCATCGCGAGGAACCCGCTCGTGCCCTTGATCGTGTGGATCGTGCGGAACACGCTGCTCAGCAGCGGGCGTGATCCCGGCTGCTCCTCGAGCGCGACCAGGTCGCGGTCCAGCTGGTCGAGGTTCTCCTGCGACTCGACCAGGAACTCGCGCACGATCTCGTCGACGTCGTCCATGTGCACCTCCCCGGCTGGGTGCGCACGCACCCGACGCCCCGCACATCGGCCGCCGGGGCCGAGGTCTGAGGGGTGCGGGCCGTCTTCAGCCGCGGGGCGTGCCGCCGGCGTCCGGCGCCGACGGGTCCGCGGCCCCGGGTGCGTCGGCGCGGGGCGCCGACCGGTGGCCCGGCAGCAGGTCGCGCAGCGCGGCCGCGGCCGTGGCGTCCGCGTCGCCGGCCTGCGCGGCGGCGGCGTTCGCCTCGCGCACCGCGTCGAGCACCTCGGAGCGGTGGACGCGCACGTGGCGCGGCGCGTCGATGCCCAGCCGCACGCCGTCGGCCCGGACCTCGAGGACCGTGACGACCACGTCGTCGCCGATGACGACGCTCTCGCCGACGCGACGGGTGAGCACGAGCATGCCCGCGAGACTACAGGGCGCCCGCGGCGGCCCGGCCGGCGTCCCGCGCGCGTCGGGACGTGGCGAGCGACGGGTGCGGCCGGTCCGCCGCGGGCTGGGTACGGTGCCCGGGTGAGCGCCCCGACCCCCGTGCCGTCCGTCCCCGCGGCCGCCCGACCCTCGCGCGGCGCCCTGACCGGCGGCGGCGTCCTCGCGGGCGCGGCCGCGTGGGTCGCGGTCGCGCACTACTTCGTGGTGCTGCTGGTGGTCCGGGCGGCGTGGACGACGCCGTACAGCGTGCTCTCGAACACCATCAGCGACCTCGGCGCGGCGGGCTGCGGCGAGCACCGCGGCCGCGACGTGTGCTCGCCGTGGCACGTCGCCGCGAACGTCTCGTGGGTCGCCACGGGTGCGTGCCTGCTGCTCGGCGCGCTGCTGCTGCGACCCGTGCTGGCCCGGGGCGCCGCGGGGCGCGTCGGCCTCGCGCTGATCGGCGTGGCGGGCGTGGGCGAGCTCGTGGTCGGGCTGAGCCCCGAGGACGTGAGCGCGGCGCACGTGCCGGCCGCGGCCGTCGCGATCGTCGGCGGGCTCGCCGGCCTGCTGACGCTGGGCGCGTCGCTCGCGCGCACGCCCGGCCTGCGCGGCCTCGGGGTGCTGGGCGTCGGGTTCGGCGCCCTCGGCGTGACCGCGCTCGTGCTGGGGGTGACGGTCGTCCCGGAGCGGCTCGTCGGACTGGTCGAGCGGCTCGCCGCCTACCCGATCCTCGTGTGGGCCGTGGCCGCGGGCGTCACGGTGCTGGTCCGGCGGCGCGCTCACGCGAGCGCGGCGTCGAGCTCCTGACCGAGGGCGGCGGCCCACACCAGGCGCGACGCCGGGACGCCGTCCACCCACGCGACCGGCAGGCCGGGCTCCAGCACGGTGCCGGGTGCCGCGGTGTCGAGCAGGCCGTGCACCGCGAGCGCGTCCACGGGGCGCTCGGCGCCGACCGCGGCCACCCACGCCGCGACGTCGGCGGACTTGGTGCGCGCGTCCGTCACGGCCCACACCTGGTCGGCGCCGAGGCCCGCGAGCGCGTGCGCGGCGCGCGCGCGGTCGTGGTGCTCGGTGCCGACGCGCAGCGCGACGACCTGCGCGGAGCCGCCGTCGCGGGCGGGTGCCGTGACGGCGCCGGACGCGTCGAGCTCGTGCACGCGGCCGTCGGGCAGCCCCCACCGCACCGCGAGCGTGCGGGCCACGGCGCGCGGCCCGTCGCCCTCGCCGACGACCACGAGCACCTGTCCGACGCCGCGCGGCGGCGGGGGCGGTGCGGGCAGCCGGCCCAGCAGGGCGCCGAGCGTCATGGGCCCCGCGTCGAGCAGGCGCACCGGCACGCCGAGGCGGACGAGCTCGGCGCGCAGCCCGACGCCGGGCGCGTACGGGGCGCGGGGGCGGCTCGGGGCGGGGACCGCGGGCGCGACCGCGAGCGCGGCAGCGGCACCCGCGAGCGCCGCGTCGGCGGGGCGGGGCGCGGGCACCACGAGGTCGGGGTCGGGGGCGCCCACGAGCGAGCGGACCTGGTCGAGGACCGCCGCGAACTCGCGCGACGTGGTCGACACGCCCGGACCGGGTGCGGGCGGGCCGTCGGGGCCGTCGGCCGCGTCGGCCGCGTCGAGCAGGTCCTCGATGCCGCGCGCGGGCGCGGGTGCGGCGGGCCGGTGCGCGAACGCGCGCACGGGCCGGTCGTCCTCGTCCGGCACGTCGACGGTCATCTCGTAGCGTTCCTTGGCGAAGAACCCCGCGAACCCGCCCGAGCGGATGCGCTCGGCGCTGACGATCCGCGCGCCCGGGCCCAGGTGCTCGCGCACCTGCGTGACGAGCTCGTCGAGGTCGGGACCCTCAAGCAGCAATCGCGTGGTCACCGTTCACCACCCCCACGGTGTCGACCTGGACGCCCGCGGCCGTGACCTCGGAGTACGAGAGCACGGGCAGCCGCGGGTCGGCGAGCGCGACGAGCCGGCGCAGCGCCGGGCGGATCGCGGGCGAGCACGCGAGCACGACCCCGCGGCCCTCGGCCTCGGCGCGACCGACCGCGGCGCGCAGCTGCGCGAGCACCGTGTCGAGGCGCTGCGGGTCGACCAGCAGCTGGCTGCCCTGGTCGCCGGGCCGCAGGTTCTCGGCGAGCTGGTGCTCGAGCACGGGCTCGAGGGTGAGGACGCGCAGCGCGCCCTCCTGCACGTAGGGCGCCGCGAGCGCGGGGCCGAGCGCCGAGCGCGCGGCCTCGACCAGCCCCTCGGGGTCGGTCGAGACGCGGGCCCGCAGCGTGAGGGCCTCGTAGATGCGGCCGAGGTCGCGGATCGGCACCTGCTCGACGAGCAGGCCCTGCAGCACGCGCTGCACCTCGCCCAGCGAGAGCAGCGCGGGCACGAGCTCCTCGACGACCGACGGGTTGACCTGCTTGACGCCCTCGGTGAGCACGCGCACGTCCTCGCGCCCGAGCAGCCGCGCGGCGTGGTCGTGCACGAGCGCCGACAGGTGCGTGACCAGCACGGACACGCGGTCGACGACCGTGGCGCCGGAGATCTCCGCGGCGTGCCGCAGCTCGGCGGGCACCCACTTGCCGGGCAGCCCGAACACGGGCTCGGACACCGCGGTGCCGGGCAGCGCGGCGAGGTCGTCGCCGAGGGCGAGCACGCGCCCGGGGGCGCCTGGCCGCGGCCGACCTCGACGCCCGCGACGCGCACGACGTACGTCGACGGCGGCAGGTCGACGCTGTCGCGCGTGCGCACGGGCGGCACGACGATGCCCAGGTCGAGCGCGACCTTGTGGCGCAGCGCCCGCACGCGCGCGAGCAGGTCCTGGTCCGGGCCCGTGCCGACGAGGTCGACGAGGTCGGGCGCGAGCAGGATCTCGAGCGTGTGCACGCGCATCTGCTCGATGAGCTGCTCGGGCGTCTCGGCGGACGGCGCGGCGACCTCGGCGACCGCGGGCTCGGCCGCGGCGGCGGCCTCGGCCTTCTCGCGGGCGCCGATGCGCTGACCGGCGACCAGCAGCGCTCCCCCGACGGCGAGGAACGGCAGCTTGGGCATGCCGGGCAGCAGCGCGAGCGCGACGGCCGCGCCGCCCGCGACGAGCAGCGCCGTGCGGGACTGCGTGAGCTGCGACGCGGCCGCGGTGCCCATGTCGCCCTCGGCGGTCGCGCGCGTGACGACGATGCCCGTGGACACCGACAGCAGCAGCGCGGGGATCTGCGTGACCAGGCCGTCGCCGACGGTCAGCAGGCTGAACCGCTCGATGGCCTCGCCCGCCGACATGCCCATCTGCATCATGCCGATCGCGAACCCGCCGACCAGGTTGATGACCGTGATGACGATGCCGGCGATCGCGTCGCCCTTGACGAACTTCGACCCGCCGTCCATCGCGCCGTAGAAGTCGGCCTCGGCGGACACCTCGGCGCGGCGCCGGCGCGCGGTGTCCTCGTCGATGAGGCCCGAGTTGAGGTCGGCGTCGATGGCCATCTGCTTGCCGGGCATCGCGTCGAGCGTGAAGCGCGCACCGACCTCGGCGACGCGGCCCGCGCCGTTGGTGATGACGACGAACTGGATGACCACGAGGATGAGGAAGATCACGAGGCCGATGACGAGCGACCCGCCGACCACGAAGTGGCCGAACGCGTCGATCACCTCGCCCGCGAAGCCCTGCCCCAGCACGAGGCGCGTCGAGGCGACGTTGAGCCCGAGCCGGAACAGCGTGAACACGAGGATCAGCGACGGGAACACCGAGAAGTCGAGCGGCTTCTGCACGTACATGCTGGTCAGCAGGATCACGAGCGACGCCGTGATGTTGACGACGATGAGCACGTCGAGCATCGCGGGCGGCAGCGGCACGACGAGCAGCAGCACGATGCCGACGACGCCGACGGGCACCGCGAAGCGGGCGACGGAACGGTTCTGCACGGGTCAGCTCCTGGGGGCGGCGCCGGCGCGCGGGCGCCGGGCTCGGGGCGGGGTCGGGGTGTCGGGCGGCAGCGTCGATCCGCCGGGCAGGCGGTGCTGGCCGAGGCTCGCGCCGCGGCGGCGCAGCGCCATGACGAACGCGAGGACGCGCGCGACGGCGGTGAACAGGTGCTCGGGGATCTCCTGGCCGACGTCGCACGCCGCGTGCAGCGCACGGGCCAGCGGGACGTCCTCGACGAGCGGCACGCGGTGCTCGCCCGCGAGCTCGCGGATGCGCGCGGCCACGGTGCCGGCGCCCTTGGCGACGACGCGCGGCGCGCCCGTGCCGGGCTCGTACCGCAGCGCGACGGCGACGTGCGTGGGGTTGACCATGACGACGTCCGCGGTCGCGACCTCGGCCATCATGCGGTTGCGGCTCATGCGCATCTGCCGCGACCGGATCTGGCCCTTGACCAGCGGGTCGCCCTCGGTGCGCTTGTTCTCCTCCTTGACCTCCTGCTTGGTCATGCGCGTCGACTTGCGGTTGCGTCGCAGCACGACCACCAGGTCGACCACGGCGAGCGCGACGCCCACCGCGATGCCGCCGCGCAGCAGGCCCGACGCGCCGTCGCCCGCGGCGCCCAGCACGGCCGCGAGCGGCAGCGTCCCGGACGCCATGAGCGTCGGCACCATGGTCTGGACGCCCGCGTAGAGCACGGCCGCGACCGCGAGGGTCTTGAGGAGGGTCTTGACGCCCTGCCACATCGCCTGCGGGCCGACGAACTTCTTCGCGGCGGCCGCGGGCTTGAGGTGGTCGAACTTGGGCTTCATGCTGCGGAAGCTCACGCCGCCCTGCGCGACGGCGACGACGATCGTCGCGACCACGAGCACGGCGAACATGGGACCGAGCGTGCTGCCCGCGGACTGGAGCGACTGCCGCAGCACCTCGACGGCCTGCGCGGGGTCGGCGCTCGACGCGACCGCACGGACCTGCGTCATCTGCTCGAGCGCGGCGCCCCGCGCGCGGCCGAGCACGCCCGGCAGCATGAGCGCCGCCGCGCCGAGGCCGACCCACGCCGTGAGGTCCTGCGAGCGCCCGAGCTGGCCCTTGCGCCGGACGTCCTTGAGCCGCTGCGGCGTGGCCTTCTCGGTGCGCTCGCCGCCCCCGCCGCCGCTCACCGCAGCACCGCCGGCACGTCGGTCGCGGTGCGCTCGGCGAGCGCGCCGAGCAGGTCGGGCAGCGCGAGCAGCGCGAAGCCGCACAGCGTGAGCGTCAGCAGGATCTTCAGGGGGAACCCGAGCGCGAACGCGTTGAGCGCGGGCGACACGCGCGTGAGCAGCCCGAGGCCGACGTCGGCGAGGAACAGCACGACGAGCAGCGGGCCCGCGATCTGCAGCGCCGACACGAACAGCGACGTGATGCCGTCGGCCGCGCCCTGCGCGAACCCGGCGGCCGAGAACATGGTCCCGAGCGGCAGCACGTCGAACGTGCGCAGCAGCCCCGCGACGACCAGCTGGTAGCCGTCGGACGCGAACAGCAGCACGACCGCGAGCAGCTGGTAGAGCCGCGAGAACTGCGCGCCGCTCGTCATGCTCATGGGGTCGAACGCGGTCGCGATCTGGAACCCGCCGAACAGGTCGACGAGCGACCCCGCGGACTGCACCGCCGCGAACACCAGGTAGACGAGGAACCCGGTCCCGGCGCCGACGACGGCCTGCAGCACGAGAGCGCCGACGAACGCGCCCGTGCCGGTCGACTCGACCTGCTCGAGCCGCGGCGCGACCGCGAGCGCAAGGCCCGTGCCGAGCGCGACCTTGACCGGTCCGGGCACGCCGCGCTGCGCGAACGGCGGCGCGACCACGAGGAACGCGATCATGCGCACGGCCGCGAGCAGCGTGGTCTCGACCGCGGCGATCGGCAGCGTGACGGCGACGGGGTCCATCGGGGTCCGCTCACCCGCCCAGCAGCGACGGGATGCGCGCGTACAGCTCGTGCGTGAACGTCACGAGCTCGGTGATCATCCAGTGCCCCGCGATCAGCAGCGCCGCGGCCGCGGCGACGGCCTTGGGCACGAACGACAGCGTGACCTCCTGGATCTGGGTCACGGACTGCACGAGCGACACCGCGAACCCCACGACGAGGGCGGTGACGAGCACGGGTGCGGCGAGCTTGGCGGCCAGCACGAGGGAGTCGAGCGCGATGTCGAGGACCGCGTTGGTGTCCACTAGCCGCCCCCGGTGTACGAGCCGACGAGCGCGGTGACGATCAGCCCCCAGCCGTCGACGAGCACGAACAGCAGGAGCTTGAACGGCAGCGACACCATGATCGGCGGCAGCATCATCATGCCCATCGCCATGAGCGCGGAGGATACGACGAGGTCGATCACGAGGAACGGCACGAACACGACGAAGCCGATGATGAACGCGGCCCGCAGCTCCGACAGCAGGAACGCGGGCGCGAGCACCGTGAACGGCACGTCGGCCGGCGTCTCGGGGTTGGGCCGGTCGGCGGCGCGCGTGAGCAGCGCGATGTCCTGCTCGCGCGTGTGGGACAGCATGAACTCGCGCAGCGGCGCCTGCCCGGCCTCGACGGCCTGCGTGAACGTGAGGCTGCCGTCGAGGTAGGGCTGCACGCCCGCGTCGTTGACGCCGCTGACGACCGGCGCCATGACGAACAGCGACAGGAACAGCGCGAGGCCCGCGAGGACCTGGTTGGGCGGCACGCCCTGCAGGCCGAGCGCGTTGCGGGTGAGGGACAGCACCACGAGGATCTTGGTGAAGCTCGTGGTCAGCAGGATCAGCGACGGCGCGACCGACAGCAGCGTGATGCCGAGCAGCACGACGATCGAGCCGCTGGGCGTGCCGTTGATGCCGTTGACCTGCACCGTCACCTCGCCCACGCCGGGCGCCTCGGGCGCGGTCGGCGCCGCGGGCGGCGTGGGCCCGGTCGCGGCGTGCGACGGCGCGGCGAGCGCGAGCTGGACGACGAGCACGCCCGCGACGACGAGCGCGAGCAGCAGCGCGCGCACGAGCGTGCGGCGCGGGTCGCGGACGGCCGGTGGCGTCGGCAGCGACGGGACAGGCGTCGCGGGTGCGGGCGACGCGAGGGCCGGGCGGGTCATCGGCGCACCGTGCGGTCCTGCAGCGCGCGCAGGGTCGCGCGCCACGTCTGCGGGGACAGCACCGAGCCCGCGAGCGGGCCGGGGCGCGCGCCGTCGGGCGCGGGGCGCGGCGTGGGCACGGCGTCCGCCGACCCGGCGGGGGGCGCGGACGCCGACGTGGTCGCGGGCGTGAGCTCGGGCACGGGGCGCAGCTCGGTGAGCAGCTGCACCTGCTGCTCGCCGAACCCGACGAGCAGGCGGCGGCTGCCGACCGCGACCACGGCCACGCCCGACCCGCGGGAGAGCGACTGCCGGTCGACCACGTGCACCGTCGGCTCGCGGTCGTCGTGCGCACCCCGCGAGGCACCCAGCTTGCGCGCCAGGTACCACACGAGGCCGACGACGCACGCGAGCGACAGCAGCACGCGGCCGACGAGCAGCAGCTCGTCCATCAGACGGCGTCCGGCGCGCTGACGATCTCGGTGACGCGGATCGCGAAGTCCTCGTCGACCACGACGACCTCGCCGCGCGCGATCAGGCGCCCGTTGACGACGACGTCGGCGGGCCCGCCCGCGGCGCGGTCGAGCTCGAGGACCGTGCCGGGCGTGAGGTCGAGCACCTGGCGCAGCGGCAGGCGCGTGCGCCCGATCTCGGCGGTGAGCGTGAGCTCGACGTCGTACAGCGCACGCAGCGCGGCGCCCCGCTGCGTCGGCACCGCGGGCGCGGCGGCGGCCGGCGCACCGCCCGGGCGCACGCGCACCACGAGCCAGGCGCGCGGCCCGTCGGGGCCGACGAGCGCGACGACGTCGCTCTCGGGCGTGACGACCTGACCGGCCGTCGACAGCCGCGCGGGCTCCAGCACGCCGTCGCCCAGCGCGGCCGCGGCCGCCTGCAGCGCCGGGCGCAGGGCCGCAGCGGGGTCGAGCGCGGCGCCGTCGGTGCCCTCGGCGAGGGCCGCGGCGACCTGCGGGCCGAGCACGAGCGCGACGTCGGCCGACGTGCGGCCGACGACGCCCGCGACGACCGCGGCGGCGTCGGCCGGCGGGGCCGCGTCGGCCGGTGCGACCTGCAGCGGGACGTCGGCGGGGACGAGCGCCGCGGCGGCCGTGGCGGCCGCGGTCGTGTCGACGACGGGGGACGTGGTGCTCATGCGTGGTTCTCCTCGACGCTCACGACCTGGCAGGCGAGCCGCGAGCCGTGGGTGCCGGCGGCGGCGTGCGCGAGCACGACGTCGTCGACCACGACCTCCAGGGGCCGGCTCGCGGGGTGGGACAGCGGCAGCACGTCGCCGACCGCGAGGTCGACGACGTCCCGCGGGTGGACGACACGGGGCGTGCAGCGCACGGCGACCTCGACCGGCGCCTCGAGCGTCGCGCGCTCGAGGTCGGCCTTGTCACGGACCAGCCGGTCCGGGTTGGGGGTCTCGCCGTCGGGGCGCTGCTCGGTGCGCAGCGCCGCGAGCACGGCCTCGGCGGGGAGCATGAGCGTCGCGGTGTCGACGCGCTTCTCGTCGATCCGCAGCGTGAAGCTCGCCGACAGCACGGCGTCGGTCGCGGCGACCGCCTGCACGAACTGCGGGTTGTACTGGATCGAGCGCACCGACAGCTGCAGCGGCATGATCGCCGCGAACGTGTACGTGAGGTCCGCGAGCGCGTTCGTCACGAGGTCGCGCACGAGCGTCGTCTCGATCTCGGTGAGCTCGCGGCCCTCGCGCTCGTCGCCCAGGCCCGAGCCGCCGAACAGGTAGTCGACCCACACCAGGGTCGCGGGCACCGGCAGCTGCAGCAGCGCCGTGCCGCGCGGCTGCTCGACCGTGCACACGAACAGCGCGGTCGGCGTCGGCAGGTTCGCGACGTGCTCGTCGTACGTCAGCAGCGTGACGTCGTCGAACGTCACCTGGACCAGCGCGCGCAGGCGCGCCGTGAGCTGCGTGCCCCACAGGCGCGCGAACCGCTGCAGCGCCATCGACAGGTGGCGCGCGTGCTCGCGCGACAGCGTGAGGGGGCGACGGAAGTCGTACGGGACCGGTGCGGCGGCGCGCGCGCGGCGGCGCGCGGACGAGCCGGGTGCCACGGGCACGTCGGTGGCGACGGGCGCGGCGGGCGCGTCGGTCGCGGGTGGGGACGGCGTCACGACCGACCCATCGGCGGGTGCCGCACGGACGTGAGGAGAATCGGCGGCGTGGTCGCGCACGAGGACGACGAAGGGCCCGGTGGGTGCGCGGACCGTGCGGTGGATCTCCCGCCGCCCGTCCTGGGCGGTGCGTCGCGCGGCACGGTCGCGCGCGGCGGGGAGCGACGGCGGCGCCCTCCGTGGCGCCGGCTGGTCACGTCACTGCGTGACGTAGTTCGTCAGGTAGACGTCCACCACCTCGCCCTCGTACGCCTCGGAGAGCTGCTCGGCGAGCTGCGCCTTGAGCTGGTCACGCGTGGCCGGGTCGGAGACCTCGGCGATCGGACGGCCCGAGTACAGCGCGATCGCGAGGTCGAGCGCGCGCGACGCGTCGATCTCCTCGCCCGCGTCGGCCGTGAGCTGCAGGCCCAGGCCCAGGCGCAGGTAGCGCCCGTCGGCCAGGTTGATGCTGATGGGCTCGACCTTGACGACCGCGCCCAGCTCGGGCGTCGGCTCGGGTGCCGGCTCCGCGGCCGCACCGTCGCCCTTCAGCAGCAGGAAGTACGCCGCGGCGCCGCCGATCAGCAGCACCACGACCACGGCCACCACGACCAGCAGGCCGCGCCGCGACCTCTTCTCGGCCACGGGCTCGGCCGCCGGGGCCGGGGCGGGTGCGGACCCACCGCCGCCTCCCCCGATCTTCTGCCGGGACACCACACGCTGCTCGACTGGCATGTCACACCTCCGTCTCGGGTCGTCGGGTCACTCGTGCGTCACGGTCGGCACGAGCTCGCGCACGTTCTCCGGCGCGTCGGACAGCACGACGAGGTCGACGCGGCGGTTGGCCGCCAGCGACGCCTCGTCCATGCCCTGCGCGACCGGGCGGGCGTCGCCGAACCCCACCGCGGAGATGCGGCCGGGGGCGAGCCCGTCCTTCTCCACGAGGTGCCGCAGCACCTGGGTCGCCCGGTCGGCGGACAGCTCCCAGTTGGTCGGGTAGCGCCCCGACACCGGGAGCACGTTCGCGTGCCCCTCGATCGCGATCTGCTCCTGCAGCGCGACGAGCGTGGGCGCCGCCACGTCGAGCACCTGCAGCGCGGTGGGCGTCAGCTCGGCGCTCGCGGGCGCGAAGAACACGTCGTCGGCGATGAGCCCGAGGATCAGGCCGCGCTCGTCGATGCGGAACTGCACGACCTTGTCCAGGCCCTGCGCCAGCAGCCCCTGCCGCAGCGCCTCGCGCACCTGCTCGAGGTGCGACGCCTCGGCCTGCGCGGCGGCCAGCAGCTGCGGGTCGACCGGCTCGGGCGTCGGGATCTGCCCGACCTCCGCGAGGCCCTGGTCGGCGCTCACCATGCCGGCGGTGCCCGCGCCCTGCGCGTCCTGGTCCTGCGGCGCCATGCCGTCGAGCACGCCGTCGCCGCCGTCGAACACCGTCGACGAGACCTGCACGTCGCCGTTGCCGAAGCCCGCGGCGAGCGACTTGCTCAGCGCGAGGTACTTCTCCTGGTCGACCTGGCTGATGGCGAACAGCACGATGAACAGCGCCATGAGCACCGTGATCATGTCGGAGTAGCTCACGAGCCAGCGCTCGTGGTTGACGTGCTCCTCGTGCTCCTCGTGCCGGCGCCGCCGGCCGCCCGCCGCGCTCACGCCGCCTCCGTCCGGGCGTCGGGCTTGTCGCCGCCGCCGGGCACGAGGCTGCGCAGCCGCTCGCCGACCAGGCGCGGGTTGGCGCCCGCCTGCACCGCGAGCAGGCCCTCGAGCGTGATCTCCATCTGCTGGCACTCGAGGTCGGAGATGCGCCGGATGCGGTTGCCGATCGGCAGCCACACGACGTTCGCCGAGAGGATGCCCCACAGCGTCGCGACGAACGCGGCGGCGATCGAGTGCCCCAGCGACGCCGGGTCCGACAGGTTCTCGAGCACGTGCACGAGCGAGATGACCGTGCCGATGATGCCGATGGTCGGCGCGTAGCCGCCCATGTCGACGAAGTACTTGGACGCCACGCGGTCCGTCGCGCGCTTGGTCGCGATCCGGTCCTCGAGGATGACCCGCAGGTCCTCCGGGTCGGTGCCGTCGATCGCGGCCTGCAGCCCCTCGCGCAGGAACGGGTCCTCGACCTGGCGCGCGTCGTCCTCGAGCGCCAGCAGGCCCTCGCGGCGCGCGCGCTCGGCGAGCTTGACGACGACGTCGACGTTCGCGCCCGGCTGCGGCGCCTTGGCCCGCATCGCGCGCGGCACGGCCGCGAACGCGGCCTTCGCGTCCTTGAGCGTGTGCCCGGCCAGGCCGACGCCCAGCGTGCCGCCCCACACGAGGATGAGCGGCGCCGGCAGCAGGATCGACATGGGGTCGGCGCCCTCGAGCGTGAGGGCCGTGTAGATCGCGCCGAACGCGAACAGGATGCCGACGATGCCCGCGGGGTCCATCAGCGGCTCCTCGGTCGCAGCGGGACGGGCGGCGGCGGGTCGTCACCGGTGTCGTCGTCGAGGTCCGGCACGGTGCCCACCGGCCCGAGCCGCTCGAGGTCGCGCGCACGCGCCAGCAGCGACGCGCGCTGCTCGTGGATGAGCGCGACGATCTGCTCGAGGGACTCCTGGACGATGAGCTTGGTGCCGTCGACGAGCGTGAGGATGGTGTCGGGCGCACTGTCCACCCGCTGGACCAGGTCGGGGTTCACCCCGAACCTGCCCCCGTTGAGTCGCGTCACGACGATCACGGCACATCCCGTCCCTGGTCACTGCTGGTGCGGCGGCTCCGGCCTAGGCGCCCGGCGCCGCGTGCGCCCCGTCCGTGGGGCACGTCCTGCTCATCGGCAGGGCGTGCGGGCGGCTGAGGCGTCGGGCCTCACCCGCGTGCGGCGCGTCATGTCTGGTACGCCCAGTGCCACGGCTCGCGCGGCGTGTCCTCCGCGAAGCCGTACCGGTCGGCGTTGGCCCGCATCCACGCCTGCGCGCGGTCGTCGAGCCGCAGGTCGACCGCGAGCCCCCAGCCGTGGTCCGACGTGCCGGGCGTCGCGGCGAGGCCGCCCTGCGAGTACAGGCCCTTGCGGCGCACGAGGTCGACCTGCGTGTCGTACGTGCGGTACGAGTCCGTGATGCCGATCGTCACGCCCTGGGCGCGCGCGTCGTCGATCAGGCGCGTGAGCTGCTGCGCGGCGGGCTGCCACAGGCGGTGCCCGGTGTCCCCCACGGGGGTCAGCGCGGCGTCCGGCACGCGGCCGTTCTGGTGCGCCGCGAGGCCGTTGGGCAGCATGTCGCCGTTGATGCGCCGCACCGACGACGGCGACGTGTCGACGGTCGTCGCGGGCGCGGCGCCCGGCACCTGGTACGTCGCGACCGCACGCGCGAGCGTGTCGGCGAACGCCGTGGCCGTGGTGGTCGAGCCGGACGCCGACCCCGACGCGACGGTCGGGGTCGGCGCGGGCTCGACGAGCTCGCGGAGCTGCGCCATGCGCGCCGCGATCGCGGTGATCCCCTGCATCGTCAGCGCTTGAGGTTGACCAGCTCGTTGAGCACCTCGTCGGAGGTCGTGATGATGCGCGAGTTCGCCTGGAACCCGCGCTGCGCGATGATCAGGCTGGTGAACTCGCTCGACAGGTCGACGTTCGACATCTCGAGGCGGCCGCCCGCGAGCCCGCCGCGCCCGCCCGTGCCGGCCGTGCCGATCATGGGCTCGCCCGAGTTCACCGACGTGCGGAACAGCGACCCGCCGGCCTTCTCCAGGCCGCCGGGGTTGGTGAACGCCCCCATGGCGATGCGGCCGATGACCTGCTTGAGGCCGTTGCTGAACGTGCCGGTGATGGTGCCGTCGGCGCCGAGGCCGAACGACAGCAGCGTGCCCGCGGCCTGACCGTTCGGCGTGCCCGCCGCGATCGTGTCGAGACCCGCGTAGCCCGTGACCTTCGACAGGTCGAGCGCGACGCCCCCGACCGTGAGCGTGCCGGGCGTCGCGAGCGCACCGGCCGCCGTGAACGTCACCGGCTGCGCGGCGACCGTCGCCGCCCCGTCGCCCGCGGCCACGGTCCAGCCCGCGGCCTCCTTCGTGAACGTCACCGTGAGCGTGCGCTCGGTGCCGATCGCGTCGTACACCTTCATCGGCAGGTTCTTGGTCGTGCCGACCGCCGCCGAGGAGTCCAGGTTGCCGAGCGTGTCCGCCGTCGTCGTCGCGACCGCGCCCATCGTGGTGCCGGCCGGGACCTTGAGGTCGACGAGCGGGCTGTTCGTGTCGACGACGCCGTTGACCGCGGCCCAGCCCTGCACGAGCGCGCCCTCGCCCGGCAGCACCATCTGGCCCGTGGTGTCGAAGTCGAACGCGCCGGCGCGCGTGTAGTACGTCTCGGCACCCTTGCGGACGACGAAGAACCCGTCGCCCTGGATCATCATGTCCGTGCTGCGGCCGGTGGTCTGCGACGCACCCTGCGTGAAGCTCGTCGTGATGCCCGCGACCTGCACGCCGAGGCCGACCTGCGCGGGGTTGGTGCCGCCGACGCCGCCCTGCGGGGCGCCCGCGTTGGTGAGGACCTGGCTGAGCGTGTCCTGGAACACCACCTGCGAGGACTTGTAGCCGGTCGTGTTGACGTTGGCGATGTTGTTGCCCGTGACGTCGAGCATGGTCTGGTGGCTGCGCAGACCGCTGATGCCGGAGAAGAGCGAGCGGAGCATGGGAGTTCCTTTCGGTGGTCCGCGTCAGGCGGCGGGGGTGGTCGGCGGGGTGGTCGCGGTGGGGTCGGCCGCCGTGACGGCGGCGACCGCGTCGAGCGGCACGTCGGTGTCGCCGACCCGCACGGTCGGGACCGCGCCCGCGTAGGACACGGCGGTGACGACGCCCGTGCGCGTCGTGGTCTCGGAGTCCTTCCACGTGACCTCGCGACCGACGAGGGCGGCGGCGGACGACCGCATCTGCAGCGCGAACGCCTCGCGCTGGGTGTCCGACAGCTCGACGAGACGCTCCATCGTGTTGAGCTGCGTGGTCTGCGCCATCAGCTGCGTGGTGTCCATCGGGCTGGTCGGGTCCTGGTAGCGCATCTGCGCGACCAGGAGCTTGAGGAACGCCTGCTTGTCCAGCGACGTCCGGTCGACGGGCTCGCTCGCGCCGGACGCGCCGGAGCCGCCGACGGGCACGTTGCCCTGCGCGTACGACGTGTCGATGCTCAACGGGTCCTCCGGGGTCAGACGACGAGGTCGAGCGCGCCGGGGCGCGCACGGGGGTCGGGTGGGGGGTGGCGGGCGCGTCGCCGTCGGCGCCGCGCGGGGTGACGGCGCCGTCGGCCGGGCGGCCGGAGCGGCCGCCCGGGCCCTGGTCGAGGTCCTGACCGGCGCGGCCGCCGGCCTCGTCGCGGCCGCCGAGGCCGAGCTCGGCCTGCAGACCCGCGGCCTGCAGGTCGCGCCGCAGCTCGGCGAGGGTGCCGCGCAGCGCCTCGCGCGCCGCGTCGGTCGCGCCGACGAGGTCGAGGCGGACGGCGTCGTGCGTGATGTGCGCGACCACCCGGACGGGGCCGAGGTGCTCGGGGTCCACGGGGACGGTGAGCACGTGGCGGCCGGCGCCGAGCTCGCCGACGGACCGCAGGCGCGCGCCGAGCTGCTCGGCGAGCGGGACCGCGGGCACGGGCTGCGTCGCCGGCACGGCGACGGGGCCGCCGCCGCGGGGGCGGGAGCCGGGGCGGGCGCGGGCGCCACGACCGGGACCGGCGCGGGTGCGGGTGCGGGTGCGGCAGTCGGCGCCGCGAGCGGCTCGCGCGCGACCGGTGCGTCGGCCGCCGCCGGGGCCGGCGGGTCGCCGACCGCACGCACCGTCGACGGCGTGGGACTCGGCTCGCCGGTGCGCACCGCGCGGGCCGGCGCGGGTGCCGGGGCCTGCGGGGCGGCCGGGTCCGCCGCCGCGGCGTCGGCCGGCACGTCGGCGGGGGCCACGGGGGTCGGCGACGCGGCCGGCGCCGCGGCGACGGGCGCGACGGCGGCGGCGGGCCGCGCCGGTGCGGCGGGGAGGGCCGGCGTCGCGTCGTCGACGGCCGGCGCGGCGGCCTGCGCCGCGGGCGTCTCGACGGGTGCGTCGACCGGGGCCGCGGCCGGCGCGGCGGCCACGGGCGGGAACCCGACGGCCAGCACCGTCACGTCGGGCGTCGGCGTGCCGGGCGCCACGGGCTCGGCGGTCGGTCCGCCCGGTGCGGCGGCGGCGTCACCGGCCGCGGCGGCGTCACCCGGAGCGGTGCGACGGGGGCCGTCGGCGCGGCCCGACGCGGCGGGGCGCGCCGGCTCGCGGCCGGGTGCGCGGTCGGCCCGCGCCGTGCGGTCGGGGCCGGACGAGCGGTCCGGGCCGGGCGCGCGCTCGGCGCGCACGTCCCGGCGCGCGTCGCGGCCCTCGTCCCGGCCGACCTGCGCCGCGAGCGCGTCGGCGAACGCGTCGGCACCACCCGCCGGGCGCGGGCCGGCACCGGGCGCCGGGCGCGGGGACGTGGCGGGGGCCGCCACGGCGGTGGGGGTCATGCGTCCTCCCCGGGTGTCGTCGGGGCCGCGCTGCGCGCGGCCACCTCGTCGAGCGCGACCTGCTCGGCGTGCTCCTCGGTCACGCGGACCTCCTCCTCGTGGCGCTCGCGCAGCCGGTCGACGGCCCGCGTCCGCACGCGCGCGGCCGTCCACTCCGCCTGCCGGCGTCCGACGTGCTGCTCGGCGTCCTCGACGGCGCTCAGGTCCTCGGTCAGCAGCGACGACAGCGCGACGCGCGCCGCGACGGCCGCCTGCCACGCCGCGATGTCGGCCTCGCCGGGCGGGCGCGTCGAGCCGAGCATCTCGGCCGTGCGCGTCGCGCGGTCGCGCGCGATCCGCTCCTCGCGGCGCGCGGACGCGAGCTCGGCCGCGGCGGTGTCCTCGGCCATGGCGCGCACGCGCAGCAGGCCCGCGAGCGGGAAGTTGCGGCTCATGCCTCCCCCATCTGCTGCACCAGCGCGCGCAGCCACGTCCACGACGCGTCCGCCGGTGCGGCCTCGTCCATCCCCTGCCGCAGGAACGCGTCGATCGCGGCCGCGTGCGTGACGGCCGTGTCGACGAGCGGGTTGGAGCCGGCCACGTACGCGCCGACGTCGATGAGGTCCTGCGCCTGCCGGCGCGCCGCCATCACGGCCCGCAGGCGCGCGGCGTCGGCGCGCTGCTGCGGCGTCGACACGCGCGACGCGACGCGCGACACCGACCCGAGCGCGTCGACCGACGGGAAGTGCCCCGCGACCGCGAGGCGCCGGTCCAGCACGACGTGCCCGTCGAGGATCGAGCGCGCGGCGTCGGCGATCGGCTCGTTGTGGTCGTCGCCGTCCACGAGCACGGTGTACAGACCCGTCACCGAGCCGGTCGGGCCCGCGCCGGCGCGCTCGAGCAGGCGCGCGAGCAGCGCGAACGTGCTCGGCGGGTACCCGCGCGTCGCGGGCGGCTCGCCCACCGACAGCCCGATCTCGCGCTGCGCCATCGCGACGCGCGTCAGCGAGTCCATCATGAGCACCGCGTGGCGGCCCTCGTCGCGCAGCCGCTCGGCGATGCGCGTCGCGACGAACGCCGAGCGCAGGCGCACGAGCGGCGGCTGGTCGGACGTCGCGACCACGACGACCGACCGCGCGAGGCCCTCGGGCCCCAGGTCGTCCTCGAGGAACTCGCGCACCTCGCGGCCGCGCTCGCCGACGAGCGCGATTACCGACACCTCGGCGTCGGTGCCGCGCGCGACCATCGACAGCAGGCTCGACTTGCCGACGCCCGACCCGGCGAACAGGCCGAGGCGCTGCCCGCGCCCCGCCGTCACGAGCGTGTCGAGCACGCGCACGCCCAGCGGCAGGGGGGTGTCGACGCGTGCGCGGTCCAGCGGGTGCGGCGCGGGCGCGTCGAGCTCGACCATCGCCTCGACGTCGAGCGGGCCGCGCCCGTCGATGGGCCGTCCCAGGCCGTCGAGCACGCGCCCCAGCAGGCCGGAGCCGACGGGGACCCGCAGTCCCGTGCCGTGCGCGCGGACCGGCAGCCCGGCCCGCAGGCCGTGCGTCGGGCCGAGCGGCATGCAGCGCGTCGCGCCGCCGGCGGTCGCGACGACCTCGGCCGTCACGGCCTCGTCGCCCTCGCCGATGGTCACGAGCTCGCCGACCGCGGCCGACGTGCCCGCGGTCTCGATCGAGAGCCCGACCACGCCGCGCACGCGGCCGACCGCGACCGGGCGTGCGGCGTGCAGCGCGCGCGACCAGCCGTCGGCGAGGTCGCGCTCGGGCGCGAGGGTCGTCACGGGGCCTCCAGGGCGTCGCGCACGCGCTGCACGGCGGTCCCGATCCGGGCGTCGACGTGACCGTCGGCGTGCTCGAGCACCGCGTCGCCGGGGGCGAGCGCGGGGTCCGCCACGAACGTGACCGCGAGCCCGTCGGTGCCCGGCAGGGCCGCGAGGTCGCGCGGGTGCAGGTGCACGACCGCGTCGTCCGGGACGTCGGGCTCGGCGAGCACGCGGGCCAGCGCGGCGCGCGCGGCGCTGGACGCATCCCCCAGCTCGACGCCCAGCAGCGCGACCGCGAGCTCGAGCGCCGCCGTCCGCACCGTCGCGAGCGCGTCGGCCACGACCGGTGCGGTGCGCGCCTGCAGCGCGCGGCTCGCCGCGTCGAGCGCCGCGAGCGCCGACGCGTGCTCGGCCGCGCGGACCTGCGCGTCGTGCGCGGCCTGCTGCGCGGTGCGGGCCGCCTGCTCGGCGGCGTCGGCGGCGGCCCGGCGGGCGCCCGCGGCGTAGCCCGCGGCCCAGCCCGCCGCGCGCGCCTCGTCGTCGCCGGCGGCCGGGGCGTCGAGCCGCGCGAGCGCGACCGCGCGGACGCCGGCGGGCTCCGCGGGGCGCTCGGGCGCGTGCGTGGCCGGGCGCGCGGCGAACCGCGCGGCGGCGACGGGCGTGCGCTGCAGCGGCACGAAGTCGAGGTCAGGCAACGAGCTCGTCCTCGCCCTCGCGGCGCACCACGATCTGCCCGCTCTCCTCCAGGCCACGGATGACCTGGACGATCGCGGCGCGCGCCTCCTCGACCTGCGACAGCCGGATCGGGCCGAGCAGGTCGATCTCCTCGACGAGGTTCTCCCGCGCGCGCTCCGACATGTTGCGCAGGATCTTGTCCCGCACGTCCGGGCCCGAGCCCTTGAGGGCCTGCGCGAGCGTGCCCGTCTCGACCTGCCGCAGCACGAGCTGCACGGCGCGGTCCTCGAGCAGCACGACGTCGCCGAACACGAACATCAGCGCGCGCACCTGGTCGGCCAGCGCCTCGTCCCGCGCGGCGAGCCCCTCGAGGATCGACTTCTCGGTGGCCGGGTCGGCGCGGTTGATGATCTCGACGAGCGGCTGCACGCCGCCCACGGCCGCGAGCTCGCGCGGCGCGAGCACCGCGGACGCCTTGCGCTGCAGCGCCTCGGTGACGACCGCGACGACGTCGGGCGACGCGCGCTCCATGAGGGCGATGCGGTGCGCGACGTCCGCGCGCAGGTCCTCGGGGAGCCCCGCGAGGATCGCCGACGCGTGGTCGGGGCGCAGGTGCGCGAGCACGAGCGCCATGGTCTGCGGGTGCTCGCCGTCGAGCAGCGACACGACCTGCCGCGCGTCGGCCTGCTGCAGGAAGTCGAACGAGTGACCCGCGAGCGACGCCTGCAGACGCTCGATCATGCCCGCGGCCTGCTCCTTGCCGACCGACGCCTCGAGCAGCTGCTGCGCGAAGCCCAGCCCGCCGCCCACGCCCGGGCCGATCTCGGCGACCGCGTAGAACTCGTCGACGACCTCGTCGGCCAGCGTCTGGTCGACCCGGTCGAAGCGCAGGATCTCGGCCGTGAGCTCCTCGATCTCGGCGACGTCGAGCTTCGACATGACGCGCGCCGCGCGCTCCTTGCCGAGCTGCACGAGCAGCAGCGCGGCCTTCTGCCGCCCCGTGATGCTCATCGCCGCGCCCCGGTGGTCATCCAGCCGCGCAGCAGCTCGGCGACCTGCTCGGGCTGCTCGTCGGCGAGCGCCGCGATCTCGGCGCGCCGCACGGCGGTGCCGTCGGGCGCGACGGGTGCGGGCGGCGGCGGCAGGATCGGCAGCTCGTCCTCGGCGGGGCCCTCGATCGGCGGGAGCGCGACGGCGGTCGCGCGCGCGGCGTCGAGCTCGCCCAGGTCGAGCGCCTCGCGCCGGGCGCGGCGCGAGCGCCGGCCGAGCACGATCATCACGACGACGACCAGCAGGACGATGCCCGCGGCGATGGCGATCTGCCGGATCATGTCGGAGCGCTGCTCCGCGGCGGCCTGCGCGTCGGCGGCCGCGAGCGCCTGCTCGGCGGCCTGCGCGCTCGTCGTGTCGAAGGCCATGCGCTGCACCGACAGCGTGTCGCCGCGCTCGGTGTCGACGCCCGCGGCGGCCGCGACGGCGGCCTGCAGGTCGGCCATGTTGATGCCGCCGGCGGCGGCCTGGTCGACCAGCACCGACACGGACTGCTTCTGCAGCGCGCCGGGCGCCGAGCGGGTCGTCTCGGTGGCCTTGTTGACGGCGTTCGTGACGTCCTCGTTGGTCGAGGAGTACGTGCCGTTGCCGTTGGCGCCGTCGCCGGGCACCGCGATGTTGTCCGGGCCGAGCACGCCCGTCGCGCCGCCGTTGCCGGTGCCCGTGTACTCCTCGGTGGTCGTCGAGGACGCGAGCGGGGGCGTGTCGGGCGTCGCCGAGAACTCCTCGGTGGTCCGCTCGGACTGCGACAGGTCGAGCTGCGCGTTGACCGTGACCGTGGCGTTGCCCGGGCCGACGAGGCGGTCGAGCATGGCCTGCACGGCCCCGCCGACGCGCGCCTCGTAGTCGGCCGCGCGCGAGTCGGTGAGCCCGCCGCTCGCGGCGCTGTCGCCGACGGACGACAGCACGGCGCCGCTCGCGTCGACGACCGCGACGTCGGCCGGCTGCATGCCCTCGACGCCCGCGGACACCAGGTGCGTGATGGCCTGCACCTGGTCCGCCGTGAGCTCGCGGCCCGGGCGCGTGCGGACGAACACCGACGCGGTGGGGTCGCTCTTCGCCGCGACGAACACGGTCTCCTCGGGGATCGCGAGCCGCACGGTGGCGGCCTCGACGCCGTCGATCGCGCCGACGGTGCGCGCGAGCTCGCCCTCGAGCGCGCGCCGGTACGTCTTCTCCTGCTGGAACTCCGAGGCCGTCATCGGCATCTTGTCGAGCAGCGAGTAGCCCGCGCCGTCGGCGTCGGCCGGCAGGCCCGCCGCCGCGAGCTTGACGCGCTGCTCGTACACCGCGGACGCGGGCACCAGCACGGTGCCGCCGCCGTCCGTGAGCTCGTACTGCACGCCCGCGGACGTGAGCTGGTCGACCACGGCGCTCGCGTCGGCGCCCGACAGGCCGGAGAACAGCGGCACGAGCGTCGGCTTCGACATCCAGCTGCTCAGCGCGACCGCGCCGAGCACGAGCGCCGCCACCGCGATGACGGCGAACGTGCGCTGCGCGAGCGAGAGCTGACGGACCGCGGCCGTGACCCGGCCCCACGCGTCCTGCACCTGAGCGGGCATCAGACCTGCATCCTCATGATCTCGGTGAAGGCCTCGACGGCCTTGTTGCGCACGGCCGCGGTGAGCTCGAGCGCGAGCGACGAGCGCGCGGCGGCGATCGTGTAGTCGTGCACGTCGTCGAGGTCACCGGTCACGGCGCGCACCGCGAGGTCCTGCGACGTCGACTGCAGCTGCTGGACCTGCTCGACCTGGCCGAGCACGCCCGCGAACACCGACGGGTCGGCGGCCGGCGCACCCGCGGCCCCGCCGCGCCGACGGCGCCGAGTCCCGCGGTGGGCAGGGTCGAGGTGACGCCCTGGACGGGGGCGACCGCGTAGGCGCTCATCAGCTCCGCCCGATCTGCAGCGCGGCCTGGTAGGACTCCGTCGCGCGCGTCACGACGGCGGCGTTCGCCTGGTAGCCGCGCTGCGCCATGATCAGCTGCGTCATCTGCGAGGACATGTCCACGTCGGGGTGGCGCACGTACCCGTTCGCGTCCGCGAGCGGGTGGTCCGGGTCGTGCACGAGCCGCCCCTCGGCGCTGCCGAGCTGCACGCCCGCGACCTGCACGCCGCCGTCGCCGCCGGTCATCTCCTGCGCGACGACGTACCGCGTGCGGAACGCCTCCTCGCTGGTCGCGGTCACGGTGTTCGCGTTGGCGATGTTGTCGCCCACGGCGTCCATCCACTTGCGCGTGACGGTCATGCCGGTCCCGGCCACGCCGATGGCCCCGAAGATGGTCATCCGTTGGTCCTCATCGCGGTGCGGATCGACGAGAACGTCCCCGACATCGCCTGCGTCGCCAGCTGGTAGCGCAGGTTGGTGTCGATCTGCAGGAGCGTCTCGGTGTCGAGGTTGACGTTGTTGCCGTCGAGGCGCGTGGGCTCGAGCGAGCGCGCGACCGTGCCGGTCGCCGCGCCGTCGCCGCGCCGGACCGCGCTCGCGAGCTCGTCCTCGAACTGGACGCGCTGCGCGCGGTACCCGGGGGTCTGCAGGTTGGCGACGTTGTCCGCGCTGACGCGCTGGCGCAACGCGAGGGCGTCCAGCGCGCTGTCGAGCGCGCGGACGCTCACGGAGTCGAACATGCCCATGCGGGCCACCTCACCGACGGCGTGGTACGTGGTCGGCCGATCCGTGGCCTGCTGCGCGAGCGATCCGTGCTCACCCGCCCCATCGACCG
The DNA here is from genome assembly GCF_000986825.1 of Cellulomonas sp. FA1. Lineage (NCBI taxonomy): Bacteria > Bacillati > Actinomycetota > Actinomycetes > Micrococcales > Cellulomonadaceae > Cellulomonas > Cellulomonas sp. FA1. The sequence goes on along the minus strand of NZ_LBMY01000001.1, from coordinate 3,585,785 downwards.
CCCGGGCCGGGGTGTGAGGAGTCGAGCGGCGCGACCTGCGACGTCACCCGTCCGGCGCACTCGCGGCGCGGGGCGGGCGGGCGGTCAGCCCTCGAGGTCGAGGTAGACGGGCGCCGCGGCCGGACGCGCGCGCAGCGCGCTGGTCGCCGCCAGGTGACGGCGCGAGACCGCGGCCTGCTCGGCGAGCCGGTGGGCGACGTCGAGCTGCCGCGCGTGCAGCGTGCGCGCGCGGTCCAGCAGCGGTGCGGGCAGCGGGCCGAGCCCGGCGGGCGGGTGCCACGCGGTGCGCTCGGCGACCTCCTGCGGCGTCGGCAGGTGCGCGACGCGCAGCAGCTCCTCGGCGTGCTCGACCTCGAGCTCGAGGTCGGCCAGCGCCTGCTCCCACGACGCGTGGAACACGGCCTCGTCGGGCCGCGGGGCGGGGGGCGCCGGGGGCGCGGCGGTGGTCACGACGGCTCAGCCCACGCCGAGCAGGCCGCTGGGCGCGGGCGCCGCGGGGGCGGCCGTCGCGGAGACCGCGTCCGACGCCTCGTGCCACGTGCGCGCGAGCTCGGCGACGATGCCGCGGCAGCCGTCGACGCGCGCGGCGTCGCCGCTCGTCGACGCCGCCAGCAGCTCCGTCATGAGCCACGTGTAGATCGCTAGCAGCTGCTCGCCGCCGTCCCACGCCTCGACGTCGAGGCTCGCGGCCAGCTCGGTCACGATGTCCTGCGCGTGCGCGAGGTGCTGCGTCGCGTCGGCGCGGCGGCCTGCGGTGAGCGCGTGCGCACCCCGCTCGACGTCGAGCACGAGGCGGTCGACGAGCATCGTGAGCAGCCGGGCGGGGCTCGCGGTCTGCACCGCGGCGGCGACGTACCGGCTCCGTGCGTCGAACATGGTCCCTCCGGTGGTCAGCTCTGCTTCTGGTCGTTGGCGAGGTAGCTCGACAGGTAGCTCGCCTGCGAGTTCATGCGCGCGAGCGTCTTCTCGAGCGACGCGTACATCCGCTCGAGCCCGACGCGCCGGGCGGCGAGCCGCTCGTCCCACGCCGTGATGCGCTCGGTGAGGTCCTTGACCGCGTCCTGGTGACCCGTGATCGCGGTGGTGATCGTGCCTTCCTTGCTGTCGGACGCCGTCTTCGCGGCCTCCGACAGCCGCGCCGCGACGCCCTGCACGACCGCGGCGACCTTGTCCGGGTCCTTCGCGGCGGCCGCCGTGTACACGGCGTCGTCGAACGTGAAGGTGCCGTCCTTCTGGATGACGATGCCGACGTCGGCCGGCGAGACGCCGTCGACCGGCATCGACCCGAGCGCGAGCATGTTCTGCTGCAGCATGCGCACGCCCGCGTCGCCGGCGAACAGCCCGCCCGACACCACGGTGCGCCCGTCCTCCGACGTCGACGTCGTGGACTTGGTGCGCGACGCGATCTCGGAGAGCACGACGTTGAGGTTCGCGACGAGGCCCGAGGCGAGCGACTTCACGGTCGAGTCGTCGCGCGTGAGGTCCAGCGTCAGCGGCTTGGCGTCGGCGGCGGTCTCGGCCGTGACGGTGAGGTCGACGCCCGTGAGGACGCCGGTGATCGTGTTGGTGGGCGACGTGAGCCGCTGCGCGCCGGGCGTCCCGGGGAACAGCGTGATCGCGGCGTCGCGCGCCTCGCGCACGGTGTCGAGCGCGAGGTTCCCGCCGTCGTGGGCGATCGTGAACGCGTTGCGGCCCCCGGTCTCGGTGCCGGTGACCTGGAGCCGGTAGGTCGACTCGCCCGTCGGGTTGCCGTCGACGTCGAGCTTGTCGACCTTGACGGCCGTGGCCCGCACCCCGGTGCCCGCGCCGTTGAACGCCTCGACGATGTCCGGGACCGACGTCGAGTCGGCGGTCACCGTGACGGTCTCGCCGCCGCGCGTGATCGTGAACGACGGCTTCTCGGACGCGAACGTCGTGGGCAGCGCCACGAGCGACGCCTGGGACTGCGCCACGGCGTCGACGCGGAACGTCAGCGTGCCGAGCTGCGCGCCCGCGCTCACGGTCGCCGAGGCGCCCGGCGTGCCCGAGGTGCCGGGCTGCGTCACGGCGGCCTTGACGGCGTTCCAGGACTCGGGCTTCGCCGCCTTGGCGGCGTGCTCCGCGAGCGACGCGACCTTGGTGTTGAGCGCCTGGAGCGCCGTCACCAGGGCGGACGCGGTCGACTTCTTCTGCACCAGCAGGCTCTGCTGGCCGCTCTGCAGCGTGATCAGGCTGTCGATGTACTCGCCCGTCTTGATGCCGCTGACGAGCCCGTCGATCGCCGCCATGTCCGCGTCCTCCGCTGTGCCGTGCCGTCACGTGCTGCCGGCACCTGCGTGCCCGCCGGCGCCCGCCGGGACGGTCGGTGCCGATGTGCCGACCGGCGGTGGGGGGACGGTCGTCCACCCACCGCCGGTCGAGGGTCGTGCTGGTGGTCACCTCACGGCGACCGGGTACCTCACTGCAGGAGCGAGAGCACCGACTGCGGCAGGTTCTTCGCCTGCGCGAGCATCGCGGTGCCCGCCTGCGAGAGGATCTGCGAGCGGGTGAACGACACCATCTCCTGCGCCATGTCCGTGTCACGGATCCGGCTCTCCGACGCGGACAGGTTCTCGACCGCGACGTTGAGGTTGTTGATGGTGTGGTCGAACCGGTTCTGCACGGCACCGAGCTGCGAGCGCAGCTTGGAGACCGAGCCGATCGCCTTGTCGATGTCCTTGATCGCGAGGTCCGCGCCGCTGGCCTGCGTGAAGCTGATCTTCGTGGCGGCGTTGTTCTCGTCGACCTCGGCCTGCGTGGCGGCGGTCGCGGCGGCCGAACCCGTGAAGGTCAGGCCCGTGGTGCCCGCGGCGGCGACCGTGATGCCGGTGCCGAGCTTGGCCTCGATGGCGCCGGTCAGGGCGGCCAGGCGCTCGGTGGCGTCCGCACCCGCCTTGAACTCGATCGTCGACAGGTCGATGCTCTTGCCGCCGTAGTTCACGGTGCCGTTGAGCGTGTCGAACGTCTCCGACTTGGTGAAGTCGCCCGCGAGCTCGAACGAGCCGGCCGTGCCGACCGCGCCCGTCGTCGCCGCACCGGCCGCCGTGGCGCCGGCCGTGGCGATGCCCGCCGCGAGCTTGGTGACGTCCACGCCGTTGACGCCGAGGCCGGACGCGTCGACCGCGGTGCCGATCTTGACGTCGATGCGCTCGCCCGTGTTGGCGCCGACCTGGAAGCGGCCGTCGTACGAGCCGTCGAGCAGCTTGCGCCCGTTGAACTGCGTGGTGTCGGCGATCCGGGTGAGCTCGTCCTTCAGCTGGCCGATCTCGTCCTGGATGTTCGTCTTCGCGGAGGTCGACAGACCGCCGTCGTTCGCCGCCTGCACCGACAGCGTGCGCATGCGCTGCAGGATCGAGTGCGTCTCGGTGAGCGCACCCTCAGCGGTCTGGACGACCGAGATGCCGTCCTGGGCGTTGCGGACGGCCTGCTTGGTGCCACCGATCTGGGCGCGCAGGCCCTCGGAGATGGCCAGACCCGCCGCGTCGTCGGCGGCGCGGTTGATCCGCAGGCCGGACGACAGCTTCTCGAGCGACTTGGAGAGGTCGCCCTGGGTGGTGCCGAGGTTGCGGTACGCGTTGAGCGCCGCGACGTTCGTGTTGATCGAGAGACCCATGGTTCTCATTCCTCCTGAAGTCGGGTCGTTGCCAGCCCATCCGTGGGCACGTCCCGCCTATCGGAGGCGCGGGGCGGGTGCTGAGGACTCCGGTGCAGGAATCTCGCGGCGCCCGCCGCGGGCGTCAGCCCGCGCGGCCGACGAGGCCGGGGGCCAGCACGTCGAGCTGGTCGAGCAGCTCGGCCTCGTGCTCGGGCGCGACGAGGGGCAGCGCGTCGGCGAGGCCGTCCCGCCCGCGCGGGTCCCGGTAGACGTCCCAGGCGAGCGCACCCGCGAGAGCGCGCTGCCGCGGGTCGCACGCGGGGTCGCACGCGATGACCACGAGCGGGCAGAGCTCGGCCAGGCCGTGCGTGCGCAGCGACGCGGCCCACGTCGCGGCCTCCTCGAGCGAGAGCCGCCGCGCGACGTGGCCGCACGCGACCGCGGTGCGCAGGTCGCGCGGGCGCGCCTCGTTGAGCAGCAGGAGGAACGCGCGCGAGCGCGGTGCGCCGTCGGGTGCGGCGAGCACCTGCTGCACGGACGTGTGCACGTACACGTGCCACTCGTCGTCGCGCACCGCGGCGAGCACCTCGAGCACCTGCGCGCGGTCGAACAGGTCGAGCAGCCCCGTGGGCGAGACCGCGACGTGGCCGCGGCCGACGGCCTCCACGACGACGCGCAGCGCCTCGCGGCGCCGCCCGAGCTGCGCGAGCGCCCAGGCCCACGGCGCGGTGTGCGCGTACTTGTCGAACCGCAGGCCCATGGCGTCCACCGCGGTGGTCGGCACGCGGCGGAGCGCCTCGAGCGCGGCCTCGGCGTCACCGCGCCGGGCGGCCAGGCGTGCGCGCGCGGCGTCGACCCAGGCCGCGGTGCCCGCGTTCTCGGCCCACACCGCGAACCAGTGCTCGCGCGCCGCGTCGTCCTCGACGGCCGTCGCGGCGTCCACCATGGCGCGCGCGAGCTGGACCGCCTCGGCGGGCGTCAGCAGGCCGGACGCGTGCGCGGCGTGCGCGGTCGCGAGGGCCTCGGAGAGCTCCGCGTCGAGCATGAGCGAGCGCGCGAGGTTCGCGCGGCGCGCGGCGACGACGGCCGGGGCCGCGTCCGCGGCGAGCGCGGCGTCGAGCGCGGCGCGTGCGATGCGCACGTTGCGCGCCCCCTTGTCCTTGGCGGCCAGGACGTCGGGGCGATAGCCGACGTGCACGAGCGCGACGCCCGTCGCCCGCCGCAGGCGGGTCGGCGCGCCGTCGAGGCGCACGGGCTGCTCGTGGAGCGCCCCCTCCCAGCGGACCGCCGCCCGCCGCACGAGGCGCGCGCCGAGGAAGCTGCCGGACTCCCCCGCGGCGCGGTCGGCGACGTCGACGATCGTGACGGTGAGCACGTCGGCGTCGGCGTCGTGCCGCGCGAGCTCGTGCCGCAGCGCGTCGCCGTCGCCCTCGAACCGCTCGTCGGCGTCGATCGCGAGCACCCACCGCCCGGTCGCGTGCGCGAGGGCGCGGTTGCGGGCGGCGCCGAAGTCGTCGTCCCAGTGGCCCTCGACGACGGTCGTGGCGAGGCGGCGCGCGATCTCACGCGTGCGGTCGCTCGATCCGGTGTCGTAGACGACGACCTCGTCGGCCCACGCGACGGACGCGAGGCACTCCTCGAGGACCGCCTCCTCGTCCTTGACGATGAGGACGGCGGACACGGTGGTGGCGGTGCGGGACATGCGTCCTCCGGCGGGTGACGTGGCGACGCCCACCCATCGGCGGCCGCGCGGCCTCGCTGAGCCGTCCGGGGGACGCGTCAGGCGATCGTGCGCAGCACGCCGTCGTGCGCTCCGGTGCGCGGCGTCGGGACGACGTCGAGCGTGGCGCCCGCGGCCGACGACAGCGCGGCGCGGGCCGCGACGGACGCGTAGTAGGCCTGCCGGCGGCGCTCGGCGACGCCGTCGGGGCGCGCGGGGGCGGCGACGAGGTCGGGGTCGAACGCGGTGTTGAGGCCGTCGCGCAGCAGGCCGAGGGCCTCGGTGCGCAGCTGGCTGATGCGCGACTGCGTCACGCCGAGGTCCTCGGCGAGCTCGGCGATCGTGCGGTCCTCGAGGTAGAGGCCGGCGATGACGACGCGCAGCCGCTCGGGCAGCTCGGTGACGGCCGCGCGCAGCCAGTGCACGCGCTCGCCGGCGAGCACGTGCTCCTCGGGCGTCTGCTGCGCGTCGCGCAGCGTCTCGGCGACGGGCGTGCCGGGCACGTCGAGGGACAGCACGCGACGCTCGGCGTCGGCGCGCGCCTCGTCGACCGCGGTGACGGCCACGCCGAGGGTCTCGGCGAGCTCGGCGCGGGTCGGGGTGCGGCCGAGCACGCCGCGCAGCCGGTCGGTCGCGGCCTCGAGGTCGCGCGAGCGGCGGCGCGCGCCGCGGCTCGCCCAGTCCATCGAGCGCAGCTCGTCGAGCAGCGCGCCCTTGATGCGCAGCGTCGCGTACCGCGCGAACGGCACGTTGGTCGACGGGTCGTAGGCGCGGGCCGCGAGGACCAGGGCGAGGGCGCCGGCGGACGCGAGCTCGTCGCGGCTCACCGTCGGGGGCACGCGGTGGAGGATCTCGGACACGTTGTAGCCCACGATCGGCAGGTGCTCGACCACGAGGTCCGTGACGTCCACGGGGGTGCTGTTCACGCTCACACCGATGGCCTCGGTCGGGGCCGACGCGAGGTTGAGGGTGGGCGCGCACCCACGTTCCAAGGGCAGGAAACGCCTCATTGGGACCTTCGTGCGCGACCGGGCCGACGAACCGGTCCGAACCCCCGTAGACGGCCTCGCGTCTGTGACATAGATCACATCGGTTTCACGCGCCCATCCCCTCGTGACCGCGCAAGCGCTTCCGATCAGGCGTGACGCCCGCGGCAGGTCACGGCGTCCCGGTTGCCTCGGGCAGATGTGCGCCGCAGGCCGCGCGAAACCGTCAGATCCTCCCGCGGTCGTCCGATGGGTAGCGTCGACAGGCCGGTGCGGCGAACCGACGCGACGAGGAAGAGGTGGACGGTGGATCTGCGACCCACCCTCGAGCAGCTGTCGGAGGTCCTCTGGCGCGAGCGCCACCTGCTCGAGCTGCTGCTGTTCAAGCTCGAGGAGGAGCAGCTCGTGCTCAGCTCGGGCCGCACCCGCTGGCTCGGCCACGCCACGCGCGAGGTCGAGGCCGTCCTCGACGAGATCCGCACCGCCGAGCTCGGCCGTGCCACCGAGGCCGACGCCGTCGCGCGCCTGCTCGGGCTCGACCCGGGCGCCGGCCTCGCCGAGCTCGCCGCGCACGCCCCGTCCCCCTGGGACGACCTCCTGCGCACGCACCGCGACGCGTTCGCGTCGCTCACCGCCGAGATCTCCGCGCTCGCCGACGGCAACCGCGAGCTGCTCGCGGTGTCGCACCGCGCCGCGCAGGAGACCCTCATGTCGTTGCACGACACCGTGCAGACCTACGACGGGCTGGGCCAGCGCGCCACCGTCGAGACCCCCCACGCCCGCCTCGTCGACCGGTCGATCTAGGAGACCCGTGAGCACCTTCTCCGGACTCGGGACCGCCCTGAGCTCGCTCATCGCCCAGCGCCAGGCCCTCGACGTCTCGGCGCAGAACATCGCCAACGCCAAGACCGACGGGTACACGCGTCAGCGCGTCAACCTCTCCCCGGTCGCGGCGCAGAGCGTCCCGTCGATGTTCGCGACGTCGAACGGCGTCGGCCAGGGCGTCAGCAGCACGGGCACCGTCCGCCTCGGCGACGTGTTCCTCGACGCCAAGGTCCGCGCGGCGGCCGGCACGGCCGGCCAGCTGACGGCGCGCGCCGACGCGTACACCTCGCTCGAGAAGAGCCTCGGCGAGCCCGCCAAGACCGGCCTCGGCGGTCAGCTCTCCGACCTGTGGGCCGGGTTCGCCGACCTCGCCAACGGCGCCAACCGGGAGTCCGCGCGGGCCGTCGTCCTCGAGCGCGGCAACGCGGTCGCGACGCGCCTGCACACGCTGTACTCCGACGCGGCCACGCAGTGGCAGCAGAGCCTGAGCACCACCGTCGCGCTCGTCGACCGCGTCAACGCGGCCGCGTCCTCGGTCGCCGACCTCAACGAGCGCATCCTCGCGATCGAGAGCTCGGGCGGGACCGCCCACGAGCTCTCCGACCAGCGCGACGCGCTCGTCACCGAGCTGTCCTCCCTCGTGGGCGCGTCGAGCCGGGTCCGCGAGAACGGCCAGGTCGACGTGCTCGTCAGCGGCAACCTGCTCGTCACCGGCAAGGACGTCAGCGAGCTCGCCGTGACCGGCGCGAACGCGTTCTCGCAGGCCACCGCCGGCACCGCGGTGTCCGTCGTGTGGGCCGACCACCCGACGCTCCCGGCCGGCCTGCAGGGCGGCCGCGTCGCGGGTCTGCTCTCGGTGCTCGCACCCCCGGACCAGGGCGGGATCCTCACGGGCGCCGCGCAGCAGTACGACAAGGTCGCCCAGCAGCTCCACGACCAGGTCAACGCGCTGCACTCGACCGCGCGCCGCGAGGACGGGACCCCGGGCGGCGACTTCTTCGCGGTCACCGCCGGCGAGCCCGCCGCGCTCAGCCTCCGCGTGGCGCTCACGCAGGGCAGCGAGGTCGCGGCCGGCGAGGACGGCAAGGGCCCGTTCGACGGCTCGGTCGCGACCGAGATCGCGCGGCTCGGCAGCGCCAACGACGGCCCCGACGCGCTGTGGCGCTCGGTCGTCACCGACATCGGCGTCAAGACGGCCAGCGCGACGTCGCGCGCGACCGTCGCGAACGTCGGGCTGGTGTCCGCCGAGAACCAGCAGCTCGCGAACGCGTCCGTCGACATCGACGAGGAGACGGTGAACATGCTCGCGCACCAGCGCGCGTACGAGGGCGCCGCCCGCGTGCTCACCGCGATCGACGAGATGCTCGACACCCTCATCAACCGCACCGGCATCGTCGGGAGGTGACCGGCATGGTCACACGCGTCACCCACAGCACCATCCAGCGCTCGACGCTGGCCAACCTGCAGGCGAGCCTCGCCGCGGGCGCCCGGCTCCAGGCGCAGATGTCGAGCGGCACCAAGATCGCGGTGCCGTCCGACGACCCCGCCGGCGCGCACGACCTGCTGCGCCTGCGGGCCGACCTGCGGGCGGTCACGCAGTACGAGCGCAACCGCGCCGACGGCGACGCGTGGCTCGCGACGGTCGACGAGGCGGTCCGCGAGTCCCTGTCCATCGCGAACGCCACGCGCGTCCTGGTGGTCCGTGCCGAGAACGGCTCGCTGAGCGCCGACGCGCGCGAGGCGCTCGCCGCCGAGATCGAGGCACGCCGCGACGAGCTGCTGCAGCAGGCCAACGCGTCCTACTCGGGTCGCCAGGTCTTCGCCGGCACCAGCAAGGACCCGGCGTTCACGGTGGACCCGGCCGCGACCCCGCCCTACGTCTTCAACGGCTTCGCCGGCGCCACGGTGACGCGCGAGGTCGGCCCGGGCGCGACCGTCCGGGTGGACGCCGACGGCGGGCAGACCTTCGGCACCGGGGACGACTCGGTGTTCGCGGTCCTGGACCGCGTCGCCGCCGCGATCCGCTCGGGCAGCACCGACATGTCGACGCACCTCGACGCGGTCGACGGCCGCATCTCGGCGATGCTCGAGCAGGTCGCGTCGGTCGGCGCCCGGCACGGGCAGGTCATCGCCGCGAAGGACGTCCTCATGGCCCGGACGGTCACGCTCAAGGAGCAGATCGGCGGCATCGAGGACATCGACCTCGCCCAGATCACGCTCGACGTGCAGGCCCAGGAGGTCGCCTACCGCGGGGCGCTGGGCGCCGCGGCCAAGGTCCTGCAGCCCTCGCTCCTGGACTTCCTGCGATGAGCGCGCTGCACGCCGCCCCCGTCACGGTCGTCACGCCCGCCGGCCCGCGCGACCTGCCGCCGCTGCTGCGGGTCGCCACCGAGCTCCCGGGCCTGCCCGGCCACCACGAGTGGACGCTCGCACCGCTCGACGAGACCGGGCTGCTGTTCACGCTGCGGTCCGAGCCGGACGGCGTGCGGCCGGCACGGCTGTTCGTCGTCGAGCCGCACGCGTTCTTCCCGGACTACGCGCCGACGGTCCCGTCCGAGGTCCGCGCGACGCTCGGGCTCGCGCCCGACGAGGCGCCGGTGCTGCTCGTGGTCGTGCACCCCGCGGACGACGACCGGGCGCACCCGTCGGCGAACCTGCTCGCCCCCGTGGTCGTGCACCCCGCGGACGGCCGCGCGCTGCAGGTCGTGCTCGAGGACGACCTGCCGCTGCGGGCACCGCTGGCCTGACGACGCACGGCCCATATCTCTCAGCGCGGGTCCGCACGTGCCGATGGAGGGGTGAAATCACCCCTGCCCGGGAGGCCGTGTGACCACCCCGACCAGCAACGCCCGCGCCAGCGCGTCGATCCTCCGCCAGCCGGTCGTCCACCCCGACCGGAGCATCTTCGCGTACGCCGTGCGCGGGATCGTGCCCGACGGCTCCGGGCTCCCCCTGCCGGAGGAGTCCGTCGAGCACCTCGTCGACGCGATGTTCCGGACGATCGACCTCACGCGCCTCGCGGGTGAGCGGCCGCTCGTGATCCGCCCGACGCGCTCGGTGCTCGCGAACCCCGCGGCGCTGCTCGAGCTGCCGCACGGCGTGGTCGTCGAGGTCCCGCCGCACCTGCAGTCGGCGACCGGTGCGGCCGACCGGCTGGGCGGACTCGTCGAGGACGGCGTGCGCCTCGCGCTCGCCGACTACAGCGGCACGCCCCAGCAGGTCGCGCTGCTGCCGTACGTCCAGATGGTCAAGGTCGACGCGGCGCAGGACCCGGCACGGCTCGCCGAGCTCACCGCGCAGGCCGCGTCGCGCGGCGCGGTCGTCGTCGCGGAGAACGCCACGACGCGCGACCGGGTCGACGCCGCGCTCGAGGCGGGCGCCGAGTTCCTGCAGGGCCCGCTCGTGCTCGAGCAGCGGCCCGTCGAGCCCGTCCGGTCGTTCACGGTCGGCGAGATCCAGTGCCTCGAGGTGATCCGGCTCGTCTCCGGGCCGACGCCGGACCCGGCGGCGTGCGCGCAGACCGTCGCGAGCGACCCCGAGCTGTCGATCCGCGTGCTGCACCTCGTGAACTCGTCGGCCATGGGCGTGCGCCACAAGGTCGACTCGGTGCACCGCGCCGTCGTGCTCGTGGGGCCGCGCCAGCTCGGTGCGCTCGCGACCGCGGCCCTCGTGGGGTCCACGCCGGCCGCGATGGAGACGCTGTGGTACCTCCTGACCCGCGCGACCGCCGTCTCGAGCATCACGGGTGACGACACCGGGTACACCGTGGGCCTGCTGTCGGCCGTCGCGGCGCAGCTCAAGGTCGCGCCGTCGCAGGTCGTCTCGCGCACGGGCGTCTCGCACGAGGTCGCCGCGGCGCTCGAGCACCACCAGGGGCGCTACGGCCAGGCCCTCGCGGCCGTCCTCGCGCAGGAGAAGAACGACCCGGCGGGCGTCGCCGCGACGGGCCTCGACCCGTACGACGTGGGCCGCGTCTACCTCGACGCGGTCTCGAGCGCGCTGTCGCTCGCGAGCCGCCTGGCGGCGGCGGGCTGACGCACCGGCCGGTCGCGCACGGCGCACCGGCCACGGACGAGCGGAGGGCCGCTCACCCCGCGGGGTGAGCGGCCCTCCGTGTCATGCGGGGACTGCGTGGCTCAGAAGCCGCCGCCGAAGTCCTCGCCACCGCCGGGCGCGGCCGGGGCGGCCTTCTCCGGCTTGTCGGCCACGACGGCCTCGGTGGTGAGGAACAGACCGGCGATCGACGCGGCGTTCTGCAGCGCCGAGCGCGTGACCTTGACCGGGTCGTTGACGCCCGCGGCGAGCAGGTCCTCGTACGTGTTGGTCGCGGCGTTGAGGCCGTGACCCGTCGGGAGGTTGCGCACCTTCTCGGCGACGACGCCGCCCTCGAGACCGGCGTTGATCGCGATCTGCTTGAGCGGGGCCTCGATCGCGAGCTTCACGATCTGCGCACCGGTCGCCTCGTCGCCCTCGAGCACGAGGGTCTCGAACGCCTTGGCGCCGGCCTGGATGAGCGCGACGCCACCACCGGCGACGATGCCCTCCTCGACGGCCGCCTTCGCGTTGCGCACGGCGTCCTCGATGCGGTGCTTGCGCTCCTTGAGCTCGACCTCGGTCGCCGCGCCCGCCTTGATGACGGCGACGCCGCCCGCGAGCTTGGCGAGGCGCTCCTGGAGCTTCTCGCGGTCGTAGTCGGAGTCCGAGTTCTCGATCTCGGCGCGGATCTGGTTGACGCGGCCCTGGATCTGGCCGGCGTCGCCACCACCCTCGACGATCGTGGTCTCGTCCTTGGTCACGACGACCTTGCGCGCCGTGCCGAGCACCTCGAGGCCGACCTGGTCCAGCTTGAGGCCGACGGTCTCGGAGACGACCTGGCCACCGGTGAGGACGGCCATGTCCTGCAGCATCGCCTTGCGGCGGTCGCCGAAGCCCGGCGCCTTGACGGCGATGGACTTGAAGATGCCGCGGATGCGGTTCACGACGAGCGTCGCGAGCGCCTCGGACTCGACGTCCTCGGCCACGATGAGCAGCGGCTTGCCGGCCTGGATGACCTTCTCCAGCAGCGGCAGCAGGTCCTTGACGTTCGAGACCTTGGACTCGACGAGCAGGACGTACGCGTCCTCGAGGACCGCCTCCTGGCGCTCCGGGTCGGTCACGAAGTACGCCGACAGGTAGCCCTTGTCGAAGCGCATGCCCTCCGTGAGCTCGAGCTCCAGGCCGAGGGCGTTGGACTCCTCGACCGTGATGACGCCCTCCTTGCCGACCTTGTCGAGCGCCTCGGCGATGAGCTCGCCGATCGCCGGGTCGCCGGCCGAGATCGCGGCCGTGGCGGCGATCTCCTCCTTGGTCTCGACCTCCTTCGCCTGGTCGAGCAGCTGGGCGGTAACCGCCTCGACGGCCTTCTCGATGCCCTTCTTCAGGGCGATCGGGTTGGCGCCGGCCGCGACGTTGCGCAGGCCCTCGCGCACGAGCGCCTGGGCCAGGACGGTGGCGGTGGTGGTGCCGTCGCCCGCGACGTCGTCGGTCTTCTTGGCGACCTCCTTGACGAGCTCCGCACCGATCTTCTCGTACGGGTCCTCGAGGTCGATCTCCTTGGCGATGGAGACGCCGTCGTTCGTGATCGTCGGCGCGCCCCACTTCTTGTCGAGCACGACGTTGCGGCCCTTGGGGCCGAGGGTGACCTTGACGGTGTCGGCGAGCGTGTTGAGCCCGCGCTCCATGCTCCGCCGGGCCTCCTCGTCGAAGGCGATGATCTTGGCCATGGGGCTGTGATCCTTCTTCCGGTTCGTGGGGTGGCCGGTCGGTGCCCGCGACGGACGGGCCGCCGTGCGCGCTCACGTCCCACGCGCGACGGCCCTCACCTACGGCCGGTGTGCTGCTGTCACTCTCCACCGGAGAGTGCTAAGTCAATGGTTAGCACTCGACCCCTCCGAGTGCAAGCAGCGCCCGTGGTCCTGCCGTCCGCCCGCCGCGAAGGTCTAGGGTGCCGTCGTGCCCGACGCCGTCGTCGTGAGCCGCGCCCGGCGCGCCCGCGCCCGCGCGGTCGTCGTGCTGGTCGGGGCGCTGCTGGCGGCCGTGGCGCCGGCGCCCGCGGACCGCGCCACCCCCGCACCGCCGGGCCCTCCGGCCGCCGCGTCGTCCACCGGGACGGGCACCGGGGCGGGGGCCGTCGGCGGGGTCGGCACGGGCGTCGGGGCGTCGAGCACGACGCACGCACGGATCGACCTCTACCAGCAGGCGGTCGCGGTGCTGCCCGACGGCGCGCGGGCCGAGGTCCCCGTGGCCGCCGTCGCGACGTACCTGCCGGGCACGCGCGTGCCCGACCCGGCGGTCGCGGTGCTCACCGCGGCGCTCGGCGGCACGCCGACGACGACGGTGCCGCTCGGGCCGCGCGCCGCCCGGGCTGCCGCGGCCGAGCAGCGGGCCTGGCTCGCCGCCGGGACCGTGCCCGGCGACGACGGCCGGTACGCGGGCCTGGCACGCGCGGCGCTGCTCGACCTGCACGCCCTGACGGTCGACGGCGTCGTGGTCGCCGGGTGGTCGCCGCACTGGCGGTACGTGTGGCCGCGGGACGCGTCGTTCGTCGCGGTCGCGCTCGCCCGCACGGGCCGCGTCGCGGACGCGCTCGCGCTGCTCGACTTCCTGGCGGCCGTGCAGGAGCCGGACGGGTCGTTCGAGGCGCGGTACCGGCCCGACGGCTCCGGGCCGCCCGACGACCGCGGCACGCAGAGCGACGGCACGGGCTGGTCGATGTGGGCGGCGGGCCTGGTGCTCGCCGAGGTGCCGGCGGCCGAGCGGCCGGCCGTCGCGGCGCGTCTCGCACCGCTCGTGTCGCGCTCGGCGACGCACGCGCTGACGCTCGTGGCCGAGGGCCTGCCGCCGGCGTCGCCGGACTACTGGGAGGTCGCCGAGCACGAGGTCACGCTCGGCACGGCGGCCCCGCTCGTGGCCGGCCTCGAGCAGGCGGCGGCGGTGCTGTCGGCGGCCGACCGCCCCGACGACGCCGCGCGGGCCCGTGCCGGCGCGGCACGGGCCCGGGACGCGGTCGTCGCGGCGTTCGGGCCGGGCGGCTACGGGCGCTACCCGTCGCGCCCGGTCCCCGACGCCGCGAGCGCGTTCGTCCTCGCGCCGTTCTGGGCGCAGCCGCCCGCGGACGGCGCCGCGGCGTGGCGCGCGTCGGTGCCGTCGATGCTGCGGCCCGCGGCCGGGCTGGCACCGGGCGGCGCGTGGCGCCGTGACGGCGTGTCGTGGACGCCGCAGACCTCGCTGTACGCCTGGGTCGCCGCCGAGCAGGGCGACGTCGCGACGGCGACGCGCTGGCTCGACGTCATCGACGCGCACCGCACGGCGTCCGGGTCGATCCCGGAGAAGCTGCTCGCGGACGGTGCGCCCGCGGCGGTCGCGCCGTTGGCGTGGAGCGCCGCGTGCGTGCTGCTCGCGCTCGACGCGCTCGACGCGCTCGACGAGTCGTGACGGACGTCCGCGGCGGGCCGGGGCACGACGACGGCCCGGCCGCCGGGGCGACCGGGCCGTCCGTCCGCGCCGTCAGACGGGACGCACCTGCTCGGCCTGCGGGCCCTTGGTGCCCTGCCCGACCTCGAAGGCGACCGCCTGTCCCTCGTCGAGGGTGCGGTAGCCGTCGACCTGGATCGCGCTGTAGTGCACGAAGAGGTCCTGGCCCCCGCCCTCGGGCGTGATGAAGCCGAACCCCTTCTCCGCGTTGAACCACTTGACCGTGCCCTGGGCCATGCCGTGCTCCTCGACGTCCGGTGCCCGGGGAGATCCGCCGTCGCCCCGGTGCCCGGAGCCTAGTGCGGGGCGTGGACGCGCGACCAGGGTCCGCTCAGGTGACGTGACGTGACGTGACGTGACGTGACGGGGCGGCGCGGGCGCCCGCCGGGTCCCGTCAGCCGCGCGGGTCGGTGACGAGGACGACGGAGACGCCGGTGCCGGCGCGCTGCGCGTCGACGACGATCGTCGGCACGTTCACGGTGCTCGCGACGAGGTCGGCCGTCGCCCGCAGGTCCTCCGAGGCGACGAACACCGTGGACTGCGCGGGCAGCGAGCCGGTGGCGTTGTCGGGCGTCACGTCCGTGAAGCCCGCGGTCTCGAGCTGTCCCGCGACCTCGGCGGCCAGGCCGGCCACCCGCGCACCGTTGAGCACGCGCACCGGCGTGGTCAGCACGGGCTGCGGCGCCTCGACGGTCTCCTCGGGCGCGGGCGTCGGCTGCTCCTCGCCCCCGTCGGTCGCGGGGTCCTCGGCGCCGTCGGTCGCCGGGTCGTCGGCGGGCGGCTCCTGGACCTCGCCGCTGGTGCCGCCCTGGGGCTGCGACGCGTCGCCAGGCAGGTTGCCGGTGCGCGACAGGAAGGTCACGGCGCCCCAGGCGAGCGCGGGCACGACGACGAGCACGACGAGGAACGGCCACCACTTGCTCCACGTGGAGCGCGGGGCACGGTGCACACCCGTCGGTGCGTCGGGCGAGATCGCGTCGAACTCGTCCTCGGGGTACGGGTAGTCGGCCTTGCTCACGGCCGCAAGGCTAACGTCTCGGGGCCGCCGCACCGGCCAGGCCCGCCGCACGGCCGCGCCGCCGGGGCGACATACCCGGACGGACGGGGCACCTGCCGCTCAGCCCTCGGCGCCGAGGCGGCGCGCGGTGCGCGCGCGCTGCCGCGAGGACCGCATGCGCCGCAGGCGCTTGACGAGCATCGGGTCGTGCGCGAGGGCCGCCGGGTCGTCGATGAGCGCGTTGAGGAGCTGGTAGTAGCGCGTGGCGGACATGTCGAACAGCTCGCGCACGGCCTGCTCCTTCGCGCCGGCGTACTTCCACCACTGGCGCTCGAACTCGAGGACCTGCCGGTCGCGGTCGCTGAGGCCGTCGGCCCCGCGCGCGTCGTCGCGGACCTCGTCGCCCGGGGAGGCGGGCGCCGCGCTCGCGTCCATGGTTCCTCCTCGTGCCGGCCGTGCGGGTCGCGCTGCTCCGCGTCATGGTACGTGCGGAACCACACCGGTGTCATTCGTCCGCGCGCGGCGGTCGGCGCGTCGTCGTCCACCTCCGTGCGGGGGCCGCCACGGGTAGCGTGCGGGCTCGTGACCGCGCCTCTCGACCAGCTCGTCGCGCCCGACTGGGCCGCTGCCCTGGCCCCCGCCGAGCCCGCGCTGCGCGCGGCCGGCCAGTTCCTGCGCGAGGAGGTCGCCGCGGGCCACGCCTACCTGCCGGCGTCCGACGCGATCCTGCGCGCGTTCCAGCGCCCGCTCGCGGACGTGCGCGTCCTGGTGGTCGGGCAGGACCCGTACCCGACGCCGGGGCACCCCATGGGGCTGTCGTTCTCGGTGCAGCCCGACGTGCGGCCGCTGCCGCGCTCGCTCGCGAACGTGTTCCGCGAGCTCGTCGACGACCTGGGGGTCCCCGCCCCCACGAGCGGCGACCTGTCGCCGTGGGCGGACCAGGGCGTGATGCTGCTCAACAGGGTCCTCACCGTGCGGCCGGGCGCGCCGGCCTCGCACCGCGGCCGCGGCTGGGAGCAGGTCACCGACCGTGCCATCGCGGCGCTCGTGGAACGCGGCGGGCCGCTCGTCGCGGTGCTGTGGGGCCGCGACGCGCAGTCGCTGCGCCCGGCGCTGGGCGACGTCCCCGTGGTCGCGAGCCCGCACCCGAGCCCGTTGTCCGCGAGCCGCGGGTTCTTCGGGTCGCGGCCGTTCTCGCGCGTCGACGCGCTGCTGCGCGAGCAGGGCGCCGCACCGGTGGACTGGCGCCTGCCCTGACCCGACGGCGCATGATGGGGCCATGACGTCCGCGCGCGACCCCGAGGGCCCGACCGCTCCGCGACCCGCCGACGCCCCGCCCGGTGGCCCCGCCGCCGCGGGCGACCCGCCGCGGTGGTCGCGGTACGTCGCGGTCGGCGACTCGTTCACCGAGGGCCTGTGGGACGCGCCCGACGGCGAGGACGCACCCCTGCGCGGCTGGGCGGACCAGCTCGCGTCGCACCTGTCGGCGCGCCGCACGGCCGCGGGCCTGCCGGCCCTCGAGTACGCGAACCTCGCGGTGCGCGGTCGCCTCATGCGCCCGATCCTCACCGAGCAGGTGCCGGCGGCCCGGGCGATGGCGCCCGACCTCGTGAGCCTCGTCGGGGGCGGCAACGACATCCTGCGTCCGTCGGTGGACGTCGACCGCGTCGCGGCGGACCTCGAGCGCGCGGTCGCGCGGCTGCGCGCGGACGGTGCCGACGTCCTGCTGTCGACGGGCTTCGACGCGCGCGAGAGCCCGCTGGTGCGCACGACGCGGAGCCGCACGGGCGTGTTCAGCGCGCACGTGTGGTCGATCGCGCGCCGGCACGGCGCGTACGTCCTGGACCTGTGGGGCATGCGCAGCCTGCTGGACTGGCGCATGTGGGCCGAGGACCGCATCCACCTCACGACCGACGGCCACGCGCGGGTCGCGCAGGGCGCGCTCGTCGCGCTCGGCCTGCCGCCCGACCGTGCGGACTGGGACGACCCGCTCGCACCGCTGCCCCCCGTCCCGCGCCTCGAGCGCGTGCGCGCCGACGCGCACTGGCTGCGCGAGCACGCCTACCCGTGGGCGACGCGGCGGCTGCGGCGGCGGTCGTCGGGCGACGCGCGCGTCGCGAAGCGGCCGGAGCCGCTGCCGGTCGACTGACGCGCCGGCCCGTCGTCAGGGGCAGGTGAGCAGGCCGCCGGAGCCGGTGAGGTCGCCGCGCAGCTGGATCGCCGACGTCCGACCGTCCTGCACCTGGTGGAACGACCCCCACGCGGTCGTGCCGCGCACGGTCACGACGCGCGGCGCGTCGCCGCACGCGCTCGCCGCGACCCGCACGAGCCCGCCGGTGCCGTCGGTGAGCGCCCGCGCGAGGAACGGCAGCTCGGGGTCGGAGAGGTCGACGTCGACCTGCCACGTGACGGGCGTGGGGCTGGTCGAGGACACGACGACGTTCGCGAGCCACGTGGTCGGCGTCGGGTAGCCCCACTGCTGGCGGTTCACGAGGGTCGCCGTGCACGACGCGGCGGGGTCGTCCGGCACGGTGCACCGCACGAACGGCTGCGGACCGCTCCAGGTGGACGGCACGAGCCAGCCGTCGACCGTCACGCGGGGCACGAGAGCGGCGGCCGGGGTGAAGGCGCCCCCGGCGACGGTGGTCGTCGCGGCGGCGGTCGCCTGGCCGGTGAACCGGCGCGACTGCGCGGCGGACGACGTCACCGCGGGGTCGTACAGCGTGACGACGAGGGGTCGCCCGACGCACGCGGCCTGCACACCGGTCACGC
This sequence comes from Cellulomonas sp. FA1, assembly GCF_000986825.1. NCBI lineage: Bacteria > Bacillati > Actinomycetota > Actinomycetes > Micrococcales > Cellulomonadaceae > Cellulomonas > Cellulomonas sp. FA1. The sequence goes on along the minus strand of NZ_LBMY01000001.1, from coordinate 3,567,360 downwards.
GCACGGCGGTGCCGGACGCGGCGGTGACGGTGACGGGCGCCTCCTGGCAGCGCTGCGCCGTGGCGGCCCACGCGCGCGCACCGGCGCCGGTGAGCGGCAGGCCGGCGGCGGACGCGACCTGCGCGGCGAGGAGGACCAGCGTGACGGCGAGCACGGCGGCGCCGCTCAGCGTCACGGCGATGCGGCGCACGGCGCGGCGCCGGGTCACGTGCGCACCCGCGGTGCGGACGGCCACACGACGAGCGCGAGCGCGAGCACGAGCACGCTCGCCCACACGCCCGGGGTCGCGGCCCAGCCGACGGCGAGCCCGAGGCGCGGCACGTGCAGGACCTCGACGCCGACGACCTCGTCCTGCGTCGGGGTGAACGGGTCCGCCGCGTCGTTGTTGTCGCCCTGCAGCCGCCACCCGTCGGGGTCGCCGCCGATGACGCGGTGGATGATGCGCGCGCCGTCCAGCGCGGCGGGCCGGTAGATGACGACGTCGCCGACCTGGGGCACGCCGCACCGCGCGACGACGATGTCGCCCGTGCGGTAGGTGGGCTCCATCGAGTGCCCGGAGACGAGCGTGAACGACGTGCAGCCGCCGAGGTTCGTGGGCCACAGCAGCAGCACGACGACGCCGAGCACGGCCCAGCCGACCGCCGTCCGCGCAGCTCGCAGCACCCGCCGGGTCCCGGCGGGTGCTGCGAGCTGGACGCGGGGCACGATCAGGCGCCGTACACCGTGACGGCGACCTTGCTGATGCTGTTGATCTGCGCGGGCGTCAGCGCCGAGCCGAAGGCGGGGGTGCCGCCGTTGAGCGTGAGCGTCACGGCGCCGCCGGACGCGGGCACGGTCCCGCTGTAGGTGGCGCCGATCTGGGTGCCGGACGCGGAGCCGAGCGCGACCTTGACGGTCTTGCCGCCGCAGGCCGCGTCGAAGGACGTGAGGGTGAGCGCGTCGGCCTCGGCCGCGAAGCCGAACTGCGCACCGGTGCCGAGCGAGCCGGGGGTGCCGGAGGCGAGGCCGTAGGAGACGGCGACGGTGCTGGTCTGGCAGACCGCGGTCGTGACGGCGGCGGTGCCGGCCTGCGCGACCGACGCGGAGGTGCCGTTGACGTTGAGCTGCGACGCGGACGCGAGCGACAGGCCGGCGACGCCGAGCACGCCGAGACCGACGGCGAGGAGCTTGCGACGGTTGGCGCGCTTCGAGGACGTGGACACGGGGAGGACCTCTTCTTGGACGGGTGTTCAGGTGGGTTCCTCTCCACTATCGATCGGCGCGCTCACCCCTCCGGCGGAGGCCTAGGTGAAAACTCCCGGGGGTCGTCGGAGATGCCCGAGTTCTTCACCCGCGAACCCGGCGGAAAACGCCTTCTCTGAGACGCGTACCCGCAGGTCAGGGGGACTTTCGTCCTAGGCTGGACGAGTGGCGCAGGTCACTCGTCGGCGCGGTCGCGCACCCGTCCGAGGGTCGGCCCCGCGGCCTGGCCCGACCCGCTCAGTCCGTGCGGTCCTCGCCTGCCAGGACCCCCAGCGGCAGACGCGCGTCGACCACCGCGCCGCCCCCCGGGCCCGGCCCGACGCGCAGCGAGCCGCCCGCGATCCGCAGCCGCTGCGCGAGCCGCGCGGTCCCCGTGGTCGGATCCTGCTCCTCGGGCGCGTCGAACGAGCCGCCGTCGTTGGCGACCACGACCTCGAGCACGCCGCCCGCGACGTCCATCCGCACGTCGACGCGCGACGGCGGGCCGTGCTTGAGCGCGTTCGTCACGGCCTCCTCGACGACCCGCACCACGAGCAGCCGCTCGGGGATCGTCAGCCCGCCACGCGTCGGGTCGTCGACGTGCCGCAGCTCCTCACCGACCTGCAGGTTCGTCGCGATCGTCGCCGGCAGCCGCCCGAGCAGCGCGCGCACGGCCGGCACGACCCCGAGCTCGAGCCGGTCGGGGTAGAGCAGCCGGCTCATGCGCCGGACGTCGAGGTCGCGCGCCTCCGCGAGCTGCGAGCGCACCCAGCGCACGTCGGCCGTCGCGGCCGGCAGCGTGCCCTCGGTCGCGGCCTGCACCGCGTCGAGCCGCGCGTCCACCAGGACCAGGCGCTGCTGCAACGTGCCGTGCAGCCCCTCGGCCACCGCGCGTCGCACCCGGATCTCCTCGTCCTCGAGCGCGCGCACGGCCATCTCGACGCTCACCGCCTCGCGCTCGGCCGCACGCGTCGCGGCCCGCGAGCGCCGCAGCGACACCATCGACGCCATGCCGATCGCGGTCGAGATGAGGGCGATGAGGGTGCCGGTGAGCACCTCGGCACCCAGCGCACGGACGTCGTCGATCGGGTAGACGCCCACCAGCAGCTGCGCCGCGACGCGCAGCGTCCCCATGAAGACCGCCGCCAGCACGCCGCGCAGCAGGACCGACGCGACGTTCGACGCGACGTGGACGCGCAGCACCACGAGCGCCGCGACCAGTCCCGCGACGGCCACGCCGTTGGCCACCAGCCGCCGCCACAGCTCGACCGTGCCCCACTCCGGCAGCAGCTGCGAGTAGATCCAGGCGCTCTGCAGCGCGGCACCCAGCGCGTAGCCGAGCGCGACGACCCCGGCGCCGCGCAGCAGCGCACGCCGGTCCGCGGCCTCGTCGCCGTCCCGTGCCGGGACCACGACGGGCACGTCGTCCTGTGCGCCCTGCATGCTTTTCACCCCACCCGACGCCCTCGTCCGCGACGCGTCCGCCTGCGTCGACGCGCCTGCGTGACGATACTTGTCCCGATGACTTCAGCCACCCCGCCACGACGACTGCGCGTCGCGGTCGTCGAGGACCAGCCGCTGTTCCGCTCGATGCTCGAGCGGTCGTTCGCCGACGCCGGCGGCTTCGAGGTCGTCACGTCCCTCGGCTCCGCGGTCGAGGCGCGCGCCGTGCTGACGCCGGGTCTCGTGGACGTCGTCGTGCTCGACATCGACCTGCCCGACGGCAACGGCATCGCGCTCGGCGTGACGCTGCGCCGCTCGCAGCCGTCGCTGGGCGTCCTGCTGCTGTCGGCGCACGACGCGATGGACCTGCTGCTCGACCTGCCGCGCGACGTCGCGCACGGCTGGGGCTACCTGTCGAAGACGTCGACGACGAGCGAGGCGACGCTGCTGCACGCCGTGCGCGCGGCGGCCGCGGGCGAGACGGTCCTGGACCCGGCGCTGCTCGAGCGGGTCGCGCCGCGGGCCGGGTCGAGCGTCGCGCGCCTCACGCAGCGCCAGTACACGGTGCTGCGGCTGCTGGCGCAGGGGCTGTCGAACGCGGGGATCGCGGCGCAGCTCGGCATCACCGAGAAGTCGGTGCAGAACCACGTCTACGCGGTCTACACGACCCTAGGCATCGACACCGACCCCGCACGCAACCCGCGGGTGAGTGCGGCTCTGCGGCTGCTCGAGGAGACCGGCCCCGCCCTCTGAGCGCGCGACGGGCGGCCCGCCGCGCGGCGTCGGCAGCGCCGGCGTCCGTGGCGTGCGAGCCTGGTGCGGCACATCGTCGAGGACTCCAGGAGGACGTCGTGGTGCTGATCGGCGCGCACGTGCGCGGGGACGACCCGGTGGCGGAGGCGCAGCGCGTCGGCGCACGGGCCGTGCAGGTGTTCCTGGCCGACCCGCAGGGCTGGAAGAAGCCCGTGCGCCGCCCCGACGCGGACGCGCTCGTCGCCTCGGGCCTGGGGATCTACGCGCACGCGCCGTACCTCGTGAACGTCGCGTCGACCAACAACCGCATCCGCATCCCGAGCCGGAACATGATCGCGCAGCACACCGCCGCGGCGGCCGAGCTGGGCGCGCGCGGGCTGGTCGTGCACGGCGGGCACGTGGGCGACGGCGACGACGTCGCGGTCGGGTTCGACAACTGGCGCAAGACGTTCGAGCGCGCGACGTTCCCGGTGCGCGTGCTGGTCGAGAACACCGCGGGCGGCGAGAACGCGTGCGCGCGCACGCTCGACCGGTGGGCGATGCTGTGGGACGCGATCGGCCGCTACGACGTCGGCGTGTGCCTGGACACGTGCCACGCGTGGGCGGCCGGCGAGGACCTCGAGACGATCGTCGAGCGGCTCACCGCGATCACGGGCCGCATCGACCTCGTGCACGCCAACTCCTCGCGCGACCCGCACGGGTCCAGCCGCGACCGGCACGCGTCGTTCGCCGACGGCACGATCCCGCCCGAGCTGATCGCGCACGTCGTGCGCGAGGCGGGCTGCGACGTGGTCGTCGAGACGCCCGCCGAGGGTCAGGCCGACGACGTGGCGTTCCTGCGCGAGGCGCTCGGCGCCTGAGGGCGAGCGGCCGGCCGCGACGCCCGTGGTGGAGCCCCCTGTCGGATTCGAACCGACGACCCCCTGTTTACAAGACAGGTGCTCTGGCCAGCTGAGCTAAGGAGGCGAGGCGGCCAGGGTACCGGCCGCGACGTGCGCGGGCGCCCGCCCCGACGAGGGGACGGGCGCCCGCGCCCGGCGGTCAGCCCTTGGCGGCGACGGCCTGGTTGATCGCGTCGGTGAGCGGGCCGGTCGTGTACAGGTCGCCCTCCCACTTGGTGCCGTCGATGAGGATCGTCGGCGTGCCGAGGCCGCCGAGGTCGGTCTGCGCCTGCTGCGTGGTCGCGGCCACGAACGGCGCGTACGTGCGCCACGTGCCGTCGCGCGACTCGGTCTCGGAGTCGGACGTCGCGACCTCGTAGGAGCCGTCGACGGTCGTCGTGAACTGGTCGACCACGGCCTGCGGGACGCCGACGCCCAGGGCGATCTCGGCGATCTCGGCGTCCTTCAGACCGTTCGTGTTCTCCTCGGGCTGGTTCTCCTCGGTGTACAGCGCGCTGACGAAGTCGACGTAGTGCTCGGGGTCCTGCGCGGCGACCACGGCCGCCGCGTTGGCGGCGCGCGTCGAGTAGAACGTGCCGCGCGACGTGCCGTCGAGGAACGAGATGTTCTTGTAGACGACGGTCACGCCGCCCGCCTCGGCGAGACGCTCGAGCTCGGCGCCGTTCGCTCGGTCGAACATGCCGCAGTAGGGGCACATGAAGTCGAAGTAGACCTGGACCTCGACGTCGTCGGGCACGGCCGTGCCGACGCCCTCGGAGCTGACCGGCACGCCGCCCGCGTCGTCGGCCACGTCGGGCCGCTCGACGTCGGCGAGCGCGGGCACGACCGTGTTGGCGGTGCCGCCGGCGTAGACGACGTCGCCGTAGGCCTCGGCGTTGGCCTGGCCCTGGCGGACGATGCCGAAGACGATGGCGCCGAGCACGACGACGGCGGTGACGAGGCCGCCGATGGCGATGAGGCGGGTGCGCTTGGCCTTGCGCTCCTGCTCCTGACGCATGGCGAGGGCCTTGGCGCGCGCCTCGTCGCGGCGCTGCGCCTTGGAGGGACGGGGGTCGTTCGTGGGCATGGGTGCTCCTGGGTGGGGCCGGCGGACCGGCGGGGACGTGCGGGCGGGCGCTGCTCAGCGCGCCGGCGGTCCTCGGTGCGGCCGGGCCGGGTCGAGCACGCGGCCCGCGGGGACCCGCACCGCGACGTCGGCGGTGACGCGCACGCGCGCCGGCACGACGGCCGGTGCGGCCGGCGTCCGCGCGACGAGCCGCGCCGCGAGCAGCGCGCGCACGGTGGCGGCACCACGCCGGGCGGCCGCGCCCAGGCCGAGCCCGCACGCCGCGAGCAGCACGTGCGCGGCCAGCACGGGCAGCGCCACGCTGAGCAGCACGACGGCGCCCTGCGACGTCGCGCCCAGCCCGACCGCGCCCTCGGGGCACTCGGCGGCCGAGCGCAGCACCGCCAGGCGCATGCCGAGCGCCGCGAGCGGCCCCTCGGCCGCGAGGCACTGGTGCAGCAGCACGCGCCCCTGCACTCCGAGCACGACGGACGCGACCGACAGCAGCACGCCGAGCAGGCCCAGCAGGTGGGCACGCGCGGCGGAGGGGGTCGCCCCTCGCACCGCTCGCGTCGCACGCACGGGCCCAGGGTAGGCGTACGTGCGGGCGCGGGTCACGCCGTTCGGGTCACGGGTTCGGCAGGACAGGCGGCTCGGACAGCGGCCACCAGCCGATCGGCCGCGCGTCGACCAGGCCGTCGAACAGCAGCAGCGCGCCGACCAGCGCGAGCACGACGACCACCAGCGCACCCACGGGGCCGGGCGCGACGAGCGCGAGCGTGCGGCGCGCGCCCGTGCGCGTCATGCGCGACAGCGGCCCCCACCACACGAACCCGACGAGCACGAGCGTGAGCGCCGCGACGACGAGCCGCGCGGTCGTGCCCTGCGGCGGCTCACCGCCCGGCGAGCCGCCGATCTCCCACCGGCCCGAGCCGAGCAGCCACCAGCCGACCCCGCCGACGATCGTCACGACCGCGCCGCCGACCAGCAGCGGGGGCAGCACAGCGAGCCCCGCGCGCAGCAGGTACCAGGGCAGCGCCGTCACGGCCAGCGGCACGTCGGAGCGGCGCACGCCGCGGCGCTCGCGACGCGTGTGCATGGTCTCGACCGCGAGGCCGACGGTGCGCACCAGCACCGCGAGCACCACGACGACCAGCAGCGTCACGAACGGCTGCAGCATCGCGGCGAGCACGACCACGAGGCCGATCGCGAGCATCGACCCCCAGCGGCGGCGCGCGGGCGGGCGGACGTACCAGGGCCCGTCGTCGGCGGTGCCGGGTCCGGGCGCGAGGTCGTCACCGAGCCACCGGTCGTCGCCCCGCTCGTCGCCGTCCTGCCAGTCGTCGTCCTGCCCGTCCTCGTCCGGCCAGTCCTCCTGCCACGCGTCGTCGTGGGGCGGCGGGATCGTCGGGGGCAGCGCGGTCGTCCGGTGCGGGTCGTCGTCGCCCACGGGCACGGCGACGGTGCGCCCGTCGTTGACGGGGACCGCCGCGGAGGCCACGGCCGCACCGGCCCCGAGCGCCGTCGTCGGCTGCACGTCGCGGGGCGACGACGCGACGTGCTCCGTCGCGAGGTCGTCCTCGTCGGGGCCGTCGTCGTCGAGGTCGTCGTCGTCGAGGTGGTCGTCGAGGTCGTCCGGGTCCACGACCGTCGTCGCCACGGCGTCGGCACCACCCGCCGGCAGCACGACCGTCGCGACGGCGCCCGGGGGCAGGTCGCCCTCGGCCGCCACGGCGCGCAGCGCCGCGACGACGTCCTCGGGGTCGGTCCGGTCGGCGGGGTCGGGCCGCAGCGCACCCGCGAGCGCGGCCGCCGTCAGCGGGCCGACCTCGGCCAGGTCCGCGTCGCCCGAGCGCGCACGCGCCAGGACGGCCTCGACGGGCCGGGAGCCGAACGGGTCGCGGCCGGTCGCGGCGAACGCGAGCAGCGCGGCCCAGCCCCACATGTCCGTCGCCGGGCTCGGGTCGCCGCCGTCGAGCAGCTCGGGCGCGAGGTAGCCCGGCGTCCCCAGCACGAGCCCCGCGGTCGTGAGGTTCGCGTCGTCGTCGACGCCCTGCGCGAGCCCGAAGTCGATGAGCACCGGGCCGTCGTCGGTGAGCAGCACGTTCGACGGCTTGAGGTCGCGGTGCACGACGCCCGCCGCGTGCACGGCCGCGAGCGCGGCCCGCAGGCCCTCGGCGAGCGTGACGAGGTCGTCGGCGTCGAGCGGCCCCCGCTCGCGCACGTGCTCGGTGAGCGTGTCCCCGGCGACGAGCTCCGTCACGAGGAACGCCTCGGTGGAGTCCGCCTCGGCGTCGAGCACGGCCGCGACCGCGGGGTGCCGCAGCCGCTGCAGCGCGGCGACCTCGCGCAGCAGTCGCGCGCGCACCGTCGCGTCCGACCCGACGTGCGGGTGCAGCAGCTTGAGCGCGACGGCCGTGCCGCCGCCGTCGACCGCGCGGTACACGGTCCCCATGCCGCCGGAACCGAGCGGGGCCACCACGGTGTACCCGCCGATCTCCGACCCCGGCGTCAGACCGATCCGCTCCATGCCCGGCAACCTAGCCGGTCACGGGCCCGGAGCGGTCCTGCCCGTCCCCGAGCGTGTCACCCATAGGACGACTAGGGTCATGGCGAACCTCGAGGAGTTGATGTCGTGCCCACCGACACCCCGCAGGACGGCTACGACCTGGTCGTCGTCGCGAACCGGCTGCCCGTCGACGTGAGCCTGGACGACGACGGCGCACCGAGCTGGACCCGCTCCCCCGGCGGCCTGGTCACGGCGCTCGCGCCCGTGATGGCGAAGGCCGACGGCGCGTGGGTCGGCTGGGGCGGCTCGCCCGGCCTGGAGCTCGACCCGTTCGACGTGGACGGCACGCAGCTCGTGCCCGTGACGCTCACGTCCGACGACGTCGAGCGCTACTACGAGGGCTTCTCGAACGACACGCTGTGGCCGCTGTACCACGACGTGATCGCGCCGCCCACGTTCCACCGCCAGTGGTGGGACGCGTACCAGCGCGTCAACCGGCGGTTCGCCGAGGCCGCCGCGCGCGACGCGTCGCCGGGCGCGACCGTGTGGGTGCACGACTACCAGCTCCAGCTCGTCCCGGCGTACCTGCGCGAGCTGCGGCCCGACCTGCGGATCGGCTACTTCCACCACATCCCGTTCCCGCCGCTCGAGATCTTCGCGCAGCTGCCGTGGCGGCGGCAGGTCGTCGAGGGGCTGCTGGGAGCGGACCTGCTGGGCTTCCAGCGCGCGGGCGACGCCGCGAACTTCGTGCGCGTCGTGCGCCGCGTGACCGACCTGACGACCCGCGGCCAGACCGTCACGGTCGACGAGGGCACCGACGCGCAGCGCGTCGTGCGGGCGGCCGCGTTCCCGATCTCGATCGACTCGCGCGCGTTCGACGCGCTGGCCCGCACGCCCGAGGTGCAGGAGCGTGCGCGCGAGATCCGCCGCGAGCTCGGCGACCCCGAGCACCTGCTGCTGGGCGTCGACCGGCTCGACTACACCAAGGGCATCCGGCACCGCATCAAGGCGTACGGCGAGCTCCTCGAGGACGGGCGGCTGTCCCCCACCGACACCGTGCTCGTGCAGGTCGCGAGCCCGAGCCGCGAGAACGTCGGCGCCTACCAGCAGCTGCGCGACGAGGTCGAGCTGCTCGTGGGCCGCATCAACGGCGACCACGGGCAGGTCGGGCACACGCCCGTGCAGTACCTGCACCAGTCGTTCCCCATGGAGGAGATGGCCGCGCTGTACCTCGCGGCCGACGTCATGCTCGTCACCGCGCTGCGCGACGGCATGAACCTCGTGGCCAAGGAGTACGTGGCGGCACGGTCCGACGACCGCGGCGCGCTCGTGCTCAGCGAGTTCACGGGCGCCGCCGACGAGCTGAGCGGCGCCGTGCTGGTCAACCCGCACGACATCGACGGCATGAAGGACAAGATCGTCGCCGCCGTGCACCTCGACGCGCGCGAGTCCCGCAAGCGCATGCGCCAGCTGCGGCGGCGCGTCCTGAGCCACGACGTCGCGGCGTGGTCCGACGAGTTCCTCGCGGCGCTGACCGCGATGCCCGGGAGCAGCCGTGGCTGACACGACCACCGACCCCACCACCGACCTCACGGCCCGTCTCACGGCGCTCGCTGCGGACCCGGCGGCGCGCCCGCTGCTCGTCGCGCTCGACTTCGACGGCACGCTCGCACCGCTGCAGGACGACCCGTCGGCGTCGCGCATCCTGCCCGCGGGCGTCGAGGTCCTCGCGGCGCTCGCCGCGCTCGACGGCGTCGTGCTGGCCCTCGTCTCGGGGCGCGCGATGGGCGACCTGCACGCGCTCGCACAGGTGCCACCGGGCACGTACCTCATCGGCAGCCACGGCGCCGAGCGCGCCCGCGTCACGCAGTTCGGGCTGGACCGCGACGTCGTCGAGCTCACGCACGAGCAGGCCGACCGGCTCGCGGCCCTCGGCGCGCGCACGGCCGCCGTGGCGCGCGGGCGCGACGGCGTGTGGGTCGAGACCAAGCCGACGGCCGTCGTCGTGCACACGCGCCTGGCCGAGCGCGACGTCGCCGACGCCGCCGAGACCGAGGCCGTCGCGCTCGGGGGCGAGCTGGGCGTGGGCACGATGCACGGCAAGGACGTCGTCGAGCTGTCGGTCCTGCCGGCGGACAAGGGCACAGCGCTGCAGGCGCTGCGCCACGAGCTCGGCGCCCCGGTCGTGCTGTACGCGGGCGACGACGTGACCGACGAGCACGCGTTCGCGGCGCTCGACGCCGACGACGTGACCGTCAAGGTGGGTGCGGGCGACACCGTCGCGCGCTTCCGCGTGGCCGACCCGGAGGCCGCCGTGGCGGCCCTCGCGACGCTGCGCGACGCGCTCGCCTGACCCGTGCCCGCCGGGCCGACGGTCCCGCCGGCCGGCCCCGTGACCTGTGCCATACTGACGCCGCGACCGAGGACGGTCTTGACCGTCCTCGATCCGTGTCAGCGGAGACACAGAGGGCTCGGCAGGCCCGCGTACCCCCGCGGACCTGCGTTGACACTCTTCACGACGGATCGTCCGGCACGTACCTGCCGGTGAAGGGATTGGCACAGCCATGGCTACGGTCACGTTCGACCACGCGACCCGGATCTACCCGGGAACGGAGCGCCCCGCGGTGGACGCGCTCAACCTGCACATCGAGGACGGCGAGTTCCTCGTCCTCGTCGGCCCCTCGGGCTGCGGCAAGTCGACCTCGCTGCGCATGCTCGCGGGCCTCGAGGACGTCAACGCCGGGCGCATCCTCATCGGCGACCGCGACGTCACCGACGTGCAGCCCAAGGACCGCGACATCGCGATGGTCTTCCAGAACTACGCCCTGTACCCCCACATGACGGTGGCGGACAACATGGGCTTCGCGCTGAAGATCGCCGGCACCCCCAAGGCCGAGATCCGCACGCGCGTCGAGGAGGCCGCGAAGATCCTCGACCTCACCCAGTACCTCGACCGCAAGCCGAAGGCCCTCTCGGGTGGTCAGCGTCAGCGCGTCGCCATGGGCCGCGCGATCGTCCGCTCGCCCCAGGTCTTCCTCATGGACGAGCCGCTGTCGAACCTCGACGCCAAGCTCCGCGTCCAGACCCGTACGCAGATCGCGTCGCTCACGCGCCGCCTCGGCGTCACGACCGTCTACGTCACGCACGACCAGGTCGAGGCCCTGACCATGGGCGACCGCATCGCGGTCCTCAAGGACGGCATCCTCCAGCAGGTCGACACGCCGCGTGCGCTGTACGACACGCCCGCGAACGTGTTCGTCGCCGGCTTCATCGGCTCGCCCGCCATGAACATCGGCACGTTCCCCGTGCTCGAGGGTGCGGCGTCCGTCGGCTCGTCGCGTCTCGCGCTGCCGCGCGAGGTCGTCGGCCGCCTCACGGACGACGACAAGGGCCACATCACGGTCGGCTTCCGCCCCGAGTCGCTCGACACGGTGCCGCAGGGCACGCAGGACTCGTTCCCGGTCGTCGTGAACCTCGTCGAGGAGCTCGGCTCGGACGCGTACGTGTACGGCGCGCTCACCAACGAGTTCGGTGCGGCCGCCGCGGTGCACTCGGGCGCCGGCGACGCGCAGATCATCGTGCGCGTCGACCCCCGCTCGGTCCCGAAGATCGGCGACACGATCTACGTCCGGATCCGCCCGAACGAGCAGCACCTGTTCCACGCGGGCTCCGGCGAGCGCATCGCCTGACACCCAGCACCACACGCACCGAGGCGGGTCCGGTCGACCGGGCCCGCCTCGGGCGTTCCACGCGACCGTCACGGTCCCCGCACGGACCCCGCCGCCCCACCTGAGAGGATCGAGCCATGAGCGGAACGGCGCAGCGCCTGCAGATCACGGCGGCGAACCCGGACCCCGCGCTGCTCGACCTCCCGTGGGACGTGCCGCTCGAGGACTGGCCCACCGAGATGCTCGCGGCCCTGCCGCGCGGCATCTCGCGGCACATCGTGCGGTTCGCGCGGCTCTCGGGGCGGGTCATCGCGATCAAGGAGATCGGCGAGACCGTCGCGTACCGCGAGTACGAGCTGCTGCGCCAGCTGCGCAAGCTCGAGGTGCCGAGCGTCGAGCCCGTCGGCGTCATCACGGGTCGCCGCTCGCCCGACGGCGAGCCGCTCGAGGCCGTGCTCATCACGCAGCACCTGCAGTTCTCGCTGCCGTACCGCGCGCTGTTCAGCCAGGCGCTGCGACCCGACACCGCGACGCGCCTCATCGACGCGCTCGCCGTGCTGCTGGTCCGCCTGCACCTCGCGGGCTTCTACTGGGGCGACGTGTCGCTGTCGAACACGCTGTTCCGCCGCGACGCCGAGACGTTCGCCGCGTACCTCGTGGACGCCGAGACCGGCGACCTGCACGACCGGCTGAGCCCGGGGCAGCGCGCGTACGACCTCGAGGTCGCGCGCGTCAACATCATCGGCGAGCTCATGGACCTGCAGGCCGGCGAGTTCCTCGACGAGGACGAGGACGTCGTCGCGATCGGCGAGGCGCTCGTGGTCCGGTACGACGAGCTGTGGCGCGCGCTCACCGAGGTCGAGGCGTTCGGCTACGGCGAGCGCTGGCGCGTGCAGGCCCGCATCGACCGGCTCAACGACCTCGGCTTCGACGTCGGCGAGCTCGACATCACGACCGACCTCGACGGCACCACCGTCCGGATCCAGCCGAAGGTCGTCGACGCCGGGCACCACTCGCGCCGCCTCATGCGCCTGACGGGGCTCGACGTGCAGGAGAACCAGGCCCGGCGCCTGCTCAACGACCTCGACGAGTACCGTGCCGCGACCGACCGGCAGGCCGACGACGAGGCGTTCGTCGCGCACGACTGGCTGACGGACATCTTCGAGCCGGCGGTGCGCAGCGTGCCGCGCGAGCTGCGCCGCAAGCTCGAGCCCGCGCAGATCTACCACGAGCTGCTCGACCACCGGTGGTACCTGTCGCAGCAGGAGGACCGCGACGTGCCGATGACGGAGGTCGCCGCGAGCTACGTGCGGCACATCCTGCCGAGCCGACCCGACGAGCAGGCCGTCCTCGGCACGCGCGCCGAGGACCTGCGCGACGGCGAGACGGGCGAGACCCCGCGCGTCGACGACGACCTGGACCCCGACCGGCTCATCGGCTGACGCCGGCCGGGGCGCGACGCGTCAGGCGCGCTGGCGCGCGACCTCGTACAGCGCGATCCCGGCGGCGACGCCCGCGTTGAGCGACTCGACGGCCGACGCGATCGGGATCGACGCGATCGCGTCGCACTGCTCGCGCACGAGCCGCGACAGGCCCTTGCCCTCGGAGCCGACCACGAGCACGAGCGGGTCCGCCGCGAACGGCAGCTCGCCCAGGGGCACGTCGCCGCCCGCGTCGAGGCCGACGACGAACACACCCGCGGCGCGCAGGTCCTGCAGCGCGCGCGTCAGGTTGGTCGCGCGTGCGACGGGCACGCGCGCGGCGGCACCGGCCGACACCTTCCACGCCGACGCGGTCACACCGGCCGCGCGCCGCTCGGGCACGAGCACGCCGTGCGCGCCGAACGCCCCCGCGGAGCGCAGGACCGCGCCGAGGTTGCGCGGGTCGGTCACGCCGTCGAGCGCGACGATCAGCGGCGCGGTCTGCGACGCCTCCGCGGTGTCGAGCAGGTCGTCGGGGTCGAGGTACTCGTACGGCGGCACCTGGATCGCGACGCCCTGGTGCACGGCACCGTCGGTGAGCCGGTCGAGCTCGGCGCGGCTGACCTCGAGCAGCGGGTACCCCGCGTCCGCGGCGATCGACACGATCTCCTTGGTGCGGTCGTCCGCCTCGAGCCGCGAGGCGACGTAGACGGTCGACACGGGGATGCCGGCGCGGAGCGCCTCGAGCACCGAGTTGCGACCGCCGACGATCTCGTGGGTCGACGACGTCCGCCCGCCCTTGCGCCCGGCCGCCGAGCGCGCGGCGCCCGCCGACGGACGCCCGGACGTGCCCCGCCCGCCGGTCGTGCCCTTCTCGGCCGCGACCTTGCGCTTGTGCGCCACGTGGTACGGGCGGTCCTCGGCCTTGGGCGTGGGGCCCTTGCCCTCGAGCGCGCGGCGGCTGTGCCCGCCCGTCCCGACGCGTGCGCCCTTCTTGGTCCCCGCCTTGCGGGTCGCGCCGCGGCGCTGCGAGTTGCCGGCCATCAGTCCTCCGTCGTGTCGGTCACGGGTGCCGCGAGCGTCCAGCGCGCACCCGTCGGTGAGTCCTCGACGACGACGCCCGCCGCCGTCAGCCGGTCGCGGATCGCGTCGGCCGCGGCCCAGTCGCGCGCGGCACGGGCCGCGGCGCGCGCGTCGAGCTCGGCACGCACGAGCGCGTCGAGGGCGCGCGCCGTGCGGTCGTCGCCGCCGGTGGTGGCCCACTGCGGCGACGCCGGGTCGAGGCCCAGCACGTCGAGCATGCCCCGCAGCGCGACCATCGCGTCGCGCGCGGCGGTGTCGTCGCCCGCGGCGAGCGCGGTGTTGCCCGCCCGCAGGGTCTCGTGCACGACCGCGAGCGCGGCCGGCACGTTGAGGTCGTCGTCGAGGGCGGCGCCGAAGGCCGCGGGCAGCGCGGCGGCCGCCACCTCCGCGGCCGGCACGGCGCCGACCCGCTCGGTCGCGCGCTGCACGAACCCGGCCAGGCGGTCCCACGTGGCGGCCGCCTCGGTGAGCGTGTCGTCCGTCCACTCGAGCATCGAGCGGTACTGCACGGCGGTCAGCGCGTACCGGACCACGGCCGCAGGCGCCTTCTCGAGCACGGCGCTGACCAGCAGGCCGTTGCCGAGGGACTTGCTCATCTTGGCGCCGCCCTGCGTGACCCAGCCGTTGTGCAGCCAGTGCCGCGCGAACCCGTAGCCGGCCGCGCGGGACTGCGCCTGCTCGTTCTCGTGGTGCGGGAACCGCAGGTCCAGGCCGCCGCCGTGGATGTCGAACGTCTCGCCGAGGTAGCGGTGCGCCATCGCCGAGCACTCGAGGTGCCAGCCGGGGCGGCCGCGCCCGAAGGGCGTGTCCCACGCCGCGGTCGCCGGCTCGCCGGGCTTCGGCGCCTTCCACAGCGCGAAGTCGTGCGGGTCGCGCTTGCCGGAGCCCGCGTCGTCCGGCACGTCCGTCATGTCGTCGACGCGCTGGTTGGTCAGCGAGCCGTAGTCGGACCACGACCGCACGTCGAAGTACACGTCGCCCGGGCCCGCCACGTACGCGTGACCGCGCTCGACGAGCCGCTCCATGAGCGCGAGCATCGCCGGCACGTGCCCGGTGGCGCGCGGCTCGTAGTCGGGCGGCAGGACGCCGAGCGCGTCGTACGCGGACGTGAAGGCGCGCTCGTTGGTCAGCGCCCACGCCCACCACTCGTGCCCGGCCGCGGCGGCCTTGGCGAGGATCTTGTCGTCGATGTCGGTGACGTTGCGGACCAGCGTCACGCGCTGCCCCCGCCGCCGCAGCCACCGCACGAGCACGTCGAACGCGACGGCGGAGCGCACGTGCCCCACGTGCGGCGGCGACTGCACCGTGGCACCGCACAGGTAGATGCCGACCCGGCCCTCGACGAGGGGGACGAAGTCGCGCACCGCCTGGGTGCCGCTGTCGAACAGCCGCAGAGTCACCCGCCCAGGCTACCGGCGCGGGACCCCCGCGACCGACCCGGACCTGCGTGGCGACGTCAGCCGACGCAGACGCCCTCGCCGCGGTAGGTGGGGACGGTCGCCTCCACGCGGTCGCCGCGCACCAGGTGGACCTCGGCGAACCGTTCCATGACCTCGCCCGCCTTGGCGTGCCGGAACCACACGCGGTCCCCGATGCGCAGGTCCGCCCGGGCCGGGACCCGCAGCGGGGTCTGGACCTCGCCGGCGCCCTCGCGCGGCGCGAGGCGCAGGCCCTCGGGCCACACGGGGCGCGGCAGGCGCGTCGGCGTCGCCGGGCCGGACGCGACGTACCCGCCGCCGAAGACGGTGGCCCACCCGTCGCCTGGGATCCGCACGACGTCGAGACCGACGTACGCGGCGGGCCGCGCGCGGAACGCGCGGTAGCCGTCGAAGAGCGTGGGCACGAACAGTCCTGAACCGGCGGTCACCTCCGTGACCGCCGGGGCCGACGCGCTCACCTCGATGGAGCCCGTGCCTCCGGAGTTCACGAGCGGCAGCGGCCGGCCGAGCGCGTCGGTGACGGCGTCGACGACGGCGGCACGGCGCACGGCGAGCTCGCGCACCGACGCGGACTTGACGAGCCGGACCGCGAGCGACGTGTCGGGCAGCCCCGCCACCTGGGCCTCGTAGAACATGACGCCGCGCACCTCGAGCCCGCCGCGGGCCTCGACCGCGGCGGCGAGCGCCGCGGCCTGCGCCGGGGTCCGGACCGGCGAGCGACGCACCCCCAGGTGCACGGCGAGCGGCCCGCGCCCCACGCGCAGGGACGCGTCGACGTCGAGGCACACGCGCAGCGTCCGGTCGTGGCGGCGCGCGGCGGACGCGAGCAGGTCGGCCTGCGCGGTGTCGTCGACCATGAAGGTCACGGCCGCCGCGGCGTCGGCGTCGGCCGCGACCGCGTCGATCGCGACGGTGTCGACCGTCGGGTAGCCGAGCAGGACGTCACGCACGCCGTGGCCGACGAGCCAGCGCGCCTCGGCGGCCGCGTACGCCATCACGCCCGCGAACCCGGGGCGGGCGAGCACCTGCTCGAGCACGTGCCGGACCCGCACCGACTTGCTCGCGACGCGGACGGGCACGCCGCCCGCGCGTCGCACGACGTCGGAGGCGTTGGCCTCGAGCGCGTCGAGGTCGACCACCACGAGCGGCCCCGGACGCCCCGTCGTCGCGGCTTCGAGGCGCTGCCCCACGGTGCGTCCCGCCGGGTCGGTGCCACCGCCGGACGGGGCGGGGGCGGCGGCCGGGGGACGCACGGGGGTCGACGTCATGCCAGGGACGCTACCCCTGACGGTGCGACGGGCGACGGGAGGCGGGGCGCGTCGGCGTCGCTCTCGGGCGCGTCGCGCGTCGCGCCGAGCAGCGCGGACTCGTCGACCGGCACCGCGAGCGTCGCGAGGTGCTCGGCGAACAGCCGCAGGCCCTGGTAGCCGGCCTCGTCGTCGCCGTCGACGAGCCACGCGAGCGAGAACCCGTCGACGGCCGCGATGATCGACCGCGCGACGAGGTGGCGCGGCACGCGCCACACGACGCGTCCCGCGCGCTCGACCTCCTCGAGGAAGTGCTCGGCGACCGCCCAGCTGTACGTGTACTGGTCCACGCCGACCTGGCGGAGCTCGGGGTGGCGCAGCGACGTCGTCGTCAGCTCGTAGGTGAGGATCTGCGGGCCCCGCGTCGCGCGGATGTTGTCCCACACGGTGTCGAGGACACCCATGATCAGGTCGGCGACGGGAGCGGACTCGGGCATCTCCGCCTCGCCGCGCGCGGTGTTGCGCAACGTGATCGTGTGCGCCATCGCGCGCAGGAGCTCGTCCTTGTCGCGGAAGCAGTAGTGGACGACACCGAGCGAGACACCCGCCTCGGCGGCGACGGCGCGGACGGTGGCGCCGTCGACCCCGTCACGGCACGCGACGACCAGCGCCGCCTCGATGAGCTGCTCGCGTCGCTCGGCGACCGGTAGACGGTTCATGGTTCCTCCTCGCGGCGACGACCGGCGCACCCCCCCGGGCACCGTGACGTCACTCTTCCCGAGGATAATCTCATCGGTCGTCATGACGTTAGTCAAGGGTCTCACACACTTGACTTGGACGGTCGCCCAATCCCATGCTCGCAGGATGGGGGGACACGCGCCCGGCAGCACCGGGCCGGAGCGCTGGCGCAACTGGTCGCGGACCGAGAGCGCCGCGCCGCGGCGCGTCTCCCGGCCGCGCGACCTGGACGAGCTGGTCGACGAGGTGACGGCCGCCACCGCGTCGGGCGAGCGGCTGCGCGCCGTGGGCGCCGGGCACTCGTTCTCGGCGGCCGCCGTGACCGACGGCGTCCACGTGCACCTCGACGCGCTCGCCCGGTTCGAGCGCGTGACGCCACGGCCCGACGGCACCACCCACGTGACCGTGGGCGCGGGCATGCGCCTGCACGCGCTCAACCGGGGGCTCGCCGCCCGCGGGCTCGCGATGCGCAACCTGGGCGACATCGACCGCCAGTCGGTCGCCGGCGCGATCAGCACCGGCACGCACGGCACGGGCGCACGCCTGGGCGGGCTCCCGACGCAGGTCGTCGGGCTGCGCGTCGTGACGGCCTCGGGCGACGTGGTCGAGGCGTCGCGCACGCACGAGGCGGAGCTGTTCGAGCTCGCGCGCCTCGGGCTCGGCACGGCAGGGGTGCTCGCGGCGGTCACGCTCGAGGTCGTGCCGGCGTTCCGGCTGCTGGCGCGCGAGGAGGCCATGCCGCTGCCCGCGGTGCTCGAGGGGCTCGACGAGCTGGTCGACGGGCACGACCACTTCGAGTTCTTCTGGTTCCCGCACACGACGTCGACGCTCACCAAGCGCAACGACGTGACCGACGACGTCGACCGCCCGCTGCCGGTGTGGCGCCACGTGCTCGACGACGAGCTGCTCGCGAACGTGGCGTTCGGCGCCGCGCAGGAGGTCGCGACCCGCAGCCGACGCCTGACGCCGGCCCTCAACCGGTTCCAGACCGCGGGGCTGCCGCCACGCACGTACACCGCCGCGTCGCACGAGGTGCTCGTGTCGCCGCGGCGCGTCCGGTTCCGGGAGGCCGAGTACGCCGTGCCCCGCGAGTCCGTGCGGGACGTCGTGCACGAGCTCGCGGCGTGGTTCCGTGCGACCGGGGCGCACGTGCCCTTCCCGCTCGAGGTGCGGTTCGCGGCCGCGGACGACGTGTGGCTGTCGACGGCGCACGGCCGCGAGACGGCCTACGTCGCGGTCCAGCAGTACCACCGGCTGCCCCACCGCCGGTACTTCGACGCGGCCGAGCGGATCGTCGCGGCCGTCGGCGGGCGCCCGCACTGGGGCAAGATGCACGGGCTCGACCACGGGACGCTCGCGTCGCTGTACCCGCGGCTGGCGGACGCGAACCGGGTCCGCGCGCGCGTCGACCCGGCGGGGACGTTCCGCAACGCGTACGTCGACCGCGTGCTCGGCCCCGCGCACTGACCGCGCACCCCGCGGGGGGGATCAGCCTCCGACGCGGGGCAGCGCACCCGTGACGGGCGGCCACACCGGCGGCAGGTCCGTCGGCGGCTCGAGCGCGACCGTGGGGCGCGCGAACTCGTCGACCTGCTGGAGGCCCGCGAACGTGGCGCGGAGGGTCTCGAGCGAGACCCGGTCGCGCTGCCGCACCGGCAGCCCGGGGACGCGCTGGGGCAGACCGCGCGGACCGAGCGCCGGCACGGTGCTGCCGGGTGCGGGCGCGGCGGTGCGCCCGTCGTCCGTCGATGGCACTGTCACGGCGTCGGACCGTACCGGTGATTCGCCCGGTTCGCGACGAGCTCCGCGACCCCTGCCGCACCACGGCCGGGGTCCGCGCGCCGAGGTTCACCCGCCCGGGTGGAAGCGTGTCCACATCCTGACACCGCGGTCAGGACGTGGACGCGGCGACGTCCGCGGCGAGCGCCCGCAGCTCGGTGAGCACGCGCTGCACCGCGACCCGGCGCGCACGGTCCGGGCGCAGCAGCACCTCGACCAGGCGACCCGCGCGCACGTCGCGCAGCGGCAGCAGCCGCAGCCCGGAACCCGGCCCCGCGCGCGTCGTGAAGCGCGGCAGCAGGCTCACGCCGTGCCCCGCGGCGACGAGCGCCTCGACGACGTGGAAGTCGTTGATGCGGTGCACGACCCGCGGCTCGACGCCCGTGCGCACGGTCAGCTCGTCGAGGACGCGCGCGACCGGGAACCCCTCCCGCACGGCGATCCAGGGCAGGTCGACCAGGTCCCCGGGTGCGACCGACCCGCCGGCCGCCAGCGGGTGGTCGGACGGCACGGCCACGTCGAGCGGCTCGCGCAGGAGCGGCTCGACCACGACGTCGGCCCCCCACCCGACGCCGCCGTCGGGCCGGTGCGCGACCACGAGGTCGAACCGGTCGGTCAACGCGACGAACCGGTCCTGCGCGACGTCCTCGTCCGCGCACTCGACCGTCACTCCCCCGAGCGCGGCGACGCGGCCCAGGAGGCCCGGGAGCAGCAGCTCGGCGCCGCTCGAGAACGCGCTGACGGTCACGGTCCCGCCGGGGCTCGCCACGAACGCGTCGCACGCGGCACGCGCGCGCTCGAGCGCGACGGCGACGTCGAGAGCGGCGTCCGCGAGCGCGTGGCCCGCGGGGGTGAGGCGCACGCCGCGTCCCGCGCGCTCCGTGAGGGCGACGCCGACCTCGCGCTGCAGCGTCGCGAGCTGCTGGGACACGGCGGACGGCGTGAGGTGCCGCACCGCCGCGGCCGCGGTGACGCCGCCGTGCGCGCGCACCGCCCGCAGCGTCGCGAGGGCGGACGGATCCATGCAGTGACGCTACATCGTCGCTGCAGGTCTTTTCGATGGTGCTGCACGGTCGAGCCCCGCAGACTCGACCGCGTGCCGCTCCGTCACCGCCTGCTCGCCGCCCTCGTCGCCGTCACCTGGGGCCTCAACTTCGTCGCGATCCACCTGTCGCTCCAGCAGTTCCCGCCGTTCCTGCTCGTGGCGCTGCGGTTCGCGGTCATCGCCGTCCCCACGGTCCTGCTGGTCCCCCGGCCGCGCGTCGCGTGGCGCTGGGTGCTGGGCTACGGGCTCGGCTTCGGCGTGCTGCAGTTCCTGTTCCTCTACCTCGCCATGGACACCGGCATGCCGACCGGTCTCGCGTCGCTCGTGCTGCAGTCCTCGGCGCCGTTCACCGTGCTCCTGGCGGCCGCGCTGCTGCGCGAGCGCCTCAGCCCGCGGCAGGGCCTGGGCGTCTTGGTCGCCGTGCTGGGGCTCGGCGGCATCGCGGTGCACCGCGCCGGGCTGGACGGCGGCGCGACCCTGCTGCCCGTCGTCCTCACGCTCTGCGGCGGCCTCGGCTGGGCGCTCGGCAACCTCGCCAACCGCCAGGCCCGCACCGACGCGCCCTTCCGTCTCGTGCTGTGGATGTCGGTCGTGCCCCCGCTGCCGATGCTCGCGGTCTCGCTCCTGGTCGAGGGCCCGGACGCCGTGGCCGCGTCGTTCCGGGGCCTCACGTCGCCCACCGGACTCGCCGCCCTCGGCGGTCTCGCGTACACCGTGCTCGTCGCGACGCTCGTCGGCACGGGCCTGTGGACGTGGCTCATGACGCGCCACCCGTCGAGCGTCGTCGCACCGTTCTCGATGCTCGTCCCCGTCGTCGGGATCGCGGCGTCGTGGCTCGTGCTGCGCGAGGCCGTGCCGCCCGTCGAGCTCGCGCTCGGCGCCGTCGTGGTCGGCGGCGTGCTGCTCGGGTCGGCGCCCGCGCGTCGCCGTCCCGCACCGACGCAGGACGCGCCCACGCCGGTCCCGGCGGTCACCGCCGGCTAGCGAGCGGCGCCCGTGGGACGTCAGTCGGTCCCGAGCGAGACGAGCGCCGTCGCGATCGCCGCGACCCCCTCGCCGCGGCCCGTCAGGCCCAGCGCGTCGGTCGTCGTCGCGGACACCGTCACGGGCGCGCCGCACGCCATCGACAGCACGGCCTGCGCCTCGACGCGACGCGGGCCGAGCTTCGGCCGGTTGCCGATCACCTGCACCGCGACGTTGCCCACCGTGAAGCCCGCCGCCCGGACGCGCCGCGCCGTCTCCGCGAGCAGCGCCGCACCGGACGCCCCCGCCCACCGCGGGTCAGACGTGCCGAACTGCGCCCCGAGGTCGCCCAGCCCGGCGGCCGAGAGCAGCGCGTCGGCCGCCGCGTGCGCGGCGACGTCCGCGTCGGAGTGCCCCGCGAGCGGCCGCTCCCCGGGCCACTCGAGGCCCGCGAGGTGCAGCACCGCGTCGGGCGCGGGGTCGGGGTCGTAGGCGTGCACGTCGACGCCGATGCCGGTGCGGAGGTTCACGCGAGCGCTCCCGTCGTCAGGGCCTGCGCGACCAGCAGGTCGCGGGCCGTCGTCACCTTCGCCGCGCGCTCGTCGCCCGGCACCACCCACACCGCGACGCCAGTCGCCTCGACGAGCCCCGCGTCGTCCGACGCGGCGGTCGCCTCGGACGCGCCGCGCCCGGTGCCCACCGCGTGCGCGCGCTCGAGCACGTCACGGTCGAAGCCCTGCGGCGTCTGCACGGCCACGAGGTCCGCACGCGGCACGGTCTCGACCACGGGCCGTCCGCGCTCGTCGCCCTGGCCGACCCGCTTGACGGTGTCGACCACCGGGAGCCCCGGCACGACGGCGACGTGCCCCGCGCGCACCGCGTCGGCGACCCGCGCCACCAGGTCCGCCGGGACGAAGGGGCGCGCGGCGTCGTGCACCAGCACGACGTCGACGTCGTCGGTGAGCTCCGCGAGACCCGCCGCGACCGACTCCTGACGCGTGCGCCCGCCCCCGACGACGTCGAGCCGGACCTCGGCCGCGGCCGCGTCGACCACGTCGTCGAGCAGCGCCGCGACCACGTCGAGATGCGTCTCGGGCGCCGTGACGACCAGCTGGGAGACGGCGGCACCGTCCGCCGTGCGCGCCGCGAGCAGGGCGCGTGCGGCGTGGACCACGAGGGGTTCGCCGGACACGGGCACGAGCGCCTTGGGCAGCGTGTGCCCGAGGCGCGTGCCGCTCCCGGCGGCGGTGAGGACGGCGGCGATGGTCATGTGCGCATCGTGCCCCGTGCGGCGGGGCGCACGGGTCCCCGACACAGCAGACGGCCCGGGCGGCGTGCACCCGGACCGTCGTGCGTGCGGATCAGGAGGCGAGGACCTCGTCGAGGATGGCCTCGGCCTTGTCCTCCTCGGTCTTCTCGGCGAGCGCGAGCTCCGAGACGAGGATCTGGCGAGCCTTGGCGAGCATGCGCTTCTCACCGGCCGACAGGCCACGGTCGGCGTCGCGCCGCGACAGGTCGCGCACGACCTCCGCGACCTTGATGACGTCGCCCGACTGGAGCTTCTCGAGGTTGGCCTTGTAGCGCCGCGACCAGTTGGTGGGCTCCTCGGTGTACGGGGCGCGCAGCACCTCGAACACGCGGTCCAGGCCCTCCTGGCCGACGACGTCGCGAACACCGACGAGGTCGACGTTCTCCGCCGGAACCTCGATGGTCAGGTCACCGTGCGCGACCTTGAGCTTGAGGTAGATCTTCTCCTCGCCCCGGATGGTCCGGCTCTTGATCTCCTCGATCTTGGCTGCACCGTGGTGCGGGTAGACGACGGTCTCCCCAACAGTGAAAGTCATCTGCAGGTGTCCCCTTTCGCAGACGTGTATGGTATCACGCCGGATTGCCGTGATTTCCGGCGCTTCCCGGGCGTCCGCCCAGGTCAGAGGCTCGTCACCCGCCCGTCGCACGCGGTTCGCGCGACGGCCGCGCACGCCCCGGCACGCCGCGACGGCGCCCGCGGGGCCCGGCGCGCGACCGTCGCAGGACCCGCGCACGACCCCCGCAGCACCCGCCCGGCACCCCCGCAGCGGCGCGCCACGGGTAGGCTGACCTGCGGCTCCCCGCGCTACCACACGCGCGTGGGTGCCGGTCGTGACCACCGTCCCACCCCGCCCCCGCGCGCGAGACCGAGCAGGAGCCCTCGTGACCCGCCTCCGCCCCCGCACCGCCCGGACCGCCGCCGGTCTGGCGGCCGCCGCCGTCCTCGCGCTGAGCGGCTGCTCGGCCACCAACCCGATCGCGACGATCGCGGACTACCAGCCGTCCGACGGCGTCGCGACCACGGTCGGCGACGTGCGCGTGCTCAACATGATCGTCGTCGCGCAGGCCGAGGGGCAGCCCGGCACGCTCACCGGTGCGCTGGCCAACGGCTCGTCGCAGGACGAGACCGTCACGCTCACGATCGCCGGCGAGGAGGTCCGCGTGCCCGTCGCCGCGTCGACCACCGTGCTGCTCGGCGCCCCCGACGCGCCCCCGCGCTACGAGACGGCCGACGTCGAGGTCGCCGCCGTCGACGCCGCTCCCGGCGGGCTGACGACCGTCACGGTCGCGACCGCGTCGAGCGGCTCCGTGCAGCTCCAGGTGCCCGTGCTGAACGACAAGCTGCCCGAGTACCAGGCGCTGCTCCCCGACACCACCGCGACGTCGACCGCCACGCCCGCCGCCACGCGCGACGCGTCGCAGCCGTCCGGCCAGGAGGGCGACGAGGAGGGCTGACGCCCCCGACCCCGCACCACGCACGACGGGCCGACCACCGCGCGGTGGTCGGCCCGTCGTGCGTGCGGGGACGGCTCAGCCGAAGCGGCCCGAGATGTAGTCCTCGGTGGCCTGCTCGCGCGGCGACGAGAACATCGTCGCGGTGTCGTCCATCTCGATGAGCCTGCCCGGCTTGCCGGTGCCCGCGATGTTGAAGAACGCCGTGCGGTCCGAGACGCGCGCGGCCTGCTGCATGTTGTGCGTGACGATGACGATCGTGTACTCCGACTTGAGCTCGGCGATGAGGTCCTCGATCGCGAGCGTCGAGATCGGGTCGAGCGCCGAGCACGGCTCGTCCATGAGCAGCACCTGCGGCTTGACGGCGATCGCGCGCGCGATGCACAGGCGCTGCTGCTGCCCGCCCGACAGGCTCGAGCCCGGGCGCGCGAGGCGGTCCTTGACCTCGTTCCACAGGTTCGCGCCGCGCAGCGACCGCTCGACGAGGTCCTGCTGGTCGCCCTTCGACATGCGGCGGTTGTTGAGGCGCACGCCCGCGAGCACGTTGTCCGCGATCGACATCGTCGGGAACGGGTTGGGGCGCTGGAAGACCATGCCGATCTGCCGGCGCACCGTCACCGGGTCGACGTCGGTGCCGTACAGGTCCTGGCCGTCCATGAGCGCCTTGCCCTGCACGCGCGCACCGGGGATGACCTCGTGCATGCGGTTGAGGGTGCGCAGGAACGTCGACTTGCCGCAGCCGGACGGGCCGATGAGCGCCGTGGCCTGCCGCGCCTCGATGGTCATGTTGACGCCCTCGACGGCGAGGAAGTCGCCGTAGAAGACGTCGAGGTCGGAGACGTCGATCCGCTTGGACATGGGGAGGGTCCTTCCTTCGGGTCGGAGCGGGCCCGCGGTCAGCGGGCGCCCTTCGGGGCGAACCAGCGGCTGACGAGCCGGGCCACGAGGTTGAGGAGCATGACGATGAGGATGAGCGTGAGCGCCGCGGCCCAGGCCCGGTCGATGCCGGTGCCGCCCTGCTCGTACTGGCGGTACGCGAACACGGGGAGGGTCGCCATGCGGCCGTCGAACAGGTCCCAGTTGACCTGGGTCACCAGGCCGACGGTCAGCAGGAGCGGCGCGGTCTCGCCGATGACGCGGGCGACCGCGAGCATGACGCCCGTGACGATGCCGGCCGCGGCGGTGCGCAGCACGACCTTGACGATCGTCAGCCACTTCGGCACGCCCAGCGCGTACGACGCCTCGCGCAGCTCGTTGGGCACGAGGCGCAGCATCTCCTCGACCGAGCGGATGACGACGGGCGTCATGAGCAGCGCGAGCGCGACGGCCCCCATGACGCCCGCGCGGTACGCGGGGCCGAAGACCAGCGTGAACAGCGCGAACGCGAACAGGCCGGCGACGATCGACGGGATGCCCGTCATGACGTCGACGAGGAACGTGATGGCCCGCGCGAGCGGACCGCGCCCGTACTCCACGAGGTAGATCGCCGTGAGCAGGCCGATCGGCACCGAGATCACCGCCGCGGCGAGCGTCACCATGAGCGTGCCGACGACCGCGTGCCGGATGCCGCCGTCGGTCATGTCGCCGAAGATCCCGACCATGTCGGTCGTGAGGAACGACCAGCTGAACGACGTCGAGCCGCGCGTGAGCACCAGCAGCAGGAGCGAGACCAGCGGGATCAGCGCGAGCAGGAACGAACCCGTCACGAGCGTCGTCGCGAGCCGGTCGGCGGCGCGGCGCGGCCCCTCGACCACGCGCGAGGTGATGCTCAGCGACAGCACGTACAGCGCCGCGCCGAGCGCGACGACGCCGGGCACGCCGGGCGTCCCGGCGACCAGCAGCACGAGGAACGCGAGCACGAGCGCACCGCCCGCGAACCCCCACGGGGCCCACGACGGCAGCCGCCGGTACGTGGCGTCGGCGAGCAGCCCGGCGGGGGCGACGTCGGCGGTCATCAGTTGGCTCCCGAGAACTCGGCGCGCCGCGCGATGATCCAGCGCGCGGCGAAGTTGACGGCGAACGTCACGACGAACAGCGCGAGACCCGTCGCGATGAGCGCGCTGACGCTCAGGCCGCTCGACTCGGGGAACTTCGAGGCGATGTTGGCGGCGATGGTCTGGTGCTGCCCCGGCTTCAGCAGGAAGAACGAGTAGAGGAACCCGGGCGAGATGACCATGAGCACGGCCATCGTCTCGCCGAGCGCACGCCCCAGGCCGAGCATCGCGGCGCTGATGACGCCCGAGCGGCCGAACGGCAGCACGGCCATGCGCACCATCTCCCAGCGCGTCGCGCCGAGCGCGAGCGACGCCTCCTCGTGCAGGCGCGGGGTCTGCAGGAACACCTCGCGCGAGACGGCCGTGATGATCGGCAGGATCATGACGGCGAGCACGACCGACGCCGACAGCACGTTCTTGGCGGGCGCCTGGTAGCCCTCGAAGAGCGGGACGAACCCGAGCGTCGACGACAGCCACGTGAACACCGGGTCGAGCTGCCCGATGAGCCACAGCGCGCCCCACAGGCCGTAGACGACCGACGGGATCGCCGCGAGCAGGTCGATGAGGTAGCCCAGGCCCTGCGCGAGCCGGCGCGGCGCGTAGTGCGAGATGAACAGCGCGATGCCGATCGACACGGGCACCGCGAGCAGCAGCGCCAGCACCGAGGCCAGCAGCGTGCCGAAGACGAGCGGCCCGACGTACGCGGCGACCGAGGACGCGTTGAACCACGAGATCGCCTCGAGGTCCTCGGACGACGCCGTGAGGGCCGGCCACGCCTCCATGACGAGGAAGACGGCGACCGCGGCGAGCGTCACGAGGATGAGGACGCCGGCGCCCGTGGACAGGCCCGCGAAGACGCGGCTCGCGACGCGTCCGGTCGAGGCGGCGCGCACGGCGGCGCCCGCGTCGGCGGGCGCCTGCGGGTCGGCGCCCCGCTGCGGGGGTGTGCTGGTGGTGACGGCCACGGCTGCTCCGGGTGTGGTCCGCAGGGGCGGGGAGGGTGGGGCGGTGCTCAGGGGCGGTGCGGGCACGCCCCCGCCCCGGGGCCGGCGACGGGCCGGTCCCCGGGGCGGGTGCGCGCCGCGGTCATCCGTGCGGTCAGCTCGCGACCGTGATGGCGTCGATCGCGGCCTGCACCTTGGTGCGCAGGTCGTCCGAGATCGGCGCGGAGCCCGCGACGCTCGGGTCGGCCGCGCGCTCCTGGCCCTCCGGGCTCGCGACGTAGGACAGGTACGCCTTGACGTTGTTCGCGTCCGACTCGGAGTCGTACGTCGAGCAGGCGATCGAGTACGACACCAGGACGAGCGGGTAGGCGCCCTTCTCGGTGGTCGTGCGGTCGAGCTCGACGACCAGGCGCTTGTCGGTCGCGTCCGCCGCGGCGGGCGACGCGTCGACGACCTTCGCGGCGGCCTCGGCCGAGAACGGCACGTACTCGTCGCCGACCTTCAGCGCGACCGTGCCCAGGTCGCCGGCGCGCGACGCGTCGGCGTAGCCGATCGCGCCCTCGGCGCCCGAGACCGTGTCGATCATGCCCTGCGTGCCCTTGCCGGACTGCCCGCCGGACAGCGGCCAGTCGCCCGAGGCCTCGTGCGGCCAGGCGCCGTCCGACGCCGCCGCGAGGTACTCGGTGAAGTTCTCGGTCGTGCCGGACTCGTCGTTGCGGTTGACCGGGATGATGCCCGTCGACGGCAGCGTGACGTCGGGGTTCTCCGCGGCGATCGCCGGGTCGTCCCACGTCGTGATCTCGCGGTTGAAGATCCTCGCGATCGTCGCGGCCGAGAGCTGCAGGTGCTCGGTGTCGAGGTCGGGCAGGTTGTACACGACCGCGATCGGGCTGATGTAGAGCGGGAGCTCGAGGGCCTCGCCGCCGAAGCAGCGCTCGGCGGCCTTCTCGATCTCCTCCGGCTTGAGCGCGGCGTCCGAGCCGGCGAACTGGACGCCGCCCGAGAGGAACTGCTCGCGGCCGCCGCCCGAGCCCGCGGCGTCGTAGCTGACGGCCACGTCGGGGTACGTGTCGTTGAAGCCGGCGATCCAGCCGGCCACGGCCTTCTCCTGCGACGAGGCGCCCGCACCGGCGAGCGAGCCGCTCAGCTCGGCCGCGGAGCCACCGCCGGCGCCCGACGTCTCACCCGGCTCCGCCGAGGAGGTCGAGGAGCACGCGGCGAGCGCGAGCGCGAGCGCGCCCGTGAGGGCGACCGCACCGAAACGCTTGTGGGGGGTGAGCTTCACTGTGTCCCGTCCTGTCGGTCCGCGCGCACCGGTCGGTGCGCGGCCGACGCCGACGGTAGGGGCGGCAGGTGACCGCACCGGCGGTGCTCGGTGAACCCCGGGTGAACGGTGGTCGACCAGACGCGCGTCCGACTGCGACGTGCGTCACGGCGCGTCAGTCCTCCGTGCCGTCCGACAGCTTGTAGCCCAGCCCGCGCACCGTCGTGAGCAGCGTCGGCGCGGACGGGTCCGCCTCGATCTTCGCGCGGATGCGCTTGACGTGGACGTCGAGCGTCTTGGTGTCGCCCACGTAGTCCGAGCCCCACACGCGGTCGATGAGCTGGCCCCGCGTGAGCACGCGGCCCGGGTTGCGCAGCAGCATCTCGAGGAGCTCGAACTCCTTGAGCGGGAACGGCACGAGCACGCCGTCGACGTGCACCGTGTGCCGGTCGACGTCCATGCGGACGTTCGCGACCTCGAGCGTGCCGTCGTCCTCGCCGTCGTCCGACGACGCACGGCCCGCCGACTCGCGGCGCCGCAGCACCGCGCGGATGCGCGCGAGCAGCTCGCGCGACGAGTACGGCTTGGTCACGTAGTCGTCGGCGCCCAGCTCGAGGCCCACGACCTTGTCGATCTCGTCGTCCTTGGCCGTGAGCATGATGACCGGCACGTCGGACTCCAGGCGCAGCCGACGGCACACCTCGGTGCCCGGCAGTCCCGGGAGCATGAGGTCGAGCAGCACGAGGTCGGCGCCGTGCTCGGCGAACGCGTCGAGCGCGTCGGGCCCCGTCGCGGCGGTCACGACGTCGTAGCCCTCGCGGCCGAGCTGGTAGGACAGCGGGTCGCGGTAGGACTCCTCGTCCTCGACGAGCAGGATGCGGGTCACGGGGTGCTCCTGGAGAGGTTCGGCGGCGTGCGCGGCTCGCGGCGCGCCGGGGCGTCGGTCGGGTGGTCGGGTGCGCCGGGCGCACCCGACGTCGACGAGGTCGTGCCGGCGGCGTCCGGCGCGTCCGCGGCGGACGCGTCCGGCACGTCGTCGCCGCGCGCGTCGGCCACCGGGAGACGGAGCGTGAACGTCGAGCCCCGGCCGGGCTGCGACCACACCGACACGTCGCCGCCGTGGTCCGCCGCGACGTGCTTGACGATCGACAGGCCGAGCCCGGTGCCGCCCGTGTCGCGCGAGCGCGCGGGGTCCACGCGGTAGAACCGCTCGAACACGCGGTCCTGGTCGGCCTCCGCGATGCCGACGCCCTCGTCGACCACCGCGATCTCGACGAGCTCGCCGCGGCGCCGGACGCCCAGGCTCACGCGCGTGCCCTCGGGCGAGTACGCGACCGCGTTGTCCAGCAGGTTGCGCACGGCCGTGACGAGCAGGTTGTGGTCGCCGAACACCGTGACCCCGCGGTCGCCGCCCGCCGCGATGCGGATCTGCTTGGCGTCGGCGCCCGTGCGCGCGCGGTCGACGGCCTCGGCGACGACGTCGTCGACCCCGACCGCCTCGACGTCCTCGAGCGCGCCCGCGACCTGCAGGCGCGACAGCTCGATGATCTCGTGCACGAGCGCCGACAGCCGCGCGGCCTCGGCGCGCATGCGCCCGCTGAACCGGCGCACCGCCTCGGGGTCGTCGGCCGCGTCCTGCACGGTCTCGGCCAGCAGCGACAGCGCGCCCACCGGCGTCTTCAGCTCGTGGGACACGTTGACGACGAAGTCGCGTCGGATCGCCTCGAGCCGGCGCGCCTGCGTGAGGTCCTCCGCGAGCAGCAGCACGTGGTCCGGCGTCACCTGCGCGACCCGCACCTGGACCATGAGCCGCGCCGGGCCGACCGGGCCGCGCGGCACGTCGAGCTCCTCGTCACGGATCACGCCGTCGCGGCGCACGTCCGTGACCATGTCGCGCATCGCGGCGTGCACGAGCCGCCCGTCGCGCACCAGGCCCAGCGCGTGCGCGGGCGGGCTCGCCCGTACCACGCGGTCCTGCGCGTCGAGCACCACGGCCGCCGAGCGCAGCACGGCCAGCGTGCGCACCAGGCCGTCCTCGAGCTCCGGCTCGGGCTGCGGCGGCACACGGCGCTGCTCGCGCTCGCTCCACCGGAACGCCGCCATCGCGACCGCGCCGACGAGGACGCCGAGCACGCCCGCCGCCAGCGGCACGGCATCCAGGAACCACTCCACGGGGCCACACTAGGCGCGGCTCCGCGGGGCTCCGCGCCACCGACGGCGCGGGACCACGAACCGCCGCCGGCTGTTCACCTGCCGGGCGGCGCTCGTTCACCGACGCGTGCCACCGTGTGGGCTGCACACGCGCAGGGAGAGGGAGCACATGCGGGACATCTTCGAGGCCGAGCTCACGCAGCTCGGCCAGGACCTGGTCGCCATGGCCGGCCGGGTCGAGCAGGCCATCAGCAGCGCGGGGATCGCGCTGCTCACCGCCGACCTCCAGCTCGCCGAGTCCGTGATCGCCGACGACCTCGCGATCGACGCGCTCGAGCGCGACCTCGACGACCGCTGCGTGCGGCTGCTCGCGCAGCAGCAGCCCGTCGCGACCGACCTGCGGGTCGTCGTGTCGGCGCTGCGCATGAGCGCGTCGCTCGAGCGCATGGGGGACCTCGCGCGGCACGTCGCGCAGGTCGCACGGCTGCGGTACCCCGGGACGGCCGTGCCGGCCGGGCTCGAGCCGACGTTCACGCAGATGCAGGACGCCGCCGTGCGCGTCGCCCGCCGCGTCGCGACCCTGCTGGAGACGCGGGACATGGCGCTGGCCGAGTCGATCCAGCAGGACGACGACCTGCTGGACGCGCTGCACTCCGACACGTTCACCGCGATGCTGTCGGGCCCGTGGGAGCGCAGCACGCAGGAGACCGTCGACGTCACGCTGCTGGGCCGCTACTACGAGCGGTTCGGCGACCACGGCGTGTCCGTCGCGCGGCGCATGGTCTACCTGGTGACGGGTGACCTCGCCGACGCGCTGGACCCGGCCGCGGTGCGGGGCGCCTGACCGGCACCCGTGCCGTCCGCGGGGCCGACCGCCCCGCCACGGACGACGAGGCGTCCGTCCCGGGGAGGGGGCGGGCGCCTCGTCGCGTCCCGGCCCCGGGGTCCGCACCGACGACGACGGCCGGCCCACCCGTGGGTGGACCGGCCGTCGTCGTGCGTCAGCGGTGCGTCAGGGCGTTCAGCGACCCTGGGTCAGGGCGTTCAGCGACCCTGGGTCAGGGCGTTCAGCGACCCTGGTTCGCCACGGCCGCGATGGCCGCCTCGGCCGCCTCGGGGTCGAGGTACGTGCCGCCGGGGTTCGTCGGCTTCAGCGTCTCCTCGTCCAGGTGGTAGACGAGCGGGATGCCCGTGGGGATGTTGATGCCCGCGATGGTCTGCTCGTCGACGTCGTCGAGGTACTTGACGATCGAGCGGATCGAGTTGCCGTGCGCGGCGACCAGGACCGTCTTGCCGGACTTCAGGTCGGGCACGATCTCGGCGTCCCAGTACGGCAGCGCGCGCTCGAGGACCTGCGCGAGCGCCTCGGTGCGCGGGATCGGCTCACCGGCGTAGCGCGGGTCCTGGTCCTGCGAGAACTCGGTGCCGAGCTCGATCTCGGGCGGCGGCACGTCGTACGAGCGGCGCCAGAGCATGAACTGCTCCTCGCCGTACTCGTCGAGCGTCTGCTTCTTGTTCTTGCCCTGCAGCGCACCGTAGTGACGCTCGTTGAGGCGCCACGAGCGCTTCACGGGGATCCACAGGCGGTCGGCCACGTCGAGCGCGTAGTTCGCGGTCGTGATCGCGCGGCGCAGCAGCGACGTGTGCACGACGTCCGGGAGCACACCCGCGTCCGTCAGGAGCTTGCCGCCCCGCTTGGCCTCCTCGACGCCCTTCTCGGAGAGGGGGACGTCCACCCAGCCGGTGAACAGGTTCTTCGCGTTCCACTCGCTCTCGCCGTGGCGGAGCAGCACGAGGGTGTAGGTCATGACGTCCATCCTGCCCCAGCCCGGCGGGCCCCGCAGGGACGTCCGTCCCGCGGTCCGCGGGACGCGCGCGGGTCAGCGACGCGCCTCGCCCGCGACCGCGTAGACCTTGAGGAGCTGGTCCGCGGCCGTCGTCCACGCGTACCGCTCGGCGACCCGCCGCGCGCCCTCGCCCCAGCGCGCGCGTCGCCCCGGGTCCGCGAGCGCGTCGGCGAGCGCGTCGGCCCACACCGCGGGGTCGTGCCCCGGCACGAGCCGGCCCGACACGTCGTCGTCGACGACCGTGCGCAGCCCGCCCACGGCGGCCGCGAGCACGGGCGTGCCCGTGGCCTGCGCCTCGACCGCGACCAGGCCGAACGACTCCGAGCGGGACGGCATCGCGACGACGTCGGCCGCGCGGTACCACGCGGCGAGCTCGTCGCGCGGCGCCGGCGGGCGCACCACGACGTCGTCGTCGACGCCGAGCGTCACCGCGAGCGCGAGCAGCTCGCGCACCGCCGTCGGACGCCCGCTCGGCCCGCCCAGCACCACGAGCTGCGGCACGGGACGACCCGTGGCGCGCAGCACGCCGAGCGCGCGGACCAGCACGTCGGGCGCCTTGAGCGGCTGCACGCGCCCCGCGAACAGCACCACCGGCCGGTCGGTCGGCAGGCCCAGGCGACGCCGCGCGTCGGCCCGCGCGCCGGGGCCGCCGGGCCGGAACCGGTCGAGGTCCACGCCCGGCTCGACGACGTGCACGCGCTCCGGGTCCGCGCCGTACAGCTCGACGAGCTCGCGCGCCTCGACGGGCGTCGACGCGACGAGCGCGTCCGCGTCCGCGACGACCTGCTCCTCGCCGACGACGCGCACGGTCGGCTCGGGCGCGTCACCCGGGCCGAGGTTCGCGTTCTTCACCTTCGCGAGCGTGTGCGCGGTGTGGACCAGCGGCACCTCCCAGCGCTGCGCCGCGATCGCCCCCACCTGGCCCGACAGCCAGTAGTGCGAGTGCACGACGTCGTACCAGCCGGGCCGGCGCGCCGCCTCGGAGCGCAGCACGCCCGCCGCCATGCCGCACAGCACGCCGGGCAGGTCGTTCTTGTCGAGCGCCTCGAACGGCCCCGCGGGCACGTGGTGCACCAGCACGGGCGGCGTGACGCCCGGCGGCACCTCGTCGGCCAGCAGCACGCCCCGCGCGTCGGCGTCCGTCAGCCCGCGCCCCGCGGCGTCGGCGCCGTCGAGGACCACCGTCTCCGGCACGTCGGACCGGGTGGCGCGCGTGAACACCTCGACGCGCGCACCCCGCGCCGCGAGCGCGTGCGCGAGCTCCAGCACGTACACGTTCATGCCGCCCGCGTCGCCCGTGCCGGGCTGGTCGAGCGGCGACGTGTGCACCGAGAGCATGGCGACGCGCGGCGCCCGGTCGGTGGTCACCCCCCATTGTGGACCGCCGCCGGGGCGGGCACGCCACCGGTGCCCACCGGCCGGACCCGCCGCTCCGGCGCGCACCCCGGGCGCCGACGGACACGGTCGCGGCTCGACGGACAGCCGCACGCCGCTGTCCGTCGTCCGCACGGGTGTCCGTGGACGCGCGCGGCGGGAAGGCGCGGGGAGCGGGAGGGCGCGCGGGGCGGGAGCGCGCGGGCGGGCGTCGGCGAGAGTCCGGCCGCACCGCGGCGTGCGGCGTGCGCGTATCAGGCGGTGACGACCGGGACGACGCACGCCGGCGAGCGCAACGCGACCTCCGCCACCTGGGTGCCGTCGGGGCCCTGCACGACGAGCGCGTGCGCGTCCTGCAGCGCGACGACCGTCCAGCCGTCGACGACCGCGAGGTGGCGGGGCGTCGGGCCCGGCAGCGGCGCGGTGCGCGGCTCGCCGAGCGTGCCGTCCGCCCGGACGTCGTAGGAGGTCACCGCGTCGGGGCCCCGCAGGCCGAGCGCGCGCACGCCCAGCAGCAGACGGTCGCCGTCGAGCAGCACGTGCGACGGCGAGCGGCGCACGC
Source organism: Cellulomonas sp. FA1 (assembly GCF_000986825.1). Classification (NCBI taxonomy): domain Bacteria; kingdom Bacillati; phylum Actinomycetota; class Actinomycetes; order Micrococcales; family Cellulomonadaceae; genus Cellulomonas; species Cellulomonas sp. FA1. Next base: position 3,533,208 of record NZ_LBMY01000001.1, on the reverse strand, counting down.
CGTCGGCCGCCTCCGCCGCGGGCACCGCGGGCACCGTCCGGCGGGGTGCACCGGTCGCCGTCGGCGCGTCCCAGGCCAGCACGTGGACGGTCGCGTCGAGCTCGCCCGCGACGTACAGGTGCGCGCCGTCGGCGGCGAAGACGACGTGGCGCGGGCCCGTGCCCGGCGGCAGCCGGGCGGCCACGCCGTCGGCCACCAGGGACCCGTCGGCGGTCCGCGCGTAGCGGCGCAGCTCGTCGGTGCCGAGGTCGGCCACGAGCACGTGGCGGCGGTCGGGCGTGAGCGCGACGAAGTGCGCGTGCGGGCCCTCCTGGCGGTCGCGGTCCGGGCCCGACCCGGTGTGCGGCAGGACCTGCGCGGGCACCCCCGCGGCGGTGACCTCCGGGCGGAACGCGCCGTCGGGCGTCAGCGGGACGACCGCCAGCACGCCGTCGACGTAGTTGGCGACGAGCAGCGCGTCGTCGACCACGAGCAGGTGGCACGGCGCCGCACCGCCCGACGTCACGGTCGCGCGGGGCGTGAGGCCGCCGTCGGCGGTGACCTCGAACGCCGTGACCGTGCCGCGCTCGCTCTCCCCCACCGCGTACAGCCAGCGGCCGTCGGGGTGCGTCGCGACGAACGTGGGCGCGGGCGTCTCGACGACGAGCCGCGGCACCCCCAGGGCGCCGGTGGCGCGGTCGAGGTCGACACGCCACACCCCCTCGCCGAGCCCGGACTCGGTGCCGATGCCGGCGTGCGGGAAGGTGCCGATCCACAGGGGTGTCGTCGCGTTCACGGCGACGACCCTACGCAGGGATGCCGTGGTCGACGCGGCCGTCGGCGCACCTGCGGGGCTGCACCACCGGGGCCGGGCCGCCGGCGGGTGGCCCGACCAGGGCCGGACCACCGGCGGGGCGGCGACCACCGGGTCACCAGCAGCGGGTCCTTCGCGAGGCCCCGGTTGTCCGCGACGTGGGACGTGTCACCCGCGAGACCGGGCTGGGGTGGCTCATCGGCCCGATGAGCGACGTCAGCCCGGTCGCGCGGCTGACCGGTCCTGGCATCCGGACGCGGACGTGCTGCCGGGACGCGACGGCTCCGGAGAGACGGCAGCTCGGGACGCGGCGACGACCGACGCGCGCCGGCGGGTCAGGACGCCGCGGCGATCCAGGGGGTCGGGTCGGCGACGACCGTGCGCAGCACGGCGAGCGCGCCGCCCGTCATGGCCGGGTAGTCCCCGGCGCGCGAGCGCGACACCGACGGCGACGACCAGTCGGCGAAGATCACGCGGTCGGCGAGCGCATCGGCCACGGCGCCGCGGACCTCGTCGAACACGAGCCCGAACGTGCCACCCAGGACGATCTCGCTGACGTCGACGACGTTGGCGACGGTCGACACCGCGAGCCCGAGCCAGCGCCCGGCGGCGCGCACGGCCTCGAGTGCCACCGGGTCACCCGCCGCGACGGCCGCGACGACCTCGGCGAACGGCGTCCCGGGTGCCAGGCCCGCGGCGCGCGCGATCGCGTCCTGCCCGGCGCGCTGCTCGAGTGAGACGGGTGCGCTCGCACCCGGGCCGGCGTCGACGACGACGTGCCCGATCTCGCCGCTCCAGCCGTGCCGACCGAGGAAGATCTCGCCGTCCAGCACCAGCGCGCCGCCGACGCCGACCTCACCGGACACGTAGAGGAACGACGGCGCCACGGCCCCGCGGCGGGCGTGCGCCTCGGCGCGCGCAGCGAGGTTGGCCTCGTTGGCGACGCGCGGCGGCAGACCCGCGAGCACGGGGTGCGCCGCGAGTCGCGCGACGACGTCGACGTCGCGCCAGCCCAGGTTGGGTGCGTAGCGCAGCGGGCCCGTGATGCGGTCGACGAGCCCCGGCAGCGCGAGCGCGGTGCCGGCGACGCGGACCCCGTCGGCCGACAGGGCCGCGAGCACGGGGCCCGCGAGCGCGGCGAGCCGGTCGAGGACGACGTCGGGGTCGCTCTCGCGCAGGTCGCCGCGCTCGACCGTCTCGACGAGCACGTCGCCCGCGAGGTCGACGGCGCGCAGCCCCAGGTAGTCGACGTTCACCTCCATGCCGACGCCCGCGACGCGGCCGGGTGCGGGCGCGAGCGGCACGGCGGGCCGGCCGGCGCGCGCGACGACGACGGGGTCGAGCTCGCGCACGAGCCCCGCCTCGATGAGCACGTCGACCAGGCCGGTGACGGTGCCGCGCGACAGTCCCGTCGCGGCGGCGATCTGCGCGCGCGACGGGGGCTCGGTCGCGTCGACGACCTGCGCGAGCGCGACCGACAGGTTGTGCGTGCGCATCTGCGCCTGCCGGGCCGCGCGCTGCGGGTCGGGCACGCGCTCGGCCGCCCGGCCCTCCCGTGTGCGGGGCGTCCGGGGACGCTCCGCGGCGACGTCGCCGGGGGCGGCGTCGGGTGCGTCGTCCGTCCTCGGCATGGCTTGACCCTACCGAGACCGCGGGATAAATTCATCCCGAGAACAAAACCGGGGTCGCCATCGACGCGCCTCCGGACCGCACTCGACGTGGAGGCGTCATGGTTCGCAAGCCCACCCCCGACGACAAGTTCTCGTTCGGCCTCTGGACGGTCGGATGGAACGCGCAGGACCCGTTCGGGGCCGCCACCCGCCCGTGGCTCGACCCGGTCGAGTCCGTGCACAAGCTCGCCGAGCTCGGCGCGGCGCACGTGACCTTCCACGACGACGACGTCGTGCCCTTCGGCTCCTCGGACGCCGAGCGCGAGAAGATCCTCGACCGCTTCCGCGGCGCGCTCGCCGAGACCGGCATCACGGTCGAGATGGTCACGACCAACACGTTCACGCACCCCGTCTTCAAGGACGGCGCGTTCACGTCCAACGACCGCCGCGTGCGTCGCTACGCGCTGCGCAAGATCCTGCGCAACGTCGACCTCGCCGCGTCGCTCGACGCCGACACGTTCGTCATGTGGGGCGGCCGCGAGGGCGCCGAGTACGACTCGGCCAAGGACCTCTACGCCGCGCACCAGGCGTACGCCGACGGCATCGACACGGTCGCCGCGTACATCAAGGAGAAGGGCTACAAGCTGCGCATCGCGCTCGAGCCCAAGCCCAACGAGCCCCGCGGCGACATCCTGCTCCCGACGATCGGCCACGCGCTGGGCCTCATCGCCAAGCTCGAGCACGGCGACATCGTCGGCCTCAACCCCGAGACGGGCCACGAGCAGATGGCCGGCCTCAACTACACGACGGGCCTCGCGCAGGCGCTGTGGGCGGACAAGCTCTTCCACATCGACCTCAACGGCCAGCGCGGCATCAAGTACGACCAGGACCTCGTGTTCGGCCACGGCGACCTGTTCTCCGCGTTCGCGACCGTCGACCTGCTCGAGAACGGCTTCCCCGGCGGCGGCCCGAAGTACACCGGCCCGGTGCACTTCGACTACAAGCCCTCGCGCACCGAGGACTTCGACGGCGTCTGGGAGTCGGCGCGCGCCAACATGGCGACGTACCTGCTCCTCAAGGAGCGCGCGATCGCGTTCCGTGAGGACCCCGAGGTCCAGGAGGCCGTCGAGGCCGCCGGCGTGCTCGAGCTCGCCAAGCCCACGCTCGACGAGGGCGAGTCGCTAGCCGACTTCCTCGCCGACCGCTCGGCGTTCGAGGACTTCGACGTCGACGGCGTGGCCAAGCACGGCTTCGGCTTCGTGCGCCTCAACCAGCTCGCGCTCGAGCACGCGCTCGGCGCGCGCGGCTGACCCCAGCACCACCCGACGCCCGGGGAGCCTCGCGCTCCCCGGGCGTCGCCCGTCCCCGGCACCCGACGTCCGAGCGGGCCGGCAGGACCCCCGCTCGGACACCCGACGCCCGGCACGCCCGGGCCGCTCGCAGAGGAGCACACGCGATGACGCTCGTGGCAGGTGTGGACTCGTCCACGCAGTCGTGCAAGGTGGTGGTGCGGGACGCGCAGACCGGTGCGCTGGTGCGCCAGGGCCGCGCGAAGCACCCCGACGGCACCGAGGTCCACCCCCACCACTGGTGGGACGCGCTGCAGGCGGCGATCGCCGACGCGGGCGGCCTCGACGACGTCGAGGCGATCAGCGTGGGCGGCCAGCAGCACGGCATGGTCGTGCTCGACGCCGACGGCGAGGTGGTCCGCGAGGCGCTGCTGTGGAACGACACGCGCTCGGCGCAGGCCGCGCTGGACCTCGTCACCGAGCTCGGCGACGGTGACACGGCCGCCGGTGCGCAGGCGTGGGCGTCGGCCATCGGCTCGGTGCCCGTCGCGTCGCTCACGGTCACGAAGCTGCGCTGGCTGCGCGACGCCGAGCCGGAGAACGCGGCGCGCGTCGCGGCCGTGGCGCTCCCCCACGACTGGCTGACCTGGAAGCTCGCGGGCGGCATGGCCGAGGTCGGGTTCGACGGCCTCGTGACGGACCGGTCCGACGCGTCCGGCACGGGCTACTGGTCGCCGTTCACCGAGGACTACCGCACCGACCTGCTCGAGCTCGCGCTCGGCTCGACGCCGCGCCTGCCGCGCGTGCTCGCCGCCAACGAGGCCGGCCCCGTGGCGCCCGGGTTCGCGCTGCGCCCCGTGCTCGGCCCCGGTGCCGGCGACAACGCAGCCGCGGCCCTCGCGCTGGGTCTGCTGCCCGGCGACGTCGCGGTGTCGCTCGGCACGTCGGGCGTCGTCTCCGCCGTGGCCGCCGCGCCGACGGCCGACGGCTCGGGACTCGTCACGGGCTTCGCCGACGCGACCGGCTCCTACCTGCCGCTCGCGTGCACGCTCAACGCGTCACGCGTGCTCGACGCCGCGGCCCGCATGCTCGGCGTCGACCACGCGGGCCTGTCGCGCCTCGCGCTGTCGGCCCCCGCGGGCGCCGACGGCCTCGTGCACATCCCCTACCTCGAGGGTGAGCGCACGCCCAACAAGCCCCTGGCCACGGGTGCGCTGCACGGCATGCGCCTGGCCAACACGACGCCCGCGCACCTCGCGCGCGCGGCCGTCGAGGGCATGCTCTGCTCGCTGGCCGACGGCATCGACGCGCTGCGCGCGGTCGGCGTGCCGGTCGAGCGGGTCTTCCTCATCGGCGGCGGCGCGCAGTCGGAGGCCGTGCGGCACGTGCTGCCGGGCATCCTCGGGCTCGACGTGCAGGTCCCCACGCCCGGCGAGTACGTCGCCGACGGCGCCGCACGGCAGGCGGCGTGGGTCCTGTCGGGCCAGGACGCGCCGCCCGCGTGGTCGGCGTCGACCGGCGCCGAGGTCATGACCGGCACGCCCGAGCCGCACGTGCGCGCGCAGTACGCGGCCGCGCGCGAGCTGACGGTCGACCGCCCGGCCTGACCCGCGTCCCGGGACGACGAAGGGGCCGGCACCCTCGGGTGCCGGCCCCTTCGTGCTGCGTCGCGACCCCCTGGGCGACGCGGCGACGCTCAGTGGGCGTCGTCGTAGGCCTTCTTGACCTCGGCCGAGATGCGGCCGCGCTCGGAGACCTGGAAGCCGTTGGCCTTGGCCCACTCGCGGATCTCCTGAGCCTCGTTCGACCGCGCGGAACGCGTGGCCGAGGAGGAGGCACGGCCGGCGGACCGACCCGAGGAGCGGCCGCTGACCTTGCGACCGTTGGCGACCCACTGCGCGAACGCGTCGCGCAGCTTCGCGGCGTTCTCCGACGTGAGGTCGATCTCGTACGTCACGCCGTCGAGACCGAACGTGACGGTCTCGTCCGCCGTCCCGCCGTCGATGTCGTCGACCAGCAGGACCTGCACCTTCTGTGCCATTGAATGCTCCAGGGCAATGGGGGATTTGAAGCTGACGGGGCTCACTGTCTCACCCGCCATTGAGCGCGTCAAACGCAACGCGCCTCATTGTCAGGCGTCTGTGCGTCCGCTGTGCTCGCTCTCGGCCTCCATGCGCGCGATCGCCTGACGCTCCGAGCGGTCGGCGTTGATGATCGCGCGCATCGAGAACCAGAAGATCAGGCCGACACCGATCGACGGCAGCAACGCTGCGAGAACTGCTCCCCAGTCACTCACGAATCCTCCACCGATGACAACGTCAGACCTGCGGCTTCACGAGCGGGAAAGGGATGGTGTCACGAATACCGTGACCCGTCATGGCGATGAGCAGCCGGTCGACACCCATGCCCATGCCGCCCGACGGCGGCATCGCGTGCTCCATCGCGGCGAGGAAGTCCTCGTCGATGCGCATCGCCTCGTCGTCGCCGCGCGCCGCGAGCAGCGCCTGCGCCTCGAAGCGCTCCCGCTGCACGACCGGGTCGACGAGCTCGGAGTAGGCGGTCGCGAGCTCCATGCCGCGCACGTACAGGTCCCACTTCTCGACCAGGCCGCGCTCGGTGCGGTGGTCGCGCGTCAGCGGGGAGGTCTCGACCGGGAAGTCGCGGACGAACGTCGGCGCCCACAGGGTCGCGCCGACGTGGTGCTCCCACAGCTCCTCGACCATCTTGCCGTGGTTGCGCTGCGCGGGCGCGAGCTCGACCTCGGCCGCGGCGAGCAGCGCGAGCAGCCGCTCGTCGGACGTGTCGTGCGTGATCTCCTCGCCCAGCGCCTCGGACAGCGAGCCGTACATGGTCAGCGACGTCCACGTGCCGCCCAGGTCGTACTCGCTGCCGTCGGCGAGCGTCACCACGGTCGTGCCCAGCGCGTCGAGCGCGGCGGTCTGCACGAGGTCCTGCGTGAGGGCCGCCATGGTGTCGTAGTCGCCGTAGGCCTCGTACGCCTCGAGCATCGCGAACTCCGGCGAATGCGTCGAGTCGACGCCTTCGTTGCGGAAGTTCCGGTTGATCTCGAAGACCTTCTCGACACCGCCGACGGCCGCGCGCTTGAGGAAGAGCTCGGGCGCGATCCGCAGGTACAGGTCGATGTCGAACGCGTTCATGTGCGTCTCGAACTGGCGCGCGGCCGCCCCCTCGGGACGCACCTGGAGCATGGGGGTCTCGAGCTCGAGATATCCGCGGCGGTAGAAGTTCTCCCGCAACGACCGCACGACCGCCGACCGCAGGCGCACCATCTCGCGCGCTCCCGGACGCACGATCAGATCGACGTAACGCTGCCGGACACGCGCCTCCTCGGACATCTCGGTGCCCTCGTAGAGGTTCGGCAAGGGGCGGATCGACTTGGCGGCCATGCGCCATTCGTCGGCCATCACGGACAGCTCGCCGCGTCGCGAGGCGATCACGCGGCCGTGCACGAAGACGTGGTCGCCGAGGTCGACGTCGGCCTTGAACGCGGCGAGCGCGTCGGCGCCGACCTCCTTCTCCGACAGCATCGCCTGCAGGCGCGTCCCGGCGCCGTCCTGCAGCGTCGCGAACGCGAGCTTGCCGGTGTTGCGCAGGAACACCACGCGCCCGGCGACGCCCACGACGTCGTCCGTCTCGCTGCCCGGCTCGAGGTCGGGGTGCGCCGCGCGCACGTCCTCGATGGTGTGCGTGCGCGGCACGGACACCGGGTAGGCCTCGACGCCCGACGCGAGCAGCCGCTCGCGCTTGGACCGACGCACGCGCATCTGCTCGGGGACGTCGTCCACGGCGGGCGTCGCCGCGTCGGCGGCGTTCGGGTCGGCGGGTGCGGTGCGTTCGGTCACCCCGGGATTCTACGGGCGAGCGCGGAGCTCCCCCGCGTCCGTCGCGGCGCCGGGTGCGACCACCGAGCGCGGGTCGAGGTCGAGCGCGACGTCGAGGATCGGCGACGAGTGCGTGAGCGCGCCGACCGACAGGAAGTCGACGCCCGTGAGCGCGACCTCGCGCGCCCGCTCGAGCGTGAGGTTCCCCGTCGCCTCGAGGTCGACGTGCCCGGTGGCGGCCTCGCGGGCCCGCACGCGCGCGACCGTCGCGGCCAGCACGTCGGTCGGCATGTTGTCGAGCAGCAGGAAGTCGGCGCCCGCGTCGAGCGCCTCGTCGGCCTGCTCGGGCCGGTCGACCTCGACCTGGACCGCGACGTCCGGGTGGCGCTCGTGCACCGCGCGGACCGCGGCCGCGACCGACCCCGCCGCGACCACGTGGTTGTCCTTGACCATCGCGACGTCGTACAGGCCCATGCGCTTGTTGGTGCCCCCGCCGCACCGCACGGCGTACTTCTCGAGCGCCCGCAGCCCCGGCGTCGTCTTGCGCGTGTCGAGGACCTGCGCGCCCGTGCCCGCGAGCGCACGGGTCCACCGGTGCGTGTGGGTCGCGACGCCCGACGCGCGCGAGACGAGGTTGAGCAGCGTGCGCTCGGCGACGAGCAGCACGTGCGTGGGGCCCGTGACGGTCGCGAGCACCGCACCCGCGTCGACCACCGCACCGTCGGCGACGTGCCACACGACGTCGGCGTGCGGGAGGCCGAGCCGGTCGGCGACCTGGTCGAGCACGACCGGCACCACGACGAGCCCCGCGACCGCACCCGCCTCGCGCGCGACGACGTCGGCGCCGCCGCGCGCGGCCCGGTCCACCGTCGACTGCGTCGTGACGTCACGCCCGGGCGCGGCGCCCAGGTCCTCGTCGAGCGCGACCGCGACGAGCCGTGCGATCGCGCCCGCGTCGGGGCCCGGGTCGCCGGGCAGGACGGGCGAGGCGGGCCGGGCGGGGGCGGCGGGCGTGGGTGCGGCGGTCACCGGGACACGGTAGCGGCGCGGGCCGGCGGCCCACCGGCGCGGGCGCGGCCGCGCGCGACGCCCCGGGCACGACGAAGCCCCGCCGGACGTCGGGAGGGGACGTCCGGCGGGGCCGGTGCCGGGGTGACCCGCAGGTCACCCCGGCGCCGCCGCCACGGTCAGCGCCGCAGCAGCGTCTGCCGCACCGTCGCGGGGGTGAGCCCGCGACGACGCGCGACCACGAGCGTGGTGCCCGTGCCGGCGAGGAGCAGCGCGAGCAGCCCCAGGCCGAGCCCGGTCCCGGTGACGGCGAGGCTGCCGCCGGCGCCGGTGCCCGTGCCACCGGCCGACCCGGTGCCACCACCGCCGTCGCCGCCGCCCGTGCCGCCGTCGCCCGGGGCCGCCGCGAGGACGGTCAGGGCGGCGTCGGCCAGCGGCGAGCCGTCGACCGACGCGACCAGCAGGTACACGCCCGGCGCGGTGGTCGCCGGCACCGTGAGCGTCCCGACGGCAGACCCCGTCGGGTCGGTCGTCAGGGTGCCCAGCACGACGGGGCCCTCCGGCGCGGCGGCCGCGCCGACGCCGCCGAGCCCGCCGCGCGCGGTCGCCCCGGCGTCGAGCGCCAGCACGACGTCGGTCTGCGGCGCGAACCCGGCGAGCTCGACCTCGACGCCCTCGCCCACACGGACCTCCTGGCTGCCGAGCGTGACGCGCGGCCCCTCCGGCTCCACCGGTCCCTCGACGAGCCTGGCGACGCCCCAGCGGGCGGTGGACTGGTAGCCCTGCCCCGTCGGGTCGGCCCAGTTCGTGATGCCGATGCGCGAGCCGCCCGCGGCGTCGTTGACCTGGAAGTCGACGCCGTGCACGGTGTCCGCGCCGCCGAGACCCCTCAGGTCGATCGCGACCTCCACGACGTACCCCGTGCCCGTGGCCGCGGTCGCGGTGCGCACGCGGTCGGCCTGCTCGGCCGGGCCGTTGCCGAACGACACCGCGTTGTCGGCCCCGACGCGCAGCTGCATGTCGGTCGGCAGGTAGGCGCCGTTCTTGCGGTTGCCCAGGTCGAGGTAGATCTCGACCGAGTCCTGCTCCCACGGCTGCGTGGCGGTGCTGTCGACCGCCGGGTCGGTGACCTCCGCGAGCACGAACAGCGTGTCGGCGTCCCACAGCGCGCGGACCTCGGCCGTCGCGGTGCCGCTGCCCGAGACCTGCTTGCCGGTGACGACCGGCTCCAGGCCCGCCCAGACCTCGTCGACGTCGCCGTCGACGGCGGGGACGCCGTCCGCGGCGGACGGGATCTCGAGGTACGACAGCGGCTCGACGAGCGCGAGGGACCCCGCGCGGCCGGACCACGACGTGATCTGCTCGCCCTGCACGACGCCCACGTTGAAGGCGAGCACGTCGCCCTCCTCGGCCCCGGTCAGGGGCGCCTGGACGACCACGCGGTACCCGTCGCCGTGCGCGGCCCAGACCGCGGGCAGGTCGCCCTCGCCCTCGCGCGGCACCGCGTACGTCGTCGTCCCGACCGTGACGCGGACCGCGTCGGTGCCCGCCGGGACCTGCGCGAGCACCGTCAGCGCGTCGGCCGTCCACCGCGTCTGCAGACCGCCGGCGACGCCGTCCTCCCCGATCGGGGAGAGCGGGAGCTGCTCCCACTCGGGCGCCGAGGCCGCGGTGTCGTCGAGCGCGACCTGCCCGCCGAACGACTGGCCGGACGCGATGCGCCCGGGCAGCTCGAGCCCGGCCGCACCGTAGTACGCGGGCTTGCCCTGCAGGCGGTCGTCGAACAGCAGCGGGGCGCCGTTGTCGTTGACCCAGCTGCGGCCGTCGAACAGGCCCCACACCGTGACCGAGAAGAGCGACGCCGCCTTCGCGCGGAACAGGTCGAAGGCGTCGCGGTAGTAGTAGCCCTGCTCGATGAGCCGCGCCTCGGTCACGGGCGTGCCCGTGGCGACGTCGAGCTCGGTGACGGCCTGCGTGACGGGCAGCGCCTCGAAGCGCGTGAGCGCCGCCTCGAGCGCCGAGACCGGCGTCGAGAGGCTCACGTGGAACTGGTGACCCACGCCGTCGACCGGCACGCCGCGCTCGAGCAGCCGCGAGACGAGCGCGAAGTAGCGGTCCTGCTTGCCGATCGCCTCGGTGCTGTAGTCGTTGATGAACAGCGTCACGGGACGGTCGGAGCCCGCGGCCGCGTACTCGTCGTTGAACGCCTCGTCGGCGTACCGGAACGCGAGGTCGACGAACTCCTCGCCGAGGATCTGGAACCAGGCCGAGCGGCGCATGCCGTCGGGGTTCTCGCCGCCGTCGGCGACGACCTCGTTGACGACGTCCCACGCGACGAGCGGGTTCGACTCCGAGCCGAACGGGCCGTACGCGTCGGCGATCGTCTCCGCGACCGAGAAGATGTGCTGCCGCATGCGCTGGCGCAGCAGCTCCTGGTCCTCGGGGCTCGACGTGAGCTGCACGCCGTCGTCGTCGAGGAACATCCAGCCCGGGTTCGCGGGCGTGCCCGTGTCGGGGTCGGCGTCCGTCTGGCCGGGGTTCTGCCCGTGCCACACCAGCACGTGCCCGTAGACGCGCAGGTCCTCGGCCACCGCGGTGTCGAGCAGCGCCTTCGCCTGCGGGTCCATGCGGAAGCTCCGGTCGGCGTCGTACCAGGCGTACGGCTTCATGTGGTTCTCGGCCGTGATCTGGTTGAAGTGCCGCGTCACGAGGTCGCGCGAGTCGCCGAGCGTCTCGCGCTGGTCGATGGCGACGCCCATCGGCCAGGGCACCTCGCCCCGCAGCGGCGGCAGGTCCTCGACCGTGACCTGCGGGGTCGCGATCGTCACGTCGTCGAGCAGGAACGTCGAGGTGTTGCCGGCGTTGCCGCCGTCCCACTGCGTCTCGAGGTAGAGCTCGGCGGCGGTGCCGAACTCCGGCATCGTGAAGATGCCGCCCACGCGGGTCCACTCGGTCGTCACGCCCGTGAACGTCGCGACGTTGGAGTACGCGACGGTGCCGTCGGTGTCGGTGCGCGCGCTGAGGACGAGCGTGCCCGGGTCGGCCTCGAAGCGCAGCCACGCCTCGTACTCGTACTGCGCGCCGGGCGTGAGCACGTCCGTCACGGGCAGCTGGACGCCCTGGCCCTGGTGCACGCGGTCGGAGACGCGCGCGGCGTGCTGGCCGGAGTGCGCGCCGGAGTCGACGACGTCCACGGCCGGCGCCCCCTGCTCCGTCGCGCGGGGCTCCCAGCCCTGGAGCGTGCCGTCCTCGAAGTCGAAGACGAGGTCCACCTGGGCGGGCGCGTCGGCCGCGACCGCCGCCGATCCCAGCGTGACGGCGGGTGCCACGACGAGCGCGGCCGCCGCCACCCCCACGCCGATAGTTTCGAGGACACGATGGTGTCTGAGACGACGCATTGACGCTCCTTTGCGCACGAAGTCGGATCTCGCCGGATCAACGTACGGGGGATCTGGTCGCCTGACCAGAGGCGTCGTCGCGATGCCGCGACTTTCGTTGCAGGATCGAGATCGAAACTATCGAGAGTCGTCGGACGACACGCCGTCGGGCGCCGGGCCCGACGTCCCGACGACGACGCCGCCGCCGACCGCCGCGCGCACCCCCACCCGCACGCGCCACGCGTCCCGCGGCGCCGGGTGGTCCGCGCGGGCGTGCCCGCCCCGCGACTCCTCGCGCGCCAACGCCGCGAGCGACAGCACCGTCGCCACCTGGTGCACGTTCGTCGTCTCCCACTCGGCGAGCTGCGGCTCCCCCAGCGGCCGGCCGTCGTCCCGCCGGGCCTGCGCGTCGGCAGGGATCCGGCCCAGCGCGTCCAGCGCGCGGCGCAGGCCCTCCGCCGAGCGCAGGACGCCCGGCCCGTCGGTCGCCACGCGCTGCACGCGCGCCCGCGAGGCCGCCGCCACCAACGCCTCGTCACCCGGCCGCACGACCGGCTCGACGCGCGGCAGGAACCCGCCCTCGACGCGCCCCGCCACGTCACGCGCCGCGCGGTGCGCGAACACCAGGCCCTCGAGCAGCGAGTTCGACGCGAGCCGGTTGGCGCCGTGCACGCCCGTGCACGCGACCTCGCCGACCGCGTACAGCCCCTGCACCGAGGACCGTCCGTCGAGGTCCGTCACGACGCCCCCCGAGTGGTAGTGCTGCGCCGGGGCCACCGGGACCAGGTCCGTCGCCGGGTCGATGCCGTGCTCGGCCAGGCGCTCGTGGATCGTCGGGAACCTGCGACGCAGGAAGTCGCCGCCCAGGTGGCGCGCGTCGAGCCACACGTGGTCCGACCCCGTCGCGGCCATGCGCCGCACGATCGCGTGCGCCACGACGTCGCGCGGCGCGAGCTCCGCCAGCTCGTGCACGTCGGGCATGAACCGCACGCCGTCCGTGTCGAGCAGCAGCGCACCCTCGCCGCGCACCGCCTCCGACACGAGCGTGAGCTGGCCCTTCACGCCCGCCCCCAGCCACAGCACCGTGGGGTGGAACTGCACGAACTCCAGGTCGCCCAGCAGCGCACCGGCCCGCAGCGCCGCCGCGATGCCGTCGCCCGTCGCCTGCGCCGGGTTCGTCGACGAGCGGTACACCTGCCCGATGCCGCCGGTCGCGAGCACCACCGCGGGCGCGAGCGCCGCGCCGACGCCGTCGCGCGAGCCCTCGCCGATGACGTGCAGCGTGACGCCCGCGACCGGGCCCGGCGCGCCGTCGGGTCCCGGCGCGCCCGTGAGCACGTCGAGCACGAGCGCGTGCTCGATCACCTCGATGCCCGGGTCCTCGCGCACCGCCTCGATCTGCGCGACCAGCGCGCGCGAGATCTCCGCGCCCGTCGCGTCGCCGCCCGCGTGCGCGATCCGGTCGGCACGGTGCCCGCCCTCGCGCGTCAGACTGAGGACGCCGTCGGGACCGGTGTCGAACACCGCGCCGCGCGCCACGAGCTCCCGGACCCGGCGCGGCCCCTCGGTGACCAGCGTCTCGACCGCGCGCGGGTCGCACAGCCCGCCGCCCGCCAGGAGCGTGTCGCGCAGGTGCGCCGCCGGCGAGTCCGCGGGGTCGAGCGCCGCCGCGATGCCGCCCTGCGCCCACACCGTCGACCCCGACGACAGCACGCCCTTCGTCACCAGCAGCACGCGCCGCACGCGCGTGCGCAGCTCGAGCGCGGCCGTCAGGCCCGCGACGCCCGAGCCGACCACCACGGCGTCGGCCTCGACCGACCAGCCGGGGTCGGGCGCGGCCAGGCGCGTCGCGACACGGACGGGGGGCAGGTCGGGCAGGAGCGGCACCGCGGGCACGCACGGACACTAACGCGGCCGCGCCCCGGGTCGGCACCACGGTCGGACCGCGGACCGCCCGGCGCGGGCTCAGTCCTCGCGCACGACCGCCGCGCGGCCCTCCGCGAACGGCAGACCCGACGGCACGAGCCCCGACTCCGCGGTCCACGCCTCGGGCACCTGGCCCGGGTCGTCGCCCGTGTCCACGATCCGGTTGGCGGCGTCGACGAGCACGACGTGCGGCGCGTACGTCCGCGCCTCGGCGTCCGACATCGTGCCGTAGGCGATGACGATGACGACGTCCCCCGGGTGCACCAGGTGCGCGGCCGCGCCGTTGACGCACACCTCGCCGCCGCCCGGCTCGCCCGCGATCGCGTACGTCGTCAGGCGCGAGCCGTTGGTCACGTCGACCACGTCGACCTGCTGGCCCGGCAGCACGTCGGCCGCCGCGAGCAGGTCCGCGTCGATCGTGATCGACCCGACGTAGTGCAGGTCGGCGGCCGTCACGGTCGCGCGGTGGATCTTGCCGGTCATCATCGTGCGCTGCAGCGTGGTCACGCGGCACCTCCGTGCGTGCGGCCCGCGGCCGGGACACCCACGGGTGCCCCCCGCAGCGCGAGCGGGGCGTTGTCGATCAGGCGGGTCGCGCCCACGTGGACCGCGAGCAGCAGCAGCGCGTCCGTCGTGGCCGGGCCCGCGGGCGTGAACGTCGCGGCGTCGACGAGCGCGACGTAGTCCACCGCGTCGTCGGTGGTCAGGTGCTCGTCGAGCACGGCGCGCGCGGCCGCGAGGACCGCGTCGGGCCCGGCACCGTCCTGTGCGGCACGCGTCCCGGCCGCGAGCGCGGCCGACAGCGCGAGCGCGCGCCCGCGCTCGTCCGCGGTGAGGTACGCGTTGCGGCTCGAGCGCGCGAGCCCGTCGGCCTCGCGCACGGTCGGCTGCGCGACGACGTCCACCGGCACGTCGAGGTCGTGCACCATGCGCCGCACCGCCGCGAGCTGCTGCGCGTCCTTCTGACCGAACACCGCGACGTCGGGGCGCGTGAGGTGCAGGAGCTTGAGGACGACCGTGAGCACGCCGTCGAGGTGCCCGGGGCGCGAGGCCCCCTCGAGCACGTCGCCGAGGCCGCCCGCGACCACGCGGACCGTCGGGTCGCCGTCCGGGTAGACGACGTCGACCGTCGGCGCGAGCACCACGTCCTGCGCGCGCAGCAGCCCCGGCCCGGTGAGCAGCGCGACGTCCCCCTCGAGGTCGCGCGGGTACCGCGCGAGGTCCTCGGTCGGGCCGAACTGCAGCGGGTTCACGAAGATCGTCACGACGACCGCGTCGGCGAGCTCGCGCGCACGCTCCACCAGCGCGAGGTGCCCCGCGTGCAGCGCGCCCATGGTCATGACGACCGCACGCCGGTACGGACGGGCCGCAGCACCGTCCGGCCGGGGCGCGGCGTCCTGCGCGGCGAGCGCGGCGGCCAGCGCCGCGCGGTCGCGCACGAGCGCCGGGTGGGTCGTGGTCATGCGTCCTCCTGCGGCGGGGTGCCGCCGTCGTCCTGCGGGGCCGGGCCGGTGCCCGGCGGGCCGTCGGGGCCCTCGCCGGGCCGCTCGTCCCCCTCGTGCAACGCGGCCGGGGCGCCGATGATGCCCGCGAGCGCGTCGAGCACCGCCTGCGCCGCGTCGGGGCCGACGAGCCCCGCACCGAGCGCGCGGGCCGCGGCCGCGCGGGCCAGAGCACCGTACCCCGCCGGCACGTCGACCGCCCCGCTGGAGGTCCCGAGCGCCGACAGCACCGCGACGTGGTCGGCGACCGTGCCCGCGTCGCCGCGCCGCACGGGCCCCGTGAGCGCGGCGATCGCGCCCGGACCGCCGTCGCCGGACGCGTCCTCGGCGCGCAGCGCACCGTCCAGCGCCGCGTCGAGCAGCGGGCGCAGCGCGCGCCCCGGCTCGGCGACGCCCGCCTCCCGCAGCGCCTGCGCGGCCTGCGCGACCAGCACCACCAGGTGGTTCGCGCCGTGCGCGAGGGCCGCGTGGTAGAGCGGCCGCGCGTCCTCGGCGACGACGACGGGCTCGCCGCCGACCTCGACGACCAGCGCCTGCCCGATCGGCAGCACCGGCGCCGGCGCGGTCACCGCGAACGTGCAGCCGACGAGCCGCGAGAGGTCCAGCGAGGTGCCCGTGAACGTCATCGCCGGGTGCAGCGCGAGCGGGATCACGCCCGCGGCGCGCGCGGGCCCGAGCACGTCGACGCCGAACCGGCCCGACGTGTGCGCCACGATCTGACCGGCCTGCCACGCGCCCGTGCCGGCGAGCCCGCGCACGAGCGGCGCGAGCGCGTCGTCGGGCACCGCGAGCAGCACGAGCTCGGAGCGCCGCACGACCTCCGGCACGTCCAGCACCGGCACGCCGGGCAGCAGCGCGGCCGCACGCTCGCGCGACGCCTCCGACACCGCCGAGACGCCGACCACGGGGTGCCCCGCGGCGCGCAGCGCGCTGCCGAGCACGGCGCCCACGCGGCCGGCTCCGACGACGCCGACGCCGAGGCGCCCGGGCCGCGACGCGGGGTCGGCGCTCACGGCCGCGGGTCCGGCGACGCCGGCTCGGCAGGGGCGGTGGCCGGGTCGGCGACCGGGCGCGGCGGCTCGGCGCCCACGACCTGCCCCGCGCCGGCGAGGTCCGCCGACGCGGTCCGCATCCACAGCTCCGGGCCGGCCACGGCCCGCGCCTCGCGGGCACGACGCGCCTGCTGCTCGAGCAGCGCCGCCGCGACGTGCTCGTCGAGGTGCTCGACGCGCGGCGAGATCGGGCCGGGCGTCGAGTGCGCGACGAACGTCGCCACGCGCAGCCGACGCTGCACCGGCCCCTGCTCCAGGGCGAGGCTCTGCGTGCGCTCGTGCGGCACCACGACGACCGTGCGCCACCAGCGCCCCGAGCGCATGATCAGCGCCGTCCGGGTCACGAGCACGCCGTGCCGGCGGCGGCTCAGCGGGTCCACCCACCGCGCGCGCCGCGGCGCGGGCGTGAAGCCGCCCGCGTCGTCGACGCCGCGGAACGCCGCGTCGAGCGTGCCCAGCGGGTCGTCGACACCCAGGTCGGGCAGCACGAGCCACAGCGCGACGGCCGCCTCGGCGCGCGTCGCGACCGGGTGCAGCACGGACTCGGTCGTGGCCTCCGGCCCGTACCCCGCGACGTTGATCTCGACCTTCCACCAGTCGGGCCCGCGCCACAGCGGCCCCTGCGTGAGCCGCACCGCCTGCACGCGGCCCGGCGGCACGGTCTGCGCGCGGGTCTCCGTGAGGCCGTGTCGCAGCCGGATGCCGTCGGGCGACGCCGCCGCACGGAACGTCGCGCCCGTGTTGAGCCGGTTCCACACGTACCCGCCGACGCCCAGCAGGGCGGGGACGCCGACGAGCAGGCCCCCGAGGTCGTGGGTCACGACGCCCACGACGAGACCGCCGACCAGCGCGACGACGACGAGCCACGGCGGCACCGACAGCACGATCGAGTGCACGAGCCGGCCCATGGGCAGCTCGTACACCTGCCGCTCGGGCGCGGCCTCGAACGCGACGGCACCGGCCGGGGCGCCGGCGGCGGGTGCACCGGCCGGGACCGCGCCCTGCGGGACCGCGCCGGCGACGGGCTGCGGCGCGGCACCGCGCGGGCCCAGCCCCGCCGCGAGCGCGAGGA
Source organism: Cellulomonas sp. FA1 (assembly GCF_000986825.1). Taxonomy (NCBI): domain Bacteria; kingdom Bacillati; phylum Actinomycetota; class Actinomycetes; order Micrococcales; family Cellulomonadaceae; genus Cellulomonas; species Cellulomonas sp. FA1. Next base: position 3,515,737 of record NZ_LBMY01000001.1, on the reverse strand, counting down.
TCTGCGCGCGCAGGGCCGTCGCCTCCGACTCGCGCAGGAACGCGAGCTGCACCGCGGAGCCGCTGCCGCCCGCGACCTCGAGGTTGAGCTGCGCGAGCCCCAGCAGGCGCGCGAGCAGCGGCTGCACGACGTCGACGGCCTGCAGCCGGTCGAGCCGTGCCTGCCGCTGCTGGCGGAACAGCAGCCCCGTGCGCAGGTGCACGGCCTCGTCGGTCACGGCGTACCGCATGACGCGCCACGCGAGCGCCGAGTACACGAAGCCCACGACCGCGACCAGCAGCACCACGCCCAGCACCACGAGCCACGCGCGCCCGGGGCCGAGCGCGTCCATGATCTGCCGCAGCGTGTCGGACATCTGGAACCCGATGACGGCGACGAACGCCGCGACGACCTTCCATCCGCGCAGCGCGGGCGTCACCGGGTGCAGCCGGCGCCAGTCGTAGCCCTCCTCGCCCGCCGACTCGGGGACGGGGTGCAACGAGGTGCTCACAGGCCGGCCAGACGCGACTCGCCGCGCGACGCGAGACGGTCGCGCAGGCGCGCGGCCTCGGCCGGCGGCAGGCCCGGGATCGTCGCGTCCGTGCCCGGCGCCGCGGTGTGCAGCTGCACGGTCGCGATGTCGAAGCGACGGGCGAGCGGGCCGGAGCTCACGTCGACGTACTGCATGCGCCCGTAGGGCACGACGACGAGCTCGCGGAACATGATGCCGCGGCGGATCAGCAGGTCGTCGTCGCGCTCGGCGTAGCGCAGCGCGCGCACCTGCCGGCGCACGACGAGCGCACCCCACAGCAGGAGCGCCGCGAGCACGCCCGGCACGGCCCACAGCCACGCGATCCCCAGGGCCGCGGCCAGCACGGACGTCGGCACGAGCAGCACCACGGCCCACACCGCGAGCACGAGCAGGCGCGCGCCTGCCAGCCGGGGCGACACCGGCGTCCAGGCGACGTCGTGCAGGTCGAACGGGTCGGCGGCGGACGGCCCGGGGGCCGCGGCGGCAGTGGTCATGCCCCCATCCTCCCGCACCGGGGTGCCCCGCAGGTCACGACCGCGCGCGGCCGTGACCTCAGCCCGCCGTCGGGTCCGGGTCGCGCGTCAGCGTCGGCGCGTCCGCGTCCGGCGGGGGGATGCGGCACCAGTGCTCGACGACCAGGCCCGCGACCGCGAGCGCGACCGCGCCGAGCACCGCGAGACCGGCCGCGCCGGCCCGCGCCGGGTTGCCCGGGACGTCCGCGTCGGTGAGCAGCGAGAGCGCCTGGCCGCCGTACCACCCGGTCAGCAGCGCACCCGTGTAGCACGCCGCCTTCGCGAGGACGACGGTCCGGGCGGCGCGCAGCGGGTTGAGGTCGGGGCGCCTGCCCTGCTGGAACTGCCGCACGGCCCAGCCCATCGACAGCACGACGCCCGCGATCACCAGCTCGACGGCGATCACGAGCCACGGCACCTCGGGCGGCGTCGCGGACCCCCGGCCCACGAGCATGCGCATGGCCCACCACGTGACCGCGGCGACGCCCGTGGCCAGCAGGACCAGCGTGCCGCGACGCGTCGCGCTCACGGCAGCCGCGCCTCCCCCGGTCCGTCGGCGTCGGGCTCGGGGCTGGCGGCCGGCACGGGCGCGGTGAGCCAGTCGAGCGCCATCCAGCGCACCCCGTCACGGTCCGGCGCGGTCGCCGCGAGCTGCGCGACGGGCCCGCCCCCGAGGCCGGGGAGCACCGCGTCGGGCTCGACCTGCGCCCACGGCTCCAGCACGAACGCGCGCTGGTGCGCGCGCGGGTGCGGCAGCTCGAGGTCGTCCGTCACGGCGAGCGTGTCGCCGTACACCACGATGTCGACGTCGAGCGTGCGCGGACCCCAGCGCTCGAGGCGCTCGCGCCCGTGGTGCTGCTCGACCGCGTGCACCGCGCGCAGCAGGTCCCGCGGCGCGAGCGTCGTGCGCACCACCAGCACGGCGTTGAGGTAGTCCGGCTGCTCGGGGCCGATCGCGGCCGTCCGCGCGAGCGGCGACACCGCGACCACCTCGATGCCGGGCACCGACGCGAGGTCGGCGACCGCCTGACGCAGCGTCTCCTGCGCCGGGCCGAGGTTGGCACCGAGCGCGAGCACCGCGCGCACCGGCGCCGCCGGGGGCTCGTCGAGCGCGTCGAGGACCAGCTCGCCCTCGACGACGTCGGCCACGGGCGCCATGAGCTGCGTGGCGGGGCCGTCGAGCGACGGTGCCGCGGGGGTCTCGTGCGCCGGCACGTCGTACGCGGGCTGGTCGGACGCGGGCTCGGCGTACCGGGGCTCGACGTACGCGGGCTCGACGTACGCGGGCTCGGCGTACGCGGACGCGTCGTGCTCCGGGGCGTCGAACGGCTGCGCGTCGTGGTCCGGGAGGTCGACCGGGGCCATGAGCTGCGTGGCGGGGCCGTCGTCGTCGGCGTCGAGGTGCGCGCGCGGCGCGGTCGCGGGCGACGGGGCCGGCTCCGAGGGGCCCGCGTCGAACGTGCCCGGGACCGGCCCCGTGGGGCCCGTGACGACGGGCGGCGGGACGGGCCGGGCGCAGCCGCGGCGAGCGCGGTGGCCGCGGCCACCGCCGGCAGCACACCGGTCGGCACCGCACCCGACGGCGCCGGCACGACGACCGCGCCCACGCCGTCGGGGCCGGTGTCGGCATCAGCCCGCGCGGGCCCCGGAGCGGCGGCGGCCACGGGCGCCGAGGCCGCGTGCGTCGGCCCGGTCACGGGCAGCGGCGCGGTCCGCGGGCGCACGTCGGGCTCGGGGTCGCGTCGCACGGCACCCGTCGGCGGGCGGTACGGCTCGGCGGCCGGCAGCTTCGTGCGGTCGCGCCGGATCGAGACGACCACGTCCCCGAACGGCACGGTGATCGGCGCCTGCGGCTTGTGCAGGGCCACGTCCACGGCCTGCACGTGCGGACGCGCCAGCACCGTCGCGGCGATCCGCTCCGCGACCGTCTCGACGAGGTCCGCGGGCTCGCCCGAGAGGACCGCGGCCACGAGCTGCGCGACCTCGCCGTAGTCGACCGTGTGCGCGAGGTCGTCGCCCGCCGCCGCGCGGCGCGTGTCGAGGTGCACGACGACGTCCGCGACGAACGTCTGCCCCTCGCGCCGCTCGTGCGCGAACACGCCGTGGTACCCCGTCGCGCTGATGCCCGACAGCCGGATCTGGTCCAGCCGGCGCCCGCCGTCGTCGTGCACGTCGTCCTGACCGCTCACCGTGCTCCCTCCCGTGCGGCCCGCCCCGTCGCGGACCGTGCCGTCGTGCCCGTCGTCGCCCAGCCTGCCGTGCCGTCGCGTGCCGCGCGCCAGCGGGCCGCGACGCGCACCGCCGCGGCCGACGCCGCGACCTCGTGGACGCGCACCGCCCACACCCCGTCCGCCGCCGCGAGCGCGCTGATCGCCGCCGTCGCGTCGTCCCGCTGCGTCGGTGGCACGGGGACGCCGTCGGCGCCCGCGAGCAGGTGCCCGAGGAACCGCTTGCGCGACGCCCCCACGAGCACGGGGAACCCCTCCGCGACGAGCTCGGGCAGGTGCGCGAGCAGGGGCCAGTTGCTCGCGCCCGCCTTGGCGAACCCCAGCCCCGGGTCGAGCACGACCTGCGCGTCGTCGACACCCGCCGCCCGCAGCGCGGCGACCCGCTCGCGCAGCTCGGCCCGCACGTCCACGACGACGTCGTCGTACACGTCGTGGTCGTCCATCACGTCGGCGTGGCCGCGCCAGTGCATCGCGACGTAGGCGACGCCCGTGCGCGCGACCAGGTGCGGCATGTCGGGGTCGGCCAGGCCGCCGGAGACGTCGTTGACGAGCACGGCGCCACGCTCGACGGCCGCGCGCGCGACCTCGGCCCGCGTGGTGTCGACGCTCACGACCGCACCGGCCGCCGCGAGGCGCTCGACCACCGGCAGCACGCGCGCGAGCTCCTCGTCGACCGGCACGCGCGTCGCGTCGGGCCGTGTGGACTCGCCGCCGACGTCGAGCAGGTCGGCGCCCTGCGCGAGCAGCGCGTGGCCGCGCTCCACCGCGGCGTCGACGCCGTACCAGCGGCCGCCGTCGGAGAACGAGTCGGGGGTCACGTTGACGACGCCCATGACGAGGGCGCGCCCGAGGCGCTCGTGCGCGTCGAGCAGCCCCGACGGGCCACGGAGGAGGGAGCCGTGGTCGGTCACGGTGCGAGCCTAGGCGCTCGTCGCGGTGCGCGGGACCGTGCGGGTCCGCGCGCCGCAGCCCGACGCGGTGGCACGGCCGGGTCCGTCAGTGCCGGCCGGCCAGCAGGCTCATGGCCTCGGCGCGGGTCGCGACGTCGCGCATCTGGCCGCGCACGGCCGACGTGACGGTCCGCGAGCCGGGCTTGCGCACGCCGCGCATCGACATGCACAGGTGCTCGCACTCGACGACGACCAGCACGCCCTTGGGGTTGAGCACCTCGACGAGCGCGTCGGCGACCTGCGAGGTCAGGCGCTCCTGCACCTGGGGCCGGCGCGCGTACACGTCGACCAGGCGCGCGAGCTTCGACAGCCCCGTGATGCGGCCGTCGGCGCCGGGGATGTACCCGACGTGCGCGACGCCGTGGAACGGCACGAGGTGGTGCTCGCAGGTCGAGTACACCTCGATGTCCTTGACCAGCACCATCTCCTCGTGGCCGAGGTCGAACGTGGTGGTCAGCACGTCGCGCGCGTCCATCGTGAGACCCGCGAAGATCTCGCGGTAGGCCCGGGCGACGCGCGCCGGCGTCTCCTGCAGACCCTCGCGGTCGGGGTCCTCGCCGACCGCGAGCAGCAGCTCGCGCACGGCACGCGCGGCACGCTCCTCGTCGAACGGCGCGATCGCACGGCCGCCCGCGTCGTGCGTGCGGGAGATGACCGAGCCGTCGTCGCCCGGCGTGCCCGTGACGTCGGTGGCGGCCACGTCAGCGCGGCCCGTCGGCGTCGGGGGTGCCCGCCGGGGGCAGCTCGACGACCGCGGTCGCCGGGTGCTCGGCGTTCGCCGCCGCGGCCTCGTCCTGCGGGACCACGGGGTGCCCGTTCTGCGCGGCCAGCTCGGCGGGCGTCATGACGGGCCCGCGGTCGGAGACCGCACGCTCGTCGCCCGAGAGCCACACGTCGCGCGGGGGGCGCTTGGTGATCGGCGCGAAGATCGCGGCGAGCTGCTCCTGGTTGAGCGTCTCCTTCTCGAGCAGCTCGAGGACCAGCGCGTCCAGCACGTCGCGGTACTCGACGAGGATCTCGCGGGCCTCGTCGTGCGCGTGCTCGATGAGCGCGCGGACCTCGACGTCGATCGCGCCGGCGATCTCCTCGGAGTAGTCGCGCTGGTGGCCGACGTCGCGGCCGAGGAAGACCTCGGAGGACTCCTGGCCGAGCTTGATCGCACCGAGCCGGGCGCTCATGCCGAACTGCGTGACCATCTTGCGCGCGGTCGACGTGGCCTTCTCGATGTCGTTGCTCGCGCCCGTGGTCGGGTCGTGGAACACGAGCTCCTCGGCGACGCGGCCGCCCATCGCGTACGCGAGCTGGTCGAGCAGCTCGTTGCGCGTCGTGGAGTACTTGTCCTCCTGCGGCATGACCATCGTGTAGCCCAGCGCGCGACCGCGCGGCAGGATCGTCACCTTCGTCACCGGGTCGGTGTACCGCAACGCGGCCGCCACCAGGGCGTGGCCGCCCTCGTGGTACGCCGTGATCTTGAGCTCCTTGACGTTCATGACCCGCGTGCGCTTCTGCGGCCCCGCGATCACGCGGTCGATCGCCTCGTCGAGCGCGGCGTCGTCGATGACCTGCGCACCGCGGCGCGCGGTGAGCAGCGCGGCCTCGTTGAGCACGTTGGCGAGGTCGGCGCCGCTGAAGCCCGGCGTGCGCCGCGCGACGAGCGCGAGGTCGACGGCCGGCGCCATGGGCTTGCCCTGCGCGTGCACCGTGAGGATCCGCTCGCGACCCTTGAGGTCGGGCGGCTCGACCGCGACCTGGCGGTCGAAGCGGCCCGGGCGCAGCAGCGCGGGGTCGAGGATGTCGGGGCGGTTGGTGGCCGCGATGAGGATGACGTTCGTCTTGACGTCGAACCCGTCCATCTCGACGAGCATCTGGTTGAGCGTCTGCTCGCGCTCGTCGTGCCCGCCGCCGAGGCCCGCGCCACGGTGCCGGCCGACCGCGTCGATCTCGTCGACGAAGATGATGGCGGGGCTGTTCTCCTTGGCCTGCTGGAACAGGTCACGGACACGGCTCGCACCGACACCCACGAACATCTCGACGAAGTCCGAGCCGGAGATCGAGTAGAACGGCACGCCCGCCTCGCCCGCCACGGCGCGCGCGAGCAGGGTCTTGCCGGTCCCGGGCGGGCCGTACAGCAGCACGCCCTTGGGGATCTTGGCGCCGACGGCCTGGAACTTCGCGGGCTCGGCGAGGAACTCCTTGATCTCCTGCAGCTCCTCGACCGCCTCGTCGACGCCCGCGACGTCGGCGAACGTGACCTTGGGCGACTCCTTGCTCACGAGCTTGGCCTTGGACTTGCCGAAGCTCATGACGCGCGAGCCGCCGCCCTGCGCGTTCGACATCAGGAACCAGAACAGGCCCAGGATGATGATGAACGGCAGCACGAGCGTCAGCAGGCTGCCCCACCACGACGGCTGCGGGACCTTCGACGTGAAGCCGTCCGTGGGGTCGGCCTGCGTGATCGCGTCGACCACCTGGTCGCCCTGCGGCGTGACGTAGAAGAAGTAGACCTGCGTGCCGAGGTCGCCGTCCTGGTCGGGGTCCGGGTCGTACGGCTCCGCGAGCGTGAGGTCCACGCGCTGCGTGCCCTCGGTGACGAGGACCTGGTCGACCTTGCCGTCCTTGAGGAGCTCGAGGCCCGTGGACGTGTCGATCTGCCGCTGCGTGGGCATCTGCAGCATGCTGAAGGCGGCCAGGGACAGCAGGACGGCCAGGGCGACCCAGATGAAGGGGCCGCGGAAGAGACGCTTGACGTTCATGGGCGATCGGGGCCGGGCCCCTCAACCTCCGCTCGCGGGGACTCTGCCTTGAAAGTACACGGTGGACCTGGCAGGGCCCCGCGGTGTTCGCCCAGGGCACAGGCCGGGTGCGCGGCCGTGCCGCGCACCCGTCCGGGTGCCGTGCGCGTCAGCCCTGGTAGACGTGCGGCGCGAGCGTGCCGACGAACGGCAGGTTGCGGTACCGCTCGGCGTAGTCCAGGCCGTACCCCACGACGAACTCGGTGGGGATGTCGAAGCCGACGTAGCGCACCGGCACCTCGACCTTGGCGGCCTCGGGCTTGCGCAGCATCGTCGCGATCTCGACCGACGCCGGGCCGCGCGAGCGCAGGTTCGACAGCAGCCACGACAGCGTCAGGCCCGAGTCGATGATGTCCTCGACGATGAGCACGTGCCGGCCCGTGAGGTCGGTGTCGAGGTCCTTGAGGATCCGCACGACGCCCGACGACTTGGTGCCCGAGCCGTACGACGACACCGCCATCCAGTCCATCGACACGTTGCCGCGCAGTCGGCGCGCGAGGTCCGCCATGACCATGACGGCGCCCTTGAGCACGCCCACGAGCAGCAGCTGCTGGCCCGCGTAGTCGGCGTCGATCTGCGCCGCGATCTCGTCGAGGCGCGCGTGCAGCTGCTCCTCGCTCAGCAGGACCCGCTCGAGGTCGTCACCCATGTCCGCCGCGTCCACAGCTCACTCCTGGTCGTCGTGGTCGTCGTGCCGTGCCGCGGGGGTTCCCCGCCCGGCCGGGAGGGCGCCGCCGGAGATGTCCGGTGCGCCGGCCGGCCGCGTCGGCCGGTCCAGGTAGAGCCTGCCACACGCGCGCGTCGCGACCCTGCCGCCCGGCAGGTGGACGGGGCCCTGACCGTGCCAGTCGAGCACGAGCGCCTCGACCGCGAGCACGTGCGCACGGGTGAGCGCGCCCGCCGGGCAGCCGGCCGCCAGGGCCGCGTCGTGCAGCGCGCGCCGGCGCGTGCCGGGCAGCGCGGCGGCGAGCGTGGCGACGTCGAGCACGACCCCGTCGGCGGGCGCGCCCGGCCGGTCCGACGCACGACCGACGACGGGGTCGGTGGGCGGGCCGACGCGGGCGGCCGCGAGCAGGTGCGCCGCCGCGTCGTCGACGACGTCGGTCGCGTCGGCCAGCGCGTCGGCCGTGCGCGCGAGCGCCTGCGCGACACCCGGCCCGAGGACGCGCTCGAGCAGCGGCAGGACCTCGACCCGCACGCGGCTGCGCAGCGGCAGCACGGCGAGGTCGCCCGCCGACGGCCCGACCTCACCAGCACCGGGCGCGACCGGCACCGGCACGGCCACCCCCGCACCGGCACCGGTCGTCGCGCCACCGTCGACGGGTCGGCCGTTCGTCGGGTCGTGCCACGGCACGAGCGCCTGCGCGGCGCACGCCGCCTCGGTGTCGACCCGCCGCAGCCCCAGCAGCGGGCGACGCCAGCGGCCCCGCACCGGGCGCATGCCCGCGAGCGCGCGCTCGCCCGACCCGCGCGCGAGGGCGAGCAGCACCGTCTCGGCCTGGTCGTCGAGCGTGTGCCCCAGCAGCACGGCGGCGGCGCCGACCGCGTCGGCGGCGGCGTCGAGCGCGGCGTACCGGGCCGTGCGCGCGGCGCCCTCGGGCCCGCCCGCGGCCCCGACCTCGACCCGCACGACGCGCACGGGCTCCAGACCCAGCGCACGGCACGCGTCCGCGGCGTCCTGCGCGACGTCGTGCGAACCGTCCTGCAGCCCGTGGTCGACCACCACCGCGCCGGCCCGCAGCGGGCGCCCCGCACGCGCGCGCACCGCGGCCTCCCACGCGAGCCCCGCCGCGAGCGCGAGCGAGTCCGCACCGCCCGAGCACGCGACCAGCACGGTCGCGCCGTCCTCGACGTCCGCGAGCGCGCGGCGGACCGCGACCCGCACCGCCGCGACCGCGGGCGGCGGCCCGCTCACGCCCGGCCCCGGGGCGCCGTCGGCCGCCCGGACCGGTGACGGAGCGGGCGCGGCGTGCGCGTCACCCGTGGACGCGGCGCACCCACGCGGCGGGGTCGCCGATCTCGGCCGCGCTCGGCAGCGCGTCGGCGCCCGACCACACCGCGTTGAGCCCGTCGAGCCCGACACGGTCGCGCACGGCCCGCACGAACGCGGCGCCGTCGCGGTACTGGGCGAGCTTGAGCTCCATGCCCAGCACGCGGCGCACCAGCCGGTCGAGGCCGGTCGCCCGCACGCCCGCGTCCCGTCGGCGCTCGAACGCCCGACGGATCGCCCGCACGCTCGGCACCACCGACGGGCCGACCGCGTCCATCATCACGTCGGCGTGCCCCTCGAGCAGCGACATCACGGCGCCCACCTCGTCGAACACGGCGTGCTGGCGCGCCGTCAGCAGGGACAGCACGCCCCCGTCGCCGTCGGACACCGCGCGCACCAGCGCCCCGAGCAGGTCGTCGAGGCGCGGCAGGGTCGGGCGGTGCTCGGCGTCGGGGGCCAGGTCGGCGAGGTCGGACAGCAGCTCCGCCGAGCGCGCCCGCAGGTGGTCCGCGAGCCACGGCGCGGCCGCGAACTGCAGCGCGTGCGTCTGCTCGTGCAGCGCGACCCACAGCCGGAAGTCGGGGCCGTCGACGCCCATCTGACGTTCCGCCGCCAGCACGTTCGGCGCCACGAGCAGCAGCCGGCCCGGGGCGCCCGGGGCGGCCGTGAACGGGTCGTACTGGCCCAGGACCTTGGCCGAGAGCAGCGCGAGCACGCCGCCGACCTGTGCGCCGGCCGCGAGGCGGGCCGCGTCGGGGACGTGCACGGGGCTGCCGTCGCTGCGGGTCGTCAGCGGCTCGGCCATGACGCCGAACACCTCGGCGTTGGCGTGCGCCCAGCGCGCCCGGTCGACCACGAGGACGCGCGACACGGCCGCCGGGTCGCGGCCGTCCGCGGGTGCGATGCCCGCCGTCCCCGCGACGTCGCGGGCCGCGGTCGCCGCGGCGGAGCGCAGGCTCTCGACGAGGTCGACGAGCGTGGCGCGGTCGGCGACGGGTCCGGGTGCGGCGACCCGGCCGGCCAGGCGCGCGGCCGCGCGCCAGTCGACGGGGCCGCGGGCGGTGGGCTGCACCGGCTCACGGTAACCCGGGGCGCCGTGCGGTGCGGGTCGACGGCGCAGCACCGACGGGAGGCCGTCGACCGGGACGCTCAGCGGCAGCCGCAGGACGCGAGCTGCGACACGAACGCGTCGACGGCCTGGCGCGGCGCCCACTGGCCGCCCTCGGGCGTCTGGTCGGCCATGACGACGAACACGAGCTGGCGCCGCTGCGCGTCGAGCGCCGTGCCCGCGAGCGACGTGACGTTCGGCAGCGAGCCGGTCTTGGCGCGCACGAGGCCGCGCGCGTCGGACGTCGTGTACCGCCCCGAGAGCGTGCCGCTGAGCCCCGCGACGGGCATCCCGACCGCGACGTCGCGCAGCGCGGAGTGCTGCGGGTCGGTCGTGAGGCGCACGACGTCGGCGAGCAGCGCGGGCGACAGCGACGAGCCCGCCGCGAGGCCCGACGCGTCGACCAGCCGCGCGCCGGCGGTGTCGACGCCCAGCGTGCTCACCTGGTGCAGCACGGCCTGCGTGCCGCCGTCGAAGCTCGCGGGCAGCCCGGCGTCGAGCGCGACGAGGCGGGACACGACCTCGGTGATGGTGTTGTCGGACGTCTCGAGGAAGTAGTGCACGACGTCGACGAGCGGCGCCGACTCGACGCGCGCGAGCTCGAGGCCGCCCGACGCGCTGCCGCGGCGCGGCTTCCCGTCGACCGGGACGCCGGCCTCGGCGAGCCGCTGCGCGAACGCCTCGCCGGCCGCGAGCGACGGGTCGGGCGAGCGCGGCACGTACTCGCCCTCGCGCAGCTTGGCGATGTCCACGGCGAGCGCGGTCACCGGTGCGGCGAAGCCGTCCCGCACGTACGACGGGTCCCACCCGGGGCTCTGCGTCGGGCCGGAGAACAGCGTGTCGTCGACGACGAGCCGCACGGTCGTGACGCCCTGCTGCGCGAGCGCCGTCGCGGTCGCGGCCGCGAGGTCGGCGAGGCCCGCGTGCCCGACCGTCGCGGCGGGGTCCCCGGCGCCGGCGGCGAGCATCATGTCCCCGCCCCCGACGAGCGCGATCGTGCCGGCGTCGACGCGGACGACCGTGGTCGGCAGCGTCGTGGCCGGGTCGAGCGCGGTGAGCGCCGCGACGCCCGTGAGGACCTTGGCGGTCGACGCGGGCACGCGGCCGGCGTCGGGCTGGTGGCCGGCCAGCACCTCGCCCGTCAGCTGGTCAACGACGGTCACGCCGACGCTCGGCCCGAGGCGCGCGTCGGTGACGAGCGCGTCGACCAGCGCCTGGACCTGCGGCGCGGCGGGCAGCGGCGCCTGCGGGTCGAGGTCGCCGAGGACGCGCGGCACCGCGGTCGGCTCGACGGCACCGGGAGCGGTCGGGAAGGGCGCCGGGTCGGGCACCGGGGGTGCGAGGGTCACGACCCCGGGGACGACGTCGTAGGCGTCGGCGGTCGCGTAGGCGCCCGCCGCGAGCACCACGACGAGCGTCCCCACGCCTGCGACCCGTGCCGCTGTGGCCATCGTCACCCGCCCGTTCGTCCTGCGGTCCGGTACCGCCGCGCCGGTGCGTCAGACTACTGTCACCTGACGACGGCGCCGGGGAGACGACGCGCCCGCAGGTCGACAGACCCACCGCCACCGGGCGGGGAGCCGTGGAGGAAAGCACAGTGGAGTTCGACGTCACGATCGAGATCCCCAAGGGGCAGCGCAACAAGTACGAGGTGGACCACGCCACCGGGCGCATCCGTCTCGACCGGATGCTGTTCACCTCGACCCGCTACCCCGACGACTACGGGTTCATCGAGGGCACCCTCGGCGAGGACGGCGACCCGCTGGACGCGCTCGTGCTGCTCGAGGAGCCGACGTTCCCGGGCTGCCTGATCCGGTGCCGCGCCCTGGGCATGTTCCGCATGCGCGACGAGGCGGGCGGCGACGACAAGGTGCTGTGCGTCCCGACGGGCGACCAGCGTGCCGCGTGGCGGCAGGACATCGACGACGTGTCCGACTTCCACCGCCTGGAGATCCAGCACTTCTTCGAGGTCTACAAGGACCTCGAGCCCGGCAAGTCCGTCGAGGGCGCGCACTGGGTGGGGCGCGCCGAGGCCGAGGCCGAGATCGAGCGGTCGCGGCAGCGCGCGATCGACGCGGGCTACGACCACCACTGACGCCGTACGACCGACGGCCCGGCCCCCGCAGCGGGGGCCGGGCCGTCGTCGTCGTGGGCGGCGTCGCCGCGCGTGGCGCAGCGCCGTCAGGGGCGCGCCGTCAGGGGCGGCCGGCGAAGGGCATCGTGCTGCCCCAGCGCATCGACGTCACGCGCACCGGGACGCCGGGCCGGGACGCCTCGACGATCTGCCCGCCGCCGACCCACATCGCGACGTGGTAGATCGTGCTGGGGTCGTTCGTGTTGCTCGCCCAGAACACCAGGTCACCGGGTCGCAGCTGGTCGTAGCCGATCTTCTGCACCTGGCGGTACTGGTCGCGCGACGTCCGGTTGATGCTCACGCCCGCGGCCTTCCACGCCTGGCCGGTCAGGCCCGAGCAGTCGAAGCCGTCGGGGCCGTTGCCGCCCCACACGTAGGGCAGGCCGACCTTGGACCGGGCCCACTCGACGGCGGCGGCCCCCGAGGCGGCGGAGCCGCGCGAGGAGCCGCTGCCCGCGCCGGGCGCGGGGGCCGGTGCCGGAGCGGGCGCCGGAGCGGGGGCCGGAGCCGGAGCCGGCGCGGGCGCCGGAGCCGGAGCCGGAGCCGGAGCCGGCGCGGGGCCGGAGCCGGCGCCGGGGCCGACCCGCCGCTCGACCCGCCCGCGGGCGGGTTGGCGGGGGCCGGGTTCGCCGGCGCGGGCTGACCGCCGGCGGCGGGCGCGGCGGGGGGCTGCGTGCGCACGGTCTGCGCCGCTGCCTCCGCCCGCGCGCGACGCTCGGCGTCGAGCGCGTCCTGCCGGGCGCGCTCGACCTCGGCGCTCGTCTGGCGGGCCGCGGCGAGGGCCGAGATGAGCCCGTCGCGCTCGGCCTGGCCTGCGGCGAACGACGACGCGGCCTCGTCCTGGGTGCGCTCGGCCTCGTCGAGCGCGGTCTGCGCGGCGGCGGCGGCGGTGTCGGCCTCGGTCGCGGCGGTGGCGGCGCGACGCTCCATGGTCGACGCGACGAGCAGCGCCGCCTGGTACTCCTGGACGGCCTCGTCCGCCTTGGTGGTGGCCTGGGTGAGCGACGTCGTGCGCCGCGCGACGTCCTGGAAGCCGTCGGCGGACAGCGCGGCCTCGATGAGGTCGGCCGAGCCGCCCGTGCGCGAGAGGTGGCGCGCGAGCGCGACGAGCCGCTGCCGCGCCTGCTCGGCCTGCTCGGCGGCCTCGGTCGACCGGTCGGCGGCGTCGCGGGCCCGGGTCTTGGCGGCGTCCGCGTCGGCGACGGCCTGCGTGTACGCCTCCCCCGCGCTCTGGACGGCGACCTCGGCGGCCTCGGCGGCGGACGCCAGCTCGGCGAGGCGCACCTCCATCTGCGCGACCGAGCGCTGCGCCTGGCCGACCGCGGCGCGCGCGTCGCGCACGTCGTCGTCCGACGGCACGGCGGCGGCGGGCGACGCGACGAGGCCGAGCGTCAGCAGGCCCACGGGCAGCAGGGCGAGCCGTCCGCGCGCGCGGGCGCCGAGGGGTCGACGAGCGGCGCGGTGGCACGCGACGTCGACCGTCGCGGGGCGGGCGGCGGGGGTCTCGGCGGTGGGGTCCGGGTGGCGCACGCTCGCGACGCTACCCGGAGGATTCCCACAAGAGAACACCTGTCACACGCGTCCCAGAAGTCACATCGTTGTGGTTCGGGAGCAACCGGACAGACCTCGTCCGCCGACCGGGTGACGGTGGCGCCGCGGGGCCGGGAGAGCCCGCCGGGCAGCCACGCGACGGCACGTGGACGTCTCTGATGATGAGACGGCCGTGTCGAAGTGCGGGACGGGGGACGTACTCTCGGCGGCATGATCCGTCGAATGTGTCGCTGACCAGCGCACGTTCGGCATGCCTGCGGCCGGTCGTCCCGACGTCGGGACCCGCCCGCACCCGCCGGCCGCGACCCGGCACGTGCGCACCCCCTGACCCCCCGCGGGGCGGGCGTCGGCGCGCGCTCCTCGGGTGACCCACCCCCACCGTCCCCCGGCACCACCCCTGAGGAGCACACCGTGAGCAACGAGAGCTGGAGCTTCGAGACCCGCCAGATCCACGCGGGCCAGACCCCCGACCCCGTCACCGGGGCGCGCGCGCTGCCGATCTACCAGACGACGTCGTTCGTCTTCGACTCCGCGCAGCAGGCGGCCGACCGGTTCGCGCTCAAGGAGCTCGGGCCGATCTACACGCGCATCAACAACCCGACCCAGGAGGTCGTCGAGAACCGCATCGCGGACCTCGAGGGCGGCGTCGGCGCGCTGCTCGTCGCGTCCGGCCAGGCCGCCGAGACCCTCGCGATCCTCAACGTCGCCGAGGCGGGCGACCACGTCGTCGCCTCCCCCAGCCTGTACGGCGGCACGTACAACCTGCTGCACCACACGCTGCCGCGGCTCGGCATCGAGACGACGTTCGTCACCGACCCGCACGACGCGCAGGCGTGGCGCGACGCGATCCGGCCCAACACCAAGCTGTTCTTCGCCGAGACCATCCCCAACCCGCGCGCCGACGTGCTCGACATCGAGCTCGTCGCGGGCGTCGCGCACGAGCACGGCGTGCCGCTGGTCGTCGACAACACGGTCGCGACGCCGTACCTCGTGAACCCGCTGCGGTGGGGCGCCGACGTCGTCGTGCACTCCGCCACCAAGTACCTCGGCGGGCACGGCTCGGCGATCGGCGGCGTGATCGTCGACGGCGGCACGTTCGACTACGCGCAGCACCCCGAGCGGTTCGGCAACTACAACACGCCCGACCCGTCGTACAACGGCCTGGTGTTCGCGCGCGACCTGGGCGTCGGCGGCGCGTTCGGCGTGAACCTGTCGTTCATCCTCAAGGCGCGCGTGCAGCTGCTGCGCGACCTGGGCGCCGCGATCAGCCCGTTCAACGCGTTCCTCATCGCGCAGGGCATCGAGACGCTGTCCCTGCGCGTCGAGCGGCACGTCGCCAACGCGCAGCGGGTCGCCGAGTGGCTCGAGGCGCGTGACGAGGTCCGGCACGTGCACTACGCCGGGCTGCCGTCGAGCCCGTGGCACGCGAACGCGCAGAAGTACGCGCCGCGCGGTGCGGGCGCGGTGCTCGCGTTCGAGATCGACGGCGGCGCGGAGGCCGGGCAGGCGTTCGTGTCGGCGCTCGAGCTGCACTCGAACGTCGCGAACATCGGCGACGTGCGCTCGCTCGTCATCCACCCCGCGTCGACCACGCACAGCCAGCTCACCCCCGAGGAGCAGGCGCTGTCCGGCGTGACGCCGGGCCTCGTGCGGCTCGCGGTCGGCATCGAGCACGTCGACGACATCCTCGCCGACCTCGAGGCCGGCTTCCGGGCGGCCAAGGGCGCCGGGGCCTGAGACCCTGACGACCGCGCCACCCACCCCGCACGAGAGGCACGCCGCACCATGACCCACCCCGACCCCCGCACCCCCGCACCGGACCACGCGCCCGCCCGGCGCGCGATGCCCGGCGCGTTCCCGGGTGCGGGGGCGGGCGGTGCCGACGTGCCCGACCCGCTCGCGGGCCGACGGACCCGTCGCGGTGCGACGCTCGGCAGCCGGCGCCCGCTGCCCGAGCGCCCGCCCGTGCCCGCGAGCGCCGCGTGGCGCGACGGCGACGAGCCCGGCCGGCGGCAGTTCGCCGACCTCGGTCCGCTCAAGCTCGAGTCGGGCGGCCGGCTGCCGGCGGTGCGGCTCGCGTACGAGACGTGGGGCGAGCTCGACGAGGACGGCGGCAACGCGGTGCTCGTGCTGCACGCGCTCACGGGCGACTCGCACGTCACGGGTGACGCGGGCCCCGGCCACCCGACCGCGGGCTGGTGGCAGTCGATGGTCGGGCCCGGCGCGCCCATCGACACCGACCGGTACTTCGTCGTGGCGCCCAACGTGCTCGGCGGGTGCCAGGGCTCGACGGGCCCGGCGTCGACCGCGCCCGACGGCGAGCCCTGGGGCAGCCGGTTCCCGCTGCTGACGGTGCGCGACCAGGTCGCCGCCGAGCTGCGGCTCGCCGACCTGCTGGGCGTCGACACGTGGGCCCTCGTGATCGGCGCGTCGATGGGGGGGCAGCGCGTGCTCGAGTGGGCCGCGACCGCGCCCGAGCGGGTCGACGCGCTCGTCGCCATCGCGACGTGCGCGCAGACCACGGGCGACCAGATCGCAAGCTTCCACACGCAGCTCGCGGCCGTCGCCGCCGACCCGCGGTACCGCGACGGCGACTACTACGACGCGCCCGACGGCGAGGGCCCGCACGTGGGCCTGGGCATCGCGCGGCAGATCGCGCACCAGACGTACCGTTCGGCGCGCGAGCTCGACGAGCGGTTCGGGCGCATCCCGCAGGGCGCCGAGGACCCGCTGGAGGGCGGCCGGTTCGCGGTGCAGTCCTACCTCGACCACCACGGCGACAAGCTCGCGCGGCGGTTCGACGCCAACACGTACGTCACGCTGACGCGCACGATGATCACGCACGACCTGGGCCGCGACCGCGGCGGCGTCGAGGCGGCGCTCGCGCACGTCACGGCGCGTGCGCTGGTCGTCGCGGTCGACTCTGACCGGTTGTTCACGCCCGCGCAGTCCGAGCGAGTCGCCGCCGGGATCCCCGGCGTGGGGCCCGTGCGGTACGTCCGCTCGGACTACGGCCACGACGGCTTCCTCATCGAGGAGGACCAGGTGGGTCGGCTCGTCGCCGACTTCCTGCGCACGTCCGACCAGCCGCGCTGACCCGGCGCGCCGTCCGCGGCCGTCCGTGCGGCGGCCGTCGCTCGCGTCGCCCCGCCGACCGCGGACCTCGGCCGGTCCGGCGAGCCCACGAACGGCAGAACCCCGCGCTCGGGGCCGGACGACGGGACCCGGGGGTCGGGGGTCGGGACCTGTGGGTCGGGACGGGTGAGTCAGGGCTCAGCTCCCCAGGCCCGCTCCCATCTCCATGACGATGTCCGACAGCGGCGCGGTGTCGTAGGCCGCCTCGTCGGCGAGCAGCACGAGCAGCACGACCCACGGGCCCGGTGCCGCCGACGGCGCGGGCGTGCACGTGAGCGAGCGCCGGAAACCGCGGTCGTGCACGCGCACGGTCAGCAGCACGCGACCCGCGTCGTCGACCCAGCGCCCGCCGCGGCGCCACAGGCTCGACGGCCGGTAGTGCACCACGGTGTCCCCGACGCGCCCCCGGCGTCGCCGCCGCCAGAACGTGCGCGCGAGCCACGCGATCTCGGTGCCGGACGCGTCGGTCACGCGCACCTCGCGGTGCGCCGACGTGCGGACGACCCACGGGCCGTCGGACGTCTCGACGACGTGCCGACCACGCTCGGCGCGCCCGGTCGCGACCAGGCCCGCGTCGCAGCGGATCTCGGGCGGGCCGTGCCGCACGAACCGCGGCACGGTACGGAGCTGCTCGCCGGGCCGCCCGACCTGCGCGAGCGGCACCAGCACGACGTCGGTCGGCACGCCCGGCATCCTGCCACCGCCGACGACCCGAGGCACCCACCACCGGACCGCCCTCCCCCCACCACCCCGCCCTCCCCCCACCGCCCGCCCTCCCGCACCCGACGTCCCCCGCCACCGGGCCGACCCACCCGCCGACCGCGGCCTTGTGCCGCTCCCGGCCGCGCGAGAGCGGCACGACCCCGCGGTCGACGACGGCAGACGGACGAGGAGGGCGGACGAGGACCGGCGGGGGTGGGGGCCGGAAAGACGTCGCCGCCTGCGGGGGCGGGCGCCTAGGGTCGCGCCCGACCGAGCAGGTCCGCGGCGCACCCGCCGGCGGCCCTCCCAGCACCCACCGCCCCGGGGAGTCCCGTGTTCTCGACCGCCGTCACCGCCCACTGGCTCGCGGGCCTAGCACCGACCGACCTGCCGGCGACGCCCGGGACGTACCGCGTCGTCGTCGACGCCGACCTGCCCGCGTCGCGCCGGTTCTCGGTCCTGGACCCGACGGGCACGGGGGGCGTCGTGCGTGCGACGCCGCAGGTCGCCGAGGCTGTCGGGCTCGGCGACGGCGGCACGGTCGGGTCCGCGGCGCTGACCGCCGCGCTGGCCTCGGCCGGGATCGCGCTCAACGGCGCCGACCACGTCTTCCACCTCCCGGCGGACGCGCTCGCGCGGCTCACGACGCCGGCCCCCGACGACGACGTCCGGGTCCTGACGGCCGACGACGCCGACGCGTTCGCGGCCTTCACGGCGGCGGCCCCCGAGGACGACCTCGACGAGGCGTACGTCGAGCTCGACCACTGGCTCGTCGTCGGCGCGTTCGTCGCGGGCGCCGACGGGCCGCGGCTCGTGACCGCCGCGAGCGCCTACCCGTGGGCGGGCACGACGCTCGCCGACACCGGTGTGCTCACGCTGCCGGAGCACCGCGGCCGGGGCCTCGGGCGCCGCACGGTGCTCGCGCTGGCCGCGCACGCGCGCGACCGGGGCCACGAGCCGCTGTACCGGTGCCAGCTCGACAACGCGGCGTCGGTCGCGCTCGCGCGGGCAGCGGGGTTCGTGCCGTTCGCGACGTGGGACGTCGTGCGCCCCGACGACGACTGACCCGCGGCCGAGGCCCCGGGCGTCCGCCCGTGGTCGCCGGCACGCGGACGTCCCGGCGCCGGCGACGCGCACCGCGCCGCTCGTCCGGCGGACGGCGTGGCCGGTCGCGGCGTCGCACGGCACGATGGGGCGCATGCCCGCCGACGTCCAGACCGCCGCGACCACCCTGCGGACCCAGTGGGACCGCCTGCACGGGTGGGTCGAGCACATGGCCGACCCGCGCCTGGGCCGCGAGCCGTCGGTGCTGGACGGCTGGAGCGTCGTCGAGCTGTGGGCGCACCTGGGCCGCGCGATGGACGCGCTGGCGGTGTGCACGCCGCTGCCCGAGGGCACGGTGCCGCTGTCGCTCGGCGAGTACCTCGGCACGTACGCGGGGCGCGCGCAGGACGTCGCGGAGACCACGCGCGCCCTCGCGGCCGAGCACGCCACCGACCCCGTCGGGTACGTCACGAGGTCCGCGAGCGCGGCGTTCGCGACGCTCGACGCGCTGCTCCCGGCCGACCCGGTGGTGCAGGCGCGGCGCGGGCCCGTGCGGCTGTCCACCATGACGGTGTCGCGCGTGGTCGAGCTGGTCGTGCACGGCGACGACCTGCACCGCTCGGTCCGCCGCGTGCGCGGTGCCGACGCGGCGCCCGACCCCGTCGACCCCGGCGCGCTCGCGCTCGTCGCGGACGAGCTGCTCGCGATCGTGCGGGCGCGCGGCGGCTGGGACCTCGAGGTCGCGGACGCGCGCCGCTGGGTGCGGCTCGCGGCGGGTCGTGCGCCGTACGACGTCGACGAGCTCGCGCTCGCGCTGCAGCCGCGGTGGACGTCGGAGGCCGTGCCGGACCTGGGGCGCATGCTGCCGCTGCTGTGACGCGGCGGACGTCGCGCGACGCCCGCGACGTGGCGGTCGCGCACGTCACCCCTCACCCACCCCCGAGGTCCCGCCGGCCTCACGCCGGCGGCGGGCTACCGTGAGGCATGCTCTCCGCGCGCGTCGTGTCCTTCTCCCCCGCCGACCCGCTGGCCGGGCTCGAGGTGGGCGACGCCCCGTCGCCGACGCCGCCCGACGGCTGGACCACGGTCGACGTGCGCGCGTCGTCGCTCAACCACCACGACCTGTGGTCGCTGCGCGGCGTGGGCCTGCGGGCCGAGCAGCTGCCGATGGTGCTGGGCACCGACGCCGCGGGCGTCACCGAGGACGGACGCGAGGTCGTCGTGCACGCGGTGGTCGGCGGACCCGACGGGCGCGGCGTCCCCGCCGACGAGCCGCGCACGCTGCTGTCCGAGCGCTACCTCGGCACGCTCGCCGAGCAGGTGGCGGTGCCCGCGTGGAACGTCGTCGACAAGCCCGCGGAGCTGACCTGGGTCGAGGCGGCGTGCGTGCCGACCGCGTACCTCACGGCGTACCGGATGCTGTTCCGCTCGGGCGCCGCGCAGCCCGGGCAGCGCGTGCTCGTGCAGGGCGCGGGCGGCGGGGTCGCGGTCGCGGCCGTGCAGCTCGGCGCCGCGGCGGGGCTCGAGGTCGTCGTCACGGGGCGCGACGCCGGCAAGCGCGAGCGCGCGCTCGCGCTGGGCGCCGCGCAGGCCGTCGAGCCGGGCACGCGCGTCGGGCGCGTCGACGTCGTGATCGAGACCGTCGGCAAGGCCACGTGGGAGCACTCGGTGCGCTCGGTGCGCCCCGGCGGGCGGATCGTCGTCGCGGGGCTGACCTCGGGCGACCCGGAGCCCGCGTCGCTCACCAAGGTGTTCTTCCAGGAGATCAGCATCGTGGGCGCGACCATGGGCACGCGCGACGAGCTCGCGCAGGTGCTCGCGTTCCTCGCCCGCACGGGCGTGCGACCCGTCGTCGACTCGACGTTCCCGCTCGCGCGCGCGGCCGACGCGCTCGCGCGGCTGCACGCGGGCTCCCACGTCGGCAAGATCGTCCTCGAGATGTGACATGACGTCCGAGCCGAGCACCGATGCCGCCGCCCAGGCCGCGGCGCAGACCCCGACGGCCGCGCCCGAGCGCCCCGCCCCGCCGGACACGCCCGCGTGGGACGGCTCGGCGCTCACGACGGACTGGTCGCCCGACGCGCTCGGCGAGGGGTTCCAGGCGCGCCGCCTCGACCTCGCCGACGACGACGAGGGCGAGGTCACCGCGACGCTCGTGCGCTACGCGCCCGACCCGGCGCTGCGGCCCGCGCGCGCCGTGCTGTACGTGCACGGCTGGTCGGACTACTTCTTCCAGACGCCGCTCGCGCGCTACTGGCACGCGCAGGGTGCCGCGTTCTACGCGCTCGACCTGCGCAAGTACGGGCGTTCGCTGCGCGACCACCAGACCCCGGGGTACGTCGACGACCTGCGCACGTACGACGAGGACATCGGCGCCGCGCTCGACGTCGTGCGTGCCGAGCTCGGGCCGGTCGCGCGCATCATGCTCATGGGCCACTCGACCGGCGGCCTCGTGCTGAGCCTGTGGGTGGCCCGGCACCCCGGGGTCGTGAGCGGCCTCGTGCTGAACTCGCCGTGGCTCGAGCTGCAGGGCTCGTCGCTCGCGCGGCACCTGTCGGCGCCCGCGATCAGCCGCCTCGCGCGGTTCAGCCCCAAGACCGCGCTGCCCAACATCGACCCCGGGTACTACGCGCGCACGATCGACGCCGCCACCGGCGGTGACTGGACGTTCGACGCGCGGTGGCGCCCGACGCCGTCGTTCCCCGTGCGGGCCGGCTGGCTCAGCGCCGTCCTGGTGGGGCACGCGACCGTCGCGCGCGGGCTGCGGATCGACGTGCCCGTGTTCACCGCGCTGTCCGACCGCACGCTCATCAGCCCGCGCTGGAGCGACGAGATGCGCTCGGCCGACGTCGTGCTCGACACCGACGCGATCGCGCACCGCGCGATGCAGCTGGGCCCCGTGATGACGCTCGTGCGTGTCACGGGCGGCATGCACGACCTCACGCTGTCGGCGCGGCCCGCGCGCGAGCGCTTCTACGCCGAGCTCACGCGGTGGCTCGCCGCGTACGGCTGGGGCTGACGACGCCACCGCGGACCGCCGCGCGGCCGCGGGGTCACAGCGTGCCCGCGGCCTCCGCGAGCGTCGGGCCGCCGTCCCCGAGGCGCCACGCGCGCCAGCCGTCCGCGCCGTCGACGCCCGAGACGGCCGTCGCGGCGTCGTCGGGGTCCTGCAGGACCGTGCCGTCGGGCAGCTCGATCATGCCGTCGGGGCGCAGCACGGCCGTGAACCGCTGCCCGCGGCGCTCGCGCGCCCACACGAGGGTCGTGACCGCGCGGCGCCGCTTGGCGAGCATCGCGAGCTCGGGGAAGGGCCAGTCGGGGCGCGCGGGGCGCTGCGCGCCGACCCCGGACGCCGCCGTCCCGCGCGCGTCCGGCCCGCCGGGCGTCGTCGTGCCGGTCGTCGTGCCGGCCGGCGCGACGTGCGCGGCGGCGTCCGTGCCACGCGACGGGGTCGCGACGCCCGCGTCCGCACCGGCGTCGACGGGCGGCGGCGCGTCGACCACGGGCGGTGCCGGGGCGTCGGCACGGCGTGCGGTCGCACCCTCGAGCGCGGCGGCGCGCAGACCGGCGACGGGCGTGAGCGTCGGGGGCCCCTCGAGGGTCGACGTCGCCGCGTCCCGCGGCCACTCGTCGAGGTCGGGCCGGGCCTCGTCGCCCGGCCGCTCCGCGGTGGGGCCGGCGGTGCGGAACGGGAGCGGGGTCGGCTCGGTGACGGTGCCACGACGCCCGATAGGCGTCGGCGCGGGCGGCTCGACGGACGGCGGCGGCGTCACGGCGCGCAGCTCACCGGTCGGCAGCGAGCGGCCGCGCGTCGCGGGCGACCCCGGGCCCCGCTCGGGCTCGTAGCCCAGGCCCCGCGCACCGGCCTCGCTCGAGCGCACGAGCCGCAGCGCCGTCGGCTCGACGGACCGGCGCACGCCCTCGTGCAGCGCGAGCGGCGACACCTCGAGCAGCCGACGCTCGTCGCCGCGCACGACGCCGACCTGCAGCACGTCGACCTGGTGCGCACCCGCGCGCAGGAACCCGAGCGTGTCCGCGGCCTCGGCCGCGACCTCGGAGCACAGCAGCAGCAGCCGCACGCCGGCGGGCGCCCGGCCCGCGCCCGCACCGAACGGCACCTGCTCGCGGAACGCCGCGAAGTCGACCGCGAACCGGCCCGGGTCGGCGTGGTAGGCGCGGGACAGGTCGGTCGTCGTCATGCGCGCGGCGGCACCGCCGTGGCGCAGCGCCGCGACCAGCGCGTCGTCGTCGAGCACCTGCGCGACCTCGACGACCACGGGACGCCCGGCCGCGTCGAGCGCGAGCAGCTCGGGCAGGTCGGCGCGCTCGGACGTGCCGCGCGCCCGCACGACGAACAGGGGCTCGCCGGCGATCGCGGCGAGGTGGTGCGTGAGCAGTGCGGTGACCTCCTGCGCGAACGACCCCGCCAGGGGCTGCATCGGCTGGACGAGGCGCGGACGTCCGTCGTCGAGCTCGAAGATGGGCATGTCGCGGCCGGGCCTTCCTCGCGCAGCAGGGGCGGGTGGGACGGCGGCACGCCCGCCCGCGCGGGGTGCGGTCGTCGCACGGACAGGGTCCCACATCTCGGGCGGTCAGCGGCAGGGGTCGGACGGGCGACGCGCGCCACTCGCGGGGTGCGCGACGCGGGCCGCGGCACCCCCTGCGAGGTGGACGCACCGCTCCGCGAGAGGCAGGGTGGGCGCATGCTCGTCGCCTTCTCCGTCGCCCCGCTCGGTGCGGGCGAGTCCGTGTCCCAGGCCGTCGCCGACGCCGTCCGCATCGTCCGCGAGTCGGGCCTGCCGAACCGTACCGACGCGATGTTCACGACGCTCGAGGGCGAGTGGGACGAGGTGATGGACGTCGTGCGCCGCGCCACCGAGGCCGTCGGCGCGCACGGCCACCGCGTCTCGCTCGTGCTCAAGGCCGACATCCGCCCCGGTCACACCGGTGAGCTGGACGCCAAGGTGCAGCGGGTCGAGGCGCTGCTCGCGGACTGACGCGCGCGGCGGCCGGCCGGGGGCCCTCCACCCCCGGCCGGTCGCCGCGCGCGGGTCTCAGCGGCGACTCAGCGGTCGCCGGCTCCGCGGTGGCGCCGCAGCACGACCCCCACCACCACGGCGACGACGCCGACCGCGACCGCGCCGATGCCGGACGTGACCGCGACGCCGTGCGCGAACGCGTCCTGCGCCGCGACCAGCAGCGGGCCGCCGACCGCGTCGGGCAGGTCCTTCGCGAGCGCGACGGCCCCGCCGAGGGTCTGGCCGGCCGCGGCGGACTGCTCGGCCGTCAGGCCCGCGGGCAGCGTGAGGTCCGCGCGGTAGGTGGCGGCGAGCACGGACCCGAGCACGGCGACACCCAGGGACGCGCCGAGCTCGTACGACGTCTCGGAGATGCCCGACGCGGCACCCGCACGCTCGGGCGGCACCGACGCGAGGATCGCGTCGTTGGTGAGCGTCTCGGCGAGCCCCACACCCGCGCCGACCAGCGCGAACGTCGCGACGACGACGCCCGTGCGGTGGTCGGTGCCCAGCAGCGTGCCGAGCGCGTAGCCGCCGGCGGCCAGCAGCATGCCGACGGGCACGAGCGCCCACAGCGGGAACGACCGCGCGAGCCGCACCGCCACGAGGCCCGCGACGATCGACGCGACGGCGCCGGGCAGCAGCGACAGCCCGGCCTCGACGGGGTCGAGGCCCACGACGAGCTGCAGGTGCTGCGACAGGAACAGCACGAGGCCGGCCAGCGCGAACGACGCGGTGAAGTTGGCGCCGACCGACGCCGAGAACACGGGCCGCCCGAACAGGCCGACGTCGAGCAGCGGCGACGCGAGCGTGCGCTGCCGCCGCACGAACACCACGGCCATCGCGAGCCCGACGACCAGCGCGGCGACACCCAGCGCGTCGACGCCCGCCGACGCGAGGTGCTTGATGCCGTACACGAGCGGCAGCATCGCGACGACCGAGAGCACGACGCTCGCGGGGTCGAGGCGCCCCGAGCCGGGGTTGCGCGACTCGGGCAGCACGAGCGGCGCCGCGACGAGCAGCACGAGCACGACGGGCACGTTGAGCAGGAAGATCGAGCCCCACGAGAAGTGCTGCAGCAGCCAGCCGCCGACGATCGGGCCGAGCACCGACCCGCCGGAGAACCCGGCGGCCCAGATCGCGATGGCGAGACGCCGCTGGTCGTCGTCGAGGAAGACGTTGCGCAGCAGCGACAGCGTCGAGGGCATGAGGGTCGCGCCGAACAGCCCCAGCAGGGCCCGGGCGGCGACGAGGTGCGTCGCGTCGGTCGAGAACGCCGCGAGCAGGCTGACGACGCCGAACCCGGTGGCGCCGATCATCAGCAGGCGGCGCCGTCCGACGCGGTCACCGAGGGTGCCCATGGTGACCAGCAGGCCCGCGAGCATGAGCGGGTAGATGTCGACGATCCACAGCAGCTGCTGCGCGGTCGGTGCGAGCGCGACCGAGATCTGCGGCAGCGCGAACGACAGGACCGTGTTGTCGATGGACACGACGAGCACGGGCAGCATGAGCACCGCGAGCGCGAGCCACTGCCGCAGGCCGGCGCGCGGCGGCACGGGGGTGGCGGGGTCGGTCGCCGGGTCGGTCGCCGCGCGAGCACGGTCGTCGACGGCGGGCGCGGGTGCGTCCGTCGTGCTCGTGGTGGAGCGGGGGTCGGGGGTCGGGGTCGCGTGCGTGGGCACGATGACGTCCTTTCACAGTTCCGCGCTCACCGGGCGGGTCCGGGGGTCGGGCACGCGGGCCGGGTCCACTCCCCGGTCCGGGTCGCCGGGCTCGTCGCCCGACGACGGCTATACCGTCCAGCCGGTACAGTAACCGACCGTCCGGACGGTGCACAAGAGGACCTCCGTCGCTAGGCTCGACGCCCATGGCCCCCACCCGCGACCGCATCCTCGACGCGCTGCAGGACGTGCTGCTCGAGGACGGTCCCGGCGGCGCCACGCTCGACGCGGTCGCCGAGCGCGCGGGCGTCTCCAAGGGCGGGCTGCTCTACCACTTCCGCAGCAAGGACGACCTCTTCGAGGGTCTGCTCGACCGGCTCGACGCGGGCGGCGCCGCGGCGGACGCGCAGTGCCCGCCCGACCCCGACGGCGCGGCCCGCTGGTTCCTCGACGGGTCGCAGACCGCCGACGGCCCCGAGGAGCGCACGCTGCTCGCGGCGCTGCGCCTGCTCGGCACCTACCCGCCCGCGAGCGACCGCATGGCCCGCTACCTCGACGACTGGGCCGCGGGCCTGCGCCGGTCGATCGGCGACCCCGTGACCGCGCGGCTCGTGCAGCTCGTGGGCGACGGCCTCTTCCTGCACGCGCTGCTGGGCAGCGGCGACGCCCCCCTCGACGCACGCGTCAAGGACGCGGTCCGCGCCCTGCTCGACCGGGCCTGACCCGCGCGTGCACCGCCGAGCGCGGTACTCCGCGGCCGAGCGCGGTACTCGTTTCCGGCGCGCTCGGTGGCGTTCTACCGCACTCGGCGTCGTACTGCGGCACCACGCGGCCGGGCGCGGCACTCGTGCCCGGCGCGCTCGGTGGCGTTCTACCGCACTCGGCGGAGCGCGCCTCGGCGGTTCGCGGCTCAGTCGGTGGCGGCGGGCGACGGCGACGCGGTCGGCAGGTGGGACGCCAGCAGCTCGGCCAGGTGCACGCCCTGCACGCCCGCGAGCTGGTCGGCCTGCGTGCGGCACGAGTACCCGTCCGCCAGGTAGACGTCGCCCGGTGCAGCGGCACGCAGCGCGGGGAGCAGCGCGTTCTCGGCCACCGCGACCGACACGTCGTAGTGCCCCTTCTCCATGCCGAAGTTGCCCGCGAGGCCGCAGCACCCGGCGAGCGTCGAGAACTGCGCGCCCGCGTCGGTGAGCAGGCGACGGTCCGCGGTCCACGTCATGACCGAGTAGTGGTGGCAGTGCGGCTGCACGACGGCCGTGACGTCCGACAGGTCGGGCACCTGCCACCGGTCCCCCGGGCCGATCGGCGCGGGCGCGGTCAGCAGCTCGGCGAGCGTGCGGGTCGCGCGGGAGACGGCCGTCGCACGCGGGTCGTCGGGCAGCAGGTCGACCAGGTCGCTGCGCAGCACGGCCGTGCACGACGGCTCGAGCCCGACGATCGGGATGCCGTTGACCGCGAACGGCCCGAGCACCTCGAGCAGGTGCTCGAGCTGGTGGCGCGCGCCGTCGAGCTGGCCGGTGCTGATCCACGTGAGGCCGCAGCACGCGTCGTGGTCGGGCACCAGCACGTCGTAGCCGGCGTCGCGCAGCACCGCGACGGCCGCGTGCGCGACCGACGGCGCGAGCGTGTCGCTGAACGAGTCGGTCCACAGCAGCACGGGCGGACGCGGCGCACCGTGCTCGGCACGAGCCCCGCCCGTCGCGTCGTCGGCCACCGCCGCACCCCCGGCGCCCGCGGCCTCGACCGGCAGCGCGACGCTCTCGGCGTCGCGACGCCCGACCACGCGCACGTCGCCCGATCGGCGCCCCGCCTGCCGGGCCCACGCGCGGAACGGCACGGGCGCGAACGACACCATCTTCCGGCGCGCGTCCATGCCGCCCAGCGTGAGCACGAGCTTGGCGACGGGCCGCACGCCCAGCACCGCGTTCGCGAGCGCCGCGAGCCCGGGCACACCCGTGACCAGGCGCGCCCAGCGCGGCAGCCAGCCCAGCGCGTAGTGGTTCACGGGACGCAGCCGGCCCTGGTAGGTGCGGTGCAGCACCTCGGCCTTGTACTGCGCCATGTCGACGCCCGCCGGGCAGTCCGACGAGCACGCCTTGCAGCTCAGGCACAGGTCGAGCGACTCGTGCACCTCGGCCGAGGACCACCCGCGCGACACGAGCGACCCGTTGGCCATCTCCTGCAGCACGCGCGCGCGGCCCCGCGTCGAGTCCTTCTCGTCCTTCGTCGCGAGGTACGACGGGCACATGAAGCCGCCCGTCGCGTGGTTGTCGGCGCGGCACTTGCCGACGCCGACGCACCGGTGCACGGCCGTCGTCAGGTCGCCGCCGTCGTGCGCGAACGAGAACCCCGACGCGGCGGGCAGCGCACGGGCCGCGGGCCGGCGCAGGTCGGCGTCGAGCGGGCGCGGCCGCACCAGGACGCCCGGGTTGAGCAGGTCGCGCGGGTCGAACAGGTCCTTCACGGCGCCGAACAGGTCGATCGCGCGCTGCGAGTACATGACGGGCAGCAGCTCGGAGCGCGCACGCCCGTCGCCGTGCTCGCCCGAGAGCGAGCCGCCGTGCTTGGCGACGAGCGTCGCGGCGTCCTCCATGAACGCGCGCAGCGGCCCGCCCGAGCGCTCCATGGGCATGTCGATGCGCAGGTGCACGCACCCGTCGCCGAAGTGCCCGTAGGCGAGCCCGTCGACGCGGTGGTCGGCCATGAGCGCCTCGAGCTCGCGCAGGTACGCGCCGAGCCGCTCGGGCGGCACGGCCGAGTCCTCGAACCCGGGCCAGGCCTGGGCCCCCGACGGCGTGCGGCCGCCCAGCCCCGCGCCGTCCTCGCGGATGCGCCACATGGCCGCGGCCTCGGGCCCGGGCGGGAAGATGCCGACGGCGTCGGTGCCGGCGTCGGCCGCGAGCGCGCGCGCGGTGGCCATCGCCTCGTCGAGGGTCGCGCCCCCGACCTCGCACATCATCCAGCCGGCGCCGGGCGGCAGGTCGGGCACGGCGGACGCGCCCTTGACGCGCCGCACGACGTCGACGAGCCGCGAGTCCATGCCCTCGATCGCGAGCGGCGCGTGCGCGAGCAGCGCGGGCACCGCGTCGGCGGCCGTCGGCATGTCGGGGTAGCCGAGGACGACGAGCACGGGCGCCGACGGCACGGGCACGAGGTTCACGGTCGCACCGAGCAGCGTGACGAGCGTGCCCTCGGTGCCGACGAGCATCTTGGCGAGGTCGGTGCCGTGCTCGGGCGCGAGGTGCTCGAGCGAGTACCCGGACACCTGGCGGCGGAACCGGCCGAGCTCGGTGCGGATCACGTCGAGGTGCGCGCGCACGAGGCCGTCGAGCCCGGGGACGACGTCGAGCGACCCGACACCGGCGCGTGCCGTGAAGCGCCGGCCGGTGCCGTCGACGACGTCGAGGTCGACGACGTTGTCGGCCGTGCGCCCGTAGGCGACGGCCCGCGGGCCGCACGCGTTGTTGCCGATCATGCCGCCGAGCGTCGCGCGGGCCTGCGTCGAGGGGTCGGGCCCGAACCGCAGCCCGTGCGGTGCGGCGGCCTTCTGCAGGTGCGCCATGATCACGCCGGGCTCGATGCGCGCGGTGCGCGCCTCGGGGTCGATCTCGAGGACGCGGTTCACGTGCCGCGAGAAGTCGAGGACGATCCCGGTGCCCACGGCGTTGCCCGCGACCGACGTGCCGCCGCCGCGCGACGTGAGCGGCGTGCCGGTCTCGCGCGCGACCTGCAGCGCGGCCTCGACGTCGTCGGTGTCCCGGGGGAACACCACGACCTGCGGCACGACGCGGTAGTTGGACGCGTCGGTCGAGTACTCGGCGCGCCGGCGGGAGGAGTCGTCGACGCTCCCGCGGACGGCGTCGCGCAGCGCGTGCACGACGTCCCGGACGGGGGGCGTTCCGGTCGTCACAGCCACGCCCGGCAGTGTCCCACCCCCCACCTAGGACCCGACACCTCCGTCCACGCGCGCCGCCGAGTCTCCCGCCGGGCTCGCCGACCCCGTCATCCGTCGCGGTTGCGCCCCGGCGGGCGCGACCGATGACGCCTCGTCGACTCGTCGGGGTGGCGGCCTCGACACGGCGGAGGCCGCCCGTCAGCGGGTCAGCGGGCAGCCCGCGCAGGACACCGGGCGCCGCTCGCGCGGCGGGCACGTGGGGCACGCGGCGCGCCCCAGCGCGGACGACGACGTCTGGACGAGGCCCACACGCGCCGCGTGGTCGAGCACGGTCTCGACCAGCCCGACGTCGACGCCGAGCTCGCGCGCGACGGTCGCCGGGCCGGCACCCCGCCCCGCCGCCGCGACCACGTCGGCGAGCAGGCTCACAGCAGCGCCCCGACCCGGAACACCGCGACCGCCAGCAGCCACGCGACCGCGAGCTGCGCACCCACGCAGCCGAGGGTCCAGCGAGCGCCGAACAGCCGCCACTGCTCGGCGACGGTCGCCAGGCACGGCGTGTACGCGAGCACGAACACCATGAACGCCGCCGCGGCCGCGGCGGCGTGCCCGCCCGACGACTCCTCGAACGTCGCGCGCAGCCGGTCGCCCAGGTCCCCCGCGGCGGCGGGGTCGTCGGGCTCGTCGACCGCGTACGCCTGCGCGAGCGCGCCGACCGCGACCTCCTTCGCGACGAAGCCCGTGACGAGCGCGGCCGACGCGTGCCAGTCGCCGAACCCGGCGGGTGCCAGCACGGGGGCCACGGCCTCGGCCGCGCGCCCGTACAGCGAGTCGGCCACCGGCACGTCGCCGACGGCGTGGCCGCCGACCACCGGCACCGCGAGCGCGACCCACACGAGCGTGAGCGTCACGACGATGACCTGCCCGGCCTTGGTGAGGAACGACAGCACGCGCGTCCACGTGGACAGCGCGAGCGCCCGCAGCCGCGGCCGCTGGTAGGCGGGCAGCGCGAGCACGAGCGGCTCGCGGCGCAGGTCGCGGAAGAGCGTGACGCGCAGCAGCAGCCCGCCCAGCACGACCAGCGCGACGCTCGCGACGTACATGAGGAAGATCGCGGTGCCGGCGTGCCCGGGGAAGAAGATCGAGGACAGCAGCACGTACACCGTGAGGCGCGCGGGGCACGACGTCCACGGCACGAGCAGCCCCACCATGAGCCGCTGGCGCGCGTGCGGCAGCGTGCGGGTCGCGGCCAGCGCGGGCAGGTTGCAGCCGAACCCGACGACGAACGGCAGCATCGCGCGCCCGTCGAGGCCGATGGCACGCATCGCGCGGTCGGCGACGAACGCGGCCCGCGCGAGGTACCCGCAGTCCTCGAGCACCGCGACGGCCACGAACATGAGCGCCATGAGCGGCACGAACGCCGCGACGGTGCCGACGCCCGCGAGCACGCCGTCGACCAGCAGGCCCGTGAGCCACGCGGGCGCGTGGACGGCGCCCAGCCCGGTGGTCACGCCGTCCGCGAGCGTGCCGGTGACGAACCCGTCGACCGCGTCCATGAGCGGTGCGGCGGCCGCGGTCGCGAGCTGGAACAGCAGCCACATGACCGCGAGCAGCACCGGGATCCCCGCGACCGGGTGCAGCAGGACGCGGTCGAGGCGGTCGGACCACGTGCGCACGCCCGCGGGCGCCACGCCGCCGACCGCGCGCACGAGGTCGTCGACCCACGCGAACAGCGCCTCGACCTCGTCGGGCGCGGGGTCGACGAGCACGGGGTCGACGAGCACGGGGTCGACGAGCACGGGGTCGACGAGCACGGGGTCGACGGGCACGGGGTCGACGGGCACGGGCAGGCGCACGTGCCCGGCGTCGGCGTCGCGCAGCGTCGCGAGCACGACGTCCGCGAGCGCGTCCGTGCCGCGCCCGCTGCGGGGGTGCACCGCGACGACCGGCACGCCCAACCGGTCGGCCAGCGCGTCGACGTCCACGTCGACCCCGCGGGAGCGGGCGACGTCGACCATCGTCAGCCCCACGACGACGCGCAGCCCGAGGCGCGCGACCTGACCCAGCAGGTACAGCGAGCGCGCGAGCGCACCCGCCTCGACCAGGACGACCGCGAGGTCGGGGCGCCCGAGGGCCGTGCCGCCCGCGACGACGTCGGCCGTGACCTGCTCGTCGGGCGTGCGCGCGACCAGCGAGTACGCACCCGGCAGGTCGACGAGCCGGAGCTCGGTGCGCGCCGCGGCCGCGCCCGGCCGCCACGTGCCGCTCTGCAGCTCGACCGTGGTGCCGGGCGCGTTGACGACGCGCTGGCGGGCGCCGGTGAGCGCGTTGAACAGCGTGGACTTGCCGACGTTCGGGTTGCCGACGAGCACGACGAGCGGCGCGTCGAGCGTCGTCGTGGCGGCACCCGGGGACGCGTCGTGGCAGCTCACGACGTCGCCCCCGCCGGGGAGGGGGAGGCGGGGGCGACGTCGACGGGACCCGGGTCGACCGCGATGCGCGTGGCCGTGCGGGCGTCCACGGCGAACCGGTCGGCACCCACCGCGACGACCAGCCCGCCGAACGCGGCGCGGTGCGTGACGCGCACGTCGCCCCCCGGCCGCAGGCCGAGCTCGCGCAGCCGCACGCGTGCGCCCTCGTCGAGGTCGACGGCCACGACGCGGGCGGCT
This sequence comes from Cellulomonas sp. FA1, assembly GCF_000986825.1. Taxonomy (NCBI): domain Bacteria; kingdom Bacillati; phylum Actinomycetota; class Actinomycetes; order Micrococcales; family Cellulomonadaceae; genus Cellulomonas; species Cellulomonas sp. FA1. Next base: position 3,483,837 of record NZ_LBMY01000001.1, on the reverse strand, counting down.
GCGCCGGGCGGCAGCGTGCTCAGGTCCACGTCGCGAACGTAGACCTGAGGCAAGCCTCACCTCACGGGACCCAGGTCCCGTCGGACGCGCGCGAGGGCGGCCCGGCGCCCGGCCGGGCCGCCCTCGCGGCGTCGCGCCGGCTCAGGACTCGAGCGCGGCGTCCAGCGTGATCTCGACGCCCGTGAGCGCCTTCGACACCGGGCAGCCGGCCTTGGCCTTCTCGGCAGCCGCGCGGAAGCCGTCGGCGTCGAGCCCCTCGACCTCGCCGCGGACCGTCAGCGCGATGCCCGTGAGGCGGAAGCCGCCCGCGGGGTCCGGGCCGAGGCTGACGTCGGCGGTCACCTCAAGCGCGACGGGCGTCCCGCCGGCCTCGGCGACGTCGGCCGACAGCTGCATCGCGAAGCACGACGAGTGCGCCGCCGCGATGAGCTCCTCGGGGCTCGTCGTGCCGCCGGCCTCGTCGGCCGCGCGCTTCGGGAACGACACGTCGTACGTGCCGACCTTCGAGCTCGTGAGCTCGACCTGGCCGCCGCCGTCCTGCAGCGTGCCGTTCCAGGCGGTGCGTGCGGTGCGCGTGGGCATGTCCACTCCTCGTGCGTCGGGTGCCGGGCGCGGGCAGCGCCCCGTCCGAGCCTAGGTGCTGCGCGGCGGACCCACCCGGCCACGGCGCGACGGCTCAGCGCGCGCGCTCGAGGTGCGCCGCGACCACGTGCGACGGCGCACCGGCCGCCCGCAGCGCCCACGCCGCGCGCGCGTGCAGCGCACGGCGCCGCTCGGCGCTCAGCCCCGCGTAGAGCGCGGTGCGGACGAGGTCGTGGCGGAACACCAGCCGGTCGCCGCGCGCGTGCACGACGCCCGCGGCGAGCGCGTGCCGCAGCGTGCGCCAGCAGTCCGCGACGGGCTCGTCGGCCAGGGCCGCGAGGTCCCCGACGACGAACGACGCGCCGAGCACCGACGCGGTGCCGAGCAGGTCGAGCACGTCCGCGCCGAGGTAGGCGACGTGCGCCCGCCCGACGTCGTCGAGCTCGTCGAGCCACGCGGAGCCGACCGTCTCGACGGCGCCGCGCGAGCGCTCGAGCACGCCGCACGCCTGCGCGGTGCGCAGCACGTCGACGACGAGCCGCGGGTTGCCCCCGGTGGTCGCGAGCACGCCGCGCAGCGCGGGGCCGACGGCGCCGTGCAGCAGGTGCTGCGCGAGCTCGACGGTGGCGGCCGGCGCGAGCGGCACGAGCTCGAGGTACCGGGCCCCGGCGCGGGTCCACGCGGCGACCACCGCGTCGAGCTCGACGCGGTGCGGCACGCCCCGCAGCGTCATGACGGTGAGCGCGTGCGGCAGCGGGCCCTCGCCCGCGAGCGCGGCGAGGAGCCTCAGCGAGCACGCGTCCGCCAGGTGCAGGTCCTCGAGCACGAGGACCCACGGACCCTGCTCGCCGCGGTGGCGCAGCAGCGCCCCGAACAGCTCGTCGGCGCGCGCGTACCGGGCCGGGGCGTCGGCGCGGTCGGCGGGCAGCACGTCGAGCAGCGCGTCGAGCTCGGCGACGACCGGCCCGCGGGCCTCGCGGTGCGCGGCGGGGGCGAGCAGCACGTCGGCCAGCAGCGCGTAGGGCGCCGCGTCCGGGCCCGCGCCGCGACCCGCGCACACGCCGACGCCCAGCAGCGCGGCCGAGCCCTGCAGGGCCTCGACGAGCCGCGTGCGGCCGACGCCGGCCTCGCCCTCGATGAGCACGGTCGCGCCGCCGCCCGCCGACACCGAGGACAGCAGGTCGTCGAGGTCGTCGAGCTCGGCGCCGCGCCCGACCAGCGGCCGCACGGGTGACGTCGGCTCCGTCATGGAGCCGATCGTAGGACTCAGCCGGTGTACTCCCAGTGCCACGGCTCGGGCTTGCTGCCCGTGGCGCGCGCCCACTCGGGGAGCGTCCACTGGTACGTCGGCGCGTTCTCGCGCATCCACTGGTGCTGCGCGGTGCCGAAGCTCTGCACGCTGCCGCCGAGGTCGACCGCGACGCCGAGGCCGTGGTTGGACGTGCCGGGCGTCGCGCACAGCGAGCCCTTGTTGGCGCGGCACGCGACCTGGGCGGCGTAGGACCGGTACGAGTCGGAGACCGTGAGGTGCGTGCCGAACTGCGCGAAGAACGCGGCGTCGAGCGCGTCGAGCGCCTCGGCGGCGTCGCACCGCAGCAGCGCGTTCTTGTCGAACCCGACGCCGCACAGGGCCGAGCTCGGGATCTTCCCGTTCGCGTAGCCCTGGAGGGACGCCTTCCACGCGGCGCGCTGCGCCTCCTGCTCGGCGGCGACGCGCGCGGCCTCGGCGGCGGCCGCCTCGGCGGCGGCGGCCTCGGCCCGCTTCTGCTCGGTGGTGGTCCGCACGACCTCGGCGGCCTGCTTGACGCGGTCGAGCGCGGTGCGCAGCGGCGTCGTCGCGGGGTCCGACGTGTCCGGGAGGGTGGCGTCGGCGATCGGGTCGCCGGTCGCGGTCGTGGCCGCGGACGGCTCGGCGGCGGGGGCGGCGGGCGCGTCGGTCGCGGGTGCCGCGGCGTCGGGGGCGTCCGGGGTGGCCGCGTCGGAGGTCGCGGTGGAGGTCGGGTCCGAGCTCGGCGCGGGGGTCGCGGTGGCGTCGGGGGTCGCGGTGGCGTCGGGGGTCGTGGTGGGCGTGCCGTCCTGCTCGGCGGACGTGCGCTCGGCGTCGCGCGAGACGTTCGGCGTGCGGTCGACGACGTCGGCGGGCACGTCGACGCCCTCCATGGCGGCCCGCAGCTGCTCGGTCGCCGCGTCGAGCTCGGCCAGCACCTCGGTCGGGACCGCGGCCTGCTCGGCGTCGGCGCGCACGAGCGAGACCTGCTCGACGACGCCCTGGGCGGCCTGCACGGCCTGCGCCCGCAGCTCGTCGGTGCGCTGGTCCTCGGCGGCCGTCGCGTCCGTGGTCGCGGCGTGCACGAGGGCGGCGACGTCGTCGACCACGGTCGGCTCCTGGGCGCCCGCGCTCGCGACGACGGCGCCCATGCTCATCACGAGCCCGAGCGCGACACCACCCTGCGCGACTCGCTGGGGCACGCGCGTGGTGCGGGGCGTACGGGGGGCGGCGTCCGGACGCGGAGCGACGTGCCTGCCGCCCGACCGACGCCGACGGCTCGGCAATCTGTCACTCACGCGAAACACGTTAAGTGAGTCGGACGCCCGTCCACCCGACTTGAGCCGCTGAGCGAGCGAAGATCGTGTGCACATCCTGTTACCGGACCGTCACACGATCGCGCGCCGTCCCCGACTACCCTGGCTGCCGTGACGACGGACGACGCCCGCCCCCCGGCGCGCGCCGTGGACCCTGCGGGCGACGGCAACGGCCTCGACGACCTCTACGACATCGCACGTCTCGCACGCCGGCTCGACGTCGAGCACGCGACGATCCGCGTCTGGCTCTCGCGCAAGGTGCCGTGGCTCCCGCCGCCCGACGGCCGCCTCAACGGCGGCGCCGTCTGGCGCGCCACGACCCTCGAGGGCATCGAGCAGCGGCGGTTCCGCCGCCGCCCCGGCCGCAAGCCGCGCTTCACGGTCGCACCCGCGGCGGCCGACGTGCCGCGCACCGGGTCGATCCCGGTGGTGACCGCGCGCACGGGCGCGATCCCGGTCGTCCCGCCCCGCACCGGCGCCATCCCCGTCGTCCCGCCCCGCACCGGCGCCATCCCCGTCGTCACCGCACGCACCGGCGCCGTCCCCGTCGTCCCGCCCGCCGCCGACGCCCGCACGTCGACGCGCGGACCGCTGCCGACCCCGCCGCACGGCACCGAGGCGCTCTCCTCGCGCTGACCCCGCGCGGGGACTCCCGCCGAGCGGTCGACCCCTCGGCCCGGCGACGACCCCGCGATCCGTCGTGCGCACCGCGCCGGCGCCGCGACGGACCGCGGGGTCGTGGCGGTCGCGCGCTCGGCGGCGCCTCGTCGGACGCGCGTCCTGGACGCGACGCGCGTGCCGCCGTGGAGCCTTCGCGAAGACGGCGAAGCGGACGAAGAAGAAGTTGTGGAGAAGGGGTGACGAAAGCCCCTACCGGTCAGTACCGTGCACAGGGTGCCCGGCGGCTGTGACCGCAGCCAACCTCGGGTATGACGTCCGGGGGGGCCGTCTGCGGCCTGCCGTGACGTCGTCGTGCCCCCGACGTCCGACCCCCGGGATGGATCCCATGCCACGTCGCCTGCTCGCCGGCCTGACCGCCGCGTCCGTCGTCCTCACCAGCGCCCTGCTCGGCACGTCGGGCGCGAGCGCAGCACCACCACCGGACGACCTGTCCGGCCTGCTCGTCGCGGGCGACGTCCCGGTCACGAAGGTCGAGGGCGTCGGCGACGCGCTCGCCGAGGCGAGCGGGACCGTCACGGCGTTCGTCGAGCTCGACACCCCGTCGGGCGTCGAGGTCGCCGCCGACGGCGGCAGCCCGGCGCAGGTCCGCGAGGCCGCCGCGGCGACCGAGGCGGCCGCCGCGGACGTCGTGCCGGCCGAGGCGTCGAGCGCCAGCGCACGCACCGCCGCCGCGCAGCCGCAGCGCCTCGCGACCGTCACGAACCTCGTGTCGGGCGCGCTCGTGCTGGGCGACGCCGACCAGCTGCGCACGCTCGCCGACGACCCGAACGTCCGGTCCGTGCGCCTGGTCGCCGAGCGCACGCTCGACAACGCCGCGCAGGTGGAGTTCACCAAGGCCCTCGCGACGTGGCAGAGCACGGGCGTGCTCGGCACCGACATCACGGTCGGCGTCATCGACACCGGCATCGACTACACGCACGCCGCCTTCGGCGGCCCGGGCACCGTCGAGGCCTACGAGGCCGCGTACGGCGAGGACGGCACGGGCCCGGTGCCCGCCGGCTCGTTCGACCCCGACAAGTTCCTCGGCGGCTACGACTTCGCGGGGACGAACTACAACGCGGACAGCACCGACCCCGCGCAGCTCGTCCCCGTGCCCGACGAGAACCCCATCGACGTCCACGGCCACGGCACGCACGTCGCCGGCACGGCCGCGGGCTACGGCGTGACGCCCGACGGCACGACGTTCGACGGCGACTACTCGGCGCTCGAGTCGGTCCTCGACTGGCCCGTCGGCCCGGGCACCGCGCCGATGGCCAAGCTGTACGCGCTCAAGGTGTTCGGCGACGTCGCGGGCTCCACGAGCCTGTCGTCGCTCGCGCTGGACTGGGCGGCCGACCCCGACGGCGACGGGTCGTTCGACGACCGCATCGACGTGCTGAACCTGTCGCTCGGCGCCGCCGGCGCACCGGCCGACGACCCCGAGTCGCTGCAGGTCTCCGAGCTCACCGCGCTCGGCACGACCGTCGTGCTGTCGGCCGGCAACGAGGGCGACATCGAGGACGTCGGCGGCTCGCCCGGCAACGGCTTCGCGGGCCTGACCGTCGCGTGGTCGGTGGGCAAGGACCTCGCGTTCGACGCGACCGAGGTGACCGAGGCGTCCGACCCGGCGCTCGTCGGCCGGCACGCCGGTCAGAACTCGGTCAACTACAGCGGCCCCGACGTCACCGCGCCCGTCGCCTACGTCGGCGCGACGTTCGACGGCTGCACCGCCTTCACGCCCGAGCAGGCCGCGACGGTCGCGGGCAAGATCGCCTACCTGTGGTGGGACGACGACGACGCCACCCGCGCGTGCGGCTCGGTCGCACGGTTCAACAACGCCGAGGCCGCCGGTGCGGTCGGCGTGCTGCTGCCCACCGAGCTTCCCGTGTTCTCCGCCGGCATCGGCGGCAACGCGACGATCCCCGGCTTCCAGCTCACGGCTGCCTCGACCGACGCGCTGCTCCCCGAGATCGAGGCCGGCACGCTCGTCACGACGATCGGCCCGTCGCTCGCGCTGAGCACGCGCCAGGACGTCGCGCCGGACACCCTGTCGACCTCGTCGTCGCGCGGCGTGCACGGCTCGCTCGGCTGGGGCAAGCCCGACGTCGCGGCTCCCGGTCAGCAGATCGTGTCCGCGAACGTCGGCTCCGGCAACGGCGGCGCCAGCAGCAACGGCACGTCGATGGCCTCGCCGCACGTCGCGGGCATCGCGGCGCTCGTCCGCGAGGCTCACCCGGGGTGGTCGGCAGCGCAGATCAAGGCCGCCATCGTCAACACCGCGACGCACGACGTCGCGACCGAGCCCGGCGGCGACCTCTTCTTCGGCCCGCCGCGCGTCGGCTCGGGCCGCGTCGACACGCTCGCCGCGGTCACCAACGACACGCTCGTCTACAACGCCGAGCGCCCTCAGCAGACCTCGGTCAGCTTCGGCCTGGTCCCGCTCGCCGACAAGACGGTGACGATCCGCAAGGCCGTCACCGTGCAGAACCTCGGCTCCACGGCGCGCACCTACGCCACGAAGGTCACGTCGAGCACGACGTCCGGCGGAGCGACCATCACGGCCGCGCCGGCGAGCCTGCGGGTGCCCGCCGGCGGCACGGGCGTCGTCACGCTGACGTTCACGGCCGACCCGGCCACCGTGCAGCGCGAGATCGACCCGACCATGCAGGCCGAGCAGATCGAGGGCCTGCCGCGCGAGTTCGTCTCGCAGGTCTCCGGCCGGCTCGTGCTGACGTCCGGCGGCAAGGAGTGGCGCCTGCCCGTGCAGGGCACGCCGCGCCCGACGTCCGACCTCGAGGCCGCGCCGCTCGCGTTCCCCGACCCGTCGGCCGCCACCGCCGAGCTCGCGTTCAGCGGGCGCGACGTGCAGTCCCTCGGCTGGTACGGCCTGGCCACGCCGCTCGTGCACGCGGCCGACTCGCCGCGGCTCGAGGAGCTGCCGCCGGGCGCCGAGACCTCGGCCTCGACGATCAAGGCGGGCGACATCCGGCACGTCGGGTGGGCGTCCACCGCACCCGCGCTCGCGGCCGACGGCGGCGACCCCGCCGAGGGCTATCTCGGCGTCGGCATCGCGACCGACGGCGACTGGGCGGCCCTGGGCCACGCGCTCAAGCCGTACGTCCTGGTCGACACCGACGGCGACGGCGAGCCCGACGTCACGACCGTCGTCGCCAAGCTCGACGAGACCGACTACACGGTCGTGCAGACCTACGACTACGACACCAACGAGCTGATCGCCGGGCCCGAGCTGCTGTACCCCTTCGCGGGGAACATCGAGATGGGCGCGTTCGACAACAGCACGGTCGTCGTCCCGGTGCCGCTCGCCGCGCTCGGCGTCGAGCCCGGCACGCCGGTCGGCGTGTGGGCGCAGATGCGCAGCACCTACGCCTTCCCCGCCGACGGGATCGTCGACGAGGTCGGGCCGTTCACGGTCGACCCGTACGACCCGCCGCTGTGGTTCGGCTCGAACATCGGCGCCGACTTCGTGTCGCAGACGTTCGACGGCGCCACGGTCGAGGTCCACGGCGGGCCGGGCGCGGGCGACCAGAAGGTCCTCGTGCTGCACCACTCCAACGGCACGGGCGACCGCGCGCAGGTCGTCGACGTGACGGTCCCCGAGGCCGTCGCGACGACCACGACGCTCGACGTCGAGTCGTCCGGCACGGCCGGCGGGGAGACGGTGCTGCGGGCGGCGGTCACGCCGTCGGAGGCCACCGGGACGTTCACGTTCTACGACGGCGAGGTCGAGCTCGGCACCGCCGCCGTGACGGACGGCGCCGGGGAGCTCACGACGTCGACGCTCAACGCCGGGGCGCACGCGCTGAAGGTCCGGTACACGCCCGACTCGCCGCTGTGGACGGCGTCCGAGTCGGCGGTCACCGAGGTCGACCTCGCACCCTCGGCCTCGACGACCGCGCTGCGCGTCGACCCCACGCTCGCGCGCTACGGCAAGCCCGTGACCGCCACGGTCACGGTCACCGGCGCGAGCTGGGCGCCGTCGGGCACCGTCACCGTGCGCGAGGCCGGGAAGGTGCTCGCGTCGGGCGAGCTCACGGTCGACGGCCTCACCGGCACGGCCACGATCGAGCTGCCGCGGGACCTGGCGACGGGCACGCACCGGCTCACCGCGGTGTTCGACGGCACGGCGGACGTCGCACGCTCCGAGGGCCAGTCCCAGGTGCGCGTCGTGCCGGGCACGTCGACCGCGACGCTCGAGACCGCGTCCTGGACCGTCCCGCGGGGCAGCACGCCCACGGTGACGGTGCGCGTCGGCGGCGGGGACGGCGCACCGGCCGCGGCCGGGCGCGTGACGGTCCTGCTGGGGCTGCGCCCCGTCGGGACCTACACCCTGACGGACGGTGCCGCGACGGTGACCCTGCCGCCGCTGCGGTCGACGTCGGTGGTCACGGCGCTCTACCTCGGTGACGGCAACTACCTGCCGACCGTCACCGCCAAGGTGATCAGCGCCCGCTGACCACCCCCCGCGACGAGCGGGTGTCGCCCGGCGTCCGTCCGGGCGACACCCGCTCGCGTGCGTCAAGACCTCTCGTGCCCGAGCCGATGCGTGGCGTATGGCACTGGACCGACGGACGCCGCGAGGGAGCGGCCCCGTGCTGCCCGCACCGCACGGACCCGCCGACCCGCCCCTCGCCGACGGGGACCCGGCAGCCGTGGCGGACGGCCGCACGCCGGGCGAGGGCGAGCTGCGACGCGTCGTCGAGCACCTCGAGGACGTGCCGGACGAGGACGGCGACGCCGCCCGCCCGGTCACCGACGAGGGTGCGGCGACGCCTGGCGACGCACCGGACGGGCCGCCCGGTCCCGCGGCCGACGCCACCGACGTCGGCCCCGTGGCCGCCGCGCTGTCGGACACGCGGCACACGATCGACGCGCTGAACCCCGCCGAGCTGCTGTTCCTCGCGCAGCAGCGGGCGCTGGTCGCGGGCCTGTGCGACGACCCCACCGACGCCGGGACGGTCGGCGCCCTGTTCGACCGCGTGCGCCGGCAGTGGGCCCTCGCCGAGGACCGGCCCGACCCTCGCTCGCTCGCCGACGCGTTCGGGGTCGCGCTGGGCGACCTCGTACGCGCCCAGGCGCCCACGCTCGACTGGGCCGTCTGCTCCGACCGGTACGGCACCGAGATCGTGCTCGCGCAGCGCGTGCCCGAGGTGCTCGTGTACCCGATCGCCGCGGTCGCCCAGTACTGGGAGTCGGCCGCCGAGGGCTGGTTCGTGCGCCACCTCGCGGACGTCGTGCACGGCGTCGCACCCCGCGAGGACGCACCGGACCACGAGCGCACGGCGCCGTGACGACCGGCGTCCGGGGTGCGCCCACGCAGGTCGGACGTCGGGGCGCGCGCCGGCGCGGCGGTCCGTCCGGTGTGTCCGGCTCACGCGCCGGTCGCCGTGTGCGGATAATCGTCCCGTGACGACGTTCGACGACCGCGACCTCTTCGACCACGTCGAGGAGGACGACCACGACCCGCACCCGGCGCACGGCCGCCGTGTGGGCGTGGTGCTCGCGGTCGCGGCGGCGCTCGTGGTCGCCGGTGTCGCGTGGCTCCTGCTCGCGCGCCCGCAGGTCGTCACCGCGCAGGCTAACGGCATGACCGTCGAGCTGCTGGAGCGCGCGCAGCAGCCGACCGACGCGGTCGACCCGGCCGTCGCGCAGGAGGCCGGTGTCGACCCCGAGACCACCCGGTTCGCGGTGCGGACCGCCGCGGGGCAGCACTTCGCGGCGCTGCGCTGGGACGGCGCGCTGTGCCTCGTGGTCGTCCCGGACGGCGACCAGGCGCGGACGTCCTGCACGTCGCCCAAGCCCGGTGCGGTGACGACCGCCACGGCGGAGGACGGCTCGAGCGTGCGCCTCGGCGCGGACGGCGCCGCGCCGCCGTCGGGCGGCGACTGGCAGGCCGCCGGCGCGAACGTGTGGGTCCTGCCCGCACCGCCGGCCGACCCGGCGGCGCCCGCGGAGGGCTGACCGCCGCGGGGCGGTGCCGCGGGTCGTCGCCGGCCGGCGTCCGCTCAGCGCGGGTCGTGCGCGTCGGCGAGCGCGTCGACCACGCGTCGCACGCTCGACGCGACGCCCCAGCGCTGCGCGAGCTCGACGAGCGCGTCGGGGTCCGCCGGTGCGACGGGCAGGCGGTCGTCGGCGTCCGCGACGGGTGCGTCCGGGGCGACCGTGACGACCCGCGGCGCGACCGCGAGGTAGTCGGCGGCGTCGGTCAGCCGGGTGCGCTGCGTGGCCGTCAGCCCGCGGTCGCCGGCGTCGCGGGCCGCGAGCACGTCGGCGAGCGTGCCGTAGCGGCGCAGCAGGGCCGCCGCGGTCTTCTCGCCGATCCCCGGCACGCCCGGCAGTCCGTCGCTCGGGTCGCCGCGCAGCACCGCCATCTCCGCGTAGGCGCGCCCCGTGGGCACGCCGTACCGCTCCTCGAGCACGCCCTGGTCGACGACCAGCAGGTCCTTCACGCCCTTGACCGGGTACAGCACGCGGACCGGCACGGCGTCGTCGACGAGCTGGAAGAGGTCCCGGTCCCCGGTGACGACGTCCACCGCGGACCGCTCGCCCGCCGGGCGGGCGGCCTCGCGCGCGACGAGCGTCCCGATGACGTCGTCGGCCTCGTAGCCCGCGGCCCCCAGGCGCGGGACCCCGAGCGCGGCCAGCAGGTCGACGATCACGGGCACCTGCGCCGTCAGCGCGTCGGGCACGTCCTCGACGCCCGTCGTCCCCGGCACCTCCCGCGCGACCCGGTGCGCCTTGTACGACGGCACCGCCTCGACACGGAACGCGGGCCGCCAGTCCTCGTCCCAGCACGCGACGAGCCGCGTCGGGCGACGCTCCGCGACGAGCCGCGCGACCATCTCGAGGAACCCCCGCACGGCGTTGACGGGCGTCCCGTCGGGGGCGCGCACCGAGTCGGGCACGCCGAAGAACGCACGGAAGTACAGCGACGCGGAGTCGAGCAGCAGCAGACGTCCGGCGGGACCGGGGGTGGCAGCCATGGGGGCACGCTACCCACCCCGGGAGCCGGGCACCTGCGGGCGCCGGGCACGACGGCGGGGCCGGACGGCGCCCCTCCAGCGCCGCCCGGCCCCACCGTGTCCACGGGCCCCTCAGCCCGCGTGCCACCCGGGCCGCGGCCCGGGACGTCCGTCAGCCCGCGCTCAGGTCGAGCTGGTCCTCCGCGACCGCGACGACGCTCCACGTGCCGCCGTCGGCGTCGCTCAGCTCCCAGGCCGGGACGAGCAGGCTCGCGCCGTCGGGCGTGGTGAGCAGCGTGACGCCGAGGCGCGCGGCGGTGAGGGTCACGTGCTGCACGGGCCACGGGACCGCGGCCCCGGCGGCCGGGACGGGCGGCACGGTCGGCTCGTCGGGCTCGGGCGCGACCTGCGGCACCGCCGGCTCGGCGGTGTCGTCGGTCATGCGCGCCGCGAGCGGCACGACCCCGCCGTACGACGCACCGAAGCGCGGGTCGTTGAGCCGCTCGACCGCCGCGGCGGCGCTGACGACGTCGTACGTCCCGAGCTCGACGAGCGGCGCGAGCGGACCCGAGACGGCCTGCACGCCCTTCCCCGCGAGCTGCACCGACCACACGACCCCGGTCTGCGTGCCGTCGACGACCTGCGCGGCCGTGACCGCCACCAGCCCGGCCACGCCCGTGTCGTCGGTGACCGTGACCTCGGCGTCGCCGAGGTCGACGCCCAGACGCGTCAGCAGGTCGCGCGCCGCCGCCTCGGCGGCGGCGCCGCGCGGCGTCGTCGTCGGGTCGCACACGCTCGGGTCGGCGGGCGCGACCTCGTCGGGCTGCACCGGTGCGATCCCGACCCCGGGCTCGACCGCCGCACCGTCCTCCGCACCGTCGGGCACCGGCGCCGGCTCGATCGACGGCGCGTCACCGGGCTCTCCGGCCGCGCACACCGACGGGTCCCACGCGCGGTCGTAGAACCACATGCCGGCCTGCCCGTCGACGCCGAGCGACACGGTCGGTCCCGAGCCGTCGTTCGGGCCGACGACCCACTGGCCCCACTCCTGCCGGGGCTCACCGGTCACGCCGAGCACCTCGGCGACGCGCACCGCGGTCGCGCGCGTCGCGGTGCCCGTCGCGTCGAACGCCCACGCGCGGCCGGTGCCCGCGTCGCCCGTCACGCCGTCGGCGGTGAAGACCGTGCGACCCCCGAACCAGCCCGGCGCGATGCGGGCGCTGTCCGCGAACGCGCTCGCGCCGGCCGCCTCGAGCGCCCCGCCCGACGCGGGCGACGCGCCCTGCAGCGTGATCGGCGGTGCGGCCGGGGCGGGACCGCCGCCCGCGGCGCCGACCGCGTAGCCGCCGCCACCGACCAGGCCGACGGCGACGACGGCCGCGGCGACCTGCGCCCAGCGCGCCGGGCCGGACCGGCGCCGCCGCGCGGCGGCGAGCTCGTCGGCGGGTGCGGCGTCCGTGAAGGTCACGCCCGTCGTCTCGGCGAGCCGCGCGTGCAGGCGCGGCAGGTCCGGCGTCGTGCCCGCGGCCGGGTCGGCCGCGCGCACCCGGGCGACCGCGGCGTCGGCGGCGGCGGCCGTCGTGCCCTCGTCACGGGGTGTGTCGCGGGGTTCGCGCGTGTCGTCCATGGTGTCCCTCCGAACGTGTCGCCGGGCGTGACCGCCCTCCACCCCGTCTGTGTAGCCGGGGGCGCGGGTCTTGCACGGGTCCGCGGAGCGGCGCGGGGACGCGCCGCCCGACCGTGCGCTCAGGCGACGCCGGCGTCGTCGAGCGCGGCGCGCAGCCGCGACCGCGCCCGCGACAGCGCGGCGTCGGCGCCGCCGCGGCCGATGCCCAGCACCTCGGCCAGGGCGTCCCCCGTGAGCCCCTCCCACGCGTGCAGGAGGATCACCTCCCGGTCCCGCGCGGACAGCCCCGCGAGCACGGTCCGCACGGTCTCGTCCCGCACGGCCCGCAGCGCGGGGTCGTCGGCGTCGACCCCCTCCGGCACGTCCGCGACCGGCACCGGGCGGCCCTTGCGGCGGTGGTTCGACACCACGAAGCCCGCCGTGCGGTACAGCCACGGCAGCTCGGCGCCCTCCGGCACGTCGTCGCGGCGGCGCCACGCGACCGTCAGCACGTCGGCGGCGAGGTCCTCGACGTCGGACGCGGGCACGCGGCGCACGAGGTACCGGTGCACGGCCGTCGCGTGGTCGCGCACCAGCGCCTCGAACCAGGGCGCGTCGCGCGGCGTCGCGGGCCGGGCCGGCGACGCCGCCCCGTCACGCGTCACGTCGGCGGCGGGGTCGAGGTCGTCCGCGGGCGTGACGACGGCACGCAGGGCGGGGCGGGCGGTGGGCTCGTGCTGAGGGTGCGCGGGCACTGCGGCTCCCGGGGCGGGCGGACGGGCGGACCGGGCGGCGGCGTGCTGCTGCCACCGCCCTCACCCTCCCGGTGTCGTGACGTGCCGGGATCTTGCACGCCGAGCCGCACGAGTTCCGGCACGCCGCGCCGAGCGCCCCGCCGGGGACCGCCGCCGCGCGTCAGAGGCCGTCGGCCACCACGGCGGTCGCCCGCAGCCACGCGTCACGCGTCGACGGCTTGAGGGCCGCGTAGTCGATGGGCCCGCCCGCGACGAGCGCCTTGTCGTGCGGCACCTCGACGACGCCCCGCGTGAGCGCGCCGAAGTGCGAGCGCAGCCGCTGGCGCAGGTCCTTGTCGACCTTCGGCTCCGGGAACGACAGGATCGTCACCGCCTGCCGCACGAGCTCCTCCTGGCCCGTGGCGCGCAGCGCGTCGAGCGCCCACGCCGCCGACTGCGCGGTGTCCTCGCGCAGCGTCGAGACGACCACGAGCTGGTCGGCGGACTGCACGGCCGCCTGCCAGTTCGAGGCGCGCATGTTGTTGCCCGTGTCCACCACGAGCACCCGGTAGAACTGCGACAGCACGTCGTGCAGCGCGTGGTACGACGCCGCGTCGACGCTCGACACCGACGCCGCGTTCTCGTCGGACGCGAGCACGTCGAACTGCTCGTCCTGCTGGGTCCGGACGAACGTGTCGAGGTCGCCGATGCGGATCGTGCCGCGGGTGGTCAGGTCGGGCAGCGCGCGCAGCAGGTCGACGGCGGTGCGCTGGTGGTCGCCGTGCTGCGAGCGCCAGCCGAGCGTCCCGCGCGTCTCGTTGTTGTCCCACGCGAGCGTGTACCCGCCCCGCGACAGCCCGAACGTCGAGGCCAGGAGCATCGTCGCGGTGGTCTTGTGGGCACCGCCCTTGGGGTTCACGACGACGACCGTGCGGGGGCCGTCGAACGTGCGTCGCACGGCGTCGACCTGCGAGCGGCGGCGACGCTCGGCGGCACCGGGTCGCGGTGCGACGGCACCGAACGTCAGGCGTCGCACGGCCCGCTGCCAGCCGAGCTCGGCCGGGCCCTCGTGCGCGGGGTGACGCGCGGCCAGCAGGTCGTCGAGCGTCGGCAGCGACGACCCGTCGGACGGTGCGCGCTCCGCGCGGGCCTCGGTGCGCGTCGCGGCGCGCGAGGCCGCGGGCACGGCGCCCGTGGACGGGGCGGGCTCCGGGACGCCGGGCGCGACGGGCACGGCGCCCGAGGGCGGCGCCACCGCGGGCGTCGGCGTCGACGGCGGTGCGACCGGTGCCGACGGCGGTGCGACCGACCACGCCGGGTCGACCACGGGCACGGGCGTGCTCAGGGGCGCGACGTCGGCGTCGTTCGCCTCGTCGACCCGGCCGTCGGGGTGGATCAGCAGCGCCCACAGCCCGTCCGGGTCCCGCACCTCCACGGGCAGCGCGCGCCCCGCGTCGGCCGCGAGCGCGGCGATGCGCGCCGTGATGGCCGCCCCGGCCTCGGCCAGGTCGGCCGTCGCGACCTGCTCGCGCACGCCGTCCACCGAGATCTCGCCGGTGCCGTCCTCCCGGACCTCCGCCCGGATCTGCGGCAGGCGCCCCGCGGCGTCCGTGCCGTCCACGGCGGGGACCGTGCCCGTCGTCGTGACCGGCTCCGCCGCCACCGTGCCGCCGCTGTCCGTCATCGTCCGCTCCTTCGTCCTGCTCGACGGCGGCTCGACCGCGGCACCCGGTGACCGGTCACGCCGCAGGCGCGAGCACGCCACATCCTGGACGAACGTATCGTCAGCAGGACGCGAACGCACAGCGGGGACGCGGGGCGCCGCGCGACCGCCGACCGTGTGACGCCGCCGGCCGCGGCGTCACTCGTCGGTGTCGAGCTCGAACCAGACGGTCGTGCCGCCGTCGGGGAGCCGCGCGGTCCCCCACGTGGTCGACAGCGCCTCCACGAGCGCCATGCCGCGGCCGCTGGGCTCGGTGGGCTCGGCGTGCCGGACCTGCGGCACGCCGCCGCCCCGGTCGGACACCGCGACGCGCACCCGCGGGCCGTCGACGCGCACCGCGACGCGCACCGGCTCGCCGGCCGGGCCGTGCACGACCGCGTTCGACACGAGCTCGCCCGCGAGCAGCTCGATCACCTGGTTGCACGCGCCCCCGACGCCGGCTCCGGCGACCGAGCGCATCACCCAGTGGCGTGCCGCGCGGGGCGCGCTGCGCTCCGCCGCGACCACGAGCTCGTCGTCGAGCAGCGGCGGCGGCGCGCCACGCCGGCTACGGAGGTCTCGGACGTCACCCACGGGCACCAGGGTGCCCGACCGCGGCCGTCCCCGCCGCTCGGACCGGCACCCGGACGCCTGGCCTGCACCGACGTCCGGGCGCGCGTCACGCGTCGCGGACCGGCGCGACCCAGCCCTGCGGCGGCATGCAGAACCACAGCACCGCGTAGACCAGGAACGGGCTGCCCGGCAGCACCAGCAGGAGCAGCAGCACGAGCCGCACGACCCACGCCTCGATCCCCAGCCGGGCCGCGACGCCCGAGCAGACGCCCGCGAGCCACCGCCCCTCGTACGTGCGCACCAGCCCGGCCCGTGCGAACGCCGCGCGTACCCCGTCCATGCGTCCTCCTCCGTCGTCGTGACCACCAGCATGCGGGCCCCGCCGCCGCGGCACCTCCGGGCCCGACCCCCACGCGTCCCTGGTCCGCACCCCGAGAGCGACCCCGGGCCCCCGAGGGTCTGAGGTACCTCAGACGCTCCGGGCGCCGCGGGTGTGGGCGGCCGACCGATGCGCCGGGCGGGGCCTCAGGACGAGCGTGGTCGTGTGCCGGGCGAGGGCCCGCGACCGGCACGACGACGACGCGGGCCACGGGGACGGGAGACGCCATGGGCATCGAGCTCTGGGGACCGGCGCTGGACGCCGAGGTCGCCTACCGCCGGGAGCGGCTGGTGGCGGACGCACGACGCACGGCCGACGCGCGCCACGCGCGAGCGGGCCGGGGAGCCGCCGACGCGACCGCGGCGCGCCGGGTCGGCGGACGGCCGCCCGGACGTCGGTGGTCGCTGCGAGGATCGGGTGCGTGGTACGCGGCCCGATGAGCACCCCCTTCGTCGCGCGCACGGAGCAGGTCGCCCGGCTCGCCCAGGCGCTGGACCGTGCGCGCACCGGCGCGCCCACGCTCGTGCTGCTCGGCGCCGACGCGGGCGTGGGCAAGACCCGCCTGCTGCGGCACGTCGGCGACGTGGTCGCGGCCGGCGGGGCGCGCGTCGTCACGGGCCACTGCGTCGACCTCGGCGAGATCGGGCTGCCCTACCTGCCGTTCGCCGAGGCCCTCGGCGTCCTGCGCGGCACGGACCCCGCCGCGGTCGCGCGCGTGGTGGAGGCACGCCCCGCGCTCGGGCGCCTGCTCGGCGCCGCGGGCGGCCGCGCGCCCGAGGACGCGGGCCCCGCCGACGCCGCGGACGAGCGGCGCGAGCTGTTCGAGGGCGTCCTCGAGGCGCTGGCGGCGTGCGCGTCGCCCGAGCACCCGCTGCTGCTCGTCCTCGAGGACCTGCACTGGGCCGACGCGTCGAGCCGCGACCTGCTGCGGTTCGTCGTCTCACGGCTGTCGGACCAGCCGCTGCTGGTCGTCGCGACCTACCGCACCGACGACCTGCACCGCCGGCACCCGTGGCGCCCCGTCGCCGCGGAGCTCGCGCGGCACCCCCGCAGCAGCCACCTCGCGCTCGCGCCCTTCACCGACGACGAGCTGCGCGAGTTCGCGGCGGCCGTCGCGGGTCGCACGCTGCCCGAGGACCAGCTGCACCGGCTGCGCGAGCGCGCCGAGGGCAACGCGTACTTCACCGAGGAGCTCATCGAGGCGGGCGCGGACGCCGACGCGCTGCCGTGGTCGCTCGCCGACGTGCTGCGCACGCGCGTCGAGCGCCTCGACGCGGCGACCGTGCGCCTGGTGCAGCTCGCGTCCGCCGCGGGCCGCCGCGTCGACGAGCCCCTGCTGCGGGCCGCCGCGCAGGCGGCCCCCGGGGCGGCCCACCCCGCGGGAGCCGTCGACGCCGCGCTGCGCGAGGCCGTGACGCAGCACGTGCTCGTCGTCGAGGACGGGCGGATCGCGTTCCGGCACGCGCTGCTCGCCGAGGCCGTCTACGCGGACCTGCTGCCGGGCGAGGCGGCCGCGGCGCACCGTGCGTTCCTCGCCGCGCTCGACGCGACCCCCACGCCGGGTGCCGCCGCGCAGCGCGCCGCGCACGCGCTGCGCGTGCCCGACCTGCCGGTCGCGCTGGGCGCCTCGTGGGAGGCCGCGGTGCAGGCCGCGCGCGTGCTCGCACCCGCGGAGGAGCTGCGCCACCTCGAGGTCGTGCTGCGGCTGTGGGACGCCGTGCCCGAGGTCGCCGCGGGGCTCCCGGCGTCGCACGCGGCGGTGCTGCGGACCGCGGCCGGCGCCGCGAGCCGCGCCGGCGAGTCGGAGCGGGCCGTGCAGCTCGCGCGCGGCGCGGTCGCGGCGGCGGGCGACGACCCGCTCGCGCGTGGCGGCGCACGCACCGACCTGGCGCGGCACCTGCTCGGCACCGAGAGCGTCGACGCCGCGCTCGCGGAGGCGTCGGCGGCCCTCGTCGAGCTGCCGGACGCGCCGTCGCGCGAGCGCGCGTGGGCCCTCGCGACGTTCGCGCGGGCCGCGCTCAACGCCGGGCGCGAGGACGAGGCGACCGAGACCGCGGCGCGTGCGGCTCAGGTCGCGCGCGAGGTCGGCGACGTCGCCGCGGAGTCCGACGCCCTCACGACGGCGGCCGTCGGCGAGCAGATCGACCACGAACGGTCCGCGCAGCTGCTCACCGAGGCCCTCGCGCGCGCGGTCGCGTCGGGCGACCACGCGACCGAGCTGCGCACGCGCTACAACCTCACGTCCACCGCCTACTACGCGGGCGACCTGGTGCGGGCCGCGCACGAGGCCGACGTGGGCCACCGCCGCGCGGTCGAGCTCGGCATGGCGTGGGCCCCCTACGGCGTCGACCTGCAGATGTTCCGCCTGCTCGTGCGGTACGTGGGCGGCGACCTCGCGCCCCCCGCACCCGACGAGGTCGCGGGCGGCCGCGGCGAGGTGCGCGCGTTCCTCGCGTCGGTCGAGCTCTACGCGGCGGTCGCGCGCGGCGACGGCGACGCGGTCGAGCGCGCGCTGGCCCTCGAACCGTGGTGGCCGCGCGACCCGCTCCTCACGCAGCTCGCGGGCGGCAACGCGGTGGACGCGCTGACGTGGCGCGGCGAGCCCGCCCGGGCCGTCGCGTACGCGGACCGCGTCGACACGCACGTGCGGTCGGTGTGGTCGCCCGAGTACCTGGGCGGCATCTGGCTGGGCGCGCTCGCGCTCGCGGCCGTCGCGGACCTCGCGGACGCACGCCGTGCCGCGGGGCAGGACGACGCGGACCTCGTCGCCGACGCGGACGCGCGGCTCGCGCGCGTCGTGCGCACCGCCGACGAGGGGCGTCCGCGCGGGGGCACGCTCGGGCCCGAGGGGCGGGCGTGGCTGGCACGCGCGCACGCCGAGCACGCGCGCGCCGCGGGCCGGGCCGACGTCGAGGCGTGGCGCGCGGCGCTCGCCGAGCTGGCGTACGGGCACCGGTACGAGACGGCGCGCGTCCGGTGGCGCCTCGCGGAGGCCCTCGTGGCGCGCGGCGACCGCGGCGCGGCGGCCACCGAGGCGCAGGCCGCGCTCGCCGAGGCGCACGCCATGGGGGCCGCACCGCTGGCGGAGGCCGTCGCCGACCTGGTGCGACGCGCCCGGCTCGGCGGGGCGCCGGCCGCGCCGAGCGGCGACGTGCTCACCGCCCGGGAGTCCGAGGTGCTGACGCTCGTGGCGCAGGGGCTGTCGAACCGGCAGGTCGGCGAGCGGCTGTTCATCTCCGGCAAGACCGTCTCGGTGCACGTGTCGAACGTGCTCGCGAAGCTCGGGGCGTCGGGGCGCACCGAGGCCGTCGCGATCGCGCACCGCCGCGGCCTGCTCGGCACGGCCGCCGCGCGCGAGGGGCGGGTGTCGGCGACCGGCCCTACCGTGTGAGCCATGGCACAGACCCCGGCGGTGGAGCTCGAGGTGCGCGGCCGCACCGTGCGCGTCAGCAGCCCCGACCGCGTCGTGTTCCCCGACCGCGGGATCACCAAGCTCGACGTCGTCGAGTACTTCCTCGCCGTGGGCGACGGCGTCCTCGGCGCGCTGCTGGACCGACCGACGACGCTCGAGCGGTGGCCCAAGGGCGTGTTCGAGGGCGCCCGGATGGCGACCCGGCAGGACTCGTCGGGCGACGCGTTCTACCAGAAGCGCGTGCCGCAGGGCGCGCCCGGCTACGTCGAGACGTCACGCATCGCGTTCCCGTCGGGCCGCACCGCCGACGAGGTCGCCCCGACCGAGCTCGCGGTCGTCGCGTGGGCCGCGAACCTCGGCACGCTGACGTTCCACCCGTGGCCGGTCGTGCGGGACGACGTCGACCGGCCCGACCAGGTGCGCATCGACCTCGACCCGCAGCCCGGCACCGACTTCGCCGACGCCGCGCGGGTCGCGCCGCACGTGCGCGAGCTGCTCGCCGAGCACGGACTCGAGGGCACGCCCAAGACGTCGGGGGGGCGCGGGCTCCACGTGTTCGTGCCGATCGAGCCCGCGTGGACGTTCGTCGAGGCGCGCCGCGCCACGATCGCGTTCGGCCGCGAGCTCGAACGCCGGCTGCCCGAGCAGGTGACCATGAGGTGGTGGAAGGAGGAGCGGGGCCGCAAGATCTTCGTCGACTACAACCAGATGGCGCGCGACCGCACGATCGCGTCGGCGTACTCGATCCGCTCCAACCCCCGCGCGACCGTCTCGGCGCCCCTCACGTGGGACGAGGTCGCCGACGCGCACCCCGACGACTTCGACGTCACCACGATGCCCGCGCGGTTCGCCGACGTCGGCGACCTGTTCGCACCGCTCGTCGCGCACGCGGCGCCGCGGTACCGGATCGACTCGCTGCTCGAGCTCGCCGACCGCCAGGAGCGCGACGACGGCCACGGCGACCTGCCCTACCCGCCCGAGTACCCCAAGATGCCCGGCGAGCCCAAGCGCGTGCAGCCGAGCAAGGACCGCGACCGGCCACGATGACCGTGCACCGGGCCCGGCCGTGACCGGGACCGTCGCGTACCGCTCCGCCGCGGGCCGGTGGGTGCTGCTCGCCACCGTGCTCGGGTCGGCCCTCGCGTTCATCGACGCGACCGTCGTCACGATCGCGCTGCCGCGCATCGCCGAGGACCTCGACGCGACGACGGCCGACCTGCAGTGGACCGTCAACGGGTACGCGCTGACGCTCGCGGCGTTCCTGCTGCTCGGCGGCGCGCTCGGCGACCGGCTCGGGCGACGGCGCGTGTTCCTGGTGGGGGTCGTGTGGTTCGCGGTCGCGTCCGTCGCGTGCGCGCTCGCCCCCACGGTCGGGGTGCTGGTCGCGGCACGCGTGCTGCAGGGCGTCGGCGGTGCGCTCCTGACGCCCGGCTCGCTCGCGATCCTGCAGTCGACGTTCGCGGGCGACGACCGCGGCCGCGCGATCGGCGCGTGGTCGGGGCTCGGCGGGCTCGCGGGCGCTGCGGCGCCGTTCCTCGGCGGGTGGGTCGTGCAGGTCGCGGACTGGCGCTGGGTGTTCGGCATCAACGTGCCGCTCGCCGCGCTCGTCGTCGCGGTCGCGCTGCGGCACGTGCCCGAGTCCGCCGACCCGGGCGCGCAGGCGCGCGTCGACGTCGCCGGGACGACGCTCGGGGCCCTCGGGCTCGCGGGGCTCACCTACGGGTTCACGGTGTGGTCCGAGCCGGGCGCGTCGCGCGCCGTCGTGGTCGCGGCGCTCGCGGTCGGCGTCGTCGCGCTGACGGCTTTCCTGCGGGTCGAGTCGCGCACGCGCGCGCCGCTGGTCCCGCCGCGCCTGTTCCGGTGGCGCCCGTTCGCCGGCGTCAACGCCGCGACGTTCCTCGTGTACGCCGCGCTCAGCGGCGTCGGGTTCTTCCTCGTGGTGACGCTGCAGGTGGTGGCGGGGTACCCGCCGCTCGCCGCCGGGGTCGCGCAGCTGCCGGTGACGCTGCTGCTGCTGGCGTTCTCCCCCCGCGCGGGCGCGTGGGGGGTGCGGGTCGGCCCCCGCGTCCCGATGACCGTCGGCCCGCTCGTCGCCGGTGCGGGCACGGCGCTCCTCGCCGGCATCGGCCCCTCGGCTCCGTACGTCACGCACGTGCTGCCGGGCGTGCTGCTGCAGGGCGTGGGACTCGTCATGACGGTCGCACCGCTGACGACGACCGCGCTGGCCGCGGCCCCCGACCACCTGGCCGGCGTCGCGAGCGGCGTCAACAACGCGGTCGCGCGGGTCGCGAGCCTGCTCGCGGTCGCCGTGCTCCCGCTGGTCGCGGGCGTCGGCGCGTCCCTCACCGACGCGGCGCGCCTCGCACCGGCCCACCGCACGGCGATGCTCGTGTGCGCGGGGCTCCTGGTCGCCGGCGCCGTGGTCGCGTGGGTGACCGTGCCGTCCAGCAGCGCCGCGGTCCGGCCGGCCGACGACGGCGCGGCGGGCGGCCACCCGGACCGGGCGGCGGACGGTCCCGCGACCGACCGCTGACCGCGGCCCGCGTCAGCCGCGGTACTCGTAGTGCCAGTACTCGGGGTTCGACCCGGCCTGGCGCGCCCACGCCGGCGACACCCAGCCGTACGCCGGGCCGTGCGCGACGAGCCACGCCCGCGCGGCCGAGTCCCAGCCGTAGTCGCACGGCAGCTCGGGGACGTCGATCGCCAGCCCGGTGCCGTGCGACGACGTCCCGGGCACGGCCGCCACCGAGCCCAGCGCGGCGCGCATCGCGACCTGCGTGTCGAGGTCGCGGTAGGTGAGGTCGAGCGCGAGGTCGTGGCCGAGGGCCGCGCGGAACGCGGCGTTGAGCCGCTCGAGCGCGGCGGCGGCGTCGGACCGCAGGTAGAACGGCGTGCCGCGGGAGTCCGCGGTCCACGAGACGGCCGTCAGCGCGGACGCCGGCAGGCGGCCGTTGGACCCGTCGCCACCCTCGGTGGGGACCGACGTGTAGAACGACGGCCCCGAGTACGTGGTCGTGCACCGGGCGCTCGTCGCGCCCCGTCCGGGATCCGGCGCGGCGGACGGCGCTGCCCGCCCCCGCGCGGCGCGTGCCGCGGCCTGCGCGGCGGCCACGCGCGCCTGCTCCGCCGCGACCGCGTCGCGCACCGCCTGCTCGGCGCCCGCGACGTCCGCGGTCAGCGCGCGCGCCCGGGCGGGCGACGCCGACGACGCGACCTGCTCGGCGGCCTCGAGCTGCGCCGCCAGGGCGCCGCGCGGCGCGTCGTCGTCGCCGACCTGACCGGCCGAGTCGTCGAGGGTCTGCCGCGCCTGCGCGACCGCCGCGTCGAGCGCCCCGCGGGCGTCGTCGAGCAGGTCGGTGGCGCGTGCCACGTCGGCGGTCGCCACGAGCGCGGTGCGCGCCTCGTGGTCGTCCCGGGTGGCGCCCCGCGCGGCGTCGACGCGGGCGACCGCCGCGTCGTGACGACCGTCGGCGGCCTGCCGCTGCTGCGTCCCCCACGCCGCGGCGCCGGCTCCGCCGCCCAGCGCGAGGGACGCCGTCACCACGGCCACGACGGCGGATCGACGCATGCCACCTCCCCGGGGACCCGACCACGCTAACCGGGTCCCGGCGCCGCGCCACCGGGAGCCGCCGCGGCGCTCCGCAGCCCGGCGGCCTCGCGCCGGCCCGGGGGCGTCGTGCAGAGCCCGACGACCCTGGGCCGCGCATCGCCGTGAGGCAGGATCATCGGGTGGGATCACACGTTCCGGGGACTCAAGAGGGCGCCGCGGAGCGCCGATGCCACCGCATGGACACCGTCTCGCCCGTGCTCGCGACGAGGTCCGTGGCGCCGGACGGCCCCGTGCTCGCGCGCCCCCTGACGCCCGGTGAGTGGTCGCACCTCGAGCGGCTGCGCGCGTGGCTGCGCAACGACGGCACCGACCCGCACGACGCGGCGGCGCTCGACGCGCGCTGGGGGCGCCTGCTCGCGGACACCTCCGGCGACGCCCCGGCGGCCGAGGGCGTGGCCGCCGCGATCGGGATCGCCGTGGGAGACCTGCTGGTCGCCGCGGTGCCGGGGGTCGTCTGGATGATGTGCCCGGGACCCGAGGGCGCGACGCCGGGCGTGCTGCACGAGCGACGTCCGCACATGCCGGTGCTGCCCGTGCTCGACGCGCAGGCGCGCCGCCGCACGCGCGTGCCGGCCTGGACGGTGGACTACGTCGCGCGCGCGAGCGCGCACCTGCACGTCGCGACGCCGGGCGTGCCGAGCCCGCACCCGTCGCCCGAGGCGTCACCCACGCCGCCACGGCACGGTGCGCACGCGCTGCCGGACGCGCCGCTCGACGAGGGCACCTGGCCCTCCGAGCCCGCGCCCGTCGCGGGGCGCCACGGCCGGGAGCCCGACACCGACCCCTCCGCCTTCTTCGTGGCGCGCCGCCTGACGTCGGCCGACACGGTCGCGACCCCGGTCGAGGCCGTCGTCGACCCGGTCACGGACACGCCCGTCGGCGTCGCGGACGTCACCGACCCGCTCGTGCCCGCGGCGTCGGCCGGGAACGCCGCGGCCGACGGAGCCGCCGGACCGACCCCCGCGTGGGTCGGCCCCCCGGCCACGGAGGTCCCGTCCGCGGTCGCCGACCACGCGGCCACCACCCCGGACGACCTCGACGCCGACACGAACCCGACGCCCGCGGTCGCGTCGGCCGCCCCGCGCGCGGCCGCTCCCGCGACGCCGGGCCGCGGGGTGCGCGCGGGCGACCGTCCGCTGACGCCCGACGACCTGCCGTACCGGCCGTCGGAGCGCGTGCAGGACCTCGCGCTGCGCGCCCTCGAGCTCGCGCTGGAGCGCGCCGTGCGCGGCGACTGCGCACCGTTCGTGCTGACCCGCGAGGCGCACGAGGTCGAGGTCGTCGAGTTCGAGGCGTCCGACGCAGGCGTCGCGCAGGCCCGCGAGGCCGCGCGGCGCGGCGGCTGGTCCGCGGCGGCGATCGCGTGGACCACCCCGGCGGACGACACGCGCCCGTTCCCGCGGGTCGTGGTCGACGCGTCGGCGGCGGGACGCCCGGGCATCCGGGTCGCGCACGCGTTCGCGCAGGACGAGCTGGGCGCCCGCGAGGTCGGCGGGCCCGAGGTCGTCGGCCAGGCCGCCCCCGTCCTCTAGGAGCCGCCCGGGGGCGCCGCTACGCTCGCGGTGTGACCGCCGCCACACCCCACGAGGCCGCGGAGTCGCGCCTGCACGCGGTGGCCGCCGCGTTCGCCGGGCGGCCCGGCGTGGTGCTGCCCGCGGACGGCCCCCGGCACTTCGGCACCGCGGCGTTGCGGCTGGGCCGCACGATCGTCGCGATGACGCCGGGCGAGCACCTCGTGGTCACGTTGCCGGCCGCGCGGGTCGCGGCGCTCGTCGCCGCGGGCGAGGGCGCCCCCTTCCCCGAGGGGCGGCCGCCCATGCGCGCGTGGGTCGCGATCACGTCCGACGACCCGGGCGTGTGGCGCGACCGGATCGCGGAGGCGCTCACGCACGTCGGCGGCTGATCCTCGCGCCGTCCCGCGACGGCTCAGGCGAGGGGCGCGTCCTGGACGTCGGGGCGTGCGGACCTCTTGCCGTGCCGGATCTCGGCGCCGCCCATGATGGTCACGAGCCGTACGTCGAGCACGGGGCCGCCACCCAGCGGCGGCTCGGTCTTGTCCTCCCAGCCGCCGAGCAGCGGCAGGCCCGACGTGCGGACCTCCCACGTGCGGGGGACCTTGATGTCGACGCCGCCCCAGAACGTGAACACGTCGATGCGCGCGGCACCCTCGATGTCGGCCTCGCGCAGGTCGAGCTCGACGCCGCCCATGATCGCCGTGAGGCTCGCCCACCGGAACCGCTGCGTGCGGGTACGTCGCTCGGCGCCCCACCAGAAGGCGATGGCGGTCAGACGCCCCTCCTGCTCGGTGCGCGCCGCGGCGCCCAGCACGATGCCCAGTCCGATGAGGATCACGGCGACGGGCCACAGGTACTCCCACAGGCTCACGTCGAGCACGCGCAGCCGGTCCAGCAGCAGGACGACGCCCGCGGCGGTGACGACCACGGGTCCGAACCACGCGCGAGGCACGAGCAGGAGCGACGTCACCCCGACGAGCACGACGAGCAGCGGCCACAGCGTGCTCGCGACGGTGGCGAGGTCGATGTCGAGGACACCGGTGCGCTCCAGCAGCAGCACGACCCCGGCGAGCACGACGAGCACACCGACGAGCACCTGACCGAGCGAGCGACGACCGTCCATGCAGGTCAACCTACCGATCGTCGGACGGTCGCGGCAGGGACGTCCGGGGCGGTCAGCGGGCGGGCGCGGCCGCGACGGCGTGCTCGGGGCACGGCGTCGCGGCGGACGCGCACACGGGGCACGGCTCGCAGCCCTCGGTGCCGTCGACCTTGTCGAACCAGGCGAGCTGCCGGCCGGCCGGGCACTCGTCGTCCTCGTGGTAGAGGTGCGCGGCGGTGCTGCGGGCGGAGTGGTACGGACGGACACGCATGTCGGCCTCCTCGCCGATGACGCCCTGCCCCGACGACGCAGGGCTGTCCTCGCAGGGTAGGAGCCCGGTCCCGCCAAGCACGAGGGACCTCGGTCCGGGGCGGGGTGACGGGCGCCGACGAGATGCTCCTCCCCCTGGACGAACGCATCGATGAATCGCACACTGGCGATATGACTGCGGACGCGGGTGCGCGGCGCGCGGCGCAGCGGGGAGACCCGCGCGCGGCCGTCGTGCTGCGCGACGCGAGGGCGACTCACGTGTCACAGCAGGAGGTCACGCTTCACGGAGACCATTGACCACCGACCCTCTCATCGATAATCTCCGAATCATCGATATCACTCGGGAGAGGACGTCACCATGGCCGCACAGGGGCAGGACGCCAAGAACGCCGCACTCCCCCCGGGGCTCGTCGCCCTGGCCCTCGGAGGCTTCGGCATCGGCCTCACCGAGTTCGGCATCGTCGGGCTGCTGCCCGAGATCGCCGCCGACTTCGCCGTCACGGAGAGCGTCGCGGGCTACCTCGTCTCGGGGTACGCCCTCAGCGTCGCCGTCGGGGCGATCGCCCTCACCGCGGCACTCGCCCGCGTCGAGCGCAAGCGCGTCCTGCTCGGGCTCGTCGTGCTGTTCATCGCCGGCAACCTCATCTCGGCGCTCGCACCGACGTACGGCGTCATGCTCACCGGACGCGTGGTCGCCGCGCTCTGCCACGGCGCGTTCTTCGGCGTCGGAGCCGTCGTCGCCTCCGACATGGTGGCCGAGAACCGCAAGGCGGCCGCCATCTCGCTGATGTTCGCGGGCCTGACCGTCGCCAACGTCGTCGGCGTGCCGTTCGGCACCTTCGTGGGCCAGCAGCTCGGCTGGCGCGCCACCTTCTGGGCGATCACCGGCATCGGGGTCGTGACGCTCGCCGGCATCCAGCTGCTCGTGCGCCACACCCCCGCCGCGCCGTCCGCCGGGCTGCGCTCCGAGCTCGGCGTGCTGCGACGACCCCAGGTGCTGCTCTCGGCCCTCGTCAGCGTCCTCACCTTCGGCGGGCTCGTCGGCGCCTACACCTACATCGCCTTCACGCTCACCGAGGTCAGCGGCGTCGCGACCGGCGCCGTCCCGTGGCTCCTGCTCCTCTTCGGCGTCGGCACGTTCCTCGGCAACCTCGCCGGCGGGCGCTGGGCCGACCGCGACCTCGACGGCTCGCTCGTCGCGACCATCGGGGGTCTCGCGCTCGTCCTCGTCGGGTTCGCGGCCGTCGCGTCGATCACCTGGCTCACCGTCGTCGCGATGTTCCTGCTCGGCGCCGTCGGCTTCGCCACCGCACCCGGGCTCCAGCTGCGCATCATGCAGTTCGCGGGTGACGCGCCCACCGTTGCGTCCGGCACCAACATCGCGGCGCTCAACGTCGGCAACGCCGCCGGGGCGTGGCTCGGCGGCGTCGCGATCGCCGCAGGCCTCGGCTTCGTGTCGCCGCTGTGGGTCGGCGCGGCGCTCGCACTGGCCGCGCTCGCCGTGCTCGTGCCGACCTCGCGCGCCGCCCGGCGCGGGTCGGCGCCGCGGACCGGGCGCGCCCCGGTCGCTCACGACGCCGCGACGGTCGCCCAGCCCACCACCTGAGCGTCGACGCCCCGAGCGCGCACCACCTCGCGCACGACCACACACCTCCCGCGCGGCGGGGCGACCCGCCGCGCGCGGTCGCGCCCGCACTCACCGCGGGACCGCAGCACCGTCCGGCACATCTCAGGGGGGAACCGACGTGACGACAGACGTAGCGACCGACGACGCCGTGGACCAGCAGCCGCCGGGTCCAGCCGTCCAGCAGCAGGCCGCACCGCCGCGGAGCACGTCCCCCACCGGGGACGGCTTCGCGGCGGTGGCGTTCTTCCCGGGCCTCGGCAGCCGCGACGCCTACCGCGAGGTGGGCGCCGGGACCATCGGGTCCGACCTGCCGGTCGTCAGGGAGGTCTACCAGGAAGCCGCGGACGCGCTCCAGGTCGCCGGCGGCCCCGACGGTCTCGCGCTCACCCGGGCGAACCTCCCCGAGGACCGGGTCGAGCGGCAGGGCTTCATCGCCACCGCCTTCCTCGTGCACAACCTCGCCATCCACGCCGACCTCGCCGCGCGCGCGCAGCGGTCCGGGCACCTGCGGTTCGCCGCCTACACGGGCGAGAGCTTCGGCATGCTCGCCTCGGCGGTCGCCGCCGGGGCCCTCTCGGTCGGCGACGGCGCCCAGATCGCCCGCGTGTTCACCCCGCTGCTGCTCGCGGCGTCGAACCAGCGCGCCGGCGGCACCTTCGGCGCCAGCATCGAGCGGTACCTGCCCCGGCACTCCGCGGAGTCGCCGCCGGTCGGCGAGCCGTTCCACGTGGTCGCGCTGCGGTCCGGCACCGAGCCGCTGCGCCGCGTGACCGACCTCCTCACCCAGCGCCACGGCGAGCACGTCGAGGTCCACAAGAGGTACTCGCGGCACCAGGTCAACGTGTACGTGCGCGAGTCCTTCCTCCCCACGTTCGTCCACGTGCTGCGCTCCTACCCCGAGATCGAGGCCGAGGAGCTCAAGGCGCCGACCACGTTCCTCGCGCACTCCCGGCGCATGATCGGCGCGCGCGAGGCGCTCTCGCGGTACCTCGACGACCGCCGCATCACCTTCACCGCCCCGCGCGCCCCGCTGCTGTCGAACAGCGGGCACGGCTTCCTCATCACCGCCGACCACGTGCGCCACGCGATCCTCGCCATGACCGACGAGGTGATGGACTCGCAGCGCACCGTCGAGCTGATCGACGAGCTGCACCCCGACCTCGTGCTCGAGCTGGGCCGGGGCGGGCGCTCGCTGCAGCTGCTGCGCGACAACACGGCCCAGCCGGACGCGCTCTCCGTCGCGGACGCGGGCGAGGCGGCACGGCTCGTGGCCGGCGCGGACCTGGTCGACGAGCTCACGCTCCGGACGCGCTCGCTCGCGGAACGGGCCGACGCCACGCTCGCCGACACCGACCTCGCCACCCTGCGCGAGCTCACGTCCCTCGCCGGCCGCGAGCCCGCGTTCGACGGGTACCTCCGGCGACGGGTCTGCGAGATGGGGTTCGACGCCGCGAGGCACCCCGAGCGCGACACCAGCCCGGCGCTGCGCCGGTTCCGCGAGACCTTGCAGCACACGCTCGCCCACCACGCGCACGTCCGCACGGGCGACCTCGTCGTCGGCGCGCGCATGCGCAAGCGTCTCACCGGCCCCGACGCCGGTCGGGCCTGCACGGAGCTGCAGGTGCTCGACGCCGGCGGGTCCGTGCGCGTGGAGGAGGTCGAGCCGGCCGCGGACACCGAGGCGCTCGTCGTGCACTTCGAGCAGCTCCGGCGGACCGCCGTCCGGCACGTCGTGCCCGTCGTCCGCGACCTCGTCACGTCGCAGCCCGTCGCGCAGCGCGTGCACGACGCGGTCGTCGGCGGGCGCCGCGAGGACGTGCGCGACGACGCGCGGCAGGCGCTCGACGTCGTGCTCGCCCGGGCCGACGCGGTCGACGTGCTGGTCCACCAGCTGAGCATGCTCGCGCTCGTGCACCAGCACCGGCCCGGCTTCTTCGAGTACAACCACGTGTTCATCGAGGCCAACGACCCGTTCGGGTGGCTGCTCGGGCTCGTGGCCGCCCGCGCGGTGCCGCCGGCCGACGTCGTCGACCTCGCGACGCAGCTCGTCCTGGGGCGGGGGCACGACCGGCGGACCGAGCAGCTCGTGGTCGCGCTGTGCGACCGCGTCGTCGACGCGCAGGTGCCGATGCTCTCGCTGCACGGGCGACCGCTGGTCGCGCGCCGTGACCTGTCCGCCGAGACGGCAGCGGTGTTCACGCGACGCAAGGCCCGCGAGCGCCGCCGCCCCGTACGGCTCGACGCGTCGTGCACCGTGCTCGCCCTCGGCCACTCGAGCCGCGCGACCCAGCTCGACGCGGGGCCCCACGGCCTGCGCACGCTCGTGGTGCGCTCGCCCGAGGAGACGTGGCGCCACGGGCTCAACCCCGAGCTCGACGAGGCGGAGGCCCGTGTCCTGCTCACCGCGTCGCCCGAGCGTCGTGCGATCACGGACTACGCGCAGCGCAGGAACCTGCTGCACAGCACCGTGAGCGCGTACGTCCAGCCCGACGAGACCGTCGCGGGCTTCGGCGAGGGCGGCAGCGAGTCCATGACGATCTTCTTCCGTCGCGCCGGCGACCCCCGGCTGCGGGTGCGCAAGGTCCTCAGCGAGGCGCTCACGACCGCGCGGTGGGACCCCGACGGCGAAGGCCCCATGCTGCCGCCCTTCACGAAGGCGAAACGGCAGGCGGAGTACCTCGGCGCGCTGCCACCCGGCCTGCGCGACCACTTCCCGGAGGTCGACCACCTGACCGAGCGCACGCTGCGCGCGGTCGGGCACGGTGCGCGGGACGAGGCCCTGCGCGAGGTCATCTACGAGATGACCTACGTGCCGGGCGTCGAGGTCGGGCAGTTCGTGCGCGACCACGCGCCGTCGCACCGGGTCGTCGCCCGGCTGTACGAGGTCATCCTGCGGTTCCTGCACGCGCACGTGCACACCCAGCGGCGCGGCGCCGGGCCGGGCGGCACGCTGGACGAGCAGTACCTGCGCAAGATCGAGGACCGGCTCCTGCTGTCCCGCGCGACCGCGCCGCGCACGTTCGACGCACGGCTGCTGGACTCCGACACCCTCACGGTGAACGGGGTCCGCTACCGCAACGTGCGCCCCCTGCTCGCCGCGTTCCGCGGCGACGCGGCGCTGCAGCGCGTCCTCGAGCCGCCGACGCACGCGCTCGTCGTGGGCGACACCAACACCGAGAACATCAAGATGGACGACCTCGGGCCGCTGCTGCACGCGGACGCGCTGGTCAAGGCGGGCGGCGACGAGGCGGAGATCGCCCGTGCGCTGCGCGCCGTCACGGCGCGCAGCATCGGCCTGCGGTTCCTCGACCCGCGTGCGATCGGGTACCGCAGCGCGGGCGCCGACACGCGTGACGACCCGATGTACGACAACAAGCCGTGGCACAACTCGGTGGGGCACTACGACGAGATGCACAACGAGCTGTTCGACCTCGAGGTGCGTGCGGGCGCCGACGGGACGGCGCGCGTCGACGTGACGTTCCACCGCGACAACCCCTACGCGGCGTCGTACGGCGTGCGGGACGTGACGGAACGCGGTCTGCCCGTCGACCCCGCCCACCCGCGCGGCGTGGAGGACCACTTCGCCGCGGTCATGCGCGCGGTCTACGACCTGGACTCCCCCGGGTCGCCGCACCTGCGCGACGACCCGCACTGGCTGCTGCGGTTCGTCTTCACCATGGGCACGCACTTCACGGCGATGCCCCCGTTCCACTTCACGTCCGAGGTCGAGGGCACGCTGGTCGACACGCCCGAGGTGCAGCGCCGCCCGGTCGCGATCTACTGCGAGGGCGTCAAGTGGCTGAACTGGGCGCTGCAGATGTGGGAGGGCACGCGGCCGTCGTTCCTGGGGCTGCCGGTCGACCCGGCGTCCACCCGGGCGGGCGCCGCTGCCGGCGCGGGGGCGACCCGGTGAGCGCGCGGCGCACCCCGGTGCGGGGCCTGGCCGACCTGACCCCGCTGACCCGCGTGGTCGCGACGCCGTGGAGCAGGATCGTCCGCGGCGTCGGCCTGGGCCAGCACCCGTCCGGGTTCGACCCGGGCGAGGCCGACCGCATCCGGTGGTCGTTCGCGCGGCTGCGCGAGCGCGTGGACGACGCGCACCCGTACACGCGCTTCGCGGCGGAGCTCGCCGGCACGGCCCTCGAGGTCACGCAGGGCGAGCCGCTGCCCGCGGGGTACGTCGCGGGGCGGGTCGACGCGGTCGCCGCGACGGTCCGCGGTCTGACCACCCCCTACGAGCGGGTCACGGCGGCGTCGATCCTGCTGACGACCGTGTCCACGCTGGGCCTGACCGCCGACCCGCACGTCGCCGCGCGCGTGGGCCCGCTGGTGCGGGAGACGCTCGCGGCGGTCGACGAGATCCGGCCGGACCAGATCGCCGACGAGAACCAGGGCCGGCACGGCGACTACGAGCGCGTCGCCGCGTGGACGGCGCTCCTGCTCGCGCTGGCCCACTTCGAGCCGCACGAGCTGCCGGTGGTGCCCGACGACGCGCAGGTCGCGGCGGCGCTCGCGTCGATCGACCGCGTGCCGTCACCGTTCTTCCGCGGACGCGGCGGCTCGACGCTGCTGTCGGCGGTGGCGGTGCTGGGCGGGTCGGCGACCGTCGAGGAGCACGCGCGCTCGACGCTCGCGTGGCTGGACCGGCCGCACCCGGCGGCGCTGCAGCCCGCGTTCCCCAGCGCGATGTCGCCCGCGTTCGTCGCGGCCTACCCGTTGCTGACGATGCTCAACGCGATCGCGGTGTCCGGCCACCTCGAGCTGCTCGACGCGGGCCGTGACCGGCTCGCGCAGGCGACCGACCTCATCGCGGCCATGGCACCGGTCGAGCGGACCCACATGGCGCTGTACCACGTCGTCGCGCTCGACAACCTGGGGCGGCTCGACGACCAGCTCCCCGACCTCGACGCCTTCGTCGAGGAGGTCGTGGGGCAGTGGCGGTCGATCGACCCGGGTCGCGACTACTTCCTGTCCGGCATCTCGTACGCGTACCTCGTGCAGCTCGCCTACGTCACGGGCCGTTCCGACCTCGTGACGGACACGATGGTCGAGCGCATGGTGACGCCGTTCGCACGGCTCGGGGCGACGCCCGCGGGCCGGGCGAACCGGCCGTACCCGTTCGCCTACGTGCTCAACGTGCTGGGCGAGCTGGGGCTCGCGGAGCGGCTGTACGAGCCGCGGCCGGCCTACGGGGGCGCCTCGGCGTTCGAGCACGTGGTGGACCACCTGTCCCCCGGGGGCCGGGCCGAGACCGCGCGGCTGTACATGCTGGACCACGCGCTGGTCTCGTGGGCGCTGCGCCAGCGACCGCCCGGGTCCCCGGTGCCCGGCCGGATCGGGCGGCACCGCCTCGTGGGCGTGCACGGCGAGCCGGTGCTAGGTTCGACGTGAAGATCGAGATATCCCGAACCATCGCGATGAGGAGGGCGGCTGCCCCATGCCGGTGCACGTCAACGACGACGAGGCCGTCGACACCCAGGTGCTCGAGGCGTTCAAGGCGCTGAGCAACCCCGTCCGGCTGCGCATCCTCCACTGGCTGCGCGACCCGCGCGCGCACTTCCCGCAGGAGCGCGCCATCGCCGACCCCGACGAGGTCGGCGTGTGCGTGAGCCACATCACCGAGAAGGCCGGCCTCGCGCAGTCCACCGTGTCGGCCTACATGAGCACGCTCGAGCACGCGGGCCTCGTGATCTCGACGCGCGTCGGCAAGTGGACGCACTACCGCCGCGACGAGGACCGGATCTCCCGGCTCGTCGAGGTGCTCGGCCGCGAGCTGTAGCACCCGCTCGCCGACGACGCCCGGCCCCCGCGAGAGCCCTCTCGCACGACGAAGGCCCCGCAGCTGCGTGACGCAGGTGCGGGGCCTTCGGTCCGAGCCGCCTAAGGGAATCGAACCCTTGACCTTCTCATTACGAGTGAGACGCTCTGCCGACTGAGCTAAGGCGGCGTCGTCGTCCACCACGGCGTGACCGTGGTCGATCGGCGAGCGCGCCCACTGTACCTGCCCGGCGGCCGACCTCCAAAGTCAGCAGCGGGTGCCGTCGGCGGGCGCCTCGCCGGTGAGCAGGAACGTGTCGACCGCGTCCTTCACGCAGCGGTTCGAGCGGCCGTACGCGGTGTGGCCCTCGCCCTCGTAGGTGAGCAGCACGCCCGACGACAGCTGCCCCGCGAGCTGCTCGGCCCACGCGTACGGCGTCGCCGGGTCGTTGGTCGTGCCGACGACGACGATCGGGGCGGCTCCCGGCGCCGCGTACGACTCGAGCGCGGGCACGGCCGGCACGGGCCACTGCGCGCACGACGCACCCCCGTAGGAGAAGAACTCCCCCACCGTGGGTGCGACCTGGGCGATCGCCTCGGCGTCGGCGCGCATCTGCGCGGGGTCGGCCGACGGGCGGTCGTCGAGGCACGTGATCGCCGAGAACGCCTCGTTCTGGTTCGACGAGTACGTGCCGTCGGGGTTGCGCCCGTAGTAGCTGTCGGCGAGCTGCAGCAGCGCCGTGCCGTCCCCGCGGTCGACGGCCGCGCCGATCGCCTGCGTGAGCACCGGCCAGCTGGCCTGCGAGTAGAGCGCCGCGGCGACGCCGCTGAACGCCAGCGAGACCGTGAGCTCGCGACCGCTCGTCGTCGGCAGCGGGTTGGCCCGCACCCGGTCGAACAGCGTCGACACCGCCGCGAGCCCCGCGTCGACGTCGCCGTCGAGCGGGCACTGCGCACCGGTCTGGCAGTCGGCGACGTACGCGCGCAGCGCGTTCTCGAACCCCGCCGCCTGGCCCGCGGCCACCTGGCCGGAGTCGAGCGTCGGGTCGAGCGCGCCGTCGAGCACGAGCCGTCCCGCCCGCTCGGGGAACAGCGCGGCGTACGTCGCACCCAGCTCGGTGCCGTACGAGAAGCCCAGGTAGGTCAGCGCCTCGTCGCCGAGCGCCGCGCGCAGCACGTCCATGTCGCGGGCGGCGCTCTGCGTGTCGACGTGACCCAGCAGGTCGCCCGTGCGCTCGAGGCACGCGCGGCCGAGCTCGCCGTTGCGCGCGGCGGCCTCCGCGATCCCCGCGTCGGTCGAGAAGTCCGGGACCCACGCGGTGAGCGCGTCGAGCTGCGCGGGGTCCACGCACGTCACGGGTGCCGAGTGCTGCACGCCCCGCGGGTCGAACGCGACGAGGTCGTAGGCGGCGAGCACGTCGCGCGACACGACCTGCCGGAAGAAGCTCATGGAGTCGATGGCCGACCGCCCCGGCCCGCCGGGGTTGACCAGCAGGGAGCCCACGGGCGAGCCGCCGCTCGCGGGGATCCGCCGCAGCGCGATCTCGATCGTGTCGCCCTCGGGGTCCGACCAGTCGAGCGGCACGGTCGCGTCGGCACACTGCTCCTCGCCGCACGTCGTCCACTCCAGGACCTGGTCGTAGAACCGCGCGAGCGCGGGGTCGGTGGTCCCCGACGACGCGGCGGACGTGGGGGCCGTCGCCTGGTGACGCGGCGCGAGGCACCCCGTGAGGGTGAGGACCGTCAGGACCAGGAGCGCGCACCGGCGCAGGGCAGGACGCGTCGGCATGCCCCTACGGTAGTGCGCCCGTCGGCGCGCCGGAGCGCGGCACGGTGCCGCGCGCGTCACCCCTGGGGTCGCAGCGCGATGGCCATCGCCTCGACCGCGAGCAGCGGCGCGACGTTCCCCGCGAGGCGCGTGCGGGCGACGCCGACCGCGTCCATGCGGCGCAAGGTCTGCTCGGGCGTCGAGCCGGCCGCGAGGGCGCGCACCGCGTCCTCCTGCTCGACGTTGACGAGCTCGACGTCGGCACCGAGCTGCACCACGAGCACGTCGCGGTACAGCGACAGCAGGTCCACCATGGCGCGGTCCAGCACGTCGCGCTGCGCGCGCGTGGCGCGACGCTTCTGCTCCTCCTCGAGCTGCCGCACCTGGGCCCGCAGCGCCGGCGGCAGCGTCTGCGCTCCCTGCGCCCCCAGGCCGCGCAGCAGCTCGGCGCGCTCGGCCGCGTCGCGCTCCTCGGTGGCGGCCCTCGCGTCGGCCTGCGCGGTCTCGACGAGCTCACCGGCGGCGAGCACCGCGTCGCCGACGCCGCGCACGCGGGACGCGAGCGACAGCACGGCGGCGCGCCGCTCGCGCGCCTGCGGGTCGCGCGCGAGCCGCCGGGCGATGCCGATGTGGCTCTGCGCGGCGCGGGCCGCGACGTGCGCGGTCCTGGGGTCGGCCCCGTCGCGCCGCACGAGGAGGTCGGCGACCGCGTCGACGGGCGGCACCCGCAGGCCCACCGACCGGCTGCGCGAGCGGATCGTGACGAGCACGTCCTCGGGGCTCGGCGCGCACAGCAGCCACACCGTGCGCTCGGGCGGCTCCTCGACGGCCTTGAGCAGCACGTTCGCGCTCTGGTCGTTGAAGCGGTCGGCGTCCTCGACGACGATCACGCGCCAGCGACCCTGCGACGGCGAGCGCTGCGCGAGCTCGACGAGCGGACGCGTCGCGTCGACCCGGATGAAGACGCCCTCGGTCGCGACGAACGTGACGTCGGGGTGCGCGCCCGCGAGGGTCGTGGTGCACGCGTGGCACGTGCCGCAGCCGCCCCGCTCGCACTGCAGGGCCGCGGCGAACGCGCGCGCCGCGTTGGACCGCCCCGACCCCGGGGGCCGGTGAGCAGCCACGCGTGCGTCATGGCCGCCGGGTCCTCGACCGCGCGGCGCAGCACCGCGACCGCGGGCTCCTGCCCGACCAGGTCGTCCCAGACGCTCACGCGTCACCCCCCAGCAGCGGCGCCAGCCGCGCGCGGACCTGCGCCGCGACGTCCTCGGCCGGCTGGGACGCGTCCAGCACGAGCCACCGGTCCGGGTCCTGCGCGGCGCGCGCGAGGAACGCGTCGCGCGTCCGGCGGTGGAAGTCGGCGCCCGCGGACTCCAGCCGGTCCGGGTCCCCGGTGAGGCGCGCGAGCCCGACCGCCGGGTCGAGGTCGAGCAGCACCGTGACGTGCGGCAGCAGCCCGCGCGCGGCCCACAGCGACAGCCGCTCGACCTCGTCCGCACCGAGCCCGCGACCAGTGCCCTGGTACGCGACCGACGAGTCGAGGTAGCGGTCCGTCAGCACCACGGCGCCCCGCTCGAGCGCGGGGCGCACGAGCGACGCGACGTGGTGCGCGCGGTCCGCCGCGTACAGCAGCGCCTCGGTGCGCGGGTCGAGGTCCTCGCCGTGCAGGATCGCCTGCCGCAGCTCCAGACCGAGCGGTGTGCCGCCCGGTTCGCGCGTGACGACGACCTCGCGCCCGCGCGCGGCCAGGTGGTGCCCCAGCAGGGCGACCTGCGTCGACTTCCCGACGCCGTCGCCGCCCTCGAACGACACGAACAGCCCGGTCGGTCCGCCGCCGTGCGCGCGCGGGCGGTCGGCGGGCACGGCACCAGGGTCGGGGGTCACGGCGTCAGGCTAGCCGCCGTCGCCGACACCTCCGGCACCGGCCCGGGTCGGCCGCCGTCCGGTCAGGCCGCCGGCTCGCCCGGGTACGCGACGCCGACCTGGCGGCGGATCTCGTCCATCGTCGTCATGACGTCGAGCGTGCCCTGCCACGACATGCGCGGGCTCTCGGTGTCGCCGTCGGCGATGCGGCGCGCGACCTCGGCGGCCTCGTACTGCAGACCGCGCTGCGCGGGCTGGTCGAACGTCCACTCGCGGCCGTCGCGGCGCGCGAGACGGAACGACGTGGGCGCGTAGAACGGCCCGGCGACGCGGATGTACCCCTCGGTGCCCGAGATCGACGACGTCGTCGGCGTCTTCGACCACAGCGTCGTGCTGAGCGTGGCCTGCGTGCCCTCGCCGTACTCGAGCACCATCGAGACCTGCCCGTCGACGCCCGTGCTCGTGAGCTGCCCGAACGCGTGCACCTGCGACGGCACGCCCAGGAAGTCGTGCGCCCACGCGACCGGGTACACGCCCAGGTCGAGCAGCGCCCCGCCCGCGAGCGCGGGGTCGTACAGGCGGCTCGCGGGGTCGAACGCGAAGAACTGGCCGTGGTCGGCGCGGATGTTGACGATGTCGCCGATCTCGCCCGAGTCGATCACCTGGTGCAGCGCGGCGACGTGCGGCAGGAACCGCGTCCACATCGCCTCCATGACGAACACGCCGGCCTCGCGCGCCGCGTCGAAGACCTCGCGCGCCTCGGCGGCGTTGCGCGTGAACGACTTCTCGACGAGCACGTGCTTGCCCGCGCGGATCGCGAGCAGCGCGTGCTCGCGGTGCTCGGAGTGCGGCGTCGCGACGTACACCGCGTCGACCTGCTTGTCCTCGACGAGGTCGCGGTAGCCGACGTGGGTCGTGGGGATGCCGTGCGCGGTGGCGAACCGCTCGGCGCGGTCCTTGTTCCGCGAGCCGACCGCCACGAGCTGCGCGCGCGTGAACTCCCGCACGGAGTGGGCGAACTGGCTGGCGATGCCACCGGCACCGATGATGCCCCAACGGATCGACGGGGCGGTGCGCGGGTCCTCGGTGCGAGCCATGGCACCAACCTAGTGCCCGCCGCCGACGCGGTGCGGCAGCGGGCACCGGGCACCGGGCACCGGGCACCGGGCACCGGGCACCGGGCACCGGGCACCGGGCACCGGGCACCGGGCACCGGGCACCGGGCACCGGGCACCGGGCACCGGGCCAGCATCTGGGATGCGACGGCTGCCAGACCGGGCTCACACGCTCTCGAGCGGTGCGTCACCGACCTGACCCCGGTCTCACGACGGCGCCGTCCCGCGTGGTGGACGGCGTGACGTGACGGGCGACCTCCTCCGCGACGCGGTGGTGGCGCAGGTCGTCCGCCGTGAAACGCAGCAGGAGCGCCCCGGTGGCGACGATCGCGTTCTGCCTCGCCCGGTCCCGGTACAGCGCGTCGGGCGACCCGTGCGGCGTGGCGCCGTCGATCTCGACCAGCAGCAGCCGGCCGTCGTCGAGCCGCCACCCGAGGTCGCCGCGCGCGACCACCCGTCCGCTGCCGTCGCGCACGGCGACCTGCAGGTCGTGCGGAGCGATCCCGGCATCACGGCACTGCAGCCGGGCACGCGTCTCCAGCGGGGACTGCGCGCGCCCGTCGACGAGGTCCCACCATCGGGCCACCCGCACGCTCCCCCGCCGCCCCCAGGTCCGGCGGCGGACCTCTTCGAGCTCGTCCTCCCGCACCAGCCGCCGATGGATCGCCGAGTCCAGCACGGCCACCGCGTGCTCCCGGTCCAGCGTCGGCACCGTCTGGGCGAGCGCCGTCACCGGGTCGACGACCATCACCGGGCCGAGTCGCTCGACACGCTCGGGCACGCCGCAGCGCACGTGCACGCCGCCGCCCGGCACGCGGTGCGTCCCGTCCAGCAGCGCGACCTCGGGCCGGATCCGCACAGGAAGCCCTTCGACTCCGAGCAGCGCGAGCGCGCAGGCCCCGACGGCCACGCCGCGCGCACGGCCGACCGCCAGGACACCCAGCCACGCCGCCCGACGGCGCGCACGCTCCCATCGGTCGGCCCGCTGCCACGCCGGCACGTCCGCGGCGTCGAGCGCGGGGGCGAGGTCGTGCACGCCTCGGACGACACGCTCGAGGAGACCCGCACGGCGCAGCGCACCACGCCGCGCCGCACCGACTCCGACCGCGTCGCACTGCTCCGAGTCGATGAGTCCCTCCTGCTGGAGCGCCGTGCGCAGGAGTCCCGGAGGAAGTGGTGCGGCGGTGCGCATGTCGGCACTCGACCACGCGCCCGTCACGCCACGGGACGCCTCGCCCCGCACGGTGGTCGGGCAGCGGGACGCGACGCCTGGGGACGGCTCGGCGAACCGAGGGGCCCGACCAGAGCGCCGCCTCCACCGAGCGACCACCGTGCGACCACCGACGAGCCCGGCACCACCGCCGCACCGGCGGGACAGCGGCCCCACAGAGTCTCGAGTCGTGGGACGCGCGCCGCGCGAGACCGGGCTGACCGTCACGCTCGACGTCGACGAACGCCCTCCGCCCGGTCTCGCGACCGACGCGTCTCGCCGACTGGACGACGGTCCCGGTCACGGCTTCGACGACTCCACCACCGAGCCGTCACGACGCCGAGCAACCACCACCGACGGTCGGCGGCGGCCGACCGCCCTGCCGACCACCGGCACGACGCGCACCCCGCGTGGTGGCGCCGAGGTCAGCCCTTGGCGGTCGACTTCTTGCGGGTCGTGGTCGTCTTGCGGGCCGTGCCGCGCTTCTTGGCGGGCCCGGCGGCGCGCTTCTCGGCCAGCAGCTCGACGGCCTGCTCGGGCGTGATCGACTCGGGCGTCACGTCGCGCGGGAGCGTGCGGTTGGTCTCGCCGTCGGTCACGTACGCGCCGAACCGGCCGTCCTTGACGACGATCGGCTTCCCGCTGGTCGGGTCGTCGCCGAGCTCGCGCAGCGGCGGGGTCGCGGTCTGACCGCGGCCGCGCTTGGGCTGCGCGTAGATCGCGAGGGCCTCGTCGAGCGTGATGGTGAAGAGCTGCTCCTCGGACGCGAGCGTGCGCGAGTCGGTGCCCTTCTTGAGGTACGGCCCGTAGCGGCCGTTCTGCGCGGTGATCTCGGCGCCCGACTCGGGGTCGACGCCGACGACGCGCGGCAGCGACAGCAGGCGCAGCGCGTCGTCGAGCGTGACGGTCGCGAGCTGCATCGACTTGAACAGCGACGCCGTGCGGGGCTTGGGCTGCGCCGCGAGCGCCTTCTTGCGCGCCGCGGCCGACAGGCCGGGGTCGAGCTCGGGCTCGGGCAGCACCTCGGTGACGTACGGCCCGTAGCGGCCGTTGCGCGCCACGATCTGCGTGCCCGTGGTCGGGTCGGTGCCGAGCACCTGGTCGCCGTCGGGCTGCGTCTCGAGCAGCTCGCGCGCCTTCGCGACCGTGAGCTCGTCGGGTGCGAGGTCGTCGGGGACGGACGCGCGCAGCGGGTCCGCGTCGGGGCCGTCGCCGGGCGCCTCGAGGTAGGGGCCGTACCGGCCGACGCGCAGGGTGATGCCGTCGCCGATGTCGATCGAGTTGACCTCGCGCGCGTCGATCTCGCCGAGGTTGTCGACGAGACCGCGCAGGCCCCCGGACTCCGGGGAGTCGGACCGGTCACCGAAGTAGAAGTCCGTCAACCAGTCGACGCGCGCCTTCTGGCCCGCGGCGATCGCGTCGAGGTCCTCCTCCATGCCGGCCGTGAAGTTGTAGTCGACGAGCCGGTCGAAGTTCTCCTCGAGCAGCCGCGTCACCGCGAACGCGAGCCACGTGGGCACGAGCGCCTGCCCGCGGTTCGTGACGTACCCGCGGTCCTGGATGACGCCGATGGTCGCGGCGTACGTCGACGGGCGGCCGATGCCGCGCTCCTCGAGCGCCTTGACCAGCGACGCCTCGGTGTAGCGCGGCGGCGGGGACGTGCGGTGGCCGTCGGCGGTGAGGTCGGACGCCGTGACGGGGTCGCCCTGCGCCATCTGCGGCAGGCGCGCGTCGTCGTTGCCGGCCGCGGCGCCGCCCTCGGCGTCGTCGTACCGGCCGCGGTCGCGACCCTCCTCGTACGCCGCGAGGAACCCGCGGAACGTGATGACGGTGCCGGACGCGGAGAACACGGTCTCGACGGGGCCGTCGGCGGTGGTCGCGGTCGCGGCGAGGCGCACCGAGGCCGTCTGCCCGCGCGCGTCGGCCATCTGCGACGCGACCGTGCGCTTCCAGATCAGCTCGTACAGCTTGAACTGGTCGCCCGACAGCTCGCGCGCGACCTGGGCGGGCGTGCGGAAGTGGTCGCCCGCGGGGCGGATCGCCTCGTGCGCCTCCTGCGCGCCCTTCGCCTTCGACGTGTAGACCCGCGCCTTGTCGGGCACGTACTCGGCGCCGTACAGCTCGGCGGCCTGCCGGCGGGCCGCGTCGATCGCCTGGGCGGACAGCCCGGGCGAGTCGGTCCGCATGTAGGTGATGTAGCCGTTCTCGTACAGCGACTGCGCGGTGCGCATCGTCTGCCGCGACGCCATGCGGAGCTTGCGCGACGCCTCCTGCTGGAGCGTCGAGGTGGTGAACGGCGCGGCGGGGCGGCGCGTGTACGGCTTGGTCTCGAGCGACTGCACCGCGAACGCGGCGCCGTCGAGGCCGCTCACCAGCGCCGAGGCCCGCGCCTCGTCGAGCGCGACCGCGTCGCGCGTCTTCAGCTGCCCGCGGTCGTCGAAGTCGCGGCCGGACGCGACGCGCTGCCCGCCGACCCCCGTCAGGCGCGCGGAGAACGTGGGCTCGGCGGTGTCGGCGACCGCGAACGTGCCGGTGACGTCCCAGTAGTCGGCGGGCACGAACGCCATGCGCTCGCGCTCGCGCTCGACCACGAGCCGGGTGGCGACCGACTGCACGCGCCCCGCCGACAGGCCCTGCCGGACCTTGCGCCAGAGCACGGGGCTGACCTCGTACCCGTAGAGGCGGTCGAGGATGCGGCGCGTCTCCTGCGCGTCGACGAGCCGCTCGTCGAGCTCGCGCGTGTTCTCCAGGGCCCGCGTGATCGCCTCGCGGGTGATCTCGTGGAACACCATGCGCTTGACGGGCACCTTGGGCTTGAGCTCGGCCAGCAGGTGCCACGCGATGGCCTCGCCCTCGCGGTCCTCATCGGTCGCGAGGTAGAGCTCGTCGGACTCCTTGAGGAGCTTCTTCAGCTCGGCGACCTTCTTCTTCTTGTCCGCGTCGACCACGTAGTACGGCGTGAAGCCGTTCTCGACGTCGACGGCGAACTTGCCGTACGGGCCCTTCTTCATGTCCGCGGGCAGCTCGGACGGCTGCGGCAGGTCACGGATGTGGCCGACGGAGGCCTCGACGTCGTAGCCCTCGCCGAGGTAGCCGGCGATCGTGCGCGCCTTGGCGGGCGACTCCACGATGACGAGCTTGCGACCTGCGGGCATCTGACCGGCCTTCCGTGCCGAGGGGGGTGGGCGGCGCGTCGCCGCGGCCGCCCGTACCGGGGGGACTCTACGTGCTGGGGTCAAGCGGGCGTCTCGGCCCGTGCGCCGGCGACGTGCCGCAGCACGAGCATGAGCGCGAAGGCCAGGCTGCACGCCGCGACGACGCCCGCGACACCCCCACCGTAGGCCAGCATCTCGTCCGCGCGGGACGTGGCCCCGGCACGGTGGGCCCACGTGCGGGTCAGCAGGACCGTCGCGAGACCACCGGCCGCGACGCCCACCACGACGAGCGCGAGAGCGGTCCGGCGCGTGCGCGCGCGCCACGGGTCGGACCGGTCGACGCGGCGCAAGGTCGCGGTCGCGGTCGCGGTGCGGGCCGGGCGCAGCACCATCGCGGCGCACACCACGGCGGTCCAGCCGAGCACCACCAGCGCTCCCGCCACGACGTCGGACGGCCGGTGCCACTGGCCCACGAGCGTCGAGACGCCCGTCGCCGCGGTGTAGGCCGCACCGAGCACCGCGACCGCCGGGCGGGCGCGCGGCGGCACGACCAGCAGCAGCGCGGCCGCGACCGACCCGGCGGCGGTCGTGTGCCCGCTGGGCAGCGTGTTGCCGTAGTCCGCGCCGACGCCGAGCACGGGTCGCTGCAGCACCTCGTACTTCACCAGGCGCGTCGTGAGGTTCGCGCCGCCGACGAGCACCGCGACCTGCAGCGCGAGCGACCACCGCCGCCGCACGAGCGCGACGCCCGCCGCGGCGAGCAGCCCCCCGGCGACGAAGCCGACGGACACGACGTCGAGCACCGGCTCGGCCACGCGCCACAGGTGCCCCTGGCCGGTCGTCGCGCCGTCGAGCGCGGCGTCCTCGACGCGCTGGCCGGCCCACGTGTCGACGAACGTGCGCCACAGCAGCCACACGCCGACCG
This sequence comes from Cellulomonas sp. FA1, assembly GCF_000986825.1. Classification (NCBI taxonomy): domain Bacteria; kingdom Bacillati; phylum Actinomycetota; class Actinomycetes; order Micrococcales; family Cellulomonadaceae; genus Cellulomonas; species Cellulomonas sp. FA1. The sequence goes on along the minus strand of NZ_LBMY01000001.1, from coordinate 3,440,710 downwards.
CGCAGGCCAGCGCCACGACGGCGCACGCCGCGACGGTCCAGCCGCGCGACCGCGGGCGTCGTGCGACGACGGTTCCCGGGGTGTCCGGGGCGGGGGGACGCTCGTGCACCGTCACACGGTAGGCCACCCGGGGGATCTCCCGGCCCCGTGGCGGCCGCACGGTGGTCACGCGCGGTGGCCACGGTCCCACCGCCCGTACCCTGCGGGCCATGGACGAGGCCGTGACCAGCCGGGTTCGCCGCCCGCGCGCCGCGACGCAGGAGCGTCGCGAGGAGATCGTGCGCGCCGCGGCCCGCACGTTCGGCAGCAAGGGCTACCGCACGGGGTCCCTCGCGGACGTCGCGGAGCAGGTCGGGATCACGCACGCGGGCGTGCTGCACCACTTCGGCTCGAAGGAGCAGCTGCTGGTCGCGGTGCTGCAGCAGCGCGACGACGACGGCGTGCGGGACCTCGAGGGCCAGCACATCCCCGGCGGGCTCGAGCTGTTCCGCCACCTCGTGCGCACGGTGCGCGCCAACGAGGGCCGCCGGGGCCTCGTCCAGGGGTACACGGTCCTGGTCGGCGAGTCCGTCACCGAGGGGCACCCGGCCCGCCCGTGGGTGACGCAGCGGTTCGCGGTGCTGCGCGGGCAGGTCGCGAACGCGGTCCAGGAGATCGGCCCGCACGTGCCGCGCGCCGCGGCCGTGCGTGCCGCGGACGCGGTCATCGGCGTCATGGACGGCCTGCAGACGCAGTGGCTGCTGGACGACTCCGCGGTCGAGCTGGCCGACGCGACCGCGTTCGCCATCGAGGCGATCCTCGCCGCGACGCTCGCGGGCGCCGACGCGCCCCGGCCCGTGGGCGACGTCGAGGACTGAGGCGGCGCGTCGCCCGACGCCTTCGAGCGGACTCAGCCAACTCACAGGCGCGCTCCAGGCGCACCACAGCCGCCGTCACGACGCTGGTCGCATGACGACCACGGCCCCCGCCCCGCACCCGACGCGCAAGCCCGACGCGCTCACGCGCGCCGACGGCTCCCCCGTGCGCGCGCTCGTCGTCGACGACGAGGCGACGCTCGCCGAGCTGCTCGCCACGGCCCTGCGGTACGAGGGCTGGCACGTCGAGCACGCGCTCACGGGCCAGAGCGCGATCACGAAGGCACGGACGCTCGAGCCCGACGTGATCCTGCTCGACGTCATGCTGCCCGACCTGTCGGGCTTCGACGTGCTGCGCCGCGTCCGCCAGACGCACCCGCACGTGCCGGTGCTGTTCCTCACGGCCCGCGACGCCGTCGAGGACCGCGTCGCGGGGCTCACCGCGGGCGGCGACGACTACGTGACGAAGCCGTTCAGCCTCGAGGAGGTCGTGGCGCGCGTGCGGGGCCTGCTGCGCCGCGCGGGCGCGGTCGCGCCGTCGGAGGAGTCCGTGCTCGTGGTCGGCGACCTCCGCATGGACGAGGACAGCCACGAGGTGTGGCGCGGCGACGACGAGATCCGCCTCACGGCGACCGAGTTCGAGCTGCTGCGGTACTTCATGCGCAACCCGCGCCGCGTGCTGAGCAAGCCGCAGATCCTCGACCGCGTGTGGCAGTACGACTTCGGCGGGCAGGCGAACATCGTCGAGCTGTACGTGTCGTACCTGCGACGCAAGATCGACAAGGGCCGCGAGCCGATGCTGCACACGCTGCGCGGCGTCGGGTACGTGCTGCGCCCGGCGAGATGACCCCGGCGGGCGACCTCCGGGACGCCGCACCCCGTCGCCGCACGCGCTGGTCGCTGCGGCGTCGGCTCGTGGCGGTCGTCCTGGGGCTCGTCCTGCTGGTGGGCGTCGCGATGGGCGTCGTGTCGACCCTGGCGCTGCGCGGCTCGCTCGTCGCGCAGGTCGACCAGCGCGCGGTCGCGGCCGCGGCGCGCGCGGTGCAGGCGACGGAGGCCGGCGGGGGTCTCGGCGTGGTGCCGCCGCGGCCGGACGGCGACGACGACGACCGACGCCACGGGGACCGGCCGCCGCCGCTGCTCGTGCCCGGCCAGGACGTCGGCACCGTGAGCCTCGTGGTCGGCGCCACGACGACGGACGGCGCGCACCTCGCGCAGGACGGCTACCGACGCCTCACCGACGCGCAGGTCGCGGCGCTGCGCGGCGTCCCCACGGACGGCGCGCCGCACTCGGTGCTGCTCGACGACCTCGGCACGTACCGTGCGGTCGCGCGGCACGACGACGACGGCGTGCTGGTGGTCAACGCGCTGCCGACGTCGGGCGTCGACGCGACCGTCGGCCAGTACGTGGTCATCGAGGTGCTGCTGGCGGCCGGTGCGCTGCTCGTGGCCGGCGTCGGCGGCTCGCTGCTGGTGCGCCGGGAGCTCACGCCGCTGACACGCGTCGCCGCGACCGCCGCACGCGTCGCCGAGCAGCCGCTCGCGCGCGGCGAGGTCGAGATCGCGGCGCGCGTCGACCCGCGGGACACCGACCCGTCGACGGAGGTCGGGCAGGTCGGGGCGGCGCTCGACCGCATGCTGGGCCACGTCGAGCGCGCGCTCGCCGAGCGGCACGCGTCGGAGTCGCAGGTGCGGCGGTTCGTCGCCGACGCGAGCCACGAGCTCCGCACGCCCCTCGCGTCGATCCGCGGGTACACCGAGCTCGTGCGCCGCTCGCCGGACGCGCTGCCGCCCGACGCGGTCGCGGCGCTCGCGCGCGTCGAGGCCGAGGCGGTCCGCATGAGCGCGCTCGTGGACGACCTGCTGCTGCTCGCGCGGCTCGACGCGGGCCGCGCGCTCGAGCGCGAGCCGGTCGACCTGGGGGTGCTCGCGGTCGACGCGGTCGCGGACGCGCACGCCGCGGGGCCGGACCACGTGTGGCGGCTCGACCTGCCGGGCAGCGACGACGACGACGCGGCCGACGACGAGCTGACGGTCCTCGGCGACGACCACCGGCTGCGCCAGGTGCTGGCGAACCTCACGTCGAACGCGCGCCGCCACACACCGCCCGGCACGCGCGTCGACGTGGGCGTGCGGCGCGACGGCGCGGACGTGGTGCTGACGGTCACCGACGACGGCCCGGGCGTGCCGCCCGACCTCGCGGGCTCGCTGTTCCAGCGGTTCACGCGCGGCGACGCGTCGCGCAACCGGGCCGCCGGCTCGACGGGGCTGGGGCTCGCGATCGCCCACGCGGTCGTGACGGCGCACGGCGGGACGCTCACGTGCACGTCGGTGCCGGGCCGCACGACGTTCGCGGCACGGCTGCCCGCCGCGGGTCCCACCCGTCCGGGTGACACGGCGGCGGCGACGGGCACGGTCGGTACCTGACGGGGCGACGACCGTCGCCCCGCGGACGAGGGACGGGGACGACCGTGCTCACCGACGCGCACGCCTTCAGCGGCTTCTCGGTCGACGACCTGGACGCCGCCGAGCGGTTCTACTCCGACGTGCTGGGCCTGCCGGTCGAGCGCACGCCCCAGGGGCTGTGGCTGCGGGTGGGCGTCCACGAGCCCCCGGGCACGCCCGCGACCGACGTCTTCGTCTACCCGAAGGGCGACGCGCACCGCCCCGCGACGTTCACGGTCCTCAACCTCGCGGTCGACGACCTCGAGGGCGTGGTCGCGTGGCTGCGGTCCCGCGGCGTGACGTTCGAGCGGTACCCGGGGCTCGAGGCCGACGCGTCCGGGATCGTGCGCGGCGGCGACGCGGGCCCGGACATCGCGTGGTTCACCGACCCGGCGGGCAACGTCGTCGCGGTGCTGCGGCGCTGACGCGGCACGTCGGTCGCCGCGCGGCGACCCGTCAGAGGCCGTAGGCGCGGTAGGCGTCGAGCACGTCGGCCAGGGGCGCGGTCAGCTGCAGCACGGCCGTGCCGTTGCGCCAGACAGCGACACCGGTGCCGTCGCCCGCGTCGGCGACCGTGTACGTGCCGACGACCTCGCCGCCGACGGTCACGTCGCCCGACTCGGGCAGGTCGGGGGCGTCGGGGTCGACCGGGGTCGCGCCGGTGTCGGGCGCGGGCACGGGCAGCGTCGCCGCGACCTGCTGCTGCAGGGCGGTCGCCGCCTCGGGGCTCTCGAGCTGTGCGGCACGCACGGTGACGGTGCCGCCGGCCCCGTCGGTCAGCGTCTCGACGTACGCCTCGACGGCGCCCGCCGCGAGCCGCTCGGCGTCCTCCTGCGACGACGCGAGCGCGTACTGCAGGACGGTGGTCGGCAGGGCCGCCGCGAACGCCGTCGTCGCCTCGCGCGCGACGGGCGCCGTCGCGGGCGTGGGGGCGGGCAGCACGACCGTCGACGCGGTGCCGGTCGGGGCGGCCCCCGCACCGCGGTCCCGCGTCAGGAGGATCCCCGCGACGGCACCGGCGACGAGCAGGACGACGACGCCGACGACGACGGGCAGCAGCCACGCCGGGCGGCCGCGACCACGGTCGTCGTGCCGGGCCGGGGCCGGCTCCGGGGCCGCGGACGCGCCGGACGGCGCCCACGCGGGACGGCCCGCACCGGGCCGGGCACACCCTGCGGCGTCGCGGCGGGCCGGTGCGTCGGGGCCGCCGGACCGGGTCGCTGCTCCGGCTGCCCGGGTCGTCCGGTGTCGCTCATGCGCGCGTCCCCCTCGGTGTCGCGGCCGACGGCTGCCGGACCAGGGCGCAGCCTACCCAGGCACGGTCGCCCCTCGTCGTCACGCGTCGAGGTCGCGCCGGCGGACGCCGAGCAGGCCCGCGCCGACCAGCAGCGCGGCGACGGCCGTGACCGCGACCGCGGCGCCGGCGTCCAGCGGCTCGCCCGGCCGCGACGTGAGGTGCGCGAACGGCGAGAGCGCGTCGGCACCCGCGGGCAGCAGCGCGGCGAACATCCCGACCGTGCCCGTGTACGCGACGTACGACCACACCACGCCGGACGCGCGCGGCACGAGCCCGACGAGGGCGGTCGCGACGCCCAGCACGACGAGCACGCCCGGCACGGTGCCGGCCGCGGCAACGAGCAGGCGGCCGACCTGCGACGCGTCGTCGAGCGTGAGCGCCGCACCGGCACCCATCACGAGCCCGGCCAGCAGCATCATGGTCGTCGCGGCGCCGGCCGCGAGCGCGACCTGCGTGCCGAGCCAGCGCACGCGCCCGACGGGCAGCGCGAGGACGGCCGTCGCGCGGCCCGCGCGCTCGTCGGCGCGTGCGGCCCCGACCGCCGTCGCGGCGTACGCGCCGGCCAGCACGGCGACGAACACGACGTACAGGCCGAAGACCGCGGCGACGGCGTCGCCCGGGTCACCCAGCAGCACCGACAGGGACGGCTCGTCGCGCACGAACCGCACGACCGCGGACGCGAGCACGCCGACGAGCCCCGCGGTCAGCACGACGCCCGCGCCCCACGCGAGCACGGACGTCCGCTGCCGCCGCCACGTCAGGCCCACCAGCCCACCGACCCGGCCGCGCGCCGGACCCGGGCGGTCCGGCAGGAGACCCGTCCCCAGGTCGCGGCGTCGCACGAGCACGGCCGCGAGCGCCACGCACGCGGCCGCCGCCGCGGCGCTGACGCCCAGCGGCCACCAGCGGTCGAGCGTGTAGGGCGCGGTGGCCTGCGACCACCCGAACGGCGAGAGCCACGACCACGCGCTCGTGCTGCGCGGACCTTGCACGTCGCCGACCGCGCGCAGCACGAACGCGACGCCGACCACGGCGAGGCCGAGCGCGTTCGTCGTGCGCGCGTGCGTGGTGAGCTGCGCCGCGACGGCCGTCGCCGCGGCCACCACGAGCGCGGCCGCGACGACCGACGCCACGAGCAGCGCCGACCCGGCGGGGTCGAGCTCGGTCGTGAGCAGCGCGGCGAGCAGCAGCACGCCGACCGCGAGCACCTCCGACGCCGTCGCGAGCAGACCGGCCGCGACGGGCGCCGCGCGCCCCACGGGCTGCGACCGGACGAGCTCGAGACGCCCGTCCTCCTCGGGTGCGCGCAGGTGCCGCACGACGGCGAGCACGGCCATGATCGCCACCGGCACGGCGAGCCAGACGCCGAGCTCGTTCGCGGTCATCGCGCCGAGCGTGTAGTCGTCGAGCCCGTAGCCCGGACCCGCGAGCGCGGTCGCGGCGGGCGACGCGATGAGCGCGGCCCGGGCCGCGAGGTCGGCGGGCGTCGCGTACAGGCCGGCGAGCCCGACGACCGAGACCTGGGCCGTGCCCGCGACCGCGACGGCCCAGACGGCGGCGGTCCAGCGGTCGGCGCGCAGCGCGAGGCGCAGCAGCCGTCCCGTGCCGGCCAGCGGACCGTGCGGCGCGGGCGCGACCCGACCGGGTGCCGACCGCCGCGACGCCGTGGTGGTCACCGCTCCCCCACGCCGAGCGTCGCGAGCTCGTCGCTGTACTCGCGCAGGAACAGGTCCTCGAGCGTCGGCGGGTGCGCCGTCACGGACCGCACGCCGTGCGCCGCGAGGACGCCCAGGACGGCGTCGAGCGCGGGCGCGTCGGCGGCGAGGGTCACGCGGTCGTCGTCGACCCGCACGTGGTGCACGCCCGCGAGCCCGTCGAGCGCGGTGCGCGCGCCCGCGGCGTCGGCGAGGCCCGCGACGACGGTCGTGCGCGTGAGGCCGCGCAGGTCGTCGAGCGTGCCGGTGCTCACGGCGCGGCCGCGACGGATGATCGTCACGCGGGCCGCGAGCGCCTCGACCTCGGCGAGCACGTGGCTCGAGAGCAGCACGGTGCGCCCGTCGGCGGCCGCCTCGCGCACGACCTCCTGGAACACGGCACCCATGAGGGGGTCCAGGCCCGACGTGGGCTCGTCCATGAGCAGCAGCTCGACGTCGGCGGCGAGCGCCGCGACGAGCGCGACCTTCTGGCGGTTGCCCTTGGAGTAGGCGCGGGCGCGCACGCGCGGGTCGAGCTCGAACCGCTCGACGAGCTCGTCGCGCCGGCGCGGATCGAGGCCGCCGCGCAGCCGCCCGAGCAGGTCGATCGTCTCGCCGCCCGTGAGCTGCGGCCAGAGCGTGACGTCGCCGGGCACGTACGCGAGGCGCCGGTGCAGCGCCACGGGGTCGCGCCACGAGTCGCCGCCCAGCAGCGCGACGTCGCCCGCGTCGGCGCGCAGCAGCCCGAGCAGCACCCGCACGGTGGTCGACTTGCCGGCGCCGTTGGGCCCGAGGAACCCGTGCACCTCGCCCGTGCGGACGGTGAGGTCGAGGCCGTCGAGCGCGCGGCGGCGCCCGAACGTCTTGACCAGGCCGCGCACGGCGATCGCGTCGGTCATGGCTGCTCCTGGTGGGTGGTGGGGTCGACGGGCGGCTCGGGTCGCTCCTGCGTGGCGCGCCACGCGTCGAGGTAGGTGCTGTCGGCGAACAGGCCGTGCGTGTAGAGCTCGAGGCTCGCGTGCGCGGTGGTGCGGGCCATGTGCGTGAGCGCGGCGGCCGGCTCGGCCGTCGGGGACGGTGCGCGCCCGGCCGCGGCGTCGAGCTGCGTGACGAGCAGGAGCCCGAGCTGCGCGGCGACGACGTAGCGCGCGCGGCCCTGCGGGTCCTCGGTCGGGCGGACGACGCCGGCCCGCTCACCCTCGGCGAGGTAGGTGAGCGTGTCGTCGACCATGCCGTCGACGAACCGCGCGGCGGCGGGGCCGCCGTCGAGCACGACGCGGAACAGGTAGGCGACGAGCGGCGCGTACCGGTCCATGGCGGCGAGCTGGGCGAGCACGGTCGTGGCGGGCTGCGCCATCGCGTCGGTCTTCGCGGCGACGAGCGCGTCGTGCGCGTGCTCGTCGCACGCGGCGCGCAGGCCGTCCTTGGAGCCGAAGTGGTGGAGGACGAGGGCGGGGCTGACGCCGGCGTCGGCCGCGACCTGCCGCACGCCGACGCCGAAGCCGTCGCGGCCGAAGCGCAGCATCGCGGCGTCGCGGATGCGGGCACGTGCCGTGAGGTCGTCGGCTGATCGCATGTTCAGTAGACTAAACGCTGGTTCAGCCTGCGGGCAACCCCCTCACGCCGAGCCCACGCGGGCGATGTCGGCGCCTGGCCGTAGCGTGCACGCCGTGAGCCAGACGACGACCCGCCGCGCGCGCACCGCCGACAAGTCCGCCGAGCGCCCCGGCTTCCGCTGCACCGAGTGCGGCTGGACCGCCACCAAGTGGGTCGGCCGCTGCGGCGAGTGCCAGGAGTGGGGCTCGGTCGTCGAGGACGCCGGCCCCGGCTCGGGCGGCCCGCGCACGGTCGCCGTCGCCCCCACGCGCAACCCCGCGCGCCCCATCCACGAGATCGACGTCGAGTCCGCCGCCGCACGCCCCACGGGCGTCGACGAGCTCGACCGCGTGCTCGGCGGCGGGCTCGTGCCCGGCGCCGTGGTGCTGCTCGCGGGCGAGCCCGGCGTCGGCAAGTCGACGCTGCTGCTCGACGTCGCGGCGCGCGCCGCGCGCACGGGCCGGCGCGTGCTCTACGTGACGGGCGAGGAGTCCGCGGCGCAGGTGCGGCTGCGCGCCGGTCGCATCCACGCGCTCGACCCGGCGCTGCTGCTCGCGGCCGAGACCGACCTCGGCACCGTGCTCGGCCACGTCGAGGCCGTCGACCCCGACCTGCTGGTCCTCGACTCGGTGCAGACCGTCTCGAGCGCGCAGGTCGACGGCGCACCCGGTGGCGTCTCGCAGGTCCGCGAGGTCACGGCCGCCCTCATCACGGCGGCCAAGTCGCGCGCGCTGCCCGTCGTGCTGGTCGGGCACGTGACGAAGGACGGCTCGGTCGCCGGCCCGCGCACGCTCGAGCACCTCGTCGACGTCGTGTGCCAGTTCGAGGGCGAGCGCCACTCGCGCCTGCGGCTGCTGCGCGCGACCAAGAACCGCTACGGCCCCACCGACGAGGTCGGCTGCTTCGACCTGTCGGAGCACGGCATCGTCGGCCTGGCCGACCCGTCGGGGCTGTTCACCTCGCGCCTCGTCAGCGACGTGCCGGGCACGTGCCTCACGGTGACGCTCGAGGGCCGCCGCCCGCTCGCGGCCGAGGTGCAGGCGCTCGTCGCACCGAGCGTCGTGCCCAACCCGCGGCGCACCACGAGCGGCGTCGACGGCAGCCGCCTCGCGATGGTCCTCGCGGTCCTGCAGCGGCGGCTCGGCGCACGGCTCGCCGACCAGGACGTCTACGTGTCGACCGTCGGCGGCGCGCGCGTCGTCGAGCCCGCCGCCGACCTCGCGCTCGCGCTCGCCGCCGTCAGCGGGCGCGAGAACGTCCCGGTCCACGCGGGCCTCGTCGCGGTCGGCGAGGTCGGGCTCGCGGGCGAGATCCGCCCCGTGCCCGGCGTCGGACGGCGGCTCGCCGAGGCCGCTCGGCTGGGCTGCTCGCGCGCCGTCGTGCCCGCGGGCACGCTCGCCGAGGTCGCGGTGCCCGACGGGCTGCGGGTCGTCGAGGCCCCCGACCTCGCCGCGGCCGTGCTCGCGGGCCTGGCGCCCCAGGACCCGGCCGACGGCTCACGGTGACGCGGGCCCCTCGCGCGCAGGTCGGCAGGTGAGACACCCGTGGCCAAGGTCTCGGCCGATCCGTCGCGCCACCGATACGATTCACGCGTGCCGCACCCGCACCACCAGGACGACCTGCTGAGGTCGACGCTCGCCGCGGTCGCGCCCGGCTCCGAGCTGCGCGACGGTCTCGAGCGGATCCTGCGCGGCCGCACGGGCGCGCTCATCGTGCTCGGGATGGACGAGACGGTCGACTCGATCTGCTCCGGCGGGTTCGTGCTCGACGTCGAGTTCTCCGCGACCCGCCTGCGCGAGCTCGCCAAGATGGACGGCGCCGTGGTCATCGACCCCGTGCGCGACCGCATCGTCCGCGCCGCCGTGCAGCTGCTGCCCGACTCGTCGATCCCCACGACCGAGTCCGGCACGCGGCACCGCACCGCCGAGCGCGTCGCGCGCCAGACGGGGCTGCCCGTGATCTCGGTGTCCGCGTCGATGCGCATCATCCAGCTCTACGTGGGCGACCAGCGGCACGTGCTCGAGGACTCCCCCACCATCCTGTCGCGCGCCAACCAGGCCCTCGCGACGCTCGAGCGGTACAAGGCCCGCCTCGACGAGGTCAGCGGCACGCTGTCGGCGCTCGAGATCGAGGACCTCGTCACCGTCCGCGACGTCTCCGCCGTCGTGCAGCGGCTCGAGATGGTGCGCCGCATCTCCGACGAGATCGCCGGGTACGTCGTCGAGCTCGGCAGCGACGGCCGTCTGCTCACGCTCCAGCTCGACGAGCTCGTCGGCGGCGTGGGCACCGAGCGCGAGCTCGTGATCCGCGACTACGTCGACACCACGCGGCGCGCGGTCGAGACCGTGCCCGACGCGCTCGCCGAGCTGGACTCGACCCAGCTGCTCGACATCGCGCACATCGCGCGCGTGCTGGGGCTGCCCGGCGGCGGCGAGGAGCTCGACGCGGCCGTGGGTCCCCGCGGCTACCGTCTGCTGTCGAAGGTGCCGCGCCTGCCCCGTCCCGTGGTCGACCGGCTCGTCGACCACTTCGGCGGCCTGCAGAAGCTCCTCGCGGCCACCATCGAGGACCTCATGGCCGTCGACGGCGTGGGCGAGCAGCGCGCCCGCTCGGTCCGGGAGGGTCTGTCGCGGCTCGCCGAGTCGAGCATCCTCGAGCGCTACGTCTGACCGCGGCGGCGCCGTGCCCGCGGCACGCCGACCCGGCGACGTGCCGCCCCGCGACCCGTCAGCCCAGGCCGAACACCGCGGCCGGTGACGTCGCGCCCTGGAGCGCCACGGTCACCGAGTACGTGCCGGGCTGCGGCGACGGCAGCCCCCCGGGGCAGCCCTCGGCCGAGCGCACGCGCGTCCAGGTCAGGGCCGACACGTCCGACTCGCCGGCCGGCAGCAGCAGCGTGCGCGTGGCGGCGTCCTCGCCCGCGCAGTCGAGGCTCGACCACACGCGGTCCTCGCCCGACGTGATGACGACCTCCTGGTGCGCGTCACCCGCGTCGACCAGGCAGGGTGCCGCACCGGAGTTCGTCACGGTCACCTCGAACGTCGGGTCGACGTCGGCCGCGAACGCCTCGCCGCCCGGGGCGACGGTCAGCGCGAGCGACGCGGGGTCGCACGTGGCGACGCCGCCCGCGGCGTCCTCGGCGGTGGGTGACGGGGTGGGCGTGGCGGCCGGCGGCTCGACGGCGGCCGCGGGCGTGGGGTCGTCGCCGCCGCGGTTGAGCAGCCACGCCACGAGCAGCACGATCGCGACGAGCGGCAGGCCCAGCACCACGAAGCGCCGGATCCAGAACACGCGCACGGGCGGGCGCGGCGGCGGGACGCGGCGCACCGCACCCGTGCCGGCGGGGCGCCGGCGGTCGCGGTCGTCCATCGTGTCCTCCCGGGTCGCGCCTCCCGCGGGGCCGCGGCTGCGGCGACCACGGTACGAGGCCCGCGGCCCGCGCGCCGTCCACGACGCGCGTGGCCGTGGCGACACGCGCCCCGGCCCGGACGGTCGTCCACATCGTGGACGCTGGTCCGGCGTCGTGGAGCGCCTCCCCGCCGCCGGTGGCGCGCACCGCACGGGAGGACGGCGCCGCGCCGGCACGGCAGGTGCGTGTCCCCGGACCGTCGCACGGCACGGGCGCGCCGCCGTGCCGCACCGCGCCGCCGTGCCGCTCGGTCGCGGCCGAAGTTGGCCCGCCTCGCGCCGCCGGGCACCATGAGGCGTGCTCGCCGCCGACCCCGACCCGCTCGCCGCCGACGTCCGACGCGACGTCGTGGCGTGGTTCGACGTGCACGCGCGCGACCTGCCCTGGCGTGCTCGCGACCGCACGCCGTGGGGCGTCCTGGTGAGCGAGGTCATGCTCCAGCAGACGCCCGTGGTGCGCGTGGAGCCGGCGTGGCGCGCGTGGATGGACCGGTGGCCGACGCCCGCGGACCTCGCGGCCGCGCCCACGGCCGACGTGCTGCGGGCGTGGGACCGCCTGGGGTACCCGCGGCGGGCGCTGCGGCTGCAGGAGTGCGCGCGCACGGTCGTCGAGCGGCACGGCGGCGACCTCCCGGACGACGAGGCGGCGCTGCTCGCGCTGCCGGGCGTCGGCGCCTACACCGCCGCGGCGGTCCGCGCGTTCGCGTTCGGACGCCGCTCGGTCGTGCTCGACACCAACGTGCGGCGGGTGCTCGCGCGCGTGGCGGCCGGCGAGGCGCTCCCGGCGCCGGCCCAGACGGTCGCCGAGACACGCGCGGCGGCCGCGTGGGTGCCCGACGACGACGACGCGGCGGCCCGCTGGGCGGCCGCGTCGATGGAGCTGGGCGCGTTGGTCTGCACGGCGCGCGCGCCGCGGTGCGACGCGTGCCCGGTGGCGGACCGCTGCCGCTGGCTCGCCGCGGGACGGCCCGTCGACGCGCACGCGCACCGGCGCCGCACGCAGGCGTGGTCCGGCACCGACCGGCAGGCCCGCGGCCGAGTGATGGCGCTGCTGCGCGAGGCGATCGCCCCCGTGCCGCACGACGCGGTCGCGGCCGTGTGGCCGGACGCCGCGCAGCTCGCGCGGTGCCTCGACGGCCTGGTCGCGGACGGTCTAGTCGCGCGGGACGTCGCACCGGGCGACGACCCGGACCCGTCGGCGACGACGTACCGCCTCCCCGGCTGAGCGTCACCCCCGGCCACCCCGCGCACCACCGCCACCCCGCCCCCCACCTGCGGTCCTCGCACACCACCACGATCCCGGCCGCCGAACGCGGGGTCTCGCCGGTGACGGGCGTCGAGGACGGGCCGTACCCCGCGTTCGGCGGCGGGCGGCTGCGGGGCGGACCCGTGGCGCCGGGCGGGCGAGCCGACCCGTCAGAGCTCGAGGAGCATGCGGGTGTTGCCCAGGGTGTTCGGCTTGACCCGTGCGAGGTCGAGGAACTCCGCGACGCCGTCGTCGTGCGACCGCAGCAGCTCGGCGTAGACGTCGGGCGGCACGGGGGTCCCGTCGATCTCGACGAACCCGTGGCGGCGGAAGAACTCGACCTCGAACGTCAGGCAGAACACGCGCCGCAGCCCGAGCCGGCGCGCACGGTCGACGAGCCCGTCGACGAGCGCGTGGCCGACGGCCCGCCCGCGGTACTCGGGTGCGACCGCGAGCGTGCGGATCTCGGCGAGGTCCTCCCACATGACGTGCAGCGCACCGCAGCCGACCACGTCGCCGCCGTCGGCGGGGCGCGCGACGAGGAACTCCTGCACGGCCTCGTAGTAGCCGACCCACTCCTTGGCCAGCAGGATGCGCTCGTGCGCGTAGGGCTCGACGAGCCGGTGGATCGCGCGGACGTCGGCGGGCAGGGCCGGCACGACGTCGACGGGGGCGGGTTCGCTCACGCCCCCCAACCTACGCACGGACGTGCACGCGCCGGGCCGCCCCGCACGGTCCCGACCCCGTCTGTCCCACGGGTCGAACGCGGGGTTCGGCCGGTCTGCGCGGCCCGGCACCGGACGAACCCCGCGTTCGCCGGAGGAGTGAGACCGGTGGGTGGGACCGGAGGCGGGATGGGGGCAGCGGACCGGCGGGTGGGTGGGTCAGGGGCGGCGCGGGTGCGCGTGGGGGCGCGACGACGCGGCCTCGACGAGCGCGGTGGCGGTGACCTCGTCGACGACGAGGTCGGTGACGACGTCGGCGCGCAGCGCGGCCAGCAGCGGCGCGACCTTGTTGTCGCCGGCGACGACGCACACGCGCCGCGGCACGCGCTGCAGCTCGTCGGGCGTGGGGCCGGTCGCGCGGCTGTTGAGCGAGACGTCCTGCCAGGACCCGTCGGCGCGCAGGAAGACCGTGCAGACGTCGCCGACGACGCCCTCGTCGTGCAGGCGGCGCACGTCGTCCTCGTCGAGGTACCCGGCCGAGTAGACGTGCGACGGCACGGCGCCGGCGACGGCTCCCGCGGAGAACACGGCGATGTCGGCGCGGCGCTGCATGTCCAGGACCCGCTTGACCGACCGTTCGCGCCACATCGCGGCCTTCGTGTCGGGGAAGTCGAAGAACGCGGGGACGGAGAAGTGGTGCACGGCCGCGCCGAACGCCGACCCGAAGGACGAGATGAGGTCGGACGCGTACTCGACGCCCGACGTGCGCATGTTCGCGGCGCCGTTGAGCTGCACGACCGCCGACCCGCGCGTCGGCTTGGGCGCGAGGTACCGCGACACGGCCGCGAGCGTGGTGCCCCAGGCGATGCCCATGACCATGTCGGAGTCGAACCACGACGCGAGCAGACGTGCGGCGGTCATGGCGACCTGGTCGAGCCGCTCGACGGACCCGGCGGAGTCGGGCACGGGCACGACGTACGTGTCGATGCCGTACGCGGCGGAGATCGAGCGACCGAGACCGGGGGCGCGCGTGCTCGACGGGCGCAGCGTGATCTCGACGAGCCCGGTCTCCCGCGCGCGCTTGAGCAGGCGTGACACGGTCGAGCGCGAGGTGCCGAGATGACGCGCGATGACCTCCATCTTGAGGTCCTGCAGGTAGTACATGGACGCCGCGCGCAGCACGTCCTGCTCCCGCTCCACGAACACCCGGCACCACCCCTCGTACGGACCATGGTCCCGTCAACCCTGCACGTTCGTGCACTCCGGTTGCGCGTCCGTTCTGGACGTGATGACGATAACCGGGACGCGCCCGGCGGGCGAGGGGGCCACCGCCGTCCGACGCGTCCGACCGCACGGCTCCACCCGGGAGGGGATCCACCGCATGAGGACCGCACCGCTGACGGCACAGGCACGCCAGGACGCGCTGGCGGCGCTGCGCCGCAGCTCCGAGGGCGGCGGCGAGCTCGACGTGCTCGTGGTCGGCGGCGGCGTCACCGGCGCGGGCATCGCGCTCGACGCCGTGACGCGCGGGCTGTCGACCGCGGTCGTCGAGGCGCAGGACTGGGCGTCCGGCACGTCGAGCCGCTCGAGCAAGCTCGTGCACGGCGGCCTGCGCTACCTGCAGATGCTCGACTTCCACCTGGTGCGCGAGGCGCTCACCGAGCGCGACCTGCTGATCACGCGGATCGCACCGCACCTGGTCAAGCCCGTGAGCTTCCTCTACCCGCTGGAGAACCGCGTCTGGGAGCGCGCGTACGTCGGCGCGGGCGTCGCGCTCTACGACACCCTCGCGTCCGTCTCCGGCACGCGTCGCGCGATGCCGATCCACCAGCACCTCACCCGCAAGGGCATGGAGCGGCTGTTCCCCGACCTGCGGCACGACGCGGCGGTCGGCGCGGTCCGGTACTGGGACGCGAGCGTCGACGACGCGCGCCTCGTCGAGACCCTCGTCCGCACGGCCGTCAGCTACGGCGCCCACGCGGCGTCCCGCACGCAGGTCGTCGGGCTCGAGACCACCGCCGGCGGCGCCGTCACCGGCGCACGCGTGCAGGACCTCGAGACGGGCGAGGTGATCCCCGTCCGCGCCCGCCAGGTCATCAACGCCACCGGCGTGTGGACCGAGCAGACCGAGTCGCTCGCGGGCAGCGAGGGCGGTCTGCGCGTGCTGGCCTCGAAGGGCATCCACATCGTCGTGCCGCGCAAGCGGATCGAGGGCAACACGGGCCTGATCCTGCAGACCGAGAAGTCGGTGCTGTTCATCATCCCGTGGTCCCGCTACTGGGTGATCGGCACGACCGACACCCCGTGGGAGCAGGAGCTCACGCACCCCGTCGCGACGAGCGCCGACATCGACTACGTCATCGACCACGCCAACCAGGTGCTGTCGCGCCCGCTGACGCGTGACGACGTCATCGGCACGTGGGCCGGCCTGCGGCCGCTGCTGCAGCCGGGCACCAAGGAGGGCACGTCGTCCGCCAAGGTGTCGCGCGAGCACACGGTCGCCTCCCCCACGCCGGGCCTCACGGTCATCGCGGGCGGCAAGCTGACGACGTACCGCGTCATGGCCAAGGACGCGGTGGACTTCGCGCTCGGGTCGCGCGCCACGACGCTGCCGTCGATCACGCACGAGGTGCCGCTGGTCGGCGCCGAGGGCCTGCGCGTCGTGCAGCGCCAGTCCCGCGCGATCGCCGCGCGCTACGGCTGGGACCGCCCCCGCATGGACCACCTGCTGCACCGCTACGGCTCGCTGCTGCAGGAGCTCACGGACCTGTGCGACGAGCGCCCCGAGCTCGCACGCCCGCTGCAGCACGCACCCGCGTACATCGGCGCCGAGATCGTCTACGCCGCGAGCCACGAGGGCGCGCTGCACCTGGACGACGTGATGATGCACCGCACGCGGCTCAACTACGAGCAGTCCGACAAGGGCGTGGGCGCGCTCGACGAGATCGCCGACCTGCTGGCCCCCGTGCTGGGCTGGGACGACGCGACGCGGCGCCGCGAGATCGAGGCGTACGTCGCGCGCGCCGAGGCCGAGGACGCCGCGGCGGCCGAGCCCGACGACGCGTCCGCCGAGCGCGTGCGGCTGCGGGCGACCGACGTCGCTCCGCTCGTGCCGCTGGGGGACGACGACGTCGACCCCGGCACCAAGCCCGGCTCGCCCGCCGGACGCGGCACGTCCGGCCCGGCCGGCACCTGAGACCCCGGGGGTGCGGCGCCCCGCCGCACCGCACCCCCGGCCCACCGTCCCCTCGCGGACGGTGACCACCCGCGGCGGGGGCCCGCGTGACAACGACGTCGACGGAAGAGGTCGAAGTGGACTACACGATCGGTGATGCGTTCCTCTCGGAGACGCTCGGCACCGCCCTGCTCCTGCTGCTGGGTGCCGGCGTCGTGGCGAACGTGATCCTGCCGAAGACCAAGGGCTTCGGCGGTGGCTGGCTGCTCATCAACTTCGGATGGGGCCTCGGTGTGTTCGCCGGTGTGTACGCGGCGTACAAGTCGGGGGCGCACCTGAACCCCGCGGTGACCATCGGCATCTGGGCGTCCGGCGCGGACGAGTTCGCCAAGGGCATCCCGGTGACCGCCGCCAACGGGTTCCTCTACGTGACCGCGCAGATGCTCGGCGCCGCGATCGGCGCCGGCCTGGCGTTCCTCGCGTACAAGAAGCACTTCGACCAGGACGCCGACCCGGCGGTGAAGCTGGGCGTGTTCTCGACCGGCCCCGAGCTGCGCTCGTACGGCTGGAACTTCGTCACCGAGGTGCTGGCGACGTTCGTCCTGGTGTTCATCGTGCTCGCGTTCGGCAAGACCCCCGCCGAGCTCGGGCCGCTGGCCGTCGCGCTGCTCGTCGTCGGCATCGGCGCGAGCCTCGGCGGGCCCACCGGCTACGCCATCAACCCGGCCCGTGACCTCGGCCCGCGCATCGCGCACGCGCTGCTGCCCATCAAGGGCAAGGGCTCGTCCGACTGGGCGTACGCCTGGGTCCCGATCGCCGGCCCGCTCGTCGGCGGGATCCTCGCGGGCCTGCTGGCGCGCGTGTACATCGTCTGACCCCGCCCCCCCACCACCACGTCAGCCCCGACGGAGGGATCCCGCATGACCGACCAGTTCGTCCTGGCGATCGACCAGGGCACCACCTCGACCCGCGCCATGATCTTCGACCACGCCGGCAAGGTCGTCTCGGTGGGCCAGAAGGAGCACGAGCAGATCTTCCCCAAGGCCGGGTGGGTCGAGCACGACCCGACGGAGATCTGGACCAACACGCGCGAGGTCGTCGGCATGGCCCTGGGCCGTGCGAGCCTCACGCACGAGCAGATCGCCGCGGTCGGCATCACCAACCAGCGCGAGACGGCCGTCGTGTGGGACCGCGAGACCGGTGAGCCGGTGCACAACGCGATCGTCTGGCAGGACACGCGCACGCAGAAGATCTGCGACGAGCTCGCGGCGCTGGGAGGCGGCGCCGAGCGCTACAAGGACAAGGTCGGGCTGCCGCTCGCGACGTACTTCTCGGGGCCCAAGATCCGCTGGATCCTCGACAACGTCGAGGGTGCGCGCGAGAAGGCGGAGGCCGGGCGGCTCGCGTTCGGCAACACCGACTCGTGGGTGCTGTGGAACATGACCGGCGGCGTCAACGGCGGCATCCACGTCACCGACCCGACCAACGCGTCGCGCACCATGCTCATGAACATCGACTCGCTCACGTGGAACGAGGAGATCGCCGGCGAGATGGGCGTGCCCGTCTCGATGCTCCCCGAGATCCGCTCGTCGTCCGAGGTGTACGGCGAGGGCCGCAAGGGCGGTCTCCTGCCGGGCGTGAAGATCGCGGGCATCCTGGGCGACCAGCAGGCCGCGACGTTCGGGCAGGCGTGCTTCGAGGTGGGGCACGCCAAGAACACGTACGGCACCGGCAACTTCATGCTCATCAACACGGGCACCGAGCCGATCTCGTCGCAGAACGGCCTGCTGACGACCGTCTGCTACAAGATCGGCGACCAGCCGACCGTGTACGCGCTCGAGGGGTCGATCGCCGTGACGGGGTCGCTCATCCAGTGGCTGCGCGACAACCTGGGCATCATCTCGTCCGCCCCCGAGGTCGAGCAGCTCGCGGCCACGGTCGAGGACAACGGCGGCGCGTACTTCGTGCCCGCGTTCTCCGGCCTGTTCGCGCCGTACTGGCGCTCCGACGCGCGCGGCGCGCTCGTCGGCCTCACGCGGTACGTCAACAAGGGGCACATCGCGCGCGCGGCGCTCGAGGCCACGGCGTTCCAGACGCGTGAGGTGCTCGACGCCATGAACGCGGACTCGGGGGTGGACCTCACCGAGCTCAAGGTCGACGGCGGCATGGTCGCCAACGACGCGCTCATGCAGTTCCAGGCCGACATCCTCGGCGTCCCAGTGATCCGCCCGCAGGTCGCGGAGACCACGGCGCTGGGCGCCGCGTACGCCGCCGGCATCGCGGTCGGCTACTGGTCGGGCGAGCAGGACGTCATCGACAACTGGGCCGAGGACAAGCGCTGGGAGCCGTCGATGGACGGCGACGAGCGCGACCGGCAGTACCGGCTCTGGAAGAAGGCCGTCACGAAGTCGTTCGACTGGGTGGACGACGACGTGCGCTGACCGCACGACGACCGGCGCGCCCGCGCGCGCCGGTGAGGACGAGGGCCCGGGGCGGGGAGGCTCCGGGCCCTCGCCCTGTCCGGGACCGCCCGGTTCGCCCGCTCCGCCCCCTGGGTGCTACCACCCCTCTTCGCCGTCCAGGACGAACGTCCTGCTCGACTCCCTTCACCTGCGAGCCCGCCCCGCCGATGGGGCCGAGGACGCACCTCGAGCCCCGGGGAGCGACGAGGAGCGGAGGGACGCATGCGAGTGCGTCGGTGGAT
Source organism: Cellulomonas sp. FA1 (assembly GCF_000986825.1). Classification (NCBI taxonomy): domain Bacteria; kingdom Bacillati; phylum Actinomycetota; class Actinomycetes; order Micrococcales; family Cellulomonadaceae; genus Cellulomonas; species Cellulomonas sp. FA1. The sequence goes on along the minus strand of NZ_LBMY01000001.1, from coordinate 3,421,626 downwards.
CACGACGACGGTGGCGACGGTGCTCGCCGCGGGGACGGTGGCGGTCACGTCCACGGCCGCGCAGGCCGCGAGCGCGGACGAGCTCGCGGCGGCCCTGCTGGGCGGCACGGACGCGCTCGCCTCGGCCGAGCTGCTGGCGCCCGCCCAGGCGAACGGCGCGTCGGCGGCCGTCATGACGACCCCGGTGGCGGGGTTCCCGACGCGCCCCGGCGGGTCGTACGTGGTGCTGTCGTCCGGGCGTGCGGACCAGCTGATCGGCGCGCAGGGCACGGCGGCCAGCACGTCGTGGTCGTCCACCGCGGTGCGGCCCAGCGTCTACGACGTGACGACGCTGCGCATCAGGCTCGACGTCCCCGCGCAGGCCAACTGCCTGCTGGGCGTGAGCTTCCGGTTCCTCTCCGAGGAGTACCCGCAGTACGTGGGCGACGTGTACAACGACGCGTTCATCGCCGAGGTCGGCCAGAGCACCTGGACGATCGGCGCGGGCAACACGATCGTCGCGCCCGACAACTTCGCGTTCGACGCGCAGGGCCGCGTGCTCAGCATCAACTCCGGCCTGTTCGGCGCCGGCTCGTCGCCCGCCGCCGAGGCCGCGGGCACCGTGTTCAACGGCGCCTCGCCGCTGCTCACGGCCGCGGTCCCGCTGCAGGGGGGCACGCAGCAGGACCTGTTCTTCACGGTGTTCGACCAGAGCGACGCGACGCTCGACTCGGCCGTCATCATCGACAACCTGCGCGTCGGCACGGTCGCGGACGTCGCGACGCAGTGCCGGCCCGGCGCGCAGCAGGCGCCGTCGGAGATCACGGTGACCGCGCAGCCGCCGACGCAGGTCGACGCCGACGGGACCGCCGACGACACGTACACGGTCCCGGCCGTCGAGGGCGTGCAGTACGCGGTCGACGGCACCCCGGTCGCGGCCGGCACGTACCCCGGCTCCGGCACGGTCGTGGTGACCGCGACCGCGCTGCCCGGGTACGTCCTCACCGGGGCGACCGAGTTCACGCTCGTCTTCACCGACGTCCGCCACGTGACGGCCACGCCCCCGACGCAGGTCGACACGTGGGGCACCGCCGACGACACGTACACGATCCCGTCGGTCGACGGCGTGCAGTACCTCGTCGACGGCAGCCCCGTCGCGCCCGGCACCTACCCCGGCACCGGCACGGTCGTCGTCGAGGCGGCCGCGCTGCCCGGCCACGTGCTCACGGGCCCGACCCGGTTCGAGCTGGTCTTCACCGACGTCCGCCAGGTCGCCGCGACCGAGCCCGCGCAGGTGGACACGTGGGGCACCGCCGACGACACCTACACGATCCCGTCCGTCGACGGCGTGCAGTACCTCGTCGACGGCAACCCCGTCGCGCCCGGCACCTACCCCGGCACCGGCACCGTCGTGGTGACCGCCGAGCCCGTCGAGGGTCACGTGCTGACCGGCCCCGCCGAGTGGGTGCTCACGTTCACGGACGTGCGGCAGGCCACCGCGGTCGCCCCCGGGTGGACCGACGCCGCGGGCACCGCCGACGACACCTACACGATCCCGTCGGTCGAGGGCGTGCAGTACTCGGTCGACGGCACGCCCGTCGCGGCCGGCACCCACCCGGGGACCGGCACGGTCGTCGTCGAGGCGAGCGCGCTGCCGGGCTACGTGCTCACGGGCCCGACCGCGTTCACGCTCACGTTCACCGACGTGACCCCGGTCGCGGCCGTCGCCCCCGACGTGCTGGACCGCCCCGGCACCGTGCGCGACCGCGTCGTGGTCCCGACGGTCCCGGGCGTCGTCTACCTGCTGGGCGACGAGGTCCTCGCGCCGGGCGAGCACGCGCTCACCGGAACGCACGAGATCACCGTCCGCGCCGCGGACGAGCGCCACGTCCTCACCGGCCCGACGCGGTTCACCGTCGTGCTGTCGGACGCCGACGTGCCCGGGCAGGTCACGGGCCTGACCGGCGGCGCCGGGCGCGAGCAGGTGTCCCTCACGTGGTCCCCGACGCCGACCGCGACGGGCTACCGCGTCCAGCGCAGCACGGACGGCAGCACCTGGACCGACGTCGCGACGACGGGCGCCCCGGCGGGCACCGTGCCGGCGACGGGCGGTGCCGCCTGGTACCGCGCGGCCGCGACGAACGACCTGGGCCAGGGCCCGTGGAGCGAGCCCGTGCAGGTCGCGCCCGCTCGCCCCGCCGACGCGCCGCGCGTGACGTCGGTCGTGCCGGGCAACCGGTCGCTGACGGTGACGTTCGAGGCGCCCGGGTCCGACGGCGGCGCGCCGGTCGAGCACTACGAGTACACGGTCGACGGCGGCGCGACGTGGGTGCGGGTCGACGGGTCGCCGTTCGTGGTGCGTCGGCTCACCAACGGCACGGCGTACGACGTCCGGGTCCGCGCCGTGACGGCGGCGGGGCCCGGCACGGCCGGGACCGGGACGGCCACGGCCCCGGCGGTCGTGCCCGTGACGGTCGACGGCACCGACGGGACGCCGACGGTGCCCACCGTGGCACCGGGCGCCGTGCTCGTGCGCTCGGACGACCGGCCCGTGGCCGCGACGCTCACGACCGGGCCCGAGGGCGTCACCGTCGCGGGCGACGGGTTCGGCGTGTCGCTGCGCGGGTTCGAGACCGACGGCTCGCCGCTCGCGGTGGACGGCGAGGGCCGGCTCGTGGTCGAGCAGGGCGGGTTCGTGTCCGTCACCGGCCACGGGTTCGCGCCGGGCAGCGAGGTCGACGTCTGGCTGTTCTCGACGCCGACCCTGCTGGGCACCGTGCCCGTGGGCGCCGACGGCACGTTCGCCGCGCGGCTCGCGCTGCCGGCGGGCATCCCGGCGGGGCTGCACACGGCCCAGCTGAACGGCACCGCGGCGGACGGCTCGCTGCGGTCGGTCGCGACCGGGCTGGTCGTGCGCGCCGCGCCCGGCGGCCCCGCGGCCGGCGCGGGTGCGCTGGCCGTGACGGGTGCGTCGACGGCGCCGCTCGCGCTCGCCGCGCTCGCGCTGCTGCTGCTCGGCGCCGGTGCGCTGCTCGCGGCGCGCCGCCGGGACGCGCGCGGCTGACGCCGCCCGCACGAGGTCGGGCCCGCTCCCCGGGTGGGGAGCGGGCCCGACCTGCGTCCGGGGCCCGCGTCGTCGGTGCCGCCGGGTAGCGTTCCGCCCCGTGCTGCTCGCGACCTGGAACATCAACTCGATCCGTGCCCGCGTGGACCGCGCCGTGGCCTTCCTCGAGCGCACGGGGGTCGACGTCCTCGCGCTGCAGGAGACGAAGGTCAAGGACGAGGCGTTCCCGCGCGAGCCGTTCGAGGCCCTCGGCTACGAGGTCGTCACGCACGGGTACTCGCAGTGGAACGGCGTCGCGGTGCTGTCCCGCGTGGGCGTCGCCGACGTCGAGCGCGGGTTCCCCGGGCAGCCGACGTGGGGCGACCCGGGCGTCGCCGAGGCGCGCGCGCTCGGCGTCACGTGCGGCGGCGTGCGCGTCTGGAGCCTGTACGTGCCGAACGGGCGCGAGGTCGGCGACCCGCACTACACGTACAAGCTCGACTGGCTCGCGGCGCTGCGCGACGCGGCGCAGGGCTGGCTCGCGACCGACCCGCGGGCGCAGGTCGCGATGGTCGGCGACTGGAACGTCGCGCCGCTCGACACCGACGTGTGGGACGTCGGCTGGTTCGCGGGACGCACGCACGTGACGCCCGCCGAGCGCGACGCGTTCACGGCGTTCGCGCACGCCGGCTACACCGAGGTCTCGCGCGTGCACCTGCCGGCCGAGCGCACGTTCACCTACTGGGACTACCAGCAGCTGCGGTTCCCGCGGGACGAGGGCATGCGCATCGACCTCACGTACGCGAGCCCGGCGCTCGCGGCGCGCGTCACGGGCGCGCGCATTGAGCGCGACGAGCGCAAGGGCAAGCAGCCGTCGGACCACGTGCCGGTCGTGCTGGAGATCGCCGAGCCGTGACGGGCGACCCGTGCGGGTGCGTCGACGCGCCCGCACGGGTGGTCGCGCCCCCGGCCCGTGGGCCCCGGGACGAACCCGTCATCCCGCTCCACTAGATTCGGCACCATGACGTCGACCCCCGAGGACCGCGACACCCCCGCCGCCGGGGCCGGTCCGGTCCAGGAGCCGCCCGCGGCCGAGCCCACCGTGTCCGAGCCGCCGGCGCCCGAGCCGCCCGCCGCACCGGGCGCGACCGCGTCCGCGACGTGGGGGACGTCCGCGTCGCCCGTGTACGGCGGCCAGGACACCCAGCCGCTCGCGGGGACCGCCCCGACGCAGCCGTTGCCGCCCGCGGGCGACACGCAGCCCCTCACGTGGGCCGCGCCGGCGCCGACGGCCCCGCTGCCCGCGGCGACCGGTGCACCGGCGCCGACGTCCGCGCCGCAGGACCCGTGGGCGGTCCGCGCCGACGCGACCTCGGGCGCGTCGGCGTCGCCCTACGGCGCCGCACCGACGCCGCCGCCGCTCGGGTCCGGCGGTGCGACGCCGCCGCCGCCCGGTGTCGGCGGCGGCGCGCCGACGTACGGCACGCCGCCCCCGCCGCCCGGCCCCGGCTACGGTGCGGCACCGCCCGCGGGCCCCGGCTACGGCGCCCCCGCCGGCCCCGGACCGTGGGGGCCGCCCGCGACCCCGGTCGACGGGCTCGCGATCGCGTCGGTCATCACGTCGGGCGCGGGCCTGCTGCTCATGCTCGGCGCACCGGGGCCGATCGGCATCGGGCTCGGCATCGGGTCGCTCGCGCGCATCAAGCGCACGGGCGCCCGCGGCCGCGGGCTGGCGATCACGGGCATCGTGCTCGGCGCCGTCGGCACCCTCGTGCTCGGCTTCATGGTGTGGCTCTTCGTGACGCTCGTCGCGTGGGGCCAGAGCACCGCCCAGCAGGCGTCCGACGCGCTGGGCAGCGACAGCCTCGAGCAGCTGCTGGAGGACCTCCAGAGCGGCAGCGGCTCGTCGGGATCGGGCGAGCTCGACGGACTGTTCGACGACCTGCAGGAGCAGCTCGACCAGCTCGACCAGGGCACGGGCTCCGACGCGTCGGGCACGCTCCCGCAGTACACGCTGCCCCAGGACGTCGCGGCCGGGACCTGCTACTCGACGTTCCCCGGCTACTACGACCTGTCCGACGCGATCCCGCTGCCGTGCGACGTCGAGCACGACGCGGAGGTCGTCGCGCTCGTCACCGCGACCGGTGCGCCCGCGACCGACCTCTCGGCCGACGACCCGGTGATGACCACGGCCCTCGACGAGTGCGCCGCGGCGATCGACGCGATCGACCCCGGCCTGCTCGAGCGCGGCTACGCCGACGTGTGGCTGCCGCACCCGGACCAGGTCGCCGCCGGTCAGCTCGTCGGGTACTGCATCGTCGAGGACGACGCGCCGCGCACCGGGTCGCTGCTGGGGGCGACCCCCTGACCTCCGCCGACGGGCCGGGCGGTGACGTCCCGGACGACCTGTACGCCCCGACGTACCGCGCCCCGGGGTGGCAGGAGGCCGCCGCCGACCACGCCCGCGCGCGGCGACGCACCGCGCTGGTCGCGGCGGGCGTGGGTGCGGTCGTCGTCCTCGCCGTCGCGGCGGTGGTCGGGACGCGCGCCGTCACGGCGGCGCGCAGCCGGCCGCTGCCGGCCGACGTGACGGCCCCGACGTCGGCGCACGTCGTGCAGCTCGTCACCGGGTCGTGCGTCGCCGCCCTGCCTGCGGACGGCGAGGTCGCGCGCGTGGACGTCGTGCCGTGCGCGCAGCCGCACGCGGCGCAGGTCGTCGCGCAGTACGCGTTCGACCCCGCGGCGGTGTGGCCCGGTCAGGCGGGCGCCGACGCGCGCGTGGCCCGCGCGTGCGTCCTGAGCGAGGACGAGCAGGCCGCGGGCGTGCGCGTGGTGACGTGGGCGCCGACGGAGCAGGGGTGGGGCCGCGGCGACCGCACGGGGCTGTGCCTCGCGGTGCCGCCCTCGCCGGTCACGGGCTCGTTCCTCGACGGCTCGGCGACACCGGCACCCTGACCCCGCGCCCCGGACGGGTGCACGACGTCCCTCAGGCGTCCGTGCGCTCGCCGCGCCGTGCCGCGCTCGCGGCGCGCCGGCGCTCGCCCCGGGCACCCGTGCGCGCCCACACGAAGTGCACGAGGACGGCCGCGATGACGACGTACACGACCGCGTTGAGCCAGTCGCTGTACCGGCCGACGTCCTCCCACTGCGAGCCCAGCAGGTACCCGGCCCACACCAGGCCGCCGTTCCACACGGCCGAGCCGACCAGCGTGTAGAGCGAGAACCGCCAGAAGGCCATGCCCTCGACCCCGGCCGGGATCGAGATGAGGCTGCGCACCACGGGCACGCACCGCCCGACCAGCACCGCGACGCCGCCGTGCCGCTCGAACCAGCCCTCGGCACGGTCGAGGTCGTCGACCTCCATGAGCGGCAGCCGCTCGAGCCAGCGGCGGATGCGCGCGCGCCCGACCCACGCGCCCAGCCCGTACAGGGCCCACGCACCGACCAGCGCACCGAGCGTGGCCGCCGCGACGGCCCAGGCGAGCGACATGCCGCCCTGCGACGCGACGTACCCGGCGACGGGCAGCACGACCTCGGACGGGATGGGCGGGAAGAGGTTCTCGAGCGCGACCAGCAGGCCGACGCCGACGGGGCCGAGCGCGTCGATCACGGACACGACCCACCCGGCGAGCCCGGTGAGCTCGCCGCCGCCGGCGGCGTGCAGGACGGTGGCGGGCGCGAACGGCAGCATGTCGACGGATGCTGCCACGCGGACCACCGGTGCGCGCGCCGACCCCGCCGCACGGGCGGGGTCGGCGCGCGGCGGTCAGCGGGTCGCGTGCACCGTCAGGCCGCCGTCGGCGAGGTCGACGTGGACGGTGTCGCCGTCGCGCACCTCGCCCGCGAGCAGGCTGCGCGCGAGCCGGTCGCCGATCTCCTTCTGCACCAGGCGGCGCAGCGGACGCGCCCCGTACGCGGGGTCGTAGCCCTCGAGCGCGAGCCACTCGCGCGCGCCCTCGGAGACGTCGAGCGTGAGACGACGGTCCGCGAGCCGCTGCGCGAGCGCGTCGACCTGCAGGTCGACGATCCGCCCGATCTCCGCGATCGTCAGCGCGTCGAACAGCACGACGTCGTCGAGCCGGTTGAGGAACTCCGGCTTGAACGCCGCCCGCACGGCGCCCATGACGGCGTCCCGCTTCGACGCCTCGTCGAGCGTCGGGTCGACGAGGAACTGCGAGCCGAGGTTCGACGTCAGCACGAGGATGACGTTGCGGAAGTCGACCGTGCGGCCCTGGCCGTCCGTCAGACGCCCGTCGTCGAGCACCTGCAGCAGCACGTCGAACACCTCGGGGTGCGCCTTCTCGACCTCGTCGAGCAGCACGACCGAGTACGGCCGGCGCCGCACGGCCTCGGTGAGCTGACCGCCCTCCTCGTAGCCGACGTACCCCGGGGGCGCGCCGACGAGCCGGGCGACCGAGTGCTTCTCGCCGTACTCGCTCATGTCGATGCGCACCATGGCGCGCTCGTCGTCGAACAGGAAGTCCGCGAGCGACTTCGCGAGCTCGGTCTTGCCGACGCCCGTGGGCCCGAGGAACAGGAACGAGCCGGTCGGACGGTCGGGGTCGGAGATCCCGGCCCGCGCGCGGCGCACCGCGTCGGACACCGCCGCGACGGCCTTCTTCTGCCCGATGAGCCGCTCGCCCAGGACGTCCTCCATGCGCAGGAGCTTCTGCGTCTCGCCCTCGAGCAGGCGGCCCGCGGGGATGCCGGTCCAGGCCGCGACGACCTCGGCGACCTCGTCGGGCCCGACCTTCTCGGCGATCATCGGGGTCTGCTCGGTCGCGAGCTCGCCGTCGAGCGCCGCCTCGGACGCCTCGGCGTCGGCGATCTCCTTCTCGACCGCGGGGATCTCGCCGTACATGATCCGCCCGGCGGTCGCGAGGTCGCCGTCGCGCTGCGCACGGTCGGCGTCGGCGCGCAGCTGGTCGAGCCGCGCCCGCAGGTCGCCGACCCGGTTGTGGCCGGCCTTCTCCTTCTCCCAGCGCGCGTTGAGCGCCGCGAGCTCCTCGCGGCGGTCGGCGAGGTCGGCGCGCAGCTTCTCGAGCCGGTCGCGCGACGCGGGGTCGTCGGCCGTCTCGAGGAACTGCTCCTCCATCTCCAGGCGCGTGACGGCGCGCTGCAGCTCGTCGATCTCGACGGGCGAGGAGTCGAGCTCCATGCGCAGCCGCGACGCGGCCTCGTCGATGAGGTCGATGGCCTTGTCGGGCAGCTGACGGCCGGTGATGTAGCGGTCGGACAGGGTGGCGGCGGCGACGATCGCACCGTCGGAGATCTCGACGCGGTGGTGCGCGGCGTACCGCTCGCGCAGGCCGCGCAGGATCGCGACGGTGTCCTCGACCGACGGCTCGCCGACGAAGACCTGCTGGAAGCGGCGCTCGAGCGCGGGGTCCTTCTCGATGCGCTCGCGGTACTCGTCGAGCGTGGTGGCGCCGACCAGGCGCAGCTCGCCGCGGGCCAGCATGGGCTTGAGCATGTTGCCCGCGTCCAGTGACGACTCAGGGCCCGAGCCGCCCGCGCCGACCACGGTGTGGAGCTCGTCGATGAACGTGATGATCTGCCCGTCGGAGCCGGTGATCTCGGCCAGCACGGCCTTGAGCCGCTCCTCGAACTCGCCGCGGTACTTGGCGCCGGCGACCATCGAGGCCAGGTCGAGCGAGACGAGCGTCTTGCCGCGCAGCGACTCGGGGACGTCGCCCGCGACGATGCGCTGCGCGAGGCCCTCGACGACGGCGGTCTTGCCGACGCCGGGCTCGCCGATGAGCACGGGGTTGTTCTTGGTGCGGCGCGAGAGCACCTGCACGACGCGGCGGATCTCGGCGTCGCGGCCGATCACGGGGTCCAGGCGACCCTCGCGGGCGCGCTGCGTGAGGTCGACGCCGTACTGCTCGAGCGCCTTGTACGTGCCCTCGGGGTTGGGGCTCGTGACGCGCCCGTTGCCGCGCACGGTGGGCAGCGCGGCGACGAGCGCGTCGCGCGAGGCGCCGGCGGCGCGCAGCGCGTCGGCGACGCCCGACTGCCCGGCGGCGAGGCCGATGAGCAGGTGCTCGGTGGACACGTAGTCGTCGCCGAGCGCGCGGGCCTCGGCGTTGGCGGCCTCGATCGCGGCGGCGGTCTGGCGCGACGCGCTCGGCTGCGCGACCGACGAGCCGGTCGAGGACGGCAGGTTGACGAGGATGCCGCGCACGGCGCGTCCGAGCGCGCCGCGGTCGGCTCCGACGGCGTCGAGCAGGCCGTTGGCAACGCCGCCGTCCTGGCGCAGCAGCGCGTCGAGGACGTGGGCCGGCTCGAGCTGGGGGTTGCCGGCGGCGCTCGCGGACTGGATGGCGTCGCCGAGCGCCTCCTGCGAGCGGGTCGTGAACTTCGCGTCCAAGGGTTCCTCCTGTGCGGGTGACGCACGTCGTCGGGATGTGTCTGCCAGTCCCAACCGCTGACGAACTTGAGTCTATTCCGCTCAACTTCACGCAGCACGTCGGGCATGCGACGGTGCCCGGGCGTCTCCACCACGGTAGACAGCGCAATAGACCGGGGTAGACTCCGACCATGTCGCTCAACATCAAGAACGAGCGGACCCATGCGCTCGTCCGCCGCCTCGCCCACCTCACGGGCCAGTCGCAGACCGCGGCGGTCGAGGACGCGGTCGCGCGGCGCCTGGCCGAGGTCGAGTCCCTGGCACCGACGGGCCACGTCGACACCCGCTGGGTCGACGTGCAGCACCTGCTCGTCGAGTACCGGGCCGACCTCACACCGCAGGACCGGGCCCGCATCGCCGACGCCGACGCCGACCTGTACGACGAGCTGGGGCTGCCCCGGTGATCGTCGACACGTCGGCCGTCGTCGCGATCCTGCTCGGGGAGCCGCACGCCGAGGCGCTCGCCCGCACCGTCCTGAGCGCCTCCCACGCGCGCATGTCCGCCGCGACGTTCGTCGAGCTGTCGGCCGTCGTGGCGCAGCGTGACGCCCCGCAGCAGCGGCGGCGCGTCGAGCACCTCCTCGACCGCCTGGGCGTCGAGGTCGTCGCCCTGACGCCCGAGCACGCGCGCCTCGCGGCCGAGGCGTACCGCGAGTTCGGCCGCGGCAGCGGGCACCCGGCGCGCCTCAACCTCGGGGACTGCTTCTCCTACGCCCTCGCGTCCGCGCTCGACGAGCCCCTGCTGTTCGTCGGCGACGACTTCGCACGGACCGACCTGCGCCCGGCGTGGTCGCCGGGCTGACGGAGCCCACGGGCGCCCGCCGCCCACGCGTCGGCCCGCTGTCACGCCGTCGTCACCGCCCCGCCACCCGCGGCTCCTAGCGTCGGGCGCGACCGACGAGCAGAGAGCAGGGCACCGATGACCCTCACCATGACCCTCGTCCGCCACGGGCGGACCCACTTCAACGCGCGCCGCATCCTGCAGGGCCGCTGCGACTCCCCCCTCACGCGCGACGGCCGCGCGGGCGTGCGGACCACCGCGCGCCACCTCGCCGCGACACCCTTCACCGCCGCGTGGGCGTCGCCGTCGGGGCGCGCCGTCGCGACGGCCGTCGAGCTGCTGCGCCACCACCCCGACGTGCCGCTGCGCACCGACCCCGGGCTGCTGGAGTACGCGTTCGGCGTGTACGAGCAGAAGGCCGAGCGCGTGCTCGACGAGGTCGTCGCGTGGCCCGACCTCGTCGCCGACGTGCTCGCCGGCACGCACCCCGGCCTGCCGGGCGGCGAGAGCGGGCGCGACTTCATGGCCCGCACGCGCGACGTGTTCGCGCGCATCGCGGCGACGCACGACGAGGGTCACGTGCTCGTCGTCGGCCACGGCCTCGCGCTCGGCGCGTACCTCGCGACGGTCGACGACGTGGGCCTGGTCCCGCTGCCGAACGCGTCGGTCTCGACCGTCGAGGTCGAGCGCGACGGGTCCGTGCGGCTGACGAGCGTCGCGGTCGACGTCGCGCAGCAGGGGCACGTCGCCGCGCGGCCGATGCGCGTCGAGGTGCCCGTCCCGTCCGTCGCCTGACGGAGGTCGCGCGGCAGCACCCGTACGGCCCGCCCGGCCGGACCCGGTCACCGACCGCGGTCCGGCCGGGTGCGGCGCACGGGCCGGACCGGACCGTCAGACCTCCGCGACCCGCCCCACCTCGTCGCGCAGCTGCTCGGCCAGCCGCGCGAGACCCGCGTCGCCCGCGGCCTGCGCGATCGCGACGACCTGGCCGTCCATCTCCTGCATGACCTCGCCGAGCCCCGCGAGCACCTCGACGCCGTGCGTCGCGGCCTGCTGGGCCGCCGCCACGTCGGCCGCGATCCGGTCGGACGACGCGGCCGCCTCGTCCGCGAGCCGCCGCACCTCGCCCGCGACGACCGCGAACCCCGCCCCCGCGTGCCCGGCGTGCGCCGCCTCGATGGTCGCGTTCAGCGCGAGCAGGCGCGTGCGGGCCGCGACGTCGCGGATGACGCCCGCGGCCTCGCCGATGCGGCGCGACGTGTCCTCGAGCGCCTGCACCGCGGCGCCCGCGGCCTCCACCTGCGCGAGACCCGCCCGCGACGACTCCGCGAGCGTCGCCGCCGACGCGCCGAGCTCGACCGACGCGGCGGCGACGTGCGACGACACCTCGACCGCCTGGTCGACGACCTGGTCGCGCACCTCCTGCTGCCCGGCGAGCGCCGCGGCGGCGCCGGCGAGCTGCTCGCGCGAGCCGTCGATGCGTCGCGCGCCGCCGCGGAACGTGCCGGGCAGGCCGCGCGTGAGCAGCTGGCGGTGGTAGCGGCCGTGCGACGCGGCCTCGAGCGTCGCGCCGGACTCGCGCACGTAGGCGTCGACGACGTCGAGCACGCGGTTGAGCGCCGTGCGCAGGTCCTCGAGCTCGGGCCCCATCGCGGGGACGCGGCGCTCGAGGTCGCCGTCGGCCGCGGCGTGCAGCACCTGCGTGATGAGCTCGAGGGTCGCGAACGGGACGCCGGTCGGCGTCGCGTCGGCGACGGGTGCGCGTCGTGCCACGTCAGGCCTCCCGCTCGGAGTCGGAGATGATCGACCACACCAGCTCGTCGTACGTCGTGCCCGCGCCCGCGAGGTGCTCGCGCAGGGCGGCCATGGACGCCGTGACGGCCGCCTTCGCGGTGGGCTGCGCGCGCTCGACCTCGAGCAGGCGGCGGTACAGCGGCCGCACCGCGGCGATCGCCGCGGGCTGCGGCCAGCGCCGGTTGGAGTGGTGCCCGACGATCGTGCCGTCGGGACCGAAGGTGGGCGTCACGTGCGCGAGGACCCAGTACGACGCGCCGTCGGCCGCGAGGTTGAGCACGTACGCGAACACCTCGTCACCCGCGCCGATCGCGTCCCACAGCACCTGGAACACGGCGCGCGGCATGTCGGGGTGCCGGATGACGTTGTGGGGCCGGCCGAGCAGGTCGGCCTCGGCGTAGCCGCTGACGCGCAGGAACACGTCGTTGGCGTACGTGATCCGACCCCGCGGGTCGGTCTTGGAGACGATGATCTCGTCCCGCCCGAACGTGCGCTCGACCCCGCTGGGGACCACCGGCACCGCGTGCATGCGACCGCCTCTCCGTGGTCGGGCGCCTCCCGGCCGGTGGGTCCATCGGCAGCGCGCGGGCCGTCCGGAGGGGACGTAAGTCCACTTCACCCGGGGTTCACCCGATCTTCCCGGACGCCCGTCCAGGTCACCTCACCCCGCGTCCTCACCCCCGCCGACCGCGGCACCGCGTGGCAGGATCGGGGACGTGGCCGACGACGACGCGCGCGCGAGGCGCGACCTGTGGGACCGCGAGACGTCCGACGTGCTCGGCAACCGCTGGCGCGCGCGCACGCTGCACCTGCGCCCCGACGACGTCGCGCGCCGCACCGGCGTCGACCCCGTCGCGACGCTCGTGCGCCGCGTGCCCGACGGTGAGCCGTCGCGACGCGCCGTGCTCTATCTGCACGGGTTCGTCGACTACTTCTTCCAGACGCACGTGGGCGACGCGCTCGCCTCGGCGGGCTGGGACACCTACGCGCTCGACCTGCGCGACCACGGCCGGTCGATCCGGCCCGGGCGGCCGCCCAACGAGACCACCGACCTCGGCGTGTACGCGCAGGAGATCGACGCGGCCGTCCGCGCCGTGCGGCTCGACCACGACGAGGTCGTGCTGCTCGGCCACTCGACCGGCGGACTCACGGCCGCGCTGTGGGCCGACGCGCGGCGCGGGCTGGGGCTCGTCGACGCGCTCGTGCTGAACTCGCCGTGGCTCGACCTGCGGGGCTCGTGGGCCGAGCGCACGGTCGTGACGCGCGCGATCGACCGCGTGGGGCGCGTCGCGCCGCAGGTCCGGCTGCGCGGCCTCGCACCGCACTACGGCCGTGCGCTGCACGCCGCGACGGGCGGCGAGTGGGACTACGACCTGACGTGGAAGCCGCACGAGGGCTTCCCGGTGCGGGCCGGGTTCGTGCGCACCGTGCGCCGCGGGCACGCGCGCGTGGCCCGCGGGCTCGCGATCGACGTGCCCGTGCTCGTGCTCGCGTCCGACGCCGCGGGGCCCGACGACGTCGAGCACGACGCGCTGCTGTCGACCGACTCGGTGCTCGACCCCGCGCAGATCGCGGCGCGCGCGCACCTGCTGGGGACCGACGTGACGTTCGTCGAGGTGCCGGGCGGTGCGCACGACCTCGCGCTGTCGGCGCCGGACGTGCGCGAACGGTACCTGCGCGAGGTCGTGACGTTCCTGCAGGAACGCATCGGCTGACGCCGCCGACCACGCCGGCCCCGCCGGCTCAGGCGGGCGGCGGCACGAGCGACGGCTCGTGCGGCTCGGCGAGCGACAGCACGACGCCGACGACGCCGGGGATCGCGCGCACGTCCCGCTCGACCTGCGCGAGCAGGTGCGACGCCTCCTCCTCCCCCGGGTCGCCCACGAGGTCGACGGCCCCGGTGAGCAGCACGCGCCGCGCACCGACGACCTCGATGTGCAGCTGCGTCACGCGCGCGACCTGCGGCAACGCCAGCAGGCGTCGCAGCGCGGCGGCCTGCAGCACGGGGTCCACGGTCTCGCCGACCAGGAAGCGCAGGTTGCGGCCGATGAGCACGAACGCGACGTACCCGAGCAGCAGCCCGACGAGGATCGACCCGACCGCGTCGGGCACGCTCGAGCCCGTGACCTCGTGCGCCGCGATGCCCGCCGCGGCGATGACGATGCCGACCAGTGCGGCCGCGTCCTCGAAGAACACGGCCCGCACGGTCGGGTCCGACGTCGCGAGCACCTGCTCCAGCAGGCCCCGCTCGCGGCGCCGCGCCTCGGCGCGCGACTGCCGCCACGCCTGCACGAACGACACCGACTCCAGCACGAACGCGATCGCGAGCACCAGGTACGCGACCGGGAAGTCGGTCGCCGGCTCGGGGTGGAGGAGCTCCTGCACGCCGTGCGTGACCGACACCCCGGCCCCGACCGCGAACAGCCCGATCGCGGCGAACATCGACCACACGTAGACCTCGCGGCCGTACCCGAACGGGTGCGCGGCGTCCGGTGCGCGCGCGGCGCGGCGCTGCGCGACCAGCAGGAACACCTCGTTGCCGGTGTCCGCCCACGAGTGCGCGGCCTCGGCGAGCATCGACGCCGCGCCCGTCAGCACCGCCGCGACCGTCTTGGCCACGGCGACGAGCGCGTTGGCCGCGAGCGCGAGCACGACGGTGAGCGTGGACTCACCGCCCGGCTCGTCGTCGCCCGCCGGCGTCAGCGCGTCGAGCGCGTCGCCCGCGGGCGACGCGTCGCCGCCCGCGGCACCGTCGGGGGCGTCACGGTCGGGCGGTGACGGGCGCGTGACGTCGGTCATGGTCCTGGCGTAGCACGCGGACCCGTGGTGCGCGACGCGGGCGCGGGTGGTTGGCTGTGCTCCGCCGCCGCGGTCCCGCGCGCGGCCGTCGACCCGCAGGAGCCGTGCCGTGACCCTGAGCCCCAGCCCGTGGCCCGCCGGCGTCCCCGGCTGGGCGGACATGGTCGTCACGGAGCTCGCGCCCACGCAGCGGTTCTACGGCGGCCTGCTGGGCTGGCAGTTCGTGGTGGGCGGGCCCGAGACCGGCGGGTACGTCACGGCGACGCTCGACGGCTGCGCGGTCGCGGGCCTCGCGGTCGCCGACGTGCCGAGCCCCGCGGGGTGGTGCGTGTACCTCGCGACCGACGACGTCAGCGCGACCACCGCGCGGGCCGTCGAGGCCGGCGCGACCGTCGTCATGGGCCCCACCACCGAGCTCGACCTGGGCCGCCGCGCGGTGCTGATCGACCCGACCGGTGCCACCGTCGGGCTGTGGGAGTCCGGCCGGCAGACCGGCTGGGAGGTCACCGACGTGCCCGGCGCGTTCGTGTGGGCCGAGCAGATGTCGCACGACCCGGCCGCCGCGCGCCGCTTCTACACGGCGCTGTTCGGGTACGAGCAGCAGGACATGAGCGCGCCCGACTTCACGTACACGTCGCTCGGCATCGGCGGCTCGCCCGCCGCGGGCGTCGGCGGCTACGGGCCCGGCGCGGGCGACGTGCCCGCCGCGTGGACCTGGTACGTCGCGGTCGAGGACGCCGACGCGATCGCACCCCTGGTCGCGTCGCTCGGCGGCGAGGTCGTCAGCGGCCCCGAGGACACGCCCTACGGGCGCGTGCTGCTGGTCCGCGGGCCGGCCGGCGAGGTCCTCGCGCTGGTCGAGCAGCCGGACGACATGACCGCCTGACGCTCGCCGGAGCGGGCCACGGAGCACGGCTGCGTAGGGTGGGCCCGTGCGGCCCGACGTCTTCACCCACCGCGCGTCGCGACCCCACGAGCCGCTGCGCACGTTCCACCCGCGCCGCGCACCCCTGGGGCGGGACCGCACCGACGCGCTCGAGCGGCTCTTCGACCGCTGGGGCTTCTCGGTCGACGACGACCGCGTGCCGCCGCCGCGCACGCCCGACGGGCTGCTCGACACGGCCGCGCTGTTCGGCCGCACCGCGCCGCTGGTCGTCGAGATCGGCTCGGGCATGGGCGACGCGACCGCCGCGATGGCCGCCGCCGACCCCGACCGCGACTGGCTCGCGGTCGAGGCGCACCTGCCGGGCGTCGCGGCGCTGCTGCTGCTCGTCGAGCGCGAGGGCCTGACCAACGTCCGGGTCGCGCACGGCGACGCGCTACGCCTGCTGCGCACCGCGGTCGCGCCCGGGTCGCTCGACGCGGTGCACGCGTTCTTCCCCGACCCGTGGCCCAAGGCCCGGCACCACAAGCGCCGCCTCGTGCAGCCCGCGCACGTCGCGCTGCTGCGCGACCGGCTGCGCGTCGGCGGCACGCTGCACGTCGCGACCGACTGGGCGGACTACGCGACGCAGATGGTCGACGTGCTCACCGCCGACCCCGACCTGGCCGGCGGCGCGGTCGAGCGGCCCGCGCACCGGCCCGTGACGCGGTTCGAGCAGCGCGGCCTCGACCTGGGCCACGAGGTCACCGACGTCGTCGTGCGGCGCGTCCGGTGAGGCTGCTCCTGGTGCCCGGCACCAGCCCCGACCGGTGGTCGCGCGTGTGGCGCGAACGCCTGCCCGACGACCCGCTCGACGTCGTGCACGCCGAGCCCGCCGCCGCGGTCGCCGCGGTGCTCGCGGGCGACGTCGACGCGGCCGTGCTGCGCCTGCCGCCCGCACCCGCCGACGGCGCGGCCCTCACGCCGCCCCCGGGCCTGCCCACGACGACGCCCACGACCCGCGACGGCTGGGCCGTCGTGCCGCTGTGGACCGAGACGACCGTCGTCGTCGTGCCCGCCGACCACGTGCTCACGGTCGTCGACGAGGTCGACGTCGCGGACCTCGCGGGCGAGACGCTGCTGGTCCCCGCCGACGACGTGCTCGGGTGGACCCCCGCCGGCGTCGACGTCGTCGAGGTGCCGGACGCCGCGACGGGCGCCGACCTCGTCGCGAGCGGCGCCGGGCTGCTCGTCGTGCCGCACGCGCTCGCGCGCCTGCACGACCGACGCGGCACGACCGTGCGCCCCGTGCCCGACGCGCCCGGGTCCCGGCTCGCGCTCGTGTGGCGGACCGACACCGAGCACCCGCACGCGCAGGAGCTCGTCGGGATCGTGCGCGGCCGCACCGCGGGCAGCTCGCGCGGGGACGCGCCGGCCGCGAGCGGCGGGGCGCGCGACGGGCGCGGCACCCGACGCGACGGGCGCGGTGGCGGCGACGCGCCGACGCCGCGCCGGACGGGCCGGCCGACGCCCCGCACCCCGGGCCGCGGCGAGAGACGCCCCCGCGGCGGTGGAGGCGGACGCGCGCGCTGACACCCGCCCCGGCGGCCACGGCACGACGAGGCGTCAGCCCCGCCGGCCGACGCCGGTGGTCACCACCACCCGGGCGAGCTCGCGCCGCGACGGGATCCCGAGCTTGCGGCACGCGTGGTAAACGTGCGACTCGACGGTCCGCACGGACAGCACCAGGCGGTCCGCGACCTCGCGGTTCGTCAGCCCCTGCCCCACGAGCAGGGCGACCTCGAGCTCACGGTCCGACAGCACGGCGTCGACGCGGCCCGGCACCGACGCGCCGCCGTCGGCGTCCGGGGCGATCCCCACACGCCCGCCCGTCACGGTGAGCCGCTGCACGATCCGTTCGAGGCGCGGCGCCGCCGCGACGGCCGCACGCACGGGCGTCAGGTCGACCGAGGTCGCGTCGTGCGCCGCGGGCCACGCCTCGACCACGCGCGCCGCCATGTCGACGAGCGGGAAGGCGCGGTGCTCGGCCGGCGCCGTCGCGAGCGCGCGGCGTGCGCCGGTGTCGTCACCGAGCGCCGCCCGCGACGACCCGAGCGCGCACACCAGCAGCGCCCGCAGCACCCCGGCCCGGCCGGCGGGCACGCGTGAGGCCGCCGCCGCGAGCTCCTCGACGACCGCGGCACCGTCGCCACGGTCGAACGCGAGGCACGCCCACGCGACGTTGACGAGCCCGACCTCCGCCGGTCCGCCGCGGACCCCGGCGGCGAGCGTGCACGCCACCACCCAGTCTTCGAGGTCGTCGGGACGGTGACCGCCCAGCGCCGCGGCCGCCGCCAGCGTGCACAGCGCCCACAGCTCGTCGTCGAGGCCGACCGTGCGCCCGCCGACCGGGTCGCGCAGCAACGCGCGCGTCTCCCGCGCGAGCCGCTCCGCCTCGGGGTGCGCGCCGAGCACCACCGCCGCGAACGTCGCGAGCGCGGCCGCCCGCACCGCCGTGCGCGGGTGCGCCGCACCGTCGAGCGCGTGGCGCGCCGCGATCAGCGCACGGTCCCAGTCGAGCGTGAGCGCCGCCCGCTCGGCGCGCAGCAGCACCAGCTCGGCCCGCGCGACGCCGCGCACCTGCTCGGGGAACGTCGGCACCTCGACGCGCGCGTCCGGCGGCACCCACCGCACGAGGTCCGTCCAGCAGCGCACGTACCGCAGCAGGCTCGTCGGCCCGAGCCGCTCGGGCTCGACGCGTTCGAGCTCGGCGCGCGCCCGCGCGTCCTCGCGCAGCGCGAGCAGCGCGACCGTGCGCTCGAGCAGCACCTCGGGCGCGGCGGCGGGCACGCCCGGCATGGTCGTCCACGCGAGCGAGCGCTCGTGCCGCCCCGTGCTGTTCGCGTAGCGCGCCGCGCCCACCACCAGCCGCGCCCACGTCGACGGGTGGGCGGCGTTCCACCCCTCGTCGGGCGAGCGCACCGACGCGCGCGCCACCACGAACGACGCGAGCACGTCCGACACCGGGCCCGTGGCCCGCTCCAGCACGTACCGCTCGACGCCCGCCAGCACACCCTCGACCGCGGCGTCGTCGAGCTGCTGCTCGACGACCAGCGCCGTGAGCCGGCGGACGTACAGGCCGCGCCGCGGGCCGTCGTCGACCATCGCGAGCCGCCGCGTCACGAGGCCGTCGACCCGCTCGGCGCCGAGCACGAGGCACGCCTCGCTGTAGGGCAGGCCCGGCAGGTGCCGCAGCACGACCAGCGCCTCCCGCACGGCCGGCCCGAACGTCACCGCCTCGACCGTCAGCGCGTCCCGCAGGCCGGGCACCTCGACGAGGTCCAGCGGCAGCTCCAGCGGGTCGCCGCCCGCGCGGTCGCGGCGCACCGCCTCGGCGACGAGCTCGCGCAGCACGGTGCGCGACCCCCGGGCGCGCGCGACCAGGATGCGCCGGGTCGCGCGGTCCAGCGGGTGCCCGCCGCCGAACGCGTCGACCAGCGCGTCGGCGTCGGCCCGCTCCGGCTCGCGCAGGTCGTGCCGCACCAGCCGGTGCGCGAGCCACAGGTCGACCAGCCGGGCGCGGACCGCCACGGCGTGCGCCGGCTCGCCGTCGCGGCGCGGCGCGATCGCGAGCACCAGGTGCACGCTGCCGCGCGCGAGGCCCCGCACGAGGCGGTCCACGGTCGTGTCGTCGAGGTCCTCGGCGTCGTCGACGACGACGACGAGCGGCGCCGCGGGTGACGCGGCGTCGAGCCGTGCGACCCCCTCGTCGTCGAGCACGCCCTGCGGCAGGGACGCGAGCGGTGCGGCCGCACGGAGCACGAGCGGGTCCAGGCCCGCGTCGCGCATGAGCGCCACGACCGCCCGCACGAGGTGCGTCTTGCCCGAGCCCAGCGGCCCCACCACGAGGGCGCCGCGGCCCGTCGTCGCGTCGTCGAGCACCGCGCGGGCGTCGCGGTCCTCGCCGATCACCGTCCCGTCGTGGCCGTCGTGCCGTGCCGTCGTCATGCCGTCCCCCTGGTCCCCCCTGCCCCCTGCCGACGCACCGGGGGGAGGCGCGTCCGTTCCACCGTACGTAGTCGCGGGCGTCACCACCGACCGCTACTGGGTTCCTTCACCCAGACCGGACCTGCAGATACGGGTCCGCATGCCCGCCCGGTACGGAACCGTCACGGTGCGTCCGATTCGTCCGCCCCTGTCGACCTAGCGTCCAGGACGTCGTGGACGGAGCACCGCCCACGGCTCCGACGGACCGACGAGCGGTGGGGTGGGGACATGGTGAAGCACGGCACGACGACCAGGGTCATCGACGAGGACAAGCGCGCTCAGCGGCGTCGCAAGGCGTTCGCGCTCACGGCGGCCGGGACCGTCCTGGGTGTGGGCGGGGTCGCGACGCTCGCGGCGTGGACCGACGTGGAGTGGGTGTTCGGCGGCGACGGCGCCGGCGGCCCCGGCGTCTCGACGTCGACGTTCGAGGTGCAGCAGAACACGACGGCGGCGGTCGACGCGGCCGCGTGGACCGACGAGGAGGACAACCCCGGTGGCGAGATGGTGTTCTCGGCCGCGGCGTCCGCGTTCACGCCGGGCGACACGACGTACGCACCCGTCGCGCTGCGCACGTCGCCGACGTCCATCGCGGGCGACGTCGACCTGCAGGCCGCGGTGACGGCGTCGGGCATCACCGCGACGGACCCCGGGGGGCTGCTGTTCGACGCGATCGACGTGCGGGTCGTCACCGACGACGCGGCGTTCACGTGCGACGCGACCGCGTTCTCGGGCGCACCGGGCGCACCGACGCTCATCGCCGACGGCGACCTCGGCACGACAGGCGGCTCGGCGACGCAGACGCTCGCGGCGGCCGCCGGCTCGGTGCAGTACTACTGCTTCGAGCTCACGCTGCCCGACCCGCTGCCGCTGGCACCGGGCACGACGGCCGACGACTACATGGGCCGCTCGATCGCGCCCGCCTGGGCGTTCGCGGGCGAGTCGGCGTGACCACGGGCGAGGTCGGCGGCGCAGCCGTGGCGGTGCGGGCTCGGAACCACCGCACCGCCGCGGCCCACCGGCAGGACGGGGCCCTGCACCGGGCGCCGGGGCACGCCCGGACCGGGTGGTCGCTGCGCGACGTCGCGCTCGCGGCCGTCGGGGCGCCGGGCGTGCTGGTGGCCGCGTGGCTGGTGGCCTCGTGGGCGCTGTCGGCCTCGCTCGTCGTGCTGGTCACCGGGTCGATGTCACCGGGCATGCCGGCCGGCACGGCAGCGGTGGTCCGCACGACCCCGGCGGCCGACCTGCGGGTCGGCGACGTGGTGACCGTGCCGCGCGGCGACGGGGCACGGGTCACCCACCGCGTCGTCGCGATCGACGACGTGCCGGGGCAGCCGCAGGAGCGGCTCCTGACGCTGCAGGGCGACGCGAACCGGACGACGGACCGCGACCCGTACCGGGTCGCGACGGCGGGTCGCGTCGTCGCGTCGCTGCCGGGTGCCGGGCGCGTGCTCGAGACGGTCCGGCAGCCGGCGGTGGCCAGCGCCGGGGTGCTGCTCGTCGCCGCGCTCGTGGCGTGGGCCCTGTGGCCCGAGCGGCCACGCGGCGGCGACCGGCGGGCCGCGGGTGAGAGGGCGTCCGCGGCCCGCCGGACCGTGTGACGGACGACGGCCCAGGGCCGACCGACGACCGGAGGGGGCGACGATGCGACGGGGCTTCGCGCTGACGGGGACGACGGCCGTGGTGGTCGGTCTCGTGCTGGGGGCGGGATCGGCCGCGACGGCCATGCAGGACGTGCCGGAGACGGGCACGACGGGCCGGCTGGTGCTCTCCTCCGCGCCGTACCCGGCGCAGTTCGTGCTCACGCCGGGCGAGCCGGCGCACTGGCGGGTCGACGCGCGCCTCGAGGACGCGGTGCGCGCCGAGCTCGAGGTCGAGCTGCACAGCGCGGGCGCGCTGACCGAGCACCCGCGCGGGCTCCGGCTCGACGTCCGCAGCTGCACCGACCCGTGGCAGGACGGTCCGGGCGCCCCGACGTGCGGCGCGGGTGAACGCGCCGTCGCGACCCACGCGGGCACGAGCACCGGGGGCCCGGGCACCGGTCCGCGCTTCACGCTCGACCCCCTCGTGGCGGGTGCGCCCGAGCACCTGCTGGTGTCGCTCGCCGTCGAGGACTCGGCCGCGGCGTCCGCCGACGAGACCCTCATGGGCCTGACGAACGAGGTCGGCCTCGGCCTGCGCGCCGTCGCGATCGACGACGTGCCGGTGCCGTCCCCGTCCGCGCCGCCGGGCGCACCCGGTGCGCCGGGTGCCGGCGCCCCGCCCGTCGTCGCCGCACCGCCCGGCCGGCTGCCGCGCACGGGCGCCGACCCCGTGCTGCTCGCGCTCGCCGCCGCCGCGGCGCTCGCGCTCGGCGCCGGGCTGCTGGGTGCGGCCCGACGTCCCGCACCGCCGACCCCGAGGAGAGGCTGACATGCGTGCTGCCGTCCGGGCCCTCGTGGCCGCCGCCGCGGCCGCCGCCGTGGCCGCCCCCGCCGTCGTGTCGACGTCGACCGCCGCGTGGCGCGAGGACGAGTGGGTCCACGGCCTGACCGCGACGTCGTCGCTGCGCTGCGGCCAGGACGAGGGGTTCACCGCGACCTCGGCGGGCCGGTTCCTGTCCGGGAGCCTGCTCGGCACGGACCTCGACCCGGTCGCCGCGCTGCAGGGCGTGCGCCTGGTGCGCGCCGCCGACGGCACCCTGACCGTCACGCCGCCGACCGCGATCGACCCCGGCTCGCCGGCACCGACCGCGACGCGGCTCAACCCGCTGACGGCGAGCGCGCTCAACGTCGTGGGCCTCGACCTCACGGGGCTGGGGGTCGGGCTGCCGGCCGGCTCGGCGGGCGCGCTGAACCAGTACGCCCAGGTGTCGGGGCACGGCACCGCCGCGGGCGCCGCGGGCCTGGTGAACGACAGCGGCGGCGTGCAGGTCACGCCGACGACCCCGTCCGACCAGCTGCCCGGGCCGGCGTACGTGTCGCTCGGCACGCTGCTGCCGGCGATCACGAACCTCGCCGACACGCGGCTGCGCGTGGGCGCCGTCGCCTCGAGCGCGCAGCTCGACGGGTGCGCCGACCTGCGAGCGCTGCTGTGGGGCGACGGCACCGCCACGGGTGCCGTGCGCAGCTACGGGGTGGCCGACGTCGGGCTGCGGACCAGCAGCCCGGTGCTCGGTCAGCTCGTGCAGGCCGTGAACGCGACCGTCGGCACGCTGCAGACCAACCTCGGGACGCTGGGGGGCACGTCGGGGCCGATCGCCGCGGCGATCCGCACCGGGCTGCTGGGGCAGCTCGGCGCCGGGCTGTCGCTCGCGCCGCTGTCCGGCACGGTCACGGTCTCCACGCCGGACGTCGCCGGGGCGGTCGCACCGCTGCTCACGGCTCCGCTCACCGACGGCGTCGTGACGCTGAACCTGTCGTCCGGCGTCGTCGACGTCGACCTCGACGCGCTGCTCGGCTACGCGCCGGGCGCGCTCAGCAGCCAACCGCCCAACACGGAGGTCGTCCTGAGCGCCGCGGTGCTCAACCCTCTGCTGACGCGGGTCGGGGCGCTGCTCGACACGTGGACCGGGCAGGTGGTCCAGGCGCTCCTCACGGCGGTCCGGTCCGCGACCGTCACCGTCGACCTGACCACGACGGTCGCGGCGAGCGCGACCGTGCCCGTCACGGGTCCGGTCACCGTGAACGTCGCGGGGGTCCGCGTGCAGCTCACCGCACCCGTCGGGGCGATCCTCGACTCCGCCGCGGGCACCGCGGTGCCGCCGACCGCGGCCGTCACCGTGACGGCGACCGGGCTCACGGGCACGCTCGTCAACACCGTCCTCGGCGTCCTCGGCCTCTCGCTGAGCTCGATCACGGGGGCGCTGAACGGCTCGGGCGCGGCGCTCCTGGGCCTCGTCGCACCCGTGCTGCGCACCGCGCTGGTCGTGCCGGTCACGACCCTGGGGACGACGCTCGCGACGCTGTCGGGCACGCTCGTGACAGCGCTGTCGTCGCTGGTCACGGTGCTGCCGAGCGTCGTGTCGCTCATGCTCAACGTGCAGCCGGACCGGCCCGGCGCACCACCGGGCGAGCCGTACACGGCCGGGACGGCGACGAGCACGCCCGAGTACCGCGTGACGGCGCTGCGGCTGGGCCTCGCGCGGTACACGAGCAGCGCGGACGTCGCCCACGTGCGGTTCGCGACCTCGACGGCGGGGCCGGTCGGCGCCCCCTGAGCGTGCACGGACCGGACCGGCGGCCCCGGGCGCACGGCGTTTCACCCTGTGGTCCGGCTCACGTTCCGCCGCACGCGGCCGACGGAGAGGCACCCGGGTCGTCGTCCGACCGCCCGGGACGCCGGCAGGGGGCGCCGACGCACAGGAGGCCGCCCGATGAGCCAGTTCCGGATCCGCACCCGCATGGCCGCGCTCGTGGTCCTCACCGCGATCGGCCTGCTCGTCCTCACCGCGGTCGCGGTGGGCGGTGTCGAGCGGCGCATCCTCGCCGAGCGCTCGACCGCGACGCAGCACGTCGTGGAGTCCGCCCTGGGGGTCGTCGAGGCGTGGGCGGCACGGGCGCAGGCGGGCGAGGTCACGGTCGAGGAGGCGCAGGCCGGCGCGCTCGCAACCCTCGGGACCATGCGCTACGGCGGCGACGAGTACTTCTGGGTCAACGACATGACCCCGACCATGCTCATGCACCCGATCAAGCCCGAGATGGACGGCACGCCGCTCGGCGACTACGAGGACCCGGACGGGCTCCGGCTGTTCGTGCGCATGGTCGAGGTGGTCGAGGCCGACGGCGCCGGCACGGTGGCCTACCAGTGGCCCAAGCCCGGCGCCGAGGACCCGCAGCCCAAGATCTCCTACGTCGCGGGCTACGAGCCGTGGGGCTGGGTCGTCGGCTCGGGCATCTACGTCGACGACGTGCAGGCCGCGGCGCTCGCCGACGCGGTACCCGTGATCGGGGTGTCCCTCGCGGTGCTGCTCGTGCTCGCCGGCGCGGGCATCGCGGTGCAGCGCTCGATCGTGCGGCCGCTCGCGCAGGCCACCGACGCCCTGGCGTCGGGCGACTCGTCCGCGCGCCTCGACACGGGCCGCGAGCGCACCGAGCTGGACCGGCTCGCGGTCGCGCTCAACGCCACGCTCGACCGCACGACGGCCGCGACGACCGAGGTCACGACGTCGGCGCGCGCGGTCGCCGAGGCCGCCGCGACGCTCGTCGGGTCCTCGCAGGAGCTGACGGTCGCGGTGCAGGAGTCCACCGACCAGCTGCGCGGCGTGTCCGTCGGGGCCGGCGAGGTCGCCGACCGCGTCGAGTCCGTCGCGGCGGGCGCCCACCAGATGGACGCGTCGATCGGCGAGATCTCCCGCACCACGGCCGACGCAGCCGCGATCGCCGCCGACGCCGTGCGGATCGCCGAGCAGACGCAGCGCTCGGTCGCCGAGCTCGGCGAGTCGTCCGCGCAGATCGGGTCGGTCGTCAAGGTCATCACGGGCATCGCCGAGCAGACGAACCTGCTCGCGCTCAACGCGACCATCGAGGCGGCCCGCGCAGGCGAGGCCGGCAAGGGGTTCGCGGTCGTCGCGGGCGAGGTCAAGGACCTCGCGCAGGCCACCGCGCGCGCGACCGGGCAGATCGGCGACCAGGTCGAGCAGATCCAGTCGGCCGTGGGCCGCGCGGTCGAGGAGATCTCGCGGATCAGCGACGTCGTGTCCCGCATCGACGACTACCAGACGACCATCGCGGGCGCCGTCGAGGAGCAGACCGCGACCACCGCGCAGATGGCGCAGGCCGTCGCGGAGGCCGCGCGCGCGGGCCGCGGCATCGAGTCCGGCATCGGCGGCGTCGAGGAGCGGCAGGAGCGGTCGCTCGACGGGATCGCGACGATCCGCACCGCTGCCGACGAGCTCTCGGGCACGGCCCGACGCCTCGAGGAGTCGGTCGCGGCGCTGCGCGCCTGACACCACCGCCGCATCACGGCCGTCGAGTGCGGGCTTCGGCCGCTCCTGCGCCCTCGGAACCGGCACAACTCCGCGTTCGGCGGGGTGGGGTGGCCGGGGGCCGGGTGGGTGGTGACGGAAGGTCCCGGACGTCGGACGGTCCCGCACCCGGTGGGTGCGGGACCGTCGTGCGACCGGGCAGTCGCGTCAGCGCGCGACGACCGGCTGCGCGTGCCAGATGCGGTCGATGTAGTCCCACATCGACCGGTCGGACGAGAAGAACCCGGACCGCGCGACGTTGAGGATCGCCGACCGCGTCCACCCCTCGGTGTCGAGGTACGCGGCGTCGACCCGCTCCTGCGCCTCGACGTACGACTGGAAGTCCGCGAGCACCAGGAACCGGTCCTCGTGCAGCAGGTTCGACACGATCGGCTCGAAGACCTTGCGGTCGCCGTTCGCGAACGCACCCGACGCGATGAGGTCGATCGCGCGACGCAGCGTGCGGTTCTCCTCGTAGTACCGGGACGGCTCGTACCCGGCGGCCACGACCTGCTCGACCTGCGGCTCGAGGAGCCCGAACAGGAAGAAGTGGTCGTCGCCGACGAGCTGCCGGATCTCGACGTTCGCGCCGTCGTCGGTGCCGATCGTCAGGGCGCCGTTCAGCGCGAACTTCATGTTGCCGGTGCCCGACGCCTCCTTGCCCGCGAGCGAGATCTGCTCCGACAGGTCGGCCGCGGGGATCAGCGTCTCGGCGAGCGTGACGTTGTAGTTGGGCGGGAAGACGACCGTGAGCGCACCCTGCACGCGCGGGTCGGTGTTGACGACCGCGCCCACGTGGTTGATGAGCCCGATGATCTGCTTGGCCATCTTGTAGCCCGGGGCCGCCTTGGCGCCGAACGCGAACACGCGCCGCGGGATGCTCGTGGGGTCGAGCTCGCCGCTGACGATGCGCTCGTACTGCGACACGATGTGCAGCACCTTGAGGGTCTGCCGCTTGTACTCGTGCAGGCGCTTGACCATCACGTCGAGCATCGCGTCGGCCGGCAGCGTGATGCCGTCGCGGCGCTGCAGCAGCGCGTTCAGACGGTCCTTGTTGTGCGCCTTGACCGCACGGAACCGCTCGCGGAACTCGGCGTCGTCGGCCAGCGGCTCCATCTCGCGCAGCCGCTCGAGGTCCGTGACCCACCCGGGGCCGACCGCGTCGGTGATGAGCTCCGACAGCGCCGGGTTCGCCAGGCGCACGAACCGCCGGGGCGTGACGCCGTTGGTGACGTTCGTGAACTTGTCCGGCCAGTACTCCGAGAAGTCCGGGAGCACCTTGTCGCGCAGCAGCTGGCTGTGCAGCTCGGCGACGCCGTTGACCTTCGCGCCCGCCACGGTCGCGAGGTACGCCATGCGCACCGACCGCTCGGGGTGCTCGGCGATGATCGACATGCGGCGCAGGCGCAGCTCGTCACCGGGGAACCGCTGCGCGACCTCCGCGAGGAAGTCGTCGTTGATGCGGTAGATGATCTCCAGGTGCCGCGGCAGCAGCCGGCCCAGCAGCTCGACCGGCCACACCTCGAGCGCCTCGGGCAGCAGCGTGTGGCACGTGTACGCGAAGCACTTCTGCGTCACGGCCCACGCCTCGTCCCAGTCCCACTTCTTCTCGTCGACCAGGATGCGCATGAGCTCCGGGACGGCGATCACGGGGTGCGTGTCGTTCAGCTGGAAGATGATGCGCTCGGGCAGGTCGTGCAGGTCGAAGTCCTCGGGCAGCACGTTCTCGACGAAGTCGCGGATCGAGCACGCGACGAAGAAGTACTGCTGCTGCAGGCGCAGCTCCTTGCCCTGCGGCGTCGAGTCCTCGGGGTACAGGACCTTCGAGATGTTCTCGGCGAACGTCTGCGCGCGCACCGCGTCGACGTACTCGCCGGAGTTGAAGATCTGCAGGTCGAACGCCTTGGTCGCGCGCGCGCTCCACAGGCGCAGCGTGTTGACGCGGCCGTTCTGGTAGCCGGGGACCATGTAGTTGTAGGGCACGCCGAGCACGTCCCACGCGGGCACCCAGCGCGTGCGCTCGACGCCGCCGTCGTCGTACGTCTCGGTGTGGCCGCCGAAGTGCACGGGCACCGAGTGCTCGGGGTGCGGGAACTCCCACGGCGCGCCGAGCGACAGCCACGTGTCCGGCTGCTCGACCTGCCAGCCGTCGACGAACGTCTGGCGGAAGATGCCGTACTCGTAGCGGATGCCGTAGCCGATGCACGGCACGCTCATCGTCGCGAGCGAGTCCACGAAGCACGCGGCGAGACGCCCCAGGCCGCCGTTGCCGAGACCCGGCTCGACCTCCTGCTCGCGCAGGGTCGCGAGGTCGATGCCGAGCGACGCGAGCCCCTCCTCGACGATCTCGGTGAGGTCGGTCGCGATGAGCGCGTTGTCGAGCTGGCGCCCCAGCAGGTACTCGGCCGACAGGTACGCGACCGACTTCGCCTGCGCGTCGAACTGCCGCCGCAGCGTCTCGAGCCACCGGGCCATGAGGTACTCGCGCACCGTGCGCGCGAGCGCCAGGTACTGGTCGTTGTCGCTCGCGCGTGCGAGCGTCACCCCTTGGCCGAAGTGGAGCTCGCGCAGGAACTCCTTCACGAAGCCCTCGACGGAGTGCTGGGGGGCGGTCACCGGCGCGGTGCCGTTGGCACGGTTCTCAGTCACTTGCGCAACGGTAGTTGCCCCGTGGTCCCACGGCCAGGCCGTGCGCCCGGCGGATCCGCCGGCGAACCGGACGCTCGTCACGGACCGGACGTCCCGGGCACCCGCGGGCACGGCGAGGGCCCACGCGCAGGGCCCGCGGGCGCCGTGCACGTCCGACCTGGGCGGACGTCTCGTTGCACAGGTTCGCCCCGAGGGGCAGATTGGCCCTCACGGCCGTCCGCGCAGCGGGCCGCCCACCGGTGGGACCGACGTGCGCAGCCCTGCGACCGCGCCCCGGGCTGACGAACCTGCGGGGGACCGCGCATGGCGCGCACGTCGACCGAGCCGGCACCGTCGACGGGCACCGACGTCGACCCGCGACGGCCGGTGCCGCGCGGCGACGCGCGCCCGACGCGGGACGCGGGCGACGCCGCCCCCGCCGGCACGCCCCACGCGTCGCCCTGGGCGCGCGGCGTCGCGCACGTCACGGGCCGCGTGCTCCAGGCGTACGCGATCTGGCTGCTCGTCGCTCTCGTGCTGCTGCCGTTCTGGCCGCACCAGGTCCGCGCCGTCGGCCACGTGCTGTCGATGACCAACGTCCCCGCGCAGCCCGGCCTGTTCTCGGCGATCCTCGTCGGCGTCGTCGCGTCCGGCGTGCTGCGCCGCCTGCGGGCCGCCGTGTGGTTCGTCGTGGTCGTGTGGCAGCTGCCCGTCGCCCTCATCGGCCTGCTCACGCTCGTGCTCGTCGCGACCGGGTCGGCGACGCTCGCCGAGCTCGAGGTCACCACGCGCGACGTCGTCGCGTTCTGCTTCTCGCTGCCGATCATCGTGGTCCTCGTCTCGGCGCGGCGCGCGTTCCCGGCCCGGCTGCGGCGCGGCGCGTGGTGGCGCGCCGTGCTCGTCACCGGCACCACCGCCCTCGCCGCGGCCACGCTCGCCTACACGCTGCTGCAGTTCGACCCCGCGGGGCTCACCACGCAGGGCGACCGGCTCGGCTGGAGCCTGTCGCACGTGCTCGGCATCCACTCGAGCGTCGTC
The DNA here is from genome assembly GCF_000986825.1 of Cellulomonas sp. FA1. Lineage (NCBI taxonomy): Bacteria > Bacillati > Actinomycetota > Actinomycetes > Micrococcales > Cellulomonadaceae > Cellulomonas > Cellulomonas sp. FA1. Next base: position 3,392,305 of record NZ_LBMY01000001.1, on the reverse strand, counting down.
GCGAGCGGCCACGGCCCCGCGTGGGTCGGCGCGCTCGTCGGGCTCGTCTCGGCGGCAGGCCTGCTGCTGGGCATCGCCGTGTTCCTGCGCTCGTCGGCGAGCCCCGCGGGCGAGCGCGCGGCCGACGCGCTCGCGGTGCGGCGCCTGCTGCTGGAGGACCCCGAGCACGACTCGCTCGGCTACTTCGCGACGCGCGACGACCGCTCGGCGGTGTTCTCCCCCGACGGTCGCGCCGCCGTGTCGTACCGCGTGGTGTCCGGCGTGAGCCTCGCCGCCGGCGACCCCGTCGGGGCCCGCGAGTCCTGGCCGGCGGCCGTGGACCGCTGGCTCCTGCACACGCGGCAGCACGGCTGGATCCCCGCGGTCACGTCGACCACCGAGGCCGGCGCCCGCACGTACCGCGACGCGGGCCTGCACCCCGTGCCCATGGGCGACGAGGCCGTCGTCGTGACCCGCCGCATCGACCTCGCCAACCCCGCCCTGCGGCCCGTGCGGCGCGCGGTCGAGCGCGGGAAGGCCGCCGGGTACGAGGTCCGCGTGCGCCGCCAGGCCGCGATCCCCGCCGACGAGCTCGCCGAGCTCGTGCGCGACGCCGACCGGTGGCGGCACGGCGAGGAGCGCGGCTTCTCGATGGCGCTCGAGCGGCTCGGCGACCCGGTCGACCCGCGCATCGTCGTCGTGACCGCGCACGACGCGGACGGTGCGGTGCGCGGCCTGCTGTCGTTCGTCCCGTGGGGCCGTCGCGGGCTGTCGCTCGACGTCATGCGCCGCTCGCCCGACGCCGTCGCCGGCGTGACCGAGCTCATGGTCGCCGAGCTCGCCGCCGCGTCGCGGGACCTCGGGATCGAGAAGGTCTCGATGAACTTCGCCATGTTCCGCTCGACGTTCGAGGTCGGCGAGCGCGTCGGCGCGACGCCCGTGCAGCGGTTCAACCGCCGCGTGCTGCTGCTCGCGTCGCGGTTCTGGCAGCTCGAGCAGCTCTACCGCTCGAACGAGAAGTACCTGCCCGACTGGGAGCCGCGCCTCATGTGCTACGAGGCGGCCGGGCAGCTCACGCGCGTCGTGTTCGCGCTCGGGCAGGCCGAGGGCTTCCTGCCGCGCAACCCGCGCTGGCTCACCGGTGCCGACGACCGCTCCGACCGCTCCCCCGAGCTGCACGACCCCGCGTTCGTCGCGGCGGTCGTCGCGCAGGAGGACGAGGCCCTCGCGGTGACCGCGCCGCCGCGCCGCCTCACCGAGCAGCAGCGCACGCGCCACGCGAAGCTCGACGTGCTGCACGCCGCCGGCATGGACCCGTACCCCGTGACCGTGCCCCGCACGGCCGCGGTCGCCGCGGCGCGCGCCGTGCTCGACGCCGTGCCGCCCGGCACGACGAGCCCCGCCGCGGGTGCCGACGAGCTCGCGGTCGTCGGCCGGGTGGTGCGGCTGCGCGACCTCGGGGGCGTCGTGTTCGCGGTGCTGCGCGAGGGCGGGGCCGAGCTGCAGGTCATGCTCACCGCCTCCGGGTCGGCCGACCTGCCGCTGTGGCGCCGGGCCGTCGACCTCGGCGACCAGGTGTCCGTCACGGGCGTCCCGGTGCGCAGCCGGTCGGGCGAGCCGACCCTGCTGGCGCGCTCGTGGTGCATGGCCGCGAAGGCGCTGACGCCCCCGCCCGACAAGCACCGCGGCCTCGCCGACCCCGAGGCGCGCGTGCGGCTGCGGCACATGGACCTCGCGATGAACGACCGCGCCGAGCACCTGCTGCGGGCACGCGCCGCCGCCGTGTGGTCCCTCCGGTCCTCGCTGGTCGAGCGCGGGTTCATCGAGGTCGAGACACCGATCCTGCAGCGCATCCACGGCGGCGCGAACGCGCGGCCGTTCACGACGCACATCAACGCCTACGACCTCGACCTGTACCTGCGCATCGCCCCCGAGCTGTTCCTCAAGCGGCTCATGGTCGGCGGCGTCGGGCGCGTGTTCGAGCTGGGCCGCAACTTCCGCAACGAGGGCGTCGACGCGACCCACAACCCCGAGTTCACGTCGATGGAGGCGTACCAGGCGTACGGCGACTACACGACGATGCGGCACCTCACGCGCGAGCTGGTCGTCGCGGCGGCGGTCGCGGTGCACGGCGAACCGGTCGCGCACCGGCCCGACGGCACGGTCGTCCGCCTCGACGGCGAGTGGCCCGTGCTCACCGTGCACGACGCCGTGTCCCGCGCGCTCGGCACGCCCGTGACGCCCGACCTGCCGCTCGCCGACCTGCGCGAGCTGTGCCGCGCGCACGACGTCGCGTTCGACGACGACGAGACGCACGGCGCCCTCGTCGAGGAGCTGTACGACCGGTTCGTCGAGGGGCAGACCGTCGAGCCGACGTTCTACACCGACTTCCCGGTGGAGACGTCGCCGCTGACGCGGCGGCACCGTGACGACCCGCGGCTCGCGGAGCGCTGGGACCTCGTCGCGTTCGGGGCCGAGCTCGGCACCGCGTACTCCGAGCTCGTCGACCCGGTCGAGCAGCGCCGCCGGCTCACCGAGCAGTCGATCCTCGCGGCCGCGGGCGACCCCGAGGCGATGGAGGTCGACGACGAGTTCCTGTCGGCGCTCGAGTTCGCGATGCCCCCCACGGGCGGCGTCGGGATCGGCGTCGACCGGGTCGTCATGATGCTCGTGGGCGGGTCGATCCGCGACACGCTCGCGTTCCCCTTCGTCCGGCCGTCCGGCCGGCGCTGACGCGGCGGACGGGAGGAGGACCCCGTGGTGCTCGCACTGCTCGCCGCGACCGTCGCGGCCGTCGGCTACGGCGTCAGCACGGTCATGCAGGCCGTCGCGACGCGCCGCGCGCAGGGTCTGACGGCGCTTCGCCAGCCGCTCGTGGTCGGCGCCCTCGTCATCGACGGGGCGGCGTGGCTGCTGTCGCTCGTCGCGCTCGACCGGCTGCCGCTGTTCGTCGTGCAGGCCCTGCTGGCGTCGTCGGTCGTCGTGGTGGTGCTGCTCGCGCGCACCGTGCTGGGTGCACCGACGCGCGGCCGGGACGTCGGCGCGATCGTCGCCGTGGTCGGTGCGCTCGTCGTGCTCGCGGCGGGCTCCGGCGAGCAGCCCGCCGTGACGCCGCCGTCCGGTTTCACCACCGGGATGCTCGTGGCCTCGGGCGTGCTGGTCGCCGCGACCGTCGCCGCGTACGCGCGCGGGGGCGCGCTGCTGCTCGCGACGCTCGGCGGGCTCGGGTACTCGGGGGCCGCGATCGCGGCGCGCGGCGCGCACGCGTCCGGCGGGCTGCTCGACACCGTGCTGCAGCCCCTCGCGATCGCGATCGTCGCGTGCGGAGCGGTCGGCGTGCTCGCGTACCTGCGGGCGCTCGAGCGCGGCTCCGCCGGGTCCATGGCCGCCGTGCTGTCGGTCACCGAGGTCGTCGTGCCCGGCGCCGTGGGCGTCGCCGTGCTGGGCGACACCGTGCGCGCCGGGTGGGCCGTGCCCGTGGTCGCCGCGCTGGTCCTCGCGATCGCGGCGTGCGTCGTCCTCGCGACGAGCCCCGCGAGCGTCGCGGCCGAGGCCCCGGAGTCACCGCCGGCTCCCGGCCGGCGCCCAGGTGGCTCCCAGCCCACGGGTGCACGCTGACCCGTGCTCCCGGCGCGCGTCCCCGAGCGCCCGAGACACGGAGGTGGCTGTGCACGTCGCGATCCTCGACCGTTCGTGGCAGGGCTGGACGGTCGTGGGCGTCGCCGCGTGCGTCACCGTGGCGTGCGCCGTGCTGCTCGCCCTCGCGGTGCGACGCCGGCGCCGGCGCCACCACCCGTCCGGTCTGCTGCTGGCGACCGGCGCGTGCGCGTGCGTGCTCCTGCTGGCCGTCACGGCCGGGCTGGGCGTGGGGGTCGGGACCGGGTACCTCAGCGACTGGCGCAGCATGCTGACGGCGGGCGAGGACGCCACGACAGACGCGCCCACGGTGCTGCCGACCGGGCAGCCCGCCGTCCCGCCACGACCCACGACCGCGACCACCGGCACCGAGTGGGCGGTCACGGTGCCGGCGACGGCGCGCGGGTTCACCCAGACCGAGGCCTGGGTGTACGCGCCGCCGGGGTACTCCCAGCACCCCGACGAGCACTACCCCGTGCTGTACACGCTGCACGGCGCACCGGGCACGGGCTCCGACTGGTTCACCGCCGGGCACCTGGACACGCTGCTCGACCAGCTCATCGCGTCCGGGGCGATCCCACCGGTCCTCGTCGTGTCGCCGGACCTGTCGCTGGGCCCCGTGGACGAGCCCGTCGACCTGCCCGCACCCGGCCCGCTGCGCGAGACGCTCCTGGTCGACGACGTCGTGCCGTGGGCCGACCAGCACCTGCGCACGACCCCGGACCGCGCCGACCGCGCGATCGCCGGCATGAGCGCGGGCGGTCTGGGTGCGCTGCTCGTGGGGATGCGCCACCAGTCGACGTTCGCGGGGGTCGTCTCGCTCATGCCGTACCTCGAGCCGGAGTCGCCCGAGCTGCACGCGAACGCGTCCGCGCTCGCCGCGAACTCGCCGCTCGAGGTCATCGGTCGCACGACGTACATCGCACCGCTGCCCGTCTTCCTGGGCGTCCCCACGGCCGACCCCGTCGACGACGGCCGGCGGATCGCGGCCGCGCTCGACCAGGTCGGCGTGCCCGAGACCGAGCGTGAGTACCCCGCCGGGCACGACTGGGCTGCCGTGACGACGATGACCCCCGACGCCCTCACGTGGCTCGTGGGCCAGCTCGGCTGGCGGGCCCCCGCCCCGGGCTGACGCGGGTGGCCGGTCAGCGCGACGTGCGGCGGTACCGCGCGATCGCGAGCGGCGCGAACACCACGAGGATCACCACGACGCACAGCAGCGTGTAGAGCGCCGGGTGCTGCATGGACCACGCGTCGGGCACGGCAGCGTTCGGGTTGGTGTTGCCGAACAGCTCGCGGCACGCCTGCGTGAGCGTCGAGACCGGGTTCCACTCCACGACCCGTTGCAGCGGGGCCGGGAAGGACTCGAGCGGCACGAACGCGTTCGACACGAACGTGAGCGGCATGATGACGATGAACGACGCGTTGTTGATGACCTCGACGCTGGGCACGAGGACGCCGACAAGCGCCATGATCCAGCTCACCGCGTACGCGAACACGAGCAGCAGCGCGAACGCGGCGACCGCGTCGACGAACGACCCCCGCACGCGCCACCCGACGAGCAGGCCCGTGAGCGCCATGATCGCGAGCGACAGCACGTTGTAGACGACGTCGGACAGCGTGCGCCCCGCGAGCACGGCCGACTGCGACATCGGCAGCGAGCGGAACCGGTCGATGATGCCCTTCTGCATGTCCTCCGCGATGCCCGCACCCGTGAACGTCGCCCCGAAGACGACGGTCTGCGCGAAGATCCCGGGAATGAGGAACTCGCGGTAGTTCACGCCGTCACCGGGGTCGATCGCACCGCCGAACACGTACGCGAACAGCAGCACGAACATGATGGGCGAGATCAGCACCGCCACGAGGATCTCGGGCACGCGCAGGATCTTGATGAGGTTGCGCTTGGCGACGACGTGCGTGTCGGTCACCGTGCGGGCGAGCGAGCTCATCGCGTCTCCTCCTGGACGTCGTCGGCCGTGCGGCCCGTGAGGGTGAGGAACACGTCGTCGAGCGTCGGGCGCCGCAGCCCCGCCTCGAGGACGGCCACGCCGTCGGCGTCGAGCCGGTCGAGCACGGCGCGCAGCACGCGCGTGCCGTCGGCCACCGCGACCGACAGCGCGCGACCGTCGCCGTCGGCGTGCACGTCGTCGTCCGCGGCCGCGACGGCCGCGAGCGCGGCGCGGGCCGCACCGGAGTCGGCGGCGTCGGCGAGCAGCACCTCGACGCGCTGGCCGCCGACCTGGGCCTTGAGCTGGTCGGCCGTGCCGCGGGCGATCGCACGGCCGTGGTCGATGACGACGATGTCGTCCGCGAGCCGGTCGGCCTCCTCGAGGTACTGCGTCGTGAGCAGCAGCGTCGTGCCCTGGCGCACGAGGTCGGCGATGACGTCCCACATCTGCAGGCGGCTGCGCGGGTCCAGGCCCGTGGTCGGCTCGTCGAGCACCACGACGGGCGGCTCGGCGACGAGCGCGCACGCGAGGTCGAGGCGGCGGCGCATGCCTCCCGAGTACGTCTTGGCCGGGCGTCCGCCGGCGTCCGCCAGGTCGAACCGCCCGAGCAGCGCGTGCGCACGGTCGCGCGCACGGCGCCGCGGGAAGCCGTAGAGGCGCCCGATCATCTCGAGGTTCTCGGCACCCGTGAGGTTCTCGTCGACCGCCGCGTACTGCCCCGACAGCCCGATGCGGCGGCGCGCCTCCTCGGGGTCGCGCAGCACGTCCGCGCCCGCGACCGTCGCGGTCCCCGCGTCGGGGCGCAGCAGCGTGGTGAGGATCCGCACCGCCGTCGTCTTGCCCGCACCGTTGGGCCCCAGCAGGCCCAGCACGGTGCCCTGCGGCACGTCCAGGTCCAGGCCGCGCAGCGCCTCGACCTGGCCGTACCGCTTCACCAGGCCCCGCGCGGTGATGGTCGCCGTCATCGCTCTCCCCGTGGTCGTCGTGACGTGCGTACCGACCGGTGCCGCACCCCGAACTCGTCGGGCCCGCGGCCCTGCGCACGATGGTCGCGCGGACCACCGACACCGACGCGGCGAAAGGCGCTGACAGCGCGGGCCCGGGTGGGTCAGGATGACGACCCCGCGGCGGCGCGGCCCGCCACGGGCGCACCACGGAAGCGCCGCGGACGCGGTGGCACGGCCCGGTGAGTCCCGGCGCCGCCGCAGGTCCGTCACTGCACACCCACCGGCACCGCCGCGCACCACCTCCCGCCCCCACGACCGGCACGCCTGACGCAGCCGCGCCCGCACCGCCACGACCGAGGACGCCCCATGACCACGCCCGCGACCGCACCGCCGCCCGACGACCGACCGCCCACCCGCACCGGCGCCGGGACCGACGCCGACGCCGACGCCCCGGCCGTCGCACCGGACGCGCCGCTCACCGACGCCCCCTCACGGCCGCGGCCCGCCCGCGCTGGCGCCGCGACGTCACGGTCTTCCTCACCGGCCAGACGTTCTCGCTGTTCGGCTCGATGCTCGTGCAGTACGCGATCATGTGGCACCTCACGCTGCAGACGCGCTCGGGCACCGTCATGGCGGTGTACGCCGCCGTCGGGTTCCTGCCGCAGGCCGTCGTGTCGGTGTTCGGCGGCGTGTGGGCCGACCGGCTCGACCGGCGCCGGCTCATCATCGGCGCGGACGCGACGATCGCCGCGACCACGCTCGCGCTCGCCGTGCTCATGCTGTCCGGCTACGACCAGCTGTGGCTGCTGTACGTCGCCGCCGCGATCCGCTCCGCCGGCGCCGGGATCCAGACCCCGGCCGTCAGCTCGCTGCTGCCGCAGATCGTGCCGACCGACAAGCTCATGCGCGTCAACGGGGTCAACGGCACCATCCAGTCGGCCATGATGCTGCTCGCGCCCGCGGTCGCGGCCGGTCTGTACGCGTGGGCGTCGATCGAGGCGATCTTCTTCGTCGACGTCGTCACCGCGCTCGTCGGCATCGGGCTGCTGCTGCTCGTGCCGGTGCCGCGTCTGGTGCGCACCGACCAGGAGGCCGGGGTCCGCGGCTACGTCGCCGACCTCGTGGGCGGGGTCCGGTACGTCGTCACGCACGCGTTCGTGCGGTGGGTGCTGCTGCTGTGGGGCGTCGTGTTCGTGCTGATCGTCGCGCCGTCGTTCCTCACGCCGCTCATGGTCGTGCGGTCGTTCGGCGACGAGGTCTGGAAGCTCACCGCCAACGAGCTGGCGTTCAGCGTCGGCATGACGCTCGGCGGCGTCGCGGTCGCGTGGTGGGGCGGTCTGCGCAACCGCGTGCACATGGTCGTGCTGACGACCCTGCTGTTCGCCGTCCTCAACGTGGGCCTCGGCCTGTCGACGAACATGTGGGTGTTCTTCGGCTTCATGTTCCTCATCGGCCTGGGCGTGCCGTTCTTCTCGACGCCCACGATGACCGTGCTGCAGGAGACGGTCGAGCCCGAGCGGCAGGGCCGCGTGTTCGGGTTCGTCGGCGTCGTCATGGCCGTCGCGATGCCGCTGGGCATGGCGGTGTTCGGGCCGCTCGCGGACCGGCACTCCGTCGAGTCGCTCCTGGTCGCCGCGGGCGTCGCGCTGCTCGTGGTGGTCGTCGTCAGCGTCGCGCTGCCGTCGGGCCGGCGCGCGATGGCCGCGGCCGACGCGTCCGACGGCGCCGCACGGCCCGCCCCCGACGGGACCGGCGCGGAGGGGACGCCGGCCGACGCGTCCGCGTCGCAGCGCTGACCGGGCGCGGGAGCGCCCCGTGCGGTGCGGCCCCGAGGGGGTCGCACCGCACGCGGCGTCAGCCGGGGCAGCCGGCCGGGGCTCCGGCCCGGCGGGGCGTCAGCCGGCGAGGCGGGCGCGCACGAGCGCGCTGAGGGCCTTGCCGTCGGCACGGCCCTGCGCGCGGGCCGTCGCCTCCTTCATGACGGCGCCCATGTCCTTCATGCTCGACGCCCTCGTGTCGGCGACGACGGCGTCCACGAGGGCCACGAGCTCGTCCTGCGTGAGCCGGGTCGGCAGGTACTCGTCGACGACGTCGGCCTCGGCGGTCTCGGTCGCGGCACGGTCGGCTGCGCCCGCGTCGGCGTAGATCTGCGCGGACTCGCGGCGCTTCTTGGCCTCGCGCGCCAGGACCGCGAGCACGTCGTCCTCGGTGAGCTCGCGCTCGACGGGCCCGGCCTTCGCCTCGTGGCGCACGGCGCCGATGAGCTGGCGCAGCGTGCTGGTGCGCAGCGCGTCGCGGGCCTTGAGGGCGGTCGTGAGGTCGGCGGTCAGTCGGTCGAGGGTGCTCATGCCCCCATCCTCGCGGTGCGTGCGCGGCGTCGCCTCATGATTCGCGGCGGACGGCGGCCCGAGGTCGCACCGTCACCAGGACGCCGTGACGACGTCCGTCATCTCCTCCACGGTGAGCGTCACGGGGTTGCCGCGCGTGCTGGACGCCGCGAGCGCGTCCGCGACGACGGCCGCCACGTCCTCCTCGGCCAGCCCGAGCGCGCCGAGCCCGGGCACGTCGAGCGCCGTCACGGTCTCGGCGAGCCACGCGACCGCGTCGGCCGCGCGCGCGGCGGGGCGCCCGGTCAGCGCGGCGGCGGCGTCGTCGTACCGCGCGAGCCCGGCCGCACCCGCGTCGCCGAGCCGGCGCAGCGCCGCGACGTTGGCGGCCGTCGTCGCGGCCAGCACCGCGGCGCACACCTGCCCGTGCGGCGCGCCGAGGCGCCCGCCGAGCGCGGCGGCGAGCCCGTGCACGGCACCCAGCTTCGCGTTGGCGAGGGCCATGCCCGAGAGCAGGGCCGCGATCGCCAGGTCGGTGCGCGCGCCGGCGTCGTCGCCGTGGTGGACGGCGCGGACCAGGCTGCGCCCGGCACGCACGAGCCCGTCGCGCGCGAGCGGGTCGGTCAGGGGCGTGGCCTGCGGGGTCGTATACGCCTCGAGGCACTGCGTGAGCGCGTCCGCACCCGACGACGCCGTCAGCGCGGGCGGGCAGCCGAACGTCAGCTCCGGGTCGACCACCGCGACGGCGGGCAGCATCGCGCGGCCCCGCAGGCTCGCCTTGACGCCGCGCTCGGGCACGCGCACCGGTGCGTTGGCCGTGACCTCGGCACCCGTCCCGGCCGTCGTCGGCACCGCGACGACGGGCAGCGCACCGTCCGGCAGCGGCAGCCCGCGGCCGACGACCTCCAGGTGGTCCAGCACGTCGGAGTCGCCCGGCACGAGCACGGCCACGCACTTGGCGAGGTCGAGCACCGACCCGCCGCCCCAGCCGACGACGACGTCCGGCCGGACCTCGCGCGCGTGCGCGACCGCCGCGCGCACCGCCTCGACGTCGGGCTCGCCGCGGTGCCGCCACACGTGCGCGTCACGCCCGGCGGTGAGCGCGTCGACGTCGGCCGAGCCGCCCGCGACGACGAGCAGGCGGGGGCGCCGCGACCCGCCGCCGACCCCGCCCGCCGCACCGGCGAGCTCGCCCGCCGCACCGCCGAGCTCGTCGACGAGCCCACCCACCTGCGCAGAGGTCCCCGCCCCCACGACGATCCGGCCGGCGGTCGCGAACGTGCTCATCCCCCGAGGCTAGGCCCGACCGACCCGCCCACGCCGCCCACTGGTCACAACGGCACCCCACCCGGCGACCACTGGTCACAACGGCAGCCCGCCCGGCGACCACTGGTCAGAACGACAGCGGCGCACGCCCAGAACCAGCACCGAACTGACCACTGGTCACAACGGCAGCCCGCCCGGCGACCAGTGGTCTGAACGGGTGCAGCTTGGACCCTGGATCGGCGCCGAAGTGACCAGTGGTCGGCGCGGCGGCGGGGTCAGGCGTGCAGGCGGGACCGCCAGTCCGGGGGGACGCGGTCCGCCGGGCCGGGGCCGGCTGGTCGGCGGGGTGCGCCTGCGGCGGGGCCAGGTCGGGGCCCCGGCCGTACGCGTCGGCCGAGTAGTCCCACCACCAGTCCTCGCCGGGCTCGTAGCTGCGCACCAGCGGGTGCCCGGTGTCGCGCCAGTGGGCGGTCGCGTGCTGCGCGGGCGACGAGTCGCAGCAGCCGACGTGGCCGCACGCGGCGCACCGGCGCAGGTGGAACCACCAGCCGCCGGACGCGTCGCAGTCGACGCAGCCGGGCCCGCTGGGCGGCACGGTCGGGTCGATGGCGGTCTCGCTCATGCGGTCACCTCCGGGTCGGGGCCGGGCACGGCCGCGTCGTCACCCGGCGCGTCGGCCGGGGCGTAGGGCAGGCGCACGACGAACCGTGTGTCGCCCGGTGTCGAGCGCACCGACAGGTCGCCGTGGTGCTTGGTCACGACGATGCGCCACGCGATGTCGAGGCCCAGGCCGGTGCCGGACCCGACGGGCTTGGTCGTGAAGAACGGCTCGAACACGCGGTCGGCGATCTCGGGCGGGATGCCCGGGCCGGTGTCGGCGATCTCGACCTCGAGCCAGTCGTCGACGCGGCGCGTCGTGAGCGTCAGGGTGCCGTGGCCGTCCATGGCCTGCGCGGCGTTGTCGATGAGGTTGGTCCACACCTGGTTGAGCTCGGCGCCGTAGACGTGCACGGGCGGGAGCGTGCGGTCGTAGTCGCGCACGACGTCGACGCCGTCGAGCCGCCGCTCGAGCATCGTGAGCGTCGAGTCGAGCAGCTCGTGCACGTCGAGCGTCTGGTCGGGCGCCCGGCCGATCTGCGAGTACTGCTTGGCGGCGCCGACCAGCGAGGAGATGCGTGAGGTGGCGTCCTCGACGTCGTTCATGAGCTGCTCGGTCTCGAGCGCGTAGGACAGCCACCGCACGGCGCCCTCGAGGATGCCCGGCGCGACGGCGTCGGCGACGCGGTCGAGCCACGGCGGGTCGAGCCGCGCGGTGACGAACGTCGGCGCGAGGTCCCACCCGCCGGCGATGCCGTGCGCGTCGAGCCAGTCGGCGACCGCGTCCTCGGCGTCGGTGCGCTGCAGCGCCGTCGGCGGCGGCGGGGCCCCGGGCGCGCGGGACTTCGCGAGCGCCTCGACGGCCTGCTCCTGCAGGTCGACGAGCGTGCCGAGCGTCGTCGCGTCGTAGGGCCCGTCGGCGATCATCGCGAGCTTGTGCCGCATGCCCGCGACGCGCTCGCGCAGCGCCGCGGTCGCGCGGTTCGCGGCCGCCGCGGGGTTGTTGAGCTCGTGCGTGAGGCCCGCCGACAACGCACCGAGCGCGAGCAGCCGCTCGCGCTGCCCCACCGCCTGCTGCGTGGTCCGCTGCCCGACGAACAGCCCCTCCAGCAGGTGCACGGCCATCGGGAACCACGACGTCATGAGCTGGGCGAAGTCCGGGGCGGGCAGCGCGTAGAACCGCGACGGCGCGAGCACCCGCATGGTCTGCGAGTAGCGCTGCGGCGTCCGGTCGCCCAGGTAGGCGGCGGTCGCACCGCCGTACACGCCGCGCTGCGACGTGCGGGACACCTCGACGTCGTCGGTGCCGACGCGCCGCGACATCGCGACCGTCCCCTCAAGCAGCACGTAGAACCAGCGCGCGGGCTCGCCCTCGGCGTACAGCGGTCCGGGCTCGCGGTGCTCGACGTGCCCGTGCCGGCACAGCCAGCGCAGCTGGTCGTCGTCGAGCGCCTCGAACAGGAAGAGGGTCCGCAGCTCCTCGACGTCGCAGGGCAGCGCGCCGTCGGGCGGGGACGCGCGCAGGTCGTCGGCGGGTGCGCTCACAGCTGCTCCAGGTACCGGTGGACGAGCATGACGGCCATCGCGCCCTCGCCCACGGCGGACGCGACGCGCTTGGCGGACTCGGCGCGCACGTCGCCGGCCGCGAACACCCCCGGGACGCTGGTCTCGAGGTGGTAGGGCGGGCGGTCCAGCGGCCAGCCGGCCGGGGGGCGCCCGTCGACGAGGAGGTCGGGGCCCGAGCGGACGAACCCGCGCGGGTCGCGGTCGAGCGTGCCGTCGAGCCACGCGGTGAGGGGCGCCGCGCCGATGAACACGAACAGGTAGCCGGTGTCGACGGTCTGCTTGTCGCCCGTCGCGGCGTCGCGCAGCACGACCTGCTCGAGGTGCTCGTCGCCGATCGCCTCGACGACCTCGGTGCCGGTGCGCACCCGGATGCGGGGGTGCGCCTCGACCTGCTCGACGAGGTAGTGCGACATCGACGCGCGCAGGTCGCCCGCGCGCACCACGAGGGTCACGGACCGCGCGTCGCGCGCGAGGTACATCGCGGCCTGCCCGGCCGAGTTGGCGCCGCCGACGACGTACACGTCCTGGTCGCGGCAGCCGGGCGCCTCGGTGAGCGCCGAACCGTAGAACACGCCGCGGCCCGTGAGCGTGCCCAGGCCCGGGCCGGTGAGCTCGCGGTAGGACACGCCGTTGGCGAGGATCACGCAGTGCGCCGCGAGCGTGCTGCCGTCGGCGAACCGCACCGCGCGGGCCGACCCGTTGACGTCGAGCCCGCACACGTCGCGCGTCATGACGATCTCGGCGCCGAACCGCTGCGCCTGGCGCCGCGCGCGCTCGGTGAGCTGCGCGCCCGAGACCCCGTCGGGGAAGCCCAGGTAGTTCTCGATGCGTGAGCTCTGCCCGGCCTGCCCGCCGGTCGCGGTGCGCTCGACGAGCGCGGTGCGCAGGCCTTCCGACGCGCCGTACAGCGCGGCGCTCAGCCCGGCGGGCCCGCCGCCGACGACCACGAGGTCGTAGAAGTCCTCGGCGGGCTGGACCTCGAGGCCGACGCGCGCGGCGACGGTCGCGTCGTCCGGCTCGACGAGCACGTCGCCGTCGGACGTGACGACGACCGGCAGCCGCGCGTCGTCGACGCCCGCGGCCTCGAGCAGCCGGACGCCCTCGGGCGAGTCGGACGCGAACCAGCGGTACGGCACCTGGTTGCGGGCGAGGAACTCGCGCAGCTGCGACGACCGCGCCGACCACCGGTGCCCCACGACCTTGGGGCCGTGCACGGCCGACGGCGCCGCCGCCCGCCACGCGTCGAGCTGCGCGTCGAGCACCGGGTAGAGCTTCTCCTCGGGCGGGTCCCACGGCTTGAGCAGGTAGTGGTCGAGGTCGACGACGTTGACGGCGTCGATCGCCGCGTCGGTGTCGGCGTACGCGGTGAGCAGCACGCGCCGCGCGGCGGGGAACAGGTCCATCGCCTGCTCGAGGAACTCGATGCCGCTCATGCCGGGCATGCGGTGGTCGGCGAGCAGCACGGCGACCTGCTCGCCGCGCAGCTTGAGCTCGCGGCACACGTCGAGCGCCTCGGCCCCGGACTCGGCCCGTACCACGCGGTACTGCTCGCCGTAGCGGCGGCGCAGGTCGCGCGCGACGGCGCGCGACACCGCGGCGTCGTCGTCGACGGTGACGAGGGCGGGACGGGCTGCTGCGTCTGGTGCCACACGGACCTCCGTGCCGGGCGGGATCGACGGCCACGTCGACGGCCGGTCGGTCGGCCGGCTCGACGGCCACAGTGTGCGCCCGTGGGCCGCGCGTGTCACCCGGTCCGTCCGGCGGAGCGCGCCGCGGGACGCCCCCGCGGCGCGGGTGCTCAGGCGCGGTCGTGGAGGGTCACGTGGTAGCCGTCGGGGTCGGCGAACGTGAACGTCCGGCCGAACGGGCCGTCGAACGGCGCGGTGACGATCCGGTGGCCGTCGGCGACGAGCGCGTCGTGGACCGCCTGGACGTCGGTGGCGTGCAGCCACAGGGCCACGCCGAGGCCGGGCTGGTCGACGGCGGCCAGGTCGAGGCCCGGCAGCGTCTCGCGCAGCGCGAACGCGACGGGCGACGTGGCGAACACGGCCGCGTGCGGCGGGCCGGCGGGCGAGCGGACGAGGCCGAGGTAGCGCTCGTAGAACGCGCGGGCCGCGTCGAGGTCGCTGACCTGCAGGGAGAGGAAGTCGGGGCCGGTGACGGGCACGGTGCACTCCTTGGCGAGAGGTTGTCAGTTTTCTGACATGACGACCGTATGTCAGGATGCTGACATGGGTCAAGACGGCGCCGGCATCGACCTCGACACCTCGCTCGGCTACCTCCTCAAGGAGGCGTCCAGCGCGCTCCGCACCGCGATGGACGACGTGCTGCGCCCGCTCGGCATGAGCGTCACGCACTACGCGTGCCTCGAGCTCCTCGCCCAGCGGCCCGGCGCGTCGAGCGCCGACCTCGCGCGCGGCACCTTCGTGACGCGGCAGACCATGCACGTGCTGCTCCAGGCGCTCGAGCGCGACGGCGAGGTGGTCCGCCCGACGGCGGCGCCGACGGGGCGCGTCCTGCCCGTGCAGCTCACGGCGCACGGCAGGCGACGGCTCGCGCAGGCGAGCGCCGCCGTCCGGACGGTCGAGGACCGGATGCTGTCCGGGCTCACCACGACCGAGCGCGCGGACGCCCTCCGGGTGCTGCGCGCGATGGTCCGCGCGCTGCGCGACACCCCCCGCTGACCCCGGGCGCGTCACGCACGCCAGCGTTTGCGCAGCCCACCGACCTCTCCTACGTTGCGAACGGGTCAAGCCACGGCCCGTCGCACGTCCGAGAGGTCCGGCTCGATGCCCCGGCCGCGCCCCGCTGCGCCACGGCCCGACACCCGCCACGACGGCACGCCCGCACGCTGGTCGTCGCCGGGCGGCAGCGTCGTGCTGCGCCCCGGCGCGCGCCCACGCCTCGAGGTGACGGGCGAGGTCGACGCGGCGCTCGTGGGCCCCGAGGTCATCGCGGCCGTCGCAGCGGCGGCCCCCGCCGGTGCCGACGTGGACCTGTCGCGCGTGACCTTCCTCGACGCGCGCGGCCTGCGGCTCGTGCTCGCGGCGCTGGACGGCGCGGGGACGGGCGGACCGGGCGGCCGCGTGCTGGGCGCCGTGCCGCACGCGGTGCGCACGGTCGCGGACGCCGTCGAGGTGCCGCTGGCGCCCGGGGCCACGGACGCGTGAGCGCTCCGGTGGCGACGCCACCGGCGCAGGGTGACCATGGGGCCACGTCCAGCAGCGGCGTGGCTCGTCGCGAGGAAGAACGCCCATGACCACCGCCACACCGTCGAGGACGACGGGCCCCGCACCGCTGCAGGCGTCCCCCATGCCCCTGCCGACGCCCCGGGGACGGATCGGCGAGGCGCTGCTGCGGCTGCTCACCGGCGCGACGCTCGACCCCGCGCCGCTGCACGCCGCGGTCGCCGCGGCCGTGCCGGGACCGACCCGCTCGTGGCTCGACCACGACGACCTGCAGATCGCCCTGACCTGCATGTACGAGCTGCACCACCAGGGCCTCGAGGGCGTCGACGACGACTGGGAGTGGCACCCGGACGTGCTGGTCGCACGGTCGCTGCTGGAGCGGCGCGTCGAGGCCGAGCTGCGCGAACGCGTGACCGCGCCCGCGCCGGGCGCGACGGCCGCGGACACGGCGGCGACCCTGTTCGCCACGGCCGCCGCGGACGACGCGCCGAGCGTGTCGCGGCACCTCGCGCGCCGCGCGACCCAGCCGCAGGTCGAGGAGTTCCTGGTGCACCGGTCGGTGTACCAGCTCAAGGAGGCCGACCCGCACACGTGGGCGGTGCCGCGCCTCACGGGGGCGCCGAAGGTCGCGCTCGTGGAGATCCAGTCCGACGAGTACGGCGCGGGCGACCCGGCACGTCAGCACGCGGCCCTGTTCGCGGCGGCGATGCGTGGCGTCGGCCTGGACGACACGTACGGCCGGTACGTCGACCACGTCCCCGCGATCACGCTCGCGCACCCCAACGTCATGGCGATGCTCGGCCTCAACCGGCGGCTGCGCGGCGCGATCGTGGGGCACCTCGCGGCGTTCGAGATGACGTCGTCGGTGCCCAACCGGCTGTACGGCAACGGGCTGCGCCGCCTGGGCTTCGGCGACTACGTCACGGAGTACTTCGACGAGCACGTCGAGGCCGACGCCGTGCACGAGCAGATCGCCGCGCGCGACATGGCCGGACGCCTGGTCGAGCAGCAGCCCGCGCTCGGGCCCGACGTCATGTGGGGCGCTGCCGTGTGCCTCGCGCTCGACGGCTGGTGGGCCCGGCACGTGCTGGCGGCGTGGGACGCGGGCGCGTCGTCGCTGCGCCGGCCGGTGCGATGACGGGAGCCGACGAGGGGACGCACGCGGACGCCGGCACCGACGCGCCACGAAGCCGCGGCCCGGTCCGGGTCACGCCGTGCCCCGACGGGCCGCTGCTGGTGCGCGGCCCGCTCGAGCTGGTCGGGCCCGACGGCGTGCCCGTCCCGGTGCGACGTCGGACCGTGGCGCTGTGCCGCTGCGGCGGCACGGCGACCCCGCCGTGGTGCGACGGCACGCACAAGGTCAACGGGTTCCGCGCGCCCGGGTGACGTCACGCACGCCGGGACCCGTCCGGACGCACCCGCACGGGTCCGGACGGGTCCGTATCGACGGTCGTCGTTTGCTTCGTCCGCGAAAGGCACTTAGGTTTCCGTCTCGGGTCAGGACACGGCCCTCCGGTCGTCACACTCGGAGGATCCCCCCGTGTCCGCCCCCTCGCGCGAGACGCGCCACACCTTCCCCCTTCCCCCGGGCACCGCGCTGCTGCGCCACGGCCTGCGCGACGGCACCTGGTGGTGGTCCGACGCGACGTACGAGCTGCACGGCTTCGACGTCGGCGAGGTCGTCCCGACGACCGAGCTCGTGCTCGCGCACGTCCACCCCGACGACCGGCAGGGCTGGCGCAGCGCGCTGCTGGGCACGACGCGGGCCGGCACGTACTCGCACGTGCGGCTGCGGGACGCGCAGGGCCGCACGCGGCACGTGCTCGGGCTCGTGCACCGCGAGGACGACGTGGTCGAGGCCGCGCTGGTCGACGTGAGCGCGGTCGTGCGCTCGGAGGGCGCGCGCGTCGCGACCGAGCAGATCGCGGCGGCCACGACGTCGCGCGCGACGATCGAGCAGGCGAAGGGCATGCTCGCGAGCGCGTTCGCCGTGAACCCCGAGGAGGGGTTCGAGATGCTGCGCCGCGCGTCGATGCAGCACAACGTC
This sequence comes from Cellulomonas sp. FA1, assembly GCF_000986825.1. Classification (NCBI taxonomy): domain Bacteria; kingdom Bacillati; phylum Actinomycetota; class Actinomycetes; order Micrococcales; family Cellulomonadaceae; genus Cellulomonas; species Cellulomonas sp. FA1. Next base: position 3,374,803 of record NZ_LBMY01000001.1, on the reverse strand, counting down.
ACGCTGCGGCGGCTCGCGGAGCTCGTCGTCGAGCGGGCGGCCGCGCGCGGCCGCCCGGTGGCCGAGCTCGCGGACGAGCTCGGGCAGGTGCTCGCGCCGTCGTCGGTCGGCACGGACGAGGCGGTCGCCGACTCGTGACGGGACGCGCGTCGGGTCCGGAGGGCTGGTGCCTCAGCGTCGTGGGACGAACACGCTCTCCGGTTCGCTCCCGCCCACGGCGACCACGACGTCACGCGCGAGGTCGCGGAGCTTGACGTTGCGGCCCTGCGACGCCTGCCGCAGGAGTCGGAGCGCCTCGTCGGGCCCGACCCGGTTCTGCGCCATGACGATGCCGATGGCCTGGTCGATGACGGCGCGGGACTCGAGGGAGGCCCGCAGGTCGGCCGTGGTCTGCGCGAGGTCGACCAGGCGCACGGACCACCCGAGCACGTGCGCGACGCCCGCCGCGTAGCGCTCGCCCAGCACGACGGCGGAGTCCTGCCACTCGAGGTGCCGCTCGCTGTACACGTTGAGCGACACGGACACGTCGGCGCGCGTCGTGACGGGGAACGCGGCGGCCCCGACGAACCCTTCGGCGCGGGCGGCGAGCGCCCACGCGGGCCACCGGCCGTCGGTCTCGACGTCGCGGACCAGCACGGTGCGCCCCTCGTCGGCGGCCGTGAGGCAGGGGCCCGCGTCGCCCGCGTACTCGACCTCGTCGCAGCGCCGCGCGCGCTCGCCCGTGGCGCCGACCGTGCGCGCGTCGCCGTCGCGCCGCAGCGTGACGCTCACCTCGGCCACGCCCGGAAGCGTCGCACGCGCGGACGCGGCGACGGTGTCGACCACGGCCTGCACGTCGGTGGCCTCGCGCACGGCGTCGTGCAGACGGCCCAGCGTGTCGCCGAGCGGCTGGTCCAGCATGTCAGCGCCCCTCCCCGCACCCCGGGGCCTACGGGGGTGCTCGCCGGAAAACCGTAGGCCGGGCGCGTGGCACCCGCGACCGCGGGAGCCACGTCCGGGCCCGACGGCGCGCACCCGGCGTCCCGCCGCGCGCTCGACGGGGTCCGCGGGTAACGTGAGAAGACGGGTCAGGCAGCGGCCCTCCGCTCTCGCGACGGAGGACACCGTGCTGCCGCACTCGCTCGCCTCACCCGCCCGCCCCGCACCGCCCGCGGTGCCCGCCACCCCGCCGTCGGGGGCCGCGCGATGACGCGCCGCTACCTGCCCGAGCCGTGGCGCGTCGTGCCGAGCGACGGCGGCCACGTGACCGTCCGCGTCGAGGGGTACGTCGAGGGCACCGGCACGTTCGTCAAGCCCGACGGCCTGGGGCGCCTGCGCGTCCAGGTGGCCGCGGGTGACGGCACGCTCGACCTGCTCGACCTCGAGGGGCGGCGCATCGGGCACGTCGGCGGCCCGTGGCCGCGCCTGCTGCAGGACGAGCTGCGGCGCTGCGCGCGCGAGGGCGTCACCCCGGTCGTGCGCGCGTCCCTCGTGGGCCCGCGCGGCGAGCGGACCATGTTCGTCATGCTCGCGTGGCCGTCGCAGCGCACCGCCGCGCAGCGCCAGCCCGCGCTCACCGGGCGCCGCTGAGCCGTCCCCGGCCAGGGGCGCGGTGCGCGACGGTCACGGACGACCGCCGCTCATCGCGACCACCCGTGACCGTCGCGACGCAGCACGTCGCCGCGCGTCAGAGCACCCAGCGCTGGTTGGCGGCGCCGTGGCACGACCACACGACGAGCTTCTGCCCGTCGTGGATCGGGTTGCCGCCGTCGGCGTCGAGGCACCGGCCGGACTGCGGGTTGCGCAGGGTCTGCGTCGCCGCGTCGTAGGTCCAGCGCTGGGCGGCCGTGCCGTTGCAGGTCCACAGCTGCACGCGCGTGCCGTCGGCGGTGCCGCCGCCCGCGACGTCGAGGCACCTGCCGAGCGCGCGGATCGTGCCGTCGGCGCCGCGGGTCCACTGCTGCGCGGCGCCGCCGTTGCAGGTGGCGATCTGCGCGGGGTTGCCGTCGTGCGTCTGCCCCCAGGGCACGTCGAGGCAGAGGCGACCGTCGGCGCGGATCGTGCCCGTGCCCGTCGGGAGCGTCCCGCCGCCGGGCGTGCCGGGGTCGCCGCCGCTCGTGGCGCCGTTGTCGGTCACGCGGATCCAGTCGACCTTCATCTGCTGCGGGAAGGTCGTGGTGGCGTCGGGGTACCCGGGCCACTGGCCGCCGACCGCGACGTTGAGGATGAGGAAGAAGGGCTGGTCGAACACCCAGGCGTTCGACCCGACGCTCGCGCGCGTCACGCGGTGGAACTGCTGCCCGTCGACGAACCACGTGATCTCGCCGGGCTTCCAGTCGACCGCGAACGTGTGGAAGTCGTCGGCGTACGACCACCCCTGGGGGTGCATCGCGGACCCGGTGATGCCGGCACCGCCCGAGTACCCGGGTCCGTGCACGGTGCCGTGCACGAGGTGCGGCTCCTTGCCGACGTTCTCCATGACGTCGATCTCGCCCGAGCCGGGCCACGGGGTCTGCGGGAAGGACGCGCCCAGCATCCAGAACGCCGGCCAGATGCCCTGCCCGCGCGGGATCTGGATGCGCGCCTCGACGCGCCCGTAGCGCAGCTCGACCTTGTCGTTCGTGTGCAGGCGGGCCGAGGTGTACGAGCCGTCGGCCTCGCGGCGCGCGGTGAGGACGAGGTTCCCGTCACCGTCGAGGGCCGAGTTGGCGCGCGACGTCGTGTAGTTCTGGAGCTCGGCGTTGCCCCACCCGTTCGCCCCCGTGTCGTACGACCACACGGCGGGGTCGGGGGCCGCACCTGCGGGTCCGTCGAACTCCTGCGACCACAGCACGTCCCCGACGGCGGCGGGTGCGGGCCCGCGCGCGGCGGCGGGCGTCGTGGTCGCCGCGCCCGCGACGGCGAGGGCGAGGGCCGCGAGCAGCGCAGCGGGCCGGGCGACGCGCCGCCCGGCCGGTCGGACGCGCGGCGCCGGCCGGGACGTCGGGGCGGGTGCTGCGGCGTGGGCGGGACGGGCGGGTGGGTGCACGGCGACCTCCGGTGACGGCCGGCCCGCGGGCCGGCAGGGCGACGGTGGTGCCGTGCGCGCGGGCCCTCGCGCTCCCCCGGCCCGACGTCGCCGTCGACGCCACCCGATGCTGACCGATCTGTCAGCGTTTCGACGCTACCGATGCCCGGCGCGGCGAGTCAAGGCGTCGCATGACTGCTGACACGGGTCTCCGCCACGGCGTCGGACGGCGCCGCGGCGCGTCCACCCGGGGGCGGATCCGCCACCCGTGGCCCTCGCCGCAGGGGCGGACCGCACCCCCGCCGCGTCCTCCCGGACCCGCGTCCAGCACGCGACCGCGGGCGGATCCTCGCGCGGCCCCGGCTCCCTAGCGTCGTCACCATGCCCCTGGTCAGCGACCACCCCCTCCTGCTGAGCGACCCCCGCGTCGCCGCCGTCCCCGTGGCCGACCGCGGCGAGCCGCTCGTCCCCGCCGGGATCCGCGCACTGCGCCCCGGCACGCCCGCGTCGGCGCTGCGCGTGCGCGCGGACGTCGCCCGGCGGCTCGCCGCCGCCCAGCGCGCGCTGCCCGCCGGCCTGCACCTCGCGCTCTCGGAGGGCTGGCGCAGCCCCACGGCCCAGGCGGCGATCGTCGCCAGGTACGCCACCACGGTCGAGGCCGCGCACCCCGGCGCCGACGCCGCCGAGGTCGCGCGGCTCACGAGCCGCTACGTGTCCCCCGTCGAGGTCGCGCCGCACGTCGCCGGCGCCGCGGTCGACGTGACCCTCGTCGACGACGACGGCGTCGAGCTCGACCTCGGCTGCCCGCTCGACGCGACGCCCGAGGACAGCGACGGCCGCTGCTTCACCGCGGCGCACGTCCCGCCCACGTCGCGCGCGCTGCGCGACACGCTCGCCGCCGTGCTGACCGGCGCCGGCTTCGTCAACTACCCCACCGAGTGGTGGCACTGGAGCCACGGCGACCGCTACTGGGCCCTCGTCACGGGCGCGCCCGCCGCGCTCCACGGCCCGGTCGGCCCGTGATCGCCGACCCACCGGCCGCCGCGCCGCCGGTCACCGGGCGCCCCGTGCTGACCGTGCGGCTCGACGCCGTCGCGCACAACACGCGCGTGCTCGCCGCGCGCGTGCCGCACCTCATGGCCGTCGTCAAGGCCGACGGGTTCGGGCTCGGCGCGGTCGACCTGGCACGCACCGCGCTCGCGCACGGCGCCCGCTCCCTCGGCGTCACGACGCTCGCGGAGGCCGCGGCGCTGCGCGCGGCCGGGATCACGGCGCCCGTGCTCAGCTGGCTCGACGCGGCCGACGCCGACCTCGACGCCGCCGTGCTCCACACGGTGGACCTCGCGGTGCCCGACGTCGCGCACCTCGACGCCGTGCGCGCGACCGCGCGTCGGCTGGGCCGGGCGGTCGTCGTGCACCTCTACCTGGACTGCGGGACCGCCCGCGACGGCTGCCCGCCCGAGCGGTGGCCCGCGCTGTGCGCCGCCGCGGCCGCCGCCGAGCGCGAGGGCACCGTGCACGTCGTCGCCGTCATGGGGCACCTCGCGTGCGCCGCCCACCCCGAGGACCCCGAGAACGCCGCCGCCGTGACCCGGTTCGTGCACGGCCTCGCGCAGGCCCGCGCCGCGGGCCTGCGACCGACCCTGCGGCACCTCGCCGCGACCGCCGGCGTGCTCGGCGTGCCGGGCGCCGCGCTCGACCTCGCGCGCGTCGGCGCCGGGCTCGTGGGCATCGACCCGAGCGGGCGGTCCACGGCGCTGCGCGACGTCGCGCACGTGACCGCGCCCGTCGTGCAGGTGCGCGACGTGCCCGCGGGCACGGGCGTCGGCTACGACCACACCTACCGCACGCCCGCGCCCACGCGCCTCGCGCTGCTGCCCCTCGGGTACGCCGACGGCCTGCCCGTGGCGGCGTCCGGGCGCGCCGAGGTGCTGCTGCACGGCCGGCGCCGCCCGCTGGTCGGGCGGATCTCGATGGACCAGGTCGTCGTCGACGCGGGCGACCTGCCCGTCGTCGCCGGGGACGTCGCGACCGTCGTCGCCGCCGGACCGCCCGACGCCGACCCCCGCGCCGTACCGACCCACGACGCGGGCCCGACGCTCGCCGAGTGGGCGCGCTGGTCCGGCTCGCTGCCGCACGAGGTGCTCACGGGCCTCGGCCCGCGCCTCGTGCGGCGCACCGTGCCCGCCGCACCCCTCGCGGCACGCCGCGCCGCCGCGCACCCCGACCCCCACCCCGAGGAGACCCGATGACCACGACCGACGCACCGACCGCACGCGTGACGGACGGCCCACGGCGCACGCGGGTCGCGGTGGTCGGCGGCGGCGCCAACGTCGAGCACGACGTGTCGCTCGCGAGCGCCGCGGCCGCCGCGAGCGCGCTCGCGCCGACGCACGACGTGGTCCGCCTGACGATCGGGCGCGACGGGCGCTGGTCGGTGGACGACGTCGACCTGCCGGTCGACGAGGCGGTCGCCGTGATCGCCGCGTGCGACGTGCTGCTCCCCGCCGTGCACGGCCCGCACGGCGAGGACGGCACGCTCGCGGCGCTGGCCGACGTCATCGGCGTCGCGTGCGTGGGCTCCGGCGTCGGCGCGGGCGCGATCGCGATGGACAAGGCGGTGACGAAGCTCGTCGCGGCCGCCGCGGGGGTCGCGGTCGCCGCGGGGCGCGTCGTGCGGGGCACCGGTCCCGCGCTCGACGGCGTGCCGCTGCCCGCGGTCGTCAAGCCCGTCGCGTCCGGGTCGAGCCACGGCGTGCGGTGCGTGACGACGCGCGACGAGCTCACCGACGCCGTCGAGGCCGCGCTCGCGATCGACCGGAGCGCGCTCGTCGAGGAGGTCGTCGTGGGCCGCGAGGTCGACGTCGCCGTGCTGCGCCGCGCCGACGGCACGACCGTCACGTCCCCGCCGCTGGAGATCCTGCACGCGGGCGCCGTGTTCGACACGACGACCAAGTACGACGGCAGCGCGCGGTTCGTGGTCCCCGCGGCGCTCACGGACGACGAGGCGCGCGCGCTCGCGGACGCGGCGCTCGCCGTGACCGACGCGCTGGGCTGCGACGGCGTGGCGCGCGTGGACTTCTTCCTCACCGCCGACGGGCCCGTGCTCAACGAGGTCAACACGATGCCCGGCATGACCGCGCACTCGCAGGTGCCGCGGATGTTCGCGGCGGCGGGCCTGCCGTACGCCGAGCTGCTCGCGGACCTCGTGGCGGGTGCGCTCGCGCGGCACCGGGCACCGGCCGCGTGAGCCCGGGGGCCGACCTGGCGGGCGCGCGCGGGGTCCTGACGCGCGGCACCGGCACGGGCGCCGGCGGCGGTGCGCGCGTCGCCGCGTGGGACGCGCTGCGCGGCGTGGCCGTCGGGCTCGTGATCCTGCGGCACGCGGTGCCCGCCTGGTTCCCCGGTGCCGGCGTCGTCGGCGTCGTCATGTTCTTCGCGCTGTCGGGCCACCTCATCACGGGGCTGCTCGTCGACGAGGCCAGCGCGACCGGCCGCGTCGACCTGAAGCGGTTCTGGTGGCGCCGCGTGCGACGGCTCGTGCCCGCGCTCCTGGCGTTCGTCGCGGTGTTCGTGCTCGTGACGCTCACGATCGACCCGCTGGCCGACGTCGGCGACCGGGCCACCCTGCCGCGCACCGTCGCGGTCGCGCTGACCTACACGGCGAACCTGCCGTACGTCGGGCTCGTGGGCGTGAGCCCGGCGATCTACCACCTGTGGACGCTCGCGACCGAGGAGCAGTTCTACCTCGTGTGGCCGTTCGTCGTGCTGCTCGCGGTGCGCGCACGGCGCACGGTCGCGGGCCTGGTCGTCGCGGGCGGCGTCGCGCTCGCTCTCACGGCCGCGACCGTGCTGTGGTTCCGCGACACGCCCGACGCGGCGTACCCACTGCCGACGTCGTGGCTCGTGTGCTTCGTGGTCGGGGGCCTGGCGCGGGTCACGCAGGACCGCTGGGCGCGCGCCGCGACGGGCCGCGTCGCGGTCGTCGCGGCGGCCGCGCTGCTGGCCGCGCTGTCGGTCGTCGACGTGCGCGGGCACGCGGCCACGTACCTCGTGGCGGCGCCGGCCGTGTCGGTCGCGACGGTCGTGCTGGTGCACGCGGGCCGTCGGCACGTGCACCTGCCGCGGTGGCTCGCGCCGCTGGTGGCGCTCGGGACCGTGTCGTACGCCGCCTACCTGTGGAACTACCCGCTGACGATGTGGCTGCGCCCCGAGCTCGGCGTGTGGGCGGGCCCCGCCGGTGCGGTCGCGTCGGTGGCCGCCGCGACCGTGAGCTGGTGGCTCGTCGAGCGGCCGGTGCGCGAGCACGGGCGACGCCGGGACGCGGCGGTCGCGCGGCGCTGACGCACCGCCCACACGGGGCCCGGTGCGCGGCACGCGACACTGGTGCCGTGCGCACCCGACCCCCGGACCCCGTGTGGCGGCTGCTCGTGCTGCTGTCGGCGACGGTCGCGCCGTGCGCGACGGCCGCGCTGCTCGTGGCGATGGCGCTCAGCGGCGCGGGCGTCGTGCCCGTGGTGGCCGTGGCCGCGGCGGCGGCCGTGCTGCACGTCGCGGCGTGGCGCGCCGACCGGCAGCCCGTCGGCGCGTTCGTCGCGGCCGCGGGGGCGATGGCCGTGCTCGCGCTGGTGCCGATGCCGGGCTGGTCGAGCGGCGTGTGGCTGCCGTCGGCGGCCTGCTACCTGCTGGCGGCGTGGCGGCTGGTCGTCGCCGGGCCGCGCCCGTGGGTGGGCCGCGTGCTCGCGGTCGGCGTCGCGGGCGTCACGCTGACCGCGGGCGCCGCGGCGGTCCGTGCCCCCGGGGGCGCGGGGGGCGACGGTGCGGCGGGCGGCGGCACGTGGGCGGCGTGGCTTCCGGTGCTGGAGGCCGCGCTGCTGCTGGCCGCGGTCGTGGCCGTGTGGGGCTTCGCGCGGGCCGCCCGGGCGCAGCGCGAGCGCGCGGCCGCCGACGCGGCGGAGCGGCTCGAGCGCGCGCGGCGGTCCGAGCGCGCCGAGATCCGCCGCGACCTGCACGACGTCGTCGCGCACTCCCTCACGCTCGTCGTCGCGCAGGCCGAGGCCGCGCGCGTGGGCACGCGCGAGCCCGCGACCGCGCAGGCGCTCGCGCAGGTCGCGGACACCGCGCGCTCGGCGCTGCTGGGGCTGCGCGGCATGCTGCGCGTGCTCGACGCGCCGCCCGCCGCCGCCGGTGACGTCGTGCCGTCGCTCGACGGGCTGCCGGCGCTCGTCGCGGCCGCGGCCACCCCGCTGCACCGCGTGACGCTGACCGAGCACGGCGAGCGCCGCGCGCTCCCGGCCGACGCCGAGTCGGCCCTCGTGCGGCTCGTGCAGGAGGGTCTGACCAACGCGCTGCGGCACGTCGCGCCGCCGCTGACCGTGGAGGTGCACGTGGACTGGGACGCCGAGCGGGACGCGGACGCGGTGCGGGTGCGGGTGAGCGACGACGGCGGCGCGGGACCGCGCGCGGCCGACGACGCCGGCGTGCGCGCCGGCACGGGCTCGGGCCTCGCGGCCGCGGAGCGGCGGGTCACGGCCGCGGGCGGCACGCTCGACGTCGAGCGCGGGGGCACGGACGCGAGCGGCTGGACGCTGAGCGCGCGGCTGCCGACGGTGGGTGCCGCGTGACCGGCCCGGTGCGCGTGCTGCTGGCCGACGACCAGGAGCTGCTGCGGCTCTCGCTCGCGACCGTCCTGGGCGCCGACCCGCGCGTCGAGGTCGTCGGGACCGTCGGGGACGGGCGCGCCGCCGTCGACGCCGTGCTGCGCGAGCACGTCGACGTCGTCCTCATGGACGTGCGCATGCCCGTGCTCGACGGCATCGCGGCGACCGCGCAGGTGGTGCGGCTGCGCCCGCGCACGCGCGTGCTGGCGCTCACGACGTTCGACCTCGACGAGCTCGTGCTGGCCGCGCTGCGCGCCGGGGCCAGCGGCTACCTCACCAAGGACGCGCGCCCCGAGACCCTCGTCGAGGCGATCTGCGACGTCGCGGCCGGCAGCGCGGCGCTCGCGCCGACCGTGGCCGCGTCGCTCGTCGAGCACGTGCGGCGCGTGCCGGCGCCCCGGCCCGACGCGGTCGCGCGGCTGTCGCCCCGCGAGCGCGAGGTGTTCGACCTCATCGCCGCCGGGCGGTCCAACGGCGAGATCGGTGCCGCGCTGCACCTCACGCAGAACACCGTGAAGACGCACGTGCGCGCGGTCCTCACCAAGCTCGACCTGCGCGACCGCGTGCACGCCGTGATCTACGCGTACGAGAACGGCCTGGCCGGGCCCGCTCACCCCGCGGGGTGAGGGCCGACCGCCGCACGGGGTGAGGTGCGGGCCGGTGCGCGGCTGGGAGCGTCGACCCGAGGGCCGCCGCGGCCCGGCGAGGAGAGCAGCACCATGACCGCACGGGACACCCGCGCACCCGAGGGCACCGCGCCCGTCCCCGACGACCTGCGCGACTCCGCGCCCGGCGCGACCCCGACACCGGACCGCGACCCGCGGCGCGTGCTCACGTGGTTCGTCGGCACCCTCACGGCGATCACGGCGGCCGTCCTCGTGCCGCTGGCCGTGGCCGGTGCGGACGCCGACGCGTTCAACGCGACCGTGCCGCTGCTGTCGTGGGCACCCACGCTCGCGGCGTTCGTCGCGCACCTCGGCACGAGGCGTCGCACGCCGTTCTGGCGGTGGGCGGCGGTCCGCCCGCTGCGCACCGGCCACGTGCTGCGCACCGCGGGGCTGCTGGTCGCGGTGTTCGTCGCGGTGCCGGCCGTGACCACGGCCGTCGGGGTCGCGACGGGGCTCGTCGCGTGGCGCCCGACCGACGACGCCGCGGCCCTCGCACCGCTCGTGCTGCCGTTCGCGCTCGTCGCGATGCTCACCGTCACGGGCGAGGAGATCGCGTGGCGCGGCGCGCTGCACACCACGTTCGCCCGCTACGGGCTGGTGCGCGCGACCGTCGGCATCGGCGCGCTGTGGGCGCTGTGGCACCTGCCGCTGCTGCTGGCCTACCGCGCAGGCGGCGCCATGACCGGCCGCGACGTGGTGGCCTCGATGGTCAACCTGCTGGTGGCCGCGCTCGTGATCGGCGCGGCGCGGGCGCTGTCGGGGTCCGTGTGGCCCGCGGCGTGGGCGCACGCGCTGCTCAACACGACGCTCGTCTACGCGTCCAACCTCGTGACGCCCGCGTCCGAGCTGGGCGACGGCGCGTTCTGGGCGGTGCAGGTCGTCACGTGGGCCGTGCTGGGCGGGGCGGGTGCCCTGCTGCTGCGCGCCGCGGCCAGGCGCGCGGCGCGCGCGTAGCCGCCGGAGGTCCCGGCCGGGCGGGCGGAGGTGGCCCTAGCGTGCTGGCGTGCCGCCCTTCTGGCGCCGTCCGCGCCGCACGCCACCACCTCCGCCCGCACCGGCCGCGGGCTTCCTCGACCTCCCGCCGTCGGACGCGTTCGGAGACCCGGACCCGTGGCTGCCGCCGCTGACCCGGATGCACGCGCTCGCGCTGCGCACGGAGGTGACGCGTGCGCTCGCCGGGCTCGGCCACCCGCCCGTGACGCACAGCGCCCACGCCGTGACGACGGCCGCGGGCGTCGTCGTCGACCTGCCGGAGGTCGTCCGCGCCACGGCGCGCGTCGCACCGCAGCGGCGTGCTGCGGCGGTGGAGCAGCTCGTCGCGCGTCTCGTCCCGCAGGCACCTCCCCCGCCGCACGCGCTCGCCGCCCTCGAACGTCGGTTCGTCGCGGGCGTCGTGCCCGCCGGTCTGCTGGGCGACGAGGTGGGTGCGCTGCTGTCGCCGCACCTGCGGGCCTGCCTGATGGTGGTGCTCGACGGCGAGGCCCGCGTGGTCCGCGACCCCGCCGAGCACGGCGGCTGGGAGGCCGTCGGCGCCTCGGCCCTGGACGCGGTCCGGCTCCTGGCCCCGCCCGAGCACCACCGCGTCGGGCTGCAGGGAGGCGTCGACCTGCACCTGCTCACGACCGGTGACGGGCTCGCGCCCAGCCGGCTGCACGTGCTCGACGGGATCCTCGCGTCGATCGGGACGCGGGCACGGCTGGGCACGCTGGTCGCCGTCGCGCACGCCGACGCGCTCGCGCTCCACGTGGTGACGGGCGCGAGCGTGGTCGCGGCGGCGCGCGGCCTGCTCGCCTGGGTGACGACGTCCGCCGCGCGCGGTGACGTGCCCTACCCGGCGCACGTGCACCTGCGGGCGCCCGACGGGCGGCTCACGCCGGTCACGCGCACGGCACCGGACGGCACGGTGCGCCTCAGCACCGACGTCCTCGCGCGGCTCGTCGCCGACCTGGGCGGCTGAACCCGCTGCCCGTCACCCGACGGGCAGCCCCCGCGCGCGCTCGCGCTCGACGAGGGACACGGCCGCCCAGCGGCGGCCGTCGGCGACGACGAACCCCGCCTCGGCGAGGTCGCGCAGGTGCGCGGCGACGGTCTCGGCGGGCAGCGCGCAGCGCTCCGCGAGCGTCGGGACGTCGCACGGGCCGTGCTGGGACAGCTCGAGCAGCACGAGCGCGCGGCGCGCGCCCGCGTCCTGCGAGACGTGACGGAGGGTGGGTCGGTGGTACGCCGGGCGGCGGCCCGGGCGTGCGGGGGTGGTCGGGCGTGCGGGGGTGGTCGGGCGCGGTCGCGCCACGGTCGTGCTCATGGGGGTGGTTCCGTTCCTGCGCGCGCTCGCCGTGGCGGCGCGCGGTGCTGTGCGTGCCCGGCGGCGGGGCGCCGCGGGCGTGGCCACGGCGCGCAGGGGTGCGCGCGGGTCGCGGCCGGTCGCAGGCGGTTCACCGCGCACCCGACGTCGGGGGCGGACCGGTCGCGCCGGTGGCGCGGACCGTGGAGAGCCTGCTGGACGTGACACGAGCCCGGCACCATCGGTGCCGGGCCCGCATCCGAACTGCGCGCCCGGAGGGACTCGAACCCCCAACCTTCTGATCCGTAGTCAGATGCTCTATCCATTGAGCTACGGGCGCACGGCCCCGAGGAGCCGTCGAGAACTGTACAGGCCCACCGGCCGGGAGCCCAAACCGATCAGGCCCGACGTGGCCCGGATCACGTCGGGCCACGTCGGCCACCGGGCGCGCGGACGGGCCGCGCAGCGTGCTGACCGTCCAGAAAGAGACCGTTCGGGTAGGCGCTGGCACCCCCGCACGTGCCCCGTCCGGGTGGCTCCCCCGCGAACCGGCTCCGCGCGGGTCGGCCCGTGTGCCACGGTGTCGTCCCGCTGCGCGGCCGACGACGTCCCGCACGTCACGAACGCGCGCGAAGGAGTGCCCGGGTGGAGGGTCGTCGGCACCACGCCCCACGCCGCCGCACGGGCACGCCCGGGGACGGCTCGCGGTGAGCGCGGCCGAGGTGCACGCCGCGCTGCAGGGCTGGGCCGCGCGGCTCGCGTCGCTGGGCGCCGCGGTGGTCCCGCGCCTGCGTCCCGGCCTGACGTACCGCGAGGCCGCGACCCTCGCCGCGCGGCACGGCTACGAGCTGGACGAGGACGTCGCCGCGCTCTGGACGTGGCGCGACGGCACCACCCCCGGGCTGCCGGCCGCGCACCTCGCGCCCGGGCAGGAGTTCGCGCCGCTCGACGCGAGCCTGCGCCGCTCGCGGGAGTACCACGAGGCGTCGCTCGCCGAGGCGCGCGGCGACCGCCGCACGTGGCAGGCGCACTGGGTGGTCGCGGTGCACGGGCACGCGCTGCCGCTCGTGCTCGACGGGTCGCGCCCCGGCCCGGACACGTTCCGCCACGACCCGCACGCGCACCCGCTGCACGTCGCACGCTCGACGCTCGCGCAGCGCGTCGCGCGCTGGCACGAGATGGTCGACACGGGCACGTGGCGCGTCGCGCGCGACGGCACGTGGGACGTCGACCTCACGCACCTGCCGGCGGTGCCGCACGCGCACCGGCAGGACCTCACGTGACAGCGGCGCCCCACGTGGCGGCGGCGGCCTCGTCACGCGGGTGAACGCCGGGCCCCGCCCTGGGCCGTGTCGGCACCGCTCCCTAGACTCGCGGCCGTGACCACCCGCACGTTCGCGCAGGCCTCCCACCTGGGCGAGGACGGTCTGACCCTCGGCCTGGCCCCCGCGCTGACGCCCGCCGGGCTGGTCGCCGACCCCAGCTTCTTCCACGGGTTCGCGGCGCACCCGCAGGTGCTCGCGCGGGGTCTGCTGACGCTGGCCGACGTCACCGCGACCCGGTACTTCCAGTACACGCCCACCACGCAGCGCGACCCCGTGCTGACGGCGCACGGGGACCGGCTGCGCGCCGAGTGCTTCTCGGCGTGCAACAGCGTGTACGCACGGCTCGACCTGCTGCCGGACGCGTTCGACTCGGGCGAGGCGTCGCACGGCACGACGAACGTCGACATCGGCCTGGCGACGCGCACGGCGCTGTCCCGCGTGGGCCGCGAGCGGCTGCTGCACCTCGACGTCGGCAGCGGCGGCCTGAGCGTGTCGAGCCCGCAGGAGACGGTCGTCGAGCGGCCGGTCGAGATGCCCGGGCGCTGGGTGCGCGCGCTCGGGAACGTCGCCGAGCTGCACCACGGGCTCGCGCCCGCGTTCACGGTCGGCGCCGCGCACGCGCGCGCGTTCGTCGCCGCGCTGCCCGCCGCGACCGGCACGGGTCGCACGGGCTGGCTCGTCGCCGGGCCGACCGGCGTGCGCGTGGCGGCGCGACCGACGCGCGGCGGCGTGCACGTGGCCGGGCTGCACCGCCTGAGCGCGGCCAAGCGGCTGCTCACGCACGTCACCGGCATGACCGTGCACGGCGGTGCCGAGCCCGGGCCGGCCGCCGTCGAGCTCGCGCTGCCCGGGGCGCGCCTCGTGCTCGGGCTCACGTACGAGGCGTGGCGGGGCCACTCGGGCGAGGGGTCGCTGCTGGCGGCGCTCGCGGGCGCGTCGGTCGTCGAGGACGCCGACCTGGTCGCGGCGCTGCTCGCGTTCGAGCCCGTGGTCGACGTGCCGCGCCTGGCCCGCGAGGCCGCGCTCGACGACGCGCGCGTGCGGGCCGCGCTGGCCGTGCTCGCGGCCGACGGCCGCATCGGCTGGGACCTGCACGACGCCGCCTGGTTCCACCGCGAGCTGCCGCACGACCCCGCACGCGTCGAGAAGGACAACCCGCGCCTCGTCGGCGCCCGGCGCCTGGTCGCCGACGGCGCCGTCGTGCGCGTCGCCGACGGCTGGGCCGTGCGCAGCCGCACGCCCGGGTCGCCCGACCACCACGTCGCGCGGGACGCCGGCGTCGCGCGCTGCACGTGCCCGTGGTTCCTCGCGCACGGCACGGGTCGCGGCCCGTGCGCGCACGTCCTGGCCGTCCAGATCCTCACGGAGGACCCCGCATGAACCCCGCGCTCGCCGCCGCCGTCGACGTGTTCCGCACGCTCGGCTGGGACCGCGCGACCCTCGACGACGTCGAGACCCTGCCGCTGGGGACGCCCGAGCAGCAGCGCGTCGCGCGCGACGGGCTCGCGAAGGGCGAGTGGGGCGCGTGGGGCCACCTCGACGGGAACACGTACGGCTGGATCAGCGAGATCGACGTCGACCGGACGATGCTCGCGGTGCTCGCCGTGCGCGTCGGGGTCGACGCGCGGAGGTCGGCGGCGCTGCTGCCGGGCACGCAGGCGGTCGACGACGAGCGGGCCACGCGGCTGCTCGCGGCGCGCGGTCCGCGGTTCGCCGAGCAGTTCGTCGAGGCCGCGTGCCGCGCGGACCGGCGGCTGTGGGAGCACTCGACGAGCGTGCACGCGGGCGCTGTCGTGCGCCTCGTGGACCTGCACGACCTGCCCGTCCCGGCGTCGGTCGAGTACCTGCGGGACTGGGCCGTCTACGCGCAGGGCGCGCTGACGGGCGAGGGCGAGCTGTTCCCACGCGAGCGCGGCTGGTGCCCGCCGCGGGTCGTCACGCGGCGCCTGCCCGAGCACGTGCGGCAGGCCGTCGCGCTCGGCGTGCCCGCGACCGGACCGTTCGGCGCCGTGGTGCCCGCGGCGGTCGAGCAGGGGCTGCTGGACCACGACGAGGCGGTGACGCTCGTGCTCGCGGCGCTGGACTCCGCGCAGCGACCCGGCGACCGCAAGGCGTGGGCGCAGGTGCTCACCGGTCCCCTCGGCGTCACGGGTGACGCGCTCGTGCCCCACGCGGACGCGCTGGTGCCGGCGCTCGCGCACGGCGACTCGGCGGTCGTCGAGGCGATCGCCCCCGCGCTCGTCGCGGGCGTCACCGACGACCTGCTGGCCGACGTGCTGACCGTGAGCCTGCTGGTGCGGACCAAGAAGGTGCTGCGCCTGCTGCTCGCCGAGGCGGCACGGCGCCCCCGGCCGTCGGACGACGTGGTCGCGGCCGTCGCACCGCTCGTGCTGCCGCACGCGTGCGGCACCGACCGCACGCTCGCGCGCGCGGCCACCGCGCTGGTCGACGCGTGGGGCGTCGTGGCCGACCCGGACCACGCCGCGGGCGACGCCCCCGTCGGCGGCCTGTGGCAGGACCCGCCGCCCGTGTGGGACGTGCCGCGGCTCGACGTCGGCGAGCCGTCCGCCGCCGCGCTCACGGCCGCGGCCGCGACGCTCACGGGGCGGCCCGACGGCGTGGTCGACGTCGAGGTCGAACGGTTCCTCGCGCTCGCGAACGCGGTCGCGCACGCCGACGTCGCCGCGGCGCGCACCGCGCTGGGCGGGGTCCGCACGTCCTGGGTCGCGGGCCTGCGGTGCGTGCCGTCGTGGGTCGCGGGCGAGCCGTCCCCGCTGGCCGACCGGCCCGCCGACCCCGAGCGGTGGAACGCCTCCCCGCTGATCTGGGACGTGCTGCACGCGCGGGAGGCGTCGGTCGTCGCGCGCCTGGGCGCGGCGCCCGTGCTGCTGTCGACGCCCACGTGGGTGGACCTGCGCATCGACCCCGCTGACCTCGTGGTGCGGCTGCGCGCCTACGCGGACGCCGGGGCCGCCGCGGCCGAGGCGGACCTCTTCCTCGCGATGCTGCGCGCCGACGGCGCGCTCGTGACGGACGACGTGCTCGCGGCGCTCGACGCGCTGCCCGTGCCGGTGGTGCTGCAGGACGGCACCGACGCGGGCGTCACCGCGGGTCCCGCGCTGCGCCGCCACCTCACCGACCCGGTGCGCGAGCCCGCGCTCGAGATCGACCCGCAGTGGCGACGCTGGACGCCCGCGACGCCGGCCGTGCCCGCGTCGCTCGACGCGTTCCCGCGCCGCGTCGCCGCCAACCGGCACTCCCACCCGGGGTTCGAGACCTTCCCGACCTGGGGTGACGCCGCGGGGCGTGCCGTGGGGGCGGCCGAGGACGCGGCGTCCGGGCTCGTGCTGCGGCAGGCCGTGCGGCGCGCGACGCCGCTGCCGCCCGGCACGGCCGTCAACCTGCTGGGCGCGCAGCGCGGGTTCCACGCGGTCGCGGCGCCCGACGGCACGACGGCCGTCATGGAGGCCTGGGAGCGCGGGCTGCTGCGCCCCGGCGTGCCCGACGTGCGCCTGCTGGACTGGGCCGAGACGCCGTCGAACCTCGCGGCGCTGGCCCGCGCGCTGCGCGAGCTCGCCGACGAGGGTCTGCTCGCGGTGGTGTGGCCCGTGCTCGACGACGTGGTCGCGGCGTCGCTGCGCGCACCGCGCATGCTCGCGGGCACGGCCGACGTCGCCGAGGCCGTGCAGGCGCTGCTGCCCGAGGTCGAGGCCGCGGTCGCGGCGGGCGTCGCCGACGCGGGCGTGCTCGCGCTGCCGGGCGTGCGCGCGCTGGCCGGGCGCGGCGGGTCGTCGCGTGCGGTCGTCGCGGCGCGGGCGGTCGTGGCGCGGCTGCCGGAACCGGTGACCGCCCCCGAGGCGGAGACGCCCGCGGCTGCGGCCGGGGAGCCCGCCGCCACCGCACCCGCGTCCGCGACGACGCGCCCCACACGCGCGTTCGCCGAGGTCTGGCCGGACGGCGCCGGGACGCTGCCGGCCGTCGTGGACGGCGCCGCGATCACCGCGGTGTGGGACGACCCCGACGCGTCGTCGCGCATGCTCGCGGTCGACCTCGACGTCCCCGGGGAGGCCGGCGGGCCGTTCCGCGTGACCAAGGGCTGGTTCTACGACCTCGAGCGCGAGGGGCAGTGCGCCGCGCGGTCGGCCGCGGCGCGGGCCGCGGGCGCGAACCACCACGGGCACGACGCGTGGCTGCACTGGGACGCGGCCGCCGGGCGCCTGGTCGTCTCGCCGCACCGCAACTGGCGCACGGGCGCCGACGGCCCGCTCACCGGCGGCGACGTGCCGCCGCTCACGACGTCGATGGCGGCGGTCGTGCTCGCGTCGCTGTGCCACGACGACGCGGCGGTGTGGTCCGTGCAGACGGTGGTCCGCGAGGGGCTGCTCGGGTCCGCGGCGGTCACGGTCGCCGTGCGCGCGCTGCTGCCGCACCCCGACGTGACGCCCGCGCGCATGATGAAGCTGCTCGAGTCCGACCCGACGACGCTGCCCGTGCTGTGGCCCGTGCTGGTCGAGCCCGTGCGGCACGCGGCCGGCCTGGACGGGCCCGCGCCGCGGTGGCTCAACCGCGTGCTCGACGTCGCGCTGCTGCACGCGCCGCTGCTGCGCGAGGCCGCCGACCGCGGGCTCCTGCCCGCCGACGCCGCGGCGTGGCCGGGGCTGCGGGACCTCGCGGAGCGCGGCGGCTCGCCGACCGTGCGCCGCAAGGCACGTACCCTCGTCGAGCAGGTGCTGCCCGGCTGACGCGGCGGCACCGCCCCCGCACGAGAGGACCGGCGACCGCCCGCCATGACGAAGACCCTGCTGGCCGTCGACGGCAACTCGCTGATCCACCGCGCGTACCACGCGGGGGCCGCGTCGGGGACGCGCACGCGCGACGGCCGCCCGACGTGGGCCGTGCGGGGTGCGCTGTCGCAGGTGCTGGGCGCGTGCGACCGGGTGTCCGCCGACGCGGTCGTCGTCGGGTTCGACGACGCGACGCACAACGTCCGCAAGACCGTGCACCCCGAGTACAAGTCGCACCGCGCCGAGAAACCGGCCGACCTGGTGGAGCAGCTCGCGCTCGCGGCCGACGTGTTCCGCGACGCGGGCCTGCACGTCGTCACGCCGCCGGGGCACGAGGCCGACGACGTGCTCGCGTCGGCCGCCGCGCACGCCGACGCGGCGGGGTGGCGCACGGTCGTGTGCACGTCCGACCGCGACGCGTTCGCGCTCATCACGCCCACGACGTCGGTGCTGCGGCTGATCAACGGCGGCGTCGAGGCCTCGCCCGTGCTGACGCCCGAGCGGCTGCGGCTCATGATCGGCATCGACCCCGCGCAGTACCGGCAGTTCGCGGCGATGCGCGGCGACGCCTCCGACAACCTGGCGGGCATCCGCGGCATCGGCGAGAAGACGGGCGTCGCGCTGCTGGCGGCGTTCGGCACGGTCGAGGCCGCGTTCGCCGACGTCGACGAGCACGACGGCGCGCGCGTGGCCGCCGAGGTCGGCAAGGCCGTCGTCCGCAAGCTCGCGGACCCCGAGGGCCGCGCGGCTTACCGGCGCAACGTCGAGCTCATGACCATGCGCACCGACCTCGACCTGCGGCTCGACCTCGCGGCGTCGCGGTGCCCGGGCGTGCTGCCGCTCGACGCGACGACGCTGCACCGTGCGCTCGCGGGCGCCGAGCTCGACTCGCTGCAGTGGCTCGCGCACCGCACGCTCGTGTCGTGGGACGCCGAGCCGCCGTGGCGCACGTCGGGTGCGCGCGGGGCCCCGGGCGTCGGCCCCGCCCCGGCGGCACCCCCTGCCGCGCTCGGACCCGTCGCGGCGGCGCCGGCCCGTGTGCCGGCCCCGGCGGTGGCCGCGGAGGACGACGTCCTCACCCTCTTCTGACGGGTGCGCGCTGCGCACCGGATGGCACCCACGCACTCTCAGAGTGAGTACATTTGCTCCATGCGAGAGGGTTCGGACTCCGGCAAGCCGCGGTTGTACTCACGGCTGACGGTCGTGCGCACCGAGCGCGGCCTCAGCCGCAAGGAGCTCGCGGAGCGCGTCGGAGTGCACTACCAGACCATCGCGTACCTCGAGCGCGGCGAGTACAGCCCGAGCCTCGTGCTCGCGCTGCGCATCGCCGAGGAGCTCGACGCGCCCCTGCCGGCCCTGTTCGCGCTCACCCCGTTCCCGCCCATGGTCGACCAGCTGTACAAGGAGCAGTCATGACGTCCGCCCCCGCCCGTCCCGTCGCCCGCGCCGACCGCCACGAGCGCCGCGCCGCGACGCTCGACGACCCCGCGTTCGAGCGGTTCCGCACGCGGCGGGCGCGCCGCCTGCTCGTGGGCGCGCTCGCCGGGCTGCTCGTCGTCGAGTCGGCGGCCGTCCTCGTGGTCGACCACCTGCCGACAGCCGTCGCGCTGGGCCTGCTGGTCGCGCTGGTCGTCGGGTTCGTCACCGTGATCGGCACGCTCAAGGCGGCGACCCGCGGCGTCGAGGAGCGCGACCCCGGCACGCTCGACGAGCGCCAGCTGCAGGTGCGCGGCACGGCGTACCGCCGCTCGTACGCGCTCCTCGGGTGGCTCGCGGTGGTCGCCGTGAGCGTGCTGCTCGCCGCGACGTCGTCGTGGTGGGACGCGCCGCGCGCCGTGCCGCTGCTGGTCGGCGTGCTGACGGTCCAGCTCGCGCTCATGCTGCCGGCGGTCGTCACGGCCCTCGGCGAGGACGTCTGACACGTCGCGCCGCCCGCGGCCGGGCCCGGGGCGCCTGCGCGCGGCTCACCCGCCCGCGGTGAGCCGCGCCGCGACCTCCGCGACGACGTCGGGCCCGCCGACGACCTCGAAGTGCATCTCGTCCTTCCGCCCGTCGAAGTCGCCGCCCCACACGACCGCCGGCGCGACGTCCTCGAGGATCGACCGGAGCGTCGCGAGCTCGTCCGGCGCGAACGTGCCCTCCTCCCCCATCGGGTGCTGCGGCGCGTCGACGTCCACCGCCGTGCCCGACGCGTGGTTCGACACGTCGCCGCCCCCGCGCACCTCGCGGTGCGCCCAGCCCCACGAGCTCGTCTCCTCCACGGGGGCGATCTCGGCGTCGATCCGCGCGACGACGTGACCCAGCACGGTCGCGACGTCGCCCGCGCGCACGCCTCCGGTCACGCCCGGCAGCGCCACGAGCCGCTCGTCGTACGGGTCGAGGATCACGGGCCAGCCGTTCTGCGACACCGGGCCGTCCGCGTCGGCCGCGGCGAGCCCCGCCACGGGCCCGTCGGCGGGGACGTCGGCCGCGTCGCGCAGCGCGAACCCGAGACCGACGAGCATCGCGACGACGACCACCAGCACGCCCGCCGTGACCGCCCACGCGGGCACCGGACGGCCCGGCGGCGGGGACGGCACCCGCGGACCACCCGGCGGCACGGGACGGCGCGAGGCCGCCGCCGGGAGCACCGTCGTCACGGCCGTGCGCACCCGCGCGTCGTCCGCCCGCCCTGCCGCCTGCCGGTTCGACATGCGTCGACGCTAGGGCCCCGGGTGGAGCGGCGGCGTCGGTTCGTGGGTGGACCTCGCCCGCCCACCCCTACGACTCTCGACCGGTCCGGCGGATCGGCCGCTCGCCTCCGCGTGCCGAACCGGGCACCCACCCTGCGGACGCACGAACGGGCCGGCCCCGAGGGGTCCGGCCCGTTCGTCGGCGTCTGTCGACACCATCTGGCGGAGACGGTGGGATTTGAACCCACGGAAGGGTTGACCCCTTCACGGCCTTAGCAGGGCCGCGCACTAGACCTGGCTATGCGACGTCTCCAGGACGAGCACAGGTTACCGGCCTGCTGCCCCGCCACCAAAGCGACCCCCGACACGCCGGGCCCGCCACGCCGTGCGTCCGGGCGACGGTGGGGCGTCCCCCCTTGTCAGGACACCCTTCCGTCCGCCACGGTGTGCTCACTTGGTCGATCGACCAAGTGCGACCGGACGAGGGGAAGCCGTGCCCGCA
The DNA here is from genome assembly GCF_000986825.1 of Cellulomonas sp. FA1. Taxonomy (NCBI): domain Bacteria; kingdom Bacillati; phylum Actinomycetota; class Actinomycetes; order Micrococcales; family Cellulomonadaceae; genus Cellulomonas; species Cellulomonas sp. FA1. The sequence goes on along the minus strand of NZ_LBMY01000001.1, from coordinate 3,353,925 downwards.
GCCACCTGCCGGTCCGCCGCCGCGCGCGGCGGGCGCCGCCCCGACCACCCCCGGGCGGCCGCGGCGTGAGCGAGCGCATGAGCATCGAGGACCGCCGCCGCCAGCTCGTCGCCGCCGCGGTCCGGGTCGTCGCGCGCGACGGCGTGGCCGGAGCGTCGACGCGTGCGGTCACGGCCGAGGCCGGCATCCCGCTCGGCTCGCTGCACTACGCGTTCGGGTCGCGCGAGGCCCTGCTCGACGCGGTCCTCGCGCACACCCTCGAGGGCGAGCTCAAGGCGATCGAGCGCGCCGGCTTCCCCACGGGCGCGCCCGGCACCGACCTGCTGCGCGCGCACGTCGTCACCGGGCTCGGCCGCTACCTCGACCTGCTGTGCGCCGAGCCCTCGCGCGAGACCGCGCTGCTCGACCTGTTCCTGTGGAGCATGCGCCGCTCCGACGGTCGCGGCACCCTGCCGCTGTACCGCACGTACTACGCCATGGCCGCCGACGTGCTCACCGACGCGGCCACGTCGTGCGGGTGCACGTGGACGCTGCCCGTCGAGCAGGTCGCGCGCCTCCTCGTCGTGACGGTCGACGGTCTGACGACCACGTGGCTGGCCGACGGCGACACGCTCGCGGCCCGCACCACGATCGAGCTGCACGCGCGGATGCTCGCGAGCCTCGCGACGCCCGCCGCGCCGCAGGAGGCCGCGGCCGAGCCCGTCACCGGGGAGCCGGTCGCCGCGGAGCCCGACGTCGCGTCCGGCACGGTCGTCCCGGGCCCGCCCGTGGACGTCGACGGGCCCGTCGCCCCGGCCGTCCCGGCCCCCGAGGACCCGGCGGCGCCCGCCGTCTGAGCCGTGCGGCTCAGTGCTCGAAGCCCCACTCGCGGTCGGTCACCATGCGCGCGACGGCCAGGCCGACCGCGAGCGCTGTCACGACCAGCGCCGCCGAGACGCCGTACGTGAGGGCCTGCGGGACGTCGCCGTTGTTGAGGTAGTACATGGCCCGGTAGGCGGGCACGCCGGGGACCATGATCGTCACGGCCGGCACGTACACCGTGATGCGCGGGATGTTGAGCCGCGGCGCGACCCACGCGGCACCGAGCCCGACGAGGAACGCGGCGATCGCGGCGGCGGCCTGCGGCGGCCACTCGAGCAGCAGCACCGCCTCGACGCGCAGCAGGTTCGGCACCGCGGCGACGCTCGCCGCCGCGAGCGCCATGCGCCACGGGCTGTTGAACATCAGCGCGAAGCCGAGCACGCCGACGAACGACGCGACGAGCCGCAGCGTCGTCATGAGCGCCGGGTCGAGCGTCAGCGCGGTGGGCGGGTCGGGGCTCAGACCGACGGCGATCGACACGACCCACACCGCGAAGGCCGCGGACACGAAGATCATGACCGCCCACGTCAGCCGCGCGACGCCCGCCGAGAAGTCGAGCTTGGCGAGGTCGAGCGCACCCGTGACCAGCGGGAACCCGGGGACCAGGAACAGCGCGGCGGCCACGTACCCGGCCTCGTGGACGGGGCCGGTGACGCCGAGCGCGTGCAGGGCCTGCACGAACCCGAGGTACCCGAGGCTCGACAGCGCACCCGCGAGCATCGTGACGCCGAACTGGTTGAAGCCGCGGTGCAGCATGACGCGCCGCAGGCCCTGGCCCAGGAACGCGCCGAGGAACGCGCCGAGGACCTCGACCGGCCCGCCGTTGTTGAGGAACGCGAACGCGGCGCACGCGATCGCCGCCCACAGCGCGTTGAGCGCCACCGGGTACAGCGGCGGCTTGGCGGTGATGCGGTCGATCTCGGCACCGACGTCCTCGACCGTGACGGGTGCGCGCGCCTCGACCCGCTGGGCCAGCAGCTCGAGCTCGGCGAGCCGGTCGGTGTTGACGCCGACGGTCCGCACCTCGGTGACCTCGGTGCGGAACGTGCGACCCCGGTGGGACGTCGTGGTGATCTCGGTGAGCGTGACGTGCGCGTGGTGGCGCTCGATCCCCAGCGCGTGCGCGATCCGTCCCATCGACGCCTTGACGCGGTACGAGCCGGTGCCGGCGGACAGGCTGAGGCGTCCGACGCGCAGCACGACGCCCGAGCGGCGGATCAGCTCGAGCTCGGCGTCGTCAGGTTCGGTGGGCACGGCCCCCATCATGACGGGGACGGTCGGCACGCGGCGGGACGTCAGCCCTACGCGGACACCCGTCCGACCCGCCCGCCCGCCACGGCGCCGCACCCGCCCCACCCCCGCCGAGCCCGCCCTCCGTCGCGTCCGAGCACACCGACGCGTCACCGATCACGGGGTCGCCCGGACCGCTCGCGTGCTCCGCGCGACCGGGAGCGCGTCAGGGCAGGTCGGCCGCCGCGCGGCGCTCCTGGTCGCGGGCGCGCTCGGCGGCCGACGACGCCCGGTCGAGCTCGCGCCCCGCGGCGCGCAGCGCCTTCTCCCGCTCACGTGCACGCGTGCGCGCCGCCACGAGCTGCTCGTCGACGCGCGGCAGCCGAGCACGCGCCTCGGCGAGCCGACGCCGGACGTCGGCCAGCGCGCGCACCAGCTCCTCCTCGGCCGCGTACGCCTGCGCCGACTCCCGCTCGGCGTCCTCGAGCGCCGTCGTCGCGTCCCGCTCGGCCGTCGCGGCGGCGTCGTGCCGCTCGGTGACGCGTTCGAGGTCGCGCTCGGCCGCCGCCACGGCCGCGACCGCACGCTCGTGGCGCTCCCGCGCGCGGGTGGCCTCCCGCTCGCGGCGGTCACGCTCACGGTCCCGCGCCGCCCGCGCACGGTCGGGCGCGTCGGCGTCCCGTCCGGGCGCCGTCGATGCGCGGCGCCGCTCACCGCCGTCCGCACTCGCAGCACGAGCGGTCCGCGCGTCGCCGGCGAGCCCGACCCCGTCGGTAGCCCCGCCGTCGGCACCCCCGCCGTCCGCGCCCGCGTCGTCGTCGCCCCCGGACCCGACGCCGCCGAACCCGACGTGCTGGGTGCCGTGCGTGAGCGTCCCGGCGGCGACCGCGGCGGCGACGCGCGGGTCCGCGAGCGCGGCGGTGAGCGTCCGCTCGACCTCCTGGGCGGCGGCCGCCGAGACCGGCTGCCCGGCCGCGGCCGCGAGCCTGCGCGCCTGCGCGGCCCAGCCGGCGACGAGCGCGCGACGCTGCCTGCCCAGGTCCCGCAGCGCGGGGCCGTCGAGCGACTGCTCCGCGTCGCGCAGGCTCTCGCCGAGGTCGCGCAGCGTGCCCGCGAGCGTGGGGTCGTCCCGGACCAGCAGGTTCACGGCGCCCGCGGCGAGGGTGGGTTTGCGCAGCGCGCCGATGCGCCGCGCGAGGTCCCGGTCCTGCGCGGCGCGCGCCGCGCGCACGGCGGCGTCACGGCGCGCCACGAAGTCGTCGAGCGGCCCGCCGTACAGGTCGTCGACGACGTCGTCCAGGCTCACCACCGCCCCAGCGTGCACGTCCGCGCGAACCCCCACCACCCCCGGGGAGGGCCGACCGGTCGTCAGGTCCCGGGCTCGCGGCGGCGCGGCGGGTACCACCGGTTGCCGTAGCGGCGGACGAGCCTGCCGTCGCTGATCTCGGCGAGCTCGTCGAGGCGTTCGAGCACGGCCCACGCGACGCGGCGCGCCTGACCGTCGCCGGGCGACTCGAACCGCACGGTCACACGCGCCTGCCCGCGGACCACGCCGACGTCGTGCGCCTCGACGGTCGCGAGCGCCCGGGCGGCCTCGACGGCCGCGGGCAGCACGGCCGGCGCCGACGTCCCGGGGCGCAGCAGCCCGACGTTCGCGGTCACGCGGTAGGACGGCACGCGACGACGCTAGCCGCCCGCGCGTCGTGCCGAGGACCGCCCCGCCCCGTCGGGTCGATCGCGCCCGGACCCGGTCGGTCGCGCGTGCGCAGCCGCCAGCCCTCGACCCCGCCCGGGGGCGTCAGGCGCCGAGCGCGACCCCGACGGCCGCGGCGAGGTAGACGAGCTGCAGCGCGGTCCGGCGGCCCAGGGGCGTGTGCGGCGCGTCGGGGGCGCGCCGCGCGGCGGCCGCGTGGACGTTCGCCGGGTAGAGCGCGACGAGCAGGACCGCGAGGCACACGGCGGCGAGGGGCCGCGACGCGGGCACGAGCAGCCCCACGGCACCGGCGAGCTCCAGCGCCCCGGTGATCGTCACGGCGAGGGCGGCACGCGGTACCGCGGGGGGCACGATCGCGACGAGGCCGGCCCGGCGTCGCGGCGTGAAGTGCGCGACGCCCGTGAGCACGAACATGGCCGCGAGCCCGGCCGCGAGCGCGGCGGGCCAGTCCGCGAGGGGTGTGGCACCCGCGGCACCGGCGGTACGCGCGAGCAGCGTCACGACGACGAGCACGACGAACGGCGCCACGGGTCTTCCCTCGCGTCCACGACCGAATCTTGTCGATGACCAGATGGACCGTAGCACCCGAACTTGGCAGCGCCTAGATGCAGCCCTAGGGTGACGGCATGAGCGACGGGTACCACCACGGCGACCTGCGTCGCACGCTGCAGACCACCGCCGCCGCCGTCATCACCGAGTCCGGCCCCGCGTCGCTGTCGCTGCGCGACCTCGCCCGCCGCGCGGGCGTCTCGCACGCCGCCCCCGCGCACCACTTCCGTGACCGCCGTGGCCTGCTCACCGCGCTCGCGGCCGAGGGCCAGCGGCTGCTCGCCGACGCGCTCGCGGCAGCCGCACCCGCCGGGTTCGACGAGGTCGCCGTCGCCTACGTGCGGTTCGCCCGCACCCACCCCGGCCACTACGCGGTCATGCACCGCCCCGACCTCGTCGCCCCGGACGCCCCCGAGCTCGTCGCGGCCCGGGCGGCGGCGTCCGAGCAGCTCGCCGCCGGCGTGGCGTCGCTGCCCCCGGGGGCCCACCGCGGCCTCTCGGAGGACGACGCCCGCCGTGCCGCGTGGGCGCTCGTGCACGGCATCGCGACGCTCGCCGCCGAGGACTCGACCCCGGAGGCCGACCTCGAGGCGTTCACGCGACGCGCGGCCCGGCAGCTCTTCGGCTGACCGACCCCCCACCGGTCCCGGCGCGCGCCGCGGCCTCGCGACCCGCGGCGCACCGCGCCACCGCCGCCCGCTCAGCCCGGCAGCAGACCCGCGAGCCGGCGCGCGACGTCGACGAGCCCGACGCGGTCCAGCGCGTCGACGTCGGCGAGGGGCACCCACGCGGCCTCGTCGGTGGACCCGTCGACCTCGTGCGCGAGCGCACCGCCCACGACGTGCGCGCGGTACAGGATGCGGAGCGCGTGCAGGTCGGGCCCCGGCTCGATGCGGTCGGCGCCGGGCACGACGAGCGAGTCGATCCCCAGCAGCTCGTCGACCACGACGTCGTACCCGGTCTCCTCGCGGACCTCGCGCACGACCGTCTGCTCGGGGTGCTCGCCGCCCTCGATGCCGCCACCGGGCATCGACCAGCCGGTGCGCCCGCCCTCCGACCAGTGCGCGAGCAGCAGGCGCGCGTCCCGCACGACGACGGCGTACGCGGCGACCCGGGTGTCCACGGACGTGCACGCTACCCCCGCGCCACCGGCCGCGCCGGGCCGCGGACACGTCCCACGTCTCCGGTCGCCGCGCGCGGCGCGCGCGGCGATGATCGGACCGTCGTCCCGCTGAAGGAGGCCCGTGACCAGCACCGCCCCGGTCCGTGTCGGCACCGCCGACCCGTGGCTGCCGGACCCGCTGCCCGCCGACGTCGACGCCGCGCTCGCCGCCGTCCGCACCTGGCCGGACCACCTGCGGCCCGGCGCGGGCGCGACGGCCGCGCTGTGGTCGACGCTCGCGACCCTCGCGGCGCACGACCTCGCCGTGGCGCGCGCGGTCGAGCCGCACCTCGACGCGCTCGCGATCCTCGAGCAGGCGTGGTCGCCCGCGGGCGACGAGCGCACGTGGGGCGTGTTCGCCGCCGAGGGCCCGGGCGTGCGCCTCGACGCGACGCGGCACCCCGACGGCCCGGCGGAGGACGACGGCGAGCACGCGTGGCGGCTCACCGGCACCAAGCCGTGGTGCTCGCTGGCCGACCGCCTGGACGCCGCGCTCGTGACGGCGCACCTGCCCGACGGCACGCGCCGCCTCTTCGCGGTCGACCTCGCCGACGCGGGCGTGACGCTCGTCGACCAGCCGTGGGCGGCGCGCGGGCTCAGCGAGATCCCGTCGACGCCCGTCGCGTTCGACGACGTGCCCGCCACGGCCGTGGGCGCACCGGGCTGGTACCTCGAGCGGCCGGGGTTCTGGTGGGGAGGCATCGGGGTCGCGGCATGCTGGTACGGCGGTGCGGTCGCGCTGGGTCGCACGCTGTGGCGGCACGCGACGACGACCGACGACCGGCTCGTCGCGATGCACCTCGGCGCGGTCGACGTCGCGCTCGCCGACGCGCGCCGCGCGCTCGCCGAGGCCGCGCGCGTCGTCGACGGCACGCTGGACCTCGGGCTCCCGGGCACGCTCCTGGCCAAGCGCGTGCGCGCGACGGTGGCCCGCACGTGCGAGGACGTGCTGACGCGCGTCGGGCACGCGCTCGGGCCCGCACCGCTCGCGCTCGACGCCGAGCACGCCAAGCGCGTCGCCGACCTGCAGGTGTACGTGCGTCAGCAGCACGCCGAGCGTGACGACGCGTCGCTCGGGACCACCGTGGCCGCCCGCGAGCGCGCGCCGTGGTGACCTTCGACGGCCGCGCCCCGGGCACGCCGCCGCACGTGTGGGACGAGCGCCTCGCGGCCCTGCCGACGTGGCCGCTGCCGCGCACGGGACGCACGGTCGTCGTGGCGGCGCACCCCGACGACGAGACGCTCACGGCGGGCGGGCTGCTCGCCGAGCTCGCGGCCGTCGGCCGGCCCGCCGAGGTCGTCGTGGTCTCGGACGGCGCGGGCTCGCACCCGGGGTCGCCGACGCTCGGGCCCGCCGACCTCGTGCGACGCCGCGTCGACGAGGTGCGCCGCGCGGTCGAGGTCCTGTCGCCCGCGTCGTCGGTCACGCTGCTGGGCCACCCGGACGGGGCGCTGCGCGAGGCGCGCGACGAGGTCGCGGCCGACCTGCGCCGCGTGCTGTCCGCCGGGCCGCGCGTCGCCACCCTCGTCACGACGTGGCGCGGCGACGGCCACCGCGACCACCGCGTGGTCGCCGAGGTGTGCGCCGAGCTCGCCGCGGACCTGGGCTGCACGCTCGCCGAGGCGCCGCTGTGGCTGTGGCACTGGGCGACGCCCGACGACCCGGCCGTGCCGTGGGACGCGCTGCGCGGGCTGCCGCTGTCCGACCACGCGGTGGTGCTCAAGCAGCGCGCGGTCGCGGCGCACGAGACGCAGGTCGAGCCGCTGTCCGACCACCCCGCCGACGCGCCCGTGCTGCACCCGCGGTTCGTGCGCGGCCTGACGCGGGACGTCGAGCCGTTCGTCGTGCACGCGCCCGCCCGGTCGGCCGCACCCGACGACGCGCCCGGGGCCGACGCGGGCGCGGGCGCGGGCGCGACGACCCTGCCCGCGTCGTACTTCGACGCGACGTACGCGCGGCACGACGACCCGTGGGGCTTCACGGACCGCTGGTACGAGACCCGCAAGCGCGCGCTGACGCTCGCGGCGCTGCCCGACGAGCGGTACGCGCGCGTGCTGGAGGTGGGCTGCTCGATCGGCGTCCTCACGGCCGAGCTCGCGCGGCGCGCCGACGCCCTGACCGCCACCGACGTGGCCGACGCCGCGCTCGACCGGGCCCGTGCGCGCCTCGGGGACGACGCACCGCACGTGCGGCTCGTCCGCGGTGCGCTCGGCGGCGCCGGGGACGACGCGCTGCCGGGCGGCCCGTTCGACCTCGTCGTGCTGTCCGAGGTCGGCTACTACCTGTCGGCGCCCGACCTGGCGGCCGCGCTGCCGGACCTGCTCACACGGCTCGCGCGCGGCGGCACCCTGCTCGCGTGCCACTGGCGGCACCCCGTCGAGGACTACCCGCTGCCGGGCGACGCCGTGCACCGGGCGCTCGCGCGCGCGGCCGGCGCCGCGGGGCTCACGCGGCTCGTCGAGCACCACGAGGCCGACCTGCTGCTGGACGTGTGGAGCCGCGACCCGCGGTCGGTCGCCGAGCGGACGGGGCTGCGGTGAGGGCCGAGCTCGGCGTCGCGGCCGCCGCGGGCGAGAGCGTGGTGGCGCGCCGCACGACCGTGCCGGCACCGGTCGCGCACGTGGCCGTCGTCGTGCCGGTCCGCGACGAGGAGCTGCTGCTCGCGCGCTGCCTGGCCTCGGTGCGCACCGCGCGGCGCGCGCTGCTGGAGCGCGGCGGGTGCACGGTCGACGTGGTCGTCGTGCTCGACGCGTGCCGGGACGCGAGCGCCGACGTCGTCGCGCGGTTCGGCAGCGTGCGGGTGCTGGAGACCGCGGCCGGCGACGTGGGTGCGGCGCGCGCCGCCGGGGTCCGTTCGGCGCTCGCGGTCCGGCCCGTGGCGGCCGAGCGCACGTGGCTGACGTGCACCGACGCGGACTCCGCCGTCGAGCCGGACTGGCTGCTCGAGCACGTGCGGCTCGCGGACGCGGGCGCCGACGTGGTCGTCGGGACCGTCCACCCGGACCCCGCCGACCTCACGGCGTCCCAGTGGGACACCTGGCGCGCGACCCACGAGCCCGGGCGCCCCAACGGGCACGTGCACGGCGCGAACCTGGGCGTGCGCGCGTCGGCGTACCTCGCGGCGGGCGGGTTCGCCCCGGCGCCCGAGCACGAGGACGTCGACCTCGTGGCGCGCCTGCGGGCCACCGGCGCGCGGGTCGTCGCGTCCGACGCGGTGGACGTGCTGACGTCGGGCCGCGCGGTGGGCCGCACCCCGGGCGGCTACGCGGGCCACCTCCGCACGACCCTGCTGCGCACCTGACCGGGCGTCCCACGCCCACCGGGACCGACCCGCCAGAGCCGACCCGCGGGAGCCGACCCACCGAAGCCGACCCACCGGACGCACCGCCCCGCGACGCCGGTCCCTCACCCCCCTCCCCACGCCCCGGCCCCTCGCCGAGCGCGGTACCCGTGCGACGAGCGCGGTACTGGCGTGCCGAGCGCGGCACGAACACGTACCGCGCTCGCACCGGGAGTACCGCGCTCGGCACACCAGGTGCATCGCTCACCGGCGCGCGGCAGGCCGCGCCGCGGGTGCGTCGGCGGGCGTCCGCCCCCGGCGGGCGACGGTCGACCGGGACAGGGCGCTCGCCGGGGACGGCCGGAGCGGCTCGGTGCCGACCAGGTCGGGTCGGGTCGGGTCGCCATCACGTCCGGCCCGAGCACGCACGGCCGAACGGCGTCCGGGCCGGACCGCGCAGGGAGCGGACCGGCGTCAGTCGGCGCGGACGACGCGCAGGCGCCAGCCGACGGCCGCCGCGACGGCCGCGACGACGAGGCAGACGAGCCCGGTGACGAGCGCCGTGTGCGCCGCGTGGAGGATGTCGTAGCCGTACGCCGTGCCGGCGTGCCACGTCGAGATGTACCACCGGTTGCCCCAGGCGATGAGGTTGCCGCCCGCGAGGAGCACCGCCACGACGGCGGCGAACCGCGCGAACCGTCGTCCCCGCCCTGCTACCCGTGCCACCGCCGCCACGTCGCTCATGCGCCCGACCCTAGCCGCGTCGGTCTACGCCCGGGCCGGTTCGCGCCGCACGTCTCCGCCGAGCGCAGCACTCGCACCCTCCCCGATCCTCCCCACCGAGCGCGGTACTCGTGCACCGAGCGCGGTACCAACGTGTGCAGCGCTCGCGTGGCGTGTGCAGCGCTCGCGTGGCGTGTGCAGCGCTCGCGTGGCGTGCACCGGCTCGCGTGGCGCGCACCGCGCGGCACCGGCGGTCGCGTTCGCGTTCCGTGGTCGCGGGATGCGGCGTCAGGACGCGGGCAGGTGCTCCTTGGCGTCGTCGTACCCGGCGGTGCCGGGCAGCTCGGAGGGCGCGTAGACGAGCCGCAGCACGCCCGTGGGGTAGGCCTCCGAGGCGACGAGGCGCAGCGGGCGCACCGGTCCGTCGTCCCAGAGCCGCTCGCCGCTGCCGGCCGCGACGGGGTGCACGTAGAGCCGCAGCTCGTCGAGCAGGCCGGCGTCGAGCAGCTGCCGGACCACCGAGAGCGACCCGGCGACGAGCACCTTCCCGAGGGTCGGGTCGTCGCGCAGCGCGCGCACCGCGGCGACCGCGTCGGAGGTCCGCTCGGCGTTCCGCCAGCCGAGGTCGGCCTCCCCGCGGGTCGCGACGAGCTTGCGGACGTCCCCCAGCTGCGCGGCGAACCCGGCGTCCTCGCCGCCCGCGGTCTCGCGCTCGGGCCACGCGCCGGCGAACGAGTCGTACGTGACGCGGCCGAGCACGAGCACGTCGACGTCCTCGTAGTCGCCGCCGACGCCCGCGCCCATGCGGTCGTCGAAGTACGGGAAGTGCCAGGCGGGGTCGACCTCGGCGACGCCGTCGAGCGCGATGAACAGGGTCGAGACGATGGTGGCCACGCGGTGCTCCCTCAGGGGTCGGTGCGCCCCGCGGGCGGGGCGCCTGCCCGTGCCGACCGGGCCCGGCACCAGGAATCATCGCGACGGTCGCGCCGGTGTGCACGACACGCCGTGGCGTCGAGGTCGCGCGGGCCTCGCGATCAGGTGCGTCGGGCGGTCCCGGGACCTTCGACCCACCCACCCGCACCCCCCACAAATAGTGTGACGGCCGTGTAGTTCACACAACATGTTGTGTCTGACCGTGGAAAACCCACGGACGCCGCCGTCCCGTGGGACGACGCGGCGCGGACCCCGGCGCGAGCCGTGCGGGCCCGGGCACGCACCGCAGACACCGAGCAGAGACCAGCCGGTGCCGCCCGTCACGGCGGCGCCGGCGCAGCCGTGGGAGGGGCAGTCCGTGAGCATCGTGGAGCTGGAGCCGCAGACGCGTGACGACGAGACCGACGGGGCCGTCGGGACGGGCGTGACCGCCGAGGCCGGCGGGACCACCGGGACCCGCGTCCTGCAGGTCGAGAAGCGCGACGGCCGCCTGCTGCGGTTCGACGACGCACGCATCCGCGCGGCGCTCACCAAGGCGTACGCGGCCGTGCACGGCGAGCCGAACGTCGTGCACCGGCACGCGGTCGCGGCACTCGTCGAGCGGGTCGACGCCGAGCTCGCGGCGCGCTTCACCTCGACGGTGAAGATCTACGAGATCCAGTCGGTCGTCGAGCACGTGCTGCTCGAGTCGCACGAGTACGACGTGGCCCGTGCGTACATCGACTACCGCGTCGAGCGCGACCTGGCGCGCAGCCGGTCCACCGACCTCAACCACTCGATCGTGCGGCTCATCGACAAGGACCAGACGGTCGTCAACGAGAACGCCAACAAGGACTCCGAGGTCTTCAACACGCAGCGCGACCTCACGGCCGGCACGGTCGGCAAGGCCATCGGCCTGCGGATGCTCCCCGCCCACGTCGCGAACGCCCACCAGAAGGGCGACATCCACTACCACGACCTCGACTACCACCCGTACGCGCCGATGACGAACTGCTGCCTCATCGACTTCCGCACGATGCTCGCGGACGGGTTCCGCATCGGCAACGCGCAGGTCGAGCCGCCGCGGTCCATCCAGACGGCGACCGCGCAGATCTCGCAGATCATCGCGAACGTGTCGTCGTCGCAGTACGGCGGCTGCTCGGTCAACCGGATCGACGAGCTGCTCGCGCCGTACGCGCAGCGCAACCTCGACAAGCACCTCGCGGACGCCGCGCGGTGGATCCCGGACGCGTCGCTGCACGAGGAGTACGCGCGGGAGCGCACCACCAAGGACATCTACGACGCGATGCAGAGCCTCGAGTACGAGATCAACACGCTGTTCACGTCCAACGGGCAGACGCCGTTCACGTCGGTCGGGTTCGGGCTGGGCACGAGCTGGCTCGAGCGCGAGATCCAGCGCGCGATCTTCCAGATCCGCATCCGCGGCCTGGGCCGCGAGGGCCGCACCGCGATCTTCCCCAAGCTGATCTTCACGCTGCGCCGCGGCGTGAACCTCGAGCCGTCCGACCCGAACTACGACCTCAAGCAGCTCGCGGTCGAGTGCTCGACGAAGCGCATGTACCCGGACGTGCTGAGCTACGACAAGATCGTCGAGCTCACGGGCTCGTTCAAGGTGCCGATGGGCTGCCGCTCGTTCCTGCAGGGCTGGCAGGACGCCGAGGGGAACGACGTCGTCGAGGGCCGCATGAACCTGGGCGTCGTGACGCTCAACCTGCCGCGCATCGCCCTGGAGGCGCGCGGCGACCTGGCGCGGTTCTGGTCGCTGCTCGACGAGCGTCTCGACATCGCGCGCGACGCCCTGATGTACCGCGTGGAGCGCTGCAAGGAGGCGACGCCCGGCAACGCGCCGATCCTGTACGTGCACGGCGCGTTCGGGCAGCGCCTGAACCCGGGCGACGACGTGGACGTGCTGTTCCGCGACGGCCGCGCGACGGTGTCGCTCGGGTACATCGGCCTGTACGAGGTGGCCGCCGCCTTCTACGGCGGTGCGTGGGAGCAGGACCCGGAGGCCAAGCGGCTGACGCTCGACGTGCTGCGGACGCTGGCCGAGCGGGCCCGGGAGTGGAAGGCCGCGACCGGCTACCACTTCAGCGTGTACTCGACGCCGAGCGAGAGCCTGACCGACCGGTTCTGCCGCCTGGACAAGGAGAAGTTCGGCGCGGTGCCGGACATCACCGACAAGGACTACTACACCAACAGCTTCCACTACGACGTCCGCAAGGCGCCGACGCCGTTCGAGAAGCTGGACTTCGAGATGGACTACCCGCAGTACGCGTCGGGCGGGTTCATCCACTACTGCGAGTACCCGGTGCTGCAGCAGAACCCCGCCGCGCTCGAGGCCGTGTGGGACTACGCGTACGACCGCGTGGGCTACCTGGGCACGAACACGCCGATCGACCGCTGCCACGAGTGCGGGTTCTGCGGCGACTTCACGCCGACGGCCCGCGGGTTCGCGTGCCCGGGCTGCGGCAACACCGACCCGCGCACGTGCGACGTCGTCAAGCGGACGTGCGGCTACCTGGGCAACCCGCAGCAGCGGCCGATGGTGCACGGGCGGCACGTCGAGATCTCGTCGCGCGTCAAGCACCTGCCGGGCGCGACGTCCCTCGACGCGGCCGACGCGCCGCCGACGTCCCGGGGCTGAGGCGCGCCGTGGCGCGCGACCCGGGCCCGGGCTGGGTGTCGGACAAGGTCAGCCACGGGTACGTCGCGGACTACAAGCCGTTCGTCATGGTGGACGGCGAGGGCGTGCGGTGCAGCCTGTACGTGTCGGGCTGCCTGTTCGCGTGCGAGGGCTGCTTCAACGAGGCGGCGTGGAGCTTCCGCTACGGCCGCCCGTACGACGCCGCGCTCGAGGACCGCGTGCTCGCGGACCTCGCGCACCCGGCCGTGCAGGGGCTGTCGCTGCTGGGCGGCGAGCCGTTCCTCAACACGGAGGTGTGCCTGCGGCTCGTGCGGCGGCTGCGCGCCGAGCTCGGGGCCACGCGCGACGTGTGGGCGTGGACGGGGTACACGTTCGAGGAGCTCGCGGCCGGGCACGACGACCAGCGCGCGCTGCTCGCGGAGGTCGACGTGCTGGTCGACGGCCGGTTCGAGCTCGCGCAGCGGGACCTGACGCTCGCGTTCCGCGGCAGCCGCAACCAGCGCGTGCTGGACGTGCGGGCGTCGCTCGCGGCGGGCGGCGCGACGTGGCACGCGGCGGGGCTGCGGGTGCCGCCGAGCGTCGCCGGAGCAGCGGCGGTCAGCCCACGAGCGTGAGCACGCCGGCCGTCGCGACCGCGAGGCCCAGCGCGAGCGACACGACGACGAGCACGACGTGCACGGTGAGGAACCGGGTCGCGCGCCCGGCGGCGTCGCGCGCCCGCGGGTCCTTCGCGACGCGGCGCAGGAACGCCGGCCACACGACGAGGTTCCAGAGCCCGGCGACGACGAGCAGGACGGACCAGGCGACGGGGAGCTCCACGTGCCGATGCTGGCACACCCGCCGGCGCCGGGTCGGTGCCGACCGTCGTCGACCGACGCCGGCAGCCCCGTAGCCTGACCGCGTGACGAACCTCGAGGCCCGACCGACCGAGCAGGTGTGCGTCGCGGGCCCGGCCGCCGACGTCGAGCTCGTCGAGCCGCGCGACGTGCCGCTGGGCGGCCCGCGCGCGATGACGGTGCGCCGCACGCTGCCGTCGCGTGCGCGCTCGCTGATCGGGCCGTTCTGCTTCGCGGACCACTACGGCCCCGACGACGTCGCGGCGACCGGCGGCATGGACGTGCCGCCGCACCCGCACACCGGGCTGCAGACCGTGACGTGGCTGTTCGAGGGCGCGGTGCTGCACCGCGACGCGCTGGGCTCGGAGCAGACCATCACGCCCGGGCAGCTCAACCTCATGACCGCGGGGCGCGGCATCTGCCACTCCGAAGAGTCGACGCCCGCGACGTTCCCCGACCGCCCGGTGCTGCACGGCGTGCAGCTGTGGACGGCGCTGCCGGAGTCGGCGCGGCACGGCGACCGCGCGTTCGAGCACGTCGCCGACGTGCCGCGGCTGACCGTCGACGGTGCGGTGCTGCAGGTGTTCCTGGGGCGTCTGGGCGACGTCGAGTCCCCGGCGCGCGCCTTCTCGCCGCTCGTCGCCGCGCAGGTCGACGTGCCCGCCGGGACGCGCGTGCGGCTCCCCGTCGACCCGTCCTTCGAGCACGGCGTGCTGGTCGACTCCGGTGATCTGCGGTTCGAGGGCCACGACGTCGACCCGGCGTGGCTCGCGTACGCGCCGCCCGGGCGCGACGTGCTGGTGCTGGAGGCCGGCGACCGGCCCGTGCGCGCGGTGCTGCTGGGCGGCACGACGTTCGAGGAGCCCGTGCTCATGTGGTGGAACTTCGTGGGCCGCACGCACGACGAGGTCGTCGAGGCGCGCGCGCAGTGGCAGGCCGCGATCGCCGGGGACGCCGCCGGCCTGGGCCGGTACGGCGAGGTGCACGGCTACGACGGCCCCGCGCTGCCCGCACCCGAGCTGCCGAACGTCCGGCTGCGCCCCCGCGACCGCGCGCGCTGAGCCGCGCACCCGGCCCGCAGCGCGCCGCACCGCCGCAGGGACGCGCAGGGCCCACCCGGTCCGTGCGCGCTGCGACGGCGTCGCGGCGGCACGGCCCGGGTGGGCCCGTGAGGTGCGTCAGCCCGCGTGCGTCCAGCGACGGCGCGCGACGACCAGCCCCGCGCCGACCAGCAGCACCAGGACCGCCGCCGCGCCGACACCGGCGACCTGCGCACCCGTGACCGCGAGCGCGTCACCGGCCGGGGCCGGCACCGCCTCGACCGCGACGGGCGTCGTCCCGCCCGCGGCGGCCGCGACGACCTGGACCGTCACGGTCGAGACCGTGCGCGCGCCCTGCGGGTCCGCGACCGTGAACGTGATCGTCACGCTGCCGACGAACCCGGGCTCGGGCGTGTAGACGAGCCTGCCGTCGACGACCGTCACCGTGCCCGCGGCGGGCTGCTCGACGTCGACGACCGTCAGCTCACCGCCCTCGGGGTCGCTCGCGCCCGCGAGCACGTCGATCGCTGACGGGCCGGCGTTGCCGACCGTGACCGTGGTCGCCGGGACGACGGGTGCGCCGTTGCCGACCGTGACCGTGACGGTCCCGCGGGTCGTGTCGGTGCCGTCGGACACCGCGAACTCGAACGTCACGTCGCCCGACCAGCCGGTCGGCGGCGTGTACGTCACGACGCCGTCGACCAGCGTGACCGTGCCGCGCGGCGTGCCGTCGGCGTCGACCGCCGTGCCCACCTCGGTGACGGTGAGCGCGTCGTCGTTGGCGTCGGTGACGCCGTCGAGCACGTCGACGACCACGGGCGTGCCGTACGGCGTCGCGTCGGGCCCGCGCGGGGGCACGACCGGCGCGGCGTTCGCGACCGTGACGACGAGGACGCCGTCCGCGGTGCCGCCCGCGCCGTCGGACACCGTGTACGTCACGGTGACGTCGCCCTTGAACCCGGGTGCGCCCGTGACGACGACGCCGCGTGCGTCGTCGGTGAGCACGACCTGCGCGTCCGCGTCGGCGGCGGCCCCGGTGACGACCAGCTGCTGGTCGGTCGCACCGAGGTTCGCGTCCGTCGTGCGCGCCACGAGGTCGACCGTCGCGGGCACGCCCGCCGGGGTCGTCACGCGTGCGGCGTGCGTGACCGGTGCGGCGTTGCGGACCGTCACCGTGACCGACGCGGTGCCGGCCGCGAGGCCGTCGGTCGCGTCGTAGGAGAACGTCACGACGCCCGCCCAGCCGGCCGGCGGCGTGTACCGGACCTGACCGTCGACGACCTCGACGCCGCCGCGGGGCGTGCCCGCCGCGTCGACGGGCACGGTGAGCGACGCGGGCACGACCGTGAGGACGTCGCCGTTCGCGTCGTCGTCGTTGCCGAGCACGTCGACGAGCACGGCCGTGTCCGTGTCCGTCGCGGCGGTGTCGGGCAGCACGCGCGGTGCGGCGTTGGCGACCGTGACGACGAGCGTGCCGTCGACGCTGCCACCCGCGCCGTCGGACACCGTGAACGTGACCGTGACGGTCCCGCGGTAGCCCGTGGCCGGCCGCACGTCGAGCGTGCCGTCGGGGTTCACGGTGACCTGCGCGCCGTGGTCGGCCGTGGCGCCCGTGACGCGCAGCACCTGGTCGGTGGGCCCGACGTTGACGTCGGACGCGTGCTGCAGCACGTCGACGCCCGCGAGCAGGCCGTCGGTCGCGACCGACGCGCCCGACGTCGTGACGGTCGGCGCGACGTTGGGCGTCGTGACGGTGACCGTGCCGGTCGCCGTCAGGCCCATCGGGTCGGTCGCGGTGTACGTGAACGTGTCAGTGCCCGCCCAGCCGGCCGCGGGCGTGTAGCGGACGCCGCCCGCACCCGTCACGACGGCGGACCCGTGCGCGGGCGCGGTGCCGACCGCGAACGTCAGCGCGTCGCCGTCGGGGTCGCTCGCGGCGCCCGCCACGTCGACGACCACGTCCGCGTCGCCCTCGGGGACGTCGACCGTGCGGTCGCCCGCGAGCGGTGCGCCGTTGAACGTGACGGTGACGGTCACGACGTCCGAGCGCCCGGCGGGCGTCTGGTCGTCGGCCACGCGGTACGTCATGGTCGCGGGGCCCGTGGGGTTCGCGGGTGCGACGTACGTCGCGACGCCCGTGGCGGGGTCGACCGTGGCCGTGCCCTGCGTGAACGGCGTGACGACCTCGACGCGCACGGGGTCGCCGTTGGGGTCGGAGTCGTTGGCGAGCAGCGCGATCGGCGTGCTGCTGCCGGGGTTGACCCGTAGCGTCTCGCCCTGCGCGACCGGCGCGCCGTTGCCGACCGTGACGGTCACGCGGCCGGTCGTCGCGGCGCCGCGCGAGTCCTCGACCGTGTAGTCGAACGCGTCCGTGCCGCGGAACCCGGGGGCCGGCGTGTACACCAGCCGCTGCTGGTCGTCGACGGTCACGGTGCCGTGCGGCGTGGTCGTGGGCACCGAGCGGTAGGCGATCGCGTCGCCGTTGGGGTCCGAGTCGTTCGCGAGCGCGGCGATCGTCACCGGGCCGCCCGTGGAGGTCGCGGTGTCGTCGCCGACGACCGGCGCCTCGTTGACGACGACGACCTGCACGGCCGCGGTGGAGCGCAGACCCCCCGGGTCCTGGATCGTGTACGTGAACACGTCGCGGCCCGCGAAGTCCGGCCGCGGCGTGTATGTCACGGTCCCGGCGGGGTCGATCACGAGCTCACCGCCCGCGGCGTCGGTCACGGCGACGACCTCGATCGGGTCGCCGTCCGGGTCGTGGTCGCCCGCGAGGACGTCGACGGTCACGGAGCGCGCGTCGGGCCGCGGCGTGAACGTGACGACGTGCGGCGTCGCGACCGGCGGGTTCGCCCCCGGTGCCACGGCCTCCGACACGACGTCGGTCACGATGTTCGACGCGGACGACGCCGACGCACGCGTGGTCTTGCCGCGGTACGTCATGGCGGCACCGTTGACGAGCGGGGCACCGCCGGGCGCCCCGTCCTCGACGCGCACGTCGAACGTGACGACGTGCGCCGGCGGGTCGTCCGTCGCGGTGATCGGGACGTCCCCGCCCGCGGCGGCCGTGGCACCCGTACCGAGGTGCACCACGACGTGCCCGCGCGGCTCCTGGGAGAAGTAGCCGACGTCGTCACCGGGCGCGTCCGTGAGGGTCTGCCCGTCGACGGTCAGCGAACCCGGCACGTACGTCGTCCCCGTGGGGATCGCGTCGAAGAACCGGCTGTCGGACGCGACGTCGAGGCCGATGTTGCGCACCGGGACGGTGTAGCGGATGACGTCGCCGCGCTCGAGCGCGCCCCCGTCGAGGTCGACGGCCTCCTTGTGGCCCAGGAGGGTGGGGTCGTACAGCTCGGTGGCGAACGTGACGACGCCGGGGAAGAACTGGTCCTGCGAGGTCGTCAGCGTGAACGTCGCGCTGGTGTCGCTGTTGTTGATCACGGGCTTGCCGACGCTGAAGACGTCCGCATCGAACCCGAGCTGGTTCACGTACGCGGGATCACGGGTCGTCACGTTGGCGCCGTTGCGGCTGATCGAGGAGTTGAACGAGTTGCCGACGGGGTTCGCCGCGTCGCTGAGGTTCGTCCCGTTGAGACGCAGCTGGTCGCCCGTGTACCCGCGGTCGCCCTCGTAGGTGACGACGCCGACCGACGTGCGGATGTCACCGTTGGGCGGCGTGATGAAGCCGCTGACGGTGAAGGTGGGCAGCGGGTCCCCGGTGGCGACCGAGCCGAAGCCGTCGAAGATGGTGAGGTTGCGCGCGGGTGCGGCCGGGTCGGAGATCGCGACGACGAGCGACCACCCGGCGAACTGGTTGCTGCCGCCGTTCGACGACTGCACGTCACCGACGGTGTAGCTCCCGCTGCCCGCCGCCGCGACGAGGTCCGTGACGTCGCGGTACGCCTGGTAGGCGCGGCCCGAGCTGTCCGACGACGCGAGGTCGACGCGGTCGGCCGTGAGGCTCGTGTAGGCCGCGGCGCCGGGCACGCGCAGCGACGCGCGACCGCGGAGCGCGGGGTCGGCGTTCGTCTGCGCCGTGTCCGTCGTGCGCCCGCCCCAGTACAGCCGCGCCCACAGGACGCCGCCGCCCTCGGGGATCGTGATGCTCGCGGAGGAGGAGTTGAACGTCGGGAAGGCCGCGCCGTCCACGTCGACGAACCGCATGCCCGTCACGTCGTTGTTGTTGAGGTTCGAGCCCGTGCCGGCGCGCTGCGCGGCGCACGTGCCCGTGGTGGCGTCGAGCGCCGCGTTGCAGGTCATCAGCGTGTTCGCGGCCAGCAGGATGTCACCATTGGTGTTGGTCGAGAAGACCGCACCGAAGGGGCGGTACTCCGCGGCCGTCGCCGGTGACGCCAGCCCCAGGACGGCGAGCGGCGCCACGAGCGCCGTCACCACCGCCGCCGCGAGCGCGGCCGACCAGCGCCGTCCTCGACGCACCGCGCGCGCACCCGTCCCCCTGCGCGCCCCGCGCGCCTCCTGCGTCCTCGTCACGACCCTCTCCCCGCCTTGGTGGACGGACGCGCGTTCTAGACGCCCGTCCAGCACGCAACGTAGGGAGAGCCGCAAGGGGCCGTTGGTGACGGCGCAGGGCGAATGCGACGCACCGGACCGGGTGAAGAAACAGGTCAGCGCCGCGGCCTGGGTACCAGGACCCAGGCCGCGGCGCTGCGGGTACCCCCGGACGGCGGCACCGTGGGTGCCACCACCCCTGCGGGTGTCAGCCCTTGACGGAGCCGAGCATGACGCCGGACACGAAGTACCGCTGCACGAACGGGTACACGCAGAGGATCGGGATGATCGTGAGGATCATCGTGACCGACTGGATGTTGGCGGCGATCGCCGCGGACGTCGTGCCCGCGACAGCGGCCCCCTCGGACGCCGCGGACGACGCCCCGGCGATGAGGTTGCGCAGGAACAGCGTGACCGGGAACAGCTCCTGCTTGTCGATGTACAGGAACGCCGCGAACCAGTCGTTCCAGATGGCCACCGAGTAGAACAGGATCATGGTCGCGATCACCGCCTTGGACAGCGGGATGACGATGCGGCCGAAGATGCCGAACCACCCGAGGCCGTCGATCTGCGCGGCCTCCTCCATCTCCGCCGGCAGGTTCTCGAAGAACGACTTCATGACCAGCAGGTTGAAGATCGAGATCGCGCCCGGCAGCACGACCGCCCACATCGTGTTCTTCAGCCCGAGGGTCTGGATCAGCACGTAGTTCGGGATCAGGCCGCCGTTGAAGAACATCGTGAACATCGCGACCCAGATGAGGCCCGTGCGCCCGCGCAGGTGCCGCTTCGACAGCACGAAGGCCAGCAGCGTGGTGAGCACCATCGCGATGGTCGTGCCGACGACCGTGTAGACCACGGTGTTGCGGTACGAGCGCCAGAACATCTTGTTCTGCCACACGGCCTCGTACGTGTCGAGGTTGAAGCCGACGGGCCACACGTTGACCAGGCCCGCCTTGACGGCGCCGGGGCTCGAGAACGACTGCGCGATCACCGTGATGAACGGGTACAGCATGAAGGCGCACAGCAGCACGAGGAACGCGCCGTTGACCCACGTGAAGACCCGGTACCCGCGCGAGTCGCGCGGGCCGACGGACGTGCCCCCGGCGGGGCTCGTCGAGGACGTCAGGGCGGACTGCGTCACCACAGGCTTGCTCCCACCACTCGGCGCGACACGAAGTTCGCGGTCAGCACCATCACGAGGCCGATGAGGGCCTGGAACAGGCCGATCGCGGTCGCGTAGCTGAAGTTGTTCGACACCAGGCCGACCCGGTACAGGTAGGTCGAGACGACGTCGGCGGTCGAGTAGGTCAGCGGGTTGTACAGCAGCAGGACCTTCTCGAACCCGACGTTGAGGAACGTACCGATGTTGAGGATGAGCAGCGTGACCATGGTCGGGCGGATGCCCGGCAGCGTCACGTGCCAGGTCTGGCGCCAGCGGTTGGCGCCGTCGATGCGCGCCGCCTCGTAGAGCGACGCGTCGACCGTGGTGAGCGCCGCGAGGTAGAGGATCGTGCCCCAGCCGACGGTCTGCCAGATCTCGGACCCGACGTAGATGGTGCGGAACCACTCGGCCCGCTGCAGGAACGGGATCGCCTCGCCGCCGAACCCTTCGATGACCTGGTTGACGGTGCCCTGCAGCGACAGCAGCTGCATGGTCATGCCGACGACGATCACGACCGACAGGAAGTGCGGCAGGTAGGAGATCGACTGCACCGTGCGCTTGAACGCGCGCTTGCGGACCTCGTTGAGGGACAGCGCGAGCACGATCGGCAGCGGGAAGCAGAACAGCAGCGTGAGGCCGCCGAGGATCGCCGTGTTGGCGAAGACGTTCCAGAAGTTGGGGTCGGACAGGAACATCTCGATGTACCGCAGGCCGACCCACTCGTCACCGATGATGCTGCCGCCGGGACGGAACCGGCGGAACGCGATGACGTTGCCGAACATCGGCGCGTACCGGAACACCAGCAGGAACAGGACGGGGACCAGCGCCATCGCGTACAGCGGCCAGTCGCGCCGCAGCGCCGCGCGCCACGGCACCTTGCCCGCGGCCCTGCCCCGGCGGGGACGGCCGGCCGGGCGGCCCCCTGCGCCGCCGGGCGCGGGCACGCGCCGGTCCCGCGGGTCCTCGGTCACGAGTGCGTCGCCCGTCACTTGAGCTGCGCTCATGTCTCACTCCTTCGTGAGCAGGTGGTGCCCGGTGGGCCGGCCCCGCGACGTCGGGGCCGGCCCACCGGGCGGGGAGGGCGGGGTCAGCCCTTCTCGGCGGCGCGCTCGCGCGCACCGTTGATCAGGTCCATGTACTGCTGGAGACCCTGGCCCTCGAGCTGGCTCAGGAAGGAGTCCCACTGCGACAGGTCACGCTGCCCGAGGATGAACTCGAGCGTCGCGGTGTCGACCGAGTCCTTGAGCGGCGTCGCCAGGAGCGACGACTGCTCGAGCTCGGCCTCGTCCAGGGGTGCGCGCGGGAACGGGTCGCGCGGCGTGCGGGTCGAGAGCACCGAGTCGATGTACTCGACGAACGCGGGGACGTTGTACGACTCCTTGAGCGCCCGCGACTCGGTGGACCCGGCGAACACGTCGTTGGCGAAGCCGAGGTCCTTCTTGATGTCGATCGTGCCGCTCGGGTTGAGGTTGAGCTGCTTGTGCGTGTACTCGGGGTTCAGCGTGTAGGTGTCGCCGTCCCTGGTGTACGTCTCGCCCTCGACGCCCCACTGGATCATGTCGCGGGCCTCGGGGTTGTAGTACAGCCAGTCGGTGAACTGCAGCAGGTCGCAGAAGTTCGGGTCGTTGACCGCGTCCTGGGTCAGCATGAAGCCGTTCCAGAAGTTGCGGGGCTCGACGACCATGCCGGCGGGGCCGCCCGGGGGCGCGATCTGCTTGAGCTCGTAGTCCGTGACGCCCGCGGCGTCGAGCGCGGTCGCGAACTCCTGGACGGTGCCGGACGCGCCGGACGCGGCGAACACCGTCTCGGCGGCGATCTTCTCGGTGACGGTGCCGCCGCCGTCGTTCGAGTCGGTGAACGACTCGGTGTCGAGCAGCCCGGCCTCGGTGAGGCCGTTGAAGTACTCGACCATCTGCTTGTAGCCCTCGGTGGTGGGCGCGTAGACGAACTCGTCGGCGTCCTCGTCGTACCAGGCGCCGGTGCCGAAGCCCCAGCCGCCGACCGTGCCGAACGAGTGGGCGGCGTAGTTGATCATCGACTGGCCCTCGAAGCCGTCCGCGAGCGGCTTGCTGTCGGGGTACTTGGCCTTGATCATCTCGAGGCCGGTCTGCAGGTCCTCCCACGTCTCGGGCGCGGGCGCGCCGACCTCGTCGAAGACGTCCTGGCGGATGATGAGCGTGAAGACGGGGACCGAGACCTCCTGCAGGCCCGGCACCATGTAGTACTTGCCGTCGGCCTGGCGGAGGTTGTCGATCATGTCGCCCAGGTCCCACTCCTCCACGTACTTCTGGAAGTTGGGCATGTAGTCGACGTAGTCGCTCATGGGGACCACGGCGCCCGACGCGGCGAACTGCCGCTCGTCGCCCGTGTAGGTGAGCGGGATGATCTGCGGCGCGTCGCCCGCGCTGATGAGGAGGCTGCGCTTCTCGGTCGCGTCGCTGAACGGGATGTTCGTCAGGTTGAGCTTGACGTTGGTGCGCTTCTCGATCTCGTCGAAGAACTGCCACGAGTCGGTGACCGGGTAGTCGGGCCAGTCGGTCCACAGGACCGAGAACTCGCGCGGCTCGGAGGCCTTCCAGGGCTGGTCCGCGACCGCGTCGACCGAGCACTCGAGGTCCTCGCCGCTCGCCGTGCCCCCGCCGCCGCCGCTGTCGCCGCTGCCGCAGGCCGCGAGCCCGAGGGTCGCCGCGAGCGCGGCCGCCCCGATGGCCCCGGCGCGCCGGCGTCGCGCCGTGCGTCCCGTGTACGTCCCGCCGTTGAGCATGTAGGTCTCCTCATCGAGTCCAGGCCCGGGCTACGCCGACCGGGCCGCGGACCGGCCGCCACCGTCCGCCGTCGGGCGGTGGTGCAGGTCCTCGTGCGGGACCCCGGTCGATGCACGAAAAACAGGTTGACGCGACCGGGGACCGATAGTTTCAGGAGGCTAGGTCCCGACATTCACCCCGTCAAGACCCACGAAGCCCCTGTGAAGTAACGATTAAGCGACAGTGGACGGACGCCCAGGTCGGGGTCGCGACGACGTCGCTGTCGATAGTTTCGACAGCGGTGCGTCGACCGCCGCGCGGGCGCCGACCGGACGTCAGCGCTCGGCGGCGACCACCCCCCGCGGCTGCGGCGCGCACCACGCGTCGCGCGCCGTGAGGGGCACGAGCGGCGGCACGACGGGCCGCGACGCGACCGGCACGCGGCCCGCACCCTCGGCGGACGCCAGGAGCGACGTCATCACCTCGAGCACGTGCGCCGCGAGCTCGCCGCTCGCCCGGTGCGCCCCGCCGCCGGGCCCGACGGCGTCGACCATGTCGAGCAGGCCGATCCCGCGGGCCGACCCCGCGTACCCCGCGCCCGGCGGGACCGCGTGCCAGCCCGCGTCGGGGGTCCACACCTCGACCTCGCCGTCGAACGCGTTGGGGTCAGGCACCGACACCGAGCCGCGCTCGCCGTGCACCTCGATCGGCCGCGCGCGCGAGCGCCCGCCGTCGAAGCTCACCGTCACTGTCGAGATCGCGCCGCCCGCGTGCTCCAGCAGACCCGTCACGTGCGTCGCGACCTCGACAGGCACGCGCTCGCCGGCCCGCGGGCCGGACCCGATCACGCGCTCGTCGCGCGCCCGCCCCGCGGCGCCCTGCACGTGCGTCACGGGCCCGAGCAGGTGCACGAGGGCCGTCAGGTAGTACGGCCCCATGTCGAGCAGCGGCCCGCCGCCCGCGCGGTAGTAGAAGTCGGGCTGCGGGTGCCAGCCCTCGTGCCCGGGCGACACCCACGTGGCGAGCGCGCTCGACGGCCGCCCGATCGTGCCCGCCTCGACGACGGCGCGCGCCGTCTGCACGCCCGTGCCGAGCACCGTGTCCGGTGCGCACCCGACGCGGACGCCGGCGGCGTCGGCGGCCGCGAGCACGCGTCGCGCGCCCTCCGGCGTGGCCGTGAGCGGCTTCTCCCCGAACACGTGCTTGCCCGCACCGATCGCGGCGAGCGCGACCTCCTCGTGCGCGAGCGGCACCGTGAGGTTGAGGACCACGTCGACCGCGGGGTCCGCCAGCAGGGTCGCGACGTCGACCGCGCGCGTGCCGGGGTGCTGGTCCGCGACGTGCCGGGCGCGGTCCAGGTCGAGGTCCGCGACGGCGACCACGTCGACGCCGCCGTGCGCCGTGAGCGTCTCGAGGTACGTCCGCGAGATGACCCCGACGCCCACGACGCCGACGCCGACGCGGCTCACGCGCGCGCCGCCCAGAGCATGCCGCGCTCCACGATCGCGCGCACCGACGGGTGCTGCAGCACCTCGGGCGTGTGGCCGGGCGTCGCGACGACGATCCGACCCTTCCCCCAGTGCCGCGTCCACACCGCGGGCGACGTGATCGGCCGGTGCCACGGGTGGTACGGCTGCGTCGGGTGGGTCGTGGTGGCGAGGACGTCGACGAGGTCGTCGTGCAGCACCCAGTACTGCTCGGACTCGAGCTCGAAGTCGTCGAGCCCCGCGGTGATCGGGTGCTCGCGGCCCAGGTCGGTGATCTCGACCGTGTACGGCAGGTAGTTGTCGGTCTCGTCGCCGACGCGCAGCGACGGCTCCTTGCCGGGGTGGGTCGCGAACTGCCCGCCGACCAGCTGCAGGTAGTCCGAGCTGTTCCGGTAGGAGTCGGCGATGCCGCCGTGCCAGCCGACCAGGCCCGTGCCCGCCTCGACGGCGCCGCGCAGGCCCCAGAGCTCGTCGTGGCCGATGCTCGACATCGTCACGCTCTGCACCACCAGGTCGGTGGCGGCCATGACCTCGGCGTCCGCGTAGACCTCGTTGGTCTCGTGGACGTCGACCTCGAAGCCCTGCTCGCGCAGGAACGGCAGGAACAGCTCGGTGGCGGCGACGGGCTGGTGCCCGTCCCATCCGCCGCGGACGACCAGGGCGCGCCTCACGCACCCACCTCCTCGTTCGTGGGGCGCGCGACGTCGGGGCGCGCGACGGGCGTGCGGGCCGAGCGGTCGGCCGCGCTGACGGCGACGGCGTCGAGGACGCGCTGCACGTCGAGCGCGTCGTCGAAGGTCGGGGACGGGTCGGTGCCGTCGGCGATCGCCCGTACCAGGTCGACGACCTGGTGCGTGAAGCCGTGCTCGTAGCCGATGCCGTGCCCGGCGGGCCACCACGCCGACATGTAGGGGTGGACGGGTTCGGTGACCTGCACGCGGCGGAAGCCCTGCGTGCGGGCGTCGTCGCGCGCGTCGTAGACCTCGAGCTCGTTGCTGCGCTCGTAGTCGAACGCGATCGAGCCGAGCTCGCCGTCGATCTCGATGCGGTTGGCGTTGCGACGGCCCGTCGCCAGGCGCGTGGCCTCGAAGACGCCGAGCGCGCCGCCGTCGAACGAGGCGGTGAACGCCGCGGCGTCGTCGACGGTGACGGGGCCGCGCTCGCCGCCGTCGCCGCGTCCGCCGAGGCCGACGTGCTCGCCCCCCACCGGACGGTCGGTGACGAACGTGCGGAGCACGGCCGAGACGTCGGTGACGCGGCTGCCGGTGAGCCACTGCGCGGTGTCGACCGAGTGCGCGGCGATGTCGCCGAGCGTGCCGCTGCCCGCGCGGGTCGCGTCGAGCCGCCACGTCAGGGGCGCGTCGGGGTCGGAGAGCCAGTCCTGCAGGTACTGGGCCCGCACGTGCCGGATCTCGCCCGTGAAGCCCTCGGCGACGAGCCGGCGCGCGAGCGCGAGGGCCGGTGTGCGGCGGTAGCTGAACCCGCACATGGCCAGCACGCCGCGCGTGCGGGCGTCGCGCGCGGCGGCGGCCATGCGCTCGGCCTCGGGCACCGAGTTGGCGAGCGGCTTCTCGCACAGCACGTGCTTGCCGGCGGCGAGCGCGGCGAGGGCGATCGGCTCGTGCGTGTCGCCCGGCGTGCAGATGTCGACGACGTCGACGTCGTCGCGCTCGACGACGGCGCGCCAGTCGGTCTGCGCCTCGTGCCAGCCGAAGCGGTCGGCCAGGTCGCGCGTGCGGCCGGCGTCGCGGCCGACCACGACCTGCAGGCGCGGGCGGCGGGGCAGGTCGAAGAAGGCGCGGGCGGTGCGCCACGCGTGCGAGTGGGCCCGGCCCATGAAGCCGGTGCCGATCAGGGCGACGCGCAGCTCGGACGTGGAGGGTCGCGACAATGGGACTCCCGCGTTGGTTTATCGATCAATCTGGTCCCAGCAGGCTGCCACGGCCCCCGGGTCCCGTCAACCACCCGGGAGGCGTCTGCCATGATCCCCAGCGGAGGTTGCGATGGTCACCATGAGCGACATCGCGCAGCGGACCGGCGTCACCGTGACGACCGTGTCCAACGCGCTGACGGACCGCGGGCGCGTCTCGGACGCCACGCGGTCACGGATCCTCGCGGTCGCGGACGAGCTGGGCTACGAGGTCAATCTCACCGCGCGCCACCTGCGCATGGGCCGCTCGGACACGATCGCGCTCATCGTGCCGTCGGTGCACGACTACTTCGGCGAGATCGCCGACAAGCTCGCCGTGCTCGCCGAGGCCACCGGGCGCCACCTCGTGCTCGAGCGCACGTCGGCCCTCACCGAGTCGGAGCGCGCCGCGATCACGTTGCAGCGGCTGCGCATGTTCGACGGCGTGCTGCTGTCCGCCGTCGGCCTCGACCACGCCGACGTCGAGCGGGCCCGCCGCCGCGTGCCGCTCGTCGTGCTGGGCGAGCGGCCCATGCCGAGCACGGTCGACCACGTGAGCCTGGCCAACGAGGAGGGCGGGCGGCTCGCGACCGCGCACCTGCTGGAGCACGGCGCCCGCCGCGTCGTCGTGCTCGGCGGCTCGCTCGCCGCCGAGTTCGGCATCTCGCACTCGCGCCTCGCCGGGTGGCGGCAGGCGCACGACGCGGCCGGCGTCCCCACCGACCCGCGGCTCGTCGTGCCCGTGCAGGACTACGACGTCCGCCACGCACGCGCCGCGCTCACGGCCCTGATCGCGGACGGCGTGCCGTTCGACGCCGTCTTCGCCGTGACCGACATGGTCGCCCTCGGCGCGATGTCCGCGCTCGCCGAGCACGGGCTGCGCGTCCCGCAGGACGTGCAGGTCGTCGGGTTCGACGACCTGCTGTTCTCCGACTTC
Organism: Cellulomonas sp. FA1; assembly: GCF_000986825.1. Lineage (NCBI taxonomy): Bacteria > Bacillati > Actinomycetota > Actinomycetes > Micrococcales > Cellulomonadaceae > Cellulomonas > Cellulomonas sp. FA1. The sequence goes on along the minus strand of NZ_LBMY01000001.1, from coordinate 3,326,204 downwards.
CTGGTCCCCCGCCTCACGTCGGTCGACCCCCACTCGCGCGAGCTCGCCGCCACCGCCATGCGACTGCTCGAGCAGCGCATGTCCGGCGACGACGCGCCGCCCGAGCACGTCGTCAACCCGGTGTCGCTCGTGGTGCGGGGGTCGACGCGCGCGGGGTGACGGCGGGTGGTCAGATCTGGATGTCGCCGCAGAGGTGGACCTGGATGCCCATGCCGTGGAGCATGGCGGCCTTGGCGGTCAGGGCGTTGTCGGCGGTGGTCGCGTCGGGGGCGTAGGCGACGTTGAGGTGGTTGGCCTTGTGGCGGGCCATGAACTGGTCGCGGGTCACGCCGTGCAGCACGGCGTGCAGGATCGGCCACTCGGGGTTCGTGGCCTCCTTGCGCCGCTGGGTCTCGGCGGCGGGCAGGGTCACGGCGGTGGCGCGGCCCAGGTCGGCGTGCAACCGGCCGTCGGCGATGTAGACCCGGGACCAGACCACTTCCCCGGCCTTGCAGACGCCGTTGAGGGTGGACCCGCCGGCGGGGAAGAACACCGGGTCCTGCCGCCACCCCTCGGCCCCGGCGTACCCGCCGTCCAGGTGGGAGGCCGGCACGGACCCCGAGATCTCCCACACCCACACGAACCGGCCGTCGTGCTCCTCGCCCCAGCGCACGTCGTGCAACGTGGTCGCCGGGTCCAGACCCATCGCCGACCACACCCGGTTGGTCACCAGCGCGTCGACCGCGACACCCTCGTCGGCCTCGTTGAAGTGCGGCAACGCCCGCCCGTCCCACAGCACCCGCGACCCGTCACGCGAACGCACCGGCGGACGCGCCACGTTGTTCAACAACCCCTCGGCCAGGTCCGAGGCCGGGCACACGTCCTTCAACCCCTGCTGATACTGGATCCCCACCGCGTCCAGACCGAAGTCCTCAGCGATCCACAACGCCGCCACGTACATCTTGTACTGCCACTGCAGCTGCTCACGCGTCAGCTCCGTCGCCTCATCGGTGCCCAGACGGAACGTCATCCCCGCGTCCAGGAGCCACTGGTGGACACCGTTCGCGACCTCGTCGGGGACCTGCTGCATCTGCGCCCACAACGCCGACTGCGACAACCGCTCCTTGTAGATCCCCGTCGGGTTCAGCAGCTCGTCGTCGAAGATCGCGTTGTACATGCCCATGCAACCCTCGTCGAACACCCCGACGATCGCCTTCTCGCGCAGGAGCTGCGCCGCGAGCGCCTCCCCCAGGGCCTGCTCGGGCCCCTCCGGCAGCACCGGCAACGGGCGCACGTGCGACGCGTCGTGCACGATCCGCCACTCGGTCAACCACGCCGCGACCCCCGCACGGAACCACGCGTCCGTGCCGTCGACCGTCCAGATCGTCGAGTACTCCCGACCCATCTTCGTCATGCCCGCGTTCAACCCCAGCAGACCCACCAGACCCGGCCAGTCCCCCGCGAAGTTCGCCACCGTCAACACCGGACCCCGATGCGACCGCAACCCCGCCAGCACATGGTGCGAGTACTGCCACACCGCCTCAGCCACCACCAGAGGCGCATCCGGCGGAACGCTCGCGAACACCTCCAGACCCATCCGCTGCGAGCTGATGAACCCATGCCCCGTCACCGGATCCACCCCGTTCGCCCGCACCAGATCCCACCCCTGCTCCGCGAACGCGTCAGTCACCACCCGCTCCAGCTCGACCTGCGTCGCCCACCCCGCCGAGTTCGCCGACTCCCGCAGATCACCCGACGCCACCAGGAACGCCGTCCGCGGCGGAGCAACGGGCTCAGGGGTGACCTCAGGAAGGACGTACGTGGGCATGGCGACTCCTCGGGGCGCGACGCAGCGGCGGGACCTCGGTGTCCCGCTCGCGCGGTCCGTGCGCCGTCGTCGGCGTCCGCGGACCGTGGCGCCACTGTCGCAGTAATCGATTACAGGCGCAATGCCTCGCCCGCGCCGGACCGCCGCGGGACCGGCTACCTCGGCGTCGCGACCTGCTGCACCACACGCCGAGGGGGCACGTCGAGCCCGCGGATGCGCTCCATGAGCATGCGCGCCGCCGCGGCACCCAGGTCGCGCGGATCGAGCGGCACGAGCACCACACCGTCGGTGCTCGACGTCGCGAACGGCAGGTCGCCGACGATCGCGACGCCGCACCCCGCGACGTCGCCGCCCCCGGCCCCCGCCGCAGCCGCCCCGGCAGACACCTCACCCGCCGCCCGCGCCGACGCCGCGACGGCCACGCCGCGCTCGGCCAGCGCGCGCAGCACGCCGACGCCGCCGAGGTTGTTGGTCGCGACCACGGCGTCGGGTCGCGGCTCGCGGTCGAGCAGGGCGACCGCCGCGTCGTGCGCGCCCGCCACGCGGAAGTCGCTGCGCACCAGCAGGCCGTCGGGCGCGGGCAGCCCGGCGTCGGCGAGCGCGTCGCGCCACCCCTGCGCACGCTCGACCGCGGTGCTCGTGGCGGCCGGGCCCGTGACGCACGCGATGCGCCGGAACCCGCGCGCGAGCAGACCCTGCGTGGCGGCCCGACCGAGCGCGACGTTGTCGAACGTCACGAGGTCCACGTCGTCGGCCACCGCGCGGTCGACCGCCACCACGGCTCGGTCGCGCGCGAGCAGCGGCGCGAGCGCGGGGCGCCCGGAGGCGGCGGCGATGACGACGCCGGCCATGTTCTCGTCCTGCGCGACGGCCAGGTAGCGCGCCTCCTTGGCGGCGTCGTCGTCGGTGTTGCACAGCACCACGGACACGCCGTGCGCCTGCGCGACGTCCTCGACGCCGCGCGCGACGGCCGTGAAGAACGGGTTCTCGACGTCGGGCAGCACGAGCGCGACGACGTCGCTCGACCGGCGCCGCAGGGACCGCGCGGTGCGGTCGGGCGTGTAGCCGAGCTCGGCCGCGGCGGCCGTGACGGCGGCGAGCAGCTCGGGGCGCACGGGCTTGCCGTTGAGCGCGCGCGAGACCGTCGCGGTGGACACGCCCGCGCGGCGGGCGACGTCGACGATGCGGGGCACGGTCCTCCTCGGTCGGGGCCGCGGGCGCGCGGGACGCGGGGCGGGCCCGCCACATCGTAGGTCCGGACTTCACCCGCCCGGGCGGGTTCGGGGGCCTTGGCCGATCGTCCAGTAATCGATTACAGTCACCTGTTAACAGTTGACGCAACGTTCAAGGGAGAACGTCGCATGACCTGGTCCTCGCTCGAACCGGTGCCTGCCACCGCCCTCGGCGACGTCATCACCGAGCGGCTGCGCCGCATGATCATCGCCGGCGACGTCCCGGCGGGCGCCCACCTGGCCGAGCCCCGCCTCGCGGAGTCGTTCGACGTCAGCCGCGGCCCCGTGCGCGACGCGCTGCGCCGCCTCGAGTCCGAGGGGCTCGTCGTCGTGCGGCGTCGCAAGATGTTCGCCGCCGGGCTCACCACCGACGACGTCGTCGAGCTCTACGCCATCCGCGAGGCCGTCGAGACGCTCGCGCTGCGCCTCGCGCACGACCGCGCGGCCGACGCCGACTGGGGCGAGGCGCTCGACGCGCTCGCCACCATGCGCCGGGCCGCCGAGGCGGCGCGCTACACCGACTACGCGCACGCCGACCTCGCGTTCCACACGTCGTTCTACGCGCTGTCCGGCAGCCGCCGGCTGCTCGACATCTGGCGCCAGTACGAACCGACGTTCGCCGTCCTGCTGGAGATCACCAACGCCGAGGACGTCGACCTGGGCCCGTCGCTCGCGTCGCACGTCGCGATCCTCGAGACCGCCCGCGCCGGGCGCGTCGACGAGGCCGTGGTCGAGCTGCAGGGACACCTGCTCGGCGCGCGCACCCGCATGGTGCACGCGCTGAGCCGCCTCGACACCGGTCGCGCCGCGACCCCACCGGACGGAGAGACCGCATGAGCACCCGCCCCCACCTGCTGCCCGCCCTCGCGACCGCGTTCGCGCACGACGGGACGCTCGACGTCGCGTCCTGCCGCCGGCTGTTCGCGCACGTCGCCGACCTCGACGTCGAGGCGCACTTCGTCGCCGGCACCACCGGCGAGTTCGTCGCGCTGTCCGACGACGAGCGGATCGCCGTCCTCGAGGCCGCGGTCGAGGAGATCGGCACCGCGCACGTGTTCGCGCACGTCGGCGCCGCGTCCACGCACCAGGCCGTGACGCTCGCGCACCGCGCGCGCGACGTCGGCGCCACGCGGTTCGCGGCCGTCACGCCCTACTACACCGACGTGCCGGGCGACGCGCTGCTCGACTACTACGTGCGCCTGCGCGACGTGCTCGACGGCGACGACGAGCTGTTCGCGTACGTGTTCCCCGCGCGCACCGGCGTCGACGTCGACCCCGAGCGGCTCGCCGACGTCGTCGTCGCCGCCGGGCTCGACGGCGTCAAGGTGTCGGTTCCCGGCACCCGGTACGTCGCCGACCTCGTCGCGTCCCTGCCCGACGACGTGCCCGTCTACTCGGGCAACGACGCGCTGCTGCCCGAGGTGCTCGACGCGGGCGGCGCGGGCGTCGTCTCGGGCGTCATGCAGGTCGGGCCCGCGCCGTTCCTGCGGCAGGCACAGGCGCTGCGCGCGGGCGACCGCGCCGCCGCCCTCGCGGCGCGCGCCGACGTCGACCCGCTCGTCGCCGCCGTCGGGCCCAGCCTGCGCGCCACCAAGCAGCGGCTCGTCGACGCGGGGCTGTTCCGGACCGCCGTCGTCCGAGTCCCCGCCGCACGCCACCCGCGTCCCGCCCCCGTCGCACCCGCCGTCGCGCAGGTCTGACCCCGGAGGTCGATGATGACCATGAGCCTCACCACGCCGCCGACGGCACCGCCGCCGTCCCGCGCGCCGCGGCCTCCCGCGGCCGTCCCCGCCACCCGGCGCCGGTCGCTGCGGTCCTCGCGCCTGCCGCTCGCGCTGCTCGCGCCGGCCGTCGCGCTCGTCGCGCTCGTGTCCGTGTTCCCGATCCTGTTCGCGCTCAACCTGTCCGTGCACGAGACCCGGTACACGCAGGTCGGCGACCTCGTCGGGCTGCAGCACTACCTCAGCGTGCTGGCCACCGCGCAGGGCTGGGCCATGATCGGCCGGTCGATGGTCTACGTCGTCGGCTCGCTCGTGCTGGCGCTGCCGCTGGCGGTCGGGCTCGCGCACCTGCTGGACCGGCCCGCCCGGCTGCGCCGCGTGTTCCGCGTCCTCATCCTCATGCCCTGGGTGATCTCGCAGACCGTCGCCGCGCTGCTGTGGCGCTGGCTGCTCAACCCCGACTACGGGCCGCTCGGGCTCGGGAGCCTCGGCGGCCAGCGGGTCGACGTGCTCGCCGACCCCGTGCTCGCGATGGTCGCGCTCGTGCTCGTCAACGTGTGGCTCAGCTACCCGCTCGCGACGATCCTCGTGCTCGCGGCGCTGCAGGGCGTCCCCGCCGAGCTGCACGAGGCCGCCGAGGTCGACGGCGCCACCGCGTTCCGCCGGTTCCGGTCCGTGACGCTGCCGATGATCGCGCCCACCGTGTTCGTCGTCGCGATCATGCTCACGCTCCTGTACTTCAACATGGTCACGCTCGTGCTGACCTTCACCGGCGGCGGCCCGTTCAGCGCGACGCAGCTCGTGAGCCTCGAGGCGTACCAGCAGTCCTTCAGCTACTTCAACCTCGGCCTGGGCGCGGCGTACAGCGTGATCCTGTTCGTCTTCAACGTCGTCTTCGGCCTGGCCTACATCAGGATGCTGCGAGGTGACCGCGATGTCTGAGACCACCACGGCCCGCGTCGTCGCGCCCGTCGCCCGCCCGGCCGCGCGCCGGGTGCCGGGGCGCGGCCGCCACAAGCCCGCCGGCCCGCTCGCGTACGTCGGCCTCGTCGCCGCGTCGGCGTTCGCGGTGCTGCCGCTGCTGTGGGCGGTGTCGACGTCGCTCAAGAGCAAGGGCGCCGTGCTGTCCGACGGCGGCTGGGTCCCGGCCGCGCCGACCCTGCAGAACTACGCCACCGTGCTGTTCGACTCGCAGGTGCCGCGGTACCTGCTCAACAGCATCGTGGTCGCGGGCGGGTCGGTGGCCCTGACGATCGTGCTCGCGCTGCTCGGCGCCTACGCGACCGCGCGGTTCCAGTTCCGCGGCCGCGACGCGAGCCTGTTCCTCATCCTCATGACGTCGATGATCCCGGGCATCGCGATCCTCGTGCCGCTGTACTTCCTGGCGGTGCGCACAGGCCTGTACGACACGTACCTCGGCATGATCGTCGTCTACACCGCGTGGCAGGTGCCGACCGTGCTGTGGATGCTGCGGGGCTTCCTGCAGTCGATCCCCGCGTCGCTCGAGGAGGCCGGCCGCATCGACGGCGCGGGCGACCTGCGGATCATGGTGCAGCTCGTGCTGCCGCTCGCGAAGCCCGGCATCGCCGCCGCGTCCGTCGTCGCGTTCGTCGCCGTCTGGAACGACTTCCTCATCGCCTCGACCATGGTCAGCTCCGACCACAAGCGCCTGGTCTCGGTGGGGCTCTACAACTACCTGTCCCAGTACGGAATCGAGTGGGGCCAGCTCACCGCCGCCGTCGTGGTCACCGTCGTCCCGATGATCCTGCTCTTCGTCCTCATGGAGAAGCGCATCGTCTCCGGGCTCTCCGCCGGCGCGACCAAGGGGTGAACCGGGGCGGCCCCGCCGTCCCCGGTCCGTCGCACCGGCACCGCACGCACCTCGTCGCAGAACTCACTTCAAAGGAGAAGGAACTCATGCGCACCCACCTCACCGCGCGGCGTGCCGCCGTCGCCCTTGCGGCGGCCGTCGCCCTCACCGTCCCCCTCGCCGCGTGCGGCACCAGCAGCGGCGCCGAGCCCGGCGGCACGTCGCAGCTCGAGCTGTGGACGTTCCTCGACCCCGCGTCGGACGACGCGCGCGGCAAGGCCCTCAAGCAGGTCGTCGAGGGCTTCAACGCGAGCCAGGACGACGTCGAGGTGACCGTCCGGTCCATCAACTACGCGCAGATCGACGCCGAGGTCATCCGCGCCACCAGCTCGGGGCAGGGCCCCGACATCCTCAACGTGTACTCCACGCAGCTCGCGACGCACGTCGACGCGGGCACGCTGCAGCCGCTCGCGGACGTCGCGGGCGCCGACCTCGACACCCTGAAGGACGACTCGATCTTCCCGTTCGACGGCGTCACGTTCGACGGCGAGGTGATGTCCGTGCCGTGGGAGGTGCGGGCGTGGATGCTCTGGTACCGGCAGGACCTGCTCGACCAGATCGGGGCGTCGCTGCCGACGACGAGCGCCGAGCTGGTCGACGTCGCCGCGCGGCTCGTCGCCGAGACGGATGTGACCACGGGGCTCGCGATCGGGTTCTCCGACCAGGGCCTGGGCGCGGACTTCGTGGAGAAGTTCATCCCGTTCACGTGGGCCAACGGCGGCGAGGTCCTCGACGGCGCGGGCGAGCCCGTGTTCGCCGACGACGCGGGCGTCGCGGCGCTCGGCATGATGGCCGACCTGCACGACGCGGGCGCGTTCGGCGACGAGGCGCTGTCCATGACCGCCGACGACGTCGTGCAGGGCGTCGCCGCGGGCACCATCGCGATGGCCATCGAGGGCACGCAGCGCGTGGGCGCCGCCCGCGCCGGCGACGGCATCGGTGACAACCTGCAGGTCGCGCCCGCACCGTTCGACGCGTCGGGCCCGCTGCCCACCGCGGTGGCCGGCCAGACCACGGGCATCGGTGCGAACTCGGCCGACCCCGAGGGCGCGTGGAAGTTCATCGAGTACTACACGTCGGTCGAGTCGGCGACGGCGTTCGCCGAGGCGGGCGTGCTGCCCTCGCGGTCGTCGGTGTACGACACCGACGCGTTCTCCGCGCTGGGCAACGCCGACGAGCTGCGCGGCTGGCGCGAGTACATCGCCGAGCACGGCCGCGCCGAGGTCACCTCGACGCGGTTCAACGAGCTGAGCTCGGCGCTGGTCTCGGCCGGGCAGAAGGCCGTCTTCCAGGGCGAGGACCCGCTCGCCGCGCTCACGGCCGCCGCGTCCGCGTACGGCGGCTGACGCCGGGCGCCCGGGCCGGTGCACCGCCGGCCCGGGCGCCCGCGTCCCGCGGCCCCTCTCCCACCACCACCACCGCACCACCTGCGAAGGAGCAGCACCCATGCGCACCACCTCGACCGACTTCGACGTCATCGTCTGCGGCGGCGGGCCGTCCGGGTTCGTCGCCGCGATCGCCGCGGCCCGCACGGGCGCGAAGACCCTGCTCGTGGAGCGGTACGGGTTCCTCGGCGGTATGGCGACGTCCGGCTGGCTGGGCCCGATCTCGCCGTTCTACTTCAAGGACGAGCGCGTCATCGCGGGCATCCCGTACGACTTCGTGAAGCACATGGTCGCGGCGGGCGGCAGCACCGGGCACATCCGCTGCACCAACCCGCACGGCAGCGGCAGCTACCTGTGCTTCTACGACCGCGAGACGTACAAGTGGTCGGCCATGTCGCTGTTCCTCGAGGCCGGCGGCACGCCGCTGCTGCACACGTGGATCGCGGGCACGATCGTCGAGGACGGCGCCGTGCGCGGCGTGGTCGTCGAGAACAAGGGCGGCCGCAGCGAGATCCGCGCCAAGGTGGTCGTCGACGCGACGGGCGACGGCGACGTCGCCGCGCGGGCCGGCGCCGAGCACACGGTCGGCAACGGGTCGGGCCTGTCGCAGCCGGCCACGCTGATGTTCGACATGGAGGGCGTCGACACGGTCGCCGTGAAGCGGTACATGGACGAGCACCCCGAGGACTTCGAGTGGGCGTCGGAGTTCGTCGCCGTGTCCGACTACTCGCCGCGTCTGCCGCGGCCCAGCGAGCACTTCGTGGGGCAGGGGTTCGTCGAGATGGTCGGCAAGGCCATGGCCGACGACGACCTGTACCTGGGTCGCGACTCGATCCTGTTCCTCACCACGACGCACCGCGGCGTGCTGCACTTCAACTCGACGCGCGTCGCGGGCGTCGACGCGACCGACGCCGAGTCCCTCACGCGCGCCGAGATCGACGCACGCCGCCAGGTGATGTCGCTGTCCGACTTCCTGGTCCGCAAGGTCCCCGGGTTCGAGCACGCGCAGCTCGCGGGCACCGGCACGCAGCTCGGCATCCGCGAGAGCCGGCACGTCACCGGTGAGTACGTGCTGACGGGCGAGGACGTGGTCGCGGGCCGCAAGTTCGACGACGTCGTGTCGCGCGGGTACTTCCCGATCGACATCCACAACCTCAAGGGCAAGTCCGGGTACACGGGCGGCGGCACCTGGCAGGACCTCGAGGACACGTACGACGTGCCGAAGCGCGCGCTCGTGCCCGTCGAGCTCGACGGCCTCGTCATGGCCGGCCGCGCGATCTCCGCCGACCAGGCCGCGCACGGCTCGTTCCGCACGCAGGGCGGCGTCATGGCCATCGGCCACGCCGCCGGCACGCTCGCCGCCCTCGCCGCGCGGACCGGCACCATGCCGCGCGACGTCGACCACCGCGACGTGCAGGCGAAGCTCCTCGACCAGGGCGCGTCCCTGCGCCGCGACCCCGCCGCCGTCGAGCGCGAGCGGCAGCTCGCCGTGGACGCCGTCTCGTCGGCGCTCGCCGCCGGGGAGATCTCGCCCGCGTACCTCGCCGAGGCCGAGACGTTCAGCGGGCGGGCGCCGCGACTCTGAGATCGGGCGCCCTCGGCGCCGAGGCACGAGGAAACAGCGAGGCCCCGGGTCTCTTGCCAGCGTTGACGCTGGTCAGAGACTCGGGGCCTCGGCCGTGGCGGTAGCGGTGGGATTTGAACCCACGGTGGACTTTCACCCACACACGCTTTCGAGGCGTGCTCCTTAGGCCGCTCGGACACGCTACCTCGGCGACTGAGAGTACCCGCTCGGAGCCCCAGCACCCAATCCGCTCCACCACCGACCTCGCGCCGGCCGGCCCACCCCGCTGCGGGCACCGCCCGCCCGCGTCGTACCGTGGTGACGTGAGCACCACCGGCACGGCACGCGCGGGCACGCTCGCGGACGTGGTGGCCACGCTCGCGGGGCGGCGCCTCGCGGTGCTGACGGGGGCGGGCGTCTCGACGGACTCGGGGATCCCCGACTACCGCGGGCCGGACTCGCCGCCGCGCACCCCCATGACGTTCCAGCAGTTCGTGGGCGACGAGGCGTTCCGCCGGCACTACTGGGCCCGCAACCACGTGGGCTGGCGTCACGTGCACCGCACGCAGCCGAACGGGGGGCACCGCGCCCTGGCCGCGCTCGAGGCGCGTGGCGTGGTGCTGGGCGTCATCACGCAGAACGTCGACCTGCTGCACGAGGCCGCGGGGTCGCGGAACGTGATCGACCTGCACGGCCGGTACGACCGCGTGATCTGCCTGCGGTGCGGGCGCGTCGTGCCGCGCGCGGCGCTCGCCGAACGGCTCGAGGCGTTGAACCCGGGGTTCGCGGAGCGCGTGGGCGTGGTCGGGGACGTCGAGATCGCGCCCGACGCCGACGCGGTGGTCGAGCAGACCGCCGACTTCCGTGTGCAGGCCTGCTGGCAGCCCGACCCCGACGGCGGCCCGGGTGAGTGCGGCGGCGTGCTCAAGCCGGAGATCGTCTACTTCGGCGAGAACGTGCCCCCGGAGCGCGTGGCGCGGGCGTTCGCGCTGGTCGACGCCGCGGACGCGCTGCTCGTCGCGGGGTCGTCGCTGACCGTCCTGTCGGGGCGCCGGTTCGTCAAGCACGCGGCCGACGCGGGCAAGCCCGTCGTCGTGGTCAACCGGGGCGAGACGCGCGGCGACCGGTACGCCGACGTCGTGCTGCACGCCGGCACCACCGAGACCCTCGAGTCCCTGGCCGCCACCCTCTGACCCGCGCCCGCGCCGGCGAAGACCGCCGAGCGCGCCGGAACGCGACCGAGTGCGGCCGAAGCAACAGGCGCACTCGGTGGCGTTCTGGCGCACTCGGCGGTGGGAGTGGGCCGGACGTCCGTCAGCGGAAGAACCTGCGCAGCAGGTCGGCCGCCTCGGCGGCGGCCACGCCCGCGACGACCTCGGGGCGGTGCAGTGCGCGGCGGTCCCGCACGACGTCCCACTGCGACCCGCACGCGCCGGCCTTGTCGTCCCACGCGCCGAACACGAGGCGCGGCACGCGCGCCTGCAGCACGGCGCCCGCGCACATGAGGCAGGGCTCGAGCGTCACGACGAGCGTGCAGCCGTCGAGCCGCCACCGGCCCAGCGCGGCCGCGGCCTGCCGCAGCGCGACGACCTCGGCGTGCCCGGTCGGGTCGGCGACGGCCTCGCGCACGTTGCGCCCGCGGCCCACGACCGCACCGTCGGGCCCCAGCACGACGGCCCCGACCGGCACGTCGGCCGTCGCGAGCGCGGCACGCGCCTCGGCCAGCGCGAGGTCCATCGCGGCACGGTCGGCGGCGGTCGCGTACGGCGACGCGGGCCCGACGACGACGTCCGGCGTCCCGTCCACCCGCACCTCCCGATCGTCGTCGTCCCCGCGCACCCGTCGTGCGCCTGTCACATGGTCCCCGGCCCGGGCTCGCCCGTCCCGCACGCCCCGGTCCCGCTCGGCCCGGCGGGCCCGCGCCCACCTCGCCTCGATCCTGCACGCCCCGCCCCACCCGGAGGCGGTGCGACGAACGACACCGCCGCCTCCGACCGCCGTCCCGGCGGGCGGGGGCGTGCGCGCACTAGTCTGACGGTCATGCGCCTGCACGTCGCGGACCACCCGCTCGTCGCCCACAAGCTCTCGGTCCTGCGGGACGTCACCACCCCGAGCCCGACGTTCCGTCAGCTCGTCGACGAGCTGGTGACGCTCCTGGCGTACGAGGCGACGCGCGACGTCCGCACGACGCAGGTCGAGGTGACGACGCCCGTCGCGACGACCACCGGCATCAAGCTGGCGGACCCGAGCCCGATCGTCGTGCCGATCCTGCGCGCCGGCCTCGGCATGCTCGACGGCATGACGCGCCTCCTGCCGACCGCGGAGGTCGGGTTCCTCGGCCTGCAGCGCGACGAGGAGACCCTCGAGGCCATCACGTACGCGAACCGCCTGCCCGACGACCTCACGGGCCGCCAGTGCTTCCTGCTCGACCCGATGCTCGCGACGGGCGGCACGCTCGTCGCGTCGATCGACTACCTGCTGCAGCGCGGCGCGCGCGACGTGACGGCCGTCTGCCTGATCGCGGCGCCCGAGGGCATCAAGGTCGTCGAGGAGTTCGTGGGCGACCGCGCGGACGTGCAGGTCGTGGTCGCGGCGGTCGACGAGCGGCTCGACGAGCACGGGTACATCGTCCCGGGCCTGGGCGACGCGGGCGACCGCCTCTACGGCATCGTCTGACGCAGGGCGCCCGCCCCGGCGCCTGCGCGCCACCTCGCCCCGCCACCGCCGCGCGCTCGGGGACTCGACCACGGCCTTGCTTACCGACGGATGATGAGTCCGTCGGTCGCTGGGGGCACGACCACGCCGTCCGCGATGCGACACGCGAGTCCCACGCCCTGAGACGGCCTCCGATATCCCTTGGTCGACCGTGCGCACCGTGCCACGATCGTCCGGTGAGTCCCGTGACGACGCCCGTGCGCGTGCATCCCTGCACGCGCACGTCCGGCGTACCCACGTCCGGGTGGTATCCGCACCGCTGTCGCGTCTGACGCCGACCCCGCCGGACCACCCACCGACCGCCGCTGGCACCGCCGCCGGTCACCCTCGCCTCACGGAGACCTCCCATGACCACACCCGCACGGCTCCCCCGCACCCCCGCCCCGCGGCCCGCCGCCGCAGCGCCCGCGCCGCGCGGGCCCCGCGCCGGGTTCGTCCTGTACGTGAGCCTGCCCGAGGGCGACGCCGAGGACGGCACGCCCCGCGCGTCGGCCGCCGACATCGCCGAGACCGCCGACCTGCTGCGCGAGCTCGCGTCCGAGGCGCTGCCCGGTGCCGAGTCGTTCGCGGCGCTGTCGCTCGTGCCCGGCACGACCGGCGACGTCCGCAGCATCGGCGAGCGGATCTCGCACCTGCGCCTGCTGGAGCCCGTGGAGGACGACGCACCGGGCACCCCCTGACGTCCTCGCCGGCTCGGGGGACGCCGGGCGAGGACACGCGCTGCCGGGCCGGCACCGGGTCGGGGGACTCCGCCCCGGCCCGGCAGCGCACCCTTCGTCGTGCGCAGCGGCAGCAGCGCGCGCCGCGCGGGCGCCCGTCGAGCGGCTGGTCCCCGGCCCGGCGGACCGTCAGCCGAGCGGCGCCGGCGCCGCCGCGGGCGCACCCGTGCGGACCGTCACCACGCCGAGCAGGTACTGGTCGCCGCCCGTCGAGGCGGTGAGCGTCCCGACGCCCGACGTGGGCATCGTGACCTCCTCGAAGCCCTTCGCGTCGACGCCGAGCGCGTTCGGGTACCGCCAGCCGGTCGCGGTCGAGTCGAACGCGTTGGCCGCCGACCCGCCGCCCACGACCGCGGCGCCGTTCCAGCGTCGTGGCGTGAGCGCGCCGACGCCGGACAGGGTCAGCCGGTCGCCGGTGGTCGCGCGGTCGCCCTCCCACCCGACGACGCCGATGCGCGTGCGCGTGCCCGGCGCACCGGTGAACAGGAACGCGGGCGCGGCGCTCGACGTGCCGACCCACGAGCCGCCCTGGTGCACGGTCACGGCGGAGCGGCCGGCGGCGGTGTCGGCGCCGACCGTGCCGTGCACGACGACGAGCGCCCAGCCGGCGTAGTACGTCGGCTCGCGGTCGGTGCGCGTCTGGCTGACCGCGGCGTCCGCGAGCGCCCACGTGCCCGCGCCCTGGGCGGCGACGAGGTCGGTGACGTCGACGGCCGACTGGTAGTACCGGCGGTCCTTGTTGTCGGTCACGCGCACGACGTCGTCCGGGTCGGCCGTCACGGTCGTCCACGTGCCGTCGGGGCCGCGCAGCCGCGCCGTGCCGAGCGCCGTGCTCCACGCGTCGGAGGGCCCGCGCACGCCCGACCAGTAGAGCCCCGCGAAGACCACGGGGCGCCCGTCGGGCACGTCGACGCGCGTCTCGGAGGACACGGGCGCGCCGGGCCGCTCGCCGGGCGGCGGGGCCTGGTCGACGGGTCGCATGTCGAGCCCGTTGTTGTCGCGGTCCTGGCGCACGGCCGCGCACGGCTGGCCGGCGTAGGGGTCGTGGCACACGAGCAGCGGCGCACCGACCTCCACGACGTCGAGGTCGCCGACGCCCGACCACACGGGCGTGAGGTTCGCCGACGAGACGACGACCGGGGCCGACGTCGTGACCGGCGGCACTCCCGTGGCGGTGACGCGCACGTCGACCGTGCCGCGCACGGCGGCCGCGGCGCGCGCACCCACCTGCACCGGCACCGACGCGCCCGCGGCCAGGTCGCCCAGCGCGCACGTGACCACCCGCCCGGTCCCGGCGCACCCCGCGGACGTGACACCCGCGCGGTCCGCCGTGACGCCCGGCGGCAGGGTCACGGTGGCGGTCACGTCCGCCGCCGCCGCGGCGGGTCGGCCGTCGGACCGCTCCCCCGCGACGCGGACGACGAACGCGACGCCGCCGCCCTTGAGGTCGACCACGGCGGCGGCGTCGCCCACCGTGAGCTGCGGCGGCACGACGGTCACGGCGACGACGGCGCGCGGCGCGGGGACGTCGGCGTCGGCCGCCCGCCCGTCGAGCGTGAGCGCGAGACCGCCGACGTCGCCGACGGCGCCGGGCGCGGCCGACAGGCGCGCGGTCAGGTCGACGTGCGCACCGGCCGCGAGGTCGCCGACGCACGCGGTCACGCCCTCCGCCTGGTCGCACCGCCAGCCCGGGGCGTAACCGTCCGCGACGGTGACGCCGGGCGGCACCTGCCACCGCAGCGCCGCACCGGTGGCGGGCAGGTCGCCGGCGTTGGTGACGCGGACCGTGACGGGAGCGGCGGTGCCGGGTGCGACGTCGACCGCGGCGGGCGCGTCGAGCACGAGCGTCGCGGGGCGCACGACCGTCGTCGCGACGGAGGCCGTCGCGACGGGTCGCGACGCGGACGGGCCGAACCGCAGGGCCACCGTCCCCGCCCCCGGGGCGGTGTCGCGCGCCGTGGCCAGGGTCAGCGCGAGCGTCGTGGCGTCGAACGCGCCGAGCGCACCGTGACGGCACGTCGTCGAGCCGGACCGCGGCGGGTCGCACGACCAGGGCGCGGCGCCCGTGGCCGTCACACCGGCGGGCAGCGCGAGCGTCACCGTCGCCGGGGCGTCACCCGTCACGCCCGTGCCCCCCGCGTTGCGCACGGGCACGTCGAGCGTCGTCGTGCGACCGGCCACGAGCTGCACGGCCGTCGGCATGCCGGCGCCGGGGACGACGCGCGCGGGCGACGCCGCGACGACCAGCGGGATCGCGACCGGGTCCCACGCACCGCCGTCGCCGGTCACCGCGACGCGCACCGCGTCGCCCGGGGACGGCCGGAACGCCTCGTCGATCCGCACGCCCATGCCGAGCGTCGCGGACGCGCCCGGCGCGAGGCCCTCGAGCGTGCACGTCGCCGTGGTCTCGGCGTCGCCGACCACGCACAGCCACCCCGTCGCCGGCCCGAACCCGAAGGCCACCGCGCCGGGCCCGCCGCCCACGACGAGCGACACCCCCGCGGGCACGTCCACCTGCGCGGTCAGACCCGCCGTGGGCACACCGCCCGTGTTCTCGACCGTGAACGACAGCTCCTGCCCGTCGGCGCCGGCCGCGAGCGAGAAGCCACCGGTCGGGCCGCCGACCACGACCTGGGCGGGGCCCGGCGGCGTGGGGGTCGGCGTCGGCCCGGGGGTCGGCCCGGCGGTCGGCTCGGGTGTGGGCTCGGAGGTCGGCTCGGGCGTGGGCGGCGGGTCGGCCGTCGGGTCGGGGTCGGGCCCCGGGTCGACCACGGGGACGCCCGTCGGGACGGGGCGCGGGTCGGCCGTCGCCGGGTCGGGCGTGCTCGGGCCGGGCGTGGGCGACGCGTCCGGGGTCGGCGTGGCCGTGGGCACGTCCGACGGGGTCGCGGAGGGGACGTCGGTCGGCGTCGCCGCGCCCGTGGCGCGCGGCGTCGCCCGGGGCGTCGCGTCACCGGTCGCGCCCGACACTTGCGCGCCCGGGGCCCCCGCCTCGTCCCGCCCCTGGAGCAGCTGCGTCGCCCCCACCACGGCCACCGCGACGACCACCACGGCCGCGGCGACGGCCGCGATCGCCGTGGTCGACGCACCGGCCAGCAGCCCGGCCAGTCCCGTGGTCGCCGCCACGCCGCCCGCCGAGGCCGCACCCGCGGTCGAGACGGCGGCGGTGCCGCCGGCCGCCGTGACCGCGGCCGCGCTGCCCGCCGCCGCGGCGCCGCCGACGCCCGTCCCGCCGACCGCCGAGCCCCCGGCCGCCGCACCCGTGCCGCCCGCACCGCCGGCACCGCCCGCCGAGGACGTCCCGGCGGAGGACCCGCCGGCCGCCGTCCCGCCCGTCGCCCCGGCGCCCGCGCCCTGCCCCAGCGCCGCCGCACCCGCGGCCAGGCCGCCGCCGACCGGGAACGGGTGCGCGAGCGCACCAAGGCCCAGGAGCCCCAGCACGAGCGGCGCCACGACGGCGCGCATGCCGTGGTTCACGTCCCCGAGCTCGAGGACGAGCGCACGGCACTCGCCGCACGCGTCGAGGTGCTGCTCGACCGTGCGCGTGTCGCGCGCACCGAGGCCGCCGCGCACGTACGCGCCGAGCTTGCCGGACGCGCCGCGGCAGCCGTCGTCGAGCGGGTCCTGCAGGTGCATCTGCAGGTACGCCTGGCGCAGGCCCTCGCGTGCCCGGTAGGCCAGCGCGGCCGCGCTGTTGGCGGTCAGGCCGAGCAGCGGCGCGATCTGCGCGGGCGTCAGGCCCTCGACCTCGCTGTGCCACAGCACGGCCTGCCAGCGCTCGGGCAGCGAGCGGAACGCGCGCGCGACGACGCCGCGCTCGAACCCGGCGAGCGTCGGCTCCTCGGCGGCCTCCACGGGGGTCGAGGCGGTCTCGAGCGTCGCGACGTCGTCGGTCGGCTGCGTGCGCCGGCCCGCCGTGCGGTGCACCGCCGCGACGCGACGCACGACCGTGAAGAGGTAGGCACGGAACGCGACCTCGGGCCCGCCGCCGCGCAGGAGCGCGCGGTGCACGTTCGCGAACGCGTCGGCCACCACGTCCTCGGCGTCCGCCGGGCCGTCCGTGTACTGCCGCGCGACCACGAGCGCGGCGCCCGCGTGCCGCTCGTACAGGTGCCCGAACGCCTGCGCGTCCCCCGCCCGGGTGGCGCGCAGCAGCGCGGCGTCATCCTCGATGACCCCGTCGACCTCCGTGCCTGCAGCCACGCGTCTTCCCGTCAGGTCCTCGTCCGCACGATCTCGCCTCGACAGGGTGCCATATCAGACCGAAGGGATGAACGGTGCGTCGGGCCCCAGGAATCGCAGTCGGGACGTCTCCGCCCAGGTCGGGACGCACGCGACCTTCCGGGCACCGCCACGAACGAGTGGGTGAAAACCACCCGGACCGCCGTCATGACCCGTGTGCAACGCACTCTCACCCGGTGTGACGACCGACTTCGGCAACGACGGGCGCGCCCTCCCCGCAGGGCTGCGCGAGCGGTGGCGCCACGAGAGCGTCACGTCGGTCTGGCGTCGACCGTCCGACTGGTACCACCCCGCGGTGGACGCGCTCGCCGCGGCGGTGCTCGACCACGGCGACCCGACGGCCGCCGCGTGGGACCTGGGGCGGGCGCGCGGCGAGCACGGCGTGGGCGTGGGCGAGGCGCTCGACGACCTCGTGTGCCTGTACCGCTCGACGGGCGTCCCCGCGCCGCCGGTCGACGCGGTGCGCGCGCTGACCGAGGGCTGGTCGGACGCGCAGGCCGCGCTGCTCGTGACGGGTGCGTGCACCGACCCCGAGACGGGCCTGCCGACGCGGCAGTACCTCGCCGTCCGGCTCGAGGAGGCGTACCTGGACGCCGTGCGGCTCGGCCTCGACCCGGCCGCCGCGCACGGCCTCGTGCTGGTCGACGTCGCGGCGGGCCACGTCACGGGCCTGCTGCGGGCGGCGCGGTCGGCGGCGGTGGGCGCCGCGCTGCGCGACGCGTTCGGCGCCGGGCACCCCGCGGCGACGCTCGGCGGCGGCGTGTTCGCGGTGCTGACGCGGGCGGGCGACGACACCGACGCACGCATCGCGGTGCTGCGGGCGGAGGTCGCGCGGCGCTGCGAGGACGTCGACGTCCGGGTGTCGACGCGCCAGCCCGTGCGGGTGTGGGTCGAGCCGCTGCCCGCGACGCACGCGGCCGCCGTGCAGCGGCTCGCGCAGCTCGCGCGCCCCGAGCCGTGGGTGGGCATCCCCCGGCCCGCGCCGCCGTCCGTGCCGAGCGCGCACGGCGACGCGCCGCACGACGGGCCGCCGCACCGCCCCGACGGGTTCGACCTCGGCGGCCCTGGCTCGGGGCTGCCAGCGGGCCTGCTCGCGGCGCTGTGGCCCGACGGGCCGCCCGTGCGCGACACCCCGGGGCCGTCCGCACCCGCGGCCCCGGACGACGACCCGGCCGACGGCGGGGCGCACGACGACCCGGCCGCGACGACCGACTGACGGCGGCCCCGGACCGCGGCCGGCACCGCGTCGCGCGCGCGTCGGAGGGCCTGCCGTCGAACCGCGGCCGTCGCCGCGACAGTGCCCGGGCGCGGCGCTACGGTCGACGGTATGCCTCCCGCCGACGTGCTCCCGCCCGAGTCGGAGGTGCCCGCGGACGACCCCGGACCGCTGCTGACGTCCGGGACGTCGGCGGACGTCTACGCGCTCGACGACGCCCGCGTGCTGCGCCGGTACCGCGAGGGCCGCGACGCGACCCCCGAGGTCGCGCTGCTGCAGCACGTGACCGCGCACGGCTTCCCGGCGCCGGCGGTGCTCGGCGCGTCCGGCTCGGACATCGTCATGGAGCGCGTGCACGGGCCGACGCTGCTGCAGGCGCTCGGTGCGGGCGAGGTGTCGATCTCCGACGCGGCGCGCGTGCTGGCGGACCTGCACGCGCGGCTGCACGCGATCCCCGCGCCGCCCGCGTGGGTCGCGCCGTCGGACCGCGACTGGCCGGTGCTGGCCGGCGGGCCCGTCGTCGTGCACCTGGGGCTGCACCCGGGCAACGTCATCCTCGCCGAGCCCGGCCCCGCGCTGGTCGACTGGGCGACGGCACGCTCCGGGACGCCCGAGCTCGACGTCGCGGTGACGGCGGTGATGCTCGCGGAGGTCGCGGTCGACGCGGGTGGCGACTACTCGCAGGCGGCGCGCGCGCTGCTGGCGGCGTTCCTGCACGCATCCGACGTGTCGCCGCTGGCGGCGCTCGACGACGCGTCGGCGATGCGTGCGGTCGACCCGGCGCTCGTCCCGGGCGAGCGCGAGCTGGTGCCCGACGCCGCGGGGCTGGTGCGCACGCTGCTGGAGCTCACGGCTGGCTGACCCGGGGCGGCCCGTGCGGCATTCCGGCTGCCCAGCGGCCGGAACGACGCACGCCGACGTCGACAGCACCGGCACCGGCACCGCCGACAGCACGGCCGAGCCACGACCCGCGCGCCCGCGGCCCCCCGCACGACGACGGCCGCACCCCGGCGAGTCGGGGTGCGGCCGTCGGGCCCGGGGGCCGGCGCCTCAGCGCGCGGCGAAGGTGAGGCAGTCGGCGACGTCGTGCCCGGCGCCGATCCGCACCGCGGGGGCGCCGCACTCGAGGTGCTCGTTGTGGGTGCAGTCCTGCCGCTGGCACGCGCCGACGTGCGACACGACGCGGTCGAGACCGCCCTTGACGCTCAGGGGGATGAACGTCGCGCACTGCGCGTCGCCGGCGCCGCCGATGGTGACGGCCGCGGCGTGGCAGGACGAGTGGTCGTTGTACGAGCAGCCAGCGACCGAGCACTCGGCCACGGCGGGGAGCTCTGCGAGCGTGCTCATCGGTACCTCCGGTAGGTCGGGACAACCTGTCGGGCACGACCTGGCGGCTGCGCCCTCGTCTCGACGCTAGACCCGCCCACGGCATTCCGCCACCAAGCCAGGCCTGGCTAAGCCGCAGGTCAGAGGCCCTTTTTACGCAAGGAGCGTGTTGCGGAAAGCACGTCGCCGCAGGTCGGGCGGACGGCGCGGCCGACCCGCGACGCCCCCGCGCGCGGACGGTCCGGGAAAAAGGTCCGCACGAGGTGCATCCGCGCGCGCACCCCCGGGGGAAGTAGTCGTGTCAGCACGTCCTCGCCCGCCCTGGCGGGCCGAACGGAAGGACCCCACCGATGCGCGCACGACTCCTCGCCGGCACCGCTGCCGGCGCGCTGGCCCTCGGCCTGACCGCGACCCTGACCGCCCTGCCCGCGAGCGCCGCGACTGGCAGCACCGCGAAGCTCTCGGTGCTGCACGGCGTCCCCGACCTCACGGTCGACGTGTGGGTCAACGGCGAGCGCACGCTCGACGACTTCACGCCCGGCACGCTCGCGGGCCCGCTCGACCTGCCCGCGGGCACGTACAGCGTCGCGATCACGGCAGCCGACGCGGCCGACGCGTCCGCGCCCGCGATCGGCCCCGTGGACCTCCCGCTGGAGGGCGGCAAGAACTACACGGCCGTCGCGCACCTCGACGCGTCGGGCCAGCCCACCGCGACCCTGTTCACCAACGACACGTCGGCCACGGCCGCCGGGCAGGGCCGCCTCACGGTCCGCCACGTCGCCGCCGCGCCCGGCGTCGACGTCCTCGCGGGCGGTCAGGCCGTGATCTCGAACCTCACCAACCCGAACGAGAAGTCGCTCGACCTGCCGGCCGGCACGGTCTCGGCGTCGGTCGTCGCGACCGGCACCACCGAGCCCGCGCTGCTCGGCCCGGCCGACGTCCCGGTGACCGAGGGCACGAGCACGATCGTCTACGCGTGGGGCTCGGCCGAGGCGGGCAACCTCGCGCTCGCGACGCAGACCATCGGCGGGCTGCACTCCGGTCCGTCGGGCGTGCAGGCGGGTCAGGTCGGCCTCGCCGCGGACCGGCCGTCACCGGCCGTGCCGGTCGCGCTGACGATGCTCGTCGCGCTCGGCGTCGCCGGTGCGGCGCTCGCGGGTCGTCAGGTGGTCGCGCGCCGCGCGGCCACGCACCGCTGACCCGGGCGACGCGCACCGTGACCACCGACGTCCTCGGCGCCCGGCCCGCCCCCGCCGGCCGGGCGCCGGGGCGGCGGCCCGCCGGCGCCGCCGCGTGCTCCCCCGGCACGCGGTGGCGCTGGTCACGGTCGCCGTCATGGCGGGGTGCGGCGGCCCGGCCGACGCGGGCGCGGCGGCGACGTCCGCCGCGACCCCGTCGGTCTCCGCACCGACCCCGGCCCCCGAGCCGACCCCGGCACCCGGGCCGACGGTCCCCGTGCAGGACGCCGCGCTCGGTGCGCAGCCCGCCCCGGTCCAGGCCCCGGCGCCCACGCGCGTCGCGGTGCCGGACCTCACGATCGACATGCCGGTCGACCCGGTCGGGGTCGAGGACGACGGCACCATGGAGATCCCCGACGACGCGGACCGCGCGGGCTGGTACCGGTTCGGCCCGGCGCCCGCCGACCCCGCGGGCGCGACGGTCGTCGCGGCGCACGTCGACTCGTGGACCACCGGCGTCGGCCCGTTCTCGCGGCTGCGGGACGTCGCGGTCGGCGCGCGCGTCGAGGTCACGACGGCGGACGGCACGGTGCACGCGTACGTCGTGCAGGACGTCGCGCAGGTGCCCAAGGGCGACGCACCGGTCGAGCAGTGGTTCGACCGCGGCGGCTCCCCCCGCCTGGTGCTCGTGACGTGCGGAGGGGCGTTCGACCGGGAAGTGGGGCACTATTCCGACAACGTCGCCGTCACCGCCGTGCCCGCACCGGGTGGGTGAGCGTCGTGCTGCAGGCGAGGCCGACCGGCGTCGCCGCGACGTCGGAGGGAGACGGGGTGAGCGTGCCCACCGCCGCGCCTGACGACGTCGACGCCGTGGGTCGCGCGTTCGCCGCGGGCGACGAGGCGGCGATCGGCGAGGCGTACCGCCGCTGGTCGGCGCTCGTGCACACGGTCGCGCTGCGCTCGCTGGGCGACCGCACCGAGGCCGAGGACGTCACGCAGCAGGTGTTCGTCGAGGCGTGGCGCGGCCGGCACCGGTTCGACCCCGACCGCGCACGGCTGCCCGCGTGGCTCGTCGGGATCGCGCGGCACGCGGTCGCGGACGCGCACGAGCGCCGCGCGCGCGACCGGCGGCTGGCCGAGACGCCCGCGGTCACGGCCGAGGCCGACCCCGCCCCGGCGCCCGGCGTGGACCAGCGCGTCGTGGACCGCGTGGTCGTCGCCGACGCGCTCGCGGGGCTCGGCGACCCGCAGGGCACGATCCTGCGCCTCGCGTTCTTCGACGACCTGACGCACGACCAGATCGCCGCCCGGCTGGGCCTGCCGCTGGGCACGGTGAAGAGCCACGTGCGGCGTAGCCTGGCACGCCTGCGCACGCGATGGGAGGTGGATGGTGCCGTCCGATGACCTGCACGTGGACGACGAGACCCTCGCCCTCCTCGCGCTCGGCGAGCAGGCCGGCACGCCTGACGACGCCGCCCACCTGACCGCGTGCGAGCGCTGCGCGCACGAGCTCGCGGACTTGCGCGACGTGGCCGACCTCGCCCGCGAGGCGGGCCCGGCCGCGGAGCTCGTGGCGCCCGCACCGGACGTCTGGGACCGCGTCGCGGCCGAGCTCGGGCTCGGTGAGCGCGCGCACGCCGCGGCGCACGCGGGTGCGACCGACGCCGCCGCGGACGCGGGTGCGACCGCGGCCGTGCGCTCCGGTGCGACCGCCCCCCCGGACGCAGCACCGGCCGCGGCCGGGGGCCGGGCCGTCGTCGTCCCGCTGCGCCCGCGGTCGCGCGGCGTGCGCGGTCGCTGGCTCGCGGTCGCGGCGGCCGCGGGCCTCGTGCTGGGCGGTGCCGGCGCGACGATGTGGTGGCGCGCGTCGGCACCCGAGACGGTGCTCGCGAGCGCGACGCTCGAGCCGCTGCCCGGCTGGTCGGAGACCGGCACCGCGCAGGTCCGCACCGCGCCCGACGGCGCGCGCTCGCTCGTCGTCGACCTCGACGACGCGCCCGGCGTCGAGGGCTACCTGGAGGTGTGGCTGCTCAAACCCGACGTGTCCGGGCTGGTGAGCCTGGGCACGCTCGACGGCACGAGCGGCACGTTCGCGCTGCCGGCGGACCTCGACCTCACGCAGTTCCCGGTGGTCGACGTGAGCGACGAGCCGATGGACGGGGACCCCGCGCACTCGGGCGTCTCGGTGGTCCGCGGCGCGCTCGACGTCTGACGCCGCCGCGCCGGAGGACGCCCGGGCACGGGAGTGCGACCCGGTCGGGATCGAGGGACCGGGTCGCACTCCCGCCGGTCCGGCGGCGGCCGGACCGCACCGTCACCCCGGGGGGCGGGGCGGGTGGGGGCGGTCAGAGCACGCGGACGCGCGCTCCGCTCAGACCGCCCGCGAGCGGGCCGGCCGGCGTCGGGCCGGTGACCTCGGTGCCCTCGAGGTCGGTGCCGAGGCGGACGGGCGAGCCGTCCGGGTCCTCGAACTCGGCGCCCACGAACCGCACGGGCGGCAGGTCGGCGCCCGTGACGACGTCGAGCACGGCGGCGTCGGCGCCGGGCACGTCGACCTCGAGCCACACCTCGTCGCCCGACGTGACGACCTCGAGACGTGCGGGCCCGTCGAGCACGACCGCGTCGCTCTCGACGTCGGCCGGGCGCGTGCCGCCCGCGTACACGTTGCCGCGCGCGAGGTACGGCTGCACGCGGCCCGTGAAGCGCGTGTGGTCGCCGTCCCAGCGGTCGCCCATCTCGGTGAGGTACTGCTCGAGCGACGTCGGGTAGCCGTCGTAGGCCACCGTGCCGGCACCGGCGCCGATGCGACCCCAGGACTCGTCGGAGTACGCGGTGTCGAGGTCGCCGCCGACGAACACGTTGCCGACCCAGCGGTCGTCGCCGCACACGATGATGGCGTAGCCCGCGACCTGCGTGGAGTGCGGCCGGTGGTACGGGGTCGCGCGGTCGAGCATCTGCTTGAGGCCGACCGTGCCCGCGAGGAGGTTGTTGACGTACGCGCCGCCCTGGCTGTGGTTCTCGACCGACACGGGCGAGGTCAGCACGTTGTGGTCGACGACGTAGGGGCCGTGGCTGACCTCGACGAACAGGTCGCGGCTGTTGCCCCACAGCACGTTGCGCGTGATGCGCGTGCCCTGGGTCTGCCAGTCGAGCCAGATGCCGAGCGAGCAGTCGTGGATGCGGTTGTCGGCGATAACGACGTCGATGGGCGCGTGCAGCTTGATGCCCGCGATCTCGTGCCCGTAGAACGCGCGGTCGTTCGCGATGTCGTGGATGTGGTTGCCCTCGATGCGCGAGAACACGCAGCCCAGGTGCCCGACCACGGCGTTCTGCCCGCAGTGGTGGATGTGGTTGTTGCGCACGACGTGCGAGCCGATGTGCTCGCGGTCCCAGCCGATCTGCCGCGCCGAGAACACGGACTCGAGCTGGTACTGGTAGCCGGGCTTGTCGCCGCGGTCGGTCGCGTAGTTGTCACCCGTGGACGCCTCCTTGCCCAGCGAGACCGCCGAGCACGTCGCGTCGTGGATGTCGTTGTCCTCGATGACCCAGCCGCGCGCCCAGTTGGGGCCGACGAGGCCGGGCTGGTTCGCGGTGGGCGGGGCCCACTGCGTCGCGGCCTGGCACAGCTCGAACCCGCGCACGGTGATGAAGTCGACGTGGTGGTCGGCGGGGAAGAACACCGCGGGGCGCACGTTGACCTCGACCAGCGCGGCGTTGGGGTCGGCGTCGCCGAAGCTCGCGGTGACGGTCGTGACGTCGGCGCCGACCTCGGCGTGCCAGACGCGCGGCGTCCAGTCGGGGTCCGGGACGGGCACGACGGTGCCGGTCCAGTCGTCGACCTGCTCGGTGCGGCGCGGGGCGTCCGCGACGGCGTCGGCCGTCGCGACCTCGTGCAGGCGGCGGCCGTCGAGGTAGACGGCGCCCAGGTGCTGCTTGGGGTCGTCGCGCCCGGGGCGCACGATCCAGTCGCCGTCGATCTCGACGGCGAACGGGTTGAGGTCGCCGAACAGGGCGTTCGGGATCTCGACCCGCCACACGCCGCCGCCGAGCGGCTGCCAGCCGGTGACCTGCTCGGCGCCGGTGATGCGCACGTGCTCGCCGGGTGCGGCCTGGTAGGTGATGCGACGGTGCTCGCCGGTGCCGCCGCGGCGCGGGCGGACCCACTCGCGGTACGTGCCGGCGTGGACCGTCACCGTGTCGCCGGGCCGCGCGAGCTGCGCGGCGCGGTCGATGGTCCGCAGCGGCGCGTCGTGCGTGCCGGCTGCGTCGTCGGAGCCGTCGATGGAGACGTGGAGAACGTTTGCCATGCGCTGACACTACCTGCGCGCACGGCCACTTCCCAGAGGTCGTCGGCGAACCGCTTCACCACTGTAGCGACGCGCGCGCCGTGCGACCCGGGACCCGCGCGGCGCGTCCGGCCCGGGCACCCACGCGCGGCCCGCCACGGCGCTGCCCGCACACCCCGCCGGCCACGCGTCCGACGCCGCTCGAAGCGTTTCAACCCCTCGACGGCGCCCCGCCGGAGCAGCATCGTCAGGCGTGGTTGTGAACGTTCACGGTCGGTGAGCGGCGTCCCGGGCGACGGAGCCCGGGCACCCGTCGCCGCCGTGACGCCCGACGGACACCGACGTCCGCCGGGTCGGTCCGGCCCGCCCGCGGGCCCCGTCCGCCCAGGAGACGCCCGTGCACCGCACCCGCCCACGCCCGCGCTCGCGCACCCGCGCGCTCGTCCTCACGCTCGCGCTGCTCGCGGCGCCCCTCGCGGGCCTCGCGGCGCCGACCGGCCCCGCGGCCGCGTCCCCCGCGGCGTCCGCCGCCCTCGCGGCGGCACCCGCGCCCACCGTCGACGAGCCGGCCCCGCTGCCGCCGCTCGGGTGGAACTCGTGGAACACGTTCTACTGCAACATCAACGAGCAGATGATCCGCCAGGCGGCCGACGCGATGGTCAGCTCGGGCATGGCCGCCGCGGGCTACCAGTACGTCGTGGTCGACGACTGCTGGATGCAGGACACGCGCGGCCCCGACGGCAACCTGCGACCCAACACCACGCGGTTCCCGTCCGGCATGAAGGCGCTCGGCGACTACATCCACTCCAAGGGCCTGAAGTTCGGCCTCTACCACGCCCCGCGCGAGAAGACGTGCGACCAGTACTTCAACAACCGCCCCGGCACGTCCTCCAACGGCAACGAGACGCGCGACGCGCAGCTGTTCGCGTCGTGGGGCGTCGACTACGTCAAGCACGACTGGTGCGACCCGCGCGGCACCGTGCAGGAGCAGGCGGCGCTGTTCAAGAAGTTCGGCGACGCGCTCAAGGCCACCGGGCGGCCCATCGTCTACTCGATCAACCCCAACAGCGCGCACGACAACACCGCACCGACCTACTCCGGCTGGGGCGCGTTCGCCGACATGTGGCGCACGTCCGAGGACCTCAAGGACGCGTGGTCGACCGGCTGCCCGCCGTCGGACCAGTGGTGCTTCGTCGGCATCACCGAGGCGCTCGACATCATCGAGCCGATGCGCGAGTGGACGAAGCCGGGGCAGTACAACGACCCCGACATGCTCATGGTCGGCGTGCGCAACAGCCTCGACGCCACCGAGAACCGCGCGCACATGAGCATGTGGGCGATGCTCTCGGCGCCGCTCATCGCCGGCAACGACATCCGGAACATGACCGCGGACGTGCGGTCGGTCCTCACCAACCGCGACGTGCTCGCGATCGACCAGGACCCGCTCGTGCGGCAGGCCGACCGCGTGCGCGACGACGGCGACGCCGAGGTGTGGGTCAAGCCGCTGGCCGACGGCTCGGCCGCCGTCGCGCTGCTCAACCGCGGCAACGGCCAGCGGTCGATCTCGGCGACGCTCGCCGAGGCGGGCCTGGGCGCGGGCAGCGCGTCCTACCGCGAGCTGTGGACGGGCGCGACGGGCCAGACGTCCGACCGCATCACCGCGACGGTCCCCGCGCACGGCGTCGCGCTCTACCGCGTCACGCCCGGCACGACGTCGCCCGGCACGTCGACGACGACCCTGGTCAGCGCCGCGTCGGGCCGCTGCCTCGACGCCCCCAACGGCGCGACCGCCAACGGCACGCGCCCGGTGATCTGGGACTGCAACGGCGGCACCAACCAGCGGTGGACGGCCGACGGCGCGACGCTGCGCGTGCTGGGCCGCTGCCTCGACGCCCCGACGGGCGCGACCGCCGGGACGGCCGTGCAGCTGTACGACTGCCACGGCGGCACCAACCAGCAGTGGACCACGCAGGCGAACGGCACGATCCGCGGCGTCGCGTCGGGGCTCTGCCTCGACGTCGACCGCAACCTCACCGCCAACGGCACGGGCGTGCTGCTGTGGACGTGCACCGGCGCGGCCAACCAGGTGTGGAGCCGGCGGTGACGCGCCGCTGGCGGGTCGCGGCGCTGGCCGCGGTCGCGCTGCTGCTGCCCGTGGCCCTCACGTCACCGGCGGCGGCCGACAACCCGATCGTCCAGACGATGTACACGGCCGACCCCGCGCCGCTCGTCCACGACGGGCGCCTGTACGTCTACACGAGCCACGACGAGGACGGCTCGACGTACTTCACGATGAAGGACTGGCGCGTCTTCTCGACGACCGACATGGCCAACTGGACCGACCACGGCTCCCCCATGGGGCTGGCGACGTTCGCGTGGGCCGAGGCCGACGCGTGGGCCGGCCAGGTCGTCGAGCGCGACGGGAAGTTCTTCTTCTACGTGCCGGTCAAGCAGCGCGGCGGCGGCATGGTCATCGGCGTCGGCGTCTCGGACAGCCCGACGGGGCCGTTCCGGGACGCGATCGGCCGGCCCCTGGTCGGCAACGGCGAGATCGACCCGACCGTGATGATCGACGACGACGGGCAGGCCTACCTCTACTGGGGCAACCCGAACCTCTGGTACGTCAAGCTCAACCGCGACATGGTGTCGTACTCCGGCAGCCCCACCCGGATCCCGCTCACGACGGCCGGGTTCGGCACCCGTCCGGGGAACGTCGCCAGCCGGCCCACGCTCTACGAGGAGGGGCCGTGGGTCTACAAGCGCGACGGCACCTACTACAACGTGTTCGCGGCCGAGTGCTGCAGCGAGTTCATCGGCTACTCGACGGCGCCCGGGCCCACCGGCCCGTGGACGTACCGCGGCACCGTCATGCCGAAGCAGGGCAGCAGCTTCACCAACCACCCGGGGGTCGTGGACTACCGCGGCAGGTCGTACTTCTTCTACCACAACGGCGCGCTGCCGGGCGGGGGCGGGTTCACGCGGTCCGTCGCGGTCGAGCAGTTCACGTACGGCGCCGACGGGTCGATCCCGCTCATGAACATGACCACCGCTGGACCGCCGCAGATCGAGCCGCTCGACCCGTACGTCACGCAGCAGGCCGAGACCGTGGCCTGGGCGAGCGGCGTCGAGACCGAGCGCGCGACCGAGGGCGGCCTCAACCTCGCGTTCATCGGCGACGGCGACTGGGTCCGCGTCAAGGGCGTCGCGTTCGGGTCCGGCGCGGCGTCGTTCAGCGCACGCGTCGCGTCGGCCACGAGCGGCGGACGCATCGAGGTGCGGCTCGACGGCGCGTCGGGGCCGGTGGTGGGCACGTGCACGGTGCCCGGCACGGGCGGGTGGCAGACGTGGACGACCGTCACGTGCCCGGTCAGCGGCGCGACCGGCACGCGCGACCTCGTGCTGCGGTTCGCGGGCGGCAGCGGCGAGCTGTTCAACGTGGGGAGCTGGCAGTTCACGCGCGGCGGGGGCACGACGCCGACCCCCACCCCGACGCCCACGCCCGGGGCCGGTGACGTGCGGGTCGTCAACCGCGCAAGCGGCAAGGTCATGGACGTGCAGCAGCCCAACCGCGACGACGCCGCGGTGGTCGGCCAGTGGGCGAGCAACGGGCAGCCGTGGCAGCGCTGGCAGGTGGTGGACGCCGGCGGCGGGTACGTGTCGCTGCGGTCCGTGCACAGCGGCAAGTGCCTCGACGTGACCGGCGCGTCGACCGCCGACGGCGCCCGGCTCATCCAGTACACGTGCCACGGCCGCACCAACCAGCAGTTCTCCTGGCGGTCGACGGGCGACGGGTACGACCAGCTCGTCAACCGGGCGAGCGGCCGGTGCGTCAGCGTCGTCGGCGCGTCGACCGCGGACGGCGCGGCGCTCGAGCAGCGCACGTGCACGTCGGCCGCGACGTTCCAGTGGAGCCGCGCGTCGTGAACGTGGGGCCGGCGTGACGGCACGCCCCTAAGTCCGCCCGTCGTCAGGCCCGTCGGCGGCGGGCGGACGCGAGGGTGAACAGCAGGAGCTCGACGACGACGAGCGCGACGATCTCGGCCCGGGCGACGTGCGACCAGAACTCGGCCGGCGTGATCACGCCGGGTTGGCCCTGGTTGAGCCCGAACCGGTCGTACTGCGGGTTGTACGTGGCAACGACGATCATCGGCACCAACGCCGTGGACATCCGAAGGGTCTGCGCCAGCGAGCCGCGCACGAACGGGCCGCGCATCCCCACCAGCGCGGGGGTGAGGACGCACGGAGGCATCAAGAGGACCGCCGGCCAGGGCATCCCGACCGCGACGGCGACCAGCCATGCGGCGCACAGCAGCAGCGGCCACCACAGGTAGCGGCGTGCCGGGCCGGACGTCGTCGCGGTGGCGGGGTGCGCGGTCACGGGAGGGCGGTCAGCGCCCGGGTGGGCGGCGCGGCGGTCCTGGTTCGCGCACGTGGCACCACACGCTCCCTTCGACGCCGTCGAGCCAGGGCGGCGCGGGCACGCAGAACCGCCTCCACCCCGTGCTGCAGACGCTAGCGAGGCCGCGGTCTGTCGTGTGCCGCGGGGCGAGCAGCTCACCCGATCGGCCGCGCCCCGGACGGCGTGCTCTCTCGCCGGCCTCGTCGGAGCCGCGGGGCCACACGACGTCGCGCGTCGCGACGTGACGCCGCGGTCGCCGGGGACCTACGTCCGCCGCCGCTGCGGGCGGCCGGTCGTACGTTCGCGGTGCAGCGGGCCGGCAGCACGCCGCCCGGCACCACGGAGGGACGGCGTCATGAGCGTGTCCGAGGCTTTCCAGGCGTTCGCGCGCGAGACGCCCGAGCAGTTCGGCGTGTGGGTGCGCGCGGTCGGCGAGCTCGGCGACGCGAGCGCGCTCGACCAGCGCACGCAGGAGCTCGCCTACCTGGCGGTGCTCGCGGCGACGGGCCTGCACTCCGGGCTGGACTTCCACACGCGGCGCGCGCTCGAGCTCGGCGCGAGCCGGGACGAGGTGCTGTCGGCGGTGCTCGTCGGGCTGCCCGCGGCGGGCAACCGCGTGACGTCGGCGCTGCCGCACGTGCTGGCCGCGTGCCCCGCGCGCGACGACGCCGCGCGGTCGGACGACACGACGGGACCCGACGGAACCACGGAGCCCACGCCCGCCTGAGGCCCGCACACCCGCCCGGGACCCAACGACCGGCGGCTGCGGCACCGACCCGTGCCGTGCTCGTCGAGCTCCCCGCCACGTCCACCATACGTCCGGGTGGGGGGCTTGCGGCAAGGCCCCCTGCAGGGCGCAGGATCGTCCGCCCGTGCCCGCGCCCCGACCCGCGCGCGGAGCGGCCGACCCTGCGGAGACGATGCCGTGAACACGCCCGTGACCAGCCCTTTCGCGCTGCCCGCGACCCTGTCCGCCAAGGCCGACCCCGCGCTCGTCGCGCAGGACGCGGCGCACCTCGCCGCGGTGGCCGACGCGCTGCGCGCGCAGCTCGCCGACGCGAGCGCACGCCTCGACGCCGCGCGCCGCACGCCGACCCGCACGGGCACGGCCGCGCTCGAGCGCGACCAGGAGGTGCACCGGCTCACCGCGCGGGTGCGGCTGCTGCGCCGGTTCGGGCCCGACGTCTGCCTCGGGCGCACGGTCGCGGCCGACGGCACGCGCACGTACGTCGGGCGCATCGGCCTCACCGACGTCGACGGCAGGCGCCTGCTCATGGACTGGCGCTCGCCGCTCGCGGCGCCGTTCTTCGCGGCCACGGTCGCGCACCCCCTCGGCCTGGTGAGCCGGCGCCGGTACCGCTGGTCGGGCGGGCGGGTCGTCGACTACTGGGACGAGGTGCTGACGCCCGACGCGCACGCCGACGGCGTCGCGCCCGACGACCAGTCGGCGTTCCTCGCGAGCCTCGGCGAGGACCGCTCGGACCGCATGCGGGACGTGCTCACGACGATCGCGGCGGACCAGGACGCCGCGATCCGCGCCGACGCGCGCGGCACGCTCGTGGTCGACGGCGGGCCGGGCACCGGCAAGACCGTCGTCGCGCTGCACCGCGCGGCGTACCTGCTGCACGCCGACCCGCACCTCGCGCGGCGCGGCGGCGTGCTGGTGGTCGGCCCGCACCGGCCGTACCTCGACTACGTGGCGGACGTGCTGCCGAGCCTCGGCGAGGACGGCGTGGTGACGTGCACGCTGCGCGACCTCGTGCCCGAGGGCGCGGACGCGCGGCCCGAGCCGGACCCGCGCGTCGCGGCGCTGAAGTCGACGGTCGCGATGGTCGGCGCGATCGAGCCCGCGGTCGCGTTCTCGGAGCGCCCGCCGACGGCCGACCTGGTCGTCGGGACGCCGTGGGCGGACGTCGTGCTGACCGCGGCCGACTGGGCGGACGCGTTCGCGTCGGTCGAGCCGGGCACGCCGCACGACGAGGCGCGCGACCAGGTGTGGGAGACGCTCGCCGCGCTCGTGGTCGAGCGGCACGACGCCGACGTGCCGACCGCCGAGCTGCGCCGCGCGCTGACCCGGGACCGCGAGCTGACGCGCACGTTCGGGCGGCACTGGCCGCTGCTGGACGGCCCGGACGTCGTCGCCGACCTGTGGTCGGTGCCCGCCTACCTGCGGCTGTGCGCGCCCTGGCTGACCCCGGACGAGGTGCGCGCGCTGCAGCGCGACGACCCGCACGCGTGGACCGACGCCGACCTGCCGCTGCTCGACGCCGCGCGCCGCCGCGTGGGCGACCCCGAGGCACCGCGCCGCGCGCGCGAGCGGGACGCCGCGGAGGCCGCCGACCGCGAGTACATGGCGGACGTCGTGGACTACCTCGCGTCGAACGACGACTCGGAGCTGGGACTCATGAAGTCGCTCGCGCAGGGCGACCTGCGCGAGGCGCTCGTCGACCACGAGACGGTCGAGCGGCCGGCGCCCGACCGGCTCGCGGGGCCGTTCGCGCACGTCGTGGTCGACGAGGCGCAGGAGCTCACCGACGCGCAGTGGCAGATGCTGCTCGCGCGGTGCCCGTCGCGGTCGTTCACCGTGGTGGGCGACCGTGCGCAGGCGC
The DNA here is from genome assembly GCF_000986825.1 of Cellulomonas sp. FA1. Classification (NCBI taxonomy): domain Bacteria; kingdom Bacillati; phylum Actinomycetota; class Actinomycetes; order Micrococcales; family Cellulomonadaceae; genus Cellulomonas; species Cellulomonas sp. FA1. Next base: position 3,293,935 of record NZ_LBMY01000001.1, on the reverse strand, counting down.
GCGCGGGGTTCGTCGAGCCGTGGACCGAGCGGCTGACGCGCGTGGGCCTGCGGGACGTCGACGTCGCGACGCTCACGGTCAACTACCGGACGCCCGCCGAGGTCATGGCCGCCGCCGAGCCCGTGATCCGCGCGGCCGTGCCGGACGCGAACGTGCCGACGTCGATCCGCGCGACCGGCACGCCCGTGCGGCACGGAGCCGTGGCGGACCTCGACGCGGTGCTCGACACGTGGCTCGCGGCGCACACCGCGGGCGTCGCGTGCGTCATCGGGGCGGACGCGACCGTCGAGCGGGACCGCGTGCGGTCGCTCACGCCGACGCTCGCGAAGGGCCTGGAGTTCGACCTCGCCGTGCTCGTCGACCCGGGCGCGTGGGGCGACGACGTCGCGGCGACGGTCGACCGGTACGTCGCGATGACGCGCGCGACGTCCGAGCTCGTGGTGCTGGGTGCGGCGTGAGCACCCGCGTGCCGGGGGCGGCCGTGACGCTGGCTAGGGTGACGAGGACACGTGGCCGCCCCCCGGCCCAGGACCGACGCGAGGACTCCCCCCGATGCGCAGCGCCACCAAGGTCGAGGTCGACCGCCCCACCCTCGAGACGCTCGTGCGTGAGGTCCTGGGCACGGAGTCACCGGTCGCGGACGTGCGGCCGCTGACCGACGGCATGTTCAACGCCGCGTACGCGGTCACGCTGGCGGACGGGTCGCGCGCGGTCGTCAAGGTCGCGCCGCCCGCGGGCACGCCGCTGCTCACGTACGAGCAGGACCTCATGCCTGCGGAGGTCGACTTCTTCCGCCGCGCGGCGGGCGTCGTGCCGGTGCCGCAGGTGCTGGGCGTCGACCTGACCCGCCGGCACGTGGATCGCGACGTGCTGGTGCTGCAGCACCTCGACGGGGCGCCGCTGCACAACCTGCGCCGCGACCTGAGCCCCGAGCAGACGGCCGCCGTGCGGCGCGAGCTCGGCGGCGCGGTCGCGCGGCTGCGCACGGTCACGGGCACGCGGTTCGGGTACGACCGGCCCGACGGCGCGCTGTCGGCCGACCGCTGGTCGGCGGCGTTCGCGGCGATGGTCGACGCGCTGCTGGCCGACGCCGACCGGTACGGCGTGCGCCTGCCGCGCTCGGCGGTCGGGCTGTCGGAGCGGGTCGCGGCGGCCGCGCCCGAGCTCGACACCGTCGAGGTGCCCGTGCTCACGCACTTCGACCTGTGGGCGGGCAACGTGTTCGTCGCACGGTCGAGCGGCACCGCGCGCCTGGAGGCGCTCATCGACGGCGAGCGCGCGTTCTGGGGCGACCCGCTGGCCGAGCTCGCGTCGACCGCGCTGTTCGCGAACCCCGCCAAGGACTTCGACTTCCTCGACGGGTACGCGCAGGCCGCGGGCGAGCCGCTCGTGCTCGACGACCGGGCACGGCTGCGGCTCGCGCTCTACCGCACCTACCTGTACCTGATCATGACGATCGAGGCCGCGCCCCGCGGCTACAGCGGCGCCGAGGCCGTCGCCACCGCGGTGTACGTGCGCAGGAAGCTCAAGCGCGAGCTGAAGACGCTCCGGGCGTCGTTGGGCTGACGCGCGCCGGCGACCGCGACCGCGTCAGCGGCGGACCGGGGCCGCGACCTGGACGACGTGCGCGAACGGCAGGAAGTCGTCGAGGTTCGCCGTCAGGACGGTGGCGCCGTGCCGGTGGGCCTGGGCCGCGATGAGGGCGTCCTTCCCGCGCACCTTGGCTCCCGATGCCCGTGCGGTGGACGCCACCACGCCGTACGAGCGCGTGCACGCGACGTCGAACGGCAACCAGTCGAACAGCGCGTCGAGCTCGTTGAGGCGCGCCGTGCGCACAGCCGTGTCGTGCGCGGTGCGGGCAGCACGCACTCCGAACTCGAGCTCGGCGCGCGACAGGATGCTCGCGGCGAACTGCTCGTCGGGGTCGAGCCGGTAGAGGTGCAGGTCGACGAGCACGTTCGTGTCGAGGAGGATCACGCGCCCGCCGCCCAGGGGTCGGCCGGCGCGTCGCCGTGGTCGACCGCGGCCAGGTCGTCGTGCAGCCGCTGCGCCGCGTCGTCCATCAGGGGTGTGATCGCCGCCAGCTCCGCCCCGCGCACCCACGGCCGCGGGCCCGTGGCCAGGGGGACGAGGGCGACGCCGGTCGGGTGGCCATGACTCGTAACCTCCACCGGCTCACCGGAGGCGAGGACCTGGCGCAGGACCGCCTGGGGGTTCTGCTTGAGGTCCCGGGTCCCGACCGTGGTCATGGGTCCAGCCTAGGACGCGGTGTAGACGCACGTCTACACCCCCCTTGGGGTCGCCGCCGCTCAGGGGACGACCGCGTCGCCCGCGTCGTCCGGGCGGCTGTCCTCGCCGTCGGTGGGCTCGGGGTCCGGGTCGGTGAGGCGCTCGAACACGTCCGGCGTGCCGTCGACGGGCTCGGGGTGCTGCTCGCTCATGGGTCCTCCGGGGTGCGCGGCGGGTCCGCCCCACCCTCGCACCGGGGACCCGGGCCCGCACGCGGGCGGGCTCACCTCGGCCTGCCCCGCGCCTGCGGACACCCGCGGACGACCAGGGCCCCGGCGGGGAACCCGCCGGGGCCGTGGTCACGCCGTGCCGGACCGGATCAGAAGTCCCAGTCCTCGTCCTCGGTGTTGACGGCCTTGCCGATGACGTACGACGAGCCCGACCCCGAGAAGAAGTCGTGGTTCTCGTCGGCGTTGGGGCTCAGCGCCGAGAGGATCGCCGGGTTGACGTCCGTCTCGTCGCGCGGGAACAGGGCCTCGTAGCCGAGGTTCATGAGCGCCTTGTTGGCGTTGTAGCGCAGGAACTTCTTGACGTCCTCGGTGAGGCCGAGCTCGTCGTACAGGTCCTGCGTGTACTCCACCTCGTTGTCGTACAGCTCGAAGAGCAGCTCGAACGTGTAGTCCTTGAGCTCGGCGCGCTCGGCCGGGGACACCAGCTCGAGGCCCTTCTGGAACTTGTAGCCGATGTAGTACCCGTGCACGGCCTCGTCGCGGATGATGAGGCGGATCAGGTCGGCCGTGTTGGTGAGCTTGGCGCGCGACGCCCAGTACATGGGCGCGTAGAAGCCCGAGTAGAACAGGAACGACTCGAGCATCGTCGAGGCGACCTTGCGCTTGAGCGGCTCGTCGCCCCGGTAGTAGTTGAGGACGATCTCGGCCTTGCGCTGCAGGTTCGGGTTCTCCTCCGACCAGCGGAACGCCTCGTCGATCTCCTTGGTCGACATGAGCGTCGAGAAGATCGAGGAGTACGACTTGGCGTGCACCGACTCCATGAACGCGATGTTCGTGTAGACGGCCTCCTCGTGCGGGGTCAGCGCGTCGGGGATGAGGCTGACCGCGCCGACCGTGCCCTGGATGGTGTCCAGGAGCGTGAGGCCGGTGAACACGCGGCTCGTCATGAGCTTCTCGGCGTCGGTGAGGGTCGCCCAGGACTGGATGTCGTTGGAGACCGGCACCTTCTCCGGCAGCCAGAAGTTGCCGACCAGGCGGTCCCAGACCTCGAGGTCCTTCTCGTCCTGGAGCCGGTTCCAGTTGATCGCCGACACGCGGTCGACCAGCTTCAGCTTGCCCGTGGGGCTCATCATGTCGTTCGTCCTTGGTCTCGTCGGAGGGCGTCGCGGTGTCGGGGCGTCACAGCATGCAGCTGACGCAGCCCTCGACCTCGGTGCCCTCGAGCGCCATCTGCCGCAGGCGGATGTAGTAGATCGTCTTGATGCCCTTCTTCCACGCGTAGATCTGCGCGCGGTTGAGGTCACGCGTCGTCGCGGTGTCCTTGAAGAAGAGCGTGAGCGACAGGCCCTGGTCGACGTGCTGCGTCGCCTCGGCGTACGTGTCGATGATCTTCTCGAAGCCGATCTCGTACGCGTCCTGGTAGTACTCCAGGTTGTCGTTCGTCATGAAGGGCGCCGGGTAGTAGACGCGCCCGATCTTGCCCTCCTTGCGGATCTCGATCTTCGACGCGATCGGGTGGATCGAGCTCGTCGAGTGGTTGATGTACGAGATCGAGCCGGTCGGCGGGACCGCCTGCAGGTTCTGGTTGTACAGGCCGTGCTCGGCCACCAGGGCGGCCAGCTCGCGCCAGTCGTCCTGCGTGGGGATGTGCACGCCCGCGTCGGCGAACAGCGCGGCGACGCGCTCGGTGCGCGGCTTCCACTCCTTCTCGACGTACTTCGTGAAGTACTCGCCCGTCGCGTAGGTCGAGCGCTCGAAGCCGTAGAACGACGCCTTGCGCTCCTGCGCGAGCAGGTTCGACGCACGGATCGCGTGGTACGCGACCGTGTAGAAGTACATGTTCGTGAAGTCGAGGCCCTCGTCGGAGCCGTAGAAGATCCGCTCGCGCGCCAGGTACCCGTGCAGGTTCATCTGCCCCAGGCCGATCGCGTGCCCGCCGGCGTTGGCCTTCTTGATCGACGGCACCGACTCGATGCTCGTCTGGTCGGAGACAGCCGTCAGGGCGCGGATCGCGGTCTCGACGGTCTTGCCCAGGTCGGGCGAGTCCATCGACAGCGCGATGTTCATCGACCCGAGGTTGCAGGAGATGTCGCGGCCGACCTCGGCGTACGACAGGTCCTCGTTGAACGTCGACGGCGTCGAGACCTGCAGGATCTCCGAGCACAGGTTCGAGTGCGTGATCTTGCCCTCGATCGGGTTGGCCCGGTTCACCGTGTCCTCGAACATGACGTACGGGTACCCGGACTCGAACTGGATCTCGGCGAGGGTCTGGAAGAACTCGCGCGCGCTGATCTTCGTCTTGCGGATGCGCTTGTCGTCGACCATCTCGTAGTACTTCTCGGTGACGTTCACGTCGGCGAACGGCACACCGTAGACGCGCTCGACGTCGTACGGCGAGAAGAGGTACATCGGCTCGTTCTTCTTGGCGAGCTCGAACGTGATGTCGGGGATGACCACGCCCAGCGACAACGTCTTGATGCGGATCTTCTCGTCCGCGTTCTCGCGCTTGGTGTCGAGGAACCGGTAGATGTCGGGGTGGTGCGCGTGCAGGTACACGGCGCCGGCGCCCTGGCGCGCGCCGAGCTGGTTGGCGTAGCTGAACGAGTCCTCGAGGAGCTTCATGACGGGGATGACGCCCGAGCTCTGGTTCTCGATGTGCTTGATGGGCGCGCCGTGCTCGCGGATGTTCGACAGCAGCAGGGCCACGCCGCCGCCGCGCTTCGACAGCTGCAGCGCCGAGTTGATGCCGCGCGCGATGGACTCCATGTTGTCCTCGATGCGCAGCAGGAAGCAGGACACGGGCTCGCCGCGCTGCGCCTTGCCGAGGTTGAGGAACGTGGGCGTCGCGGGCTGGAAGCGCCCCGACACGATCTCGTCGACCAGGCTCATGGCGAAGTCCTGGTCGCCCTCGGCGAGCGCGAGCGCGACCATGCACACGCGGTCCTCGAAGCGCTCCAGGTACCGCTTGCCGTCGAACGTCTTGAGCGTGTACGACGTGTAGTACTTGAACGCGCCCAGGAACGTCTGGAACCGGAACTTCTTCGAGTACGCGTACTGGAACAGCGACTTGATGAACGCGCGGTCGTACTGCGCGAGCACCGCCGGGTCGTAGTACTTGTTCTCGACGAGGTAGTCGAGCTTCTCGTCGAGGTCGTGGAAGAACACCGTGTTCTGGTTCACGTGCTGCAGGAAGTACTCGCGCGCGGCCTGCCGGTCGGCGTCGAACTGGATCTTCCCGTCGGCGTCGTACAGGTTGAGCATCGCGTTCAGGGCGTGGTAGTCCAGCCCCGTCAACTCTACGCGGGTATCTGCGACCGTCGCTGCCAAAACTGCCCCAATCCCTCACGCACGCGCGTGACGTCCTCGTTGGTTCCCATGAGCTCGAAGCGGTACAGCAGCGGTACGCGGCACTTGAGCGCCACGATGTCGCCCGCGATGCAGTACGCCTCGTTGAAGTTCGTGTTCCCCGCGGCGATGACGCCGCGGACGTGCGACCGGTTGGTCTCGTCGTTGAGGAACCGGATGACCTGCTTGGGCACCGCGCCGCCCTCGTTGCCGCCGCCGTAGGTCGGCAGCACGAGCACGTACGGCTCGGTCACGTGCAGGGGCTCGTCGGTCGCGCGCAGCGGGATGCGCTGCGCCGGCAGGCCGAGCTTCTGGACGAACCGGTGGGTGTTGCCCGAGACCGAGGAGAAGTAGACGAGGCCAGCCACCGTCGACCCCCTCCTCCTCGTGTCGCGTGCCGCACCGGACCCCGGGCATGCCGAGGCCCGGCCTCCGGTGCCGGGTGCAGGCCGACCGGCACCCGCGGATGCCGGTCGGCCTGTGTTCTCGAGTGCCCGCCGGGTCGGAGCGGTCGGTGCCGGCGCCGACCCGGGGCGTGTGCGGGGCGGGACGCGGCCCACCCGTGGGTCAGGCGACCTGCGTCGCCAGCTTCTCGGCCAGGGCCTTGATGCGGTCGGGGCGGTAGCCCGACCAGTTCTCACCGCCGGCGACGACGACCGGCGCCTGCAGGTGGCCGAGCGACATGACGTAGTCGCGCGCGTCGGCGTCCTCGGAGATGTCGACCACGGTGTAGTCGTGGCCGAGCTTGTCGAGGGCGCGGTACGTCGCCGTGCACTGCACGCAGGCCGGCTTGCTGTACACCGTGATGGTCATTCGTCTGCTCCCCCGAGCTCGTGGTTCGTGTATCCCCTGGACGGCCGAGACACCCGGGGGCGGGTGCCGTCGAGGCACCCGAGCAAGTCGGGGCGAGCCGTCCGGGAAGACACTACACCTGGGGTCTGACAACGCAACCCACCACTAAGTGTTGTGTTACAGGTGTGTCGTTCTTCACCCTGGGGACCCGCCCGTCCCCCGCCTGTGGACACCCCTCGGCCCCCCTGACGTGCAGCGATGCGCGGCCCGGGCGGCACCGGAGGCGGTCGCCCACACGTCCGTGCACAGGGCGCGCCGCGCCGTCCCCAGGTCGTCCACAGACCCTTTGCGCGGGATGTCCGGCCCCGGGCACGACGACGGCCGGGTGCGCGTCGTCACGCACCCGGCCGGCAGGCCGCGGGGCCGAGGGTCAGACGGCGGCCAGCGCGCGCCCGACGAGCGCCAGCACGCCGAGGCTCACGGCCGTCCAGGCGAGCATCGAGCCCAGCACGTAGGCCACGTAGCCGAGGCGCTGACGTGCGGTTCCCTCGAAGTACGGGGCGGGCGCCCAGCGCACGGCGTGGACCACGTGGCGCAGACGTGCGCGGGCGGGGAGGGCGACGGCGGGACGGTGGTAGGTGACGGCGGACACGGGGACGCTCCTGCGGGTGACGGCGATGCGGCCGGGGTCTCCGGCCCCACCATCGTCTCACGATGTGGATGCTCGGACGGGGACCAAGGGCCCCGCCGACGCGGCTGACCACGAGCGCCGCCCGCGCGGGTCACGCGATGCGCAGGTGCTCCGCCGGCGGCTCGGGCCGCGCGCCGTCGGGCCGCTGCGCGACGGCCTTCTCCAGCACCGACGTGATCTCCTCGCCCACGAGCTCGTGCCGGTCGAGCAGCGCGTCGCGCAGCGCCTCGACGAGGTCCCGGTTGCTCGCGAGCAGCCGCCGCACGGTCGCCCGCGCGCTGTCCAGCACGTCCTCGAGCTGCACGCGCGCCCGCGGGTCGGCGATCACCGCCGAGACCAGGTCCTTGTCGGTGGCCGCGAACGACACCAGCGACCCCGCCATGCCCGCCGCGCCGACCATCTGCGCGGCCGTGCGCGTCGCGGCCGCGAGGTCGGAGGCCGGCCCCGTCGTCGTCTGGCCGAAGAACAGCTCCTCGGCGACCCAGCCGCCCATCGCGATCTGCACGAGCGCGCGCAGGTCGCCGCTCGTGTGCGTGTAGACCTCCTCGCAGTCGCCGTGCGCGAGCAGCCCCAGCGCCGAGCCGCGCTTGACGATCGTCAGCACCTCGAGCGTGCGGTTGGGCGCGACCAGCCACGCGGTCACCGCGTGACCCGCCTCGTGCGTCGCGATGAGCGTCCGCTCGGTCCGCGTGTACGTCACGGGGTGGCCGATGCCGACGAGCTCGGTGATGCGCGCCTGCTCGACGTCGACGTACCGCATCGCGTCGTCGCCGCGGCGCAGCGCGTTGACCAGCGCCTCGTCGAGCAGGTGCTCGACCATCACGGGCGTCCACCCGCTGGTCGCGGCCGCGAGCCGGTCCCGCGTCGCGGGCTCGTCGAGCTCGGCGTGGTGCGCGCGCCGCGCGAGGAAGTGGTCGACGAGCGCGCGCCGCCCGTGCGCGTCCGGCGGGTTGAACGTGAGACGGCGGTCGAACCGGCCCGGGCGCAGCAGCGCCGGGTCGAGGTGGTCGGCGCGGTTGGTCGCGGCGATCAGCAGGATCGGCGCACGCGTGGGGCGCCGCTGCTTGAGCTGCCGGTGCGCGGGCAGCAGCAGGTTCACCGCCGCGACGAGCCGGTTGTACAGCCGGTCGCCGCCCACGGGCTCGTCGAACGACTGCATCTGCACCAGCAGCTCGTTGACGACGCCACCCGTGCCCTCCGAGATCATCGCGTTGCGCACCACCCCGGCGCCCTGCCCCGCGAGCACCGCGGACGGCGACGGCAGCCCGACGAACGCGGCCGTCGGCTCCGCCGCGAGCAGCCCGCCGCGGCGCAGCGCGATCGCGTCGATCTCCTCGATGAAGCCGATCGCGCCGCCCTCCTTGCGGGCCGCGGTGCGCAGCGCACGGAAGTACGTGCGGATCTTGCGGGCCGTCGCGCCGTAGTACATCGACTGGAAGCTCGTCGCCGACACGAACAGGAACGGCACGCCCGCCTCGGCCGCCATCGCCTTGGCCGTGAGCGTCTTGCCCGTCCCCGGCGGACCCTCGAACAGCAGGCCGCGGCGCGGCGTGCCGCCCATCTGGTCGGCGAACCGCCGGTGCGTCTGGAACAGGTCGATCGAGCGGCGCACGTCGTCGACGATCGGGTCGATGCCGACCACGTCGTCGAGCGTCACGTCGACCTGCTCGGGTCGGTACGTGACGTGCGGCGAGCGCCCCGCGCCCACCTGCGTGCCGACGAGCAGCGCGATGAGCGCGACGAAGAACAGCACGGGCGCGACGACCATCGGGTCGACCGACGGCAGCACCACGAGCGGCCGCCCGGTCACCGCGGCCCACACCACGTACGCCTCGAGCGCGAGCACGACGAGGCACAGGCGGACCACGCGACGGCGGCGCACGCGCTCGCGGTCGACCGCGATGTCGTGGCCGGCAAGCGGACGGGCGGCGGCGGGTGCGTCGGTCACGGGCGGTCCCCTTCGTCGGGCGACGGCCGCGCAGGCGACCGCCGCGGCCGCGGTGGTCCGCCCATCGTCGTCCGGATTGTCCGAATCGGACAACGGCAGGGACGCGCTGTCACCCGTCCGGCCCAGCGGCGCGGATGCGGGATGCTGGGGCCGTGCGGATCACGACGCTGGGCGAGCTCGCGGTGGACGGGCGCCCCGTCCGCGGCGAGCGGCTCGCGACGCTGCTGCGCGAGCTCCTCGACGCGCGCGGGCGCGCCGTGTCCGTCGCCGCGCTCGTCGACGCCGTGTGGCAGGACGCGCCGCCCGCCGACGCGACGGGTGCCGTCCAGGCCCTCGTGTCACGGCTGCGGCGCACCGGGCTGCCCGTGCAGGGCACGACCGGGGGGTACCGCCTGCCCCTCGACGACCTCGAGGTCGACACCGCCCGCGCGCACGACCTCGCGGCCGCCGCGGCCGCCGCGCTGGCCGCCGGGCGCCCCGACGACGCGCGGGCCGCCGCCGCGGCCGCCCGCGCGCTGCTGCCCGCCGCGCCCGACGTCGCCGACCCGACCACGGCGCGCCTGCTGTCGGAGGTCGCGCGCACCGCGGCCGAGGCGGCGCTCGCGGGCGGCGGTCCGCTCGACACCGCCGACCTGCGGCTGCTCGCCGCGCGCGTGCCGCCCGACGAGCCGGCCGCCGCGCTGCTCGTGCGCGTGCTCGCGGCGCAGGGCCGCGACGCCGAGGCCCTCGCGCTCGTCGAGGACCTGCGGGCCGAGCTCGCGGACCGGTACGGCGCCGACCCGTCGCCCGTCGTCGCCGCCGCGCACCTCGCGCTGCTGCGGGGCGAGCTGCGGCCCGCACCGGCGGACACGCCCCCGACCCCCGCACCGGGCGGCACGGCGCCGTCGGCGACCCCGGCCCGCGCCGCGAGCGGCACGACCGCCGGGGTCGCGTCGCCCACCGACCCGTCCGCGGGACCGGACGCCACGACGTCGCCCGCAGCCCCGGGCGGCACGCCGCGCACCGCCCCGCCCCGTAGCGTCGCCCTGCCGGCGTCGTGGCGCCGCGCCACCACCCCCCTGCTGGGTCGCGACGACGACGTCGCCGCCGTCCGGGCCGCGCTGCGCACCGCGCCCGTCGTCACGCTCGTCGCACCCGGCGGCAGCGGCAAGACGCGGCTGGCCGCCGAGGTCGCGCGCGCCGAGGCCGAGGGCCGCACGGTGCGCGTCGTCGAGCTCGCGGGCCTGCGCGCACCCGACGAGGTGCTGCCCGCCGTCCTGCACGCCGTCGGCGGCGCGGACCTCGCGCCGTCGGGCGTCGAGGTGACCACCGAGCGGCGCGCGCTCGACCCCGTCGACCGGCTGCGCGTCGCGGGCCAGGACCTCGAGGGCCTGCTCGTGCTCGACAACTGCGAGCACGTGCTCGACGCCGCCGCGCAGACTGTGGCCGACCTGCTGCAGGCCGCACCCGACGACGTCACGGTGCTCGCGACGAGCCGGGCGCCGCTGGGCCTCGTGGGCGAGGTCGTGCACCGGATCGACACGCTCGCCGAGGACGACGCCGTCGCGCTGCTGCACGCCCGCGCGCACGCGGCGCGGCCCGGCCTGGCGTGGGACGACGCGGTCGCGCGCGAGCTGTGCCGGCGCCTCGACCACCTGCCGCTCGCGCTCGAGCTCGCGGCGGCGCGCCTGCGGTCGATGCCGGTCGCCGACGTGCTCGCGGGCCTCGACGACCGGTTCGGGCTGCTCGACGACGCGCTGCGCGGCCTGCCCGAACGGCACGCGAGCCTGTGGGCGCTGGTCGACTGGAGCCGCGCGCTGCTGGCCCCCGCCGAGCAGCACCTGCTCGAGAGGGTCGCGGTGCTGCCGGGCCCGTTCGGCGCCGACGCGGCGGCCGCCGTCGCGGGGGTCGACGACGTGCGGCGCGGGCTCGCGGCGCTCGTCGAGCACTCGCTGCTCGCGCTCGACGACCAGGCCGACGGGCCGCGGTACCGCATGCTCGAGACGGTCCGGGAGTACGGCGAGGCTCGGCTCGACGCGGCCGGCGGGCGCGCCGACGCGGTGCACGGTCTCGTCGCCTGGGGCGCGCGGCTCGCGCGCGGCCTGCTGCCCGACCTCGTCGGACCCGGGCAGGTCGCCGCGCTGCACGCCCTGACGCGGGACCAGGACCTGCTGGTCGAGGCGCTGCGGCACGCGCTGCGCACCGACGACGAGCCCGCGGCCGTCGAGGTGCTCGCGGCGCTCGGGTGGCTGTGGTCGGTGCGCGGCGCGCACCTCGAGGTCGTCACCTGGGCGGAGCGCGTGCTGCACGTCCACGACCCCGCGGAACGGCTGCGCTCGGGCGCCGTGCGGGGCCACGCCGCCGGGCGCCCGCTCCCGCCGCCCGACGCGACCGCGACGGTCACGGTGCTCGGGGCGCTGACCAGCACGGTCGTCGAGCCGCAGCGCCTGACGGCCGTCGCGCTGCGCGCCGCGACGAGGCTCACCGCCGAGCGCGCCGACGCGCTCTCGCCGCGCATGCGCGCGCTCGTCGGCGTGCTGCCGGCGCTCTTCACGAACCCCGTCCCGCCACGCGGGGCGATCGAGGCGCTCGTCGGCCACGACGACCCGTACGTGCGCGGCATCGGGCTGTTCCTGCGCGGCGCGGTCGACGAGAACGCGGGCGACGGCTGCCGCTCGGAAGCCGACGCGCGCGCCGCGTACGCCGCGTTCGAGGAGGCCGGCGACGAGTGGCTCATGGGCACCGCCGCGCAGGGCGTCGGCCAGTGGGCGTCCGACGAGGACGACGACGAGACCGCGCGCTGGCTCGCGCGCAGCGCCGACCACCTGGAGCGGGTCGGCGCGACGCTCGACGCGCGCTCGTCGCGGCTGCTGCTCGACATCGAGCTCGCGACCACGGGCGACGCCGACGCGCTCGCGCGGCTCGCCGACGCGGCCGGGTCCGAGCAGTCCGAGCCGACCCTCGCGGCGCAGGCGTCGGTGGGGCTCGCGCACGTCGCGTGGGTGGGCGGCCGCACCGCCGAGGCCGTGGCGCACGCCGAGGCCGCCGTGCGCGCCGCCGTGCCCGAGCTCGTCGCGCCCCCGCAGGCGCGCGCGCTGTTCCGGCTCGCGGCCGTGGTGCTGCACGCGGGAGCCGCGGGCGAGGTCGCGGGGGCGGGGGCCGTGGGTGCGGAGGCCGACGCGGGTGTCGCAGGTGCGCAGACCGGCGCGGGCGACGGCCCCAGCGCCGAGGCGGGCGACGCCCGCGCGGCGCACCTCGCACGGGCGCGGGTGCTGCTGGCGGAGGCGTTCGACGACGTCGGCGCGACGTCCGACATGCCGGTGCTGGGCACGTTCGGCCTCGCGTGCGCCGAGCTCGCGGCCGCCGAGGGCGACCCGGCGACCGCCGTCGAGCTGGTGGCGCTCGGGCGGCGGCTCGGCGCGGGCGCACGGATGCTGCTGCCGCGCGCGCCGAGCCCCGCCCTGGCGCGCGCGCTCGGCGACGGCGACGCCGTCGCGGCCCGCGAGCGCGCACTGGCCGGGGCGACGGCGACAGCGACCGCGGCCCGCCTCCGGGAGCTCACGGCTCCCTGGGTGCCGGCCGCGGCGCCGTCCGCCGCCGAGTCGCCTCAGACCTTGCGACGGTAGGCCCGCATCGCGAGCGGCATGAACACCGCGACGAGCCCGACGCACCAGGCGAGCGTCCACCACACGTGGTCGCCCAGGGGCGCTCCGAGGAACAGCCCGCGCATCGACTCGACCAGGTGGGTCAGCGGGTTGACGTCGACGAACCCCTGCATCCAGCCCGGCAGGTCACCGGTCTGCACGAAGACGTTCGAGCCGAAGCTCAACGGCATGACGATGAGGAACATGATCCCCTGCACCGCGCCGGACGTGCGGACCATCATGCCGACCCACACCGAGACCCAGCTCAGGCACACGGCGAACAGGATCGCCAGGAGGCAGCCCGCGAGCGCGTGCCACACGTCGGTGCCGATGCGGAAGCCCATCGCGTAGCCGGTCGCGAACGTCACGACGGTGACGATGACGTACCGGACCACGTCGCCCGCCACGGCGCCGATGAGCGGGGCGCTGCGCGGCACGGGCAGCGACTTGAAGCGGTCGAAGATGCCCTTCTCCATGTCGACGTTGAGGTTCACGCCGATCGCGATGGCGCCCTGCGCGATGGTCTGCGCGAGGATCCCGGGGAGCAGGAACTGCAGGTAGCTGCTCGTGCTGCCGGCCACCGCGTTGCCGAAGATCGTCACGAAGATCAGCAGGAAGATGATCGGCTGCAGCGTGACGTCGATCAGCGCCTCGGGCGTGCGCCACGTCTTGATGAGCGAGCGCTTCGCGAGCGCCGCCGAGTGGCGCACCAGCGCGAACGGCCGATGGTGGGGCACCGCGGCGGCGTCGGGGCCGGCGGTGCGGGGGGCGGGCGTCAGGGTCGTGGCGCTCATGCGGCCACCTCCTCGGTGGCCGCGGTGGTGCGGCCGGTCAGCGTGAAGAACACCTCGTCGAGGCTCGGCAGGTGCAGGGACAGCTCGGTGACGGCGACGCCCGCGACGGCCAGCCGCTCGACCGTCGCCGTGAGCGCGGCGTCGTCCGCGACGGGCACGGCGAGCACGCCCTTGCGGATCTCGTCCGGGCGGGCGCCGGTCGTGACGTGCGCGAGCACGGCGGCCGTGTCGGCGAGTCGCGCGGGGTCCGCGGGCCGCACCTCGAGGGTCTGCCCGCCGACGACGCGCTTGAGCCCGTCGGGGGTGTCGTGCGCGATGACGCGCCCGTGGTCGACGACCGTGATCTCGTCGGCCAGCGCGTCGGCCTCCTCGAGGTACTGCGTCGTGAGCAGCACGGTCGAGCCGTCGGCCACGAGCTGCCGCACGACGTCCCACATGTCCTCGCGCTTGGCGGGGTCGAGGCCCGTCGTGGGCTCGTCGAGGAAGATCACGTCGGGCCGGCCGACGAGCGACGCCGCGAGGTCGAGGCGGCGGCGCATCCCGCCCGAGTACGTCTTGGCGGGACGGTCGGCGGCGTCGGCCAGGTCGAACCACGCGAGCAGCTCGGCGGCGCGGGCGCGGGCACCGGTGCGCCCCAGGTCGAGCAGCGTGCCGAACAGCACGAGGTTCTGCCGGCCGGTGAGGTCCTCGTCGACGGACGCGTACTGGCCGGTCAGGCCGATGCTGCGTCGCACGCGCGCGGCGTCGCGGACGACGTCGAGCCCGTTGACGCGCGCCGTGCCGGTGTCGGGCGTGAGCAGGGTGGACAGGATGCGCACGGCGGTCGTCTTGCCGGCGCCGTTGGGCCCGAGCACGCCGTGCACGGTGCCGCGCGGCACGACGAGGTCGACACCGGCGAGCGCCTGCGTCGACCCGAATCGCTTGGTGAGGCCCTCGGCCTCGATCACCAGGTCTGTGGTCATGGCCCCACCGTGCGCGGGGTCGCCGACACGGCGCCGACACGCCGCTGACACGGCCGCCGCCGGCCCGGCCCGGCCCGCTCGCCGAGTGCGGGTAGAACGCCGCCGAGTGCGCCACCTACGAGTGGCGCACTCGGTGGCGTTCGACCGCACTGGGTGGCGACGGACGGCGCTCGGCGCGGCGGCGCGGGGCGGCGCGGCGCGCGGCGGGGCGCGGGAGGGTCAGTCGGTGCGGGACGGGCCGCGCGTGAGCTGGCGGGGCGCCCAGCGCACGGTGCGACGGTTCGGGGCCGCCTCGGCGAGGGGGTGGAGGCGGTCGGCGACGACGTTGCCCGTGGGGTCGGCGCGGAACACGCGGCGCCCGGGGTCGACGAGCGTGCGCAGGAACTCGACCTGGCGGCGCGCGGCGCGCACCTCGGCCTCGAGCTCGAGGATGCGCTTGATGCCCGCGAGGTTCACGCCCTCGTCCTGCGACAGCCGCTGCACCTCGCGCAGCACCTGGATGTCGCGCATCGAGTACCGGCGGCCGCGGCCGCGCGTGCGAGCGGGCTGGACGAGTCCGAGGCGGTCGTACTGCCGCAGCGTCTGCGGGTGCATGCCGGCGAGCTGCGCGGCGACCGAGATCACGTAGACCTTGGCGTCCTCGTCCATCGTCCTCCTCCCCTCGCTCCTCTCCCCCTGGTGTCTCCTGCGGTCAGCGGCGTGCCTGCGCCATGAGGTCGGCGCGCACGTCCTCGCCGGACGTCGCGATGCCGAACGCCTGCACGGCCTCCTTGGCCGCGGCGGACAGCTTCTGCGGCACGACGACCTGCACGGTCACCAGCAGGTCGCCCGTGCCGGACGACGTCGTGACGCCCTTGCCCTTGACGCGCAGCGTGCGGCCCGACGGCGTGCCGGCGGGCACCTTGACGCGCACGGTCGAGCCATCGAGCGTCGGGACGTCGATGGTCGCGCCGAGCGCGGCCTCGTCGAACGCGACGGGCACGGTGACGCGCAGGTTGCTGCCGTCGAGCGTGAACACGGGGTGCGGCTCGACGTGCACCGTGATGACGAGGTCGCCGGCGGGCGCGCCCGGGTCGCCGGGGCGGCCCTTGCCGCGCAGCCGGATCTTCTGCCCGTCGCGCACGCCCGCGGGGATGCGCGCGTTGACGGTGCGGCCCTCGACAGACAGCGAGATCGTCGAGCCCTCGGCCGCGGTGCGGAACGGCAGGGTGGTGGTGGCGGTGAGGTCGACGCCGGGCTGCGGGCCGCGCTGCGCGCCGAACCCGCCGCCGCCGAACAGGCCGCCGAGGATGTCCTCGAAGCCGCCGCCGCCACCGCCGCCGGTGGAGTAGCGGACGCGACCGCCGGGGCCGTTGGCGCCGCCGAACATGCCGCCGAAGACGTCCTCGAAGCCCTGCGCGCCGCCCGCCCCGGGGCGGCCGCCCGCGGTGAAGCGGGCCCCGCCGGCCATGGCGCGCAGCTGGTCGTACTGCTGGCGCTGCTCGGGGTCCGACAGGACCGCGTACGCCTCGCCGATGTCCTTGAACCGCGCCTCGGCGGCCGCGTCCCCGGGGTTCTGGTCGGGGTGCAGCTGACGCGCGAGCTTGCGGTACGCCTTCTTGATCGCGGCCGCGTCGGCGTCCTTGGGGACGCCGAGCACGGCGTAGAAGTCCTTCTCGAGCCAGTCCTGGCCGGTCACGGCGCCTCCCTCCTGACGTGCTGCGGACCGCCGTGCGGCGGTCGGTGCGTGGTGCGTGCGGTGTGCGTGGTGGTGCTCCGTCGTGGTGCTGCGGGGGCGGCGGCCGGCGGACCGGCCGCCGCCCCGGGCGTGGTGACGATGATGGTGCCGTCAGCCCTCGGGGTCCACCACGGCGACGCGCGCCGCGCGCAGGATCCGGTCGGGCGTGCGGTAGCCGGGCTGCAGCACCTGCTGCACCGTCGGCTCCGTGACGTCGGCCGAGTGCGCGTGCATGAGCGCCTCGTGCACCTCGGGGTCGAACGGCTCGCCGGCGGCGCCGTAGCGCTCGACGCCGAAGCGCTGCAGCGTGCCCTCGAGCTTCTCGGCGATCGACGCGAACGGCCCCGTGAGGTCGCCGTGCTGGCGGGCCAGCTCGATGTCGTCGAGCACCGGGATGAGCGCCTCGGCGACCGCCGCGACGCCGCGGTCGTGCGAGGCCAGGGCCTCGGCCTTGGACCGCTTCACGTACGCGTTGTACTGCTGCTCGAGGTTGTAGTGCGCCGCCTGGGCGCGCTGCAGGTCGTCGAGCCGCTCGGCGGCGAGCTTCTGCGCCTCGACGAGACCCTCGAGCACGACCTCCTCCTCGGCGGCGGCCGCGGCCTGCTCGGCCTCGGCCAGGACCGCCTCCTCGGGGGTCGGCTCGCGCAGCTGCCCGGTCTCCGGGTCGATGCGGCGCTTGTCGGTCACACGGGGGGCCTCCTCGGGGTCGGGCGCGCCCGACCCCGAGGGGTGCTTGTCGTCGGTCACTTCTTGTCGTCCTCGTCGTCCACGATCTCGGCGTCGACCACGTCCTCGTCGGACGCCGCCTGGCCGGCCGCGTCACCCGCGGGGGCGTCGGCGGCGGGGGCGTCCTGCTGGGCGTAGAGCGCCTCGCCGATCTTCTGGCTCGCGGTCAGCAGGGCCGAGTGCTTTGCCTTGACGTCGTCGAGGTCGGTGCCCTCGAGCGCCGTCTTGAGGGCGGTCACCGCACCGGAGACCTCGCCCTTGACGTCGTCGGACAGCTTGTCGCCGTTGTCGGCCAGCAGCTTCTCCGTCTGGTAGACGAGCTGCTCCGCGGAGTTGCGGGTCTCGGCCTCCTCGCGGCGCTTCTTGTCCTCGGCGGCGTGCTCCTCGGCGTCCTTGACCATGCGGTCGATGTCCTCCTTGGGGAGGGCCGAGCCGCCGGTGATCGTCATCGACTGCTCCTTGCCCGTGCCGCGGTCCTTGGCGGACACGTGCACGATGCCGTTCGCGTCGATGTCGAACGTGACCTCGATCTGCGGGACGCCGCGCGGCGCGGGCGCGATGCCGGTGAGCTCGAACGTGCCGAGCGGCTTGTTGTCCCGCGCGAACTCGCGCTCGCCCTGGAACACCTGGATCAGCACGGACGGCTGGTTGTCCTCGGCCGTCGAGAAGATCTCGGACCGCTTGGTGGGGATGGCCGTGTTGCGCTCGATGAGCTTGGTCATCACGCCGCCCTTGGTCTCGATGCCGAGCGACAGCGGGGTGACGTCGATGAGCAGGACGTCCTTGCGGTCGCCCTTCATGACGCCGGCCTGCAGCGCGGCGCCGACGGCCACGACCTCGTCCGGGTTGACGCCCTTGTTGGGCTCCTTGCCGCCCGTGAGCTCGGTGACGACCTCGGACACCGCGGGCATGCGGGTCGAGCCGCCGACGAGGACGACGTGGTCGATGTCCTTCACCGAGATGCCCGCGTCGCGGATGACCTGGTGGAACGGCGCCTTCACGCGGTCGAGCAGCGACTGCGTCATCTGCTGGAACTGCGCGCGCGTCAGCTTGGTGTCGAGGTGGATCGGGCCGTTCTCGCTCATCGAGAGGTACTGCAGCGAGATGTTGGTGCTGGTCGCGGACGACAGCTCCTTCTTGGCCTGCTCGGCGGCCTCGCGCAGACGCTGCAGCGCGATCTTGTCCTTCGACAGGTCGACGCCCGTGGTGTTCTTCACCTCGGTGACCAGGTGCGCCACGATCGCGGCGTCCCAGTCGTCGCCGCCGAGGCGGTTGTCACCGGCGGTCGCGCGGACCTCGATGGTCGAGAAGCCGTCGTCGTCCTTGCCGACCTCCAGGAGGGACACGTCGAACGTGCCGCCGCCGAGGTCGAAGACGAGGATGTTCTCGTCCTCCTTGCCGCGCTCCAGGCCGTAGGCCAGGGCGGCGGCGGTGGGCTCGTTGATGATGCGCAGGACGTTGAGGCCCGCGATGGTGCCCGCGTCCTTGGTGGCCTGGCGCTCGGCGTCGTTGAAGTACGCCGGGACGGTGATGACCGCGTCGGTGACGGGCTCGCCCAGGTACGCCTCGGCGTCACGCTTGAGCTTGCCGAGGATGCGGGCGCTGATCTCCTGCGCGGTGTACTTCTTGTCGTCGATCGTCGTCGTCCAGTCCGTGCCCATGTGGCGCTTGACGGACGAGATGGTGCGGTCGACGTTGGTGACGGCCTGGCGCTTGGCGACCTCGCCGACCAGCACCTCGCCGGTCTTGGAGAACGCCACCACGGACGGAGTCGTGCGCGACCCCTCCGCGTTCGCGATGACCGTGGGCTCGCCGCCCTCGAGGGTGGCGACCACGGAGTTGGTGGTGCCGAGGTCGATGCCGACTGCTCGTGCCATGTGCGTGCCTTCCTTCCGGAACCTCGCGGGCTCCTGCTGC
This sequence comes from Cellulomonas sp. FA1, assembly GCF_000986825.1. Taxonomy (NCBI): domain Bacteria; kingdom Bacillati; phylum Actinomycetota; class Actinomycetes; order Micrococcales; family Cellulomonadaceae; genus Cellulomonas; species Cellulomonas sp. FA1. Next base: position 3,274,961 of record NZ_LBMY01000001.1, on the reverse strand, counting down.
GTGGAGTGCTCGACGTCTTGAGCCCGCCTGGCTCAAGTCTGCGACGGTGGGTGGCCGTCCGACAAGTCGAAGCGGGGAGAAGTTGAGTCTGATGGGCTCAACTCCGGTGGGGCGCCGGTTGTTCCCGCCCCAGCAGCGGACTTGGCCAGTGCCCCGGCGAGGTCGCCACGCGGGAGGTCCGCGGCGACGAGAACTTCACTCTCCATGCGGGGAGGCACTCTTGCGCCTCGGGGTTGGAGCGGCTCCGCAAGTTAGCCATTGCGGGTCACGGCTTCTGACTGCGCGCTCTCGTCGGGCGGCGTTCAACGTCGCCGAGCAGTCGGGGCCAGGCGCACGCAAGAAGTCGTTTATCGCAATTACCTCAACGTCGCCCCGCGCGGGAAAGTTGCCGAGAAGGTCGGCGCGCAGACGCCTGCATCTCGCGACGACGGACCCGTCCGGTTGGCGCGGACGAACGCAGATCCGAGAGAGTGCAGGACGCTCGACACGACCTAAGCGAACGTTCGCGTTGACCTGGGAATGCGGGGGCACCTACGTGCTCCAGGTGCGGATGCCCCAGCGCAGTTCGTCAAAGCAGGCTCGGATATCAGACTCGGCCGCGGGTGCGAATTGAACCCGAAACGCCAGCAACCGCTGGGCCACCCACTGAACCTCGCTCGCAAAGTCGTTAATGAACTCGGCGCTCAAGGAACTGCTCGCGCCGCCGTGTGCGACGCTACTACGCACCTTATAGAGGCTCAGATGCTTCTTGACTCGCTCCGCCCTTTCTTCCGGCACCGACTCCAGCATGGCGAATCGGTCAGCCAGAGCGCTTCCAGGCAGGGAGTCTTTTCCGCTGAGCATGGCGTCCAGGGCAACTCCGAGGGCAAGGGCGGCGTCATCATAGTCGGATGCATAGTGGCTTTCGGCGAACCAACGCGCAGCCACCCTCAGTCTGCTTGCTATGGGGTCTTCGCCGAAGCACTCCACCACTGACTGCCTGAGGACGGGCTGAGAGAGTAAATCGCCCAGCGGCATCGGTTCGGCGCCGTACCAATGCACGGGCGCTTCCCCGCTCAGATCCTGAACCACAAGCGGTTGGGAGAACAGCTCCAGTTTTCCCGGTCCCTGTAAATTGGCACCGACAGCACCACGGTCCAGGGTGAGCCCTCTCACCCCGGGTCTGTTCGTAGCGCCGCGCCGGTACAGTTCATGACCCTCAAGGTCGGGCTCAAGGAGGAGGCAAAGGTCTACGAGGTTGCGTACTCGACGCTCCACTTCTTCAGTGGCTCGAGTTGACTGCCCCCAACCCCACATCGCCACGGCCACTGGGGCTGGACTCGAAGGGTCATGGACCCGCGGCGCAACTTGCTCTCTCAGCCAGCGCTCGCCCAGAGCGGGATCGGGAGTCAGCCGACTGCCCCCGACCCTGCGAACCTCGTCGAGAAACTGTCGGTCAGCGTGTCCCACGACCATGCTGGCGACATCCAGCGGGGGACCGGACCAGGAGACGTTCGCGATTAGGACCACACTCAACGCCTGAGGGGCTTCACGAACTCGGCGGAGAGCCCCCCTTATGAAAGCGTCCTGATCTTCTACTCCTCGAGCGACGCCTGTCATGGTGGCTAATAAGCCCCACAACTCCTCGCCGGACCAACGCTTGCGCACCTCCGCCTCTTTGAGCAGTGCGTTCATAGCATTGTCGAACGCATCCAGCCCCTCAGTAGAAATAGACAGCGGCCCTGACGGGCCGTCGAAGGCTGCATTCCCGGAATGTCGGTAGTCTTCGTACGCCCAGCCGTAAGTCCAGGGCTCACGCCCAGGCGCCGGCACGACGTGCGCGACCGCGAGTTCGAGATTCTGCTGAACGGAGTCCGACCGCTGCACCATGCACGCAGTGTGCATGGTTCCCGCCACCGCGGGCTCGCCGGACCGCCCAGCGCGCGACCGTCGACCGCTGATCGACATGCGATGGATCGACTCGCCCTTGCGGGAACCTCTGGCGATCCGGACACGAAGGTGAGACGGCAGCCACCTCACGCTCCTGTTAGCGGCAAGGTCAGAGCGCCGGGCGCTAGACTAAGGCCGCTGAGTTCCTACACGCGCTGGGGATCTCATCCGAATTGGCGAGATCTCAGAGGTTGGCCACCGTACGTCCGGGTCTCACGAGGTGGCCATAGGTCGCCCGCCGCAGCACCCCAGGGCGCGGCGTCCGGCCCCATGCGGTGGCCGTCGGCCCACGTCGAGGCCGTGGCCGCCGGTGAGCCGGCGGTAGGTTCCTGCCATGCCCGACCTTCGGCGTGCGTTGCTCACCGTCGCGGCGTCGGCCGTCGCCGCCTGGCTGACCACGACGAACGCGCCCTGGTGGTGCGTCGCCCCCGCGGTGGCGGTCGCGACGACCGGAGCTCTGGCGTGGTGGCAGCAGGCCCGCGCGGCTCGACCTCGGCCTGAGGTGGCCGCGCGGCCGGGATGGCGCACGCAGGCGGTCCTCGCGGGTGCGAGCCTGGGCGGCACCCTCGAGGTCCTCGGCGTAGCGGGCGACGACGTCCCGAGCGGGACGCGCCTGATCCTGGCGTGGTCCACCGACGGCGTCGAGCTCTCACTGCACGGCGTGCCGCTGCTGACGCTCGGCTGGGACGACGTTCGGCTCGTGGAGACGTGGCCCGTCCAAGCCGGCCCTCACCACAGCCGAGGAGTCCGCCTGTTCGTCCGCCTGGATGACTGCCTCGAGCTGCTCCCCACCTACGGGCGGCGCGGGCGTCACCCTGCGCTGCCGCGGCGCGCCGCGGATCTCGCCGCCGAGCTCCGCGGCGTCCGCGAGATCGCACTCCCCCCGCCACCGCGTCCACCCGTGCCGCCCAAGCCCCGTACCCGGGTGCTCGTGCCGTCCGGCGACGACGAGCGGCGCCCGGTGGACGTCGCGCTCAGCACCGCGCTGCTGGCGGCGACCCACAGCTGGGGGCGGGAGCTGCGGCTGCAGCCGGACGAGCAGCCCGGGGAGGTGGACGTCCCCTGGACGGGCGAGGATCTCAGCACGACGCTGTTCTACATGCTCCACATCGAGGTCCCCAGTGTTCCCCTGGAGCGTGGGGCGCACGTCTGAGACGACGCCTCGCGCGTGTGCCGTCACCTGGCGGACCTGTACCCCGGGCTGGCAGCCGATGCGCTCGACGCCTACCACCACCGCTACTGCTTCGAGAACCGTTGAGCAGATCGCACGGGCGTCGGCAACCCGGCGAGCAGCTCACAGAGCCGGACCCCACCCCGGGCGGTCGCGCTACCCGCCCGTTGCTCGTCGCCGAGCTCTACGACGGGGAACGCGTCCCCGCCCGGCCGTAGGCACGCTCCGCGAGAGCGGCGACCCCGAGGCCCAGCGCGTACGCCACCAGGTCGAGCGGGTCTGCCGTCGAACCCACGGTCAGCTGCAGGAGCGGGTGCGCGTCCGCGGAGACCCACCCCAGGCCCTGCCATGCCTCCACACCGAAGGCGAACAGCCCGACGCCCACCAGGCGTCCGGTCGCGCTCCCGATCCGCACGGCCGCCAGCGCCGAGACGAGGAGCACGATCACCACGACGTCTCCGACGAAGCTCCGGAGCGTCCCCGTGGCGCACCAGAACAGGACGAGCACCGCCGCCGCCGAGCCGGCCGCGAGCCCCAGCGCCGGCAGCGAGACCCGACCCCTCATCGCTGAGGGCCTGACTCGGCGGTGAGCCCCTGGTCGGCGGTCCGCGCGGTCGTCACGGGGCCACGCTAGTTCTCCTGACCTGCGAGGCCGGCTGAGTGGGTGCCAGGGATCGCGGTGAGGGACCGGCACGCCCCCGCCCCACGCGCGCAGCACCCGCCGACCCGCTCACAGCTCCCGGACCGTCAGCAGGCTGCACCCCGCGGCGGACCGGGCCACCACCTCGCCCGTCTCGCGGAACCCGAGCTTCGCCAGCACCCGGCGGGAGGCGGCGTTCCAGTCCCACACCGTCGCCCGCAGCCGCGTGCACCCGGACGCGCGCGCCCACGCGACGACCGCCCGCCCGGCCTCGGTGGCGTAGCCGCGGCCCTGCGCGGCCCGCAGCAGCTCGAACGCGAGCTCGGGCTCGTCGGGCAGCGGGCTCCCCCACCCGGTCAGGCCGCAGTACCCGACGACCTCGCCGGTGTCCCTGCGGTGCACGGCGAGGAGTCCGGGCTCGTCGCCGAGCCGCGCGGCGACGTCCGCGACGGTCGGCAGGCCGTGGGCGTCGATGCGCCGGTGCTCGGGCACCCGCGGGTCCCGCTCGGTCCACAGCAGGCGGTACGTGGCGGCGTCCTCGACCTGGCGGGGTCGCAGCACGAGGCGGTCGGTCTCGAGCGCGGACGGCACGGGAGGCGGCGCCATGCGGCGATGGTGTCACCCTCGGGGACGGGCCGCCGCAGGTGAGTGTCTCCAGGCCGGCCGGCGCGGCAGGCCCGGATCCTGCCGATGCTCGCAAATCCCGGAGGACCTCCGCACGCCGACCTGCCAGGATCACCGGCGTGATGCTCCGCGACGCGACCGCTGACGACCTCGACCTCCTCCACGACATGCTCCTGGAGGCGTTCAACTGGGACGGCACGCCGCGGTTCACGCGCGCCCAGGTCGTCGCGGACACGCACACCGCGCGCTACCTCGGCGGGTGGAAGCGCCCCGACGACTTCGGGCTCGTCGCGACCGACGACGACGGGCACCCGCTCGGCGCGGTCTGGGCGCGCGCCCTGCCCGCCGCGACACCGGGGTACGGCTACGTCGCGGACGACGTCCCGGAGATCGGCATGGCCGTCGCGCGTCCCCACCACGGGCGGGGCGTGGGGTCGGCGCTGCTCGCCGGGTGCCTCGAGCAGGCGCGGGACCTGGGGTGGCGGGCCGTGAGCCTGAGCGTCGAGGACGGCAACGCCGCCGCGCGTGCGCTCTACACGCGGCACGGTTTCGTGGTCGTCGGCCGCAACGGCGGCTCCGACACGATGCTGCGCGAGCTCTGACCTCACAGCCGCACCTAATCGTTTGTGCTGATCGCCGGGCCCGCCAGGCCCGTGCCACAGTGGCCGGACCGCCGAGTGAACGCTCACATCGCCGGTCGACCGCAGCGCCGCGATCACAGGAGGCAGACGCCATGCACCGACTCGCCCGACGGCTCCTCATGGCCGTCACGCTCAGCCTCGCGCTGGCCGGAGGCGTCGTCACGACGTCCGCGCCCGCGTCCGCCGAGAGCAACGGCGGCACGCGCGTCATGCCCCTGGGCGACTCGATCACCGAGGGCGTCGGCATGACCGGGGGCGGCGGGTACCGCGTCGGGATGTGGCAGCGCCTCGCGCAGAACGGCTACACGACCGACTTCGTCGGGTCGGGGTTCAACGGGCCCGCGAGCCTCGGCGACCACGACCACGAGGGGCACTCCGGCTGGCGGATCGACCAGATCGACGCGAACGTCGTCAGCTGGGTGCGCACGTACCAGCCGCGCACCGTGCTGCTGCACATCGGCACCAACGACATCACCCAGAACCGCGACCTCGCCAACGCGCCCGCGCGGCTCGCGTCCGTCGTCGACAAGATCACCAGCACGTCCCCGCAGACCGACGTGTTCGTCGCGACCCTGATCCCCGTGTCGTTCGCCGACGCGCAGGTCCGCGCCTACAACTCCGCGATCCCGGGCCTCGTGCAGAGCCGCGCCGCCGCGGGCAAGAAGGTGCACCTGGTCGACATGTACCGGGCGGTCAGCACCGCCGACCTGCCCGACGGCGTGCACCCCAACGCGGCGGGCTACGACAAGATGGCCGCCGCCTGGTTCGCGGCGCTGCGCTCCGTGCCCGGCAGCATCGGCAACCCCGCCGGCAACCCGGGCAACCCCGGGACCCCCGGCACGGTCGACACCTCCGCCTGGTACACGCTCGTCAACCGCAACAGCGGCAAGGCCCTCGACGTGTACAACCTGTCCACCGCGGACGGCGCGCGCATCGCCCAGTGGTCCCGCAACGGCGGCAACCAGCAGCAGTGGCAGTTCGTCGACGCCGGCAACGGCTTCTACAAGCTGAGGTCGCGGCTGTCGGGCAAGGTGCTCGACGTGGCCGCGAAGTCCACCGCCGACGGCGCGACGATCCAGCAGTGGACCGACAACAACGGCACCAACCAGCAGTTCAGCCTCCAGACCGTCGAGGGCTACGTGCAGCTGATCAACCGCAACAGCGGCAAGGCCGTCGAGGTGCAGGGCGCCTCCACCGCCGACGGCGCGAACGTCGTGCAGTACAGCGACTGGAACGGCGCCAACCAGCAGTGGCAGCTCGTGAAGGTCGGCTGAGCGCTGCCCTCACGACCGGGCCGGCGTCCGGGTGCGACCGCGCGCACCCGGACGTCGGCGCGGCACGCTCAGGCCGACGGCGTCACCGGCACCGGCACCTCAGCCGGCGCCGGGACGGCGGTCGGCGCCGGCACGTCGGCGGGCACCGGGACCTCGGCCGACGCCGGTGCACCCAGCGCCCGGCGGATCGTCGCGTGCCGCAGCAGGAACGCGCGTTCGTCGAGCTTCTTGCGGCGCAGCCACGACACGACCTCGGTGTTGCACTTGCTGGCGTTGCACGCCCCGCACGCGGGCACGACGTTGTCGACGGTGTACCGACCGCCGCGGGAGATCGGCAGGACGCAGTCCCGCTGCAACGGGCGGTCGGTCGCGCCGCAGTAGGCGCAGCCGCCCCACGCGTCCCGCAGCGCGCCCCACTCCAGGTCGGTGAGGTCGTTCTCGACCCGGGCGAGTCGGCGCCGTCGGCGGCGGGCGACCTGGACGCGGCGGGTGGGGCGGGCCATGGCGGCATGGTAGGAGTCGCGACCTCGCAGGACCGGCGACCCGCCCGAGAACCGCTCCGCGCGCCCCGGTGATCTTCGGCCCTCCCGGCGGTCGGTCGCACCAGGACGTCCACGCCGACCCGGAGGTGCCATGAAGCTGCTGCTCACGTCGGGCGGGGTCACCAACCCGTCGATCCACGACGCGCTGGTCCGGCTGCTCGGCAGGCCCGTGGCCGAGGCGCACGCGCTGTGCATCCCGACCGCGCAGTGGGGGCACCCGATGTGCGGGCCGGCGTCGGTGCGTCGCGTCGTCGCGGGCGACGCGCACCTGACGGGTCTGGGGTGGGCGTCGCTCGGCGTCCTCGAGCTGACGGCGCTGCCGTCGACGGGCTCACGGCGCTGGGAGACGTGGCTGCGGGAGGCCGACGTGCTGCTCGTCGACGGCGGCGACGCGACCTACCTGGCCCACTGGCTGCGCGCGTCGGGCGTCGCGGAGCTGCTGCCGTCGCTGACGGACACGGTGTGGGTGGGCGTGAGCGCGGGGAGCATGGTGCTGACGCCGCGCATCGGCCCGTACTTCGTCGAGTGGCCGTCCGCACCGGACGACCGGACGCTCGGCGTCGTCGACTTCGCGATCTTCCCGCACCTGAACGCGTTCCCGACCAACACCCCGGCCGACGCGGAACGGTGGGCGGCCGACCTCGACGTGCCCGCGTACGCGATCGACGAGCAGACGGCGATCACGGTCGTCGACGGCGTGGTCGAGGTGGTCTCCGAGGGGACGTGGACGCGGCTGCGGTGAGCGCCTGACGGGGTCGGGCGGGTCCGTCCGTCGTCGGAAACGATTCGCAGCCCCGGACGACGCCCGCCCCCCGCCCGCCGGGCCCCCAGCAGGAGCACACTCGGCGCGACCCGTCGCCCACCGAGAGGGACCGTGATGTCCACGCAGAGGCTGGTCCGGACGTGGAGCCACGTGCTCGCCGTGCTGCTGACGGGTGCCGCGCTCGTCGCGACCCCCGCCGCCGCGCAGGCCGTCGCCGCGCAGGCCGTCGCCGCGCAGGCCGTCGCCCCGGGCGGCGAGCCCGCGCCCGTGACGGGCAACGCGACGTGGTTCGACAACCTCGGCGCACCCTACGGCGGCTGCGGGCTGCCGCAGGACCAGCTGGAGACGCAGAACTGGATCGCGCTCAACGTGTTCCACACCCCCGGCGACTACGCCATGTACCCGCGCCCGATGGCCACCGGCGACCCGAAGACGGGCATGTGGGACAACGGCCGCAACTGCGGCCGGTGGGTGCGCGTGACCATCGACGACTACTGCACGGGACTCAACGACGGCGCCGCCGGGCAGGCGTTCTGCCGCAACGGAGCGTGGGTCGAGGACCGGTACAACGGCGCGACGCTCGACATGCTCGTCGCCGACAGCTGCGGCGACCCCAACGCGTGGTGCCGCGACGACCCGTACCACCTGGACCTCGCGCACGCCGCCATCAACCGGTTCGTGAAGGACGGCGCCGCGGTCGGCGACCTCGAGCCCGCGCACTGGGGCAACCGCAAGGTGACCTGGGAGTTCATCGAGGCGCCGCACTACAGCGGGGACATCGAGATCGGGTTCATCCAGGGCTCCGAGCGCTGGTGGGCCGGGGTGTCCATCAACCACCTGCCCAACGGCATCCACGGCGTCGAGCACTACGCCGACGGCGCGTGGGTCACGACCCCCATGAACACCGACATGGGGCAGTCGTTCCTGGTGAAGCCGACCACGGCCGGCGGCACCGACTACCGGATCCGCGTCAAGGACGTCACCGACGCCTACCTCTTCGGCGGGCGCGAGTACGTGTTCTCGCTGCCCGCCGCGTGCGGCGGCAAGTGCTCCGCACCGCGGACGGTCGTCCCGTACACGACGTCCGGCGGCGGCACGACGCCCACACCGACGCCGACGCCGACCGTGACGCCCACGCCCACGCCCACCGTGACTCCGACGCCCACCCCGACCGTCACGCCCACGCCGACGACCACCCCGACGCCCGGTGCCGCGTGCACCGCGACGTTCCGGGCCGTCAGCACGTGGTCCGGCGGCTACCAGGGCGAGGTCACGGTCACGGCGGGTGCGGCGGCGCTCACGTCGTGGCGCGTGACGCTGACCGGTGCGACCGTGAGCACGCTGTGGAACGGCGTCCAGTCGACGTCCGGGGCGGGCGTCGTCGTGAGCAACGCGCCCTACAACGGCGCCCTCGCGGCGGGCGGGACGACGACGTTCGGGTTCATCGCCACCGGGACGCCGGGGACGCCGCAGGTCGCCTGCGCGTCGTGAGGGGCTGCCCGGTCGGGCGGGCCGGTGGCGCCCTCGGCGACCGCGCGTCGAATCCCCTGGTCGCGGCCGTGGACGCCTCACTAGCGTGCCGCCATGCGCGCTGCGGACTTCTACACCGGGATCGTCGCCGAGGCCTACGGGCCGCTGCGGGGCGACGTCGTCGAGGCCGGTCCGTACCTCGACTTCGTCCGCGCGGAGGGTGAGCCCGCGCTCGAGCTGGGCTGCGGCGACGTCGGCCCGTTCCTCGAGCTCGTGGCGGCGGGGATCGACGTCGAGGGCGTCGACTCGTCGGCCGACATGGTGCGGCGCTGCCGCGAGAAGGCCGCCGCGCAGGGGCTGACCGCCACCGTGCACCACCAGCGCATGGAGGACCTCGCGCTGCCGCGGCGGTTCCGGTCGGTGTACCTCGCGGGCGCGACGTTCAACCTGCTGCCCGACGACGCGACCGCGGCGGCCGCGCTGCTGTCGATCACGCGGCACCTGCTGCCCGGCGGCGCGGCGCTCGTGCCGCTGTGGTCGCCGCCGCCGACTCCCGCCGAGCAGATCGGCCGGGTCCGCGAGGCCGTCACCGAGCAGGGCCGGCAGGCGCGGTTCCACGTCGTCGGCGAGGAGTACGACGCCGACGCGCGGACGCGCACGACGCACGTGCGCTACCGGCTCGACGGCCCCGACGGCCTGCAGGAGGCGGACCGCGACTGGGTCATGCACTGGTACACCGACGACGGGTTCCGGCAGCTCGCCGAGGGCGCCGGGCTCACGGTCGAGCACGTCGAGGTGCCCGCGGACGACGAGCGGGTCGTGCTGCTGCGCCGCGCGGGGTCGTGACGCGGCGACTCGCGTGACGGGCCGTGTGGTGCGCACCAGACCGACGTGCGCTCGCGGACGGCGACGGGCGTGCCGCCCGGTACGGACGGCACGAGCCCCTTGGCCCGACGCGACGGCCCTCGCTAGCGTGCCCGCGTGAGCGCCCACCCGACCCCGCAGACCCGCCGCGCCACGGCGGCGGACGTGCCCGCCGTGCTCGACCTCGACCACGCGACCGGGGGCACCCTGACCGGCGACGACGTGGCCGCGTGGGCGTCGACGGGTGCGCTGCGCGTCGCCGAGACGGCCGACGACGTCGTCGGGTTCGCGGTCGTCGTGCGGCACTTCTTCGGCCACGACCTGGTCGAGCTGGTCAAGGTCGCGCCCGCCGCACGGCGCCGCGGCGTCGCGACGGCGCTGCTCGCGCACGTGTCCGCCACGCGCGCGACGGCGAAGGTCTTCACGTCCACGAACCTGTCGAACCGTCCCATGCAGGCGGTGCTCGACGCGGCCGGGTGGGCGTGCGTCGGCGTCGTCGACGGACTCGACGCAGGGGACCCCGAGGTGTTCTACGCCGCGCCGCCGGTCGCCGCGGACCCCGTGCCGCTGCCGCCCGTGCCCGGCCGCGTCCCCGTGCGTGAGCGCACCGTGCACGTCGTCACGCACCCCGAGGCGACGCACCACGTCGACGGCCTGGTCGGCGGGCAGTTCGACTCCGACCTCACGCCGCTGGGCGGACGCCAGGCGGCGGCGATCGGGGCGGCGCTGCGGGCGCGCATCGCCGTGGGCGCGAGCGTCGCCGTCGCGTCGTCGGACCTGCTGCGCACCCGCCGGACCGCCGAGGTCGTCGCCGCGGCGCTCGCCGTCACCCCCACGTTCGACGCGCGGCTGCGCGAGAAGTCCTACGGCGAGGCAGGCGGCCGCCCGCAGGCGTGGCTCGACGCGCGCTTCGTGCCGCCGCCCGCCGTCGGCGACCGGCTGCGCCACGACGAGGGCGTGCCCGGCGCCGAGACGCGCCTCGACCTCGCGGTGCGCGCGTACGCCGCGCTGACCGACCTGCTGACGCTCGACGTCGACCACCTCGTGGTCGTCACGCACGGCTTCACCGCCGGGCTGCTCGTCGCGGCGTGGATCGGCATGCCCGTCGCGTCCGCCGGGCACGTCGCGTTCCCCGTGCCGTCGGGCAGCATCACGACGCTGCGCGAGGACGGGTACTTCCACAACCGCGCGGTCGTCACCGTCGGCGACGTCGCGCACCTCCGCACACCGGCTCCGCGGCCCTGACCGGGCCGGCGGAACCCGCAGGCGAGTTCATGCGGGTCGTGACCGCGACGACGGGGACCTCGTGGACCAGACACCCGACGTCGCGGGCCGACTGCCGGAGCCGCTCGTGCGTGGCTTCGCGTGACCTCGCAGTGTCCGCGGAACACCGACCCGCGCAGCGTCGTCGGGGATTCCAGCGGCCGCTGAACCGCGGCCCCTGCCCCGTGTCAGCCGAGCGGGCTCCAGACCTGGCAGTCCGGGTCCCAGCGGTGACCTGTGGCCGCGTCGGTCAGGGCCGGCTCGAGGAATGCCGCGACGAGGCTGACCGCTGCCTCGAGGTCGTGGAGCCCGTCGCAGTGAGGCGTCTTGGCTGCCAGTGGCGGGTAGGTGGTCGCCCAGGCCGGCGGGACGGCGAAGGTCTCGCTGGCCGGCAGCCGCCGGTGCAGGCGCTCGGCGACGATCGCGTTGTGCAGCGCCTCGCCGTCGACGGCCTGGGTCCGGGCGAACACGACGAGATCGACGAGGTCGCGCGCGCGGCTGGAGCGGGCGCCGTCGGCGTAGACGGTCTCGGTGGCGGCGAGCTTGTCGGCGACGTGATCGACGACGGGGTAGGCCCGCACCGTCGGCGCCTGCACACCCGGCAGCTCCAGCGGCAGGCTCGAGCGCACGACCTCCGGCTCGGCAGTCATCAGCGAGCCGGTGACCAGGTCGACCCCGAATGCCTCACACCTGCGGGTGCCGCAGTACGCGTCGATCTGCACGCGGTGGCCCGCGACGTCGGGCTGCTGGCCGGCCCCGCCGACGGGACGCACGGTGCCGACCACGAACCGGAAGTGGTCCTCGAGGTCGACGGCCACGGCCGCGCGCAGCGCCTCGAGCGCGTCGTCGATAATGCCGAGGCTGCGCAGGAGGTCGACATCCTTGCTGTGCCGGGCGTCGTTCACGCGCGCGAGCACGGCGGTGCCGCCCTTGAGCACCCAGGGCGAGCTGGGGTCGGCGAACACGCGGGCGAGGAAGCGGTCGTAGACGAACCGGCGGACCAGCTCGTTCGTCGGGCGCCCTGTCTCCTTGGAGGCGACGCGTGCGCGATCGCTGATGGCGCGCCACATCGCGACGCCGTCGCGGTACCCGGTGACGTTCACAGCTGATCCTCGTCTTCGTCGTGTTCGTCGTCGTCGTGCTCGTGGACGTCGCCGTCGGCAGCCGCGGCCGTGGTCTGGGCGGCGGTCTGCAACGCGAGCAGGATCTGCTGCAGGGCGGCTTGGTTCTCCGGATCCTCGAACCAGGTCGCCATCCGCTGGCGGGTGTCCGGGCTCGGCAGGGCGGCCGCGATCCGGGCGCGCGCAGCGTCGACGCCGGGCAGGAGCGTGCCGGCGATGGCCTCGTTGATCGGCGCAACCCTCGCTCGGGTTCGCTCGGCCATGCTGGCCAGACGGGCACGCACCTCGGGGTTGCTCGCTACGACGCCGACGAGCGTGACGAGGTCCTCGACGAGCTTGACGCTCTCGGGAGACAGGACCAGGCGGTCGTTCAGGGAGCGGGCGACCAGGTCGACGCCGGCGTCGGAGCCGACCAGGCGGTCCCCGAGCTCACGTGGGGCCAGACCCCCGGCCTGCAGCAGCCGGGTCGTCAGCGCGGCAGCGTCACCGGACTCGTGGCGTCGCGCGACAGGCTCGAGCGCGCGCACGAGCGCTCGGCCGTCGGCCGATCCCTGACGCACGGCGTCGGCCGCGACCTGGCCGACGTGTTCGAAGTCGTGGCCGGCGGCCAGGAGGTCGGCGACCGTACGCGCCGCTGTGGTGACGGGCAGACCTGCCACCACGGTGACGTCGGCCGGCGCCAGGGTCGCGCGGTGCACTCGCACGCCGGGGCGTGTGGACTGGTAGCGGGTCGACAGGGTGAGCTCGTGCTCGTCGGCGAGCAGGTCGCCGAGGCCGTGCAGCTGCGCGGCGGAGGCATGCGAGACGACGCCGGCGCCGATCGGGTCCGCCAGGCGATCGGTTACGGCACGGCGCGGCTGCAGCGCGACCCACGCCGTCCGCAGCCCGAGCAACTCGTCGCCCAGGACCGCCGGGGTGGCGTACACGCCGTGCGCGACCCGATCGAGGATGCCGGCGTCGACCAGACGGGCCAGCGTCATGCGCGAGACCCCGACCTCCTGCGCTTGGGCGGTAGTCACCAGCCCCCACTGCGCAGCGGCGAGCTCGGTGAGCGTCGCGAGATCGGACGTGCGCATGCTGCAAATGTAACGCCTAGGGTGTGACAATCACAGCACCAGCATGGTCTGCGGTGGTCTTGCGGCCTCCGTAGAGGACGCCGCGCCGGCGGCTCAGGCGCGGCGTGGCGTGCTGCCGGCCAGCCCGCACTCGTAGGCGATGATCACGGCCTGCACGCGGTCGCGTGCGCCGAGCTTGGCGAACACGTTGCCCACGTGCGTCTTCACGGTCGTCTCGGACACGTACAGCTCGGCCGCGATCTCGGAGTTCGACGCGCCCGCCGCGATGAGCCGCAGCACGTCGAGCTCGCGCGGGGTGAGCGCGCCCAGGCGCGGGTCCTCCCCCGGCTCGGCGACCTCGCCGCCCGCGGGCAGGTGCGGTGCGAACAGGTCGAGCATGCGACGCAGCACGCGCGGCGCGACGACCGCGGTCCCGGCCGCGACCGTGCGGATCGCGTCGACCAGCTCACCGGGCGCGGCGGACTTCAGCAGGAACCCGCTCGCACCGGCGCGCAGCGCCGCGAACGCGAGGTCGTCGACGTCGAACGTCGTGAGGACCAGCACGCGGGACCCGGGGTGCTCGGCGACGACGCGCCGCGTCGCCTCGATGCCGTCCACGCCCGGCATGCGGATGTCCATGAGCACGACGTCGGGCGTCAGCGCCGCGACCTGCGCGAGCGCGGCGCCGCCGTCGGACGCCTCCCCGACGACCACGAGGTCCGGCTCGGACTCGATGACCAGCCGGAACCCGACGCGCACGAGCGCCTGGTCGTCCACGAGCAGCACCGTCGTCGCGGGACCGCCGTCGCGGCCCGTCGTCGTGCCGGCCATCACGCACCTCCGTCGTCGTCGGACCACGGCAGGACCGCGTGGACGCGCCAGCCGCCGCCGGGGCGCGGGCCCGCGTCGACGGTCCCGCCCAGCAGCGCCGCGCGCTCGCGCATGCCGAGCACGCCACGGCCCGACCCGGGCCCGTCGCCCGGGCGCGTGCCGCCGGCGTCGAGCACGTCCACCTCGACGGCCGTCGGCGTGCGGCGCACCGTCACCTCGACCGACGGGGCGCCCGGGGCGTGCCGCAGCACGTTGGTCAGCGCCTCGCCGAGGATCCGCAGCACCGCGAGCCGCACCGCGGTGTCCTGCGGCAGCGGCGTGTCCAGGCCCGTCGCGGTGACCGCCAGGCCCGTCGCACCGAAGCGCTCGACGACCGTCGCGAGACCCACCTCGGCGGGGTCCTGCGGCTGCTCGCCACCACCCGGCACCGGCTCCGTCGCGGCCGGGCCCAAGGCCCCGAGGACGCGCTGCATGTCCCCCAGCGCCGCCCGGCCGGTGCGCGCGACCTGCCGCACGGCGTCGCGCGCGCGGTCGGGTGCGCGCTCGAACGCGGCGTCGGCGCCGTCGGCCAGCGCGACCATCACCGACACGTTGTGCGCGACGACGTCGTGCATCTCGCGCGCGATGTGCGCGCGCTCGGCCGCGCGGGCCAGCGCGGCGCTCTGGTCACGTTCGCGCGCGAGCGCGCGGTAGCGCTCGACGAGCTCCTGCACGTGCAGCCGCCGCGAGCGCGTCGCGGACCCGACGGCCACGCCGAGCAGGACGAGCACGAGCAGCAGCAGCACCGAGCCCATCCGGCGCCCGGGCGAGAAGTTCGGCTGCGCGAGGAACTGCTGCGGCTCCCACAGCGGGGAGGGCACCGACCCCGCCCACGCGAGGATCTCGATGAGGCCGAGGTCCTGCCAGCGCCACACGGCCCCGACGACCACGACGAGCACACCGCCCGTGACGGCCCACGTGGTGCGGGGCTCGCGCGTGGCCGCGACGCCCGACAGCGCGACGGCCAGGCACAGCCCCAGGACCCCGAGCACGCCGGCGACCAGCAGCGACGCGATCGACAGCCCGACGAGCAGCACGGTCGCGACGAGCGGGCGCGTACGACGCAGCACGAGCACCGCGGCACCCAGGACCGTCCCGGCCACCCACGTCCAGGCCACCGTGCGCTCGATGCCCGAGTCCCGCGGGTACAGCCCCAGGTACCGCGCCCCCGCGGCCCCCTCCCACCCGAAGCCCGCACCGACGAGCCCGACGGCCACCACGAGGACGACGACCACGACGTCGACGAGCCACGGCCGCGCGCGCACGAGCCGCGCGAGCGCGGTGCCGTCGCCGACCTGCTCCTCGGTGAGCGGCGCCGACACGGGTGCGACGGGCTGCGTCGCCGGCGCGCGTCGGACCACCACGCGCCCACTCTCCCACCCCCGCGCGGGGTCGTGCCCGGGCGGGACGACGCGCGCCACCTCGCGGCGGACGCCCGGCGCGACGCCAGGCCGAGCGACGGGCACGCCGCCCGTCGGTGGGCGCGCCCGGTCAGCGGACGTCATGCCGCACCAGGCGGTACCCGGCGGCGGCGAGCACGACCACGACCCACACCGCGAGCACGACGCCCCCGCCCCACACGCCCAGCCGGGGGCCGCGCGTGGCGGCGTCGAGGGCGGCGATCGCCGCGTCGTCCTGCAGCAGGCGCGCACCCGCGGACGGCAGGGACGCGCGCAGCGTGTCGCTGAAGCGGCCCGGGTTGGCGGCGAGGAGCTGGTCGCCGAGGAGCACGAGCACGAGACCGCCGACGATCGCGCCGGCGGGGCGTCGCAGCAGCGCACCGAGGCCGAGGCCGAGCAGCGCGACGCCCACCCCGGCGAGCACGAGGCCGAGCAGCGCCCGCGCGGTGCCGGGCACGGCGAGGTCGAGCGCGGGGGCGTCGGCCGCTCGCGCCGGGACCGTCGCGACCCACGACGCGACGAGCGCGAGCGCCCCGGTGACCAGCGCGACGACGGTCGTGACGACCACCTGCGCGAGCAGCACGGGCAGCCGCCGCGGCACGGCCGTGAACGTCGTGCGGGCCGTGCCCGTCGTGTGGTCGGCCGTCGCGACGAGCGCCCCGAGCACGAGGAACCCGAGCTGCGCGAGCACGAAGCCCGACGTGACGACCCACGAGCCGGACCGCCCGTCGCCGGGCCGCACGAACAGCCCCAGGCCGTACGCGACGGCCGCGGCGGCGGCGACCGTGCCGAGCACGAGCCAGCCGTTCGTGCGCAGGCTCGTGAACCGGGTCGTCTCCGAGCGCAGCACACGCGGGAACGTGGGCCCGCGGCGGGCGGGGGCGCCGCACACGGCACCCCCGTCCGCACGTCGCGCGGTGACCAGCGCCGTCATCGCACGTCCCGCAGCCGCAGCCGCAGCGCCGCCGCGACGAGCAGCACGAGCACCCACGCGGCCAGCACGAGGCCACCGCCCACGGGGCCGATGTCCGGGCCGCCCTCCATGGGGCCGGACGACGCGGGGAACGTCATGAGCTGCGCGGCGCCGCCGGGCGACAGGACCATGAGCGTGCCGCCGACCGTCACCTGCGCGACGGGCTCCAGCACGGCCGGGTCGGCGGGGAGCGGCGGCGGGCCCACCATCGTCAGCAGCACCGGGAGGACCAGCGCGACGACGAGCGTCGTGACCATCGCCGGGACGGTCCGGCGCAGCAGCACGCCGATCGCGAGGCCCAGCAGCGTCAGCCCGACGACGAACAGGCCCATGCCGAGCATGACGCCCGGGGTCTCGCCGGCCCAGAGGTCGACCTCGATGCCGCGGCGCGCGGCCGGGGGCAGGATGCCCACGACGCTCGCGGCGACGCTCAGCACCGCGACCACGGCCGCGAACGCGGCGGTCACGAGCGCCTGCGCCGCGACGACGGGCCAACGACGCGGCACCGCCGTGAACGTGGTGCGTGCGGCACCCGTGCGGAACTCGCCGGCGCCCGCGAGGACCCCCAGCACGAGCGCCCCGACCTGGGCGAGAGCGAGACCCGTGCCCAGCGAGTCGACCGGGTCGAACCCGAGGTCCACCGAGGACGCCTGCGCGCTGAGGTACGTGATGACCCCGGCCACGACGACGGTCACGCCGCCCGTCCACCAGGACGCGCGCAGCGACACGAGTTTCGTCCACTCGGAGGCCACCACGCGCGGGAACGTCGGCCCGCGGCGAGCGTCGGACCGCACGTCGGGCGCGGCCACCGCCGCGCTCACCGCGCACCGCCCGAGGCCCCGGCCGCCCGGTACTCGACCGCGTCGGCCGTGAGCTGCAGGTACGCGTCCTCCAGCGACACCTGCTCGGCCGCGAGCTCGAGGACCGCCGCACCGCAGCGCTGCGCGGCCGTGCCGACGTCGTCGACCGTGGCGCCGCGCACGTGCAGCGCACCGCCCTCCTGGGGTGTCACCTCGGCGCCGGCGGCCAGCAGCTCACGGGCGAGGCGCTCGGGGTCGGTCGTGCGCACGCGCACCGTGCCGGCGCGCTCGGAGCGGTCGACGACCTCCTGCACCGACGCGTCGGCGAGCAGCCGCCCGCGGCCGATGACGACCACGCGGTCGGCGCACAGCGCGAGCTCGTGCATGAGGTGCGACGACAGCAGCACCGTGCGGCCCTCCGCGGCGAGCTCGCGCACCAGGCGGCGCACCCACAGCACGCCGTCGGGGTCGAGACCGTTGACCGGCTCGTCGAGGACGAGCGTCCGCGGGTCGCCCAGCAGCGCACCCGCGATGCCGAGCCGCTGGCCCATGCCCAGCGAGAACGTGCCCGCCCGGCGGCGCGCGACCGCCTCCAGCCCGGTCTGCTCCAGGACCTCGCGGACCCGCGCCCTGCCGATGCCGTGCGTCTGCGCGAGCGACAGCAGGTGCTTGTACGCCGTGCGCCCGGGGTGGACCGAGCGCGCGTCGAGCATGACGCCGACCGCGTGCAGCGGCGCCGGCAGGTCCGCGTACCGACGCCCGTCGACACGCGCGGTGCCCGACGTCGCACGCTCCAGCCCGACGACGACGCGCATGGTCGTGGACTTGCCCGCACCGTTGGGGCCCAGGAACCCCGTCACCGTGCCCGGCCGCGCGGTGAACGTCAGCCCGTCCACCGCCGTCGTGCTCCCGTAGCGCTTGGTCAGCGCCTCGACCTCGATCATCACGTCTCCTCGCCCGTGCCGACCCCTCGTGGGGCGTCCGTCGGCGACGCTACGGAGACGCGGGGGTGCGCCAGCACCTGCCGCGAGAGGAGACCGCGGGGGCGCCCTTCTCCTCCCACGGGAGGAGACCCGTCCCCCGGCGGGCGCCCCCGCCACCCCCGCCATCGGGAGAGGACGGTGCGGACGTCGGGGAGGACCTCGACGGAGACCCGACCGGGTACGCCGTCGAGATCGAGCTGGAGACGTGAGAGCCGTCGGTGGGTGCCGCGAGGGCACCCACCGACGGGACGATCAGAGCAGCTCGACGCCGTCGGCCTGCGGGCCGCGGTCGCTCTGGCGGACCTTGAAGCGCACGCGGTCGCCCTCGTAGAGCGCCTCACCGCCGCGGACGACGGACACGTGCACGAACAGGTCGTCGCCGCCCGCGTCGGGGCGGATGAAGCCGAATCCGCGGTCGGCGTCGTAGCGCGCGACGACGCCCTCGCCGCCGCGCGCGGGCGCACCCGAGGACCGGCGGTCGGAGCCACGGTCGCCACCGCGGTCGGAGCCCCCACGGTCTCCGCCGCGGTCGTAGCCGCCGCGGTCGGAGCGCCCACGGTCGCCGCCCCGGTCGTAGCCACCGCGGTCGGACCCGCGGTCGAACCCGCCCGAGCGGCCGCGGTCCTGGCCGCGACCCGCGGGGGCCGACGACCGGCGCGGGCGCGTCCCGCCCACGAGGCGCACGTCGGTGGCCTGCGGGCCGCGCTCGCCCGCGACGACCGTGAAGCTGATGCGGTCGCCCTCGGCGAGCTCGGTGACACCTTGCAGCACGCGGGCGTGCACGAACACGTCCTCGCTGCCGTCGTCGACCGTCGCGAAGCCGAAGCCCTTGTCGGCGTCGTAGAACGTGACGGTGCCGTCGGCGCCGTCGTCCTTGCTCGCGGCACCGGCACCCGCGGGTGCCGCGTCGGGGCCGAGCGGCAGCAGGTGGTCGGCCTGCGGGCCCTTCTCGCCGGGGACGACGAGGAACGCGACGCGCTGACCCTCGGTGACGACCCCGCCGCCGACGATCGCGGACGAGTGCAGGAAGATCTCGGCGCCGTCGCCGTCGGGCGTGACGAACCCGTAGCCCTTGGTGGGCTCGTACCAGCTGACGGTGCCGAGCCGCCCGAGCGACGCGTCGGCCGGGACGTCGCCCGTGACGCGGACCTTGCGGGCGACGGGACCGCGGTCGCCCTCGCCGAGCTCGTACTCGACGGTCTGGCCCTCGCGCAGGCCGCGCGAGGAGTCGCCGACGATCTCGGACGCGTGGACGAACAGGTCCTCGCCCTCGTCCTCGAGCGCGAGGAAGCCGAAGCCTCGCTCGGTGTCGAACCAACGGACGGTGGCCTGGGGCATGACGACTCCTCGACGAATGATGCTGGTGCTGCCGTCCAGTGTCGCCGACGCCTGACGTCGGGGCCGTCTCGCACGGAGACGGTCGGCCCACGCTGTGCGGCTCGCCGCGGACCTGCCGGCCCGTTCACGCGGGCACGACCCACCGAGTCTGCCACGCTCGCGGGGCTGCGCCCGGGTCCGCCCGCTCAGCGTGGAGCCGCGGCGCCGGGCGGCTCGACGTCCAGCAGGTCGCCCGGGCGGCAGCCGAGCGCGTCGCACACCGCGGTGAGGGTCGAGAACCGGATCGCGCGGGCGCGGCCGTTCTTCAGCACCGAGAGGTTCGCGACCGTCACGCCGGTGAGCGCCGCGAGCTGGACGAGGGTCATCCCGCGGTCTTCCAGCAGCGCGCCGAGACGGCTGACGACGCGGTGCGGCTGCGGGTCGTCCTCGCTCACACGAGCCCCGCGGTGTCGGCGGCGACGCGCGTGCCCGTGCGGGTGGCGCCCGCGAGCGCGGCGAGCAGCAGCGCGGGCAGCAGCGGCCACCAGGTGACGCGCAGCTCGGGCACGAGCCAGCCCGTGGGCATCGGGAACTCGCGCAGCGGACCGGTCTCGGTGAGCCGCGGCGCGGCCTCGACGAGCGCGACGACGTCGTGCGCGGCGACGTACGGCCCGACGGTGACGACGACCCACGCGCCGACGACCACGGCGGCGGCGACCGCGAGGCGGCGGGCGTTGCCGCGTGCGAACGGGTCGCCCGCGGCGGTGCTGCGCAGCACGGGGACGAGGACGAGGACGACGGCCCCCGCGGCGACGAGGCCGCCCCAACCCGGCACGGTCGCGAGCAGCGCGGTGAGCGTACCGGCGTCGGTCACCTCGGCGACGGGGCCGTCGACGTGCCGGACCGGCAGCGGCTCTCCCCCGGGCCACTCGTCGGCGGCCGCGGCGGGTCCGCACCCGGCGCTGCCGTCGGCGGGCCAGCCCGCGACGCACGGCACGACCTGGGTCGAGGACGCCGGGGCGTCCGGGCCGAGTCCGACCGGCACCTGCACCGCGCTCCAGCCCATGACTGCCGTCGCGAGCCCGTAGACGATCGCCATCCACGCACCGACCGTCGCCACGCCCACCGCCACGGCGGGGCCGATGCGCCGTCGGGTGACCTTCTCCTGCACGTCCGTGTCCATCCACGCCCCATCTCGACAGTCGATGCGTTCCACCCTTCTCCATATCGGTAAACGAGATGGAACCTTGAGGGTGCCGGGCGCTCCGGCTCCTCGACCCGCTGCGAGGATCGCGGCGCACCGGTAACACCTCGGGGCGCGCCGGGAACGACGGGGGCATGGAGCAGATGAGCCGCGACGCGCGGCGCGACGAGCGCTGGTTCGAGGAGGTGTTCGTCGCGCACGGCAACCAGGTGCTCGCCTACGCGCGTCGGCGGGTGCCGCAGGACGCGGACGACGTGGTGGCCGAGGTGTTCGCGACGGCGTGGCGGCACCGGTCGCGCGTGCCCGACGAGCCGCTGCCGTGGCTGTACCGGACGGCCGCCCACCACGTGCTGCACAGCCACCGGTCGCGCGGCCGACGCGCCGCGCTCGCTGCGAGGACGGCGGCCCTCGACGCACCGGACCGCCGACCCGAGGACGTCACCGACGGGATCGTGGAGCGGCTGGACCGCGAGTCGCTCGTCGCGCGGGTCCTGGCCGACCTGTCGCCGCGCGACGCGGAGGTCCTGCGCCTGTGGGCGTGGGAGCAGCTCAGCACTGACGAGATCGCCTACGTCCTCGTCATCAGCGGCACCGCCGCGCGCGTGCGGCTGCACCGCGCCCGGCGTCGCGCCGAGGCCGCGCTGCGCCGCGCGACCGCGCCCTCACCCCTGGACCTCGTCCTGCAGCCCGCCACCGAGGAGAACCGATGACCAGCACCCTGCTCGACCAGCTGCAGGACGCCGACCCGGCCCGCGGGCTGGCCGGCCACGACGACACCCGGCTGCGGGCGACGGCCCGGGAGGTGCTGCGCGACGCCCGCGAGGGTGCACCGGCGCGGCCGGTCGCGCGCCGGCTCGCCGCGCTCGCGCCCGTCGCCGCGGTCGCCGCGGCGCTGCTCGTGGTCGCGCCGGCGCTCACGGGCGGCCGCGGGGCCTCGGCCGAGGCGGCGGCGCTGCTGGACGAGGCGGCGACGCACGTGACGTCGACCGACCCCGTCGCGGGACCGGACGACTGGTGGGAGGTGCGGACCACGGGCTTCGGCACGGCGACCCTCGACCTGCCGTCGGGTCGGGTCACCATCCGGACGTCGCGCGAAACCACCGCCTACCTCGCGGTCGACGGGTCGCGCCCGAGCGTGGTCGTCGACGGCCCGACCCACCGGGTCCGGCAGCTCTCGGGAGCACCCCTGACGGACCAGGACCGCGCCGCCTGGGAGCGAGACGACCGCCGCGTCTGGACGTCCGACCTCGCCCCTCGTGATGCACCGGGCCACTGGGGGCTGCCGCACCCGGACTTCCTCGCCGCACTGCCGCGGGACACGTCGGCGCTGCGCGAGCGGATCTACGCGGACGTCGACGCCGCGGGCGGCGGCGAGTCGCGCGACGGCCGCGCGTTCGGACTCGTCGCGGCGACGCTCCGCACGGGTGTCGCGCCCGCCGACCTGCGGGCCGCGCTGTACCGCGTGCTCGCGACCGTGCCGGGCGTCGAGGTGACGGACCGCGACGCGCGGGTCGGCCCGGGCGCGGGGGTCGCGTTCGGACGGCTGGAGTCGACCGACGGTCGGCGCCGCGAGCTGGTCGTCGTGCCGTCGACGGGTGAGCTGCTCGGCGAGCGCGAGGTCGCGACGCGCGGGTTCGACGGCGTTCCGGCGGGCACGGTCACGGGTGAGACCCGGGTGGTCCGGTCGGTGGTCGACCGCGTCCCGGACGACGTCGTCGCCGAGGCCGAGGTGTGGCGCTGCCGCGTCACCGACGACGGCGTGACCGCCTGCTCACCGTGACGGCAGGGGCGGCCCGGGTCACCGCGACCCGGCCGCCCCGGCGGGCTGGACCCTCGCGGAGCACGCCGTGCACGTCAGCCGACGCGTGCGGCGCTCGACCGGGTTGCCGACGCTGCTGACGCGCACGACGTCGACGGTCTCGTGCGTGTACTCGGGGCACGTGCCGGCGCCGCAGCCGGAGCACACGGCGGTCGCGGGGCGCGGGGCGCCGCCGCGTGCAGCGCACTCGTGGCAGCTCACGCCGTCACCTCGGCGGCGCGCGCGAGCTCGTCGTCCTCCGTGATGGGGCGCAGCACGCGGCACGGGTTGCCGACGGCGACGACGCCGGGCGGGACGTCGCGCGTCACGACGGACCCGGCGCCGATGATCGCGTCGGAGCCGATGGTGACGCCGGGCAGGATCGTGACGGAGCCACCGATCCACACGTTGTCGCCGATGGTGACGGGGCCGACGCGCTCCCAGCCCTCGAGGCGCCGCACGCGGCCCTCGGCGTGGTTGGGCGTGTAGATGCTGCACCGGGGGCCGATGAGGCAGTCGGCGCCGATCGTGATGCGCCCGCCGCCGGTCACGAGGAAGTCCTTGTTGATGAAGGTGCGGTCGCCGATGCTCAGGCCCACGCCGTAGTCGAGCGCGAACGGCGGGCGCAGGTCGATGTCGTCCCCGGCCCCGGGCACGAGCTCGCGGAACAGGCGGCGGGCCTCGTCGGGGTCGTCGTAGAAGATCCGGCTGATGCGGGCGCAGGCGGACTGCGTCTCCCACGAGAGCCGCTGGAGCGCGGGTGAGACGCGGTACCGGATCCAGTCGCCCGCGAACTGGTCGCGCACGTCGTCGTGCTGGGCGGCGAGCACCGCGACGTGCTCGTCCCGTCGATTTGTTGTCATGCAAAACATATTAGGGAGGCCGACCGTCGCCCCACAAGACCCGCTGTGCCACGACCCGCCCGCCGGACCGCGACCTACGATCGGACGCGATGACCCCCCGCCCGCCGACGCCGCCCGCGCACCCCGCCGGCGCCGCGCCCGACCCGTCCGGCAGCGACCGCGACGACCTGCGCCGACGCAACCTCGCCGCCGTGCTGCAGGTCGTGCACCTGCGCGACGGCAGCACACGCGCCGACCTCACGCGCGAGACCGGCCTGCACCGCTCGACCGTGCGGGCCCTGGTCGCCGAGCTGGTGCGCGCGGGGATCGTCACGGAGGACCTGGCCGCACCGTCGGGGGGCGTCGGGCGCCCGAGCCCGCGCGTGCACGCGACGGACGCGACCCGCGTGCTCACGCTCCACCCCGAGCTCGACGCGACGCACGGCGCGCTCGTCGGCCTGGGCGGGCGCGTGCTCGCGCGCGCCCGCGTCCCGCACGACGCACCGCCGACCCCCGACGACGTGCTCGCCGCGGCGCGCGAGCTCCGCGACCGGCTCGCGCCGACCGGCCCGTTGCGCGGCGTCGGCGTGGCCGCGCCCGGACTGGTCGACCGGCGCACCGGGACCGTCGTCGTCGCACCCCACCTGGGCTGGCGCGACGTCCCGCTCGGGCCGCTGCTCGCCGCCACGCTCGACGCACCCGTCGCGGTCGACAACGACGCCAACTGCGGCGTGGTCGCCGAGTCGCTGTTCGGCGCGGGGCGCGGCGCACGGGCGGTCGTCTACCTCAACGGCGGCGCCTCGGGCATCGGCGGATCGGCGGCGGACGCGGGCGTGCTGACCGTCGGCGCGCACGGGTTCGGCGGCGAGATCGGGCACACGCTGGTCCGGTCCGCGGGTCGCCCGTGCCACTGCGGCGCGGACGGCTGCCTCGAGACCGAGGTGTCGCGCGCACGCCTGCTCGCGGCGCTGGGCGACGTGCCCGCCTCCGAGCTCGAGCCCACGCTCGCGCGCGTCGTCGCGGCGTCCCCGTCGACGGCGCTCGCCGAGATCGACCGACAGCTGGGGTACCTGGGCGTCGCGCTGCGCACGGTCGTCAACGTGCTCAACCCCGAGCGGATCGTGCTGGGCGGGTTCCTCGCCGCGCTGGTCCGCACGCGTGGGACCGCCGCGCTCGACGCCCACCTGGCGCGCGCGCTGCCGGGTGCCCGGGAGGACGTCCGCGTCGTGACGGCCGCGCTGGGCGCGGACCTGCTCGCGGTCGGCGCGGCGCAGCTCGTGCTGCGCGACGTGCTCGCCGACCCGCTCTCGACGGGCCGCTGACCGCCGGCACCGAGCACCCACATCCTCGCCGGACGCGTCGAAATCCCTGGTGAGAGGGTCGACGGCCGCCCTAGCGTCGGCGGCACCGACCCCTCGGACCGGAGGTTCCCATGGCCACGCTGCAGGCGACCCACCCCGTCTTCCCCGTCCCCGACGTCGCGGCGACGGCCGCCTGGTAC
Organism: Cellulomonas sp. FA1; assembly: GCF_000986825.1. NCBI lineage: Bacteria > Bacillati > Actinomycetota > Actinomycetes > Micrococcales > Cellulomonadaceae > Cellulomonas > Cellulomonas sp. FA1. The sequence goes on along the minus strand of NZ_LBMY01000001.1, from coordinate 3,249,916 downwards.
CGGGACCGCCTGGGGTTCCGGGTGGTGGAGTACCTGGACGCCGCGGAGCCGCACGTGTGCCTGTACCGGGACGGCGTCGAGATCGTGCTGACGTCCGCGCCGGGCGTGCCGGTGGTGCCGCACCGCGAGCGGTACGGCTTCGGGTACGACGCGTACGTCATCACCGACGACGCGGCGGGGCTGCACGCCGAGCTGCTCGCGGCGGGTGTGCGGGTGGTGCGCGCGCCGGGCCTGACCGACTACGGCAACGTCGACCTGGTGCTGGAGGACGTCGACGGGCGCTGGCTGGGGTGCGGCATCAAGGTGCGCGCCCGGGACTGAGCGCGAGCGGCGGGCGGGTCCGCGGCGCGACCTGCGCACGTGGCGAGATATACCCCCGGGGGTATCTTGGAGCCATGTCCCCCACCCCGGAACCCGCACCGCGACGCCTCGTCGTGGTCGGCGGCGTCGCCGGCGGCATGAGCGCCGCGGCCCGCGCCCGCCGGCTCGACGAGTCCGCGTCGATCGTCGTCCTCGAGCAGTCCGCGCACGTGTCGTTCGCCAACTGCGGCCTGCCGTACCACCTGTCCGGCGAGATCGAGAGCCGCGACTCCCTGCTGCTGCACACCCCCGCGTCGCTGCACGCCGCCCTCGCGCTCGACGTGCGCACCGGCCACCGCGTCACCGCGATCGACCGCACGGCCCGCACCGTCGCCGTCGCCACCGCCGACGGCACGTACGACCTGCCCTACGACGCGCTGCTGCTCGCCCCCGGCGCGGTGGCCGTCCGGCCGCCCGTCGACGGGCTCGACCACCCCGCGGTGCACACGCTGCGGACCGTCCCCGACCTCGACGCGCTCACGGCGCGCGTCGCGGCCCTGCCCACGGACCGCCCGCGCCGGGCCGTCGTCGTCGGCGCCGGGTTCATCGGCCTCGAGGCCGTCGAGGCGCTCGCGCACCGCGGCCTGGACGTCACGCTCGTCGAGCTCGCCGACCACGTGCTGCCGCCCCTCGACCCCGAGCTCGCCCCGCTGCTGGCCGACGAGCTGCGCGCGCACGGCGTCGCGCTGCACCTCGGCGTCGCCGCCCGGTCCGTCACGACCGGCGCCGACGGCGCCGCGCTCGTCACGCTCACCGACGGCACCCGGGTGCCGGCCGACCTCGTCGTCGTCAACGTCGGCGTGCGCCCCGCGAGCGACCTCGCGCGCGACGCGGGCCTCACGCTCGGCGCCACCGGCGCGATCGTCGTCGACGCCGACCAGCGCACGTCCGACCCGCACGTGTGGGCCGTCGGCGACGCGGTCGAGGTGACCCACGCCGTGACCGGCGCCGTCGGCCCCGTCCCGCTCGCGGGCCCCGCCAACCGGCAGGGCCGCCGTGCCGCCGACGCGATGCTCGGCCGCCGCACCACGCCGCAGGCCCCCGTGCTCAGCACCGCGATCGTCCGGGTGTTCGGCCTCACCGCCGCCGTCACGGGCGCGAGCCAGGCCGCGCTCGCCCGTGCCGGCATCGAGCACGAGGTCGTGCGCGTGCACGGCGGGCACCACGCCGGGTACTTCCCCGGCGCGCAGGCCGTGCACCTGGTCGCGTCGTTCGCGCCCGACGGCCGCCTGCTCGGCGCGCAGGCCGTCGGCCGCGCGGGCGTCGACAAGCGCATCGACGTGCTCGCGACCGCGCTGCGCGCGGGCATGACCGCCGACGACCTCGCCGAGCTCGAGCTCGCGTACGCGCCGCCCTACGGCGCCGCGAAGGACCCCGTGAACATGCTCGGGTTCGTCGCGCAGAACGTCCTGGACGGCACCATGCCGCAGTGGCACGCCGCCGACCTCGACGCCGTGCGCGCGACGCACCTCGTGCTCGACGTCCGCACCGCCGCCGAGCACGCGCGCGGCCACCTCGCCGAGGCGCTGCACGTGCCGCACACCGAGCTGCGCGACCGCCTCGACGAGGTGCGCGCGGCAGCGGCCGGCCGGCCCGTCGCGGTGCACTGCCAGAGCGGCGTCCGCGCGCACATCGCGACCCGCGTGCTGCTGCACGCCGGCCTGGAGGCACGCAACCTCTCGGGCGGCTGGCTCAGCCTCGTCCTCACCCACCCCGACGTCGTCCGTCCCCTCGAAGGAGCCCGCTCATGAGCCTGCGCGACGTCCTCGACCGCCTGCGCGGCCGCACCCGCGACGACGGCGCCCTGCCCACCACGGTCGACGGCCCGCGCGCCGTCGCGCTCGTGCGGGAGGGAGCCCAGCTGCTCGACGTCCGCGAGCGCGCCGAGTGGCGCACCGGTCACGCGCCGCAGGCCGTGCACGTGCCGCTGGGCGACGTCGCCGACGCGCCCCGACGCCTCACCGCCGGCACGCCCGTCGTCGTGATGTGCGCGTCGGGCATGCGCTCGCGCACCGCGGCCAAGCAGCTGCGCGCCGCGGGGATCGCGGCCACGAGCCTGTCGGGCGGCATCGGCGCCTGGCAGGCGGCCGGCGGCGCCGTCCGCCGCTGAGCCCGCCCCACCCCACCGACCCACGACGTACCCTCACCCCACCCCCACCCGGAAGGACCCCCACCATGTGCAGCCCCGCCACGTGCCAGACCTGCGGCAAGGTCACCTGGACCGGCTGCGGCCAGCACGTCGACGCCGTCATGGCCGACGTGCCCCGCGACCAGCAGTGCACCTGCCGCTGACGCGGCACCCCACCGTCGACAGGAGGACCCCGTGGAGCTCGACCCCGCGGAGATGACGAAGGTCGGCAACCGGCTCAAGCGCGCCCAGGGGCAGCTCACGGCCGTGATCCGGATGATCGACGAGGGCAGCAGCTGCGAGGACGTCGTCGTGCAGCTGTCGGCCGTGTCGCGCGCGCTCGACCGCGCCGGGTTCGCGATCATCGCGTCCGGCATGAAGCAGTGCCTCACGGAGCCGCAGGACGCCGACGCCGAGCCGACGCTCGACGTCGCGAAGCTCGAGAAGCTGTTCCTGTCGCTCGCGTAGGACCCGCCGGACGCACCGCGCCCGCCGCGCACACCCCGGCGCGGCGGGCGCGTCAGGCGGGCACGCGCCAGCCGCGCAGCCGGGCGGGGTCCCGCACGACCCACAGGTCGACGACGCGCCCGTCGCGCACCCCCACGCCGACGACCGCGAGCACCTGCCCGCCGTCGTGCGCGAGCAGCGCGGGCTCGCCGTTGGCGACGACCCGCGCGAGCGCGAGCCCGGGCGCCCGCTCGGCGACGCCCGCGAGCAGCTCGGCGACCGCCGTCGCGCCGACCACCGGCGCCGCGGGTGCGCTGACCACGCCGCCGCCGTCGACGACGGCGACGCACGACGGGTCCAGCACGGCGACCACGGCGGCGACGTCACGCCGACGCCACGCGTCGCGCAGCGCGTCCACCACGGCCGGGTCGACCGGCGCGCGCCGTGCGGGCTCGGCCCCGACCCGGCGCCGAGCCGACGACGCGAGCTGCCGGCACGCCGCCGGCGAGCGTCCCAGCACGTCGGCGACCTCGGCGAACGCGTACCCGAACACGTCGTGCAGCACGAGCGCGACCCGCTCGGCGGGCGTGGTCCGCGCGAGCACCACGAGGAAGGCGGTGCGCAGCGACTCGTCGGCCGTCAGGAGGTCGGCGGGGTCGCCGGCCCCTGCCGTGGCGGCACGGCTGGTCCACGCGGCCCCCGGGACCGGCTCGGGCAGCCGCTCGCCCGCGGAGCGCTCGCGCCGCACGCGGGCCGATCGCAGCACGTCGAGGCAGACGCGGCTGCACACCGTCACGCGCCACGCGGTGGGCGTCACGACCCGGGCGCGCTCGGCCGCGGGCGTCGCGAACCACCGCACGTACGTCTCCTGCACGGCGTCCTCGGCCTCCGCGACCGACCCGAGCAGCCGGTACGCGACGTCGAGGAGCAGCCGCCGGTCGTCGTCGGGGCGCGGCTCCTCCACCTGCGCCGCGCTCGGCGCACCGTCCGGCAGCACCCCCGGTGCGTCTCGGTCGTCGTGCACCCGGCCCCCTGCCGTCGCGGCTCGCCGTGTCGCACCGCCGCACCGCGTCGGGGCGCGGACCTGTGCCCACGCCACGCTAGCGGCCCGTCCGTCCTGACGTCCCGGGGTCCTGCCTCGTCATGACGTGCGTGAGCGCCGTCGCCCTGCGGTGCGCACGGCCGCCCCGCGGCCACCCACGACGTGCGGACCGGCCACGGCCCGCACCCGGCAGGAAGGACGTGGTCCATGACCACCGACAACGGCATCACCTTCGTCAACGTCGTCGACGTCGACCCCGCGCGGCAGGCCGAGCTGGTGGCCCTGCTGCAGGAGGGCGCGGAGCGCGTGATCCGGCACCGCCCCGGCTTCGTCTCCCTGACCCTGCTCGCGAGCACGGACGGCTCGCGCGTCGTCAACCTCGCCCGCTGGCGCAGCGCCGACGACGTGCGGGCGACGCAGGCCGACCCGGCCGCCGCCGAGTACGCGTCCCGCACCGCCGCCATCGCCGGCGCACGTCCGGGCCTCTACACGGTGGCTGCGCAGTACGACGCGTGACCGGCGGCCCGTGACGGGCGCACCACCGCGCCCGCCACGGGCACCGCTCGGCCCTCGCGCCGGACGGCCGGACCTCCCTCGCGGCGACGGGCCCGTCGTCGGGTGCCCGTCGTCGGGTGCCCGTCGCACCCCCGGTGCGGCACCCCGCCGCTGCGTCCCCCGGTGCGGCGCGTCGTCCCGCCTCGTGGACGGCGCGCTCGTCGAGACCGGGCTGGCGGTGCTCGCAGCGCGCAGAACGGCACTGAGCCCGGTGTCGCGCAGGGGGCGTCCCAGGTGCTGGACGACGTCCGGCGGCCGGTCAGCCGCGCGTCGGGGCGTACCGCGCGTCGAGGTCGCCGTCGTGCAGCCGCGCGACGAACGCGTTCATGCGGGCCGCCGCGGCCGCGTGCCGCGCGAGGACGCCCGCCACCGGCGCCGGGACGCCGGACGGGACGCCGTACGTCGCGCACCGCCGCACGTACGCGTTGCGCTCGACCGGTGGCCCGGCCGTCGGCATCGGCACCCCGCACACGGTCGTGACGAGCCAGTTCACCAGGCGCATGGCGACGTAGTCGGCGTCGTGGTCGACGTTCGCGGCGACGAACGCACGCTCGTCGTCGTCCAGCTCGAACCGGGCCGACGTCGCGAGGCCGAAGTCGACCAGGGCGAGCCGGTCGCCGTCGGCGCGCAGGTTGCCCAGGTGCGCGTCGAGGTGCAGCAGCGCGTGGCGACGGAGGAACGCGACGACGTCGCCGAGCTGCCGCTCGACGCGCTCCGCCGCGGCCACGGGGTCGGGCACCGTGTCGAGCAGGGGCGACGGCACGTGCTCGGAGAGCAGCACGAGGCTCGACGTCGCGGCCGCGAGCTCCTCGAGCCGCTCGCGCACGGCCGGCGACCCGCCGAACTGCGCGACCACCGCGTCGACGTCCCGCTGCTCGTCCGCGACAGGCGGGCGGCCCGGCAGCACCCGCCAGTGGTGCAGCAGCGCGAACCCCTGCGTCTCCCCCGCCAGCACGCCAGCGGTCACGACCTGGTTCGCGGCGAGCTCGCGCCACGCGCCGACGCCCGGCCCGGCCAGCGGGAACATGCCGTACCGGCAGGCCATCGGCAGACCGTGCAGGTCGGCCGTGCTGCCCGGGTGCGCGAGCTCGCGCTCCGTGACGGGCACGCGCTTGGCGAAGACGGGCACGCCGTCCACGTCGACGACCGACGTGCCGCCGCCGACGCCCACCGAGCCGTCGGTTCCGTCGGCCAGCAGCGCGCCCAGCGCGTCGTCGTCGAGCGCCGCGAGGGCGGCCGCGACCCGGTCGTGGCGGGCACGACGGTCGGCGAGCACGGGCCGATCATGGCAGGCGGGCGGGGCCGCACGCCCGCCTCGGACGTGCGGCCCCGTCGTCGGCCGGTCGGTGCGGACCGGTCAGGTCGCGCTGCAGGTCGCGGTCAGCCCGCTGGGGCTGCCGCTGCCCAGGAACCCGGCGGACGCGGTGCCCCCGGGTGCGAGGGCGCCGTTCCACGACGCCGAGCTGATGGTGCTGCCGGAGGCCGTGCCGTTCCACGCCTGCGTGATGGTCGCGCCGGCCACGGTGGCCTGCCAGCCGCTGATCGCGACCGTGCCCGCCGTGACGGTCACGGTCGCCTGGTAGCCGCCCGTCCACGTGCTGACGACCGAGACCGTCGCCGTGCAGCCGCCGACGGGCTGCTGCGTGGGCGTCGGGGTCGGTGTGGGCGTCGACGTGGGAGTGGGCGTCGGAGTCGGCGTCACGGTGGGCGTCGGGGTCGGCGTGGGCGTCGCGGTCGGTGTGGGCGTCGGCGTCGTCGTGCCGCCGAACGTCACGTCGCTGCACTGGTAGTACGGCTGGTCGAGGTGGCTGGCCTGCCAGATCGTGAAGACGACGTGGTGCCCCGTGCGGTCGCGCGGGATGCTCACGTCGGTCACGTACGGGCTGGACGGCGCGTACCGGCCCGTGGTCTTGACCAGCTCGAGATCGGCCCACGTGAGCGGCTCGGTGAGCGCGTCGTACCCCTGCTTGGTCACGTAGATCTTCAGGTAGTCCGCGCCGTGGTTCGACGGGTCGTGGACCGTGAGCCGGAAGTCGTACGGCTTGGGGGTCGTGCGCCACGGGCCGGGGTCGTCGGCCGCCGCGTACAGGTCGTTGTCCGCCGAGCACAGACGCCCGTCGGGCACCGACTGCTCGTGGTTCCCGTTCGCGCCCTCCTTGAAGATGCCGTTCCAGTTCCACATGGCCTGCGGGTTCGCCTGCCACGCGTCCCAGCACTGCGGGTCCTGCGTCTGCATCGCAGGGTTGGTGTGGTTGCTGGCCCAGCGGTCCCAGCAGCCGTAGACGCGCGCCGGCGGGTCGGACACGGCGCCGTGCGCCGCGGCGGGCGCGGCCAGCGCGACCGAGCCGGCGGCCATGCCGGCTCCGAGCGCGAGGGCGCCGAGCACCGCGGCGACGCGGCGCAGGGGCGGGGTGCGGGTCATGGGTGCTCCTCGGTGACGACGGGTGGTCCGTGCACCCTTCGTCGGCGCGGGCCCACGCACCAGGCGTCGAAACGCTTCGTCGCGTCCGCCGGACCACGCTCCCCCGACGTCGCCGCGTCGCTAGGGTGGCGCGATGGCTGTGACGGCGCGGCAGGTGGCGGAGCGGATCGTCGAGCACGTGGGCGTGCCGCTGCGGACGACCACGGTGGACGGGTTCCTCGCGGGCGACCCCGACGCGCCCGTGCGGGGCGTGGCCGTGACGGTGATGGCGACGTTCGACGTGCTGCGCACGGCCGTCGACCGCGGCCTGGACCTGGTGCTCACGCACGAGCCGCTGTACTTCGACCACGCGGGCACGTCCGAGCCGACGCTCGTCGCCGAGGACGACCCGGTGCACCGCGCCAAGGCGGCGTTCGTCGCCGAGCACGGGCTGCGGGTGCTGCGCCAGCACGACCAGTGGCACGACCGCGAGCCCGACGGGATCCTCACGGGCCAGGCGCGCGCGCTGGGCTGGCTCGACGCCGAGCGCCCCGACGAGCCGGGCGTCTACGACCTGCCGCCGACGACGCTCGGCGAGCTCGCCGCGCACGTCGCCGACCGGCTGGGGGCGCACGCGCTGCGGTACGTGGGCGACCCGGCGGCCCCGGTGTCGAGCGTCGGGCTGCAGCCCGGGTTCCAGGGGTTCGAGCGCAACCGGCACCTGATCGCCCGGCCCGACGTCGACGTGGTCGTGATCGGCGAGGGCCACGAGTGGGAGACCGGCGAGTACGCGGCCGACGCCGTCGCGGCGGGCGTGAGCGCGGGGCTCGTGGTCGTGGGGCACACGCCGTCGGAGGAGCAGGGCATGGCGGAGATGGCGCGCTGGCTCGTCGACCTGCTGCCGGAGGTGCCGGTCGAGCTGGTCGCGACGGTCGACCACTACCGCACGCTCTGACGCCCACCGGCGCCGCCGACCTCAGCCCGCGGCCGGCACCTGCCACAGCACGGGCTGCACCTCGTACTCCTCGTGCGCGTCGCGCGTGAGCTGCGGGTTCTCCGGCACGCCGACGTACCCGAGGGGCTGCGCGCTCGGCAGCACCGCGATGTCGCACGACTCCACGGTCTCGCCCGGCGCGTGCTCGGTGAACCGGCCCGACTGGCAGGCGGGGAACGTCCCGAACACCAGGAGGTCCGACGCACCGGCGCCGTCGACGTCCCAGGCGCGCACGTGCGGCGGCGACACCGAGACGAGGCTCAGGCCCCGCGCCCACTCCAGGGTGTGCTGCATGCGCACGTAGTAGACCGTCTCGGTGGCCGGGTCGATCGGCGTGGGCAGGTCGACGCCCGCGAGGTCGGCCGGGTCGGCGACGGTGACGCTCACGAACCGTGACGTGACCTGCGCCTCGGAGTACGCCGGGCCCGCGGCGTCGAACCCGTTGTGCATCTCTATCACGGCCGCATCGCCCACGCCGAGCACGGCACCCGGGGCGGTGATCTCCAGGCGTGCGCCGACCTCGACGGGCTCGGTGGGTGTGGGCTCCGGCGTCGGGGTGGGCGACGCGCTGGGCGTCACGGGCGGCGTGCTCGACGCGGCCGGGGCGGCCTCCTCGTCACCGCCGCCGCATGCCGCAAGCGGTGCGACGAGCAGCAGCGCGGCGAGCGCGGAACGGGCGCGGCGGTGCGGGCGGCCGGGCAGGACGGCGGAGGTGGGGTCGGCGGAGCGCATGCCCCATGGTCCCCGACGCGCGGCTGGCCGCGCGCTCACGTGTCGTCGCGCACCACGCGGTGCCGCAGGTACACGACGCCCTCGTCGTACGTGCGGCACTCGACGAGCCGCAGCCGCACCTGCCGCGCGTCGTGCGCGAAGTACGGCGTGCCGCCGCCCACCAGCACGGGCAGCACCCGCACGCGGTACTCGTCGATCAGGCCGAGGCCCGCGGCCTGGTGCGCGAGGTCGGCGCCGCCGATGCCGATGTCGCCGTCGACCTCGTCGCGCAGCCGTGCGACCTCGGCGGACAGGTCGTCGGTCGCGAGGCGCGCGGGGCCGCGCACGTCGGTCAGGGTGCCGGAGAAGACGACCTTCGGCAGCGCGTTCCACAGCGCGGCGAACTCACGCTCGGCGTCGTCGAGCGACGCGGGGTCGACGTCGCGCCAGTACTCCATCGTCTCGTAGAGCCGCCGGCCCATCAGGTGCACCCCCAGGCCGCGGACCTCGTCGGTGGCGAGCGCGAACACGTCGGGCGGGGGCGCGGCCCAGTCGAACCGGCCGTCGGGGCCGATGACGTAGCCGTCGAGCGAGGCGGTCAGGGAGTAGGTGACGTCAGGCATCGCGGGTCCTCCGTGCTCGGGGTGTCCCGGGTGTCGACCGGCCCCGGCGGCGGAACTCGTCGGGCCCGTCGCGGCGACCTCCACCTCCCCTGCGGCGGTACCTCACCGCGTCCGCCTCCGACCAGGGGTGGAGGCATGATCCGGCTCTCGGCGGACGCGCCGACGCAGGTCAGCGCGCCAGGCTGGTGCCGTGACCCTGCAGCCCGTCGAGCAGCGCCCCGGACCGACCGCCGCGCCGAGCCCGTCCACCACGCCGAGCGCCCCGCCCGCGCGGCGCGCCGGCGACCGTCCGCACCGCGCACCGCGCGTCCGCGTCGTCGCGACGGTGCTGTTCGCCTTCTACCTCGTGGTGCTCGCGGCCGCGGCGTTCCTGCCCCTGCCGTTCGAGCAGGTGCCGCACGGCGACGGGCCGCGCTGGGACCTCACGCTGCGCGCCCCCGACCTGCTCGGCGGCTGGGAGGCGCAGCGCAACGTCCTCATGACGCTGCCGCTGGGCGTGCTGCTGCCGCTCGTCGTGCGGTGGCGCTACGAGACGCTCGTGCTCACGTGCCTCGCCGTGACGGTCGCGATCGAGACGGTCCAGCTGGTCGTGTCGGCGTCCGTCGGGTGGGCGTGGCGCGCGTTCGACGTCAACGACATCCTGCTCAACACGATCGGCGGCGTGCTGGGCCTCGGGATCACGGGCCTCGGGCTGCTCGTCGCGCGACGCGCGACGCTCCCCGCCCCGCGGCGGCTGCTGCCCGGCGTCGCCGCGCTCGCGCTGGTCGCGTGGGCCGGTGCGGCGACCTTCCCGCTGGGCGAGCCGCCGCTGCCCACGCCCGCCTTCGCGTGCGACGAGGCGCCCGTCGGGGACGTCACGACCCTCCCGGGCGGTGCGAGCGTCTACGCGGGCACCGACGGGTCGGTGTGCGTGCTGTCCGGCGACACGGCGACGGCGGTGGCGCCCGACGTCGCGTCGGGGCCCGCGCTCACGTCCGAGCAGCCCGACGGCACGTGGGAGGTCGGCGCGGCCCAGCCGTACGACGTCGAGCGGGGCCTCGAGACCGGGGTCGAGCTGCACGCCGTGGACGGCACCCACCTGCTGGTCTGGGCCGTCCGGCGGTAGCCCGGCTCACGCGGGCCGGGGACACGGCGCCGCGCCCCCCGCCCCCGGTGCGGCATCACGGGGCGATGACCAGCTCCACGATCCGGTCGCCCGCCAGCACGAACCGGTACACGAGGTCGACGACACCCCCGGGGAAGTCGCCCTCCAGGTGCAGGGTCGCGGTCCAGCGGTCCGCGTCGACGCGCTGCGCCGCCACCAGGTCGGTCGTGTAGGTGAACTCGCCGCCCGCGTCGGCCAGGAACCCGCGGACCTCGTCCGTGCCGCGGTAGGTGTGCCCGTCGTCGACGACCACGGCCGTCGGGGCGAACGCCGCGAGCGCGGCGTCGGTGTCGCGCGCCGTGTGGGCGGCGAGGTAGTCCCGCACGGTCGCGGGCAGGTCGGTGGTCGAGATGCTGGTCGGTGTCGTCATGCCCCGAGGCTGCGTCGTCGCCCGGCGGGAAGGTCAAGGGCGCGGGTCTCCCCCGGCGGGAGGGGGGACGATGGTGCCGTGCTGACCATCGGCGAGTTCTCCCGGCTGACCCACCTGAGCGTGCGCACGCTGCGGCGCTACCACGAGGCGGGGATCCTCGAGCCGGCGGCGGTCGACGACCTCACCGGCTACCGGTCCTACGGGCCCGAGCAGATCCCGACCGCGCAGGTCGTGCACCGGCTGCGCGAGCTCGACGTGCCGCTCGCCGACGTCCGGCGGATCCTCGACGCGACCGACCCGGCGGACCGCGCCGCGCTCGTCGCCGAGCACCTGGCCCGCCTCGAGGACGAGCTGGACCGCACCCGCACGGCCGTCGCGTCGCTGCGCCGGCTGCTGGCTCCCACGCCCGCACCGCTCGCGGTCGAGCTGCGCGCCGTCCCGGCGACGCCCGTCGCCGCGGTCGGTGGGCACGTCACGCACGACGCCGTCACCGCCTGGTACGCGGGTGCGATGGCCGAGCTCGACGCGGTCGTCGGCACCGCCGGGACCCCCGGCGGCCTCTACGACAACGCGCTGTTCGAGGACGGCCGCGGGCACGCGCTCGTCTACCGGCCCGTCGACCTCGCGGCGCCCGTGGGGCGCGTGCACGCCACGACGCTCCCCGCCGTCGAGCTCGCGGTCACCACGCACGTCGGCCCGCACGACGACGTCGACGTCACGTACGGCGCGCTCGGCGCGTGGGTCGTCGAGAACGCGCTCGCCGTCGCCGGCCCGGTGCGCGAGACGTACGTCGTCGGGCCGCGGGACACGCCCGACCCGGCCGCGTGGCGCACCGAGGTCGGGTGGCCCGTGTTCCGCGTCGCGGAGTGACGCACGGGGCCTCGCGTCACTCGGCGCCGGCGCGCCACCGCTCGAACAGCACGAGCTTGGCGTGCAGGTCCTCGTGCATGAGACGCACGTCGACGCGCCCGTAGACGCGCATCGGCGCCGCGTCGGGTCGCGGCGCGTACCGGCCGTCGTCGCGGATCGCGGGCTTCGGCACCACGACGTGCTCGCACGACGACGGGCCCGCCTCCCAGAAGTCCGCGAGCGCGGTCAGCAGCACGAGCGGCGAGTCGCCGAGCACGTACGCCTCGGCCTGCGGCCGCAGGTGCTCGTGCTTCACCATCTCGGCACGCACCTCGTCGTACAGGTGCCGCCCGAGCGCGCCGGCGCCCCGCACGCGCACCCGCATCTCGGCGTCCGACATGACGCACGTGCGGTACGTGCTGCGCGGCACCTGCCACACCTCGAGGTCGGGCGCGTCGAACACGACCTGCGCGGCGGCGACGTCGGTCGACAGGTTGTACTCGGCCGTCACCGGTGCGGACGCGTCGAGCCACGGCAGCGGCTCGTGCTCGAACCCGCCGATCCACACAACCACGAGCCGGTGCGCGATCTCCGGGTGCCGCAGGTACGCCGACGCGAGGTCGGTCAGCCCGCCGCCCGCGGCGTAGAACAGCGGCCGCGGGTCGTCGCGCAGCGCCTCGGCGACGATCGCGTCGACCGCCGCCGACATGCGCGGCGTACGCACGTCCACGAGCGGCTCCTCGGCGCCGGCCACCAGGCGGTCGGCCGCGTCGAGCCCCAGGCGCGCGCACAGGTCCTCGACCACGCGCAGCCCGTCGGCCGCGGTCGTCGCGGGGCCCGGCGCGTCGCGGCGCAGGTGCGAGGACACGACCAGCGGGATCTCGACCGCGGGCGACAGCACGTGGTGCACCAGCTGGAACAGGTCGTCGGGGTCGCCCGCGAAGTCGTTGTCGACGATCACGCGCGCCCGCGGCGGCACGGGCGGCGCGTCGGCCAGCCACGGGTGCTCGCCGAGCCGCCAGCGCGGCAGGCCGCGCGCGTCGAACCGGTCGGTCGGGACTCGTGCCACGGTGCCACCCTCCGTCCTGGTCGGCGCGGCGTCGCGTCGACCCCGGCGACGCTACCCGCGCGCACCGCACCACCCACGTGCGGTGCCCGTGACGTCGCAGCAGGCCCACCCCGCGCCGCCGGGCCGACGTGTGTCGGCGGGCCCTGCCATGCTCGGTGCCGTGGAGCTGCGGTTCTCCGGTGAGGTCGTGTGGTGGCGCGGGCCCGCGCCGCACCACTTCGTCGCGCTGCCCGGCCCCGAGGCCGAGCGGCTGCGGGCGGTCGCGTCGCGCGTCACCTACGGGTGGGGCTGCGTCCCCGCGACGGTCACCCTGGGCGCGACGACGTTCACGACGTCGATCTTCCCGAAGGACGGCGGGTTCCTGGTGCCGCTCAAGGTCGCGGCCCGCCGCGCCGAGGGCGTCGAGCTGGGCGACGACGTGACGCTCGTCGTCGTGGTCGAGGACCCGGACGTCCCCGACGACGACGCGAGCGACGGGGCTGCCGCCACGCCACGGGCTGCCGCACCGCGACCGGCCGCGCCGCACCACGACCCGGCGGAGGACGACGACTACTTCGACCCCGCCGCGGGCACACGGCCAGCCCCGCGCTGACCCGGCGCCGCCCTGGCACGTCAGGCCGCCGCGGACGGCCCGCGCGCTGCGCCGACCGCGCCACGATCGGGCGCCGCCCCGCCAGAGCCGCCGGCGGACGAGCCCGTCACGTCGTCGGACGCATCTCCTCGAGCAGCGCGTCCAGGTCGACCAGCGCGATCCGGGTCACGCTGTCGCTGCTGCCGTACGGCAGCACCAGCGTGCGCCCGTGCCGCATGGCCCCGCACGAGTACACGACATTGGGCACGTAGCCGGAGCGCTCCGCACCGTGCGCCGTCAGCAACGGGCGGGCCAGCCGCCCGACCACGCGCGTCGGGTCGTCGAGGTCGAGGAGCAGCGCGCCGATCCCGTAGGTGCGCATCGGTCCGACGCCGTGCGTCAGCACGAGCCACCCCCGTTCGGTCTCGACCGGCGAGCCGCAGTTGCCGAGCTGGACGAGCTCCCACGGGTGCTCCGGGTGCTGCACGACCACCGGGTCGGCCCACCGGAGCAGGTCGTCCGACGTCGTGACGGCGTTGCTCTCGCGATCGGCGCGGGACAGGGCGACGTAGCGGCCCGCGACCTGCCGCGGGAACAGGGCCAGGCCCTTGTTGCCCGCGCCCGGTCCGCTGAGCGGCTCACCGGAGAAGTGCACGAAGTCGCGCGTCCGGAGCAGCTGGACGGCGATGTCCCGCCCGTCGAACGCCGTGTAGGTGCCCAGGTAGGTGGTGGCGCCGTCCGGGTGCTGGAAGTGCACCATCCGCACGTCCTCGACACCGTGGCTCTCCGCAGGCGTCTGCGGCATCAGCACCCGCTCGCTCAGCTGCGAGCCCGCGGGGAACGTGACCGCGTAGCAGCGCCGGGCGACCCGCTCGAACTGCTCGACCGTGCGGGCCGTCGACCCGCGGGTGAGCCGCTGCGCACGCAGGGCGCCGAGCGCCCCGTCGAGGTCGGCCCGGTCGAACGCCTCCCCGAGCGCGGCGAGCACGAACCCCGCCTCCTCGCGGTCCACGTCGACGTCGACGAGCAGGTGCTCAAAGGCGGCACGCCGGTAGCGGGTGGCGGTGACCACCGGTGGCCGGGCGTGGACCGGCGCGCCGTCGAGAGCGACCGCCCCCGCCGCGTCGACCGTCCCGGTGCGCAGCTCGAGGCTCGAGAGGTGCCCCTCACCGGTCGCCCGCACGGTCATGACGAAGCGGGTCGATCCCTCCCGCAGCCCGGTCTGGTCGGGGTGCGGGACCATCGACGGGTTGAACAGCGCAGCCGCCTCGAGGGCGTACTCCTGCGTGAAGTACGCGCCGGCGAGCCGGCGCCGGTGGGCGGGCACGTCGCCCGCGCCGGGCAGCCGGTGCCGCACGAGCGCGAAGTGCGCGTCCCAGGTCGCCGCGAGGTCGTGGTGCCGGAGGCCGTGCGCCGCCGTGAGGGCGCGGAGCGCACGGTCGACCTCGACGTCGTCCAGCGCGAGCACCCGTGCCAGGACCTCCTCGGACCGCGACCGCCCCGAGGTCGCCATCTCCTGCCCCGGCAGGAAGAGCCGCGCCAGCACGCGGTCCGGGTCGGGGCGCAGCACGTGCGCGGTGCGGCGCACCCACGGCGGGTCGCGCCGGGCGTCCCGCGCAGCGCTCACGACGGCGTCGCTGCGCGGTGCGCCCCGACCAGCTGGGCGCAGGCGAGCCACGCGAGCGTGGACTCGGCGCCCTGGTTCTGGTTGACCCCCTCGCGCTCCAGCCCGTCGAAGCCGCCGCCCGTGGTGAGGTCCCGCACCGGCGCACCGGTGTCGTTCTCGCCCTCGAACCAGGCGGCGCACCGTTCGAGCACCGCCGCCCAGCGCGGGTCGCCGGTGAACCTCAGGGCCGTCGCGGCGCCCTCGGCGATGGCCGCGACCTCGATCGGCTGCTGGTCGAACCCCGGCCGGGCGTCACCCGGGCCGCGGCCGCCCGCCGGCACGACCGACAGCCGGCCGTCGACCGTCTGCTCGGCCACGAGCCAGCCCAGCAGGCGGAGCCCGGCGGCCAGCAGTCCCTCGTCCGCGAGGACGGCGCCCACGGCGACCATCGCCTCGGGGACGACGGCGTTGGCGTAGGTGAGGCGCGGCTCGGGCCACGGCCAGAGCGCGTCGTCCCCGGTTCGGGGCAGGACGTCGCGCGCGTCGCGCACGAGACGCGACGCCCCGGCGTGACCCGGGTCGGCACGCAGCAGCTCGACGGCGCCGAGCGCGGCGTACGCGGTGGCCCTCAGGTGCGGCGAGCGACCGGCCATCGCCTCGGACACGCCGCGGTGCGCGTCCGACGCGAGCGGGCCTGCGGGCAGGCGGGCCGCAGCGGTGCCCAACGCCCAGACCGCACGCCCCCAGTGATCGTCGGTGGTCGGCGTGTCGAGCCAGGCGCCCGCCGCGTCGCGGCGGTTGTGCAGAGCACCGTGGCGTCGTTGCGCCGTGCGCACGAAGCGCAGATAGGTGCGGATGAGGGTCATGACGCCCGCGTCCGGCCAGGGCACGCGTGTCACGACGACGAGCGCGCGTGCGACGTCGTCGACGCACATCCCGTGCTCGACGCGGGGCGCGGTGCCCAGTGCGTGCTCGTACAGCCCCGTCGGTGTCGTCAGACGTCGCAGGTGGTCGAGGCGCACGCTGCGGTCGGGGACGGCCGCTCGGGCGACGACGACCGACATCAGACCGCTGCCGGGAGCGCCGGGTGCCGGACGCGGTCCGCGAGGCCCAGGTACTGCCGGGCCACGGCGGGCCACAGCATCGCGTCGGCCAGGCGCTGAGCCGTCGCGGCCATCTCGCCGGCCAGGCCGTCGACCGTGAGCACGCGCTCGAGGGCGTCGGCGATGGCCGCGGGGTCGCGCCGGGGCACGAGCAGCCCGGCACCGCCCGACAGCAGCTCGACGGCGTGCGGGAACCGTGTCGACACGACGGGACGCCCCGCGGCGACGGCCTCGGTGAGCACGCCCGAGGTGACCTGCTCGCTGGAGTCGTACGGCAGCAGGACGACGTCGGCGCCGCGGACCACCGCGCGCAGCTCGGTGCCGGACAGGTACCGGCCGTCGAAGCGCACCGACTCCGTCAGGTCGAGGTCGCGCGTGAGGGCGACCAACCGGTCGCGGTACGCCTCGCCGTCACGTTCCAGGACGCGGGGGTGGGTACGGCCCACGACGAGGTAGGTCGGCAGCGGTGTGCGTCGGCGGAGCTCCGCGAGCCCCAGCAGCGCCCACTCGATCCCCTTGCCCTCCGACAGCAGGCCCCAGGTCAGGACCGTGGCCGGCCGCTCGGGCAGCCGCTGCACCCCGCCGCCGGGGGCCCGGTTGTCCTCCGCGCCGTGCGGCACGACCACCACGCGCGCCGGGTCCACCCCCCAGCCCTCGACGAGCCGGTCGCGCGCGGTCGACGTCATCGTGACCAGCGCCGCGGACCGGGCGACCAGCCCCGCGAGCACCCGGTGCTGGTTCGCCGAGGGCCGGGTCAGCACGGTGTGCAGCACCGTCACGACCGGGACCCGCACCCGGGCCATCAGGTCCAGCACGTCCTGCCCGTCCGGACCCGGGTAGATCCCGTACTCGTGCTGGAGCACGACGACGTCGTAGCCGTCGAGCACGGCTGCGGCGGACCTCGCACCCGACGGGTCGCCGGCGACCCACTGGTGCACCACCGGGGGCGCGCCGTCCTCGGGCGCGTCGACCAGCCGCACGACCCCCACGTCCGCGCCCGCGGCGGCCAGGTGGGTCACCAGCGCGGCGCTGAAGGTCGCGATGCCGCACGGGGTGGACGGGTAGGTCGACACGACTGCGAGACGGGTGCTCATCCTGGGCTTCTTCCCTGGTGCGCTCACGCAGCGAGAGTGCTGCCGTCCACGGTGGGAGGAGAGAAGGCCGCGTCCCCGAGGGCGCCGCTGACGGGCGCCGGGCGCCGCGCACGAGCCGCGGCGAAGTCCCTCGAGCGTAGCAGCGCGGGCCGCGGCGTACCCTGGCACCGTCCCCGGGAGGCCACCGTCCGCGTCGCCGTGCTCGCCTCGATCGCCCACTCCGTCCCGCCGCGTGGCTACGGGCCGTGGGAGCAGGTCGCCTCCACCCTCGCCGAGGGCCTCGTGGCGCGAGGGCACGACGTGACGCTCTTCGCGTCCGCCGACTCCACGACCTCCGGCCGCCTGCACGCGGTCACCCCGGCGGGCTACGAGGAGGACACCTCGGTCGACGCGAAGGTGGCCGAGGCCCTGCACATCGCCGCCGTCTTCGAGCGTGCCGGGCAGTTCGACGTCATCAGCAACCAGTTCGACTTCCTCCCGCTGGCCTTCAGCAGGCTCACCCCGACGCCGGTCGTGACGACGATCCACGGCTTCTCGTCCGAGCGCATCGTGCCGGTCTACCGCGCGTACGACGACGTCGCGCACTACGTCGCGATCAGCGACGCGCACCGGCGGCCGGACCTCACGTACGCCGCGACGATCCACCACGGCATCGACGCCGGCGCCTTCGCGCCGGGTGCCGGCGACGGGGGCTACCTGCTGTTCCTCGGCCGGATCCACCCCGACAAGGGCACCGCCACCGCGATCGAGGTCGCACGTCGTGCGGGCGTCCCGCTGGTGATCGCGGGCGTCGTGCACGACGCCGGGTACCACCGCAGGGAGGTGCTGCCTCATGTCGACGGCGACCTCGTGAGGTACGTGGGTCCCGTCGGGCCGCGCGAGCGCGACGGGCTGCTGGGCGGGGCCGCGGCGCTGCTGCACCTGATCGATTTCGAGGAGCCGTTCGGCCTCTCGGTGGTGGAGTCGATGATGACCGGGACACCGGTGGTCGCCTACCCGCGCGGGTCCATGCCCGAGCTCGTGCTGCCGGGGGTGTCGGGCTTCCTGGCCCGGGACGTGCCCGACGCGGTGGACGCCGTGGCGCGCGTGGGGACGGTCGACCGGGCGGGGTGCCGCGCCCACGCCGTCGCGCGGTTCTCCTCCGACCGCATGGTCGACGAGTACGAGCGCCTCTTCGCCCGCGTGGTCGACGACCGGCGCCGCGGCCGCTGAGCGCCTCCCTCGGGTGCGTCGCCGAGATCGTCGGGGAGGTGCGGCCACCCGGCTCCGGTCAGGCCCCGAGCTCGAGGAACGCGCGCAGCACCGACACGAACGCCGCGGGCTGCTCCGAGTGCACCCAGTGGCCGGCGCCCTTGATCGTCACGAGCGTCGTGCGCGGGAAGTACCGACGCATGGTCGGGCCGTCCTCGGGGCGCACGTAGTCGGACCGCTCGCCGGCGACCCACAGCACGGGGCCGTCGTCGACCGCGTCGCCCAGGTCGGGGAACCCGCCGATCGCGGGCAGGTCGCGGCGCAGCAGCGCGAGGTTCGCCTGCCACCGGAACGTGTCGCCGTCGGCGCGCAGGTTCTGCAGCAGGAACCCGCGCACGCGCGGGTCGTCGACGCGCCGCGCGAGCGCCTCGTCGGCGTCGGAGCGGCGCGTCAGCGACGGCAGGTCGAGCGCCGCGAGGCTGTCCAGCAGGTGCTCGAACTCCCCGAGCGAGCCGCGCGCGGTCGGGGCGATGTCCGCGACGACGAGCCGGTCGACGACGTCGGGGTGGCGCAGCGCCAGGACCATCGCGACCTTGCCACCCATCGAGTGCCCCACGACGTGCACGGGCCCGTCGGCCGCGAACCCGTCGCGCAGGTGCGCGGCGACGGCGTCGGCGGTCTCGAGGTAGTCGAACCGCTCGGTCCACGCCGAGCGCCCGTGGTTCGGCAGGTCCACGAGCAGCGACCGCGCGTCGGGCGCGAGGGCCTTGGCGATCTGCGTGAAGTTGCGTCCCTGCCCGAACAGGCCGTGCAGGAAGACGACCGGGGCACCGGTGTCACCGACGACGGTCGAGGCCAGGGGGACGGGTGCGGGGGTGCTCACGGCACGAGCCTAGGCAGGCCGCGGAGCCGGGCGGGCGTTCAAGATGCTCAGCACGCTGAGGAAGTGCACGCTGGGGGCATGACCTCGCTCACCGCCACCACCGGGACCGCCACGACCCGCGACCGGGTCCGGCAGGTCGTCGTCCTCGTCGGGTCGCTCGTCGCCGCGCTCGGTGCGGCGTACGGGTCGGGCGCGTTCGGCGGGCAGTCGACCGCCGACGCCGCGGGCGGCGCGCTGTCCGCGAGCGCGACCCCGCTCGCGCCCGACACCCCCGCGTTCTCGATCTGGTCGGTCATCTACACCGCGCTCCTGGTGTTCGCGGTCGTGCAGGCGCTGCCGCGGTACGCGTCGGACGCCCGCCTGCGGGCCGTGT
Source organism: Cellulomonas sp. FA1 (assembly GCF_000986825.1). Taxonomy (NCBI): domain Bacteria; kingdom Bacillati; phylum Actinomycetota; class Actinomycetes; order Micrococcales; family Cellulomonadaceae; genus Cellulomonas; species Cellulomonas sp. FA1. Next base: position 3,230,402 of record NZ_LBMY01000001.1, on the reverse strand, counting down.
CGTGGTGGCTGCTCGCGTCGATGCTGCTCAACGCGCTGTGGATCGGCGTCGTGCAGGCCGGGTCGGTGGGCGGCAGCGTGCTCGTCATCGTCGCGCTGGTCGTCGTGCTGTCCGTCGTGCTGGTGCGGCTCGTGCGGACGCCGCACACCGCGGCGCTGCCGTCGGCGGTGACCGACGTGACGACCGGCCTGTACCTCGGCTGGGTGAGCGTCGCGACGCTCGCGAACGTGGCGGCGTTCCTCACGGTCGCCGAGGTCGGCGAGCTCGGGCTCGGCGCGACCGGGTGGGCCGTCGTCGTGGTCGGTGCGGGCGCCGCGCTCGCGGTCGCGTACGCCGTCTTCGCGCGGGTGCGGCCCGCGGTCGCGCTGCCGATCGGCCTCGCGATGGCGTGGGGCCTGGCGTGGATCGGCCTCGGCCGCACCAACGGCCCGCTCGTCGACGCGACCGTCGCGAACGCCGCGTTCGTCGCGTCGGCCGTCGCGCTGCTCGCCCCGGTCGTCACGACGCTCGTCGCGCGCCGCCGCCGCTGACCTGGGCCGCCACCCTTCACCGTCGGCGGGGCCGGGAGCGCGCGGGCGCGGCGCGTACGATCTTCCGGGCCCTCGTGACCGGACGGGCCCTTCCCCACGCAGGACGGACGGCGCATGAGCGCGGACACCACGGCCCCCGCGGAGCACGCCGCCGCGACGACCGACGACGACGCGACCCCTGACGCGACGGCCGCCGACGGCACGCTGCCCGGCGTCGACCCCGCCGACCTCGCGACGTTCCTGCGGGTCGCCGACCAGGTCGCCGCGCTGCCGCAGGACCACCCGCAGCACGCGGTCGCCCGCCGTGCGGCGTCCGCGCTGTTCAAGGCCGCGAAGAAGCACCGCCGGCTCGAGCGGCGCCGCTCGATCGCCGAGGCCGACGCGGCCGTGGTCGCCGCGACCGCGACCGGCAGCCCGGGCCGCATCGACGACGAGACGCGCGGCATCGCGCTGACGTCGACCGCGACGGGCGCGACGGCGGGGACGCTGCTGCGCGCGCGCCCCTGCTACGTCTGCAAGCAGGACTACACGGTGGTCGACGCGTTCTACCACCAGCTCTGCCCCGACTGCGCGGCGCTGCACCACGCCAAGCGCGACGCGCGCACCGACCTCACCGGGCGGCGGGCGCTGCTCACGGGTGGGCGCGCCAAGATCGGCATGTACATCGCGCTGCGGCTGCTGCGTGACGGCGCCGACCTCACCATCACGACCCGGTTCCCGCGCGACGCGGTGCGCCGCTTCGGTGCCATGGAGGACTCCGCGGACTGGATGGACCGGCTGCACGTCGTCGGGATCGACCTGCGCGACCCCGCGCAGGTGGTGCAGCTCGCCGACCACGTCGCCGCGCAGGGTCCGCTCGACGTGCTCATCAACAACGCAGCGCAGACGGTGCGCCGCTCGCCGGGCGCCTACTCGCGGCTCGTCGACGCCGAGCTGTCCCCGCTGCCGGACGACGGGGACCGCATGATCACCGCGTTCGGGCACACGAGCGACGCCCACCCGCGCGCGCTCGCCGGGTCGGTGAGCGACCTGACGAGCCCCGCGCTCGCGATCGAGCGGGCGACGCGTGACGCGCAGGAGCTCGTCGAGCAGTCGCTCACGGCGCAGGCCGCGAGCCTCGAGCGGCTCGTCGCGGGCACGTCCATCGACGCGGGCGGGCTGATCCCCGACGTCGCCGAGAGCAACTCGTGGGTCGCGACGGTCGAGCAGGTCGACCCGATGGAGCTGCTCGAGGTCCAGCTGTGCAACCAGACGGCGCCGTTCATCCTCATCAGCCGGTTGCGGCCCGCGCTCGCGGCGTCGCCCGCGCGCCGCACGTACGTCGTCAACGTGTCGGCCATGGAGGGCGTGTTCTCGCGCGGGTACAAGGGTCCCGGCCACCCGCACACCAACATGAGCAAGGCCGCGCTCAACATGCTGACCCGCACGAGCGCCGCGCAGATGCTCGAGCAGGACGGCATCCTCATGACCGCCGTCGACACGGGCTGGATCACCGACGAGCGCCCGCACCACACCAAGGTGCGCCTGGCCGAGGAGGGGTTCCACGCGCCGCTCGACCTGGTGGACGGCGCCGCGCGCGTCTACGACCCGATCGTGCGGGGCGAGGCCGGCGAGGACCTGTACGGGTGCTTCCTCAAGGACTACGTGCGCGCCGCCTGGTGAGCCGTGGTCCGTCGCGCGGGGCGGGCGGCACGGCGCCCGCCCCGGGCTGCGGCCGGCCACGGGCACGGCCCCGGACGGGCGTCTAGCATCGCCGGGTGAGCTCCTCCGCGACCGACGACCCGGACCAGTTCCTGCGCGAGTTCCTCGCCGCGGCGACCCCGCAGCAGCGCCACACGTTCGTGCGGCGCGCGGACTACGACCGCGGCGAGCACCTGGTGCGTGCCGTGCTCGACGACCCGACGACGGACCGGGCGACCGCGCTGAGCGCGTACTGGATCCTCGGCGCGAGCTACTACGCGCGCTACGCCCGCATCGAGGACGTGCCCGAGGACGAGCAGGGCACGTACGCGCTGCTGCGCTCGATCGAGGACCGGTACGCCGCCGGGTTCTGGGCCGACCACGGCATCGCGTTCGACCCGACCGACGACGACGAGATCGACTGGACCGACGACTACGGCGCACCCGTGTCGCGGCCCGTGCCTGACGTCATGCGCCGCGCGGTGCCCGGCGAGCTCGTCGACGACGCGGGCACCGAGGACGGTCTGCCGCTCGACGTGCACCTGCGCTGGACGGCCCTGCGCGACGCCTGACGTCACCCTCCCGCACCGCACGGTGGGGTGCCGCACCGCCGCACCGCCGGGGTGGCGGACCGACGCGTCGGCGCGCGGCGGACCGCGTCACCGACCGCGCGGCCGCCCGGGCGTCGTCAACCGACCCAGGACCAGCGGACGCGGACCCGGCCGCCGCCGTTGAGCGCGCGCACGCGGCGCACGGCGTTCGGCAGCCAGCGGTAGCGCTCGCGCGGGCCGCCCGTCGCGGGGTCGACGACCCAGGGCAGCAGCCCGACGAACCGCGCGAGCAGCAGCAGGACCGCGAGCGCGAGCAGCACCCACAGCTCGAGCAGCACGAGCACGACCGACCCGACCACGACGACGGTGAACAGGATCCCCAGCACCGTGAACAGCGTCGCGACGACGGGTCCGAGGACGTCGTCGTCGACCGACGGGATGCCGCCGATGGGCCCGAAGTCGACCATCCGCGTGCGGCGCCTCCACGGCAGCACGTGGATCTCGAGGCACGCCGTGCCGGTGCGCATGGGCGCGTCGGCGGCGGGGGTGCGTCGGCGGTCGGCGGGGTGCCGTCGGCGGGCACGGCCGTCGGGGTCGGCTCGGTCACGGGTCTCCTTCGGTTCGGCGCGCGCCACCGTACCGCCCCGGGCCGCACCGCTGTCCGTGGACGTGTCGGCGTCCGGCGACGGCGAGGTGCCCGGCGGCGCGGGCGCGTCAGGCGGGCGGGACGCGGACCAGCGGGCCCTCGTCGGGCGTCGGGTCCTCGAAGCCGTCGAGGTAGACGGCGGCGCGGTCCGGCGGCACGACGACGTCGTCGGGGCCGGCGCCCGTGCGCGCCGCCAGGCGTCGCAGCACCTCGGCGCGGGGCGTCACGAGGTGGTGCGTGACGGGCACGACCCCGAGCGGCGCGAGCAGCGCGCGGTACGACGCGCGTGAGGCTCGCGACCAGAACGACGTGTCGACGACGACGTCCACGCCGTCGCCCACGAGACCCACGAGCCGGGCCCGCAGGTCCTCGTGGACGCGTGCCGCGACGTCGGCCGGGAGCGGGTGCTCGCGGTGCCCGGCCGCCCACGCGGCGGCGTCGAACGCGAGGTGCGCCCAGCCCGCGCGCGCGAGCCGCGCCGCGTGGGTCGACTTGCCGGAGCCCGCGGGCCCGCACACCAGCACGACCCGCGCGGGCTCACGCAGCGGCAGCGCGTGGTGCAGCAGCCCGTCGGGCCCGGGCTCGGGCGGCAGGCAGCCGGCGTCGCGCGCGACCCGCAGCGACGGGACGTTCGCGGCGTCGACGCGCAGCACGGCGCTCGTGGCGTCGGTGCGCTCGGCGAGCCAGCGGCGCAGCAGGCGCACGGCGCGCACCGCGTAGCCGCGCCCGCGCCACGCGGGCAGGACCGCGTAGGAGACGTTCGCCGTGCCGCCCGGCAGGTCCGGCAGCGCGAGGTGGGCCTCGACCGTGCCCGCGAGCTCGCCCGTCGCGGCGTCGAGCACGCCGAGGTGCCGCCGCGGCCCGCCGTCGCGCCACTGCGCGCGGTTCTGCGCGACCCACGCGGTGGTGCGCGGGCGCTCGGAGCGGTGGCCCTCGTTCAGCCAGCGGACCTGGTCGTCGTCCTCGCCCGCGAGCAGCGCGTCGACGTCGTCGGCCGTGAGGCAGCGCAGCGTCACGACGCCGTCCGTCAGCACGGGCGGGTCCTCGATGACTGTCGAGCCGTCCACCGGTCCATCATGACGCGTGCCACACACCGACCCGGCGCGGCCTCGGACGGCGCCGCGCCGGGACGGGTGTAGGAAGGTGCGGCACCCCGTCGCGCACACCGGAACGAGCCGCCCCGCATGAGCACCACCGAGCGCACGCTCGTCCGCACCCTCGCACCCGCGACCGTCTTCCTCGTCGCGCTGTGCCTGCGCCCCGCGCTGACGGCCGTGGGCCCGCTGCTGCCGCAGCTCGGCCCCGACCTCGGGCTCGGCGAGGGCGCGCAGGGTCTGCTCGGCACGCTGCCGCTGCTGGCGTTCGCGGCCGCGTCGCCGCTCGTGCACCGGCTGTCGGAGCGCACGGGTCCCGAGCGCGCGATCCTCGTCGCGCTGCTCGCGCTGGGCGTCGCGACGCTCGCACGCCCCTTCACCGGCACCGCCGGTCTGTGGCTCGCGACCGCCGTGATCGGGGTGGCGATCGCGGTCGGCAACGTGCTCGTCCCCGCCCTGGTCAAGCGGGACTTCGCCCGGCGCGTCTCGCTCGCGACAGGCGTGTACACCGCGTGCATCGTGGGCGCCGCGGCGACCGCGTCGGCGCTCGCGGTGCCGCTCGCGGACGCCACGAGCTGGCGGGTCGCGCTCGCGTCGTCCGCGGGGCTCGTGGTGCTCGTGGCCGCCGTGTGGGCGCCGCGCGCGTGGCGGGCCCGGCCCCCCGCGCCGCACGTCGTTGACCCGCACGCGGCCCCGGTGACGAGCGTGTGGCGGCAGGGCACCGCGTGGTGGCTCACGGCGTTCATGGGCCTGCAGTCCACGGTGTTCTACGTGCTGGTCACGTGGCTGCCGACCGTGGAGGTCACGCAGGGCGTGACGGCGACGACCGCGGGCGTGCACCTGTTCGTCTACCAGGGCCTCGGGATCGTCGGGGGGCTCGTGGTCCCCGCGCTGCTGCACCGCGGCCCCGACGAGCGCCTCGGCGCGGTCGCCGCGAGCGCTCCCGCGCTCGTCGCGCTGCTGGGGCTGCTGCTCGCACCCGACCTCGTGGTGCTGTGGGTCGTCGTGGCAGGGCTCGGGCAGGGGGCCGCGCTCGTGGTCGCGCTGTCGCTCGTCGCGCTGCGCGGGCGGGACCAGCGCGAGACGGCACGGCTGTCCGGCATGGCGCAGTCGCTCGGGTACCTGCTCGCGGCGGCGGGGCCCGTCGCGGCGGGCGTGCTCACCGAGGCCACCGGGACGTGGCGCCCCGCGCTGCTGGTGCTCACCGCGCTGGCGACCGTGCAGGTCGGCGTCGCGTGGCGCGTCGGGCGGGCCTGACCGCCAGGACGCGTCACACCGGCTCGTCGACCACGCGCCGCAGCGGGTCGCGCAGCCGCAGCACGACCAGCGCGACGACGGCCCCGACCACCTCGCCCGCCGCGAGTGCGACCCACGTGCCCGTCGGCCCGACCGCTCCGAGCCCGAGCACCAGCGGCACCTTCACCACCACGAGCGTGCCGAGCGTGAGCAGGTAGGCCGGACGCGGCCGGCCGAGAGCCTGGAAGTACGCCGCGACCAGCGGGGACACACCCGCCGCGGCGAACCCGACCGCGAGCACGCGCAGCGCGTCGACAGCCGCGGTCCGCGTCGGCCCCGCGTCGACGAACACCGCGACCACGGGCTCGGCGAGCGCGGCCGTCGCGGCACCCGCGAGCAGCCCGTACAGCAGGGTCGCGCGCAGCGTCAGCACACGCGCGCGCCACGTCCGCGCCGTGAGTCCCGCGCCCGCGTTGTACCCGACGACGGGCTGCATGCCCTGGCTGATGCCGAGCTGCGGCATCTGCACGAACGTCTGGACGCGCGCGCAGATCGCGTACGCCGCGAGCGCGGCGGCACCGGCGGCGCGGGACAGACCCGTGTTCACCACGACGACGAGCAGCGTCGTGCCCGCGCCCGCGAGGAACGACGGCGACCCGATGCCCAGCAGCGTGCCGACGGTCGGCGCGTGCGGGCGCAGGTCGGCGGCGCGCACGCGGTACGGGCGGCCGCGCTGCAGGAAGAAGAACCACACGCTCATGGCCGCCGACACGGCCTGCCCGCCGACCGTGCCGAGCGCGGCGCCCCGCACGCCGAGCCCCGCGCCGTAGATCAGCAGCGGGTCGAGCACGATCTGCACGACGACCGGCACGACCCACAGCAGCACCGAGAACCGCAGGCGCCCCTCGGCGCGCACGAGGCTCGAGAACCCCGTGGAGACGACCGCCCCCGCGAGCACGACCACGGCGTAGTCACGCGCGTACGGCAGGGTCGCGCCGCGCGCGCCGAGGGCGTGCAGCAGCGGGTCGAGGAACGTCAGCCCGACGCCGGTCGTGGTCAGGGCCGCGAGCCAGAACACCGTGAACGCGTTGCCGGTGGCGCGTGCCGCTCCGGCGGGGTCGCCCGCGCCGAGCCGCCGCGACACGACCGACGCGGCACCGACGCCGAGCGCGGTCGCGAGCGCCCCGAGCGCGAGCAGCAGCGGCGCGACGAGGTTGACGGCCGCGACCGCCGTCGGCCCGACGCCGCGTGCCACGAACCACGCGTTGGTGAGGGCGTAGACGCCGTACACGCCCACCGAGAGCGTGGTCTGCGTGCACGCGTGCCACAGCAGCCGCCCGACAGGTCGTGTGCCGAGCGCGGTCGTCGCGGCGACCCTCCCACCCGCGTCGGCGCCGGCGGTGCGGCCGGCCGTGGCGTCGTCCGCCGGGCCGGGTGTCGCGCCGGTGGTCGCGCCGGGCGCCGCGCCGCTGGTCACGGCGACGGTGCACCCGCGAGCACGCGGTCGACCGCGACCGCGACGTCGGACGGGTCGGGCGGCTCGGTGTCGAGCGCGCGGTGGATCGTCATGCCCTCGATGAGCGCGTCGAGCAGGCGCGCGGTCTGCGGGTCCACGTGCCGTTCGAGCGCGCGGCGGCTGCGAGACATCCAGTCGTGCGTGAGCCGCCGGAAGCCGGGGTCGCGCGCGGCGAGCGTGTAGAGCTCGTGGGTGAGCACGAGCTCGTGCGGGTCGGTGAGCACGTCGACGCTGATGAGCGCGATCACGGCGTCGCGGGCTGCGGCGCGGTCCGGCGCGGCGGCCATCGCGTGCTCGAACCGGTCGCTGACGCGCCGGGCGAAGCGCTCGAACGCCTCGCGCAGCAGCGCGTCGACGTCGTCGAAGTGGTAGGTGATCGACCCGAGGGGGACGTCGGCCGCGGCGGCGATGCGGCGCGTCGAGGCGCCGGCCACGCCGACCTCGCCGACGACCCGCAGGCACGCCTCGACGATGCGGTCGCGCCGCTGGGGGTCGTGCCGCCGGGCACGCCGCTCGGCCACGCGCGGGCCCTAGGCGATCTCGCGGACGACGCGCGCGGGGTTGCCCACGGCGACGACGTTCGCGGGCAGGTCGCGCACGACCACGGACCCGGCGCCGACGACCGTGTTGTCGCCGATGGTCACGCCCGGGCAGACGATCACGCCGCCGCCGAGCCACACGTTGTCGCCGAGCACGATGGGCAGCGCGGCCTCGAGCTTGTCGCGGCGGGGCTGCGGGTCGACGGGGTGCGTCGGCGTGAGCAGCTGGACGTTCGGGCCGATCTGGCAGTCCTCGCCGATCGTGATGCGCGCGACGTCGAGCGCCGTGAGGTTCGAGTTGACGAAGGTGCGCGCGCCGACGTGGACGTTCTCGCCGTAGTCCACCGCGAGCGGCGGCTTGACGTACGCGCCCTCGCCGAGCGAGCCGAGCAGGTCGGTGAGCGCCTGCCGGGCTGCCTCGTCGTCGCCGGCGACGGTCGCGCGGTAGCAGGCGTCGGCGAGCGCGAACGCGCGGCGCGCGAGGCGCTCGTTCTCGGGGTCGTCGGCGATGTACAGGTCGCCCGCGAGCATGCGCTCGCGGTTCGTGCGCGGGTCGTCGGCGAAGTGGTCGCGCGTCGTCATGTGGACGATCGTACACATCGATGCGTACGCTCGACCGCATCGGCGTCGAGCACCGCGCGCCGGCCCCGACCCCCCGTCGACGACCACCCGGAGCCCCATGCCCGCCCCCGTCACGCGCACCGCCCGCCGCGCGCGCGTCGCCGTCTCGGCCGTCTTCCTCGTCAACGCCGTGCTCTACGCCAACCTCGTGCCCCGCCTGCCCGAGGTCAAGGACGGGCTCGGGCTCAGCAACGCCGCGCTCGGCACCGCCATCGCCGCGATGCCGCTCGGCGCGCTGCTCGCCGGGCTGCTCGCACCGCTGCTCATCCGCCTGCTCGGGTCCGCCGCCGTCGCGTCGTTCGGGCTCGTCGCGCTCGCCGCCGCCGTCGCCGTCGTCCCGCTGTCCGGCAGCTGGTTCGCGCTCGCCGGGCTGTTCCTGCTCGCCGGCGCGCTCGACTCGGTCGTCGACGTCGCGCAGAACGCCCACGGGTTCCGCGTCCAGCGCCTCTACGGGCGGTCCATCGTCAACGCGTTCCACGGCCTGTGGAGCGTCGGCGCCGTGCTCGGCGGCCTGCTCGGCTCGGCCGCCGCGGGCCTCGACGTCCCGCTGCCGCTGCACGTCGCCGTCACGTCCGTCGTCTTCAGCGTCGTCGCCGTCGTCGCCCACCGGTTCCTGCTCCGCGGCCCCGAGGACGCCGAGCGCGACACCGCCCCGGCCGACGAGCACCCGGGCGCGCGCTCGCTGCGGCACGTCGCCGGGCGCACCGTCGCGCTGCTCGCGGCGCTCGGCGTCCTCGCGGCCGCCGCCGCGTTCGTCGAGGACGCCGGCTCGTCGTGGGGCGCGCTGTACCTGCGCGGCGAGGTCGGCACCGGCGCCGCCGCCGCGGGCCTCGCGTTCGTCGCGCTGCAGGTCGCCATGACGGTCGGACGCCTCACGGGCGACCGTGTCGTCGACCGGTTCGGCCAGCGACGCGTCGCCCGGGTCGGCGGCGTGCTCATCGCCGGCGGCATGGGCCTCGCGCTCGCGGCGCCGTCGCTCACGACCACGCTCGTCGGGTTCGCGCTCGCCGGGCTCGGCGTCGCGACGCTCGTCCCGGCCGTCATGCACACCGCCGACGAGCTGCCCGGGCTGCCCGCGGGCGTCGGGCTCACCGTGGTCAGCTGGCTGCTGCGCGTCGGGTTCCTCGTGTCCCCGACCCTCGTCGGCGTCGTCGCGGACGCCACGAGCCTGCGCGTCGCGCTGCTCGCCGTCGTCGCGGCCGGCGTCGTCGTGGCGGGCGTCGGGCGCGTGCTCGTCGCGGGTGCGCCGCGGGACGACGACGCGACGCCCGTCGTCCCCGCCGGGCCGGCCGCCGCACCCTGAGCCCACGGCGGGCCGTGGGGCCGGTCGCACGGGAATCGACGTGACGTCGCAGGCAGGATGACGTGATGGACCCCGCTCCCACGCTGCACGTCCGCGGCGCGCTGACCGACGCCGAGCTCGAGGCCCTGCACGCGACCGCGTTCGGGCACGACCCGGGCGCCACGCCCTGGGGTCGCCGGCTCGCGGACCACAGCCTCACGTGGGTCACCGCGCGGCACGACGGCGAGCTCGTCGGCTTCGTCAACGTGGTCGGCGACGGCGGCGTGCACGCGATCCTCCTCGACACGTGCGTCGCACCCGACGTGCGGGGGCGCGGGGTCGGCCGTGCGCTCGTCGCCGCCGCGGTCGAGCAGGCGCGCGCCGCCGGGTGCCACTGGGTGCACGCCGACTACGAGCCGCACCTCGTGGCGTTCTACGAGGACGCGTGCGGGCTGCGACCGACCGCCGCCGGGCTGGTCCGGCTCGTCTGACGCGGACCGCCCGCGCCTCGGTGGCGCGCGGACCCCGTCAGGCGGGGCGCCAGGTCTCCAGGACCTCGTGCAGGTCGAGCTCGTCGAACATCTCGACGGGCGCCACCACCCCGACCGCCACCTGCGAGCCGTCCGGCAGGTCGGCGTAGACCCACTCGGCGCGGTGCTCGACCGTGCGGCTGCCGACCAGCACGTCCTGCAGGTAGCTCAGGTGCGCGGCGTCCGCCACGCCCGGCCACGTCAGGGGCGTGCGCTCGCCGTCGTGCGCGCCGCGCTGCGACTCCTCCGAGCGCAGCGCGGCCTCCGCGCTCTGCGCCGGCGTGCGCGTCGGGTCGGTGTCCCGCGCGACGGAGATCGCGGCCCGGGCACCGTCCTGGTCGCCGCGGCGCACGACCCACGACGCGGTCCGCGCGTCGTCGTCGCCCGGCTCCTGCACCATCTCGAACCCGCCCGGGACGTCGAGCACGACCGGGCCCAGCGGCAGGGTCCGCCACTCCTCGGGCGCCTGGGCCACGGGCGCGAGCGTCGGCTGGGCGGCCGGCGTCGTCACCGCGTCGGCCACGGGCGCGGCCGTGCCCGACGACCCCGTGCCCGACGCCCCCGACGAGCACGCGGTCAGCCCCAGCGCACCGAGCAGGGCCAGCGCGACGCCGGTGCGGACGATCCTCATGGACGAGCTCCTCGGGGGACGGGCGGGACGCGCGACGAGGGGGTGGGCGGGCGCGTCTGCGGACCGTGACGTTACCGGCAACCCGCCCACGCCCGCGCCCGGGGACCGCCCCGCGGGACCGCCACCGGCACCGGCGCCGGTGGCCCCGCCGTCCGTGCGGCGCGAGGATGGACGGCGACCACGCGGCACGCGCAGGAGGCACCATGGGCACGGTCACGATCGGCGTCACCGGGGCGACCGGGCAGGTCGGCGCGCGCGTCGCGCGGCTGCTCGACGAGGCCGGGGCGACGCAGCGGCTGCTGGTCCGCGACCCCACGAGCGCACGTCTCCCGCACCTGGCCCGGCCGGCGGAGGTGGCCCGTGTCGACTACGCCGACCGCGCGCTGTGCACCGACGCGCTGCGCGGCGTGGACGCGCTGCTCATGGTCTCGGCGTCGGAGAGCGCGACGCGCGTCGCGGAGCACGTGGCCTTCGTCGACGCCGCCGCCGCGGCGGGCGTGCGGCACGTCGTCTACACGTCGTTCGCGGCGGCCTCGCCGGACGCGACGTTCACGCTCGCGCGGGACCACTTCACGACCGAGCAGCACCTGCGCGCCTCGGGCGTCGCGTGGACGTTCCTGCGGGACACGTTCTACCTCGACGTGCTCGAGGACTTCGTCGGCGCCGACGGTGCGCTGCGCGGCCCGGCCGGTGACGGGCGCTGCGCGTTCGTCGCCCGCGCGGACGTCGCACGGGTCGCCGCGACCGTGCTGCGGGACCCGGCACCGCACACGGGCCGCACGTACGACCTCACGGGCCCCGAGGCGCTCACGCTCGCCGACGTCGCGCGCGTCATCTCCGACGTGCGCGGGCGCCCGGTGCGGTACGTCGACGAGACGCTCGACGAGGCGTACACGTCCCGCGCGTCCTACGGCGCCCCGGAATGGCAGGTCGACGCGTGGGTCTCCACGTACACGGCGATCGCGAGCGACGTCATGGCGCAGGTCACGCACGACGTCGAGGACGTCACGGGCGCGCCGCCGCTCGGGCTCGCGGACGTGCTGCGCGAGCACTGAGCCGCACCACCGACCCACCCGCGGCGCCGGCCCACCCGCGGCGCCGGCCCACCCGCGGCGGCGGGACCCCGCGCGTCGCCGCCGCGGTCAGCCCACCGGGCGCAGCTGCTCGGCGAGCGGGCACCGGAACGGGTCGCGCGCGGCCAGGCCGACGGCGTTGAGGTGCCGCACGACGATCGCGTACGACCGCAGCAGGCTCACCTCGGTGTAGCGGATGCCGCGCTCGGCGCAGAACTCCCGGACGACCGGCTGCAGGCGGCGCAGGTGCGGTCGCGGCATGCTCGGGAACAGGTGGTGCTCGACCTGGTAGTTCAGCCCACCCATCAGCACGTCGGTGGTGCGTCCACCACGGACGTTGCGGCTCATCAGCACCTGCCGTCGCACGAAGTCGAGGCGTGCGTCACGCGGCACGAGCGGCATGCCCTTGTGGTTGGGCGCGAACACGGCCCCCATGTAGAGCCCGAACAGTCCGAGCTGCACGCCGAGGAACGCGAGCGCCATGCCGACGGGCAGCAACCAGAAGACGACCGCGAGGTATCCGCCGAGCCGCAGGGTCACGAACGCGATCTCGACGGGCCGGCGCCGGACCGGACCGCGCCCGAGCAACGTCTTGATGCCCGACACGTGCAGGTTGAGCCCCTCGAGCAGCAGCAGCGGGAAGAACAGCCACCCCTGACGCTGCGTGAGCCACCCGGCCAGGCCGGTGCGCGGCTCGGTCAGCTCCTCGGTGTGGAACAGCACGACGTCGGTCGCGATGTCCGGGTCGGCGCCGACCTGGTTGGGCTTCGCGTGGTGCCGCGAGTGCTTGTGCTGCCACCAGCCGTAGCTCATGCCCGCGTAGAGGTTCGCGATGACCAGGCTGGACCAGTCGTTCCAGCGCCCGGACTCGAAGATCTGCCGATGGGCCGCGTCGTGCCCCAGGAACATGACCTGCCCGAGCAGGACGGCCAGGACGGCAGCCGTGACGAGCTGCCACCACGAGCTCCCGAGCACGACGAAGACGACACCGGTGCCGGCGAGCGCCGCGGTGAGACCGACGAACCACGACCAGTAGTAGGCGTGCCGCCGACGCAGCAGGCCGGACTCCTGCACGACCCTCGACAGGGCCGTGAAGTCGCTGACCTGCCGCTCCCGCGGCGACACCGCGCGCCGACCGTCGACGGGGGCCGGGGGGTGCGTGGACACGTCGGCCACCTACACGAACCGGATCTGCTCGACGGCCGCGTGGACCGTCGCGTCGCGTCGTTCGGCGTCACCGGCGCGCCGGGCGGCGGCGGTGACGCGTTCGGCGCTTGCGGCGCGCACGTCCTCGCCCAGCTCGCGCAGGAAGGCCGCGAGCTCGGCCGCGAGGCCGTCGCGCAGCTCCGCGAGCGTCGTGTTCTCCACGAGCAGGCGACGGTCGGACACGACGAGCCGCAGCTCCGGGCCGCCGCGACCGGGACTGACGGCCTCGCCGAGCCGACGCGCGGTCGCGGGGTCCTCGATGCGTGCGCGCTCGACGGGCGTGACCTGCCGGGAGAACACGACCGGCACGGTGTACCGGGACGGCTCGGCGGGTGTGCCCACCTCGGCGGCGATCCCGCTCTCCAGGATGTGGAGCAGGTGGAGGTCCCCTGCGGTGGGGTCGGGCGACGCGTCGGACGTGGACGGGGCCGGGGCCGCGGTGGAGGGTGCGGTGGACGTGGACATGGTGGATCCCCTGTCGGGACGGAGGGTGAGGGCGCGGTCGCGCCACCCGGTGACGCGTCGGTCAGCGCACGTCGGCGCGGCGTCGGTCGCTGCGGATCAGCCGGCGGAGCTGGGCGATGCGCGTGCTGCCGAGGACCAGGGCCACGACGCCGACGCCGAGGCCGGCGATGAGCAGCACGAGCGCGAGCGGCGCCGAGCCGCTCATGCCGAGGAACGCGACCTCGACCGGGGCGGTGTTCTGCATCATGAAGACGACGAGCGCGACGAGGACGAGCGCGCCGACGCAGATGCCGACCCAGGCCGCGCCGGTGCGTGACCGGACGGCCGTCGCCGGGTGCGTCAGCGGGGGCGCGTGCGGCTCGGGGACGATGGGCTCGGGATCGGCCGGGCCGGGGGTCGGCGCGGGCTGGGGGCGCTCGGTTCCGGCGCGGACGGCTCCGGGGTGGACGGCTCGTGGTCCGCGGGCGAAGCCTGGGGGTCGGGACGACCCGCGGCGGTGGGACGTGCGGGGAAGCTGCGGTGGACGGGCATGACGCCCTCCTTCGACGTGCCAGGGGTGGAGCTCCTCGACCGAGGTGCTCGTCCTCCTGGGACTACCTCCAGCCTACGCCCGATCGGGTGACCCGCGCGGTGGCGGCGCAGATCACCGGGCCGCGCGCCACCGGGCGGCGCGCGGGGACGTCCGGTGCTGCGGCGCCGGGCGTCACGTCCGGCGCGCGTCCGCGTCGTCGCTGCGTGGGCCGGGCGCCACGCCGGCCGCGACGACCAGCTGCTCCTCGAGCCGCGCGAGCTGCGCGCGCAGCGCCACCACCTCGGCGAGCACGCGCGTGTCGGTCTCGGGGGCGGGCGCGGCGGGCGCGCGCTCCTCGTCGTGCCGGCGGTTCATGGCCTCGACCGTGACGGCGACGAACAGGTTGAGGACGACGAACGTCGACACGACCGTGAACCCGATGAAGTACGCCCACGCCCACGCCTGCCGCTCGGCGATCGGCACCGCGATGTCGGCCCAGCCGTCGGCGACCATGATGCGGAACAGCGACGTCACCGACCGGGACAGGTCGCCGAAGGCCTCGGGCGCCTCGGCGGCGAACAGCGTCGACGCGCTCACCGCGAACACGTAGACGACCATCACCAGCAGCCCGCCGATCGCGGCGATGCCGGGCACCGCGGTCGCGAGCGCCGAGATGACCATGCGCATCGAGCGCACGGTCGACAGCAGCCGCAGCACGCGCAGCAGCCGCAGCACGCGCAGCACCTCGGAGCCGGCGCTCGCGGGGATCAGCGCGACGACGACCACGAACAGGTCGAACAGGCTCCACGGGTCGCGGAAGAACGCGCGCCCGTCCGCGTAGACCCGCAGCACGACCTCGACGACGAACACGCCGACGACGACGTGGTTGACGGTCTCGAGCACGGGGCCGGCCGTGGCCATGACGTCGGGGAACGTCTCGAGCCCGAGCACGATCGCGTTGAGGACGATCAGGCCGATGATGACGCGCTGGAACGCCCGGGCCTCGACGAGGCGGCGCACGCGGGCGCGGGGATCGGTCGGCATGGCCACCGAGGGTAACGACCGCGCGCGACGGCCACGCGCCCGCGACCCCGCCCGGACGCGGCACACTGGCCCGCGTGACTCAGACCGGGGCCCTGCACCACGTCGAGCTGTGGGTGGCCGACCTCGAGACGGCCACCGGGTCGCTCGGGTGGCTGCTCGAACGCCTGGGGTACGCGCACGACGACGCGTGGCCGACGGGCGGCACGTGGCGCCGCGGCGGCACGTACGTCGCGCTGGAGGCGGGGCCCGACGTCGTCGCGGGCGCGCACGAGCGGCGCCGCCCGGGGCTCAACCACCTCGCGTTCCACGCGGGCACCCCCGCCGACGTGGACGCGTTGACCGCCGAGGCCCTCGCGCACGGCTGGTCCCTGATGTTCGCCGACCGGCACCCGTGGGCGGGCGGCCCGGACCACTACGCGGCCTACCTGGAGGACGCGCAGGGGTTCGAGGTCGAGCTCGTCGCCAGCACCCCCGCCACCGCCCACCCCGAGGAGACCCCGTGACCGTCGCCCTGTGGATCGTCGACGGCCTGCTCGCGCTGGCGTTCGCGGGCGCCGGCGTCATGAAGCTCGTGCGCCCGCGCGAGGCGCTGCGCACGTCGGGGCTCGCGTGGGTCGAGGACTTCTCGCCCGCCGCGGTCAAGCTCGTCGGCCTCGCGGAGCTGCTCGGGGCGCTCGGCCTCGTGCTGCCGCTCGCGACCGGGATCGCGCCGGTGCTGGCCCCGGTCGCGGCGACGGCGCTCGCGGTGACGATGGGCGGGGCGGTCGTGGTGCACGTGCGGCGGCGCGAGCCGGTGGGCCCCGCGGTCGCGCTGCTGGCGGTCAGCGTCGTGAGCGCCGTGCTGGGGTTCGTCGTCGTCCTGGGCTGACGCGTGACGGGCTGACGGCGTCGTGGGCCGACGGCGCGACGGGCCGACGGCGCGACGACGCGACGTCAGCCCTGGCCCAGCCGCCACGGGTGCCGCGCGTCGGTGGCCGCGGGACGCTCCGCGACCTCGACCGCGTAGGTCGGCCGGTCGTCGGGCCCGGCGACGACGCCGCGGTACACGTGCCCGGTCATGTGGCACCACACCGGCAGGTCGACGGGTGCCACGGGGTCGGTGGTGACGAGGTGCACGACCGTGCCGGGGGCGAGCGTCGTGACGCGGTCGCGCAGCAGCAGCAGGAGGCGCGCGCAGCCCAGGTCCCCGCCGTCGATCGTCACGACGCCTGCGTGCTCCGCCACGGGACGACGGTAGTCGTGTGCGGGCACGACCCCGCACATAGCTCGCAACTTTCGAGCACGTCGGACGTCTGCGCGCTCCTCACCGGCATGCGTCGGCGACGACGCCCGCACACTCCCGACTGAAACGCTTCATCGCCCGAACGGGGCGCAGCGGTCGCGCTCCCACGTTGCAGACTCGCTCGATAACGGTATCCACGCGGGTCGACGACGTCCGGCGTGGCACCGCCCGGGGCGGCCACCCGCACCTGCCGGACCGCAGCGCAGGCGCAGCCACCCTCCCCCGGCCCTCCGGATCGCACGCACAAAGGAGTCGCGAGATGTCCGATACTTTCGTCCCGGCTCGGCGCCGTCAGCGCCGGTCGTTCCGCTCCGCCGTGAGCGCCGTCGCCTCGGCGGCGCTGCTCGCCGGCACGGTCGCGCTCGCCACGCCGGCGGCCGCCGAGTACGTCAACAGCAACAAGACCGGCACGCAGGGCGGCTACTGGTACTCCTTCTGGACCGACTCGCCCGGCACGGTGTCCGCCAACCTCAACGACGGCGGCAACTACACGACGCAGTGGTCCAACACCGGCAACTTCGTCATCGGCAAGGGCTGGGAGAAGGGCACCGGCCGCGCCGTCTCCTACTCGGGCCAGTTCAACCCGTCCGGCAACGCGTACCTCACGCTGTACGGCTGGACCACCGGCCCGCTCGTCGAGTACTACATCGTCGACTCGTGGGGCACGTACCGCCCGACCGGCACGTTCAAGGGCACCGTCACGTCCGACGGCGGCACGTACGACATCTACGAGACGACGCGGTACAACGCGCCGTCGATCGAGGGCAACAGCTCGACGTTCAAGCAGTTCTGGTCGGTGCGGCAGTCCAAGCGCGTGGGCGGCACGATCACGGCCCAGAACCACTTCAACGCGTGGGCGTCGAAGGGCATGCAGCTCGGCACGCACAACTACCAGATCCTCGCGACCGAGGGGTACCAGTCGTCCGGCTCGTCGAACATCACGGTCGGCTCGACCACGGGCGGCGGCGACAACGGCGGCGGGAACAACGGCGGCGGCGGCAACACCGGCGGCGGCGACTCGGGCAGCAACACCAACAACGGCTGCACCGTCAGCTGGACCCGCGGCGAGAGCTGGGGCGACCGCTTCAACGTCACCTACACCGTGACCGGCCGCTCGAACTGGTCGGTGACGGTGTACCCCAACACCGGCCAGTCCATCCAGAGCGCCTGGGGCGCCAACCGCAGCGGCAACACGTTCACGCCGAACGGCTCCAACAGCTTCGGCGTCACCTACTACAAGGGCTCCCAGAACATCAGCTACATCCCCTGGGGCATCTGCTCCTGACCTGCCACCACCGGGCCGCCCCCACCACGGGGGCGGCCCGGTGCCGTCTCCCCCCGGCGCGTCCCTCGCGCCCCCTCCTCGAGAAGGGCCCTCCCGTGTCCCGAACCACCTCCCCCCGCCGCGCGGCGCGCCTGCTGTCCGGGCTCGCGACGGTCGGCGTCGTCCTGGCGGGCGGCCTCGCGCTGGCCCCGACCGCGAGCGCCGCGTCCTGCTCGGCCGGCTACGTCGCGCTGACGTTCGACGACGGGCCCACCGCCGCGACGACGTCGCAGATCGTCTCGACGCTGCGCCAGTACGGCGCGTCGGCGACCGTCTTCCCCACGGGCCAGAACGCGCAGAACAACGCGTCGCTCATGCAGACGTACAAGAACGCCGGGCTGCAGATCGGCAACCACAGCTGGGACCACCCGCACCTGGTGAACATGAGCGAGTCGGACGTGCGGTCGCAGCTGTCCCGCACGCAGCAGGTCGTGCAGCAGACCGCGGGCGTCACGCCCCAGGTGTTCCGCCCGCCGTACGGCGAGGTCAACCAGACGGTCCGCTCGGTCGCGTCGTCGCTCGGGCTCACGGTCGTGACGTGGGACGTCGACTCGGCGGACTGGAACAACGCGTCGGCGTCCGCGATCCGGCAGGCCGCGCAGCGGCTGCAGCCCGGGCAGGTGATCCTCATGCACGACTGGCCGGGCGCGACCGTGCAGGCCCTCCCGGGGATCCTGCGAGACCTGCAGGCCCGCAACCTGTGCGCGGGGCAGATCTCCCCGACGACGGGCCGGGCCGTCGCGCCGCTCACGGGCACGCCCGGCGGCGGCGACAACGGCGGCGGCAACACCGGCGGCGGCGACTCCGGCAGCAACACGAACAACGGCTGCACCGTCAGCTGGACCCGCGGCGAGAGCTGGGGCGACCGCTTCAACGTCACCTACACCGTCACCGGCCGGTCCAACTGGTCCGTGACCGTCTACCCCAACACCGGCCAGTCCATCCAGAGCGCCTGGGGCGCCAACCGCAGCGGCAACACGTTCACCCCGTCGGGCTCCAACAGCTTCGGCGTCACCTACTACAAGGGCTCCCAGAACATCAGCTACATCCCCTGGGGCATCTGCTCCTGACGCCCACCGGTGCTGGATCGCCCTCTCACCGCGGCAACTGGATCGCCCTCTCGCCGCGAGAGGGCGATCCAGCACTGTCCACGACACGACCGGATCGCACTCTCACCACCACACGGCGATCCACCCCCGCCCGTGAGAGGGCTATCCGGTCGGCCGTCGCGCGCGCACCCCGCCACCGTGCTGAGACACCTCTCGCGCCGTGGCGCTCGCCGCGGCTAGCGTCACGGCATGTACGTCCCGGTGTTCAACGCGCTCGACGACGCCGACGAGGTCCGCGCGCTGGTCGCGGCCGTCGGCACCGCGCAGGTCGTCACCGTCGGCGCCGACGGGTACCCCGTCGCGACGCTGCTGCCCGTCGTGTGGGACGGCGACCGGCTGCTGGGGCACATGGCGCGCGCGAACCCGCAGTGGCGCGACCTGCCCGACGACGCCCCGGCGCTCGCGGTCGTCAGCGGACCGCAGGCGTACGTGTCGCCGTCCTGGTACGCGAGCAAGGCCGAGCACGGGCGGGTCGTGCCGACGTGGAACTACTCGGCCGTGCACCTGACGGGCCGGCTGCGCGTGCACGAGGACGTCGAGGAGCTGCACCGGCTCGTGACGACGCTGACCGCGCAGCACGAGCACGACCGCGCGCAGCCGTGGGCCGTCACCGACGCGCCCGCGGACTTCGTGCGGCGTCAGCTCCGCGCCGTCGTGGGCGTCGAGCTGCGCGTCGAGCGCGTCGAGGCCAAGGCCAAGCTGAGCCAGAACCGGTCGCCGCAGGACCACGCGGGCGTCGTCGCGGGCCTGGCCGACGAGCGGCACGCCGACGCAGCGGCCGTCGCGGACGCGATGCGACGCACGGGCGTGCGGCAGCGGGGCCCGTCGGCGGCGCGCTGAGCGCAATCCCCGCGCACCGGCGCGACCCGCGCCGCTAGCGTCCCGCCATGGACCAGGCCACGTTCGACGCCCGTCTGCAGCGCTACTACGGCACGCACGTCGACGAGGGCGCGCGCCTCGGGCGCACGGCCGCCGGGGCGGTCGAGCTGATCCGCACGCGCGAGGTCGTCGGCGCGCACCTGGGCCCCGGGTCGCGCGTGCTCGACGTGGGCGGCGGCACGGGCGTGCACGCGACGTGGCTCGCGGCGCAGGGGCACGACGTCACGCTCGTCGACCCGGTCGCGTCGCAGGTCGAGACGGCGCGCGCGGTCGGCACGTTCACGGCCGAGGTCGGCGACGCCCGCGCGCTGCGGGCGGCCGACGCGACGTTCGACGCGGTGCTGCTGGCCGGCCCGCTGTACCACCTGGCGGCGCGCGACGACCGGCTGCGGGCGCTGCGCGAGGCGCTGCGGGTGCTGCGCCCCGGCGGCGTCGTGCTCGCGGCCGGCATCACGCGGTCGATCGCGACGATGGACGTCGTGCTGAGCCGCCGGTTCACGGCCCTGCCGGGTCCGGAGCTGACGAGGCTGCTCGAGACGGGCGAGCCGGCGGAGGCGCTGGACCGCGACGAGGGCGGGTTCCCCGGTGCGCACTTCCACACCGCGGCAGAGCTCGCCGACGAGCTGACCACCGCCGGGTTCCGCGACGCGCGCGTCGTGGGCGTCGAGGGGCCAGGCTCGCTCGCGCTCGAGTTCCTGCGTCCCGACGACGACGTGGTCGCCGCCGCGCTGGTGCTGGCCCGCGCGGCGGACGGCGACACCGAGGCGGTCGACCTGTCGGGCCACCTGCTGGGCGTGGGGGTGCGCTGACGCGTCGCCCCGGACGTGTGGTGAAACGATTACTCACGGTGTGGTCACCCACTCGCCGTCACTAGCGTCGCGGGAACGAACGTGCGCCGGGGCACAGCCCTGCCACCGCCACGTCACCCCCGCGCCGACGCCGACGCCGGCGCGACGACCGTGAGGAGCCACCGTGCACCGATCCCCGACCCGCCGACGCCTCGGCGCCCTCGTGGCAGCCGTCGCGCTCGCCGTCGGCGGCCTGACCGCCGCCGCCGGGCCCGCGACCGCGCTGCCGGGCGGCCCCGTCGCGGCCGCCACGACCGGCGGCTGCGGCAAGCCCGCCGGCCTCGGCACCGGCAACCACACGCTCACCAGCAGCGGCCAGCAGCGCAGCTACCGCCTCGACGTGCCCGCCGGGTACGACCCGAACAAGCCGTACCGCCTGGTCGTCGGGCTGCACTGGTGGCACGGCACGTCGCAGGACGTCGTCAACCAGAACTTCTACGGCCTCAAGCCGCTCGCGAACAACAGCACGATCTTCGTGGCGCCGCAGGGCATCGACAACGCGTGGCCCAACAGCAACGGCCGCGACGTGACGTTCATCGACGACCTGCTGCGCACGCTCGACGCGTCCCTGTGCATCGACACGACGCAGCGGTTCGCGACCGGCTTCAGCTACGGCGGCGGCATGAGCAACGCGCTGGCGTGCGCGCGGGCCGACGTGTTCCGGGCGGTCGCGGTGCTCAACGGTGCGCAGCTCTCGGGCTGCGCGGGCGGCACGCAGCCCATCGCGTACCTCGGCTCGCACGGCGTGGCCGACAGCGTGCTCAACATCTCGCAGGGCCGCGCGCTGCGCGACCGCGCGCTGCGCAACAACGGCTGCCAGGCGCAGAACGCGCCCGAGCCCGCGGCGGGCAGCGGGCAGCACACCAAGACGACGTACACGTGCCGCGACGGCTTCCCCGTGGTGTGGATCGCCAACGACAGCGACCACCAGTGGGACGCGCGCGACCGCGGCGCGCAGCAGTCGCACGTGCCGGGCGAGATCTGGCAGTTCTTCTCGGCGCTGAGGTCGACGACCACGACGCCGACGCCCACCCCGACCCCCACGCCCACCGCCACCCCGACGGCCACCCCGACGCCGACGGCCACCCCGACCCCGACGCCGACGACCCCGACCGGACGGTGCTCGGCGACGCTGCGCACCACCGGCACGTGGCCGGGCGGGTTCCAGGCCGAGGTGACCGTCACGGCCGGCTCGTCCGCGCTGAGCGGCTGGACGGTCGGCTGGTCAAGCTCGTCGTTCACGGTCTCGCAGCTGTGGAGCGGCGACGTGTCGAGCAGCGGGTCGAACGTGACGGTCCGCAACGCCGCGTGGAACGGCGCGCTGCCCGCGGGCGGCTCGACGACGTTCGGGTTCATCGGCACGGGCACGCCGGGGTCGCCGACCCTCACCTGCGCCTGACCGGGCGGCCCGGCGCACCGGGCCCGCCGCACGGCGTCTGACGCACCACCCGACGGGCGGGACCGCACCGGTCCCGCCCGTCGGCGCGCCGGGGCGCGTGGCACGCCGACGGGCGCACGGGCACCCGCCGGTTCGCTACGGTCGACCAACCCGCTGTCCCACGCCCCGGAGGCCTCGTGAGCGACGCCGCTCCGCCCCGCCCGTGGAACCACAACGTCCACTACCACCGGCTCGTGCTGCGGGAGGTCCCGCCGCACGCCCGGACGGCGCTCGACGTGGGCACGGGCGACGGGCTGCTCGCGGCCGACCTGCGCCGGTGCGTGCCGCACGTCGTGGGCCTCGACCTGGACGCCGCGGTGCTCGCCCGCGCCCGCGCGGCGGCCCCGCAGGGCGCGTGGGTGCGCGGCGACGCGCTGCGCGCACCGTTCGCGCCGGCGTCGTTCGACGTCGTCACGTCGATCGCGACGCTGCACCACCTGCCGGACCCCGCGGACGCGCTGCGGGCCCTGGCTCGCCTCACCGCGCCGGGCGGGGTGCTCGTGGTCGTCGGGTGCGCGGCGTCGTCGGGGCCGGTCGACGCCGCGTGGGACACGCTCGGCGTGGTGCAGCACCAGGTGCTGAGCCGCACCCGCACGTTCTGGGAGCACGCGGCGCCCACGGTGTGGCCGCCGGCGCACACGTTCGCGCAGGTCCGCGACGCCGCGCGCGACGCGCTGCCCGGCGTGCGGTGGCGCCGGCTGCCGCTGTGGCGGTACGCGCTGATGTGGCGGCGCCCGGCCGACGAGCGGGTCAGCAGCGCGTGACGGACCCGCCCGTGACGTTCCGGATCACGAGGTTCGCGACGCACGGCCGCTCGACGACGCGAGCACCGTTCGACAGCGTGAGGTTCTGCAGCGTGACGTCACGGGTCTGCGGCATGTCGCTGCGCGCCGCGAGCCGCACCTCGCCGCCCGAGATCGTGCCGCCCGCGGGGGCGAGGTCGACGTTGGTGCAGTTCTCGACGAGCACGGGGTTGTTGCCCGTGGCCCGCAGCTCGACGCGGTCGATGCGCAGGCCGCCGCTCTCGGAGACGCAGAACACGCCGCGCCCGCCGCCGACGGCCTTGACTGTGCCGACGCGGATGTTGGTCGGGTAGGACGCGCCGATGCGTCCGGCGCGGTTGGCGATCCGGAACGCCGCGTAGCCGGTGCCGGTGCCGGCGTCCTGCGCGTCGACCAGGCTCACCGTCGCGTTGATCGTCTCGTTGAGCAGCACGCCGGACTCGCCGACGCCGCGCGCGGTGACCGTGCCGACCGTGAGCCCGTCGACCCCGTAGGTCTCGAGCGCGTGCGACCCCGCGCCGGACACGTACAGCGAGTTGACGGTGATGTTGCGCACGAAGCGGCTGCGGTCGCCGTGGTTGTCGATCCGCACGCCGATGCCGCCGCCGCTGAGCCGCATGTCGATCTCCCGCAGCCGCAGGTTGTCGACGTCGCGCGCGAAGATCCCGTACACGGGGGTGCCCGTGAGGTGCAGGCGGGCGACCTCGATGTCGGTGGCGCCGCGCATGTACACGCCGGCGACGTTGCCCGAGCCGGTGCCGGTGACGTGGAGGGTGCCGCAGGACTCGAGGGTCGTGTAGCTGGGCAGCGTGATGCGCGCGTTCGCGCTCATGGTCCCCGAGCCGTTCACGACGACGCGCTGCTTGCTGGTGCGCCCGGCGTCGAGCCCTTCGACGGCCCGGTTGATCGCGGTGAGCATGTCGGGGCCGGCCCACAGCTGCGTGCTGCCGCGGTAGGCGCGCCACGTGCCGCCGTCCTGCACCGCCGACCCGTGGACGGTGGAGCCCGTGCAGCTCGTGCCGGGGGCGGCCTGCACGGGTGGCGCCAGGACGACGCTCGCCGCCGCGAGCGCCGCGGCGAGCAGGGCCGTGAGCGTGGCGCGGCGGGTCGGCCGCGCGGGTGGGTGCGTCATGGGGTCACCTCTCGCCGGGGCGGGACGTCGTCGTCCCGGGCGGTCGGGGCGTCGTCGGGCCGCACCGTCCGTGCGGCGACGGTAGGGCCGCCCCGCTGCCGCGCTCCAGACCGTGAACCGTTTCGGCAAGCGCCTTCCGACGCGCGGGCGGCCGCTCGACCGGCCGGTCCGTCAGGACGTGAGCGCGAGCCCCAGCACGGCCGCGGCGAGCCCGGCCACGAGCATCCCGGCCGCGTGCAGCACCGCCGCGACGCCCCGACCCGCGAGCAGCAGCCGCGCGGCCTCGACGCTCGCGGCGCTGAACGTCGAGTACCCGCCCAGGAACCCCACGCCGAGCACGGCCTGCACGCCGTCGTGCCCCGCGTGCCGCAGCGTCCAGCCCGTCAGCAGCCCCAGCAGCAGGCACGCGGTGGTGTTGACGACGACGGTCCCGAGCGGCACCGACCCGCGGGCACGACGCGCGACGGCCGTGTCGACACCGAACCGCGCGGCCGCCCCCAGGCCTCCCGCGAGCGCGAGCACGACGATCACGACCGCACCTCCCCCGCGCGCGGGCCGTCGCCGGGCCGCGCACGCTCCTCGACCAGGGCGTCCGGGTCGTGCGCGGCCTGCCCCCGCGCACCCGCGCGCCCGCCCGCGAGCACGACGCCGAGCACCGCGGCCGCGACCCCGAGCACGACGCTCACGAGCGCGTACGCGACCCCCGTCACGACCGCCCCGCCCGTGACCAGCCGCTCCACCTCGAGCACGAACGTGCTGTACGTCGTGTACCCGCCGATCACGCCCGTGCCGACGCCCAGCCGCACGGCACGCCGCCGCCCCGCGTCGGGCCCGCGACGCGCGAGCGCCGTGAGCAGCAGGCCCAGCAGCAGCGAACCCGTGACGTTGATCGCCGTCGTCGTCCACGGCCAGCCGCCGGGCGCCGCCGGGAACGCGCCCTCGAGCAGCGCGCGCACCGTCACGCCGAGCGTCCCGCCCACGGCGACCAGCGCCGCGGACGACACGGTCGACGGCACCGCCGAGCGTGCGGTCGAGGGCGGCGAGGAACGTGCGACGTCGGCCATGGTCACCTCCCGCGGGCAGCAGCCTGCGCCCGTACCACCGGAGCAGGAACCATCAGCCGTGCGGCGGTTCGGGCGGCACGCCCCGGCGGGATCCATCGCCGCGGCCAGGGTACGCCGCACCGCCCGCAAAACGTTCGCCCCCGCACCGACCCGCCCCTAGGGTCGCCGCCCATGGGACACGACCGGCACAGCACCGCAGCACCCGACCGGGGCGAGAGCCTGCACGGCAGGGTCGCCGTCGTCACGGGCGTGAGCCGCCGGCGCGGCATCGGGTTCGCGGTCGCGTCGCGGCTCGCACGCGCCGGCGCGAGCCTCGTCGTCCAGCACTGGGCCCCGCACGACGCCGAGCAGCCGTGGGGTGCCGACGACGTCGACGCCCTGCTGGGCGAGCTCGAGGCGCAGCTCGTGCCGGGCGCGCGCCTCGCGGCGACGAGCCTCGACCTCGCGGCGCCGACCGCGGGCGAGGAGCTCGTCGCGCGCGCCGGCGCCGCGCTGGGGCACCTCGACGTGCTGGTCTGCAACCACGCGCGCAGCGGCGGCGACGGCCGGCTGGCGACCCAGACGGCGGGCACGCTCGACGCGCACTGGGCCGTGAACGCCCGCGCCACGCTGCTCGCGACCAAGGCGTTCGCGGCGCAGCACGACGGCCGGCCCGGCGGCCGCGTGGTGTGGATGACGTCGGGCCAGCTCGCCGGGCCCATGCCGGACGAGATCGCGTACGCCGCGTCGAAGGCGGTGCTCGCGGGGCTGACGCCGTCGGTCGCGGACGACCTGGTCGACCGCGGCATCCTGCTCAACACCGTCAACCCCGGGCCGGTCAACACCGGCTATCTCGACGCCGACGCGGCCCCCGCCGAGGTGGTCGAGGCCGTGCTCGCGCACTTCCCCGGCGGGCGGTTCGGCGAGCCCGACGACCCGGCGCGGCTCATCGCGTGGCTCGTGTCCGACGCCGGGAGGTGGGTCGTGGGGCAGGTGCTCTCGACCGAGGGCGGCTTCCGGCGCTGACGGCCCCGCCCGCGGCCACGCGGCTCAGAACGCGTGGACCGGCAGCGCGCGCTCACGACGCGTGAGGGCCGCGACGACGCGCGCCTGACCGTGCCGCGCGACCGCGAGGCGCACCAGCAGGTCACGCACCGGGTCGAACACCGCGGCGGGGAGCGTCGGGGTGTCGACGCCGACGCTCACCGCGAGGTCGTCGGAGTGCACGACGACCTCGAGCATGCGCGTCAGCAGGAAGTCCTCGCGGCGCAGCGCCCACCCGGCCCACGGCACGGGCACGACGTCCTGCGCGGCGCCGGACGCGAGCGCGTCGCGCACGCGGTCGCGGTGCGTGACGACGCGGTCGTGCAGCGCCGCAGGGCCCTCGAGCGCGAGCGTCTCGTCGCCGCCGCGATCGTTCACCGGGTCCTCGGGCGCGGCCGTCGGCCACGCCGAGCGCGCGTAGTGCTCGTCGGCGTCGGCGAGCACGGGCAGGTCGCCGGGCTCGCTCGGCAGGAGCTCGGCCGCGCGCACCACCTGGTTGCCCAGGTGCACGGCGAGCCCGCCGACGGTCAGTCGCGGCAGCGCCGACGGCTGCGACCACCGCACCGTGACCTCGGGCAGGTCGACCAGGTCGAGCACGGCGTCGGCGGCGAGGAGGAACGCGTCGTCACGGGTCATGCGGGCAGTGTGGCACCGACCATCCCGGCCGCGGGACGGCTCGGGCCGTGGGATCTCCGTGGGCCCGCGGCCCCGACCCGGCTACCGTGCACCGCGTGCTGCGACGTGCGCTCGAGACGGTCCTCCCGGCGCGGCTCGGCGCACCCTTCCGGTGGCTGGTCGCGTCCTCGTGGACGTCGAACCTGGGTGACGGGCTCGTGCTGGCGGCGGGCCCGCTGCTGGTCGCGACCCGCACGCAGGACCCGTTCGTCGTCGCGCTCGCCGCGACGGCCGCGTGGCTCCCGCGCCTGCTGCTGGCGCTGTGGGCGGGCGTCGTCACCGACCGCGTCGACCGCCGCCGGCTCGTCATGGCGTGCAACGCGGTACGGGTCGCCGTGCTCGCGCTGCTCGCCGCCGCCGTCGCGGGCGACGTCGCCCCCGTGTGGGTCGTGCTCGTCGCTCTCGTCGCGCTGGGAGCCGCGGAGACGTTCGCGGACAACGTGGCGGGCACGCTGGCACCGATGGTCGTGCGGCGCGACGACCTCGCGACCGCGAACGCCCGCACGCAGGCCGGGTTCATCGGCCTCAACCAGCTCGCCGGCCCGCCGCTCGGCGCGGCCCTGTTCACGGCCGGGCAGTGGTCGCCGTTTGCCGCGACGGCCGTGCTCATGGCGGCCGCCGTCGCGCTCGTCGCGCGCGTCGAGCTGCCGCCGCACGGGCGCGCCCGCGGCACGACGACCGTGCGCGCCGACGTCGTCGAGGGCGTCCGCTGGACCTGGCACCACCCCGCGGTGCGCACGCTCGTGCTGACGATCCTCGTGTTCAACGTGACGTTCGGGGCCGCGTGGTCGGTGCTCGTGCTGTACACGCAGCAGCGCCTGGGGCTGGGTGACGTCGGGTTCGGCCTGGTCACCACCGTGCAGGCGCTCGGCGGGCTGCTGGGCGTCACGGCCTACGGGTGGCTGACCGCACGCGTGTCGCTCGCGGGGCTCATGCGGGTCGGGCTGGTCGTGGAGACGCTCACGCACCTGGTGCTGGCGGTGACGACGAGCGCGTGGGTCGCGATGCCGGTGTTCTTCGTGTTCGGCGCGCACGCGTTCGTCTGGGGCACGACGTCGATGACGATCCGGCAGCGCGCCGTGCCGAGCGCGCTGCAGGGCCGCGTCAACGGCGTCAACGTCATCGGCACGTTCGGCGGGCTCGTGCTGGGCGGGCTCGTGGGCGGGTGGGCGGCGCAGCGCTGGGGCGTGACCGCGCCGTTCTGGGGCGCGTTCGTCGGGTCGGCCGTGTTCGTCGTGCTGATCTGGCGGCAGCTGCGGCACGTCGCGCACACCGACGCGCAGCCCGCGCCGGACGCCGCCGCCCACGGGCCCGCGTGAGGCGTGTCGGACCCGGCTGGCACGCTGTCCTCATGACCGACGCGCCCGCCCCCGGCACGCCCACCGACGGGCGGCACGCACCCGCGCGCCTCACGTCCGAGCGGGGCGACCCGCCGCACCGCGCCGACGAGGCCACGACGCTGCTCACGTTCCTCGACTTCCACCGCCGCACGCTGCTGCTCAAGACCGAGGGCCTGGACGCCGCGCAGCTGCGGCAGACCCTCCCGCCGTCGACCCTGACGCTCGGCGGCCTGATGAAGCACCTGGCGATGGTCGAGGACAACTGGTTCGGCGTCGTGTGGCACGACCGCCCGCACGTCGAGCCGTGGGCGTCGGCCGACTGGGACGCGGACCGCGACTGGGACTTCACGAGCGCGGCCGACGACTCCCCGGAGCAGCTGCGCGCGCTGTGGGACGAGGCGGTGGCGCGCTCGCAGCGCACGGTCGACGACGCGCTCGCCGCGGGCGGGCTCGACCAGGTGTCGGCGCGACGGCACCACGCGACGGGCGAGCCCGTGTCGCTGCGGTGGGTGCTCGCGCACATGGTCGAGGAGTACGCGCGGCACAACGGGCACGCGGACCTGCTGCGCGAGGCCGTGGACGGGAGCACCGGTGAGTGACGCGCGCGGGCGCCGGCGGGACGGCTGACGCCGTGGCCGACGACCTGCCCGAGCTGCTGCTCCCCGACGCCGCGGCGTGGCGCGCGTGGCTGGCCGAGCACCACGCGCAGCCGACGGGCGTGTGGCTCGTGCTGCACCGCAAGGGTGGCGACGTGACGGCGCTGACGTACACCGACGCGGTCGACGAGGCGCTGTGCTTCGGGTGGATCGACGGCCAGGCGCGGCGCCGCGACGAGGCCAGCACGTTCCAGCGCATGACGCCGCGCCGGCCGCGCAGCGCGTGGTCCGCGGTCAACGTCGAGCGGGTCGCGCGCCTCGAGCGCGAGGGCCGCATGCACGACGCCGGCCGCGCGCAGGTCGCCGCGGCGCAGGCCGACGGCCGGTGGGAGGCCGCCTACCGGGGCCCCGCGACCATCGAGGTCCCCGACGACCTGGCGGCCGCGCTCGACGCGGTGCCCGCCGCGCGCGCCTGGTTCGACGCGTTGACCTCGGGCAACCGGTTCGCGGTGCTGCTGCGCGTCGGGCAGGCCAAGCGGCCCGAGACCCGCGCGCGCCGCATCGCGACGTTCGTCGAGGACCTCGCGCACGGCCGCACGCCGTACCCGCAGAAGCGCCGGCCCGACGGTCTGTGACGCGCGACCCGGACGGGCGTCCGGAACTCGCACCGGACGTCCGTTCCGTCCCGTATCCTCCCGGATCATGGCTGTCCGGCTGCACTACCGCGCGACCCGTCCCGCACCCCTGACCCCCGACGAGGTGGCCGTCGCCCGCGGGCTGGTGGCCGCGCACAACGCGGACTACCCGTTCGACGCCGACGCGCTCGACCTCGCCGACCCCGGTGACGCGTCGCTGCAGGGCAGCACGACCCTCCCGCAGCAGGACCCGTTCGCGACGTTCCTCGGGCTCGCGCACTGGTGCCGCGCGCTCACGGACGTGCGTCGCGCGCTGCCGGGCACGTCGTGGCAGGTGAGCGTCGACGACGACCCCGTGCCGTGGGACGACGAGGCGGGGTTCGGGTGGCCCGAGCAGCGCGACCCGACCCTGCTCGCGAGCATGCAGCAGATGCGCAGCAGGGTCTGACCGTCCCGCCGGCGGCTACGCGGTGACCCGCAGCAGCGCGTCGAGCGCGGGCTGCTGCCCCTTCACGAGCAGGCGCCGCGCGTCGTCGAGCGGCGCCCACACGGCGCGGTCCACCTCGGGCACGTCGAGGTGCCGGCCCGAGCGCGGCGGCCACTCGACGCGTGCGGTGCTGATGCCGGGCCGCGTCGTCAGGTCGGCGCTCGCCGGGTCGTCGGGCGAGCCGACGAGCGACGCGGGGACCTCGACCGCCAGCACGTGCACGACCTTGCCCGAGGAGTAGCGGAACGCCCCCAGGTCGACGGCCGGCAGGTCCGGCGCCGGCACGCCCAGCTCCTCGGCGAACTCGCGCCGCGCCGCCGCCTCGACGTCCTCGCCCGGCTCGACCAGCCCCTTCGGCAGCGACCACGCGTGGTCGTCCTTGCGGGCCCAGAACGGGCCGCCCATGTGCGCGACGAGCACGTGCACGTCCGCACCCCGCCCGTGGTGCAGCAGCAGCCCCGCGCTCGTCACCGGCACCCGGCCACCACCCGTCGCGTCGTCCCGCCCGGCCCGGACCGTCGCCGGGCGCCGTTGCTAGCGTGCGGCACGTGACCGCACCCGCGCGACTCCCCCGCGCCTTCTGGTGGCTGTGGACGTCGTCGGCGGCGTCGAACCTCGCCGACGGCGTGCTGAAGACCGCGCTGCCGCTGGTCGCGCTCGGGTTCACGACGTCGCCCGCGGCGGTCGCGGGGCTGTCGCTCGCGCTGTCGCTGCCGTGGCTCGTCGTCGCGCTGCCCGCCGGTGCGCTCGTGGACCGGTGGGACCGGCGGGCGACGCTCGTCGTGGCGGACGTCGCGCGCGCGGTCGTCGTCGCGCTGCTCACGGTCGTGACGCTCACGGGCGGCGGGTCGATGGCCGCGCTGTACGCCGCGGCCGTGCTCGTCGGCGTCGCCGAGGTGTTCCGGGACACCACGGCGCAGTCGGTGCTGCCGCAGGTCGTCGGGCGCGACGCGCTGCCCGCCGCGAACGGGCGCCTGCACGCCGCCGAGCTGACCACCAACGCGTTCGCCGGGCCGCCGCTGGGCGGGGTGCTCGTGGGCGTCGGCGCGGCGGTCGCGCTCGGGGCCCCGCGGGGCTGTGGGCGCTGGCCGTGCTCGCGCTGCTGCAGGTGCGTGGCTCGTTCCGCGCGCCCCGCGCGGTCGACGCACCGCGCACCACGCTGCGGCGCGACATCGGCGAGGGCCTGCGGTTCCTGTGGCGGCGCCCCGTGCTGCGCACGCTCGCGGTCATGGTCGGGGTGACCAACCTCGCGATGTCGGCCGTGTCGGCGGTGTTCGTGCTGTGGGCCGTGGGGGCGGGGTCCGCGATGGGGCTCACCGAGGCGCAGTACGGCGTGCTGCTGATGTGGCTCGCGGTCGGCGCGGTGGGCGGCTCGCTCGTCGCCGGGCCCGTCACCGCGCGGCTCGGACGCACCGCGACGCTCGGCGTCAGCGTCGTCGGGTCCGCGCTGTGCCTGGCCGCACCGGCCGTGACGACCGACCCGCTGCTCGTCGGCGCCGCCAACACCGTCGCCGGGTTCGGCATCGCGCTGTGGAACGTCGTGACGGTGTCGCTGCGCCAGCGCCTCACGCCCGACCACCTGCTGGGCCGCGTCAACAGCGCCTACCGGCTGCTCGCGTGGGGCACCATGCCGCTCGGCGCCGCGCTCGGCGGGCTGATCGGCGAGACGTGGGGCCTGCGCTGGGTGTTCGTCGTCGGCGGGGTCGTGGCCGCCGGGCTCGTCGTGCTGCTGCCGCGGGTCGGCGAGGGCGCGCTGGTCGCCGCCGAACGGGCCGCGCAGGAGGACGGCGTGCGAGGCCCGGACGACGAGCCGACGGACGACGGCCCGACCGACGACGGTCCGACCGACCACGGGCGGCACGACGACGGCCCGCCGGCCGACGAGGCCGACGGGCCGCCCGACGTCAGGCCGTGAGCGTCAGGCCGTGAGCGCCGCGTCGACCTCTCGCAGGAACGCGTCGAGGTCGTCGGGCGTGCGGGACGTGACGAGCCGGAAGCCCTGCGCGTCGTCGGCCACGACCTCCTCGTCGACCCACGTGCCGCCCGCGTTGCGCACGTCCGTGGTGAGCGACGGGTACGACGTGAGCCGCTTGCCCTGCACGAGACCCGCCTCGACCAGCAGCCACGGGCCGTGGCAGATCGCCGCGACCGGCCGCCCGGCCTGCGCGAACGCGCCGACCAGCCGCACCGCGTCGTCCTGCAGGCGCAGGCTGTCGGCGTTGAGCGTGCCGCCGGGCACGAGCAGCAGGTCGTAGCCGGACGCGTCGACCTGGCCGAGCGTGGTGGTCGGCTGGACGGTGCGACCGGGGTCCTTGTCGCCGACGAGCGTCTCGACGGGCGCGTCGTCGACCGCCGCGACGTCGACCGTGGCGCCCGCGCCCCGCAGGTGCTCGACGGGCACGACGAGCTCGTCCTGCTCGACCCCGTAGTTGGTGACGACGGCCAGCACGCGGCGGCCGGTGAGGTCCGCGTCGGACATGGTGTGCCTCCCTCGGTTCGGGTGACCCGGGGGTCGCCCGGGCCGCCGCCACGGTAGGCAGGGGGCCCGCACCCCCGCACGCCGGGAGCGCGAAGGTCGGGGCTGTCGAAATCGGGGACCCTCGCGCGTCATGGGGGCGAGCGGGCACAGTGGGTGCCCCGGACCACGGAGGACGACATGACGACCCCCACGACCTACACGCTCCTGCTCTGGGGCGACCCCGACGCGTGCGACGACCTCGCGGCCGCGTACGCCGCGCACGAGCGGTTCGCGCAGGAGTGCGCGGCGCGGGGCCACGAGATCCTCGGCGGCGAGGAGCTCACGAGCCCCACGACCGCGCGCGTGCTGCGCGTCGGCGCGGGCGGGTCCGAGGTCACCGACGGACCGTTCGCCGAGCTCACCGAGCAGCTCGGCGGGTTCTACCTGGTCCGCACGTCCGACCCCGAGGGCCTGCTGCGGCTCGCGGCCCCGCTGGTCATGGACGAGGTCGGCGGCGGGACGCTCGAGCTGCGGGCCGTCGTCACGCACGGCGCGGGCGACGAGGCGACCGCCGCGCAGGCCGGCGCCGTCGTATGAGGTTCGTCGTCCTGCTGTACCAGGACGAGGACGTGTGGCGGCGCGCCGACGACGCCGAGCGCGCGCGGTACCACGCGCAGCACGCGGCGTTCGACGGCGCGCTGCGCACCGCGGGCGTGACCGTCGTGGCCGGCGAGGCGCTCGTGGGCGTCGCCGCGGCGCGCACGCACCGCCGCGTCGGCGACGACGTCACCGTCACCGACGGGCCGTTCGCCGAGACGGCCGAGCAGCTCGGGGGGTTCTACCTGGTCGACGCGCCCGACGCGGACACGCTGCTGGCGACGCTGCGGCACCTGCCGGAGTACACGGTCGAGGTGCGCGAGGTCGCCGAGGCATGACCGCCCGTCACCCGGTCGGTGCGCCGGCCCGTGCCCCGCGCGGGCACGCGGCCGGCGCACCCGCCACCCGCCGGCGCACCCGCGACGGGCGCTGCCCGGTGAACCCGCGGTGACCGCGCACGAGGACGCGGCGGACCCGGTCGCGTCAGCCGTCGCCGACGCGTGGCGCGCGCACTGGTCGCACGTCGTCGCGCTGCTCGTCGCGCAGTACGCGAGCCCCGACCTCGCCGAGGACGCGGCCGGCGACGCGTTCGAGGCCGCGGCGCGCACGTGGCCGCGCGACGGCGTGCCGGCCAACCCCGGCGCGTGGCTGCTGACCGCGGCCCGCCGCCGCGTCGTCGACCGGCTGCGCGCCCGCGCGCTGCACCGCCGCAAGGAGCCGCTGCTCGTGGTCGACGACGAGATGCGCGCGCTCGCGGCGGCGGCGCACGACCCCGGCGCGCACGTCGCGGACGAGCAGCTGCGGCTCGTGCTGACGTGCTGCCACCCGGCGCTCGCACCGGCCGACCGGGTCGCGATGACGCTGCGGTTCGTCGTCGGGCTCTCGACCGCGGACATCGCACGGCTGCAGCTCGTGCAGCACACCGCGATGTCGGCACGGCTCACGCGCGCCAAGCGTCGTCTCGCGGAGACCGGCGTGCCGTTCGTCGTGCCGCCGCGCGACCGGCTCGACGAGCGTCTCGACGCCGTGACGACCGTGCTGTACCTGCTGTTCACGGCCGGGTACCAGCCCGCCGACGTGCCCGGGGGGCTGCGCGTCGACCTCGCCGACGAGGCCGTGCGGCTCGTGCGCGAGCTCGACGGGCTGCTGGGCGGGTCGCCGCGCGTGCGCGCGCTGCTCGCGCTGGTGCTGCTGCAGCACTCGCGCCGCGACGCGCGCGTCGACGACGCGGGCCGCCTGGTGCTGCTGCCCGACCAGGACCGCGCGCGCTGGCACGCGGCCGAGATCGCCGAGGGCGTCGCGCTGCTGCGCGCGCTGCCGCCGCTCGACGGCCTGGCCGAGGACCACCGGCTGCAGGCGCTCGTGGCCGCCGAGCACGCGACCGCGCGGACCGCGGCGGACACCCGGTGGGACGTCGTCGCCGGCCTCTACGCGCTGCTCGAGGCACGCACCGGGTCGCCCGTGGTGCGCCTGGCGCGCGCGGTCGCGGTCGCCGAGGCCGCCGGGCCGGACGCGGGCCTCGCCGTGCTCGAGGGACTGGACGACGCGCTGCCGCGCCACCACCGGCTCCCGGCGGTGCGCGGCGAGCTCCTGCTGCGCGCGGGCCGCCACCCCGAGGCCGTCACCGAGCTCGAGCGCGCGCTCGACCTCGTCCCCGACGCCGCCGAGCGCGACCACCTGCAGCGCCGCCTGGCCGAGGCCCGCACCCGCGAGCCCTGACGGGCGCGAGCGCACCGCACCCACCCCCACCGCGACGGACAGCCGTACGGTCGACGGACAGCGGCACGCGCCTGTCCGTCGAGCCGTGCCGGTGTCCGTCGGCGAGGGGTGGCCGCCGGTGGGGGTGGGGTGCCAAGGCCAGCCGGGTCGGCGCACGCGAGGAGCGCCGGCCGGCGGGTCAGCGGACGCGGGGGCCGCGCGTGCGGCGCTGGACCGCGAGCCGGGTGCGGGCCGCGAGGTCGTCGAGGCCCGTGACGTCGCGCGTGCGCGCCACGAGGTCGGCGACGTCCCGGGACAGCGCGTCGAGGTCGGCCTCGGGGTCGACCCGCAGCGTGCTGACCAGCACGTGCCGCCCGCCCTCGTGGTCCACGACCGCGCGGGCGCCGAGCACGCCGGGAACGCGGCGCGCCTGCTCGGCGACCTGCGCGGCGAGCGGCGCGACGTCGAGCACGAGCCGGCCGGACGCGTCGGACCCGGCGAGCGGCAGCTCCCGCACGCGCGGCGTGCCGAGGTGCGCGAGCAGCCACCACAGCGCGAAGGCGCCAAGCACGACGCCGCTCGCGGTGGCCGCTGCCCCGAACCAGGAGGCCCCGGTGACGTCCGCGGCGCGGGCCGGCTCGAGCGCGGTCGGCGCGCCGGGCCACAGGCGGGCCAGCGTGCCCGTCCACCACAGCACCGCGGCCACGCCGACCATGAGCAGCACGACGCCCAGCAGCAGGGCGACCGCGCGGTCCAGGCCGCGCACACGGCGGGTCATCGCGCACCTCCACGGGTCTCGGCGTCCTCGGTCCGGGCGCGGCGCGTGCGGACGACGACGCGCGGCGGGTCGGTCAGCGCCGTGAGCCGCTGCGTGACCGCGACGGCGATGCGCGCCTCGAGCGCGGGGTCGCCGTCGGTCGTCGCGGTGACGGTCACGGCGCGCCGCCCCCACGTGCTGCTGACGTCGAGCACGCCGTCGACGCGGGCGGCGGCAGCCGACGCGAGCCGCGCGACGTCCTGGCCCCGCACGTGCTGCCCGGCGCCCGCCGTCAGCGGCAGGCCGGGGCGACGGCGCGGCGTGAGCGCGGCGACGACGAGCCGCAGCCCCGCGAGCGCGACGACGAGCCCGACGAGCGCGACGGGCCACGTGGGTCGGAGCGTGCCGAGCCCGGCACCGGCGTCCGCGACCCACGACGTGCCGGGCGCCGCGCCGAGGGCGACGAGGCCGTCGTGGACGAGCACGACGGCGACCGCGAGCACGACGACCGTGAGCAGCGGGCCGAGCCACGCGAGCGTCCCGGCGGGACGGGGCGGTGCGTACGGCACGGGCCGGTGGGGCGTGGTGTGGTCGGGTCGGTCGGCGGGCGTCGCGGTGCCGGACAGCGGGGGTGCCACCGGGGCGACGTGCGCACCGGTGCGGGGAACGGGGGTCTCGGTGGTCATCGCACACGCTCCCGGGGTGCGTCGGACGGGTCGGTGACGGCGACGACGCGGACGTCGACACGGTCGGTGGGGACGCCCGCGAACCGCTCGACCGCCGCGGCGACGGCCTCGCGCACGGAACGCGCGGTGGCGGCAGCGGGTGCGGGCCAGACGAGCGCGACGTCGACCTCGACCTGTGCGCGCGTGCCCACGACGTGCGCGGACGCGTGCGGCAGGTCGCGGCCCAGCAGCCCGCCGGCCGTGGTGCGCGCGACGCCGGGGACCCGCGCGGCGGCGACGGCGGCGACGCGCTGCACGGCGCGGTCGGCGACCGTGAGGGTGCCGCGCGTGCCGGGGTCGGGCGGTGCCTCGGCAGGCGTGGGCGCGAGGGCGACGTCAGCCACGGCGCCGGCCGTTCGTGAACGTCGTCAGGTCCACCCGGCCCTCGAGCGCGGCACCCACGACCCAGCCCAGGGCGCCGAGCACGAGCGCGAGCAGGAAGCCCGTGAACCCGCCGGCGACGGCGGCGAGCGCGAGCAGCAGACCGGTCAGCAGGCCGGCGAGGGACAGGGACATGGGGTTCTCCTCGGGTGCGGGGTGGGGCGCGCGGGGCGGGGTCGCGCTGCGCGTCAGGGGGAGAGGTCGTCGACGACGACGTGGACGTCGCCGCCGACGGCGGCGCGGACGGCCGCGTGCACGGCGCCCGCGGTGGCCCGCAGGTCGGTGCCGAGCCGCAGCACCACGTGGACCTCGGTGGACGTGCCGTCGGGGGTGGTGCGGACGCGGACGCCGGCGACGCGACGGCCGGGCAGGTAGGTGCCGATCTCGCCGAACGGCCCGGGGTGCAGGCCGGTGACGCCGGGCACCGCGAGCGCGGCCGTGGCGGCGAGCTCGGCAGGGTCGGGCGGGTCGACGGGGGCGGGCGGCGCGACGGGGACGGGTGCCCAGGCCGGATCGCGCGGCGCGACCGGAACGGGCGGTGCGCCGGGCACGCGTGCCCCGGCCGCATCGGGCGACCCGGCGGTGGCGGGCGTCGACCGAGGGCCGACGTCCGCCCCGCCCGGGGGGACGACCCGGGGCGGGGCGTCCGGTCGGTCGGTGCTCATGCCACGCGGGGCTGCGGCTCGGGCTCGGGCTGCGGGTCGTCCTGCGGCAGGTGCACGTCGTTGACCGTGATGTTGACCTCGATCACGCGCAGCCCGGTCATGCGCTCGACGGACGTGATGATGTTGCGGCGCACGCCCTCGGCGAGGTCGACCACGGACACGCCGTACTCGGCGACGAGGTCGACGTCGATCGCGGCCTCCTGCTCGCCGACCTCGACGCTGATGCCCTGCGCGTGGTTGGTCGTGCCGCCGGGGATGCGCTCGCGCAGCGCGCCGAACGCACGGGCCGCGCCGCCGCCGAGGGCGTACACACCCGCGACGTCGCCCGCGGCGATGCCGGCGATCTTGGCGACGACGCCGTCGGCGATCGTCGTGGTGCCGTGCTCGGTCTGCAGCGGGGTCGAGCTCGCGACGCCGCCGCCGAGCGCGGTGTTGCCGCCGCGCGGGCCGCGGTTCGCGGGGCTCGGGGTGCTCGTGGTGGTCGACGTCGGCGTGCTGGTCTGCTCGGTCATCGTTCCTCCTGTGCTGGGCGTGCCGCTGGCTGCGGCCCGGTGGTGCCGGTCGGGTGCCGTGCGCTCGCCGCGCCGCGGGGGCGTGGTGCGCCGACACTGGGTGAGTGCCCGTTGCCGCGTCGACGTCACGGTCGACCTGCTGTGATCTCCATCACACCTCTCCTGGTGCGATCCGCCACCGGAGCGCGCGATGACACCGGCCGTCCCGGCACCCCCGGACGCGCCCGTCCCCGACGACGAGCTCGTCGCGCGCGCGGGCCTCGGCGACCACGCCGCGTTCGCCGAGCTCGTCGCGCGCCACGGCGCCGCGCTCTACCGCTACGCGCGCCGGATGCTCGGCTCCGCGCCCGACGCCGAGGACGCCGTGCAGGACGCGCTGACCGCCGCGTGGCTCGGCGCCGAAGGGTTCCGCGGCGCGTCGAGCGTGCGGACCTGGCTGTTCGGCATCCAGGCCAACTGCGTGCGCCGCGCGGCCCGCACGCGCACCCGCACCCCCGTCCCCGTGACGACCGACCCGGACGACGAGCGCACCGACCCGGCTCCCGCCGGCGACGACCCGGTGGAACACTTGCTCGCGACCGACCTGCGCGCCGCGCTCGACCTCGCGCTCGCGGACCTGCCGGGCCTGCAGCGCGCGGCGTGGCTCCTGGTCGAGGTCGAGGGCATGCCGTACGCGGACGCCGCGCAGGTGCTGGGCACGACGCACGCGGCGGTCCGGGGGCTGCTGGAACGGGCCCGCAGGACGCTCGGGAGGAGGTTCGAGACATGGCGGTGAACGACGGCGACGGCACGCGCCGCACGCCCGGCGACGACCTGCTCGACCTCGCGACGGCGCAGCTGCGCACCCACACCGACGACGGCTGGGTGTCGGTCGCGCCGCGCGTGCTCGCGTCCGCGCTGCGCGCGGTCCGGCCGTCGCAGCCCGTGCGGGGGCGTCACGCCGAGGGCGAGTACGTGGTCGCGGCCGACGTCCTGCGCACGTCGGTCCGCGCGCTGCTCGACCCGGACCCGCGCGTCCGGCTGCGTCGGCTCGCGCTGCGCACCGGGCCCGACGACGTGCTCGAGGAGGCGGTCGTCGACGTCTCGGCCGCGTACCTGCAGCCGCTCGAGCCGCTGGCCGACGACGTGCGGCGCACCGTGGCCGCGCACCTGCGCGACGTGCTCGGCGACGCCGACCTGCCCGACGAGGTCGTGCGCGTCGACCTGCTGGTCACCGACGTCCACCGCACCTGACCCCGACGGCCTGCCGTCGACGCCGTGACGCCGAGCGTGCGGCGGCCGACCGTCCGCGCGGCCGACCGTCTGCGCCCGACCGCTCAGGCCCGCGGGGCCGCCACCGATGGGCAGGGGACGGGAGGTGGGCGTGCAGGGCGTGCAGGCGATCACCGCGCGCATGGCCGCGATCGAGCAGGCCATCGCGACGGTCGGCGCTGCCCGGACACCGCCGCCCACGACGTCCGTCGCCACGCCCTCCGCCACCGGCACCGCGTTCGCGGCCGCGCTGGCCGCGGAGGTCGCCGGCACCGAGCGCACCACGGGCGCGGCACCCACCGGCACGCTGCCCGCGGTCGACGGCTTCACGCCCGAGCAGGTCGGCAACGCGGCCGCGGTCGTCGCGGCCGGGCGCGGCATGGGCCTGTCGCTGCGGGACCAGGCGATCGGCGTCATGACGGCGATCGGCGAGTCGTCGCTGCGCGTCGTCGACCACGGCGACGCCGCCGGGCCGGACAGCCGCGGCCTGTTCCAGCAGCGCGACAACGGCGCGTGGGGCACGTACGCCGAGCGCATGGACCCGACCGCGTCGGCGCAGAGCTTCTTCCGCGCGCTGCAGCGCGTCGACGGGCGGGACACGATGGCGCCGACGCTCGTCGCGCACGCCGTGCAGCGCAACGCCGACCCGCAGCACTACGCGCGGTCGTGGGACGCGGCGGTCCGGCTCGTCGCGCGACTCACCGGCACGACGCCCGCGCAGGTCGCGGGCTGACGCACCCCGCACGTCACGGGCAGACGCACCGCGCACGTCCGGCGGCGCCGGTCGCCGCGCACGACGCCGCGCCGGGCGACGGCGCGCACCCCCGCCCGCACGACCCACGCGGTCAGGCCGCGGCGACCTCGCGCACCCACGCGCCGTCGGCCTGCGCGCGGAAGCCGACGCGCTCGAGGTACGCGATCGCACCCGGCGGGGCGGTCGGCACGACGAGCCGGCGCAGCCCGTGCGCCGCGAACACGTCGGAGTGCCGGTACACGAACTCACCGGGCGTGAAGTCCCGGAACCGCGGGGTCACCCAGTCCAGCGCGACGACGCCCGTGCCGTCGCCGTCGTCGCGCACGAGCACGACGCCGACCGTCTCGTCGCCGCGCACGACGAGGAACGCGAGCTCGTCGCCGGGGGTGCCGGGCGTCGAGGGGTCGGGCACCTGCGCGCCGGCCACGGGGGCGACGGGTGCGGGCAGCCCGGGTGCGGACGAACCGGGTGTGGACGAACCGGATGCTGACGAACCGGAGGCGGGCGCGCCGGATGCAGACGCGCCCGGTACGGACGCACCGACGGCGGGCACGGTGCGGTGCCGCGCGACGTCGTCGGCGTGCACCGCGAGCACGTGCCGCAGGTAGGCGTCGTCGCGCGCGACCTCGACCACGGCGTACACCGCGGCGTCGGAACGCTCGCGGCGCAGGCGCCACAGCCAGTAGACGTCGATCACCGCGATCGCGCCGTTCATGGCCGCGAACGCCCAGATGCCGAAGACCGCGTTGTACGTGGTCGCGAGGACCGCGCCGACGAGGTTCATCACGCGGAACCGCCACACCCGCGCCTGCATGAGCGAGAGCACGACGAGGACCGAGCCGACCCACCCGACGATCTCCCACCACGGCATCCGAGCAGGCTAGGGCCCGGGGTCCGGTGCGGGCGGCAAACACGTCGACGTGAGACGCGCCGCGATGGATCGTGGACGCATGACCTCGTGGACCGTGCTGGAGCTGCCCGTACCGTCGTCGCTCGACGCCCCCGACGCGGCGCTGCTGCACGGGCTCGTCGACGCCCAGAACGCGGTCGTGCGCGCGACGTGGGGCACCGACGACTTCACGACGACGGCGCGCCGGTCGCTGTCCCGGCTGCAGCACCAGGAGTACCAGCGGCGCGTCCGGCTGCTCGCGGTGGACGCCGTCGCCGACATCGCCGACCCGGCCGCCGTGATCGGGTTCGCGTGCCTGGACCTGCCGCAGCGGGACAACACCCACACCGGGTGGCTCGAGGTGGGGGTGAGGCCCGAGCACCGCGCGACGGGGGTCGGCGCGGCGCTGCACGCGGCCGCGCTCGACGCGGCGCGCGCCGCCGGCCGCACGCACCTGATGGCCGAGACCGACCAGGCCACCGAGCCCGCGCCCGGCCCGGGCACGCTCGCCGCCCCGACGGGGGAGGGCCGGGTGTCCGCCGACGACGCGGGCGTGCGGTTCGCGCTCGCGCGCGGCTGGCGGCTCGAGCAGGTGGCCCGGCACTCGCGGCTCACGCTGCCGGTCGACGCCGCGGCGCTCGCGGCGCACCGGGCCGCTGCCGTCGCCGCCGCGGGGCCCGACTACCGCACCGTGACGTGGGACGACGCGACGCCCGACGCGTGGCTCGACGCGATGGCCGAGCTGCGCACGCGCATGAGCACCGACGAGCCGACGGGCGGGCTCGCGGTCGAGGAGGAGTGCTGGGACGCCGCGCGCGTGCGCGCGCTCGACGCGGAGTACACCGAGCGCGACGAGCACCGGCTGACGACGGCGGTCGAGCACGTGCCGTCGGGGCGGCTGGTCGCGTACTCGGGCTTCATGATGCCGCCGCACACGCAGGACTTCGTGTGGCAGGAGGACACGCTCGTGCTGCGCGAGCACCGCGGCCGCCGCCTCGGCATGCTCGCCAAGGCCGTCCAGCTGCAGGCGCTCGTCGCGCGCCGCCCGCAGGTCCGCCGCATCAGCACGTGGAACGCCGAGGAGAACCGCTGGATGCTCGCGATCAACGTCGCGCTGGGCTTCCGCCCGGCGGGCGGCACGGGCGTCTGGCAGCTCCCCCTCTGAGGCGAACCCGGTCTGACCACCGGCGCTCGCAACCCACGCTCACGCCCCCGGCGCAGTCGCCCCCGAGCCACCCCCGGCCCACCACCACCCGACCCACCGCACCACCCGACCCACCGCCACCCGACCCACGCGCGACTCACCCAGCACCGCCACTGGTCACTTCGGGGCACCCCAGGCAGGACATCCGCTCCCGAAGTGACCAGTGGTCGCCACCGGGTGCACCGAAGTGACCAGTGGGCGCCACGCGCTGCGGACGACCCGGGTCAGAGCACCGCGGCTCGCTGCGGGGCGCCCCACCAGCCGGCCCACCGGCGGCGGGCCTCGGCGAGCACCTCGTCGTCGAGGCCGTACGTCGACAGGGTCGCGTCGATCGTGCCGTGCGGCGGGTGCGCGGCGGCGGGCCGCATCACGAGCACGAGCAGCGACTCGGCGATGCCGTGCAGGTGGATGCCCACCTGGTGCTCGCCGCGGTAGCGCAGCGTCCCGCCGAGCCGGGAGCCGTCGGGCCGCACGACCTCGACGTGCCCGCCGACCGGCAGGCCGCGGATCCCGTGCAGCCCGGCACGGAACAGCAGCGGGTCGCTGCGGTCGCCCGCGTCCAGGCCGTGCGCCGAGAGCGTCACGCGGTCCTGCCCGAGGTGCACGTCGAGCGCGAACGCGAGCTGCTGGAGGAACTGCGTCCAGCCCTCGTCGATCTCGTCGAACACGCCGTCGAACGGGGCGAGCCCGGCGTGGCTGCGGCGCGTGAGCGCGACGTGCGAGCGGCGGGGCGTGTCGTCGCGCGTCGTGACGACGATCCGGTCGTGGTGCCCGAGCTCGAGCGTCCGGGTCGCGACGCCGTCGGCGTGCTCCTCGTGCTCGTGCACGGCCCCGCGGAAGATCTGCCGGATCTCGGCGTCGAGCGTGTCGGAGTCCCAGCCGAACCACCGCGCGATGAGGTCGGGGTCGCGCAGGTGCGCCCACACGATGGCGGCGGGTGCGTCGACGTCCACGGAGACGACCTCACGACGATCGAGCATCATGGCTGCTCACCTCGGTTCCACGGCGGCCTGCGGGTCCGACGGGGCGTCGACGACCCGTACCCGCGACGTTAGCCCGGCAGGCCCGCGACCGCAGCGGCGTCGACCCGCAGGGCGACGCGTTCACCCGCCGCGCACGTCCAGCCCGCGGGTGCGAGCGCACTCACACGGCCCACGCCGGCGACGTCGACGACCACCTCGGTCCGCCCCCGCCGCGACCGCACGACCTCGACCCGCCCGTCGACCGCGGCACCGGCATGGTGTCGGTCGTCGCTGGCGGGCCCCCCGACGGCGGACCGGGACGCTGCGCCGGGCACCGTGCCGCCGGACCCCGGGCCGTCGGCCGCGGCACCGGCCGCGTGGTCGGCTCCCCCGCGCTCGGCGCCCTCGCCGCCCGGGACGACGACGAACGCACCCGCCGCGAGCGCGAGCACGCCCCCGGCGGGCAGCAGGGCGACCCCGGCGGCGCGCGCGGCCCCGACGAGCGCGGCGACGGCGGGCGGCACGGCGTCCCCCGCCGCGGGCACGGGCACGAACGCCTCGTACCCGAGGAACTCGGCGACGCGCCGCGACGCGGGCCGCGCCCACAGGTCGGCGGGCGACGCGACCTGCAGCAGGCGCCCGGCGTCCATGACGGCGACCCGGTCGGCGACGGCGAACGCCTCGTCCTGGTCGTGCGTGACGAACAGCGCCGTGGTCGCGGTCGCCACGAGCACGTCGCGCAGGTCGAGCGCGAGCCGCTCGCGCAGGCCGCGGTCGAGCGCGGACAGCGGCTCGTCGAGCAGCAGCAGCCGGGGTCGGGGCGCGAGCGCGCGGGCGAGCGCGACGCGCTGCCGCTCGCCGCCCGACAGGGTCGCGACGTCGCGCCGCTGCGTGCCGGGCAGCCCCACGAGGTCGAGCAGCTCGGCGACGCGCGCCGTGCGCGCCGCCCGGTCGCGGCGCACGCCCGCGGGCAGCCCGTACGCGACGTTGCCCGCGACGTCGCGGTGCGCGAACAGCTGACCGTCCTGGAACAGCAGCCCGAACCCGCGGCGGTGCACGGGCACGCCGGTGACCGGCACGCCGTCCCACGCGACGTCGCCGCCGGCCAGCGGCTCGAGGCCCGCGACGGCCCGCAGCAGCGAGGACTTGCCGCAGCCGGACGGGCCGAGCAGCGCGACGACCTCCCCGGTGGGCACGGCCAGGTCGACGCCGTCGACCGCGGCGCGCTCCGCGCCCGGGTACCGCACGACGACGTCGGCGACCTGCAGCCCGTCGCTCACCACGCACCTCCGATCCCCGGGCGGCGCAGCCGCTCGCACACCGCCACGATGCCCGCCGTCAGCGCGGCCAGCAGCACCGACGCGGCGAGCGCCGCACCGTAGTTCTCGGCGCCGGGGCGTCCCAGCAGCCGGAAGATCACGACGGGCAGCGTCGGCTCCTGCGGGCGTGCGAGGAACGACGTGGCCCCGAACTCCCCGAGGGACGCCGCGAACGCGAACCCGAGGGCGAGGCCCACGGCCCGCGCGGCGACCGCGAGGTCGACGGTCCGCAGCACGCGCCCGGGCGGGGCGCCGAGCGTCGCGGCGACCTCGCGCTGCCGCGGGTCGATCGCGCGCAGCACGGGCAGCACGGTCCGCACGACGAGCGGCACGGCGACGACGGCCTGCGCGACCGCGACGAGCGCGGGTGACGTGCGCAGGTCGACGGGCAGGCCGAGCGGTGCGTCCATCGCGACGAGGAACCCGAACCCGACGGTCACGGCGGACACCCCCAGCGGCAGCATGAACAGCGCGTCGAGCCCCCCGACGGCGCGCCGCGCGGCCGTGCCGCGCGGGCGCCGCGACACCACGAGCGCGACGAGCCCCCCGACCACCAGCGCGATCACGGTCGCGTCGGTGGCCGTGCGCAGCGACGTGCTGGCCGCGTGCCAGGCGCTCACCGCGAGCGTGTCCTGCGGCACCGCGAGCGCGGCGTAGTTGTCGAGGCCCCAGCCGCGCGGCGTGCGCAGCGAGCGGACCACGAGGTTGACCAGCGGCAGCGCGAGCAGCCCGAGCACCGCGACGGCGGTGACGGCGACGGCGACGGCGTCGAGCGGCTCGCGCAGCCGCACGGGGTGCGCCGCGGCGGGCCCGCCGACGCTCAGC
This sequence comes from Cellulomonas sp. FA1, assembly GCF_000986825.1. NCBI lineage: Bacteria > Bacillati > Actinomycetota > Actinomycetes > Micrococcales > Cellulomonadaceae > Cellulomonas > Cellulomonas sp. FA1. The sequence goes on along the minus strand of NZ_LBMY01000001.1, from coordinate 3,185,636 downwards.
GCGCGCTCGGTGCGGGCCCGCGCCCGCCCGGCCACGGTCAGGGCCGCGGCGACGACGACGAGCTGCACGACCGACAGCACGGCCGCCGCGCGCAGGTCGAGGAACTGCGTGGTCTGGATCCAGATCTCGGTCTCGACCGTGCCGTACCGGCGCCCGCCGAGCACCAGCACGGTGCCGAACGCGGTCGCGCAGAACAGGAACACGAGGGACGCGGCGGACGCGATCGCGGGGCCGAGCGCGGGCAGCGTGACGGTGGTCAGGACGCGCCACGGCGACGCGCCGAGCGCGCGTGCGGCCTGCTCGGTGCGCTCGTCGAGGCGCTCCCACATGCCGCCGACGGTCCGCACGACGACCGCGTAGTTGAAGAACACGAGCGCGAGCACGACCGCGGTGACCGTGCCGTCGAGGCCGAGCCCGCCCAGCAGGCCGCCGTCGACGAGCAGCGACCGGAAGGCCACGCCGACCACGACGGTCGGCAGCACGAACGGCACGGTGACGAACGCGCGCAGCGCGCCGCGCCCGGGGAACCGGCACCGGTAGAGCACGTACGCGCCGGGCACGCCCAGCAGCACGGCGCCCGCCGTGCCGAGCGCGGCCTGCGCGAGGGTCTGCCCGACGACGCGCCACGTGCGGGGCCGCGCGAACACCTCGGCGAACCCCGACAGGTCGAGGCGCCCGTCGGTGACGAACCCGCGGCCCACGATCTCCGCGACGGGCTGCACGAAGAACACGCCGAGGAACAGCACGGGCACGGCGACGGCCGCGCCCCACGCGAGGGCGGTGCGCACGCGCGCGGCCCGCCCCGCGGCCGGGGCCGTCGGGGCGGGTCCGCGCGCGAGCGTCGTCGTCACGTCGTGGGCCGCCCGGTCAGCCGATGACCGTGTCGGACCACGTGCTGAGCCACTCCTCGCGGTGCTCCGCGATGTCGGCGGGCGCGACCTCGAACGGCTTCTCGGCCAGCGGCGCCCACCGCGCCCAGTCGTCGGGCAGGTCGACCGACGAGCTCACGGGGTACATGTACATCGAGCCGGGGATGTCGGCCTGGACGTCGTCGGACAGCAGGAAGTCGAGCAGCTGCGCAGCGCCCTCGGGGTTCTTCGCGCCCGCGAGCACGCCCGCGTACTCGACCTGGCGGAAGCACGTGTCGAGCAGCGCGGCGGTGCGCGGCGTGTCCCCGCCCTCGGGGACCGTCACGGGCGGCGACGACGCGTACGACAGCACGACCGGCCGCGGCCCGTCGCCACCGGCCCCGGAGAAGTCCGTGTAGTACGCGTCGGACCAGCCGTCGGCGACCTTGAGGCCGTTGTCGCGCAGGCCCGCCCAGTAGCCGGCCCAGCCGTCCTCGCCGAACGCCCCGACGGTCGCCAGCAGGAACGCCAGCCCGGGCGACGACGTCACGGGGTCCGGCACGACGACGAGGTCGCGGTAGGCCGGGTCGAGCAGCGACTCGAGCGTCGTCGGCGGCGTCACGCCCTTGTCGGCGAACCACGTCGAGTCGACGTTGAGGCACACGTCGGACAGGTCGATCGCGGTGAGCGCGCCGTCGTCGTCGCCCGGCACGGCGTACGTCTGCGCGTCGGCCGCCGCGGGTGCCGTGACGTCGGCGGGGACGACGACGCCCTCGTCGAGCGCGCGCGACGCGAACGCGTTGTCGATGCCGTACACGAGGTCGCCCAGCGGCGCGTCCTTGGTGAGGACGAGCTGGTTGACGAGCGCGCCCGCGTCGGCCTGCTGCACGACCTGGACGGTCAGCCCGCTGTCCTGCTCGAACTTCTCCAGCAGCCCGTCGGACAGCCCGAACGACTCGTGCGTCACGAGGGTCACGGTGCCGCCGGACGCGCCGCCGGTCGCGTCGGGCGTGGCCGCGTCGCCCGTCCCCAGGGCCGAGCAGGCGGTGAGGGCCACGAGGGTGGTCGCGGCGGCCAGTGCGGCACGAGGGCCGCGGTGGGTCGTCATGTGGTGGTGCTCCTCCGTCGTCGTCGGAGGGGTCCAGCGCTCGTCGTGCCGCGCGGGCACGCCGACCGCGGGAGGAGAGAAAGCCCGACTCCCTACGCCGGTATCAACCGGATCAGGTTCGAGGGTCTGCGGTGGTCCGCACTCTCAGCGTCCTCGCCCCGCACGCGGGACGGACGCTCCCCTGTCGTTCGCGCACGATCCTAGCCCCGCCACGTGGGCGCCCCGAACTGTGCCCAGGGTCCGGGCCGGGTAGCGTCCGTGCAGGCGAGGGCACGCGCACCGCGCGGCGCCCGGGCACGCGGACGAGCACAGGAGGCGCACATGTCGGACGACGAGCAGAAGCAGTCGATGGTCGCGAAGATCGTCGGTGCGGGCGTGGCCCTGGGTGCTGCGTGGCTGGTGCAGAAGATCATCGACTCGGTGTGGCAGAAGGCCAAGGGCCACAAGCCGCCGCAGGCCGACTCGACCGCGGAGGACGTGAAGTTCAGCGAGGTCGCCCTCGCGGCGGTCATCACGGGTGCCGCGGTCGCGCTGTCGCGCGTGATCGCGACGCGCGGCACGGCGAAGTTCGCGGGGCGCATCTCCCGCTGACGTCGCGCGGGCGGGCGTCGCGGGTCAGTCCGGGCGGCCGCCCTCGTCCGTCTGACGCGTCGCCGCCAGGTCGCGGGACAGCTCGTCGACGACGAGCAGGTCCTGCCGGACCTTGCCCGTGCGGAACCCGGCACGGCCGACCATGTGCGCCGCGACGGGCGCCGTGAGCATCTGGAACACCGCGACGAGCACGAGCGCCCACACCGCGCCGCCCTCGCGCAGCCGCAGCGCGAGGCCGACGAGCACGAGCACGAGCCCGAGCACCTGCGGCTTGGTCGCCGCGTGCATGCGGGACAGCAGGTCGGGGAACCGCAGCGCGCCGACGCCGGCCGCGAGCGCGAAGAACGCGCCGCCGAGCAGGCACACCGCCGAGACGACGTCGGCGACGGTGGTCCACTGGTCCTGGGTCATCGCGTCTCCTCGTCCGCCGGCCCGCCGTGGTGCTCGGGGTCGGGCTCGTCCTCGACGGTGTCGCGCGCGCTCTCGGGCACGGGCTCGGTCGCCGGCTCCGACGCGTCGCGGTCCGGCCCCGTCGCCGCGGCCGGCACCGCGTCCCGCGCGGCCTCGAGCGCGGCGCGGCGGCGCGCGCGGCGCTCGGCCAGCTCCTCCTGCTCGAGGCGGCGCTTCTCGGCCTCCTCGGCGGCGACCTCCTCGCGCGTGCGCACGCGTCCCTCGCCCTCGGGCTCGACGGCCGCGAACCGCGCGACGGTCACCGACCCGACGAACCCCACGAGCGACAGCACGACGAGCAGCGGCACGACGTCCGCGCGGCGGAACACCGCGGCGTAGAGCGCGACGCCCGCGATCACGGTGGTGACGACGATGTCGAGCGCGATGGTGCGGTCGAGCATCGACGGGCCGCGCTCGGCGCGGATCACGGCGAGGGTCGCTCCGACGGTGAGCAGCGCGGCGCACACGAGGACGACGACGTCGAACACGGTCATCGGGCCGCCACCTCCCGCGCGCGTCGGCTGCGGCTCAGGCCCGCCTCGGCGAGCTCGGCGTCGGATCCGAGCGCACGCAGCACGCGGGCCTCCTGGTCGAGGACGTTCTGGCGGGCCTTCTCGATGCCGCCGCTGGTCTCGACGTCGAGCACGTGGACGTACAGCCGGCCGGTGAGCCGGTGCGCCTCGACGATGATCGAGCCGGGCACGAGCGACACGAGCTCGGCCGTGAGCGTGAGGTACAGGTCGGAGTGGCTGCGCAGCTGCACGCAGATCACGGCGCCGCGGGGCGTGTACCGGGGGCGCAGCGCGACGAGGCTGACCTCGAACGACGCGCGCACCAGGTCGAGCGCGAACCGCCCGAGGAGCACGGCGAGCGCGGCGGGGTGCACGCGGCCGTGGAAGTCGACGGGCGTCATGCGCAGCCCGGTGGTGACGAGCACGCCGAGCAGCGCGCCGTTGACGACGTTGCCCCACGAGACGTCGCCCCACAGCAGGACCCACACGGCGGTGAGCCACAGGATCGTCACCCACTGGAAGCGCCAGCCGGTGCGGCGCGGGTGCAGGCTCATCCCTCACCCCCGTCCTGCGGGGCCGTGCCGGCCTCCACGTCCTCGTCGGCGGCGCGCTGCGACTCGCCCTCGCCGCGCTGCCCGTCCGGCAGCACGGCCTGGACGTACGTGCGGTCGGACAGGGTCTGCGCGGCGCGCTCGGTGTAGCCGTACAGCGGGCCGGCGAAGACGGTGAGCGCGAGGCTCACGACGACGAGCGCGGCGGTGGGCACGACCATGAGCAGCGGCACGCGGTGCGCGGGCAGCGGCTCGGGCGGCGTCTGCCAGAACGCCTTGTTCCACGCCTTGATGAGCGCGTACAGCGTGAGCAGCGACGTCACGACGGACCCGACGACGAGCGCGTACGCGAGCGGCGTGCCGAGCTCGACGCCGGCCTCGAGCAGCCCGACCTTGCCGAGGAACCCGGAGAACGGCGGGATGCCGCCGAGGTTCATCGCGGGCACGAAGAACAGGATCGCGAGCACCGGGGCCATCTTCGCCAGCCCGCCGAGCCGGTCGAGCGACGTCGTCCCGCCGAAGCGTTCGACGAGGCCGACGACGAGGAACAGCGCGGTCTGCACGGTGATGTGGTGCGCGACGTAGTAGATCGCGGCGGTCCAGCCGTGCTGGGAGCCCAGCGCGACGCCGAACACCATGTACCCGATGTGGCTGACGAGCGTGAACGACAGGAGTCGTTTGACGTCGTCCTGCGCGACCGCGCCGAGGATGCCGACGAGCATGGTCGCCAGGGCCACCCACATGAGCACGTCGTCGAGCTGCCCGCCGGGGAACAGCAGGGTCTGCGTGCGGATGATCGCGTAGACGCCGACCTTGGTGAGCAGGCCTGCGAACACCGCGGTGACGGGTGCGGGCGCGGTCGGGTAGGAGTCCGGCAGCCACGCGGACAGCGGGAACACGGCCGCCTTGATGCCGAACGCGAGCAGCAGCATGGACTGCAGCACGAGCCGCACGCCGGGGTCGATCTCGGGCAGGCGCAGCGCGAGCTGCGCGAGGTTCACGGTGCCGGTCGCGGCGTAGACGCCGGCGATCGCGACGAGGAACAGGATCGAGGACAGGATCGCGACGACCACGTAGATCGTGCCCGCGCGGATGCGCTCGGTCGTGCCGGACAGCGTGATGAGCACGTACGACGCCGCGAGCAGGATCTCGAACCCGACGTAGATGTTGAACAGGTCGCCCGAGAGGAACGCGTTGGCGACGCCCGCCGACAGCACGAGGTACGTGGGGTGGAAGATCGAGATCGGCGCGAAGCGCTCGCCGTCCTCGCGGCCCTGGGCCAGCGAGTAGATCAGCACGCACAGGATCACGACCGACGACACGGTCAGCATGAGCGCCGACAGCCGGTCGGCGACGAGGTTGATGCCGACGGGCGCCGCCCAGTCGCCGATCTCGACGACGACGGGCCCGGCGTCGGCGAGCACGAGCAGCGCGGCCGCGACCACGGCGACGAGCGTCAGGGTCACGAGCGACACGACGCGCTGCACGCGCGGTCGACGGTAGAGCGCGAGGGTCAGCCCCGCGCCCGACAGCGGCAGCACGACGGGCAGCGGGACGAGCCAGCTCCAGTCGGTCATCGGCCCTCCTCCCCGTCGGTCGTGGTCGTGCTCGGGCGCGCGGCGCGGCCCGGGTGGTCGGGCGCCGGTTCGGCGTGCACGTCCTCGAAGGCGAGGCCCTCGTCCATCTCGTCGCGCGTGGTCGCGGCCTCCTCGTCGAGCGTCTCGCCGCCCGACTCGGTGTCGTCGTCCTCGAACGCGCGCTCGTCGATCGCGGCGAGCCGCACGATGCGGCGGTCCTCGACGTCGTCCTGCACCTCGTCGTGGCGGTGCAGCTGCCACGAGCGGTAGGCCATGGCCAGCAGGAACGCGGTGAGGCCGAGCGTGATGACGATGGCCGTGAGGATGAGCGCCTGCGGCAGCGGGTCGCTCATGGGCCGGTCGGACTGCACGCCGATGAGCGGGGGTGCGCCCGCGGCGCCGCCGGCCACGAGGATCAGCAGGTTCGTACCGTTCCCCAGCAGGACGATGCCGAGCAGGATGCGCGTGAGGCTGCGCTCGAGCACGAGGTACGTGCCGACGGTGAACAGCGCCGCGATGGTCACGACGAACACGATGTTCGGGCTCATGACGACGTCGGTCACGGGACCACCCCCTCGGCGTCGCCGCCCAGGTCTCGCGGCACGGCGGACGCCTGGACGGCGGCGGTGCGGCCGCGCGCGAGCGCGAGCTGGTCGTCGCCCCCGACCGCGTCGTCCGCGACGTCGTCCTCGCCGGACTCGGCACGCCGGTCGATCTCGGCGCCGAGGCTGCGCAGGATGTCGAGCACGAGGCCGACGACCACGAGGTACACCCCGACGTCGAAGAACAGGCTCGTGACGAACTTGACGTCGCCCCAGACCGGCAGGTGGAAGTGCAGGATCCAGGACTCCAGCACGGACCCGCCGACGAGGAACGCCGCGAGGCCCGCACCGGCGGACAGGAACAGGCCCGTGCCGAGCAGCACGCCAGGCTGCACGGGTGCGGCCTCGCCGAGCTCGTAGCGCCCGCCCGCGAGGTACCGCACGGCCAGCGCGATGCCCGTGACCAGGCCCGCGGCGAACCCGCCGCCGGGCTGGTTGTGACCGCTGAACAGCAGGAACGCCGAGTAGACGATCATCGTGTGGAACAGCAGCCGCACGACGACCTCGAAGATGACCGAGCGGCGCTGCGGCGCGAGGGTGCGTCCGGCGCGCAGCCACTCGCGGGCGCGCGACCCGACGCGCGCGGCACCGGCGGCGTTGGTGCCGACGCTGCTGCCCTGCGGCGTGATCGTCACCGAGTCGCCGGGGCGGCGCAGCGCGGCCATGGGGTCGGCCGTGCCGCCCCACACCGCGCGGTCGGCGGGCGCCTCGCGCTCGCGGAAGATGCGACCGCCGCGCGCCGAGAGGAACACGAGCGACGCGACGCCCGTGGCGGCCACGAGCAGCACCGAGATCTCGCCCATGGTGTCCCACGCGCGGATGTCGACGAGCGTGACGTTGACGATGTTCTTGCCGCCGCCGAACTCGTACGCCTCGGTCGCGAAGTCCGCCGAGACGGGCGCGTGGACGCGGGCCGACGGCGCGACGAGAGCGACGCCCGCGACGACGAGACCGACCGCGAGGCCCACGGCGAGGCGCACCCAGCGCGACGCCGCGAGCGGCCGGTCGGAGAAGTACGGGGGCAGGCGGCGCAGCACGAGCACGAAGACGACGAGCGTGATGGTCTCGACGAGCACCTGCGTGACCGCGAGGTCGGGCGCGCCGTACAGCAGGAACATGCCCGCGGTCGCGTAGCCGCTGATGCCCGCGAGGATCACGGCCTTGAGGCGGCGGCGGGCACGCGCGACGAGGATCGCGGCGACGATCGTGCCGGCGGCGAACACGGTCTGCGCGGCGTAGTCCCAGGGCCGCACCGCGGCGGGGAACGAGGTCCCGCGCACGAGCGCGGTGCCGACCGCGAGCACCCACGTGGTGAGGATGACGCCGAGGTACAGCGGCAGCGAGCCGCGCTGCGTGACGGCCGTGACGTCGGCCGCGAGGTCGTCGAGCTTGCGCATCGAGCGCCGGTACGTGAGGTCGGCCTCGAGCACGTGCGGCACGCGCGCCTGCCAGCGCTCGACCTTGTCGCGCGCGAGGAACAGCAGCCCGCCGACGGCCAGGACGCCGACCGTGAGCCACAGCACGAGCCCGAACCCGCCCCACAGCACGAGGTGCCCGGGCTCGCCGAGCGGGTACGTCGCCGCGTACGGCTCGAGCAGGTGCTCGCCGAGCTGCGGCAGCAGCGCGACCGCGAGCCCCAGGAACGACAGCACGAGCGCGGGCGCGGTGAGCAGGAACGACGGGCGCGTGACGGGCGCCGGCTCGACCGACTCCTCGCCGCCGGCGGCGAGCGACGTCGTGGTCGCGACGCCCTGCGCGTCCTGCGTCGCGCTCTGCGGCACCAGCGCGGGCTTGGTCGCGAACGCGCCCCACCAGAAGCGCAGGCCGTACGCGACGGTGAGGGCTGAGCCGACGACGACCGACGCGAGCACGACCCAGCCGAGCGCACCGTCCTCGAGGTGCGCGAGCGCCTCGAGCCCGGCCTCCTTGGCGACGTAACCGGCGAACGGCGGCAGGCCGATCATCGACGCGGTCGCGAGACCGCCCGCGAGCGCGGTCCACGGCAGCGCCTTCCCGACACCCGACAGGCGCCGCAGGTCGCGCGTGCCGCACGCGACGTCGACCGTGCCGACGACCGTGAACAGCGCGGCCTTGAACATCGCGTGCGCGCCGAGCATCGCGAGGCCCGCGAGCGCGGTGGCCTGCGTGCCGAGCCCGACCAGCAGGATGATCAGGCCGAGCTGGCTGACGGTGCCGAACGCGAGCACGAGCTTGAGGTCGTGCTGGCGCAGCGCGCGGTACCCGCCGAGCAGCAGCGTCCCGGCGCCGAGCACGACGACGGTCCACCGCCACGCGGGCAGCTCGGAGTAGGCGGGCGCGAACCGGGCGACCAGGTAGACACCCGCTTTGACCATCGCCGCCGCGTGCAGGTAGGCGCTGACGGGGGTCGGCGCGGCCATCGCGGCGGGCAGCCAGAAGTGGAACGGGATGAGCGCGGACTTGGTCGCGGCGCCCGCGAGCAGGCACACCACGGCGGCGACGACGGCGCCGGAGGCCGGCGGCGGGTCGGCCATGAGCGCGGACAGCGAGTACGTGCCGGCGGCGTGCCCGAGGATCACGACGCCGACGAGCATCGCGAGGCCGCCCGCGGTCGTGACGATGATCGCCTGCATGGCGGCGCGGCGGCTGGCCTTGCGGTCGGCGTAGTGGCCGATGAGCAGGTACGACGTGACGGTCGTGAGCTCCCAGAACACGAACATCAGGAGCATGTCGTCGGCCGTGACGAGGCCGAGCATGGACCCCGCGAACGCCGTGAACACGGCCCCGAACCGCCCGAGCCCGGACGCGGTCGGCGAGAAGTACGCGGCGCAGTACACGAGCACGAGCGCGCCGACGCCCCCGACCACGAGGGTCATGAGCCACGACAGCGTGTCGAGGCGGAAGCTCAGGTCCAGCCCGAGGGCCGGGATCCACTCGACGACCTCGACGGGTCCTTTGCCGGCCTGCACCTCGCTGGTCCAGGTGAGCGCCCAGACCGCGGCGGACGCGGGCGCGAGGGCGAGGGCCCAGAACGCGCGCCGGCCCCACCAGTGGAAGAGCACGGGCGCGACGAGGGCCGCTGCGAGGTGGACCGTCAGCAGCAGCAGCACGTCCGGCTCCGTCCTGTCGGGGGCGGGTGGTCGGTCGGTGGTCGGTGTCTGACCGCACGTCGACGATGGCGCACGGGGGCCGTCCGACGCCGCGGACGACGACCGGGTGACCCGGAAGTGGGAAGGTGCGACCGCCGCGGCGGAGATCGTCCCTGCACGCGGACCGGTGGTCGGTGCAGGTCAGAGGCCGTCACGTCGGGTGCGGGGGACGGGGAAATCCTACCAACGGATGAGTTCGGGGCCCGGGGTGAGGCCCCGCGACGTGAGGGGTGTCACGTCGATCGGCCCGCGCACCGCCCGAGATGCGCAGGACGCCCGCCGCGACCGTCCGGCATCCGGGACGCCGCCGTGGGCGCCGTCCGTCACCCCCGTGGCCGCAGCCCGGGTCGGACGGGCGGACGACGCGGTCGCGCGGCGACGCCCGGCGCGGGGCGGACGGCCCGGGACCGCGGCGACCCGGCCGGATAGGTTGACGCCCGTGAGCGGGGTGCGGGTGGTCGCGGTGGTGCTGGCGGCGGTGGCGACGGTCGTCGGCGTCGCGGCGTTCGTGCGCGGGGCGGTCGTGATCGTCCGCACGGTGCGGACCGGGCGGCCGCTGCCGGGGCGGTGGGCGCCCGTCGGGCCGCGGCTCGCGACGCTCGCGCGCGAGGTGCTGGGCCACGGCCGGTTCCAGCACCGCCCGGTCGTGCGCGTCGCGCACTGGGTCGTCATGGTGTCGTTCCCCGTGCTCGTGATCACGCTGCTCACGGGGTACGGGCAGCTCGTCGACCCGCGCTACGGGCTGCCGCTGGTGGGGCACTGGTACCCGCTGGAGTGGGCGGTCGAGGCGTTCGCGTGGCTCGGGCTGCTCGGCATCGGCGCGCTCGTCGTGGTGCGGCAGCGCACGCGGCCGCGCGCGTCGCAGAGCGAGGGCGAGCAGCGCCGGTCGCGGTTCTTCGGGTCCAACCAGGTGTGGGCGTACGTCGTCGAGGCGACGGTGCTGCTGGTCGTCGTGGCGGTGCTGGTGCTGCGCTCGCTCGAGTACGCGCTCGGCGTGCAGGACGGCGCGGCGTGGGCGACCGCGGCGCACTTCCCGCTCACCGCGTGGCTCGGCGGCGCGTGGACCGGTGCGGCCCCCGCGACGCTCGAGACGGCGGTCGTCGTCGTCGCGCTCGTGAAGATCCTCGTGTCGATGGCGTGGTTCGTGGTCGTCGGTCTGCTGCCCACGATGGGCGTCGCGTGGCACCGGTTCCTCGCCGTGGTCAACGTGTACGCGCGGCGCGAGCCCGACGGCGCGCCCGCGCTCGGCCCGCTCGTGCCGCTGCGCGACGCCGCGGGCGAGCCGCTCGACCTCACGGCCGTCGAGGACCTGCCCGAGGACGCCCGCCTGGGCGTCGGCGCGGTCGAGGACCTGCCGTGGAAGGGCCTGCTCGACGTCGCGACGTGCACCGAGTGCGGCCGCTGCCAGGACCAGTGCCCCGCGTGGGCGACCGGCAAGCCGCTGAGCCCCAAGCTGCTGACGCTCGCGCTGCGCGACCACGCCGCCGCGACGGCGCCGTACGTGCGGGCCGCGCGCGCGGCGGGCGCGTCGGACGAGGCGCAGGCCGACCCGCACCTGGGGGTCGACCTGGTCGGCTCGGGCGTGGTCGACGCCGACGCGCTGTGGGCGTGCACCACGTGCGGCGCGTGCGTGCAGCAGTGCCCGGTCGACATCGAGCACGTCGACACGATCGTGGACATCCGCCGCTACCAGACCCTCATGGAGTCGGCGTTCCCCGCCGAGCTGGGCGGCACGTTCACCAAGCTGGAGCGCCGCGGCAACCCGTGGGGGCTGCCCGCGCGGCAGCGCCTCGACTGGGCCAAGGGCCTGGAGTTCGAGGTGCCGGTCGTCGGCGTGGACGTCGAGTCCGCCGCCGAGGTCGACTGGTTGTTCTGGGTGGGCTGCGCGGGCGCGTTCGAGGACCGCGCCAAGCGCACCACGCGCGCGGTCGCGGAGCTGCTGCACGCCGCGGGCACGACGTTCGCGGTGCTGGGCGACGGCGAGACGTGCACGGGCGACCCGGCCCGGCGCGCGGGCAACGAGGCGCTCTACCAGATGCTCGCGGCGCAGAACGTCGAGACGCTCACCGAGGCGGGCGCGACGCGCGTCGTCGTGACGTGCGCGCACTGCTTCAACACGCTGTCGCGCGAGTACCCCGCGATGGGCGGCCGGTTCGAGGTCGTGCACCACACGCAGCTGCTCGACCGCCTGGTCGGCGAGGGCCGCCTGCGGTTCGCGCCCGGGGTCGGCGAGGACGCCGACGGCGCGACCGTGACCTACCACGACCCCTGCTACCTGGGCCGGCACAACCAGGTGTACGCGCCGCCGCGCGAGCTGCTCGCCGCCGCGGGCGTCGAGGTCGCCGAGATGCCGCGCAACCGCGAGACGTCGTTCTGCTGCGGCGCGGGCGGCGCGCGCATGTGGATGGAGGAGACGATCGGCGAGCGCATCGGCACGGTCCGCGCCGCCGAGGCCGTCGCGACCGGTGCGTCGACCATCGCGACCGCGTGCCCGTTCTGCACGGTCATGCTGGGCGACGGCGTCGCGGCGCACGCGCGCGCGGCCGGCGACGCGTCGGCCCCCGCCGCGGCGGACGGCGCCGCGAGCACGGGGACGCGCGCGCCCGCCGGGCCGGACGCCGCCGCCGCCGCGCGCCCGCAGGTGGGCGTGCCCGAGGTCGCGGACATCGCGGTGCTGCTGCTCGACCGGCTCGACCGCGGCTGAGCGGCGGACTCCGCGCTCGTCGGGGCGCGGCCCGCGCGTCGCCCGGCCCTCGCCCACCGCGTCAGCCGGCCGCCACGAGCGCGCCGTCGCGCGCCACGGGGTTCGCGAGCGTGCCCGCGTAGACGAACGACGAGGCCTGGTCCGCCAGGTCGACCATCTGCAGCGGGTCGCGCAGCTGGAGGCGGTTGAGGCACGAGTGCCGGAACCGCGCGACCCGCACGTCGACGTCGGCCGGCAGGTCGGGGTGGTCGGCCGCGTGCGCGTCGAGGCAGCGCGCGACGGCTCCCCAGAAGTCCTCCTCGGTCAGCACGCCGTCGGTGACGAGCACGGCCGCGAGGTGCCGCAGCACGCCGTCGAGCACGTCGACGAGGATCGCGTCGGCGCGCTCGGACGGGTCGACCAGGGCACGCGCGCGCTCCACGTCGGGCGGCAGCGGGCGCTCGTCCATGACCGCGACCTCCTCCCCGATGTCCTTGAGGAACGCCCCCACGGGCACGTGCCCCTCGAGCACGAGGATGACGTTCTCGCCGTGCGGCATGAACGCCAGCGCGTGCGCGCGGACGCAGTGCACGAGCGGCCGCAGGTAGACCCCCAGGTAGGCGGCGAGCCAGTCGACGGGGTCGAGGCCCGACGCCCGGACGGCGGCGGTCGCGTACGCGTCGCCGTGGGCGTCGCGGTGCAGCAGCGCGGCCATCGTCGCGGCGCGCTGCCCGTCGCGCAGCAGCGGCACGGGCGACTCGCGCCACAGCGCCGCGAGCATCTTGCGGTGCGCGCTGGGCTGCGGCGTGCGGTGGTAGACGTCGCCCGTGTAGCCGATCGACGCGTGCTCGCGCAGCACCCGCACGCCGCACGCGACGAGCTCGGGGTCGCCGTGCACGAGGTCGGCGACCCAGTCGTTGATCGCGGGCGTGACGCGCATGTACGCGGGGCTGAGCCCGCGCAGGAACCCCATGTTCTGGATCGCGACGGCGGTCTTCACGTAGTCCCGCTCGGGGCGCGACACGTTGAGGAACGTCCGGATGGACTGCTGCGGCCGGTACAGGTCGGCGGACTCGCCGAGCAGCACGAGGTCGCGTCGCGCGACGTCCGGCGCGAAGGTCACCGCGACCTTGTGCTCCCACTGCCACGGGTGCACGGGCAGGTAGCGGTAGCGCGCCGGGTCCAGGCCGAGCCCGCGCAGGTGCGCCGCGAACCCCGCGAGCGCGTCGGCGCCCAGCTCGCGCGCGTACAGCGCGTCCTCGTCCAGGCCGGCGCCGAGCGCGAGGTGCGTGCGGTCGCGGCGCGCGGCCAACCAGACGACGCGCACGTCGCGCGCGGCCTCGGGCGCGTACGCGTCGTGCTCGCCCACGCCGTACCCGATGCGACCGCTGTTGGCCACGAACCCCGGGTGCCCCTCGGTCATCGCGGCCTCGACGGTCGCGAGGTCGGCGTGCAGCAGCGCGGCGACCGGCGGCCCCGGCCGGTGCCGCCTGTAGGCGGCCGCCGCGAGCGTCGCCGACAGCTCCTCGAGGTAGAGCGCGAGCATCGCGTCGGGGATGCGCAGCAGCGGCTGGAGCTCGAGCACGAGCTCGAGGACGTCGAGGTCCGCGGGCACCCCGTCGCGCTCGCGCACCACGCTCGCCGCGTCGACGGCCCAGTGCTCGAGCGCGAGGCGGCGCGCCCGGAACCGGTAGGCGACCGGGCCCGTGGGTGCGTCGAGCGCGACGACGTACCGGTCCGGACCGGCGGCGCGGTCCCGCGACGGCGCCAGCAGCCGCTCGTGGGCGAACTCCGCGAGCGCCTTGGTGACCAGGTGGCGCTGCGCGGCGGCGAGGTGCTCCGGCGTCAGGTGGTCGGCGGGGTGCGGGCCGGGCGGCAGGTCGCGCGGCGCGGGGCACGGACCGGCGCCGGGCACGGGCCGGCGGACGACGGGGGCGGGGGCGGCAGCGGTCATCGGTGGTCCTCGGTCGCGGTGGTGACGGCGGGTGCGGTGGTGACGGCGGGCGCCGTGGTGACGGCGGGTGCGGTGGTCCTCGGTCCGCGCCGGGTGACCGGCAGCGGCTCCGCCCCCAGGCGGCTCGCGCCGAAGTCGGCGCGCGTGCAGACCGACAGCGCGGCGCGCTTGCCGGGCAGGTCGACCTCGCGCAGCACGCGGAAGCCCGCGGCGGCGTTCTTGGCGGCGATCGCGGTGTTGCGGACGTCGGGCTCGACGACGACCCGCGCGGCGCGCAGCGCCCCGAAGCAGAAGCGCAGCGTCGCGGCCATGACGGCGTCGGTCAGGCCGCTGACGCGCGGGCCGGTCGGCGGTGCGACGAGCAGGTGCATGCCGAGGTCGCCGGGGCGCGCGTCGTGCACGTCGGTGAGCAGCACGTGCGCGGGGTCGTACGTCTCGACGACGAACGTGGCGCTGCCGGCGACGCGGCCGAGCCACGCCTGCTCGTGCGGCGACCGCTCGATCCCGCGCTCGTACGCCAGCACCTCGCCGACGCCCAGGTGGCCCATCTGCCAGGCCCACGACGCGGGGTGCGTGAGCCACGCGTGCAGCACGGGCGCGTCGCGCTCGGGCACGACGCGCGCGAGCCGCACGGGGCCCAGCGACCGCCACGGCTCGACGTCCCCTGGCGTCACGGGCGCCGTGCCACGTCCACCGGTCACGCCGGCACCCCCGCGTCGACCGTGCCCGCGGGCGACGGGTGCGCACCGTCCGGCACCCCGAAGTCCTGGAACGCGATGCGCCGTTCGCGCGGGTAGACCTCCCGCCCGCAGACCGCGGCGAGGATCGTCGAGGACCGCCACGCACCGAACCCCAGGTCGGGGGCGGTGAGGCCGTGCGTGTGCTCCTCGCCGTTCTGCACGAACACGCGCCCGCGCCCGCCGTCGACCGAGTAGTCGCGCGCGACGGCCAGACGTCCGCGGGCGTCCCGGTCGAGACGGTCGTCGATGCCGAGCAGCACGTCGGGCGCCGGTGCCGCGTACCCCGTGGCCAGGACGAGCGCGGCGGTGGTGCGCTCGTGCTCGGCGCCCGTCTGCGCGTGGCGCAGCCGCAGCGTGTACTCCTGCGCGGCGACGTCCCAGACGGCGCCCGTCACCTCGGTGTCGGTCAGCAGCGTCGTCGGCACCGGACCGGTCGCGCTGCGGCGGTACAGGGTGTCGTAGACGTCGTCGACGAGGTCCGCGCTGATGCCCTTGTAGAGGTGGCGCTGCTCGCGCGCGAGCCGGTCCCGCAGCTCCATGGGCAGCGCGTGGAAGTGGTCGGTGTACTCGGGCGACGTCATCTCGAGCGTGAGCTTGGTGTACTCCATCGGGAAGAACCGCGGCGAGCGCGTCACCCAGTCCAGCCGGCCGCGGTCGACGTCGAGACCCTCGAGCAGGTCGCGGTAGATCTCCGCCGCCGACTGCCCCGAGCCGACCACCGTGACGGACGGCGCGCGGCGCAGGGCGTCGCGGTGCGGCAGGTAGTCGGCGCTGTGGACGACCGGGCCGGCCAGCCCCCGCAGCGCGGGCGGCACGACGGGCCGCGTGCCGACGCCGAGCACGACGTGCCGCGTGCGGTACGACTCGACGCCGTCGGCCGTGCGCGCGTGCACGGCGTAGAGGTCGTCGTCGAGCGGGTCGACCTCGACCGCCGTGACCGTGCGGCCCCAGCGCAGCGACGGGAGCTGCTGCGCGACCCACCGGCAGTACGCGTCGTACTCGCTGCGCAGCGGGTAGAAGCTCTCGCGGATGTAGAACGCGTAGAGGCGACCGGTCGCCTTGAGCCACGCGAGGAACGAGTACGGGCTGGTGGGGTCGGCCATCGTCACGAGGTCCGCGAGGAACGGGACCTGGATGGTCGCGCCCTCGAGCATCATCCCGGGGTGCCAGCGGAACTCCGGCGCCCGGTCGAGGAAGACGGTGTCGAGGTCCAGCGGGGCCGCGAGCGCCGCCAGGCCCAGGTTGAACGGGCCGATCCCGACGCCGACGACGTCGTGCACGCGCGGCGTCACGGCGTCACCTCCGCCAGCGGCTGGGCGTCGGCGAGCGTGTCGGCGGCGGTCCGCCGCACGAGCTCGAGCACGTGCCGGACGTCCGCGAGCGCGGTCGTCGGGTCGAGCAGCGTGAGCTTGAGGCACGGGCGGCCGTCGAGCACGGTGCGGGCGACGACCGCGCGTCCTGACGCGAGCAGGGCCCGGCGCACGGGCGCGACCAGGGCGTCGGCGCGCGCGTCGTCGAGACCGTCGGGCTGGTACCGGAACAGGACGGTCGACAGGTCGGTGCGCGCGAGCAGCCGCAGGTCGGGGTCGTCCGCGAGCAGCGCGTGCACGCCGACGGCGAGGTCGATCGTCGCGTCCCACAGCTCGCCGAGCCGGTCGGGGCCGAGCGCGCGCAGGGTCGTCCAGAGCTTGAGGGCGTCGAAGCGGCGCGTGGTCTGCAGCGACACGTCGACCTGGTTCGGCTCGTCGGCGTCCTCGGGGTTGAGGTAGTCGTGGTGGTGCGCGAGCAGCCGCAGGTCGGCCGCGTGCCGCACGACGAACGCCGACGACGACACCGGCTGGAAGAACGCCTTGTGGAAGTCGACGGTCACCGACCGCGCGCGCTCGACGCCGTCGAGCAGGTGGCGGCGCGTCGGGCTGACGAGCAGGCCGCACCCGTAGGCCGCGTCGACGTGCAGCCAGACGTCGTGCGCGTCGCACACGTCGGCGATCGCCGCGAGGGGGTCGACGCACCCGCGGTCGGTGGTGCCGGCCGTCGCGACGACCGCCATCGCGTGACGTCCGTCGCGCTCGACGTGCCGCAGCGCGATGGCCAGGGCGTCGGTGCGCATGCGCCCGTCCTCGTCGGTGGGGACCAGGCGCACGGCGTCGGGCGCGAGGCCGACGAGGCGCGCGGCCGTCTGGACCGAGAAGTGGCTCGACGCCGTCGCGAGGACGACGAGGTCCTCGGCCCGCAGGCCCGGGACGCCTGCGCGCGCGTGCTCCCGGGCGAGCAGCACGCCCTGCAGGTTGGACTGCGTGCCGCCCGAGGTGAACACCCCGCCGCCGGCGGGGAACCCGAGCCGTCCCGCGGTCCACGCGACGAGCCTGCGCTCGACGAGCGTGCCGATCCCCGACTGGTCGTAGGTGTCGACGCTCGTGTTGACCGCGGCCAGCACGGCCTCGGCCGCGACCGCGGGCAGCGCGACCGGGCAGTTGAGGTGCGCGAGGTACGCGGGGTCGTGGTACCAGACGGCGTGCCGGACGACGAGCTCGTCGACCTCGCGCACGGCCGCGGCGGTGCCCTGGCCGGGGCCGTCGAGGTCGACCGCGTCGACGAGCTCCTGGAGGTGCTCGAGGCTCGCGCCGGAGAACGGTCGGGTGGTGGTGCGGAAGCGGTGCGCGACCGCGTCGACGGTGGCCCTCATGGTCGCGACGTAGTCGTCGGCGGTGGCGGCGTGGAGCAGCTCGGTCACGTGGTCTCCCCCTGCGGTGGACGCCGGACGGACGTCCAGAAGTGAGGTTCACCTCACTTAGGCGGACCTAACGTACGCGATCCGGGCGAACCGGCCAACCCTCCCGGCCGGCTCACCGACCGGGCGCCTCTCCCGGAGCCCCGACGACGCGCCGTGCGGGACGCACCGGGCACTTGACGCGCGTCGCCCGGACGGGTGAGGTGGGCGCCGCCCGCGTCACCCGACCGGAGGTCCCGTTGCCCCGCACCACCCCGTCCCCGCAGGTCGCAGCCCTCGCCGACGGCCGGCACGTCCCCGGCGCCCGGTGAAGGGCGCCCACCACGCGCTGTGCGGGGCGGCCGCGTGGGTCGCCGTCGCGTCGACCGCACCCCTGACGCTCGGCTGGTACCCCGTCGGCCCGCTCGGGGTCGTCGCCGGCGCGCTGGTGTGCGCCGGCGCCGCGCTCGCCCCGACGCCGACCACCACGACGCGACCATCGCCCACTCGCTGCCGCCCGTGTCGCAGTGGGTGTGCGACGCCGTCGGCGCGGTCTCGGGCGGGCACCGCAACGGCACGCACTCGGCGCTGGGCGTCGCGGCGCTCGTCGGCGTCGCGTGGGCGGCCGGGAAGGTCACGGCGACGACATCCGCGCTGGGCGACCTCGCCGTGGGCGCGGGCGTGATGTCGCTGCTGCTCGTCGCGTTCGCGACGCGCGCGCTCGGGCTGGGGCGCGGGCGCCTGCAGGCGTGGGCCCTGGCCGTCGCCCTCGCGGGGTTCGTCACGGTCGTCGCGCCGACGGGGTGGGACTGGCTGCCCGTCGCCGTCGGGACCGGCGCCGCCGTGCACGTGCTGGGCGACATGCTCACCGGTGGTGGCGTGCCGCTGCTCTGGCCGTGGGAGCCACGCCCACCGCGGTGGTGGACGCGCACGCCCGGGCTGCGCGACGTGTGGACCCGCGGCGGCAACTTCGCGGTCCCCCTGCTGGGCACCACCGGGTCGCGGCGCGAGCGCCTCGTCGCGGTGCCGCTCACCGCGTACGCGACCTACGGCGTGGTCGTCGCGCTCGCGGCCGGCACGCTCACGTCGCTCGGGTACGACGCCGACGCCGTGCTCGCACGCGTCGTCGAGGCCGCGACCACCGCCCTCGGCACGACGGCCGCCGTCGGCGCCGTCGTGCTGCAGCAACCGGTCACGGGCTGACCCGCGCGGGTTCAGACGAACAGGCAGAACGGGTGGCCGTCCGGCGCGAGCAGCACCCGCACGTCGACCTGCGGCTGGTGGTCGGCCAGGCGGGCGCCGCACGCGAGCGCCCACGCGACCGCCGCGTCGAGGTCGCCGTCGGGGACGTGCAGGTCCAGGTGCTGCGTCGCGACCTGCTCACCGTCCCGCGCGGGCCACACCGGCACGCGGTACCGCACCTCGTGCTCGAGGTTGATCGTGAGCCCCGACGCACCCGGCGGCGGTGCCACCTGGGCCCACCCGGCACCCGGCGGGTCGTGCGGGCCCGGCGGCTCGTCGGCCGTCACACGGTGACCCAGCAGCCGCGACCAGAACGCGGCGGCCGCGCGCACGTCCGGGACGCCGATCGTCACGGACGTGGCGCGGAGCACGGGCTGGGTCCGGGCGTCGTCGGCCATTTGGCGAGCGTCGCACGCACGCGCAGCGAGCGCAGCGCGGGACCCGCCTCGTCAGCCCCTGATCGGCAGCCAGTCCAGCACGTCCTGCACGTGCCGGTCCCAGAACCCCCACTCGTGCACGCCGGGATGCACGTGCGCGTCCACCGGGACGCCGCGCTCGCGGGCGCGCGCCACGAACGCCTCCTGCCCGGGGCGCAGCGGGTCGTCGGCGCCGCACACCGCGTACAGCGCGGGGAGCGTCGCGGGGTCGGCGCGGTCGAGGAGCGTCAGCAGGTCGTCGTCGGTGCCCTCGGGGTCGTTCTCGCCCCACACCTGCGGGATGAGCGTCCGGAGCATCTCGCGCTGCGCGGCGTCGGTCACCGACAGCGCACCCGACAGGCTCGCGGCCGCGGCGAACCGGTGCGGCTCGCGCAGCGCCCACTTCAGCGCGCCGTACCCGCCCATCGACAACCCGGCCACGAACGTGTCCTCGCGCCGGTCCGACACCCGGAAGAAGTGCTGCACGGCCGCGGGCAGCTCACGCGACAGGAACGTCCAGAACGCCTGCCCGTGCACCTCGTCGGCGTAGAACGAGCGGCCCGCGCGCGGCATGACCACGGCGATGCCACGCTCGGCGACGTACCGCTCGATCGACGTGCGCCGGGTCCAGATCGTCTCGTCGTCCGACAGCCCGTGCAGCAGGTACAGCACGGGCGGCGGGCCGCTGCGGTCCGAGCCGGCCATGCCGATCTGGCCGTGCGCCGACTCGGGGAGCAGCACGGTCATCGCCGTGCTCTCCTGCAGGGCCTCGGAGAAGAAGTGACACGTGAGCAGCGCCATCGCGGGCCTCCGGTCGGGTGGTGGGTCGTCACGGCCAACATAGCCGTGGCGGGCGTCCGCGCACGGGCCGTCCGGACCACGACACCGGCGCCGCGGCCGGCCGGGGCGCGGACACGCCGGGCAGGCACCGCGTCAGGCCACGGGACGCCGCCCCACGAGCGCGTCCAGCACCACGCGCGCCGCCTGCGCGACCGGCGCGTCCGCACGCTCCGCGGCGGGGTCGGCGCGGTCGCTCAGCACGGCGAGGACGACCGGCGCCCCGGCGGGCGTCCCCCGCGAGCCCGTCCACACCACGGCCACGTCGTTGCGGGTCGCGTACGCGCCCGCCCCGGACTTGTCGGCGACCTCCCACCCGGGCCGGGCGGCCGCCCGCACGAGCGCGTCGCCGGTCGTGCTGCGCAGCATCGCGTCCGTGAGCAGGTCGCGCTCCGGGCCGCCGAGCACGTCGCCCACCACGAGCGCGCGGTACGTGCCCGCGAGCGCGCGCGGCGTGCTGGTGTCCCGGTCGTCGCCCGGGGCGTACGCGTTGAGCTCGGGCTCGGTGCGGTCGCTGCGCGTCACGTCGTCACCCAGGCCCCGCAACCACGCGGTGAGCGCGGCGGGGCCGCCCGCCCCCGCCAGCAGCAGGTTGCCCGCGGTGTTGTCGCTGAACCGCAGGGCCGCGCCGACCAGCTCGCGCCACGTCATGCCGACGCCCACGCGCTGCTCCGCGACGGGCGAGTAGGTCACGAGGTCGTCCGCCTCGACGGGGACGCGCTCGTCCACGCCGGCGACTCCACGGGCCGCCAGCACGGCCGCCGCCGCGAGCGGCTTCACGGTCGAGCAGAACGCGAACCGCTCGTCGGCGCGGTGGCTCGCGGTCGCGCCCGTCACCGTGTCGAGCGCGTGGACGCCGAGGCGCACGCCGTGGCGGGCCTCGACGTCCGCGAGCGCAGCCGCGACGTCGACCTCCGGCGGGGTGACGGACGGGGCGGTGGACGGCCCGGTCGTCGTCGGAGGCGCGGGCGCCGACCCGGTCTCCCCCGCCGTCGGGCGCTCACCCCGCGGCGCGCACGCCGCGAGCAGGACGGCACCGCCGGCGGCGAGCAGCGCGCGCCGCGTGACCCCGGCGCTCACGCGCGACCCGCCACGCGCCGCAGCAGCCGCAGCAGGGTCTGCTGCTCGTCGTCGTCGAGCGCGTCGAGGCGCGCGCGCACCCCCGCCTCGCGGCTGCTCGCGACGGCGTCGAGGCGTTCCCGCCCGGCGGCGGTCAGCTCGACGAGGGTCGCGCGCCGGTCGTCGGGGTCGGGCACGCGGCGCACCCAGCCGTCGGCCGCGGCCTGGTCGACCTTCGACGTCACCGAGCGGGGTGCGACGTCGAGGGCCTCGGCGAGCTCGCCGAGGCGACGCGGGCGGCCCATGCGGTCGAGCGTGCGCAGCAGGCGCAGCTGCCCGGGCGTGATCGCGTCGCCCAGACGCTCGGACGCGTCCCGGCGCGCGTTGCGCAGCACGTCGTGCAGCAGGTCGAGCAGCTCCTCCGAGGGCGCGACCGGGTGCGCGGGGTCGCGGCCGGGATCGCACGCGCCGCGACCGTGGGGCGGGCGCCCGGGGGCGTCGGGGTGCTCGTGGGGTCGCACGCGCCGAGGCTACCGGGGCGGCCCGGACCGCCCCCGCCCGGCCGTGCGACGCGGGCCGTGGACGTCCACGGGCGTCGGCGCCGGTCAGGGTCGCGGAATACCGCGCCGGGCCGCGCGCTTATTGGTGAGGTAACCTCAGCATCTTGCGGGCTCGCCCCCGCTCCCCTCCACCCCCAGGAGGTCCCGTGACCCACCCCGGACCCGTCCCCGGCCCACCCGGGCTGCGCGGCTTCAGCCGCGACCGCGGCGTCGCCCGGCAGCGCCTCGCGCCCGGCACGCTGCGCCGCATCCTCGCCTTCGGGCGCCCCTACCGCGCCCGGCTCGCGGTCTTCCTCGTCCTCATCGCGCTCGGCGCCGCCGCCGGTGCGCTCACCCCCTGGCTGTTCCAGCGCCTCATCGACGACGGCATCACCGCGGGCGACACCGGCGTCGTCGTCGGGATCGCCGTCGCCGTCGCGCTGCTGGCCGTGGTGTCCGCCGCGCTCGGCGTCGGCGAGCGGTGGGTGTCCGCGCGCATCGGCGAAGGCCTCATCCACGACCTGCGCACGGCCGTGTTCGACCACGTGCAGCGCATGCCGCTCGCGTTCTTCAGCCGCGCCCGCACCGGCGCGCTCGTGCAGCGCCTCAACGGCGACGTGCTCGGCGCCCAGCAGGCGTTCACGTCCACGCTGTCCAACGTCGTCAGCAACTCGCTCACCGTCGTCTTCGTGCTCGCCGCGATGCTGTCGATGTCGTGGCAGCTCACGCTGCTCTCGCTCGTCCTGCTGCCCGTGTTCGTGCTGCCCGCCCGCTGGTTCGGGCGCCGCATCGCCGCGATCACGCGCGAGTCCTACGAGCTCAACGCCGACGCGTCGCAGACCATGACCGAACGCTTCAACGTCGCCGGCGCGCACCTCGTCAAGGTCTTCGGCGACCCCGCGCGCGAGTCCGCCGCGTACGCCGAGCAGACCGCGCGCGTGCGCGACATCGGCGTCAAGCGGGCCCTGTACTCGACGTGGTTCCGCGTCGGGCTCACCACCGTCGCGGCCGTCGCGACCGCCGTCGTCTACGGGCTCGGCGGCGTCCTCGCGATCCGCGGGCAGCTCACCGTCGGCGTCGTCGTCGCGCTCGCCGCCTACCTCGGGCGGCTCTACGGGCCGCTCACCGCGATGTCGAACGTCCAGGTCGACGTCATGACCGCGCTCGTGTCGTTCGAGCGCGTCCTCGAGGTCCTCGACCTCGAGCCGACCGTCGCCGAGAAGCCCGACGCGTCGGACCTGCGTGCGGCCGTCGCGGCCCGCGGCGCCGACCTCGAGCTCGACCACGTCGGCTTCCGCTACCCGTCGGCCGACGAGGTCTCGCTGGCCTCCCTCGAGTCCGTCGCCGCCCTGCGCCCGGACCTGACGGGCGACACGCTGCACGACGTCGCGTTCCACGTGCCCGCCGGGTCCATGGTCGCGCTCGTCGGGCCGTCCGGCGCCGGCAAGACGACCGTCTCGCAGCTCGTCACACGCATGTACGACCCCACGCGCGGCGCCGTGCGCATCGCCGGGCAGGACCTGCGCGACGTCACCGCCGCGTCGCTGCGCGACACCGTGGGCGTCGTCAGCCAGGAGGCGCACCTCTTCCACGACACCATCGCGGGCAACCTGCGCTTCGCGCGCCCCGACGCGACCGACGACGACCTCGAGAACGCGCTGCGCGGCGCCCACGTGTGGGAGCTCGTCGCGTCCCTGCCCGACGGCCTCGAGACGGTCGTCGGCGACCGCGGCTACCGGCTGTCCGGCGGCGAGCGGCAGCGGCTCGCGATCGCGCGGCTCCTGCTCAAGGCCCCCGACGTCGTCGTGCTCGACGAGGCCACCGCGCACCTCGACTCGGAGTCCGAGGCCGCCGTGCAGGCCGCGCTCGACCAGGCGCTCGTCGGGCGGACGTCGCTCGTCATAGCGCACCGCCTGTCGACCGTCCGGCAGGCCGACCTCATCGTCGTCGTCGACGCGGGCAGGGTCGTCGAGCACGGCACGCACACCGAGCTGCTCGCCCGCGACGGGCTCTACGACGACCTGTACCGCACGCAGTTCGCGCCGGCGGCGACCGCGGCCGTCTGACGCCCGACGCACGCGGACGTGCCGGCGGCGCGCGCACTCGCTCCCGGCGCTGCTCGCGGCCCCTCGTGGCCGCTGCCCGCCCGGTCGCCGACCCCGTCATCCGTCGCGGCCCGAGCACCCACCGAGCGACCGATCACGGGGTCGCCGGTGGCGTCAGTGGGCGTCAGTGGACGAGCTTGAGCCCGATGACGCAGCCGACGATCCCGAGGATCAGCAGCACCTTGACCAGGCTCGCCGGCTCGGCGCCCGTGAGCATCGCCCACGTGACGGTGAGGGTCGCGCCGATGCCGACCCAGACGGCGTAGGACGTGCCGGTCGGCAGCGTGCGCATCGCGAACGCGAGACCGGCCATCGACGCGGCCAGCGCGACGAAGAACAGCACCGACGGGCCGAGGCGCGTGAACCCCTCCGCGCGGCCGAGCGCCGAGGCCCAGACGGCCTCCAGGACGCCGGACACGACGAGGACGAGCCAGGCGAAGGACGTGGCGGACATGGGTGCTCCCGTGGCTGCCGTCTTGTCGCTCTCCGGGTACGGCGCCGCTCGTCCGGGGGTCCGCCACCCGTGGCGGACCCGTCGCCATGCTCGCACGCACCGGCACGGGTGTGCCGCCGTGGTGGGCCACCTCACCACCGAGCCCTCCCGCCGAGCGCGGCAGAACGCCGCCGAGCGCGGCACTCGTACGTACCGCACTCGACGGCGGAGTACCGCACTCGGCGATCGAGCACGGCGCACCGGGTGCGGCTGGTCGTCGAGCGGCGCACCTTGTCCGTCGGGTGCTGCACGGAGCAGCGCGGTGCCGAGCGCGGCAGAACGCCGCCGAGTGCGGTACTCGTACGTACCGCACTCGACGGCGGAGTACCGCACTCGGCGATCGAGCACGGCGCCCGGGCCCGGGGCGGCGGACCACCGGGCCCGGGCGGGTCAGCAGGAGCCGGCGGCCTCCCCGCCGTCGGTCCCGCCGGTCTCGTACCCGCGGATCGCGTCGACCTTCGCGGCCGACGCCGACGACGGGTCGAACTCGAGGTCGAGCCACTGCCGCACCAGCATCTTGGCGAGCTCGACGCCGATGACGCGCTGGCCCAGGCACAGCACCTGCGCGTCGTTCGACAGCACCGACCGCTCGACCGAGAACGCGTCGTGCGCCGTCACGGCCCGCACGCCCGCGACCTTGTTGGCCGCGATCGCCATGCCCAGGCCCGTGCCGCACACCAGCAGCGCGCGGTCCGCGGCACCCTCGGCGACGCGCCGCGCGGCGGCCACGGCCACGTGCGGGTAGGCCGTGCCGTCGTCGTCCGCGTGCACGCCGACGTCCTCGACGACCTCGACGCGCGGGTCCGCGCGCAGCAGGTCCGCCAGGACGTCCTTGTACGCCAGCCCCGCCTCGTCGGCGCCGACCACGATCCTCGCCACGCTCATCGCTGCTCCCCCTCGTGGGTGTCGGTCCCGCCGGTCGCACCGGCTTCGTCGTCGTGCGCCGGGGCCGCCGGCAGCACGTCGGCCGCGACCCCCTCGTGCGGGTCCCGGCCCGCTGCCGCGGCGAGCACCGCGACGAGCGAGACCGCGCCCGGGTCGGGCGTGCCGAGGCTGCGCTCGGCCAGCGGACGCGCGCGCCCGACCTGCGGGCGCAGGTCGGCTGTCGCCGCCGCCGCGGTCCGTCCGGCGGCGAGCGCATCCGTCCACGCGGCGTCGAGCGCGTCTCCCGCCGCCGCGGCGGCCTCGAACGCGGCCGCGAGCGGCTCGCCCGAGTCGAGCATCGTCTTGTCCCCCGGGCGTGCCTTGCCGAGCGTCGCGACCGCGTCGACCCCGGCCCGCACGGCCGTGGCGACCCGTGCCGTCGTGTCGCCGACGGGACGCGCCGCGAGCGCATCGGCTGCGGCCGCGAGGCCCGCGCCCCACAGCACGCCCGACGTGCCGCCCGCGCGGTCGGCCCACGCGTGCCCGGCGTCCTGCAGGCACGCGACGGCGCCGTGCCCGGCCTGCGCCGCGGCGTCCGCGGCGTCGGCGGCGGCACGCGAGCCGCGCAGCATGCCGCGCCCGTGGTCGCCGTCCCCGGCGACCGCGTCGAGCCGGCCGAGCCGGGTCTCCAGGTCGCCCAGCACAGCGGCGACGCGGTGCAGCGCGGCGACGACGACGGCGGCCTCGGCGGCGTCCGCGTCGTCGACGACCCGCGGACCGGCGTCGTCGACGGAGGGCGCCGTCGGCCACGCGTCGTCGACCGCGGCGTCGCGCCCGGCGTCACCGGCGCCGGCGGCGTCGGACGCGGCCGGCAGCGCGCCCTTGCGGTACGCGGGCGTCTGCGCGGGCGCGGTCCACCAGCGCTCGAGGTCCTCGTCGAGCCACACGAGCGTGAGCGAGCAACCGGCCATGTCGAGGCTGGTCACGAGCTCGCCGACGTCCGGCTGCACGACCTCCAGCCCGGCGGCGTCGAGCCGCGCACGCACGGCGCGCCACAGCACGAACAGCTCCTCGTACTTGGTGCGCCCCAGGCCGTTGAGCAGCACCGCGACCCGCGGCCCGGCGCCCTCGGGACGCTCCTGAAGCAGGCGGTCCACGAGCAGGCCGGCCAGCTCGGACGCGGTGCACGCGGGCACCTCGCCGATCCCCGGCTCGCCGTGGATGCCGACGCCGAGCCCGAACACGCCGTCGGGCACGGTGAACAGCGGCGCGTCCGCGCCGGGCAGCGTGCACCCGTCGAACGCGACGCCGAGCGTGCGGGTCCGGGCGTTGGCATGCTCGGCCGCGGCGACGACCTCGTCGAGGCTCGCACCCTCCGCGGCGGCCGCGCCGGCCGCCTTGAAGACCACGAGGTCGCCCGCGATGCCGCGCCGCTTGTCGACCTCGTCGGCCGGTGCGCTCGCGACGTCGTCGGTGACGACGAGGAAGTGCGCGTCGACGCCGCGGCGCCGCAGCTCGTCGCGCGCGAGCGTGAAGTTCATGACGTCGCCCGCGTAGTTGCCGGTGATCATGAGCACGCCCGCGTCGCCCGCGGCCGCGGCCCCGACCGACACCGCGTCGGCCGTCGACGGCGACGTGAACACGTTGCCGACCACGGCGCCGTGCGCGAGGCCGGGCCCGACGACCCCGCAGAACGCCGGGTAGTGCCCCGACCCGCCGCCGACCACGACCGCGACCTGCGAGCGCGGCGCGGGCACGGCGCGCACGACGCCGCCGGGCACGAGCCGCACCTGGTCGCGGTACAGGTCGACGAACCCCTCGAGCGCGTCCTCGACGAACCGGGCCGGGTCGTCGGCGAGCGGGCTCACCACGTGTCCTCCCGGCGGGCGAGGAGCGTCGCGACGACCGAGTCGTCGGCGGCCTCGAGGCCCGCGGCGGCAACCGTGCGGTACAGCTGCTCGGCGGCCGCGGCGACGGGCGTCGCGACCTTGAGGCTGCGCGTCAGGTCGCCGACGATGCCCATGTCCTTGCCGATGACGTCGAGCCGCGAGCGCAGCGGCGGCTCCTCGCCGCGCAGCTGGGCCGCGATGCGGGGCCCGCGGTCGGCGAGCATGAACGACGCGGCGGCGCCCTGCGACAGCACCTCGATGCACGCGTCGAGGTCGAGGCCCAGGCGGTGCGCGAGCGCGAGCGCCTCGGACGCGGCGGCGGTGTGGATGCCGCACAGCAGCTGGTTGACGGTCTTGAGCTGCTGCCCGGCGCCGAGGCCGCCGACGACCGTGAGCGACGACGCGAGCGCGTCGAGCACGCCCTGCGCGGCGGCCAGCGCGGCGTCGTCGGCGCCGACCATGATGAGCAGGTCGCCCTGCCCGGCGCGCACGGGCCCGCCCGAGACGGGCGCGTCGACGGTGTGGATGCCGCGGGCCGCGAGCGCGTCGGCGACGGACCGCACGGCGGCCTCGCCGACGGTCGAGGTCACGACGACCACGGCACCGGCGGCGAGCGAGTCGGCGACCCCGCCGGCGCCGAGCACGAGCGCGTCGAGCTGTGCGCCGTCCCGCACGCCGACGACGACGACGTCGGTGCCGGCGCACGCCTCGGCGACGCTCGCGGCGGCGGTGGCGCCGGCCTCGACGGCGAGCGTCACGCGCTCCGGGGCCACGTCGTACCCGACGGTGGTGAAGGTCCGCGCGAGCGTCGTGGCCATGGGCAGCCCCATGGCGCCGAGCCCGAGGACGGCGACGCGCGCGCTCATCGGCCCGCCCCCGCCGTGCGCAGGACCTGCTCGCGGGCCTCGCCCGTGGCGACCGCGAGCATGCGCCGCAGGTAGCGCATGTTGCGCGCCGCGACGGACAGGCCGTCGCCGCCGTAGTGCTCGACGCACAGCGGACCGGTGAACCCGGCGTCGATCGCGGTGCGCAGCGCGGTGCGGTAGCTCACCGAGCCCATCTCCATGGGCGCGGGCAGCGCGACGACCGTGCCGGTGTGGCGGTCCTCGTCGCGGAAGTAGCTCTTGACGTGCCAGTAGTTCGACACAGGCAGGCACGCGGCGACGGCGGCCTGGAAGTCCTCGATGGGCCGGTGCAGGCGGATGAGGTTGCCGAGGTCGGGGTTGAGGCCGACGGCCTCGTGGTCGATGTCGTGCACGAGCCGCACGGCGGACTCGGCGGTGCCGAGCAGCGTGTCCTCGTACATCTCGAGCGACAGCTCAAGCCCGACCTCGCGTGCGTGCGTCCCGAGCTCGCGCAGGCGCTGCACGGCGCGCGCCCACGTGTCGGCGTCGGTGTCGTCGTGCGGGCCCTCCTCGGTCCAGAACCAGAACGCCTGGCGCTGCTGCGGCAGCAGCGGGCGGTGCAGGCCGACGCTCACGACCTTGACACCGAGGGCCGCGGCGGCGTCGATCGTGCGGTGCGAGTAGGCGAGGTTGTCGTCGCCCGTGACGGGGTCGATGACGGACCGGCGGATCGCGGACAGCGCGACGGGGTCGAGGCCGGTGGCGGCGAGCGCGCCGCGCAGCTCCTCGATCCGGGCGGGCGTCAGGTCGCCCGGCTGCACCCAGGAGTCGGTGAGGTCGACCTCGGTGAAGCCCTCGTAGGCGACCTCGGCGAGGTGGTCGACCCACGTGTCCGCGGGCGCGTCCTGCGACCCGGGGAAGTTGAGCATCGCGGCGGCGATCGGCCACCGCTCGCTCGTGGGGCGGGTGGTGCCGTCCGCGCCCCGAGGGCGTGCGGTCGAACTCATCGTCGAGCCTCCGGTTCTCGTCATCGAAAACTTTTCGTGCACAATGCTGCAATGGGGACGCTAGTTTTCGGCGTCGACGCTGTCAACGGCTGGTGGCGAACGGCCGACCACCTCCTGAAAGCCCTTCTGAACTACTTGATGTTTTCGACGCGATCCCGCTAGCGTCGGCCCGACGACCCAGGAGGCACCGATGCCACGACCCGCAGGACGGCCCACGCTCACGGCCGTCGCCGAGCGCGCCGGCGTGTCCATCGCGACGGCCTCCAAGGTCATCAACCGGCACACCGACGTCGCCGCCGCGACCCGCGAGCGCGTCGAGGCCGCCGCCGCCGAGCTCGGGTACCGCGCCCCCGGCGCCCGCCGCGGCGACGGCCGCCGCACGGTCGAGTTCCTCGTCGACAAGCTGGGCAGCCCGTACGCCATGGAGGTGCTGCGCGGCGTCACGCTCGCGGCCGAGGAGGCCGACGTCGACGTCACCGTCTCGCGCGTGCGCCGCGGCGGCGACGAGCCGCCGTCGAGCTGGACCCGCCGCCTCGTCGCGGCCCGCCGCACGGGGGCGATCGTCGTGACCGCGCAGGTCACCGACACCACGTACGACGCGATCGCGCGCGCCCGGCTGCCTGTCGTCGTCATCGACCCGCTGCACCTCACGACGCCCGAGCTCGTCTCCGTCGGGTCGACCAACTGGACCGGCGGCCGCACCGCGACCGAGCACCTGCTCGCGCTCGGCCACCGACGCATCGCCGTGATCGGCGGCCCCGAGGCGTCGATCGGCGCGGTCGCGCGCGTCGACGGGTTTCGCTCGGCGTGCCAGCGCGCGGGCGTCACGCCCGACCCCGCGCTCGTGCGGCACGTCGCGTTCGACCACGACGCCGCGCGCGACGCCGCCGACGCGATCCTGCGCCTGCCCGACCCGCCCACCGCGGTCCTCGCGTGCAGCGACGCGCAGGCGCTCGGGGTGCTCGAGGCCGCGCGCCGCCTCGGGCTCGTCGTGCCGCGCGACCTGTCGGTCGTGGGGTACGACGACACGTACGTCGCGGCGTGGACCAACCCGCCGCTGACCTGCGTGCACCAGCCGCTGCAGGACATCGGGCGCGTCGCGCTGCGCACGGTCCTCGGCATGGACGAGGGCCGCCTGCCCGACTCGCACCACATCGAGCTGGCCACGTCGCTCGTGGTCCGCGACTCGACCGCACCGCCGCCGCAGCCGTCGGCCGGACCGGAAGGAGCCCGGTGAGCACCACCGCCACCACGTCCCCCCGCACGGAGCGCCCCTGGCAGGACCCGCGCCTGCCGGTCGCCGACCGCGTCGAGCTGCTGCTGGCGTCGATGAGCCTCGAGGAGCGCCTCGCGCAGCTCGGCTCGTACTGGTTCGACCGGCGCGGCGCGGGTGAGGTCGTCGCACCGATGCAGGACACGTTCGGTGCGCGCCGGCCCGACTTCCCGACCGCCGCGCGGCACGGGCTGGGTCACCTCACGCGCGTGCTGGGCACCGAGCCCGTCCCCGCCGACGAGGGGCGGGACAAGCTCGCGCGGACGCAGCGCGAGCTCGCCGGGCACCACCGTCTGGGGCTGCCGGCGATCGCTCACGAGGAGTGCCTCACGGGCGTCACGTCGTACGGCGCGACCGTGTACCCGGCGCCGCTCGCGTGGGGCGCGTCGTTCGACCCGGACCTCGTGCACGAGGTCGGCACGGCCATCGGCCGGGACCTGCGACGCCTGGGCGTGCACCAGGGCCTCGGCCCGGTGCTCGACGTCGTGCGCGACCACCGCTGGGGTCGCGTCGAGGAGACCGTCGGCGAGGACCCGTACACCGTCGGCACCATCGCGACCGCGTACGTCCGCGGGCTCGAGGAGCAGGGCGTCGTCGCGACGCTCAAGCACTTCGTCGGGTACTCGTCGTCGCGCGCCGGACGCAACCACGCGCCCGTGTCGATCGGCCCGCGCGAGCTCGCCGACGTGCTGCTGCCGCCGTTCGAGATGGCGGTGCGCGAGGGCGGCGCGCGGTCGGTCATGAACTCGTACACCGACCTCGACGGCGAGCCCGTCGCGGCGTCGCGCTCGCTGCTCACCGACCTTCTGCGCGGCGCGTGGGGCTTCGAGGGCACGGTCGTCTCGGACTACTGGGCGGTCGCGTTCCTCGTCACCGCGCACGGGATCGCGGCCGACGCCGCCGACGCGGGCGCGCGCTCGCTGCGCGCGGGCCTCGACGTCGAGCTGCCCAACACGATGTGCTTCGGCGAGCTCGCACCGCTCGTGCGCGACGGCCGGCTCGACGAGCACCTCGTGGACCGCGCGGTGCGGCGCGTGCTGCGGCAGAAGGCCGAGCTGGGCCTGCTCGACGCACCCGCGCCCGACGGCACGCCGCCCGGCGGCGCCCCCGACGACGCGCCGATCGACCTCGACAGCCCCGCCAACCGCGACCTGGCCCGGCGCCTGGCCGAGGAGTCGGTCGTGCTGCTGGCCAACCCCGACGGCGTCCTGCCGCTGCGCACCACCGCCGACCGTGCGCCGCGGCGCGTCGCCGTCGTCGGCCCGTCGGCGGCCGACCCGGGCGTGCTGCTGGGCTGCTACTCGTACCCCATCCACGTGCTGCCGCGGCACCCCGAGCTGGGCCTGGGCGTCGAGGTGCCGTCGCTGCTCGACGCGCTGCGCACCGAGCTCGCGGGCGACGACGTCGTGCACGAGCCGGGCTGCGCCGTGGTCGGCGACGACCGGTCGGGGTTCGACAAGGCCGTGCGCGCCGCGGCCGACGCGGACGTGTGCGTGCTGACCGTCGGCGACCGCGCCGGCATGTTCGGGCGCGGCACGTCGGGCGAGGGCTGCGACGCGCCCGACCTGCGGCTGCCGGGCGTGCAGCACGAGCTCGTCGAGGCCGTGCTCGCCACGGGCACGCCGGTCGTGCTCGTCGTCGTCTCGGGACGCCCGTACGCGCTCGGTGCGTACGCCGACCGCACGGCGGCGGTCGTGCAGGCGTTCATGCCCGGCGAGGAGGGCGCGGGGGCGGTCGCGGGCGTGCTGTCGGGGCGCGTGACGCCCAGCGGCAAGCTGCCCGTGCAGGTGCCGCGCGACCCCGGCAGCGGCCCGCAGACGTACCTGGGCCCCGCGCTCACGCGGCGCCTGGACCGCATCAGCAACCTCGACCCGACGCCCGCCTACCCGTTCGGCCACGGGCTGTCGTACACGACGTTCACGTACTCCGACCTCGAGGTCACGCCGACCGCGCCCACCGACGGCACGTTCGACGTGTCCGTGACGCTGACGTGCACGGGCGAGCGCCCCGGCACCGAGGTCGTCCAGCTGTACCTGTCCGACCCGGTCGCCGACGTCGCGCGCCCGGTCAAGCAGCTCGCGGGGTACGTCCGTGTCCCGCTCGCACCGAGGGAGTCCCGCCGCGTGACCTTCACCGTCCCCGCCGACCTGACGTCCTACACGGGCGTCGACCTGCGACGCGTCGTCGATCCCGGCGCGATCGGCGTGCAGGTCGGCGGCTCGAGCGAGGGCGACGTGCTCACCGGGGGCGTCGAGCTCACGGGCCCGCGCCGCCACCCCGGCCGCGACCGTGCGCTGCGCCCCACGACGACCGTGGCGGCCCTGGCATGAGCGGCGCCGTCAGCAACCCCGTCCTTCCGGGCTTCCACCCGGACCCGACCGTGTGCCGCGTCGGCGACGACTACTGGCTCGTGACCTCGACGTTCGAGTACTTCCCGGGCCTGCCGGTGCACCACAGCACGGACCTCGCGCGCTGGGAGCACGTCGGCCACGCGATCGACCGGCGCTCGCAGCTCGACATGGACGGCGTCCGGCCGTCGGGCGGGCTGTACGCGCCGACGCTGCGGCACCACGACGGCACGTTCTGGATGACCTGCACGCTCGTCGACGGGCACCGGGGCGCGGGCAACTTCGTCATGAGCGCCGAGCACCCCGCCGGACCGTGGAGCGACGTCACGTGGCTCGAGGACGCCGAGGGCATCGACCCGTCGCTGTTCTTCGACGACGACGGGTCCGCCTGGTACCTCGGCGCGCGGCCCACGCACGACCCGCACCCCGAGGACCCGCAGACCACGGACATCTGGCTGCGCCGGTTCGACGTGCGCACGCGGCAGCTGGTCGGCCCCGAGCACGTGCTGTGGCACGGCGCGCTGCACGCCGCGGTCTGGGCAGAGGGCCCGCACCTGTACAAGGTCGACGGGCGCTACCTGCTCGTCATCGCCGAGGGCGGCACCGACGTGCACCACGCCGTGACGGTCGCGCGCGCCGACCACGTGACCGGCCCGTACGCGGGCAACCGCGCCAACCCGGTGCTCACGCACCGGCACCTGGGTCGCGACCACCCCGTGCAGTGCGTCGGGCACGCCGAGCTCGTCGAGGGCCCCGACGGCGCGTGGTGGGCGTTCGCGCTCGGCACCCGCCCGGTCGACGGGCACCACCTGCTGGGCCGCGAGACGTTCGTCGTGCCCGCACGCTGGGAGGACGGCTGGCCCGTGCTCGCACCGGGCGTCGGGCACGTGACCCCGCTGGTCGAGCACCCCGCCGTGCCCGACGGCGAGGTCGTGCGCCCCGCCGCGGACGAGCCGTTCACCGAGACGTTCGCCGACCCGACGACCGGTGGGCTGTCACCGCGCTGGAACCGGCTGCGCACGGGCGACGACCCGGCCGACACGACGTCCCGCCCGGGTGCGCTGCGCCTCGCGCTGCGCCCGGCGACGCTCGACGAGCCGACGACGCCCGCGTTCCTCGGCCTGCGCCAGCAGCACCACCGCGCGCGGTTCACGGCCACGTTCGAGGCGCCCGGCCTGGCGGCGCACGAGCGCGCGGGCCTCGCCGTCCGTCAGAAGGACACCCACCACGCGGTCCTCGCGCTGCGCGACGGCGGCGACGCGCGCGTCGTCGAGCTCGTGCTCACGCAGGGCGACGAGCGGACCACCGTCGGCACGCTGCCGCTGCCCGGCGACGGCCCCGTCGACCTGCGCGTGACCGCCGACCGGCTGACGTACACGGCCGAGGCCCGCGAGCCCGACGGCGCGTGGACCACGGTCGGCACGGTCGACGGTCGCGCGCTCAGCACGCAGACCGCGGGCGGGTTCACGGGCGTCCACCTGGGCGTCTACGCGACCAGCGACGGCCACGCGACGACGGCCGTCGCCGACGTCGTGCACGCGACGTACGAGCCGCTCGACTGACCGTCCGCGACGACGAGCCGCGACGGGCCCGCCCCCACCCGGGGCGGGCCCGTCGTCGTCAGCGCAGCCGGCCCAGGTGCAGGGCCGCGAGCGCGAGCGCGGTGATCGTCTCGCCGGCCCGGATCTCCCCCGTGCGGATCATCGCGAGCGCGTCGGCGAACGGCACGGTCCGCACCGCGCTGATGCCCTCGACGGCCTGCTCGTCGGCGGTCGCCCCGGTGTCGACGACCGGTGCGAGGCCACGCGCGAGGTAGACGTGCTCGCGGGCGCGCGCGGCACCGTTGAGGGCGTCGGTCGCACCGAGGTACGTCCAGTCGCGGGCGGTCAGCCCGGCCTCCTCGGCGAGCTCGCGGCGTGCGGCGTCGAGCGGGTCCTGCCCCTCGCCACCACCCGCGGGCACCTCGACCGAGCCGTCGCCCGTCGTGTACCGGCCGACCGTCACCAGCACGACCTCGTCGTCGTCGGTCAGCGCGACGACGAACACCGAGTCCCGCATCTCCACCACGCCGTACACCGCCGGCGACCCGTCCGGCGCGAGCACCTCGTCCTCGCGGACCGTGATCCACGGGTTCTGGTACGCGACGCGCGAGGACAGGGTCCGCCAGGCCATGCGTCGAACCTAGACCTGGCCGTGTCCCCGCCGGGGTGCCGGTGCGCGGTGCCCACCCGACCGCGGCGCGCCCCGTCGGACGGTCGGTGCGCCGGCGCTCGGTGACGTGGGGGACGGTCGGTGCGCCGGCGCTCGGCGTCGCGTGGGACGGTCGGTGCGCCGGCGTCAGCCGGCCGGCGGCGCCGGACCCGTCAGCGGCTCAGCGCCCCCGCCGTCGCGAGCACCACCGCGTCCTCGACGAGCGCGGCCCGCGTGTCCGAGCCGAGCCGGCCGTCGTCGTCGGCCCACTGCCGCCACGACGCGCCGACCACCGACCCCGCGAACGCCCCGGCCGCGCCGACGACGGCCGCGACCAGCACCGCGGGGACGCGACGCCCGTCGACGACCGCGAGCGCACCCGCACCCACGGCACCCGCCACGACCCGGCCCGCGAGCTGGGGGGCCACCAGCCGGCTCGGCACGCCCGGCAGCTTGTCGGTCACGGCCTCGCCCACGACCGCGAGGGCCGCGAGCGCGCGCAGCGCGGGGACGTCATGACCGCGGCGCGCCGCGGCGGCGACCGGGACGGCGAACGCGACGGACGAGCGGCCGCCGGCGGCGAGGCCCAGCGTGGCGGAGCGGAGGAGGACACCCATGCGTCGTGTCTACCCGTGGCGCGCGGCGACGGCACCCCGAGGCAGCCGCCCGAGCGGGGACCACGACGCTCCGGGTGCGGACCACCCCGATCGGCAGCAGACTCCTGGACCACCGCGTGGTCCGCCGTGGCCCACGCGACGCGGTACGACGAAGGAGCGACATGGGCATCGGTGGCGGCATCGCACTCCTGGTGATCGGGGCGATCCTCTCGTTCGGCGTGTCCGACCGGGTCGAGGGCGTCGACCTCACGGTCATCGGCTACATCTGCATGGGCGCGGGCGTGCTCGCGCTCATCCTCGCGATCGCGCTCAACGCGCAGCGCACCAACACGACGCACCGCCAGGTGGTCGAGCACCGCGAGGAGCCGCCCGCTCCCCCGGTGGCCTGACGCCCCGGACGACGGTCCCGCCGTCCCGCACGGGACGCCCCTGCCCGACGCCCCGCCGGTCCTGACCGACGGGGCGTCGGCGTGCCCGCTCGCGACCGGCGGGGCGCCCGTGGACCCGGCCCCGACCGGGGCGGGGGTCCGTGGACCCGGTTGCGGCCGACGGGCGTCCGAGGGCCCGGTGGCGGCCGCCGCACCCGGCCGACGAGGGGCCTCGCCACTCACCTGGTGGGACGCGGGACGTGCGAGACCGGGCTGGGGGCGCCCATGAGCCGGGATCGCGACGCCAGCCCGGTCTCGCGGGCGGCCCGTCCCATGCCTCGAGATGCCCGGTGCGGCGTGCCCGCGACGGCACGCCGGACACCGGTGCCACGCGGCCACCCGGACGACCGGCGCGTGTCGGACCTTCCCGACACACTGGGCACGCACCGGCGGACGGTCCACGAGGGGGGGCGCATGGAGCGGGACGAGGCACGCGAGGCCAAGGCGCACGCCGCGCAGGTGGCGCGGACGCTGACGGAGCGGGTGGTGCGCGCGTCGAGCGCCGACGCGCCGGCGGTCGCACCGCTGGCGGTCGGCCTGGCGCCGCGCGACGACGGCGGGTACGCGGTCGCGCTGCGGTACCGGCTCGGGCTCCCCCAGGTGCGGAGCCTCGCACGCAAGGTCGCGGCCGAGGTCGGCGAGGTCGGGACGACCGTCGACGTGCGCCGCACCGGGCGGATCCGCCCGCTCGCGCGCGGCCCGGTGCCGGGCCCGCGCCCACCCGTCGTCACGGCACAGGCGGCAGGCGAGACCGGCCGCGTGCGGCCGCTGCGGCCGGGCGTCTCGATCGCGCACGTCGACGTCACGGCCGGCACGCTCGGCGCGTTCGTGCTGGTGGGCGGCGTTCTGCACGCGCTGTCGAACTACCACGTGCTCGCGGGCTCCCCCGCGGCGCGGCCCGGCGACCTCGTGCTGCAGCCCGGACCCGCCGACGGCGGCCGGGCGCCCGCCGACCGGGTCGGGACGCTCGCCGCGGTGGCCCCGCTCGCGGCAGGCACCACGGCCACCGTCGACGCCGCGGTCGCGCTGCTCGACGACCCCGACGTCGACGCCACCTACCCCGTCGGGGCCGTCACCACGACGGCGCGCGCGCTCGGCGGCGAGACCGTCGGCAAGATCGGGCGCACCACGGCCGTCACCGCCGGACGCGTGACGGCCATCGAGCTCGACGACGTCGTCGTCGGCTACGGCGAGGAGCTGGGCGACCTGCGGTTCGACGACCAGATCGAGGTCGAGGGCACCGGGCGGTCGCCGTTCTCGCGCGGCGGCGACTCGGGCTCGCTCGTGTACCGCGAGGACGGGGTCGCCCTGGGGCTGCTCTTTGCCGGGTCGGAGACCGGGGGCGAGAATGGTCGAGGGCTGACGTACGTCAACCCGATCGACGCCGTCCTCGGGGCGCTCGACGCGACGCTGCTCGCCTGACGCGGGCGGCCCCGCGCGCCGCCGAGGGGTGCGGGAGGTGTGCAGTGGCCGACCTCGACCAGGCCCGCCGGGCCAAGGAGGAGCTCAAGGCCGCCCTCGCCGGGCGCGCGGGCGTGTCCGGCATCGGCATCGCGCCCGACGACGACGGGTACGGGCTGCTCGTGCGCGTGCGCGGCGACGCCGTGGCGGCCCGCCGTCTCGACGTGCCGACGCACGTGCACGGCGTCGCGGTGCACGTGCGCACCACGGGGCCCGTGACCGCGCAGCGCTGAGCGCGCACCGCGCAGGACCGAGCAGGACCGACCACGCGGGACGCGCGGCTGCGGGCCACGCACGGCGACGCGCCCGCACCCCTGCGCGGGGTGCGGGCGCGTCAGGCGCACCGTCGGCGCACCGGCACGTCACACGCGCGTCAGCGCACCGGCACGTCACGCGCGCGTCAGCGCACGATGCAGCTGTTGCCGTTGAGCGTCGCGGACGTCACGTCCTGCGGCGTCCCGGAGGCGATGAACCCGAACGACACCGCGTTGTGGTGCGCGATCGTCGAGTTCCACGCCGCGTTCGTCACCGTCACGGTCGAGCCGGACTGCGACGCGACCGAGCTCCACGCCTGCGCGATCTGCTCACCGTTCGTGAAGTCCCACGTGACCTCCCAGCCGTTCACCGGCTCCATGGTCGCGTTGAACACCGTCACGTTCCCCTGGAACCCGCCCTGCCAGCGGCTGGTGACGTCGACCTCGATCTCGCAGACCGCGTCCGTCGGCACCGTCGGGGTCGGGGTCGGAGTCGGCGTCGGGGTCGGAGTCGGCGTCGGGGTGGGCGTCGGGGTCGGGGTCGGCGTCGCGGTGGGCGTCGGCGTCGGGGTCGGCGTCGTGCCACCCCCGCCGAAGTCGACGTCCACGCAGTTGTAGAACGACTCCGGGCTGTCCGTCCGCTCCCAGATGTTGAACAGCACGTGCTTGCCGGTCTTGCCCGACGGCAGCTGCACGTCCCACCAGTACTCCGGGCCCGCGGGGCCGCCCGGGCGGATCGGCGGGTCGAGCACGCGGTCGAACGGCGCGGGCTCCAGGTCGTCCCAGCCGATCGGCTGCGACGGGTCCCAGCCGTCCTTCGTGATCCACGTCGTGAACCAGCCCGGGTGCGGCGCCACCGCCGCGTACCGGAACGTCATCGTCTGGCCGGACGTCACCGCCGTCGTCGGCCACGCGTCGGACGGCGCGTTGTACGCGTCGAAGCGCGAGTCCGGGCCGCACAGCTTGCCGTCGGGGATCGTCTCGTGCCGCCCCGCGATCGTGCCGAGCAGGTTCCCGAACCAGTTGTAGAACGAGTAGTTGCCCTCGGCGAACGCGTCGACGCACGGCTCGAGGCGCGGCTTCATGTTCCCGCTCTCACCGGCGGCCTCGCCCCCCGCCAGGCCGTCGACGTAGCACTGGTAGGTGCGGGTGGCCGGCTCGGTCAGGCCGCCGTGCGCCTGCGCCGCGGTCGGCACGGCGACCAGCGCGGCCGCCACCACCGCGGTCGCGGCGAGGCCTCCCCCCAGGGACCGGCGGGTGCGACGGGTCGGTCTGTCTCGGGTCATGGTTGGCTCCCTCTCGCGCGAGCGGCGTCGTCGCCGCAGGGTGTCGGGCAGGCCCCGGGTCACCCGGGACGTCGGCCCAGCCTGCGGAGCGCCCCGGGGGCCGACAAGGCCGCGAAACGTTTCCAGCACGGCCGACGCGTCCGCGCGCGACCGGGTGAACGGGCGCACCAGGAGGTGATCTCACGCACCTCTCACGGAACGCTGCGCGGCGAGACGGCCTCCGAGGCCCGATGATGGGCACGTGACGCGCAGAGGCACGGCCTCCCAGGGTGCGCACCGAGGGGGTCTCTCGGCTGCGGACCTCGGTGGCGTGCGCGGACTCGCGGTGGCCGCGCACCGGTTCGACGCGTGCCGCCGGGTCGAGGAGGTCGTCGAGGCGGCCGCCCGCGCGGCGGTCGACGTGCTCGGCGCCGACGCGTGCGCGGTGAGCCGCATCACGCAGGAGACGTCGCGCGTCCTGCACGTCGAGCAGCCCGCCGACGACCCGCGCCGCGACCAGTTCCTGCGCACCACCTACCGCGCCGAGGACCGCCCGGCGCTGCGGTCGCTGCTGCGCAACCGCGAGAGCTGGGTCGCGCACGCGTTCGACGCGCACGGCCGCTCGGTGCGCCCCGGCGACCCCACGGCCGGCGACCGCGTCGAGGTCGAGCTGCTGCGCGAGATCGGCGCGGCCTCGGCCCTCACCGCGCCGGTCGTCGTCAACGACGCCGTGTGGGGGCAGATCACGCTGCTGCGGGACTTCGAGGCGCCGCTGTTCCACGCCGACGACGTCGCGACCGCCGAGGTGCTCGCGGCGCTCGCGGCCGGTGCGATCGCGCGCGTCGACCTCGAGAAGCAGATGCGCCACATGATCGCCGACGACCCGCTCACGGGCCTCGCGAACCGGCGCACCGCCGACCAGGCCGCCGAGGCGGCGCTCGCGTCGGGCCGCGAGACGTGCGTCGTCATGTGCGACGTCGACGGGCTGAAGCGCGTCAACGACGAGCTCGGCCACGACGCGGGCGACGACCTGCTGCGCGCCGTCGCGGACGTGCTGCGCCGCGCGGCCGACGCGATCCCCGGCGCGACCGCCGCGCGCATCGGCGGCGACGAGTTCTGCCTCGTGACCGTCGACCAGCCGCGCGAGGCCGTCGCGACGGCCATGGCGACGACGGTCGCGAAGTTCCCGCTGCCGCACGGCGCCGCGATCTCCTACGGCATCGCGTCGACCGCCGTCATGGGCTCGGTCGAGGCACGGCACCTGTTCCGGCGCGCCGACCAGGCGCAGTACCAGGCCAAGCGCCGCCGGGCTCGCGCACGCGCACGCACCACGCCGCCGATCTCCGACCCCGTGCAGGCCGTCGAGCGGCTCACCGCCAGCGGGTCGGTCGCGATCGGCGCGGCCGCGCCCGCGATCGTCCCGCGGCTGTGCGCGTTCGCCGCAGCGGCCACCGAGACCCTCGGCGGCGACTCGTGGGCCGTGCGCGAGCGCATGCCCGGGTCGCAGACGTTCACGACGGTCGCACGCGGCGGCAGCCCCGCCGACGCGGCCGAGACCCGCCTGGTCACGGTCGAGCGGGACGCGTGGGTCGTCGAGATCGCGGTCGCCGCGCTCGCGTCGACCGGCCGGCAGGTGCAGACCGCGCTGCACGCGCTCGTCGCGATCGCGGTCGACGGCGCCCGCAACGCCTGACGCCGTCACGGGCGTCGTCGTCGAGCGGGTCGACGGTCACCCGGCGCGTGGGCCGGTGCGGTTCCCGGCACGGCGCCCACCGCCGCCACCTGTCGGAGCAGGGCGGGAGCCGCCGGGCCGACGGCAGGACGGGAGCCGCCGGGCCGACGGCCTGGACGGGTCGCGGCGCGTCACCGCCGACGCACCGACCGCGACGTCGCCGCCGGGGGTCGGCCCGCCGGCGCCCGGCGGTCAGCCGTGCAGCGGGAGCACGAGGGCGCCGTCGCCGCCGTCGACCACGCGGACCGGGACGCCCCAGTCCTGCGCCGCGAGGTGGCACGCGGGGTGCTCGATCACGGGGTCGGCGTCGCAGCTCGCGGCGCGCGCGGTCACGTGCAGCACGCCCTCGCCGACCGTCGGGTCGAGGCGCAGCGTGCGGCCGAGCGCGACGTCGTCGCCCGCACCGTCGAGCAGCAGCCCCGGCGGCGTGGCCGACACCCGCAGCGACGTGGACGGGCCCCACCGGTCGTCGAGCTTCTGCCCCGCGGCGGGGTGGAACACGACCTCGAGCGCGACGTCGGCGCCGATCTCGGTGACGGGCCGCTGCGTGCGGTGCGCACCGCCGTCGACCCGTGTGCCCGCACCCGCGGGCAGCGGCACGCGCGTCAGCCGGTGCGCCGCGGACTCGACGACCACCACGTGGTCGACGTCGCCCGCCGGCAGCACGAGACCGCTGGGCTCGGCGAGGTCGGTCGCGAGCGTGCTCACCTCGCCCGGGGCGCCGTCGACGCCCGGCACCCAGCGGCGCAGCGCGCCGTTGTACGTGTCGGCGACCAGCACCGAGCCGTCGGGCAGCGCCGCGACACCCAGCGGGTGCTGCAGGAGCGCCTCGTCGGCCGGCCCGTCGCGGTGGCCGAAGTCGAACAGACCCGTCCCGACGACCGACGTCACCGACGCGTCCGCGGGGTCGAGCCAGCGCAGCGCCGACGTCTCGGCGTCCGCGAGCCAGATGCGCCCGTCCGCCGCGACCGACAGGCCCGACGGCTGCGCGAACCACGACTGCTCGGGCGCGCCGTCGACCAGCCCCTCGTTCATGGTGCCGGCGAGGTGGGCCACGGTCCCCGCCACCGGGTCGAACGCCCACAGGGTGTGGTGGCCGGCCATCGCGACGACGAACGCGGCGAGCGGCTGCGACCACGTGACGTCCCACGGCGAGGACAGCTTGACCTGGTGCGCGGGCCACCGGTCGCCCACGCCCTGCTCGGCCGGGTGCGTGGCGCCACCCTCGAGCGGCAGCACGTTGTCGACCGCGCCGACCATGTACTGCTCGCCCGTGCCGGCGACCGTCGTCACGTGCCCGTCGGCCAGGCGCACGCCGCGCAGCGCGTGGTTGACGGTGTCGGCCACGAGGACGTCGTAGCCGAGCCGCTCGCGCAGCTCGTCCGGCACGAGGCACAGGCCGTTCGGCTCGCTGAAGCGCGCCTCGTCCGGGCCGCCGTCGACCAGCCCGCGCTCGCCCGTGCCGATGCGCCGCACGAGCGTCTCGCCGTCCGCCGCGACCTCGGTGAGCGCGTGGTGCCCGGCGTCGGCGACGAGGAACGTGCCGCCCGGCAGCGCGACGGCCTTCGCGGGGAAGCGCAGCGTCGTCGGCTGCGGCGTCGGCGCGACGTACGGGCCGTCGCCGCGGTGCAGGGTGCCCTTCGCCTCGTGCTCGGCGACCAGCTCCGCCACGAGCGTCTCGACCGCGTGCGCGTGCCCCTCGCCCGCCATCTGCGCCACGACGTACCCCTCGGGGTCGATGACCACGAGCGTCGGCCACGCGCGCGCCGTGAACGCCTGCCACGTCACCAGGTCCGGGTCGTCGAGCACCGGGTGGTGCACCTCGTACCGCTCGACCGCGGCCGCGAGCGCGACCGGGTCGGCCTCGTGCACGAACTTCGGCGAGTGCACGCCCACGATCACGAGCACGTCGCGGTGCCGCTCCTCGATCTCGCGCAGCTCGTCGAGCACGTGCAGGCAGTTGATGCAGCAGAACGTCCAGAAGTCGAGCACGACGACCTTGCCGCGCAGGTCGGCGAGCGTCACGTCCTTGCCGCCGGTGTTGAGCCAGCCGCGCCCGACCAGCTCGGACGCGCGCACACGGGGCAGACGGGGGGCGGAGGTCGACGTCACGTCGCCCATTCTCACCGACGCCGCACCCCCCGCCGCCGGGCATCCGCGCACCGGTACACGGGGGATGCCACCCGCGGGCACCGCCGCCCACTGGTCAGATCTGCACACCCCCGACCCGCCCACTGGTCAGAACGCGCACCCGACGAGCGGCAACTGGTCACCGAAGTGACCAGTGCACGGAAGGACGCACGGCCAGCCGCCCGGTGGCCAGACCTCGCACCCCCAATCCGCCCACTGGTCAGAACTACACCTTCCGAACCGCCCACTGGTCAGAACTCGTGACGGACGAGCGTCATCTGGTCACCGAAGTGACCAGTGCACGGAGGGACGCATGTCGGCGCACGCCGACGGCCGGACGCCACCGGGGAGGGTGGGCGGCGTCCGGCCGTCGACGGTCGTGCGGGTGGGACGGGTGCTGCGGGTGGTGCGTCGTGCGTCAGGCCGTGGTGCAGGTGGCCGTCAGCGAGCCCGGAGCGCCGGACGCCAGGAACCCGGCGGTGGTGCTGGCGCCGGACGCGAGGGCGCCGTTCCAGGACGCGTTGCTCAGCACGCCACCGCTGTGGGTGCTGCTCCACGCCTGCGTGATCGTCGCGCCACCGACCGTGACCTTCCAGCCGCTGATCGGCGCGCCGCCCGCGGTCACCGTGACCTCACCCTGCCAGCCGCCCGTCCACGTGCTCGTCGCCTTGACGGTGGCGGTGCACGCACCCGCACCCGGCGTGGGCGTGGGCGTCGGGGTGACGGTCGGCGTCGGCGTCGGCGTCGGCGTGGGCGTCGGCGTGGGCGTGGGCGTCGGGGTCGGAGTCGGGGTCGGCGTGGGCGTGGGCGTCGGGGTCGGCGTCGAACCACCGCCACCGATCTGGATGTCCGAGCACAGGTAGTACGGCTGGTCGAGGTGGCTGGCCTGCCAGATCGTGAACAGCACCGCGCGGCCCGAGCGGCCGGTCAGGTCGACGTCGGTCTGGTAGAGCCCGGTGGTGCCGTAGCGGCCGGTCTCCTTGACGAGGTCGAGGTCACCCCAGCCGAGCGCCTCGGTGGTGGGGTCGAAGCCCGGCTTGGAGACGTAGATCCGCAGGTAGTCGGCACCGTGCTTGGCGCCGTCGGTGAGCGTGAGCGTGAACGTCGTCGGCACCTGCTTCGCGACCCACGGACCGACCTCGTCGAGCGACGCGTACAGACCGTTCTGCGTGCGACCGCCCGAGCAGAGCTGCCCGTCGGGGATCACGGCCTGGTGCTGCCCGCCGACCCCCTCGCGGTACAGCCCGTTCCAGTTCCACATCGTCTGCGGGTTCTCCTGGAACGCCTGCCAGCACATCGGGTCGAGCTGGGCCATCTGCGGGTTGAGGTGGTCGTCGCCCCACCGCTCCCAGCAGCCGTAGTTGCGGGTCGGCGGGTCGGTGACGGAGCCGTGCGCGCTCGCGGACGACGCGACGACGCCCGTCACGGCGAGCGCGAGCGGCACGGCGAGCGCCAGGCGACCGAGCCGGGCGAGCGCGCCGAGCCGGCCGCGGGTACGGGTGGGCATGGGTGTCTCCTCGGGATGGTCCGGGCGGCGACCGGGTCGCGGTCACGGGTCGCGACGGTGCGCGGGTGACGACGGGCCGCCGGGTGGGCCCGTCCACGGTGCGGTTCGACGTCCGTGGAAGCGACCCCTCGAACCGTTTCAGCACCGCTCGCGGCCGTCGGTCCGACCGGTCCCGCGCACCGGGCGAGAGACCCGCTGCCCCGTCATCTGTCGCGCACCGGCACGACGCC
Organism: Cellulomonas sp. FA1; assembly: GCF_000986825.1. Taxonomy (NCBI): domain Bacteria; kingdom Bacillati; phylum Actinomycetota; class Actinomycetes; order Micrococcales; family Cellulomonadaceae; genus Cellulomonas; species Cellulomonas sp. FA1. The sequence continues at coordinate 3,141,451 of NZ_LBMY01000001.1, read as the reverse complement.
GCACGACAGATCACGGGGTCGGCGCCACGCCGCACCACCGATCACGGAGTCGGCACGACGCCGCACGACAGATCGCGGGGTCGGCGCGTCCAGGTGCGGACGCCGACGGTGCGACGTGGCGTCGCACCGTCGGCGTCAGACGCGGTCGAGCACGTGGATGCGCGGGTGGTGGCCCTTCGCGAAGACACGCGTCACGGACCGCGGCGTCCACAGGTCGGCCGTCTCGCGCACGACGCGCTCCATGACCTTCACCTCGTGCGTCAGCACCACGAGCCGCGCGCCCGGCGCGGCGACCGCGTGGGCGGCGCGCAGCAGGCCGGCGTGCACGCGCGGCGCGTCGGCGTGCGAGCCGTGCAACGTGCCCCACGGCGGGTCGGCCAGGACCACGTCGGCGAGACCGCCGAGCGGCTCGGCGACCGCCGCGGCGAGCGCGTCGGGGTCGGTCGCGTCGGCCTGCACGAGCACCGGACGCGGCGGGCGCGCGAGCAGCCGCGCGGCCTCGAGGTTCGACCGTGCCGCCGCGAGCGCGTCCGCGTCGAGGTCGACCGCGACGGACGCCGCCGCGGGCCCCGCCAGCAGCCGCTCGACCAGCAGCGTGCCGGACCCGGCCATGAGGTTGACGACGCGGTCCTCGTCGCGCAGCACCGCGAGCCGCGCGACGGCCGCCGCGATCGTCGCGTTGGCCGCGCCCGGGAAGTCGGCGACGCGCCACGTCCGTGCGGACAGCGGCCGCGGTCCGACGCGCACGAGGACGTCCCAGCCGGGGTCGGCGTCGCCGGTGCGTCGGCCGCGGCGCACACGGACGACGAGGTCGCCGCCAGCCGGGTCGTGCAGCAGCCCGGTGGCCTCCCGCAGCAGGTCCGCGAGCCGCAGGAACGTCGCCGAGTCGGCGCCCGCCGCCTCGAACCGGAACGACGACGACCCGCCGACGCGCAGCGACGCGTACATCGCGTCGACCACGCGGCGCAGGTGCTCGGGGCTCGAGAACGACCGCGGCCGGGGCACGTCGAGGTGCACGACGACCCACGCGGCCACCGCGGTCCGCAGCGCCGTGACGCCCGCGAGCGCACCGGGCAGGGTCAGCGCGAGCGCGTCGTCCCGGTCGGGCACGTCGTGCACGTCGCGCGCGCCCGGCAGGACCTGCGCGACCTCGTCGAGCAGCACCTCGCGCAGGCCCGGGAGGTAGGTGAGCTCGACGCGCGTCACGGGCGGCGCGGCCGACGCGCGGGTGCGGTCGGGACGGGGCACGTCGCGCGCGGAGCCGACGCGGCCGCCCCGGGCTGCGTCGGCGCGTCCGACGCGGGGAGCGTCCGGGACGGCACCGCGCGTCGAGCCCGCGCGAGCGCCTCCGGAGGCGTCGGGACGCGAGCCACGGGGCTGCTCCGGACGACCGACGCCGGGTGCGTCGGGGCGACGTCGGCGGTCACCGCCCGGACGTCCCCGGCCGCTGCCCTCGGCCAGGCCGACGCGGGCGTCGGAGCGGGTGCCGCGCGGGCCGTCGGGACGCACGTCCCGTCGGTCCGTGCGGGGTCGTCGCGCGTCACCCCACGCGTCGTCGCGGCGCGACGCGTCCCGGGCGCGCGGACCGTCGACGCGGCCTCGCGTGCTGCCCGTGCGCCCGGCGCGCGCGCCTCGCTCGGCCGGGGGCAGCTCGGCGCGGCCGAGCCACTCGTCCCGCGCACCGGCTCGCCGATCCCGCGTGCCGCGGGTGCCGGCGGGGCGGGCGCCCCCGCGGCCCGTGCCGCGCGCCGCACCGTCGGAGGGGCGGCCGACGCCCGACGTGCGCCCACCGGCGGCGGGACCACCCGGGCGCGACGCGTTCGCTCCGCGTGCGCCACCGCTCGCTCCGCGTGCACCGCCACCGGCGTCACGTGCACCACCGCTCGCCCCGCGTGCACCGCCACCGGGGCCACGCGCGCCATCACCGGCGGACCCGCGGAGACCCGGGCCCGCAGCACCGGCACCGGGGACGCGGGACGCCGAGCCGGCGCCCCGGGCGCCGGCGGCACCACGGGCCGCCGCACCACGGGTCGTCGCACCACCGGGGCCGCCGCGCCCGCGGCCGTTCGCACCGCGCGTGGAGCCGTCGCCGTCGCGCGGAGCGCCGTCGGCACGGCCGGACCGGACGTCACGTCGGGGGTCGGCCCCGCGGCCGCCGCCCTGCGAGCGGTCGCCCTCGCCGGGGCGGCCGGGCCCGCGCCGCGCGTTCAGGCCGGCACCGGCACGCCGGCGCCGACGGCGCGGAGCACGAACGACTCGGTCTGCTCGATCGCGCGCTCGCGGTCGGCGCCCGCCTCGGGCAGGCCGCGGCCGGTGAGGCACGCGTTGACGAGGGGCACGGTGGTCGCGAGGTCCTGCTCGGGGAACGCGCCGGACGCGATGCCGGCGTCGAGGATGCGACGCAGGATCTGCTCGACGACGCCGACGTGCTCACGCACGCGCTGCTGGGCGCCGCGGGACAGCACCGAGCGCAGCTCGGGCCCGGGGGCGACGTGGTAGACGCGGGTGAGCGAGGCCTGCGCGCGCACGTAGGCGCGCAGCTGCTCGACGGGGTCCTCGATGTCGTCGAGCGAGGCCTGCAGCCCGGCGGCGTACTGCTCGGTCTCGTGCGTGATGAAGCCGAGGAGCAGCGCCTCCTTGTCGGGGAAGTGGTTGTAGACGGCGGTCCGGCCGACCCCGGCCGCGGCGGCGATGTCCGCGAGCGTGATGGCGTCGAACCCGCGTTCGCCCATGAGCGTCGAGAGCGCGTCGAACAGGCGACGTCGGGTCTGCTCCCGGTGCTCGTGGAGCGAGGCCCCGATGATCTTCGGCATGCTGACATTCTCACACACGCCGTCAGCAAAACGGCCCGGCCGGATGAGACCCCTCTCCTCTCGTGTGATCTGTCTCACGGCGGTTCGTCGCATTCGCCTATAATTCGCGGGCACCTAGGACCACAGCACGGAGGCCCGCCCATGAGCCGCCACGCGCGCGAGCCGCACGACGCACCCGCCCCCGCGGCGGTCGGCGTCGTGCGCGCCGCGCACGAACGGTTCGTGACGGCGGGCGACGACCCGGGACGGCAGGTCAGGCCCGTCGTCGCGGACTCCTGGCGACGCAGCCGCCGGGTCGGCGTCGACCCCGAGCAGCCGGTCCCGCCCGTCGACGTCGCGGGCCGTGACCTCACCGCGCTGCGCGACGCGCACCCGCTGTCCGGGGCCGTGCCGATCGTCCGGCGCCTGCTGCTGGAGCCGGGGCCGAGCTGGGTCGCCGCGCTCAGCGACGAGTCGGGGCGCCTGCTGTGGGTCGACGGCGACCGGACGCTGCGCCGACCCCTCGACGGCGTCGGGTTCGTCGAGGGCGCGGCCTGGGGCGAGCACGCGGTCGGCACGAACGCGCTCGGCACCGCGCTCGCGACGCGCCGCCCCCTGCAGGTGCTCGGCAGCGAGCACTGGGCGCGCGCGGTGCACCCGTGGAGCTGCGCCGCCGTCCCCCTGCACGACGCCGACGGCCGCCTGCTCGGGGTGCTCGACGTCACGGGGCGGGAGGACGCGGCGTCGTGGATGGCGCTCGCGCTCGTCCGCGCGACGGTCACCGCCGTCGAGGCGACGATCGCCGCGAGCGCCGGTGCACCCCCGACCGCCCGTCTCGAGGTGCTCGGCGCGCACGCGGGCACGCTGCACACGCCCGCCGGCCGCCGTCGGCTCACCTGCCGGCACGCCGAGATCCTGCTGCTCCTGGCCGAGCACCCCGCCGGCCTGCGCGGCGACGAGCTCGCCGTGCTGCTGTCCGAGTCCGAGCTGTCCGAGGTCACGGTCCGGGCGGAGATCTCGCGTCTGCGCCGCCTCGTCGGCCCCCTGCTGTCCGAGTCCCGCCCCTACCGCCTGACCGCACCGCTGCAGACCGACGTCGACGGCGTGCGCGAGGCCCTCGCGCTGGGCGACCCCGGCGCGGCCCTGACGTCGTACACCGGCCCGATGCTGCCGCGCTCGGCCTCCCCGGGCGTCGCCCGCCTGCGCGACGCGCTGCACGCCGAGGTGCGGTCGGCCGCGCTCGCGTCGCGCGACCCGGGCCTCGTCGCGCGCTGGACGGCCGGCGACGAGGGCGCCGACGACTGGCAGGCGTGGCAGACCCTCGCGCAGGTCGCGCCCATCGGATCCGCCGCGCACCTGCGCGCCCACACGCGGCTCGCGCAGCTCGACCGCACGCTGCGCTGACCCGCGCGGTCACGCCCCGGCCGTGCAACGGTCGTGCAACGGTCCGCGGGCTAGCGTGCGGCGCGGTGGCACCGTCGCCCGGCTCCCCTCGGGGACCCGTCGCCCGGTCGCCGGGTCGGGCGGCGCGCGGGAGGGGGCGCGTCGCCCGACCACCACCGGCCCGATCGCACCACCCGGGCACCGCCGTCGCGGCGAGCGGTTCCCGCGACGCCGCACCGGCGGCTAGCGTGGGCGCTCGTGGACACCCACCATCCCGAGAGCACCGTGACCCCGCCCGCGATCGAGCCGGACGCCAAGGACTGGACCTGGGTCCTGCGGTCCCGGTGCCCGGAGTGCGGCTTCGCCGCCTCCGACGTCGACCCGACCGACATCGCCGGCACCGTGCGGGACCTCGTGCCGCGGTGGGTCGCGGCGCTGCACCGCGAGGACGCGCGCGTGCGCCCCGAGCCGACGGTCTGGTCGACGCTCGAGTACGGCGCGCACGTGCGTGACGTGATGCGCGTGTTCGACGAGCGCGTGCGCCTCATGGTCGAGGAGGAGGACCCGCTGTTCCCGAACTGGGACCAGGACGAGACCGCGCGGGCCGAGCGCTACGACCAGCAGGACCCGGCCGTCGTCGCCGACGAGCTCGTCGCGGCCGCCGACGCGACCGCGGACCGCTTCGACACGGTCACCGACGAGCAGTGGGAGCGCCGCGGCCGGCGGAGCAACGGCTCGGAGTTCACGGTGCGCACGCTCGGGCAGTACTTCCTGCACGACGTCGTCCACCACCTGCACGACGTGCACGCCTGAGCCGGGCGGCCCGTCCGACGGCGCCCTCGAGGCGCCGACCCTCCGGCGACGGCGTCCCGACGCCGTCCGTCACGGCGACGTCCGCTCCGCGGACGCGCGGGTCCGCCCGCGCGGCGCGTCCCGCCCGACGCGCCGCGCGCACTCACCCGTCCGTGGCACGCGACACCTGCCGGCAGCACGGGCTGTGTAGCGTCCGCCCATGACCGAACCGCGTGCGGTCCCTCCCGCGCTCGACGGCCGGCACGTGCTGGCCGTCCCCGCGGCCACGGACCTGCTGCCCCTGGTCCGCGCCTGGTTCCCCGACGCGCGCTGGTCCCGCGCCCCGCGGTCCGGCGACGACGCGTCCGCCGCACGCCCCGCGTCGGGCGCCCGGTTCCGCGGCATCGCGACGGCGCCCGAGCCGGAGGTCGGCGCGCTGGCGCTGGCCGGCACCGTCGAGCTCGACGGGCCGCACCCCCTGGACGCCGCGGGCGCCCGCGCGGTCGGCCTGCCCGCGCAGGACTCCGCGCTCTACGGGCTCCCCGCGGCCGTCGCACCGGGAACGACCGTGACGCCCGAGCTCGTCGCGGGCTGGGCCGCGGCCGTCGCGCGGCGCACGGGCGGCGGCGTGCTGCCCGCGGCGCGGGACCGCGCGGTCGTGCCCGACCCCGGGGCGGCCGTCGACCTCACGCTGTGGTCGCCCGCACCGCTCACCGCGCAGGACGCGCTGCCCGTGGTGCGCCCCGCGCTGACCGGCAGCCGCGTCGCCCCACCGCCTCCGGCGACACCGGGCGCGGCGCCGACGGGTTTCACGCTGACCGCCGCCTACGCGTACGACGGCGAGGTCGACGTGCGCTGCGAACGCGCGGCCGAGGTGCCGATGGTGCTGTCGACGATCGACCCGCACGAGCACGGGCCGTGGGCGTACCGCGTCACGTGGCGGCCGCCGGACCCGTACGAGCTGACGCGCGAGACGCCGTCGCAGCTGCACGTCATCGCGCGGCAGCGCGTCGCGCCGGGTGTCGCGGGTGCCGTCGCGGCGCTGCACGCGGCGGTCGGCGGGACGGTCGTCGACGTCGGCGGGTTCGTGGTGACGCGCGACGAGCTCGAGCGACGCGCCCGGGCACGCTGACGCCACGGCCGGCCGTCGGGCCGCGTCAGACGAACGGTGCGGAGCCCGCCGGGACCAGGTCCACCTCGACGCGGGGCGTCGCGCCGCGGCCGTCGGTGAAGATCACGCCGCGCAGCGGCGGCACGTCGTGGTAGTCGCGGCCCCAGCCGAGCACGACGTACCGGTCGTCGACGAGCTGGTCGTTGGTCGGGTCGGCGTCGAGCCAGCCGTGGCCGGGCAGCCACACCGAGACCCACGCGTGCGACGCGTCGGCGCCGCGCAGCTTGGGCCGTCCCGGGCGGGGGCGGGTCTCGATGTACCCCGACGCGTACCGCGCGGGCAGGCCGTGCAGGCGCAGCGCCGCGATCATGAGGTGCGCGAAGTCCTGGCACACGCCGGCCCCCTGCGCGAGCAGCTGCGCCTGCGTGGTGTGGACGGTCGTCGAGCCGGAGCGGTAGGTCAGCTCGGTGCGGATGCGGTGGACGAGGTCGACCACGACGTCCGCGAGCGGCCGGTCCTGCGCGAACGACGGCGCGGCCCAGTCGCGGACCTCGTCGACGAACGTCACGTGCGTCGACGGGAGCACGGCCTCGCGCACCGCGACGAGCCCCGCGGCGTCGGTGCGCAGCGCGCCCAGGTCGCCCGCCGTCACGGCGCGCGCGACGGCACGCCAGCCGACGTCGGGCAGCGCGTCGCGCGGCGGCACGGTCCGGCTCACCTCGAGCGTCGAGCGGGACGTCACGACGAGCCGCGTGTGCGGCGTCGTCACCCCGAAATACGTGGTCGTGCTGCCGAACCAGTCGACGTGCTCGCCCGTGTCGGCGGGCGCGGGGTCGATCGTCAGGCTCGTGCTGAGCACGCGCTGGTCGGGCAGGTCGCGCGGCGTCATCGTGGTGCGGCCGTAGGAGTCGGTGACGGGTTGCGGGTACTCGTAGGTCGTGCGGTGCACGAGGTCGTACGTCCGGACGCTCACGCGCCACCCCCGCTCGTGTCGTCGCCCGTGCCCCACAGGTCCACGAGCGCGCGGCCCGGTCCGGGCCGCACGAAGTGCACGCGCTCGATCTCGTCCGACGCCTCGCGCAGCCGCCACAGCATCGAGCCCAGCGCGTCGGCCAGGCGGACCCGCCGCCCGTCCTCGGACACCTCGTTGCCGACCGCGACCGTGTCGAGCTCGGCGACCAGCTCGGCGACGCCCTGCAGCAGGTGGTCGCGCTGCGCGGCGGACCGCGGCGCGGGCACGGCCTCGAGGTCGGCGAGCAGCCGGTCGAGCTGGAACGCGAGCGAGCGCGGGTTGGTGCGGTCGTGCACCAGCAGGTCGAGCACGCTCGCGACGCTCGCGCCCGACTGGTGCCGGCGGCGGTAGGTGATGACCGACTCCCCCGCGATGAGCACCGACTCCAGCAGCAGCTCCTCGACGTCGGCGGGCCGCCGCACGACAAGCGTCGCACCGAGCATGTCGACGAGGTTCTGCGCACGCTCGATGCGGCGGCCCGCGTCGAGCAGGTGCCAGCCGACGTCGCGCGTGAGGCCTTCCGCGGCGACGCCGGAGATCGCGAGCAGGCTCTCGAGCACGCGGTCGAGCGTCGGACGCAGCCCCGCGGTGACGGCCCCCGGGACGTCGGCGTCGCCGCCCTGCCCGCGCGTGCGGCCGCGCGAGCGCTCGTCGCGCAGCGCCCGCTCGATGCGGGCCAGCGGACCGTAGACGTCGGTCGAGAGCTGGTCGCGCGCGGCGGCCGCCGCGGTGCCGAGCCGGCGCACCGCGCGGGCCACCGAGCCCGGCGTGCGGCGGTCGAGGAGCAGGTCCCGCAGCGCGGGCGCGTGGGGGGCGACGGGCGGAGTGTCGGGCGCCCCGGTGCCCGCGACGCCACCGTCCGGGAGCGCGGCGGGGGTCAGCGCGTGCAGCAGCACCGCGAGCGCCTGACCGCCCGGCGCGTCGGGCGTGCGTTGGTAGTCGTCCCAGCGGTCGGCGACCGCGCGCAGCACGCGCACCTCGCCCTCGGCGCGCTCGGCGTACCGGCCGATCCAGTAGAGGTTCTCGGCGGTGCGCGGCGAGATGCCGTACCCGGCGACGCGCCCGACGGCGGTCACGGCGTCCTCGCGCGGCCCGACGGCGGACGTCGTGGGCTGGGAGGACATGACCCACACGTCCTTGGCGGTCGCCCCGCGCGACGACGACGACACGACCGGGTCGTCGGCGACGCGCGCGAGGCCGCCGGACATCACCGTGTACGTGCCGGCGTGCGCGACCGCGTACGCGCGCAGCACGGCCGCCCGCGGCCCCAGGTCCGCGGGCCCGACGCCCTCGACGCCCGGCCGGTCGGTCGCGACGCCCGCCTCCTCGACGGTCGGGCCGACGGGCTCCTGCCCGACCCACCGCCACGGCTCGGCCGTGATGCGCGCCGCGAGAGCGTCACGCTCGGCGGCGCTCAACGTCCAGCCCAGCACGGTCGTGGTGCGCGGACCGTGCACCGTCGGCTTGAGCACGAGGCGGTCGAGCCGGCCCAGCACGTGCCGCAGCGACCGCTCCTCGCCGCACCACCACGTGGGCGCCGACGCGAGCACGAGGTCCTGGTCGAGCACCGCGCGCGCGAGCCGCGGCAGGTACGTGAGCAGCGCGGGGCTCTCCAGCACCGACGCCCCCAGCGGGTTGACGACGCTCACCGACCCCTGCCGGACCGCGTGCACCAGCCCGGGAACCCCCAGTCGGGAACCGGCCCGCAGGTCGAGCGGGTCGCACCAGTCGCCGTCGACGCGGCGCAGCACGACGTCGACGCGCTCGAGCCCGTCGATGCCCTGCAGGTGCAGGCGCCCGGCGCGCACCACCAGGTCGGACCCCTCGACCAGCGGCAGCCCGAGCATCGAGGCGAGGAACGCCTGGTCGAACGCGGTCTCGCTGCCCGGTCCCGGCGACAGCAGGACCGCGCGCGGCTCGTCGCCCGCCGTCTCGGGCGCGACCTCCCGCAGCGCCTGCCGCAGCGCGTGGAAGAACGGCCCGAGCCGCGCGATCGGCGCCTGCCGGTACACGCCCGCGAGCACCTGCGACGTGACGCGGCGCCCCTCCATGGCGTACCCGGCGCCCGACGGCGCCTGCGTGCGGTCCGCGACCGCGCACCAGCCGCCCGTCGAGTCCCGCACCAGGTCCGTCGCGGTCAGCACGAGCTCACGCCCGCCCGGCAGCCGCAGCCCGTCGACCGCACGCAGGAAGCCGGGGTGCGACAGCACCGCCGTGGGCGGCAGCACGCGGTCGTCGAGCAGGCGGCGCGGCCCGTACAGGTCGTGCAGCACCGCGTCGAGCACCTCGGCGCGCTGCACGAGCGCCGCGTCCAGGCGCGCCCACTCGGGCTCGTCGACGACCACGGGCAGCGGGTCGAGACGCCAGGGCTGCTCGCCGTCGGGCCCGTCGCCGCCGTAGGTGACGCCGTGCTCGGCGAGCAGCTGCTCGGCCTGCCGCGCGGCGCGCGCGAGGTCGTCGTCGGTCGGGGCCGCACCCGGCGGCAGCCAGGTCCAGTCCGGCCGGTGCGAGATCGCCGTCCCGTCGCCCAGCAGGCGCGGCGACGAGAGCAGGTCGGTCACCCGGGCAGTCTGGCGCACGCGGGCGCCAGGTGCGTGCCGCGCCCACCGGCCTGTCGCGGACGCCACCCGCGCGCCGCGCACCCCACCCCCGTGCGCACCGCCGCCACGCGCACCGCCGCGCAGGGCCGGCCCGCCACACGGCCGCCTCCCGCCGAGCGCGGCACTCGTGCGTCCAGTGCGGTACTCGTTTCGGGTGCGCTCGACGGACGACTACCGCCCTCGCGAGGTGGGGCGCGGCTGGGCACGGTGCTGCCGGCGTTCCGGTCCGACCATGCGCCGAGCGCGGCCGCCGTCCACCGGACACGGCCGCCACCCACCGAGCGCGGTACTCGTGCGTCCAGGGCGGTACTCGTTTCCGGTGCGCTCGACGAACGACTACCGCGCTCGACGACAGGCGGGTACGGGCGGGCGATGGCGCGGCGCCTCGGGAGAGGGTCCTCGGCGTGGCGTGCCGCGTTCGTGTGGTCGCCGCGGTGAGGGTGGTGCGGTGACGGAGAGGACGACGGCCGACGGGCACCGACGCGCGGGCGCCGACGAGCACGCCCGCGAGCCCGCACGCGATCCCGGGCACGCGAGCGCCGACGAGCACGCGAGCGACGCCGAGCACCGACGGAACCTCGGGCACGAGCACGAGCACGAGCACGGGCACGAGCACGGGCACGGGCACGGGCACGGGCACGGGCACGGGCACGGGCACGGGCACGGGCACGGGCAGACCGTGCTGCCGGCGGCGTCGGCGCGGCGCGCGCGGGGGCTGCTCGCGGCGGTCCTGCTGCCGGTGGTCGTGCTCACCGGGCTCGGGGCGTGGTGGCTGTGGCCCGACCCGGACGCCGCACCGCCGCGGTTCGCGACCGACGGGCCCGGCGTCACGTACGTGCGCGGCGAGGTCGTCGCGGTGCACGACGGCACGGCCGACGGGGCCACGACCGACGACCTGGGTGCGGGTGACCTCGGTGAAGGGGACGGTGGCACGGGCGACCTCGGCACGGGTCGCTCTGCCACCGACGACCCCGGCACCGGCACCGGCGCCGACGACCAGGCGACGATCCGGCTCGCCGACGGCACCGAGGTCGGCATGCACGTGCCGCCCGAGTACGTGCCCGAGCTCGCGGTCGGCGACACGGTGCGGGTCGCACGCATGGCGGTCGCGGCGATCGCGTTCGACCCGACCGCCGACCCCGAGGCGATGACGACGCAGCACGTGTTCGTCGACTTCGTGCGCGGACCGCCGATGGCGCTGCTCGCCGCGGTGTTCGCGCTGCTCGTCGTGCTGGTGGCGCGCTGGCGCGGGGTCGCGGCGCTCGCGGGCATGGCCGTGGGGCTCGTCGTCGTCGCGGGGTTCACGCTGCCCGCGCTGCTGCAGGGCCGCCCCGCGGTGCCCGTGGCGCTCGTGACGAGCGTCGCGATCATGTTCGCGGTGCTCTACCTCGCGCACGGGGTGTCGGTGCGCACGTCGACCGCGCTCGCCGGGACGCTCGTCGGGCTCGTCGCGACCGCGGGGATCGCGGCGTGGGCCGGCGGCGCGGCGCACCTGACCGGGCTGTCGGGCGAGTACGCGCTGGACCTGATGTCCGTCGCCCCGGAGGTGCGGCTGCGCGCCGTGCTCGTGTGCGGCATGGTGCTCGCCGGCCTGGGGGTGCTGAACGACGTGACCATCACGCAGGCGTCCGCGGTGTGGGAGCTGCACGCCGCGAGCCCGGGCCGCTCGTGGCGTGCGCTGTTCGGCCAGGGCATGCGGATCGGGCGCGACCACATCGCGTCGACGGTCTACACGATCGTGTTCGCGTACGTCGGCGCGGCGCTGCCGCTCGTGCTGCTCGTCAGCCTGTCCGACCGTGACCTGCTGGGCCTGCTGACCAGCGGCGAGATCGCCGAGGAGGTGGTCCGCACGTTGGTCGGCTCGATCGGGCTGGTGCTCGCGATCCCGGTGACGACGGCGCTCGCGGCGACGTTCGTCCGGCTGTCCGCGCCCCCGGCGGCCGAGCCCGCGCTCCGCGTCGCGCCCGACGCGGCACGCGTGGCCTGACGGTGCCGGGTCGCGCCGTTGGCCCGGGGCGGGAGCGACGACGAGGCGGGGCGGTGAGGGCTCGGCCTCTCCGCCCCGCCTCGGGGCCGCCGCGTGCCGGGCGCGGTCCTCACGGTGCCGGCGGCAGCGTCCCCGGGTCGAGGAGCCCGCGGCGCAGCGCGGGCACGAGACGCGACGGCACGACGACGTCGCGCCCGTCGACGCGCACGCGGGTCAGGGGCGTGGGCGTCGCGACCCACTGCGCGCGGCGGGACCGGGTGCGCGAGCGCGACGTCTTCCGCTTGGGGACGGCCATCAGCCCTGCCTCCCCTTCCAGCGCGGGTTCTTCTTGTTGATGACGTAGGTCCTGCCGCGGCGGCGCACGACGATCGACCCGTCCTTCTTCTTGAGCGACGCGAGCGACGCGCGCACCTTCATCGGTCCTGCTCCTTCGGCGTGGTGCCGCCGGGCGTGCCGTAGCGGCGGTGGAACTTCTCGACGCGGCCCGCGGTGTCCATGACGCGTGCGCTGCCGGTCCAGAACGGGTGGCTGGCGCTCGAGATCTCGACGTCGATCACGGGGTAGGTGCACCCGTCCTCCCACTCGACCGTGGTGGTGGACGTCGCGGTCGAGCGCGTGAGGAACGCGTACCCGGCCGACGCGTCGCGGAACACGACGGGGTGGTAGTCGGGGTGGATGCCCTGCTTCACGGGTGGCTCCTCACCAGCTGGACTTGGTGACGCCGGGCAGCTCGCCGCCCAGCGCCATCTGACGGAACCGCACGCGGGACAGCCCGAACGTGCGCAGGTGGCCGCGCGGGCGGCCGTCGGCGAGGTCGCGGTTGCGCAGCCGCACGGGGCTCGCGTCGCGCGGCTGGGCGTGCAGCGCGGCGCGGGCGGCGCGGCGCTCGTCCTCGGTGAGGTGGGGGTTCACGGACGCGGCGCGCAGCTCAGTGCGGCGTGCGGCGTACCGGGCGACGACCTCGCGCCGCTGGGCGTCGCGCGCGATCTTGGACTTCTTGGCCATGTCAGCGCTCCTCGCGGAAGTCGACGTGCCGGCGCAGCACGGGGTCGAACTTGCGCAGCACGAGGCGGTCGGGGGTGTTCCGGCGGTTCTTGCGGGTCACGTAGGTGAACCCGGTGCCGCCCGTCGAGCGCAGCTTGATCACGGGCCGGAGGTCGACGCGGCGCCCGGCCATCAGACCTTCTCCCCGCGGGCGAGGATCTCGGCGACGACGACGTCGATGCCGCGGCGGTCGATGGTCTTGATGCCGTCGGTCGAGACGCGCAGCCGCACGTGCCGCCCGAGGGACGGGACCCAGTAGCGGCGGCGCTGGACGTTCGGCACGAACCGCCGGGACGTGCGGCGCCCCGAGTGGGACACGGTGCGCCCGAAGGTCGGCACCTTCCCCAAGACCTGGCAGTGGTTGCTCATGGCGGACGACCGTAGTTATTGATTATGGTTCTCGTCAACTGTCGAGAACGATTCGCATCAACCAGGAGCGCCCGTGACCCGCACCCCCGTCGTCGTCCTGTCCTCCGTCGACCCCGTCGAGCGCGACGCGACGCTGCTCGGCCTGCTGATCGACTCCCCGCGCACCGTCGCGGTCCGCCACGACATCCACGACGACGAGGACGGCGGCGCGATCCGCCGCGTCGTCGCGTCCGCCGACGGCGTCGTCGAGGACGAGATCGTGCCGCTCGAGCACGCGTGCCTGTCATGCGCCGTCCGTGAGGACGCCGTGCCCACGCTGCGCCGCCTCGCCGACGACCCGCGCTGGGACGCCGTCGTGCTCGCGCTGCCCGTGGGCGCCGAGTCCCTGCCCGTGGTCCGCGCCCTCGGGTGGGCCATGCGCGCGGGCGAGCCGCTGGCGGGCCTGCGGCTCGGCGACACCGTGACGACCGTCGACCTGGCCGGGTTCCACGACGACCTGCTGGGCGACGACCTGCTCGACGAGCGCGGCCTCGCGCTCACCGCCGACGACCGACGCGCGGTCGGCGAGGCGCTCGCGGCGCAGGTGGGCCACGCCGACGTCGTCCTCGTGACGGGGGCGCGCGACGACCACCCCGTCGCGTCCGACCTGCTGGACCACGTGCGCGCGGGTGACGCCCGCCGCGTCGACGGCCGGCACGCCGTGACCGTCGCCGACCTCGTCGCGCACGAGCACCACCCCGCGACCGGCGAGCGCCGGCTCGACCCCGCGCACGTCGCGCCCGTGGCCGGCGCACCCACGCGGAACGGCGTGTGGACCCTCGACCTGCGGTCGAGGCACCCGTTCCACCCCGAGCGTCTGCTGCACGACGTGCGACGCCTGGGCTCGCCGCCCGTGCGCAGCCGCGGACGGTTCCACGTGCCGAGCCGTCCCGACACGCTGTGCGTGTGGGACGGCGCGGGCGGTCAGCTCAGCATCGGGGCGGCCGGGCCGTGGGGCCGCCGCACGCCCGACACGCGCCTGGTGGTCACGGGCACGGGCGACGAGGCGCCCGCGCTGCGCGAGGCGTTCGCCGAGCTCGTCCTCAGCGACGCGGAGGTGCGCCGCGGGTACGCGCCGTGGCTGGGTCGCCCCGACGTGCTCGCGCCGTGGCTGGGCGACCGGACCTCGGCGTGAGCGGTCAGGGCGTCGAGTAGACGACCGGCTGGTAGCCGCCGATCGCGGGGATGACCGTGAGCGTGACGTCGCTCGGGTCCGCGACGAGGAACGCCAGGTCGAACGCGACCACACCCGCGGGCCGGATCTCCACGCTCGGGCCCGTGACCTCGATCTGCGCGGTCGCGTCGGTGAGCGGCGTGGCCTCGACGCCGCCCGAGACGGCCGTGGCGCTCAGCGTGTGCGGCTTGTAGTCCGTGCGCGACCCGTTGGTGATCGACACCCGGATCTTCACGGGCACACCCTCCCCGCCCAGGCCCACGGTCTGCTCGGTCGGCTCGAACTCGACGGGCGTCTTGATCTGCACGAAGAGCCCGTTGCCGTACTCGTACGCCTGCCCGAACGTGCGCTGCCCGCCCTCGTAGTCGGCGAGCGGGGTCTCCTCGGAGCCCTCCGCGCTGGCAGGGGTCGAGCAGCCCGCGGCCACGAGCGTGAGGGCCGTGAGCGCGGCGAGGGCCGCGGCCTGCACGCGACGGCGAGGGGCGGTGGCGCGGGACGAGGGGGGAGGGGTCACGCGAGGCTCCAGGGGTCGGTGCGGGACGCGGTCCGGTTCCGGTGCACGGCCCCGCGCACCGGCACGACGCGCAGGGCGACGTGACCACGACCCGTGGTGCGGTGCGGGAGACGCGAGGTGCCTGGAGGTGCGGCTCCCCCGTGGGCCGGCGTCAAGGTAGCACCGGGCTCATAGGCCGCGGAAGGGTGCGTCCAGAACCGTGAAGTCACCCCTGACCTGCGGCGATGCTTCTCCGTGCGTCCGACGGGGCGACCCCGCCGTGCGCCGCTCGGGTGACGCCCGGACCGGGCGCGCGCAACGAGGTGTTTACACGGCGTCCGCCATGCGGACGTGACGGCTCGCGATCCGGAACGATCCGGGCGGGCGCGGCCGACGGCGCGAACCGGGCACGTCCGGCGCACCGGTCGCGCGTGACGGTCGAGCGCGACGTCGGCGGCGAGCCCCGCCGGCGGACACGGCGAGGGCCAGGCGGGCACGTGCCCTGACCTGGCCCTTCGAGCGGAGCGGGTGACGGGAATCGAACCCGCGCTATCAGCTTGGGAAGCTGATGTTCTACCATTGAACTACACCCGCGCGGCGCCATCGAGGGCGCTGCGGCGTCGATCCTACCCGCTGCGGGGCCCCACTCTTCAACCCGGCCCACCGGTGACGCCCCACGTCGGCGCGGGACCGGCGCAGCCCGGCACGGGCTGGTCGCCCCGCGCGCGCGGTGGCAGGGTCGGGCGCGTGACCGCGACGCTGCGCCCGTTCCACCCCAGCGACCTGCCCGGCATGTACCGCGTGTGCCTGCTGACGGGCGCCGCGGGTGGTGACGCGACGTCGCTGTACCGCTCGCCGGACCTGCTGGGGCACGTGTACTGCGGCCCATACCCGACGGCGGACCCGGGCCTGAGCTTCGTGGCGGTCGACTCGCAGGGCGTCGCGGGGTACGTCGTCGCGACGGCCGGCACGGCGGCGTTCGAGGCGTGGTGCGAGCGGGCGTGGTGGCCCGTGCTGCGCGCGCAGCACCCGCAGGTGCCGGACCCGCGGGACGGCACCGAGGACCACGCGCTGCTCGCGCGGATCCACCACCCGGAGCCGTCGGAGGTGCCGACGCACGCGCCGGCGCACCTGCACGTCGACCTGCTGCCGCGCCTGCAGGGGCAGGGCTGGGGGCGTCGGCTCATCGAGACGCTCGCGGGCGCGCTGCGCGCGCGGGGCGTGCCGGGCGTCCACCTGGGCGTGGCGGCGCAGAACACGCGCGCGGTGGCGTTCTACGAGCACCTGGGGTTCCGGCGCGACGCGTCGTTCGACTGGGGGCACCGGATGGTGCTCGACCTGCGGTGACGCGTGCGCCCCGTTCTTATTGATACCGGCTCTCACTCTCTGTTAGGTTCTCGGCACCCCACCGACCGACCGGAGAGGACCGGGCGCGCCTTGCCGCCCCACCACGCCATGACCACTGCCCCGCACCCCCGCACCCGTCGCACGGCCCCCGCGCTCGCGCTCGCGCTCACCGCGACGCTCCTCGCCGCGTGCTCCGGCACGTCCGACGCCGCCGACGCCGCGACGCCCACCCCCACCGCCGACATCACGACGGCGCCCGCCGTCGAGCGCGCGGCCGCCCTCCCGCGCCTCGCCGTCACGTATGACGGCGGCGTCCTCGTGCTCGACGGCGCGTCGCTCGAGGTCCTCGCCGACCTGCCCGCCGAGGGCTACCTGCGCGTCAACCCCGCGGGCGACCACCGCCACGTGCTGGTCTCGACCGCCGCGGGCTTCCAGGTGCTCGACGCCGGCACGTGGGGCCAGGCGCACGGCGACCACGCGCACTACTACACGAGCGAGCCGCGGCTCACCGACGTGACGTTCCCCGCCGACCACCCGGGCCACGCGGTGGTCCACGACGGCCGCACCGCGCTGTTCGCCGACGGCACGGGCGAGGTCACGGTCGTCGACTCCACCGCGGTCGCCGACGGGCCGTCGGACGACGCCCGCACGTACACGACCCCGCACGCGCACCACGGCGTCGCGGTCGAGCTGCACGACGGCACGCTCGTCGTCTCCGAGGGCACCGAGGACGCCCGCACCGGGGTCCGCGCGCTCGACGCCGACGGCGACGAGATCGCCGCGATCGACACGTGCCCGGGCGTGCACGGCGAGTCCGTCGCGCAGGGCGACGTCGTCGCGATCGGCTGCCAGGACGGGGTCGTGCTGTTCAAGGACGGCGCGTTCACCAAGGTCCCGAGCCCCGACGCGTACGGCCGCGTCGGCAACCAGGCCGGCTCGGAGGAGTCGCCGGTCGTGCTGGGCGACTACAAGACCGACCCGGACGCCGAGCTCGAGCGCCCGACGCGCGTGTCGCTGGTCGACACCCGCACGGCGACCCTGCGGCTCGTCGACCTGCCCGCGTCGTACACGTTCCGCTCGCTCGCGCGCGGCGACGACGGCGAGGCGATCGTGCTGGGCACCGACGGCGCGCTGCACGTGATCGACCCCGAGACGGGTGCGCTCGTGCGCTCGACGCCCGTGGTCGACGCGTGGGAGGAGCCCACCGAGTGGCAGACCCCGCGCCCCGCCGTGAAGGTCCACGCGGGCACCGCGTACGTGACCGACCCGGCCACGCGGCGCGTCCTCGCGGTCGACGTCGAGACGGGCCAGGTCTACCGCTCCGTCACGCTCGACGTCGTGCCGGACGAGGTCGCGCTCGCGACCGGCGAGGCGCCGGAGAGCCACGAGGGCCACGCCGCCGACGCGACGCACGACGAGCACGCGCACGACGACGAGCACGCCGACCACGACCACTGAGCACCGGCACCGCCCCCTCGCCGCACGGCGAGGGGGCGGTCGCGCGCCCGCCTGCCGGGACGGACACCCGGGACGACGTGGGACGAGGACGCCGCGCGGGCCGCCGCGCCGCAGCACGACCCACCGGCCAGAGGGAAGAATCGACCCGTGAGCCCGACCGAGCCCGCACCCCGCCCGACCGAGCCCCCGCCCGTCGCGAACGACCCCGCGGCGACCGGGCCCGCCACGCACGTCACCGCGGCCCCGACGCCCGGCACCGCCGCGCCCCCGGCCCGTCGGCGTGCACGTCGCGGCGCGGGCCCTGACGCCCCGCACCCGCGCGGCACCACGACGCGCGTGCTGCTGACGACCGTCGTCGTGGTCAGCGCGCTCGCCGCGCTGCTGGGCATCGCGCTCACGTGGCCGTCGGGCGACGGGCCGCGCACCACCCTGTCGGACGCGGGCGTGCGCTACGTCTCCGCGCAGGTCGTCGACACGCGCGGGCAGTCGTGCGACGGGTCGGTCGAGGACGTGCAGCCCGACGGCACCGTCCCGGAGACCGTCGACTGCCTGCGGGTGACCGCGCGCACGTCGTCCGGGCGCGAGGTCGACGTGTTCGCGACCTCCGGCACCGAGGCGGCCGACCTGCCCGCGGGCACCCGCGTGACGCTCGAGCACTACGCCGCGACCGCCGGGGAGGCCGAGGTGTGGGCGTGGCACGACGTCGACCGCACGCTCCCGCTCGGAGCGTTCGCGCTCGCGTTCGCCCTGGTCACGACGCTCGTCGCGGGGCTGCGCGGGCTGCGGGCGCTGCTCGGGCTGGGGATCGCGTTCGTCGTGCTCGGCGTGTACATGCTGCCCGCGCTCGTGGCCGGGCAGGACGGGCTGACGGTCGCGCTGGCCGGGTCGACCGCGATCGTCGTGGTGGTCCTGTACCTCGCGCACGGCGTGTCGCTGCGGACGACGACGGCGCTGGTCGGCACGCTGCTGGGCCTGGCGACGGTCACGGGCCTCGGCGTGCTCGGGGCGCACGTCGCGCACCTGCAGCCCGTGACGTCGGAGGACACGTTCGCGCTGGCCCGGGCCCTGGGCGCCGACGGCGTGCACGTACTGCGCGGCGTGTTCCTCTCGGGGGTCGTGCTCGCGGGCATCGGCGTGCTCAACGACGTGACGATCACGCAGGCCGCCGCGGTGTGGGAGCTGCGCGCGGCCGACCCGTCCGCGTCGTGGCGGACGCTCACGGCGCGCGGCATGCGCATCGGGCGCGACCACATCGCGTCGACGGTCTACACGATCGCGTTCGCGTACGCGGGCGCGTCGCTGCCGCTCCTGCTGCTGCTCGAGCTGTACGACCAGCCGCTGCTGGTCACGCTGACGGGCGGCGCGTTCGCCGAGGAGATCGTCCGCACGCTCGCGGGCGCGACGGGCCTGGTGCTCGCGATCCCGCTGACGACGGTGGTCGCGGCGATCGCCGCGGTCGGCTCACCGCCGGGCCGCAGCGGCGGCCACGGCCACGCGCACGCGCACTGACGCGACCGGTCACCGGGCTGCGGGGCCCGCCACGACGCCTGCCGTCCGTCGAGCGCACGGCGTCCGCTGACGGCCCGGCCTGCGCCGCGCCCCCGCCCGGCCGACCGTCGAGGCACCCTCGCGTCCCAGTGGGTGGGCAGCGGCGCGCACGAGACCGGGTCGGGAGCGCTCACGAGCCGCGTGAGCGACGCGAGCCCGGTCTCGTGGGCGGCGCGTCCCGGGCGTCCAGACGCCGGCCGGCCCGGCTCAGACCGTGACGGCCAGCCGGAACGTGCCCGTGCGCTCCTGCCCGGGCTCGAGCACGAACACGCCCGTGCCGGGCACGCCCTGCTCGTGCAGCGTGAACCCGTCGTTGACGTTGGTCGCGGGCTCGACCGCGAAGTAGCAGCGCCGCCGCGGCGCGTACAGCACGAGGTGGCGGTACACGGGGTCCATCGTCAGGTCGACGCGCACGCCCTCGTCGGGGTACGCGATCGTCACGGGCGCAGCGGGGTCGAGGTCGGTGAGCACGTCGTCGACGAACGCCGTGCCCAGCGCCCGCGGGACGCGGAAGTCCGCGCGCGGCGGCACGGCGCGCGCCGGGCCGTCGGGCAGCGCACCCGTCAGCCGGTACCCCGCCGAGGCGGGCACGTGCAGCACCGGCCCGGCGGTCGGCGGGTACTCGCGCACGGGCGCGCCGACGGGCAGCAGCGCGCGGCTGAGGTACGGGTGGTGGCCGAACCCCGCGGGGAAGGGCTCGACGTCGGTGTTGCGGACCGACGTCGTCACCACGAGCGCGTCGCCGTCGAGCGCGTACCGGATCGTCGCGCCGAACTGCCAGGGGAAGTTGACGCCGACCTGGCACGACGTCTCCGTCGTCAGGGTCACGGCCGTGGCCGTCGACTCGACGACGTCCCACCGCGCGTACCGCACGGCGCCGTGGATCGCGGTGCCGTCGGCGGCGTTGCGCTGCAGCTGCCAGCGCCGCCCCGCGAACGGCAGCACGCCGCCGCGGATCCGGTTGGACCACGGCACCATCGGGAAGCTCGCGCACTTCTCGGGGTCGCCCGCAGCGGACGTCCGCGTGGGGCGCAGCAGGTCGCGCCACACGCCGTCGGCCGTGCGGATGCGGCCCGCACCCAGCGACGCACCGGTGCCGGGGAGCACGTCGAGCTCCCAGCGGTCGGTGCGCAGGGTGACGGCGCCCGCCGGCGCCGCCCGGGTCGTGGTGACCGGGGCGGGCGCCGGCGTGGCGACCGGTGCGAGCGGTTCGGTGATGGTCATCGGCTGCAGCCCCCTGCGCACGACGACGGACGCGTGAGCGCCCGCGTCAGAGCGTGACCTCGACGCGGACGGTCGACCCGGCGGGCGCGTACGGCACGTGGTTGCCCTCGACGGGGGTGCCGTCGACGACCAGCGCACCGCGTGCGCCGCGCGCACCCGAGTTCGTCACCGTGATCTCGTACGTCGCGCCCCGCGCGACGCGGGTGACGGTGAAGGACGGGACGTCGGGGCCGATCTGCGGGTCGACGACCAGGCCGTCGTAGTCGGGGCGGACCCCCAGCAGGTACTGCGACACGGCCACGAAGTTCCACGCCGCGGTGCCCGTGAGCCACGAGTTCTTCGCCTCGCCCGCGCGCGGCGCCTGCTTGCCGGCGATCATCTGCGCGTAGACGTACGGCTCGAGCTTGTGGACGTCGCTGATCTCCTCGCGGTACGCCGGGGTGATCCGCTTGTAGTAGTCGAACGCCTTGTCGCCGCGGCCGACCACGGTCTCGGCGATGATCACCCACGGGTTGTTGTGGCAGAAGATGCCACCGTTCTCCTTGTACCCGGGCGGGTACGTGGAGACCTCGCCGAGCTCGATCTGGTACGTCGTGTACGCGGGGTACTGCAGCACCAGGCCGTGCGGCGTGCCGAGCATCTCGTCGACCGCGTCGAGCGCCTGCACGGCGGGGGCGGCGGTGTCGTCCGGGCCCTCGCCCACGCCGATGCCTGCCATGACCGCGAAGCCCTGCGGCTCGATCCAGATCTTGCCCTCGGGCTTGGCGTCGGTGCCGACGGGGTTGCCGAAGAAGTCGTACGCGCGCAGGAACCAGCGGCCGTCCCAGCCGTGCTCGAGCACGGCCTCGCGGACCTCGTCGACGACCTTGCGGGCCTGCGACGCGACCTCGGTGAGGCCTCGGCGCTCGGCGAGCGCGGCGTACTCGGCGCCGTAGAGCACGAACTGCGCCGCGATGAACACGGACTCGGCGTGCCCGCCGGCCTGGTTCTCGGTGGTCTGGAACGACTCGCCCGGCTCGGTCGAGAAGCAGTTGAGGTTGAGGCAGTCGTTCCAGTCGGCGCGGCCGATGAGCGGCAGGCCGTGCGGGCCGCGGTGCTGGACCGTGAACTCGAACGAGCGCGTCAGGTGCTCGAACAGCGGCACCTCGGAGCCGGGCTCGTTGTCGAACGGCACGGGCTCGTCGAGGATCGACCAGTCGCCGGTCTCCTTGACGTACGCGGCGACGCCGGCGATGAGCCACAGCGGGTCGTCGTTGAAGCCCGAGCCGATGTCGTTGTTCCCGCGCTTCGTCAGCGGCTGGTACTGGTGGTACGCCGAACCGTCGGGGAACTGCGTCGACGCGATGTCGACGATGCGCTCACGCGCACGGTCCGGGACCAGGTGCACGAAGCCGAGCAGGTCCTGGTTGGAGTCGCGGAAGCCCATGCCGCGGCCGATGCCGGTCTCGAAGAACGACGCCGAGCGCGACATGTTGAACGTGACCATGCACTGGTACTGGTTCCAGATGTTGACCATCCGGTCGAGCTTCTCGTCGCCCGAGCGCACCGAGTACGTCGACAGCAGGTCGGTCCAGTAGGTCTGCAGCGCCTCGATCGCGGCGTCGGCCTGCGCGGCCGTCGCGAAGCGCCCGAGCAGCGCGTGCGCGCCCTCCTTGTTGACGACCTGGTGGGCGTCGTCGGCCCACTTCGCGTCCTGCGGGTTCTCGAGGTAGCCCAGGACGTACACGAGGTCGCGGGTCTCGCCCGGGGCCAGCGTGACGCGCACCGAGTGCGAGCCGATCGGGTACCAGCCCGACGCGACCGAGTCCGCCGAGACGCCCGCGCGCGGCACGGCCGCCTCGCCCAGCGAGTTGTACGCGCCGACGAACGTGTCGCGGTCGGTGTCGAAGCCGTCGGCGCGCGTGTTCACGCCGAACACGGCGTAGTGGTCGCGGCGCTCGCGGTACTCGGTCTTGTGGTAGATCGCCGACCCGTGCGGGCCGTCCTGCTCGACCTCGACCTCGCCGATCGACAGGTTGCGCTGGTAGTTGGTCTGGTCGTCCTGCGCGTTCCAGAGGCAGAACTCGACGAACGAGAAGAGCGTGACCGTCTTCTCGGCGTCGGACGTGTTGGTGACGGCCACGCGCTGCACCTCGGCGTTCTCGCCGAGCGGCACGAAGAACGTCGTCGCGACGCGCAGGCCGTTGCGCTCGCCCGTGATGCGCGAGTAGCCCAGGCCGTGCCGCGCCTCGAAGTGGTCGAGGTCGGCCTTGACCGGCAGCCACGACGGGGTCCACACGTCGCCGCCGTCGTTGACGTACAGGTACCGACCGCCCGCGTCGGCGGGGATGTTGTTGTAGCGGTACCGCGTCAGACGGCGCATCTTGGCGTCGCGGTAGAACGAGTACCCGCCGGCCTGGTGGGACAGCAGCGAGAAGAACTGCTCCGACCCGAGGTAGTTGATCCACGGGTAGGGGGTGTGGGGCGTCGTGACGACGTACTCACGTGCCGCGTCGTCGAAGTGGCCGAACCGCATGGCGTGCCTCTCGTGCCTCGTCGCACGGCCGGCCGGGCGGGCGACGCGCGTGGCGCGCCCAGGTGTCGGCGACCCTGCTCAGGTACCTGGTCGTCCGTCGACGTGGCCGACGGCTGGTGCTGCACCGGGACTGCCGTCGAAGCGTCTCGCGTGCCGTGCGGCGAGAGCGCTCCCACACCGGAGCGCGGACAGCATATCCCGAGAGGCGTGGGACCTGGAACGGCCCGGCACCTTTCACCGCGGGAACCCGCGTGCTCCGTTCCGGACGGCCGGATCGGGGTGCCGTCGTGCACGACGCCCGGTTCGTCCGGTCGCTCTCACCGGTTCCCACGCGTTCCCACTACGCTCGCACCCGTGCTGCTCTCCGACCGCGACATCCGTGCCGAGCTCGAGCAGGGACGGGTCGTGCTCGACCCGTACGAGCCCGCGATGGTCCAGCCGTCGAGCATCGACGTGCGCCTCGACCGGTTCTTCCGGCTGTTCGACAACCACAAGTACCCGGTGATCGACCCGTCGGCCGAGCAGCCCGACCTCACGCGGCTCGTCGAGGCGGAGGCGGGCGAGCCGTTCGTGCTGCACCCGGGCGAGTTCGTGCTGGGTGCGACGTACGAGCAGGTGACGCTGCCGGACGACGTCGCGGCGCGCCTCGAGGGCAAGTCGTCGCTGGGCCGGCTGGGGCTGCTGACGCACTCGACCGCGGGGTTCATCGACCCGGGCTTCAGCGGGCACGTGACGCTCGAGCTGTCGAACGTCGCGACGCTGCCGATCCTGCTGTGGCCGGGCATGAAGATCGGCCAGCTGTGCTTCTTCCGCCTGTCGTCGCCGACCGAGCACCCGTACGGCTCGCAGGAGTACGGCTCGCGCTACCAGGGGCAGCGCGGCCCGACGGCGTCCCGGTCGTGGCAGAACTTCCACCGGTCGGACGTGTGATGGCCGAGGCCGAGGCGCCCGCGCTCCCCGTCGAGGACCCGACGCTCGCGGACCGGCACCTGCTCGCGCTGCCCGCGGGGGTCTCCCCCGAGGAGGTCGAGGTGCTGGCGGCGAGCCGGTTCCGCGGCGTGCGCTGGGAGGACGCGCCCGCGTCCGAGGCGCCGACGCGCACGGGCGTGCTGCCCGCGGTGACGGCGGCGCTCGGCATCCGCGCGGTCGGGCGGCAGGCGGCGCCCGTGCGGGCGCTGCGGCTCGCGCGTCTGTCGACGCTGGCCGGGCCGTACCGCACGGACGCGGCGGGCGCCGTCGCGCTCGGGCTGCCGGCGACCACGGTCATGGTGTGGGTGCTGCACACGCCGCGCGAGCGCGGCGAGCGGCCGTACCCGGGCGGCGACCGCGACGGTCTCAAGCGTGCCTTCCCCGACGGTCTGCCGGTGCGCGAGGAGGGCCGCGTCGTGCAGTGGCTCGTCGCGGCGGCCCGCCGCCTGGGCGGTGCGGTCCGCACGCAGACGGGCGCGGTGCTGACGCCGGACCCCGACGCGTCGACGGACCTCACGGTGCTCACCGACCGCTGGGTGGAGCCCGCGACGGTGCTCGAGCTGGTGCAGCGCGTGCAGCCGCGCGCGTACCTGTCGGAGGCGATCCCCGGGTCGTGGAAGGGGCCGACCCTGCTCGCGGGCCGCTCGTCGCAGGGTGCGGTGGGCGGCGCCCCGGAGTCGGGCGGGTCGGGTCTGCGCTCGGCGCTCGAGCAGCACGGCGTGCAGGACGACGACGAGCGGCAGCGCCTCATGGCCGAGGCCGACGCGTTCGACGAGCTGATGCTCGCGGCGCCGCCGCCGTCGGAGTCGTTCGGCGTGCTGGTGGACCTGGGTGTGGACGGCATGCTCGCGGTCGAGGTGGCCGCGTGCGAGCAGCTGCCGCCGCTCATGGAGGACCTGCCCTGGACCAAGGACGGCGTGGTCGCGTACCGCGTGCGGTGGGAGCCGTTCGAGATCGAGCAGATCGAGCAGGAGAAGCCGTCGCTGCCGCACCGCGTCGCGCGCTCGCGCTCGGCGCCGCTCGTCGCGCAGGTCGCGAAGGTGCTGCAGGCCGCCGTGGGCGGCGAGGTCGCCGACGAGGCGGACTTCCTGGTGGACCCGGCGGACCTGTAGGGCCCGCGCGTCACGACGACGGCCGGCGCACCCCTGCTCGGGTGCGCCGGCCGCCGTCGTCAGGGCGCGGTGAGGCCCGGGCTCAGCCCAGGACCTCGGGGTACGGGACCGCGTCGTCGCCCGTGCGGCCCAGGACGTGCTCGGCGAGGAACGCCTCGACGGCGCCGTACCAGACCTTGGCGTGCTGCGGCGTGAGCACCCAGTGGTTCTCGTCCGGGTAGTAGAGGAACCGGTGGGGCGTGCGGCCCTCGTCGTCGGCGGGCAGGCCCGACGCGGACAGCAGCTCGTACCAGAGGCGCAGGCCCTCGCCGATCGGCACGCGGTAGTCCTTGTCGCCGTGGATGACGAGCATGGGCGTGGCGATGTCGCCGACGAACCGGTGCGGCGAGTTCTCGAGCGCCATCTCGGGGGTCATCTCGCGCTGCCAGTAGAACGACGCGTCGGTGGTGGGTCCGAACTGGCCGAGGGCCCACAGGCTCGCGTGCGTGACGATCGCGCGGAACCGGTCGGTGTGCCCGGCGACCCAGTTGGCCATGTACCCGCCGAACGAGCCGCCCATCGCGGCGGTGCGCTCGGGGTCGACGTCGTCGCGCTCGAGCGCGGCGTCGGTCGCGGCCATGAGGTCGGTGTACGGCGCCGCACCCCACGCGCCCCAGCCGCGCTGGATGAAGTCCTGGCCGTAGCCGGTCGACAGCGCCGGGTCGGGCAGCAGCACGGCGTAGCCGCGCGCGACGAGGATCCACGGGTTCCACCGCCACGACCACGCGTTCCACGAGCCGAGCGGGCCGCCGTGGATCCACAGCAGCAGGGGTGCCTTGGCGTCGGGGCCGGCGCCGTCGGGCAGCGCGAGCCACGACCGCACGCGCTGACCGTCGGCTGCCGTGGTGACGACCTCCTCGAGACGGCCGGGCAGCGGCACGTCGGCGGCGGGCGACACGAGCGGCGTCGCGGCGACGGGGCCGCCCGCGAGCGCGGCGGCGAGGTCGATGCGCACGGGGTGCGCGGGCGCGGCGTACGACGTGCGCAGCGCGTAGGCCGTCGCGCCGTCGGGCGCGACCTGCACGTCGGAGAACGCGGCGTCGTCGCTGGTGACGCGCGTGACGGCGCCCGAGGTCAGTTCCACGTGGAACACCGGCGCGCGGCCGTCGTCGTCGGCGACGACGAGCAGGCCGTCGGAGGACGGCAGCCACACGAAGTCGGCGGGCCAGCGGTCCCAGTCGGCGCCGAGCCGGCGGGGCTCGCCGCCCTCGGACGGCACGACCCACAGCTCGACCGTCGGGGCCTGGTGCGGGGACGACAGGCTCTCGCGCGCGTAGGCGACCCAGCGGCCGTCGGGCGAGACGCGCGGGTGGCCCAGGTCGGCGTCCGCGTCGTCGACGAGCGTGCGCCGCTCCCCCGTCGCGACGTCGACCGCGACGAGCAGCGAGCGCAGGTCGCCGCGCGCGGCCGGGCGGTTCCACGCCGTGACGACCGTGCGGCCGTCGGGGCTGAGCTCGGGCTGCGTCTCGCGCAGCGCGACGCCCGCGTCGGGCGTGACGTCGCCGAGCTCGACGCGCGGGTCTCGCTCGCCCGCGCGCGGCGCCGCGACGTCGGCACCGACCGTGCCGACGAACGCGTGCGGCACGGCCGGGCCCAGGTCGTGGTCCCAGTACCGCACCGGGTAGCCGGTGTGCAGGATCGCCGCGACCTTCTTGTCCTTGCGCTCCTTGCGCAGCCGCTCGTCGTCCGCGTCGTCCGTGGCGGACGGCAGCACGTCCGACACGACGAGCACGGTCGGCACGTCGGCCGCGACCTTGACGCCGCCGACGCCCGCGCCGCGGTCGGCGACCACGCGGGCCTCCGCGCCGTCCGCCGGCAGCAGCCACAGCGCGGGCCTCGGCTCGTCGTCGCCGTCGGCGTCCGGGTCGGGCCGCGCGCTGGTGAACAGCAGGTCGCCCGCGGGCGTGAACGCGGCCGACGACTCGCTCTTCGCCGAGCGCGTCAGGCGGCGCGCGGGCCGCTCGCCGTGCGGGTCGACCTCCCACAGCGCCGTCACGTAGGCGGTGCGCTTGCGGTCGAGGGTCTGGACGGCCGTCACCAGGCGCTCGCCGTCGGGCGACAGGACCAGCCCGGACAGGCGCGGCAGCGCGACGTACGCGTCGAGGTCGTGGAAGGGCGTGGGGGTGTCCCCGCCGGGGGTGGTGGTCATGGCTACCGTCCTACCATCCCGGTGCGACGCGGGGCCGGTGGATTCGCGGACCGCGCACGGGCGACCGAGACCTCGCACCGCACCCCGACAGGGGTGGAACCACCCCCCGATCGCACGTGGAGCGCTCCCGGCGGAGCATAGGCTCAGGGCCTCGAACGCCCGGACACCGCAGGGGCTGGGGAGGTACTGAGGTGGCGGGCCAGCACCAGCCGCACCGCACCATGGCCGAGCGGCGCGAGCAGCTGCTGGACGCCACGGTCGCGGTGATCCGCGAGGGCGGTCTCTCCGCCGTGACGACCCGCACCGTGACGGCGCGCGCGGGCGTGCGGCCGAGCGCGCTGTACTACTACTTCGAGGACCGGGACGCGCTGATCGGTGCGCTGATCGACCGCGAGCTGTCGATCACGCTGTGCCACGTGTGGGAGACGGTCGAGCAGGCGGCGGGCGTCCGGGAGGGCGTGGAGTCGGCGCTGCTGGCGTACCTGGCGCACGTGCAGCGCGACGAGGCGTACCAGCTCATGGTCGCGGAGCTGACGGTGACGGCGTTGCGCCGCGCGGGCCCCGCGGGGGTCCGGACGACGTACGAGCGCCTGCTGGCCTCGGCGACGGACCTGGTGGAGCGGTGGTCGGCCGCGCGCGGCTCGACGTGGGCGCTGCCCGTCGAGGTGGTCGCGCGGGCCCTGGTGTCGCAGGGCTCGGCGATCGTGTCGTCGTGGCTGTGCACGCGCGACGACGCGGGCGTGCGCGCCGAGATCGCGGCGATGGCGCTGGCCATGAGCAGTCTCGAGACGCGCGCCGCCTGACCCCGGCGCGACCAGGACGAGCGCCGCAGGCGGCGTGGCGCACCCCCGCGGGGTGACGACGGTGCGAGGACGCCCCGCGGGGGGATGGGTGCAGACGCCCTCGCACCGTCGTCGGCTCAGTAGGTGAACCGTGCGGTGCGGGCCCGCAGGTCCGCCGCGATCCGGGCCAGCTCGGCGACGGCCGTCGCGACCTGGTCCATGGCCTCGTTGGTCGAGGACGCCTGCGTCGCGACGCCCGTGATGGTGCCGGCGATGTCACCGGACCCGGTGGCGGCCTCGGCGACCGAGCGGGACATCTCGGCGGTGGTCGCGGTCTGCTCCTCGACGGCCGAGGCGATGGTGAGCTGGTAGTCGTTGATCGCCGCGATGATGCGCGAGATGTCGCCGATCGCGTCGACGGCGCCGGTCGTGTCGCCCTGGATGGCCTCGACGCGGCGCGCGATGTCCTCGGTGGCCTTCGCGGTCTCCTGCGCGAGCTCCTTGACCTCGCCGGCCACGACCGCGAACCCCTTGCCGGCCTCGCCCGCGCGGGCCGCCTCGATGGTCGCGTTGAGCGCGAGCAGGTTGGTCTGCTCGGCGATGCTCGTGATCATCTTGACGACGTTGCCGATCTCCTGGCTCGACTCGCCCAGTCGGCTGACCTGCTCGTTCGTCGTCTTCGCGGCGTCCGTGGCCTGCCCGGCGACGCGCGCGGCCTCGGACGCGTTCTGGGAGATCTCGCGGATCGACGCGCCCATCTCCTCCGCACCGGCGGCGACGGCCTGGACCGAGCGCGACACCTGCTCGGCCGCGGCCGCCACCGACCCGGCGCGCTCACCGGTCTCGCGGGACGCGGACGCGACCTGCGTCGAGGACGCCGAGAGCTGCTCGGTCGCCGCGGCGACGGTCTGCGCACCCTCGACGACCCCGGCGAGGGTCTGGCGCAGCGCGCGCTGCGCCTCGGTCAGCGCCGCCGTCATGCGGCCCAGCTCGTCGTCGTCCCAGACGGTCGCCTCGACCGTGAGGTCGCCGGCCGCCATCGCGACGACCGCGTCCTGCACGCCGCGCACGGACCGCAGGATGCGCCGCACGGTGACGACCGCGACGACGGTCACCAGCAGCAGAGCTCCCGCGACGACACCCCAGAGCACCAGCACCGAGGTCCGCACGAGCGCGACGTTGCGCGCGGTGCTCTCGACCGCGCCGGCGTTGAGCTCCTCGACGGCCGTCGCGATCTCGGCGTCCGCGGCCACGCCCTGCTGCGCGAGGTCCTGGTTGGCGTAGCCGCGCGCCCGCGGGTCGTCGGCGTCGACCATGTCGAGGTAGCGGTCCGTGAGGACCATGTACGGCTCGGTCGCGGCGGTGAGCCGCTGCGCGAGGTCGGGGTTGTCGCGGGCGACGTCGGCCTGGACGCGCGCGACGGTCTCGCGCTCCTCGGCGATCTTCGCGCGCGTCGCCGGGCGCTCGTCGGCGGTGTTGACCTGCAGCCGGACGTTGGCGAGCCGCACCGCGGTGAAGGCGCGCTGGAGGTTCGACACGTCGCGCAGCGGGTCGATCGACTCGGACTCGAGCGCGGTCTGCGCGGCGGCGAGCGCCTGCATCCGCGCCGTGGCGACGCCCGCGACCGCGACGGCGACGAGCGCGAGGAGCGCGAGGCACGCGCCGATCTTGAGCCCGAGCGGACGGTCGACGAACCAGCTCCACGAGGTCGTCTTCTTCGTGGCGGACAGGTCGGGCATCGGGTGCTCCTCGGTCGACGACGGGTCTCCTTCACCATCGGGCGGCCTCGTCGTGATTTGAGCGTTCGATCAAAATCTCGTCCCACGAGTGGGTCGCGCACCGTCTGCGCAGGTCAGGGACGTGGGGCGTCCCGAGGCTCCGGGCCGGCCCGCGCACCACCGCCCGCACGACGCGCCCGGCCGTGGCACCCTGACGCTTGCCCGTCCCCCGGGCCGCCGGTGCGACGGAGCCCGCCGGCGGACGCGGCGCGGGCCGTCGCCGCCCGCACGGGCCGCGCGACGTCCGCGCGACGACGCGCCCGGGACAGGGCAAGGGAGGACCAGTGCCGAAGACCCCCACGGTGTACGACGTCGCCCGGCACGTCGGCATGTCGACCGCGACGGTGTCGCGCGTGCTGCGCCGCCCCGAGGACGTGCGACCCGAGACGCGTGCGCTCGTGCACGCCGCGATCCAGGAGCTGGGGTACGTGCCGTCGGGCGCGGCGCGCGGCCTCGCGGCCCGCCAGACGGGCGTGCTGGGCCTGTGCTTCCCCGACGTCGACGGCATCGACGACCCGGCGTCGGTCCCGGCGCCCGTGCCCGCGGGCCAGGCGGTCGAGGTGGTCGTCGACACGGGCCAGGCGCCCGACGTGCACCCGGGCAACCTGTACATGGGCGAGGTCATGCGCGGCGCCGAGCTCGAGGCGTGGCGCACCGGGCTCGCGGTGATGATCGCGGTCGCGCGCGGCCCCGCGTCGGCGGCGACGGTGTCGGACCTGGCCGGGCGCGTCGACGGGCTCGCGGTGCTGTCCGCGACGGTGCCGGACGACGTGCTGGCGCACATCGCGCGCCGCATCCCGGTGGTGGTCATGGCGGGGCCCGGCATCGACGGCGACCCGCACGACCACATCAGCGTCGACAACGCGGCGGGCATGCGCGCGCTGACCACGCACCTCGTGGCCGACCACGGGCTGCGCGACCTCGCGTTCGTCGGCGGCTCGGCGGACTCCCCCGACGACGCCGAGCGCTTCCTCGGGTTCCGCGCGGCGCTCGCCGAGGCCGGCCTGCCCGTGCCCGACGCGCCGGCGGCGCGCGGCGACTTCACGCGGACGACGGCGCGCACGCTCGCGCGGCGCCTGCTCGCCGCGGGCGACCTGCCGCGCGCGCTCGTGTGCTCGAACGACCAGACGGCGCTCGGGTTCCTGGACGAGCTCGCGGCCGCGGGCGTGGACGTGCCGGGCCGCGTCGCGCTGACCGGGTTCGACGGCATCGACGCGGGGCTGACCGCGTCGCCGCCGCTGACGACCGTGCGGCAGCCGATGGTCGAGCTGGGGCGCGCGGCGGTCGACCGGCTGCGGCGCCGGATGGCGGACCCGAGCCTGCCGACGGCGACGCTGAACCTGCCGGTGCGGGTGCTGCTGCGCAGGTCGTGCGGGTGCGCTCCCACCGCGCGCGCGACCCCGGGCCCGGCCGCGGCCGTCGCTCCCCGGCCGGCTGACGCCGCCGGGGTGCGCCGGCGGGAGGTGTTGCCGTGTCCGATGTAAGCGCATACAGTCGACCGCGCGCACCCCCGGCGCACGGCCCACCGGCCGTCCTCGACGTGGAGGAGAACGACTCATGACCCGCTCGCGCTGGACCCAGGCCGCCACGGCCCTGGCGACCGCGGCCGTGCTGGTGACCGCGGGCTGTGCGGCCCCGGTCCAGACCTCGGGCGGCGGCAACGCCGCCGACGGCACCACCTCGATGCTCATCGGCGCCGACAACGGCTCGCCGACCTTCGAGCGGAACTTCAACCCGTACTCGTCGAACAAGCGCAACACCGCGAGCTACATCTACGAGCCGCTCGTGATCGTCAACGAGATGTCCGGCGACGAGACGCCCTGGCTCGCCGAGTCCTACGAGCAGCCCGACGCGAGCACCGTGGTCTTCCACCTGCGCGACGGCGTCACCTGGTCCGACGGCGAGGAGCTCACCGCCGACGACGTGGTCTTCACCTTCGACCTGCTGCTGCAGCACCCGCAGCTCGACCTGCGCGGCGTCGGCGAGCACATCGCCTCGGTCGAGGCCGACGGGTCCGACGTGATCGTGCACCTGTCCAGCGAGGACGTGCCCGGCGCCGTCATCATCGCGCAGACCATGATCGTCCCCGAGCACCTGTGGGCCGACGTCGACGACCCCGTGACGTTCACCAACGAGGACCCGGTCGGCACCGGCCCCTACACGCTCGGCGAGTTCACGCCCAACCAGTACACGCTCGTGAAGAACGAGACCTACTGGCAGGCCGACAAGGTCGCCGCCGACCGGCTCGTGCAGCCCGCCGCGAACTCCGAGCTCGACATCGTCAACAAGGGCTACGACTGGGCCTACGCGTTCATGAGCGACGTCGAGGACACCTGGGTCAAGGCCGACCCCGAGCACAACACGTACTGGTACCCGGCCGGCGCGACCATCGCGCTCATCCCCAACATGACGAAGGCGCCGTACGACAACCTCGACTTCCGCAAGGGGATCGCGGCCGCGCTCGACAAGCAGGCCATCGCCGACAAGGCCGAGCAGGGCTACGTCGACCAGGCCAGCCAGAGCGGCCTCATGCTCCCCGCGCAGGAGAAGCTGCTCGACCCCGACCTGCCGAACCAGGGCGTCGTCGAGCAGGACACCGACGCGGCGCTCGCGCACTTCGCCGCCGCGGGCTACACGCAGTCCGGCGGCAAGATGGTCGACGCGAACGGCCAGCAGCTGACCATCCGGATCACGACCCCCAACGGCTGGTCCGACTGGCTGCAGGGCGTCCAGCAGGTCAAGACGCAGCTCGGCGCGCTCGGCATCGAGGTCGAGGTCGTCCAGCCGCAGCCCGCGGCCTACCAGCGCGAGATGCGCTCGGGCGAGTTCGACATGGTCATGGGCACCGTCGGCGGCACCGGGCAGCCGTACCAGGACTTCAGCGGCATGATGGGCGCGCGGTTCTACCAGGACGTCGGCACCACCGCCTCGGGCAACTTCGGGCGGTTCCAGTCGCCCGAGGCCGACGCCCTGCTCGACGAGCTCAAGGTCACCGTCGACGACGCGCGGCAGGCCGAGATCGCGCAGGAGCTGCAGACCATCGCCTACGAGCAGCTGCCGATGATCTCCCTGTTCTACGGCGGGTCGTGGGGCCTGTTCTCCACCAAGTCGTTCACCGGCTGGCCCAGCGCCGAGAACCCGTACGCGTCCCCCAAGACGTGGGACCAGACGCCGCTGCTCATCCTCACGAGCCTCGAGCCGGCCTCCTGACGGCGGTGCCCGGGCGCGGCCACGACGCGCCCGGGCACCCCCCGCACGACCCACCCGACCCGACACGAGGAGGCTCCGGTGCGCTACGCCCTGCGCAAGCTCGGTCTGCTCCTGCTGACGCTGTGGGCGGCGGTGACGCTGAACTTCGTGCTGCCGCGGCTCATGCCCGGCTCGCCCGCCGACGCCGCCATCGCCCGGCTGTCCCAGAACGGCCCCGTCTCCCCCGCCGTGCAGCGCGCCATCGAGGTGCAGCTCGGCCTGCCCGACGGCAACCTGTGGGACCAGTACGTCAGCTACCTGCACAACGTCCTGACCCTCGACTTCGGGGTCTCGTACACGTTCTTCCCGCAGCAGGTCTCCGAGCTGGTCGCGGCCGCCCTGCCCTGGACGCTCGTGATGGTCGGGCTCGTGACGGTCGTCGCGTTCGTGCTCGGCACGCTCATCGGGGTCGGCGCGGCCTGGCGGCGCGGCACCTGGATGGACTCGGTGCCGACCATGACCGGCAGCTTCCTGTCCGCGTTCCCCTACTTCTGGACCGCGCTGCTCATCCTGTTCTTCGCCGGCTACGTCGCCGGCTGGTTCCCGACGTCGGGCGCCTACTCGGCCACCGCCGTCCCCACGTTCTCCGCCGAGTTCGTCGGCGACGCGCTGTACCACGCGGCGCTGCCCGCGCTCACGATCCTGCTGACGTCACTCGGCGGCTGGATCCTCGGCATGCGCAACACCATGATCACGACCCTCGGCGAGGACTACGTGACGTTCGCCGAGGCCAACGGCCTGCGCGGCCGCACCGTGGCGCTGCGCTACGCCGCCCGCAACGCGATCCTGCCGAACCTCACGGGCTTCGGCATGGCCCTCGGCGGCGTGGTCGGCGGGTCCCTGCTCGTCGAGCAGGTCTTCAACTACCCGGGCGTCGGGTACCTGCTGTTCAACGCCGTGACCAACCAGGACTTCCCCCTGATGCAGGCGCTGTTCCTCATGATCACGGTCAGCGTGCTCGTGGCGAACTTCCTGGTCGAGATCCTCTACGGCGTCCTCGACCCCCGGACGAGGCGGTGAGCGACATGACCGAACCGACAGCCGTGACCGCGGCGGGCACCGAGCCGCAGGTGGTCCCCGGGCCGCCGCGCCGCACGAGCCGCACCCGCACCGGGCGCTTCTTCCAGGTCGTGGGCCGCGGGTTCGCGACCGTGTGGGCCAACCCCAAGGCCCGCGTCGGGCTCGTCATGCTGGGCGCGTTCGTCCTCATGGCCGTCCTCGCGCCCGTGCTCGCGCCGTACGGCCCGCACGACGACTCGTTCGGCCGCAACGAGGCCGGGTCCGCCGCGCACTGGCTCGGCACCACCGGCAACGGCGAGGACGTGCTCTCGCAGGTGATCTACGGCGCGCGGATCTCGCTGCTCGTCGGCTTCGTCGCCGGCGGCCTGTCGACGCTCGTCGCGGTCGTCATCGGCCTGTCGTGGGGCTACCTGCGCGGCTGGGGCGACGACGTCGTCAACTTCCTGGTCAACCTGTTCCTCGTGATGCCGGGCCTGCCGCTCATGATCATCATCGCGGCGTACCTGCAGAACGGCGGGCTGCCGATGATCATCCTGGTCGTCGTGCTCACCGGGTGGGCGTGGGGTGCGCGCGTGCTGCGCTCGCAGACCCGGTCGCTGCGCTCGCGCGACTTCGTCACGGCCGCCGTGTTCTCGGGCGAGCGCCCGGCGCGCGTCGTGTTCCGGGAGATCCTGCCGAACATGACGTCGATGATCGCGGCGTCGTTCTTCGGCGCGGCGACCGCCGCGATCCTCGCGGAGTCCGGCCTGTCGTTCCTCGGCCTGGGCGACATGTCGACCGTGAGCTGGGGCTCGATGATCTTCTGGGCCCAGAACTCCATGGCGATCCTCACCGGCCAGTGGGTGCTGCTGTTCGCACCCGGCCTGTGCATCGCGCTGCTCGCCACCTCCATGACCCTCGTGAACTTCGGCGTGGACGGCCTGTCCAACCCGCGCCTGCGGGAAGGGACCGGCCGATGAGCCTGCTGCAGATCGAGGACCTCACGGTCGTCTACGAGCCGCGCGGCGCGCAGCCCACGACCGCCGTCGACCGCGTCAGCCTCAGCCTCGAGCAGGGCGAGTTCGTCGGCCTGGTCGGCGAGTCCGGCTCGGGCAAGTCGACGCTCGGCTTCGCGATCACGCGGCTCGCCAAGGCGCCCGCGCGCATCGCGTCGGGGCGGATCGTGTTCGACGGCACCGACATCGCGGGCATGGGCGCCGAGGAGCTGCGCGCGCAGCGCCGCGGCGGGTTCGCGATGGTGCTGCAGTCCGGCATGAACGCGCTCAACCCCGTGCGGTCCGTCGGGCACCACTTCGCCGACGTGTTCGCTGCCCACGGGCACGTGCCGGCGCCCCGGCGGCGTGCGCGCGCGGTCGAGCTGCTCGACAAGGTGCAGCTGCCCGCGACCGTCCTGGACCGGTACCCCGGCGAGCTGTCGGGCGGCATGCGGCAGCGCGTGTCGATCGCGCTCGCCTTGTCGCTCGAGCCGCGGCTCATGGTGTTCGACGAGCCGACCACCGCGCTCGACGTGCTGGTGCAGCACGCCGTCATGGACACGATCCGCGAGCTGCAGAAGGCCGAGGGGTTCACGGCGGTGCTCATCTCGCACGACCTCGGCGTCGTGCTGGAGTCCGCCGAGCGCGTCGCGGTCATGCACGACGGCCGGATCGTCGAGGACGCGCCCGCACGCGAGCTGTACCGCAACCCCCGGCACGAGTACACGCGGATGCTGCTGTCGCACTACGCGGACCCGCGCGCCGAGGTCGTCGAGCTGCCGGGCCTGAGCTCGCGCACGGTCGACGCGGCGGCGTCCACGGGCGGCACCGCTGCGGGGTCCGACGCCGGCGCCGCGCGCGACGCGGTCGTCGTCGAGCACGTGTCCAAGGTGTACCCGGCGCCGCGGCGCGGCGAGCAGCCCGTCACGGCCGTCGACGACGTGTCGTTCACGCTCGAGCCGGGCGGCGCGCTCGCGCTCGTCGGCCAGTCCGGCTCCGGGAAGTCGACCATCGCGAAGCTGCTCACGGGCGTCGAGCGGCCCACGAGCGGCACGGTGCGGTTCGGCGACCAGCGGGTCGACCGCATGCGCCGCCGCCAGCTGCGCCGCCTGCACGCCGACGTGCAGATGGTGTTCCAGGACCCGTACTCGGCGCTCAACCCGCTGAGCACGGTCGAGTACACGCTCACCCGGCCGGTCGAGAACTTCACCGACCTGCGCGGCGAGGCCGCGCGGGCCCGCGTGCTCGAGCTGCTGGAGACCGTGGGACTGACCCCGGTCGAGCAGTTCGCCGCCAAGCTGCCGCACCAGCTGTCCGGCGGGCAGCGCCAGCGCGTCGTCATCGCGCGCGCCCTGGCGTCGGACCCGCAGGTGCTGGTGGCCGACGAGCCCGTGTCGATGCTCGACGTGTCGCTGCGCGCGGGCGTGCTCGCGCTGCTGCAGGAGCTGCGCCGCGAGACCGGCGTCTCGCTGCTCTACATCACGCACGACCTGCTCTCGGCGCGCGTCATCGCCGACCAGATCATGGTGCTGCACCACGGCAAGGTCGTGGAGCGCGGCGAGACGGTGCGCGTGCTGCGGTTCCCCGAGGCGGACTACACGACCCGCCTGCTGGCCGCCGTGCCGCAGCCCGCCCGACGGTTCGAGGCGTCGTGACGGCCCCCGAGCAGGTCCGACCGGACGTCGTGCCCGGCACCGGCGTCGTCACGCCCGGGCGGCCGTTCGGCGGCCTGGCGCTGCCCGCAGGCGTCGAGCCGCTGCGGCTGCGGCTGTCCGAGGTCGAGCTGACCGCGCTGCGCGCACGGCCCGCGGGCGAGGTCCGCGCCACGGCGCTGCTGGTGCCCGGGTTCACGGGGTCCAAGGAGGACCACCGCGTGCTGCTGCCGCTGCTCGCGGCGCAGGGCGTCGACGCGTGGGCGATCTCGCAGCGCGGGCAGGGCGACTCCGGCGCGCTCCCCCGCACCGCCGACTACGCGCTCGACCGCCTGGTCGAGGACGTGCACGAGGTCGCGGCGCTGCTCGGGGCCCCGGTGCACCTGCTCGGCCACTCGTTCGGCGGGACCGTCGCGGCCGCCGCCGCCGTGCACCACCCGGGCGCGTTCCGGTCGCTCACGCTGCTGTGCTCGGGCCCGCACGGCTGGCCGGGCCGCAAGGCGGACCTGCGCGCGCGGCTGCTCGCCGCGGGCGGCGCCGCCGACCTGTGGACCCTCGACAACCCCGACCTCGCCTGGCGCCTCGCGCAGGGCGAGCCGGTCGAGCTCGACCCCGAGGCCGCGTTCCACCGCGAGCGCTCACGGGCCACGAGCACCGCGCAGCTCGTCGCGGCGATCGACATCCTCGCCGACCCCGCCGACGTCACCCCCGCGCTGGCCGCCACCGGGCTCCCGGTGCTGGTCGCGCACGGCGAGCACGACGACGTCGCCTGGCCGCAGACGTGGCAGCGCCGCACCGCCGAGCAGGTGGGCGGGCGCTACGCGGTGCTGCCCGGCGCGGCGCACTCGCCGAACCTCGAGACCCCCGAGGCCACGGCCGACCTGCTGGTCGGCTTCTGGTCCTCCCGCCCTGCAACCGAGTGAAGGACAGCCCTGTGGCACACACCCTGCAGTTCCCCGACGGATTCCGCTGGGGCGCGGCGACCGCCGCGCACCAGATCGAGGGCAACAACGTCAACAGCGACTGGTGGGTGCGCGAGCACGCGGCCGGCACGACGATCGTCGAGCCGTCGGGCGACGCCGCGGACTCCTACCACCGCTACGCGCAGGACATGCGGCTCCTCAAGGACGCGGGCCTGGACACGTACCGGTTCAGCATCGAGTGGGCGCGCATCGAGCCCGAGAAGGGCTTCGTGTCCCGCGCCGAGGTCGCGCACTACCGGCGCATGGTCGAGACGGCGCTCGAGCTGGGCGTCACGCCCATGGTCACGCTCATGCACTTCACGGTGCCGCGCTGGTTCTACCAGGAGGGCATGTGGCGGGCCGCCGACGCGGCGGACCGGTTCGCGCGGTACGTCGAGGCGGCGCTGCCCGTGCTGGGCGACGACGTCGAGTGGGTCTGCACGATCAACGAGCCGAACATCGCGGCGATGATCGCGGGAGGCGAGGACCCGGCGAACCTGGTCGCGTACGGGCTGCCCGCGCCGGACCTCGCGGTGGCCGACACGCTGCTCGAGTGCCACCACCGCGCGCAGGAGGTGCTGTCAGGCGTCGGTGGCGTGCGGTCGGGCTGGACGATCGCGACGCAGGCGTTCCAGGCGGAGCCGGGCTGCGAGGACGTCAAGCACGCGTACGGCTACCCACGCGACGACTGGTACCTGGAGATGTCGAAGGGCGACGACTGGGTCGGCGTGCAGGCGTACACGCGCACGATCATCGGCCCCGACGGCCCGCGGCAGGTGCCGGAGGGCGTCGAGACGACCCTCACGGGCTGGGAGTACTACCCGCCGGCGATGGCCGAGGGCGTGCGCTCGGCGTGGGAGCTCACGGGCGGCGTGCCGGTGTTCGTCACCGAGAACGGCATCGCGACCGCCGACGACGCGCGCCGCATCGACTACACCGAGGCCGCGCTCACGCACCTGCACGCGGCGATCGCCGACGGCGTCACGGTCGAGGGCTACCTGCACTGGAGCCTGCTCGACAACTACGAGTGGGCCAGCGGCTTCCGTCCCACGTTCGGCCTGGTCGGCTGGGACCCCGAGACGTTCGAGCGCCGCCCCAAGCCGAGTCTGGCGTGGCTCGGCGAGCAGGCGCGGGCGAACGCCCTGACCGTCCGCTGACGGTCGGGACGACGCCGGCGCACGGGCCACCCCTCCCGTGCGCCGGCGTCGGCGTCTCTTGCAGGCCTGCGCTCACCGCGAGCGTTCACCGTCCGTCGACGTCGCCGCCCTCGCTCGCGCGCTTCCACCTCGCGAGGTGGTAGCCCCACCCCTGCTCGTGCTCGTCGGGCAGCGAGCGCGGGGTCCGTGCGCGGACGAACCCGGTCTCGGTCAGGTCGACCACCGTGGACGTCCCTGCCGCGGTCAGCCGGATCACGACCTCGAGCGGGCCGTCCCACGTCGGTTCGGCCCACGCGAACGCGAGCAGCCGGGGCGCCTCGCACCGGGTCACGCGGCCCGTGGCCGTCGCCTCGACGCCGTCCTCGGTCCAGGTCTCGACGAGCGGCGAGCCGACGACGGCGTCGAAGCGCATCTCGCGCCACCACGCGTCCCGCCCGACCGTCAGGAGTCGCCAGACGACGTCGAGGGACGCGTCGACCCTCGTCCCCACCGTCACCGAGTCGCGCAGCACGCGAGCACGCTACCGACCCGGTACCGGCGCCGCCCCCTCGTACGTGAACCCCTAGTACGTGAACCGCGCCGTCCGGGTGCGCAGGTCGGCGGCGATCCGGGCCAGGTCGGCCACGGACGTCGTGACCTGGTCCATCGCCTCGTTGGTCGACGTCGCCTGGGTCGCGACGCCGGTGATGGTGCCGGCGATGTCGCCCGAGCCGGTCGCGGCCTCCGTGACGGACCGGGACATCTGGGTCGTCGTGGCGGTCTGCTCCTCGACGGCCGACGCGATGGTCAGCTGGAAGTCGTTGATCGCCGCGATGATGCGCGAGATGTCGCCGATGGCCGCGACGGCCCCGGCGGTGTCGCCCTGGATGGCCTCGACGCGCCGCGCGATGTCCTCGGTCGCCTTGGCCGTCTCCGAGGCCAGCTCCTTGACCTCCCCCGCGACGACCGCGAAGCCCTTGCCCGCCTCGCCCGCGCGGGCCGCCTCGATCGTCGCGTTGAGCGCCAGCAGGTTGGTCTGCGCGGCGATGCCGGTGATGAGCTTGACGACGTTCCCGATCTCCTGGCTCGACTCGCCCAGGCGGCTGACCTGCTCGTTCGTCGTCTTCGCGGCGTCCGTGGCCTGCCCCGCGACGCGCGCCGCCTCCGCGGCGTTCTGCGCGATCTCCCGGATCGACGCGCCCATCTCCTCGGTGCCCGCCGCGACGGCCTGCACGTTGCGCGACACCTGCTCGGCGGCCGCGGCCACCGAACCCGCCCGCTGCTCGGTCTCGCGCGACGCCGACGCGACCTGCGTCGACGACGCCGACAGCTGCTGCGTCGCCGCCGCGACCGTCTGCGCGCCCTCGACCACGCCCGCCAGCGTCTCGCGCAGGGACCGCTGCGCCTCGGTGAGCGCCGCCGTCATGCGACCCAGCTCGTCCCGCTCGTGCACCGGTGCCTCGACCGTCAGGTCGCCCGCCGCCATCGCGACCACGACGTCCTGCACGCCGCGCACCGAGCGCAGGATGCGGCGCACCGTGACGACCGCGACGCCCGCCGCCAGCAGCAGCGCCCCCGCGACCACGACCCACAGCACCACGACCGACGTGCCCACGAGGCGCGACGTCGCGGCGGTCGAGTCGCCCGCGAGCGCGTTGAGCTCCTCGACGACGGCCGCGATCTCCGCGTCGGCGTCGGTGCCGCGCACCACGAGGTCGTCGTTGAGGAAGACCGGTGCGCGCGGGTCGTCCATCGCGACCATCTCGTGGTACCGGTCGGTGAGGTCCAGGTACGGCTGGATCGCGAGCTCGAGGCGCTCCCCGCGGTCGGGGTCCGTGGCGGTCAGCTCGTCCGTGAGCGTGCCGACCGCGTCACGCGACTCCGCGATCGCGTCGAGCGTCGCCGGGCGCTCGCCCTCGGCCACCGTCATGAGCCGCACGTTGCCGAGCCGCACGGCCGTGAACGCGCGCTGCAGGTCGGACACGCCGCGCAGCGGGCCGATGGCCTCCTGCTCGAGCCGCGTCTGGGCGCCCGCGAGCGCCTGCATGCGAGCGGTCGCGACGCCCGCGACCGCGACGACCACCAGCGCGAGCAGCGCGAGGCACGCGCCGATCTTCACGCCGAGCGACCGGTCGACGAACCAGCGCCACGGCGTCGTCGTCACCCTGGCCCGTGGGACACCGGCCATGAGAACCCTCCTTGGTCTTGCGCACGACCGTCCTTGGTCGCCGACACGCTGCCCTCAGCATCGGGTGTGATCGATACACCTTGAGGGACCGGGTGAAGGTGCACCCGTGTGCCGCGCGGCCCGATGAGTCCGCACGGCCCGGCGGGTCGGCACCGGCACCGGCACGCACCCTCGGGAGGACCGACCATGACCGCACGCCTCAGCCCCTACCTCGGCTTCCGCGACCAGGCCCGCGCGGCGATGGACTTCTACGCCGACGTCTTCGGCGGCGCCGCCACGTCTAGCACGTTCGACGAGTTCGGCATGGCGTCCGACCCGGCCGACGCGGGCAAGGTCATGCACTCGCAGCTCGAGCTGCCCGGGGGCGGGACGCTCATGGCGTCCGACACGCCCGCGTCGATGCCGGCGCCCGAGCGACCCGGCGCGGTCGCGCTGTTCGGCGACGCGGCGGACGCCGAGACGCTGCGTGCGGCGTTCGCGCGGCTCGCGGACGGCGGCAGCGACGTCATGCCGATGGCGGTCGCCCCGTGGGGTGACGAGTTCGGGCAGGTCACCGACCGGTTCGGCACGACGTGGCTGGTCAACGTGGCGGGGCAGCCGCGGGGCTGAGCCGCGCGGCGCCCGACGGTCAGGACGACCGCTCGGCGCCCGCACCGCCGTCGCGCAGCGCCGCGACGGCCGCGAGCCCGTCACGGGCGGCGGTCACGTCCGCCGCGACGCCGATCCGCGTCCCGACGTCGAGCGCGAGCGTGAACCACGCCCGCGCGTCGTCTGAGCGGCCCGCGGCGAGGTCGAGCGTGCCGAGCGCGTGCGCGGCCGTGCCCTGCACGAGCAGCACGCGCGCCGCGCGGCCGGCCTCGAGGGCCGCGAGCAGCTCGCGGCGGCCCGCGTCGACGTCCCCCGTGGCGACGAGCGCCCGCCCCAGCAGGGCGCGCGCCTCGGCGCCGACCGCGGCCTCGAGGTCGGCGCGCCCGGCGAGCGCGGCCCGCACCTGGGCCACGGCGGCGTGCGGGTCGCCGGCCTCGAGCTCGACGCTCGCCAGGGCGGTCCGCACGGCCGCCTCGAGGCTCGCGTCGCCCATCGCGCGCGCGTCGTCGAGCGCGGCGCCCAGCACGGTCCGCGCGCGCGGCAGGTCGCCCAGCGTCTCGAGCATGGTCGCGTGGTTGAGCCGCACGATGCCCGCGTTGTTGCGGTCGCCGACGCGCTCGCTCAGCGCGAGGGCGCGCGCGTAGCCGTCGCACGCCTCGTCGTAGCGGCCCAGCAGGCGCAGCGTGTCGGCGCGGTTGCCGACCGCGCGGCCCTCGCTCACGGCGTCGCCGCCGTGCCGCGCGGCCTCCTCGGCGCGCGCGTACGCGGCCGCGGCGGCGTCGAGCCGCCCGAGGCGCTTCTCGGCGTTGCCGACGCGGTTGAACGTCTGCCCCGGGCGCGCGTCGTGCCCGGACTCGGCGGCGCGCACGAGCTGCGCGAGGGCCTCGTCGTAGTGCCCGAGCCGCTCGTGCGCGCGGCCCAGGTCGCGGCACGCGCGCGCGACGGCGGCGGGGTCCCCGCCGGTGGCCGCGGCGCCGTGCACCACGAGCGCGTCACGCCAGCGCGCGACCATGTCGAACCACGGCCCGAGCGCGTCCGACAGGCCCTGCGCGACGTCCGTCAGCCCGAGGTCCGCCGCGAGGGGCGCCGTCGCGACGCACGCCGCGCGGTGGGTCTCGAGCCACGCGTGCGCGGCCGCGACGGCGTCGTCGTCCGCCGCGTCCTCCCTGGTAGCGGGCGTGTCGGCCGCGTGCGGCGCGACCACGGCGACGCGGGCCGCGGCGCGCTCGGCCAGCCACGCGCCGAGCCGCCGTACGGCGGCGACCACGTCGCTGTGCGCGTCGAGGACGTCGGCCCGTTCGCGGGCGTACCGCCGGACCAGCGCGTGCAGGTGCACGGCACCGTCGGCGCCCGTGCGGACCAGGTGCACGTCGTCGAGCCCCGACAGCAGGTCGCGCACCGACGGCTCGTCGGCCCCGGTCAGCAGCGCGACGCACACGGGCGGCAGCGGCGCGGGCACCAGCGCGACGCGGCGCAGCACGCGCGCCTCGTCGGGGGCGAGCGCGTCGTACGCGGTGTCGAGCGCGGGCAGCGCGTGCGCCGACGCCTCGATGCGCCGCGCGTGGTCGGCGAGCGACCAGGACTCCTGCCCGGCGATGCGCCCGGCGGCGACGACGAGCGCGAGCGGCAGCCCCTCGCAGACGGTCGCGACGCGACGCGCCGCGTCGGGCTCGGCGGCGACGCGCTCGCGGCCCGCGACCGCGGCGATGAGGCCGACCGCGGCGTCGGGAGGCAGCGGCTCGACGCGCACGTGCGTGCCCGTGACCTCGGGCAGCGCGCGGCGCGACGTGACGACGAGGGCCCACCCGGGGGCCGCGTCGGCGACGGCGCGCACGACGTCGGCGTCGGGCACGTCCTCGACCAGCAGCAGCCCGCGCGGCGCCGGCGCACCGGACGCGGCGTCCCGCGATCCGGCGCCCGGGCGTGCGGCGGCGCCGCGGACTGCACCGGCGGGTCCGGGCAGGTCCGCGAGCAGATCGCGCGCCTCGACGCCGTCGCCCGGCGTCGGCACGACGAGCACGGGGCGGCCCGTGCCGGCCGCCCACGTGCGCGCCGCGGCGTGCGCGAGCGCGGACTTGCCCACGCCGGGCATGCCGGTGACGACCGCGACCTCGCCCGCGTCCCACGCGGCCGTGAGCGCGTCGACCTCCGCGGCACGTCCGGTGAGAACGGCGGGCTCGTCGGGCAGCGGGCGCAGCGCGGTGCGGGGCGCGGCGGCGCGGGCCGTGGTCGGGCGGGCGTCGGCCGCACGCCCCGCGACGGCGGCGTGCGCGGCACGCCACGCCCGCACGTCGTCCTCGTCACCGCCCAGCGCCCGCACGACGTCGACGACGAGCTCGACGTCGAGCCGCGCGCGGCCGTCGCGGAACACGTCGTAGACCGTGACGCGGCCCGGGCGCCGCTCGCCCGGCGGCACGCCGCGCGCGGCGCGGACGCGCTCGACGCGCTGCACGAGCTGCGCGAACGACGGCGACCCCGCATGCGCGCGCAGGGCACGCAGCGCGCTCGTCAGGTCGTCCCAGCCACGGGGGTCGCCCGGGACGACGGGAGAGGTCACCGGTCGAGACTAGTCATCGGACGTTCGGGTTCGTTCGGACGTCTCGGGCGGCTCCGAGCGCGCGCGGCACGATCGGGACGAACCCGTCCTGACCCGCCGCCCCGGAGGTACCCCGTGGGATTCCTGTCGTCCCTCAAGAGCTTCTTCTCGTCGTCGTTCCACACGCTCGAGGGCGCGCGGCCGCTCTCGGACGCCGAGCAGCGCGGCCTCGCGCTCGGTGCGGTGTACGCGGCCGAGGGCAGCCTGCCCATGAACGCGCTCACGATGGAGGCCGACCAGCGCACGGCCGCGAAGCTCCTCGCGGGCGCGTGGGACGTGCACGGCCCGCAGGACGTCGAGGACACGTACGCGTTCCTGCTGACCGAGGGCCACCGCGGGTACTACGCGGTGGTCGGCCCCGCGGTCGAGGCGACGTTCGAGCAGCGCCTGGGCCGCCGCGAGTCGGAGGCCAAGGCCGACGAGGTCGCGGCGCAGGCCGCCGCGCGCGGGCTCGACGGCGCGAGGGCGCGCGAGTGGTACCTGGGGTGGCTCGCGGCGGCGAAGGTCGGCGGGCACGGCGAGCTGGTCGACCCGCTGCCGGCGTCGATCGTCGCGTGGGACGCGGCGCGCGTCGTGCACGTGAGCCGGCTGCTGGTCGACGCGGGGTTCGTCGACGAGGCGCGCGCGTACGCGGCGATCGCGCAGGCCGTGGACCTCGCGCGCCCGGCGTACGCGTCGTGGAAG
The DNA here is from genome assembly GCF_000986825.1 of Cellulomonas sp. FA1. Lineage (NCBI taxonomy): Bacteria > Bacillati > Actinomycetota > Actinomycetes > Micrococcales > Cellulomonadaceae > Cellulomonas > Cellulomonas sp. FA1. The sequence continues at coordinate 3,096,685 of NZ_LBMY01000001.1, read as the reverse complement.
GACTTCGGCGACGCGTTCTGCGTGGGCCGGGCGTTCTGGAAGGCGTCGAACATGCGCGACCCGCTGGACTCCGAGATCGGCAAGTTCACCAGCGCGACCCGCTCGCTGCTGGAGCAGGAGGACTCGCCGTGGCTGACGGTCCGCTGGTGACCCCGCCCCGCCGCGGGCGCCCCGGGCCGGGGGTGCGCTGACGTGCGCCGCCGGCTCGGGCTGCTGCTCGTGACGCTCGTGCTGGTCGCGGTGGGCACCTGGCTCGTCGCGACGTACGGCGAGGAGTGGCGGCCGGCCGTGCACGCGCTGCTGCGACGCGTCGCGTCCGGGATCCTCTGAGCCCGCTGGGGTAGCGGACCTACGATCCCATGTAGTACATGTACTACATGGGACACAGAGCAGACCCCGCCATCGCGGTCGCCGGCCTGCGCAAGGCCTACGGTGACCGGACCGTGCTCGACGGCATCGACCTGGAGGTCGCGCAGGGCGAGGTCGTCGCGCTGCTCGGCCCCAACGGCGCCGGCAAGACCACGACCGTCGAGATCGTCGAGGGCTTCCGGCGCCGCGACGCGGGCGACGTCCGCGTGCTCGGCGTCGACCCCGAGCGCGGCGACGACGCGTGGCGCGCGCGCATCGGCGTCGTGCTGCAGTCGTGGCGCGACCACCGGCGCTGGCGGGTCGGCGAGCTCCTCGGCCAGCTCGCCGACGCGTACCGCCCCTACGGCACGCCCGCCCGTCCGCGCCCCCGCCCGGTCGACGAGCTGCTCGCGCGCGTCGGTCTCACCGACGTCGCCGACCAGCGCATGGCGACCCTCTCGGGCGGGCAGCGCCGCCGGTTCGACGTCGCCGTCGGGCTCGCCGGCCGCCCCGACCTGCTGATCCTCGACGAGCCCACGGCGGGCCTCGACCCCGCGGCCCGCCGCGAGTTCCACGAGCTCGTGCACGAGGTCGTCGACCTCGACGGCACGGTCGTCCTGCTCACCACGCACGACCTCGCCGAGGCCGAGAACGTCGCCGACCGCATCCTGCTGCTCGCGGGCGGCCGGATCGTCGCCGACGGCAGCCCCGCCGCCGTCGCGCGCGACGTCGCCGGCCCGTCCGAGGTGCGCTGGGCCAGCGGCGGGCAGCGGCACGTGCACAGCACGCACGACCCCGTGGCGTTCACGCGCGAGCTGCTCGCCACCACGCCCGACGTCACCGACCTCGAGGTCGCGCACGCGAGCCTCGAGGACGCCTACCTGGAGATCGTCCGCCGCCACGAGGCCGGCCAGCCGCTGGAGGTCACCCGATGAGCACGCCGACGCCCCGCGTCCACGCCGTCCGCCTCGGCCTGCGCCGCGGCCTCGCCGACTTCCGCAACATGCTCCGCGCACCCGACGACATGGCCTGGAACCTCGTCATCGGCGTCGCGCTGCTGGTCTACCTGGTGACGCAGCGGCACGTCGAGGTCCCCGGTGCGGGCGGCGCCACGCTCCCCGACCTCGCGATGCCCGGCATCGTGGCGGCCGTCGTCGTCTTCGGCATGGTCATGGGCCCCGCGTTCGCGCTGTCCGCCGACGTCGAGGACGGCACCGTGCTGCGGCTGCGCACCACACCGCGCGGCACCACGACGTACACGGTCGGCGTCGTGCTCGCCCAGGTGCTCGGCGCGCTGCCCATGTTCGTCATCCTGCTCGCGCCGTGGGCGCTCCTGCTCGGCGACCCCATGCACCAGGGCGGCGCCGGATGGGCCGCCCTGGTCGGCTGGGTCGGGCTCGGGACCCTCGCGACGCTGCCCGTCGGGATCGTCGGCGGCGCGCTGGCCGGCCGCACGACCCGCGTGCTGCTGCTCGTCATGGCACCCGTCGTCGCGCTGTCGGCCGTCTCCGGGGTGTTCGGGCCCCAGACGGTCCCGGGGTGGGCGAGCGGCGTCGTGCAGGTGTTCCCCCTGTACTGGCTCGCGCACGGGCTGCGGTCCACCACGCTGCCGCCGGGCGCCGAGGGGCTCGAGGTCGGCGGTGCGTGGCACCCCGAGATCGCGGCGCTCGTGCTGCTCGCCTGGGCCGTCGTCGGCCTCGTTGCCGCACCCGCGGTGCTGCGCCGCACGGCCGCGCGCCAGACCGCGGGCGCGCTGGCCGACCGCCTCCACGCCTTCCTGCAGCGCGGCTGACGTGGCGAGCGAACCCACGCCGGGCCGCACCACCGCGGCCGAGACGGTCCACAACCGCATCGCCGTGCTGCGCACCGAGCGCGGCGTCAGCCGCCGCGAGCTCGCCGAGGCCCTGGGCGTGCACTACCAGACGGTCGGGTACCTCGAGCGCGGCGAGTACAGCCCGTCGCTGCACCTCGCGCTGCGCATCGCCGCGTTCTTCGACGTCCCCGTCGAGGTCGCGTTCTCGCTCGAGCCGTTCCCACGGATCGGGTCGTGAGCCCGACGGCCGGGACGTCCCGGGGCGGCGACGGCACGCGACGTAGCATCGCTCGCGTGACCATCGCGACCACGCACGCCGGTTCCTTGCCCCGCACGCCCGAGCTCGTCGCGGCCAACGCCGAGCGCGCCGCCGGCCGGCCCCGCCCCGACTGGGACGAGTTCCTGCGCGAGCAGGTCGTCGCGCTCGTGCGCCGCCAGGTCGAGCTCGGCATCACCGTGCCGGGCGACGGCGAGTATGGCAAGGCCATGAGCAGCAGCGTCGACTTCGGCGCGTGGTGGTCCTACTCGTTCGCGCGCACGGGCGGCCTCGAGCTCGACGAGACGATGGCGTGGGCGGTCGAGCGGCACCTGTCGACGCCGGGCGACCTGCGGACCACCGGGTTCGTGCACCGCCGCGACCACCAGCGGTTCGCCGCCGCGTACGACGACCCGACGTCGGGCGTCATGGCGGGCGAGGCGCCCACGACGTTCCCGCGCTGCACGGGCCCGCTGACGTACACGGGCCACGACGCCGTCGCGTCGGACGTCGCGAACCTGCGGGCGGGGCTGGCCGCGGCCGGCGCCGCCGACGGCTTCGTCACCGCGATCGCGCCCGGCTCCGCAGCCCGCCTCACGAACGCCTACTACGCGACGGACCGCGACTACCTGTTCGCGTGGGCCGACGCCCTGCGCGAGGAGTACGTCGCGATCCTCGACGCGGGTCTGACCCTGCAGGTCGACGACCCGTCGATCGCCGAGAACTGGGACCAGATCGAGCCCGAGCCCGCGCTCGACGACTACCTCGCGTTCACGGCGCTGCGCGTCGAGGCGCTCAACCACGCGCTGCGCGACCTGCCCAAGGACCGGATCCGGTTCCACCTGTGCTGGGGCTCGTGGCACGGCCCGCACACCACGGACCTGCCGCTGCGCGACATCGTGTCGACCATGCTCGACGTGCACGCCGGGCAGTTCTCGTTCGAGGCCGCGAACGTGCGGCACGAGCACGAGTACCGCGTGTGGGACGACGTCGCGCTGCCGGCGGGCGCCGTCATCCTGCCCGGTGTCGTGTCGCACGCGACGAACGTCGTCGAGCACCCCGAGCTGGTCGCCGAGCGCATCGAGCGGTTCGCCGCGCGCGTCGGCCCCGAGAACGTCGTCGCGTCCACGGACTGCGGGCTCGGCGGGCGCGTCCACGAGCAGATCGCGTGGGCCAAGCTCGAGTCCCTCGTCGAGGGCGCGCGGATCGCGTCGGCCCGGCTGGGCTGACGCGACGGGTCGGCCGCGCGACCGGCCACCGCCGGGCCCGGGACCAACGTCCGGGGTCGGTGCGGGGTGCCGCGCGGTGGGCTGGGGGCATGCGCCGCACGCCCGTCTACTACTACTCGTCCACGAGCGGCCTGGTCCGCGCGTTCGCCGAGCGGCTCGACCGGCCGGTGCACAACCTCGCCGAGCGGGAGCACCGGCGCAGCGAGGTCGACGGCCCCTGGGTGCTGCTGACGCCGTCGTACAAGACGGGCAACGAGTCCAACGACACGATCCCCGAGGCGGTGCGCCGGTTCCTGCGCTCCGAGCGCAACCGGCGGCTGCTGGTGGGCGTCATGGGCTCCGGCAACCGGAACTTCGGCACGTACTACCAGAAGGCCGCGCGCGAGATCGCGCAGCGGTCCGGGCGGCCCGTGCTGTTCGAGTTCGAGCTGGCCGGCACCCCGTGGGACGTCGAGGAGTGCGAGCGGATCCTCACCGACCTCGACGCCGCCCTCGACGCCCGGCACGCGGCGCAGGCCGGTTGAGCAGGTGCCGTCCCCGCCGCGGGACGGCAGGCTGGGTGACGTGGACGACGAGCGGCGCACGCGGTGGCGCGTCCGGCTGCTGACGTGGCTGGCCGCGGCCGTCGTGCTCGGGGTCGTCGTCGGCCTGGTCTACGCGATCCACCCGCTGCTGGACTGAGCGCGTCGCGCCGGCACCTGCACGAACGCTGTGCGGCGCCCCAGCCCCCGCACAGGGCGACCACAGCGCGGTCGGGCTCGATGGTGCCCTCCCTTCCCGCCCCTCTCCCCGGAGGCATCCCGTGCCCGACCTCGCCCTGCTCGTCGCCGACCTCGTCGCCGTCGCGGTCCTCACGTTCGTGCTCTACGTCCCGCGGCACCGGCGGCGCGACCTCGTCGTCGCGTACCTCGGCGTCAACGTGGGCGTGCTGGCGGTCGCCGCGGCGCTCGGGTCGAGCACGGTCGGCGCCGGCCTCGGCCTGGGGCTGTTCGGCGTGCTGTCGATCATCCGGCTGCGGTCGACCGAGCTCGCGCAGAGCGAGGTCGCGTACTACTTCTCGGCGCTCGCGCTCGGGCTCATCGGCGGGCTGGGCACGACGCCCGTGCCCGTCGCGGTCGGGCTGATGGCGCTGATCCTCGTGGTCGTCGCGATCGGCGACTCGCCGCGGCTGCTGCGGCGGTACCGCTCGCAGACGGTCGTGGTGGACCGCGCGTTCACGTCGGAGCCGGCGCTGGTGGCGCACCTCGAGGGCATGCTCGGCGCGCGGGTGCACGCCGCGCACGTGCAGCGGCTCGACCTCGTCAACGACACGACGTGGGTCGACGTGCGGTACTCGCTCACGGGCGAGCACGTCCCCGCCCCGGCCGCCGAGCAGCCCGTGACGACGGCGACGGCGGCCCGGTGAGCGCCGCGCACCCGGTGGGCACGCCGAGCGGGGCCCTCGACCGGTTCGCGACCGTCGGGCTCGACGAGCTCACGGCGCGCGCGGCCCTGCAGACCCGCGTCGACCGCAAGTACGTGCTCCCGACCCGCGTGGTCACCGCCCTGCTGGCCGGGCTCGACGACGGCACGCGCGTGCTGCGGATCGACGGGCGGCAGCAGCTCGCCTACGAGTCGGTGTACTTCGACACCCCGGACCTCACGAGCTACCTCGGCACGGCGCGGCGTCGACGCCGGCGGTTCAAGGTCCGCACGCGCACCTACCTCGACACGGCCGCGTGCTTCGTCGAGGTCAAGACCCGCGGTCCGCGCGGCGCGACCGTGAAGACCCGGCTGCCGTACGACGTCGACGCGCGCGACCGCCTCACCGCCGACGCGCGCGGGTTCGCCGACGACGTCCTCGGCGAGGCCGACGTCCCGGGACCCGCCGACCCGCGGTTCGCGCCCACGCTCGTCAGCCGGTACCGCCGCTCCACGCTGCTGCTGCCGGGCGGGCCGGGGCGCCCCGACGCGCGCCTGACCCTCGACACGGGGCTCGCGTGGTCGGCCGCCGGCGGCGGCGACGCGCTCGCGCTCGACGGCCTGGTGGTGGTCGAGACCAAGACCGGCGCGACGCCGTGCGCCGCCGACCGCCTGCTGTGGCACGCGGGCCACCGGCCCGTGCGGATCTCGAAGTACGGCACGGGCCTCGCCGCGCTGGACCCGCGGCTGCCGTCGACGCCGTGGCGACGCGTGCTCGACCGGCACGTCACGCCTGCTCCCGCCCCGGGCTGACCGGCGTCCCGCCGGGTCAGTCGCGTGCCTCCTGCCGCACCGGCACGTCCACGATGCGGAAGTCGGTGTCGAACACGCTGCCCGAGCCGACCTGGAACGTCACGGCGTCGGTCGCCATGCGCGGGTAGACGAACGAGTAGACGCGGCTCTGCCCGCCGTCGATCCGGGTCGCGCCGCGCAGGTCGGTCAGCGTCAGCCACTCGCCGTCGGGCGCGCGCTCGGTGGTGCCGATCCGGTAGTCCATCGGGTAGAGCTTGGTCGCGCCGTCGAGGATGACGGCGCGACCCGCGACGTCCAGCGGGGTGTCGGTGCCCTGCCCGCGGTGGGACGACCACCCCCGCAGCGAGGGAAGCACCATGCCGGTGCCCGCGTAGTCGTCGACGCCGCGCACGGTCAGGTCGACGACCACGTGCCCGTGCACGGTGCGCGCGGACGCCTGCACCTCGTGCCGGCGGCTCGAGCTGTCGACGAGGAGCGGCTCCTCCCCCTGCCCGACGAGCCCCTTGTCGCCGAACGGCGGCAGCTCGCCCGTCGCGGTCACGTCGGTGCGGGTCGTGACGGTCGACGTCAGGCTCACGGCGACGCGACGGTTGAGCGCGCGGTTCTCGTCCGAGTCGTTCGCGACGAACGGCTCGGCCTCGCCGCGCCCGTCGACCTGCATGCGGTAGCCGGATCCCACGAGCGGACCCAGCGCGTCGGCGACGGCCTGCGCGCGCCGCCGCGAGAGGTCCAGGTTGTACGCGTCGTCGCCCTGGTCGTCGGTGTGCCCGACGACGCTCACGGTCCCCGGCTCACGCTCGGCGATGCGCGCGGCGACCAGCGCGATCGCCTCACCGGCCGCGGGGGTCAGCGTCGCCTGGTCGAACTCGAACAGGACGTCGGCGCCCAGCTGCACGTCGACGCGCTCGGTCGACTCCACGGTCTTGACCGCACCCTCGAGCTCGGCCGAGGCCGAGTCCAGCGGGAACACCGGTGCCGCGACGATCCGGTCGACCGCGACGCGCTCGGGCTCGGGCGAGGGGGTGGCCGTGCTCGTCGCCGTCGGGCGCGGGGCGTCCGGGCGCACGCTCGACGGCACGTCGCCGTCGATGACCGGCACGGACGCGACCAGGGGCGCACCGGGCAGGAACAACGACATCTCGGTCACGTCGGCGTCGGGGGCCGCGTACGGGATCTGCAGCCGTGTGCCCCCGGGCCCGCGCAGCCGCTCCCACCCCTTCGGTGCGACGACCGGCTCCCTGTCGGCGTCCACCGCGGCGTGGTGCACGACGTCCCGCTCGAGGTCCACGAGGCGGACGTTGGCCGGGTCGGACAGCCTGAGGTTCGTCGCCATCGGGCCGCCGAAGCCGTGAAGGGTGACGGACCCGTCCTCCCCGGGGTCCTCGAGCGGCGTGAGATCGAGCGTGAGCACCGCCAGGTCGCCGTCCCGCACCACGGGGTGCACGTCGACGCGCACCTCGGTGCCGCCCTCCGGCACGACGGGCGACGCGACGACGTCCTCCGGCCCGGGCCCGGGGTCGGGGTCGACCGTCGCCGACGACGCGGGCGACGGATCCCCGCCGCCAGCGGTGCAGGCGGTGAGCAGGACGACGAGGGCGGCGGTGAGCGCACCGGCCGCCCGCGCGCGACGAGCACGCACGTGGGACCTCCGAGGTGTGGGGAGCCACCCATGATGCCGGACTTGTCCGGTGCGACCCGTGCTTGAGGCGTCCGCTCACCCGATCGCGCCGCGTCGGCGTCACCCGGCCGGACGCGGCGCGGGCCTCAGCGCGCCGTGACGGACCACCGGCCGGCCGTGAGGTCGGCCAGCCGCGGCAGGATCACGTCGCCCGCGACGCGCAGGCCGTCGTGCAGGTGCTCGTTGGTGACCCACACCTGGCTGCTCCCGAGCCCGGACGCGGTCGCGAGGGCCAGGTCGAGGTCGACGTACGGGTCGTCGAAGTACTGGACGGCCGCGACGGGGACCTCGTTGGCCGCGAGCCGGTCGGTGTCGTAGAGGTCGGGCCACGACGTGCGGGCCGCGAGCTCCTCGGCCGCCGCGCGGAACGGCCGCAGCGCCGCGACCTGCTCGAACATCCACGGGAAGGCGGCCTCGCCCGTGAGCTGCACCGGCCGCGCACCGGGGGCGAACGCCGCGTGGCGCGCGTGCTCGGCGGCCGCGGCCCACCCGGGCTCGCGCTCGCCGCAGTGGTAGATGACCTCCTGCAGCACGAGGTACAGCGGGTTGGTGTCGAAGCCCGTGCGGGCGGCGACCTGCGCGAGGAACCCGGGCGCGGGCTCGCCGCGGCGGTCGAGCGCGGTGTCGAGCAGCCAGTGCAGGTCGTCGACGCCCGTGCTCATGCCGAGCGGCATGCCGAGGGTCTGCAGCCGCTCGACCGTGAGCACGTCGCCCGTCGGCAGGTGCACGTCGCCCGCCGCGACCCGGTCCGCGAGCCGTCCCAGCAGCTCGACGTCGCCCGGGAACGCACGGTGCAGCGCGGCGTTGCGCGCGAGCTGACGCGGGTAGGTCGCGGCGTAGACGTCCGCCGCGGTCGCGCCGACGGGCGGCAGGCCACCGGTCACCCAGCACGCGTCGAGCGCGCCGGGGTGCCGCGACAGGTAGGTGAGCGTGCAGAAGCCACCGTAGGACTGGCCGAGGGTCGTCCAGCGACGACCGCCGTAGACCGTGCGGCGCAGGTGCTCGGCGTCCTCGACGATCGCGTCGGCGCGGAAGCACGCGAGGTAGTCGGCGGCCGTGCGCGGGTCGTCGAACGCGGCGACGTCGGCGGCGTCGACGCGGGTCGAGCGTCCCGTGCCGCGCTGGTCGAGCAGCACGACGCGGTGCGTGCGCAGCGCGGTCGCGAGCCAGCCGCCGTTCGTGGGGCGCGGGGCCATGCCGCCGGGGCCACCCTGCAGGAACAGCAGCAGCGGCAGGTCCTCGGCGTCCCGCGCGGGGTCGACGACCTCGCGCGCGAACACCTCGAGCGCGCCGAACCGGTGGGGGTCGGCGTGGTCGACGGGGACCTCGACGCGGTGCTCGCGGACCCGGAACCCGGTCATGGCGTACTCGTGCGTGCTCACGCGCCCACCCTAGGCGCGACCCTCGATCTTTCGGGTGTCGCCGATTGCAAGTTCGGGCACCCGAAACTACCCTCGCCGACATGCCCCTGCCCCGCCGGCTCGTCGCCCTCGCGCTCGCCGTCGGGCTGCTCGCGGCGTGCTCGCCGGGCGCCGCCGACGCCACCCCCGCCGACGACCTGGCCGACGACCGCCCCGTCGTCCTCACGACGTTCACGGTGCTCGCCGACATCGCGCGGAACGTCGCCGGCGACCACCTGCGCGTCGAGTCGATCACGCGCGTCGGCGCCGAGATCCACGGCTACGACCCCACCCCCGGCGACGTCGCCCGCGCGCGCGACGCCGACCTCGTGCTCGACAACGGGCTGGGCCTCGAGGCGTGGTTCGCGCAGTTCCTCGACGGCGTCGACGTGCCGCACGTCGTCGTCTCCGACGGCGTCGACGTCCTCGACGTCACCGAGGACGCCTACGCGGGCCGGCCCAACCCGCACGCGTGGATGAGCCCGCTGCGCACGCAGGTGTACGTCGCGAACGTCGCCGACGCGTTCGCGGACCTCGACCCCGCGCACGCCGCCGACTACCGCGCGAACGCCGCGGCGTACTCCGCCGAGCTGCAGGCCGTGCACGACGAGCTCGTCGCCGCCGTCGCGACCCTGCCCGAGCGGCAGCGCGTGCTCGTGACGTGCGAGGGCGCGTTCACCTACCTCGCGCACGACGCCGGCCTGGACGAGCACTACCTGTGGGCCGTCAACGCCGAGCGGCAGTCCACGCCCCGCCAGGTCGCCGCCGTCATCGACGTGGTCCGCGAGCGCGACGTGCCCGCCGTGTTCTGCGAGTCCACGGTCTCGGACACCGCGATGCGGCAGGTCGTCGACGCGAGCGACGCGACGTTCGGCGGCACGCTCTACGTCGACTCGCTGTCCGAGCCCGACGGCCCCGTGCCGACCTACCTCGACCTGCTGCGGCACGACGTGCGCACGATCGTCGACGGCCTGACCGGCGGCGCGTCGTGACCGGGCCCGCCGGCGGTGCGCCCGCGCTGGACGTCCGTGGGCTGCACGTGCGCTACGGCGACGTCACCGCGCTCGACGGCGTCGACCTCACGCTCGCGCACGGCCGGGTCTGCGGGCTCGTCGGGGTCAACGGGTCCGGCAAGTCGACGCTCTTCAAGTCCGTCATGGGCGTGGTCCGGCCCGACGCGGGGACGGTCCGCGTCGACGGCGGCCCGCCCGCCGACGCCCGCCGCCGCGGCGCCGTCGGGTACGTGCCGCAGAGCGAGGACGTCGACTGGTCGTTCCCCCTCGCGGTGCGCGACGTCGTCATGACCGGCCGGTACGGGCACCTCGGGTTCACGCGACGCCCCCGCCGCGCCGACCACGCCGCCGTCGACGACGCGCTCGCGCGCGTCGGACTGGCCGACCTCGCCGACCGGCAGATCGGCCGGCTGTCCGGCGGTCAGCGCAAGCGCGCGTTCGTCGCGCGCGGCATCGCCCAGGGCGCGACCGTGCTGCTGCTCGACGAGCCGTTCGCGGGCGTCGACAAGGCGTCCGAGGCCATGATCACGCGCTTGCTGCGCGAGCTCGCCGCCGACGGCGCCGCCGTGCTGGTCTCGACCCACGACCTCGCGGCGCTGCCCGCGCTCGCCGACGAGGCCGTGCTGCTGCACCGGCACGTCCTCGTGCACGGCACCCCGCAGGACGTGCTGCGCCCCGAGAACCTCGCCCGCGCGTTCGGGCTCGACCCGCTCGGAGGCGCGCGGTGACCGTGCTCGACCTGCTGACCCAGCCGCTGACGTACGACTTCATGGTCCGCGCGCTGGTCACCGTGCTCGTCGCGTCCGTGGTGTGCGCCGTGCTGTCGTGCTGGCTCGTGCTCGTCGGCTGGTCGCTCATGGGCGACGCGGTGTCGCACTCGGTGCTGCCGGGCGTCGTGCTCGCGTACGTCGTCGGCGCCCCGTTCGCCGCCGGGGCCGTGGTGTTCGGCGTCGTCGCGGTCGTGCTCATCGGGTTCGTGCGCGACACCAGCCGCGTCAAGGAGGACGCCGCGATCGGCATCGTCTTCACGTCGCTGTTCGCGCTCGGCCTCGTGCTGGTCTCGGTGACCCCCAGCCAGACCGACCTCAACCACATCGTGTTCGGCAACCTGCTCGGCGTCTCGCGCGCCGACCTCGTGCAGGTCGCCGCGCTCGGCGCGGTCGTGCTCACGCTGCTGCTGCTCAAGCGGCGCGACCTCACGCTCTACGCGTTCGACCCGACCCACGCGCACGCGATCGGCCTGCACCCGCGGCGCACCGGGGCCCTGCTGCTGGGGCTGCTCGCGCTCACGGCCGTGGTCGCGCTGCAGGCCGTCGGCGTCGTGCTCGTCGTCGCGCTGCTCGTCATCCCCGGTGCGACCGCGTACCTGCTGACCGACCGGTTCGCGCGCATGCTCGTGATCGCACCCGTCATGGCCGCCGCGTGCGGCGTCGTCGGGCTGTACGCGAGCTACTACGCCGACACCGCGTCGGGCCCGACGATCGTCCTCGCGCAGGGCGTCGTGTTCGCGCTGGTCCACCTGTTCGGTCCCCGCCGCGGCGTCGTGACGACCCGGGTGCTGCGCCGTCGCGCGACGCACCCGCGCCACGGTCAGGGCGCCGTCACGCGGAACGCCGTGGCGACGACACCGCCCTCCGGGTCCTCGATCCCGTAGCTCGTGGCGACGCGGGGCCACGCGCGCACCACCTCGTCGACCTCGTGCACGATGCCCCGCACGACGTCGGACGTCAGTCCGAACGCTCCCGCGCTGTCCACCAGCTCGGTGACGTCCCGCCGGGTCCGTGAGCCACCCGCCGCGACAGGCGTGGACTGCTCCGGCCACTCCCGGGGCCACGGGTTGACGTCGAACATCGGCGCCAGCCGCCATCCCCGCGTCCCCCGCAGCAGGCCGTGGTTCCTCATGTGGTCGTCCACGTCGTTGACGGCGAGCACGAACGCGACCCGGCGCGCGAGCTCGGCCCGTTGCGCCGGCGCGTCCTGGGCGACGTCGCCCATCGCCTCGACGAGGTCGACGTAGGAGACCACCTCGTCGGGTCTCTGCTCGAGCAGCGAGTGGGCCGACAGATAGCCGACGCGCCCGGTGGCCGCTCGGTCGAAGCGGTCGAGGACGAGGACGGACGCCTCGGGCCCCACGCGGTGCAGCGCGAACCTGGGAACGGTGATGCCGGCGTCACGTGCCAGCTGCAGCACCACGGCCTCCCATGCCTGGACGTCCCACCGGTCGTCGGCCGCCGGCAGCTTCGCGAGCGCCAGCCCACCCTGGGGCGTCCGGACGCTCGTCTTGGGACGCGCACCGCCCAGGGTCGTCCCACCGGCGACGAGCAGCCGGAGCGCGGCGTCGTCCACCGGCTCGTGCGCCGTGGCCGCACGGGCGGCCGCGACGAGGTCCGGAAGGTCCACCAGAGTCGGCAGGTCGTCCTCCGGCGGTGCGAGGTGGGCCCCGGTGGCCGGGTCGACGTACCGCAGGTTGCCGAGCCGCGTGCGGTCGTCGGCGAGGACGACGTAGTCGGCGTCGGTGAACGACGGCATCGCGGCGCCGCCCGCCCTCGCCGCACGTCGCGCAGCGTCGAACAGCAGGGTGCGGCCCCACCGGTCGGGACCGGTGTCCGAGATCGCACCTGGGAGAAGACGCGGTCCGGTGCTGCGGCGCGACCCGGTCACCAGCGGCAGCTCGGGACACAGGGCGTAGCACGCCGGGTGCCGCAGCCACGCCTCCGTGTACCGGAAGGTCGTCGAGATCAGCGCACCTCCGGCGTTCGTCTCGAACGCCAGCTCCCCGGCAGGCACCTCCTCGCCCGGCAGGGCGACGTGCACCCGGACGTCGCGGGTCACGCGCGTACCCTCCGCAGCCCGGTCCGTGCGGCGTTCAGTCGACCGAACTCCGTGCTCAGCGGGTCGAGCGCCGCCACCAGCTGCTCGTTCGAGCCCAGCACACGTGCCACGGCGAGCAGCGCCTCGATCCGCGTGCCCCCCTCTCCACGCTCGAGGTTGCCGACGGTCGCGCGGGTCACACCGGCGCGCTCGGCGAGCTCCTGCTGCGTCAGGGCGTGCACCTTGCGCGCTGCGGCGAGGTGGCTCCCGAGCGTGCGCAGGTCTCGACGCGTCCGGGATGACTGCACCTTCATGCGTCACTCCTGATGCTCGACAGAGCACTCCTTAGAGCCTCTGCTGCTTGGTATACCGATCACTGTAGCGCGAAGTCACGCGACACTGCTCTCACGCCGGCCCCGGGACGTCCGGCTGCACCCGCGTGCACCCGGTGGCGGGCGGAGGGGAATGCACGACGCGGGGAGGAGGTTGTGCCGGGCATGCCTCTGAGCGGTGAGTACGCCCCCAGCACGTCGGAGTTCGCCCGCGAGCAGGTCGAGCTGATCGAGAGCTCGGGCGGCACGCGCGGCACGACGCTGAACGGCCGGCCCGTCGTCGTGCTGTGGACCCTCGGGGCGACGAGCGGCAAGATCCGCAAGACGCCGCTCATGCGCGTCGAGCACGACGGCGAGTATGCGGTCGTCGCGTCGATGGGCGGCGCGCCCACGCACCCCGTCTGGTACCGCAACCTGCTCGCGCACCCGCTGGTCGAGCTGCAGGACGGCCCCGTGCGCCGCGACTACGTGGCCCGCGAGGTCACGGGCGCCGAGCGCGACACCTGGTGGGCGCGCGCGACCGCCGTGTGGCCCGACTACGACACCTACACGACGCGCACCGACCGGCAGATCCCGGTCGTCGTGCTCACGCCCGCCTGAGCCTCGGGCGAGCCCGCGCACGACGAGGCCCCGGTCACCGGATCGCTCCGGGCCGGGGCCTCGTGCCGTGCGGCGGCCGTCAGGCGGTGTGGTTCGCACCCGTCGACGACCCGGCGACCGCCTTGCCGGCGATGCTCGCGACGAGCGTGTTGAGGTCGAGCCCCGTGAGGGACTTGATGACCTCCTGGCCCTCGCCCAGCACCTGCCCGACCGTCTTGGTCACGGCCGACGCGCCGTCGGTCGAGACGACCGTGAGCTGGTCGATGCCGCTGATGGGCTCGGCCGCGGCGCGGACGATCTCGGGCAGCAGCGCGATGACCTGCTGCGCGAGGACCGCCTCGCCCTGCTCGCGCAGCGCCTCGGCCTGCGCGCGCGTGGCCTCGGCCTGCGCGAGACCCTCGGCCTTGGCGGCCGCGGCACGGGCCAGACCCAGCGCCTCGAGCGCCTTGGCCTCCGCGAGCTGACGGTCGCGCTCGGCGTTGCCGGCGCGGATCGTCGCCTCGGCCGCGGCCTCGGCGTCCTGCACGGTCGCGATCTTGTTGGCCTCGGCGACCTTCATGCGGCGGAACGCCTCGGCCTCGGCGGCCGCGTTGGCGGCGTCACGCTCGGCGTTGGCCTGCTGGACCGCGGCGTACGCGGACGCCTCGGCGGGCTTGCGGACGTCGATGTCGAGCTGCTCCTCGGTGACCTTCGCCTTCTCGGCGAGGGCCTCGCGCTCCTGCGTCGCGACCAGGCGGTCCTGCTCGGCGCGCGCGAGCTGCCCCGCCGCGTTGGCCTCGGCGTTCGCCTTGTCGGTCTCGGCCTTGATGCCGGCCTGCTTGAGCGCGAGGTCGCGCTGCCGCTCGGCGATCGACTCCATGGCCTGGATCTTCGCGAACTCGGAGACCTGCTGCGCCTCGGCCTCCTTGACCTCGGCGACCTGGCGGGCGCGCGCGGCCTCGGCACGGCCGAGGTTCGCGAGGTAGTCGGAGCCGGGCGTCGAGATGTCGGAGATGTTGAGCAGGTCGACCTGCAGACCCTGCTCGGCCAGGTCGGTCTTGGTCGAGTTGACCACCGCGTCCTGCAGCGACTTCCGGTCGCTGATGATCTGCTCGATCGTCATGTGGCCGATGATCGAGCGCAGCGAGCCCTCGAGGGACTCCTTGATGACGTCGGTGAGCGTGGCCTGCTGGGACAGGAAGCGCTGCGCGGCACGCCGCACGCCCTCCTCGTCGCCCCGGACCTTGAAGTTGATGGACGCCTTGATGGCGAGCTTGATGCGGTTCTTGTCGACGCCCTCGACGGTGATGCCGATCTGCCGCTGCTCGAGCGAGATCGGGAAGCCCTGCTGCAGCACGGGCCAGACGAAGACGCGCCCGCCGACGACCACGCGCTGGCCCGCGTCGGCCGACGCGTTCCGGCCGGCGCCGCGCCCGACGATGATGAGGGCCTCGTTCGGGGGCACCCGGCGGATGCGCTTGGTGATGAGGGCGATCACCGCGACGAACGCGACGATGAGGGCGCCGACGGCCAGCACGGTCGAGCCGCTGCCCTGCGTGAAGTCGAACATGGTGGGTCCCGGCCGGGCCGGGCTCCTTCCTCTCGGTCCTGCTCGGGTGGTGCGGCCGCCGCACGCGGCGGCGGGGTGGAGCGGGGGCGGGACGGGGTCGGCGCGTCAGCTCGCGCGGACGACCTGCACGCGCGAGCCGGAGACGCCGACGACCACGACGCGCGTGCCCGCGGGGATGTCCTCGTGCGACCACGCCAGGCGCGCCTCGAGGTCGCGCACGCCCTCGAGGCGGACCTCGCCGCCGCCGGGGCCGGTCGTCGCGGTCGTCATGCCGTACGCGCCGTCGAGCGGCGGCGGGGGTGCGTCCTCGGTGTCGGAGAGCCGCTTGATGAGGAGCTGCGCGACCGCGCCCGCGACGATCGCGAAGCCCACGCCGATGACGTACGCCCACACGGTCGCGAGGTGGGAGTTGAGCACGATGACGCCGCTCGCGCCGAAGACCACCGAGCCCACGCCGGCGGCGATGCCGGAGAACCCGCCCTCGCCGACGCCGATCGACTCGAACACGTCGCCGAAGACGAGCGACGCGAGCAGGACGACGAGGCCGAGGCCCCCGACGACGAGGAAGACGGTCACGTGAGGGGGTCCCTTCGGTGGCTTGCGCGCCAGTATGCCGCAGGTGCCACCGCGCCGACCGGGCCCCCGGGCCCAACCGGACGCGCGTCCGGGTGAACCCCTCGTGCGGTCACCCGCAGGTCAGGGGCACGGCGACGGCTCAGCCGTGCGTCCCACCCTCGAGCTCGGACTCCGTCAGCGCGACGGGCCGGCCGCGTCCGAGCATCGAGTTCCGGTAGGAGAACGTCGCGTAGACGACCGCCCCGACCGCGACCCACACGAGGAACCGCAGCCACGTGAGCGTCGTGAGGTTGAGCATGAGCCACAGGCACGCGACGCCCGCGAGCACCGGCAGCACGGGCGACCACGGCACGCGGAAGCCGCGCGGCAGGTCGGGCCGCGAGCGCCGCAGCAGCGGGACGCCGAAGCTGACCAGCACGAACGCGGACAGCGTGCCGATGTTGATCATCTCCTCGAGCAGCTCGACCTCCGACAGCCCGGCGATGAGCGCGACGACGACCCCGGCGCCGATCTGCAGCCACATCGGCGTGCCGAACCGCGGCGACGTGCGGGACACGGCGCGCGGCAGCAGGCCGTCGCGGCTCATCGCGAACACGACGCGCGTGAGCCCCAGCAGCAGCACCATGAGCACGCTCGTCAGGCCCACGAGGATCCCGACCGAGATCACCTTGCCCGCCCAGTCGGCCCCGACCAGCACGAACGCGGTGGTGAGCGACGGCGAGTCGGACGCCGCGAGGTCGCGGTAGCTCACCATCCCGGTGACGACGACCGTCACCAGCACGTACAGCACGGTGACGAGCGCGAGCCCGCCGAGGATCCCCTTGGGCACGGCCCGCTGCGGGTCCTTGGTCTCCTCCGCGGTGGTGGCGACGACGTCGAACCCGATGAACGCGAAGAACACCAGCGCGGCGCCGGACAGGATGCCCATGACGCCGTACGTCGTGGGCTCGAAGCCCAGCAGGAAGCCGGTGAGCGGCTGGTGCAGCCCGCTCGTGCCGGCGGGCGCCGGCTCGGCGGGCGGCACGAACGGCGTCCAGTTCTCGGCCTTGACGTAGAAGAACCCGGCGACGATGACGAACAGCGTGATGCCGACCTTGATGATCGTGAACACGCTGTTCACGCGCGTCGACAGGCGCGTGCCGACCGCGAGCAGGGCCGTGAACACGGCGACGATCAGCATGGGGCCCCACGCGACCTCGACGCCGCCGAGGCTGACGACCGTCGGCACGTCGACGCCGAACAGCCCGAACGCGTCGGACAGGTACACGCCCCAGAACTTCGCGATGACGGCCGAGGCCAGCAGCATCTCGAGGATCAGGTCCCAGCCGATGATCCACGCGACGAACTCGCCCATGGTCGTGTACGAGTACGTGTACGCCGACCCCGCGACCGGCATGGTCGACGCGAACTCGGCGTAGCACATGATCGCGAGCCCGCAGACGACGGACGCGATGAGGAACGAGACGATGACCGACGGCCCGGCGTGCCGCGCGGCGGCCGTCGCACCGACCGAGAAGATGCCCGCCCCGACGGCGACGGCGACGCCGAGCACGGCGAGGTCCCACGCCGTGAGGGTGCGGCGCAGCTGCCGCGACGGGTCGTCGACCGCCGCGAGCGCGTCCTCGACGGACCTGCGCCGCAGGATGCCGCGGGGACCCCGGCCCCCCGGCGCGTCCTGTGCTGCCGTCATCGCTCCCCCTCGGGTGTCGTGCGCGTCACCGGGTGAGCATGACGCGCGAGCGCCCCACGGTCCACCGGACGTACGTCCCGGCACCCGCGTCCGGCGTCGGGCGTCGTCGCGCCCACCTGCCCGGGCGGTGGAGGGCGCCGGGCGTGCGGTCGGCGCGCGGCGGCCGCAGGGTGGGTGCCATGGCTGAGCGCACGCGCGACGACGGGCCCGACGACCGGCACCTGCCGCCCCCGGGGGTGGACGACGCGACGGTCGAGGCCGTCGGCGGCGTGACCGCCGCGTTCGAGGTGGTGGAGCACGCACGCGGCATGCTCTACGCGTTCCACCGGCTGGTCGGGCGCGCGGACATGGAGCTGCAGGAGGCGCTGGACCGGCTCGAGGAGGCCGGGCACGGCGAGCTCGCGGACCGCGTGCGGGCCGACGTGGTGGGCCGTGACGTGCTCCCGGGCCGGTGGACGTTCCAGGTGGTCGAGGAGTTCGACGACGGCTACCACCGCGCGTTCGCCGAC
Source organism: Cellulomonas sp. FA1 (assembly GCF_000986825.1). Classification (NCBI taxonomy): domain Bacteria; kingdom Bacillati; phylum Actinomycetota; class Actinomycetes; order Micrococcales; family Cellulomonadaceae; genus Cellulomonas; species Cellulomonas sp. FA1. Next base: position 3,078,667 of record NZ_LBMY01000001.1, on the reverse strand, counting down.
GCCGAGCGGCTCGTCCGTGACGAGCTCACGGCGGGGCGGCGGCACGTGTACGAGGCGCAGCTCAAGGAGCGCGAGCGGACGCACGGCCGCCCGGGGCACGAGGCGCTGCCGGAGGACGTCGAGGGCTGACCGCGCCCCCGGCACGCGGGCGACGCGAGCGGGGGACGCGAGCGGGGCGACCGGGCGTCGCCGTGTCCGCGGGCACGCGGGCGTGACCCGTGCCGGGCGGAGGCGACCCACCCCCAGGCGGTCGTGGTGCGTGCCACGTCGCCGCCCGCGCGCGTCGGCGCGCGCGCTGTCGGACCCGTCCGGCAGGGTGTGCGCCCGTGACCTCGCTCGACGCCCTCGTCCGCGCCGCCTCGCCCCGTCCCGCGCCCCGGTCCGGGGGTCGCCGCCGCCGGCGCGCGTGGCCCTGGACGCTGCTGCTGCTCGTGGCCCTCGGTGCGGGGCTGGGCGGACCGGTCTGGCTCGACGCGCGCGCAGCGGCCCGCTACCCGGTGACGGCGGCCGACCTCGCGGCCGGGCACGCCGCGCTCGACGGGCTCGCGGTCAAGGGGCGCGCACCGCGCACGGGCTACGCCCGGGAGGAGTTCGGGCAGGCGTGGGCGGACGTCGACCGCAACGGCTGCGACACGCGCAACGACGTCCTCGCGCGGGACCTGGTCGACGTGACGACCGACCCCGCGACGCGCGGGTGCGTCGTGCTGACGGGCACGCTCGACGACCCGTACACGGGCACGACGATCGCGTTCGAGCGCGGCGAGCGGTCGTCGCAGGTGCAGATCGACCACGTCGTGGCGCTGTCGGACGCGTGGCAGAAGGGCGCGCAGGGCTGGACGGCCGAGCAGCGCCGCGCGTTCGCGAACGACCCCGCGAACCTGCAGGCCGTCGACGGCCCGACCAACCAGCGCAAGGGTGCGGGCGACGCGGCGACGTGGCTGCCGCCGAACTCGGGCTACCGGTGCGTGTACGCGCTGCGCCAGGTGGACGTGAAGGCCGCCTACGGGCTGTGGGTCACGCGCGCCGAGCGCGACGCCCTCGACCGCGAGCTGGGGCGGTGCGTGGTCGCGGACTGAGGGCGCGCGCTCCGCTCTCCCGCCACCGGGCCGCCCGGGGCAGGCGGGGAGCCGGGTGGGTCAGGACGCCAGCCGCTGCCGCGCGCCGCGCGGCGCGGCGTCCACGCCGGGCTCGGCGATCCGCGCCCACAGCTCGTCGAGCGAGAGCCCGAGCACGGCGGCGAGCGCGGCGATCGTGGGGAACGACGGCGTCGCGACGCGGCCGGACTCGATCTTGCGCAGCGTCTCGGGGGACACGCCCGCGTCGAGCGCGGTGTCGAGGATCGTGCGGGGCCCGCGGGCGTCGCGCAGAAGGGCGCCGAGGCGCTTCCCGCGCTCGACCTCGGCGGGCGTGAGCGGCAGGCGGACCATGGGGCGATGATAGTACCGGTACTGTCTTCCCGGTATTGTTATCCGAGCGCGCCGGCCTCCCGGGCCCCCGCCCCACCCCGCACCTCCCGCGAAGGACCCCCCGCATGATCGAGATCCTGTCCCCGTCCGAGCTGGCACGCGCACGCGTGACCGGGCGCCTCGTCGGCGACATCCTCGCCGAGCTGCGGCGTCGCACCCGGGCCGGGACCAACCTGCTCGAGATCGACGCGTGGACCGCCCAGCTGATCCGCGAGTCCGGTGCGCAGTCCTGCTACGTCGACTACGCGCCGTCGTTCGGCCGCGGACCGTTCGGCCACTACGTGTGCACGTCGGTCGACGACGCCGTGCTGCACGGCCTCCCGCACGACCGCGTGCTCGCCGACGGCGACCTGCTCACGCTCGACCTCGCGGTCCTCAAGGACGGCGTCGCGGCCGACGCCGCGATCAGCTTCGTCGTCGGCGAGCGGCCGTCGCCGCAGGCCGACGCGCTCATCGAGGCGACCCGGACCGCGCTCGCGGCGGCGATCGCGGAGGTCCGGCCCGGCGCCCGCATCGGCGACCTGTCGCACGCGATCGGCACCGTCCTCACCGGCGCCGGGTTCCCGGTCAACACCGAGTTCGGCGGGCACGGCATCGGCTCGACCATGCACCAGGACCCGCACGTCCCCAACACCGGCCGGCCCGGGCGCGGCTACACGCTGCGCCCCGGGCTGCTGCTCGCGCTCGAGCCGTGGGTCATGGCCGACACCGACGAGCTCGTCACCGACGCCGACGGCTGGACCCTGCGCAGCGCGACGGGGTGCCTCACGGCCCACACCGAGCACACCGTCGCCGTCACGGAGGACGGCGTGGAGATCCTCACGCTGCCGACCTCGACGGACTGAGACGCCCCGGCGCCGCGGGCGCACCCGTGCGCCGCTCCGGTCCCGGACCGGGCAGCGGGTCCGCGGTCGGGGCCGACGGGTCAGGAGACGACGCCGTCAGGCGCCGCGGCGCGCGTGCACGTCGACGCCCGGCCCCGCGACGCCGCCGAGGTGCCGCGTGACGGTCCGGGCCGCGTGCACGACCGCGCGGGCGTGCTCCTGCACGGCCGCCGCCGGCATCCGAGCGGCGGGTGCGACGACCGAGAGCGCACCGACCACGTCCCCCGTGTGGTCGAGCACGGGCGCCGCGACCGCCCGCAGGTCGGGGTCGAGCTCGCGGTCGTCGACCGCGAAGCCGCGCCGCCGCGTGCGCATCAGCTCGGCGCGCAGCTCGCCCGGGTCGGTGATCGACCGCGGCGTCGCCGCCTGCAGCCCGGCCGCGACCGCGCGGTCGACGAGCGACGGCGCCGCGAACGACAGGATCGCCTTGCCGCTCGCGGAGCAGTGCATGGGCACGCTCGCGGGAACACGCCCCGTCGCACGGCCCGCCGCGCCCGGTGCGGGTCGCCGGCCGGCGACGCGGACCTGGAGCCCGTCCGGCACCGAGAGCATCGAGGTGCAGCCGCTCGTGCGCGCCAGGTCGTCGAGCGGGCCGGCCGCGACGGTCTCGACGTCGAGGCTCGCGAGGTACGCGTGGCCCAGGCGCAGCGCGCCCGGCCCGAGGCGGAACCGGCTGGTGCTCGCGTCGCGTCGCAGCAGCTCGGCCTCGAGCAGCGGCGCCGCGAGGCGCAGGACCGTGGACTTGTGGACGTCGAGCCGGCGGCCGATCTCGGCGGCCGTGAGGCCCGCGGGGTCGGAGTCCTGCGCGCACACGTCGAGCAGGGCGAGCGCACGTCGCAGCGAGAGCGACTCGTTGCGCGCCGGGCGGGCCTCGTCGTCCGGTGTTGTGCTCACCGCATCACTCTGGCAGACCTGGACGCACGTCCGGTGGGACGTCGGGCCGATGTCGCCCCGTGCACACCGACGCGCACCCATGTCCCACCGACGGGTGACGCCGCAGGTCAGGCGCCCGGCCACGCCGCGAGCAGCCACGCTCCCCCCGCGACGAGCGCGGCGAGGCACACCAGCAGCAGGATCGCGACCCACACGACCGCCGGCAGGTGCGTGAGCCCCGCCAGCAGACCCGCGTCCGAGGTGTCGCGCCCGCCGCGCCGTGCGAGGCGGGCGCGCTGGGTCTGCATCTCGAGCACGGCCCGCGGCGCGCCGAGCAGCAGGAACCACGTGATCCCCGCGGCGACGACCGTCTGCGCGCCCGCCGGGGCCCACCCGGTGACGCCGACGAGCACGGCCCCGCTGACGAGCACGGCCCACAGCCCGTACCAGTTGCGGATCTGCAGCAGCACGAGGACCACGACGACGAGCAGCAGCCACAGCACGCCCAACGCGTACCCGCGGGACAGCAGCCACGCCGCCGCGACGCCCAGCAGCGCGGGCCCGGGGTAGCCGGCGGCCACGGTCGCCACCATGCCCGGCCCGCGCGGCTTGCCGCGCGACACCGTGAGCCCCGACGTGTCGGAGTGCACGCGGATGCCCGACAGCCGCCGGCCCACCAGCACCGCGACCGCGGCGTGCGCGGCCTCGTGGACGATCGTCAGGCCGTGGCGCAGCAGGTGCCACAGGCCGGGCACGAGCAGCGCGACCAGCACCGCGGCGCCGACGGCGAGCACCGTCGTGCGGTCGGGCGCGGGCTGCGCGGTCGTCACGCGCTGCCACAGGTCGGCGACGCCCGAGACGTCGGGGGCGGCCCCGAGCCGCGCGGTCGTCACGGGGACTGCTCCAGCACGACGTCGGTGCCGCCGGCGACGAACCGGACGCCGTCGCGCACGACCGCGACACTCTCGAGCGTCACGCCCTCGGGCAGACCGCCGAGCGGGACCTCGAGCCCGGTGAGCCGGTCGGCGATCGCGTCGGGCAGGCGGTCCACCTGGAGCGCACCGACCCCGAGCGTGACGTCGCGCAGGTCGACGAGCAGGCGCCCGTCCTCGACGCGCGGCACGAGGCCGGCCGTCAGCGGGGCGCCCAGCACCTGGCCGGACGCGCGCAGCACGTCGCCGTCGACCGTGACGTCGACGACGAGGTTCGCACGGTCGGCGACGGCCCGCTCGATCGACTCGGGGGGCAGCGTCGCCTGCAGCCGCGCGTGCCCGACCCGGTAGGGGGACTCGAGCGACACGTCGGTCGCGTCGACGACGACGTCGGTCGCGCGCACGCCCTCGAACACCACGCCCGCGGCGGTGGCGCCGACGTCGTCGAGCGAGCGTGCCAGGAGCTGCGTGAGGAACGGGAACCCGTCGATCCGCACGTCGGGCTCGCCGTCGACCTGGAGCTGCTGCGTGACCACCTGCGCGGCGCGCTCCTGCGCGGCGTCCCGCGCGAACCGGTCACCGACGTACGTGCCCACCCCTACGAGTCCGAGCGCGACGACCCCCGCGACGACCCCTCTGGCTCCCATCGGCTCCCCGTCCTCGTCGTGCCCGGCCCGTGCGGGCCGGTGCCCCGGCCCCACACGGTAGGCGCCCCGGCACGGGAGGTCGCGGGGCGCGCGGCCCGCGCACCCGGCGCGGCACCATCCTGTGGCGCACGTCACAGCGGTTGCCTAGGCTCGTGGCAGGGCTTCGACCAAGGACGCGCGATGACCTGGTTCCTGCTTCTGGTGGTCTCGGTGGCACCGAGCGTCGTGCTGCTCGGTGTCTGGTCGCTGTTCCCGTCGCCGGACGAGCCGCCGCGCTGGCGCACGTGGCTGGCGGCGCGGCTCGAGGCGGTGGCCGCCCGCCTGCGGCACCCGGAGCCCGAGCCGTACGACCCGTTCCGGACCCTGCGCGTGCAGCAGCGGCTCGGCGCGGTCGCGGACCACGTGCGCCGGCTCGAGGTCGACGTGCACGCGTACGCCCGCGCCGAGCGCATCATCGCGTCGCGGCTCGCGTACGACGCGCTCCTGGCGGAGGCGTGCGGGCTGGCGGGCGTCGAGGTCCGGCCGGCGGCCCTGGGCGACGCGCAGGAGCGGTTCCGTGAGGAGGTCGAGCTCGCCGCGCGGGGCTGGACGTGGTGAGGCCGGACGTGGTGAGGCTGGACGAGGTGAGGCTCGACGAGGTGCCGCAGGACGAGGTGGGGCAGGGCCCGGCGCCGTCGGACGGGCGCCGTCAGCCCGCCAGGACGCGCAGCGTGCTCGGTCCCTCGGGGGTGGGGCGGATCTCGATGCGGTCGGCGACGGCCTGCTTGAGCGCCTCGACGTGCGAGACGACGCCGACGACGCGACCGCCGCTGCGCAGCCGGCCGAGCTCGGCGAGCACCTGGTCGAGCACGTGCGGGTCGAGCGCACCGAACCCCTCGTCCACGAACAGCGTGCCGAGCTCGACGCCGCCGGCCTCGGCGGTGACGACGTCGGCCATGCCGAGAGCGAGGCACAGCGACACGTAGAACGTCTCGCCGCCGGACAGCGTGCGCGGGTCGCGCGCGCGCTCGGTGCGGTGGTCGACGACCCGCATCGACAGGCCGGTCGTGCGGGTGCGCACGTCCTCCTTCTCGTCGGAGCGCACGAGCTCGTAGCGGCCGTCGGACATCACGGCGAGCCGGTCGTTCGCGGCGGCGACGACGTCCTCGAACCGGCGTCCGTGCACGTACGTCGCGAGCGAGAGGGCGTGCGCGTTGTCGCTGCCGGTGCCGGCGGCGAGGTTGGCCATGCGGGTGACGGGCGCGGCCGCGGCGACGGCCGTGTCGAGCGCGTCCGCGGCCGTCCGGACGCGTGCCGCGGCGTCCGCGGCGGCGGTCGCGCGGGCGGCTGCGACGCGCGCCCGCCCGTCCAGCTCGTCGAGCGCGGCGCGGGCGGTGCGCTCGACGCGCTCGGCCGCGGCGACGTCGAGCTCGACGCGCTCGGGCAGCGCGACGAGGTCCGGCTCGGCGAGGGCCGCCGCGACACGTGCCGCCGCCGCGCTGTGCGCGAGGACGCGCCGCTCGAGGTCGGCGAGCACGTCGGCCGGGCACCACGCGGCGTGCGCGGCGTCGTGGTCGGCGAACCCGTGCTCGGCGACGGCGCGGTCGGCCTCGTCGCGGCGACGGCGCGCGTCGGCCGCGGCGGCGCGCTCGGCGTCCAGCGCGCCCAGCAGGTCGTCGGCGCGCTGCGCGAGCGCCTCGAGCGCGGCGTGCCGCGCGGCGACGGTCGGGTGGTCGCCCCGCGCCTCGAGCACCTCGGCCTCGGCGCGCGCGAGCGTGTCGCGCTCGGTCTCGAGCCGCAGCTCGGCGGTCCGCACCTGCGCGAGGACCTCGTCCCGGAGCGTCTCGCGGTCCCGGGTCGCGGCGTCGTGGTCGCGCAGGTCGGCGTCGAGCGCGGTCGCGCGTGCGGCCGCCGCCGTCGCGTCGGCCACGCGCCGCTCGGCGTCCTGCACGAGCCCGGCGACCGACGCGGCGTCGTGCGGGCCGGTGCGGGCCGCGAGGCCGGCGACGCGCTCGGCGAGGCCGGCCCGGTGCGCGCCGGCCTCGGCGACGACGCGCTCGGCGGCCGCACGCACGGCCTCGGCGGCGGACACCCGGTCGGCCGTGACGTGGTCGGCCCCGACCGACGCGGGAGCCGGGTGCTCGACGGCGCCGCACACGGGGCACGCGTCGCCCGGCACGAGCGTCGCGGCGAGCTCGCCGGCGAGGCCCGCGACACGCGCGGACCGCAGCGCGCTCTCGGCCTGCACCGCGGCGAGCGCGTCGTCGGCGGCGGCGCGCACGGCGGCCTCGGCCTCGGTGAGCTCCCGGCGCGCGGCGGCGAGCGCGGTGACGTCGGCGGCGAGCGCGCGGGCCGCGGCGAGCGCCGTCGCGGCCGCCTCGGCACCCGCGGCCGCCGCGCGCGCGGCGTCCCGCTGCTGCTCGACGGCGGCGCGCGCGGCGGGGCGCTGCGCGAGCCACTCGGTGGCCGCCGCGGCCTCGGCGCGCAGGTCGTCCAGCACGGCCGCGAGGTCGCGCACCGTGCGCCGGCGCGCGACGAGGCCCGCCTCGGTCTCGACCGTCCGTCGCAGGGCCGCGGCGTCCTCGGCCGCGTCGGTGCGCGCGGCGCGCAGGTGGGTGCGCCACGCGTCGAGCACCCGCTCGGCGTCGGCGTCCGGCCCGGGCGCGGCCGACGCCCCGGCCGTGCCGGCGGCGGGACCGTCGGGCGTCGTGCCGGCAGCGGCGGGACCGTCGGACGCCGTGCCGGCAGCGGCGGGACCGTCGGGCGTCGTGCCGGTCGTCGCGGCCAGCAGGGTCGTGACGTCGGCGACGTCCCCGACCCGCAGCAGCGCGGCCGGTGCGACGTCGGCCGTCGCGACGAGGGCCTTGAGCGCGCCCTCGTGCGCGGTGCAGGCGTCGCGCCAGCCGGTGAGCAGGGGCCGGACGGCTGCGGCGGCGCGCGCGAGGCCGAGGCATCGCACGTCGTCGGCGTGCTGCTCGGCGGCGTCGGCGAGGAGCGTGCGCTCGGCGTGCAGCGCGGCACGGCGCGCGACGAGCCCGGCCAGGCGCCGCTCCTCGTCGTGCGCGGTCCGCGCGCTCTGCCACGCCGCGCGGGCCGCGTCGGCACGCGCGGCCACGTCGGCGGCCGATGACGTGAGCCCGCCCGTGGTCGCCGTGACGGCGTCCGCGACACGCGCCGCGACGGGTGAGCCGACCACCGCCTCGTCGAGCAGCGCGCGGGCCGCCGCCTGCTCGTCGGCGTCGAGGCCGCACGCGCCCAGCAGGTGCTCGACCGCGTGCCCGAGCGCCGTGCGCGCCGCCTCGACCGTGCGGGCCGACTCGGCGCGCAGCGCAGCCAGCCGCTGCTGCATCAGCTCGTACACCTGCGTGCCGAAGATCTTCTGGAGCAGCACGCGCCGCTCCTCGCCCGTCGCGCGCAGGAACCGCGCGAACTCGCCCTGCGGCAGCACGACCGTCTGCACGAACTGCGTGCGGTCCAGGCCGACCACGCGCTGCAGCTCGGCACCGACCTCGTCGAGCCGCGTGCCCAGCAGCTCGCCCACGCCCTCGAGCGCGTCGGGGGCGCCCGCGACGTCGGCGTCGGCCGGCAGGCGCCACGCCTTGACGCTCGCCTGCGCGGTCGTCGTGCCCGTGCCGCGCCGCTTCGCCCGCTGGTACGCGGGCGTCCGCCGCACGCGGTACACGCCCGACGGCACCTCGAACACCAGGTCGACGACGCTCTCGACGTCGTCCGCCGCGTACGCCGAGCGCAGCCGCTCGTCGGACGCGTCCGCACCGGCGACCTTGCCGTACAGCGCGAACACGACGGCGTCGATGAGCGTGGACTTGCCCGCACCCGTCGGCCCCTCGAGCAGGAACAGCCCCGAGGCGGCCAGCGCGTCGACGTCGACCGTGTGACGGCCCGCGAACGGGCCGATCGCCTGGACGGTGAGCGAGCGCAGGTGCATCAGGCGCTCCGCTCCGCCGCGAGCACGTGCTCGTGCGCGGCGCGCAGCACGGCACGCTCGGCGTCCGTGGGCGCGCCGCCGGTGACGTGCGTGACGAAGTCCGCGGCGACCTGCACGGGGTCGGCCGCTGCGGTGACGAGCGCGAGCCGCTCGCGCGCGTCGTCGGGCCGGTCGGGGCGGTGCTGCACGACGAGCGCGTGCGCGAACCGCTGCCGGACCCGGCGGAACAGCTCGGCCGGGCGTGCCGCGTCGGTGACGGTGACGCGCACCCAGTCGTCGACGTGCGGCTCGCCCGTGGCGCCCAGCAGGTCGTCGAGCGTGCCCGTGAGGTCCGTCAGCCGCCGCGGCACGGGTGCGGGCAGGAGGGTCGTGACCGGGGCGTCGCCCGCGAGGTCGACCAGCACGGTGGACTTGGTCTGGTGGCGCTCCGAGAACGAGTACGCCAGGGGCGAGCCCGAGTAGCGCAGCGTCGTGCCGGCGGGACCGCCCACGACCTGCGGGCCGTGCAGGTGCCCGAGGGCGACGTAGTCGGCCCCCGCGAACACCGCGGCCGGCACGTGGTCCACGCCGCCGACGCGGATGTCCCGCTCCGACTCGCTGGCCAGGCCGCCGACGACGAACGCGTGCGCCGCGACCACGACCCGCCGCCGGTCGCCGCCCGCGGCACGCGCGGCTGCGTCGGCGCGCACGCGCGCCATCGCCGCGGTCGTCACGGCCTCGTGCGAGCGCGCGAGCAGCGCACGCGACCCGTCCGGAGCGACCGGTGCGAGCTCGGCCCGGCACACGTCCGGGTCGAGGTAGGGCAGGCCGTACACGAGCACGTCCCCGACCTCGACCGGCTCGGCGAGCGACGCGACGCGCGTGCGCAGCCGCACGCGCTCGCGCATGAGCGCGGCGCCGAAGCCCAGGCGCGTCGCCGAGTCGTGGTTGCCCGACGTCACGACGACCGTCGTGAGCTCCGCGAGGCGCGCGAGCGTGTCGGACAGCAGCGTGACGGCCTCGACCGGCGGGATCGCCCGGTCGTACACGTCGCCCGCGACGACGACCGCGTCGACGGACTCGCTGCGCACGACGTCGACCAGGTGGTCGAGGTAGGCGGACTGGTGGTCCAGCAGGTCGACCCCGTGCAGGGTCCGGCCCAGGTGCCAGTCCGACGTGTGCAGCAGCCGCATGCGGCGAACCTAACCGAGCCCACCGACACCGTCGGGGACGACGCCGTGGGTCAGGCGGGGGCGTCGCCCTCGTCGGGGATCGCGGTGCCGAGGCCGACCATGTCGAGCACGTCGCGCAGCACGCGGTGCGGGTCGCGCAGCGTGAGCGGGATCTGCGCCTCGCTGGCCGCGAGGTGCAGCTGCAGCACGAACGCGACTCCCGACGAGTCGACGAACGTCGCCTCGGTCGCGTCGACCAGCAGGGGCAGCCCGCTCATGAGCGCGAGCCCCATCGACGCGGACGCGGACTCCCGCAGCGACGCGTCGATCTCCCCGACCAGGCAGACCACGGCCTTGTCCTCGCGGTGCTCGACGCGGATCGCGTGCTCCACGGTCATCGTCTGCTCCACGGTCGACGGCATGGGCTCGACGACGCTCGTCAGCTCCGTCATGTGGCGTTCGTGCTCCTCGTGCCTCGGGTCGGTACGTCGTCGTACCGGGGTGCGACGGGCGGATCGACGCTACCTGCGCCCTCCGACACCCGCGCGCCGAACGGCGACAAGGACCTGCCATCCCTCGCCACAACGCGCGGCGCACCGCGCGCGTTCCCGCACCCTACTCCTGCCGCACCCGGGCTTGACCCCCGCTTGACCCGAGGCCCGGGGGACGGGGACCCGGGGTCGGACCGTCACTCGGCCTCGCCGACCTCCGCGACGGTCGCACCCAGCGCGGCCACGAGGTCGTCGACCGCGAGCTCGATCCCGACGCCGTGCCCGCCGCCGCCGATCGACACCGTCCGCCCCGCGGCCCGCGCGTCGACGACGACCGGCCACGTGCGCGTCGTGCCGAACGGCGTGATCGTGCCGCGCTCGAAGCCCGTGACGTCCTTGGCGACCGCCGCGTCCGGCATCGACAGCCGGTTGACGCCGAGCAGCGCCCGCAGACGAGGCCACGAGATCGTGCGGTCCCCCGGCAGCAGCACCAGCAGGTAGTCGTCGTCGCCGCGGCGCACGACGATCGTCTTCACGAGGTCCGCCGGTGCGATCCCGCGCGCCGCCGCGGCCTCCACGAGCGAGCCGACGCGCCCGTGCCGCGTGCGCACGTACGGCACGCCCGCGGCGTCGAGGGCCTCGACCACGCGGCGCTCGCCGTCGGTGCGCAGCTCGGAGTCGGGCGTCGCGGGCACGGTCGGGTCGCTCATGCGGCCACGGTAGCCCCGGCGAGGCGCGAGGGACGGGCCACGCGCAGCCCCGACCTCTAGCCCCGCGCGAGGGCGACGGCCGCGAGGACCAGGACGAGCGGCACGGCGACCGCGAGCACGGGGCCCCAGACGCGCAGCGCGGCGCGGCGCGGGCGCACCGGCGCCACCGCGGGCGCAGCGGCGAAGGCGGTGAGCCAGTCCTGCTCGGGGGTCCACCGCTGCTCGGGCGCGGGGGTGGGCTGCGGGATCCACGCGGCAGCCGGCTCCCAGGAGGTGCCGGACCCGGGTGGGCGTCCACGCGAGGCCTCGCCCTCGGGGCGGCCCGCGCGCCACGGACCGACGCGGCCCTCGCGGTCGTCGCGGTCCGCCGAGTGCGCGTCGTCGTGACGTCGTCGCGCCGCAGGCTCACCCGCCAGGTCGGGCCACCCCGACGCCCCGGGCCGGCTCGGCGCGGCCGCGTGCCGGGGCTGCGTGCCGTTGCGCCATGCCGCACCGTGCGCGTCGCGTGGCTGCTGCGGGCCGGGCGACGGCGGCGGCCACGGGTGGTCGAGCACGCTGCCTCCGCTCCGTCGCCGTCGGCCGATCCGGACGAATCACCCAACGACCAGCATGCCGTCCGGACGAGCGACACGCCCCGCCCTTCACCCGAAAGGGCTACCCCTCGTCGCGCACCCGGCGACGCCACCCACGCTCGGCCACCCGCGCACGGCCGCCGCCCCCTCCGGCGACGGACAGCCGCACGGACGACGGACACCTGCGTGCCGCTGTCCGCCGTGCCGTACCGCTGTCCGTCGCGGAGCGGGTGGCGGGACGGCGCAGGAGGCCGGCGGGCGGAGAGGCACGCGGGCGCGGATCACGACGGGAGCCGCCCGCGGCGGGAGCGAGCCCGGCGGGGGCGGACCGCGGCGGGGCGGACCCCGGCGAGGGTGGACCGCGGGCGGGAGCGCCGCCGGGCTGGTTCCATGAGCGCACGCGTGCGGACGGTGCCCGCCGCGCGACGTACGGTGCGGAGGGAGAACGCGTGCTGAACAGCCTCGTCGTCGGGGTCCTGCTGATGAACCTGTTCGCGGCGGCGCTGGTGGTCGCGCGGGCCCCCGTCTACCGGACACGGCTGTACCGCCCGATGCTGCTCAACCTCGCGCTGTCCGTCGCGCCGTTCGTCGTGCTCGCGGTCGCCGTCGTGGTGCTGCTGCCGCTGATCTCCCGCGGCGCACCGCCCGCCGTCGTGTGGGGCTCCGGGATCGTCCTCGGGGTCGTGTGGCTGCTCATGCTGCCGAACGCGGGGTACCTCATCACCGAGCTCAACCTCAACCACCGGCGCGAGGGCGAGCGCGTGCCCGAGTGGTACGACGTGCTGCTCGTCCTGGTGCTCGCGATGTCGGGCGTGCTGACGACCGTGCTCAACGTGTTCCTCGTGATCCTCGCGTGGGTGATCCTGCGGTACGGGGACACCGTCGCGCCGCTCGCCGGTACGGAGGCCCGCGCGGTCGAGGCGGTCGTCCTGCTGCTCGTCGCGTTCGGGATCTACCTGGGCCGGCACGTGCGCCTGAACTCGTGGGACGTGAAGCACCCGACGCACCTGGTCCGCAAGGTCGTGCGGCACCTGCGCACGCCCGGGCGCCTGGGGGACGCGATCGGGTTCACGCTGCTCGGGGCGCTGTTCTTCGGCCTCATGTACCTCGTGGTGGTCGGGCCGGTCGTGCAGGGGCTCGTGGAGCTCGAGCGCCTGCGCTGACGGGCCGCGTCGCCGGCGCCCGGCCCACCGCGACCCGTGCACGACGGGTCGGCATCCACCTCCCTGACGTGCGCGGACGCGCGTCCCGGCGTTCGATGACGGCATGACGTCCTCCCGCCGTCGCCGCACGCGTGCCGGCACGCGTGACGCGCACCGCGCCGCCCGCCGCGCCCGCGGCGCCGCGCTCGTCGCCGGGGCGTTCGCCCTCGTCGCCCTCACCGGCTGCGGCGCGGACGCCCCGACGTTCCCGACCGACCCCGACGGCACGCTCGAGCGCGTGCGCGGCGGCGAGCTGCGCGCCGGCCTCTCGCCGCACGAGCCGTGGACGACGCTCGGCCCGGACGGGTCGCCCGACGGCGTCGAGGTCGCGCTCGTCGAGGACTTCGCGGACTCGCTCGGCGCGGACGTCACGTGGACCACCGGCGGTGAGGAGGCGCTCGTCGCCGACCTCGAGGAGGGCCGGCTCGACGTGGTCGTGGGCGGGTTCACGGCGTCGACGCCGTGGACGTCGAAGGCCGCGGTGACGGTGGCCTACACGACCGTCACGGACGAGCACGGCAAGCCCGAGGGGCACGTCGTGCTCGCGCCGATGGGCGAGAACGCGTTCCTCGTCGCGCTCGAGCGGCACCTGCTCGACCAGGAGGTGACGGCGCCGTGACGCAGGGAGCCGTGCAGCAGTCGTTCCGGTTCGGCAACACCGAGCTGCCGCCCGACGCGCAGCGCGCACGCCGCCGCGCGGTGCGGCTCGCGTGGCTGACGATCGGGTTCCTCGTCACGGCAGTGACGGCGACGTACCTCGTCATGGGCAGCTCGCAGGCCATGAAGGCCGCGTGGGCGGAGGACCTGCTGTCGTTCATCCCGCCTGTCGCGTTCCTGGTGGCGCTGCACGTCACGGGCAGGGTGCCGAGCGAGCGGCACCCCTACGGCTACCACCGGTCGGTCGGCGTCGGTCACCTGGTGGCCGCGACGGCGCTGCTGACGATGGGCGCGTTCCTCGTGTTCGACTCGCTGTCGGGCCTGCTGGCCGGCGAGCACCCGCCCGTCGGGCTGATCGTCGTGCTGGGGCACGAGATCTGGGCGGGCTGGCTGATGGTCGCGGTCCTCGCGTACACGATCGTGCCGCCCGTGCTGCTGGGCCGCGCCAAGATGCCGCTCGCCGAGCAGCTGCACGACCGCGTGCTCTACGCCGACGCCGACATGAACAAGGCCGACTGGATGACCGCCGTCGGCGGGATCGTGGGCGTGCTCGGCATCGGTGCGGGCCTGTGGTGGGCCGACGCGGTCGCCGCGCTGTTCATCTCCGGCAGCATCCTGCACGACGGCGTCCGCAACCTGCGCTCGGCGGTCGCGGCGCTCATGGACGCACGCGCCACGACGGTCGACGGCACGCAGCCGCACCCGTTGCACGACCGCATCGACGCGACCCTGCGGGCGCTGCCGTGGGTCGCGCAGGCGCAGTCCCGCGTGCGCGACGAGGGGCACGTGTTCCACGTCGAGGCGTTCGTCGTGCCGCGCGACGGCATACCCACGCAGGCGCAGCTGCAGCACGCGTGGCACGCCGTCGCCGGGCTCGACTGGAAGGTGCAGGACCTCGTCGTCGTGCCGGTCGACGAGCTGCCGGAGGAGCTGCTTCCCGGACTGCGGGGCGCCACCGGAGCGAGACCGGGCTGAGGAACGTTCTGCGGCCGCACGGATGCGGTGAGCCCGGTCTCGCGGACCCCGCGTCCCGGTATTCGGCGTGAGCCCCGCCGGGACGCCTGGGAGGATGGTGGGTCGTGAGCACGTCCGACCCCACCCCCGCCGACGTCCCCGCCGACGCCGACGCCGGCAGCCCGGCGGCCGACGGTGCGGAGACGCGGCGTCGTGCGCCGCGGCGGCGTGGGGGTCGCGGACGGCGGGGCGAGGGTTCCGCGCGCGAGAGCACGGACGGCGTGGCCACGGCCGGTGAGGGCACGGCCGGCGGCGGCGCTCCACGTCGCGCGCGCGACGGAGCACGACGCAATGAGGCACGACGCGACGGAGCACGACGCGACGACGACGCGACCCGCGCCGCAGCCCGCGACGCGCACCTGGCCCGCACGGCGCAGGCCCGCGCGGACGTCGCGCTCCCCCCGATCGTCTACCCCGAGCAGCTGCCCGTCTCGGCGCGGCGCGACGAGATCGCCGCGGCCCTGCGCGACCACCAGGTGGTGGTCGTCGCGGGCGAGACCGGGTCGGGCAAGACGACGCAGATCCCGAAGATCGCGCTCGAGCTGGGCCGGGGCCGCGCGGGGCAGATCGGCCACACGCAGCCGCGGCGGATCGCGGCGCGCACGGTCGCCGAGCGCATCGCCGACGAGCTCGGGGTCCCGCTGGGCGGCGTCGTGGGCTACCAGGTGCGGTTCACGGACGAGTCGAGCGACTCGACGCTCGTCAAGGTGATGACCGACGGCATCCTGCTCGCGCAGATCCAGCGCGACCCGATGCTGCGGATGTACGACACGCTCATCATCGACGAGGCGCACGAGCGCAGCCTCAACATCGACTTCATCCTCGGGTACCTCACGCGGCTGCTGCCGCAGCGACCCGACCTCAAGCTCGTCATCACGTCGGCGACGATCGACTCCGACCGGTTCGCACGGCACTTCGGCGCCCCGCCGAGCGACGAGCACCCCGACGGCGTGCCCGCGCCGGTCGTCGAGGTCAGCGGCCGCACCTACCCGGTCGAGATCCGGTACCAGCCGCTGTCCCCCGACGACGGCCCGGACCGCGACGTGGTCACGGGCATCACGGAGGCCGTCGACGAGCTCATGGCCGAGGGCCCGGGCGACGTCCTGGTGTTCCTGTCGGGCGAGCGCGAGATCCGCGACGCCGAGGACGCGCTGCGCGGGTCCCTGGGACCGCGGGTCAGCGACCCGCGGCACGCGCTCGGCGTGGACGTCGTGCCGCTGTACGCGCGGCTCTCGGCCGCCGAGCAGCGGCGCGTGTTCGAGCCGCACACGCGCCGCCGCGTGATCCTCGCGACCAACGTCGCCGAGACGTCGCTGACGGTGCCGGGCGTGCGGTACGTCGTCGACCCCGGCACGGCGCGCATCTCGCGGTTCTCCAAGGCGACGAAGGTGCAGCGGCTGCCGATCGAGCCGGTGTCGCAGGCGTCCGCCAACCAGCGGTCCGGGCGCTCGGGCCGTGTCGCACCGGGCGTCGCGATCCGGCTGTACTCGCAGGAGGACTTCGAGTCCCGCCCCGAGTACACCGAGCCGGAGATCCTGCGCACGTCGCTCGCGTCGGTGATCCTGCAGATGATCGCGGTGGGCGTCGTGACGTCGCCCGACGAGGTCGTCGACTTCCCGTTCGTCGACCCGCCCGACGTGCGCTCGGTGCGTGACGGCGTCGTGCTGCTCACCGAGCTCGGTGCGCTCGAGGAGCGCCACGGCCGCACGCAGCTCACCGAGACGGGGCGCGCGCTGGCGCGCCTGCCGATCGACCCGCGCCTGGCGCGCATGGTCGTCGAGGCGGGGCGCCGCGGCGTCGCGCGCGAGGTGCTCGTGGTGACGGCCGCGCTGTCGATCCAGGACCCGCGCGAGCGGCCCGCCGAGCAGCGCGAGACCGCCGACGCGATGCACCGCCGGTTCGCCGACCCGACGTCCGACCTGCTGACGTACCTCAACCTGTGGACGTACCTGCGCGACCGGCAGCGCGAGCTGTCGGGGTCCGCGCTCCGGCGGCTGTGCAAGGCCGAGCACCTGCACTACCTGCGCGTGCGCGAGTGGCAGGACGTCGTCGCGCAGCTCCGGCAGATGGCCAAGGACCTGGGCTTCGACGCCAAGGGCGCGCCGGTGCCCGCGTCGTCCGACGTCCCCGCGGCAGCGGGCCACGGCCGCGACGGGCGTCGCGACGGCGGCCGGCACACCCCGACCGGTGCGCCCACGCAGGAGTCCGCCGAGCGCACCGGCCCCGACGGCGTGCAGACCCGCTGGTCGTGGGACGGCGACGCGATCCACCGCGCGATGCTGCCCGGTCTGCTGTCGCAGGTCGGCATGCAGCTCGTCACCGACGTCGCCGCCGCCCCCGCCAAGGGCCGCGACGGCAAGCCGCGCCGCCCCGACGCGCGCGCCCGCAACGAGTACCTCGGCGCGCGCGGTGCGCGGTTCGCGATCTTCCCCGGCTCGGGGCTGGCGCGCCGCCCCCCGTCGTGGGTCATGGCGGCCGAGCTCGTCGAGACGTCGCGCCTGTGGGCGCGGGACGTCGCGCGCGTCGACCCCGCGTGGGTCGAGGAGGCCGCCGCGCACCTCGTGAAGCGCACCTACTCCGAGCCCGCGTGGTCCACGCGCCAGGGCGCGGCGATGGTCGACGAGAAGGTGCTGCTGTACGGCGTGCCCGTGGTCGCGCAGCGGCGCGTGCTGCTCGCGAAGATCGACCCCGAGCACGCGCGCGAGCTGTTCCTGCGGCACGCGCTCGTGCAGGGCGAGTGGACCACGCACCACCGGTTCTTCCACGAGAACCGGCGGCTGCTCGCCGAGGCCGAGGCGCTCGAGGCGCGCGCCCGCCGCCGCGACCTCGTGGTCGACGACGACGCGCTGTTCGACTTCTACGACGCGCGCGTGCCCGCCGACGTGGTCTCGGCACGGCACTTCGACCGGTGGTGGAAGGACGCACGCCGCGCCGACCCCGACCTGCTGACGTACACGCGTGACCTGCTGGTCGGCGAGGACGCCGCCGACATCGACGAGCAGGCGTTCCCGTCGCGCTGGCCGCAGGGCGACCTGTCGTTCCCGCTGACGTACCAGTTCGAGCCCGGGACCGAGGCCGACGGCGTCACCGTGCACGTCCCGTTGTCGCAGCTGCCGCGCGTGCGGCCCGAGGGCTTCGACTGGATGGTGCCCGGCATGCGTGCCGAGCTGCTGACCGCGACGATCCGCGCGCTGCCCAAGCCCGTGCGCGTGCAGCTCGTGCCCGCGCCGGACGTCGCGCGCGCGGTCGACGCGTGGCTCGACGAGAACGCCGCGACCTGGGAGGACACGGTGCGCGCGGCCGACGCGGCGCCGTCGTTCCGGGAGATGTTCGCGCGCGCCGTGCGAGCGCTGCGCGACGTCGAGGTGCCGCCCGACGCGGTCGACGAGGACCGCCTGCCGGCGCACCTGCGCATGACGTTCCGCGTGGTCGGCGACCGCGGCGGCGTGATCGACGAGGGCACCGACCTGCTCGCGCTGCAGCGCCGCAACGCGGACCGCGCGCAGGACGCCGTCGCGTCGGCCGTGCGCACCGCCGTACGGGCCGCGATGGAGGAGGCCGCCGCGCCGGCCGGTGCCGCGGTCCCCGCGTCCGACGCGACCCCCGCACCGGCGACGTCGGGGCGGTCCGGCCCCACGCCCGCCGCGGTCGCGCGCGGGAAGCACGGCCCCGGGCCGACGCTCGAGCGCACCGGCCTGACGACCTGGCCGGCCGACCTGCCGGGCGCGCTGCCCGACGTCGTCGAGGCGCCCTCCGCGGCCGGCGACGTGGTGCGCGCCTACCCGACGCTCGTCGAGGAGGGCACCGGCCCGCGCGTGAGCGTCGCGCTGCGCGTGCTGGCCGACGCGGCCGCGGCCGAGTCCGCCGCGCGCCGTGGTCTGCGTCGGCTGCTCCTGCTCGACGTGGGCCTCGCGACGCCCCGCGTGACGTCGCGCTGGACGGGCACGCAGGCGCTCGCGCTCGCGGCGTCGCCGTACGCGTCGACCGACGCGCTGGTCACGGACGTGCAGCTCGCGGCCGTCGACCGGATCATGGCCCGCCACCTGGCCGGGCGCCCCGCACGCGACGTCCGCGACGCCGACGGCTACGCCGCGCTGCGTCAGGCGGTCCGCGACACGCTCGAGGACGACACGCACCGCGTCGTCGCCGACCTCGTCGCCGTGCTCACGGCGTGGCGCGAGCTCGACGCCGACGTGCGCGGCTCCGCGAGCCTCGCGCTGCTCGCGACCGCGCAGGACCTGCGCGGCCAGTCGGCCGCGCTCGTGCACGACGGCTTCGTCTCCGAGGTCGGTGCCGACCGGCTGCCGCAGCTGGGCCGGTACCTGCGCGCCGCGCGGCACCGCCTGGCCAAGGCCGCCGAGAACCCGCAGCGCGACGCGGACCTCGCGTGGCAGGTGCAGGACGTCGAGGACCTGTACGTCGCCGCGCGCGAGCGAGCGCGCACCGCGTCCCCCGACCCCGCGCGGGACGCCGCGCTCGACGACGTGCGGTGGCTGGTCGAGGAGCTGCGCGTGAGCCTGTTCGCGCAGCAGCTCGGCACGCCCGTGCCGGTCTCGCCGACGCGCATCCGTAAGGCGCTGGCGGCGCTCGGCGCGTGACGCGACGCGCCCGCCGCGACGTCCCGGCGGGGTCGCCGCGAGGCGACGCCGCGTCGGACCGCGGCCGGTGCGGTCGCGCGCGCGGCAGCGCTGCCTAGGCTGACCGGATGGCCACCGTCCTGCTCGTCCGCCACGGCCGCACCGACGCCAACGTCCGGGGGGTCCTCGCCGGGCGGACCCCGGGCGTGCTGCTCGACGACGTCGGGCACGGCCAGGCCGGGCGCACCGCCGAGCGGCTCGCCGTCGTGCCGCTCGTCACGGTCGTGACGAGCCCGCTGGAGCGGTGCCGGCAGACGGCGGACGCGCTGCTCGCCCGGCAGGCCGGCACGCCGACGCTCACGGTCGACGACGCGCTCACCGAGTGCGGGTACGGCGACTGGCAGGGCCGGTCGCTCGCGGACCTGGCGCGCGAGCCGCTGTGGGCGACGGTGCAGTCGTACCCGTCGGCCGTGACGTTCCCGGACGGCGAGTCGCTGGCGGCGATGCAGGCGCGGGCCGTGGCGGCGGTGCGCGCGCACGACGCCGCGGTCGAGCGCGAGCACGGCGCCGGGGCGGTGTGGGCGGCCGTCAGCCACGGCGACGTCGTCAAGGCGGTCCTCGCCGACGCGCTCGGCCTGCACCTCGACCTGTTCCAGCGCCTCGACGTCGGGCCCGCGTCGGTCTCGATCGTCCAGTACGGGCCCGGGCGCCCGCGCGTCGTCACCACGAACAGCTCGTCCGACGACCTCGGCTGGCTCGCGGCCGCCCGCCCCGCCGACGACGCACCGGTCGGCGGCGGTGCGGGTCACGTCTCGACCGACGCGACGCGCTGACCGTTCGTACACTCGAAAGATGACCACCCGCGTCCACGAGTTCGACTGGCCGGACCGCGTCGTCGTCGGCACCGTGGGCCGCCCCGGCGAGCGCACGTTCTACCTGCAGGCGCGCATGGGCGCCCGGTCGTCGAGCGTCGTGCTGGAGAAGCAGCAGTCCGCCGCGCTCGCCGACCTCATCGAGGAGCTGCTCGACGACCTCGCGAACGACGCGGACAACCCCGTCTCCGTCCCGCGCGAGACCCCGCCCGAGCTCGTCGACGACGACCCGCTGGACCCGCCCGACGACGCGCTGTTCCGCACCGGGACGATGCGCCTGGGCTGGGACCCGCGCACGATGCAGGTGGTCGTCGAGGCGTTCCCGCTGCAGGAGGCGCCGGACGACGACGACCCGCTCGCCCTCGCGGACGCCGACGAGGACGAGCCCGAGGAGGCCCTGCTGGTGCGCATGCCGGTGGGCACCGCGCGGGCGTTCGTGCAGCGCACGCGCCGCGTCGTGGGCGCCGGGCGACCCGCGTGCCCGCGGTGCGGCCTGCCGGTCGACCCGGACGGTCACGTGTGCGACCCGCTCGACGGCGCGTGACCGACCCGGACGACGCGCACGACGTCGACACCCTCGACGGCGAGCTGGTGGTCGTCGGTCGCGTGACCACGGCGTCCAACGCGACGTTCGTCGGGACCGTCGGCGACGTGCAGGTCGTCTACAAGCCGGTGGCCGGCGAGCAGCCGCTGTGGGACTTCCCCGACGGCACGCTGGCCCGCCGCGAGGTCGCGACGTACCGCGTCTCGCAGGCGCTGGGATGGGACGTCGTGCCGCGCACGTGGCTGCGCGACGGGCCGCTGGGCCCCGGCATGGTGCAGCTCTGGCAGGACGCCGACCCGGAGCAGGACCCCGTCGACGTGGTCCCGACGACGGCCGTGCCGCCCGGGTGGCGCACGGTCCTCGAGGGCGCCGACGAGCGCGGCCGCCCGGTGGCCGTCGTCCACGAGGACTCCCCCGCGCTGCGCCGCATGGCCGTGCTCGACGTGCTCGTCAACAACGCCGACCGCAAGGGCGGGCACGTGCTGCCCGTCGCGGGCGGCCACCGCTACGGCGTCGACCACGGCGTCACGTTCCACACCGAGCCCAAGCTGCGGACCGTGCTGTGGGGATGGGTGGGCGAGGACCTCGACGCGCAGGAGCGAGCGGGCGTCGAGCGCGTGCTCGACGGCGTGCACGGTGCGCTGGGCGACGAGCTGGCGGCGCTGCTGGACGGCGCCGAGGTCGACGCGCTGGTCGCGCGGTGCGAGCGGCTGCTCGCGAGCGGGCGGTTCCCCGGGCCGGAGGCGGCGTCGTCGCCGGTGCCGTGGCCGCTGTTCTGAGCCGGCCCGCCGCGCACGCGCGGTCCCGCGCCTGGCGGGTGCGCTGACGGTCCGGCCCGGCCGTGTCCGGCCGCACGGTGGCGGGGGTCGCGGGCCCGGGTGAGCATCGAGCATGACCGACGCGCGGGACCACGACCTCGTCCTGCTCGGCGCGAGCGGGTTCGTGGGCCGGCTGGTCGCCGAGCACGTCGCCCGCCACGCACCGCCGGGCACGCGCGTCGCGCTGGCGGGACGCAGCCGCGCGCGGCTCGAGGAGGTGCGGGCGGCGCTGCCGGACGTCGCGCACGGCTGGCCCGTCGTCGTCGCCGACTCCGCGGACGACGCCGCGCTGGCCCGGCTCGCGCGCTCGACCCGCGCGCTGCTGTCGACCGTGGGCCCGTACGCGCGGCACGGCCTGCCGCTGGTCGGGGCGTGCGCGGCGGCCGGCACGCACTACGCGGACCTCACGGGCGAGGCGACGTTCGTGCGCGCGGCCGTCGACCGGTACGGCGCGGCGGCGCGGGCCTCGGGCGCGCGGCTCGTGCACGCGTGCGGCTACGACTCGGTGCCCTCGGACCTGGCGGTGCACCTGCTGCACGCGCGGGCCGCCGCCGACGGCGCCGGCGAGCTGGTCGACGTGCGGCTGCGCGCCCGCGCGCGCGGCGGGGTCTCGGGCGGCACGGTCGCGTCGATGCGCGGCGTGCTCGACGACGCGCGACGCTCGGCCACGACCCGCCGGCTGCTGCGGGACCCGTACGCGCTGAGCCCCGACCGGGGCGCCGAGCCCGACGTCCCGCAGCCGCGGACGCTCGCGCCGCCGCGGCGCGCGGCCGACGGCCGGTGGGCGGGCCCGTGGGTCATGGCGTCGTTCGACGGGCAGGTGGTGCGGCGCAGCAACGCGCTGACCGGGTGGGCGTACGGGCGCGGGCTGCGGTACGGCGAGGTCGTGGACACGGGCCCGGGCGCCCGCGGCGCCGCCCTGGCCGGGGGGGTCGCCGCGGGCCTGGTGGTGGGCGGCGGGCTGCTGCTGGTCCCGGGCGTCGGACGGGCGCTGGAGCGCGTGCTGCCGGCGCCGGGCACGGGCCCCGACGCGGCCACGCGTGCGCACGGGTGGTTCCGCTCCGAGGTGCGCGCGACGACGACGTCGGGGCGTCGGTACACGGCCGTGGCGGCCGGTCCGGGCGACCCGGGGTACGCCGCGACGTCCGTCATGCTCGGGCAGGCGGGTCTCGCGCTCGCGCTCGACGGCGACCGGCTGCCGGACCGCGCGGGCTCGCTGACCCCCGCGACCGCGCTCGGCGACGTGCTCGTCGCCCGGCTGCGCGCCGCCGGGCACACGTACGCGGCCGACGAGGCGACGCCCGTCGCCTGACCGCCGCACGGCGCACGCCGCACGACAGGCACGCCGACGGACACTCCCCCGGTCGACGGACACCCGCGCGCGCGTGTCCGTCGACCCGTACCGCTGTCCGTCGACGTGTGGGGGTCCGCCACGCGTGGGGGTCCGCCATGTGTGGGGGTCCGACCACGCGTGGGGTCCGACGACGGGGCGACCGTGCGTCAGGCGGCGGGCTCGACGGGGCCGTCGCGGCCCGCCAGCAGGTCGCCGCACGACACCTGCTGCGCCGTCGTGACGACCGGGTCGTCCGCCGCGGCACCCGTCGCGACCTGCTCGGCCGCGCCGTTGCGCGCGGTGCGGCCGCCGTCGCCCAGGTCGACCCACGTGCGCGTGACCGTGAACGTGCCGCCGTCGGCGCTCACGGCGTCGAGGCCCGCGAGGCGCAGCGCACCGCCGTCCTGCGTGCAGCCGACGCCCGTGCCCTGGCCCGCGAACCCGCGGTCGAACGTGTACGCCTGGCCCTGCGCGTTGGTGGGCGCCACGAGCCCGCAGTCGACGACCGACCACAGCCGGGCCTCGCGCCCGAGGTCGACGAGCACGACGGGGATCGCGTCGGCCTGCACGCGCTGCACGACGGCCGACGCGGGCACCGGGCTCGCCGAGTCGATCGCGGCCGAGAACGTCGCGCCCGACGCGGTGGTGACGCCGATGCGACGGTCGGCGCCGCCCGTGAGCCACGCCTGGTCGGGGCGTCCGTCGCCGTCGACGTCGACGACCTCGCGGACGTCCGCGCCGGCGGGCGGCCCGTCGCCCGTCGGGGCGCAGCCCGCGGTCGTGGCCGGCGACGCGGCCGGGGTCGCGCTCGGGCTCGCCGGTGCGGTCGGTGTCGTGGCCGCCGGGGTCGGCGTGGGCGACGTCGTGGGGGCCGCCGTGCCGTCGTCGCCGCCGCGTGTCAGGAGCAGCGCGACGACGACGCCGACGAGCACGACGACCGCGACGGCCCACGGCCACCAGGGCGCGCGGCGGGTGGGACCGGGACCGGGAGTGGCGGGTGCTGCCGGTGTGCTCATGCAGCCCTGCCTACTCCGGTTGCCCGGGGCACGCACCTCGGACGGATCCGGGCCGACCCCAGGCCCGCCCGGCGGGCGGCGACGCACGGCGGCGTGAACCGCCACGCGGGGTGTCGGCGGGACGGGCCAGACTCGTGCCATGACGACCACGGCCCCCTCACCCGACGCGACGCCCGCGGCACCGCTGGCGCAGGACGAGCCGTTCCGGTGCTTCGGCTCCGGCGACCCGGTGTACGCGGCCTACCACGACGACGAGTGGGGCGTCCCGGTCCACGACGAGCACGCGCTGTACGAGCGGATCTCGCTCGAGGCGTTCCAGTCGGGCCTCGCGTGGATCACGATCCTGCGCAAGCGGCCGGCGTTCCGCACGGCGTTCGCCGGGTTCGACCCCGAGGTCGTGGCGACCTTCGGCGAGGACGACGTCGCGCGGCTCATGGCGGACGCGGGGATCGTGCGCAACCGCGCGAAGGTCGACGCGACGATCGCGAACGCCCGCGCGCTGCTCGCGCTGCACGACTCCGGCCGCACGCTCGACGAGGTGCTGTGGTCGCACGCGCCCACGGCGCCCCGCGAGCGCCCGCGCAGCTACGCCGACGTGCCCGCGCGGACCGCCGAGTCGGCCGCGCTGGCCAAGGAGCTCAAGTCGCTCGGCTTCCGGTTCGTCGGCCCGACCACCGCGTACGCCGCGATGCAGGCGTGCGGCGTGGTCGACG
This sequence comes from Cellulomonas sp. FA1, assembly GCF_000986825.1. Lineage (NCBI taxonomy): Bacteria > Bacillati > Actinomycetota > Actinomycetes > Micrococcales > Cellulomonadaceae > Cellulomonas > Cellulomonas sp. FA1. Next base: position 3,054,270 of record NZ_LBMY01000001.1, on the reverse strand, counting down.
ACCACCTCGCGGCGTGCGTCGTGGTGGCCGGGTGACCCCGCGTCCCCCGGGTGGCGCGCGCGCTGCTCCGGCGGGGTGACGCGTGGGGTGAACAAGCGTCCGGCGGCCGACGGGGCCCTTCCCACCGCCGCTAAGGTCGCCCCCATGACCCACCACGCGCACCCGGACGGGCAGCACGACCCCGTGCAGGCCGCGCACGAGGCGTGGTGGACGGCGGGCGAGCCCGACCCGCAGGTGCTCGCGGCCGTGCACGAGGGCCTGCACGACGTCCCCGTGATGACCCCGGCGACGTCCTGGTTCGGTCTGCCGCACCAGCGCACGGCACGCGAGGCGCTGCCCTCGCTGCACCGCCGCCGCCGCTGACCCCTGCCGTCCACCCGGCGTCGCCCCGGGCGGTCGGCGTGCGACGAGCTGTTCCGACCCACTCCGGCCCGTCGGAGCCGGGAGGGCCGCCGACCGAACGAAGTCGTCTCACTGAACGAGAAGCGCTGTCCGCCATCCGGGCATGGCCGCTAGCATCGTCGTCGACCATCCAGAGCGGCTGAGAGACCTGGCTCCGCGACGCCGCAGCAACCCCCCTCCCTGCGAGGGTGTGGGTGCTTCCGCCAGGAACGATGGAGTGACGATGACCGTCTGCGCCCTGGCGACCGACCCCTCGTGCAGCCCGTGCTGCCCCGTGAGCGCACGCACCGCGTGCCTCCCGGGCCGCACCCGATGACCCTCGTGGCCGAGGTCGAGGCACCCGCCCCGCCGCCCGCCCGGGCCGCCGGCCGGCGCGCCGAGCAGGCGGGCGCCCTCGACCGGCCCACCGTGTCCTTCGAGCTCTTCCCGCCCCGGAACCCCGACGCCGCGCCGCGGCTCTGGCGCACGGTGCGCGAGCTCGAGACCGTCGAGCCCGACTTCGTGTCCGTGACCTACGGCGCGTCGGGCCGCACGCGCGAGACCACGCGCGTGCTCGTGCGGCGCCTGCTGCGCGAGACGTCGCTGACCCCGATCGCGCACCTGACCTGCGTGGGCACCTCGCGCGACGAGGTCACGACGATCGTCGAGGAGTTCCTCGACGAGGGCGTGCGCTCGTTCCTCGCGCTGCGCGGCGACCCGCCCGCGGGCGAGCCGGACTGGCGTCCGCACCCCGACGGCGTGCACACCGCCGCCGAGCTGGTCGAGCTGCTCCGCGAGATCGAGGGCCGCCGGTGCGGCCGCTCCGCGTCGCAGGCGGTGCGCGCCCGCGTCCGCCCGCTGTCCGTGGCGGTCGCGGCGTTCCCGCGCGGCAACCACGCGACCGGCGGCACACGCGCGCAGGACGTGCAGGCGCTGCTCGCCAAGCAGGAGGCGGGCGCCGACTTCGCGATCTCGCAGGTCTTCTTCGACGCCGAGGCCTACCTCGGTCTCGTCGCCGAGGCGCGCGAGGCCGGCGTCACCATCCCGATCGTGCCGGGGATCATCCCCACCACCGACCCGGCCCGCCTGCTGCGCGTGCAGGAGCTGACGGGCGTGCCCGTGCCGCAGCGCCTGCTCGACCTGCTCGGCGGCACCGACGACCCCGCGGAGCGCCACCGGCGCGGCACGCGCGCCGGTGTCGACCTGGTCAACGGCGTGCTGGACGGCGGCGCGCCCGGCGTGCACGTCTACACGTTCAACACCCACGAGGCGGCGCTCGACCTGCTCGACGGCGCCGACCTCGTCGGCGGACGGCGCACCACCGTCGCCGACCCCGCCCCGCCCACGACCACCGCACCCACGACCACGGCCGCGCCCACCGGCGCCGCCTCGACGACTCCGCGAGGGAACCTGTCATGACCAGCACCACGCCCGCCGCGCCGGCCACCCCGGCCTTCCCCACCGGCTCCGTCCTCGGCTACCCCCGCATCGGCCCGCGCCGCGAGCTCAAGAAGGCCCTCGAGGCGTTCTGGGCCGGCCGCAGGACGGCCGACGAGGTCGAGGCCGTGGCCGCCGACCTGCGCCGGCGCACCCGCGCCCGCCTCGCCGAGCTCGGCCTCGCGACCGACGCCCCCGCGATCCCGAGCGCGTTCTCGTTCTACGACCACGTGCTCGACACGGCCGCGCTCGTCGGCGCCGTGCCCGCCCGCTTCGCCGACCTGCAGGACGCCGACGGGCGCCTCGACCTCGCCGGGTACTCGACGGTCGCGCGCGGCCGCGGCGACGACCTGCCGCTCGAGATGACCAAGTGGTTCGACACGAACTACCACTACCTGGTCCCCGAGATCGGCCCGGGCACGGCGTTCCGCTACGCGTCGGACCGCCCGGTCGCCGAGTTCGCCGAGGCGCTCGCCGACGGCGTGCTCACGCGTCCCGTCGTCGTCGGCCCCGTGACGTTCCTCGCGCTCGCGAAGCCCACCGAGGACGCGCCCGCGGGCTTCCACCCGCTCGACAGGCTCGACGACCTGCTGCCGGTCTACGCGCGCCTGCTCACCGAGCTCGCCGCCGCGGGCGCGACGTGGGTGCAGCTCGACGAGCCCGCGCTCGTCTCCGACTCGATCGGCGTCGACGCGGCGGTGCTGGCCGAGGCCACGACCCGCGCCTACCGCGCGCTCGCGACCGAGCTCGCACGACCCGAGCGGCCCGCAGTCCTCGTCGCGGCGCCCTACGGCGACCTGGGCGCGGCGCTGCCCGTGCTCGCGGCCACCGACGTCGAGGGTCTCGCGATCGACCTCGTGCGCGGCGACGCGCCCACGGTCCCGGTGCCCGGCCTGGCCGGCAAGACGCTCGTCGGCGGCGTCGTCGACGGCCACAACATCTGGCGCGCGGACCTCGACGCGAGGCTCACGGTGCTCGAGCAGCTCGCGGGCCTCGGTGCGGCCGCCGTCGCGGTCGGCACGTCGACGTCGCTGTTCCACGTGCCGCACACGCTCGACGACGAGCCCGCGCTCGACCGCACGCTCGTGCAGTGGCTCGCGTTCGCCGACGAGAAGGTCCGCGAGGTCGCGACGCTCGCGACGGGCCTGACCGAGGGCCGTGAGGCCGTGCGCACCGAGCTGCTCGCGGCGTCCGACGCGGTGCGCAGCCGCGCGACGGCACCCGGCGTGGTCCGGCCCGAGGTGCGCGAGCGCGCCGCCGCGCTCACCGACGACCAGTTCCGCCGCGGCCCGTTCGCGGCGCGCAAGGCCGCGCAGGCCGAGCGCCTGCGGCTGCCCGCGCTGCCGACCACGACGATCGGCTCGTTCCCGCAGACGCCCGAGATCCGCAAGGCCCGCGCCGCGTTCGGCAAGGGCGAGCTGTCGGCGGCGGCGTACGAGGACGAGATGAAGGCGGAGATCCGCCGGGTCGTCGAGCTGCAGGAGCGCATCGGCCTGGACGTGCTGGTGCACGGCGAGCCCGAGCGCAACGACATGGTGCAGTACTTCGCCGAGAACCTCGACGGGTTCGCGGTCACGCAGAACGGCTGGGTGCAGTCGTACGGCTCGCGCTGCACGCGCCCGTCGATCCTGTGGGGCGACGTGTCGCGGCCCGCACCCATCACGGTCGCGTGGACCACGTACACGCAGTCGCTCACCGACAAGCCCGTCAAGGGCATGCTCACGGGCCCGGTGACGATCCTCGCGTGGTCGTTCGTGCGCGACGACCAGCCGCTCGGCGACACCGCGAACCAGGTGGCGCTCGCGCTGCGCGACGAGATCGCGGACCTCGAGGCCGCGGGCATCGGCATCGTGCAGGTCGACGAGCCGGCGCTGCGCGAGCTGCTGCCGCTGCGCGAGAAGGACCACGCGGCGTACCTCGACTGGTCGGTGCGCTCGTTCCGCCTCTCGACGGCCGGCGTGCGCCCGGACACGCAGATCCACACGCACCTGTGCTACTCGGAGTTCGGCGAGATCATGGACGCGATCGACGGCCTCGACGCGGACGTGACGAGCATCGAGGCGGCCCGCTCGAAGATGGAGATCCTCGGCGACATCGCGGCGGCGGGCTACCCGCGCGCCGTCGGCCCGGGCGTGTACGACATCCACTCGCCCCGCGTGCCGTCGCAGGCCGAGGTCACCGAGCTGCTCACCGAGGCGGTCCGCACCATCGACGTCGACCAGCTCTGGGTCAACCCGGACTGCGGCCTCAAGACCCGCCGCTACGAGGAGGTCACGCCCTCGCTCGAGCACCTGGTCGAGGCGACCCGCACGGTCCGCGCGACGCTCTGACGCAGGCGCCGCGCCGCACGACCCGGGGCCCCGGCCCGCCGCACCCGCGGCGGCCGGGGCCTCGCGCGGTCTGCTGCGGCGGGCAGGCATCTGGCGGTGAGTCCCGGAGCCAGATCTACCGCGCGCCCGCGGTGGTCGACGTCCTGACCAGCAGCCCTCGTCGCTGACAAGCGGACTTGAACGGCGACCGGTCGCATTCAAGTTCCATGGTGAGAAATGGAACGCAGACCCAGTCGCCGCACGTCGGCGCCGCACCTCGTCGCCACGACTCGCACGCCTGGCCGTACCGTGACCTCATGACCTCGCCGTTCGACGTCACGCCCGACGAGCTGCGTCGGCGCACCTCGCTGAAGTGGCACACGTACGAGCCGGACGTGCTGCCCGCGTTCGTCGCCGAGATGGACGTCCGGCCCCTCGAGGCGGTGGTCGACGCGGTGCACCGCGCCATGACGACCGGCGACACGGGGTACGAGGCCGAGCCGACCAGCCCGCAGGGCACCGCGTACGCGGAGGCGTTCGCGGACTTCGCGGCCCGGCGGCAGGGCTGGGACGTGCCGGTCGAGCGCACACGGCTCGTGCCCGACGTCATGCTGGGCGCCGTCGAGGTGCTGCGCCTGGTGACCGGGCCCGGCGACGGCGTGGTCATCAGCCCGCCGGTCTACCCCCCGTTCCGCGCGTTCGTCGAGCACGCGGGCCGGCGCGTGGTCACCGCTCCGCTCACGCCCGCGGGGCGGCTCGACCTCGACGCGCTGGACCGCGCGTTCGCCGGTGCCCGCGCGTACCTGCTGTGCCACCCGCACAACCCGACCGGCACCCTGCACACGGCCGACGAGCTGCGCGCGCTGGGCGAGCTCGCGGCGCACCACGGCGTGCGGGTCGTCGCGGACGAGATCCACGCGCCGCTCGTGGTGGGCGACGAGCCGTTCGTGCCCACCACCACCGTGATCCCCGACGCGATCGCGCTGCACTCGGCGTCCAAGGCGTTCCACCTCGCCGGGCTGAAGGCCGCGATCGCCGTGCCGGGACCCGCGGCGCGCGACCTGGAGCGGCTGCCGGAGATCGTGCGGCACGGCGTCAGCCACGTCGCGTCGATCGCGCACCAGGCCGCCTACCGCGCCGGCGACGCGTGGCTCGACGACGTGCGTGCCGGGATCCGCGCGAACGGCGACCGCACGGCCGCCGTCCTGGCGGAGCGTCTGCCGGAGGCCCGTTGGGACCGCCCGGCGGCCACGTACTTCGCGTGGCTCGACCTGCGCGCGACGCCCGCGGTGGTCGCGAGCGGCGCCGACCCGGCGCGGCTGCTGCTCGCGCGCGGGCGGCTCGCGGTCAACCCCGGCCCGACGTTCGGCGAGGCCGGCGACGGGCACGTGCGCCTCAACCTCGCGACGGCGCCGTCGATCCTCGACGACGCGCTCGACCGCCTCGTGGCGACGCTCACGCGCTGACGGCAGCACGCACCGCGGCGGTCACCGCGGTCGCCTCGGCACGCACGGCACCGAGCACGTCCGCGCCCGGGAGCGCGCCGCGCCGTGCGGCGTCCTCGACCCGTCGCAGCAGGTCCGCCAGGCCCGTCGCGCCGACCGTCCCGCACGCACCCAGCCACGCGTGCGCGACCGCGGCGACCTCGCCGGGGTCGCCCGCGGCGGCCGCCGCGTCGAGGCGGTCGGCACCGGTCGCGCAGTCGGCGACGAACGCGCCGAGCAGCGCACCGCCCGACGCGGCGTCGACCTCGCACGCGAGCGCGAACGCGTCGGCGTCGAGGACGGGCGCCCCCTCCGCGGGGTGGGCGGGGGCGGCCGGAGCGGCGGGGGCGGCCGGGTCGGCCGGGTCGGCGGGGACGGCCGGGTCGGCCGAGACGGTCGGGGCGGCGGCGCCGGACGTCGCGGGCGCCGTCGGCGCGCCGGGCACGGGTGCCACCGCGGCGTCCGAGCGCTGCGGGACGACGCGCGCGAGCACGTGATCGAGGTCCTGGGACCGGAACGGCTTGGTGAGGAAGTCGTCCATGCCGGCCGCGGCGCTCGCCTGCCGGTCCTCGGCCGTCGCGCTGGCGGTCAGCGCGACGATCACCGGCTGGTGCGCGCCGCCCCGCGCGCGGATCTCCCGGGTCGCCTCCAGGCCGTCGAGCACGGGCATGTGGATGTCCATGAGCACGGCGTCGAAGTCCTGCTCGGCCGTGCGCGCCACGGCCGCACCGCCGTCGCCGACGGTCTCCACGTCGTGGCCCATCGCGGCCAGCACGCGCTCCGCCATCGTCCGGTTGACCGCGTTGTCCTCGGCGACGAGCACCCGCAGGCGCGCGCCGGTCCGGGCCGGTGCGGCGCGGCTGGGCTCGCGCCGCCGGCCCGTGACGACGTCGGTGACGACGCGTCGCAGCTCGGCCGCGCGCACGGGCTTGGTCAGCAGGGCGGCGAACGGTGCACGCTCCTGCACGGTGAGCACGTCGTTCAGGCTGCTCAGCAGCACGAGCGGCACGTCCTGCCAGCCCGGGCGCTCCCGCACTCGGGTCGCCGCCTCGACCCCGCTGAGCCCGGGCAGCCGCATGTCGAGCGTCACGAGGTCGGGACGGTCGACGTCGGTCGCGTCGAGCAGGTCCTCGGCCGACGCGAAGGCGCGGCACGTCAGCCCCCACCGCTCGAGCTGCGAGACGAGGATGCGACGGTTGGTGGGGTCGTCCTCGACGACGACCGCGGTGCGGCCGTGCAGCACCGCGGGCGCGGTCGACTCGGGCGTCGGGGCCGGCACGGGCGGCAGCACGACCGTGAACGCGAACGTCGAGCCCACGCCCACCTCGGACGTCACGCCGAGCGCACCGCCCATGAGCTCGACGATCGCACGGCTGATCGCCAGCCCCAGCCCCGTGCCGCCGTAGCGCCGCGTGGTCGACGCGTCCACCTGGCTGAACTCGCGGAACAGCCGGTCCATGCGGTCGCGCGGGATGCCGATGCCCTGGTCGGTGACGGCGAAGCGCAGCGCGCCGGGCGGGCCGGCGGCGGGTGCGACCCGCACCACCACGTCACCGCTGTGCGTGAACTTCACGGCGTTGCCGACGAGGTTGACGAGCACCTGCCGCAGCCGCGTCACGTCGCCGCGCACCCACGCGGGGCACGCGGGGTCGACGTCCGCGAGCAGCGCGACGTCGCGCGCGCTCGCCGCGTGCGCGAGCAGCCCGAGGGAGTCGTCGACGGCGGCCGTCAGGTCGAACGGGTGGTCCTCGAGGTCGAGCCCGCCGGCCTCGATCTTCGACAGGTCGAGCACGTTGTTGATGAGGTCGAGCAGCAGGTTCCCCGACAGCCGCACGGTCTGCGCGTACTCGCGCTGCTCGGCGTCGAGGTCGGTGTCGAGCAGCAGGCCCGTCATGCCGATCACCGCGTTCATCGGCGTCCGGATCTCGTGGCTCATGTTGGCGACGAAGGCCGTGCGGGCCGCGGCGGCGGCGAGCGCGTCCTCGTGCGCCTGCCGCAGGGTGCGGTTGAGCGCCTGCTCGGTGCGCCCGACGCGCTGCGCGGACCGCACCGCGAGGAACAGCCGCCCGACCCCCGCGGTGAGCGCGACGAACGCCGCCGCCTCGGCGAGCACGGGCACCTCGGCGACGGTGTCGACGAGCTCGACGACGAGCGCCGCGACGAGGAACACGAGCGGCACCCCGAGGTTCGACAGCGGTGCGCTGACGCCGGTCGTCCGCGGCCGGGACCACCACGCCCCGGCGGCGACGACGAGCGCGCCGACGCCCGTCAGGACGTCCGCCGCCGCCCCCGGCCCGCCGCCCGCCCAGGCGGACTCCGCGGTGGTGAGCACCGCGGACAGCGCCACGAGCGAGAAGCCGACCGTGATCGCCCACCACGCGGGCGTGGGTCGCTGCGCGAGCGCCACGAGCCCGCCCACGAGGGCCGCGAGCACGACGAGCGGTCCCGCGACGTGCACGAGCACGAGCCACCCGGCGCCACCGAGCGGCCCCACGAGCATCGCGCCGACCGCGAGCAGCCCCGACGCCGCGATGGTCGTCTCGAGCCACATCACCGGGGTCTGCGTCACGAGGCGCGCGGACACGACGGCGACGACGCTGACGACCGCGAACGCCGAGGACGCGGCCGACAGCGCGACCCACAGCCCGACCCCGCCCACCGACGACGCCGCGAGCAGCTCCTCGACGGCGTGCAGCAGCAGCGCCGCCGCCATCGCGCTCCACGCGCCGCGCTCGGCGGGCAGGATCATGACGCGCGCCGTCACGACGGCCGCCGCGAGCAGCTCGACGACGAGGCACACGACGGTCGCGGCCCGCTCACCCCCGGCGAGGTCGAGCGGGACGACGGCGAGCACCCCCAGGAGACCGACCGCGAGCGCGGCACGGACGCCGGCGGGCAGCCGTCGGAGCAGGTCGGCGCCCGCCGCCCCCGTACCGGTCTGCCCCGTGCCGGTCATCTGCGCCCCTGCTGTCGGCGCCGCAGCGCCAGGAGTACCGTCTGGACCATCCACAGGGTCGGACGTGGAGCACCGGGCGTCAACACCCGCCCGCGGCGACCGCGGGCCGACCCCTCAGGGGGGGTGGCCGATGGCACCAGCGAGCGCGGTCCGCCGCGGGCTGCACGTGGGCGTGGTGACGGCGTACCCGCCGAGCCGCGCGCGGCTCACCGAGTACGGGCGGCACCTCGTGCACCACCTCGCCCACCACGAGCAGGTCGCCGAGGTGGTGCTGCTGCACGACGTGACGCGCTGGGGCGCGCCCGCCCCGTCGCCGGGGGTCACGCCGGTCCCGGCATGGCGGCCGGAGGACTTGCGCACGCCCTGGCGGATCCGCCGCGCGACGCGGGAGCACCGCCTGGACGCGGTGCTGTTCAACGTGCAGCTCGCGTCCTTCGGGGACCACGGGGTGCCGGGCACGCTCGGCCTGCTGTCGCCGTGGCTCGTGCGGCGCACGGGGGTGCCCGTGGTCGTGCTGCTGCACGACCTCGCCGACGAGATCGACGAGCGCGCGGCGGACCACGGGCGTCCGTCGCTGCGAGCCCGGGCGGCGCGCGCGGTCGGGCGGCTGCGGCTGCGGGCCCTGCTGCGCGCCGACCTGCTGGCGCTGACCATCCCGCGGCACGTCGACCTCGTGCGCGACCGCTTCGGCGCGGACCACGTGGCGCTGGCACCCCACGGCAGCTTCGAGCTCGTGCCGCTGCCGGACCTCGCGCGTCCGCCCGGCCCCCGGCGCGTCCTCGCCTACGGCAGGTGGGGCGCCGCCGTCACCGCCGACGTGCTCGTCGACGCGTACCGCGAGCTGCGGCGACGCGGCCGCGACGACGTCGTGCTCGTGGTCGCGGGGTCGGACGGTCCGGACGAGCCGGGGTACCTGGCGGAGCTCGCCGCGCGGCACGCGGACCTGCCGGGCCTCGAGCTGACCGGGTTCGTCGCGGACGAGGACGTGCCGGCGCTGTTCCGCTCGGCGGCGGTCGTCGCGTTCCCGTCCGCGGCGGGCGCGGGCGCCCCCGGAGCGCTGCACCTGGCCGGCGAGCACGGGCGAGCGGTGGTCCTGCCGCGCGGCAGCGAGCTGGACGACCTCGTCGAGGACGAGGGGTTCGCGGGCGAGCGGTTCGACCTCGGTGACGCGGCGGGGCTCGCGGACGCGCTGGAGCGCGTGCTCGACGACGACGAGCTGCGCACCCGGCTGGGGCGGCAGAACTTCACCGCGGCGGCGGGCGCGGCCCTCGCCGACGTCGTGCACTGGCACGTGCTGCACCTGCGGCGGCTGGCCGCCGAGGGCGGGCGCTCGTGAGCGCGCGGGGCACGGGGCGCGCCGGGGCGCCGGAGGACCGGAGGGGGCGGGACGGATGAGCGTGCGCACGGAGCGGGTGGGCGGCACCCGCCGGGCGGAGGTCGTGGGGCGGTTCGACGCGCACGAGGTGGCGCAGGCCCAAGGGGTGCTGCGCGCGCTCGTCGAGGGTGACGCCCCCGCGCTGGAGGTCGACCTGTCCGGGGTCACGTTCGTCGACTCGAGCGCGCTCGCCGAGCTGGTCGCGCTGCGGCGCACCGCGCTCGCGCGGGGAGGCACGTTCACCCTCACCGGCACGTCGGAGCCGGTGCGGACGATCCTCGAGGTCACGGACCTCGCCGGCGTCCTGCTGCCGGACGCCGGGTGAGGGGCGCGCGGTGACCACGGGGACGCCGGACGCACCGGAGATCATGGACGCGCTCGTCACGGCGCTCGACCGCCTGCACGCGCTGCGGCTGCTGGCGTCCGTGCTGGACCGGGCGCTCGACCCGACGCAGGCGCGTGCGCGGCTGCTCGCGATCGCGGCCGACCTCACGGACGCCGACGTCGTGGCCGTGCTGGGACCCGACGACGTGCGCGCGGCCGACCCCGACGCCGCGACGGGTGTGGTCGCACGCGCCGCAGCGGCGGCCGCGACGACCGCGCCGGGCCGGGTCGCGGTGCTCGACGGCGGCTCGACGGTCGTGCAGGTGCCCGCCGAGCCCGACGACGACCTGCGCGCGGTCGTCGTGTCCCGCACCGCCGGGCCGCCGTTCGGCACGGGCGAGCTCGACCTCGTCGACGTCGTCGTGGCGACCGCCGTGATGGCCCGCACCATCTGGCGCCTGCACACGACGGCCGTCGAGCGGGCGGCCGTCGCGCGCGAGCACGAGGCCGCGTCGACCGTCGCGCAGGCGGTGCTCGCGCCCGCGCCGCCCGTGGTGCCCGGGCTCGACGTCGCGGCGCGCTCCGTGCCCGCGCACGTCGCGGGCGGCGACCTGTACGCGTTCGCCGAGCGCGACGGCGGGCTGTGGTTCGCCGTGGGCGACGTCGCGGGCAAGGGCCTGCCCGCGGCGGTCGTCATGAGCCGCGTGATCGCCGAGTGCCTCGCGGCGTTCACCAGCGTCGAGCCGGGCGACGTCGAGGCGGCGACGCAGCGGGTCGACCGGGACGTCCACGACTGGCTCGTCGACATCCGGCGGTTCGTCACGCTCGCGGTCGGCCACGTCGACCCGGCGAGCGGCGTCGCCCGCGTGTGCAACGCGGGCCACTCGCCCGTGCTGCTGGGCGCGGGCGGGCGCGTGACGCCGCTGCGCGCGACGTCGCCGCCGCTCGGCGTGCTCCCGGGCCTGGCGCACGCGGTCCGCGAGGTCCGGATGGCGCCCGGGGACACGCTGTGGGTCGGTTCCGACGGGCTCGTGGAGCAGGAGGACGCGACGGGGGGCATGCTCGGGTACGACCGCTTCGCGGCGCTGTGCGCGCGGTGGTCGCGGGGCACCGCGGCGGACGGCCTCGCGGCCGTGCTCGACGCGGTCGCGGCGCACGGCCGGGGCGTGGCGCAGTCCGACGACCGCACGCTCGTCGTCGTCCGACGGGAGGCGTGGGCATGATCCGGGAGATCGACCTGCCCGTGGACCACTCGGCGCTGAGCGTGCTCGAGGACTGGTTCACCGCGTTGTTCGCGGACGCCGGCTGGTCCAGCCCGGGTCGCGTGCGCACCCGCATCGAGCTCGCGACGCACGAGGTCTGCGTCAACGTGGTGGACCACTCGGGCCTGACGCGCTGCGACCGGCTGCACGTGCGCGGCGCGGTCGACGACCGCGGCGTCACCGTGCACGTGAGCGACGGCGGCGCCGCGCCGGACCGCACGCGGATGGCGGTCGAGCCCGTGCCCGGCGTGCCGCAGGAGGGCGGGTACGGCCTGCTGATCGTCCGCAAGCTCGTCGACGACTTCGAGCACACCCGGGAGGGCGCCGTGAACACCTGGCGGCTGCACGTGCACCGACCGCCGGCGGGGGGTGCGCGGTGACGCCGACGTCGTTGGAGGTGACGCGACCCGCGCCGGGGCTCGCGGTGGTCGAGGTCGCGGGCCGGTTCGACGCGCCCGTCGCGCTCGAGGTGCGGCGCGCGATCGACACGTTCGCCGTCGGGGGCGTCGACACGGCGGTGGTCGACCTCACGGAGGCGACGTTCGTCGACTCCGCCGGGCTCGCGGCGGTCGTGCACGCGCACCGCGTGTGCGAGTCGGTCGGGGGCACGGCTGTGGTGTGCGAGCCGCGCTCCGCCGACGCGCGGCGCGTGTTCGAGCTGACGATGCTGGACCGCGTGCTGCGCATGGTCACGGCGCGCTCGGCGGGGGACGCCGGATGAGGGCGCTGGTCGTCGACGACGACACCGTGTCCCGGCTGGTGCTCGCCCACATCCTGCACAAGGCCGGCTGGGACGTCGCGCAGGCGGACGACGTCGCGGCGGCGGTCGCCGCGGCTCCCGGCGCGGACGTGGTGTTCTGCGACTACCGCCTGCCGTCCGGCACGGGGCTCGACGTGCTGGCCGGCGTGCGCGGGGCGTGCGCCGACGTGCCGTTCGTGCTGGTCACGGGCGTCGTGGAGCACGCGGCCGTGGGCGACGACCCCCCGCAGGGGGTGACGGCGCTGCTGAGCAAGCCCGTGAGCACGGCGACCGTCACGCGGGTGCTCGCGGGGCTCGGACCGGCTGCCTGACGTCGCGCCGCGGCACGGCGCAGGCCGTGCCGCGCACCGGGGGCGCGGCACGGCCTGCCGGGTCGCGGGGCAGGGCGGCGGTCAGCCGGCCGTGGCGCCCGCCTCGATCGACGTCGGCGTCGCGCCGTGCTGCACCTCGATGCGGCGCGGCTTGGCCTCCTCGGCGACGGGCACCGTGAGGGTCAGCACGCCGTCGGCGTAGGTCGCGGAGATGCGGTCGAGCGCCAGCCCGCGACCGACGGTGAGCTGCCGGGCGTACGTCCCCACGGGGCGCTCCTTGGCCAGCCACTGCACGTCGTGCTCGGTGCGGGCGGTCCGCTCGGCGCGGATGGTCAGCGTGCGGTCCTCGACGTTGACGTCGATCGTGCCCGGGTCGGCGCCCGGCAGGTCGACGTGCAGCACGTAGTGGTCGCCGTCGCGGTAGAGGTCCATGGGCATCGTCGCCGCGGCGCGGTCGGACGCCAGGACCTGCGTGAGCAGTCGGTCCATCTCCCGGAAGGGGTCGACACGAGTAGCCACACCCATCACCTCCTCGACGAGGGGCCCGGACCGCCCGGGCCCCGGTGCTCCCGCCGGCGGGGTCGCCCGCCGGGGGGTCGGCTACACGTCAAGGATTAGCACTCTCCGTGGGAGAGTGCCAAGTGGTCGGCGGCAGGTGTTCGCGCACGGAGAACACGGCCGCGCGACGTCAGACCGAGCGCCCCGGTCCGGGGTGCGGGTCGGGCGCGAACGACGCCACGAACTCCACCAGACGGTCGACGATCGGCACGTCCGCGTCGAGCCACGGCACGTCGTGCCACTGCCCCGACGGCAGCCAGCGCAGCTCGTCGTGCTCGACGATCGGCTCCGGCGAGCCCTCCACCACCTCGGCGAACCACAGCCGCATGACGTACCGCTCCGACAGGCGCCACGCCCCGTCGTCCGGGCCGAGCAGCTCGACGCCGAGCCCCACGCGCACGCCGAGCTCCTCGCGCAGCTCGCGGTGCAGCGCCTCCTCGGGCGTCTCCCCGGGGTCGACCTTCCCGCCGGGGAACTCCCAGCGGCCCGCGAGGCTCGCGGGCGTGGCACGCCGCGCGGCGAGCAGCAGGCGGGGGTCGTCGAGGTCGTCGACCACGGCGGCGGCGACGACGAGCACGGGGTCCATGCGCCGAGTGTGCCAGCCACGTGTCACGTCGCGGTCACAGCCGTGTGGCCGCACCGTTCCCGACGCGCGGGCCGGCGGCACGCCGGATCAGCGGATGCCGTGCGCCTCGGCCCACGCGACCGCCTCGGCACGCGTCGAGACGCCGATCTTGCGGTACACGGAACGCACCTGCGACTTGACCGTGTTGCGCGTGACGAACAGCCGCGTGGCGATCTCCTCGAGCGTCACGTCCTCGGCCAGCTCCGCCAGCACCACCCGCTCACGACGGGTGAGCGCGTGCGCTCCCGTGGCGGCCGGGTTCACGGTGGTGTCCAGCATGCTCATGATGTCCTCCGGAGTGCGGCGGGCCCGGACTCTCCGGGACCGCGGTGGCTGCGTACCGGATGAGAGGGGCAGGTGGGACCGCTATGACGCGACTTCTGCCGACTTCTCCGAATCACCGTGAGATCCCCCCCGCGGTGCCGATCGCTGCACCTGACATGACGTCGTCCGACCGGCCCTGATACACCCGGGCGAACTTCCGTCCTCAGCAGGGTGCGGCAGGTCACTCGTTCGGGGCAAGCACCCGGACGAATGGACGCGTGTCCGAGTTCGCGCCCGTCCGGGGGGTCTGCTGGGCACTTTCACCCACGGATCGGGGTGAACGGGCCTCACGGGTTGAGCGCGCGGTACTCCTCGGCCGTCATGACGGGGCCCGTGGAGGTGACGTCGACCTTCAGGAGCCAGCCGGCGCCGAACGGGTCGGAGTTGACCACGGACGGGTCGTCGACCGCTGCCTGGTTGACCTCGGTCACCGTACCGGACACCGGCGAGAACAGCTCCGACACCGACTTCGTCGACTCGATCTCGCCGATCACGGCGCCCTGCTCGACGGTCGCGCCGACCGCGGGCAGCTCGAGGAAGACGATGTCGCCGAGCGCGTCGGCGGCGACCGACGTGATGCCGATCGTCGCGGGCGACGCGTCGTCGACCCACTCGTGCTCGGCGGTGTACTGCAGCGTCGTCGGCAGCTCGGCGGTCATCGGGGCTCCTGGGGGTCTCGGGCGGTGCGGGGGTGCGGGGTGCGGGGCGACGGCGTGTGCGCCGTCACCGAGGACGACGGTAGAAGGGCAGGGGCACGACGCGCACCGGTTCACGGCGGCCGCGCACGTCGACCGCGAGCTCGGTGCCCTCGGCGGACACCTCGGGCGTCACGTAGGCCATCGCGACGGGGTGGCCGAGCGTGGGCGACGGCGCGCCCGACGTCACGGTCCCCACGGTCGCGGCGTCGGGGGCGTCGGACGCGAGCACGGCGTACCCGTGGCGGGCGGCGCGGCGCCCGAGGCCCTGCAGGCCGACGAGCACGCGCGCGGGCTGCGAGGTCGCGCGCGCCGCGAGCGCGTCACGCCCGACGAACGGCACGGGCTCGCCCGCCGCGTCGACCTTGTCGAGCCGCACGACGCGCCCGAGGCCGGCGTCGTGCGGGGTCGTGGTGCGGTCGAGCTCGTTGCCGTACAGCGGCATGCCGGCCTCGAGGCGCAGCGAGTCCCGCGCGGACAGCCCGGCCGGCACGATCCCGTGGTCGGCGCCCGCGGCGAGCAGCGCGCGCCACAGCGCGGGCGCGGCGGCCGCGTCGAGGAAGAACTCGAAGCCGTCCTCGCCGGTGTAGCCGGTGCGCGCGACGAGCACGGGCGTGCCGTCGACGACCATCGGCAGGCACGCGTAGTACCGGAGCGTCGCGGGGGTGACGTCGGCGGGGGCGTCGGGTGCGGGAGCGAGGCCGGGCAGCGCCTCGACGACGGCGAGCGCGTGCGGTCCCTGCACCGCGACGAGCGCCGTGGCCTGCGAGCGGTCCACGACCTCGACGTCGAGGCCCGCACCGACGCCCGCGGCGCGCTCGCGCAGCTCGGCGAGCACGACCTCGTGGTTCGACGCGTTCGCGACCACGAGGTACGTCCGCTCGCCCGTGCGGTAGACGACGAGGTCGTCGACGACGCCGCCGTCCTCCTGCACGACCATCGTGTAGCGCGCGCCGAGCACCCGCAGACCGGTGAGGTCGCCGACGAGCGCGCGGTCGAGGAACGCGCCGGCGTCGGGGCCGGTCACCTCGATCTCGCCCATGTGCGACAGGTCGAACAGGCCGGCGGCGGTGCGGACCGCGGTGTGCTCGGCCAGGTCGGACGTGTAGCGCAGCGGCATCTGCCAGCCGGCGAAGGACGTGAGCGCGGCGCCCAGGGCGACGTGCTCGTCGTGCAGCGGCGAGCGCCGGTCGGTCATGTCGTCTCCCGGGGTGGTGGGGGTGGCGGGCGTGGCGCGGCCGGTCATCGCACGTCGTCCGCGTACGCCTCGACGGGCGGGCACGAGCACACGAGCTGCCGGTCGCCGCGCGCGCCGTCGATGCGGCGCACGGGCGGCCAGTACTTGTCGGCCCGCAGCGACGCGAGCGGGTAGGCCGCCCGCTCGCGGCCGTAGGCGTGGTCCCACGCGTCGGCCGTGACGGCGGCGGCCGTGTGGGGCGCCTGCCGCAGCGGCGAGTCGGCGAGCTCCCACGTGCCGTCGGCGACCGCGTCGATCTCGGCGCGGATCGCGACCATCGCGTCGACGAACCGGTCGAGCTCGGCGAGGTCCTCGCTCTCGGTCGGCTCGACCATGAGCGTGCCGGCGACGGGGAACGACAGCGTCGGGGCGTGGAAGCCGTAGTCCATGAGCCGCTTGGCGACGTCCTCGGCCGTGACGCCCGTGGCCTTCGTGAGCGGGCGCAGGTCGAGGATGCACTCGTGCGCGACGAGCCCGCCGGGGCCCGCGTACAGCACGGGGAAGTGCTCGCGCAGGCGCGCCGCGAGGTAGTTGGCGGCGAGCACCGCCGTCTCGGTCGCGCGGCGCAGGCCGTCGGGGCCCATGAGCGCGACGTACGCCCACGAGATGGGCAGGATGCCGGCCGAGCCCCAGGGCGCGGCCGAGACCGGTGCGACGGGCGAGCCGCCGGCCGCACCGGGCGTGGGGTCGCCGGGCAGGAACGGCGCGAGGTGCGCCGCGACCGCGACGGGGCCGACGCCGGGGCCGCCGCCGCCGTGCGGGATGCAGAACGTCTTGTGGAGGTTGAGGTGCGACACGTCCCCGCCGAGCTCGGCCGGGCGGGCCAGCCCGACGAGCGCGTTGAGGTTCGCACCGTCGATGTACACCTGCCCACCTGCCTCGTGTACGAGGTCGCAGACCTCGCGCACGTGGGCCTCGTACACGCCGTGCGTCGAGGGGTAGGTGATCATGATCGCGGCCACCCGCGGGCCGTGCTGCGCGAGCTTCGCGCGCAGGTCGGCGAGGTCGACCTCGCCGTCCTCGGCCGTCGCGACGACCACGACCTTGAGCCCCGCGAGCGCCGCCGATGCCGCGTTCGTGCCGTGCGCCGACGCCGGGATCAGGCAGATGTCGCGCGGCTCGTCGCCGTCGGCGCGGCGCGACTCGTGGTACGCGTGGATCGCGAGCAGCCCCGCGAGCTCGCCCTGCGAACCCGCGTTCGGCTGCACGCTCACGGCCGCGTACCCGGTGATCTCGGCGAGCCAGTCCTGCAGCTCTCCGACGAGCGCCGCGTACCCCTGCGTCTGGTCGGCGGGCGCGTACGGGTGGATCGCGGCGAACTCGGGCCAGGAGATCGGCTCCATCTCCGCGGTCGCGTTGAGCTTCATGGTGCACGAGCCCAGCGGGATCATCGTGCGGTCCAGCGCGAGGTCCTTGTCGGACAGCCGCCGCAGGTACCGCAGCATCGCGGTCTCGGAACGATTCACGTGGAACACCGGGTGCGTGAGGTAGCCGGTCGACCGCGCGAGGTGCGCGGGCACGTCCGCCGGCTGCGGCGCGACGGAGGCGACGGACGGCCCGTCCACCGGCGGCGTCGCGACGCCCGCGTCGGCGAACGCGAGGACGACGGCGCGCAGGTCGTCGCCCGTCGTCGTCTCGTCGCACGCGACCTGCACGTGGTCGTCGTCGGGCGCCCAGAGGTTGACGCCGCGCTCGGCGGCCGCGGCCACGACCGCGCGCGCCGCACCGGGGACGCGCGTGCGCACGGTGTCGAACACGTGCTCGTGCACGACCTCGACGCCCGCCGCCGTCAGCACCTCGGCCAGCCGGACGGCGCCGCCGTGCACGCGCCGCGCGATCGCGGCCAGGCCGTCGGGCCCGTGGTAGACGGCGTACATCGACGCGACGATCGCGAGCAGCGCCTGCGCGGTGCAGATGTTGCTCGTCGCCTTCTCGCGGCGGATGTGCTGCTCGCGGGTCTGCAGCGCGAGCCGGTAGGCGCGTGCGCCGTCGGCGTCGACCGAGACGCCCACGAGGCGCCCCGGCAGCGTGCGCTCGAGGCCCTGGCGCACGGCCATGAACGCGGCGTGCGGGCCGCCGCCGAACAGCGGGACGCCGAACCGCTGCGCCGAGCCCACCGCGATGTCCGCGCCGAGCTCGCCGGGCGTCGTCGTGAGCGTGAGCGCGAGCAGGTCCGCCGCGACCGTCACGAGCGCGCCGCGCTCCTTGGCCGCGGCGACCACCGGACGCAGGTCGTGCAGCGCGCCCGACGCGCCGACCTGCTGCACGACGACGCCGACCAGCGGCCCGTCGACCTCGGGCAGGCCGTCCCGCAGGTCCGCGACCACCACGGGCAGGCCGACGGCCTCGGCCCGCCCCCGCGCGACCGCGAGCGACTGCGGGAACAGGTCGGCGTCCAGCACGACCGTGCCCGTCGTCGCCCGCGACGCGCGCCACATCAGCGCGACCGCCTCGGCCACCGCGGTGGCCTCGTCCAGCAGCGAGGCGTTCGCGACGTCGAGGCCCGTCAGGTCGGAGACGACGGTCTGGAAGTTGAGCAGCGCCTCAAGCCGGCCCTGCGAGATCTCGGGCTGGTACGGCGTGTACGCGGTGTACCAGGCCGGCGACTCCAGCACGTTGCGGCGGATCACCGCGGGCGTCGTCGTGCCGTAGTAGCCCTGACCGATCATGGGGCGCAGCACGCGGTTGCGGCCCGCGATCGCGCGCAGGTCCGCGAGGACCTCCTCCTCGCCGCGCGCGGCGGGCAGGTCGAGCGGCCGGTCCGTGCGGATGACGGCGGGCACGGCCGCGTCGACGAGCGCGTCGAGGTCCGCGAACCCGAGCGTCGCGAGCATGCGCGCGGTCTCGTCGCCGCGCGGGCCGACGTGCCGGTCGACGAAACCCGCGGCCGCGGGCGAGTGCGTCGGTGCGGCGGGCGGGGTGACGGGCGGCGTGGCGAGGTCGGTCACGGGTGCTCCACGGGGTCGTCCGGACGGGTCCGGGACGGGTAGGGGCTCCCCGCTCTGTCATCCACCCGCGCAGGGGTGACCTGAGAGTTTTGCCGGTCCGCCATGAGCGCGTCCCACGGGACGGGCTCCGGGGCGCGCCGACTTGCACCGTCGGTGGGCGCCGGACCTGGCCGGCGCCGCTTTCCAGAGTTGCCTGGCCGCGGCGGTACGGGGGCCTGAGAGATTCCCGGGGAGGGTTGCTCCTTCGGCGTCCCGCGCTGCCGCCCGCCGGTGTGCGGGCGGACGGTCGGCGGGAGCTCTCCCGCCGCGGTTCGAGCAGCGTGTTCAGTTGTGGGGTGGGTCACCGTCAGCGTACGGCACCCACCCCACCGCGGCGCCGGCGTCTCAGCCGACCCCGACGACCGCCTCCGGCGTGACCCCCACCGTGACGGCGAAGTCGGCCGCCTGCTGATCCGACCAACGCACCTCGGCGGGGACCTGGACGTACAGGTACGACCCGTCGGGCTGCGCGACGGACACCCCCTGCGACGGGGAGGTGCCGGGCGTCGTGAACACCAGGACGTCCCTGCCCCCCGCCGTGACGCGCACGGCGTCCGCCGGCGCGCCCGGCAGGTACTGCTCCTCCGTCAGCATGATCGCGATGCGCCCGGCGAAGCTGCCGGGCTGGGCGCCGTCGTCGTCGTGCGAGGCCAGGACCAGGTCACCCGCGTGGGACGTGAGGACGCGCCAGCCCTCGGGCACGACCTCCAGCTCGAAACCTGTGACGTCCTCGCCCGTGAAGGCCACGAGCGGCACGGCGGCGGCCGGTGCGGTCGTGCCGCGCGGCAGCGCGAGCGACAGCCCGACGCCGAGGACGGCCACCACACCGACCCCGGCGAGCCGCCCCAGGGTGCGGCGTCGGCGCGCCTCACGCCCACGCCGCAGGTCGTCGTCGAGCAGCTCGTCGCCGGGGACGGCGACGACCGTGGCCGCCGCACGCGTCAGCAGGTCGGTCAGGGCGGTTCCGTCGTGCGGGGCGTCGTCGTGGGTCATGCCACGCTCCTCGGTGCGGGGACGGCGGCGAGAGCCGTGCCGTCGGACGGGTGGTCGGTCGTGCGGACGGCCGGTGCGTCGGTCGGCGCGCCGGTCGGGAGGGAGGGGGCGGCGCGGGCGTCCGCGGGCGGCCCGAGCGTCGGACCGAGGCGGACCCGGAGCTTGTCGAGCGCGCGGGCGGTCTGGCTCTTGACGGTGCCCTGCGTGCACCGCAGGGTCCGCGCAGTGTCCTGCACGCTCAGGTCGTGGAAGTACCGCAGCACGACGGTCGCGCGCATGCGGTCGGGCAGCTCGCGCAGGGCGTCGTAGAGCAGCAGCATGTCGGGGTCCACGGCACCGAGGGGCACGGCGTCGTCGGGCGGCTCGCTGCGCAGGTCCTCGCGGCGGCGCGCACGCGCCCGCATCTCGTCGGTGAACGCGTTGAGGAGGGCACGGCGCACGTACGCGCTGCGGTCGTCGGCGAGCCTCACCCGCGGCCACGCCACGTAGAGGCTGGTCAGCGTGGCCTGCACGACGTCCTCGGCGGTGTGCCCGTCGCCCGCCGTCAGGAGCGTCGCCGTGCGGACCAGCCCCTGTCGGTGCTGCTGCGTCCATGCGCGGAACTCGTCGTCTCGTGTCATCGTCCGCCCTCTCGCCCCATGCCCCCTAGACGCTCGCGGCCCCCGGAACGGTTGCACGGGCCCGGGTCCCGGTACGGCCGAGCCGTGCGCCGCGCCGCCCTGCACACCCCGGTGCACTCGGAAGGTTGACGTTAAACCTCTCGACCCGACAGCATTCGGGCACCCGCCCCTGCACCGTCGCAGGACGGCGGGAAGGCCGCGGACGCAGGCGTCCGTGGCTCCGTCAGGGGGTGGCGCAGGACGTACTCCCCCACGCTCGAGGACGAGCGCGGGGCCGCGACGTCCCCTGCCGGTCGGGACCGTGAAAGGGGTACCGATGGGGATGAGGGGAAGAACGCCACGGCAGGCCCGTGGCGCAGCACGCAGGACCACGGCCGTGGTCACCGGCGCCGCGCTGGCGCTCGGCACGGCGGCGGCGATGGCTCCGTCCGCGGCGGCCGACCCGGTGGCGCCGGACCCGTGGGTGTCGGTGACGCCCGAGGGCTACCACCGGTTCGTGGTGCCGCAGGCCGAGGCCGAGCGGATCCTGGGCAGCAAGCCCGCGCAGGTCGAGCTCCAGGGCAACTTCGGGCCCGCGGGCACGTGGTCGGACCTGGCCATGGACCCGAGCGGGACCGACTACCCGACGCAGGTGGGGATCCTCCAGCCCGGCCTGTACTACTACCAGTACACGGCCACGTGGCCCGACCGGACCAAGAAGTCGTTCAAGGAGCCCACGAGCCCCGTCGCGGTGACGGCGCACCCCACGTGGAGCACGCTGTTCGTGCCCGGACCGTCGGTGCAGTGGATGGCGGACGTCGCGCACGGCGGCACGGTCGCCGACCTCGCGTACGACAGCCCCGTCGACGGCGCCGAGCGGGACGCGCTGGTGTGGACGCCGCCGGGCTACGACCCCGGCCGCGCCGACGCCTACCCCGTGCTCTACCTGCTCGCCGACGGCTCGCAGTCGGCGCGCGAGTGGGCCGAGCTGGGCCGCGCGCCGCAGGTCCTGGACAACCTGGCCGCCCAGGGCGGCCTGGCCGACATGGTCGTCGTCATGGCCGACGCGCGGGGCACCGACCCGCGCACCGAGCTGCTCGACGGCGTGGTCGCCGCGACCCGCGACGCGTACCACGTGACCGACGACGCGGCCGGCCAGGCGCTGGCCGGCATCGGCGACGGCGCGCACCACGCGCTCACCGTGCTGCGGACCGACCCGGGCGTGTTCTCCGAGGTCGCGTCGTTCTCCGGGCGGCTCACCGGGTCGATCAGCGCGAGCACCGCGCGCGAGATCAACGCGGGCACCGACCGGCTGCGCGTCTACGTCGGCAACGTGCTCGACCCCGCGTACAACAGCACGCACGACCTGCTGCGCACGCTCGAGCGCGCAGGCGTCGAGCACGAGTTCGACGGCGTCGACCCCGACACGGGCGGCACGTGGGACACGTGGCGCGAGGGCCTGCGGGACTTCGCGTCGCGCGTCTTCCAGGACGACGCGGGGCACGGCCCGCGCGAGGGGCACCGCCCGCTCGACGCGCGCTACACGCCGCCCGCGGCGGGCTCGATCACGACCCCGCACGTCGACGCGGACGGCATCGTCACGTTCGAGACCGGCACGCAGTGGGCCGACGCGAAGGGCGTCACGGTGTGGGCGAACTGGGCGCCGAACGGCGCGTGGTTCCGGGTGCCGATGACGAAGGTCGGCGACCGGTGGCGGCTGTCGATGGGGCCGCTCGACGGCTTCTACTACTACCGGTACGTGGTGGACGGGGTCGACGAGAAGGACCCTGCCGACACGGTGAACACGCTCACCGGCGTCAGCCCGCTGTTCGTGCCGGGCGAGAACGACCGCATGCTCGCCGACGCCCCGGAGGGCCAGCGGGGCGAGCTGTCCCTGCTGACGTACGACAGCAAGGTCGCGAACGAGGAGCGCAAGGCGTACGTCTGGACGCCGCCGGGCTACGACCCGGACCGCGCCGAGCCGTACCCCGTGCTGTACCTCAACCACGGCGGCGGGCAGAACTACGGCGACTGGGTCGAGGTGGGCCGTGCGCCGCAGATCCTCGACAACTACTCGGCGCAGGGCGGCATCGTCCCGATGGTCGTCGTCATGGGCAACGGCAACGTGCCCGACTTCCCGACCGAGCTGCTCGACAACCTCGCACCGGCGGCGCGCGCGGCGTACCACATCCGGTCCGACGCGGCCGGGCAGGGCATCGCGGGCCTGTCGATGGGCGCGATGAACACGCTCAACACGTGGCTGACCCGTCCGGGTCAGTTCGGGTGGGTCGGCGCGTTCTCGGGCGGGCTGTTCTTCGGCACGCCGCAGTTCGACGCGGCGGCCGTCAACGCCGAGACGCGGCTGGCGCGCATGTACACCGGTGACAAGACCGACTTCACCTACCAGCAGACGATGAACCTGCTGGACCTGCTGGAGAAGAACGGGGTCGAGCACGAGTTCGCCGGCGTCACGCAGGGCCCGCACGGGTTCGAGGTGTGGTCGACGAACCTCATCGACCTGCTGCCGCGCCTGTTCCGCGAGGACGGCGGGACGCAGGGCGTCGAGCTGCGGGCGGTCGTGCCGGAGGGGCAGGACGGCGTGCTCGCGCTGTCCGTGGCCGACGACGGCTCGGGCGTCACGCTCGACGGGCCGCAGCAGACCGGAACCGCGCTGCGGTTCCGGGGGCAGCTGCCCGCCGTGACCGTCACCGACTCGCGGACCGTCGCGCAGGCGGGGGTCACCGGGTGGGCCGTCACCGGCCAGGCGTACACGTTCGACTCCGGGGCGCGCCTGCTCGAGGGCAAGCACCTGGGGTGGACGCCGCGGGTCGAGACGCCGCGGGCCGGGCTGGTGGCGGGCGACGCGCGCGCGACGGCGCTCGGCGGCGGCGAGGGGCTGGCCGTGCCCGGCCGGCTCGCGTCGGCGACCGCCGAGGGCCGGGTCGGCACGGCGACGCTGGGCGCGGACCTCGTGCTCGACGTGCCGGTCGACACCGCGCCCGGGGAGTACGCGGGCACGTTGAGCCTGACGCTGTTCCCCGTCGACTGACCCGACCGACGGACACCGGCGTGCGGCGGGGGGCCACCCCCGCCGCACGCCGGACCGAGGAGAGACCCATGCACCGCACGCCCCACGCCGCCCGCGCGCCGCGCACCACCCCCGCGCCGCGGGGCACGCGCACGCGCCGCACCGACCACACCCGCCGCACCGACCGCACGCACCGCACCGCCGGCGCCCGCGCCGTGCACGTCCGCGCCGGGCGCCTCCTCGCCGCGGGTGTGCTCGCGGCGCTCGCCGCGGCCGGCGCCGCCGCACCCGCGGCCGCGCTGGGACCCGCGCCCGTCCCGGCGACGACGGACGCCGGGACGCCCGCCGTCACGTGGTCCGTGCGCCCCGGGACGCCCGACGGCCCGGACGGGCGGCTGTCGCTGCGGCACGTCCTCGACCCGGGGGCGTCGGTCGACGACGCGGTCGTGCTCGACAACCTGGGCGAGCGCGCCGCGACGTTCGCGGTGTACGCGGGCGACGGCACGCTGTCCGAGGGCGGCGACTTCGACCTGCCGCCCGGCGGCTCGACACCCGCGGACGGCGGCGCGTGGGTCACGCTCGGCGACGTCCCCGGGGCCGAGCGCCAGGCGGACGGCGCGCTGCGCGTCACGCTCGACCCCGGTGCGCGCGCGACCGTGCCGGTGACGGTCACGGTGCCCGCGGACGCGACGCCGGGCGACCACCCGGCGGGCGTCGTGGCCGAGCTCGTCACGGGTGAGGGCGTGCGGCTCGCGGCGCGCACGGGCGTGCGCCTGCACCTGCGCGTGACGGGCGAGGTCACGGCCGCGCTCGCGCCGCAGGACGTCGAGGCGCGCTGGGTGCCGTCGTGGAACCCGTTCGCGCCCGGCACGGTGCACGTGCGCTACCGCGTCGCGAACACCGGCGACGTGCGCCTCGCGGCCCGCACGGTCGCGGAGCTCGCGGGGCCGGCCGGGGTCGGCGCCGCCGAGCACCGCGCCGAGCTGCGCGAGGTGCTGCCCGGGCAGTCCGCGTGGGTCGAGGGCGACCTGCGGGTGTGGCCCGTGGTCCGCGCGGCCGGGCACGTCGACACGCGCCCGTGGGTCGTGGGCGACGACGTCGTGGACGCGGCGCTGCGCACGGGCTCGGCGTCGGTCGTGGTGTGGGCCGTTCCGTGGTCGCAGCTCGCGCTGCTGGTCGTGGTGGTCGGCGGGGTCGTGCTGGTGAGGTGGCGGCGCCGGCGCACGGCCGCGCTCGTGCAGTCGCGGGTCGACGCCGCGCTGGCGGCGGCGGGGGTGCCGGCGGCAGCGCAGCCGGCCGGCCCGGAGCGGTCGGCGACGACGCCGGCGGGGGCCGACGACGCGGAGGCGACGCCGGCGGTGCCGGCGGCCCGCACCGACACCGCCTGACGCCGACCCGTCGTCGCGACGCTCGCGCCGCCCGTCGCGGGCCTCAGACCTCGCCGGCCTCCTGCGCGGCCCGCAGCGCGCGCAGCGCCTCGAGCGCGAGCGCGTGGTCGTCGGCCTGCGGCAGCCCCGAGATCGCGAGCGTGCCGACGGCACCGGCACCGTCCACGACGACGGGGACGCAGCCGCCCGCGGTCGCGTAGCGCGCGGGGTCGAGGCCGTAGTCGGCGAGCGTCTGGCCCTTGGCGGCCAGCCGCCGCCCGACGACGTACGACGCGGTGCCGAACCGGCGGACCGTGCGCACCTTGCGCTCGACCCACCCGTCGTTGTCGGCGCACGTGCCCGGCCGGGACGCGTGCACGAGCTGGTGCTCGCCGCGGCGCACGTCGACCACGACCGGCAGGTCGCGCTCGGCGGCGACGCGCCAGACCCACGTGCCGAGCCACCACGCGTCGTCGTGCCCGAACCGCACGAGCGTCACGTCCCGCAGCTCGGCCTCGAGCCGCTCGACCAGCGCCGTCGCGTCGTCCTGCGTGTCAGCCATGTGCCGTCCCTCTCGTCCGCCGGCCGTGCGCCGGCACCCGACCGTACGCCCGGCCGCGGTGCCGCGGCCGGGCGTACGGCGCCTGCTCCGTGCCCTGCTCCGGTGGTCAGATCTGGATGTCGCCGCAGAGGTGGACCTCGATGCCCATGCCGTGGAGCATGGCGGCCTTGGCGGTCAGGGCCTTGTCGGCGGTGGTCGCGTCGGGGGCGTAGGCCACGTTGAGGTGGTTGGCCTTGTGGCGGGCCATGAACTGGTCGCGGGTCACGCCGTGCAGCACGGCGTGCAGGATCGGCCACTCGGGGTTCGTGGCCTGCTTGCGGCGCTGGGTCTCGGCGGCGGGCAGGTCGACCGCGGTGGCCCGGCCCAGATCAGCGTGCAGACGACCGTCGGCGATGTAGACCCGGGACCAGACCACTTCCCCGGCCTTGCACACGCCGTTGAGGGTCGAGCCGCCGGCGGGGAAGAACACCGGGTCCTGCCGCCACCCCTCGGCCCCGGCGTACCCGCCGTCCAGGTGGGAGGCGGGCACGGACCCCGAGATCTCCCACACCCACACGAACCGGCCGTCGTGCTCCTCGCCCCAGCGCACGTCGTGCAACGTGGTCGCCGGGTCCAGACCCATCGCCGACCACACCCGGTTGGTCACCAGCGCGTCGACCGCGACACCCTCGTCGGCCTCGTTGAAGTGCGGCAACGCCCGCCCGTCCCACAGCACCCGCGACCCGTCACGCGAACGCACCGGCGGACGCGCCACGTTGTTCAACAACCCCTCGGCCAGGTCCGAGGCCGGGCACACGTCCTTCAACCCCTGCTGATACTGGATCCCCACCGCGTCCAGACCGAAGTCCTCAGCGATCCACAACGCCGCCACGTACATCTTGTACTGCCACTGCAGCTGCTCACGCGTCAGCTCCGTCGCCTCATCGGTGCCCAGACGGAACGTCATCCCCGCGTCCAGCAACCACTGGTGGACACCGTTCGCGACCTCGTCGGGGACCTGCTGCATCTGCGCCCACAACGCCGACTGCGACAACCGCTCCTTGTAGATCCCCGTCGGGTTCAGCAGCTCGTCGTCGAAGATCGCGTTGTACATCCCCATGCAACCCTCGTCGAACACCCCGACGATCGCCTTCTCGCGCAGGAGCTGCGCCGCCAACGCCTCCCCCAGGGCCTGCTCGGGCCCCTCCGGCAGCACCGGCAACGGGCGCACGTGCGACGCGTCGTGCACGATCCGCCACTCGGTCAACCACGCCGCGACCCCCGCACGGAACCACGCGTCCGTGCCGTCGACCGTCCAGATCGTCGAGTACTCCCGACCCATCTTCGTCATGCCCGCGTTCAACCCCAGCAGACCCACCAGACCCGGCCAGTCCCCCGCGAAGTTCGCCACCGTCAACACCGGACCCCGATGCGACCGCAACCCCGCCAGCACATGGTGCGAGTACTGCCACACCGCCTCAGCCACCACCAGAGGCGCATCCGGCGGAACGCTCGCGAACACCTCCAGACCCATCCGCTGCGAGCTGATGAACCCATGACCCGTCACCGGATCCACCCCGTTCGCCCGCACCAGATCCCACCCCTGCTCCGCGAACGCGTCAGTCACCACCCGCTCCAACGCCACCTGCGTCGCCCACCCCGCGATGTTCGCCGACTCCCGCAGATCACCCGACGCCACCAGGAACGCCGTCCGCGGCGGAGCAACCGGCTCAGGGGCGAGCGTGGGCACGGCGTAGGTGGACATGGCGGTCTCTCCTCGGTGGTCGGGGCCCGCCGCGCGACGGTGCGCGGGGCGGGGTGCGCGGGGGCGGGGTGCGTGGCGGCGCGGTGCTGGTCCGCGGGGTGCGGGTCGGCGGTGCGCTCGGCTGCGGACGTCGGGGGCACGGCCGCCCCTCGCCGCTGCGTGGGCACGGCCGGGCCTGTCATGCCGCGTCCTGCTCGACGAACGCCGCGATGCGGCCCCGCAGCGCGTCGAGCGCCGCCCGGTCGTCGTCGTCGAGCGGGCGGAAGGGCCGCCGGCAGTTGCCCGTGGCGTCGCCGCGCGCGCACGCCAGGTACTTGGCGGACTGGAACACGCCGTGCGCGACGAGCGTCTCGACGACCTCGTTGATCTGCGACTGCGTGCGCCGCGCGCCCGCCAGGTCGCCCGCGGCGAACCGGTCGCGCACGCGCGCGAACAGCTCGGGCTGGATGTTGACGGTCGTGCCGATCGTCGCGCGCGCACCCACCGTCAGGGCCGACAGGTACTGCTCGTCGAACCCGTTGACGAAGACCTTGTCGGGGAACGCCTGCACGAGCCGTTCGAGCGAGTACAGGTTGTGGTCGGTGTGCTTCATGCCGACCACGCGCGGGTGCGCCAGCAGCGTCGACGCGTTGGACTTGTCGAACGCGACGCGCGTGAACTGCGGGATGTTGTAGAGCAGCACCGGTACGTCCACCGCCTCGACGACCTCGAGGTAGTACCGCTCGATCTCGTCGGGCGTGAACGCGTAGTAGTACGGCGGGATCATCGAGATCGCCGAGACGCCGGACTCCTGCGCGGCCCGCGCGAGCGCGACCGTCTGCGCGGTGCTCGCGGTGCCGACGTGCGCGACGACCGGCACGCGCCCGGCCACCTGCCGGGTCACGCGCTCGACGACCTGCTGCCGCTCGTCGAGCGAGAGCAGCAGCGCCTCGCCCGACGAGCCGCAGCAGTAGAACCCCTCGACGCCGCGCGCGAGCTGCTCCTCGACGACCTCGCCCAGCACGTCGAGGTCGACCGCGTCGTCCGCGCGCGTGGGGGTGACGAGCGCCGAGAAGATGCGCTCGAGGTCGCTCACCACGCCGTCCACCCGCCGTCGACCACGAGGTTCGCGCCCGTCATGTAGCGCGAGCCGTCGCTGAGCAGGTAGACGACGGGCGCCAGGAAGTCGTCCGTCGTGGCCATGCGGCCGATCGGGATGCGGCTCGTGTAGTTGGCCTGGAACGTCGCGTCCTGCGTGTCCCGCTCGATCCCCGACGGCGTGAGCGTGTTGACGCGGATGCCGTGCCGGCCCCAGTACGTCGCGCAGTACCGCGTGAGGTTGTAGATCCCGGACTTCGACGCCGAGTACGCGACGGGCTTCACGAACGGGACGCCCGTGCGCTCCTCCTGGTACGCGTAGATGTCCTGGACCGGCGAGAGCATGCCGTAGATCGAGCCGACCGCGACGATCGAGCCGGGCTTGCCGGCCTCGCGGATGCGCCGCCCCACGGCCTGCGTGATGAGGAACGTGCCCGTGAGGTTGACGTCCACGACCTGCCGGAACACCTCGACCGGGAACTGCTCGAACGGGCCCGAGACCTCGGGCGGCGCGCTGGGCTGCGTGTCGATGCCCGCGGTGTTGACCAGGCCGTCGGGCGCGCCCCACGGCTCCAGCACGGCGTCGAGACCCGCCTCGATGCTGCCCTGGTCGGCGATGTCGAGCGCCGCGAACCGCAGGTGCGGGTGGTCCACGAGGTCCGCGAGCGCGTGCCCCGGGCCGGGTGCGGCCTCGCGCGAGACCGCCGCGACGCGCGCGCCGCGCGCCAGCAGCTCACGCGTGAGGGCCGAGCCGAGCTGACCCAGCGCGCCGGTGACGACGATCGTGCGGCCCTCGAGGCCGAAGAGGTGGTCGGTCACGGTCACACCTCCACCCGGTGCGCCGCGAGGTGCTCGGTGTCGAGCTCGAGGCCGTGGCCGGGCACGTCGCGCGGCACGAAGAACCCGCGCTGCGGCGGCTGCGGGAGGATCGCGCCGAGCTCGGTGAGCGTGCCGCCGTCGGTCATCTCGCCGCACAGCGCGTTGGGCACCGAGCACAGGACGTGCGCGGACAGCTCGACGACGAAGTGCGGGGCCATGGGCGCGCAGTACGCGCGGGCGAGCGCCGCGATGTCGAGGTACGGCGTGATGCCGCCGACGCGCCCCAGGTCGGCCTGCACGAAGTCGCACGCGTCGTTCGCGAGGTACTGGTTGAACTGCTGCAGCGTGTACACGTTCTCGCCCAGCCCGATCGGCGTGGTCGAGCGCGCCCGCAGCCGCTGGTGCGCGACGACGTCGTCGACGCGCAGCGGCTCCTCGACCCAGTACAGGCCCAGGTGCTCGAACCGCGACATGGCCTGCACGGCCTGCCCGAGGGTCCAGCCCTGGTTCGCGTCGACCATGAGCGGGTACATGCCGACGGCCTCGCGGATCTTGGTGAGCCGCTCGACGTCCTCCTCGAGGTCGGGCTTGCCGACCTTGACCTTGGCGGCGAAGTAGCCGTCGGCCTTCCAGCCCTTGACCTGCTCGACGACCTCCTCGGCCGACAGGTTGAGGTTGATGCCCGACCCGTACAGCGGCACGCGGTCGCGCACGCGGCCCAGGAGGTCCGCGAGCGGCACGTTGCGCTCCTTGGCGAGCGCGTCCCACACGGCGATGTCGACGGCCGCGAGCGCGAGCGTCGTCGTGCCGCCGGGGCCGTTGTCGCGCAGGTACTGCCACGAGCGGTGCCACAGCGGGACGGCCGCGACCTCCTGGCCGAGGAGGGTCGGCGTCAGCTCCTCGAGCATCGCCATCATGGCGCGCCCACCGACGCCGGACGTGTGGGACAGGCCCACGCCCACGACGCCCGTGTCGGTCGTCAGGTGCGCGGTGATGATCTCGATGTGGGTGACGACGTGGATCTGGTCGCCCCACGTGCCCTTCGGCAGGGGCAGGCGGGACAGCTGGTACTCGATGCTCTCGATCTTCACGACGGGGTCCTTCCGGGGGTGGTGCGTGCGGGTGCCGGCGGGGTGGGTCTGCGCTGCGCGATCACCCCTTGACGGCGCCCGCGGCGAGGCCCGCGACGAGGCGCTTCTGGACGACGAGGAACCCGGCGACGACCGGGAGGACGGCGAGCACGCCGCCCGCGGTGAGCAGGTCCCAGCGGATCTGGTACTCGCCGATGAACAGGTGCAGGCCGATCGGCAGCGTGCGCGTCGACGTCGACTGCATGAAGGTCAGCGCGTACAGGAACTCGTTCCACGACAGGATGAAGATGTACGTGCCGGCGGCGACCATGCCGGGGGCGAGCAGCGGGACGATGATCATGCGGACCACCTGCCACGAGCTCGCGCCGTCGATGCGGCCGGACTCCTCGAGCTCGCGCGGGATCGAGTCGAGGAACCCCTTGAGCAGCCACGTCGCGAACGGCGTCGCGAACGCCGCGTGCACGAGCGCGAGGCCCAGCACGTTGTCGAGCAGGTTGAACACCCGCAGCTGGCCCTGCAGCGAGATGACGAGCAGCACCGCGGGCAGCAGCTGCGCCACGAGCACCGCGACCATGAACACCTGACGCCCCACGAACTCGAAGCGGGACAGCGCGATCGCGGCGCCGCTCGCGCACACCAGCGCCAGCGGCACGGCGACCGCCGCGACCACGAGGCTGTTGCGCAGGTACGTGAGGAACGGCGTCGAGCCCAGCAGCTCGGAGTACGCCGCGGTGCTGATCTCGGACGGCCACAGCGACGCACCCGCGGACGCGAGCTGCGACGACGGCGTCAGCGACGTGAGGAACATGACCACGTAGGGCCCGAGGATCGTCACGATCCAGACGGTCAGCAGCACGTACAGGCCGGTGCGGCGCGCGGCCGCCAGGCCGGTGAGCCGCGCGGAGACGGCGCTCATCGGCCGGCCCCCTTCCTCGAGGTGAGGCGGATGTAGACCACGACCAGCACCGACAGCACGGCCGCCTGCAGCACCGCGTACGCGGCACCGGTGCCGAAGTCCATGGCCTTGTAGGCCGTGACGTACGACTGCAGCGACAGCGTCGTCGAGGCCAGGCCCGGCCCGCCGCCGGTCATGATGAGGACCAGGTCCACGTAGTTCGCGGTCCAGATGAGCCGCAGCAGGGTCGTGATGAGGATCGTCGGCAGGATCGCCGGCAGCACGACGTGCCGGAACACGCCCACCGGCCCGCAGCCGTCCATGCCCGCGGCCTCGCGCAGCTCGGGCGCGACGCCCTGCAGCGCGGCCAGGATCATCACCGCGAACAGCGGCACTCCCTGCCACACGTCGACCGCGACGAGCGTCGGCAGCGCGGTCGACGACTCCGAGAGGAACGCGATCGGCCGGTCGATCACCCCCAGCCCGCGCAGCGCCGCGTTGAGCACGCCGTGGTTGGGGTCGAGGATCCAGATCCACATGAGCGCGACCAGCACGCTGGGCGTCGCCCACGGGATCATCGCGAGCCCGCGGTACACGCCCCGCAGCGGGAACTTCGCGTTCAGCAGGTGCGCGCCGACCAGGCCCAGCACGAGCTGCAGCAGCACCGCGCCCAGCGTCCAGACGAGCGTGTTGCGGGCCAGCAGCCCGAAGTCGGGCGCGGTGACGACGTCCACGAAGTTCTGCAGGCCGACGAACCCCTGCACGCCGACGAACGGGTTGACGTCGTTGAACGCGAACCACACGGACCGCACGAGCGGGTACCCGGCGAACGTGCCGACCAGCACGAGCGCGGGCGCGAGGTAGACATAGGCCTCCAGCCCGCGCCGCGGACGACGCCGCGGCGCGGGGGTGGTGGCCGAGCGGCCGGTGCCGGTGGTGCCGGTGGGACCGGCCGCTCGGGTGGTGACGGTGGTCATGGTCAGTCCTGCTCGAGCGTCGTGACGAGCTTCGCGAGCATCTCCTCGCTGGACTGCTGACCCTGCAGCGCGATCTGCACCTGCGTCTGGAACTCCTTGGCGGCGAGCTGCGCGACGCCCGGCAGGGCCGGCCAGCTCTTGGCCGTGCGCGCGGCCTCGACCGCGAGCTGCAGGTCGGGGTCGGTCGAGAACGGCTCGGACGCCGCGACGGACTCCAGCACGGGCAGCTGCCCCTGGATCGACGTCGAGACCGTGCGCATCGGCTCCTCGGTCGCGAGCCACGAGATCCACTCGAACGCCGCGTCCTTGTCCTGGCAGGACTGCAGCACGACGTTGCCGCTCATCGACGTGAGCGTCGAGGGCCCGGCGCCGTCGCCGACGGGGATCGGGACGACGCCGAGCGCGTCGCCCAGGGCCTCGCGCATCGCGTTGAGCGAGCCGGGGTGGTGGATCATCATCGCGGTCGTGCCGGCCGCGAAGTTGGTCTGCACGGGCGCGAACGCCGCGGTCACCGAGCCCGGGGGCGCGGCGTCCAGCTCGGTGACGACCGACAGGTACCGCTCGTTCGCGGCCACGGCCTCCGGGCTGTCGAGCACGACGTCGCCCGCGGAGTCGACGACGTCGGCGCCGCCCGCGAACATCCAGGCCATCCACTGGTCCTGGCCGCCCGCGCCGCCGCGCACGTCGAACGCGTACTTGCCGGCCGCCGCGTCGGTGAGCGCCGCGGCGGCGTCGAGGAACTCCTGCTGGGTCGTCGGCGGCTCGATCCCCGCCTCCGCGAAGCGGTCCTTGTTGTAGTACAGCCACAGCGTCACGTACTGGTGCGGCAGCATGTAGACCGCGTCGCTGCCCGGGAGGCGGCCCGTGTCCCACAGCGAGTCGATGACGTCGTCCTTGCCGGACCACGCGTCGACCTGGTCGGTGAGGTCCGCGAGGATCCCCTGCGGCGCGAACTGCCCGAGCCACCAGTCCTTGCTGCGCGCCGCGCAGGCCGCGGTGCCCGAGGACGCGGCCGTGAGCAGCCGGTCCTGGTACTGCTCGAGCGGGATCGTCGTGAGGTTGACCTGCACGTCGTCGTGCGTCGCGTTGAAGTCCTTGGCGAGGTCGTCCCAGGTGGTGTCGGTGGCGTCGTCCTGCCAGAGCCAGTACTCGACGGTGGTGGGCCCCTCGGCGGCGTCGTCGCCGCCCCCGCACGCCGCGAGCGCGGTGACCGCGGCCATCGACAGCGCGACGGCGGCGACCTTGCTGCGTGCCTTCATTGCTCCTCCTTGAGCCGTGCATGACCTACGAGTGGTGGTGTCGGGTGCTCCGGGCGTGCCGGGGCGCGACGGTGCGCCCGGGCGTCCCGGACAGGTGGTGCGGGTCGGTGGTGCCCGACCCGTCAGGTGAGGGCGGGGACGGTCGCCGCTCGGTCGTCGAGCCGGCGCCGGACCCCCCAGAAGTGCGCGTCGAGCTCGTGGGTCGCGAGCCGCACGTCACGTGCGACCACGGCCTCGAGGATCCGCGCGTGCATCGCCGCGACGGACAGCAGGTCCTCCTGCTGCCGCGCGCCCCCCTCGAGGCGCCCGTGCAGGCGCCAGAACGCGGCCGAGACGCCCTCGAAGACGCGGTTCTCGACCGACGAGAACAGCGCACGGTGGAACGCCTCGTCCTCCCGGTGCACGGGCTGCCCGCGCCGCGCACCGGTCGTCATCGCCGCGACGGTCGCCCGCAGGTCGTCCTGCTGGGCGAGCGTCATGCGGGCCGTCACCTCGGCGACGTGGCTGATCTCGAACGCGTGCCGGATCTCGAACAGCTCCTCGACCGACCGGTCCGACACGCCCAGCACCGCGGCGAGGTACAGGCCGAACCGGTCCGGGTGGAACCCGAGCCACACGCGCCGCGCCCCCTGCCGCGACCGCACCGCGCCGAACGCCTCGAGGACGCGCAGCGCCTCGCGGACCTGCGGACGCCCCGCGTGCATGGCCGCCGCCATCTCCGACTCCGTGGGGAGCACCTCGCCGACCCGCAGGCCGAGCTCCACGATCCGCTCGACCAGCCGGACGTCGACCTCGTCCTGCCCCGCCAACATGTCGGACAAGCTGCTCACCTCTTCGTCGAGGACTCGCGCCGCACCCGGAGTGCGACGAGCGCCACGCTAGGCAGGCAGCAGCGGGCAGGACAACACGAAGTGGTCACTTGTCCGACAAGGTGCTGCGAGGTGGGGTGCTGACCCTCACGCGTACGGCGGCTGGATGACCGCGGCGTCGGCGTGCGCACCGGCCGCGCGCGCCGCATCGACCGTGAGCTCGACGTCCGCGAGCGGCCCCTCGACCAGCAGCGGGTCACCCGTCGCGGTGTCACCCGACCAGCGCACCGACGCCTCGGGCGGCGGCCGGAACGCGACGCCCGGCGGCAGCCGGACCACCGCGGCGGCGCGCACGCGCTCGTCGTCCGCGAGGCGCAGCAGCACCGAGCGCACCTGCGGCAGGCGCTCGACCGTGCGCGCGAGCAGGCGCGCTCGCCGCTCGCCCGCGCGGAACGTCACGACGACCAGTCCCGCGTCGTCGTGCACGTCGCCCGTCGCCATCGAGTCGACGTTGACGCCGCGGGTCGCGAACACGCCCGCGAGCGCGGCGATGCTGCCGGTGCGGTGGTCGGCGCGCACGTAGCCGACCCAGCGCGTGTCGTCGTGGGTCACCGGTCCGCTCCGTCCGTCGTCGGCGGGCTCGTCGTCGCAGGTCTCGGCGGGCTCGTCGTCGGCGGGCTCGTCGTCGCCGGGGTGCGGCCCGTCCACGGCGCAGCGCCCGCCGCGATCGCCGCGGCCGCCTGCGCGAGGCGCGCGTCCTCGTCGGGCGGCAGCGGGTCCAGCAGCACGCGCGTCCAGCCCTCGGGCCCGACGACGACGGGCACGCCCAGCACCCCGTCGACCGGTGAGCCGCCCACCGACGCCTCGCCCGCGAGCGCGACCTGACCGGCCACCACGATCTCGCGGCCGTCGAGGATCGTCTCGACCAGGTCGATCGTCGCCGACGCCGTGCCCGTGGCCGTCTTGGCGCCCGACTGGTGCGTCATCCACGGCCGCGCGACCACCCGCAGGTCGGGCGGCCAGGTGTCGATGAGCGCGAACGCCGCCGCGATGTCGCGCGACGCGAGCGCCATGAGCTGCGCCTTCGCGTCGGCGATCTCCGCGGGGAACGTCGCGAGCGTGCGGCCGCCGCGCAGGCGCGCCACGGCCCGCTCGCGCTCGTCGACGTCGAGGCCGCTGATCCGCACGGTCGACCACAGCGGCACCGCGTCCTCGCCGTGCTGCCCGCCGACGAACCCGCCCACGCGGTGCCGACGCACCCCCAGGGACACCGCGAGCTCGCGGCGGAACCGCAGCGTGTCGAGCCACGCGCCCATGCCGATCACGCGGTGCCGCCCCAGCCGCTCGGCGAGGATCGCGACGCCCAGCTCGACGGGGTTCGACACCACGACGACGACCTCGCTGCCCGACCCGTGCGCGGCCAGCGCGTCGGCGTACGCGCGGAACACGGCGGCGTTGTCGGCCGCGAGCTCCGCGCGCGACGCGGGCACGCCCCCGCTCGTCGGCGGGGGCGTGCGCCCGGCCGCCACGACGACCACGTCCGCGACCACGTCGTCCGGGTCGAGCGCGACGTCCAGCAGCGGCGCGTGCTCGTCGTACGCGTCGACGAGGTCCGTGCGCAGGCCGTGCACCGCGCGCCCCGACGCCCCGCCGGGCCGCCCGACGAGCTGCAGCCGCGACGTCGCCGGCAGCACCTGCCGCTCCACGAGCTGCGTGCAGATCTGCCGGCCCACGTCGCCCGTCGCCCCGAGCACCGCCACGTCCATGCCGGTCACGCTACGGGTGCCGGATGACGCGCACGTTGCGCGGGGCCGCGCCGGGGCGTCCGGGTCGGGCCCGGGACGTCAGGCGGACGGGAACAGCGACGCGATGACCACCGAGCAGGCGATGCCGACCAGCGGCAGCAGCAGCCCGAAGCGCCACCACACGTTGACGTCCGTCGCACCGTTCGGGTCGAGCGCGCGGCCCTCCTCGTCGGAGATCGCGCGCTGCGCCCAGCCGTCGGGCGTGGCCGTCGCGAGCGTGTACCCCTTCGGCCACGAGATGCGGAACAGCCAGAAGAGGTGGAAGTACGCCCACGCGCGCACCAGCACGCGCCCCGGGTCGAGCTCGGCCGTCTTGCCGCGTCGTCCCCAGCCGAAGAAGATCATGTGCCGTCCCGTGCTCGTGGTGTCGGTGCCGCGGTGCCGTGCCCCGCAGCCGTGCCGCAGGGAAGACTAAGCGGTCATAACCGACGGGCTCGCGCTGTGACCACGACTCCACCCGTCCGGCGGAACGCCCCTCAGCGACCCGCGGGCACCCCGAGACCGCGCCCGGCGAGGCGTGCCGCCAGCGCCGCCGCGTCGAA
The DNA here is from genome assembly GCF_000986825.1 of Cellulomonas sp. FA1. Classification (NCBI taxonomy): domain Bacteria; kingdom Bacillati; phylum Actinomycetota; class Actinomycetes; order Micrococcales; family Cellulomonadaceae; genus Cellulomonas; species Cellulomonas sp. FA1. The sequence goes on along the minus strand of NZ_LBMY01000001.1, from coordinate 3,017,678 downwards.
CGGGGCGCGCACCTTCACGTCGTTGTCGAAGTAGACGTGCACGTCACGCGGCCGGTCGGGTGCCGGGGGCGTGAGGCGCGGGCCGTCCGGCGGGGGCGCGCCCGTGGCCCACGCCGCGACCTTCGCGGCCCACGCGTCGAGCTGTGCGTCGTCGTACCCCGACACGTACAGCTCGCCGTGCCCGTGCAGGCGCACGTAGACGACGTCGCTCGTCACGTCCTCCAGGTGCGGCCAGCGTCCCGCGGTGTCGGCGACGACCAGGCCGACGTCGTGCGCGCGCAGCAGCTGCGGGAACGCGGGCGTGACGAACGAGTCGTGCCGCACCTCCAGCACGTGCCGCAGCGGCCGGTCCGCGTCCGTCGTCGTCAGCGCGCGCCCCTCGGGGACCTTGTCGTCGTGCCGCTCCGCCAGTCGCGCCGCCGCCGCGGTGCTGCGCGGCAGCAGGTCGAAGAACCGGGCCAGCCGGTCGGCGTCGAAGCCGAGGTTCGGCGGCAGCTGCCACAGCAGCGGCCCGAGCCGGTCGCCCAGCGCCAGCACGCCCGACGCGAAGAAGTTCGCGAGCGGCGTCTCGACGCCCGCGAGCTTCTTCATGTGCGTGACGAAGCGCGGGCCCTTCACCGAGAACACGAACCCCTCGGGGGTGTCGCCCCGCCACGCGCGGTACGAGTCCGGCCGCTGCAACGAGTAGAACGAGCCGTTGATCTCGATCGACCCCAGGTGCGCGGCCGCGTACGCGAGCTCGCTGCGCTGCGGCAGGCCCGGCGGGTAGAACACGCCCCGCCACGGCGGGTACCGCCACCCCGAGATGCCGATGCGCACCGCGCCTGCCATGCGGCGACTGTAGGAGCGAGCCGGCACGGGCGCCGCCCGGGGCGCGGTCCCGCCTCACGACGGGTCCCGGCGGGTCTCGCCCCGGCCGCCCGGTCCGGTCAGCGACCGGTCGGCGACAGCCCCGGCACTGTCATGCCCAGCCACTCCTGCGTGCGCTCGGCGAGCCAGCGCGCGTACGGGCCGAGGTCGACGTCCGTGCCCGCCCACTCCTCGAGCGTCGCGAGAGCCGCGTGCGAGTCCGCGCCGGGGTCGTCCCGCTCGCTGGGGTCGTCGGCGACCGACCCGTCGAGGTGCACCTTGACTCCCTCGGTGTGCTCGATCCACAGCGCGGTCCGCAGCACGTCGTCCGCGTCCGGCGGCACGTCGTGCGGACGCGTGACGAAGAGGCACGCGCACCAGCGCTCGGGCAGGTCGTCGTTCTCCGCGAGGAGCTGCAGGTTGGCCTGCGTGACGGTGAGCGGCGCCGGTAGCGCGACGGGGTCGTCCGCCTCCTCCGCGACCACCTCGGCGACGGCGAGCACGACCTCGGCGAGTGCGATGGCGCCCGGGTCCTCGAGCCCGAGGCCGGGCAGCGCCACGAGCTCGGTCATGATCGGGCTGGTCCGTAGCTGCTGCGACCCTCGACCCAGGACGAGGACGAAGTCGCCACCGGGCTCGACCTCGATCCCGAGCGTGCGCCCGGTGCGCTGCCGCAGCTCGCCGAGCACGGCACCGCGCTCGTCACCGGCACGCAGCTGCACGGTTCCCTCGAAGCCCGCGGCGTGCAGCACCGTGAGCGCCGGCTGCGCGTCGTCGAGCACGCGGCGCAGCTCACGCGTCCAGACCAGCGCCGAGGTGAACTGCCCCTCGATCACGTCGACGGTCAGGGCGGTGCCCGCACCGAGCGCCTCGGGCGGCGGGGTGCGGTCGCGTCGGAACAGCCTCACGTCTCTCCTGTCACCGGGGTCGCCGTGACCCTAGCGGTGGAGGTGCGTCGGCGGGGTCGGACGTCGGGTCAGAAGTCGAAGAGGTCCTCGAGCCACGACTCGCGCTTCTTGCGCTTGCGGCCGTCGTACCCGCGGCGGTCGTCGTAGCCGCCCCGCTGGTCGTACCCGCCGCGGGGGTCGTAGCCCCCGCGAGGATCGGGAGCGGGGCGCTCGTCGTACCCGCGTCGGTCGTCGTACGCGCGCGGCTCGGGGGTCCCGTACGCGGGTGCGGGCGCCGCGGCGCCCGGGACGGCGCGCGGGTCGACGCCCGGTGCGGCCGGCGCGGCGCGGTCGAGGATCTTGTCGAGCTCGCCGCGGTCCAGCCAGATGCCGCGGCACACCGGGCAGTAGTCGATCTCGACACCCTGGCGGTCGGTCATGACGAGCGTCGCCTGGTCGACGGGGCACAGCATGGCGGGACTCCTCTCGGCAGCGTGGGCACAACCTACGTCGCCGGGCTGTGGGCCGCCCGGTGCCCCGGTCACGGCAGCCGCACCCCGACCAGCTCCTCGGTCTCCTCGCGCACGCGCCGCCCGAGCGCGGGCTCGCGGTAGCGCGGGTCGCCGGCACCCAGCACGGGCAGGCCGGTGACCCGGCCCGCGGGCCCCCAGTACTGCCCGCTCTCGACGTGCGGGTCGGCGGCGGCGCGCACGGCCGACCACGCGCCCGCGTCCTTGCCCGCGCCGACGAGGCCCCACAGCGGCTCGACGCCGCGGTCGGCGCGGCGCGGGTCGAGGACCCCGGGCCGCAGGGGGCTGCGCGAGCCGATCGCGACGCCGGGGTGGCTGAGCAGCGCGAGGGTCGACGAGCCGGTGGCGCGCAGGTGCCGGTCGAGCTCGGCGAAGAACGCCTCGTGCACGGCCTTGGACAGCACGTACCGGCGGCCGACGGTCAGCGGCCGTGCCGACGGCAGCGGGCGGGACGCCGCCGCGAGGTCGCCGATCGCGGGGTGGAAGCGCCGCACGAGGCCGCTGGTCGTGCCGACCACGCGGGCGCCGGGCGTGCGGGCCAGCACGGGCAGCGCGTGCGCGACGAGCGCCGCGTTGCCGAGGTGCCCCGTGCCCATGACCGGGTCGAAGCCGTCGGCAGTGACCGCGCCGGCCGTGCGCAGCACCATGACGGCCGCGTTGAGCACGAGCGCGTCGACGCGGTCGAGGTCGCCGAGCGCGTCGGCCGCGCGGCGCACCGAGTCGAGCGACGCGAGGTCGAGCGGCAGCACGCTGGTGACGGCGGCGGGGTGCTGCGTGGTGATCGCGGCCTGCGCGGCGGCGGCGCGGTCCGCGTCGCGCGCGGCGAGGACGACGTGCGCACCGGCGCCCGCGAGCTGCTCGGCGATGAAGTAGCCGATGCCCGCGCTGCCGCCCGTGACGACCACGGTGCGGCCGGTCTGGTCGGGCAGGTGGTGCGGGTCCCACGCGGTGGCGGCTGCGGTCGACGCGCGACGGGGGAAGGGCCCGCGGGACGGGGCGGCAGCGGTGGCGCGGGGCGTGGTGGACGCGGGCATGGCGACTCCGATCAGAAGCGGAACCACTCTCCGGTTCCGACTTGGCGGACTCTAAGCGGATCCGGATTCCGTTTCAAGGTAGGGTCGTCGCATGGCCGCCCTCCGCTCCGACGCCGCGCGCAACCGCACCGCCCTGCTCGACGCCGCCCGGACCGCGCGCGACGAGCGCGGCTACCCCCCGGCGCTGGCCGACGTCGCCGCGCGCGCGGGCGTCGGGGTCGGCACGGCGTACCGGCACTTCCCGTCCCACCGGGCGCTCGTCGAGGCGCTCGCGCTCGAGACGCTCGACCCGCTCGTGACGGCCGTGCGCGACGCCGCCGACGACCCCGCGGCCGACGCGTTCGGCGACCTCGTCGTGGGCGCGATGCGCCTGCTCGCCGACGACCCCGCCCTCGCCGAGGTCGTGAGCGACTCCGGCGACGCCGGCCCCGAGCTGCGCGCCGTGCTCGACGAGCTGCTCACCGCGTTCGGCGCGCTGCTCGCCCGCGCACAGGCCGCCGGGGACGTCCGCCCCGACCTCACGCCCGTCGACGTGCAGCACCTCGTGTGCGGCATGCAGGTCGCGGTCCGCCTGGCCCGCACCGCCGACGACGGCGCGGCCGCGCGCTACGCGTCCGTGCTGCTCCACGGCCTGCGCCCCTGAGCGTGCCGGGCGCGCGGGACCAGCCGCGCGCCGCGCCCGGTGGTGTGCCGGTGCGTCAGGCCGCCCGGCGCAGCATCGACCAGACCGACGGCCCGTCCGGCACGTCGACCTGCGCGACGACGTCGAACCCGTGCCGCCGGTACAGCGTCACGTTGCGCGGGTCGGACGTGTCGAGCACGACCGGCACGTCGCCGACGCGCTCGAGCCCCTCGCTCACGAGGCGTGACCCGAGACCCGCGCCGCGGGCGGCGGGCAGCACGCCCAGGGTCGCGAGGGTCCACGCCCCGGCGGGCGGCTCGGGGCTCGGCGCGGCGCCCAGGCGCTCGATGCGGTCGCCGTGCAGCTCGGCCACGCGGTGCCACACCTCGTCGGCGGGCGGCGGGACGTCGACGGGCACGAACGCGACCACGCCCTGCACGTCGTCGTCGACCAGCACGACGCCGTGCTCGACGGCGTGCGCGAGGTACAGGCCCTGCACCTCGGCGAGCCGCGCCGCGTGGTCGTCGGCCGGCAGCACCCAGTCGGTCCACGCGTAGCCCGTGAACGCGTCGGCCAGCACCTGCGCGGCGGCGGGGACGTCGGCCGCGGTCGCGGCGCGCACGGCGCTCACAGCGTGCCCTGCCACGCGACGACCCGGTCGGCCGCCTCGGCGACCACCGCCGGCGAGGAGGCGAAGGACAGCCGGACCCAGTCACGGCCGCCCACGGGGTCGAAGTCGGTGCCGGGGGTCAGCGCCACCCCGGCCTCGTCGAGCAGTCGGGCGCAGTACGTCACGGCGTCGAGGCTAGTCGACGCCACGTTGCCGTACAGGTAGAAGGCCCCGTCGGCGGGTGCGACGGGGTCCCAGCCGAGGTCGGGCAGGCGGTCGAGCAGGAGCCGGCGGGACTCGGCGTAGCGCTCGACGTTGGCGCGCGCGGCGGCCATGCCCGCGTCGCTGAACGCCGCGACGCCCGCGTGCTGCGCGAGCGCCGGCGGGCACAGCGCGACGTTGCCCGCGAGCGCGTCGACGGGCGCCACGAGGTCGTCGGGCAGCACGAGCCAGCCCAGGCGCCAGCCCGTCATCGCCCAGTACTTGGAGAACGAGTTGACGACGACCGCGCCGGTGCCCAGGTACCGGGCGGCGGTCGCGGTGGCGGGCGTCTCGCCCGACGCGTCCGGGTAGGTGATGCCGTGGTAGATCTCGTCGCTGACCAGGCGCACGCCGTGCTCGCCGCACCACGTGGCGAGGGCCGCGAGCTCGTCCGGGGCGATCATCGTGCCCGTCGGGTTGGCGGGCGACGCGACGACGAGCCCGTCGACCGGCCGGTCGAGCGCCTCGAGCTGCGCGACCGTCGGCTGGTACCGCTGCTCGGGACCGCACGGCAGGTCGACGACCTCGCAGCCCAGCGCCGTGAGGATGTTCGCGTACGCCGGGTAGCCGGGCCGCGCGAGGGCCACGCGGTCGCCGACGTCGAACGCCGCGAGGAACGCGAGCATGAACCCGCCCGACGAGCCCGTCGTCACCGCGACCCGCGCCGGGTCGACGTCGACGCCGTGCGTGCCCCGGTAGTGCGTCGCGATCGCCGCGCGCAGCCCCGGCGCGCCCAGCGACTCGGTGTACCCCAGGTCCCCGGCCGTCAGCAGGTCGATCGCCCGCTGCCGCACGACGTCCGACGCCCCCGTCGACGGCTCGCCCGCGCACAGGTTGAGCACGTGCTCGCCCGCGGCGCGGCGCGCGTTCGCGGCGGCGAGGATCTCCATGACGGCGAACGGCGGCACGTGCGCGCGGGCGGCGACCTTCATGCGGCCCAGTCTGCCGTGCACGGGGACGTCGACGCGGACTCAGGTCAGCGTGCCCGCGCTGCGCAGCAGTGCCTCCATCGCCCGCTGCGCACGTGTGACGTCGCCCTCGCGGACGGAGCCCGAGGCGTAGGCCGCCTGCGTCTTGAGCGAGAGCAGCGTGTGGAGGTGTCGGGCCATCGTCGGGTCGGCGGACTTCAGCAGCTCGATCGCCTCATGGTGGCTCTCGCTGCGCGAGTAGTGCCCGAGCCGTGCGCAGCAGATCGCGTCAGCAGCGGCGATGCCGGCGTGGACCGCCAGGGTCACGTACGCGTCCGCGACGTCACGTGGGTCGTCGGCCAGGCTCAGCTGGTCGGCGGCTGCGTCGCCGAACTGCCGTGCCTCGGCGAGTCGACCGGCGCGCACGCCCGGGGTAGCGGGCTGAAGTCTCATGACTGCGCCGCCGCGCGTCGGAGGGCACGACGCAGCCAGTGCTCGTCGCCCGCGAGCCGGATCCCGTCACGCTGCGCGTTCTGCAGCACGGGCCGCAGGCTCTCGTCGCGGACCTGGTCCTGGTCCAGGAGGAGCACCCGCGCATCGTTCCCGGTCCATGCGTGGACCCGGTCCTCCAGATCCCGGACGAACGCCTCGACCTCGTCCGCGGCGGCGGTCGGGAGGATGACGAGCAGGTCGACGTCGGACGTCTCCGTGGTCTGTGACCTGGCCCACGACCCGAAGACCGATGCGTAGAGCGGCTGGACCGGCCACGTGTCGAGCTGCCGCGACATCCTGACGACGAGCTCGACCGGCTGGTCCGCGAGCAGCCGGAGTCCGGGCACCGCGAGGTGGTCGGGGTTGATCCGGTACGTGATCGCGTGGCCGACGTGCACGGCGTTCACGACCCCCTGGCGCGAGAGCCGCTCGAGCGTGCGGCGCACGCCGTCGACGGATCGCTCCGGGATCAGACGTTGCAGCTGCCCCGCGGTGAAAGCGGCGCCCTCTGCGCGCAGCAGCCGGTGCAGCACGTCGGCGTCGAGCGTGGGCGCGACGACAGCGAGCGGGCGGGCGACGTCCATCCGTCGATGATAGTCGGCGACTGTCGAATCTTCTCGACATTCGTCGAACATTCTCGACGCGCCGCCGTCGTCGCTCCCCTCAGCCCCCTCCTCCGCCCGACGCCGAGCGCAGGATCACCGACGAGGTCCACGCCGCGCCTGTGCGGAGCGCGTCGGATCACGACGCGACCTCGACCAGCGGGCGCCGCGCGACCGTGAGGGTGTGCGTGTCGGGCCAGTCGACGGGCTCGCCCGTCGCCGGGTCGCGCAGCGCCGCGCCGACGCGCAGGCGGTGCTCGACGAGCCAGTCGTTGCGCCACGGGCCGCTGCCGGGCTCGAGCTCGAACCCGACGCCCGTCAGGAGGTCCGCCCAGTCGTCGCCCGTGAGGTCGCAGAACCGCTCGTGGCACTCCGAGAGCCACGAGTCCGTGTAGTCGCGCGTGTACAGGTACTCCAACGCGGTGCGCAGCGACGTGCGCGCGACGCTGCGGCCGTCCTCGCGCTCGACCCACTCGTAGGCGACGTCGGCGCCGGACAGCCGCGGGAAGTCGTGCGCGAACTGCGTGAACCGCGCCGCGGGGTCGAGGCCCGCGACGTGCGCCGCGGCCTCGGCGCGCGGCAGGGCGTCGAGGTCGCGCGCGGGCACGTCGCCGTCGCCGTCGAGCACGAGGTCGACGACGCGGTCGGGGTCGGCCGGGCCGAGCACGTCGGAGTTGATCCACACGCCGCCCGGGCGCGTGTGCGCGAAGATCCGGCGCGCCAGCAGCTCGAGGTCAGCGCGGCCCGCGCCGTAGCTGGCGATCTCGTGCGTCAGCGCGATCGTCGTCGTCGTGTCGACCGAACGGTCCGGGAACACCGGGCCCAGCAGCAGGTTGCGCTGCGCGAAGAACACGTTGGGGTTGGCGAACACGCCCTGCGCGCGCCGGTGCTCGGCCTCCGCGACCAGGTGCCGCGACACGTCCACGCCGTACAGGTCGGACTCGGCCAGGCGCGGGTCGCGCGCGGCGCGCTCCAGCAGACCGCCGGCCGCGCAGCCGAGGTCGACGACGCGGCCCGGGCGCACGTGCGGCGCGACCTGCGCCCACTTGCGGTCCGACGCGTCGTCGAACGCCGCGGTGTACGTCGCGTAGTCGCGCGTCGCGGTGAGGTCGCCGTCGTCCTGGACGGTCGGGTCGGTGTGCACCAGGCGCACGTGCTCGTCCAGGCGGTACCGCTCGTAGAACGCGACGGCCTCGGGGTGCGCGAGCGTCCGCCACGCGTCGTCGCCCGCGACCATGCGCTCCAGCACGACCCACGGCCGGTCCGGGTCGCCGGGCGCACCCGCCTCGACCGTCGCGATCCGGAAGCCCTCGGCCGCGTACATCGCGGCGACCTCGGGCGTCGAGCACGCGACCACCGTGTCGGCGGGCGTCAGCGGCGCGCCCAGCACCAGCTCGGACGTCGCGAGGACGGTGTGCGCGAACCGCGGGCTCGGCGGCACGTCCGCCACGGGCACGACGAGCGACGGCAGCCCCGCGCGCGTCGTCACCGCCTCGACCATCGCCTCGCGCCGGTGCGCCGGGACCGGGTTGCGGCGCGTGCCGCTGTGCGTCGCGGACGTCAGCGCCCACACCACGCGCGCGTCGGGTGCGCACTCGACCGGCTCGCCCGCGGAGTCGCGCACGCTCCCCGCGAGCAGGTCGGTCAGGTACGCCACCTGGAACGCCGTGACCAGGTGGTGACGGCCGGGGAACAGGACGTGACGGATCGCAGGCACGGACGGCAACGCTGCCACACGCGCGCCGACGTCACCTCACGGGCGGCACCGGCGCTGGCGCCTCGCGACCAGGCTCCGTCGACGGACAGGCTGACGACTCCACGGACACGGGCACGCGGCTGTCCGTCGTCCGCGAGGGTGTCCGTCGACGAGCGGGGTACGTGGGGCGAAGTCGCGCGTGCGGACGGGTCAGCGGGGCGCGGCGTCGAGGGCTGCGCGGACGTGCGCGACGATCCCGTCCGCGGCGGCCTCGATCTCGGCGAGCGTCGTCTCGAACCCGGAGTCCGGGCCGTACCAGGGGTCGTCGACGTCGAGGACGTGCTCGGGCTGACCGGGGTCGGCGGGTGCCGCGGGGTCGAACGTGCGGAGCATCCGGATCCGGTCCGTCAGCGCCGGGTCACCACCGGCGAGGCGTCGCAGCGCCCGTGCGTGCGCGGCCGTCATCGGCAGCACGAGGTCACGCTCGGCGAGCTCGGCGGCGCGGACCTGCCGCGCGCGGTGCCCGTCGCCCGTCGGGTAGCCGTGGCGGCGCAGCACCGCGCGGGCCCGCGGGTCCACCGGGTTGCCGTGCTCCTCGTCGCTGACGCCCGTCGAGTCGACCTCGACGACGTCGCCCAGGCCCGCGTCGGCCAGGCGCTGCCGCAGCACCACCTCGGCCATCGGGGAGCGGCAGATGTTGCCGGTGCAGACGGTCATGACGCGGTACGGACGGCTCACGCGTCCATCCTCCCAGGCCCCGAGGTCGCGTCGACGGTGCGGAGGTCGCCGGTGCGCGTCACCGGGCACCACACGCCCACGGGTCGACGCGCACGGCCGCGGCTCGGCGACGCGCGGCCTCCTACAGTGGACGTCGTGCCGCGACCGGACTCCCCGAGCGGGCAGCGGCTCCCCCGCACGGCCGTCGCCGTCGCCGTCGTGTGCGTGCCGCTCGTGGCATGCGGGCCGTCGCACGCCCCGGGGACGACGCCACCCACGCCCGCGTCGGCGCGGACCCAGCCGCCGGACGTGCCGTCCTCCGACGTGCGGCTGCCGCCCGCCGGCGCACCGTTCGAGTACCAGCTCGGCGGGGCCGACGAGCCGGCGGCCGGCTCGGTCGCGGTCGCGCGCGACTCGACCGAGCAGCCCGCCGGGCCGTACGCGATCTGCTACGTCAACGGGTTCCAGACCCAGCCGGGCGACACGGCCGCGGTGCTGCGCGACGAGCCCGAGCTGGTGCTGCACGACGACGGCGAGCCCGTGGTCGACGCGGGGTGGCCCGACGAGGTGCTGTACGACCTGTCGACGCCCGACCTGCGGGCCCGGGTCGCGCAGCGCGTCGGCGCGTCGATCGACACGTGCGCCGCCAGCGGCTTCGACGCCGTCGAGGTCGACAACCTCGACTCGTTCACGCGCTCGCGCGGCCTGCTGACGCCCGACGACGCGCTCACGTTCACGGCACTGCTGGTCGAGCGGGCCCACGCGCACGGCCTCGCGTACGCGCAGAAGAACACGCCCGACCTCGCGGAGGCGGTGCGGGCCCTCGGCGCCGACCTCGTGGTGTCCGAGTCGTGCGCGCAGTGGGACGAGTGCGGCGCGTACACGGCCGTCTACCCCGTGGTGCTCGACATCGAGTACGAGCGCGCCCCGTTCGAGCACCTGTGCGCCGCGCAGTCCGACCCCGGGACGCACGACCCGCGCCTGTCGGTGATCCTGCGCGACCACGACCTGGCCCCGCGCACCGACCCGGCAGCCGTCCACGAGACCTGCTCGCGGTGACCTCCGACGACGACACCCGCCGAGGAACCTGACGGGGTAGCACCGAGCACCTGTGACGGACGACGGGTGCCGGACGCCGCACGCGGCGGGTGGGTGTCAGCCGGACGACGGAGGATGGAGCCGTGGACCGGGGAGGTGATCGCGCGCAGCGGCTCGAGGCGGGCGTGCGCGTGCGCGACGCCGCGACGGTCCTGCACCTCGACGCCGACGCGTTCTTCGCGGCCGTCGAGCAGCGCGACAAGCCGTCGCTGCGCGGGCGGCCCGTGCTCGTCGGTGGCGTCGGCGGGCGCGGGGTCGTGTCGACGGCGTCGTACGAGGCGCGGCGCGACGGCGCACGGTCCGCGATGCCGATGTCGCGCGCACGCCGGCTCAGCCCGGCGGCGGCCGTCCTGGTGCCGCGGTTCGCGGCGTACTCGGCGTACTCGCAGGTCATCATGGGGGTGCTGCGCGAGCTGACGCCCGCGGTCGAGCCGTTGTCGATCGACGAGGCGTTCGCCGACCTCGCGCTCGCCCCCGACGGCGTCCCCGAGCCCGAGGACGCCGCGGCGTGGCTGCAGGCCCGCGTCGCCGAGCTCACGGGGCTGACGGTGTCCGTGGGCGTCGGGCGGTCCAAGCTCGTGGCGAAGATCGCGTCCGACCTGCGCAAGCCCGGCGGCGTCGTCGTGGTGCGCCCCGAGGACGAGGACGACGTGCTCCTGCCGCTCGACGTGCGCACCGTCCCCGGCGTCGGGCCCGCGACGCAGGGCGCGCTCGAACGGCTGGGCGTGCGGACCGTCGCCGACCTGCGCCGCCAGCCCCTCGACACGCTGACGATGACGCTCGGCGAGGCGCACGGCACGGGGCTGTACCTCATGTCGCGGGGGCTCGACGACCGGCCCGTCGTCACGTCCACCGAGCGGAAGTCCGCGGGCGCCGAGCGCACGTTCGCGACCGACCTGCGGGGCCGCGACGTCGTGCTCGCGGCCGTCGACGACGTGGTCGACGAGGCGCTGCAACGGCTCGAGCGGCACGGCGGCGCCGCGCGCACGGTCGTCGCGAAGGTGCGCTACGCCGACTTCTCGACCGTGACCCGCTCGGTCACGTTCCCGCACCCCACGGCGTCCGACGCCGACCTGCGGGATGCCGCGCGACGGGCCGTGCTCGCGGCGGGCGTGGTCGAGCCCGTGCGCCTGCTCGGCGTCGCGTTCCACGCGCTGTCCGCGCACGCGCAGCTCGCGCTCGACCTCGACGCGCACCTGTTCGACGCGCCCCGCCGCGCCGTTGTCGCCGAGCACGACCACGTCAGCGGCCGGCTCGCGGTCGCCGACGCACCCGAGGTCGATGCCGCGCCCGACGTCGCGGTCGTCGACGACCGGCCGACGGGTCCCGACGTCGCCGACACCACCGCCGCCGCCCCCGTCGACGGCGCCACCACCGACCCGGTCGCGGACCCCGACCTGCCCGACGTCACCGCCCTCGACGCGGCGGACGCCGACCCCGGGTCCGGGGCAGCCGTCGTCGGGCGCCCGCTGGGCCCGTCACCCGTCGGGCGCCCCCTCGACGAGGCCAACGCCCGCCCCGGGCTCGACGTCGAGCACGCGACGCTCGGGCGCGGCTGGGTCGTGCACGTGCGGGGCCGCGAGGCGACCGTCCGCTTCGAGACCGCGACCACCGCCCCGGCGCGGTCGCGCGTGCTCGACCTCGACGCGGACCCGCTCGTGCTCGTCGAGCCCGTGGGCGTCACACCGCCGAGCGCCGTGCCCGCCGAGCTGCGTCCCGCCTGACCTGCACGGCCTTGCCCACGACGAGCCCGACGACCAGACCGCCGACGGCCTGCGCGACCCGCTGCCCGAGGCCCAGCCCCGCGGCTCCCGCGCTCAGCAGGGACATGAGCCCCACGAGCAGCACGAACCCGCCCACGGACGCGGCGCGGACGATCCGGTCGTCGCGTCCCTTGCCCGGGTGGAGCGCGATCCCGACGCCCGCGAGGACCCCCGCAGCCGCGAGCCCGAACGACGTCACCCACGTCGCTGCCAGCAGCACGACGGCGGCAGCCGTGCTCGCCCACCACCCGCGGTCGCGGTAGAAGGGCGTGGTGTCCTCGCCGGTCCACGCGTCGGGGTCGACGGGGCGGGCGTGGGGCAGGTCTGCGCTGGCCATCACCCGACCCTGCCAGAGTTCGTCGGCGCGCGGGCCCGGATCCGCGGCCCGGCGTCGAGCCCGACGTCAGGCCCGCGTGGTCAGTCCCGCGCGGTCAGCACCAGCGGGCCGCGCTTCGTGATCGCGACCGTGTGCTCGGCGTGCGCGGCGGTGGAGCCGTCGGCGCTGCGGATGGTCCAGCCGTCGTCGTCGATCACGTAGCCGCTGCCGCCGGCCATGAACCACGGCTCGATGGCGATGACGAGGCCCGGCTTGAGGCGCGGGCCCGACCCGGCGCGGCCGTCGTTGGGGACGTGCGGCTCCTCGTGCATCGTGCGGCCCACGCCGTGACCGCCGAAGTCGGTGTTGATGCCGTACCCGGCCTGCCGTCCGACGCGGCCGATCGCGGCGGACACGTCCCCCATGCGGGCGCCGGGCTGCGCGGCGGCGATGCCCGCCGCGAGCGCGCGCTCGGTCGTGTCGATGAGGCGCTGCGCCTCGGGCGTCGTCGTGCCGAGCTGGAACGTCAGCGCGGAGTCCGCGACCCAGCCCTCGACGTCGCACGCGAAGTCGATGCTCAGGACGTCGCCGTCGGCGAGCACCCGGTCCGACGGCAGGCCGTGCAGCGCGTGGTCGTTGACCGACGTGCACAGCACCCCCGGGTACGGCATGGCGCCGAAGCTCGGGTGGTAGCCGAGGTACACCGAGCGCGCCCCGGCCTCCTCGATGAGGCCGCGCGCGTGCGCGTCCAGGTCGTTCGTCGTCATGCCGACCTGGGCGTACGCGCGCAACGACGTGAGGACGTGCGCGACGAACCGCCCGGCGGGACGCATCTGCTCGATCTCGGCGGGGGTCTTGAGGGCCACGCCCCCAGCCTGCCACCGCCGGCGTGCGGGCAGGGAACAGCCCGTGGGCCGGAACCCCTGACGGGGCCCTGCCGCGAGGGACGAGGTCGCGGCTCCCACGGGCTGCGGTGACTGCGGGGATTCGCTGCCGCCCGTGCCGGGTGGTCCGGCGGGGCACCTGCGGATCTTCGCGGTCCGTCCGATGTCTCGGGCGGCTAGCGGGCAGCCACCTCACGCGTCCGGAAGTACTTCATGTCTCGGACCACCTCCTCTCCGTGTACCGACGACGCTACGCCGCGTCCGCGGGGCCGCCAACGGGTTTTCCGGGGGTCGGGCGCGTCGGTTCAGGGGGTCGTCGCGCGTCCCCGCAGCAGCACGCGCACGACGACGCCGACGACGACGACGCCCAGCGCCGTGACCAGCGCTGACGGCGGCAGCGTGGCGACGAGCAGCAGGCAGCCGACCAGGCCGGCGACCGGCAGGACGCGCACGGGCCACGTCGACGGCGCGTGCGTGCCGCCCCCGGTCCCGGCACCCCGCCACGTGCGCCCGCGCAGCACGGCGACGTGCGCGACCGCGTAGTAGAGCAGCACGCCGGCCGACGAGAACCCGATGGCGCCGCGCAGGTCGAGCAGCGCGACGAGCAGCACGACGACCACGCCGACCGTGACGGTCGCGCGCGCGGGCGTCGCCCGGCCGGGTGCGACGGCCGCGAGCGACGCGGGCAGGTCGTGCTCGCGCGCCATCGCCAGCGTCGTCCGCCCGACCCCCGCGAGCAGCGCCAGCAGCGCGCCGAGGCTGCCGGCGGCGGCGCCGACCCGCACGACCGGTGCGGCGGCGTCCCACCCGGCGGCCGCGACCACGTCCGCGAGCGGGGCGCGCGAGGCCGCGAGCGCGTCGGCGCCCAGGGCGTGCAGCACGACCGCACCCAGCACGGCGTAGACCACGAGGACGGTCACCAGCGCGACGGCGACGGCGCGCGGGATGGTGCGGGCCGGGTCGCGCACCTCCTCGCCGAGCGTCGCGACGCGTGCGTACCCGGCGAACGCGAAGAACAGCAGCCCCGCGGCCTGCAGCACGCCGAGCGGCCCGGCCGCGAGCACGTCGGCCACGGGCGGCAGCCCCGCGGGGGTGGCGACGCCGACACCGGCGGCGACCACCGTCGCGAGCGCCGCGAGCACGACGACGACGAGCACGCGGGCGACGCGCGCCGTGCGCGTCACTCCGAGCAGGTCGACCGCGACGAGCAGCAGCACGGCACCCACCGCGACGGGCCGCTGCCACGCGGACGGCGCGGCGTACGCGGCGAACGTGAGCGCCATCGCCGCGCAGGACGCCGTCTTGCCGACGACGAACGACCAGCCCGCGACGAACCCCCACCACGGGCCGACCTCGGCGCGCCCGTACGCGTACACACCGCCCGCGACCGGGTGCGCGGCCGCGAGCCGCGCCGTCGACGTGGCGTTGGCCCACGCGACCGCGCCCGCCACCACCAGGCCCATGAGCAGCCCCGCACCCGCCGCCTGCGCGGCCGGCGCCCACACGCCGAACACCCCGGCACCGAGCATCGCCGCGAGCCCGATCACGACCGCGTCGGTGAGGCCGAGTCGGCGCGCGAGGGCGGGGCTGGTCACGCGCGCACGGTAGGGCACGCGGGTGGCCGCCGCGCCGCCAGACGGTGAACCTCCGGCGTCAGCCCGCGAGCTTCTCCGCGACGGAGATCGCGCGCTGCGCGAGGTGGTCGAGCGCGTCGAGCTGCGCGTCGCCGAGGGGTGCGTCGTTGTCGGGGCCGGTGACGTGCGAGACGCCGTACGGGTTGCCGTCGGCGAACTTCAGCGGGTCGGTGTAGCCCGGCGCGACGACGATCCCGCCCCAGTGCATGACCGCGGTGTGGATGGACAGCAGGGTCTCCTCCTGGCCGCCGTGCGCGGTCTGCGTCGCGGTGAACGCCGAGTAGACCTTGTCGGCCAGCTTCCCCTCCGCCCACAGCGGCCCGAGCGTGTCGACGAACTGCTGGAACTGGCTGGTGACGTTGCCGAACCGGGTGGGGCTGCCGAGCAGCACGACGTCGGCCCACACGAGGTCGTCGGGGGTCGCGACGGGCTCGTCGGCGGTCGCGTCGACGTGCGCGCGCCACGCCGGGTTCGCGTCGATCGCCTCGGTGGGCGCGATCTCCTTGACGTGCCGGCGCCGCACCTGCGCACCGGCCGCGGTCGCGGCCTGCTCGAGGCGCTCGGCCATGGCCTGCACGGTCCCGCTGGCGGAGTAGTAGACGATCGCGACGTTGACCACGGAGCAGCTCCTTCTCGACGGCTGGCGGTCCACCGATCCTCACCCGCCCCCGGTGCCCACGCACCTCGACCCCCGCCGGGCGCGGCACGCACCCCGCCGAGCGCGGCAGAGGCACGTCGAGCGCGGCACTCGTGAGCACCGCGCTCGACGCACGAGCACCGCACTCGCCGAGGGGAGCGGGTGGGTCGGCGACGGCGGGTCAGGCGAGGTCGAGGGCGGACGCGGACGCGAGCAGCTCGTCGACGACCGCGGCGACGGTGGGGCGGGGCTCGTGCCGGGTCGCGCGGTGGCGTGCGACGAGGCGGCGCGAGCCGAGCCCGGGGACGGTCGCGACGGTGACGCCCTCGGGCAGGTCGCCCTGCAGCGCGAGAGCGGGCAGCATGCCGATGCCCTGCCCGGCGGCGACGAGCGCGAGCGCGACGTCGAAGTCGTAGTAGACGTGCCGCGTGGTGAGCGTGCCGACCTGCGCCGCGACGCGGGCGAGCGCGCGGGCCGCGGCGGTGCCCGGCTCGGACTCGAGCCAGGTCGCGCCCGCGAGGTCGGACAGCTGCGTGGGGACGGCGACCTGCGGGGGCAGCACGACGCGCCAGGGCTCCTCGAGCAGCACGACGTCGCGCTGCCCGCGGGGCGTGTGGGTGTCGGCGTCCTCGTCGCGCTCGATGAGCACGACGTCCGCGTCGCCCTCGCGCAGACGGCGCAGCGCGTCGGTCGCGTCGCGCTCCTCGACGACCAGGTCGACGCCGGGGTGGTGCTCGGCGAGGGTCGCGAGCGCGGGTGCGACGACGGCCCGCAGCGCGGTCTGGAAGCCGGTGACGGTGACCCGGCCGGCGAGCTCGCCGCCGAGCGCGGCGAGCGCCTTGCGGGCCTCGACGAGCTCGCCCTCGATGCGCTCGGCGGCGTCGGCGAGCACGCGCCCGGCGGCCGTGAGGGTCGCGCCGCGGGGCCCGCGGTCGAGCACGGCGACGCCCTCCTCGGCCTCGAGCCGGGCGATCTGCTGGGACACCGCCGACGGCGTCACGCGCAGCACGTCGGCGGCCGCGAGGACCCCGCCGGCACGGTGCACGGCGAGCAGGACGGCGAGGCGTCGGGGGTCGGTCGTCACCCTGGCAGAGTAGTTCAGTTCCACTGAACCCCTGGTGCAGTCCAGTTCGATTGTGCTGAACCCTGGAGAGCCCCACACTGGAGGCACCGCGCGGGCCACGGCCACGCCGACCACGCGGTTCCCCCACCCCTCTGCTCGTTGCTCGGAGTACGCCCGTGTCCGCATTCGTCACCGCGCTCGGCTGGCTCGGCGCGGTCACGTGCCTCGTCGCCTACGTCCTCGTCACGCGCGGCACCTGGGCACCGTCCTCCGGCCGCTACCAGCTCGCCAACGTCGTGTCCGGCGCCCTCATGGGCACGGTCGCGGCCGCGAGCGGCGTGTGGCCGTCGTTCGTCACCAACCTCGTGTGGGGCGTCGTCGGACTGCACGCCGTGGTGGTCGCGCTGCGGCGGCGCGCGCGCCGGCGGGCGGAGGCGCGGGACGCCGTCGTGACGCTGCCGGCCACGGCCCCCGCGACCCTCACGCCGGCGGTACCCGTGGTCGTCGACCTCGCCGCCTGACGCCGACGCACCACGCCGCCGACCCGACGCGGCCGCGACCCGCGTCGGACGTCAGCCGCTCGTGACCGCCACGGCGGCCGCGCGCTCGGACGCCGTCGGGCGCCACATCGCCATCGGGGCGGCGCCCGCGAGGCCGCGGACGGGCGCGACGTCGACGAACCCGTGGCGCCGGTAGAGGCGCCGGTTCCGCTCGGTCGACGACTCGAGGTAGGCGGGCACGTCGCGCGCGTCGGCGTGCGCGAGCCGTGCGCCCAGCAGGGCGGCGCCGACGCCGAGGCCGCGGGCGGCGCCGGTCACGCCGATCCACTCGAGGTACCAGTGCGGGCGCCGGGGGCGGTGGCGGTCCATGACGCGCTTGGCGTGCGCGGCCCGCAGCAGGCCCGTGGGTCCGCCCGCGCGCAGCAGGCGGGGCAGCCGGGCCGCGAGCCGCGCCGTGCTGACGGGCGCGCCGGGCGCCTCCCAGCACGCGACGCCGAGCACGTCGGGGTCGCCCGTGCGGCGCGCGAGGTCGACCGTCCCGTCGGCGACGGCCGGCGCCAGCAGCGCGGTGAGCAGGTGCCGCAGGCGCGCGTCCCGGTCGTCGGGCGCTCCGCCGACGACCACCGCCATCACGGGGTCGGTGACGAAGACGTCGGCGAGCATGTCGACGGCGGCGGGCAGGTCGCCGGGTGCGGCGGGGGCGATGACGATCACGGGTCCTCCTCGTGCCGGGCGCTGCGGAACCCCACCGTACGTCGATCTTGGCCATGTGACCAAGTCGTGCGGCCAAGATTCTCGGTACGCTCACGGGATGAGCACGGGACCCACCGCGGGGACGCACCGGCCCGCCGACGAACGCCGTGCGCAGCTGCTCGACGCCGCCGTCGACGTGCTGCGCGAGCACGGGCTCAAGGGCCTCACCACCCGGGCCGTCACGGCGCGCGCGGGCGTGCCGCACGGGATCTTCCACTACGCGTTCGGCTCGAAGGCCGCGCTCGTGCGGGCGCTCGTCGAGCGCGAGCTCACCGGGGCCGCCGCCGCGTGGGGCGCCGCCGTCGAGAGCGACGACGTGCCCACGGCGCTGCGCCAGGCGCTGCTCGCGCAGCTCGACATCGTGCGCACCGACCCCGAGCGCGACGCGTACCTCACCGAGCTCGTGCGGGCCGCGCAGGACGACGCCGGCACGCGCCCCGCGCTGTGGGAGCAGGACCGCTACCGCGCCGAGGTCGAGCACCGCCTCACGGCCTGGTCGCGGGACGCGGGCGTCCGCTGGGCAGCACCCGTGGCGGACGTCGCGGCGCTCGTGCTCAGCGCGACGGACGGCGTGATCCAGGCGTGGGTGGTCGACCGGGACGACCGTCGCGCCGAGATGTCGGTCGACCTGCTGGCACGCGCCGTCGCGTCGCTCGCGCTCCCCGCCTGACGGCGCGCGACGGGACCTGACGGGACCTGGCGCGGCCCGACCAGCCCGTCAGACGGGCGGGCCCGCGGGCCGCACGGCACGGCGGGGCTGCGCCGCGCGGTCCGCGGCCGCGACGACGAGGCGGACGGCGACGAGCACGAGCACGGGAAGGCCGACGAGGGGCAGCAGCGTCGCGGCGTCCAGCGGCAGGCCCGTCATCGGCACCCAGCGCGTGGACCCGGGGAGCAGGCCGCCGTCGCGACCCACGACCAGGACCGCGAGCACCGCGGCGAGCGGCGGCAGCGCGTGCCGCTCGACCCGCCCGCCGAGCACGACCACGAGCGCGAGGGCCGCGGGCCCGACGAGGGCCGAGACCCCCGGCCCGCCGGCCAGCCGCAGCCCCAGCTGCCCGGACGGGAGGACGCCCGTGAGGTCGACCGCCGTGACGAGCCCGAGGACGCTCCCGACCACCAGCACCAGCACGGTGACGACCCGCACGCGGCGCCGCGGCCGCGCACCGGCCCGCAGCGCCGCGACGGCGACGACGGCCTGCGCGACGACCCAGCCGACCTCGTAGACCGCGACGAGCCGCTCACCGTCCCCGACGACGCCGACCAGCGCGCCCGCCCCGAGCGCTGCCGCCGCTGCCGCGGTCGCCCCCGCGACGCGTCGCGACCCGCACAGCAGCGCGACCACGACGACCGGCCACAGCGCCCAGGACGGCGAGAGCGGTGCGAGCGCGCTCAGCGACCAGCCCTCCCGCACGGACGCCACCCCCAGCACCAGCGCACGGACGGCGGCGTACGAGAGCGCCGCGGCCAGGAGCCACGCGACCGTCGCGGACGCCTCGGGGCGGACGTCGGCGGGTGCGCCGAGCGCGTGCCACCAGCGACGGGCGGCGTACCGCGCGACGTCGAGACGGTCGGCGACGGTCGGGCGGCGGCGCCCGGGCGGGACGGTGCGGAGGTAGGTCGCGAGCATCTCGTCGGCGGAGCGGGCGCGGTCGGTGGGCGGCAGGAGCCGCAGCCACCGCGCGTAGCGCTCGGCGAGCTCGACCGGGGCGTCGTGGGCGGTCACGCCGTGGCTCCCGCGCTCGACACGTCGGCGCCGGGCGCGCTCCGCCGTCCGAGCGCCGCGAGCGCCCGTTCGGCGCGGGCACGGAGCGTCTGCGCCTCGGCGCGCAGCACGCGCTCGCCCTCGCCGGTCAGGCGGTAGGTGCGACGCAGCCGGGAGTCGACGACCTCTTCGCGGTCGACGGCGACGAGTCCGCGCGCGGCGAGCCGGTCGAGCGCGCCGTAGAGGGTGCCGATCCGGAGCGTCACGGCGCCGTCGGACGCCGCCGCGACGGCCTGGACGATGCCGTAGCCGTGCAGCGGGCCCTCGGCGAGGGCGCTCAGGACGAGGAAGGCGGGCTGCTGGAGGCCGGGAGACATGAGGCGACCATATCTTCGCGACGAAGATATGGGTAGGCGGTGCGACGCGTGCGGCCGTCGACCTGCCGTCAGCGCGGCGCGGGAGGTGGCGAACCGTCGCTGACCTGCAGTAACGCATGCGTTACAGGGTGGGCATAGCGCAACGGTCAGGGGGTCGACGCGATGATTCACCCGCCCCGAACCACCCTCAACGCCGCCGTTCGGATGATTCGTGCACAACCTGGACAGAAGTTCACCAAACGCCTCACGTTTGCCTCTATTGTCCGATACGCCCGATGGCGAGTCCGCCGTGCCGGGTACCCGTCCATCCGTCCATGGCCGAGGAGTCCTCCCCCGTGAACCGCCGTCTTCCCGTCGTCCTGCTGTCCGCCGCCACGCTCGTCGTCCTGCCCGCCGCCGCGGCCTCCGCCACCGGGGGCCACCACTGGTCCGGCGGGTCCGGCCACTCCGCGTCGTGGTGGAAGGGGAAGGACAAGCCCGGGCAGCCCGACCGCTGCGTCTCCCGCAACGCGCGCGGCGCCATCGACTGGTCCACCTACGCCTGCGACCGCGCGACCGGATACTTCCTGTACCAGAAGCTCGACGCGTCGAAGCCCGCGAACTGGTCCAACAGCGGCCAGCAGCACCGCGTCGCGCTGCACGACGTGTGGGCGTGGCCGACCGCGGACGACGCGGCACGGCACGGCGCCTCGGGCTTCCTGCCCAAGGACGCCGAGGTCCGTGAGCTGGTCCTCGACGCCGCCGACACCGCCGCCGTCTGCGCCGCACCCGGCGCGTTCGGGCTGCAGGTCGACCTCATCGGCAACGGCAAGGACGGTGAGCGCAAGGACCTCACCCAGGTCATGCCGACCGTCATCACGCCCCCGAACGGCGGCTTCTCCTCCGACAACCTCGCGGCCTACGGCCACTACGACCTGACCGAGGTCGTCGACGTCACCGCGCTGTGCACGCCGCCGGCGCCGCGGCCCGAGCCGACCCCGGAGCCCACGCCGGAGCCCGAGCCGAGCGTCGCGCCGGAGCCCGAGCCCAGCCAGGAGCCGACGCCCGAGCCGACCCCCAGCGAGGACGTCGACGACGCGCCGACCCCCGAGCCCAGCCCCGAGCCGACCGAGCGCGCCGAGGTGCTCCCGGCCCCCGCGGACACCCCCACGCCTGCCGCCTCCCCGACGCCGACCGAGCGGGCCGAGGTGCTCTCTGCGACCGACGACGACACGCTCGCCGCCACGGGCACGCAGGCCGCGCTCGGTCTGCTCGCCGGGGTCGCCGCGATCGCCGGCGGCGCCGCCCTCGTCCTGGCTCGCCGTCGTCACCGCTCGCAGCACTGAGCAGCCTCGTCGCCGAGCGGTCGCGTCGCACCGAGCAGTGGTGACGCACCGATCAGTGAAGACGCACTAAGCAGTGATGACGCACCGCGCAGTGGCGACGCTGCACTGATCCCAGCCCCGGCCACCCCCTCCACGGCCGGACGCTGACCGTACGGGCGCACCCCCCGCGCCCGTCCGCACCGCCGCACTTCCCCGCGCGGCACGGTGCCGTCACCCCTCGGCCCTCCCCCCGGCCGAGGGGTGACGCGCGCCCGGACGCACCGTGCGCATGGCACCGGCACGCGCACCGCGCACGTGGCATCCCGAAAGACCCACGCCGCGGCGTCCGGCTCACTAGCCTGCGCCTCATGGCACGCAGGGGGCAGATGCAGCACGTCGACCTCGTGGAGGACGACGGCACCACACGTCCGGGCTCCGCCCCGGCGCCGGACCTGTCGACCTCCGCCGCGGCGCCACCACACGCGACACCCGCCGCCGACCGACGTCGTCGACGTCGCACGGTGCTGACGTCCGCCCTCGCCGCCCTCGCCGTCCTCGCGGCGGTGCTGGTCGTCCACGTGCGGGCCGACGCCCGCGAGCGCCAACGTCTCGCGTCGCTCGCCGACCTGCCGTTCGTGGCGGCACCGCTCGACGGTCCGCCCCGCGTGGCGTGGACCGCACCCGAGGGCCGGCTCGACATGCTCGTGGCGCCCGTCGGCGACGTCCTCGTGAGCATCCGCACGGAGTCCGACGAGCGTGCCGACGTCGTGGCGGTCGACGCGACCGACGGCACCGAGCGGTGGCGGGTCGAGGCGCTCGCCTCGGTCGCACGCGACGCGCCGGACGACGCAGAGATCCTCGGGTTCGCGGGGACGTGCGTCGCGCACCCGGTGACCCCGGACGCCGTCGCGTGCCTCGCCACCGACGCCGCCGGGTACACGGACGGCGAGAAGTGGCAGAGCCTGCCCCCGACCGTCGCGCGTCTGCTCGTGCTCGACGCGCGTGACGGGCGGGTGCTCACCGACCTCACCGACGCGCTGCCGCGCCCGCTGCCGCGGAACCTCGCAGCGGCCGGTGCCGACCTCGCGGTGTGGGACGACGCCGACGACGTGCTGCGGGTCCGGGCGCTCACGCCCGAGGGGGGCGTCGCGTGGGAGCGCACGCTCGAGGCACCCGCGACCGAGGGCGCGCCGGCCTGGGTCGGCCCGCTCGACACGCGGACGACGGCGCTCCTCACCCCGCAGTCGGTGCACGTCGTCGGGCCCGACGGCGCGGACCTCCAAGTGGCACCGCTGGCTCCCACGGAGTCGGCGCAGCAGACCACGACGGGGCGGGTGGTGATCGTCCCGTCGTGGGAGGCCCACGTGGGCGCGCTCCAGGGCGCGATGCCCACGCCCTCCGGCGTCCGACTCGTCACCGCCGACTCCGACGTCGACCTCGACGGCACCCTGGTCCCGGCCACGGACGACGGCAGCGTGCCGGGCCTTGTCCTGACGCTCGTGGACACGGGCACCCTGCAGGCGTGGAACGGCGACGGCGAGCGGTCGTGGACGTGGGACCTCGACGGCGTCGCGTCGTGGTTCCGGGACAGCCGGACCTCGACGACCGTGCTCGACGGGCGCGTGCACATGGCCGGCCCCGGTCTGCTGGTCACGCTCGACGCCCGTACGGGGCGCGAGCTGTGGCGGTCGGACGCGCTGGGCTCGGGGGACGTCGTGACGGACGGGCGGCTGCTCCTCGGCCTCGCGGATCCCACGACCTCCGACGCCATCGGCCCCGAGCTGGTCGCGCTGCGCCGCGACGACGGGACCGTCGCGTGGCGGGCTCCGCTCCCGGTGGGCACCGATCTGGTCATGGTGCAGGCGCGGCTCCTGCTCGCGGTCGAGTCACCCGACGACGGGCCGACCACGTACCACGTGCTGGCCGGGGACGGCTGATCCTGGGCCCCGAACCCGCCTGCGGCGGGGCGCTGCCTCGTTAGCCTGCGGCGATGGGGAACGCGTCACGGAAGGACGTCGAGGTCGTCGAGGCCGCGGCCGAGGCCCCGGTCGCGCAGACGACCACGGGCGCGAGCGGTCGAGGGTGGCGTCCGCGACGCCCCCGACGCCTGGCCGCCGTGCTGGCCCTCGTCGTCACCCTCGGGGTGGCGGGCGCGGTCGTCGGTCAGGTCGTCGTCGACGCCCGCGAGCGCGCGCGTCTCGACGCGGTCGCGCGGCTCCCGGGCGCGGTGCCTCTGCTGGACGGCCCACCCGAGGCGCTCTGGACCCTTCCCGACGGCGTCACGACGACCGACCTGGCGGGCACCACGGCGGGTGGCGCGCTCGTCGCCGCGGAGCCCGGGCCCCGCGGACCGGCGGCCGTCGCGCGCGACGTGACGACGGGCGAGGTCCGCTGGCAGGTACCGCTGCTCGACGCGACGACGACGCCACCGGCCGGCACTGTGCTCGACCTGCAGCTGGGCCGCTGCGAGCTCGGGGACGTCGTCGCCTGCCTGGTCGTGGAGACCGTCTCGACGCTCGGCGCCGACGAGGACGCCGCCCCCGCGCCGGTGTCGGCGCGGTCGCGCCTGGTCGTGCTCGACGCGGACGACGGGACGGTCCTGGCCGAGCGCACCACGAGCGACACGGACCCCGCTCCCGACGCCTTCGAGCTGGTCGACGACCTGGTGGTCACGAGCACGCCCGTCGACGGCGCGCTGCGCGTGGACGCGTTCACGACCGACGGCGCCGCGGCGTGGGACGCGTCGTTGCCGTCCTCGACCGCCGGTGCGCGCACGTTCCTCGCGCGCCTGGACGACCACGTCCTCGCGGGCGCGGGCGACCAGCTCACGGTGCTCGACCACGCCGGGGCGGCGGTCCGCACGCTGCCGTTCGGCGAGAACGTGCTCGCGCTGCCGCACGGGGACGACGCCGTCCTGCTGCGCGACTACACGCGACCGGACGTGAGCACCCCGACCACGGTGGTCCGCGCCGACGGCGAGCAGCTGGTCGACGGGGCCGTCGTCGAGCTGGCTCTCGACGACGGCAGCGTGCCGGGGCTGCTCCTCACGTTGCCCGACGGGACGCAGCTGACGGCCCTCG
Source organism: Cellulomonas sp. FA1 (assembly GCF_000986825.1). NCBI lineage: Bacteria > Bacillati > Actinomycetota > Actinomycetes > Micrococcales > Cellulomonadaceae > Cellulomonas > Cellulomonas sp. FA1. Next base: position 2,993,356 of record NZ_LBMY01000001.1, on the reverse strand, counting down.
ACGCCGCGGGCGACGAGCTGTGGTCGCGCGACTCGGGCGCGGCCTCCGGCCTGACCGTGCTCGGGGGGCGCGTCTACTCGGGGACGGGTGGCGGCATGGTCGCGCTCGACGCCCGCACGGGCGCCGACGTGTGGCGTTCCGACCAGGTGCGCGAGGGTCCGGTCGTCACCGACGGCGCCCACCTCGTGGCGATGGGTCTGCGTCCGCTCGCGGACGGGCGCCGCGAGGTGCTCGTGCTGGACCGCTCGGACGGCGCCGTGGTGCGGCGCGCACCGCTGCCCGCGGGCGTGCAGGACGTCGCGGCGGTGGCGGGCCTGCTGGTGGCGACGGCCGGCGACGGCCCCGACGACGGGCCGGCGACCGTGCTGGGCTCGGGCTCCCGGTGACCGGTCCGGACGCGCCGCGAGGTGCGCGCCACGGGGGACGGCTGGACGTCGAGCTGCACGACGACGGGGACGACCGCCCGGACGGCGATGTCGCCCCGCCCGCGCCCGCTCCGCGGGCCGCGCGACACCGTCGGTGGTGGGCCGTCGGCGTCGTCGGCGTCGTCGTGCTCGCGCTCACCGCTGCGCAGGTGGTGGTCGACCTCCGGGAGCGCTCGGCGCTCGCCGACCTCAGGGGCGTCGAGGGACTGCTCGACCCGTTGGACCCCGGGGTGGGGGTGCGGTGGGAGCGCGCCGACCCGGGGTCGTCGGTCGACGTCATGACACCCGAGGGCCGTGTGCTCGTGAGCGAGCGCGAGGCTCCGGGTGGCGTGGCGCTGGAGGGCATGGACAGCGCGACCGGCGACACCCTCTGGCGGCGGGTCCTCGCGGGCGGGACGGGTGGCAGCCCGCCCGGGGCGCGGCCCGAGCCCGTGACGTGCCAGGCCGCACCCGACGGCTCGGGACGACTGAGCTGCCTGCGGACGGGACGCTGGCGGCAGCCGGGTCCGCCGACCACCGGGACGGACGGGGCGGCGCACCTGTGGACCGTGGACGTCCGCTCGGGTGAGGTGGTCGGGGACGTCGCGCTCGAGGAGGCGCCGACGGCGTTCGCGATGGTCGCGGGAACCGCGGTGGTGGTCACCCCGCTCGAGAGCGCGGTGCGGGTCACGGGGCTCGACCCGTTGACAGGTGCCGCACGGTGGCGGCTCGATCTGCCCGGGCCGGCGGACGACGGCGAGATCTCTTCGCTGGTCGGCCGCGCGGACGCCCAGGCGCTCGACGCGTCGACGGCGGCGGTGCACGACGGGCAGGTGATCACGCTGGTCTCGTCCGACGGCGTGGAGCTGCGCCGGTACCGCCCGTCCGTGGAGCCCGACGCGTCGGGCGCGTTCCACGTCTCGTGGTGGACGGACCGTGCGAACCGCGCGGCGGTGTCGGTCGTGAACGGCGTCACCACGCTGGTGACCGCCGAGCGCGAGCTGACGGTGCAGGGCGGCGGCGTCCCTCGGTGGGCGGACGACGGCAGCGCGCCGGGCCTGGTGCTCACGTCCGGCGACACCGTCCGCGCGTGGGACGTGCGGTCCGGCGAGGAACGGTGGACGGCGGACCTGGACCGCGACGTGCACGCGGCGATCGTGCTGCGGGGGCGTGTGCACCTGTTCGCGTCCGACCGCGTCGTGACCGTCGACGCCGCGACGGGGCGGACGCTGTGGCGCTCGCCGCCGGACCTGGTGCCGACGTCCCCGTTGTCGGACGGCCGGGTCGTGCTGCTGGTCCGGCTCGACGATCGCGGCGACGGCGGGGAGCTCGTCGCGCTGGACGTGGCCGACGGGGACGAGCGGTGGCGGTCACCGTTGCCGGAGCACGGCTGGGTCACCACGACGGGTGGGCTGCTGGTCGTCGTGGTCGACGACCAGCAGGGCGAGACCTCGGGCTCGCTGCGGGTGCTGGGCTGAGCCCTCAGCCCGCGAGCAGCCCGATCACGAGCGCGACGACGGCGAGCAGCGGGACCGTGCCCTGCTTGATCGCGGCGGACGCCTTGGTGCGGTCGGAGAGCAGCAGCACGAGCGCGGCGGCGAGCATCGAGCCCGTGCCGACGAGCGCGGCGGTGGCGCCCGCGCCCGTCGACCCGGCGGCGATGAGCACGATGCCGACGACGACGGCGATCGCGAGGAAGAGGTTGTAGAAGCCCTGGTTGTAGGCCATCGCGCGGGTGGCGCGCGCCTCGTCCTCGGTGGTGCCGAAGGTCGCGCGGGCGCGGGGCGTGGTCCACGCGACGGACTCGAGCCAGAAGATGTAGACGTGCAGCAGCGCGGCGAGCCCTGCGAGCACGAGACCCAGGACGACCATGACGACCTTCCCCTTCCGGTCGGCACGGCCGACCGATTCTGTACCGGACGTTCCACAACCTATACTGGATCGACCGATACAGAAAGTGGGAGGTCGCCATGGGACGCGCACCGACGTTCGACGCCGCCGCCGCGGTGCGCGCCGCGCGCGACGTTTTCTGGGCCCACGGCTACGAGGACGCGTCGCTGCCCGCGCTCGAGGCCGCGACCGGCCTGAGCCGGTCGAGCATCTACCACGCGTTCGGCAGCAAGCGCGGCCTCTTCGACGCCGCCGTCGCGAGCTACCTCGCCGACGTCGTGCGCCCCCGCCTGCGCGTGCTCACCGCCGACCCCGTCGCCCCCGACGCGCTGGCGCGCTACCTGCGCGGCCTGCGCGACGCGCTCACCGCCACCGGCTCGGCGGCCGCCGCGCACGGCTGCCTGCTGCTCAACGCGTCCGGCGCGCCCGTCGCCCACGACGCCGACGTGCGCGCGACCATCGCCGCCTACCGCGACGAGCTGCGCGGCGGCATCGGCCGCGGCGTCGACGCCGCGCACCCCGCCCTGCCGGACGACGAGCGTGCACGCCTCGCCGAGGCGTGCACCGCGCTCGTCGTCGCCGCGCTGCTCGTCGTGCGCGTCGACCCCGACGCGGCAGCCCGCTCGCTCGACGCCGCCCTGGGCCTCGCGGCCTGACCGCCCGCTCTCACCCGCCTGACCAGGCGGGTCGCCGCGCCGCCCGCGCCCGCTGACCGTAGCCTCGAGCGCACGTGCCACCCGGCACCGCGACGACGGGAGACGCGCATGGGCCTGTTCGGACGACGCCGCGAGACGGCCGCCCCCGACCCCCGGCAGCGCCACCGGCTCCCCCGGCGCCACCGGCCCGCGGCGCCGGCGCGCTGTGGGCCGACGGGTTCGGCCGCGCCGGCACCCGCGCGCTGCAGGTGCTCGCGGTCGTCGCCGTCGTCGCGGTCGCGGTCCTCGCGATCACGCGGCTCACGCTCATCGTCATCCCCGTGCTCGTCGCGCTCGTGCTCGCCGCCGCGATCAGCCCGCTCGTGTCGTGGCTGCGCCGCCGCGGCGCACCCTCGATGCTCGCGACCTGGGTGTCGCTCCTGGCGCTCGTCGGCGTGCTCACGCTCGTCGTGTGGGCGGTCGTCCGCGCGGTCGTCGCGCAGTGGGACGAGCTCGCCGACTCCGCGGTCGACGGCGTCGCCGAGCTCCAGACGCTGGTGTCCGGGCTGCCGTTCGAGATCACCGACGCGCAGGTCCGCGAGGCGCAGGACGCGCTGCAGGGGCTGCTCGCGTCCGACGCCGTCGGCGCGGGCGCCCTGGCCGGGCTGTCGGCGACCGCGAACTTCGTCACCGGGTTCTTCCTCATGGTCGTCGTGCTGTTCTTCTTCCTCAAGGACGGCCCGCGCATCTGGGAGTTCCTGCTGCGGCCGTTCGAGGGCGAGCGCTACGAGCGCGGGCGGCGGGTCGGCACCCGGACCGTGCAGACGCTCGGCGGGTACGTGCGCGGCACCGCGATCGTCGCGGCGGTCGACGCCGTGGGCATCGGCATCGGCCTCGCGGTCGTCGGGGTGCCGCTCGTGCTCCCGCTGTCGGTGCTCGTGTTCCTGCTCGCGTTCATCCCGCTGGTCGGGGCGACCCTCGCGGGCGCCCTGGCCGCGCTGGTCGCGCTCGTGGCGCTCGGGCCCGTGCAGGCGCTCGTCGTCGTCGCCGTGGTCGTGGCGGTCAACCAGCTCGAGGGCAACCTGCTGCAGCCCGTCGTCATGGCCCGCTCGCTGCAGCTGCACCCCCTGGTCATCCTCGTCGCGCTGACCGCGGGCACCGTGCTCGCGGGCATCACGGGTGCCGTGCTGGCCGTGCCGATCGCGGCGTCGGTCTGGGGTGCCGTGCAGGTGTGGGACGGGCCCGGAACGCCTGCGCGGTTCGCGCGCAGGAAGCGACCCGAGACGGTCTGACGGCGTCTGCGGCCCTCGACCGGCGACGGCGAGCAGCCCGGGCTAGCGTCGGCAGCACCCACCTGGAGGTGCCATGAGCAGCCCGATCCCCGACCCCGGCGCCGTGCCGGACGCGCCGAACTTCGACGACCTCCCGACGAACGACGAGCCCGACCCGCGCGAGCCGGTCCCGCCACCCCCGTCGCCCGACGACCCGGAGCCGACCGAGCACGGCTGACGCGTCGCGCGAGCGGCCGGGTCGGCCCGGTCGTCAGCGGGTCGCGTCGCCCGTCGGCGCGTCCGAGCCCTCCGGCGGGTCCGGGATCAGCGCGAGCGCGGCCGCGACCCCGCCCATCACGAGTCCCGTGCGGGTGTGCGCCCAGCGGGCACCCGCGACGCGACGCGTCTCGGCGCGGCGGTACAGCCACCGCTCGGTCGCCACGGTCGCCCACACGCTGCCCGCCATGACGGCGGCCCCGACGCCCGCGATCACGGCCTGCTTGCTGGCGGGCAGCGAGCGGAACGTCAGGGCGGGCGCGTCGTCGCCGGGGGCCTCGACCTCGTCGGCGGCGTCCTGCCAGGTCAGCGACGTGAGCGGCGTCGGCTCGGCGGTGCGCTTGTGCTGCCACGTGGCGCGCGCGTCGGGCAGCGTGGCCGCCGTGGCGACGAGCAGCAGCGCCGCCTTGGCCCAGCCGCGCGCCGTGCGCGAGCGGATCACGTCGGGCGTCGCGTAGTAGGCCGTGGTCGCGGCACCCCCCACGGTCGCGGCGAGCAGGCGGGCGGGCGTCGGGCTCATGCGGGGGCTCCCTGGGTCCTCGGCGGGTCCACCGGTGACGTGCTCCCGGCGGTCTCGCCCCTCCCAACGGGCGGACCCGCCCGTTGGGTTCCCCCGGTGCTGTCCGGCCGGGGACCACGGGCGACGGCGTCACCCTGCGATGCTGGGGCGATGACCCGGTGCCCCTGCTCCAGCGGCCTGCCGTTCGACGAGTGCTGCGGCCCCCTGCACGCGGGCGACCGCACGGCCGGCACCGCCGAGCAGCTCATGCGGTCGCGGTTCAGCGCGTTCGCCGTCGGTGACGCGGCGTACCTGCGCCGCACGTGGCACGCGGCCACGCGCCCGGCGCACCTCGACCTCGACGACGACGTGCGCTGGTACCGGCTCGACGTGCTCGCGACCGCCGGCGGCGGCGTCTTCGACACGACGGGCACGGTCGAGTTCGAGGCGTTCTGGCGCTCGCCAGGCGGGCGCGGGTCGATGCGCGAGGTCAGCCGGTTCCGCCGCGGCCCGGACGGCTGGCAGTACGTCGACGGGGACGTGCGCGCACCCGCCTGACGCCCGCGGTCAGTCCGGCCGGACCTCGGTCACGACGCCGTCCTCGACGTGCCAGCGGCGGGTCAGCCGCACGGTGTCGAGCATGCGTCGGTCGTGCGTGACCAGCAGGACCGTGCCGTCGAACGACTCCAGGGCCTGCTCGAGCTGCTCGATCGCGGGCAGGTCCAGGTGGTTGGTCGGCTCGTCGAGGACGAGCAGGTTGACGCCACGAGCCTGCAGCAGCGCGAGCGCGGCGCGCGTGCGCTCGCCCGGCGACAGCGACGACGCGGGCCGCCCCACCTGGTGCCCCGTGAGCCCGAACTTCGCGAGCAGCGTGCGCACGTCGGCGGTCGGCCAGTCGGGGACCTCGCGTGCGAACGCGTCACCGACGGGCTCGTCGCCCTCGAACACCGCGCGGGCCTGGTCGACCTCGCCGACCAGCACGCCCGACCCGAGCGACGCCGCGCCCTCGTCCGGCGTCAGCCGCCCCAGCAGCAGGCCGAGCAGCGTCGACTTGCCCGACCCGTTGGGCCCGGTCACGGCGACGCGGTCCTGCCGGTCGAGCTGCAGGTCGACCGGCCCGAGCGTGAAGTCCCCGCGACGCACGACCGCGCCGCGCGCGGTGGCGACGACCTCGCCCGAGCGCGGAGCCGTCGCGATCGTCATGCGCAGCTGCCACTCCTTGCGCGGCTCGTCGACGACCTCGAGCCGCTCGATCAGGCGGTCGGTCTGGCGGGCCTTCGCGGCCTGCTTCTCGGCCACCTCGCCGCGGTGGTGCTTGACGTGCTTGTCGCCGTCGGTGGCCTTGCGGCGCGCGTTGCGCACGCCCTTCTCCATCCACGCGCGCTGCGTGCGGGCCCGCGCGGCGAGCTGGTCGCGCCGCGCGGCGTAGTCCTCGTACGCCTCGCGCGCGTGACGGCGGGCCGTCGAGCGCTCCTCGAGGTACGCGTCGTACGAGCCGCCGTAGGTGGCGACGCGCTGCAGGGACCGGTCGATCTCGACGACCGTCGTGACCGTGCGGGCCAGGAACTCGCGGTCGTGGCTGACCACCACGATCGGCGCCTGCGCGCGCTCCACGAACTCCTCCAGCCGGTCGAGGCCGTCGGCGTCGAGGTCGTTGGTCGGCTCGTCGAGCAGGTACAGGTCGAACCGCGACAGCAGCAGCGCCGCGAGGCCGACGCGCGCGGCCTGCCCGCCGGACAGCGCGGTCATCGGCAGGTCGAGGTCGACCGCGAGGCCCAGGTCGTCGGCGACGACACCGAGCCGCGCGTCGAGGTCGGCGCCGCCCAGCGACGTCCAGCGCTCGAGCGCGTCGGTGAACGCGTCGGCCGCACCGGGCGCGTCGGCCGCGAGCGCGTCGGCGGCGGCGTCCATCGCGGCCTGTGCGGCGGCGACGCCCGTGCGCCGCTCGAGGAACGTCCGCACGGACTCGTCGTCGCGCCGCTCGACCTCCTGCACGAGGTACCCGACCTGCGCGGTCGCGGGCGAGAGCTGCACCGACCCCGCCTCGGGCGCGCGCTGCCCGGCCAGGATCCGCAGCAGCGTCGTCTTGCCCGCGCCGTTGGGCCCGACGAGCCCCACGACGTCCCCCGGCGCGACCACCAGGTCCAGGCCCGAGAACAGCTCGCGGTCGCCGAACGCCGCGGCGACGCCACGGACCTGCAGGGTCGCACTCATGCCCCCATCCTGCCGGGCGGGCACGTCGGGACCCGAACGCTTTGTGTCGGCCCGGCCGGCGCCCACCACCGCACCGCGGGTCGTCACGCGTCACGAGACCGAGGTCCCGTGGCCCTTCCGGGCGAACCGGTAGCGTCGCCGCACCCCCCGTCGTCGTCGCGGAAGCGCAGGTGCACGCCATGCCCGGAACCGTCGGCCGCGGCCGCTCGATCCAGACGGTCGACGACGTCCTCGCGCTGCTCGACCAGCTGTTCGACGAGCGCGCCGACCGGTGGTCCGAGCGCGGCGGCACCGACTTCTGGGACCGGTTCTACGCCGACCGGCACCGCCCGGTCCCGTTCTTCCGGGCGGTCCCCGACGAGTCCCTCGTCGCGTGGCACGCCGACGGGCGCCTGCCGCTCGGGCCCGGCACGCGCGTGCTGGAGCTCGGGTGCGGACCGGGCCGCAACGCGGTGTGGCTCGCGCAGCAGGGCTGCACGGTCGACGCGCTCGACCTGTCGGAGACGGCCGTGACCTGGGGCCGCGAGCGCGCCACCGCGGCGGGGGTCGACGTGCGGTTCGTGCGCACCGACGTCCTCACGTGGCGGACGGACCGGCCCTACGACCTGGTGGTGGACTCCGGCTGCTTCCACCACCTGCCGCCGCACCGCCGCGTGTCGTACCGCGCGCTGCTCGAGCGGACGCTGGCGCCCGGCGGGCACCTGGCCGTCGCCTGCTTCGCCGCGGGGCACGACGGCCGCGGCGGCACCGAGGCCGACGACCTCGACCTGTACCGCGCGGGCGGCCTCGGCGGCGGGCTCGCGTACACCGCCGACGAGCTGCGGAGCTCGCTGGCCGGGCTCACCGAGGTCGAGCTGCGACGCATGCGCACGGTGACGTCGGGTGACACGTTCGGCGAGGACTTCCTGTGGGCGGGCCTGTTCCGGCGGTGACGTGACGCGTCCCACCCCCCGGCAGGCGTCGTCTGGGACCGAAGGACGAGGTCGGGGCCCGGGACGCGGGGCAGACTCCGAAGGCTCCGCCCCCTGCAGCACCGAGGAGTCCCGTGTCCGTCGCCGCTTCGCCGTCCCCGACCCCGCAGCACCGCGCCGCGGGCCTGCTCACCGTGCAGGTGGTCGCGCCGGACGGCGTGCGCTGGTCGGGGCACGCGCGCGGCGTCACCGTGCCGTCGGTGTCCGGGTCGCTGGGCATCCTGCCGCGGCACGAGCCCGTCGCGGCCGTGCTGGCCGCGGGCGTCGTGCGGGTGCGGCCGGCCACGGGTGATCCCGTCGAGGTCACGGTGACCGGCGGGTTCGTCGTGGTCGACGACGACGAGGTGTCGGTCCTCGCGGACGGGACCGTCGCGCCCGGGGACGCGTAGCCGTCAGACCGGGTCGAGGCGCCGCCGCAGCAGGCAGAACTCGTTGCCCTCGGGGTCGGCGAGCACGTGCCACGTCGCGTCGGGGCCCTGCCCCACGTCGACCGGTCGGGCACCGAGCGCGAGCAGCCGCTCGAGCTCGGCGGCCTGGTCGCGGTCGGTGGGGCTCACGTCGACGTGCAGCCGCAGCTTCCCCGGCCGCGGCTGCGCGACCGGGCTGACGATGATCGTGGGCTGCGGCCCGCCGAACCCGGCATCCGCCGGCCCGATCTCGATGCTGTCGTCGTCCTCCCGCCCCAGCTCGACGTAGCCGAGGACCTGGGACCAGAACGCCGCGAGACGCTCGTGGTCGGACGCCTCGAGGACCAGCTCGCTGATGCGGCACGCCATGCGGCCAGGGTAGGGAGCACGCGCACGGGGCGCGCGGCGAGCGTCGTGCGAGCCGTCAGCCGTCCGTCGTCCGTGAGGTGACGAGCGCGGCCCGCTGCTCCCGGTGCGCGGCGCGCAGCCAGGCGGGGGTGCCGGGGCCGAGCCGCGGGTCGTCGTCGCGGGGACCGTCGGGCCCGGTGAGGTACGCGCGGTCCGCCGCGACGCGCGCGAGCGTGGACCCGGCGCCGCCGACGCCCCCGTGACCGGGCACCACGCGGTGCGCGCCGTAGCGCCGGACGCCGGCCTCGACGCGGTCGAGCACGGCGAGGTGGTGCTCGACGGGTGCCGCGCGGTCGGTGTCGACGAGCGGCACCTCGACGTCGGAGAGCATGTCCCCCGCGACGAGCACGCCCGCGTCGACGACCGCGAGCGCGGTGTGGCCCGCGCTGTGGGCGTCGTGCGTGAGGACCCGCACGTGCGGACCGTCCCAGTCCAGGCGGTGCCAGCCGTCGGCGTCCTCGTCGGCCCGCGGGAACGGTGCGGGTGCGCGCGTGGTGATCGCGGCCGGAGCGTCCTGCGGGTGCGCGGCCAGGTGCGCGGCGAGCTCGGGGTCGGCGTCGCGCTGCCGGGTCGCGGCGTCGAGCGCCACGACCTCACGCGCCGTGACCGCGGGGTCGACGACCAGGCAGCGGCCGTCGCGCTCGACGACGGTCGTGGTGGTCGCGTAGACGGACGACACCGCGACGTGGACGCCGTCGGCCACCTCGACGAGGGCCCGCGCCTGGGTCATCGGGGTCTCCTCGCGGTCGGTGCGGCGCCGTCGGCGCTGGTCAGGGACGCGCTCAGGCTAGACGGCGGTGCGCCTGGCGGCGGGGGCGACCCGGTCCCGGCACCTGCGCGCGGCTTAATCGATTCCGACGCCACCGACCCCCGGGCGCGGCGCACTCCCCCACCTACCGTGGTCGAAGCGCTCCCGCCACGGCCGGACCCCAGCGTCGGGGTGGCCCGCGGCGCGCACGTCACCCGTCGTCGCCACCAGAGGACAGCCATGTCACCGATCACCCGACGGCGCGCGCGGCGCCGCGCCTGGGCCGCGGGCCTCGCGGTCGCCACCGCGCTCACGGTCGCGGGCGTCACCGCCCCCGCGGCCGTCGCCGCACCCGACCCCGGCACGCCCGTCAAGGTCAACCAGGTCGCGTACGTGCCCGGCGTCGCCAAGGTCGCGACGCTCGTGAGCACGTCGACCACGCCCGTCGCGTGGACCCTGAAGGACGCGTCCGGGCGCACCGTCGCGCAGGGCACGTCGACGGTCAAGGGCGCCGACGCGTTGTCGGGCGACCGCACGCACCTCATCGACTTCTCGTCGTACGACACCGCCGGCACCGGCTACGTGCTGTCGGCGGGCGGCGCCACCAGCCACCCGTTCGACATCTCGGCCGACCCGGTGAGGAAGCTGCGGTCCGACTCGCTCGCGTTCTTCTACCACCAGCGCTCGGGCATCGCGATCGAGGCGCAGTACGTCGGCAGCACGTACGCACGCGCCGCCGGGCACCTGGGCGTGGCCCCCAACCAGGGCGACACGAGCGTGCCGTGCCGGCAGTCGTGCGGGTACAGCCTGGACGTGCGCGGCGGCTGGTACGACGCGGGCGACCACGGCAAGTACGTCGTCAACGGCGGCATCGCGACGTGGCAGCTGCAGAACACGTACGAGCGCACGCTGCACGTCGCGGGTGCGGACCGCGCGGCGCTGGGCGACGGCAAGGCCGCGATCCCGGAGCGCACCAACGGGGTCCCGGACGTGCTCGACGAGGCACGGTGGGAGGTCGAGTTCCTGCTGCGCATGCAGGTCCCCGCGGGCCGCACCGACGCCGGCATGGTGCACCACAAGATGCACGACGAGAACTGGACGGGCATCCCGACGATCCCGGCGCAGGACGCGCAGCGGCGCATCCTCGCGCCCGTCAGCACGGCGGCCACGCTCAACATGGCGGCCGTCGCGGCGCAGGCGTCGCGCCTGTGGGCGCCGTACGACGCGGCGTTCTCCGCGCGGGCGCTGTCCGCCGCGCGCACCGCGTACGCCGCGGCCAAGGCGAACCCGAACCGCATCGCGTCCGACGCCGACGGCACGGGCGGCGGCGCCTACGGCGACCCGTCGGTGACCGACGAGTTCTACTGGGCGGCCGCCGAGCTGTTCGCGACCACGGGCGAGGCCGCGTACCGCGCCGACGTCACGGGCTCGCCGTTCTACCGGGGCACGAGCTTCGCGGAGCGCGGCTACGACTGGGGCTGGACCGGCGGGCTGGGCGACACGACGCTCACGCTCGTCCCGACCGACCTGCCCGCGGCCGACGTGGCCGCGACGCGCGCCGCGATCGTCTCGTTCGCCGACGCGACGCTGGGCCGGCTCGCGAACCAGGCGTACCCCGCGCCCAACAACGCGGGCACCGTGTACTACTGGGGCTCGAACGGCCAGGTCGTGAACAACGCGAACGCGCTGGCCCTCGCGTACGACTTCACGGGCCAGACGAAGTACCGCACCGCCGTGTACGGCGCGCTGGACTACCTGCAGGGCCGCAACCCGCTCAACCAGTCGTACATCGCGGGCTACGGCGAGAACCCGGTGCGCAACGTGCACCACCGGTTCTGGGCGCACCAGGCCGACGCGTCGCTGCCCACGGCTCCCCCGGGGTCGCTCGCCGGCGGGCCCAACAGCGAGCTGCAGGACCCGCTCGCGGCCGCGCAGCTCGCGGGCTGCGCGCCGCAGAAGTGCTACGTCGACCACATCGAGGCGTACTCGGTGAACGAGGTGGCGATCAACTGGAACTCGGCGCTGGTGTGGCTGAGCACCTGGGCCGCCGAGCAGGCGGGCGGCACGACGCCCGAGCCGACGCCGACGCCCACGCCCACGCCGACCGTCTCCCCGACGCCGACGCCCACCCCGACCCCCACGGTCACGCCGACGCCGACTGTGACACCCACCCCCACCCCGACCCCGTCGGCGTCCTGCCAGGTCACCTACTCCGCGAGCTCGTGGGGCTCGGGCTTCACCGCGGCCGTGACCGTGACCAACACGGGCTCGACCCCGTGGACGTCGTGGCGGCTCGGGTTCACGTTCCCCGGCAACCAGCAGGTCACGCAGGGCTGGAGCGCGACCTGGAGCCAGACGGGCGCCACGGTCACCGCGACCAACGCGGCCTGGAACGGCGCGCTCGCACCGGGCGGGTCGACGAGCCTGGGCTTCAACGGCTCGTACAGCGGCACCAACGCCGCACCGACGGGCTTCACCGTCAACGGGGCGGCCTGCTCCTGAGGGGCGCCCCGGGGCGCTCCCCGGCGTGACGACGGCCGTCGGTCCTCCCGGACCGGCGGCCGTCGGCGTGCGACGTGCGACCTCCCGGCCCGTCTCCGCTGGTCGACGAGGTCCAGCGTGAGCCACGTCGCGAGGTCGGTGATCTCGCGCTCGACGTCGACGCGATCGGCCGCGGCGAGGTCGACGTCGAGGTGCAGCGCCGCGACCCGCAGCACGCCGGCGCGGACGTCGGCGCTCGCGTCGAGTTCGCCGACGAGCAGGGCGTCGTGACGGTACCGACGGCCGGGCGTGTGACGAGCGGTCCCGCTACGCCGGTGCCCCGCGCAGCACCGCGGCGGCGACGAGCGTCAGCGTGAGCAGCGCGGCGGCGGCACCAGCGACGGTCGCGGCCCGTGGGCGGGCACTGCGGCGCGCGAGCAGCGCGGCCACGACGACGCCCGCGACGATCACACCGCTCCAGGTCCACGCCACGCCGACGCGTTCCGGCTCGCACCCGGGGGGCGCCGGGTAGATCGCGGGGCACAGGTCTTCCGTCGGGGTCGCCCAGTGCAGCGCGAACCACGCCCACCCGCCGAGCAGCAGCACGCCGACCGCGACGACGAGGGTCGCGGCGCCCGGCCAACGTGCCGCTGCACCGGGCCTGCCGGACGGGGGTCGCGTCGTCGCCATGGGTGCGAGCATGCCGCACGGCGTCGGGCCGCGGGCTCGGTTCGACGTCAGACCTTGGGCACGTCGAGCCGTCGAGCACGCAGGCCGACTCCCGCGACGATCCCCAGCACGCCGGCCGCGACCGTCGGCCAGAACGCGAGCGCCGGGGTGCCCGCGAGCGCGCCGGCGGCCGCCGCACCGGCCGAGACCCCGAGCACGAGCGACGTGGCCAGCAGCGCCATGGTCGACGCGACGCGCCCGGCGGGTGCGACCTGCTCGGCGCGCGCGTACCCGCTGACCAGCAGCGTGCCCGCGCCGACGCCGAGCACAACCGCGCAGGCCGCGGCGGCCCACGGGCCGGGGCCGGTCGTGAGCCCGACGGCGCCGGTGAGCAGCGCGGCGCCGCCGGCGACGACGCGCGTGGCGACGCTCGCCCCCCGGAGCCGGGACACCACGACGCTCGCGATCGCGCTGCCGACGCCGGAGCAGGCGTAGATCAGGCCGGTGAGCTCCTCGGTGCCGCGGGCGGCGTTGACGGCGGTGAGGCCGGTCTGCGTGGATCCGAACGCGATGCCGACGCTGCCGGCGACGAGCATCGGCAGCACGAGCGCACCCAGGGGCAGGCGCGCGGGTCGGTCGGTCACGACTCGCGTGGCGTGCCGCGGCCAGGCGTCCCGCTCGGTGCGCAGGAACGCCGCGAAGGCGCCCTGCCCGACGACGGCCGCCGCGACGAGGACCCACAGCGCGGTCACGGGCCCGAGCAGCGCGACGAGCAGCCCCGCGACGACGGGTCCGACGACGAACCCGATCTCGTCGGCCGCGACCTCGTAGCCCATCGCGCGGCCCAGCACCCGCTCCTGCCCGCTGCGGCGCGCCACGAGCGACCACCGCGAGCGGGCGACGGACCCGACCTGCGGGTTCGCCGCACCGACGACTCCCGCGCACGCCAGCAGCGTCCACGTCGACCCGGTGGTCGCCGCGAGCACCCCGAGGAGCGCGCCGACCTGCACGAGCGTGGCGACGACGACCACGGGCAGCGGCCCCCAGCGGTCGACGGCCCGCCCGACGACCGGCGCCCCGATCGCGGTGCCGACGCCGACGACCGCGACGGTGACACCACCGAGGCCGACACCGAGGCCGGACGACGCGACGATCATCAGCAGGCCGAGCTGGATCATCGAGGCCGGCAGGCGGCCGAGCAGCGCCGTGACGAGGAACGGCAGCCCGCCGACGGCGATCAGCGAGGGCTGCGGCGCGGGGCCGGGCGTGCGGGTGGGCGCGCTCGAGGGCGCGACGATCTGGGACGACAAGGCAGTCTCCGGGGACGTCGGGGTCCCGTGCGCCCCACCCCACACACGGCGAACTGCCCCTGATCAGCCTCCAGGATACGACGAGACGATGGTGAGCACCTCGTCCGCTCGGGCAGGAGTCGTGACCGACGACATGATGCTCGGGTGTGCATCCCGTGGCGGCGCGCCCAGGGGCATTCCGTCACCCTGGCTTGACAAATCTCGCGCGCGACACGTTCCTTCTCGAGCACTGCCTCGCCGGGACGTGATGTCGACGATGCCCCGGTCACAGTCCGACTCGCTCGAGTCGAAGTTCTGGCGATCCCCCCGAAGAAAGTTGATCCACAAGGGTGAATCTTCTTCTGGAGACTCACCGAACCCTGGCAAGATCAGCAGGGAAGTCGACGGGATGTCTTTCTGGGGGCGCGTTCCGTCGCGGCACATCCACGCCCTCGGTCAGGGGGCCGACCACGCACGCGACTACGCCGTTCCGGATTCGCCGTACTGGCCGCACTCCTTCTGGGTGCAGGCATGACCGCCACGCCGGCCAACGCTGCGTCGATCTACGACCCGGTCACGCAGTCGAGCCTGCGCAACCTCGTCACGGCGATGCAGTCGTGGTCGATGTTCGACGGCGACGACAAGTTCACCGGGGCGACCGCGTCCGAGCTCAGCGGATGGGGGTGGTCGGTCGGCGCGTACACCAACGTCAACATCTACGTCGAAGGTGACGGGAGCTCCTGGCGCGCCACCGCCCAAGACGTCCGCCCCGGCGGCACCGAGTTCACCTACACCTCGGCTCTCCCGGTCAACGGAGCACAGCCTGGATCGGTCACCGCAACCGCCCCGCAACCCCCGGTGCAGGTAGGCCAACCCGGACTGACGATCCACGATCTCGGAGCGAACGTCGACCTCGACGCTCTCGCGTACGCGCTCGTCGCAGCGGGGGTCACCGTCGACGAGGTGTGCGTCATCGGGAATGTGGCCCCCGCACCCTCCGTGAGCACGACCAAGCCCCACACCCTGGGGTGCCTCGCGGCGGCGCAGGCAGCGGGGGCCACGATGCGCTCGGTCCTGGCAGCGATGTCGAAGATCACTCCCGGCGTCTTGGCAGTTGTCGCCGTCTACACCCTCGGTGACGGCACGGCTCCGGCGACAGCCCCGGATTGGGTCGACAGCCCCGACCCGCGACCGACCGGGCCGATGGCACCGCCGGCGAGCCTGCCGAACGGTGTGTGGAAGTACGACCGGCTCGTCCAGCGCGTCGCGACGCTGAACGACCTGCAGCCGGAGTGGTCGCGGGTCGCAACCCAGCAGTGCCTTGCCGTGCTGTCCGCCGCGCTCGTCTCGACGAACCCGTACAAGGACTGCCAGAGCAAGCCGATCTTCATGTCGGGGCAGGCCGACGTCCCCGAGGCCTCCAACCACGACCTCGAGGCGATCGCGCAGAACCCCGGCTGGGTCGAGCTCAACTACCGCCCACGCGCGTTGAACCCCAGCCTGCGGGATTGGTACATCGGAGACCCCCGGTGCGCGGCGTCGGTAGGAACCAACGGTCTCCTGCAGTGCGACGAGTACCCGTTCTTCGCTACCGAGCAGGGAGGCGGCCTGGCCACCCCGGCGCCGAGCCTGAAGGTCATCGACGGCGAACAGAACCAACAGCAGGGTGTCAGGTATAGCTCGTTCCTCAGCAGCTGCGGCGTGCAGAACGGTGATCCCTTCTACGCCATCCCCATCCCGCCTGCCACCACGCACGTGCCCACCTTGCAGATCTGCAACCCGTGAGGAGATGACCATGTCGGCAACCGAGGTCACGCACGTGCTGGAGCAGTGGGCGCAGCGCCTGCGTGACCTCGGTGCGCGAGGAGTCAGCCAGCTCCGCCCCGGGCTGTCTCCGGACCAGATCGACGCCCTGAGCGCCCAGTACGACCTGACCCTCCCTGAGGACGCCCGCGCGATATGGGCCTGGCACGACGGCGAGGACACCGGCGCGCAGTCGCTGGCTCCGTACCGGGAGTTCCCGCCGCTTCGAGACGCCCTCGAGTACGCCCGCACCTGCGCGCAGAACGCCATCGACTGGGGCGCGGCTGACGACGACGAACTCGCCGCCATCATCTACCGCCGAGAGTTCGTCCCGTTCCTCGGCTACCAGCACCCGCTGGTGTTCGACTGCCGCACACCGGCATCCACCACGACGGCGTGGACCCCGGACGGCGGCCTGGAAGAGTCGGCCTCCATGACGACGGTCGAGCGGGTCCGCTGGTGGCACTGGGCGCTGGACAACGGGGCATGGTCGATCACCACCGACGGGATGTGGGCCATCGACTTCTCCCAGTACCCAGGGGCGAAGGGTGACCTGAGCGTCAAGGACGTCCTGAGCTGAGCCGCGTCTTCCGACCGCACGCGGGCGCCACGGACGGCGTCCGCCTCGGTGACGACCGCACTCACCAAGGCAGAGTGCCCGGACATGCAAGAACCCCCGGCCGGATGTGCTCCGACCGGGGGTCCTGTCTCTGTGCGCGAGGCGGGATTTGAACCCGCACGCCCTTTCGGACACTGGCACCTGAAGCCAGCGCGTCTGCCGTTCCGCCACTCGCGCGCGCTGGAGAACGCTAGCACGCAGCAGCCCCCACCGACGAACCGGCCCCGGACCCGCCACCTCACGCGCGCCCACGCACCCCAGTTCTCTCGCGCGCGCACGCGAGAGAACTGGTCACGGAGGGACCCATCGGGCACGCAAGTAGGCACATATGCGACCAGTCGCCCGGTGCGTCGCGCCGACACGCGGCGGCGCGACCAGGCCTCCGGCACCCCGGGCACCCGTCCAGGGCCCTGCACGGATACCATCGACGCGGACCGTCGTGGCTTCACGCCCGCCGGGCCGCTGAGCACGCTGCACGGGCCGCCCGGTCCGCGCACGGCGGGGAGGGAGGTGGACGTGGGGTTCCTCGACAAGTTCGAGAACGGCGTCGAGCGCGTCGTCAACAACGCGTTCGCGCGCGCCTTCCGCAGCGAGGTCAAGCCCATCGAGCTGGCCGACGCCCTGCGCCGCGAGCTCGACGACCGCGCCGCCGTCGTGGGACGCGACCGCACCGTGGTGCCGAACGAGTTCACGATCGAGCTGTCCACCGCCGACTACGACCAGGTCGAGGCGTGGGGCGCCGAGGCGCTGGCCGAGGAGCTCGCCGCCAACGTCACCGACCACGCGGCCAGCCAGCACTACGCGTTCGTCGGCCCCGTCACCGTGTCGTTCAGCGAGGACACCGAGCAGGACGCCGGACGGTTCGCCGTCCACAGCGCGACCGTGCGCGGCGCCGTGGCCCCCGCGACGTCGGCAGCCCCCAGCCCGCGGCACCCGCTCATCGACATCGACGGCCAGCGGTACATCCTCACGGGCCCCGTCACGGTCATCGGCCGTGGCTCGGAGGCCGACATCATCGTCGACGACCCCGGCGTCTCGCGCCGTCACCTGGAGATCCGGGTGACGCCGGACGGCGTGGTCGCGAGCGACCTCGGCTCGACCAACGGCGTGTTCGTCGAGGGGCACCAGGTGCCCGCCGCGACGCTGCTCGACGGCAACACCCTGACCATCGGCCGCACCCGGATCCTGTTCTGGACCGGCGGCGACGGCGACGTGGACGAGTGATGCCCCCGCATGAGTGAGCTGACCGTCACCCTGCTGCGGCTGGGCTACCTCGCGCTGATCTGGCTGCTCGTGCTGTCCGCGATCACCGTGCTGCGCCGCGACCTGTACGGCACGCGCATCATCGACCGCCGCCGCCCGGCCCCCAAGCCGGCACCTGCCGCCGAGGCCCCGGCCCCGGCCGGCGAGTCCCCCCGCGCACCGCGGCGCTCCCGCAGCGGCGGCGGCCCGACGCGGCTCGTCGTCACCGAGGGCCCGCTGCGCGGCACGACGCTCCCGCTCGGCTCGTCGGCCGTCGTGATCGGCCGCGCCCCCAGCTGCACGCTCGTGCTCGACGACGACTACTCGTCGTCCCGCCACGCGCGGATCTTCCCGCAGGGCGACCAGTGGTTCGTCGAGGACCTCGGGTCCACCAACGGCACGTTCGTCGGCGAGCAGAAGGTCGAGCAGCCCACGCCCGTCCCCACCGGTACCGCGGTGCGGATCGGCCAGAGCCTGCTCGAGCTCCAGAGGTAGCCGCGTGACGGTCGCCCTCCGCTACGCCGCGCGCTCCGACGTCGGCCTCGTCCGGTCCGACAACCAGGACTCCGCCTACGCCGGACCCCACCTGCTGGTGGTCGCCGACGGCATGGGAGGGCACGCGGGCGGTGACGTCGCGTCGTCCGTCGCCGTCGCGGCGCTCGCGCCGCTCGACGGCGAGTCCCACGGCCCCGACGACGCGCTCGACCAGCTCGAGACCGCGCTCGACGACGCACGGTCGGAGATCATCGCGCGCAGCGACGCCGAGCCCGACCTCGCCGGCATGGGCACGACCGTCACCGCGATCCTGCGGGCCGGCAACAAGCTCGCGATGGTGCACCTGGGCGACTCGCGCGGGTACCTGTTCCGCGACGGCACGCTCACGCAGGTCACCACGGACCACACGTTCGTGCAGCACCTCGTCGACACCGGGCGCATCACGCCCGAGGAGGCCGAGCACCACCCGCAGCGCTCGGTCGTGATGCGCGTGCTCGGCGACTTCGACGCCGACGTCACCGCCGACCTGTCCGTGCGCGAGGCCCGCCCCGGCGACCGGTGGCTGCTGTGCTCCGACGGCCTGTCGGGCTACGTCTCGGCCGAGACCATCGCCGAGACGCTCGCGGACGTCCCCGACCTCGACGCGTGCGCCGACCGCCTCGTGCAGCTCGCGCTGCGCGCCGGCGGGCCCGACAACGTGACCGTGGTGCTCGCGGACGTCGTCGAGCTCGACGACCTGCCCGACGGCGCGATGCCGTCGACCGCGAGCGCGGTCGTCGGTGCCGCGGCCGTGAGCCGCAACCGGCCGTCAGCCGCCGCGGACGGGCCCGCGGCACGCGCCGCACGGCTGTCCCGCAGCGCCCGGTCGGCACCCGCCGACGACGGCACGGACGGCGACGACGGCCCGGCCCTGCCTGCCACGGTCGAGGCCGCGCCCGAGGACGACGACGAGCCGCTCGCACCGCCGCCGCGCCGCCGCGGCCTGGTCGTCGCGTGGGTCGTCGCGGGTCTCGCGCTCGTCGCGGCCCTCGTCGGCGGGTACGCCTGGACGCAGACGCAGTACTTCGTCGCCGAGTCGCAGGGCACGGTCGCGGTCTACCGCGGGATCCCGCAGAGCATCGGGCCGGTCGACCTCGCCGAGCTCGTCGAGGCCTCGGACGTGCAGGTCGACGACCTGCCGGCCTACCTGCGCGAGCGCGTCGAGCAGACGATCTCCGCGGGATCGCTCGACGAGGCGCGCCGCCTCGTCGCGATGCTCGCCGACGACGCGGAGCCCACGCCCACGCCGGTCCCCACGCCCACGTTGTCGTCGACGCCCGGGGCGACGCTCGACCCGATGCCGACCGAGCCGGTCGTGCCGCCGCCCGCCGACCCGGAGCCGGCCGCCGACGACGACGACGCCGCGGGCGACGCGACCGCGGCGGCCCCGACCACGGGCCCCGGACCCGCCGCCGCGGCGCTGTGATGGCCAGCGTCCAGCCCCACCGGGTCCGTCCCGGTCGCGGGACCGAGCTGCTCCTGCTCGTCCCCGCCCTGGTCATCGGCATCGCCGGCTACGTGCTGGCCGGTCTCGGCGCGACCGGCTCCGTGCCGCCGCACGCCATGACGTACGCGGTCGGGACGACCGTGCTCGCGTTCGCCGTGCACGTCGTGCTGCGCATCCGCGCGCCCTACGCCGACCCCGTGATCCTGCCCGTGGTGGTCGCCCTCAACGGCATCGGCCTGGCGATGATCTACCGCATCTCGATCGCCTACGCGGCACGCGGGCGCGCCGACGCGAACATCGCCGACCGGCAGCTCGCCTGGACCGCCGTCTCCGTGGTGCTCGCGATCGTCGTGCTGCTGGTGCTGCGCGACCACCGCACGCTGCGCCGCTACACGTACACGGCCATGGTCGTCGGTCTCGTGCTCATCCTGCTGCCGCTCGTGCCCGGTCTCGGCCAGACCATCAACGGCGCGCGCATCTGGGTGCGCGTCGGGCCCGTCGGCATGCAGCCCGCCGAGTTCGCGAAGATCGCCCTCGCGGTGTTCTTCGCCGGGTACCTCGTGACGCACCGCGACACGCTCGCGCTGGCCGGCAAGCGGGTCCTGGGCCTGCAGCTGCCGCGTGCGCGGGACCTCGGGCCGATCCTCGTGGTGTGGGCGGCCTCGCTCGCGGTGCTCGTGCTGCAGCGTGACCTCGGGACGTCGCTGCTGTTCTTCGGCCTGTTCGTCGCGGTGCTGTACCTCGCGACCGAGCGCACGTCGTGGATCGTCATCGGCCTCACGCTGTTCGCCGGCGGCGCGGCCGTCGCGGCCGCCACGTTCAGCCACGTCGCGGCGCGCTTCGACGTCTGGCTGCACGCGCTCGACAACGACGTGTTCAGCCGCCAGTACGGCGGCTCCGGCCAGCTCGTGTACGGCCTGTTCGGCATGGCCAACGGCGGGCTGTTCGGCACCGGCCTGGGCCAGGGACGGCCTGACCTCGTGCCGTTCGCGTACTCCGACTTCATCGTCGCGGCGCTCGGCGAGGAGCTCGGGCTCACCGGGCTCGTGGCGATCCTCCTGCTGTACACCGTGCTCGTCGAGCGCGGCCTGCGCATCGCGATCGGCGTGCGCGACGGCTTCGGCAAGCTCCTCGCGGGCGGCCTGTCGTTCGTCGTCGCGGTGCAGCTCTTCGTCGTCGTCGGCGGCGTGACCCGTCTGATCCCGCTGACGGGCCTCACCACGCCGTTCCTCGCCTACGGCGGCTCGTCGCTCGTGGCCAACTGGATGATCGCGGCGCTGCTGCTGCGCATCTCCGACGAGGCGCGACGACCCGTCCCCGCGGTGCGGACGATCGCGACGCCCGACGTGGGCGTGCCGCTCCCGCCGATCGGCGACGCACGCCCGGTGGGCGGTCGGCGCAGCACGGGGCGCACCGGGACGCCCGCCGGCGGGACGCCCGCCGCACCGACCGGCACCGCCCCGGTGCGCACGTCCGGACCGGGGCGCACCACTGACGCCCACGAGGGCCCCGACCCCGACGACAACCCGACCGAGCGACTGGGAGGTGACCCGCGGTGAACACCCCGCTGCGCCGCCTCGCGACCCTCACGCTCGTCATGTTCGTGGCGCTCATGGGCGCCGCCACCTGGGTGCAGTTCTTCCAGGCGGAGTCGCTGAACACCGACAACCGCAACGTGCGCGGGCTGTACCGCGAGCACGGCAACGCGCGCGGCCCGATCGTGGCCGGCGGCGTCGCGATCGCGTCCTCGGTGCCCGTCGACGACCCGTTCGGCTACCAGCGCACCTACGCCGACGGCGACCTGTACTCGGCGGTGACGGGCTTCTACTCGATCGCGAACGGCCGCACCCAGCTCGAGGAGGCCGAGAACCCGCAGCTCACGGGCAGGTCCGACCAGCTGTTCTTCAGCCGCATCCGCGACCTGCTGACGGGCCGCCGTCCCGAGGGCGCCGCGGTCGAGACGACGATCCTGCCCGCCGCGCAGCAGGCCGCGCGCGCGGCGCTCGGCGACCAGGACGGCGCCGTCGTCGCGATCGAGCCGACCACCGGCCGGATCCTCGCGCTCGTCTCGACCCCCGGGTTCGACCCCAACGCGCTGGCCGTGCACTCCACGAGCGAGGCGGCCGCCGCGTACCGCGCGCTCGAGGGCGAGCCCGGCAACCCGCTGCGGTCGAACGCGACCCAGGAGCGCTACGCGCCCGGCTCGACGTTCAAGCTGGTCACGGCGGCGGCCGCGCTCGAGTCGGGCTCCTACACGGCGGACACGACCGTGCCGTCCCCGGTCGAGTACACGCCGCCGCAGACGTCGCGGGCCATCACGAACTTCGGCGGCGGCAGCTGCGGGGGCGACCAGGTCTCGCTCGCGGACGCGCTGCGGATCTCGTGCAACACGGCGTTCGCCGAGCTCGGCGTGACGCTCGGCGAGGACGCGCTGCGCGAGCAGTCGGCACGCTTCGGCTTCGACGACCCGGACCTGGAGGTGCCGCTGCGGGTCACGCGCTCGGTGTTCCCCACCGACCTCGACCCGCCGGCCCTCGCGCAGACGGCCATCGGGCAGCGCGACGTGCAGGCGTCGCCGCTGCAGATGGCGATGGTCGCGTCGGCCATCGCCAACGACGGGCGGCTCATGAAGCCGTACCTCGTCGACACGGTCCGCTCGGCCGACCTCACGGTCGTGTCGCAGAACGAGCCCGAGGAGTACTCCCAGGCGGTCTCCGCCGGGACCGCCGACGAGCTCACGCGGATGATGGTCGGCGTCGTCGACTCCGGCACGGGACGCGCCGCGCAGATCCCCGGCGTGCAGGTCGCCGGCAAGACCGGCACCGCGCAGACCCTCGAGGGCCAGCCGCCGCACGCGTGGTTCACGGCCTTCGCCCCCGCCGACGCGCCCCGCGTGGCCGTCGCGGTGATCGTCGAGAACGGCGGTTCGCTCGGCAACGAGGCGACCGGCGGCGGCGTCGCCGCGCCCGTCGCGAAGGCCGTCATCGAGGCGGTGCTGGGCTCATGAGGACCGCACCGGGTGTCGCGCTCGGCGGTGGCCGCTACCGGCTGCTGCGCCGCATCGCCGTCGGCGGCATGGGCGAGGTCTGGGAGGCGAACGACGACGCGCTCGCCCGCGCGGTCGCCGTCAAGGTGCTGCGCGCCGAGTTCGCCGGCGACGCCGGGTTCCTCGAGCGCTTCCGCACCGAGGCCCGCAACTCCGCGTCCCTGCACCACCCGCACATCGCGGCGCTGTTCGACTACGGCGAGCAGGACGGCTCGGCGTACCTCGTGATGGAGCTCGTCGTCGGCGAGCCGCTGTCCGACCTGCTCGAGCGCGAGCCCGTGCTGGCGCCGCAGCGCCTGCTGCCCGTGCTGGCGCAGACCGCCCGCGGGCTGCACGCCGCTCACCTCGCGGGCGTCGTGCACCGCGACGTGAAGCCCGGCAACATCCTGCTCGCCCGCTCGGGCAAGGTGAAGATCACCGACTTCGGCGTCTCGCTGGCCTCCAACCAGAAGACGATGACCGCGACCGGCATGGTCATGGGCACGGCGCAGTACCTGTCCCCCGAGCAGGCCGTCGGACGCCCCGCCACACCCCTGTCCGACCTGTACTCGCTCGGCGTCGTCGCCTACGAGGCGCTGGCGGGCAAGCGTCCCTTCACGGGCCCGACCGCGGTCGACATCGCGGTCGCGCACGTCAACGACCCGGTGCCGCCGCTGCCCGCGGCCGTCGACCGCAAGCTCGCGGCGCTCGTGCTGCGACTGCTGTCGAAGGAGCCGTCCGAGCGACCCGCGTCGGGCGAGGAGCTCGCGGCGCTGCTCGACCAGCTCGTGCCCCGCACGCCGCCCTCGGGCGTCGCCGTGCTGGTCAGCAAGCCGACGCGCGCCCGCGACGAGCACCGCACGAGCGCACGGTCGTCCTCCGCGGCCCCCGAGCGCACGCATGCGGGCGGCGCGTCGTCGGCGCCGCCGTCCTACGCACCGTCCCGCCGGGACCGCGGCGCACGCGCCGCCGCCCCGACGACCGACGGCGACGCAGCCGCCACGAGGCTCCCGCCGCCCGTCCGCTCGACGGCGTGCTCGCGTGGGTGCGTCGTCTGCGCCTGCCGCTGGTCGTGCTCGTCCTCGTGCTGGTCGCGCTGCTCGGCGCGGCGCTGGCCGACCGGCTGCTCGGCGCCGCGCCCGCCGAGCCCGCCTGGTCCACGACGACGGACCAGTACCCTCGTGGCGGCGGACCGGGTGGGATGATCGCCGCAGTGCAGCACGGGGACGGCGCGGCCGGCCCGGCAGACGGGACTCGGGCAGCGGCCCACGACCCGCGATCGACGGAAGTGAAGGACGCCTAGTGGTGGACGACGGATCCCGCATCCTTGCCGGCCGGTACGAGGTCGGTGAGCTCATCGGCCGCGGCGGCATGGCCGAGGTGCACATCGGGCACGACAACCGCCTGGGACGCACGGTCGCGATCAAGATCCTGCGCTCCGACCTCGCACGCGACCCGTCGTTCCAGAACCGCTTCCGGCGGGAGGCGCAGTCGGCGGCCGCGCTCAACCACCCGGCGATCGTCGCGGTGTACGACACCGGCGAGGACGTCTTCACCGAGCCCACCGGCACGGTCGCGCACGTCCCGTTCATCGTCATGGAGTACGTCGAGGGGCACACGGTCCGCGACATCCTGCGCGACGGCCACGCCGTGCCGATCGACGAGGCCGTCGAGATCACGGCGGGCGTGCTGTCGGCGCTCGAGTACTCGCACCACGCGGGCATCGTGCACCGCGACATCAAGCCCGCGAACGTCATGATCACGCCCACCGGTGCCGTCAAGGTCATGGACTTCGGCATCGCCCGCGCCGTCGCGGACTCCGCGGCGACCATGACGCAGACGCAGGCCGTGATCGGCACCGCGCAGTACCTCTCGCCCGAGCAGGCGCGCGGCGAGCAGGTCGACGCGCGCTCCGACCTGTACTCCACCGGGTGCCTGCTGTTCGAGCTGCTCACGGGACGGCCGCCGTTCGTCGGCGACTCGCCCGTGGCCGTCGCCTACCAGCACGTGCGGGAGAACCCGCCCGTGCCGAGCTCGATCGCGAGCGACGTCCCCGAGACGCTCGACCGCATCACGCTCAAGGCCCTCGCCAAGGAGCGCGACGCGCGCTACTCGTCGGCCGCGGAGTTCCGTGCGGACCTCGACGCGGTGCTGCGAGGCGGGCACGTCGGCGCACCCGCCGTCGGCGCCGCGATGGCCGCCGTCCCGGCGGCCGACGCCACGCAGGTCATGACGCCGCCGGTCGCGGCGACGCAGGCCATGCCGCCCGCCACCGGCGGCGCGCCCTGGGGGCCCACCGGCCTCGTGGCCACCCCGCAGGACCAGGACGGGCAGGAGGACGAGGAGAAGAAGCGTCCCTGGCTGATCTGGGTGCTGGCCGCGGTCGCGCTGCTCGCGGTCGGCGGGATCGTCTGGGCGATCATCGCCAACTCGTCGCCGCCCCCGGAGACCACGGTCGAGGTCCCCGACGTCGCCGGCATGTCGCAGGAGCAGGCGCTGCAGACGATCCGCGACGCCGACCTCACGCCGCAGCCGGCGCAGGAGGCCAGCGACCAGTACCCGTCCGGGCAGGCGACCCGCACGGACCCCGCGGCGAAGACGAAGGTCGACAAGGAGACGACGGTCACCGTCTACATCTCCACCGGACCGGCCGAGGTCACCGTGCCCGACGTGTCAGGGATGACCGAGGCGCAGGCCGTCGCCGAGATCGAGAAGGCCGGCCTGACCGTCGACCCCACCCGGCAGCGCGAGGACGTGCCGACGCAGCCGAAGGACCGTGTCACCAAGACCGACCCGGCGGCGGACACCCCCGTCTCGTCGGGTTCGGTCGTCGTGCTCTACCTCGCGTCGGGCAACGTGGTGGTCCCGAACGTCACCGGGCAGAACGCCGAGGTCGCGACCCAGACGCTCGGCGACCTGGGCCTGCGGGTCAACACCAGCGAGGTCGAGTCCGACCAGCCCGAGGGCACGGTCGTGCAGCAGTCCCGCGCGGAGGGCGACATCATCCCGCAGGGCACGGTCGTGAACCTGGGGGTCGCCGTGCCGGCGTCGACCGCGACCGTCCCGAGCAACCTGCGCGGGATGACGTACGACGCCGCGGTGCAGGCGCTCAACGCCGCCGGGCTGACGAACGTCACGCGGGAGGACGTCGCGTCCGACGAACCCGCGGGGACCGTCGTGTCCTCCGACCCGAACGGCGGCACCGAGGTGGCGAAGGAGCAGCGCGTGACGCTCCGGGTGTCACGCGGCCCGCAGCAGGGCGGTGGTGGTGGCGGCAACCAGCCCACCCCCTCGCCGACGCCGACGGACTGACGCCGCACGCGCACGACGACGCCCCCGACCGGAACCGGCCGGGGGCGTCGTCCGTCGCTGCCTAGAGCCGCACGAGCGGGTGCAGCCCCGCGGACCGCTCGACCGCGTCGCCGGAGCCGCAGACCTGCAGCCAGTTCGCGAGCAGGCGGTGCCCACCCTCGGTGAGCACGGACTCGGGGTGGAACTGCACGCCGTGCAGCGGCAGGTCGCGGTGCTGGAGCCCCATGACGATGCCGTTGGTG
This sequence comes from Cellulomonas sp. FA1, assembly GCF_000986825.1. Lineage (NCBI taxonomy): Bacteria > Bacillati > Actinomycetota > Actinomycetes > Micrococcales > Cellulomonadaceae > Cellulomonas > Cellulomonas sp. FA1. The sequence goes on along the minus strand of NZ_LBMY01000001.1, from coordinate 2,966,970 downwards.
CGCGCGGTCACGACCAGCTCCTCGGAGAACGTGCCGTCCACGACCGCGAGCGAGTGGTAGCGCGTCGCGGTGAACGGCGACGGCAGGCCCGCGAGGACTCCCTGCCCGTCGTGCTCGACGGGGCTGGTCTTGCCGTGCATCAGCTCGGGCGCGTGCGTGACCGTGCCGCCGAACACCTCGCCGAGCGCCTGGTGCCCCAGGCACACGCCGAGCATGGGGGTGCCCGACGTCGCGCAGTCGCGGATCACCTGGAGGCTCTGGCCGGCGTCGGACGGCGCGCCCGGCCCCGGGGAGACCAGCACCCCGTCGTACCCGGCGCGCTCGGCCGCCGGGGGCACCGCGTCGTTCCGCACGACCTCGGTGGTCGCCCCGAGCTGGTCGAGGTAGCCGACGATCGTGTAGACGAACGAGTCGTAGTTGTCGACGACGAGGATCCGCGTCATCCCTCACCCACCGTGGTCTCGTTGAAGGGCATGTACGGCGCGACGGCCGGGTAGACCCACAGGAAGCACGCGGCCAGCACGCCTGCCGCGAGCAGCAGGGCGATCAGCAGCCGCACGACGGCCGGTCCCGGCAGGTGCCGCCAGAGCCATCCGTACATCATGAGCCTCCCGTGGTGGTCCGCGGCCGCCCGCCCGGCGCCCGGGTCATCCGAGCAGCTCCGCGGGGGTGCCGCTCGACGTCGGCGCCCAGTAGTCGAGCACGCCGTGCACGATGTACCGCTCGCGCGCGGAGAACATCGGGTGGCAGGTCGTGAGCGTGATGTAGCGCTCGGTGGGCTCGACACCCGGCTCGTTGGGCACGGGTTCGATCACGCGCACGTCGGCGGGCATGACGACCTCGGAGGAGGTCACGCGGTACACGTACCACGCGTCCGGGGTCCAGACCACGAGCGGGTCGCCGACCTGGAGCTCCTCGATGCGGTTGAACGGCTTGCCGAACGTGACGCGGTGCCCCGCGAGCGCGAAGTTGCCGACGCCGCCGGGCATCGCGGTGCCCTCGTAGTGCCCGATGCCGAGCACGTCGAGCACGGTGGGACGGTCGGTGCCCTGGCTGATGGGCCGCGCGGGCTCGCCCTCCCAGCGCGGCACGGTCAGCGTGGCGAACGAGACGGCGTGCTCCGGCTCCGCGAGGACCGGGGGGTCCTCGGTGCTGGGGTCGGCGACGCCGTCGTCCTGCGAGGCCGTCGGCGTGGGCGCCACGTACCCGAGGTCGCGCACGATCTGCGCCTGCGCGGCGTCACCCTCGACGTCCGTCCACCACAGCTGCCACACGAGGAACCCGAGGAGCAGCACGCCGACGGTGATGAGCAGCTCGCCGAGCACACCGATCACGCCGTACACCACGCCGCCACCGCGACGCGTGCGCGGCGGCCGGGCGTGCGCCGCGGCGCGGCCGGGCGTCGTCGCGGCCGTCACCGGGCACCGTCCCCGGGCGTGCGCGCGGCACGGGCCGTCGCGGGGGGCGTCGTGTCGTCCCCGGGCAGGACGTCGACGTCGTCGGGGACCTGCGCCCAGTTCAGCTCGGTCGCACCGGAGTAGGCCGGCAGCTCGAGGCGGTCCTTGCTCTCGACGTGCCAGCCGAGCCCGAGCTCGCCGGACTGCCGGACGTAGGTGCGGACGGCGGGGTCGTCCTCGAGCGCGGCGCGCAGCCGGTCGGGGTCGCCCACGGCGGTGACGACGAACGGCGGCGAGTACATGCGCCCGTGCAGCCGCAGGACGTTGCCCTGGCACTGCACGCCCGTCGTCGCCACCACACGCTGGTCCATGAGGCCCATGGCCTCGGCGCCGCCGGCCCACAGCGCGTTCATGACGGTCTGGATGTCCTCCTGGTGGACCACCAGCAGGTCGGCCCGGACGTCGTCCCGGCGCGTGTCGGCCGGTGCGTCGTCGAGCTGGATCACGAGACCACGGCCCGTCACGGGCGCGGAACCGCCCTCGACCTGCTGCGCCGGGAGCGGCTGGGCCCCGGGGCGCCCCGCGAGCGCGTCCTGCTCGGCCGTGAGCGACTGCACCTGCGCGCGGAGCGTGTCGACCTCGACCGACAGCCGCTCCACGTTCGCGGCCTGCTGCTGCGTGAGCTCGGCGAGGTTCTGCGGGTGGCGCCCGTCGCCCGCGTCGGCGGCACGCGCGTTGACGGTGAAGAGCAGCCCGGAGAGGCCGAGGACGAGGCCGACGGCGACGGCGCCGCGACGCATCCCGGCGACGCGGGCGCGTGGCGGGGCCGCGATCGTGCGCGCGGTGTCCTGCGCGTCGCTGTGCGCGTCGTGCGTCACGCCCGGCTCCCTCCGCCGTACCCCGCGCACGGGCGGCGGGGCGACGGCACTACGCTAGGTCACGTTCGGCGCCATGCCGACACCGGTCCGCAGGTCGACGACGTCCCGGCACCCGGCCGTCGTCGGGCGCCGACCGTGCCCGTGGCGTCGACGCGCCGCCTGCTCACCGCACCGTCGCAGACAGGAGCCACCCCGTGCCCGAGTCGAAGTCGCGCAAGAAGGCGGCGTACACGCCGCCCCCCACGAAGGCGTCGGCCCCCGCGCCGCTGCCCCGGTGGTTCCTGCCGGTCGCGCTGGGCCTCATGATCCTCGGGCTGGTCTGGCTGGTCGTGACCTACCTGTCGCCGGGTGCCGCGTACCCCGTGCCGGGGATCGGCCAGTGGAACCTGGGCATCGGGTTCGCGATCATCATCGTCGGCTTCGGGATGTTCTCCCGCTGGCGCTGACGGCCCCGACGTCCGCAGGGCGTCCCCGCACGTGACGAGGCTGTGCGCACCCCGGTGCGCACAGCCTCGTCCACATCCGCCGCCGTTGGTCGTCCCCAGGCGGTGCACAGAGCTGTGGATAACTACACGCGTGTAATTCCACAGCTGTGAGCAACCCTGGGGGCGGTCACAGCCGCGCCCAGATCGGGTACGCCGAGTAGACCGCCAGCGTCGCCCCGAGCAGGACCGCCGCGACGACCGCGGGGGCGGCCCACCCGACCAGCGCGCGCCGCTCGCGCGGGACGTACGCGAAGGCGGCACCGAGCGCCGCGCCCACGACCAGACCCCCCAGGTGGGCCTGCCACGCGATCCCGGGCAGCACGAAGCCGAGGACCCCGTTGAGCACGAGGATCCCGATGATCGGCCCGGCGTCCCGACCCAGGCGGCGCATGACGACCAGCACGGCGCCGAACAACCCGAACACCGCGCCCGACGCGCCCACCAGGCCCACGTTCCACCCCCCGACGACCGGGGCGAGCACGACGGCGCCGACCGAGCCGCCGACGGCGCTCAGCAGGTAGAGGGTCGCGAAGCGGGCGCGGCCCAGCGCCTGCTCGAGGTAGGGGCCGACCATCCACAGCGCGATCATGTTGAACAGGATGTGGAAGACCTGGCCCTGCGAGTGCAGGAACGCGGCGGTGAGGAAGCGCCACGGCTCGACCTCGCCGATGCTGGGGCTGAACACCCACCGCATCGTCCAGCCGGGCACGGTCAGCTGCAGCAGGTACGAGACGACGCACAGGCCGATGAACGTCAGCGTGACGACGGGCCGGCCGCCGCGCACGCGACCGCCGAACACCGTGCGGCCCTCGCGCGACGTGCGCGCGGCCTCGGCGACGCAGTCCACGCAGTGCACGCCGACGGCCGCGGGACGCTGGCACTCGGGGCACGCGGGCCGGCCGCAGCGCTGGCACCGCACGTAGGACACGCGGTCGGGGTGGCGGGGGCACACGGGGGCCCCGGCGCCGCCGTCACCGGGGACGGCGGGCGGCCCCGGCACGGGGCCGCCCGGCACGTGGGGACCGCTGATCTCAGTCCTCCACCGTGATCGACGTGATCGTCACGTCCTGCACGGGGCGGTCGCCCGGGCGCGTCGGCGTCGTCGCGATCGCGTCGACGACCTGGCGGCTCGCGTCGTCGGCGACCTTGCCGAAGATCGTGTGCTTGCCGTTGAGCCACGGGGTCGCGGCGACCGAGATGAAGAACTGCGAGCCGTTGGTGCCGCCGACCTTGCCGGTCACGGGGTCGAGGCGCTTGCCCGCGTTCGCCATGGCGAGCAGGTAGGGCTCCGAGAACGTCAGCTCGGGGTGGATCTCGTCGTCGAACTGGTAACCGGGGCCGCCGCGGCCGCTGCCGAGCGGGTCGCCGCCCTGGATCATGAAGTCGGGGATCACGCGGTGGAAGATCACGCCGTCGTAGAGCGCGTCGGTGCGCGGGGCGCCGGTGGACGGGTCCGTCCACTCGATCGTGCCCGTCGCGAGCCCGACGAAGTTCTCGACGGTGCGCGGCGCGTGGTTCTCGTACAGCTCGACCCGGATGTCACCGGCGGACGTGTGGATGGTCGCGAACATGGGGCCAGTCTGGCACCCGCTGCCGACGCCGCGCCCGGGCGTGCGCCGCACTTCGCCCCCGGCGAACCACCCCGCTGCACCGGGCGCACGCGCGCGGTCGGTGGCAGAGTGGGAGGTCACAGCGTCGGGACCAGCCGAGACCAGTCCGGGAGTGGCAGATGACCCATCGTCCGAAGATCGACGTCGACACCGAACGACTCAAGGGGCACGCGGCCGACCTCGGCGCGACGCTCGCCGACGGAGCGAAGGACGCGGCCCACCGGGCGTCCGACGCCGCCGGTCAGGCGAAGGAGTGGACGACCCCGCGCATCGAGGCGTTCGTGGACTGGCTGACGCCGCGCGTCGAGCACCTCTACAAGGAGAGCGTGAAGACCGCCGCGCCCCAGGTCGAGAAGGCCGCCAAGAAGGCGACGCCGGCGATCGACACCGCGCACGACAAGCTCGTCGAGGAGCTGATCCCGAAGCTCGTCGCGGCCGTGAACGACGCCGCGGTGCGCGCGGGGGCTCAGGTCGAGCACGCGGCGGACGTCGCCGCGACGCAGGCCGGCAAGCACTCGAAGAAGGTCGCGAAGGCCGCGAAGAAGGCGGCCAAGGAGGCGGCCAAGGCCGAGAAGGGCCGTTCGGGCGCCAAGGTGTTCTGGACCGTCGCGCTCGTGGCGGGTGCGGGCGCCGCGGCGTTCGCGTGGCTGCGGTCGCGCTCGACGACGGACCCGTGGGCCGAGCCGTGGGAGCCGGCCGACTCGCTCGGCGGCGACTCGCTCAAGGCACGTGCCAACGCGGCCGCGGGCGACCTGCAGGACGCCGTCGGCGACGCGGCGGACGCCGTGGGCGAAGCCGCCGGCTCGGCGGTCGCGAAGGGCCGCGAGGCGAGCCGCAAGGCCGCCGAGGCCGTGTCGCACGCGGCCGAGGAGGTCGGCGAGAAGGCCAAGGAGGCGAAGGACGCCGCGCAGGAGACCGCGCGCAAGGCGACGCGACGCACGGCGCCGAAGACGCCGGACGAGGGCGACACCCCCAGCGCCTGACGTCGCACGCCGTCCCGCGGCCCCGGACCGTCCGTCGGTCCGGGGCCGCGGTGCGTCAGGCCCTAAACGGTTCGGTCGTTGACCCCCGCCAGGCTCCTCACGACGATCGCCGTACGCCCCCACCGCGGTGCGACGACGCCGTCGCACCCCGGTCACGGGGCGTGGGAGCGCTCCACCCGCGCTCCTCCCCGTCGCGAAGGGACGCCGATGTCTCGCCTCACCTCCCCCCGCCCGCGTCGCGCGCTGTGGGCGGGCGCCGCCGCGGCCGCGATCGCGGCCGGCACGCTCGTGCCACTCCAGACCGCCCAGGCGGCACCCGCGCACAACTACGCCGAGGCGCTGCAGAAGTCGATGTTCTTCTACCAGGCGCAGCGCTCGGGCGACCTGCCCGACGACTTCTCCGTGTCCTGGCGCGGCGACTCCGGCCTCGACGACGGCAAGGACGTCGGCAAGGACCTCACGGGCGGCTGGTACGACGCGGGCGACCACGTGAAGTTCGGGCTGCCGATGGCGTTCTCGGCGACGATGCTCGCCTGGGGCGCCATCGAGAGCCCCGAGGGCTACACGCAGGCCGGCCAGCTCGACGAGCTGCGCGACAACCTGCGCTGGGTCAACGACTACCTCGTCAAGGCGCACACGGCCCCGAACGAGCTGTACGTCCAGGTCGGCAAGGGCGACGACGACCACAAGTGGTGGGGCCCCGCGGAGGTCATGACGATGCCGCGCCCGGCGTACAAGATCAGCGCGACGTGCCCGGGGTCGGACGCCGCCGGCGAGACGGCCGCCGCCATGGCGTCCGCGTCGATCGTCTTCAAGACGGCCGACCCGGCGTACTCGGCGACGCTCCTGACGCACGCGAAGCAGCTGTACACGTTCGCCGACACCTACCGCGGGAACTACTCGGACTGCGTCACGGACGCTCAGGCGTTCTACAAGTCGTGGTCGGGCTACCAGGACGAGCTGGTGTGGGGCGCGTACTGGTTGTACAAGGCCACGGGTGACCCGATGTACCTCGCGAAGGCCGAGGCCGAGTACGACAAGCTCAGCAACCAGAACCAGACGAACCTCAAGTCGTACAAGTGGACGGTCGCCTGGGACGACAAGTCCTACGCGGCGTACGCGCTGCTCGCGATGGAGACGGGCAAACAGAAGTACGTCGACGACGCGAACCGCTGGCTCGACTACTGGACGTCGGGCTACAACGGCGAGCGGATCACCTACTCCCCCGGCGGCCTGGCCGTGCTCGACTCGTGGGGTGCGCTGCGGTACGCCGCCAACACGTCGTTCGTCGCGCTCGTGTACAGCGACTGGCTCACCGACCCGACGCGCAAGGCGCGGTACCACGACTTCGGCGTGCGGCAGATCGGGTACGCGCTCGGCGACAACCCGCGCAAGTCGTCGTACGTCGTCGGGTTCGGCGCCAACCCGCCGCAGAACCCGCACCACCGCACCGCGCACGGGTCGTGGCAGGACTCCAGCAAGGTGCCGGTCGAGACGCGGCACGTGCTGTACGGCGCGCTCGTCGGCGGCCCCGGGTCCGCGAACGACGCCTACACCGACAGCCGCGACGACTACGTCGCCAACGAGGTCGCGACCGACTACAACGCGGGCTTCACGAGCGCCCTGGCCTACCTCACGGCGCAGTACGGCGGCACGCCGCTCGCCGGGTTCCCGGTCGCCGAGACGCCCGACCAGGACGAGCTGTTCGTCGAGGCCAAGCTCAACCAGCCGGCCGGCGGCACGTTCACCGAGGTCAAGGCGATCGTCCGCAACCGCTCGGCGTTCCCCGCCAGGTCCCTGAAGAACGCCACGGTCAGGTACTGGTTCACGCTCGACGCCGGCGTCCCGGCCTCGAGCCTCGCGGTGACCACCAACTACAGCGAGTGCGGCACGACGCCCGCGAAGGTCGTCCCTGCGGGCGGCGCCCTCTACTACGCCGAGCTCAGCTGCGTGGGCCAGGACATCCACCCCGGGGGGCAGTCGCAGCACCGCCGCGAGATCCAGTTCCGCGTCACGGGCGCGGCGGGCTGGGACGCGACGAACGACCCGTCGTTCGTCGGGCTGCCCGCGACGGGCGACCCGGTGAAGACGCGCGCGATCACGCTGTACGACAAGGGCGTGCTGGTGTGGGGCACGGAGCCGGGCGGCCCGACGCCGACACCCACCGCGACGCCGACACCCACCCCGACACCCACCGCGACCCCGACGCCGACGCCGACGGTGACCCCGACGCCCACCGTCACACCGACACCGACGCCGACACCCACGCCCACGGCGACGCCGACACCCACGCCGACGTCCGGTCCTGCGACGTGCGCCGTCACCTACGCCGCGAGCTCGTGGAGCACGGGCTTCACGGCCTCGGTCCGCCTGCGGAACACCGGCGCCGCTCCCCTCACCTGGTCGCTGACGTTCGACCTGGCTCCGGGCCAGCAGCTCACGCAGGGCTGGAGCGCGACCTGGTCGCAGACCGGCACGAAGGTCACCGCGACGGGTGCGGCGTGGAACGCCACGCTCGCACCGGGCGCGTCCGTCGACCTCGGTTTCAACGGCTCGCACACCGGCCAGAACCCCGCACCGACGGCGTTCGCCGTCAACGGCACGGCCTGCACGACGGGCTGACGAGCGGGTCCCGGCCCGGTTCGACCTCGTCGTCGCCGGACCGGGACCGCACCACCCCCCGGGGAGCGCGCGGTCCGCGTCCGCCGCCCCCGGTGCGGCGTCCGGCACGGGGGTGGCCGGACGCCGGACGAGGGCGCCGCCCGGCACGGGCGGCGCCCTGGTCGGCCGCGTCGCGCACGACCCGTGCACGACCCGCGCGCGGCGATTCGCGGTTGACCGGCGACGCCGCGCGCGAGGACGCTGCGGTCATGGTCGACACCCCCGCTCCCCTCACCGACGTCGAGATCTGGCCGCTCACGGGGCTGCGGGTGGTGTCCGACGACCTCGAGCTGCGCGCACCCGACGACCGCACCATGCTCGACCTCGCGCGCCTGGCGGCGCAGGGCGTGCACCGCGAGGACGAGATGCCGTTCGTCGTGCCGTGGACGCGCGGCACGCCCGTGCAGGTCGCGCGCAGCGTCATGACGTACCAGTGGGGCCTGCGGCAGCGGACGACGCCGGCCGACTGGGCGATCGAGCTCGCGGTGCTGCGCGACGGCGAGCCGCTGGGCCTGCAGGGCATGTACGGCAAGGACTTCCGCATCACGCGGACGGCCGAGACGGGCTCGTGGCTGGGCCTGCGGCACCAGCACGGCGGCGTCGGCACGCGCATGCGCCTGCTGATCCTGCACCTGCTGTTCGAGGGCCTCGGCGCCGAGCGCGCCACGAGCTCGGCGTTCGTCGACAACCCGGGGTCGACGGGTGTGAGCCGCAAGATCGGCTACCGCGACAACGGCGTGGTCCGGACGGCCCGCGACGGCGCCGCCGTGGACAGCCGGCAGTTCGCGCTCGACCGCGACGTGTGGGACGCACGGCCGGACGCCTTGCGTCTCGACGTCCGGATCGAGGGCCTCGACCCCGTCCTCGACCAGCTCGGGCTCGCGCCCTGAAGCCGGGGGTGCCCCGGTCGGGCGACGCCCCACGCTGGGCACTTTGCCGTCGCTCGCCCCACGTGTGGTGATCGCCTCACCTTCGCAAGACGATCCGTCGACCGAAGTCCCTGTGCGCCACGGCCCCGCGGGGGTACCGTCCCCGCATGCAGCTCGCCGACCTCCAGGCCCGGGTGCGGATCGCCCTCACCGCGACGCTCGTCGACGAGTGGACGATGTTCGCGCCGTCCGCCGGCACGAGCCGCCCCACCGAACGCACCGTGTCGTTCCACCTCGGGTGGAACCTGCGCGGCACGATCGAGAAGACCTGGGACGTCGACGCGGACTACGACCGGTCGGGCATGGTCCTCGAGGAGTCCGTGCGCCTCGACGGTCCGACGCACCGCGCGCCGCACCTGATCGTCCACCACCGGGGCAGGCTGGGACCCGAGCACAACCTGCTGCTCGTGGAGCTCACCGCGGACGCCGCGACCGCCGCGCCCGGCTCGGCCGACCTGGGCGTAGCGCAGGCCATCCAGCGCCGCTTCGGGTACCGCTACGCGGTCGTCCTCGACCTGCGCCTCGACGACGACGCGACGACCGCCGCCGTGCACCCGCACTGGCACTGGTCGACGCTCGACGAGGGCCGCGTCACCGACCAGCCGCAGCCGGTCTACGCCGACGACGTCCTCGTCGACGTCCTGACCCGGGCGCGCGCGGGTGCGCACGGCTGACGCCGCGACCGTCGACCTGCTGCTCGCCGGTCCGCGGGGCCGGACGGTGTGCTGGGAGGTCGTGGCCGACGCCGTGCCCGCAGCCCGGGCGGCCGTCCGCGCCGCGGCGGCCGATCCCGCCGGGACGCGCCACGTCGTCGACGCCCTGAGGTCCGCGGGCGACGTCGCGCCGACGCCCGCGGACGTGTCACGCGCTCTCGACCTCGCCGTCGCCGGCGCACGGTACTGGCAGCCCCCGGACGAGCAGGACGCCGTGCTGGCCGACCCCCGCGTCGTGGCGGCGCTCGAGCCCGTCGCCCGCGCTGTGCTCGCTGCACCGTCCGCGGCGTGGTGGTCGCAGCCCTGCACGACCGCGGCGCAGGTCCTCACGGCGTACGACGACGCCGCACCCGCCCGCGGCGAGGGCGTGCTCGACGCGCTCGACGCCTGGCGTGCGCGGGTGGTCGCGGAGGAACGGGCGGCCGGCGGACGTCGCCGGCCGGTGAGCGGGTCGTGGTGGAGCACGCCGGCGTTCGCCGGCCTGACCCGGACGACCCGGCGCCTTCCGGACGGCACGGCACCGGGCTTCGACCTCGTCGAGGACGGGGACGGCTGGGACGCGGTGACCGCGTACGCCGTCGACGTCCCGGCCGGCGCGCGCGTGCTCGAGCTCACCGTGCCGGAGGACGTCGCCGCCCTGGTCGCCGACCACCCGCTCGAGGTGACGGCGTCCCGGCAGCGCGACTGGTACGAGGCCACGGGGCGCTCGGGACGGTGGCTCGTGCCGGACCACCGTGCGATCGCCGACGCGTACGACGGCGTGCACGTCACGGTCCTGGCGTGGGCCGCCGCCGCCGGCCGCGCGCTGTCCGTGGGGGACGGGACCGCGACCGTGCTGGCCGGGTGGGACCCCGACGCGACCTACTGGTACACCGATGACGTCACGATCTGTACGCCGGGGCGACGATGGTGTCGCGACGACGCACGCTGGCGGCGCGACGTCGCGCGGTGACGCGCGTCTCGACCGTCGGACCGCTCCGACCCGGTGCGGACGATCTCGGCGGGCGCCGGACGCGCTTCCGGGTGCGGGATCGCCCGCGCCCTGTGAGGCTCGTCCTCTCACCATGTCGAGGAGGGGCGTGTGTCGGACGGCGGAGCGGTGTTCGAGGTGCCGGAGGCGGATGCGGGGCTGCCGCTGAGCCACCCCCCGGAGGGCTTCGCGCCCGTGCGGCGGTGGTCCCTCGAGACGACCGCTCAGCTGCGCAACCTGCGGCACGAGCTCGCCAGCACGATCGCCGACGGGGAGGCGGGCGGCCTGCAGGACCTGGCCGGCACGCCCAAGAAGCTCGTGCTCATCGCGACCGAGCTCGCGGCGAACGCGCTCACGCACGGGCTGCCGCCGACGATCGTGCAGCTCTCGCGGCGTGACGACAGCTGGCTGCTCGACGTCGCCGACCACGACCCCGAGTCGGTCCCCGTGTACGCGGGCGCGCGCATCACGGGCGCGGGCGGGCTCGGGCTGCACCTCGCGCGGCAGCTGTCGCTCGAGGTCGGGTGGTACACCACGGACTCGACCAAGAACATCTGGGCGACCTTCCCCGTCCGCTGACGGCCGGACCACCCGGTCGGCCGGCCGCGACCCGGCGCGGTCGGCGCTGGTCCTTCGTCGCGCCGTCGACCGCGGTCAGCGCTCGTGCGCGTGCCGGGACCGCCAGGAGTCCGTGGCGACCCCGGCCATGACGACGTGGACGACGTCCTCGGCGAGCGACGGCGTGACGGGCAGGTGGCCGAACAGGAGCCGGTAGTAGGCGGTCGCGCCGAGCATGTCGAGCAGGAGGTCGACGTCGGCGTCGGGCACGATGTCGCCGCGCTCGACGCCGCGGCGCAGCGCCTCGGCCGTCGAGGCGCGGCGGGGGTGGAAGAGCCGCCCGAAGAACGCGGCCTCGAGCTCGGGGTCGTCCGCGAGGTCGGCGACGAGCGCGGGGAGCACGCGACGCCCGAGGCCGGCGCCGAACGCGGGGCTGAGCGTGCCGATGCCGGCGATCAGGTCGCAGTGCGTGCACCCCGTGTCGGGGGTGGGGGCGGGCCCGATGCGGTCGAGGAGCGTGTCGACCACGAGGTGCTGGCGGGAGCGCCAGCGGCGCCGCACCGCGGGCGTGCTGGTGCCCGCGCGGTGCGCGACCTCGTCGAGGGTGAAGCCGGCGTAGCCGCGCTCCTCGAGGACCTCCAGCGCTGCGGCCTGCACCGCGGCGTCGATCCGCGGGTCGCGCGGCCGCCCTCGCGCGGGCGCGGGCCTGCTGGTGTTCTCCGGCGAGGGCATGGTGTCATCCTAATATATGTTTCGTTTTGATACGGAACGTAAAAGGAGGACGCAGTGACGGACGTGCAGCGGGACCCGGTGACGCCCACCGACGACGAGACCGGCGTGCTGGGCCCGCGGTACCGGGCGCTGACCCTCGGCGTGCTGCTGTCGGTCGGCATGGTCGCGTTCGAGTCGCTCGGCGTCGCGACCGTGCTGCCCGTGATCGCCCGCGACCTCGACGGGCTCGGTGCCTACGGGTGGGGGCTGTCCGCGCTCATGCTGGCGAACGTCGTCGGCACCGTCCTCGCCGGCCGCGCCGCCGACCGCCGCGGACCCGCCGGTCCGATGACCCTCGGCATGGTCGTCTTCCTCGCCGGGTGCGTCGTCGCGGGCGTCGCGGGGTCCTGGCCGCTCTTCCTCGTCGGCCGCGTCCTGCAGGGGCTCGGCGTCGGCGCGGTCATGGCCATGGCGTACACCGTGATCGGCCTGGCCTACCCGGAGGCCCTGCGCGCGCGGATGTTCGCGCTGCTGTCCTCGGCGTGGACCGTCCCGTCGCTCGTCGGGCCCTTCGCCGCGGGCCTGCTCGCCGACGGCGTCGGGTGGCGCTGGGTGTTCGGCATGATGCTGCCCGTCGTCGCCGTCGCGGCCGCCCTCACGCTCCCCGCGCTGCGGCGCCTGCCCCACGCGACCGGCGCCGACGCACCGGCACCGGCGGCCGTCCCCTGGTGGCGCGGCCCCCTCATGAGCTCCGTCCAGCTCACCGTCGGCACGGCGCTGCTGCTGCACGCGCTGCTGCTGCAGGACGTGCGCCTGCTCGTCGTGCTCGCGGTCGTCGGCGTCGTCGCCGCGGTGCCCGCGCTGCGGCGCGTGACGCCCGCCGGCACGCTCGCCGCACGGCGCGGCGTCGCCGCCGGGATCGTCGTCCGCGCGCTGCTCAGCGGCGCGTACTTCGGCAGCGAGGCGTTCCTGCCCCTCGGCCTGCAGGAGCTGCGCGGGCAGAGCGCGACGGCGGCCGGCCTCGGGCTGTCCGCGGGCGCGCTGACCTGGGTCGCGGGGTCGTTCCTGCAGGCGCGCTGGGACGTCGCGCGTCCGACCGCGCGCGGACGTGGCGTCGCCGTCGGGTCGGCGGTCCTGCTCGTCGGCACGGCCGCGATCGCGCTGACGATCCTCACGGACGCCGTTCCCGCGTGGTGCGCCGTGCTCGGGTGGGCGGTCGCCGGCCTCGGCATGGGCGTGGCGTTCAACGCCTCGACGACCGAGACCCTCGGGCAGGCGCCGGTCACGCAGCAGGGCCTCGTCAGCAGCTCGCTGCAGCTCGCGCAGACCCTCGCCACGGCCCTCGTCGCCGGGGTGGGCGGCGCCGCCCTCGCGCACGCCGGCACCTCGGTGCCCGCCCTGCGGACCGCGCTCGTCGCCGTGTTCGTCGCGACCGGGGCCCTGGCGACGCTCAGCGTCCTGCTGTCGCGCCGGCTGCGGCCGTGAGCCGCGCGTCGTAGTCCGCGATCTTGCCGTCGATCACGGCCAGCGACCGCGTCAGCGCCGCGATACGGGCCGTCAGGACCTCCCGGTGCGCCCGGAGCAGCGCGAGCCGCTCCGGGACGCCCGCGGGGTCCTGCCCGACCAGCTGCGTGAACGTCGCGATCTCCGCCAGCGGCATCCCGGTGTCCCGCAGGTGCAGCAGCACCTCCAGCAGGTGCAGGTCGTGCTCGGAGTACCGCCGCCGCCCGCCGGCGTCCCGCTCCGCCTGCGGCAGCACGCCCGCACGCTCGTAGTAGCGCAGCGCGTCGACGCTCAGGCCCAGCCGCCGCGCGACCTCACCGATCGGGTAGCCGTCGCTCACGGGCCCACCGTACGTGCCGCGTCCAGCGCCGCCACCACCTCCGCGGGCAGACCCGCGCTCACGGCGTGCACCGCGGACGCGAGCTGCTCCGGGCTCGACACGCCCACGACCGGCAGCACCGGCCGGGGGAGCGACGTCATCCACGCGAGCACCACCTGCCCCGCGTCCAGGCCTGTGACGGCCGCCGCGTCGGCCAGCGCCGCGAGCTGCGTCGCGGTGCCCCGGTGCCGGTAGGGCTCCGGCAGCTCCTTGTCAGGTCGCGTGTACGCGCCGTGGAGCAGCGGCGAGTAGCCGATCAGCGTGAGGTCCGCGTCGTCGGCGACGCCCCTGACGGCGTCGTCGAGCACGACCTGCGGCAGCAGGTCCGCGCCCGGCACCGGCGTGAGGTACGTGAAGCGCTGCTGGAGCACCGCGTAGGCCGGGCCGTCACCCGCCGCCGCCAGCGCCGCCGCGAGCCGCGGGGCCGTCAGGTTCGAGCAGCCGATGACGCGGGCCGTCCCGCGTCGCACCTCGGCCTGCAACGCCCCCACCGTCTCCTCGAGCGGCACCGAGGTGTCGTCGACGTGCGCGTAGAGCACGTCCAGACGATCGGTGCGCAGGCGCGCCAGGCTCGCGTCGACCTGCGCGCGCACGGCCGCGGCCCCCAGCCCCAGCGCATCCTCGAAGCTCCGGCCGCCCGGGCGCGGGCGAGCGCCGATCTTCGAGGCGAGCGTTACGCGGTCGCGGGCACCCCGCCGGGCGGCGAACCACCCGCCCAGTGTGCTCTCGGACTCGTCACCCGTGGCTCCGTCGACCCAGAAGGCGTAGTTGTTCGCGGTGTCCAGGAACGTCGCACCGGCGTCCAGCGCCGCGTCGAGGATCCGGTGCGAGGTGGGGGTGTCGAGGGTGGTGCCGAAGGGCAGCGTGCCCACCGCGAGCGGGGGCACCGCCGGCCCCTGCCGTCCGAGCGTGATCGTCTCCATGCCCGGCACCCTGCTGCCTGGAGCGCACTCCAGGTCAAGTCGGCCCGACGACCGCGCACGCCCCGGAACGACGCGAGACGCCCCGCCGTCGGGCGGAGCGTCTCGCGTGGACGTACGTGGAGCCAAGGGGACTCGAACCCCTAACCCCCTGCTTGCAAAGCAGGTGCGCTACCAATTGCGCCATGGCCCCCGGTCGAGCCGACCGGTCACTCGAAGGTGTCGGTGACCTCGGCCCACAGGTCGCGCTCGTCGCGGTCCTGCGCGTACTTCTGCCAGGCGACGTAGCCGACGGCCGCGACCGCGGCCAGGAGCAGGAGCTTCTTCATCGGGTCCCCCGTCTCGGGTGCTTCCGGTCGGTCCGCGGGGCGCGCGGCATGCGGTGCAGGGTGGGCCTAACAGGACTTGAACCTGTGACCTCTTCCTTATCAGGGAAGCGCTCTAACCGTCTGAGCTATAGGCCCGTCACGCCACCCGTCGACGTCGTTCCCGCGAGGGAAACGCACCGGTGGGGGCGACGGTCGAGACTACCCCAGGCGGGCCGCCGCGCCCAAACCGGCGGTCGGGAGCCGATCGGCCCGTCGGGGGAGTGGACGGGTCACTCGTCCGTCATGGTCACGTGCACGCCGCCGACCAGCGCCGCCACGATGTTGTAGAGGAACGCGCCGATCGTCGCGAGCGCCGTCAGCAGGAAGACGTCGATGACGGCCACGAGGGTCGCCGCCGACACCGTCTTCTCGAACGACACGTAGTCCATGATCGTCAGGTCCGTGCCGCTGCCGACCACCTGCTTGACCAGGTCGTCGATCGTCGCGAACACGTGCAGCCCGTCGAGCGTGAACCACACCACGACCGCCGCGACGACGATCATGATGCCGACCGCGACCGACAGCAGGAACGCGAGCTTCATGACCGACCACGGGTCGACGCGCGAGACCGCGAGGCGCACGCGGCGCGGACCGCCGCCCCCCACCGACGGGACGCGTCCGGTCGCCGGACGGGCGGTGGCCCCGGTGACGGGCGCGGTGGACCGCGGCGCGGGGCGCTCAGCGGTCGACGGACCCGCCTTCGACGGTGTCGTGGTCATGTCGGCATCCTCGGTGCGGGGTCGGGTCAGCTGAGCGTACGCCCTGGAGAGCCCGGAACCCGTGGCTCCGGCGGCCTTCTTGAACCACACGGTCGTCGCGTCGACCGCCGTCACCAGGGGAGAGGGCTGGTCGGCACCGGCTCCGGCCTCGCCGTCCGTCCGCGGTGCAGGCACCTCGGGCGCGGTCGGGACGTCCCTCTCGGCCGGCGCCTCGGGGGCCTTCGCGGACGACGTGGTGCGGGCGACCTTCTCGGACGACGCGCCCGTGGCCTTCTCCGACGCCGGGGCGGGAGCCTTCGTGCCCGTGGACCGCTCTGCGGGCTTCGCCGCGGCCCCGCCCGACGCGGTGCCGGCGGACGTGCGCCCGGCGGTCGACGTGGCGCCGCCCTCACCCTTCTCCTGCTGCGCGGACCGGGCCCCGCCCGACGCCGAGGGGCGGCCGCCACCGGCGGTCACGGGCGTCGTGGGCCGCTTGCGCGGCGGGATCGAGGGGGGCGTGTCGCTCATGCGTCCTCCGAGGGCCGGTCACCGCTGTCGGGCACCGACCCCTCCGGGTCCGGTACGTCGGATGTGTGGGTGTCGCTGACGTTCTCGTCCACGGTACCGCCATCGTCCGCGAGGTGACGCTCGGTGTTCCGGGCCACCGCGATGATGCGGTCGCCGGCGTCCGGCTTGGCGAAGATCACGCCCTGGGTGTTGCGTCCCGTGGCGTTGACCTCGGAGGTCGAGGACCGCACGATCTTGCCGCGCTCCATGATGACGAGCACCTCGTCGTCGGCGTCGGTGACCAGGGCGCCCACGAGCTCGCCGTTCGCCTCGGGCAGGTTCGCGACCTTGATGCCGAGACCGCCGCGGCCCTGCTGGCGGTAGTTCTCGACCGTCAGCGCGGTGCGCTTGGCGATGCCGCCCTCGGTGACGGTGAACAGGAACGCGTCCTCGCGCACGACGTCCATCGCGAGCAGGTCGTCGTCGCCGCGGAACTTCATGCCCGTGACGCCGCTCGTCGCACGACCCATGGGCCGCAGCGCCTCGTCGGACGCCGTGAAGCGCACCGACTGGCCGAGCCGTGACACCAGGATGACGTCCTGGTCGGGGTCGACCAGCCGCGCCGAGACCAGCTCGTCGGCCCGGCCCTCGTCGTCCTCGCGCAGGTTGATCGCGATGACGCCGCCCGTGCGGTTCGAGTCGTACTCCGTCAGGCGCGTCTTCTTCACCAGGCCACGGCGCGTCGCGAGCACCAGGTGCTCGGCCTGCTCGTAGTCGCGCAGGTCCAGGACCTGCGCGATCTTCTCGCCCGGCTGGAACGCCAGCAGGTTCGCGACGTGCTGACCCTTGGCGTCGCGGCCGCCCTCGGGCAGCTCGTACGCCTTCGCGCGGTACACGCGGCCGAGGTTCGTGAAGAACAGCAGCCAGTGGTGCGTCGTCGTGACGAAGAAGTGGTCGACGATGTCGTCCTCGCGCAGCTGCGCGCCGCGCACGCCCTTGCCGCCGCGACGCTGCGCACGGTACGCGTCGACGCGCGTGCGCTTGGCGTAGCCGCCGCGCGTGATCGTGACGACCACGTCCTCCTCGGCGATGAGGTCCTCGATCGAGACCTCGCCGTCGAACGGCAGGATGTGCGTGCGCCGCTCGTCGCCGTACTTGTCGACGATCGTCGCGAGCTCCTCCGACACGATCGTGCGCTGCCGCTCGGGCGAGCCGAGGATCTCGTTGAGCTCGGTGATGATCGCCTGCAGCTTGGCGTGCTCCTCGAGGATCTCCTGGCGCTGCAGCGCGGCCAGGCGGCGCAGCTGCAGGTTGAGGATCGCCTGCGCCTGCTCCTCGTCGATGCCGAGGAGCTCCATGAGGCCCGTGCGCGCGACCTCGGCGTCGGGGGAGCGGCGGATCAGCGCGATGACCTCGTCGAGCGCGTCGAGCGCCTTGAGGTACCCGCGGTAGATGTGGATGCGCGCCTCGGCCTGCGCCAGGCGGTACCGCGTGCGGCGCTGGATGACGTCGATCTGGTGCGACGTCCAGTGTCGCACGAACGCGTCGAGGCTCAGCGTGCGCGGCACGCCATCGACCAGCGCGAGCATGTTCGCGCCGAACGTGTCCTGCAGCTGGGTGTGCTTGTACAGGTTGTTGAGCACGACCTTCGCGACCGCGTCGCGCTTGAGCACGATCACCAGGCGCTGGCCCGTGCGTCCCGACGTCTCGTCGCGGATGTCGGCGATGCCCTGCACGCGGCCCTCGCGGACCAGGTCCGCGATCTTCTTCGCGAGCGTGTCCGGGTTCACCTGGTACGGCAGCTCGGTGACCACGAGGCACTGCCGGCCCTGGATCTCCTCGACCTCGACGACCGCGCGCATCGTGATCGAGCCGCGGCCCGTGCGGTACGCGTCCTCGATGCCGCGCCGGCCCAGGATCGTCGCGGCGGTCGGGAAGTCGGGGCCCTTGATGCGCTGCATGAGCGCCTCGAGCAGCTCCTCCTTGGTGGCCTCCGGGTTCTCCAGGTGCCACTGCACGCCCGCCGCGACCTCGCGCAGGTTGTGCGGCGGGATGTTCGTCGCCATGCCGACGGCGATGCCGGCGGAGCCGTTGACCAGCAGGTTCGGGAACCGCGACGGCAGGACCGTGGGCTCCTGCGTGTGCCCGTCGTAGTTGTCCTGGAAGTCGACCGCGTCCTCGTCGATGTCGCGGACCATCTCCATGGCCAGCGGCGCCATCTTGCACTCGGTGTACCGCGGCGCTGCGGCCGGGTCGTCGCCCGGGGAGCCGAAGTTGCCCTGGCCCGCGACCAGCGGGTACCGCATCGACCAGTCCTGCACGAGGCGGACCAGCGCGTCGTAGATCGCCGTGTCGCCGTGCGGGTGGTACTTGCCCATGACGTCGCCGACCACGCGGCTGCACTTCGAGAACTGCCGGTCGGGCCGGTAGCCGCCGTCGTACATCGCGTACAGGACGCGGCGGTGCACGGGCTTGAGGCCGTCACGCACGTCCGGCAGCGCACGGCCGACGATCACGGCCATCGCGTAGTCCAGGTACGAGCGCTGCATCTCGAGCTGCAGGTCGACCTGCTCGATGCGGCCGTGCTCGATGTCGCCGGGGGTCTCGGTCACGTGCGGGTCACTCCAGTCGTCGGCGCGAGGTCGGGGGCGGGCGGGCCGGGGTCACCGGCGCCCGCGTCAGATGTCGAGGAAGCGGACGTCCTTGGCGTTGCGCTGGATGAACGAGCGTCGCGCCTCGACGTCCTCGCCCATGAGCACCGAGAAGATCTCGTCCGCGGCCGCGGCCTCGTCGAGCGTCACCTGCAGCAGCGTGCGGTGCTCGGGCGACATGGTCGTCTCCCAGAGCTCCGAGTAGTCCATCTCGCCCAGACCCTTGTACCGCTGGATCGCGTTCTCCTTGGGCAGCCGCTTGCCGTTCGCGCGGCCCTCGGTGACGAACGCGTCCCGCTCGCGGTCCGAGTAGACGTAGTCGTGGTCCGCGTTGGTCCACTTGATGCGGTACAGCGGCGGCTGCGCCATGTACACGTGCCCGGCCGTGATGAGCTCGGGCATGTACCGGAACAGCAGCGTGAGCAGCAGCGTGCGGATGTGCTGGCCGTCGACGTCGGCGTCGGCCATGAGCACGATCTTGTGGTACCGCAGCTTCGAGACGTCGAAGTCCTCGCCGATGCCGGTGCCGAACGCCGTGATGAGCGCCTGCACCTCCTGGTTGCTCAGCGCCTTGTCGAGGCGCGCACGCTCGACGTTGAGGATCTTCCCGCGGATCGGCATGATCGCCTGCGTCCGCGGGTTGCGGCCGCGCACCGCCGAGCCGCCGGCCGAGTCGCCCTCGACGATGAAGACCTCGCACTCCTCCGGCCGGTTGGACTGGCAGTCCTTGAGCTTGCCGGGCATCGAGTGCGAGTCGAGCAGGCCCTTGCGGCGCGTCGCCTCGCGGGCCTTGCGGGCCGCGAGCCGCGCCGCCGCCGCCTGGATCGACTTGCGGATGACGTCCTTCGCCTCCGACGGGTGCGCGTCGAGCCACGCGCCGAGCTGGTCGTTGACGACCGACTGCACGAACCGCTTGGCCTCGGTGTTGCCGAGCTTCGTCTTGGTCTGGCCCTCGAACTGCGGCTCGCCGAGCTTGACGGAGATGACGGCGGTGAGCCCCTCGCGGATGTCGTCGCCCGTGAGGTTCTCCTCCTTCTCCTTGAGGATGTTCTTCTCGCGCGCGTAGCGGTTGATGAGCGAGGTCATCGCCGCGCGGAAGCCCTCCTCGTGCGTGCCGCCCTCGGTCGTCGAGATCGTGTTGGCGTACGTGTGCACCGACTCGGAGTACGCGGTGGTCCACTGCAGCGCGATCTCCACCGAGATCTTGCGGACCGTGTCCTCGGCCTCGAAGTCGATGACGTCCGGGTGGACGACCTCGACCTTCTTGGCCGAGTTGAGGTGCTTGACGTAGTCGACCAGGCCGCCGTCGTAGCGGTAGGACACCGTGCGCGGCGCGGCGCCCTCGCCGGCCGGCGAGCTCTCGCCGGCGATCTCGTCGTCGGTGTCGGTGTGCTGGGGGCGCTCGTCGACGAGCGTGATGCGCAGGCCCTTGTTGAGGAACGCCATCTGCTGGAAGCGCGCGCGCAGCGTCTCGAAGTCGTAGTCGACGGTCTCGAAGATCGACGGGTCGGCCCAGAACGTCTGCGACGTGCCGGTCTCGTCGGTCGCGGCGCCCCGCTGGAGCTCGCCCACCGGCTTGCCGCCGTCGGCGAAGTCCATGGTCCACGTCGCACCGTCGCGCTTGACGACCGTGCGCACGCGCGTCGACAGCGCGTTGACGACCGAGATGCCGACGCCGTGCAGACCGCCGGACACCGCGTACCCGCTGCCGCCGAACTTGCCGCCCGCGTGCAGGATCGTCATGACGACCTCGACCGTGGGACGCCCCTCGGTCGGGTGGATCGCGACCGGGATGCCACGGCCGTTGTCGGTGACGCGCACGCCGCCGTCGGCGAGCAGCGTCACCTCGATCGTGTCGCAGTAGCCGGCCAGGGCCTCGTCGACCGAGTTGTCGACGACCTCGTACACGAGGTGGTGCAGACCGCGCGCACCGGTCGAGCCGATGTACATGCCGGGGCGCTTGCGGACGGCCTCGAGGCCCTCGAGGACGGTGATCGCGCTGGCGTCGTAGTCGCCGCCGCTCGGGCGCGCGGGCGCGGGGGTGCTGCCCTGCCCCTCGTCGTTCGTGTCCTGCGGGTCGAGAGGGGTGCTCTGGTCGGCCACGGGCAGCGGTTCTCCTCGAGAGCTCGGTACGCGCCAGGCGCGTCGTGAGCGGCTGCGAGCCGTCGGGAGTCCGGATCACCCCACGGCGGCGGAGTTCTCGTCTCACGAGGGCAGGCAGGCGGCTCTGTTGACCCGTCCAGTCTACCTCCCGGGCGCCCGTTCCCGGGCAGGAGGCACCAGGGGTGTCACGGTCGCCGCGGCGCGCGGTCAGCCGTAGGTGTCACGCGGACCGCGCCCGGCGACCCGCCGCGGACCCCGCCCGAACCCGTGACCCACCGGACCGAGCACGTCCACCTGCACCACGACGCCCGGACCGAGCGCCTCGTCGAACCGCGCGAGCATCGCCGGTGCCAGCAGCCGCAGGTTCGCGGCCCACGCGGTCGACGACGCCCGCACCGTCAGCAGCCCCGCCGCGAACGAGACGTACTCGCAGTGGTCCGCGACCTGCGGACCGACGATCTGCGCCCACCGGTGCACGAGGTCGCCCACGACGAGGCCCGGCTCCCAGCCGAGGTCCCGCGCCAGCAGCCCCGCCGAGATCGCGAGCGGCTGCGGGTCCCGCGGCCCGGGCGCCGACCCGCTGCTCACGGGACGCGACGGCGTCACGCCCGGTCGCAACCCGCGCGCGCGAGCGGCGGCCTTCGCCCGGGCCAGCGCGGCCCGAGCCACCTGCTCGGGCGGCGTCAGGTCGACGAGCTCGGCCACGGGCACGCCGTCGGGCACCGCCGTGGGCGCCGGCAGCAGCGCGTCGTCGTCGCCGGCAGCCGCCACCGGCGCGACGCCGTCCGGTGCGGGCCCGCGCGCCGGACGTGCGACCGCGCGGGACCGCGACGTCCCGGCACGCGGGGCGTCGTCGGCGCTCGTCCCGGGGGAGCGGCGCGCGCGAGCCGCGCCGCCCTCAGAGGACACGGGCGACCTCGCCGCCGAGCACGTCCACGCGTGCGCCCGCCAACGGCTCGGGCACGTCCTGCGGCACCGCGGCCGTCACCAGCACCTGCCGCGCACCCGCGACCAGCTCGGCCAGCCGCTCGCGCCGACGCGTGTCGAGCTCGGCGAACACGTCGTCGAGGATCAGCACGGGCTCGCCGTCCGGGCCCCAGTCCGCGGCCCACGCACCGGCGTCGTCGACGCCGTGCGTCAGCAGCTCGTACGACGCGAGGCGCAGCGCGAGCGCGACCGACCACGACTCGCCGTGGCTCGCGTACCCCTTGGCCGGCAGAGCGCCGAGCGTGAGCGCCAGGTCGTCGCGGTGCGGGCCGACCAGGCACACGCCCCGCTCGATCTCCTTGGTGCGCAACCGGCCCATCGCCTCGAGCAGCAGCCCCTCGACGGTCGCCGCGTCGGCGGCCGCCGGCAGCGCGGGGTCGTCGTCGGTTCCGCCCAGGGCCGTGTCGAGCGACGCCCGGTACGTGATCCCGAGCTCGCCCTGTCCCGCGCTGACCTGCCGGTACGCGTCGGCCGCGCGAGGGCGCAGCGCCGCGACGAGGGCCTGCCGCGCGACGACGACCTGCGCACCCGTCGCCGCGAGCTTCGCGTCCCACACGTCGAGCGTGCGCAGGTCCGCGCCCGTGCGCGCGCGCGACGCCGCCGCGGCCGACTTCAGCAGCGCCGACCGCTGCTTGAGGACCCGGTCGTAGTCGCCCAGGACCCCCGCGATGCGCGGCGTGAGCTGCACCAGCAGCTCGTCGAGGAACCGTCGGCGGCCGTCTGGGTCGCCCTTGACGAGCGCGAGGTCCTCGGGGGCGAACAGCACCGTGCGCAGGATGCCCAGCACGTCCCGCGCGCGGCCCGGCGAGCCGCCGTTGACCCGCGCGCGGTTGGCCTTGCCCGGCGTGACCTCGACCTCGACGAGCGTCGCGCGCTCCTCGCGGACGACCTTCGCGCGCACGACCGCCCGCGACGTGCCGGCACGCACGAGCGCCGCGTCCGAGGGGACGCGGTGGCTGCCGAGCGTCGCGACGTACCCGATCGCCTCGACGAGGTTCGTCTTGCCCTGCCCGTTGGGTCCGACGAGCGCGGTGATGCCCGGGTCAAGCGGCAGCTCGACCTGCGGGTACGACCGGAAGTCGGTGAGGGACAGGTGCGCGACGTACACGCCGGTCAGGCCTCCGACGTGGGTGGTGCCGACGGCGTCACGGTGTCCGCGCCGGCCGCGCGCACCGCGTGCCCGCCGAACTGCTGGCGCAGCGCGGCGACGGCCTTCATGGCCGGCGACTCGCCCTGCCGCGACGAGAACCGCGCGAACAGCGACGCCGCGATGACCGGGGCCGGCACCGCCAGGTCGATGGCCTCGTCGACGGTCCAGCGGCCCTCGCCCGAGTCCTCGACCCAGTCGTCGATCGCCGCGAACCGCGGGTCCTCGTGCAGCGCCTGCACGAGGAGGTCCAGCAGCCACGACCGCACGACGGTGCCCTTGGTCCACGCGCGCATGGTCGCGGGGACGTCGGTGATGAGGTCCTTCGCCGCGAGCAGCTCGTAGCCCTCGGCGTACGCCTGCATGAGGCCGTACTCGATGCCGTTGTGGACCATCTTCGCGTAGTGCCCCGCACCGACCGGGCCGGCGTGCACGAAGCCGTCGCCGCGCTCACCCTCGGGGCGCAGCGCGTCGAAGACGGGCATCGCACGCTCGACGTCGGCGGCGTCGCCGCCGACCATGAGCCCGTAGCCGTTCTCCAGGCCCCAGATGCCGCCCGAGACGCCCGCGTCGATGAAGCCGATGCCGTGCTCGGCGAGCGTCGCGGCGTGCGCCGCGTCGTCCTGGTAGTACGAGTTGCCGCCGTCGATGACCAGGTCACCGGCCGTGAGCAGGCCCGCGAGGTCCTGGATGACGGCGTCGGTGATCGGCCCCGAGGGGACCATCACCCACACGACGCGCTCGCCCGCGGGCAGCGCCGCGGCAAGGGCCTCGAGCGACGGGACGTCCGTCACGTCGGGGTTGCGGTCGAACCCCGTGACCTCGATGCCGGCCTCGCGGATGCGCGCGCGCATGTTCGCGCCCATCTTGCCCAGCCCGACCAGACCGATGTGCATGCCTCGCCCCTCTCGACGCGGGCCACGTCGCTCGACGTGGCACCCCGGCCACTGTGCCGCACCCGCGGCCCGTCCGCGCGAGCGGCGTCAGCTCGCGAAGCGGATCGGCACCAGCAGGTAGCGGTAGTCCTTGCGGTCGTCGCTCTCGAGCGACTCCTGGCCCGTGAACTCCACGGGCTTGTTCGGGTGCGTGAACGACATCCGCACGAACGTCGTGTCGAGCGCACCGAGCCCGTCGGCGAGGAAGTGCGGGTTGAACGCGACCGAGATGTCGTCGCCGACGAGCGTCGCCTCGAGCGCCTCGGACGCCTGCGCGTCGTCGCCCTGACCCGCGTCCAGCACGACCTGACCCTCGCTGAACGTCAGCCGGATCGGGGTGTTGCGCTCGGCGACGAGCGCGACGCGCTTCGCGGCCTCCGCGAGCGCCTGGCGGTTGACGATCGCATGGATCGGCGTCTCGTCGGGGAACAGCCGCCGCACGGGCGGGTAGTCGCCGTCCACGAGCAGGCTCGTGGTCTGGCGGCCCCCGGCCTCGAAGCCGATGAGGTCGACGCCGCCGCCGCTCGACAGCGACACCTCGACGGAGCCCGAGCCGCCGAGCGACTTCGCCGCGTCGGAGAGCGTGCGCGCCCGCACGAGGGCCACGGCCTCGACGTCGGGGCTCGCGGGCTTCCACGTCATCTCGCGCAGCGCCAGCCGGTAGCGGTCGGTCGCCAGCAGCGTGACGCGCTCGCCCTCGATCTCGACGCGCACGCCCGTGAGCAGGGGGAGCGTGTCGTCACGGCTCGCGGCGACCGACACCTGCGCGACCGCGTGGGTCAGCTCGTCGCCGTCGACCGTGCCGGTCACGGGCGGCATCGCGGGGAGGTTCGGGTAGTCCTCGACCGGCATCGTCAGGAGCGTGAAGCGGCTCGCACCGCACGTGACCTGCACCTTGGTGCCGTCCAGCACGACGTCGACGGGCTTGGCCGGCAGGGCGCGCGAGATCTCCGCGAGCAGGCGCCCCGAGACGAGCACAGTCCCGGGCTCGCTCACGTCGGCGGGCAGCTGCGCGCGTGCCGAGACCTCGTAGTCGAAGCTCGACAGCTGGATCGTGCCCGTGGCGTCGGCCTCGATGCGGACGCCCGCGAGGACGGGCACGGGCGGCCGGGTCGGCAGGCTGCGTGCGGTCCACGTGACGGCGTCGGCGAGAACGTCACGATCGACGCGGAACCTCATGCATCACCTTCTCGTCGTCCTGCCCGGGGAAGGGGCGCGCGTCGTCGTGGACGCGTGCGATCCGGGCGTTGGCGGGGCTGAGCCGAAGACTACGCGACACCTCCGACGGCCGGTACACCGTCGGGGCCTCATCGCGGGGCCGTGCCCCGCCCGCTCGCCGCAGCACCCACACGTCGGTGTGTGGATCCCTTCCTGGGAGATGGGTCGTCGTCGTCGTCGGGGCTGTGGGTGGTGTGGACGACGGGTCGCCGAGCAGGTCACGGCCGGTCTCGGGCTGTGCGGGGCGGTGTGGTCGGGCGTCGGGTCGTCGGTGGACGGCGGTGGACGCCCGCGGGACGTTCCACCGCCGTCCACCGACAGGACGGGTCCCGTCCACATCGCCGGCGCGTGTCGTCCACCGCCGTCCACAGGTCTGTGCACAGGTGTGAACATTCGTCCTACGCGTCCCTCGCCCCCGGGTTGGGGACAACCCTGGGGCGTTCGCCCCGGTTTGGTATGAGAGGCCTCTCACCGTCGTAGGGGCGCCTCGGTCGCCGGCGACATCCGTCGACGCGCGGGTGCTGCCGGGCCGAGGCGGCGTCTGCCCAGGTCAGCACGGTGTCGGCGCCGGTGCGTGCGCCGTGCCCCGCGCCAGGAGGTCCGGCTTCTCGCGTCGGGTGAGCCGTTTCACACGTGTCCCCAACCCGTGGGCAAACCTGTGGACAACCGGGGTCGCCCGGTGGACGGGAACGGACCAACGCGACATCCCGGCGTCTCGGGGTGAGGTCCCGGGGAGCCGCTCAGCCGCGGTGCTGCTGCTTGATCCGGTTGGTGAGCTCGGTGACCTGGTTGTAGATCGACCGCCGCTCGGCCATGAGCTCGCGGATCTTGCGGTTCGCGTGCATGACCGTCGTGTGGTCCCGACCGCCGAACGCCTGCCCGATCTTCGGCAGCGACAGGTCCGTCAGCTCGCGGCACAGGTACATCGCGATCTGACGCGCCGTGACGAGCACGCGCGACCGGCTCGACCCGCACAGGTCGTCGATGCTCAGACCGAAGTACGCGGCCGTCTGCCCGATCACCGTGGTGGCGGTGATCTCCTGCGTCTGGTCGTCGGTGATGAGGTCCTTGAGGACGATCTCCGCGAGCGACACGTCGACCTGCTGACGGTTGAGGTTCGCGAACGCCGTGACCCGGATGAGCGCGCCCTCGAGCTCACGGATGTTCGTCGAGATCTTCGACGCGATGTACTCCAGCACGTCGTCGGGCGCCTGCAGCCGCTCGCTGGCGGCCTTCTTGCGGAGGATCGCGATCCGGGTCTCGAGGTCCGGCGGCTGCACGTCCGTGATGAGGCCCCACTCGAACCGCGACCGCATCCGGTCCTCGAAGCCGTTGAGCTGCTTGGGCGGCAGGTCGGACGTGATCACGACCTGCTTGTTCGCGTTGTGCAGCGTGTTGAACGTGTGGAAGAACTCCTCCATCGTCTGTTCCTTGCCCTGCAGGAACTGGATGTCGTCGATCAGCAGGACGTCGACCTCGCGGTACCGACGCTGGAACGCGCCCGCCTTGCCCTCGCTGATGGAGTTGATGAAGTCGTTCGTGAACTCCTCGGAGTTCACGTAGCGCACCCGCACCGTCGGGTACAGGTTCTGCGCGTAGTGGCCGATCGCGTGCAGCAGGTGCGTCTTGCCGAGGCCCGAGTCGCCGTAGATGAACAGCGGGTTGTACGCCTTGGCCGGGGCCTCGGCCACCGCGACGGCCGCGGCGTGCGCGAACCGGTTGGACGACCCGATGACGAACGTCTCGAAGAGGTACTTCGGGTTCAGGCGTGCCGGCTCGGACATCGCGCGCCGCGGGGACGTGACCACGCTCGTGCCGTCGACCGCGCGCAGCACGGGACGGGGGTCGGCGGGCTCGTCGCGGACGGCGTGCTCGACCGGCGCGTCGTCGGCGCTCTCGGCGCGCTCGTCGCGGGTGCCGAAGGCGGGGTGGGCGGTCACCAGGGCGAGGTCGGGGCGCGCGTCGGGCTCGTCGTCGTAGGCGGGGGCGCCGGTCGCGGCGGGCGCCGGGGGCACCACGCGCAGCGCGGGCGGGACGTCGCCGGCCACCTCGGGGTCGACCGTCACGGCGAACCGCGCCTCACGGCCGAGCGCCTCGCCGAGCGCCTGCGTGACCTCGGCGCGGACGCGCGTCTCGAGGTACTCCTTGGTGAGGTCGTTGCCGACGGCGAGGAGCATCGTGCCGTCGAGCACGCCCAGCGGGTGGGCGAGCCGGACGAAGGCCAGCTGACGGGGCGTGATGTCGGGGCTCGCCTCGAGGCTCGCGACGACGTGTCCCCACACGCGGGCCGGTTCTTCGTCCTGTGACAACGTCCTACCTCAGTGATCGGTCCTGCGGGGCCCGGCGAGTCTGGCACGGTGGACCGTCGTCCACATAGTTGTCCACACCTGTGAGTGGCAGCGGTGCGGGACCGTGACCCGTCGTCGGGGGTCCTGCCCGCCCGTCGTCCACAGGGCCGGCGACGGCGTCGTCCGCACCCTCGAGGCGCACGCGCCGGGCGGCACGACGATGTCCGACTCTAGTGGTCGGCCGGCACCCGCAGAAGCGCACCGGCGGGTGAGACCCGCGACACGCCGCGGCGGGTCCACCGAGAACCTGCTGACCTGGGGTAAGGCGTCCGACGGTGCGTCGCGGTGCCACCGTGGGTGCCACCCGCCGTGCGGCGTACGCTGGCGCATTTGACCCACGCGCCTGCCGCGGCGTAGCGTGGCCCAGCCTTCCGACGGCTCCGTCCGGCGCGCCCTGACGCCTTCGCACGTGTCCTTGCGTGCGATCCCTGGAGCGGTGGACACGGCACCAGGACCTGGTCGTGCGACTCCGTACGACCGTGACGAGAACGTGTGGAGAACGTCGTGACCAAGCGCACCTTCCAGCCGAACAACCGGCGCCGGGCCAAGACCCACGGCTTCCGTCTGCGCATGCGCACGCGTGCCGGCCGCGCCATCCTCGCGGCGCGCCGCCGCAAGGGGCGCGCCGAGCTCTCGGCCTGACGCCACCCCCGGTGCTCCCTGCAGCGCACCGGATGCGCCGCTCTGCCGACTTCCAGCAGACGGTGCGTCGCGGCGCGCGCGGGGGACGCGACACCCTCGTCGTGCACCTCACGACGACGACCGACCCCGGCCCGCCGGTGGTCGGTCTCGTCGTCTCCAAGGCCGTGGGGAACGCCGTGACCCGGAACCGGGTCCGGCGGCGGCTGCGCGCCCTGCTGGCGAGCCGCCTCGGCCGCTGGGGGAGCGGCACGCGGGTCGTCGTCCGCGCGCAGCCCGACGCCGCGGGAGCCTCCTCCGCGCAGCTGGGCCGCGACCTGGACGGCGCGATCGACGGCGCCGAGCGGCGCGCGGCGCGGCGCGCCGAGCACCGGGTGACGTCGTGACGCGCGTCTGGGCCGTGGTGAGCTCTCTGCCCGCTCGTGTACTTCTCGGCCTGCTCTGGGTGTACCAACGCGTGATCTCGCCGATCACGCCTCCGACCTGCAGGTTCTACCCGTCGTGCTCGCAGTACGCGGTCATCGCCGTGCAGCGTCACGGTGCCGTCCGCGGCACGTGGCTCGCCGCGCGGCGACTCCTGCGGTGCCACCCCTGGAACCCCGGTGGGGTCGACGACGTTCCACCGTCGCGGCACCACCACGCCTTCGACGCGGCCCCCGCCGCTCACTGACGCTCTCGAGGAGCACCGCCTCATGCCTTGGATGGACGGCCTGCTGTTCCCGCTCATGGTCGCGGTCGCGTGGATCATGGTCCGCTTCCACGACCTGCTGACCTGGATCGGCCTCGACCCCGCGAGCGGCGCCGCCTGGGCGCTGTCCATCGTCGGACTCGTGATCGTCATGCGGATCCTGCTGATCCCGCTCTTCTTCAAGCAGATCAAGGCGTCCCGTGGCATGCAGCTCGTGCAGCCCGAGATGCAGGCCCTGCAGAAGAAGTACAAGGGCAAGACAGACCCCGCGTCCCGCGAGGCGATGAGCCGCGAGATGATGGAGCTCTACCGCAAGCACGGCACGAACCCGTTCGCGTCCTGCCTGCCCATCCTCCTGCAGTCGCCGATCTTCTTCGCCCTGTTCCGGGTGCTCTACGAGCTCCCGAGCCTGGCGTCCGGCACGTACGCGCGCGCCGAGTCGATCGGCCCCCTCACCCGCGAGCTGGCCGGCCAGGCCGAGCAGGCCACCATCTGGGGCGCACCGCTGTCCGGCACCTTCATGCAGTGGGACGGCAACTGGCACATCCGCGTCGTCACCATCGTCCTCATCGTCGCGATGTCGGTGACGACGTTCACCACGCAGCGGCAGCTCACCATGAAGAACATGCCGCCGGCTGCGCTCACGGGCCCGATGGCGCAGCAGCAGAAGATCCTGCTGTACGTCCTGCCGTTCATCTTCGCCGTCTCGGGCGTGAACTTCCCGATCGGTGTCCTCATCTACTGGACCACCACCAACCTGTGGTCGATGGGGCAGCAGTTCTACACGATCCGCCGCATGCCGGCACCGGGTTCGCAGGCGGAGAAGGCGCTCAAGGAGCGGCAGGCCAGGAAGGCCGCCGCCCGCGGCGAGACGATCGAGCAGACCTCGACCGCGACCGCCGTCATCGACGAGAAGCCCCGCGGTCAGCGTCAGCAGCCGAAGCGCAAGGACCGCGCCAAGGTGCGGCCGCAGCAGACGGGGGTCGGCGCGGACGACGCATCCGACGCCGCTGGCACGGTCGAGGACGCGCCCGCTGCTCCGAGCGAACCGACCACGCCCGCTCCGAAGAAGAAGCGCAAGGGTCCGCCCTCCGGCGGCTCGACGCCCGACGGCCCCCGCCACTGACCACCACCGCGACGACGGCCCCCGCAGGGCCGACGACGGTGCGACACCTCTGAACGGAGAAGACATGGGTACGACCGAGCCGGACACGGCCGCCGACGCCGACGTCGTGAAGCGCCTCGAGGAGGAGGGCGAGATCGCCGCCGACTACCTCGAGGAGTTCCTCGACATCGCGGACCTCGACGGTGACATCGACATCGACGTCGACCACGGGCGGGCTGCCGTGGAGATTGTGGCCGAGGACGGCTCGGACGCGGCAGCGCTCCGCCGTCTCGTCGGCGCCGAGGGGGAGGTGCTCGACGCGTTGCAGGAGCTCACGCGCCTCGCCGTCCAGACGAAGACGGGCGAGCGCAGCCGGCTGATGCTCGACATCGCCGGGTTCCGTGCGCAGCGGCGGACCGAGCTCGTCGCGATCGCCCGCACCGCCATCGACCAAGTCAAGGCAGACGGCGAGGCGGTCACGCTCTCCGCGATGAACCCGTTCGAGCGGAAGGTCGTGCACGACGCGGTGGCCGAGGCCGGCCTCGTGAGCGACTCCGTCGGCGTCGAGCCGGACCGCCGGGTGGTCGTCAAGCCGGCGTGAGCTGACCCCGGGACGACGGTGCACGCAGGGCGGGTGGCGCGAGCTACCCGCCCTGCGTCGTCTCCACGAGTCGACGGCGGTGGTCGTCGACCATTCCTCGGACCGGGGGACGGCGTCGGGAGGTGTGTCCGAGGCGCGTGATCGTGCGCGGGAGATTGGCTCCTGGCGAACTGGGGCTCCGTGACGTGGCCGCGGCGGCCCTTTGGCTTCGCCAGGAACGATTCTCCTGGCGTTTTGGAGCGTAGAGCGCCTCGCGGGCGCGGCCCGTGGCCCGCAGGATCGGCCTCCAGGAACGGCGCGGTGTCCGGAATGTGCCGGTCTCCGCGCGACGCCGTCGTCGCGGTGTGCTGCGGCATCATTGCGGCGCACCCTGGGTGGTCGGGTGATGCTGCGCCTGCGGGGGGTCTCAGGGGCGGACGGGCCATGGGTGTCGAGAGGTACTACCGGCGAGGGTGAGGTCTTCCTCGGTTCGCGCGTGACCGGGTGGACCGTGCCGGTGCGCTCCCTGCGCTGGCGGTGTCGCCCACGGGGGCGAACGGCTAGCCACTGCCCCGGGTGATCGGGGGGGCGGGCACGTCCCGAGGGATGGCGTGAGG
Source organism: Cellulomonas sp. FA1 (assembly GCF_000986825.1). Lineage (NCBI taxonomy): Bacteria > Bacillati > Actinomycetota > Actinomycetes > Micrococcales > Cellulomonadaceae > Cellulomonas > Cellulomonas sp. FA1. The sequence goes on along the minus strand of NZ_LBMY01000001.1, from coordinate 2,935,682 downwards.
GCCGTCGGTCGGTTCGGCGAGTGGTCGATCTCGGAGGAGGTCGAGCCGTCGAGGCGAGTCGAGCTGCTCGGCCCGGCCTCAGAGGCAGACGGGCAACCCGTCGACGACCGCAGTCGTGCACGCGCTCGGGGGAGAGCTATCGCTAGGTCGGGCTCGGGGTCGTGCGCACGGCCGCTGATGGTGGGGAACGGCTCGGCGGATGCGGCGACCCGCGTGGGGTGGTGCGTCGGTGTCTGGCGACGAGCGTCGTCTCGGTGCTGCGGATCGGGGAGCGCTGCCGGACGCTCGCGCCGCGCCTCGCTCGTCTCGGTAGTGACCGCGGGTCGGTGGTGGGTGCGGTCGGGTGCTGAGTGGAGACGTGTCTTGTCCACAGGTCGCCGGCACGCTCAGGTCGACGCTCGCCACGCCGGAGCCGACCGCGACGGCAGCGGTCCGGGGCTTGCCTCGCTGGCGTGAGAGTGGAGACCGACGCCGTGGATCGGACACCGGGTCGAAGGTGCGTACTGAGCGCGTTCGTCCCGGCGTCTCGATCGTCGAGGTCGTTCTGCTCCGCCTCTGCGCGGCGCCCGTCGGGCGGCGTTCGTCGGTCGGCGAGGTGGCGGCATGGGTGTGTCGCGCGGGTGGAAGTCCCGCGTTCGACGAGCAATGGGTCGCTTTCGGGCCCTGTTTCACGTGGAACAGGGCGTTTGAGCGCCCCGTAAGTTCTCCAGGAACGATCCTCCTGGCGATCCGGAGCGGAGGATGGTGGCCTGACGAGCCGTCGAACGCTCTGAACGACGCTCCTGGAGCGCCGCCGAGGCCCGAATTGAGCGCTCAATGCGGCGGGACGCGTCGCGACCCGACCTGTTGGGGACGTGTCTTCCGGTGGGGGCGGTCGAGAGTCGCACGCGCCGGGTGCTGTGCGCCTGGTGCGGATTGCTGAAGAACCACCGAGAGCTCGTCGGTACAGGCATCGTCGCGACGATGGCGGGCACCCTGCTCGAAGGCACCCGGCGTTCCGAGCTGCGCGAGTCAGCTGCCCGCGGGCGGTTGACACGGCGTGGCCGTCTGGCCGGTTGCGGGCCCGATGAAGGGGCGAGCCGGACCGGATCGGTCGACGGGGGCGGTGGGACGTCGCGCGTCTCGTGCGGACGGCGTGATCGATGCCTGCCCGGCCGGCGGCGGCGCCGCTCCTCGACGAGTCGCGGCCTGTCGGGGGGAGTGGTTACGTGCTGCGTCGGCTGCGTCGGCTGCGTCGGCTGCGTCGGCTGCGTCGGCTGCGTCGGCTGCGTCGGGCGGCGGGACGGTGGTCGCTGCGCGCCCTCGGCGGCGCGGGGCGCCCGCGTGTTTCACGTGGAACGGGGCCGGCGGCGGTTGACGGTCGACGGTAGAACCGTGTGCGGTGTTGCCGCACGAGTGCGCGCGGCTCGCGCTGGTCCAGCGGCTCGGGCTCACCGTCGTGAGCTCAGACATCGTGGTCCGTGGGGTCGGCCGCGGCGCTGTCAGTCGCCGGTCATGGGTTGGTGAACTGAGGCGCGAGGCGCACGACAGCACGCGCGCGGTGTTCATCCGTGGGTGTTGCTCACAACGCCGAGGTCGCGCGGCGGGGGTGTCGGGGCGGTGATTCCTCGCGCCGCTGTGCGTGGGGCCGTGGGTCAGTGAGCTTGGCCGGGCTGCGGCTCGCGGGTGAGGGCGACGGCGCTCGACCCATCCCCCGTCGACGATGCGGTCCGAGATCCTGAGCTCACCGACGAGATGCTGAGCTCACCGACGAGATGCTGAGCTCACCGACGGGTTGCTGAGCTCGCCGACGACGCACTGAGCTCGCCGACGCTACGCGAGCGCCGCGGTGCCGCGCGCGTGGACGGCGCGGAGAGTCGTGAGGAGGTGGTGCTCATCGCCATGCGCGGTCGGCGGCCGTTGGCGGCGTGCCGAGCGCCCGGCGAGGTGGACGCAAGGACGGGGTGCCGTGTGCGCCGTCCGCCGGCCGGTTTCACGTGGAACGGAGGCGGACGCTTCTCGGTCCTTGCAGTCCGGCGAGATGTTGAGACCTTCTGCCGTGACCGGAGACCCTGCCGCGCCAGGCGAGGAGCGTCAGGTGCGAGGCGGCCACGACTGGCCGTGTTCGGCGGTGGCCAAGGATGAGCGGCGCGGGCACGTCGCGCTGGCACGCACGCGTCGCCGCGGCTCCTTCTGGTGTGACCCGGAGCGCGGCGCGACCGGGGTGCGTGACGGGGAGGGGTGAGCTCTTGCCTGACGTGGACGGCCACATCGGCGTATGCAGCTCGACCGTCACCTACCGGCCAAGGCGCAAGTGGGTGCTCCATCGTGGAATCCGCTGAGGTGGCCCCGCCGGTGACACTAGACCGCGAGCCCTCACGGGGATCCTCACGCGCGGTGAAGGGCGCGAGCAAGCAGGGAGGCTGTGGCGAGCGGCGAGGTCTCGACCGGTCGGTGAGCTGAGTGCGAGCCGGATCCTCGAGTCGCGAGCGTCGACGCTCACCTCGTACTGCGACGCAATCGTTCTGGCGTGAGCTCTGACGCGACGACTGCGCCACGAGCACCGCGACGCCCCCACATCGAAGTGGCCGCGGCGCTGGCACCGTCGTGCGCAAGGCTGGCCGCGCAGAGACGTCCCGCTCGGCTGCGGTCTTCTGCTGGGCGTCGCGTCGCGTCGGACCACGCCGCACGGGGCGAGGCTCGTCTCTGCGCGGAGACGAATCAGAGAGCCCTTGTTCCGTCTGCACGTGGCACCCCGCTCGGGAGGACCCCGCTCACGGTTTCACGTGGAACAGATGGAGAAATGCCACGTCAGGGGTCTGACGTGCAACCGCGACATGGAGGGGAGCCCTCTTGGTGGCTCGATGGGTCTTCGCCAACACCGCGTGCCACGCGGCGTCTCACGTGGAACTGGCGGACTGCTTGGCGCGGACAGATCCTGAGGGCGCGGGGCGCTCCTTCATGTCGGGCACCGCTGCGTGCGATCGACCGTTCCATGAGTACCCGGCTGTCGGGAACGAGGGCCGCCCGCCCGACGGCGTGCGGGAGGTCAGGGGGAGTGGCGATGCAGGCCTCGCGCGGCAACGGCGGTCGTGAGGTGCGCAGTGCTCCGGCGCGAACGTCCGCGACCCCGGGCCCGCGGGAGTCCTCGATGCGACGCCTGGGGAGCAACCCGCTACGGCGCGCCACATGAGGAGGACGCAGCCGGTGTGGCACCCGCCGCTTGTGGTGGCGTGGTGCGCGCGGCGGACGTGGGGGACTCCCTCCGAGGTGGACTGTCGAGATCGGGGACCGACCCACGAGGGGCACGCCGGCTCGGCGGACGCGCCCTGTCCACTGGAAGGCCGTCCGGCGCGGCGACCAGTGGTGAGCCTCGCCGTGCGCGTGAGCGTGAGCGTTTGCGCAGAGGTTGAGCGTGAGCGTTTGCGCAGAGGTTGAGCGTGAGCGCAAAGGTTCAGCGCGAGCGCGGGCGGAAGATCGTTGTCGGGTCGACAAAGCGATGCCCGTCTTCGCTGTGGGGTGACGGGGGAGTCAACAGCCCTCCTCTGGACGACGAGTCGCCCACCGGTGCATGCACGCCGCGGCGGGTGCCTGCACCTTGAGGTGCTGGCTCGAAGGCAGCCGGGGCGGTGGCGCCAGCTGAGCGTCTGCGGAAGCGTCGGAGAGACCGTCGTGGAGCCGGAGCGCAGGGAGCTGCTCACCGTGTCCACTCGGACTGCAGCGGGCGCGGGGGCTCGACCCGGACTCGGTCGTTCAGCTTGTGTGGGACGTGCGACGGCCACGGATCCCAGTGGCCGTTGTCAGACGTGTGGCCCAGCGCGCCCGTGAGCCGCGCGATGGAACGGCCGTCGATGGTTGGGTGACTCACATGTGCAGGAGTGGCCCGACGCGACCCCATCTCCGCAGTGTCGACCAGCGCCTCCGCTGACGGCAATCGAGCCTTGCCGACGCAGGAGCGCACCGGCGCGGTCGAGGGCGCGCCCACCGCGGGGAACGATGGTGGAGCGCGCTCGTCTCTGCAGCGAGGCCGCGGCTGGCGTGGTGGACCGAGGACGACGTCCTGCGGCGCATCGTCAGCCGGCGTGCTCCGGCGTCCGTTGCCGTGATGGGCCTCGTGCTGGGCTCGAGCGGTGGACACGTTCGCGTGGCACCTCAGCGTGACCCGCCACCAGAGGCGGCGGGTCAGCGCGAGGTGTCCGGGTCTGCGCGCACGTGCCGCGCCAGGCTGCGCGTCAATGTGTCAGCGGCACCTGGTGGGGGCGCCGAGGAGCTTCCCACCGAGCGGGCGCGGACGGGGGGCGCACTTCGGCACCCGACCGCGGCGGATCGTGCACACCGCGCGAGGATCGGACGGTGTCGACACGAGCGACCGCGTGGCCGCGAGCCCGATCGCTGCACCAGCCGCCCCGAGGACCGCCTCCGCGTCAGCCTTCCAGCCGTTCTCGCACCGTCCGTTCGACCGATGCGGCACGTCATGCAAGCTGGGTGCTGGGTGCCTGGTGCCCGGTGCTGGTTTGCCGGGTACCGGTCGAGCACACCCTGTCGCTCGTGCGCCGCCGTGTCCCGTCGCCATCCGGAGGGTCCGGCACGGCGATGCCGAGCGTCCGGCTGTCGCTCGGGCACGCGCACGCATCGGGAGATCGCGCAAGCGACCGTAGGCGCGGGCCTCCCGGTCCGGCGTCATGCGGCGGGGTAGCGTAGGGGCGCGACGAACGGGCCGTGCCACCGTCGAGTCGACCGCTCGTTTCACGTGGAACAGGAGCCACCGGGTGCAGGACCAGTCACCGGATCTCGCAGCGAACGAGCCTGACCCGTGGGACGGTGACCCGCGGCTGCCCGAGTTCTTCGCCGACGCGTGGGTGGCGGTCCGCACCTTCCGGGACTACCTGGTCGAGGAGGGTGAGCTGCGCGGGCTCATCGGCCCACGAGAGATCCCGCGGTTGTGGGAGCGGCACCTGCTCAACTCGGCAGCCGTGGTGCCGTACCTCCCGCAGACCGGTGTGGTCGTGGACGTGGGATCCGGGGCCGGTCTGCCCGGGATCGTCGCGGCGGCCATGCTCCCCGACGCCGAGGTGGTGCTCGTCGAGCCCATGGAACGGCGGGTCGCGTGGCTGAACGACGTGGTCACGCGCTGCGCGCTCCCGAACGTCGAGGTCAGACGTGCGCGGGCGCAGGAGCTCGACGGTGCGATCGAGGCCGACGCCGTGACCGCGCGTGCCGTCGCCGCGCTGGACAAGCTCTACCGGTGGACCGCCCCGCTCGTCCGCGACGGCGGGACGGTGGTCGCGATGAAGGGCGCCCGCGCCGAGGACGAGCTCGCGGCAGCCGCGAAGGCGATGCGAGCGGTCGGGCTGGTCGACGGTCGCGTGCACGAGGCCGTGACCATCCCCGGGACCGAACCGACACGCGTCGTGACCGCGGTGAGGAGGGTGCGAGGTGTTCGGTAGGAAGAAGCGCCGCGAAGAGAAGGCGGCGGCGGCTCGCGCGGCGGCTACGACGCCGGCGACCGACGTCCCCGTGCCGGGCGTGCCGCCGGCCGACGAGTGGCAGCCCGGAAGCCCTCCCGATCACCGTCCCGCCGCGGGCGCGACGCCGTCCGAGGCGCCGGTCACCCCGGCGTGGTCGTCCCGTGGAGCCGTGGCCGGGGCGACGAGCCCGCAGTGGCCGGCGACCGCCGACCTTTCCCGCGGCCCGTCGGTCGGGAGCTCCGTCGCCGTCGACGAGGCCCAGGCCGAGCAGGACGGCGGAGCCGACGGGGACCACGTGCCCGGACCGTCGACCACGTCTGCACCGACCGCCGGCGGCGTGCCCCGTTGGAGCGCGGGGCCGGACACCGAGACCGATGCGGCCGCTGGAGTCCACACGCACGGCCGCGACACGGAAGCGCCTCCGGGCGTGGACGACAGCACCCAAGCCGAGGTCCAGGACGGCGCTGGTGCCGCGACGGAGACCGCGACGCACGGCGAGGCCGCGGACGAGGGCGTCGACCCGGGCCCCGAAGGCGCCACTCACGTCCCACCGCACGACGTCGTTTCACGTGGAACCACGTCGACCCTGGCGGTCGAAGGGGAGGCCCCCGCACCCACCGCGCCGGACGACGCCGCGACGACTGAGGATGCACGCCCGCGTCGTGGCGCCCGTCCGCGCCCCGTCTCGGTGACGCAGCTGGGAGCGGTGTACGCGTGGGAGACTGAGGAGCCGGCCGGCACGACCCCGGACGGGTCACCTGACGACGCGGACGGCGGTGCGCGGCACCCCGACCCGTCGGACGACGTGGCGGAGGGCGCTGGTGACACGTCGTCCGCACCTTCGGGGGAGCGCCCTGCTGAGCCGCGTGCGCTCGACCAGGTGCGTGCGACGCTCGCTGACACCGCTCTGACCAGCACGAACACCGCCCGTACGGCGCGTGAGGACGAAAGAGGACCCGTGGACGACCAGCAGGACCCCGCCCCCGGGACCGAGAGCGCGACCGGTGCGCCGAGCCCCGCGGGCGACCCGGAGGAGGCCCGTCGCGCCGCGATCGTCGACAGCCTGCCGCGCGCGTCGGACGACACGCCGCTGCTCGCCGAGCTGCAGCTCGACGCCCGCCGCAGGATCGAGCTGCGTGGACGGAAGTTCCCCCGACCGCCGCGGACGCGGGTCATCACGGTCGCCAACCAGAAGGGCGGCGTCGGCAAGACGACGACGACCGTCAACCTCGCGGCCGCGCTCGCGCAGGCGGGCCTGCAGGTCCTGGTCCTCGACAACGACCCGCAGGGGAACGCGTCGACCGCGCTCGGCATCGAGCACCGCGCGGGGACGCCGTCGATCTACGAGGTGCTCGTCGACGGCGCGCCCATGCACGAGGCGGTCCAGCAGAGCCCCGACGTCCCGGGCCTGTGGTGCCTGCCGGCCACGATCGACCTCTCCGGGGCCGAGATCGAGCTCGTCTCCATGGTGGCCCGTGAGACCCGGCTACGGACCGCGCTCGACAACTACCTGACGTGGCGCACCGACAACGGCCACGAGCGGATCGACTACGTCTTCGTCGACTGCCCCCCGAGCCTCGGCCTGCTGACGGTCAACGCGTTCGTCGTGGCACGCGAGGTCCTGATCCCGATCCAGTGCGAGTACTACGCACTCGAGGGCCTGTCGCAGCTGCTCAAGACCATCGACCTCATCCAGGCGCACCTGAACCCGCGGCTCGCCGTCTCGACGATCCTCCTCACGATGTACGACGCGCGCACCAACCTCGCGCAGCAGGTCGCCGAGGAGGTGCGGACGCACTTCCCGGAGCAGACGCTGCGCACGACGGTGCCGCGGTCCGTCCGGATCTCCGAGGCGCCGAGCTACGGCCAGACCGTCATCACGTACGACGGCAGCTCGTCGGGCGCGCTCGCGTACCTCGAGGCGGCCCGCGAGCTCGCGGAGCGGGCCGTGCAGGCCACCACCCGTACCGACGGCGTGCCCGTGCCGGCCACGCCCGCCCAGGAGGACCAGTGAGCGAGAAGCGTCGCGGCCTCGGCCGCGGACTAGGGGCCTTGATCCCCACGGGTCTGGAGACCCCGCGCAGCACCGGGGACCGTCCCGTCGACGTGTTCTTCCCCGACACGCGCAAGGACGAGCGGGCCGCGTCGGCCGCGAGCACGGTCGACCCGGCCGTCGAGGACCCGTCCACGTCCGCGGCCGGCGCCCCCACCGCGGACACCGTCGACGCGGTGGCAGCCGCGCACGTCGATGCGGGTGACGCGTCGGCAGCCACCGACGTCGTCGCGGGGGGCGCGACCGCGTCGGTCGACACGGACGGCCTGGTCCCGGTCCCCGGGGCGCGGTTCGCGGAGCTCCCCGTCACGTCGATCCGGCCCAACCCTCGACAGCCGCGCGTGGTCTTCGACGAGGACGCGTTGGCCGAGCTCGTGGGGTCCATCCGTGAGATCGGCGTCCTGCAGCCGGTCGTCGTGCGTGCTGTGGGCGACGGCTACGAGCTGATCATGGGGGAGCGGCGCTGGCGCGCGACGCAGGAGGCGGGCCTCACCACGATCCCGGCGATCGTGCGGGAGACCGAGGACGGCGACCTGCTGCGCGACGCCCTCCTGGAGAACCTGCACCGCGCCCAGCTCAACCCGCTCGAGGAGGCGGCCGCCTACCAGCAGCTCCTCGACGACTTCGGCTGCACGCACGAGGAGCTCGCGACGCGGATCCACCGGTCGCGTCCGCAGATCTCCAACACGTTGCGGCTGCTGAAGCTGCCGCCGCTGGTGCAGCGCCGCGTCGCGGCGGGCGTCCTGTCGGCGGGGCACGCGCGGGCGCTCCTGGGTCTGGCGGACGGTGCGGCCATCGAGCGTCTCGCACAGCGGATCGTGTCGGAGGGGCTCTCGGTGCGCGCGGTCGAGGAGATCGTCGCGCTGGGTGGGGACGAGACCGCGCCGACGCGACGTCCGCGGCCGCGTGCCGGCGTCCGGAACGAGGCGTTGGACGACCTGGCCGCTCGGCTGTCGGACCGTTTCGAGACGCGCGTGAAGGTCGACCTCGGCAAGTCGCGTGGCAAGCTCACCGTCGAGTTCGCGTCGGTGCAGGACCTCAACCGCATCCTGACGGCCCTCGCTCCCGACGACCCGGGCGTCCTGCGGCCCTGACCGGGCTCCCGTGCCGGCGAGGTGCCGACCGTGCTCGACGGGCGTCAGGCGCCCGGCCGTCGTCGTCGACCCGGCGCCGCCTGAGCGCCGAGGCGACGAGAGGGTCGACTCGGCTGCGCGCACCGGGTGCGGTCGCGCCCGTGCCGGTCGTCGACGGCAACGTACATCGACGTGGCAACCGTGTGTACGACTTGCGTCTTCGCAGGTCAGCGGCGTGCGACGGCGTCCACGAGCGCGCGGTACAGGCGTCCCAGGTCGTGCCCGGCCGCCTCGGCGGCCTGCGGGAGGAGCGACGTCTCGGTCATGCCGGGCGCGACGTTGACCTCGAGGAACCACGGCACGCCGGCCGCGTCGACCACCAGATCGGTCCGTGACACGTCGCGCAGGCCGAGGGCGCGGTGCGCCCGCACGGCGACCTCCGCGACGTCCGCCGCCGTGGCGGCGTCGAGTCTGGCGGGAGCGAAGTACTCGGTGCGCCCCGGGCTGTAACGCGCGTCGTAGTCGTAGGGACCGTCCGTGACGACCTCCACGGCGGGCAGCGCGAACGGCCCGTCGCCCGTGTCGAGGACGCTCACGGCGACCTCGGTGCCCGTGACGGCCCGTTCGACGAGCGCCGTGTCCGTGTAGGAGAAGCACTCGACCATGGCCCCCGGCAGGGCGTCGCGCGTCGTCACCAGCGTGACGCCGAGCGCCGACCCGCCGCGGGACGGCTTCACCACGAGCGGCAGCCCGAGCTGCCCGACCACGAGGTCGAGCACCTGCGCCGCGCCGAGCTCGCGGAACAGCGACTGGGGGAGCGTGACGTGCTCGGGCGTCGCCACCCCCGCGCGTGCGAGCACGGTCTTCGCGACGGGCTTGCTCCACGCGACGCGGCTCGCGCGCGCGTCGGACCCGAGCACGCGCAGACCGAGCATCCGGACGACGTCACGCACCGAGCCGTCCTCGCCGCCGGCGCCGTGCAGCAACGGCCACACCACGTCGGGGCGGAGCTGCGAGAGTGCCGGGACGAGGTCGGGGTCGACGTCGTGCACCGTGACCTCGAGGCCGGTGGAGCGCAGCGCCTCGGCGACGCGCCGGCCCGAGCGCAGCGACACGTCGCGCTCGTGCGACAGCCCGCCCGCGAGGACGGCGACCGTGGGCGCGTCGGCGTCAGGGGGCGTCCGCCCCTCCGTGGCGCCCACGTCAGACGACGTCCGGCCCGGGAGACTGCACCGCGTCGCGCGGCACGGTCCCGGACGCCCCGAACAGCTCGACCAGGTCCCGCTCGGCCGTGACGACCCCGGCGAGCCGACGCACGCCCTCGCGGATCCGCTCGGGCGTCGGGTAGCAGAACGACAGGCGCATGTGGTCGGCGCCGCGACCGTCGAAGAAGAACGCCGTCCCCGGCACGTACGCCACCAGCGCCGTGACCGCGCGCGGCAGCATCTCGCGGGCGTCGAGCCCCTCGGGGAGCCGCACCCACGTGTAGAAGCCGCCCTCGGGCACGGTCCAGGACGCCGTGGGCATGAGGTCCGCCAGGGCGCCGACCATCGCGTCGCGCCGCTCGCGGTACATCTCGCGGTAGTCCTTGATCTGCGACCGCCAGTCGCACGTCGACAGGTAGGTCGACACCGTGAGCTGCGACGCGTTGGACGGGGAGAGGATCGCCGACTCGCTGGCGAGCACGAGCTTCTCGCGCACGGCGTGCGGTGCGACCACCCACCCGACCCGGTACCCCGGGGCGAAGGTCTTGGAGAACGACCCGAGGTACAGCACGCCCTCGTCGTCCAGCGACCGCAGTGCCGGGCGCGGCTCGCCCTCGAACCCGAGCAGGCCGTACGGGTCGTCCTCGACCACCAGGACGCCGTGGCGACGCGCGATCTCGAGGACCCGCGGGCGTCGCTCGGTGGACATCGAGACACCGGCCGGGTTGTGGAAGTTCGGCACCGTGTACAGCAGCTTGACGCGTCGTCCGGCCGCGGCGAGCGCTGTGAGCGTCTCGTCGAGCGCCGCGGGCACCAGGCCGTGCTCGTCGATCGGCACGTGCACGACGTCCGCCTGGTAGGCGCGGAAGACGCCGAGCGCGCCGACGTACGACGGCGCCTCCGCGACCACGACGTCGCCGGGGTCGACGAACACGCGGGTCACGAGGTCGAGCGCCTGCTGGGACCCGGTCGTGACGACCACGTCGTCGGGGTGCGCCTCGATGGCCTGCAGACGCATGACCTCGAGGATCTGCTCGCGCAGCGTCTCGTCGCCCTGGCCGGAGCCGTACTGCAGGGCGACGAGCCCGCGCTCGGCCACGACGCGCGCCGCGATGTCGCTGATCTGGTCCAGCGGCAGCCGCGCGAGGTAGGGCATGCCGCCGGCGAGCGAGACGACCTCGGGGCGGTTGGCGACGGAGAACAGCGCACGGATCTCGGAGGCCCGCATGCCGCCCGTGCGCTCGGCGTACGCGCCGAGCCAGGGGTCGAGACGGGTGCCGGCGGCGGCCGCGGACGTGGGGTGGCCCGACGTCCTGCGGTCGGGCTGGGGCACGGTGGTCATCGACCGAGTGTGGCACGCCGGCCCGGAGGTCCCGGGCACCCGTCCGGCGGGCGACCCGGTCCCTCCGCGTCGTCAGGCCTCGGTGGCGGCCTCGAGCAGCTCCTCGAACGACTGCTTGAGCGTCGCCTTCGGCTTGGCGCCGATCACCGCGTGGCTGAGCTCGCCGCCGGCGAAGAACGCGATGTACGGGATCGACTGGATCTTGTAGTCGTCACGCAGCCCGGGGTTCGCGTCGGTGTCGACCTTGACGACCTTGACGCGGCCCGCGTACTCCTCCGACAGCTCGTCGAGCACGGGGGACACCATGCGGCACGGGCCGCACCACGTCGCCCAGAAGTCGACGACGACGGGCAGGTCGCTGCGCAGCACCTCCTGCTCGAAGGTGAGGTCGGTGACGTCGGTCGTGCTCATCGCGCGACCTCGTCCTCGGGCACGAGCGCCGAGCCCGGCACCATCGGGTCCGCGACGCGCGTCAGGCCGGCGAGGTAGTGCTGCGCGTCGAGCGCGGCGGCGCAGCCCGAGCCCGCGGCCGTGATGGCCTGCCGGTACGTGTGGTCGACGACGTCGCCGCACGCGAACACGCCCGTGAGGTTGGTGCGCGTCGACCGGCCCTCGACCTGCACGTAGCCGTTCTCGTCGAGCTCGACCTGGCCGAGCAGCAGGTCCGTGCGCGGCACGTGGCCGATCGCGACGAACAGGCCGCCGGCGCCGACCTCGCGCTCCTCGCCGGTCACGGTGTCGCGCAGCGTCACGCCGGTGACCTTCTCGTCGCCGTGGATCGCGGCGACCTCGGAGTTCCACGCGAACGAGATCTTCGGGTCCGCGAACGCGCGGTCGGCCATGATCTTCGACGCCCGCAGCTCGTCGCGGCGGTGCACCATCGTCACGCTCTTGCCGAAGCGGGTGAGGAACGTCGCCTCCTCGACCGCGGAGTCGCCGCCGCCGACGACCAGGATGTCCTGGTCGCGGAAGAAGAAGCCGTCGCACGTCGCGCACCACGACACGCCGCGGCCGGACAGCCGCTTCTCGTCGGGCAGGCCGAGCTCGCGGTACGCGGAGCCGGTCGCGAGGATCACCGCGCGGGCCCGGAACACCTCGCCGCCGCCCGTGGTCACGACCTTCACGTCACCGGTGAGGTCGAGCGACGTCGCGTCGTCCCACAGCACCTCGGCGCCGAACTTCTCGGCCTGCTTCTGCATCGAGTCCATGAGCTCGGGGCCCTGGATCCCGTCGGGGAAGCCGGGGAAGTTCTCGACCTCGGTGGTGTTCATGAGGGCGCCGCCCGCGGTCACGGAGCCGGCGACGACGACGGGCGCCAGGCCGGCGCGCGCGGCGTAGATCGCGGCGGTGTACCCGGCCGGGCCGGACCCCACGATGACGAGGTCGCGCACGTCGGAGGTGGGCTGGGCGGCGGGTTCGGTCACGGGGTGCCTCGCTGTGTCGGTCGGCGTCGCGGGCGGGCGACGGGGCCGCTGGGCGGCCCTGGTGGCGGCTCGTGCAACCGATCGTAGGGCGCGGTTGTTCCCGTCGCGCCGCGTGTCCGCACCGGGGGCGGCCCGGGCGCGGACCCGGTCAGGAGACGGTGATCTCGGTGATCTCGAGGCGGAACTGGCCGGCCGCGTTGGTGGGCAGCTCGGTGAACCACAGCACGAGCGAGCCCGTGCGGACCGGTTCGGCAAACGTCAGGTCGGTGGTGGGGCCGAGCGTCCCGGACGCGAGGACGTCGCCCTGCGTGGGGGCGTCCCCGGTGGTCGACCGGACCTCCACGCCGCCGCCGGTGCCGTTCACGGCGAGGGTCACGCCGCTGACGGTGGTCTCCTCGGCGAGGCGGACCTCGATGCCGATGCCCTCCTTCAGACCGCCGAAGTCGGGGCGGTTGTACGTGTAGGAGAACCAGAACGTCGACGGGTCGCCGTCGATCGCGCGCTCGGTGTTCTCGACGCGCTCGCCCTCGGGGTTGGTCGGGTCGAGCGTGCGGATGCCGGCGATCGCGGGCGGCGGGCCGGCGGCGGGCTCCTCGGCCGCGGGCGGCTCCTCCGGGGCGGCCCCGCCGTCGGAGGGGTCCTCGCCGGGGGTGGGCGGCGCCTCGGTCTGCGTCCCCGCGCCGGCCTCGCCGCGGTCCGGCTGGACGAACAGCGCGCGTGCGGCGACGACGAGCCCGACAAGCACGGCCACGCCGACGACCACGAGCACGAGCGCGGTCGGGTCGAACCGGCGTCGCGGCGCCTCGTCCTCCTCGACGAACGCGAACGGGTCCTCGGTGAAGCCCAGGCCGCCGTCCCAGCCCGGTTCCTGCGCGGGGGCCGCGGGGGCCTGGTGCACGGGCGGGAGGGACGCGGGGAGCGTCGGCGCCGCGGCGGCCGCCGCGGTCGGCTGCGCGGACGTGCGCGCCGGGGGGATCGCGCTCGACCGCGTCGGCGCCGCCGGCGGGGGCGTGCCCGGGCGCGAGACGCCCTGCGGGAGCTCGTCGAAGGCCGAGCGCACGGACTGCCGTGCCACGCGCACCGGCTCGGCGGGCACCTCGGGCGCGGTGGCCGCGGCCGCCGCGGCGACGGCGCCGCCCGCGCCCGCGTCGTCGCGGTCGTCGACCGACCGCCCGATGCGGATCTCGCCCCACGGCTCGAGCTCGTGCACCAGGTCGCCCGGCGAGTGCGGGCCGTCCTCGTGCGGGCCGAGGGTCACCGAGCACAGCGTGTCGAGGTCGTTGGGCACGCCCGCCTCGAGCTCGGCGGGCGGCACGACCGTCCCGTCGAGGACGGGTGCGGCCGGGACGCGCGGCGACACGGCGTCGTCGTCGGCCGCCGGCCACCGACCGGTGAGGCCCGTGTACAGCAGGCGCACCAGGTCGACGGCGTCGCGCCGGCTGGTCTCGCGCGCGTCGGTCGGCGCGATGCCCAGCAGCGCGGCGTCGATCGCGAGCCCCGAGACCACGACGCGTCCGTCGGAGGACACGTGGACGACGGACGGGCGCAGCGCGAGGTGGTGCACACCGCGACGCCGCGCGACCTCGAGCGCGGCGGCGGCCTCGCCGACGACGGCACGCGCCTGGTCCGGGGTGAGCGCGCCGCGCTCCACGAGCTGCGCGAGCGACGCCCCGGTGATCTGCTCGGACACGACGTAGCCGACGCCCTCGTGGGTGCCGACGTCGAGGACGCGCACGAGGCGCGCGTCCGTCACGAGCGCGGCGCGGCGCGCGGCGTCGAGAGCGGGCGTGACAGCGCCCGAGCGCAGGACGCGGACACGGACGGGTCGGTCGAGGATCTGGTCGGTGGCCTGCCACACGGACACGCCCTCGAGGTCCGACGGCAGCGGGTCGACCACCCGGTAGCGCCCCGCGAGCACCGTGCCCGGCCCGACCTGCTCCGTCACCGTGCCACCTCCGAGACGTACGTCGGCGGGACGCGCGGTCGCGCGTCCCGTGAGCATGCTAGACGGCCCGCCGTCAGCGCCGCCCCCGCAGGCGCCGGACGAGCGGCCCCACGAGCTGGTCCAGCTCGCGCACGCGCAGCAGCTTCAGCCCGCCGACGTACACCAGCACCATCACCGTCCCGACGACCGCGCACTGCACCAGGGCGCCGACGACGCCGCCCGGGCCGACGACCTGCACGACGAGCAGCACGGCGACGCCCACGGCGGCCGCCGCGAGCACCGCCAGCGCGGCGCGGGCGTGCGTCTGGACGACGCGTGCGGCGTCGACGTCACCGCCGAGGCGCGGGCGCAGGGCGCGCAGCGCCAGCACCGTGCCGAGCAGGTAGGACGCGCTCATCGCGAGCCCGGCGCCGGCGACCCACCACGACGGGGGGAGGACCACCGTGCCGAGCAGCGTCCCGGCGACGACGAGCGCGGCCATCGCGAGCTGCACCGGCACCATGCCCCTGGCGTCCTCGTACGCGTAGTACACCCGCTGGCACATGGACCACGCGCCGAACGCGGGCAGGCCGAGGGCCATGGTGACGACGACGCCCGCGACGGCGCTGACGGCGGCCTCGGGCTGCGAGGGCAGGATCACCTGGACGACGGGGCGCGCCAGCACCGTCAGCCCGGCCCCGGCGAGCAGCGTGAAGATCCCGACGACCCGCAGGCCGGTCGACAGGTCGGAGCGCACGCCCGCGACGTCGCCGTCGTGGGCGCGGGCCGACAGCCGTGTGAACAGCGCCGTGAGCAGCGAGACCGTCACGAGCGAGTGCGGCAGCATGAAGATGATGAAGGCGTTGTCGTACGCCATGTTGCCCGCGACCTGGAGGTCGTGCGCGGCCGCGGGTGCCGCTGCCGCGACGTTGGAGACGACGACGTAGCCGATCTGGCCGATCAGCAGGCCGACGAAGGTCCACGTGGCGACCTTCCCGGCCCGGCCCAGGCCCGAGCCGCGCAGACCCCAGCGCCAGCGGTACCCGACCCCTGCGCGTCGCATCGCCGGGACCAGCACGAGCGCCTGCACCACGATGCCGAGCGTCGCCGAGCCCGCGATCAGCGCGACCTGCCCGCCCGTCCACGTGTGCGGGACCCCGACGGGTCCGACGAGCGCGATGAAGAGCCCGAAGCCGGCGATCGAGACGACGTTGTTGGCGACCGGCGCCCACATGTAGGGACCGAACGAGCCGCGCGCGTTGAGGACCTGGCCGAGGAGCGCGTAGACGCCGTAGAAGAAGAGCTGCGGGATGCACCAGTACGCGAACGTCGTCGCGAGCTCGACCTGCCCGCTCGTGCCGCGTCCCGCGTACAGCCACGCCAGCAGCGGAGCCGCGAGCGTGAGCACGACCGTGGCGCCACCCAGCACGGCGAAGCCCAGGCTGAGGAGGCGGTCGACGTACTCCTGCCCGGCGTCCCGCTTGAAGGCGCGCACGACCTGCGGCACGAGGACGGCGTTCAGCACCCCGCCCGCGAGCAGCATGTACAGCACGTTGGGCAGCTTGTTCGCGACCGCGAACGCGTCGGCGGACTGCCCGGTGGCGCCGATCGCGGCGACGAGCACCATGTTGCGCACGAGCCCCAGCGCGCGGGACGCCGCCGTGCCGCTCGCCATGACCGCGGCGCCGCGGCGCACGCCCCCGCGCGGCTCGGTGCCCGCCCGCGCCTCGGGTCGTGCCGTGCCGGGCGGGGTCGTGTCACCCGGGGTCGCGTCGGCGTCCCGGGCGAGCGCCTCGTCCGGGACGTCCCCCGGGTCGCCCGGCGTCGCGGGGTCGCGGGGCGGGGGCGTCGCGGTCACTGGTCCTCCTCCGGGGCGCCGCCCAGCACCGGCAGCGGGCGCGTGCCCTCCTCGCCCTCGACGCGGTGCGCGCCGCGCCGCGCGCTCTGGCCGCGGCGGACGGTCCGCACGACGCCCAGCACGAGCCCGACCGCGAGCAGCGCGCCGACGACGAGCGTGCCGACCGACTCGATGGTCGGCGAAGCACGCACCACGAACGTCACGGGTGCGGCCAGGGCGGTGCCGTCGGCGCCGGTGAGCACGGCCTCGACGACGACCTCGCAGTTGGCGATCGCGTGCACGGCGACGGGCACGACCTCGTCGCTGCCCGCCGGGACGACCACGACGTCGCTCGGGTCGACGTCGAGGCACGCCTTGCGCGGCGTGACCTGCACGCGGACCGACGCCGCGGCGGGCAGCTCGTTGCGGACCGAGAACCGGACCTCGCTGTCGGCGCTGATGAGGTTCTGCGTGCTCGTGGGGGCGAGCGTGAGGCCGGTGCGGCGGGCGTCCACGTCCGCCACGACCGCGTCGACGAGCCGGGCGCGGGCGTCGGGGTCGGCGCGCCACGCGGTCGCGAGCGGTGCCAGCACCTCGGCGTCGACGCCGCGCAGGACCGTCGCGGGGTCGTCGGTGACGCTGGCGAACGCGACGGTCGCGGACCGCGCGTCGGCCAGCCGCGTGACCTGCGCGGGCGCGAGCGCCGCGGGGACGTCGGTCTGCGCCGGGAGCGTGTCGCGCGGCGCGGCCGCGTCGGTGGCGCCCAGCAGCGCGGTCAGGGGCGCCGAGCGCGACCACGGCGCACCCTGGACCGCGGTCAGCGCGGCGTCGACCAGCGCGACGTCGGGCGTCGCCGTGCGGGGCAGTGCGACGAGCACGTGCTGCGGCCCGTCGGTCGACGCGCGCGCGAGCACCGCGAGCTCGGCGAGGACGCGCTGCACGACGGTCGCGCGGGTCGCCGCCGGGTCGAGCGACGTCGGGTCGACCAGCAGCGTCGTGAGCGTCGCGTCCGGCACGAGCCCGGTGACGGTGCCGTCGTCGGTGGGCAGCACCGTGCGCGCGCCGGCGGCGTCGACGTCGGTCGTGAGGTCGCCCGGGGCGAGCACGAGCGTCGACGCCCCGGCCGCCGCGGCGAGGTCGACGGTCGCGCGGTCGGTGGTCGGGCCGGGCGCCCACAGCACGTCGGTGCGCGCGGCGAACGGGCTGCCGTCGGTGACGTCCGTCGCGGCCGCGCGCGCGGACGCGTCCACCGCCGCCGTCAGCAGGTCGGGCTGGTCGGCGTGCGCGAGGGCGACGAGGTCGGGGTCCGACCACGGCAGCGCGACGACGTCGCGGCCGCTGCTCGCGGCCACGAGCGCGTCGGCCCACGTCGCGACGGGGCCGGACTCGGCACGCGCGGCGGTGAGCAGCGCCGGGTCGACCGCGAGCGCGACGTCGGGGTGGCGGCGCGTGAGGTCGAGCACGGCCGCGAGCCTGCCGCCGCTGCGCACGAGCTCGTCGAGGGCGGGCCCCGGCGCCGTCACGTCGACGCCCGCGGGCACGGGCGCCGGGCCGACCACGGGTGCGAGCACCGACAGCCGCGCCTGGGCGACGTCACCCTCGGTCGCCCAGAGCGCGAACGTGCGCTGCAGGCCGAGCCGTGCGCTGCGCCCGCCGGTCGCCTCGACGGCGAGCCCGCGCGGCCCCCACGTGTCGGGGCGGTCCAGCAGCCCGACGCCGTCCGCGGGCACCCGGGCCTCGACGTCCGCCGACGCGCCGGGGGCGAGCGGCTCCTCGAGGGCGACCGTCGCGACCACCGTGCCGACGCGGGCGCGGGCGTCGGCCGTGCTCGGCTCGAGCCACGTCGCGAGGTCGGCCCGCGACCCCGGGCGGATGCGTTCGAGGCGCACACGCGCACGGAGGTTCGCGATCTCCTCGTCGGTCGTGTTGGTCAGGCGGGCCTGCACGACCAGGTCGTCGCCGGGGCGCAGCACGTTCGGCGTGACCTGCGTGATCTGCACGCGGACCGGGTCGAGGTCGGCGGCGGGGGTGCTCGCGCCCCGGCTCGTCGTCGGTGAGGGAGCCGGGGTCGCCGACGCCGCGGCCGGGGTCACGAGCGCGAGCAGCACCAGGAGCGTGGCGAGCAGCGTGGGCACGGCTCGGCGGGCAGCGCTCATCCGTCGGTGAGGACGCTGAGGGCCATGCCTGCCAGGCGTCGCTCGTTCGGGTAGGCGAGCCGGCCGGACAGGTCGACCACGCGCACCCACTCGACGTCCTCGGCCTCCCCGTCGGGGTCGTTCTCGACCGTGAGGTCGCCGTGCAGCGCCCCGAGCAGGAAGTGGTGCACGACCTTGTGCACGCGGTGCTCGTCGCCCGAGAACCAGTAGTCGATGACGCCGAGGCGGCGCAGCACGCGCCCGGTGATGCCCGTCTCCTCGGCGATCTCGCGGACCGCTGCCTCCTCGGGCGTCTCGTCGCCCTCGAGGTGCCCCTTGGGCAGGCACCACTCGAGGCGCCCGGCGCGGTTGCGCCGTGCGATCACCGCCGCGGCGTAGTGCTCGCCCTGCCGGGTGACGACGAGCCCGCCGGCGGACGTCTCGTCGACCACGGGCAGCGTCGCGGGCGCCTGACGGGGCGTGGTGCGCGCGGGGTCGATGCGCAGCGCGTGCCCGCCGGGCGGGGCCGGCACACGCCCGGGGCGGGGCGGGTGGGCGGCGGTGGACATGCCGACACTGTAACGACTCGGCATCACCGCACCACGCACGGTCACGACGTGCGGTCACGTGGAGATCACGTGAGAGTCATCGGCACGTCATGCGCAGCACACCCGCGGACGTGCCACGCGTGACCTCTGGCAGGCTTGTCCGGTGCCCGACGCCCCCGACCAGCCCGACGCCGCCGCCGTGCAGCAGCTGCGCCGCCGCGCCCTGGAGTCCCTCGCCGCGATGGCGCCCGACGCGCTCGACCTGGGGACGCGGTTCCGCGCGGCCGGGTACGAGCTCGCGCTCGTCGGCGGCCCCGTGCGCGACGCGTTCCTCGGCCGACCCAGCCACGACCTCGACCTGACCACGTCCGCGACGCCGGACGAGGCGGAGCCGCTCCTCGCGGCGTGGGGCGACGCGCACTGGGACATCGGGCGCGAGTTCGGCACGATCGGCGCGCGCCGGTTCGCCGGCCGGCACGGCGCGGGGTCGCAGGACGTCGTCGTCGAGGTCACGACGTACCGGACCGACGCGTACGACCCGACGTCGCGCAAGCCGCTCGTCGCGTTCGGCGACACCCTCGAGGGCGACCTGTCGCGGCGCGACTTCACGGTCAACGCGATGGCCGTGCGCGTGCCCGACCTGCAGTTCGTCGACCCGTTCGACGGCCTGGGCGACCTCGCGCGTCGCGTGCTCCGCACGCCCATCGACCCGCGCCGGTCGTTCGACGACGACCCGTTGCGCATGATGCGCGCGGCGCGGTTCGTCGCGCAGCTCGGCTTCCGGCTCGACGACGACGCGCGCGCGGCGATCGTCGACATGGCCTCCCGCATCTCGATCGTGTCCGCCGAGCGCGTGCGCGACGAGCTGACGAAGCTGCTGCTCGCGCCGCACCCGCGTGCGGGCCTCGAGGTGCTCGTCGACACGGGCCTGGCGGACCACGTGCTGCCCGAACTCCCGGCGCTGCGCCTCGAGATCGACGAGCACCACCGCCACAAGGACGTGTACCAGCACTCGCTCATGGTGCTGGAGAAGGCGATCGCGCTCGAGACCGGGCCGGACGGCGCCGTGCCCGGTCCCGACCTCGTGCTGCGTCTGGCCGCGCTGCTGCACGACATCGGCAAGCCGCGCACGCGACGGTTCGAGGACGGCGGGGGTGTGAGCTTCCACCACCACGAGGTCGTCGGCGCCAAGATGGCCGCCAAGCGGCTCAAGGCCCTGCGCTTCGACAAGCAGACCGTGCAGGACGTCGCGCGGCTCACCGAGCTGCACCTGCGGTTCCACGGCTACGGCGACGGCGAGTGGACCGACTCCGCGGTGCGCCGCTACGTGACCGACGCGGGCTCGCTGCTCGAGCGGCTGCACCGGCTGACGCGCTCGGACTCGACGACCCGCAACCAGCGCAAGGCCGCGCGCCTCAAGGCCGCGTACGACTCGCTGGAGGACCGGATCGCGACGCTGCGGGAGGCCGAGGAGCTCGCGGCGATCCGCCCCGACCTCGACGGCACGCAGATCATGGACGTGCTCGGCATCCGCCCCGGCCGCGACGTCGGCGAGGCGTACCGCTACCTGCTGGACCAGCGCCTGGAGCACGGCCCGCTGGGGGAGGAGCGCGCGCGCGAGGTGCTGCTCGCGTGGTGGGAGCAGCGCTCCTCCTGAGCTCGGCGGCCGCGCGCCGGACGCGGCCCGCGGGTCACCGCGGGGGTCAGTCGACCCGCACCACCAGCACGCACACGTCGTCCTCCTGCCCGCCGTCGACCACGTCGGCGACGAGCGCGTCGCGGACCGTGGTCGCGTCGGCGTCCGGCGGCAGGGTCGCGAGGTGCGCCTCGAGCGCCTCGATGCCCTCGCGCAGCCCACGGTCGCGGCGCTCGACGAGCCCGTCCGAGTAGAGCACCACGACGGACCCGCGGGGCAGCTCGCGCGACGCCTCGGGCGCGGTGCGCGACTGCGGCGAGGGCAGGCCGACCGGGGTGCGTCGGCCACCGTCGAGCCGCTCGACCGTGCCGTCCGGCAGCCGCACCAGGCCCGGCGGGTGCCCGGCCGAGGACCACGTGACGTGGGCGCCGTCGCGCGTGCGGCGCCACCGCAGCAGCACGCACGTCGCGACGTCCCCGAGGTCGAGCGCGCCCACCAGGCCGTCGAGCCGGCGCAACGCCGCACCCGGGCTGTCGCCGCGCCACACCGCGGTGCGCAGCAGCGTGCGCAGCTGCCCCATCGACGCCGCGGCCCGCAGGTCGTGGCCCACGACGTCGCCGACCGTGAGGCTCGTGCTGCCGTCGGGGAGCACGTACGCGTCGAACCAGTCGCCGCCGACCTCGGCCCGCCGCCCCGACGGCAGGTACGACGCCGCGACGTCGAGCCCGCCCACGTCGCCCAGCACGGGCAGCAGCGAGTGCTGCAGCGTGAGGGCCGCGTCGCGCTCGGCCAGGTAGAGCCGCACGTTCTCCAGCAGCACGCCCGCGCGGCGGCCCAGGTGCGCGGCGGTCACGACCGCCTCGCGGTCGAACCCGTCGACGTCCTCGTGCACGAGGCACAGCACCCCCAGGACGCGCCCGCGCCCCGTGACCGGCACGAGCATCGCGCTGCCCAGGCCCAGCTCGTGCAGCAGCCGCAGCTCGTCGGGCGTGGTGCGGCCCGGCAGGGACGCGACGTCGACCGGCAGCGTGACCGGCACGTGCGTCGCGTCCGCCGCGAGCGTCTCCGCGACGCGCGGCGAGCGCAGCAGCCACGACGTGCCCTGCGAGCCCAGCGCGTGCGCGGCTGCCCGCCGCGCCGGGTCGGTCGCGGCGACGTGCACGCG
The DNA here is from genome assembly GCF_000986825.1 of Cellulomonas sp. FA1. Lineage (NCBI taxonomy): Bacteria > Bacillati > Actinomycetota > Actinomycetes > Micrococcales > Cellulomonadaceae > Cellulomonas > Cellulomonas sp. FA1. The sequence continues at coordinate 2,913,893 of NZ_LBMY01000001.1, read as the reverse complement.
CTCGAACCGGCCACCCTCCGACACCATCGCGACGAAGCCCCACGTCGCCATGCGCGGCACGACGGTGTCGGCGAGCGCGGCCACGGCGGCGTCGTAGTCGAGGTGCCGGGACAGCTCGTCGCCGACCGTCGCGAGCAGCTCGAGCCGGTCGGCGGTGCGGTGCATGAGCGTCAGCTCGAGCGTGCGCGCCGCGTCGCCGACCGTCTCGGCGGTGACGTCCACCTGGACGCCCACGCGGTACATCACGTGCCCGTCCGCGTCGCGCACGTGCGCGACCGCGAGCTGGTTCCAGAACTGCGACCCGTCCTTGCGCGCGTTGAGCAGCGTCTCGCGCAGGTCCTCGCCCGCGGCCAGCGCGGCGCGGACCCGGTCGACGGCCGCGGGGTCCGTGGTGTCGCACTGCAGGAACCGGCAGTTGCGCCCCACGACCTCGTCCGCGGCGTACCCTGTGAGCGCGGTGAACGCGGTGTTGCACCACACCACCGGGTCGTCGGGCAGGTTCGGGTCGGACACGGTCATGGCGTGCGGACCCGCCTCCAGCACGAGCCGCGCGAGCGCGCCGTCCAACGGCCAGCCGCCCGCGATGGGGCGTGCGACGCCGTCGAGCGTGCTGCCGTCGGTGCGGTCGTCGGTCGCGTCGGCGCCGGGCGTCTGCACGCTCACGTACGGACCGTCGCAGGCGCCGCCGGCACGTCCACGGGCTCGCGCGGGCCCGCGGCGAACACGAGCGCCCCCACCAGGTACACGCCCGCGATCACCGCGAACACGGCGCGCGACCAGCCGGTGTCGGGCAGCGCGACCGCGGCGAGCGCCGCCGCCCCGACGAACGCCGCGTTGTACAGGACGTCGTACAGCGAGAACGCCCGGCCCCGGTACGCGTCGGCGGTGTCGCGCTGCACGATCGTGTCGACCGCGATCTTCGCGCCCTGCGCCGCGAGCCCCAGCGCCACGGCCGTCGCGAGCACCGCGGCACGCGCGACCGTCACGACGAGCACGAGCTGGCTGACCACGGCGAGCAGCATGCACGCGACGATCCACACGTGCGCGCCCACGCGGGGGACCAGCAGCGGCGTCAGCACGACCGCGAGGGCGAACCCGACGGCGCTCGCGGCCAGGACCGTGCCGAACGTGCGCAGGCCTGCGCCGGCGTCGGCCGGGTCGGACAGCAGGTTGCGCGAGATGAGGATGCTCGCGATGAAGACCGCGCCGTAGCAGAACCGGTGCAGCGCCATGACGCCGAGCGCGTACCCCGGGGTCCGGCGAGCGACCAGGTACCGCGCGCCCGCCACCAGGCCGTGCGCGAGGCTCGCGAGCGCCGCCTTCATCTCGGAGGTGGCGGCGCGCTCGTCCGGCCCGAGCTGGTCGGGGCCGAGACGGGCCGCGAGCGCCGACGCGCACGCCATCACCGCGGCCGCCACGAGCAGCGAGACCGCGTCCCGCAGGCGGCCGTCCGGCAGCAGCAGACCCAGCACGAAGCCCACGAGCGCCCCCACGCCCGCCGACGCCGCCCCCAGCGTCGGCGTCAGCGAGTTGGCGGTGAGCAGCAGGGGCCCGTCGACGACCTTCGGCAGCGACGCCGACAGCGCCGCGAGCAGGAACCGGTTCACCGACAGCGTCACGAGCGCGAGCACGTACACCAGCGGTCCCACGCCCTGCGTGAGCATGACCACCGCGATCGTCGCGGTCAGCGCGACCCGCACGAGGTTGCCGTACAGCAGCACCTGGCGGCGGCGCCACCGGTCCAGCAGCACGCCGGCCCACGGCCCCACGATCGTGAACGGCAGCAGGAGCACCGCGAACGCGGCGGCGACACCCGTGGCGGTCGACGCGTTCTCGGGCGAGAAGAAGAACAGCGTGGCCAGCCCGACCTGGAACATGCCGTCGGACGACTGGCTCACCAGCCGCACGGCGAACAGGCGCCGGAAGCCGGTCAGCGGCCACAGCGCCCGAAGGTCGGAGATCACCTGCACCGCCTCAGGCTACGTGCCGCCACCGACCGCGCCCGCCGGGCCGACGCACGTCACCCCCGACGTGCCGCACAACCTGGCGCGGACCTGCGTCGTTGTGGTGGCGACAGGATGGTCCGGGACCGATGCGAGGGCGGCGACGATGGTGAGGACGACGTGAGCCGGGACGGGGCAGCGATGCTCGACCGGCTCGTGGCGGAGCGGTACGGCGGGCTCGTCGCGTACGCGACGGTGCTGACGGGGGACCGGCACGAGGCGCAGGACGTCCTGCACGACGCGCTGGTCTCGACGTTCTCGGCGCGCGCGTCGTTCGGGTCGGTGCCGCAGGCCGAGGCGTACGTGCGCCGCGCCGTCGCGTCACGGTTCGTGGACCGTGCGCGCCGGCGGGGCCGCGAGCGGGCCGCGGTCGCGCGGCTCGCGGGCCGCGAGGCGGTCAGCACCGAGCTGCGGTCGGACCTGCTGGACGCCGACGTGGCCGCCGCGCTCGCGGCGCTGCCGCCGCAGCAGCGCGCCTGCGTCGTGCTGCGGCACCTGGACGACCTGTCCGTGCGGGACACCGCCCGCCTGCTCGGCATCAGCGAGGGCGCGGTCAAGCGCTACGTGTCCGACGCGGTCGCGACGCTCGACGCGGCGCTGGGCACGACCACCACGGGCGGCGAGCGGCTGCCCGTCACGCTCGTCGACTCGACCCGCGACACCCCGGAGGTGCGCCGTGAGCGGTGACCTGAGCGCGCGGCTCGACGCCGCGCTGCGTCGTCAGGAGCAGCACGAGGAGGGCACCCGGCCGGACGCCGCGACCCTCGCGGACCTGCACGCCCGCGTGGCGCGCGCCCGGCGCGGACGCGCCGTGTCGTACGCCGCGGTCGCCGCGGCGGCGGCCGGGCTCCTGGGGGTGGCCGGGTGGTTCGGCCTGCACCGGGCGCCCGCCCCGCAGCCCGCCCACACCCCGACGCCGACGTCCACGGCGACGCCGTCGCCGACGCCCTCGCCGAGCGGGGACGCCGCACCGACGGCCGACCCACCGGCACCGCTCGTGCCGGTGTCGCTGCTCGGACTGCCTCCCATGTACGAGGCGCCCGAGGGGATCCTCGACCGCACCGGACCGGGATGGTTCGTCGTCGCCTACGCCGCGCCGTCCGCCGCGGACGGGGCCGACGCCACGACCCTCGCCCTCAGCGCCCCCACCGGCGAGCTCTACCACCTGGTCGACGTCGACGCAGGGCTCCACCTCAGCCGCTGGTCCGACGCCGGCGTGCTGCGGGCCGTGCGCTGGGGCGACGACGGGCCTTCCCGCGTCGTCACGGTCGATCTGCTGACCGGCCGGGTCACGGCCGACGACCGTGTACCGCCGGAGGCGTCGTGGGTGGGCGCGTCCGGTGACGACGAGGTCTGGATGACGACGTCCGACGAGTCGACGACGCTGCACGTCGTCCCGCCCACCGGGCGCGCGCGCGAGGTCGCCGTGGGATCGAGCGGCCAGAGCGCGTGGCTCAGCCCCGACGGGCGCCGATCCGTCGCAGCGCCGGGCTTCGGTCCCGCCGTGCATGTGGTCGACCTGGCGACCGGTGCCGGCGTCGACCTCGACGTCCCCGCGGGGCAGACGTGCAGCGTGGCGGGATGGCTCGACGCCGACGGGCTCCTCGCGACCTGCGCCGACCCCGTCCCGCCCGGCGGGGAGGGCGAGCGCGACCTGCAGTACCTCGACCACCGTCGGGGTCAGGTGGTGCGCCTCGACGCCGCCGGAGGTGCGCCCCAGCCGTTGCAGCAGCTCACCGGGGACGGTGTCGCGCCCTGGATCGGGCACCCGCTGGCGTCGGGTGGTCTCGTCGCGACGTCGCTTCCGCTGCTCTCCGGCTCGGGGGCGTGCTTCGACGTCTGCTACGACGGTGCGTACGTGTGGGAGGGCGCGTCCGTGTCGCCTCTCGCGGCCGACGTCGGCGCCGACCAGCAGATCTGCAGCGTGGAACCCGGCGGGGACGGCGTGCTGCTCCGCACCAACGGGCTCTGCTACGAGGCCGCGGGCGGGTTCACGTGGTGGACGGTCGACCCGGCCACCGGGGCGACGCGGCTCGTCGCCCGCGCCGTCGAGGGCGCACCCGACCCGGGCGTGCGCGGCCTCGTCGAGCGCGCCGCGCCCTGAGCCTGCCGCGAGCGTGCGGGGTTGCCGTCGTCACGCGACGGCGACCCCGCACGCTCGACGCGTCACGCCGCACCTGCGCGGTGCACCACGCCGTCCGCGGCGGCTCAGCGCCGCGGCGAGCGGGGACGCGATCGCGCAGGGCGACGTGACCACGTGCCACCACCGGCGACCCGCGCGAGTCTGTGGACGACACGACAAAGGTGTGCGGGTCGCCGCCGCTGGACGACGGCTACCCGCACACCTCGTGTCTCGGATCAGGCCTGACGCCGCGCGCCGGGCCGGCACCCTCCGCTGCGCTCCGGCTCAGCGCTCGACCCCGTGGTCGCGCTGAGCCTGCGCTCTGCGGGCACCGGCCTGACGCTGCGCGCCGGGCCGGCACCCTCCGCTGCGCTCCGGCTCAGCGCTCGACCTCGCCGCGGATGAACGCCTCGAGCTGCGCCCGGCCCTTCGTGTCCTCCATCTGCACCGGCGGGGACTTCATGAAGTACGTCGACGCCGACAGGATCGGGCCGCCGACGCCGCGGTCCTTCGCGATCTTCGCGGCGCGGACGGCGTCGATGATGATGCCCGCCGAGTTGGGGGAGTCCCACACCTCGAGCTTGTACTCGAGGTTCAGGGGCACCTCGCCGAACGCGCGGCCCTCGAGGCGCACGTACGCCCACTTGCGGTCGTCGAGCCACGCGACGTAGTCCGACGGGCCGATGTGGACGTTGCGGTCGTCCTTCTTGCCGGACAGCGGGCCGTCCTCGAGGTTCGACGTGACGGCCTGCGTCTTCGAGATCTTCTTCGACTCCAGACGCTCGCGCTCGAGCATGTTCTTGAAGTCCATGTTGCCGCCGACGTTCAGCTGGTACGTGCGGTCCAGGATGACGCCGCGGTCCTCGAAGAGGCGCGCGAGCACGCGGTGCGTGATGGTCGCACCGACCTGCGACTTGATGTCGTCGCCGACGATCGGGACACCGGCGGCCTCGAACTTGGCGGCCCACTCGGGGTCCGACGCGATGAAGACGGGCAGCGCGTTGACGAACGCGACGCCCGCGTCGATGGCGCACTGCGCGTAGAACTTCGCGGCGGCCTCCGACCCGACGGGCAGGTAGCAGACGAGCACGTCGACCTGCTGGTCCTTGAGGGTCTGCACGACGTCGACCGGCTCGGCGTCCGACTCCTCGATGGTCTGGGAGTAGTACTTGCCCAGGCCGTCGAGCGTGAGGCCGCGCTGCACCGTGACGCCCAGCGGCGGGACGTCGGAGATCTTGATGGTGTTGTTCTCGGAGTTGAAGATCGCCTCCGACAGGTCGAAGCCGACCTTCTTGGCGTCCACGTCGAACGCGGCGACGAACTCGAGGTCGCGCACGTGGTAGTCGCCGAACTGGACGTGCATGAGGCCGGGGACCTTGCCCGCCGGGTCGGCGTCCCGGTAGTAGTGCACGCCCTGGACAAGCGACGCGGCGCAGTTGCCGACGCCGACGATGGCGACGCGGATGGAGGTCATCCTCGCTCCTTCTCGATTCGCGCCTCGGATGAGCCCTCGGCGTCGTCTGCAGCGGCGGCCGGTCGGCCACCGCCCTCGGGGCGAGCGCGACGGACGCCGCGCTCGTTGTCGATGAGGTCGTCCAGCCAGCGGACCTCGCGCTCGACCTGCTCGAGGCCGTGGCGCTGGAGCTCGAGCGTGTACTCGTCCATGCGCTCGCGGGTCCGGGCGAACGACTGACGGAACGTCTCGAGCCGCTCGGTCAGCCGGGAACGGCGACCTTCGAGGATGCGCAGCCGCGTCTCGGCGTCCGTCTGGCCGAAGAACGCGAAGCGCACGTCGAAGTTCTCGTCCTCCCAGGCCGCCGGCCCGGACGTCGAGAGCACCTGCTGCAGGTGCTCCTTGCCGTCGGCGGTCAGCTCGTACACGATCCGTGCGCGCTTGCTGGCGACCGTGCGGTCGCCGGGCGAGTCCGTGCCGGCGATCAGCCCGCGGTCCACGAGCCCCTTGAGGCACGGGTACAGCGAGCCGTACGACAGCGCACGGAACGAGCCGAGCACGAGGTTGAGGCGCTTGCGCAGCTCGTACCCGTGCATGGGCGACCCGGCGAGCAGCCCGAGGATCGCCGGCTCGAGCACGTCGGAACGTCCGCGCACCTGGCCTCCTCGTGCCGTCGGGGACCGGGACCGGGCGGTCGCCCGATCTCGATGTATCAACTCGATACATCCGGAGAATATGTCGCGCGCGTGCCCGACGACAACAGGGCGCCCGCCCCACCGTGTGCGCGGCCGCGCCGGATCGCGTCGCGACGGGGTGCCGATCGTGTGAAGTCCCGCCCAGAACGGGACGTCCCGGGCGCCCTGCGCGAGCCACCGCCCAAGTCGGTCGTCCATACTGACGTCGGCAGCGCCCCCACCGACGCGCCCCCACGCGGGCCGCGGCGGAGCGTCCGCCAGCACCGTCGTCGGCACGAGAGGTCCCCCGTTGGCAGGCAGCACACGCCGTGCGGCGCCCACGCGCGCACCCCGCGGCACGCGTCGCGCGTCGACCCGGGCGACCCCGCCGGAGAAGCGGAAGTTCTGGAACTACCCCCGCCGCGAGCACCGTGGCGTGCGTCGCTGGCTCCCGTCGTGGCGGGTCGTCCTCGGCACGTTCATCGGCGGGATCTTCCTGCTGCTCGGTGCCGGTGCGGCGGCGTTCGCGTTCATCAACCCGCCAGACGCGCTCGCCGAGGTCCAGTTCCAGACCACCACCGTGTACTTCGCGGGGGCCGAGCCCGGTCAGCCGGGCGAGGTCATGGGGACGTTCGCGAAGCAGAAGCGCGAGATCGTCGAGTACTCGACGCTGCCCGAGTACGTCGGCCAGGCGGTCGCGGCCGGCGAGGACAAGACGTTCTTCACCAACCGGGGCGTGTCGATCACCGGCATGGCCCGCGCCTTCATCAACAACGTCCAGGGCAAGCCGACGCAGGGCGGGTCGACGCTGACCCAGCAGTACGTCGAGCGGTACTACCAGAACACCACCAAGGACTACTGGGGCAAGGCGAAGGAGGCGATCCTCGCCGTCAAGCTGTCCCAGAGCGAGTCCAAGGAACAGATCATGGGCCGCTACCTCAACACGATCTACTTCGGTCGTGACTCCTACGGGATCGAGGCGGCGTCCAAGTCGTACTTCGGCAAGCCCGCGGCCGAGATGTCGGTCTCCGAGGCGGCCCTGCTCGCGGCGCTGATCCCGTCGCCCAACAACTGGGACCCGGCCGTGAGCCCGGAGAAGTCGCAGCAGCGCTGGGGCATCGTCCTCGACTCGATGGTCGACTCCGGCTGGCTCAGCGCGAGCGACCGCGCCGCGCAGGTCTTCCCGACGACGATCGAGTACGTCAAGTCCGAGACGTACCGCGGCCCGAACGGGTACCTGCTCGAGATGGTCGAGAACGAGCTGCTCGCGACCAACCTGTGGACCTCGGGCGAGCTGCGCACCAAGGGCCTGAAGATCGTCACGACGGTCGACCAGTCGGTGCAGCAGGCCGCGGTCGAGTCGGCCGAGGGGCTGCGCTCCGGCGCGCTCTCGGACGGCGCCGTGCCCAACGAGCGGCTGCGTGTCTCGGTCGTCTCGGTCGACCCCGCCACGGGCGGTATCGTCGCGCTCTACGGCGGCCCCGACTACCTCGCGGACCAGAAGAACACCGCGACGTTCGACAAGGTCCAGGCCGGGTCGACGTTCAAGCCGTTCGCGCTGGTCGCCGGGCTGCAGGAGGGCATCGGCCTGTCGACGAGGTTCGACGGCAACTCGCCGCAGCGCTTCCCCGAGTGGGAGGGCGGTACCAAGGACGTCCGCAACTTCGGCCGCGGCAACGGTCAGAGCTTCGGCCAGATCGACCTGGTCAAGGCGACCGCGGACTCGGTGAACACCGTGTACGCGGCGCTCAACATCAAGGTCGGCCCCGAGAACACCGCGCGCGTCGCCACCGAGGCGGGCATCACGACGCCGCTGACGAGCGTGCCCTCGAACGTCCTGGGCTCCGACCTCGTCCACCCGCTCGACATGACGGGCGCGTACGCGACGTTCGCGGCGCAGGGCGTGCAGCGGACGCCGCACATCCTCCAGGTCGTCGAGAACAACGACGGGACCGTCGCCTGGCAGCCCGACACGGCCGGCCGGCCGGTCTTCGCGGCGGACGTCATGGCGGACGCCACCTACGCGATGACCCAGGTCGTCGAGCAGGGCTCGGGCAAGGCGCAGATCGCGCGCCTCGGCCGCCCGATCGCGGGCAAGACGGGTACCTCGACCGACAACAAGTCGGCGTGGTTCATCGGCTACGTCCCGCAGCTCGCGACGGCGGTCGCGCTGTCCCAGCAGGCGCAGGACGGCCGCGGACTCGACTCGATCGAGGCCTGGGGCGACTACAGCCAGATCACCGGGTCGTCGTACCCCGCCGTGCTGTGGGCCGACTACATGGGCAAGGTCTTCGCGAACCCCAGGTTCGCCCAGGTCGAGAACTTCCCGCCGCGCGCGAACGTGGGCGGCAGGCCGACGCCGACCGCCACCGCGACCGAGGAGCCGACCGAGGCGCCGCCCGAGGAGCCCGAGGAGCCTGCCCAGGTGCAGGTGCCCGGCGGCCTCGTGGGTCGCACCGAGGCCGACGCCACGGGCGTGCTGCAGGGTGCGGGGCTCGTGGCGAGCGTGCGCTCCGAGCAGTCGGCGTCCGTCCCCGCGGGGCGCGTCATCCGCGCCGAACCCGGTGAGGGGTCGACGGTCGACTCGGGCGCCACCGTCACGCTCATCGTGTCGTCGGGAGCCCCGTCCCCGTCGCCGACCCCCGCACCGACGCAGCCGCCACCCGCGCCGACCGAGGAGCCGCCGCCGGGTGACGGCGGCGGTGCCGGGGGCGGTGGCGGCCAGGCCGGTGCGGTGCCGCTGCCCACGCAACGTCCCTGACGCCGCCGCGCCGCGGCCGACCCGACCGCCCGACCGCTCGGTCGGGGGATTCGGTCGCGGGGTCGTGAGCGGGTAGTCTGGGCGATCGCCGTCCCTCGCGGACGGTTCGTCGTGCCTGCACCCCTGACGCCTCGTCGGTGGTGCGTCACGGCGAGACGCACGAGAACCCTCCTGTCACGGACCGACCGTGACCGCGAAGACCAGAGGAGGTGGGTATGAGCCTGCGTCAGTACGAGATCATGATCATCCTCGACCCCGAGATCGAGGAGCGCACCGTCGCCCCGTCGCTCGACAAGTACCTGTCGGTCGTCAAGACCGACGGTGGCACGGTCGACAAGGTGGACGTCTGGGGCCGTCGTCGCCTCGCGTACGACATCAAGAAGAAGGCCGAGGGCATCTACGCCGTCGTCGACTTCACCGCGGAGCCCGCGACCGCCAAGGAGCTGGACCGTCAGCTCGGCCTCAACGAGGTCGTCCTGCGCACGAAGGTCCTGCGCCGCGAGGCGTGATCCTGCCCGTGTGGGTGCCCGTCGCTAGCGTCGGGCGCCAGCACCCGCGGCACCACGCCGCAGCCGAACCGTACGAACGAGCGAGGAGGCCGTCATGGCCGGCGAGACCACCATCACGGTGATCGGGAACCTGACCGGGGACCCGGAGCTGCGCTTCACCCCGTCGGGCGCCGCGGTCGCGAACTTCACCGTCGCGTCCACGCCCCGCACGTTCGACCGCCAGTCCAACGAGTGGAAGGACGGCGAGACGCTGTTCCTCCGGTGCTCGATCTGGCGGGAGGCGGCCGAGTCCGTCGCCGAGTCCCTCACCAAGGGCACCCGCGTCATCGTGCAGGGCCGCCTCGTGCAGCGCTCGTACGAGACCCGCGAGGGCGAGAAGCGCACCGTGTACGAGCTGCAGGTCGACGAGGTCGGCCCGTCGCTGCGGTACGCGACCGCGAAGGTCACCAAGACCCAGCGGTCCGGCGGTGGCGGCTTCGGCGGTGGCGGCGGCGGTGGCAGCTACGGCGGTGGCGGCGGCTTCAGCGGCGGTGGCCAGTCCTCCGGTGGCGGCGGCCAGACCGACGACCCGTGGGCGACGCCCGCGGGCGGGTCCGGCGGCGGCTACTCCGACGAGCCCCCGTTCTGATCGGCGCCTCGCACACCTGATTCTCATCCCCGAGCACGGCAACGCTCGGGGCTCCACAGACAAGGAGCACCACGATGGCCAAGCCCGTCGTCCGCAAGCCCAAGAAGAAGCAGAACCCCCTCAAGGCCGCCAAGATCGAGACGGTCGACTACAAGGACACGGCTCTGCTCCGCAAGTTCATCTCCGACCGCGGCAAGATCCGCGCGCGTCGCGTGACCGGCGTCTCCGTCCAGGAGCAGCGCCAGATCGCCCGTGCGGTGAAGAACGCCCGCGAGATGGCCCTCCTGCCGTACTCGTCGTCGGCCCGCTGAGAAAGGACTGACCCATGGCGAAGATCATCCTGACCCACGAGGTCACCGGTCTCGGTGCCCCCGGCGACGTCGTCGAGGTGAAGGACGGGTACGCCCGTAACTACCTCGTCCCGCGCAACCTGGCCACGCCGTGGACCAAGGGTGCCGAGAAGGACGTCTCGGCGATCCGTCGTGCCCGCAAGGCGCGCGAGATCGCGACGCTCGACGACGCGAAGGCCGTGCGCGACTCGCTCCAGGCGAACGCCGTCACGGTGTCGGCCAAGGCCGGCGAGTCGGGCCGTCTGTTCGGTGCCGTCACCACGGCCGAGATCGCCGAGGCGATCAAGGCCGTCGGCGGCCCGTCGGTCGACAAGCGCAAGATCGAGGTCGCCCAGGCGATCAAGACGCTCGGCGAGTACGCGGTGCAGGTTCGTCTGCACCCCGAGGTCTCGGCCAAGGTGACCGTCAAGGTCGTCGCCGCCTGACCTGCTCCCACGCGAGCTCGCGAGGCCCCGTACCGCTCCGGCGGTGCGGGGCCTCGTCGTGTCCGGCGTCGGCGCCGGGGGCGTCCGTTCGTCCCGCACCTCGTCCGCCAGGCGCAGGGCCCGCGGTGCGTGCGCCGTCGTCTCCGCCTCCGGACGGAGCGGGAGGATCGGTCGCGGGACGGTGGGACGCGACCACCGTGCTGCCTAGGCTCGTCGCAGAGGTCAGGACGAACCAGGAGGCACGACATGAGCACGCAGAAGCGCACCACGGACGCGCAGGCCACGACCACGGCGGCCCCGACGCAGCAGGCCGCCGTCGGCGGGACGATGTTCGCGGTGGGTGCGCCGCTGCTCGCCCTCGGCGCGGTGTTCACGGCGCTGGGTCGCACGGTGCTCGGGCTCACGTTCCTGGCGGTGGGCGTCGTGCTGACTGCGGTGGCCGCGGGCTACCTGGGCACGTACGTGCGCCGCTCGCGCGCGGTGCAGGTCACGGGGAGCGTCACGGGTCAGGACGACCGGTGAGCGACACGCCGCGGAAGGGCGGCGGGACGTCGTCGAAGCGCGCGCAGAACGGGGCGTTCCTCGCGATCGGGGTGACGTTCTTCGTCCTCGGGATCACGCAGATGGCGGGCGACTCCGACGGCGGCGGCATCGCGTTCTTCACGATCGGCATCGTCTTCATGGCCATGTCGACGGGCTGGTTCTCGTCCCCGGGCGGGGACGAGAAGCGTGAGGACGCCGCCGGCGGCGCCGCGGCAGGTGCTGACGGCACCCGGGAGAGCGGCGACGACGCGGCGCACGATGCGGCGCACGACGGGGGACCGGGCGATGCGGGCGCGGGGGCCGGCGGTGACGGTGGCGACGGCGGTGGCGGAGGCGACTGAGGTCGCCCCGGGGCGGACGCTCAGGCGCCGACGACCATCCACCGGGTGCCGCGTGCGCGCAGCCCCGTGCTGATCGCGCGGGCGGCCATGAAGACCACCGCGAACGCGACCCACAGCCACGCGAGCCCGGCCGCGCCGGGCGGCGCCCACGCGTGCACCGCGAGGGCGGCGGGCACGTAGGCGACGAGCGTCGCGACACCCGCCCACGCGAGGAACGGGCCGTCGCCGGCGCCGATGAGCACGCCGTCGAGCACGAACACCCAGCCGGCCATGGGCAGCGCGACGGCTGCGACCACGAGCCCGACGACGGCGGCGCGCTGCACGTCGGGGTCGGGGGAGAAGACCCGCACGTACAGCGGAGCGAGCGCGCCGCCGAGCACGCCGAGCACAGCCCCGGCGCCGACGCCCCACTGCAGCGTGCGCCGCAGCAGGGCGCGCGTGCGGGCGACGTCGCGCGCACCGAGCGCGTGCCCCACGAGCGCCTGCGCGGCGATGGCGAGCGCGTCGAGCGCGAACGCCGTCAGGCCCCACACGGCGTTGACCACCTGGTGCCCGGCCAGCGCGGCGGCGCCGAGCCCGGTGGCGGTCCACACGGTCAGCAGGATGGCGAGACGCAGCGTCGCGGTGCGCACCAGCAGCGGGACGCCGGCGCGCGCGTTGGCCCAGATCCCGCCGGCGGCGGGCGTGAGCCGTGCCCCGGAGCCGCGCGCGCCGCGCACCACGACGACGACGAGCCACACGCCCATGCCGAGCTGCGCGATCGCGGTGCCGAGGCCCGACCCGGCGATCCCGAGCCCGGCGCCGTAGATGAGCGTCGCGTTGAGCGCGGCGTTGGCGACGGCGCCGGACGCGGCGACGACGAGGGGTGTGCGGGTGTCCTGCAGGCCGCGCAGCGCGCCCGTGGCCGCGAGGACGAGCAGCATGCCCGGCAGGCCGGGGACGGACCACCGCAGGTACGTGACGGCCTGCACGGCGACCTCGCCGCGCGCGCCGAGCGCCGCGAGCACCCACGGCGCGGTGACCCACGCGAGCCCGGCGAGCAGGACCCCGAGGCCGAGCGCGAGCCACATGCCGTCGACGCCGGTCTGCAGCGCACCCTGCCGGTCGCCCGCTCCGAGGCGCCGGGCGACCGCGGCGGTCGTGGCGTACGCGAGGAAGACGCACAGGCCGATGACGGTCACGAGGACGGTCGACGCGAGCGCGAGCCCGGCGAGCGCGTCGGTGCCGAGGTGGCCGACCATCGCCGAGTCGACGAGCACGAACAGCGGCTCCGCGACGAGGGCGCCGAGGGCGGGGACGGCGAGCGCGAGGATCTGCCGGTCGACGCCGGGCGGGCGCGGCGCGGGGGTCGAGGGGTCGTCGTGGGCGTCCACGGGGCGGCTCAGGCGTCCACCTGGTGAACGTGGGTCGAAGAGTTGTCGCTCCACAGCACGTGCACAGCGTATGCGCCGGTCGCGGCGGGTGGACGGAGCTCTCACCCGCTCTGTCCACAGGTGTGTCCCCAGCCTGTGCACACAGGCGTGAAGGGACTGTCCACAGGCTGTCCACCGGTCTGTGCACACACCCGTTTGGGTCCCCGACGGCCGGGGCCTAACCTCGCGAGGACAGGTCCGGTACCGGCTGCGTCGCCCGCCGTGCGGGGCGCGTCCGCGGGGACTGTCGGTGGGTCCCGGTAGGACAGGTGTCCGTCGGGTGCGGGCGAGCTGGAGTGGGTGACGGGTTGACCATCGAGGACCTCGAGTACGGCGCGCCGCCGGACAGCGGGAACCGGGGCGGCGGCGGGTTCGACCGCACGCCGCCGCAGGACCTCGACGCCGAGCGGTCGGTGCTCGGCGGCATGATGATCAGCAAGGACGCGATCGCCGACGTCATCGAGCAGGTGCGTGGCACGGACTTCTACCGCCCCGCGCACGAGGCGATCTACGACGCGATCATCGACCTGTACGGCCGCGGCGAGCCCGCCGACGCCATCACGGTGTCGGACGAGCTGACGAAGCGCGGCGACATCGCGCGCATCGGCGGCGCGGCGTACCTGCACACGCTCATCGCGTCGGTCCCCACGGCGGCGAACGCGGGCTTCTACGCGCGGATCGTGCGCGAGCGGTCGATCCTGCGCAAGCTCGTCGAGGCGGGCACGCGCATCGTGCAGCTCGGGTACGCGACCGACGGCGGCGACGTCGACGAGCTCGTCAACAACGCGCAGGCCGAGGTCTACGCCGTCACCGAGCGTCGCGCGTCCGAGGACTACCTGCCGCTGTCGGAGATCATCGGCGGCACGGTCGACGAGATCGAGGCCGCGGGGCACCGCGGCGAGGGCATGATCGGCGTACCGACCGGGTTCTCCGACCTGGACCGCCTGACGAACGGCCTGCACCCCGGCCAGATGATCGTCATCGCGGCCCGTCCGGCCATCGGCAAGGCGCTCGCGCTCGACACGCCGCTCCCCACGCCGACCGGGTGGACGACGATGGGCCAGGTGCAGGTCGGCGACCAGCTGATCGCCGCCGACGGGACGATCACGCGCGTCGTCGCCGCGACCGACGTCATGGTCGACCGGCCCTGCTACCGCGTGACGTTCGACGACGGCTCGATGATCGTCGCCGACGCGCAGCACCAGTGGGTCACGCGGACCAGAGCCGAGCGGCGCATCGGCGCCGACGGTGCCGTGCGGACCACCGAGGAGCTCGCGGCGACGGTGCGGTGCGCCACGGCCGACGCCCGTGCGAACCACTCGGTCGCCACGGCTGCACCGCTGTCCCTGCCGGATCGCGACCTGCTGGTCGACCCGTACCTGCTGGGCGTGTGGCTGGGCGACGGGCACAGCGCGTCCGCCCGATTCACGAGCGCGGACCCCGAGATCGCCATGCGGCTCGAAGGGCGCGGCTTCGAGGTCCGCGCGGCGCACCACGAGGGTCAGGCCGACCTCTACACGGTGCGGATCCCCCACCAGGAGGTCGTGCCGCGGGCCTGCGAGGTCTGCGGAACCACGTTCGTCCCGGCGCGCTCGCAGGTGCGGACCTGCGGCCGTTCGTGCGGCGGCAAGGTCAAGACGCTCTCCGGCCCCGTGCCGGTACCGACGTGCCCGGACTGCGGCGTCCCGACGAGTGGGCTGCTGCGCTGCCAGGGCTGCCACGACCGGCTGGGGACCGTCCAGGGTCGGTTGCGCACGATCGGCGTCCTGTCGAACAAGCACATCCCCGCCGAGTACCTGCGGGCGAGCGAGGCGCAGCGTCGTGAGCTGCTCGCCGGCCTGCTCGACACGGACGGCACGGTGAACCCCACGGGGTCCGTGCAGTTCGCTGTCACCGACGCGCGTCTGGCGCGGGACGTGCGCGAGCTCGTGCACTCGCTCGGGTACCGCACGGGGTGGTCGCTGAAGCAGGTCCGCGGCCGTTCCGCCGCGTCGTCGACCTGCTTCACGATCACCTTCACCACCGATGACGACGTGTTCGCGCTGGAGCGCAAGAAGCTGGTCCACAAGGAGCGGCGGCGCCGGTCCACCGAGCGGCTGCGGCAGAGGTTCGTCGTCTCCGTCGAGCCGATCGCGCCGGTGCCCGTGCGCTGCGTCCAGATCTCGCATGCGTCTCACCTCTACCTCGCCGGCGAGGCGATGATCCCGACGCACAACTCCACCGTCGGCATCGACATCGTCCGGTCGGCCGCGATCAAGCACGACATGGCCGCCGTCGTGTTCTCGCTCGAGATGAGCCGCAACGAGATCACGATGCGTCTGCTGTCCGCCGAGGCGCGCGTGCACCTGCAGAAGCTGCGCACCGGGCAGATGGGCGAGGAGGACTGGGCGAAGATCGCCGCGACGATGGGCCGCATCAGCGAGGCGCCGCTGTTCATCGACGACTCGCCGAACATGTCGCTCATGGAGATCCGCGCCAAGTGCCGGCGTCTCAAGCAGCGCCACGACCTCAAGCTCGTCGTCATCGACTACCTCCAGCTCATGACGTCGGGCAAGCGCGTCGAGTCCCGTCAGCAGGAGGTCTCGGAGTTCTCGCGTGCGCTCAAGCTGCTCGCCAAGGAGCTCGAGGTCCCCGTCATCGCGATCTCGCAGCTGAACCGTGGGCCTGAGCAGCGGACGGACAAGCGGCCCGCGATGAGCGACCTTCGCGAAAGTGGCAGCATCGAGCAAGATGCTGACATGGTCATTCTTTTGCACCGTGAGGATGCGTACGAAAAGGAATCACCGCGAGCGGGGGAAGCTGACCTCATCGTCGCCAAGCACCGTAACGGCCCCACCGACACCATCACCGTCGCGTTCCAGGGGCATTACTCGCGGTTCGTGGACATGCAGATGTAGGTGCTGCTGAGGCCGAGGTCCGCGACTTTCGAGATGCAGGATTCATTGACTAAATGGCATCGATAGTCTGACTACGCCCACGCCCGCCATGAGCGATTTCGTGGGTGCCTCAGGGCGAACTTGTAGCCCAACTGTCGGGACGTTGTGGGACTGATGTAGCAGCGTGACTGCGCCCCCGCCTCGGCGTCAGCCGCTGCCTCGAACCGCTGACCCTGGACGACTGCGGTGGGTGTCATCGTCAGCTTTACTCGGTGCCGTCGCTCACTTGGCGGCCGCTGGATGCCGATGCACGCTCGGAAACTATTTCGGAGCGGAAGAGCATGACATGCGTCTGGGGCCGGTGTTCGCTGTCGGTGTGTTGGTGGTAGTCGGCATCACAGGATGCGGAGCGGAGAAGGCTCCGCGACGGCCAGCAGCAGGCGCTCATGTACGCGCTCGCGAAGCGTGCATAGCCGTGGATACCGCCGACGAGGTCCCGATGACCCGCGACGACGCGCTCGACGTCGTCGGGGCGTTCGTCCGACACAACCCCGTCGTCGTCACGTTCCCGCCCAGACTGCTGAGCGAGGCGTTCGAGGTGCTGTCGACCTCCGGCCAGGGCGACGTGAAGGTTCACACCAGGGGCCCCTGACGACCGGTCGCCTCCGGGGTGCGCGGGGCCGCTTATAGTCCTTTGCAATCCACTTCGGGAACGACCGCGCGTCGGGGCCGCTTCGCAGCCCGAATCTTGAGAGGCCCGTTCGGGTGAATGTGCGTCGTCCGCTTCTGCCGGCGCGCCAGCTGCCAAGCCCGAAGCCGTTCGCGATCAGCGGCTTAACCCGCTGACCTACGGGCTCGCGTCAGTGCTCCCCGGTAGTGTTCCGGTAGGTCGCAGAGAGGGGAGTCCAAGAGCCATGACCGACGCATCACGCGTGCAGCAGATCACCGCCGCACTCACCGCCTACCACGGTGGCCCGCCCGGGGTGAGGCCAACACTCAGCCCACCGATCCGCGGTGGTGCGGTGCTGGAGGTCGTCGAGCTTCCGCTTAATGTTCCCGTTCTCAACCCGGATAGCTTCCGGATCGCGCCACGCCTAGCCGACCACCCGGACCGTGAGCTCGTTGAGCGAGACCCGTTCTCGCGGCGCGCCCAGACGATCGTGTCTGACCTCGTCCGGGCCTCGCATCGCCAGGTGGAGGCTCTCAAGGAGAGCCTCGTCGACGAAGGGCAGGACACCCCCGGCGTCATCACTCGCAAGGGCAAGTTGGTGAACGCCAACACGCGCTGCGTGCTCCTTCGTGAGTTGGTGGATGAAGGTCGACTCCCTGCGCACACCACCATCAAGGTGGCGGTGCTCCCCGTCGACATCACGACGAGCGAGGAGTTGCAGCTGGAGAGCGTGCTCCAGAAACAGCGCGAGTACAAGGACGAGTACAACCTCGTCAGCGAGCTCATGATGATCGAGAAGCTTCACGAGGGCGCGCAGATGTCCGACGCCCAGATCGCAAAGAGTCTGCGGGTCACCGGCGGTCCGTCGCGCGTCAGGGCGTTGCGCCGCGTCTTGCTGCTCATGGAGCGCACGCGGATGCTTCCCAGCCCTCCCCTTCCTCTTTCGTACTTCGTCTCCGAGCGAGACCAGACTCAGAACTGGCTGGAACTGCTCAAGGAGGTTGACCGGATCGACAGCGAGTCGGGCCGTGGGGCCGGCGACGCGCACATCATGCGGTGGCTGACGGCGGTGGCAGTGGGCCTCGACTCGGTCCATAAGCTGCGGCCTGCGCAGGGAGCCTGGATCGAGGAGCTCGCGGTCGGCGTCCTGGCCGAGAGCGGTGCGGCTGGTTCCGCTCTTGCGTCGGCCGTCACCGTCGAGCTGGCCGCGCCTGAGGGCGCCGACACGTTGCCAGGTCTCGACTTGCTCGGCGAGGATCTGGGCGATCCGAAAAGTGGTGACGAGCAGACTGTTCGGCAGCTGATGAACGTGACCTTGGCGGCGTCGCTCTCCGACGGTGGGTCGGTTGAGCTTCCGGGTGGATCGACGCTCTCCGCGTCCGACGTACTCGAGTCCGTGGAGGCCGCAGTGAAGGGGTCGCTGGCAACCCTCAAGCGGAGGCAGACGGACGCCAACGCCCTCAATCGTCCGACCGCGTCGCTGGCGAAGGCACAGCAGTACCTGAGTGATGCGCTCGACGCGCTCGAAGACGTGATCGACCTCGCCGAGTTCGAGCCCTATCGCCAGGCGCTCGCCGCCGCCGCCGAGCAGGCGACAGAGACGTTGGAGCTCATCCTCTCGACGGCAGGTGTCGACGACGACGCGGCCGTGAGCTGACCGATGCCGACGGTCAGGGCCACTCTCGCGCGCTCGCCTGTCCGGATCATGCTGGAGGGCGTCGGCGTCCCGCCAGCAGCTTGGTCCGAGATTGCCGCTCGACTCTCGGAGCAACGAGCGACCTACGGCGATCCGCTGCCAGTGTTGCCTGACGCATTCTTCCAATCGCGCCGGGTCCTCCAGGGCATTCTCAGTGCGCATCGACTTACGTTCGAGGCCGATGCGGACGTCCAGGACCTGCTCAGATCAGCCAACGCAGACGAGCAGGCCCTCCGGGCGGCGTTCGGGGAGACGGCAGCGCCTGAGAGCCTCGACCCTGCCCTGCTCGCAACGGCTGATCCTCACGTCATGCGCAAGCTTCGGCCGTTCCAGCTGCGGGACCTAGCACGCCTCCTGACACTTAGGCACGGGGCCAACTTCTCCGTGCCAGGCGCCGGCAAGACGACGGTCACGCTGTCGCTGCACGCACTGCTGCGGGCACGTGGTGACGTCGGTCGGATGATCGTCGTCGCGCCGCTCTCAGCGTTTGACGCATGGGAAGAGGACGCGGCCGCCGTTCTGGAACCCCCGCTTACTGTCACGCGGTATCGACAGGGCCGTGTGGCGGACGCAGACGTGATCCTCGTCAACTACCAACGCCTCGCCTCGGCCGTCCCACTCCTGACGTCCGTCATGCTTCGCGACAGGGTGCACCTGGTCGTCGACGAAGCCCACCGATCCAAGCGCGGACCGGCAGGTGAGTGGGGACGGGCGATCGGACACCTCGCACCGCTCGCCTCCCGCAGAGATATTTTGACGGGCACGCCCGCACCGAATCATCCGCGGGACCTGGTCGCGCTGCTCGATGTCGTGTGGCCGGACAAGCGCGCTTCGAGTCGACTCCCCTCGGCCGCCCTCCGCGCCCGTCCGACTTCGACGGCGATGTCGCAGGTGAACGAGGCCATCCATCCGCTCTTCGTACGGACAACAAAGTCACAACTCGACCTGCCCCCCGTTCAGCTTCGCGTACTGCCCGTCGACATGGGACCGCTCCAAGCTGACATCTACGCCGCGATGCTTAGGCGGTACGCAGGGATGTTCGACCTGGATGCTCGCGACGCTGCGGCACTCGGCCGCATGGGCGACGTGGCCATGCATCTGCTACAGGCCGCGAGTAGCCCTCGACTGCTGCGGACGACCGGCGAGGGCGCGCGGGCCTACACGTATCCGGCGATCGCGATTCCCGCCGGGTCCCGGCTCGCGGCGCTCGTCGAGTCTTACTCAGAGCACGAGATGCCAGCAAAGATCGCGGCGGCGTGCCGACTCGTGCTCCAGAACGCCGAGCTCGGACGAAAGACTCTGCTGTGGTCGAACTTCCCCGACAACCTGCTCGACCTGGAGCAGCAACTGGCCGCGCTGCAGCCGGCGCTCGTCTACGGAGCGATCCCGAGTGCTGACGGCTCTGAGACGGGCGTGAGGACGCGTGAGGGGGAGGTTGAGCGCTTCCGGAACGACCCTGCGTGCATGGTTCTGCTCGCCAACCCGGCAGCGATGTCCGAGGGCATCAGCCTGCACAGGGTGTGCCACGACGCGATCTACGTCGAGCGGACGTTCAACGCCGGGCAGTACCTCCAGTCGCTGGACCGAATCCATCGGCTGGGCCTGGAGCAAGACGACGAGACCCGGGTCACGCTCCTCGTCAGCCGGGGCACGATCGATGAGCGAGTCGGTCGACGAGTCGAGGAGAAGACGCGCGCCCTTGCAGCAATGCTCGCCGACCCTGGCCTCGCGCAAATGGCGCTGCCGGACGACGAGGACCCAGGGCTCCTCCTTGACGACGCCCGCGACCTGGTCGAAGTGCTAGATCATCTCCGAAGCGGTGGCCGGGCCGAGGCGGACCGCGGCTCGTGACCCCCTGGACCGCGCACCAGGTGCGTGCCGCGCTGCGTGTCGCTCGCCTGCTCGATCCGAACCCCACCGGCCGATCGGACCTCGAGGCGGCGTTTGTTGCGGCGGCTACGCAGGGTGAGCATTCACTTGACGACCTTCGTCGTGCCGAGTCGTTGCTGGCTGCGGCAGAACTCGTGCAGGAGGGAACGCCTGTCCCAGCCCTCAGAGCTGTCGTGTCGCTGACCGATCCTGAAGCTGAGGTGGGACTCCGTCGTCTGCTCGCCTCGGCCGCCCGCGCAGCTTCCGCTCACGCGCGGGCGGAGTCAGGTGCCCGCGGCGAGGAGTTTGTGGTCGAGGCGTGCGTCGCTGAACTACGAGCGCTGCAGCGCCACGACCTCGCCGTGCACGTCCAGCGCGTCAGTCTCGTCAGCGACTCGTACGGCTATGACGTTGCGGCACCCAAGGTCGCGTCCGAGGCGCGGCTACTCGAGGTCAAGACGGCGGCGTCAACCGGCGGTGGCATCTTTCCGTTCTTCCTCAGCCGACATGAGTACGACACGGGTCGACGGCTTTCGACACAGTGGTCGCTCGTTGGCTGCACTGGAGGCGTCGGCGGAGAGCTCGCGCTTCTCGGCTGGTGTCGAGCAGCGACCTTGGCTCCGTACCTACCCCAAGACCACAACGGTCGATGGACGGAATGCGCGGTGAAACTTCCGCTCAGCGCGCTCTTGCCGGGTCTGCCGCCGCCTGTCTGACTGTCCCGTTAATCACGCTGAGGGGCACTTCGATCGCGGCCAACGCTCGAGGCTCGATCTTGCGCAGGTTGTCACCCTGGTGACGAGCGCCTGCCGTGATCGCCGCCTGCCCGCTCGCACGCAGCCAATTCAGAACCCGAGTTCGGACCGGCTGCTCGACCAGCGGGTACCAAGTCAGTCCGTACATGTTGTTGGTGATCGCCGCACAGCACGCGTTCTCGATTACGGCGAACGAGCCCTTCGACATCGAGCCGATGATGACGTCGGGGCGCACGAGATCGTGGTGCAGGTCGTACCAGCCCGCGGTGCGTCTCCTGCAGAGGAGCCGGTCGGCGTAGCCCTGCGACTTCCCGGACTCGATAAGGTCACGAAGCACCGGATCGGACTCGACGGCGCTCTCGGTGGCTAGCAGAAGCCATCGACGGCTCCCCTTGAGCGAAGCGTCGAAAGTCGCCTCGTCCAGGACGTCGCCTACACCGCCTGGATGGCGGAGCAGGCGCACACAGTGCTTCTTGATCGGCTCCGCGTCCTCGTCGACTAGCGTGAAGAAGTCGTTCGCACCGGTGGCCGTCCCTCGGCGCACCGTCGCCAGCGTGCTGAGCGGGACGGCATCGTCGCTCGCTTCGGGATCGGCGGTGTGTCCCTCCAACTCTCGACGCCAATTCTCCGGTGCTTCACCGGAGCGGTCTAGCTCACGCCAGTCCTCGAACGGCTCCGAACCAACAAAGAATCCGGGCCGGCGGCCTTCCCGGCCGACTATGAGCATAACGGCGTCGACCTGCGCTTCACGAAAGAGTCCTGACTCGAAGAGTCCAAGCTCGACGCGCCGCTCTCGCATCGCCCAGAGGCGCGCGCGGAGCGTCTCGGCGTATCGCGCTTCGAGCCATTGCGCGGGAAGCAACAGACAGAGTCCGTCGTCAGGCCCGAGCCGCGCGATCGATACCGCAGTCATTACCGCCGACAAGTTCGCCTGTCGATTGAGCATGCCGTCGGTCGCGTCGAGCAGTGAGTCTCGCTCGGCAGACGTGAGCAGGTTGGCGCGGGTGTAAGGGGGGTTCCCAAGGATCAGCTTCGGGCCACTGAGCTGTGGCCACTCCTGCTCGATCCACTGCACGAAGTCTTGGCGAATGAGCCGGACACGGTCGCTTCCTGGCGCGTGATCTCCGTCGGATCCGGCGGAGAGCCGGACGGCCAGTAGGCCGAGCGTCACGGGGTTGACGTCGACAGCATGTACGGCGGCTCCCTGCCATCGCTTTGCGGCGGCCGCCGTGAAGATGCCGACGCCCGCACCCACGTCAACGATGTGCGCGGGAGGCGGCTGCGTCATAGTCCATCGCGCGAGCATCGCGTGCACTTCACGCTCGGCCGAGAAGAACGTGCCGAGTCTCCGTCGGTTGCTGCTTCGCACGAGCCCCGCGTAGAGCCCGGCAAGAACCGCGTCGGGCTCCTTCTTCAGTGCCGCGCTGAGCTCGGCGACGGCATCGGCGGGCACGCCATCGTTGCCCGTCATCCACTCCTGCACATCAGACGGCAGATCGCTCCGGTCCTCGTCATCGAGCAGGGCTCCCGCGAGCTGCCCTAGCCCTCGAAGGCTTCGTCGCTCACCCTTCGTCGCTCCCGGGACCCACGCCTCGGGGATGGGCTCACTCTCGACGCGCGACAGCCACTCGTGAGTAAGTGGCAGGTCGTCGCTCGACACCGGCCGATTCTCCTACACGGCACCGACAAAGACCGAACGGCGACGGTCGCTACGCAGGCCGAGCGCCGCCCAGTCCGGTAGCCCGCCGCACGAGCGGGGGTGGCGTCGAGGCCGGGCGGGAGGCGAAGTGTCGGCGAACTCGATGCACTTGCAAGCGCTCGTGCGAGGCACCGGGCTCGCCAGTTCGCCGGCGTACGCGCTGGTCGGCGAGGCGCCAGAGCTTCCAGCCGTGCGCATCCGGACGGCGTCGGGGTACTCCAGACACAGCAGCGTCGAGACGACCGCTTCGACGTCCTCGCCGACGAGCCGGGTCCACTCCACGCGCGACATGACTCGATCATGCCGTCAGCACCGCGGAACATGTGGCCGCGCGCCGCAGTGAGGGTAGGGCCCTGCGGACATAGGTGTGCTGAGGGTCTGAGCACGCCCCGAGGGCGGGTGATCTGGACACCGGCGCTGGCCAACCGTCGTCAGTCGTCGATCTGGAAGTAGGCCTGCTGTACACGCAGGACGTGTCCAGCAGGCTCGAGCTCCTCGTGCAGCCGGAGGACGTCGCGATATCTCCACTTCGCCTGGAGCGCCTTCATCTCACCGGCCTCCCGGGGTTTTGTCAGGCTTAGGCAGGGTACATCCGCCGCT
Organism: Cellulomonas sp. FA1; assembly: GCF_000986825.1. Taxonomy (NCBI): domain Bacteria; kingdom Bacillati; phylum Actinomycetota; class Actinomycetes; order Micrococcales; family Cellulomonadaceae; genus Cellulomonas; species Cellulomonas sp. FA1. The sequence continues at coordinate 2,890,507 of NZ_LBMY01000001.1, read as the reverse complement.
GAACACAGCCCGCCGGGGCCCGTCGGGGCCAGCGAGTCGCGGTCGACGCCGACCTCGCGCGCGAGAGCCGTAGAATTCATCGGGCAGCGCGAGCAGGGCAGACTGATCCATAGCCATCGTGCGATGTGTCCTTCCGTGATTTACCTAGTCCGGTCTCGCTGACCATCGCACGATGGCCTTCTACGTCGAGGTCGCGACGCTCAGGTCCGAGGAACTACACCACCACCGGGGACGTCACCGGGCTGAGTCGGAGCACTCCATAGCCGGGATCGTCCTCGCCGCGATCAGGACGCATGCTGCACTCCCTTGTCCCAGCTGGTCCGCGGGGAGACGCCGCACACTACGAGGACGAGCACTGCGAAGACGGCAGCTGCGACGGCCAAACCACACGCCTGACGGCGTAATCGAGGATTGAACGACACCATGCCCAGCGGGCCGGTCGGTCAAAGTAGCCCGCCTGCAGCCGTTGAATCTGTCCCGCATCTCGACAGCGACGTCGGTGGACACGCCCTGGTGCGTCGGCCCAAGCAGCGAACGGCGTGCCGTCCCCGACGGGGCGGCGGCGCGCCGTCGGCCATCCCACGTCGGCCTGGGCTCGGTGCGCCGTGGCACGGTCACCCGGCCGGGTGGCGCCCCCGAATAATCCCTTCTGGTCCCGGTGTGTAGACCCCTACAGTCCTCGACGACAACAGCACACGGAAAGACTCGGGTGGGCCGGCGACCGTCGGTTACCACTGTGGATGGCCAGGTCGCGGGTTCGAGTCCCGCCGTCATCTCTGATGACGTAGCTCAGACGGTAGAGCAGGACTCCGGCGTCATCACACGCCCACCCGAGCCTCCCCGGAGCGGGCCGAGGTGTCTTCGGTTACCTGGTGATGGCAGTGCGGGTTCGAGTCCCGACCCCTCGGGGTGCTGCCCGGCGGCGTCAGCCGCCGTACCGGAGCCACGACCGCACGCCCGCTCCACCCACGTCGGGGCGGTGGCGGGCCGGAGCGCATCGGTTCTCTCTCTCCCCGTGGACGCCCTCGTGAGGGGGGCACCCCGGTTCGCCGGGGATCCACCCGGTGCGCACGACACGCCCGCCACCGCCTCGGCGACCGACCGAGAGGACATGACCGATGGACGTGCTGCGCACGCTCGGGCTGCAGCGCACGCCGCAGAGCGAGCGCGCCGACACCCGCCAGGAGCAGAACGCCGCCGGTGGCTACGCGTTCGTGCTCGACGACGTCGCCCGGCTGCGGCGCTTCCTGACCCTCGGCGTGGACGGCGGCACCTACTACGCCGCACCGCGCGAGCTGGCGCGGGAGAACGCCGAGGTCGTCGGGCGGATGGCCCACGAGGACCCCGAGACGCTGGTCAGCACCATCGTCGACGTGTCCGTGCGTGGCGCCGCCCCGCGCCAGAACCCCGCGCTGTTCGCCCTGGCGTACGCCGCGTCGGTGCCGGAGTCGGCACCGCTCGCGCTCGCGGCGCTGCCGGCCGTGGCCCGGACCGGGACGCACCTGTTCCTGTTCGCGGGCTACGTCGAGCAGTTCCGCGGCTGGGGTAGGGGTCTGCGCCGCGCGGTCGCTGGCTGGTACACGTCCAAGGACGCCGACGCGCTCGCGTACCAGGCGGTCAAGTACCGCCAGCGTGAGGGCTGGTCGCACCGTGACCTGCTGCGCCTGGCGCACCCGACGACGGCCTCGCCGGAGCTGCGGGCGACGTTCGACTGGATCGTCCGTGGTGCGGTCGGTGACGCGACGCCCACGCTCGTGGAGGGCTTCGTGGCGGCGCAGGCCGCCACGGACACCGCGACGTGGGTCGACCTGGTCCGGCGGCACCGGCTGTCGTGGGAGATGCTCCCCGACGCGGCGCTGGGCGAGGTCGCGGTCTGGGACGCGCTGCTCGACGTCGGCGTGCCGCAGACGGCGCTGATGCGTCAGCTGCCCCGGCTCACGCGGCTCGGCGTGCTCCCGGACCTCGGCGGCCGGACCGACGAGGTCGTCGCCCAGCTGGTCGACCCCGACCGGCTGCGGTCGGCGCGCGTCCACCCGGTCAGCGTGCTCGTGGCGCAGCGGACGTATGCCTCCGGTCGGTCGGCCCGTGGTGCGGGCGAGTGGACGCCGACCCGGAAGGTGACGGACGCCCTCGACGCCGCGTTCTCCGCGGCGTTCGGTGCCGTCGAGCCCTCCGGGAAGCGCACGCTGCTCGCGGTCGACGTCTCGGGCTCGATGGGCGACACGATCTCGGGCATGCCGATCACGGCACGCGAGGCGTCGGCCGCGCTGGCCCTGGTGCAGCTCGCGACCGAGCCGGCGGCCACCGCCGTCGGCTTCACGACGGGCCAGGGCGGCGGGTGGCACGGCAGCGCGCTGCGGCCGCTCGCGATCTCGCCGCGGCAGCGGCTCGACGACGCCCTGCGCGTGGTCGACGCGATGCCGTTCTCCGGCACGGACTGCGCGCTGCCGATGGTGTGGGCGACCGAGCAGGGCGCCGAGGTCGACACGTTCGTGGTCTACACGGACAACGAGACCTGGGCCGGCGACGTGCACCCGCACCAGGCGCTCGCCGAGTACCGGCGGCGGTCGGGGATCGACGCGCGGCTCGTGGTCGTCGGCATGACGGCGACGGGCTTCTCGATCGCCGACCCGTCCGACGCGGGGATGCTGGACGTCGTCGGCTTCGACGGCGCGGTGCCCTCGCTGATCACGGAGTTCGCGCGTGGCCTCTAGGGGCTCACGCGGGCCCGACGTGCCGGCCGGGGGCGGTCCCGATCACGGGGCCGCCCCGCGGTCCGTCCCGGCCCGACCGGCGCCGGCGCGGTCCGCGGGCGCACGGTCGGCACCCGACTCGTCCCCAGGAGCACGACCAGCACCCGCACCGGCGGAGGCACCCCGGCAGACGCCCCGTCGGGGCACCTCGGACCCCCGGGCCGCCCGCGCCCGCGAGCTCCACCGCAAGGCCGCCGAGGCGGACGAGGTCGCCGCGCGGTACCGCCAGGAGCGCGACCGCCTCGTGCTCCAGCTCCGCGCCGACGACCCCGCGCGGTGGAGCTACTCCGCGATCGCGGACGCGCTGGGCTGCAGCCCGGAGCTCGTCGCCCTCGTCGTGCGTCGCTCCCGCTGACGGCGGTCCGGCCGGGCGTGTGCCGTCCTCCCGGGCGATCCCGGGACCTCGGACCCCTCAAGCCCGGCGCGGGCGTGTCCGATCCAGCGGGGTGGACGGCGTCGCGCCCGCTCGGGCGACGACCGCTTCACTCGGGGAGCGAGCTCTCCGGCCACCAGACACCAGCATGCACAGGGGAGCCCTCATGTCCGACACCTACGCACCGCCTCCGCCGCCGCCGAGCCCGCAGCCGGTCGCCCCCAAGGCAGGGAACGGCCTCGCGACCGCCGGCTTCGTGGTCGCGCTGCTCGGCTTCCTCGGGTCCTTCATCCCGGTGATCAACATCGGCGGCATCGTCCTGGGCGTCGTGGGAGCGGTCCTGGCGGTCGTGGGGCTGGTGAAGAGCAGGACGACGGGCTCGGGGAAGGGTCTCGCCATCGCCGGCCTCGTGCTCGGGGCGCTCGCCGTGGTCGTCGGGATCGTCGTCAACGTCGCGTTCGTCAGTGCGGTCGACGACGCGCTGAACGAGGCGACCGGCACCACCGTCGAGACTCCTGCGGCGACGACGGACGACACCGCCCCCGCCGCCGACGACGACGCGGACGAGGCTGCGCCCGCCGAGCTCGGGACGTCCCGCGACAACCCCGCCCCGCTCGGCTCGGCCGTCACGGGTGGTGACTGGACGGTGACGATCAGCTCGGTGACCCCGGTCGAGGCCGACTCCCTGGGGCAGACGGCCGCCCCGGGCTCGGCGCTGATCGCGGTCAACCTGACGGCCACGTACAACGGTGACGACCCCCAGGGCGCCACGTCCTGGGCGACCGTCAAGCTCGTCACGGCGGACGGCACGACGATCGACGGCCTCGACGGATCCACGGTGTTCATCTCCGAGAACCCGTTCGACTCGCTCTCGACGGTGTACGGGGGCGGGACCGTGACGGGGGACCAGCTGCTCGAGGTGCCCGCCGAGTGGCAGTCCGGTGTCCTCGCCGTCTCGCCCGACATCGCGTCGAACGACACCTTCGTGGCGGTGCAGTAGTCCGACCCACGTCCGGCACGCGGCGGTGGTCCCCAGGGGCCACCGCCGCGCAGCTCGGCTCCGAGGTCAGGGGCCCGAGCCGGCCGGCGCGCTCGCCCCGTCGCCACGCCGACGTGACCGGGCGATCCTGAGCACCGCCTCGCAGCCCTCGGACGTCCCCGGCCAGTGGGCGCGGATCGGGCCCTCGCCGGCCACGCGCAGCACGCTGCGCAGGACCCACACGACGACGATGACGTCGTCGGCGTAGCCCAGGACGGGCACGACGTCGGGGATGAGGTCGAGCGGGAACGCCAGGTAGGCGACGAGCAGGCCCAGGCGGACACGGAGGGACCGCGGCAGCGTCCTGTCCCGGGCCAGGCGCGCGACGAGCCGCAGCAGGTCGGGCAGGAGCCGCAGCGCCTCGGTGAGCGTGCGACCGCCGGGCCGGCCGACGAGCAGCGCCACGACCAGCGCGAGCCACGCGACCAGCAGACCGGCCAGCACGCCGAGCGCGACCTGCCAGGCCTCGCTCACCTGGCCCCGCCCGTCGACACCCGCGCCCGGTCGCACGTCACGCGCGACCCGCCGCCACCCGCTCCGCGTCGCGCCGGTACATCGCGGCGTGCTCCAGCAGCTGCGGGCGCCCGGTGGCGCGCGCGTGCGCGTCCGTCCAGTCCGCGAGGTCGTGCAGCCGCACCACCATCGTCCCCAGCACGGCGTCGACCGTCGGGGCGGCGTCCGTGCCGTAGGCGGCGAGCAGGTCCGTGAGGCGCTCGGCGGGCGTGGCGTCGTCGGGCGCGGGGGTGTCCTCGCACCAGCCGCACAGCCGGTACGCGAGGTACGCGAGGTCCCACGCGCGCGGGCCGGGGGAGGCCATGTCGACGTCGATCAGGCCGATCAACTCGGTGCCGTCGAACACCATGTTGTACGGCGCGACGTCGTTGAGGCACACCACCTCGGCGGGGGTGTGCGCGGGGGAGCGCCAGACGGCGCCCGCGAGGTCGAACCCGACCGTCGCGTCGTGCACGGCGCGCAGCGTCGCGCCCGCCTGCGCGCGGGTGCGGGCGTCCCACAGCCACGCCGGTGCGGGCCACCCGACGACGTCGCCGGGCACCCAGCCCAGGACCTCGCGGCCCGCGTCGTCCACGCCGAGCGGCGCGGGGACGCACGTGACGCCGTGCGCCCGCACCCACGCGAGCAGCGCGTGCACGGTCGGCGTCCACGGTCCGGCCGAGCGTCGGACGGTGTCACCGACCCGCACGACCGCGTTGACGTTGCCGCCGTCGAGGGTCTGCCCGGTGACGTCCTGCGTGCCTGCGCGTGCCATGACGCGATCGTCCCACCCCGGCCCTGCGGGCCGCCGCGGCGTCGGGCCTCGGGCCTCGGGTCAGATCCAGCCCCGGTCCCACGCGACGGCCGCCGCGGTGTGCCCCGAGTCCGCGTGCAGCTTCGCGATCGCGGACGACGTGTGGTTGCGCACGGTGCCGGGCGCGAGTCCCAGCTCGCGCGCGATCTTCTTGGACGGCAGGCCCGCGCGGATCAGCCGCAGCACGTCGACCTCGCGAGGCGTCAGCGGGCTCTCCGCCTCGGTGAGCGCCGCGGCCGCGAGCTGCGCGTCGACGTACCGCTGGCCGGCGGCCACGAGCCGGATGATGCGCGCGAGCTCCGCGGCCGGCGTCGACTTGGGCACGAACCCGCGCACCCCGGCGGCCAGGGCCCGCCTGAGCGCACCGGGCCGCGCGTGCCGCGTCACGATCACGACGGGCGTGGCCACGCGCCGCCGCAGCCGGTCCGCGACCTCGATGCCGTCGAGCCCGGGCATCTCGAGGTCGAGCAGCGCGACGTCCGGCGCCAGGGCCACGACCTCGGCGAGCGCGGCCTCGCCGTCGGCGACGTCGGCGACGACCTCGATGTCCGGCTCGAGCCCCAGCAGCGCCGTGAGGGCGCCGCGCAGCAGCTCCTCGTCGTCGGCGAGCAGGACGCGGATCACGACGCACCCGCCGTGCGTCGCGCCGGCCGGCCGACGGGCCGCGGCGGCACCGTCACCACGAGCGTGAACGCGTCGTCGTCGCGGTGCGTCTCGACCGTGCCGCGCTGCGTCGCGAGCCGTTCCCGCAGCCCCACGAGCCCCGTGCCGGGCTCGCCCGCGGGGTCCGGGCGGTCGTTGGTCACGGTCAGGCGGTACCCGCCGCCCTGGTCCTGCACGAGCACGATCGTGGCCTCGTGCGCCGCGCTGTGCCGCAGCACGTTGGTCGCGGCCTCGCGGACGGCCACGGCCAGCACGCCGCCGACGTCCGCGGGCAGGCCGGGTGCGTCGACGTGCGTCGCGCAGCGGATGCCCGCCGAGCCGAGCACCGCCGCCGCGTTGCGCACCTCGGCGTCGACGGTGACGGTCCGGTACCCGTGCACGACCGCGCGGGTGTCCTCGATGGCGGTGCGCGCCGCCTCCCGGATGTCGGCGAGCTCGCGCGCGGCGTCGGCCGGGCGGTCGGGGAGCAGCCGCTCGGCCAGCTCGCTCTTGAGCGCGATGACGTGCAGGTGGTGCCCCTGCACGTCGTGCAGGTCGGTCGCGAACCGCAGGCGCTCGCGGGCCACCGCGAGCTCGTCGGCGAGGCGTCGCGCGTCGTCGAGCCGGACGACGACCTGCAGGACCCACACGATGCTCAGCGGCATCACGACGAACAGCGCGACGACGCTGACGACGATCGCGGTCCCCAGCGCGCCGTCGACCTGCCCCGCCGCCGGGGCGTCCCGCGACGCGGCCTCCGACAGCACCCCGCCGAGACCGATCACCACGCACGTGCCGATCAGCACGGCGAGCCGACGTCGCCCGTGCACGACGCACGCCGCCGCACCGCCCGCGTACGCGACGAGGAACGCCCACCCCCACCCCGCGAACGGCGGGACGAGCGCGACGCCCCACGTCGCGCAGGCCAGCACGACCGTGAGCACCACGGTCGTCACGAGCGTGCGCGACGGCGCGTCGCCCGCCGCGACCTCGACCGTCCCGCCGATCGCCGCGAACGCCAGCACGAGGCACAGCACCGTCGTGACCACCAGGGTGATCGAGCGGGCGTCCACCGGGGCGTCGACCGCGAGCAGCAGCGGCATGAGCCCCGCGACCACGACGGCGACGCCCAACGACGCGGCCGTCAGACCGCGCACGGCCCGCAGGTCGGGCGTCACCGGTGCCCCCGGCGGCCGAGGTCGGCTCACGTCGCGGAGCGTAGCAACCGGGACAGATGTCACGGTCGCCGGTGACATCACGGCACTTCTGGCGCCGCGCGCCCGCCGCTGGGATGGGTGCATGACCAGGAACACGACGCTCCCGCGGGTGGTCGCGGCGGTGACGGCGGCCGCCGTGCTGACCGTCGGCCTCACGACCCTCCCGCCGTCCCCGCACCTGCAGCCGCACACGAGCGGCGACGCCGCACTGGCGCGCGCGGTCGAGCGGACGGCCCGCGACCAGGGCGCCCTCGACCGCGTCGCCCTCGCCTACGTCGACCTCGCGGACGGCCCCGACGGCACCGTCACGACCGGCTTCGGCGCGGACGACACCACCGAGTTCGAGATCGGCTCGCTCACCAAGACGTTCACGGGCAACCTCCTGCAGGTCGCGGTCGAGCGCGGCGAGGTGACGCCCGACCAGACCCTCGGCGGCGTCCTGACCGAGCTGGCCGGCACGCCCGCCGGGGGCGTGACCCTCGAGACGCTGTCGAACCACACGTCGGGCCTGCCCGGTGCGCCCGTCGAGATGCTGCCGTCGCTGTACGTCGCCGTCACGACCAACCGCGACCCCTACGAGGCGTCGCTCGACGAGCTGCTGGCGATGGCCGGACGGCAGGAGCTCGTCTCGCCCGGGCGCTACGTGTACTCGAACCTCGGCATGTCGCTGCTGGGGCACGCCCTCGCGCGCGTCGCCGGCACCACGTACGTCGACCTGCTGCAGGACCGGATGCTCGACCCGTTGGGCATGACGCGCACCCGGGTCGTGCTGGAGGACGCCGACCTCGACGACCCGACCAGCGGGTGGTCCGCGTCCGGTGTCGCGCAGCAGCCGTGGTCGCTCGCGGCGTTCGCGCCCGCGGGCGGCATCCGCTCGACGGTCGGCGACATGGCCCGGTACGTGCGCGCGCTGCTCGACGGCACCGCCCCCGGCGCCGCGGCGATGGACCCGCACCTGGAGGGCGAGCTCGGTGCCGTCGCGTACGCGTGGCTCGTGCTCGAGCAGGACGACGCCCCGACGCTCACGCTCCACAACGGCCAGACCGGCGGCTTCGCGTCCTACCTGGCCCTCGACCGCGCGGGCGGCCGCGGTGCCGTCGTGCTGTCGAACACCGCCTCCCAGCTGCCCGACGTCGCCGTGGGCCTCGTCGAGAACGGATACGACCGATGACCGCCACGACCTCCCTGACCGTCGCCCTCGCGCTCGTCGCGTTCGCCGCGCTGTACGGCGCCCGGGCCTGGGGGCCCGAGCGCCTGCGTCTGAAGGACCGCACGGGTGCGGTCGCCGAGAGCGTCGGGCTGCTCACGCTGTTCGTGCTGTCGCGGACGTTCGTCGGCTGGGCGGGGGTGCCGGTGCTGCTGTGGGTCGCGGCCGTCGCGCTCGCGGCCGTCGGCGCCGCCGGTGCCGTGCTGCGGTGGGGGAGCGTGCCCGGGTGGCGGCCCCGCCGCCGGGCGTGGTTCCGCGTGCTGCGGCTCGGCGGGGCCGCGCTCGCGTGCGGCACGGTGCTCGTCCTCGGGGCCGCGGCGTTCTGACGCCGGTGCGGCCGGGCGCCGGGGCACGGGCGTCCGGTCGCCGGGCCCACCGGGACGACGCGGCACGCGTGGCGTCGTCCGGGAACGCGGGCGGCGCGCTGGACGTGCGTCCGTTTTCTCCGCAGGGCGGCGACTCCCGACGCGGCGGCGAGGAAATGCGGCCGCTGCTCGTCGTGCGCCGGGAGGGTCGTATCGGCTCCTGAGCAGGAATGTCGTGCGCGGCGCACGGCGACGGGTCGGGGCGCGCGGTTGTCAACGACGACCGCCCGAGGGTGAGTCAGGCCTTGACTCGCGGCCCGTGGTCGTCTTTCCGCCGGTGCTCGACATTCGAGACGAGGACGAAAGATGGTTGACGCCGCCCCTGTGGACGCTGCCAGGATCACCGATCGTGACGCATGGGGGAGCGGGGCGCCTGCCGGATCTGGTGCGCGAGCGGGTGCACCGCCGCCGCGCGGCCGCACGTCAGATGCTCGAGCTCGTGCCGTACGCCGGCGCCGGGCTCGTGGCCGGCACGCTCGCCGTGCACGTCGTGGCGGGCGTCGCACCCGTGGTCTTCCTCGTCGGCACCGCGCTCGCGCTGCCCCAGGTCGTCTCGGGCGCGCTGCCGCCCGCGCTCTGGGTCGCCATCGCCGCCTTCCTGCTGCAGCAGGTGCTGGCCCCGCTCCAGCTCGTGCTGTCGCGCGAGATCGCGCGCCGCGTCGACGCCGCGTGCATCGAGCGCCTCACGCGCTTCACCCTCGACGAGGCGACGCTGGCCGGCCTCGAGCGGCCCGACGTGGCCGACCGCCTCACGCAGGTCGACGAGGCCTTCGAGCAGTGGACCTGGACGCCTGGGACCGCGCTCGAGGGCGGGCTCGCGCTCACCGCGCGCTACGTGCAGCTCGGTGGTGCCGTCGTGCTGCTCGGCTGGGCGGCGGGTCCCTGGGCGGCGCTCGCGGGCGCCGTCGCGGCCCTCGTCGCCCGTCAGGGGCAGGCCGAGGCGTTCCACCGCTGGGGCGCGCTGTGGGAGTCCTTCCAGCCGGCCCGTCGCCGCGTCGCGTACGTGCGCGAGCTCGCGACCAGCACGCGCGCGGCCAAGGAGATCCGCACCCTGGGGCTCGTCGGCTGGTTGCAGGACCGGTTCGCGACGGAGACCCGGAGCTGGCTGGAGCCGCTGTGGACGTGGCGCCGCCGCGTGTACGGCGCGCCGTTCGTCGGGCACGCGATCGCGGCCCTGCTGGGCTCGGCGGTCGCGCTGCTCCTCGTCGTCGACGGCGGCACCGACGGCGCGTCGCGGCTCGTGGCGGTCAGCGTCGCGGTCCAGGCCGTGGTGCTGTGCGCCCGCTTCGGCGTCATGTTCCCCGAGTCGGACATCAAGCTGGTCTACGGGAGGGCCGCGTACACGGCTCTGCAGGAGCTCGAGGCGACCATCCGCGAGCAGGCGGGCGCGACCGCCGACCGGGTCGAGGCGCCCGCCCCCGCGCGCGACGTCACGTTCTCCGGCGTCACGTTCTCCTACCGGCCGGGCCGGCCCGTGCTCGACGGGGTCGACCTCACCCTCCCCGTCGGCACCTCGACGGCCCTCATCGGCGTCAACGGCGCCGGGAAGTCCACGCTCGTCAAGGTCCTCGCCGGGATCTACGCGCCCGACGGCGGGTCGGTCACGGTCGACGGCGTCGACCTGGCGACGTTCGAGCCGCGCAGCTGGCAGCGGCACTTCGCCGTGACGTTCCAGGACTTCCTGCGCTACGAGCTCGACCTCCGCGACAACGTCGCGATGGGAGCGATCTCACACCGGGACGACGACGAGGGCGTCGTCGCCGCGCTCGCGCAGGTCGGGCTCGGGGGCCTGCTCGACGAGCTGCCGCTGGGGCTCGACTCGCCCCTGACGCGCGCCGTCGAGGGCGGTCGTGAGCTGTCCGGCGGGCAGTGGCAGCGCATCGCGCTCGCGCGGGCGCTGTTCGCCGTCCGCCACGGGGCGTCGGTGCTCGTCCTCGACGAGCCCACGTCGCAGCTCGACGCGCGGGGCGAGGCGGAGTTCTACGACACGTTCCTCGAGCTCACGCGCGGCGTGACCAGCCTGGTCATCTCGCACCGGTTCTCGACCGTCCGCAACGCGGACCGCATCGTCGTCCTCGACGGCGGCGGCATCACCGAGGCCGGCACGCACGACGAGCTGGTCGCCGCGGGCGGCGTGTACGCGCAGATGTTCGACGTGCAGGCGCGGCGGTTCGCCGACGACGGCGCCCCGCACGTCCCCGACCTCAAGGGGGCCACGCTGTGAGGGACGTGCTGTTCTGCCTGCGTCGGCTCTTCGCGATCGCGTGGGCGCTCGACCGGCGCCGCTTCGCCACGGGCGCGACGCTGCTGCTGCTGGGCGCGGTCGCGACGCCCGTCGTCGGCCTCGCGGCCGGCGGCGTGGTCGACGGCGTCGACGCGGGCGCCCCGCGCAGCGCCACCGCGTGGGGTGTCACGCTCGCCGTCGCGCTCGCGGGCGAGCTGATGCTCGCGCACTTCGCGCACCTCTACTACTTCGAGCTCGCGGAGCTCACCGAGGAGCGTCTCAACCGCGACCTCGTGCGCCTCGTCAACGGATCCGCCCACCTCGACCGCAGCGACGACCCCGCGCACGCCGACCGCGTCGACCTGCTCCGGCAGGACGTGCTGCAGATGCGGGAGACCGTCCAGTCGGGCCTGCAGCTCGGTGCGACGGCCGTGCAGGTGCTGCTGACCGCCGCGGTGCTCGTGACGCTCTCGCCGTGGTTCCTGCTGCTCATCGCCGCCGCCGTGGTGCCCGTCGTCGCGGGGCGGCGCGCGGAGACGCAGTTCCAGGAGACCCGCGAGGCGCAGTCGACGACCACCCGCGGCGTGCGGCACCTGCGCCGACTGGCCACGAGCCCCGGGTCGCAGAAGGAGATCCGGCTCTCGGGCGGTGGCGACTACCTGCTGCGGCGGCAGCGGGACCTGCTCGGCGGCTACCGGTCCGCCATGGCCCGTGCGGACCGGCGGTACGCGCTGCGACGAGGGCTCGGACAGCTCGCGTTCGGCGTCGCCTACGTGGGGGCCGTCGTGTGGGCGTTCGAGCTCGTGCGGCAGGGGCGTGCCAGCGCCGGCGACGTCGTGCTGACGGTGGTGCTCGCGACGCAGCTCGCGACCCAGATGGCGACGGGCATCGAGCTGCTCGGCACCGTGCACCGCGCCGCTGCGGGCCTGCGGCGCTTCGCGGCGCTGGAGGCCGAGCAGACGGCGGAGGCCCTGCCCACGGCGGGCCTGCCGCCCGCCGCCGCGACCGACCGCGGCCTGCGGCTCGAGGGGCTGCGCTTCCGCTACCCGGGTGCCGACGAGGACACCCTGCGCGGCATCGACCTCGACCTGCCGGGAGGTACCTCCGTCGCCGTCGTCGGCGAGAACGGTGCGGGCAAGAGCACGCTGCTCAAGCTGCTGACGGGCCTCTACCCGCCCACCGGTGGGCGGATCCTCGTGGGCGGCACCGACCTCGCGGAGGTCGCGCCCGACGCCTGGCGCGAGCGCACCGCCGCGTTGCACCAGGACTTCGCTCGCGTCGAGCTCGGGCTGCGCGAGAGCGTGGGCATCGGCCACCTGCCGGCCGGGTTCGCGCACGAGGCGGTCGGGGCCGCGCTCGACCGTGCGCGCGCCGACGGCCTGGGGGAGCAGGTCGGGCTCGACGGCGTGCTCGGCACGGGCTACGCGGACGGGCGTGACCTGTCCGGCGGGCAGTGGCAGGCGGTCGGGTTCGCGCGGACGCTCATGCGTCCGGACCCGCTCCTGCTGGTCCTGGACGAGCCCGGGTCGGCGCTCGACGCGCTCGCGGAGCAGCGGCTCGTCGACGCGTACCAGGAGACGGCCCGCGAGGTCGCGGCCACCGTCGGCGGCGTCACCGTGTTCGTCACGCACCGGCTGTCGACCGTGCAGCTCGCCGACCACATCGTCGTCCTCGAGGGCGGTCGGGTGGTCGAGCAGGGCACCCACGGCCAGCTCCTGGTCGCGGGCGGGCGCTACGCGGACCTGTGGGGGCTCCAGGCGCGCGCGTACGCGCGCTGACGGCGCCTCGCGGCCGCCCGCGACGCTCGGGCCCGCCCTTTTCCTTCGGTGAGGGCGGGCTTCGGCGCGCCATTTTTATCGCCCGAACAATCGTGTCAAAGAAGAGTGCCAGCACTGTTGACAACGGCGATCGTGCTCCTGCTAGCGTCATTTTTGCGACACAGGGGGTCGCCGTGTCAGGGGGAATTGCGTGATGGTGCGTGAAGAAGAGAAATGCTCGTCGTGCCCGGGGTTCGCGTCGCGTGCCCCGCGCCGAGGTGGCGCGTCGGACGCCGGCGCCCGGCCGCACGAGGCCGCGGGCGGTGGACGATGGAGCTGACCTCGACGGCCGAGCGCCGCTCGACCCGCAGCGTCACGTTCACGGGCGCCGGCGAGCGCACGGGTGCGATGACCTGGGGCCAGGCCTCCATCTACTCGTCGATCCGCTGGCTCGGTGACGACGCCTCGTACTTCAACCTCGTGCGGGTGGTCGACGTCCCCGCCGGGGTCGACGAGGGCACGGTCCTCGGCGCCGTCCAGCGCCTGCTCGTGCGGCACGAAGGGCTCCGCAGCCTGTTCCACGAGACGCCGGAGGGCTGGACGCAGCACGTCCGCCCGCAGGGCGAGCTCACGGTGCACGTCGCCGACGCGGACGGTGCGGCCGACACGGCCGCCGCCCGCGCGTTCGCGTCCGAGCTCGCCGGCCACACGTTCTGTCACGACGTCGAGCTGCCCCTGAGCGTGGGGGTGCTGCGCGACCACGGGCGTGCCACGCACGTCGTGGTCGCGGCCTCCCACCTCGCGGTCGACGGGTGGGCCGCCGACCTGGTGGCGCAGGACCTGCGGCGGCTCCTGGCCGGCGAGGTCGCCGACGCACCGACCTGGCAGCCCCTCGACCAGGCCGCGCACGAGGCCGGCGAGGCCGGTGCCGCGCGCGGAGAGGCCGCGCTCGCGTACTGGCGCCGGACCCTCGCGGCCGCGCCCCGTCCGTTGTTCCCGCCGGCCGACCCCGCACCCGCGCCGGGGCGCTTCGTCCGCCTCGCGCTCGAGTCGCGTGCGCTCGCCGTCGCGGCGACCCTCGTCTCGACCCGCTGCGCCGTGAGCACCGGCACGGTCCTGCTCGCGGCGGCCTCGGTCGTCCTCGGGCGGCTCGTCGGGCAGGACCGCGTGGTCCTCCAGCTGATCGCCAGCAACCGCCTCGACGAGCGCAGCCGCAGCCTCGTGGCGCCGCTCGCCGAGAACGCGCTGTTCGCGATCGACGTCTCGGGGGCCGACGCGCCGGGCGGGTTCGCCACGACGGCGCGCCGCGCCTTCGCGTCGGGTCTCAACGCGTACCGCCACGCGCAGTACGACCCGCGCGCGCGGGACGAGCTCGTCGCGCAGGAGCGTGCGCGCGACGCGGACCTCGACCTCGGCTGCTTCTTCAACGACATGCGGATCGGGCGGGACTGGGGCGTGGACGTCCACGCGTACCCCGACGTGGACGCGGTCCGGGCGCTGCGCGACGGCACGCGCGTGCGGCACGTCGGCTCGTGGGACCGGCAGGACGCCACGTGCTTCGTCGGCGTCGACGACGCGGACGGCGCGTGCGTGCTGTACCTCATGGCGGACACGGCGCTCGTGCCCGAGACGCGCGTCGAGGCGCTGCTGCGCGAGATGGAGTCCGTCGTGGTCGAGGCGGTCGCACCGTGAGGGCCGCCGCGCACGACCGCGTCGACCGCGTCGCCCGGAGGCGGCGGTGAACCCGCTCGCCTACGCGCCGCGCCTCGTGCGGACGCTCCCACCGGTGCGCGTCCACGGACGCGTGCTCAAGGCGTACGCGATGTTCGCCCGTCCCGCCGAGCGCGACCGCCTGCCGAGCCCCGCGTGGCTCGAGGAGCAGGCGGCCACGGTGCTCGAGGGCCCCGCGGGGCCGGGCGACCACGAGGCCGGCTTCCTCATCCTGCACGCGGGCATGGAGCGGGACTACCTGCTGGTCAGCCAGTGGTACGACGCCGACATGCTCAAGCACTGGGTGCGGGGCGTCGAGGTGGACGCCGAGGGCCGCACGACGCTCGTGCCGCTCGAGCAGCGCCAGCTGGTCGCGTGCGTGTGGGAGCTCGAGGTCGTCGCGTTCGAGCGGGACGCCTGGGTCACGACCGTGATGCTGCGGGGCCGGCTGGACCGCGAGACGCTCGACGACTACCTCGCGACGACGTTCGAGGGGTGGGTGTGAGCGGCGCGCTCGCGGTCGTGCCGCTGCCGACGGACCGGCTCGACGAGCTGCTGGAGCTGTGCCGCGAGCACGCCGCGTACGAGCGGGCCGAGTTCCGCGAGGACGGTCAGGTGGACCGCTGGCGGGCCGCGCTGGACGCGGACGTGCCGGCGCTGCACGCGTGGGCCGCGCTCGACGGGGACCGGATGTGCGGGTTCATGACGGCGACGACCGACTTCGCCACGTGGAGCGCCCGGCGGTTCGCGTACCTGGACTGCCTGTACCTGCGGGCCGAGCACCGCGGGCGCGGGTTCGGGCGCATGTTCTTCGACCGGCTCGTCGCGTTCGCGCACGAGCAGGGGTGCGGGTGGCTGGAGTGGCAGACGCCGGTGGACAACGCCACGGGCATCGGGTTCTACGAGCACCTCGGCGCCCGGTCGCGCGCCAAGCAGCGGTTCACCTACGAGGTCGAGGGGCGTGAGGCACGGTGACGACGAGCGAGCTGCAGGAGCCGCTGGCCCCGTGGTCGGTGGACGCGGACGACCGCGCGTGCACGGCCCCGCCGCTCGGCGACCTGGTGCGGGTGGCGGCGGCGCGTTGGCCCACCCGCACGGCCGTGGACGACGGCACCGTGAGCCTCACCTTCGGTGCGTTCGAGGAGCGGGCCCAGACGCTCGCGCGGCGCCGGGCGGCGGGAGGTGTGCGCGCGGGGGACCGGGTCGTGGTGCTGACGGAGAAGAGCGCGCTCGTGCCGGTGGTCGCCGTCGCCGCGTGGAAGTGCGGCGCCGTCTACGTGCCGCTGGACGGCACGGCACCGCCCGAGCGGCTGCGTCGGATGCTCGCGCGCCTCGCCGCACGCGCCGTCGTCGCGCTCGACGACCGTCCGGCCCTCGTCGACGACGTCCCGTGGACGGGTCGTCGTGCGCTCGACGCGCTGCTCGACGGCCCCGCGCGCACCTGGCGCACGGTGCCCCACCGGCCCGACGACAGCGCCTACGTGATCTTCACGTCGGGCTCGACCGGCGAGCCCAAGGGCGTGGACGTCACGGTCGCGAACCTCACGGCGTACTTCGCGGCGCACAACGAGGTGCTGCGGTTCACGCCGGCGTCGCGCGTGCTCAGCCTGTCGCCGTTCCACTTCGACGTGTCCGTCGAGGACACGCTGCTGCCGCTCTCGCTCGGCGCGTACGTCCACCAGTTCCGGGGCGTGCCCGCCGGTCCGATGCTGCGCGGCGCGATCCGCCGGCAGCGCATCACGCACCTCATCGCGGTGTCGACCCTGCTCACGATCATCACGCAGGACGGGCGCCAGGTGACGCGCGAGACGTTCCCGGACCTCGAGATGGTCATGACGGGGGCGGAGGTGTGCGACCCGAAGGTCATCAACTTGTGGAAGACGCGCCTGCCCGGCACGCGCGTGCTGAACGTCTACGGGCCCACCGAGGCGACCATCGTGTGCCTCGCCTACGAGGTCCGCGACGTCGATCCCGACCGGGTGGGCTCCTACCCGATCGGCGCGCCGCTCAGGGGCGTCGAGGTCCGGCTCGTCGACGACGCGGGCGCACCGGTCGGCCCGGGCGAGGTCGGGGAGCTCTGGGTGGGCGGCCCCCAGGTGATGCGCGGGTACGTCGACCAGCCCGACGAGACCGCGCGCCGCGTGGTCGTGGTCGACGGCGTCCGCTACTACCGGACCGGCGACCTGTGCAGCTACGACGACGACGGCCAGCTCGTGTTCCGCGGCCGCGACGACGACGAGGTGAAGCTCGCCGGCCGCCGGATCCACCTCGGCGAGATCCGCGAGACCGCGCTCAGCTGCCCCGCGGTCGAGCGCGCGGCCGTCGCCGTGGTGCCGCGCGACGGGCACGACGTCATCGCGCTGCTCGTCGTGGCGCCCGACCCGGACGTGCTCGACGTCGTCGAGGCGCGCCTCGACGAGCTGCTGCCCACGTACATGCGCCCCACGCTGCTGGGCTGGTCGCCGTCGCTCGCGGTCGCGTCGACCGGCAAGACCGACGAGAAGGACCTCGTGCGACGCCTCGCGGACGCCGCCGCGGGGACCGCCCGGACCCGGTTCCTGCTGGGCGCGGCGGACGCAGCGCCCGTGGCGGACGGAGCGGTCCGTGCGTGAGGGGGCCGTGGCGGCGCTCGACGCCGACTTCGCCCGCCTCGCGGTCGCGCGGGCGCTCATGGTCGGCCCCGTCCGCCCCGACCGGCCGCTGGTCGAGGACCGGCGGGTGGCCGAGCGGTGGGTCGCACGGTTCGGCGCGGGACCGGCGGGCGCCGAGGTGCGGGGCGAGCGCACGTCGGCCGGCTCGCTCGTCGTGCGGCCGTCGGGCGCCGCCGGGGCCCGGGACGACGTGCGGGTGGTCTACCTGCACGGCGGGGGGATGGTCTACTACTCGACCGCGGTCTTCGCGCCGTTCCTGCAGGTCCTCGCGGACGAGGTCGGGGCGCCGGTCGAGTGCTTCGACTACGCGAAGGCCCCCGAGCACGCGGTCGGGGAGTCGGTGGACGACCTCGCGCGGCGCGTGCGGGAGCGCTGCCACGCGCTCGCGCCGCGTCGTCTGCTCCTGCTGGGCGACAGCGTCGGCGGGCTGCTGGGGCTCCACCTGGCCCTGCGCGTGTGCCCGGGCGCCTTCGAGCGCGTCGGGCTGCTCTACCCCGTGCTCGACCTGCACGGCGAGCGCGGCTCGTACGACGAGTTCGGCGAGGGGTACTTCCTCGACCGCGACCGGATGCGCCTGTTCCGCGGACTGCTGCGCCCGGCGCTCGCCGAGCGCGACCTGGACCCGATGCACCTCACCGACGCCGACCTCGCGCGGCTGGGCTCGCCGCTGGTCGTGACCGCCGGGTGCGACGTGCTGCGCGACGAGGGGCACGCGTGGGTCGACGGGCTGCGCGCGCGCGGCGTCGCCGTCGAGCACCAGGTGTTCCCCGCGCTGCCGCACGACTTCTGCCTCTACGCGCCGCGGCTGCCGGCCGCTCGCGACGCGGTCCGGTCGATCGCGACCGGACTCACCCGCACGCTCCGGACCCCCGCGGGGGACGGGGGCACGACACCTGGGAGGACGACATGACCACCGCACTGCACGACACCGTGAGGGACAAGGTCGCCGGCTACCTCGAGGCGGCCCTCGGCCGCCCCGTCGACGTCGCGGCCGTCCCCGAGAGCACCGCCCTGAGCGAGCTCGGGCTCGACTCGCTCCTGACCATCAGCGTCATCGTCAGCCTGCTCGACGACGCCGGGGTCGACATGTTCGAGCACTCCGACTCGCTCGTCACGCCCAGCACCCTCGCCGACCTCTACGCCCTCGCCGCACGATTCCACCAGGGAGACGACACCGTGACCACCAGCACCGCCACGACGACCGACGAGCTGCGCGACCAGCAGGCGCACTACAGCGCCAAGCTCGCCTACGAGATGGACTCCTTCGACCTCGCGCAGGCCCTCGAGGACGGCCAGGACGTGGTCGTCGTCGACGGGCGGAGCGCCGCCGCGTACGAGGCCGAGCACATCCGCGGCGCCGTCAGCATCCCGCACCGCTCGATGTCCGCCGACTCGCTGGCCGACCTCTCGCGCGAGCCGCTGTACGTCGCGTACTGCGACGGCATCGGCTGCAACGCGTCCACCAAGGCGGCCCTCAAGCTCTCGACCGCCGGGTTCCGCGTCCGTGAGCTCATCGGCGGTCTCGACTGGTGGAAGCGCGACGGCCACCCGACCGAGGGCTCGTCCGTCGCGTGCCGCGTCGACGCGAGCCACTCCTCGTCGTGCGGGTGCGAGGGATGAGCCCCGCCGACCGCCCGCGCCGGAGCGGTCCGCGTGCGTGCGGGCACCGTCGCCGTGCCCGGAGGTGGGGGCGGTGACCGGCCCGCGGGACGTCGTGTGCGACGTCCTCGTCGTGGGCGGGAGCCTCGCCGGCTGCGCGACCGCGATCCGGCTCGCCGCGGCGGGCCACGACGTCGTCGTGGTCGACAAGCGGTCGCTCGACGACGGCCACTACAAGCAGCTCTGCACGCACTTCCTGCAGCCGCACGCCGTGCCGCTGCTCGACACGCTGGGCCTGTCGGAGCTGCGGGGGCGGCCGCACGCCGTGCCGACGAAGGCGGTCTTCGTCACGGTCGGCGGCGTCGTCGACTCTCCGGGGCCGGGCTACGACCCGGCCCGGCCGGACTCGTACGCGCTGAACGTCGAGCGGCGCGTGCTCGACCCGGCGCTGCGGCGCCGCGCGCACGAGGTCGGTGCCCGGTTCCTCGACGGCACCGCGCTCGAGGGCCTGGTGCGTGACGACGAGGGGTGGTCGGTCGAGCTCCGGGACGCCGCGGGCCCGCGGCGGGCGCGCGCTCGCCTCGTCGTGGCGGCGGACGGTCGCCGGTCGCGCGTCGCCGGCCTGCTCGGCAACGACGCGGTGGTCCGGCCCAACGAGCGGGCGGCGGTGTTCGGGTACTTCCGGGGGATCCCGGCGCCCGACCAGGACCGGTCGGTCTTCGTCCGGAAGGACGGCGACCTCGCCTGCGTGTACCCGCTGGTCGGCGGTCGCACCGAGCTCGTGCTGTTCTCGCACCCGTCGCGCGTGCAGGGATGGCGCGGGGACGGTCACGGCGGTGAGCTCGTGCGGTACTTCGCCGCGCTCGACGCCGCCCCCGACATGACGCACGCGACGCTCGACTCGCCGGTGCTGGGCTACACCGACTACCCCAACCAGGTGCGCCGTCCCGTCGTGGACGGCGTGCCGTTCGTGGGCGACGCGGTCGTGTCGCTCGACGCGATGAGCGGGACGGGCTGCGGGTTCTCCCTGCTGTCCGCCGACCTGCTGGCGAGTGCGCTCGCGGGCCGGTCGTGGGACCCGGACGACGTCGCGGCGGGGCTCGCGCTGTACGCGTCGCGGCACGACGCGCAGATCGTGCCGCACGTCGACGGGATCTGCGCGGACTCGCTGGTCGGCCGGGGCGAGGAGTCGGAGCGACGGACCTTCGGGACCGTGTGCGCCGACCCGGGCCTGAGCGCCGACTACCTGCGGCTCACGGGTCGCATGACCGCCCCCGCCGAGTTCCAGGCCGCGTTCATGCGCGCCGTGCTGTCCGCGCGGCGCCGCCCCGCGGCGACGCCCGCGTGACGAGCCCGCGGGGGTTTCCCCGCAGGTCCGACGCCCGGACCGACGCCCGGACCGACCACCTGCCACCGTCCCCGACGCCGAAGGAGAGAGGCCGATGCCCCGTGTCGCCTTCACGACGTTCGCGATCCTGAAGAGGCCCTACGGCGACCCCGTGGTGCAGGGGTTCGACGACCTGACGCCGCCGACGTTCGCGCAGGCCGAGGGCAGCCCGGGCTTCGTCGCCCGCGCCAAGGAGAGCCCCGACCAGAGCCACCTGACCAACTTCTCGCGCGACTGGGGGGAGTGGGGTCGGTTCGAGGTGCCGCGCTTCTACACCGGGGGGCGCACCGACGACACCGACAGCCGTGCGTCGACGCTGTCGCTGTGGACCGACCTCGAGTCCGTCTTCGCGTTCGTGTACTCCGGCACGCACCGCACCGCCCTCGCGCAGCGGCACGCGTGGTTCCTCAAGCCCGAGTGGCCGACCTACGCCGTGTGGTGGGTCGGCGACGACGAGATCCCGACGTGGGCCGACGCGTGCGCCCGCCTCGAGCACCTCCACGAGCACGGGCCCACGCCGTCCGCGTTCACGCTGCGCACCGCGTTCGCCGCCGACGGCACGCCCGTGCGGGTCCGCGGCCTCGCCGAGAGCCGCAGCACCGGCGCCTGACGCCGCACCTCCCGTCCCACCTCCCAAGGAGCGAGCCGAGTGTTCACCCGCGCGTTCGACCGATCGGCCATGAGCTGGTCCTACGAGATGCACCTGCAGCCCCTGCTGTCGGCCGAGGACGTGCCTGGCGTCCCCTTCGGCTCCGTCTTCGGCAGCGTGCCGCCCCGCACGGTGTCCAAGCGGCACGCGCACCAGGACGGGGAGATGTTCCTCGTGCTCGCGGGGCGTGCGACCGTCCTGGTGGGGGACGAGGTCACCGAGCTGGCGCCCGGCGGCACGGTGCTCATCCCGCCGTTCCACGCCCACGAGATCCGCAACGACGGCGACGAGCCGTTCGACCTCGTCTCCGTCTACTGGGAGCACATCCCGAGCGCGGTCGACGCGCTCGCCCAGCGCCCCCCGGCGACGCGCGCCGCTGACCGGACGCTCGTGTTCTGCCCGCCGCCCACGCCCAACGGCGGGCTCCACCTGGGGCACCTCGCGGGACCGTACGTCCGTGCCGACGTGCTCGTGCGCGCCCTGCGGAGCCAGGGCCGCGACGCGCGTCTCGTCACCGGCACCGACGACCACCAGTCGTACGTCGCGACCGCCGCGCGCCGGCGGGGCGCCGCGCCGGCGGACGTCGCGCGCGAGGCCGGCGACGCCGTCGTCGCGACGCTCGCGCGGGCGGAGGTCGGCGTCGACCGTCTCACGCGGCCGCTGACCGACCCCGGGCACCACGACCGCACGCGCGCGCTGCTGGACCGGGTCGCGGCGTCGCCGTCGGTCACGGTCCAGGAGCGGCCCACCGCCGCGTGCGACGCGTGCGGCACGTCGCTGCACCAGGCGTTCGCCCGCGGCCGCTGCGCGCACTGCGACGCGTCGAGCGACGGGGAGATCTGCGAGGCGTGCGGGCGCCCGGGCGAGGCGCGCGACCTGCGGGACGTGCGCTGCGTCGGGTGCGGGGCGCCCGCGACGTCGCGCGTCGAGCGCGGGCTGTGGATCGACCTCGCGGCGCACGGCGACGAGCTGCGGCGCTACCTGCGCACCGTGCACGCGTCGCCCGACCTCGCACGCCTCGTCGAGCGGCTCCTCGACGAGGGGCTGGAGCCGTACCGGCTGACGCGCACGAGCGACTGGGGCGTGCCGCTCGGCGACGGTCAGGTCGTCGACCCGTGGGTCGACCTCGCCCTGACGTACCTGGAGGCCGCGCGCTCGGAGGTCGAGGCGGGCGGCGAGGCCGAGCGCGTGCTGCTGCTCGGCTACGACAACAGCTACTACTACGCGGTCCTGCTGCCGGCGCTCGCGTTCGCGGCGGGTCTGGGCGACCACCTGCCGACCGCGTTCGTCACCAACCAGTTCCTGCACCTCGGCGACGAGAAGTTCTCGACGAGCCGCGGGCACGCCGTGTGGGCGGACGACGCGCTGCGCGACGCCGGGGCCGACGCGGTGCGCGTCGCTCTCCTGCGGGACGCGCCCGAGGGGCGCGTCACGCGGATCGACGAGGACCGCGCGGCGCGGCTCGCCGACGACCCGCTGCACCGTGCGCTGCGCGACTGGCTGCGCGGCTTCGCCGACGTCGGCCCGTCGGGCGTCGTCCCCGGCACGGGGGCGTGGACGGACGCGCACCGCGAGCTGTACCGGTTCCTCGACCTCGCGACGCAGCAGCTCGACGGCCTGCTGCTGCCCGCGTCGTTCAGCGCGCGCGGCTACGTCCGGCTGCTGGAGTCGGTCGTCGCGCGCTGCGTCGAGTTCCGCGCCACCGAGGTCCTCGCGCGCGACGTCGCGGCCCTGGCCGAGGAGTCGCGCACGAGCCTGGCGCTGGAGTACCTCGCGGCGAAGGTGGTGGCGGCGCTCGCGTGGCCCGTCGCGCCCGTGACGGCGCAGCGCGTGTGGGACTGGCTGGGCCTCGCGGGCGAGCCGACGCGCGAGACCGGCTGGACCTTCCTGCCGTCCGGCACCCGGTGCAGCGCGCCCGCCCCGGTGCTCGACGACGCGCCGGTGGTCGACGCCGCCGTGCCCGTCCCCGACGCCGTGCCCGTGGGCTCGCCCGCATGAGCGGGCACGCGGCGGCCGCCGCCGTCGACCTCGTGGTCGTCGGGGCGGGGATCGTCGGCGCGGCGGTGGCGGCGCACGCGGCCGAGCGGGGCGCGGACGTCGTGGTGCTCGACCGCTCGACGGTCGTCGCGGCCGGTGCCACGGGCAGGTCCGGGGGCATGGTGCGCGCGTACGACCCCGACCCCGCGACCGCCGAGCTGGCGGCCGCGAGCCTCGCGGCGTACCGCGACCCCGCGCGCTGGCCGGGCGGCGCGTCGCCCCTGCGGCCGGTCGGCGCCGTGACCGTCGTCGACCCGGCCCACGAGGGCGCGCTGCGCGCGGCCGTGCCGCAGCTGCGGGAGCGGTCCGGCGCGGCGGCGCACGTCGTGTCGGGCCGCGACGAGGTCGCGGGCCTGCGGCTGGCGGGCGGGGTCGCGCTCGTCGAGCCCGACGCGGGGTGGGTGGACCCCGTCGAGGTCACGACGCTGTGGCTGCGCCGCGCGGTGGCGGCGGGCGCGCGGGTCCGTCGGGGCGTGCGCGTCGTCGGCGTCGAGGACGTCGGCGACCGTGCGCGCGTGCGCACCGACGGCGGCCACGTCCTCGCGCGGGACGTCGTGCTCGCCGTCGGGCCGTGGGGGCCGCGGTCGGTCGAGGGCGTCCGCACGGCCGCGCCCGTCCGCGCCCGGTCGATCCAGGTGAGCGTCGTCGACGGCCGGCCGCCGGGGCCCGACCACGCGACGCTGCTCGACCTGCGGACCGGCGTCTACGCCCGGCCGTACGGCCCGGGGCGCACGCTCATCGGGATGCCGCACGTCGTGTGGGACTCCGCGGTGGACGCGCCGCCCGATCCCGACCACGCGCGCGCCACGTTCGCGGCGCTCACCGCGCACCTGCCCTGGCTCCCCACCGCCCACGTCACGACGACCGTGCGGTCGGCCGACGCCTACGTCGTGGCCACCGCCGCCGACGCACCGGTCGCGCTCCTGTCGGCCACGGGCGTGCCACGCGTGCACGCCGTCCGCGGCTGGGACGGCGGCGGCGTCAAGGTCGCGCCCGAGGCGGGACGCCGCATCGCCGACGCCGTGCTCGCCGGGCACGGCGCCGGACCGCTCCGCCGAGGGGCCGCCCCGGCGGCCGCGGCACCCGTCACCACCTCGACCCAGGGAGAACCGTGGCTCACCTTCACGACGTGATCGGCATCGGCTACGGCCCTGCCAACATCGCCCTCGCCGTCGCCCTCGAGGAGGAGGCGTACGACCTCGACGTCCGCTACCTCGAGGCGCGGCCCTCGCCGTCGTGGCAGGCGGCCATGATGCTCGACGGCTCGGACATCCAGAACCACCCCGTGCGGGACCTCGTGTCGCTGCGCAACCCGCGCAGCCGGTACACGTTCGTCAACTACCTGTTCGAGAACGGGCGCCTGCTGGAGCACCTCAACGTCCCGCAGGAGTTCCCGCTGCGCAAGGAGTACGCCCGGTACGTGAGCTGGGTGGCCGAGCAGGTCCCCGCGACCGTCGACTACGGCGTGCGGGTCGTCGCGGTGGCGCGCGCGCAGGACCCGGGTGGTGAGCCGTGCTACCGCGTGACCACGTCGCGCGGCGACGAGCTGCTCGCGCGCTCCCTCGTGGTGGGCACGGGTCGCACGCCCTACGTCCCCGAGCCGTTCGACGGCGTGCGGTCGCCGCGCGTGTTCCACCTGACCGACTACCTGCCGGCGCTGCGCCGGGTCGAGGAGCTCGTCGCCGACGGGGGCACGGCCGCCGCGCCGCGGTCGGTGACCGTCGTGGGCGGCAGCCAGAGCGCGGTCGAGCTGACGCTCGACGTCGCGCGCCGCTACCCGCACGCGCAGGTCACCACGCTCGTCCGGTCGCTGACCCTGCGCCAGAAGGACACGAGCCCCTTCAGCGAGGAGGGGTACTTCCCGGAGTTCACGGAGTACTACTACCGCGCGCCGCGCGCCCGCAAGCGTGAGATCGACGCGTTCATGCGCCTGACGAACTACTCGTCGGCCGACGGCGACGTGCTGCGCGAGCTGTACCGGCTCGTCCACGAGCAGCGCCTGGACGGCGAGCAGCGGGTGTTCGTGCGCGGCAGCCGCCAGGTGCGTGCGGTCGAGGCGCACGACGACGGCGTCGTGCTCCGCGTCGAGGAGCTCAACACGGGTGAGGTCGAGGAGCTGCGGACCGACGTCGTGGTCCTGGCGACCGGGTTCCGCGACCTCGGGCCCGGTCCGCACCAGGAGCGGGTGCCCGCCCTGGTGCGCGACGTCGCGGACGCCTTCCGGTTCGACGCGGACGGCTACCTCGAGGTGGAGCCGCACTACGAGGTGCGGACGACCGACCCCGCGACGCCGCCCGTGTTCCTCAACGGGCTGTGCGAGTCCACGCACGGCATCGGCGACGCCGGGTCGTTCAGCCTGCTGTCGCTGCGGGCCAGGGCGATCTCCGAGAACCTGTGGAAGCGGCTGGCCTAGTGGGAGCCCGTCGCGCCGTCGGCGCCCCCGGTGCACCGCCGCACGAGAGCGCGCCCGCGCGCACGCGTGCGTCCGGCGACGACGTGCGGACGGTCGCCCGGCACGTCGTCGGCGGGGTCCTCGGGGCGGGCGTGCTCGTGGTGCCGCCGGTGGTCGCGACCCTCGCCGGCGGTGCCGACCTGCTGCTCTGGGCGGGCCACGTGCTGCTGGGCGGCACCGTGGGCGTGCTGCTCGGCGTGCACGCGGCGCGCACCGGCCGGCGTCCGCTGCCGGTCTCCGCGGTGGTCGGCGCGACGTGGGGGGAGGGCGCCCGCCGGTGCGTCGACGTCACCTACGCGGTCGCCTTCGCGGCGGGCCAGGCTGCGATCGTGTGGTTCGCGGTCGTCGGGGTCCGTGCCGCCGTCCCGGTGAGCTCGGGTCCGTTCCCGGCGGTGGCGCCGCTCGCGCTGCTCGCCGCTGCGGCCGCCGTCGCGGCGAGCCCCGTGCGGGTCCCGCTCGCGCTGCTGCGGGTCCGCCCGTGGGTCGCCGGCGCCCTCGCCGCGGCGTGGGGTGCGATCGGGTGGCCCGACCCCGGTGCGGGCGGCGCGTTCGCGCCCGACGGCGTCACCGGGGCGGGTGCGCTGTGGCTCGCGGGCGCGGCGCTGCTGTTCGCCGGGATCGGGTGGGAGGGCGTGACGCGCGCGGGAGGACCGGCCGGACCCCCGGCCCGCGACACGGCGCGGGGCGTCGTCGTGGCCGCGGTCGCCGTCGGAGCCGTGTACCTCGCGCTCGCCGCCGTCGGGCGCACCCGGCCGCTGGCCGGCACCGGCGCCGACCTGCCGTCGGTGCACGCGGCGGTGGCCGCGGCGTCGGCGCTCGTCCTCACGTCCTACGTCGTCACGAACCTGCGGACCGCGGCGTCGATCGCGGCGCGCGTGCGCGCGGTCCCGGCGGCAGGCCGCGGACCCGCGCGCGGCCTGGTGGTGGCGGTCGCGGCGCTCTCGGGCGTGCTCGTCGTCCTCGGGGACCGTGACGGGGCCGTGCCCCTGCTCCTGCTGGGTCCCGCCGCGGCCGCGACCGTGGCCTACGCGCTCGCCGCCGCCGCGGCGGCCCGCGACGGCGGTCGCGCCGCCCGCTGGGCCGGCGGTGCGGTCGTCGTCCTGCTCGTCACCGCCACCGCGTGCGCGGCACCCGCCCTGCGCGCCGTCTGACCGTCCCGCACCGCACCGCACCGCATCCGTCCCGCACCGCACCGCACCGAGCATCCAGGGGGAGCACCGTGAGCGCAGCAGCCAGCACGATCGAGTCCGAGGTCCGCACCTACAGCCGCAGCTGGCCCGTCGTCTTCGTCAGCGGGCGCGGCAGCCGCCTGCACGACGACCGGGGCCGCGCCTACCTCGACTTCTTCACCGGTGCGAGCGCCCTGAACTACGGGCACAACCACCCGGTCCTCAAGCGCGCGCTGCTCGACTACCTCGAGGGCGACGGCGTGACGCACAGCCTCGACATGTTCACGAGCGCGCGCAGCGCGTTCCTCGCCGAGCTCGACGCCCGCGTGCTGCGGCCCCGGCACCTCGACTACCGCGTGCAGTTCCCCGGCCCGACCGGCACGAACAGCGTCGAGGCGGCGCTCAAGCTCGCGCGCAAGGTCACCGGGCGGCAGACCGTGGTCGCGTTCACGGGCGCGTTCCACGGCATGTCCCTGGGCGCGCTCGCGGTCACCGGCAACGCGGGCAAGCGCGCAGGCGCGGGCGTGCCGCTGGGCGCGACGTGGCGGCTGCCGTACGACGGGTTCGCGGGCGGCGAGGTGTGCGGCCTGACGCTCCTGCGGACGATGCTCGACGACAGCAGCAGCGGGATGGACCTGCCCGCGGCGGTGATCGTCGAGACCGTGCAGGGCGAGGGCGGTGTCAACCCCGCGCGCTTCACGTGGCTCGCCGACCTCGCCGACCTGTGCCGCAGCCGCGGGATCCTGCTGATCGTGGACGACATCCAGATGGGCTGCGGCCGCACCGGTCCGTTCTTCAGCTTCGAGGGTGCGGGCGTCGTCCCCGACATCGTGTGCCTGTCGAAGTCCATCAGCGGCTACGGCCTGCCCATGGCGCTGACGCTCTTCCGGTCGGAGCTCGACGTCTGGCAGCCCGGCGAGCACAACGGGACGTTCCGCGGCCACAACCCGGCCTTCGTCACGGGCCGGGCCGCGCTCGAGGAGTTCTGGGCGGACGACATGCTCGAGAAGCAGACGAGGGTGCGCGAGCTGCTGATGCGTGAGCACCTGGGCGCGCTCGCGCGCGAGCACGCGCCGCACGTCGTGGACGTCCGGGGCCGCGGCCTGGTGTGGGGCGTGGGCTTCGCGGACCCGCGGCTCGCGCGCGCGGTCGCGGACGAGGCGTTCGCGCGGGGCCTGCTGGTGGAGACGGCCGGCTCCCGGGACGAGGTCGTCAAGCTCCTGCCGGCGCTCACCACGACCGACGACGAGCTCGCGGAAGGGCTCGACGTGCTGCGCGCCGCGATGCTGGCGGCCGTGCGTGCGTGACCGGGGGTGCGGGACCATGGCGGCGACGGCGGTGCGGCGCCGCCGCGCGGACGGCGCGGCGGGCGCGACGGAGGGGGACGCGTGACGACGAGGTCCGCGGGGCCGTGGGTCGGGGTGCTGTGCGGCGTGGGCGCGAACCTCGTGTGGGGGCTCGCGTTCCTGGTGCCCGTCGTGCTGCCCGGCGTGCCGTCGCTGGCGCTCGCCCTGGGGCGCTACCTGTGCTTCGGGGCGGTGTCGGTGGTGCTGCTCGCGGTGACGTGGCGCACGGCCCTCGCGGGCGTCGGGGCGCACGCGTGGCGCACCGCGGCGGTGTTCTCGGTGACCGGGCACCTGGGGTACTACGCGCTGCTGGTGCAGGCGATCCGGTGGGCGGGCGCCCCGATCGCGACGGTCATCATCGGCCTGCTGCCCGTCTCGATCGCGCTCACCGGGAACTGGGTGCGCCGTGAGCTGCCGTTCGCGCGCCTGGTGCTGCCGCTGGCGCTCATCGTGTGCGGCCTGACGCTCGTGTACGTCGTCGAGCTCGACTGGCAGAGCGTCGTGCAGGGGAGGTCGGGCGCCGACTGGGCGCTGGGGATCGCGGCCGCCGTCGGCGCGCTCGCGCTGTGGACGTCGTACGCGGTGCGCAACGCCCAGTTCCTGCGCGAGCACCCGCACGTCTCCTCGACCACGTGGTCGACCATGATGGGCGTCTGCACGTTCGGGCTGTCGCTCGTCGCGACGCCGCTCGTGCTCGCGAGCGGTGCGGTCCGCGTGGACGCCGCGGACCAGGTGGGTCCGCTCGTGCTCGCGAGCCTGCTGCTGGGCGTGGTGGTGTCGTGGTTCGGCACCGTGCTGTGGAGCCGGTCGTCGGCCCTGACGCCGATCTCGCTGGCGGGGCAGCTCGCGGTGGTGCAGGTCTGCGCCGGCCTGGCGTACGTGTTCGCGTGGGAGGGCCGCCTGCCGCCCCCGCTCGAGCTCGGGGGCTTCGTGCTGGTCGTGGCCGGGGTCGTGACGGTCATCCGCAGGGCCCGCACCGTCCCGGCGCCGCCCGCGCGGGTGGCCGTCCGGCCCTGACGCGCGCGCCGTCGCCCGGGCCCCCGACGCACGTCAGCGGGGTGCGGCGTCCGACGCCCTCTCGAGCCGCTCGATCCGCGCGTCGACCGCGTCGAGCCGGTCGTGCACGTCCCGTCGTGCGACGTCCGCCCGGATCTCGGCGACCCGGCGGCGGTGCTTCAGGACGGTGTCGACGACCGTCGCGGTGCCCCCGACGACGACGGCGAGCAGGGCGACCCAGACGAACCAGAGCACGGGATCCATGCACCTCACCCTCTCCCGGGCCTCCTGGGCGGGCAACCGCGTCGCGCGGGCCGGGCGGGCGCCGCGGCCGGGTCGCCCGGGCACGCGCCTCGCCCTAGCCTGGCGGGGGCAGGAGGGCGGGTCGCGCCCGGCACGGGGCGACCGCCGCGGAGCGGCAGGGGGTGGTCGCGGTGCGACGACGGACGGGACGCGCGACGGCGCGCGGGGTGGGTGCGGCGGCGCTGCTGGTGGGCGCGGCGGCGGCCCTCACGGGGTGCGCGTCGAACGCCGCGATCACCGACTACGCGGGCGTGCCCGTGGTGCGCGTGCTCGAGACGCGCGAGGCGACGGCCGGCGGCCTCGAGGACGACGGCGACCAGGAGCCCGGCGAGGTCGAGGGTGCGCTCGAGAACGAGCAGGGCGACGTGCAGGACGTGCGCTTCGTCGAGCAGGAGCTCGAGGTCGAGCCCGGGCAGGCGGCGGCCACGTACCTGGAGGACGGCGTGAACTTCGCCGTGGTGCTGTGGGGCAGCTCGACGTGCCCGCCCGTGGGGGAGCGCCTGCACGTGCTGCCCGACGAGCCGAACGCGGTGCGCATCGACCTGCGCGAGATCCCGCCGGACCGCCCCTGCACGATGGACCTCGTGCCGCACACCACGGTGTTCGGGACGAAGACGAGCACGGTCGAGCCGCTCGTCATCCACGTGGGCGACGAGACGATCGAGCTGCCCGTCAAGTAGCCGCCCGGGCCGTCACGTCGCCCGGGGGGTCCGTGTCCGGCACGTCGCCCGTCAGCGGGACGTCGCGCACGCTGCGGAACTCGCGCCGCCGCCCGTCGACCGGGTCGTCGAACGCGAGCTCGGCGGCCAGCAGCTGCAGCGGGTGGCGGAAGTCGTCGAGGTCCACGTCGCGCTCGACGGGGTACAGGGGGTCCCCGACGATCGGGATCCCGAGCCCGGCCAGGTGCAGGCGCAGCTGGTGCGTGCGGCCCGTGCGGGGGTGCAGGCGGTAGACCCCGAGGCCGTCGTGCTCGCGCTCGAGCTCGACCGTCGTCTCGGCGTTGACGGGCGCGCCCGGCACCACCTCGGCCTGCACGGTGCCCCGCACCTTGCGGATGTGGTTCCGCACGACGACGGGCAGCGCGAGGTCGGGCCGCAGCGGTGCGAGCGCGCGGTACGTCTTGTCGACCGCGCGCCGCTCGAACGCCGTCTGGTACGGCGCGCGCCAGCGCTGCTCGGTCGCGAGCAGCAGGAGCCCCGACGTCCCGCGGTCGAGCCGGTGCAGCGGCGACAGCTCGGGCAGGCCCAGCTCGGCGCGCAGGCGCACGACGACGCTCTGCACGATGTGCCGGCCCCGGGGGATCGACGCGAGGAACGGCGGCTTGTCGACGACCACGAGCCGCTCGTCGCGGTGCACCACGTGGACCGTGCCGGGCACCACGGGCTCGTCGCGCAGCACGCGGTGGAACCACACGTGCCGCGCCGCCACGAACGGCTCGTCGTCGCGGACCGCGCGCCCGTCGGCGTCGACGAACTCGCCGGCCGCGAGCATGCCCGCGACGTCGACGTGCTCCGGCAGCCGGTCGCGCAGCCACGCGCCCATGGTCGGCCACGCGTCGGGCGTCCCGCGCCGCGGCGGCGGCGTGCACAGGTGCGCGGGGGCCAGGCCGTGGCGCGCCGGGAGCGGGGGACGGAGCGGCACGCGGTCGATCGTAGGTGCGGGGGCCGACGACGGTGGAGGCGCGCCCCCGCGGGCACGACGACGGCGCCGCACCCGCGGGGGTGCGACGCCGTCGTGGTCACCGGCCGGGTCGTGCCCGCCCGGTCAGGAGGGTGCGGTCAGGCGCAGCTCAGCGCACCCGCCGCGGGGGCGTTGCCGTTGCCGATGAACCCGAAGGTCGTCGACTGGCCCGCGGCGACCGTGCCGTTGTACGGCGCGTTGCTCACGACGCCGCCGGACAGCACGCCATTCCACACGTTGTTCGAGCTCACGCCGGACGGCAGCGTCACGCGCCACCCGGTGAGGCCCGCGGACCCGGCCGTCACGGTGACGGTGGCCTGGTAGCCGCCGCCCCACGAGTTCGCGATGGTCAGCGCCGCGGAGCACGCCCCGCCCGGGTTCTGCGTCGGGGTCGGCGTGGGCGTGGGGGTGACCGTCGGCGTCGGGGTGGGCGTCGGGGTCGTGGTGGGCGTGGGGGTCGGCGTGGGCGTGCCCGTGCCGCCCGCGTTCAGCGTGTTGAGCGTGGTCGTGTAGGCGGCCTTCTTGTTGCCCGAGCCGTCGAACAGCAGCGGCGTGCCGCTCGCGCGCCACGAGTCGGTGTCACGCACGCCCCACACCGTGATGCCCGTGCAGCGCGACACGTTGAGGCACGCCTGCACGACCTTGCGGTAGTTCTCGGCCTGCGCCGAGCCCGAGCCCTCGATGTCGAGCTCGGTGATCTGCACGTCCACGCCGAGCGCCGCGAAGCTCGAGAGCGTCGTCTGGTAGTTGTTCGGCACGGGGCTCTGCGGGTTGAAGTGCGACTGGAAGCCCACGCAGTCGATCGGGACGCCGCGGGCCTTGAAGTCGCGGACCATGGTGTAGACGGCCTGCGTCTTGGCGTGCGTCCAGTCGTCGGTGTTGTAGTCGTTGTAGCAGAGCTTGGCGCCCGGGTCGGCCGCGCGTGCGGCGCGGAACGCGGCCTCGATCCAGTCGTTGCCGGTGCGCTGCAGGTTCGAGTCGCGGCGCGCGCCCGACGAGCCGTCGGCGAACGCCTCGTTGACGACGTCCCACGCGTAGATCTTGCCCTTGTAGTGCGTCGCGACCTGCGTGACGTGGTTGAGCATCGCGTTGCGCAGCGCCGTGCCGGACATGTTCTGCATCCAGCCGGGCTGCTGCGAGTGCCACGCGAGCGCGTGCCCGCGCACCTGCTTGCCGTTCTGCAGCGCCCAGTTGAGGATCCGGTCGCCGTTCGTGTAGTTGAACTGGTTCTGCGACGGCTCCGTCGCGTCCATCTTCATCTCGTTCTCGGCGGTGATCATGTTGAACTCGCGGTTCGCGATGGTCGAGTACGTCGAGTCGTTGAGGCGTTGCGCCGCGATCGCGGTGCCGAAGTAGCGCCCGCTCTCGGCGGCGGCCGCCTGGAGCGTCGAGCCCGCCGCCTGCGCGCTGCCGGCGGCGACGCCGGTCACCACGAGCGTCAGGACGGCGACGGCGGCGGCAGCACGTGCGCCGCGCCCGCTCCCACGTCGGAGCTTGGTCATCGTTCCTCCTTGGTCGGCCGGCCGCGGGATCAGCACTGAACCGGCCGGCAGGGGGACTCACTGTCCGACCCGGGAGGAAGGGCGTCAACGAACATAAACGCTACAGATCCGCAACTTTCGCCCGATCGTGCGAGGGGGAGGGGCGTCCACCGGGCGCCCGGACGGCGCGACGTGGCGCCCGCGCGCGGCGCGCAGCCGGTGGCGCACCGGTGACGCCGCCCCGGGAGCCGTCGATAGTTGTCGACGCGGGCCCGGTCCGGGAGGCGTGCGGCGTCGCGGCCTCCTGACGGCCGCAACGCCGCACGCGACCGCCGGGCCGGCGCGCACGGCGCGGGCCGCACGGCCCCCGGTAGCGTGGCCCGGCGTGCGTGCCGCCCGCGCCGGCACCAGGCTCGGGACGCACCACCGCCCGACCCCGCACCCCGCCCGACCCACCCCAGGAGCACCGTGCTGCGAGCCGAGCAGGTCACCGACGCCGTCGCCTACCACGGCGAGGGCCCGTGCTGGTCGCCGACCTGGGGCGGCCTGCGGTTCGTCGACCTGCTCGCGGGCGACCTGCTGACGCTGCGCGACGACGGCACGGTGGACCGGCTGCACGTCGGCGAGATCGCCGCGTTCGTGCGGCCGCGCACGCGCGGCGGGTACGTCGTGGGGCTCGCGCGCGGGATCGGCCTGGCCGACGCCCCCGACGCGCTGCCGACGCCGCTGCCGGAGCTGTGGTCCGACCCGGGCGTGCGCATGAACGAGGGCGGCTGCGACGCCGCGGGTGTGCTGTACGCGGGCTCGATGCCCTACGACGCGGCCCCCGGCGGTGCGACGCTCTACCGGATCGCACCCGACGGCGACGTCGAGGTCGTGCTCGACGACGTGACGATCTCCAACGGCGTCGACGTCTCGCCCGACGGCACGCTCGCCTACTACGACGACACCCCCACGGGCCGCACCGACGTGTTCGACGTCGTCGACGGGCGCCTGACGCGCCGGCGCACGTTCGTCGACCACGGCGACGCGAGCCCCGACGGCCTCACGGTCGACGCCGCCGGCAACGTCTGGGTCGCGCTCAACGGCGACGGCCTGGTCCGGTGCTTCTCGCCGCGCGGCGACGTGCTCGCCGAGGTCGAGGTGCCCGTGCGCCTCACGACCGCGTGCACGCTCGGCGGCCCCGACCTGCGCGACCTGTACGTCACGACGTCGCGCGAGAACCTGGACGACCCCGAGCCCGCGGCCGGCGCGCTGTTCCGCGTGCGCGTCGACGTGCCGGGGCGTCCCGTGCTGCCGTACGGCGGCTGACCGCCCCGCCGGGGGCCGGCAGCCGCGGGCTCGGACGGTCTGACGCGGTCAGACCGTCGACCCGCCGCGCGACGACGGTCCGCGCAGCTTCCACCACCCGTACGCGACCGTGAGCGCGAGCAGCACGAGCCCGACGCCCGAGAGCCAGAGCAGGCCCTTGACGACGGCCCCGAGGACCGACAGCAGGAGCCAGACGAGGGCGAGCAGGACGACGACGGTGAGGATGCGCTTCACGCGCCCACCGTCGCACGGCTGCGGCGGCGCGGCACGTCGGGCGGCGGGTGCTCAGCGCCCGGCGGGCGACGGCTGCGCGGCGGGCTCCACCGGCCACGCGTCGACCCCGGGTGCGGCTGCGGTCGCCCACCGGCCCGACGCGCGCCCCGCCCGCACCAGCAGGCCGACGGCGGCACCGACGGCGACGCCCGTGAGGTTGTCGACCAGGTCGGCGGAGTCGCACACGCGGCCGAGCGCGGGGGCGGCGTACTGCACGGCCTCGATCAGCAGCGGCAGCGCCGCGGTCGTCAGGAGGGCCGCACGCGCGAGCCGGCGGTCCCGCACGAGGCCCGACAGCAGCGCGAGCGGCACGAGCAGGACCACGTTCGCGGCGCGCTGGTCGAACACCAGCAGGTCGCCCACGCCGAGCGGCGACCACGAGTCGAGCGCGCACACGGGTGCCGTGCCGGCCGTGGCCGGGCGCGGGCTGAGCGTGAGCGACAGCACGACGCCGAGCGCCGTGAGCCAGGCCGCCACGTCGAGCGGCGGTACGCGCAGCCGGCGCGCGAGGGGCAGGGTCGCCGCCGCGACGACCAGCACCGTGACGGCGAGGCCGGCGGGCGCGTTCGGCGTCTGCTGGAACAGCGTGTCGAACCACACGGCCGCGCCCACCCCCTCTCGTCGACGACGGCACCGCGCCGCCTCGTCGAGGCTAGGTGCGGCCGTGACGCCGCCGGATCCGCCCGTGGTCGGGACATGCACGCGCGGGGTACGTCGCAGGGATGAGACGCGTGCGTTCGAGTGAAGTCGCGGGTGGTTCCGTGCGACGACGGGTGACGGCGGCGCGCGGGGAGGTGACGCGCGTGTCAGCATGGCGGGCGTGCAGGGAGCCCGTGCGTACGACGTCGTCGTGGGCGCGGACCGCGCCCACGCCCACCGCCCCGACGGGCCCGCGCCCGTGCCGGCCGGCTGGGCAGGGCCCGAGGGGCCCGCGATCGACCCCGCCACGTGGCCCCGGTCGCCGCGCACGCGCCAGCCGATGATCCACTGCGCGACGCTCGAGCTGCCCCCCGAGTACCGCCGCCGCAGCCCCGACCTGGTGGCCGTGTCGGTGTTCGAGTGGGTCGACGAGACGGGGTTCCTCCCCGCGCCCGCGTTCGTCACGGAGGCGCTCGCGGACCCGGCGCCCACCGACCCGTTCTGGCAGGACGTCGCGGGGTCGCGGCCGCACGAGCACGCGCACGTGCTGTGCGACCAGGACACGGGCTGCTTCTACGCGGTCGTGCTGCTCACGCGCGACGAGCTCACGGGCCCGCGCACGGCGCGGCCGCGCCTCAACCCCGTGGTGGACGAGACCGAGCACGTCGACCCGCCCGCGCGCGAGCGGTTCGGGCTGTTCGGCGACCTGTTCCTCGTCGAGCGCGACGACCCGAACGCGGGGCGCGTGCCCGTGGACTGGCCGGAGGACGGCGACGACGGGTACGTCAAGGTCGACGACTGCTTCGAGCGGTTCTCCTTCACGCACCTGGGCGGCACGTTCATGGACCCGTTCGGCATGGGCAACCGCACCGCGTCGCCCTGGTACCTCGAGCTGCACCGCCTGGGCGGGCTGTGGGTGGGCGACGACGAGAACCTGCTGGTCGACCTCGCGGCGGACGAGCCGATCGTCCACCGCTGACGCGGGGTCGGGCCGCGCTCATCCGCCCGTGGGGCCGGTGGACCCCCGCTCGACGAGGGTCGTGACGAGCTGCACCTGACGTGACGCGGGCTGCGTGCCCGCGGCCAGCGCGAGCACGGTCTCGACGGCCATGCGGCCCATGCCGGTGAGCGGCTGGTGCACGGTCGTGAGCTGCGGGGTGGTCCAGGTGGCCTGCGGGGTGTCGTCGAACCCGACGACGCTGAGCCGCGCGGGCACGGGCACGCCGCGCTCGCGGGCGGCGGCGAGCACGCCGACCGCGATCTCGTCGTCGCCGCACACGACCCCCGTCGGTGGCTGCGCGGCGGCGAGCAGCTCGAGCCCGCAGCGGTACCCGGCGTCGACCGTGAACGGGACCTCGTGCACGAGGCTGCGGTCCACCTCGACACCCGCCTGGTCGAGCGCCGCGGCGTAGCCGTGGAACCGCTCGCGCGACGCGGCCGACGCGGCGGGGCCGCCGACCCACGCGATGCGCCGGTGCCCGAGGCCCAGCAGGTGCGCGGTGGCGGTGCGGCCGCCCTCCCAGTTGGTGGCGCCGATGCTCACGACCGAGTCGTCGCGGACGCCGACGGGGTCGACCATGACGAACGGCAGGTCGGCCTCGGCGGCGGCGGCCAGCAGCGCGTGCGCGCCGCCGAGCGTGAGGCCGACGACGCCGACGACGCCCGCGGCGACCTGGGCGCGCACCCAGGCCCGCGCGACGTCGGGGGTCTCGCGGGCCGGGCGCTCGGGCGCGACGCGCACGAGCAGGTCGGTGCCCGCGGCGTCGGCGGCGGCGAGCACGCCCTGCAGGACGTGCGAGATGTAGGGCGACTCGAGGTTGTCGAGCACGGCGGCGAGCGAGCCCGACCGGGTGGGGGCGGGTGGTTCGGTGCTGGGCCGGTAGCCGAGCGCGGCGACGGCCTCCTGGACGCGCCGCCGGGTGTCCTCGGCGACGTCGCTGCGGCCGTTGAGGGTCTTGGAGACGGTGCCCTTGGAGACGCCGGCGCGTGCCGCGACGTCGTCGAGGGTGATGCGTCCCCGGGGTGCTCTGCCCGCCATGCCCGCCTCCTGCGAAATTGTTTCGACCCTATCGGTCGTGGCCGCTGCGCCGCAATCCCGGAGCATCACGCGGCGAGGGTTCCCCTTGACCCGCGTCGTGACGCCGCTGTACGGTCGCCGCGCACCAAAACGTTTGCGAAATTGTTTCGATCGAACGTCTCTCGACGACGAGAGTGGAGGAGGACCCCATGCGGCTCCGCACCAAGGCGAGGCTCGCGCCCGTCGCCCTCGTGGCCGCCGCGGCGCTCGCGGCCTGCTCGACCGGCGGCGGCACGCCCGACGACGCGGCCGACGGCGAGGTCGGCGGCAAGATCACCGTCTGGAGCTGGGACGGCACGATCGAGCGCGCGGTCGACGGCTTCGAGGACGCGCACCCCGGCGTCGAGGTCGACGTCGTCAACGCGGGCTCGTCGTTCGACCAGTACCAGGCCCTCGACAACGCGATCCAGGCGGGCTCGGGCGTGCCCGACCTCGTGATGATGGAGTACTTCGCGATCCCGTACTTCGCGATCCCCGGCAAGCTCGCCGACCTCACGCCGTTCGGCGCCGACGAGCTCGAGGACGACTTCGTCGCCTCCGCGTGGAACCACGTGAGCGTCGACGACGGCGTCTACGCGCTGCCGTCCGACTTCGGCCCCGCCGTGATGTTCTGGAACCAGGACGTCTTCGCGCAGGCCGGCATCACGCAGGCGCCCGCCACCTGGGACGAGTACTACGAGGCCGCGAAGGCGATCCGCGCGCTCGGCCCCGACCACTACATCGCGCAGGACTCGAACGACCTGTTCTTCCTGCTGTCGCTCATCTGGCAGGCCGGCGGCCGGCCGTTCCAGGTCGACGGCACGACGGTCTCGATCGACTTCACCGACGAGGGCACCGCCAAGGCCGTCGCGTTCTGGCAGAAGATGATCGACGAGGACCTCGTCAACACCGAGATCGCCGCGTGGTCCGACGACTGGAACCGCGCGCTCAACGACGGCTCGCTCGCGTCGCAGAACATGGGCGGCTGGCTCACCTCCACGCTGCCCGAGCGCGCGCCCGACGCCGCCGGCGCCTACCGCGTCGCGCCCATGCCGCAGTGGGAGGCCGGCCAGCAGGTCGGCGCCGAGAACGGCGGGTCCGCGTTCGGCATCCCCGACGCCGCGGGCAACAAGGCGACGGCCTACGCGTTCCTCGAGTACGTGACCCACGGCGACGGGCTCGACCCGCGCGTCGAGGCCGGTGCGTTCGTGCCCAGCACGCGCGTGCTCGAGAGCGACGAGTTCCGCGCGACCGAGAACCCGTACTTCGGCGGGCAGCGCACCGGCGAGGTGCTCGCCGACGTCGCCGCCACCACCGCGACCGGGTGGCAGTACCCGCCGTTCTTCGAGTGGGCGCGGTCCATCTACGAGGACATCGCCTCGCCGCTGTACAGCTCGGGCCAGGGCACGCTCGCCGACGTCCTCGAGACGTGGAAGAAGCGGATGGTCGAGTACGGCAACGAGCAGGGCTTCGAGGTCGACTGAGCCGCCGTCGGGCGTCGCGAGGGCCCGTCCCCGCGACGCCCGGCCCACCCGGGAGGAGCAGCACATGAGCGCCACCGTGCGCGCACCGCAGGTCCCGCCCGCCGCGGCGGAGGACCTGCCCGCCCCGCGACGCCGGCGCCGCCGCGGACGGCAGGTCGGCTGGGCGTTCGTCGCGCCGTTCGGCGCGCTGTTCGCGGTCGTCTTCCTCGTCCCCATCGGGTACGCCGCGTACCTGAGCCTGTTCCAGGACCGCCTGGTCGGCGGCCGCACGTTCGCCGGGCTCGGCAACTACGCCAAGCTCATGGGCGACGAGCTGTTCTGGGACGGCGCCGGGCGCGTCGTGCTGTTCACGGCCGTGCAGGTGCCGGTCATGCTCACGCTCGCGATGGCGCTCGCCCTCGCGCTGGACTCGCGGCGGCTGCGCGGCGAGCGCACGCTGCGCGTGTCGATCTTCCTGCCGTACGCCGTGCCGGCGATCGTCGCGACGCTCATGTGGGGCTTCATGCTCGGCATCCGCTACGGCCTGGTGCGGGACCTCAACGACTGGCTCGGCTGGTCGCTCAACCCGTTCCAGCCCGGCACGACGCTCATCTCGATCGGCGTCATGGTGACGTGGGCGTTCACGGGCTACAACATGCTGATCTTCTACAGCGTGCTGCGCGCCG
Organism: Cellulomonas sp. FA1; assembly: GCF_000986825.1. Taxonomy (NCBI): domain Bacteria; kingdom Bacillati; phylum Actinomycetota; class Actinomycetes; order Micrococcales; family Cellulomonadaceae; genus Cellulomonas; species Cellulomonas sp. FA1. The sequence goes on along the minus strand of NZ_LBMY01000001.1, from coordinate 2,851,736 downwards.
TGCCGCACGAGCTGTACGAGGCCGCCGCGATCGACGGCGCCGGCCAGTGGCGCGTGATCCAGGCGATCAAGCTCCCCGCGATGCGCGGCGCCCTGGTCGTCACGGTGATCTTCTCGATCATCGGCACGTTCCAGATCTTCAACGAGCCGCAGATCCTGCCGTCGCTCGTCGCGAACAGCGGCATCACGACGCACTACACGCCGAACCTCTACGCGTACCACCTCGCGTTCACGGGCTCGCAGCAGGGCTACGCCGCGGCGCTCGCGCTCGTCATGGCGGCCTTCACGATCGCCATCGCGTACGCCGTCCAGATCCGGGGCATGAAGCGTGCCCTCGACCAGTGACCCGGGGATGACCATGACCACGACCGCACCGCCGCGGCCCCGCAACCGGCCGCTGCACACCATCGCGAACCCGCGCAAGAGCCTCACGCTCACGCTCGTCACCGCGCTGTTCGCGCTCTACTGCCTGCTCCCGCTCGTCTGGCTCGTCGTCAACGCGACCAAGACCCAGCCGGACTTCGTCACGACCCCGGGCCTGGCGCCGGGGCACTCGTTCGCGCTGCTCGACAACATCGGGCAGGTGTTCACGTACAACGGCGGGATCTTCGTCCGCTGGCTGCTCAACACCCTGCTCTACGTGGTGGTCGGGGCGTCGGTGTCGACCGCGCTCGCCGCGCTCGGCGGGTACTCGCTGGCCAAGCTGCGGTTCACGGGCAAGCGCGCGTTCCTGTTCGTCGTGCTCGGGTCGATCTCGGTGCCGGGCATCGCGCTCGCGATCCCGCAGTTCCTGCTGTTCGCGCAGCTCGGGCTGACCAACACGCCGTGGGCCGTGCTGCTGCCGTCGTTCCTCAACCCGTTCGGGCTGTACCTCATGTGGGTGTTCGCGGCCGAGGCCGTGCCGGGCGGGCTGCTCGAGGCCGCCGAGATCGACGGCGCCGGGCCGTTCCGGACGTTCTGGCGGATCGGCGTGCCCCTGCTCGGGCCCGCGACCGTCACGGTGCTGCTGTTCTCGGTCGTGTCGATCTGGAACAACTACTTCCTGCCCTTGATCATGCTCAAGGACCCCGCGTGGTACCCGCTGACCATCGGCATCAACCAGTGGAACAAGCTCGCGTCGACCGCGGGCAACGGCGAGCTGCTGCAGAATCTCGTCATCACGTCGTCGCTGCTGACGATCGTGCCGCTCATCCTCGCCTTCGTGTCGCTGCAGCGGTACTGGCAGTCGGGCCTCGCGCTCGGCGCCGTCAAGGGATGACGGCCCGGCGCCGGGGCGCCGACGCGCCCGCGCCACCCGCACCGCCCGCCGGACCACCCGCCCGAGGAGAGATCCCCGCATGACCGACCTCACGCCGACCCCCGCCCGCCACCGCGTCGACGGCGCGACCCCGCAGGAGCGCCCGCTGCGCCACGTGTGGAACGCGTGCCTCGGCGCGGGCCGCGCCAACGAGGCGCTGCGCGCCGACTGGCAGGCGCACTTCCGCGAGGCCGTCGAGGTGCTCGGGGCCCGCACCGTGCGGTTCCACGGCATCTTCCACGACGACATGTTCGTGTACCGCGCGACGTACGGCGGCGGCTTCGGCCCCGACAACGTGCTGCCCGAGCCGGTGATCACGTTCAGCTACGTCGACAAGGTCGTCGACTTCATCCTCGACGTCGGCGCGCGGCCGTTCGTCGAGCTGGGGTTCATGCCGCGCGCGCTCGCGACGCAGACCGAGACGCTGTTCTGGTGGAAGGCGCACTGCAGCCCGCCCAACGACATGGGCGCGTGGGCCGAGCTCGTGCGCGCGACCGTGCAGCACTGGGTCGACCGCTACGGCGTCGACGAGGTGCGGCAGTGGCGCTTCGAGGTGTGGAACGAGCCGAACCTCGTGCCGCACTTCTGGACCGGCACGCGCACGCAGTACTTCGAGCTGTACGAGGCGACCGTGCGCGCGGTGCGCTCGGTCGACGACCGGCTGCTGGTCGGCGGGCCGTCGACCAGCGTGTTCGTCCCCGACGACCGCTACAGGGGCGAGGTCGAGGACCCGACGCGCACGCACGGCACCGCCGCGGCCGCCGACGTCGACGCGCTCGACTGGCAGCCCGTGTGGATCGAGGAGTTCATCGCGTGGTGCGCCGAGCGCGACCTGCCGGTCGACTTCCTCACGACGCACCTGTACCCGACGGACTTCGCGTTCGGCGCGAACGGCGAGGTGCGGCACATCCGCCGGCACGTCGACGCGACGCCCGACGACCTCACGACGATGCAGAAGATCATCGCCGCGAGCCCGTACCCGGACGCCGAGCTGCACATCACCGAGTGGTCGACGTCGCCGTCGAGCCGGGACCGCATGCACGACACGCTGTTCGCCGCGACGTACGTGACGCGTGCGTTCCTGCGCAGCGCGGACCTCACGGACTCGCTCGCGTACTGGACGTTCACGGACGTCTTCGAGGAGGGCGGCGCGGGCCTCGGGCCGTTCCACGGCGGGTTCGGCCTGGTCAACGAGCAGGGTCTGCACAAGCCGACGTTCCACGCGTTCGCGATGCTCGCGCGCCTGGGGGACACGCTGCTGCTCGACACCGACCACGGCGTGGTCACGCGGGACTCGACGACCGGTGACGTCGCGGCCGTGCTGTTCAACTACCCGGCCGACATGGGCCGCCGTCCCGTCGGCTCGGCCGACTCGTACGCCGAGACGCGTGCGCTCGCCGAGGTCGGCCCCGCGCGGCGCGTGCGGCACACCGTCGACGGCCTGGTGCCCGGCGCGCGGTACGCGGTCGAGCGCGTCGACTGGGAGCACGGCAACGTCGCCGAGGCGTGGCACGCGATGGGCGAGCCGCTCAACCTCACGCGCGAGCAGACGGCGCGGCTGCGCGCGGTGGCCGACGACCTGTGGCGCACCGAGCTGGTCGTCGACGCCGACGGCGTGCTCGACATCGACCTCGAGCTGCCTGCGTGGGCGGTCGCGTCGGTGACGCCGGCCTGACGGCGGGCGTCCGGGGGGCGCGACGGACGACGGCGGGCGACCGGGGGAGGGCGCCCGCCGTCGTCGTGCGTCGTGCACCGGGTTCAGCCCCGCGCGTCCGGCGCCGGCTCTCGCCGCGACCGTGCGGCGGTCAGCCGGTCGACCCAGTCGCCGACCGGTCCGATCCGCGCGGTGTCGCGCCACGTGAGCCACGCAGCGGCGGCACCGAGCACGACGCCCGCGGCCGCGTACGCCGCCAGGTCCACGGGCCGCGGGTCGGACAGGACGAGAGACCCGACCACGACGACCGCGACGCAGACGACCCCCGAGGTGACGGCGCTCGCGCGCCTGCCGCCGCGGGAGACGCGGAGCGCGAGGCAGACCGCCGCCGCCCAGGCGAGTCCGATCACGACGAACGCGGGGACCATGACGACCAGCCAGGCGGCCAGCGTCATGAGGAGGTATCCCTGGTCGGCAACGCCCGGGCTGGACGGCGTCGACTGCCACGGGGTCAGCGCGGGGACGATCGTGAGGGCGACGTACGTCAGCCACGTGCGCAGCGGCCAGCGCCACGAGAGCGACAGGAAGGCGCGCAGCGCGTCGGGCACCCCGGAGCTCACAGGGGGACCCTCTCACAGGTCCGTGCGTCCGTGGGGTCGGGGCGCGACCGGCGACGCCGCGTGCCACCCTCGACGCATGACGACGACGGTGTTCGTGAGCACGCGCGTGGCCCGAACCTGACCCGCGCGCTCCTAGGCGCTCGCGTCCGCGAGCGCGTCGACCGAGGAGGCGGGGGACGCGTCGTCGCCGGCCGTCGGCAGCCCGGAGGGCGGGAGCACGTCGGTCGTCGTGGGCACGGGGCGGTCGTCGGGGACGGGCACGCCCCACACGGGGGTGCCGTCGGCGTCGAACGGCAGGACCTGGGCGCGCGCGTGACGGTTGGGGTCCCACAGCGGGTCGCCCTCGATCCGGGTGTACGTGCGGGCGTGGTAGACGAGCACGACGTCGCCGTCGGGGGTCGTCGTGAACGAGTTGTGGCCGGGGCCGTACTGGCCGTGGTCGGGGTGGCTGACGAACACGGGGTCGGGGCTCTTGGTCCACGACGCGGGGTCGAGCAGGTCGGCGTCGGTCGAGGCGGTGAGCAGACCCATCGCGTACTCGGGGCCGGTCGCGGCGCCCGAGTACGTGAGCAGCACGCGGCCCTCGCGGACCAGGACCGACGGACCTTCGTTGACCCAGAACCCGGCGGTCTCCCAGTCGTGCTCGGGGCGCGTGAGCAGCACGGCCGGGCCGGCGAGCGTCCAGGGGTTCGCCATGGGGGCGATGTAGAGGTTGGAGTTGCCGCGGATCGTGACGTCCTGCTGCGCCCAGACCAGGTACTGCGTGCCGTCGAGCACGAACGACGTCGCGTCGAGCGCGAACGACTCCCAGCCGGTGTCGACCTGCCCGCGCTCGACCCACGTGGGCGCGAACGGGTCGGCGCTGCGGTTCTCGAGCACGTAGACGCGGTGGTTGAACGTCTCGGCGGCGCCGGGGGCGTCGGCGCGGACGCCCGCGTCGGGCGCGGCGGCGTAGTAGACGTACCAGGCGTCGCCGACGCGGTGGAGCTCGGGCGCCCAGATCAGGTGCGACTGCGGCCCGTCGGCGTGACGCTCCCAGATCGTCACCTCGTCGGCGGCCTGCAGGTCCGCCAGCCGCTCGGCGCGTCGCAGCACCACGCGGTCGTAGGCGGGGTGGGAGCCGGTGAAGTAGTACTGCCCGTCGTGGCGCAGGACGCACGGGTCGGCGCGCTGCAGGACGATCGGGTTCGGGATGTGCGTCACGGCTTCTCCAACGTTGTAGGTCTGCAGCGACCGTAGCCGTCGTCAGGTGTCTTCTGCAACGTTGTAGATCCGGTCGGAGGAACACGTCCGCCGCCCGGTCGGTTGTGGCGTCAATGACCACCTACGGAATCATCGGGGCCGGACACATCGGCAGCCAGGTCGCCCGCGCCGTCATCGGCCAGGGTCACGACGTCGTCATCGCGAACTCCCGGGGGCCGCAGACCCTCACGGAGCTCGTCGCCGAGCTCGGGCCGCGCGCCCGCGCCGGCACCGCGCAGGAGGCCGCCGAGGCCGCCGAGGTCGCGGTCGTCACCGTGCCGCTGCAGGCGATCCCGACGATCCCCGTCGAGCCGCTCGCCGGCAAGATCGTGCTCGACACCAACAACTACTACTGGGAGCGCGACGGCCGCATCGAGGCCCTCGACCGCGGCGAGACCACGGTGTCCGGCATGCTCCAGGAGCACCTGCCGACGTCGAAGGTCGTCAAGGCGTTCAACCACATCATGGCCGCCGACATCACGACCGACGGCTTCCCCGCCGGGTCGCCGCAGCGGCGCGCGCTCGCGACGTCGAGCGACCACCCCGAGGCCGTCGAGCACGTCGTCGCGCTGTACGACGCGCTCGGCTTCGACGCGGTCGACGTGTCGCCGCTGAGCGAGTCGTGGCGCGTCGAGCGCGACCGGCCCGCGTACGTCGTGCGGCAGGACCGCGACGAGCTCGTCGCCAACCTCGCCCGGGCACCCCGGACCATCTGACGTCCCCGCGCCCGCGGACGGTGGTAGCCCCGCCGCCCGCGGGCGCGACGGTCGTCACACCGGGCCCCCGGGCGGGGGTGGCGTGCGGCGCCCGACGTACCCTTGGACCTCGTGGCGACCCTCTCCTCCCTGTCCCGTCAGCACGTCCTCCAGGCGATCGAGGAGTACGACCAGCGCGGTGAGGACTCCTTCCTCGCCGTCTACGGCTTCGCCCCGCAGGGTGCGTGGAGCATCCAGCACGAGGGTCGCTCGTACGACCTGCCCGCGGTCGTCGGCGTCGCGCACCGGTTCGCGACCGGGCGCATCGCGACGGCCGACGACATCGCCGGCGCGCTCGCGATCGCGGCGGGGATCCTGCGCAAGCGCGGGTTCGAGGTGACCCAGCCGGGCGGCGCCCCCGCGGCGCGCACCTCGACCCGGGCCGCCGCCCCCAAGGCCCCGCGGGCTCCCCGCGCACCGCGCGCCGCCGCCGCGACGACGACCCGCCGCGCGACCGCGCCGGAGGAGAAGCCCGCCCCCGTGTGCCCCTCGTGCTTCATGACCCTGCCCGCCACGGGCGTCTGCGACACCTGCGGCTGAGCGCACCGCCGCGCGGGCGGCAACGGGCTTAGGGTCGGAGGTCGTGGACCTGCGACCCGAGCCCGCCGCCCCCGCCGACGCACCCGCGATCCACGCGCTGCGCCGGACCCTCGAGGACTGGATGGCGGACCGCGCCATCGACCAGTGGCCCGTCGGCTCGCTGCCCGCCGACCGCGTCGCCGCCCAGGTGGCGCGCGGCGAGTGGTGGGTCGTGCGCGACGCCGACGGCGTGCGCGGCACGCTGCGCGTGCTCGACACCGACCCCGACTTCTGGGGTGAGGACGACACGCCCGCGCTGTACCTGCACGGGCTGATGGTCGCGCGGCGCGCGAGCGGCACCGGGCTGGGGCGTGCGCTCGTCGAGTGGGCGCACGGCCGAGCGCGTGACGCGGGCGTGCCCTGGCTGCGGCTCGACCACCGCGCGTCCAACCCGCACCTCGACGACGTCTACCGGTCGTGGGGCTTCGAGGCCGTCGCCGAGACGGACCGGCCCGGGTTCGCGGTCGTGCTGATGCAGCGGCCGGTGCCGTCGGCCGGCTGACCGCGTCACCGCCTCGCGCCGGGACGAGTTCGCGCACCCGTTGAACCGACCGGCCCGCCGTCTCGTCGTAGGGGTGGAGGGGCCGGACGGGCCGCGGGGGCGAGAGAGGCGAGGGACATGCAGAAGCGGACGAAGGTGCTGGCCGGCGTGGGCGTCGGGGTCGTGGTGCTCGGGGGCGTCGCGCTCGCGGTCGGGCCCACGCTGTACGCGGACTGGGTCAACGGCAACGCCGACGCGGCGCCGACGATCGCCGCGAGCGCGGCCGCCGACCCCGTGACCCCGACGGACGGCACGTGGACCGTCGGCGCGGGCTCGTTCGCGGGCTACCGGGTCGACGAGGTGCTGCAGGGCAAGGACGTCACCGTCACGGGCCGCACCGAGAAGGTCACCGGCACCGTCACGGTCGCCGACGGCAGCCTCACGGCCGCGGAGGTCGACGTCGACATGGCGAGCATCGCGACCGACGAGCCGCCGCGCGACTCCTACTTCCGCGACACCGCGCTGCAGACCGGGACCTTCCCGACCGCGACGTTCACGCTCACCGAGCCGGTCGCGCTGGGCGACGGCGTCACGTCCGCGACGCTCACGGGCGACCTCACGATCCGCGGCGAGAAGAAGCAGGTGACCGTCGACGCGCAGGTCGCGGCCAGCGGTGACACCGTGCAGGTGGTCGGCTCGGTGCCGATCACGTTCGCGGACTTCGGCGTCGAGGCGCCCGACCTGGGCTTCGTGACGGTCGAGAAGACCGGCGCCGTGGAGTTCGACCTGCGCCTCGCGCAGTCCTGACGGCCCACCCGTCAGCGGGCACGACCGACGAGGGGAGGGGTGACGTGACGCCGGACGCCGACGAGCTGCTGCGCGCCGTGCACGACGCGCACGCCGACGCGCTGCACCGGTACGTCGCGCGCCTCACCGACGCCGCGCGCGCGCAGGACGTCGTGCAGGAGACGCTCCTGCGCGCGTGGCGGCACCCCGACGTGCTGACCCGGCCCGAGCCGTCGGTGCGGGCCTGGCTGTTCACGGTCGCCCGCAACCTCGTGGTCGACGACGCGCGGTCGGCCGCCCGGCGGCGCGAGCTGCCCACCGACGCCGTGCCGGACGCCCCGACGGCCGACGGCACGCAGGAGGCGCTCGACCGGTGGCTCGTCGCCGACGCGCTCGGTGCGCTGTCCGACGACCACCGCGCGGTCGTCGTCGGCGCGTACTACGGCGGCCGGTCGGTCGCCGAGCTCGCCGCCGAGCACGGCGTGCCGCCCGGCACCGTGAAGTCGCGGCTGCACTACGGGCTGCGCGCGCTGCGGCTGGCGCTGCAGGAGAGGGGAGTGACGTCATGACCGCCGACCCGTACCGGGAGTGGGACGCCGCGTACGTGCTGGGCGCCCTCGCGCCCGCGGAGCGGCGCGACTTCGAGGCGCACCTCGCCGGGTGCGCGCAGTGCCGCGCGGCCGTCGGCGAGCTCGCCGGCGTGCCCGGGCTGCTCGCGATGGTGCCGCCGGACGTCGCGCTCGCGCTGCCCGGCGAGCCGGCCGGGGCGCCCGCCGTCCCCGGGGCCGAGGCGTCGTCCGCCACGGACGACGACGGGTCGCCGGCCGTGGACGACGACGGCACCGGTGCGCGGGTCGTGCCGCTCGCGCGCCTCGCGGCCGTGGCCCGGCACCGCCGGGCCCGCCGTCGGCTCGCGCTCGTGGGTGCGGCAGCGGCGCTGGTCGTGCTGGGTGGGGTCGCGGGGTCGGCCGTGACGTCGGCGACCGCCCCCCGACCCGCGGCCGTCGCCGCCGACGCGCGCACGGTCGCGCTCACGCCCGTCGCCGGCTCGGGCGTCACGGCCGACCTCACGCTCGTCCCCGCGGGCTGGGGCACGCGCCTCGACTGGTCGTGCGCGTACGAGGCCGCCGAGCTGCCCGTCGGCGTCTACGAGATGGTGCTCGTCGGCGACGACGGCGAGCGGACCGTCGTCGCCACCTGGACCAGCACGGGTGAGCGCGAGGCGTCGGGCCTGGGTGCGTCGTCGGCGCTGCCGCTCGACGGGATCGCGCGCGTCGAGCTGGGCGTCGTCGGCATGGACCGGCCGCTGGCGGCGGGCGAGGTCTGACGCTCCCGGTCCGCGAGCGGCCCTCGCCGTCGAGGGCCAGCGGGTACCGTAGGCGGTCGCGAGGCCGGCGCCGGCCTCACGTCCACCGCGTGCGCCGTGCGCCGTCCCGGGCGGCCGCGCCGCGGCCCGGGGGCGTGTGCCACCGCCCGCCCCACGGAGGAGCCATGACCTACGAGCTCGCGCTGTTCGACCTCGACGACACCCTCGCGCCGTCGAAGAGCAAGGTGCACCCCGAGATCGTCGACATGATCGTCGCGCTCACGCGCGTCGCGCAGGTCGGCATCATCTCGGGCGGCCGCTTCGAGCAGTTCGACTCCCAGCTGCTGTCGTCGATCGACGACACCGCGGCCCTCGCGCGGCTGCACGTGCTGCCGACGTGCGGCACGCGCTACCTCGTGCACGACGGCGGCGAGTGGTCCGAGGTCTACAGCGAGCCGCTGACCGACGACGAGTCGCAGCGCGCCGCGCGCGCCGTCGAGGAGTCCGCGCGCGAGCTCGGCCTGTGGGAGGAGCACACCTGGGGCGACCGCATCGAGCTGCGCGGCAGCCAGGTGACGTTCTCGGCGCTCGGCCAGGAGGCCCCCGTCGACGCCAAGGCCGCGTGGGACCCCGACGGCGCCAAGAAGGAGAAGCTGCGGGCGGCCGTCGCCGAGCAGCTCCCCGACCTCGAGGTCCGCTCGGGCGGCTCGACGTCCGTCGACATCACCCGCAAGGGCATCGACAAGGCGTACGGCGTCAACCGGCTGCTCGCGCGCCTGGGTCTCGAGCCGGCGCAGGCCGTGTTCTTCGGCGACCGGCTCGACGAGGGTGGCAACGACTACCCCGTGATCTCGACCGGCGTCCCGTGCGTGGCCGTCGAGGGCTGGGAGGACACGCCGGCCAAGGTGCGCGCCGCGCTGCCCGAGGCGTTCGCCTGACCCGCACCACCACCACGTCCGTGAGGGGGCGTCGCCGCGCGTCGGCGACGCCCCCTCACGCCGTCCGGGCCCGTGCGGGACGTGCGCGTCAGGAGACCTTGCCCCGCAGCAGGCGGTGCCAGTAGACGAGCGGCTCGACGTGCCGGTCGAACAGGTACAGGGCCCGGCGCGGGCGCGTGAGGTCGGGGAACGGCACGGTCGGCTCGGCGCGGCCGTCGCGGTCGTGCTCCGCGAGCAGCAGCCGCGTGCGCGACGTCGTCACGGGTGCGACCGTGTACCCGTCGTACCGGCGGACCGGTGCTCCCGCGCGCTGCGCCGCGATGTTGTGCGAGACCACCGGCACCTGCTTGCGCAGCGCCCCGCCGGACGGCGACGTGCCGACGGTCGCGACGTCGCCCAACGCCCACACGCGGGGGTGCACGCGGTGCCGCAGCGTCTCGGGGTCGACGTCGACGAACCCGTCGGACCCCGCGCCGGCCAGCCCGCTCGCGGCCACCCACGCCGGTGCGCGGTGCGGCGGCGCGACGTACAGGGCGTCGTAGCCGAGCGTGCGCGGGCCGTCGGGCGACGCGACCTCGAGCGTGCGCCCCTGGCCGTCGACGCGCGTCACGGTGGTGCCGGTGCGCACCCGTACGCCGTAGCGCCGGGCCGCCGCGCGCAGCTCGTGGTCGGCTCGCGCGAGGCCCGCGAGCCGCGGGCCCTCGAGCAGCAGGTCGATCTCGACGTCGTCGAGCACGCCCGTGCGGCGCCAGTGGTCCGCCGCGAGGAACAGCGGCTTGAGGCCCACGGGCGCGCACGGCACGTGCCGGTCGGACACGACGAACACGGCCCGCCCCGAGGTCAGGCCGGACAGCATGCGCCACGTGCGCGGCGCATGGTCGACCAGGTAGCTCGTCGCGGCGTGCGGCGTCGCGAACGCCTCCCGCAGCCCGGGCATCGCGTCGTGGTCCACCTCGGACCCGGGGCACACGGCGACGTCGCGGTACGCGAGCCGCGTGCCGCCCGCCAGCACGACCTCGGCGGCGTCGACGTCGACGGCCGTGGCGCGGTCCGCGTAGCGGTGGACTCCGCGCGGCATCGCCCGCTCCTGCGGCCGGGTGAGGTCGTCGAGCGTCGCGGCGCCGCCCGCGACGTACGACAGCAGCGGCCGGTAGTGGTGCACGGCCTTCGGCTCGACGACGGCCACGTCACGGCACCCGTCGCGCAGCAGCTTCGCGGCCAGCGAGATGCCGGCGTTGCCGCCGCCGACCACCACGACGTCGTGCCGTCGGGCTGGGCTCATGGGGCACGCTCCGGGGCCGGGAGGACGGGTCCCCGTCACGCTAGGCGCCGACCGCGGGTCCCGCGCGCGGGGGCCGTGAAGCCGGGTGGGTGACGGTGCGCCGGGCATGCTGGAACCACGGCGACACACCCGCGCCCCTGCCGGACAGGAACGCAGCATGAGCCACCCCCGAGCCCCCGTGTTCGTCGACCTCTACGCACGCGCCTACGGCGACGTCGTCCGGTTCGCGCAGCGCCGTGCCGGCACGCACGCCGAGGACGTCGCGGCCGACGCGTTCCTCGTCGCGTGGCGGCGCCTCGACGAGCTGCCCGCCGACCCCGATGACGCCCGCGCGTGGCTGTTCGGCATCGCCCGCCACGTCATGCTCAACCACCGCCGCGGCGACGAGCGACGCATCGCGCTCGCCGTGCGCGTCGCGCAGGTCGGGCCGCCGCTCGTCACCGACGAGGACGCCGACCTGGTCGCGCACCGCGTCGACCTGGGGCGTGCGTGGCAGCGGCTGTCCGCGACGCACCAGGAGACGCTCGCGCTGACCGTCCTCGACGGCCTCGACGCACCCCGGGCCGCGCGCGTGCTCGGCATCTCGGCCGTGGCGTACCGCCTGCGGCTGTCCCGCGCGCGCCGTGCGCTGCGCGCCCACCTCGACCACCTGCCCGCGTCGTCGCCCGCGACGACGCCGCGCGAGAGGACCCCCGCACCGTGAACCGCACCGACACCGACACCCTGCTGCGCACGCTCGACGTCGCCGACCCGCACGTCGACCCCCGCTCGCCGCGCGCCCGCGCCGCGATGCAGCGCATCGTGCAGACCGACCCGGACGCCCGGCCCGACGTCCGCACCGCCCGGCCCCGCGCGCGGCGGCTCGCGCTCGCCGCCGGCGCCGTGGCCGCCCTCGCCGCGGGCGCCGTGGTGGTGCCGTCGCTCGTGGGCGGCGGCGACGCCGCGTACGCGACGTGGACCGCGACCCCCACCGAGGCGACCGTCGTGCAGCGCGCCGACGCCGGAGAGGCGTGCCGTGACGCGCTCGCCCGGTCGATCGCCCCCGCCGACGCCGACGCGCTCGCGGGCGCGTCGGTCGCGGTCGCGGAGCAGCGCGGCACCTGGACCACGGTCGTGCTCGCGGGTGACGGCGGGTTCGGCGGGCTCTGCGTCGACGACGGGTCCGCGGGGCTGTTCGACTCGATGTTCGGCTCGGCGGGCGTCGCCGCCGTCCCGGCGCCGTCCGCGCGCGGGGTCGTCGTGACCGACCTGGGCACGGGCTCGACGTCGGCCGGCGACCTGTCGCTCGTCGCCGGGAGCGTCGGTGACGAGGTCACGGGCGTGCGGCTGCGGACCGCGGGCGTCGGGGACGTCGACGCGAGCGTGCGCGACGGCCGGTTCGTGCTGTGGTTCCCGGGCGACGAGCTGCGGGACGCCAACGCGCAGGGCGTCGAGCTCGACGTCACGTACGCCGACGGGTCGACCGGGGCGGTGACGGTCGGGCTCTGACCTGCCGGCCTCGTGCCGCCGCCCCCGCGCCGCGGGTGCGCGGGGGTGTGAGGGGTCGCCGTCGTCCCGCGGCGGCGACCCCTCACACCCGTCGTGACCGGGTCACGTCGAGCAGGGGACCGGGCCGGACGTCGGTGGCGTGCCCGAGCCGATGAACCCGAAGGCGGTCGTCGCGCCCGCCGCGAGGGAGCCGTTCCAGGCCGCGTTCGTCGCGGTGACCGTCGAGCCCGTCGTCGTGACCGCTGCCGACCACGACTGCGTCATCGCGCCGTCACCCGGAAGCGTGAACGTCGTCGTCCAGCGCGTGAGCGGTGACGTCCCGGCCGTGACGTCGACCGTCGCCTGGTAGCCGCCGGGCCACGTGCTGCCGACCGTGAGCGTCGCGCGGCACGCGTCCGCGGACGTGCTCGTGGGGCTCGGCGTGGGCGTCGGGGACACGGTCGGCGTCGGGGTGGGGGACGGCGTCGGGGTGGGGGAGACCGTCGGGGTCGGGGACGGCGTCGGCCCGCCGCCGAGCCCCAGGCCCTCGAGCAGGTCGGTGAGCTGCGCCGCGATCACCCGGTGGTCGTGCACCGACGGGTGCCAGTCGCAGCCGCCGTAGTCGAGGCCCTCGCTGCCGTAGTACCAGGACGCGACGCGGTCGTCGCCGGCCGCGCGCCGCTCGTCGACGACGCGCTGCGCGAGGTCCTTCAGGTCGGTGCCGGTGTGCACGGACGTCGCGGAGACGACGAGCCAGGTGTCGTCGCCGTAGCGGTCGCGCAGGTCGTCGAGGAACCCGTGGTACGCCGCGACCCACGCCTCGCGCAGCGCGGCGGGCGTCGCCCAGGCCTCGCCCGCGCCGAGCGCGGTCGAGAAGTCGTTGATGCCCAGGCCGATGACGACCGCGTCGGGGTCCCACCCGGCGGCCGGCCCGCCGGCGGTGCCGGGGACGAACGGCAGCACGCGGTCGTAGTACGTGCGGTAGCTCGTGCCCGCGTCGGAGCCGGCGTAGTTGCGCACCATGCCTCGTCCCGAGAAGGCGTTGAGCTGGTAGTCCGCGCCCAGAGCGCGCGCCGTCAGGGCGCCGAAGCTGAGGTCCGCGTCGGTCGTGCGCGTGACCTGGTCGCCCGTGCAGGTGCGGCTGGTCGACGTGTTGCCGTACCCCACGGTGTACGAGTCGCCGACGTACTCGATCTGCAGGTCGCGCGGTGCGGGCGCGGGCAGCACGACGCTGCCGTCGTGCGGCACGAACCCGCCGAACGTGCTGGTCGCCCACGGGGCCTCGCTGCGCTTGACGACGCGCACGTCGTGCTCGCCCGCGGGCAGGCCGTCGACCACGTGCGTCGTCGCGCCGGGGGCCACGAGCGTCTCGACCGTGCGGCCGTCGACCTGGACGTCGTAGTCGCCCGTCGCGTCGTCGAGCACGATGCCGACGCCCGTGCCGCGGAACCGCCCCTCGAAGTACACGCCGGGCCACGCGTGCTGCCACGTGCCGCCGACGGGGAGCACGCGACCGGCGGTGCGGACGGTGTCGGCGAGGGCGGGCGTGGGCGGTGCCGCGCCCGGGACGGCCGCGGCACCGGGCAGCAGCGTCAGGCACGCGGCGAGGGCGGTGGCGGTCAGGGTGGCGCGCGAGGGTCGCACGGGCTCTCCTTCGGTTTCGACGGCGGACACCCGCCTTGGTACGCCGCCCGGCGCGGCACCGCAGCGGGTGAAGCGATTCGACGTCACGCACGTCCCGCGCAGGCGCCGCACCCGGACCTGAGGCCCCTTGACGCGCGACCGGCGACCTGCTGCGCGTACGGCCATACAGGTGAATCACAGCCCCCGCACATCTTTGCTGGTCACACGTCCTGTTCGCGGCCATGACAGTGCCGCTACGTTGTGCGGCAGTCGGGCACCCACAGCCCGTTGAACCAGGGGGCACACGTGGGCCGTGACGGGCTGCGTTCGTACGCGTCGATGCAGGTGGCCGGACGGCGTTCGGTGGTGGGAGCCGTCGTCCTGGCGCTCCTGCTGACCCTGGGGCTGGCGGTCCGTCCGCCCGAGGCGCGCGCCGAGGACCGGCCCGACGCCACGACCCTGCGGGCACGCGCCGAGAAGATCGCCCCCGACCGGGACGACGCCACGCGTCCGCTCGGTGCGCGCGAGGTGCGCGCGCCGCTGCGGGCGATGCAGCGCGCCCTGCCCAGCACCGCCCCCGAGCCGCCGCGGCTGCCCGCCGCGTGGTCGGGCACCGAGGCCGTCGCCGCCGAGGGCGCGGCCGACGCGCCCAGCGAGGGCGCCGACGCGGGCTCGCCCGTCGTGCGCGTGGGGCTCGCCCCGGGCGCCGAGGCCCCCGCCGCGACGGCCGAGGTCGCCGTCGACGTCCTCGACCAGCGCGTCGCGTCCGCGGCGGGCGTCCAGGGGGTGCTGCTGCGCGTCGGCACGCCCGTCGACCCCGAGGCACCGGACGGGCCCGCCGCGTCGCAGGACGCCGCACCGTCCGCCGGCACCGCGTCGGGCACGGCGCGCGTCGAGAACGCGTCGTTCGCCCCCGCGGCCCGCCGGATCGCGGCCGCCCCCACGAGCTCGCCCCGGCCGGACGCGGAGACCCCGAGCCCGGCGCCGTCCACGTCCGGCACCCCCACGGGTGCCCCGACGACGACCCCGACCCCCACGTCCGACCCGACGCCCGCTGCGCCGGCGCCCACGGACGCGCCGACCCCCGACGCGCCCCCGGCGGACGCGGGCACGACGCCCGAGGCCGCCGCGGCGCTCGCCGAGGCGCCGCTCGAGGTCGAGGTCGACTACGGCACGTTCGCGCGCGCCTACGGCGGCGCGTGGGCGTCGCGCCTGCGGGTCGTGAGCCTGCCCGACTGCGCGCTCACCACGCCCGACCGCGCCGAGTGCCGCGAGCAGACCCCTCTGGAGTCCCGCAACGACCTCGCGGCGTCCACCGTCACGGCCGTCGTCCCCGCGTCCTCCGCGCGCGTCATGGCCCTCGCCGCCGCCCCCGCGGGCGGCGCCGGGTCGTTCCAGGCGACGTCCCTCTCGCCGTCGTCGTCGTGGCAGGTGTCCGGGCAGACCGGCACGTTCAGCTGGGCGTACCCGCTGCGGGTCCCGCCGGCGCTGGGCGGCCCGGAGCCCGAGCTCGCGCTCTCGTACTCGTCGAGCGCGGTCGACGGCAAGGTCGCCTCGACCAACAACCAGTCGTCCTGGATCGGTGAGGGCTGGGACCTCGCGACCGGGTTCGTCGAGCGGCGCTACCAGTCCTGCGCGCAGGACCGCGGCGGCGCCGCGAACAACAAGGACCGGGTGACCGGCGACCTGTGCTGGATGAGCGACAACGCGACGTTGTCGCTCTCCGGCCACTCGAGCGAGCTCGTCAAGGACGCCGCCACGGGCACGTGGCGCCTCAAGGAGGACGACGGCACGCGCGTCGAGCGCCTCACGGGCGGCTTCAACGACGACAACGACGGCGAGTACTGGAAGGTCACGACGACCGACGGCACCCAGTACGTCTTCGGTCGCGGGCAGCGCTCGGCGACCGACACCACGAAGACCAACTCGGCGTGGTCCGTGCCCGTGTACGGCAACCACCCCGGTGACCCGTGCTACTCGCCGACCTACGCGGCGTCGTGGTGCATGCAGACCTGGCGCTGGAACCTCGAGTACGTCGTCGACACGTCCGGCAACTCGCTGACCACGACGTACGCGACCGAGACGAACGGCTACGGCCGCAACCTCGGCGAGGCCGTGTCGACGTACGTCCGCGGGGGCTACCCCGTGTCGATCGAGTACGGCCAGGTCGCGGGCACCGAGGCGTCGACGCCGGCGCCCATGCGCGTCGACTTCACCGTCTCCGAGCGCTGCCTGCCGACCTCCGGCGTGGCGTGCGACCCGGGCGCGATCGCGCCGGCCCAGGCCAGCGCGTGGCCCGACGTGCCGGCGGACCTCGTGTGCACGTCGACCACGTCGTGCCCGTCCGTGACGTCGCCCGTGTTCTTCTCGCGCAAGCGGCTGACGGGCGTCACGACCAAGGTCCGCTCGGGGACGTCGTACCAGGCGGTCGACTCGTGGACGCTCACGCACACGTTCCCCGACCCGGGCGACTCGACCGACAAGGCGATGTGGCTCGACCGGATCGGGCACAAGGGCATGGTCGGCACGGCCATCACGCTCCCCGACGTGAAGTTCGCGGGCACGCAGATGGCGAACCGCGTCGACACGCTCGGCGACGCCGGGCCGCCCATGAACCGGTTCCGCATCAACGCGATCGAGACCGAGACCGGGGCCCGCGTCTCGCTGAACTACACGCCGCAGGACTGCACCGTCGGGAACCTGCCGGCGTCGCCGGAGTCGAACACCCGCCGCTGCTTCCCCGTGCGCTGGCAGCCCGTGGGTGAGGGCGGCCCGATCGTCGAGTACTTCCACAAGTACCTCGTGAGCTCGGTCGTCGAGAACCCGAACGACGACGCGAGCCTGTCGGTGCAGACGGCGTACACGTACCACGGCGACGCCGCGTGGCGGTTCGACGACAACCCGTTCGTCCCCGAGTCCGAGCGCACGTGGAACGAGTTCCGCGGCTACGAGACCGTCGACGTGACGACCGGTGCGGCCACCGCGCAGCGCTCCATGACCCGCACGCGCTACTTCCGCGGCATGGACGGCGACCGGCTGCCGGGCGGCGGCACGCGCAGCGTGGCCGTCGACGGGATCGCCGACGTCGACCGGCTCAACGGGTTCGTGCGCGAGGAGGTCGTGTTCGACGGCCCCGGCGGCGCCGAGCTGTCGGGCACGCGCAACGTGCCGTGGGTGTCGGCCCCCACCGCGACGGGTGCCGACGGCAGCAGGGCGACGTACATCGGCGTCGGCACCGTCGAGGAGCGCACGGCCGCACCCGCGCTGCCGGGCGGCAGCCGCACGACGCGCGTCGTCACGACGTACGACCCGACGTACGGGGTCGCCACGCAGGTCGACGACCAGGGCGACGTGTCGGTCCCGGGGGACGACCGCTGCACCCGCATCGAGTACGTGCGGAACACCGCGAAGCACATCGTGGCGACCACGTCGCGCACCGAGGTCGTCGGCGTCGGGTGCGGTGCGACGCCCGCGCGGCCGGCCGACGTCATCAGCGACAAGCGGGTCGCGTACGACGGCCAGGCGGTCGGTGTCGCGCCGACCCGCGGCCTGGTGACGTCGTCGCAGAGCCTGTCGGGCTGGAACGGCTCCACGCCGACGTACACGACGGACGAGACCACGACGCACGACGTGCACGGCCGCGCCGTCAGCACGACGGACGCCCTGGGGGCCCGGTCGACGATCGCGTACACGCCCGCGACGGGCGGCCCGGTGACGGGCGTCGCGCAGACCACGCCGGACCCGGACGGCTCGGGGCCGCGCACGGCGATGACGACGACGACCGTCGTGCACCCCGCGTGGGGCACGCCGACCCGGCAGACCGACGCCAACGGCAAGGTCACGAGCGCGACCGTCGACGCGCTGGGGCGGACCACCGCGGTGTGGCTGCCCGGTCGCCCGCAGGCCTCGACGACCGCGAACATGACGTTCGCGTACACCGTCTCGGCGACGGGCCCGAGCTCGGTGACGACGCAGACTCTCACCGCCAAGGGCGACTACCAGAAGACCGTCGAGCTGTACGACGGCATGCTGCGCCCGCGGCAGACGCAGTCGGTGTCGACGTCCCGCGACAACCCGGGGCGCCTGGTCACCGACACCGGCTACGACAGCCGAGGCCTGGTGGCGTACGAGAACGGGCAGTGGTTCACGACGGGTGCACCGAGCGCGACGCTGGTGCGCGCGACGTCGGCCGTGCCGGCGCGCACCCGGTACCTGTACGACGGCGCGGGCCGCACGACGGCCGAGATCTTCGACGTCGGCGAGCAGGAGCGGTGGCGCACGACCACGACGTACGGCGGCGACCGCGTGAGCGTCGACCCGCCCACCGGCGGCATGCCGGAGACGTCGATCTCGGACGCGCGCGGGCAGCTCGTGGAGCTGTGGCAGTACACGGGCGACGCGCCGACCGGCGACCACGTGACCGCGACCTACGAGTACGACCGGGCGGGCCGCCGGACGGCCGTCACGGACGGCGCGGGCAACCGCTGGACCTACACCTACGACGTGCGCGGCCGGCAGGTCGCCACGAACGACCCCGACAAGGGCGCGTCGAGCACGACGTACGACGCGGCCGACCAGGTGGTCTCGACGACCGACGCGCGCGGCGTCACGTCCGTCGTGGTCCGCGACCTGCTGGGCCGTCCGCTCGAGCAGCGGCTCGGCACGGCGACCGGTGAGCTGCAGGCCTCCTGGGTGTACGACACGCTCGCCAAGGGCCAGCTGACGTCCTCGACCCGGCACGTGTCGGGCTCCGCGTACACGACCGCGGTCACCGGGTACGACGACGCCTACCGCCCCGTCGGGCAGTCGGTGACGATCCCGGCCGCCGAGGGCAAGCTCGCCGGCACGTACACCACGTCGTACGAGTACGCGCTCGACGGTCAGCGCTCGTCGGTGACGCTGCCCGCCGCGGGCAACCTCAAGTCCGAGAAGGTCACGACGTACTTCGACGCGCTGTCGGTCCCCGAGTGGATGGCCGGCAGCGGGCTCAACGGCGCGTACGTGTCCGGTTCGCTGTACGACGCGTACGGCGAGCTGCTGCGGTACTCCGCGGGCAACACGTACGTCGACTTCGTCAACTACACGTACGAGACGGGCACGCGACGCCTGTCGAAGACGTGGACGCAGCGCGAGGGCGTGTCCGGCTACGACCAGGACATCACGTACTCGTACGACGCCGCGGGCAACCCCACGTCGGTGGTGGACCGGCCGACCGGCAAGCCGGTCGACGCGCAGTGCTACCGGTACGACGGGCTGCAGCGCCTCACGCACGCGTGGACCCCGAGCAGCGCGAGCTGCACGGCGGCCCCGAGCGTGGCGGGGCTCGGGGGCCCGCGCCGTACTGGCGCGAGTACGGGTTCGACGTCGCGGGCAACCGCACGAGCGAGGTGCAGCGCACGTCCGTGGGCACCACGACGTACGCGTACACGTACCCGGCGGCGGGCCAGCCGCGTCCGCACGCGGTGACCGCGGTCACCGCGACGGGCCCCACCGGCACGACGACCAGCACGTACGGCTACGACGCGGCGGGCAACACCATCACCCGCAACCGTGCGGGCAAGCCCGCGCAGAGCCTCTCGTGGGACGCCGACGGGCGGCTCAAGCAGGTCAGCGAGTCCGGCTCGACCGCGGCCGGCACGTACGTGTACACCGCCGAGGGCGACCGGCTGGTGCGGCGCCAGGGCGGCGTCACGACCGTCTACCTGCCGGGTGGTCAGGAGCTCAACCTCACGGTGTCCACGGGCACGGTCACGGCGGTGCGCTACTACGAGTTCGGCGGCAGCACCGTCGCGGTGCGCACCGGGCCGAGCAACTCGGACGTCACGAGCCTCGTGAGCGACCCGCACCAGACCGCGAGCCTCGCGATCGCGAACGTGTCGCACGCCGTGACGGTGCGCCGCACCGACCCGTACGGCAACGCGCGCGGTGACGTGGCGGCCTGGCCGGGCGACCGCGGGTTCCTCAACAAGCCGACCGACACGACCGGCCTGACGCAGGTCGGCGCGCGGTACTACGACGCGGCCCTCGGCCGGTTCATCTCGGTCGACCCCGTCATGGACCTGGGCAAGCCCCAGCAGTGGGCCGCCTACACGTACGCCGACAACAACCCGATGACCTTCTGGGACCCGACGGGCATGCTCTCGTGGGGCAGCGCCTGGAAGTCCGTCAGGAACGCCGTCGGCAAGGGCGCGTCCGCCGTGGGCGGGTTCGTCAAGAAGTACCAGGCCGAGATCGTCGGGTTCGCCGTCGGCACCGTCGTCACGGCGGGGTGCCTCGCGGTGACCGCCGGCGCGGGCAGCGCCGCGTGCCTCGCGCTGGGTGGTGCCGCGGGCTCCGCCTCCACGAACCTGTGGAAGACGAAGGTCCAGAAGACGCAGAAGTTCTCGTGGCGGTCGTTGGCGCAAGACACCGCGATCGGCGGCCTGACGGCCGCGGTCAGCGGCGTCGCGGGCCGGGTCGTCATGAAGATCCCCGGGGTGCAGCGCGCCGTGACCTCGGCGGGCAGTGCGATCCGCGGGGCGGTCAACCGGCCCGTGAGCGCGATCTCGAACCGCGCGGCGAACCTCAAGCCGTCCGGGGCCAAGCCCAACGCGGCGCCGCCCTCGGCGAAGCCGGCCGCGAACGCCCCGGCAAAGCCGTCGGGTGCATCCTCGGCTAAGCCAGCCACCGAGAGCTCGCCCAGTTCGTCCGCGACTTCTTGCGCACTGCGAAACAGTTTCACCGCGTCCACGCCCGTCCTGATGGCGAACGGGGCCAAGAAACCGATCAAGGACGTCCAGGTGGGCGACCTGGTGATGGCGACCGACCCGAAGACGGGCCTGACGGGGTACCGCCCCGTGGTCAACCTGATCCGGCACTCGGGCGACCACACGATGGTCAAGCTCACCCTCGCCGACGGCACCGTGATCGACGCGACCGACAAGCACCCGATCTGGGACGCGGTCAAGCGCACGTTCGTCGACGCGGTGGACCTGAAGGCGGGCCAGAAGGTCCTCGCGGCCGGTGTCGCGATGACCATCGCCACCGCGTCCGTGTACTCGGCCGACCTCACGGCCTACAACTTCGAGGTCGCCGACCTGCACACGTACTACGTCGGCGAGACGCCGGTGCTGGTGCACAACTGCCAGGGCGAGGACGTCGACTTTGCTCAAGTTCGGACGCGAATCGAAGCACATGTCTCAGGGGGTCACGTCAATCCAGAGTCGGTAGGGTCGAAATTTGCGGACGATCTCACCACGGATGATCTGTTCGCGGGCCTGCTGGACCGGCTCCACCCTTCAAACATGACGGGCATTCGAAGCGCAGGAGGAGAACACCAGCACATTTTGAACTGGGCCGGCGCAGGCGCAAACGGTGAGGGGCGGGTAATGGTGTGGATGACACCTCGTGGGCATCTGGGCAGCATGTGGCCCATAAAGTAGGCGCCGTATTCGTAGGATTCAATATTCAAGAGCACCCTAAGCTTGGATATCGCAAGGAGGATCGAATCGATCTGGCGACCGCTTGGGACACGGACATCTATCAGGGCGCATTCATGGGGACTGCCATCCTGAGAATCGGGGAAGTTGACTTCGGCACACCCCCGTGGCGCAAGGGTTGGCGCGGGCTGGTCGAGTGGAGCCTCAATCTCGATTGCCTTTTGCAAGGAATTAGGGCCGATTCTGAGTGGGATATGATGTCGTACCCCGACGGCGTCGAATGGGCCCTGTTTCACCGCACCGGGGGGGCTTTGGAAGTCACTTGCTCGTTTGTTGAGAATGCCGCACGAGCCGAGGCGGGCGAACTGCATGACCGGATATTGCAGTTTCTTCATGCAACCATTCTGTGGTTCGACTCCAACTATCCTGCAGCTGTGAGAAACGCGGAGGCCAAGGGGTACTGGGAGCGTTTGAAGCTGTATCGAGAGATTTAGTCTCGACTGGACTTGAGTTCGTGGTCGTTTTGCGACTCTGGCACCCACGATTGTGTATTTGCGCCCGATGGTGCGCCCTTGATTCGTTTGGATCTGAAAAGACGTGTGAATCTTGACTCGGATTCTTGCTGAGGCTTTCTGGAAGGTCTGAGGTGGAGGGCTATGATGGTCTGGAATCGGCGCTTTGTCGGCCATGCGGGTGCCCTCGGAGTTGTCATCCTTGTGATGGGGGTGGGTGCGCCAGCTGCATCAGAACCATTGGGGCTTCTTCTTGGAACGGACGACGCTTGTCCCATAGCGCCGCCCGCGGGGGCGGCGTCGGTGGGTGAGGCGGCGGTGCTGGCCGCTGCGTGTGACGTGCCGGTGGAGGTGGTGGCCGAGCGCACGGCGTGGTCGAGCACGTTTGCGTTGCCGGATGGTTCGGTGCGGTTGGACTCCTCGATCGGTGCGGTGCGCACGGATGTGTCGGGTGAGTGGGAGCCGGTGGATCCCGCGCTCGTCGTCGCCGACAACGGTGTGCAGGTGGCGTCGCCGGTGGTGCCGATGGTGTTCTCGGACGGGTCGGACGGGGTGCCGTTGGCGCGGGTGGAGCGTGACGGGCACGAGGTGGTGTTCGATGCGCCGTTCGAGTTGACCGAGCCGGTGGTCGAGGGTGCGCAGGTGACGTATCCGGCGGTGCTGCCGGGTGTGGATCTGGTCGTGTCGGTGAACGGGGACGCGACGGGGTTCTCGCAGGTGCTGCGGGTGGAGTCGGCGCAGGCGGCGTCGAACCCGGCGTTGGCGGAGCTGACGTTCGACGTCGTCACGTCGGAGGGCGTGGAGCTGCGGGCGGAGCCCTCGGGTGGGTTCGCGGTGACCGACGGTGACGGGCAGGTGGTGCTCACCAGTCCGGTGCCGGTCATGTGGGACTCCAGCACCCCCGGCGACGGGCGTGCGGCACGCGGGGCGTCGGCGAGCACGGGCGCGGTGGGTGGTGCGATCGGCGATCCGAGCGTCGCGCCCGCGCCGGGCGTCGAGGCCGTCGCGATGGGCTCCGAGATCGGCGACGACGCCGTGACGATCACGCCGGACGCGGACCTGCTGAGCGATCCGGCGACCACGTGGCCGGTGTTCATCGACCCGGGCATGTCGGGGTCGCTGAACCAGCGCACGGCCGTGCGCACGGTCATCGGCAACGCGTACAACTTCCCGGACACCGAGGGCGTGGGCCTGTGCAACAAGGCGACGTCCGACACGTGCTCGCACACGTTCAAGAGCCGGCTGCTCTACCAGTTCGCCGGGCTCGCCGGCCTGGGTGAGCTGGACCCGGCCGACGTGCAGAGCGCCGTCTTCGCCGTGACCGGCACGCACTCGTACTCGTGCACCCCCATGCCCGTGACCCTCTACGCGGTGTCCGACTTCGACCAGAGCACGTCCTACCCGGGCGGCGGGTACTGGCAGCCGCTGCAGACCCAGACCATCGCGCACCGTCAGGGTTGCGCCGCAGGTCTTCAGCCGCGGCGCATCGAGTTCGACGCGACCGCGCAGGCCCGCGCCGTCGCGGCGGCGAACACCTCGCTCGCGTCCTTCGGCATCGCCGCCGACGAGGGCTCGATGGCCTCGTGGAAGCGGTACGCCTGGGACGCCTCGTTCTCCGTCACCTACAACCGCGCGCCGTACGCGCCGTCCTCGGCGCGCACCACCGTGCCCGACACCGGGTGCGTCGTCGGCGCCGGGCGCCCGTACATCCGCAGCACCACCCCGGTGCTGCGGGCTGTGGTCCACGACCCCGACGGCGGCAACGTCCACGCGGACTTCGCCGTCGTCAGCGCGGCGAACCCCGCGCAGGTGGTCTGGGACCCGGGCGCGCTGCCCGCGCAGGGCAACGGCGCCGAGCACGCGATCCAGGTGCCGCCCGGCATCCTCGCCAACGGCGGCCAGTACCGCTGGCTCGTCGTCGGCATCGACCCGCAGGGCCGCTCCGGCCCCACCGTGGCCTGCGAGTTCACGGTCGACACCACACCACCGCCGACCCCCACCGTCACGGCCGTGGCCGGCCAACAGGCGACGTACGCCGAGAACGCGGTCCGCGGCGGCATCGGCCAACCCGGTCTGTTCCGCTTCGCGGCGGCCGGGGCGACCGACGTCTCCTACTACCTCTTCTCGCTCAACAGCCAGGCGCTCAACCAGTCCGCGCCGGCGGACACGCCGCAGATCGTGATCACACCGACGCAGGTGGGCACGCAGACGCTCGCGGTCCAGGCCGTCGACCACGCCGGCAACACCAGCCCGGTCCAGACGTTCAGGTTCACGGTGGCCTTCGCGGGCATCAGCGACGCGTGGCAGCTCGACGAGGCGTCGGGTGCCGTCGCAGCCAACGTCGCGAACGTGGCCTCCCCGCTGACGGTGTCGGCAGGGGTCACGCGCACCGACGGCGTGGTCACCGAGCTCGGTGGCGACCCGGGTGACCGGGCGCTGGTGTTCGACGCGCCCGGTGACACGGCCGGGACGTCCGCACCCGTGGTGCGCACCGACGGCTCGTACTCGGTGATGGCCACGGTCCGTGCCGACCAGGTCGGCCCGACGGCGACCGCCGTCAGCCAGGACGGGACGGTCGTGTCCGGGTTCGAGCTGGGCGTGTCCAGCACGGGCTGCGCCCCCGGGGTGTCACCGTGCTGGGCGTTCGGGGTCCCGTCCGGCGACGGGGGCGCGGCGACGCGCGCGGTCGCGGTGTCCACGGTCCCGGTGGTGCCCGGGCAGTGGGCCCAGCTCACCGGCGTGCGCAACGCCTCGGCGGGGACCGTGCAGCTCGCGGTGTGCGTCATGGGCAACGGCGACGAGCCCGGCGAGATGGTCCCGTACCAGGGTGACGCCGTGCCCGCCGGGACCTCGTGGCTCGCGTCGGGTGGCTTCCAGGTCGGCCGCGGCAAGGTCGCAGGCGCCGCCGGCAACCCGTGGACCGGTGCGGTCTCGCAGGTGCGCACCTACACCGGGGTCGTCTCGATCGAGCAGATGCGCGTCTCGTGCCGCAACCCCGGCGCGATCAACCCGTCGCTCGACCCCGCCCCGCCCGTGTCGCCGAAGGCGCGCAAGGCCAGCGGCATCGACATCGATGGCAACGGCAAGGCCGACGTCTTCTGGGCCAGCCCCACCGACGGCAGGTGGCGCGTGTCCTTCGACGGGCGGAGCGCCTGGACCGCGATCAACGGCGCCGGTGTGCTGCCCGCGAGCTGGTACCGCTTCGGTGACCTGAACGGTGACGGCAAGGACGACGTGTTCCTCGCTCACCCCGACGGCCGGTGGCTCGTCTCGTACGGCGGAACCACGGGCTGGCAGCAGATCAACGGCGACCCCAACGCCGCCGGGGACGTGATCCTGGGCGACCTGAACGGCGACGGCAAGGACGACGTGTTCTGGGCGTGGGCCGTGGACGGCAACTGGCGCGTCTCGTGGGGCGGCACCACCGGGTGGCAGATCATCAACAACGCCGGTGCGCTCGGGACCGGGATGTTCCAGCTCGCCGACCTCAACGGCGACGGCAAGGACGACGTGTTCCACGTCCGCTCCGACGGCCAGTGGCTCGTCTCCTACGGCGGCCAGACCCTGTTCCAGCCGCTCGCAGGCGCTGTCGAGGCCGGGCGGAACGTCAAGCTCGGCGACCTCAACGGCGACGGCAAGGCCGACGTCTTCTGGGCGAACCCCGTCGACGGCAACTGGCGGGTGTCGTGGGGTGGCACCAGCGCCTGGCAGGTCATCAACAACGGCGGGTCGCTCGGCACCGAGTGGTTCCAGCTCGCCGACCTGAACGGTGACGGCAAGGACGACGTGTTCCTCGGCTACAGCGACGGCCGCTGGCTCGTCTCCTACGGCGGGGTCACCGCCTGGGACCACATCAACACCGCGGGGAACGCTCCCCGGCAGGTGGTCGTCCGGTAGCGGTGGGCGCCCCCGGCCACGGGTCGGGGGCGCCCGCCCCGAGGCGTCGGGACCGCGTGGCCGACGCCCGCCCGCAGGGGCGTCGCGGTGGTACGGCGAGCAGGGACGGGAGCCGCGCGAGGGCCGGCGCCGTGGATGAGGGACGAGGGGCGGGGCGTGGTAGCAGTGCAGGTTCCTGGTTGTCGGGTGTGCGGTGCGGTGCTGGTGGTCGCGCTGGCGGTGGTGGGGGTGGCGCTGGCGGCGCCCGCTGGTGCCGCCGGCGCGGGGGCGACGCCGGCCGCGTCGACGGGTTCGGTGTGTGTGGATGAGGCGGGCACCGCGGGTGAGGCGGCGGTGCTGGCGGCGGCGTGTGACGTGCCGGTGGAGGTGGTGGGGGAGCGCACGGCGTGGTCGAGCACGTTCGTGCTGCCGGATGGTTCGGTGCGGTTGGACTCCTCGATGGCGGCGGTGCGCACGGATGTGTCGGGTGTGTGGGAGCCGGTGGATCCGTCGTTGGTGGTGACTGGCGACGGTCTGCAGGTGGTGTCGCCGGTGGTGCCGATGGTGTTCTCGGACGGGTCGGACGGGATGCCGTTGGTGCGGGTGGAGCGTGACGGGCACGAGGTGGTGTTCGATGCGCCGTTCGAGTTGACCGAGCCGGTGGTGGAGGGTGCTCGGGTGACGTATCCGGCGGTGCTGCCGGGTGTGGATCTGGTCGTGTCGGTGAACGAGGACGCGACGGGGTTCTCGCAGGTGCTGCGGGTGGAGTCTCCGCAGGCGGCGTCGAACCCGGCGTTGGCGGAGCTGACGTTCGACGTGGTCACGTCGGACGGGGTCGAGCTGGAGGCGCAGCCGTCGGGTGGGTTCGCCGTCACCGACGACACGGGCGAGGTCGTGTTCAGCAGCCCGGAGCCGGTCATGTGGGACTCGAGCACGCCCGCGGCGTCGGCCACCGGTCGCACGTTCCTGCGCCACGGCCCGGGCGCCGGGGGTCGGGAAGTCGACCCGGCGCTCGCGCCTGCACCGGGTGCGGCGGCCGTCGCGATGGACGCCGAGATCGGCGACGACGCCGTGACGATCACGCCGGACGCGGACCTGCTGAGCGACCCGGCGACCACGTGGCCGGTGTTCATCGACCCGGGCATGTCGGGGTCGCTGAACCAGCGCACGGCGGTGCGCACGGTCATCGGCAACGCGTACAACTTCGCCGGTGACGAGGGCGTGGGCCTGTGCGACCGGGGCGCGACCACGACGTGCTCGCACACGTTCAAGAGCCGCGTGCTGTACCAGTTCGCCGGCCTGGCGGGCCTGGGTGCGCTCGAGCCCGACGACGTGCAGAGCGCCGTCTTCGCGGTGACCGGCACGCACTCCTACTCGTGCACCCCGATGCCGGTGACCCTCTACGCGGTGTCGGACTTCGACCAGAGCACCTCCTACCCGGGCGGCGGGTACTGGCAGCCGCTGCAGACGCAGACGATCACCCACCGCAGCGGGTGTGGCGCGGGCCGGGAGCCGCGCCGCATCGAGTTCGACGCGACCGCCCAGGCGCGCGCCGTGGCCGCGGCGAACACCTCGCTCGCGTCGTTCGGCCTCGCGGCCGACGAAGGCTCGATGGCGTCCTGGAAGCGGTACGCCTGGGACGCGTCCTTCTCGATCACGTACAACCGCGCACCCCTGGCGCCCGTGAACGCGCGCACCACAGGGCCTGACACCGGGTGCGTCGTCGGTGCCGGGCGCCCCTACATCCGCAGCACCACCCCGGTGCTGCGGGCCGTGGTCCACGACCCCGACGGCGGCAACGTCCACGCGGACTTCGCGATCGTCAGCGCCCTCAACACCAACGTCGTGGTGTGGGACCCGGGCCCCGTCCCCGCGCAGGGCAGCGGCGCCGAGCACGCGATCCAGGTGCCGGCGGGCCTGCTCCACGACGGCGGTCAGTACCGCTGGCTCGTCGCGGGCCTCGACCCGCAGGGTCGCTCCGGGCCCATCACGTCGTGCGAGTTCACGGTCGACACGACGCCCCCACCCGCGCCCAGCATCACCGCGGTCCCGGGCCTGCAGGCGACGTACGCGGCCGACACCACCGCGGGTGGCACCGGGCAGCCGGGTCTGTTCCGGTTCGGTGCGCCCGGCGCGGGCGACGTCGACCGCTACGAGTACTGGCTGACGGGCGGCCCCACCGGCTCGGCCCCGGCCGACACGCCGCAGGTGCCCGTGACGCCGACGCAGGTGGGCTCGCAGACCCTGTCCGCCCGGGCGATCGACCGCGCGGGCAACACCGGTCCGACGGCGACGTTCCGGTTCACCGTCGCCTTCGCCGGCATCAGCGACGCGTGGCAGCTCGACGAAGCATCCGGGACCACGGCTGCCAACGTCGCGAACGTGGCCGCACCCCTCGCCGTGTCGACCGGGGTCGCACGTGAGGACGGTCCGCTCACGTCGCTCGCGGGCCTGCCCGGCGACAGGGCGCTCGTCTTCGACGCGCCTGGTGACACCGCCGGGACGACGCGCCCAGTCGTGCGCACCGACGGCTCCTACTCGGTCATGGCCATGGTCCGTGCCGACGAGGTCGGCGCCACGGCGACGGCCGTGAGCCAGGACGGGTCGGCGGTGTCCGGGTTCGAGCTCGGGCTGTCCACGACCGGCTGCGGCCAGGCGCCGTCGCCGTGCTGGTCGTTCAGCGTGCCCCGGTCCGACGCGAGCACGGCCACCCGTGCCGTCGCGGTGTCGTCGGTGCCCGTCCGGGCCTCGGAGTGGGTGCAGCTCACCGGCGTCCGCGACGCGAGCTCCGGGACGGTGCAGCTGAGCGTGTGCGTGCTCGGGACCGACGAGATCGGGACCCTGCAGGTCACGCAGGGTGCGGCTGTCCCTGCGGGTGGGTCGTGGCTCGCCGCGGGTGGCTTCCAGGTCGGGCGCGGCAAGGCCGGTGGCGCCGCGGGCAACCCGTGGGTAGGCGCCGTCTCGCAGGTCCGGACGTACACGGGCGTGGTCGCCATCGAGCAGCTGCGGGTCGCGTGCACCAACCCCGACTCGATCCGACCCGTGCTCGACCCGGCCCCGCCCGCGCCGCCGAAGGCGCGCAACGCCAGCGGCATCGACATCGACGGCAACGGCAAGGCCGACGTGTTCTGGGTCAGCCCCGCCGACGGCAGGTGGCGCGTGTCGTACGACGGGCGGTCCGCCTGGACGGCCATCGGGGCGCCCGGCAACCTTCCCGCGAGCTGGTACCGGTTCGGGGACCTCGACGGTGACGGCAAGGACGACGTGTTCCTCGCCCACCCCGACGGTCGGTGGCTCGTCTCCTCCGGCGGCATCACGGGCTGGCAGCTGTACGGCGCCGACGCCAACACCGCCGGCAACGTCAAGCTCGGCGACCTCGACGGTGACGGCAAGGACGACGTCTTCTGGGCACATGCCGGCACGGGCACGTGGCGCGTGTCGTACGGCGGCAGGACGGGCTGGAACGTCATCAACAACGGCGGTGGCTTCGGCACCGAGTCCTTCCAGCTCGTCGACATGAACGGCGACGGCAAGGACGACGTGTTCTTCGCCCACCCCGACGGCCGGTTCCTCGTCTCCCACGGCGGCACGAGTGCGTGGGTCGTGTACGGCGGCGACGCGAACGCGGGCGGCAACGTCAAGGTCGGTGACCTCGACGGCGACGGCAAGGGCGACATCTTCTGGGCCAACAGCGGCGACGGGGCCTGGCGGGTGTCGTACGGCGGCCGTGGCCCCTGGAAGGTCGTCAACAACAGCGGCGGCGCGTACGGCACGCAGGACTTCCAGCTCGCGGACCTGGACGGTGACGGCAAGGACGACGTGTTCTTCGTCAGCCCGCAGGGCGAGTGGAAGGTGTCGTACAGCGGCACGAGCGCGTGGCAGACCATCAACAACGACGGCATGGCCGGGAAGCAGGTGATGGTCCGATGACCGCCGTGCGCGCGGGACGAGAACCACGCGTGGCGGAGCTGCGACCTCCGCGCGGACGGGTGCGTGGTGCTCGAGTGCGCGGCGCGATGCTGGTGGTCGCGCTGGCGGTGGTGGGGGTGGCGCCGGCGGTGCCGGCGGGCGCCGTCCCGGGTGGCGCCGTCGTCGCCGATCCGGTGTGTGTGGGTGAGGCGGGCACTGCGGGTGAGGCGGCGGTGCTGGCTGGTGCGTGTGACGTCGAGGTGGAGGTGCTCGACGCGCGTACGGCGTGGTCGAGCACGTTCGTGCTGCCGGATGGTTCGGTGCGGTTGGACTCGTCGATGGCGGCGGTGCGCACGGATGTGTCGGGTGTGTGGGAGCCGGTGGATCCCGGGCTCGTCGTCGCCGATGGTGGTGTGCAGGTGGTGTCGCCGGTGGTGCCGATGGTGTTCTCGGACGGGTCGGACGGGATGCCGTTGGTGCGGGTGGAGCGTGACGGGCACGAGGTGGTGTTCGATGCGCCGTTCGAGTTGACCGAGCCGGTGGTCGAGGGTGCTCAGGTGACGTACCCGGCGGTGCTGCCGGGTGTGGACCTGGTCGTGTCGGTGAACGAGGACGCGACGGGGTTCTCGCAGGTGCTGCGGGTGGAGTCTCCGCAGGCGGCGTCGAACCCGGCGTTGGCGGAGCTGACGTTCGACGTGGTCACGTCGGACGGGGTGCGGCTGGAGGAGCAGGACGGCGGGTTCGCGGTGGCCGACGCCGCGGGCGGCGCCGTTCTCACCAGTCCCGCACCGACGATGTGGGACTCGGGACACGCCGACGGCACCGCCCGTGGGACGACGCCGCCGGGCGCGTTCGGCGCGGGTGCCCACGACGTCGACCCGACGCTGGCACCGCCCCCGGGCGCCGCCGTCGAGGTCATGGCGTCCGAGCTCCGCGGCGACGCGGTGACGGTGGTGCCGGACGCCGACCTGCTGAGCGACCCGGCGACCACGTGGCCGGTGTTCATCGACCCGGGCATGTCGGGGTCGCTGAACCAGCGCACGGCGGTGCGCACGGTGATCGGGAACGCGTACAACTTCGCCGGTGACGAGGGCGTGGGCCTGTGCGACCGGGGTGCGACCACGACGTGCTCGCACACGTTCAAGAGTCGCGTGCTGTACCAGTTCGCCGGCCTGGCGGGCCTGGGTGCGCTCGAGCCCGACGACGTGCAGAGCGCCGTGTTCGCCGTGACGGGCACGCACTCCTACTCCTGCACGCCCATGCCCGTGACCCTGTACGCCGTCGCGGACTTCGACCAGAGCACGCCGTACCCCGGCGGCCCGCAGTGGGACGCTCTCCAGACGCAGACGATCACCCACCGCAGCGGGTGCGGCGCGGGCCGGGAGCCGCGCCGCATCGAGTTCGACGCGACCGCCCAGGCGCGCGCCGTGGCTGCGGCGAACACCTCTCTGGCGTCGTTCGGCCTCGCGGCCGACGAGGGCTCGATGGCGTCCTGGAAGCGGTACGCCTGGGACGCGTCCTTCTCGATCACCTACAACCGCGCGCCGACCGCTCCGACGAACGTGCGCACCACCGACCCCGACACGACCTGCACCGTCGGCGCCGGGCGCCCGTACGTCCGCAGCCTGCGTCCGACGCTGCGCGCCGTGCTGGCCGACCCCGACGGCGGCAACGTCGCCGGGTACGTCGAGGTCATCGACCTCGGCACCGGCGGTCGGGTCTGGGGACCGGCGGTGCTGCCCGGGCAGGGCTCAGGCGCCGAGCACGCGGTGCAGGTGCCCGCCGGGGTCCTGGCCGACGGTCGCAGCTACCGGTGGAGCATCCGCGGCGACGACGGGCAGCGGTCCGGGCCGACCGTGTCGTGCGAGCTGACGGTGGACACCACCGCACCGGTCGTCCCGGGCGTCACCGGCGTCGCCGGCACGGGGCTCGTCGTGTACCCCGAGAGCCCGGTCGCGGCAGGCGGACTCGGCGTGGAGGGGCGCTTCACGTTCACGAACGGCGGCTCGTCCGACGTCGAGTACTACCGCTACACGTTCCTCGGCCAGCCGCAGCGCACCGTGCCCGAGGGCGCGGCGACGGTGCGCTTCGTGCCCACCGAGGTCGGCAGCCAGACGCTCACGGTCGAGTCGATCGACCGAGCCGGCAACGTGAGCCCGGCGCGCGTGTACCGGTTCACCGTCGGGTTCCCGGCGCTGAGCGACGCGTGGCAGCTCGACGAGGCGGCCGGCTCCGTGGCGGCGAACGTCAACGGG
Organism: Cellulomonas sp. FA1; assembly: GCF_000986825.1. Taxonomy (NCBI): domain Bacteria; kingdom Bacillati; phylum Actinomycetota; class Actinomycetes; order Micrococcales; family Cellulomonadaceae; genus Cellulomonas; species Cellulomonas sp. FA1. Next base: position 2,819,737 of record NZ_LBMY01000001.1, on the reverse strand, counting down.
GCCGCCCAGCCGCTCGCGGTGTCCTCGTCGACCACCCGGACGGCCGGTCTCGGTGCGATGTACGACTACCCGGACGACCGGGCGCTCCAGTTCGACGCCCTCACCGACGTCGCGCGGACGGCCGGGCCCGTGGTGCGGTCCGACGGCTCGTACGCGGTGATGGCGACCGTCCGGCTCGACGACGTCGGCGGCACCTACACGGCCGTCAGCCAGTCGGGCGCCCAGACCAGCGGGTTCGAGCTCGGCCACCGCGTCGACGCGGCGTGCCCGGCCGGCACCGGTGGGCACTGCTGGGCGCTCTGGGCGACCGGGAGCGACGTGGCGTCGGCGAGCCCCGTCGTCGTGCGGTCCGCCGTCCCGGCGCGCCCCGGGTCGTGGGTCCAGCTCACCGGGATGCGCAACGCGGGGACGGGGACGCTCGAGCTCGCCGTGTGCGAGTACGGCACGCCCGACGACGCCCTCACCCCGCGTCCGGTGTCGGCCGCGCCGGTCGCGGCTCCGACGGCGTGGACCGCCGCGGGTCCGCTGCAGGTCGGCCGGGGCGGGACCCTCGCCGCCCCCGCGCGCGGGTGGCACGGTGCGGTGGGCCAGGTCCGGACGTACACGGGCCCGCTGCCGGTCGAGAAGCTCCGGGTGTCGTGCACGAACCCGCTCTCGATCACCCCGACGCTCGACCCGCCGCCGGTGACGCAGCCCGGGACCCCGCCGCCCCCGATGCCCCTCGTCAAGCCCGGGCAGCCTGGCTTCGAACCCGCGTTCGTCGCGTCGTTGTACCGGGACCTGCTCGGGCGCGAGGCGTCGTACCGCGAGCTGGTCGTGTGGACGTCGGCGCGGCGGTCGGGCGCGTCGCTCCAGCAGGTGGTCGAGGGGATCGTGAACTCGCAGGAGTGGCGCAACCGCGTGGTGAACCAGAAGTACCAGCTCTTCCTGGGGCGCAACGCGGACAGCAGCGGCCTGCAGGGGTGGGTGAACGCGCTCAACCAGGGCAGCGACGTGTTCGTGGTCGAGAAGGGGATCGTCGGGTCCGCGGAGTACTACGCGCGTGCCGGCGGGACGGCGACGGGCTACGTCACGGCGCTGTTCCGCGACCTGCTCGGCCGCAGCCCGAGCGCCGCTGAGCTCAGCTCCTGGGCGGGGAGGGTGGGGACCGACGGGGCGCTGGCCGTCGCCCACGGGGTCGTCTACTCGCCTGAGCACGTGAACCGGGTCATCGACCAGAGCTACCGCCAGACGTTGGGCCGGGCGGTCGACAGCGCGGGCCAGCAGACCTGGTCGACGTACATGTGGAGCGGCGGCACGGTCGCGGGTCTGCTCGCCAGGATCACGACCGGCGCGGAGTACACGAACAACCGCGTGCGCATCGGCTGACGGCGCGGCGCGCGCCCCGGGTCCGGCCACCGGACCCGGGGCCGTCGTCCGTCAGCGGGTCGTGCCGCGCTCCAGCAGGCTCACGGGCAGCACGATCTGCTCGGGCGGCGCGTCCTCGCCCGCGGTGCGCAGGTCGAGCAGGCGCACGGCGTGCTCGACGAGCAGCTCGTGGTGCGGGTCGACGGTCGTCAGCCCGGGCCACACGTGCTCGCCGAGCGCGAGCGCGTCGAACCCGACGACCTGCACGTCGCCGGGGATCGTGCGGCCGTGGTCCTGCAGCGCGGCCATCGCGCCGATCGCGACCTGGTCGGTGACGGCGAAGACGCCGTCGAGGTCGAGCCCGCGTGCGAGCGCGTCGTCGACGGCCTGCCGCCCCTGCGCGGCCTCGAGCCAGGGCGCGGGCAGCACGAGCCGCTCGTCGACGGGGACGCCGGCCGCGGCGTGGGCCTCGCGCCAGCCCTGGGTGCGGGAGCCGGAGACGCCGGGGTCGTCGTCGAGCGTGCCGCCGACGATCGCGACGCGCCGCGCACCGCGCGCGAGCAGGTGCGCCGTGGCGAGGCGTGCGCCGTCGACGTTGCCGAGCATGACGTGGTCGAACCGCGGTGGCATGGGGCGCTCGCCCAGCAGCACCAGGGGGAGCTGGGTCTGCAGGCGGTCGACGTCGTCCGGCGCGAGGCCGACGACGGACAGCAGCACGCCGTCGTACATCTGGAGCCGGGCCTGGGACAGCGCGCCGAGCTCGCCCTCCTTGCTGGCGTTGGTCTGCTCGATGACGAGGTGCCGGTCGCTCGCACGCAGCGCGGTGGTGAGCTGTGCGCCGAGCTGTCCGAAGTACGGGTGGTCGACGCGCGGCACGACGAACGCGACCGTGCCGGAGCGGCCGGCGCGCAGGCGACGCGCGGTGAGGTTGACCTCGTAGCCGAGGTCCGCGATGGCGTCGAGCACGCGGGCGCGGGTCTCGGGCCCGACGCGCGGCCGGTCGTTGACGACGTTCGAGACGGTCATGACCGAGACGCCGGCGGCGCGCGCGACGTCCTTGAGCGTCGGGGCGCCAGCGGGTCGCATGGACCCCTCCTCGCGTCGTCGGGCGGCGCGCCGCTCCTTGACTCGCGGCGCGCGACCGAGCATATTCGACCCTGCACGACGGCGTGTATCGATAAACCGGACCCGAGGGCCGGGCGGCACGCGCGTCGGCGCACCGCACCGACCACCCGAGGAGCCCCGTGTCCGACCAGCTGACCGCCGTCATCGACCTCGACCTGCCCGGCGCCACGATCAGCCGCCACGTCTACGGCCACTTCGCCGAGCACCTGGGCCGCTGCATCTACGGCGGCTTCTGGGTCGGCGAGGACTCGCCGATCCCGAACGTCCGCGGCATCCGCTCGGACGTCGTCGACGCGCTGCGCGCGATCTCGATCCCCAACCTGCGCTGGCCCGGCGGGTGCTTCGCGGACGACTACCACTGGCGCGACGGCATCGGCCCGCGCGACCAGCGGCCGCGCATGGTCAACAGCCACTGGGGCGACGTCGTCGAGGACAACTCCTTCGGCACCCACGAGTTCATGGACCTGTGCGAGCTGCTCGGCGCCGAGCCGTACGTCAACGGCAACGTCGGCTCGGGCACCGTGCGCGAGATGAGCGAGTGGGTCGAGTACCTCACGCGCGGCGACGACTCGCCCATGTCGTCCCTGCGCCGCGCGAACGGGCGCGACGAGCCGTGGAAGGTGCCGTTCTTCGGCATCGGCAACGAGCCGTGGGGCTGCGGCGGCAACATGTCCGCCGAGCACTACACCGACCTCGCGCGCCAGTACGCGACGTACATCCGCAACCACGGCGGCCACACGGTCGACAAGATCGCCGCGGGCGCCAACGCCGACGACTACGCGTGGACCGAGGCGCTCATGAAGGTCTCGGCCAAGCTGGGCTGCGGCTGCGACCCGCGCGGCTTCTTCCAGCACGTGTCGATGCACTACTACACGATGAGCGGCGACTGGGCCGACAAGGGCGCCGCGACGTCGTTCACGACCGACGAGTGGTACCTCACGATGAAGCGCGCGCGCCGCATCGAGGAGCTCGTGCGCGGGCACGCCAACGTCATGGACGCCTACGACCCCGATGCGCGCATCGGCCTCGTCGTCGACGAGTGGGGCACGTGGTGGAACGTCGAGGAGGGCACCAACCCGGGGTTCCTGTACCAGCAGAACACGCTGCGCGACGCGCTCGTCGCGTCGACGCACTTCGACACGTTCCACCGGTACGCGCGCCGCATCTCGATGGCGAACATCGCGCAGACCGTCAACGTGCTGCAGGCGATGATCCTCACCGACCCCGACTCGGGCGCGCTCGTGCTCACGCCGACGTACCACGTGTTCGAGATGAACACGGGCCACCACGACGCCGGCTCGCTCGACGTCCGGTTCAAGGGCGACCTGCCCACGCGCACGGTCGACGGCTCCGCGCTGGCGACCCTGTCGGTGTCCGCGTCGACCAAGGACGGCACGGCGCTCGTGTCCCTGTCGAACATGGACGCCGAGACCCCGACGACGCTCGTGCTCGACCTGCGCGGGCGTGAGGTCACCGACGTGGCGGGCCGCGTGCTCACCGCGGGGACGCTGCACGCGCACAACACGCCCGACCAGCCCGACGCGGTCGCGCCGACGGCGTTCGAGGGCGCCCGCCCGCACGCGCGCGGCCTCGAGGTCGAGGTGCCCGCGCACTCCTACGTGACGCTCACGCTCACGCTCGCCTGACACCCGCCCCCTCGGACGTCAGGCCGCCGAACGCGGGCTTCCACCGGTTCTCGAGCTCCACGACCGGCAGGAGTCCGCGTTCGGCATGCGTCCCCCGGGAGTCGACCGCGCACCGCTGAACGCGGAGTTCTGCCGGTTCTGCAGCTCCATGACCGGCAGAGGTCCGCGTTCGGCGTCCGGAGCGTGGCGGGTGGCGGCGGTGGGTGGGGAACGGGTGGCGGACGCGGGGTGAACGTCCGGGCGGCAGGTGGGGGACGGCGGGTGGCGGGGCGGTGACCTGCGTGAACACTCGCCGAACGGTCCGGCAACGGTGCCGCGCGTGGGCGATTCGCCCGGACCGGGCGGCCTAGTTTCGAGCACGGTCCGGCCCCACCCCGGGGCCGACGACGACGGACCACCGTCGTCGCCGCCGCGCCGACGTCCCCCCGGACGCGCCCCGACCGCCCGGAGCACCATGACCGCCGTCCTCGCCCCGCCGCCCGGCGCGGGCCCGTCCGCCGCGCCACCGGCCGCGCGCCCGTCACGGCCCGCCGCCGCGCGGCCCGGCGCCGCCGCCCGCGCACGCCGCCGCCGCGCGCTCGGCTGGTTCGCGCTGCTCGCGGGCCCGAACGTCGCGCTGCTGGCGCTGTTCGTCTACAAGCCGCTGCTCGAGAGCCTCTACCTGTCGACCATGCAGTGGAACCTCGGGTCGCCCGTCGCGCGGTTCGTCGGCCCCGGCAACTACGTCGAGTGGTTCACGGCCGACTCGACGGCCCGGGTCCTGACGACCACGGCCGTGTTCACCCTGACGACCGTCGGCGGGGCGCTCGTCCTCGGCCTCGCGCTCGCGCTGCTGCTCGACCGCCGCCTGCCCGGCCGCGGCCTGGCCCGCACGGTCGCGTTCGCGCCCTACGTGCTGTCCGGGTACGCGGTCGGCATCCTGTGGCTGTTCATCTTCGACCCGCGCTACGGGCTCATGTCCACCGTGCTCGGCTGGTTCGGCGCCACGTCGCCGCAGTGGTACACGGCCGAGCCCTGGCCGCTCGTCATGGTCGTGGTCGTCTACCTGTGGAAGCACCTCGGGTACGTCGCGCTCATCTACCTCGCGGGCCTGCAGGCCGTGCCTCAGGACCTGCGCGACGCCGCCGCGCTCGACGGCGCGAGCCCCGCGCGGACGCTGCGCTCGATCGTGCTGCCGCTGCTCGCGCCCACCACGTTCTTCCTGCTCGTGACGATGCTGCTCGCGTCGCTGCAGTCGTTCGACATCATCCGGTCGATGACGCAGGGCGGCCCGCTCGGCTCGACGACCACGCTGATGTACCAGATCTACGTCGAGGGCTTCGTCAACGGCCGTGCGGGCTACGCGTCGGCCGGCGCGACGATCCTCTTCCTGCTGCTGCTGGCCGTGACGGCCGTGCAGCTGCGGTTCGTCGAGCGGAAGGTGCACTACGCATGAGCGCGCCCGCGGTCGCCCGCCCGTCCACCCCCGCCCCGGCGTCCCCGCCGCCCGCCGCACCGGACGCGCCGGCTCCTGCGGCGCGTCGGCGCCGCCGTCCGCCCCGCGCGCTCGCGCTCGACGCGGCCGGCGTCACGACGCTCGTCGTCGCGACCCTCGTGCTCGGCGCACCGCTGCTGTGGATGCTGCTCGCGAGCCTCAAGCGCCCCGACGAGCTGTACGCGGTGCCGCTGCAGTGGCTCCCGCAGGGCCTCGACCTGGGCAACTACGCGCAGGCCGCGCAGACCGTCCCGCTCGGCACGCTCTTCGCCAACAGCGTCGGCCTCACGGTCGCGGGCGCTGGCCTCAAGGTCGTGCTCGGCCTGTGCTGCGCGTACGCGCTGGTGTTCCTCGACGTGCCGTTCCGGCGGACCGTGTTCGTGGTCGTGCTCGCGGCGCTCATGATCCCGCCGCAGATCACGATCATCCCCAACTACACGTTCGTCGCGAGCCTGGGGTGGCTCAACACCTACCAGGGGATCCTCGTGCCGGGCCTGGCCAGCGCGTTCGGCACGTTCCTGTTCCGCCAGCACTTCCTGTCGCTGCCGACCTCGGTGCTCGAGGCCGCGCAGCTCGACGGCGCCGGGCACTGGCGGCGGCTGTGGCGGTTCGTCGTGCCGATGTCGCTGCCGACCGTCGCGGCCGTGGGGCTCGTCGCGGTCGTCACCGAGTGGAACGACTACCTGTGGCCGTTCCTCGTGGTCGACGACCCCCGCAAGATGACCCTGCCCGTGGGCCTGACGCTGCTGCAGAACGTCGACGGCATGACGAACTGGGGGGTCCTGCTGGCCGCGACGACGGTCGTGACGCTGCCCGTGCTGGCCGTGTTCCTCGTCCTGCAGCGCCGGCTCGTGGCCGGCCTCACGGCGGGCGCCGTCACCGGCTGACCCGCACCGCCGCGGCCCGCCCGCGCCGCACCACCCACCCGACCACCGGACCCGCCCCCGCGGACCCGGCCCCCGGCACGCCCACCGACCGGTGGCGTGCGCCCCCGACACCGAGGAGACCCCGTGTCCCACCGTGCCGCCCCGACCCGCCGCGGCCTCGCGGCGCTCGCCCTGGCCGCCGTCGGCGCCCTGGGCCTGACGGCCTGCACCACCCCGACGATCGCCACCGGCCAGGCCGCGGAGCCCGCCGCGACCGACGCCGTCGACTGGTCGACCGTGACCCCCGCGTCCGAGATCACGTGGTGGAGCAACCACCCGGGCGCGTCGAAGCCGGTCGAGGAGGAGCTGATCAAGCGCTTCGAGGCCGAGCACCCCGAGATCAAGGTCACGCTCGTCACGGCGGGCGCCAACTACGACGAGGTCGCGCAGCGGTTCCAGGCGGCGTCGCAGACGTCCGAGCTGCCGGACCTCGTCATCTCGTCCGACGTCTGGTGGTTCCGGTACCACCTGAACGACCAGATCATGCCGCTCGACGACGTGTTCGAGCACCTGGACGCCGACGCCGACGACTTCGTGCCCGCGCTGTACGGCGACTACGAGTACGACGGCCAGCACTGGGCCGCGCCGTACGCGCGCTCGACGCCGCTCTTCTACTACAACAAGGAGAAGTGGGCGGCCGCGGGCCTGCCCGACCGCGGACCCGAGACGTGGGCGGAGATGCAGGAGTGGTCGACGAAGCTCGCCGGCCAGGTGCCGGCGGACTCGAAGCCGCTCGGCCTGTCGACCGGCCCGTCGTGGGCCGCGTGGTGGTTCGAGAACATGATCTGGGGCCAGGGCGGGCAGTACTCCGACGAGTGGACGACGACGCTCGACACGCCCGAGGCGGTCGCGGGCGGCGCGTTCCTCCAGGACCTCTTCCACGGCGACGAGGCCTACGCGACGGTCTCCGAGGACTCGGCCGTCGACTTCTCGTCCGGCGTCGTCGCGGCGACCATCGGGTCGACGGGCTCGCTCAAGGGCATCCTCGACGCGGCCACGTTCGACGTCGGCACGGCGTACCTGCCCGACGGCCCGCAGGGCGGCGGCACCCCGACGGGCGGCACGGGCCTGGCGATCCCGAAGGCGAAGTCGCCCGAGCAGCAGCTCGCGGCCGCGATGTTCCTGCAGTTCCTCACCGACACCGACCAGACCGCGTACTTCTCGCAGAACACCGGGTACATGCCGGTCCGCACGTCGGCGGTCGAGTCCGACGCGATGAAGGCCGTGTACGCGTCCACGCCGCAGTTCCGCACCGCGGTCGACCAGCTCGCCGACAAGGCGCGCTCGCAGGACTGGATCCGGGTGTTCGTGCCGGGTGCCGACCAGGTCCTCACCGAGGGCATCGAGCAGATCGTGCTGCGCGGCGAGGACCCGCAGAAGGCGTGGTCGTCGATCGCGCCCAAGCTCGACACCGCCTACCGTGAGAACGTGGAGCCGTACCTGTGACCAGGGTCGTCGCGCACCGGGGCAACTCGGCCGTCGCACCGCAGAACACGCTCGCCGCGTTCGAGGCGGCCGCCCGCGCGGGCGCCGACTCGATCGAGCTCGACGTGCAGCTGACGTCCGACGGGCACGTCGTGGTGATCCACGACGACACGCTCGACGCGACGACCTCCGGCACGGGCTGGCTCAAGGACACGCCGCTCGCGGCCGTCCGTGAGCTCGACGCCGGTGCGTGGTTCGCACCCGCGTACGCCGGGCAGCGGGTCCCGCTGCTCGCCGAGGTGGTCGAGCTGCTCGACCGGCACCCGTCGCTCGACCTGCTGTGCGAGGTCAAGGGCGAGTGGACGGCCGACGAGGTGGCCCGCGTCACGGGGCCGCTGCGGGACGCGGGGCTCGCGGACCGCACGGTCGTGCAGAGCTTCTGGCCCGGCACGGTCGAGGCCCTGCGCGTGGCCGACCCGGGGCTGCGCCGCGGGCTGCTGCTCGCGGAGGTCGGCGACGACCTGCTCGACACGTGCGCAGCGCTCGACGTCACGATGGCCAACCCGCACGGGCTGCTGCTGCTGCAGCACCCCGACCTGGTCGACCGGCTGCACGCCGCCGACCTGCGGGTCGCGGTGTGGACGCTCGACGAGCCCGCGCACTGGGCCGCGGCGGTCGAGGTGGGGGTCGACGAGATCATCACCGACCGCCCGGACCGCCTCGCGGGCTGGTTGGCCGCGCGCCGTGTGACGCTGGGCTGACCGTCGACGCACGGGTCGTGAAGGGTTGCTGCCGTCTCCCGGCAGCAACCCTTCACGCCGTCGTGGGGTCGGTGACCAGCACCGGGGCCGCGAGGTCGGCGTTGTCGACGACGAGCGTCGCGCGCCGCTGCGGGTCGCAGGTCGCGTGGTAGAGCCGCTGACCCGCCAGGAACCGCTGGTGCCGGGGGTCGGCCGGGTCGGGCACGAACCCGTCACGCACGGCCATGCGTGCGAGCGCGACGGGCACGGGGACGCGCAGGTACACCGACAGGTCCCACGCGTCGACGAGCTCGTCGCGGTGCAGGTAGATCCCGTCGACCAGCAGCACCGCGTGCTTGCCGGCGTGCCGGACGGGTGCGTGCCACCGGGCGTCCCTCGCGCGGTCGTAGCCCGCGGCGCGGTAGGCGCGGCTGCCTCCCGGGCCGAACGGGTCGAGGACGTCGGTGCGGAACCGGGCGTCGTCGTAGGAGTCGTGGAACGCGCCCTCGGGTGAGGCGACGCCGCGCGCGTACCGCTCGGCCGTCAGCCGGTGGAAGTCGTCGACCGACACCCGCACGACCTCACGGCCCGCGGCCCCCAGCACGGCGGCGAGCTCGTCGGCGAACGTCGTCTTGCCCGAGCCGTCGATCCCGTCGACCCCGAGCCGCACCGGCCGGCCGAGCGCGACCGGGTCCGGGACCGCGGCCGCGACCCTCACGAGGAGCGCGTCGCGGGCGGTGGTCACGGGCGACCACGCTAGCGAGCGGTCGCCGCTCGCATCAGGACCGCCTCGTGCCGGACGGGAGCGGTCAGCCCTCGGGCTGGCCCGCGAGCAGCCAGCGGACCGTGCGGGTCGCGACGTGCCCGCCGCCGCGCGCGAGCGCCGAGCCGACGCGGCCGCGGCGGCGCAGGCCCAGGCCGTCGGCCGCCCACGCGGGCAGCGACTCGACGGCCGCCGCCGTGAGGGCCGTGTACCCCGGCCGCAGCGTCCACGGCACGGGCGGCTCGCGCAGCAGGAACGTCGCGGCGTCGAGCGCCGCGGGCGTCGCGCGCAGCACGGGCCGGTAGCCCTCGAGCGCCGCGCGCAGGTCGGCGACCGTCTCCGGCACGTCGACGGCGCCCAGCGCGCGGCCGATCCGTGCGGTCTGCGCGACGTACTCGTCCGCCCGTGCTGCGCTGAGCGGGTGCTGCCCGTACCGGGTGTGCGCGTCGAGGAACGACTCGATCTCCGCGACGTGCACCCAGCGCAGCAGGTCCGGGTCGTCGGCCGCGTACGGGATGCCCTCGGGGCTCACGCCGCGCACGCGCGCGTGGATGGTGCGGACCGCGTCGATCGCGGCCTGCGCGTCGTCGGCCGTGCCGAACACGGTCGTCGCGAGGAACGTGCTGGTCTGCGCGAGCCGCCCCCACGGGTCCTCGCGGAACGCCGAGTGCCCCGCGACGCCCGCCATCGCGGCCGGGTGCAGCGACTGCAGCAGCAGCGACCGGATCCCGCCGACGAACATCGACGCGTCCCCGTGCACGACGCGCACCGCCGCGTCCGGCCCGAACCAGCGCGGCCCCTCGCGGTGGTGGATGCGCTCGCGGGACCGGTGCCCGTGCGGCCCGGCGACGCGCAGGAACAGCGCGCTGCCGGCGCGGGCGCGCCACTGGCGGACGGGGGCGGCGAGACTCACGCACCCACGGTACGGACGCCGGACGACACCCGCGCGGCGGTCGGCGGGACGGTCCCCTGGGACGGTGGCCGGTGAGTCCGGGCGCCCCGCACGGTCGGTACCGCCACCGCCGCCCGCACCGGGCGCCGGACCTGCGAGGAGAGGCCCCGATGGACAGCACCCGCACCACCCTCCCGACCGTCACGCTCGCCGCCGTGCGCGGCACCGTGCCGACGGCCGGGCTGCCCGCCTTCTACGACGCCGCCTACCGGCAGGTCGCGCAGGCCGTTGAGCGCGAGGGGTGGACGATCGTCGGCCCGGCGGTCGGCTGGTACCACGGCATGCCGACCGGCACGGTCGACCTGGCGGCGGGGTTCGCGGTCGAGGGCGCCGCACCGGGGGCGACGTCGGGCGACGTGACGGTCGTCGAGCTGCCCGGCGGTGACGCGCTCGTGCTCACGCACACCGGCCCGTACGACGCGCTGCCCGACGCGTGGGCGCGCGTCGAGGACGACCGGGTCGCGCTCGGCGTCGACGGGCGCGGCGACTTCTGGGAGGAGTACGTCACCGACCCCGAGCCCGGCGGCGACCCCGCGGCGAACGTCACGCGGCTCGTGCTGCCGCTGCGCGGCTGACCGCCGCACCCCGCCGGCGCGCTCGCAGCGGCGGGCCGGCCGGGTGCGTCGCCCGTGATGCTCAGCCCTCGCCGCCCGTGCGGCCCTCGAACAGCCCCACGTGGTTGCCGTCCGCGTCGGCGACGACCGCCCACCAGCTCGTCGCGTCGATCGGCTCCTTGCCGTGCAGCACCCGACCGCCCAGGTCGGCGACGCGCGCCAGCGCGTCGTCGATCGAGTCGACCTCGACGTAGCTGCGCGGCTGCGTGAAACCCTCCGAGCGGGGCGCGAGCCCGCCGCCGCTCACGCCGTTCGGCGCCGACCACATCGGGTAGCCCTCGAAGCCCGGGATCTCCCGGATCTGCCAGCCGAACAGCCCCTCGTAGAACCGCGTCGCGGCCGCGGTGTCCGCGACCGGGATGTCGACGTGCGTGATGTCGCCGTGCGCCATGACCGTCCCCCTCGACCCGTCGGTGGGCGGGTGCCCACCCGTGCTCCGGACGCTAGCCCTCGGTGCTCACTCACGGAACCGGTGGTGCTCAGATCCCCGCGCACGGTGCCGATGTCCCGGGGGAGCGCCCGCAGCGCCGGGTACCGTCGCAGGCGTCCACGCCGCCCGTGCGTCGACGGGCGGTCACCACGGGACGGGGGGAGGACCACGATGACGACGACGCTGCGACCGTGGGTCCCGACCCCGCGCGCCCCGCGCGACGACGAGCCGCGCACGGGCGCGCGGCCGGCCGCGGGCCCTCGGCCCGACGACCAGGACGACACGACGACGCAGCACGCACCGACCGGCGAGCACGCCGTCGCGCGGGCGGCACGACCCGCCGACGACCGTGCGGCCGGGCCCTGCGCGGGCGCGGTGCCCTGCGCGGCACGTCCCGGCACGCCGCTGCACCACCCCGACGGCGCGTGCCGGTGCTTCGCGGGCGGCCCGCGGCCGGAGTTCCTGCCCACGGGCGGTGCGCCGGGCTGACCGGCGCCGGGCGGAGCCTGTCCGGTGGAGCCCCGGCGGACGTCCGCTCCACCGGTCGTCGCGGGTCGTCTCCGTCCCAGGGCGGTGGAAGGTCCGGTGGGCGGCCCGCGAGGATCGGGGCATGCCCGTCCCGTCGACCCAGCTCGCCTCGGCCCCGACCGCCGCGGCACCCCGCGTGCGCGCGGACCGGCAACGCCTCGGCACCGCCGTCGTGCTCGCCGTGCTGGTCGCGGCCTTCCAGCTGGCCACGCCGATCATGGGGTACTCGTGGTCGGGGGTCGTGGACCTGACGCCGGGGACGGACGCGCGAGCCGTCGCCGGCGTCGCGGGGGTGGTGGTCGTCGCCGCGGTGGTCCTCGCGGTGTGGCGGCCCGTGCTCGCGACCGTCGTGGCCGCCGCACCGTTCGCGTTCCTGCCGTGGACCGGGTGGTTCATGGTCGGCTGGTACCTCGCGCTGGTCGGCGTCGCGCTGGTCGCGGCGCTGCGCACGTGGCGCGCGGCGCTGCCGCCGTACGCGGCCGCGCTGGGCCTGGCGGCCGTGTACTGCGGCGGCAACCTCGTGGGGTTCACGCCGATCGGTGCCGTCACGTCCGGGAGCGGCCCGCCCTTCCGGTGGCTGACGTTCGCGCTGTACGTCGTGTGGGTCACGGGCGCCGTGCTCGTCGCGCTCGCGTTCGGCGCCCGGCAGCGGACCCGCCGGCGCGAGGCGCTCGCGCAGCAGCAGGAGGAGCGCGCGCTCACCACCGACGCCCTCGCGCGCGAGCGGGCCCGCATGGCGCGCGACCTGCACGACGTCGTCGCGCACCACGTGTCGCTCATCGCGGTGCGCGCCGAGAGCGCGCCGTACCAGTACCCCGACCTCGACGCCGACGCGCGCGCCGTGCTCGCCGACGTCGCGCGCGACGCGCGCGAGGCGCTCGGCGAGCTGCGCGAGGCCCTCAACGTGCTGCGCCGCACCGACGACGACGCGTCCGTCGCGCGTCGTCCGCAGCCCACCGCGCACGACGTCGACGGGCTGGTCGCGGACGCGCGCGCCGCGGGTCAGGACGTGCGGGTCGTGGGGGAGTGGTCGCACGTGCCGGACGCCGCGGGGTACGTGCTGTTCCGGGCGCTGCAGGAGGCGCTGACCAACGCGCGCCGCCACGCGCCCGGCGCGCCGGTCGACGTCGAGCTCGTGCAGCGCGCCGGCGAGGTGGGACTGCGCGTGTCGCAGCCGCTGACCGGACCGGCGGAGCCCGTGCGCCCCGGTCGCGGGCTCGTCGGCATGCGCGAACGCGTCGACGCGCTGGGCGGCGAGCTGCGCGCCGACGCGACCGCGTCGCGGTTCGTCGTGGACGTCCGCCTGCCCGTGGCGGTGGCGCCGTGATCCGCGTGGTCGTGGCCGACGACCAGGCCGTGGTCCGGGCCGGCTTCGCGGCGATCCTCGCGGCCGCGCCCGACGTGGACGTCGTCGGGGACGCGGGCGACGGGGCCGTGCTGCTCGACGTCGTCGCCGCGCAGCGCCCCGACGTCGCGGTGGTCGACGTGCGCATGCCCGTGATGGACGGCATCGAGGCGACGCGCGCGATCGCCGCCGCGCACCCCGGCACGCGCGTGCTCGTCCTCACGACGTTCGACCTCGACGAGTACGTGTTCGACGCGCTGCGCGCCGGCGCGTCGGGGTTCCTGCTCAAGGACGTGCCGGCCTCGCGGCTCGTCGAGGCCGTGCGCGCGGTGGCCGACGGCTCGATGCTGCTCGGTGCGAGCGTCACCCGGCGGCTCGTCGAGGACTTCGCCGCGCGCGGTGACGCGCGGTCGCTGGCGGTGCTGACGCCGCGCGAGACCGAGGTCGTCGCGGCCGTCGCGCGCGGGCTGTCGAACGCCGAGGTCGGTGCCGAGCTGTTCATCACCGAGCCGACCGTGAAGTCCCACGTGTCGGAGGCGCTGCGCAAGCTCGGCTGCCGCGACCGCGTGCAGCTCGTCATCGCGGCCTACGAGGCGGGGCTGGTGCGGCCGGGCGCGCGCCGGGACGACTGATGACGGGGCTCGTGGTCGGGCTCGTCGTGACGGGGCTGCTCATGAGTCTGGTCGGGTCGTTCGCGCCGGTGTTCGCCGCGGAGGCGTACGTCGTGGGCGTCGCTCTCGCGCAGCCGCCGGGCGTCGCGCTGCTCGTCGCCGCGGCCGTCGTCGTCGGGCAGACGCTCGGCAAGGTGGCCGTGCTCGCGTCGGTCCGCGCGGCGCCGGGGTGGGCGTGGGTGCGCCGGGTGCGCGCGGCGACCGGGCACGGGCCCGTCCGCGCGCCGGGCGGGTGGTGGGCGCCCCTCGCGGCACGGACGGCCGCGTGGGCCCGGCCCGTGCACCGCTGGACGACCGAGGCGATGGGCCGTCCGGCGGCGCCGCTCGTCGTCGTGCTGAGCGGTGCCGTCGGTCTGCCGCCGCTGCTGGCCGTCACGCTGTGTGCGGGCACGTCGCGGATGCGGTGCGTCCCGTTCGTCGCGGCGTGCGCGGCCGGTCGGGGCTTGCGGATGGGTGCGCTCGCGGTCGCGCCGGGCCTGCTCGCGGGTGGTGCCCTCCTGCTCTGACCCGGGCTCGTCGGGCCCGGCTCGGCGCGGACGCCGCCGACGCGCGTCCCGCTCAGGTGCCGGCGGCGCCCCCAGGCCCGGCGGCCGTGGGCGCCGCGGGGTCGCGCAGCCGCGCGAGGTACCGACCCGGCTCGACGGGCGCGAACCCGAACCGCTCGTACAGCCGGTGCGCGTCGGCCGTGGCCAGGACGACCCGCGGCAGACCCAGGGCCTCCAGGTGCGCGACGGTGCCCGCGACCAGGGCGACGCCGACCCCGCCGCCGCGGTGCTCCTCGTCGACGAACACGTCGCACAGCCACGCGAACGTCGCGCCGTCCGTGACGACGCGCGCGAACGCGACCTGCTGCCCCGACGCCTGCTCGACGACGCCGAAGCAGAGCGATCCGTCGATCGCGGCGTCCTGCGTCGCGCGGGTGCGGCCGCGGGCCCAGTAGGAGCGCTCGGACAGCCAGCGGTGCACCGCGGCCCGGTCGACGTCGGCGCGGTCGGTGGTGAACCGGTACCGGGCGGTGTCGAGGCCGGTCGTGCCCCGGGGCGGCGTCCCGTCGGTCGTCATCGCGGCACGGTACCGCCGACGCCGTCCCGCCGCGGACCGACGCTCGGGCGGCGGCGTCAGGGCTGCAGCGGGTCCTCGCCGACGAGAGCCCGTCGACGGCCGGGGGACGTCGACATGCGCGGCCGGGTGGTCGGGCGGTCAGCCGGGAGGGGCCAGCGCGGTCCGGGCCCCGGCCCGCAGCGCGTCCGCGACGGCGTCGAGCGCCGCCGTGCGCAGCGACCACTGCTGCCAGTGCAGCGGCACGTCCACCGCGTCGTCGGTCAGCGGGACCAGGCGGCCGGCGCGCTCGTCGGCGTCGGACTGCTGCGCCGGGAGCATGCCCCAGCCGAAGCCGAGCCGGACCGCGGCGGCGAAGTCTGCCGACGCAGGCACGAGGTGGCGCGGCGGGCGCGCGGGGTCCACGCGGTGCCGGCGCAGCCAGCGGTCCTGCAGGCGGTCGGCGGCGTCGAACACGACCACCGGGGCCACGGCGAGCGCGGCCGCGCGCGGGCCGTCGGGGAACCAGCGGTCGACGAACGCGGGTGCTGCCATCGGCCGGTAGCGCATGACGCCCAGCGGCTCGACCGTGCACCCCTGCACCGCGACGGCCTGCGACGTGACCGCGCCCATCACGGAGCCGTCGCGCAGCAGGTCGGCCGACCGCTCCTGGTCCTCGCGGACCAGCCGCAGCGCGATGCTCCCGGCCAGCGGCGCGAGCGCGGGCAGCGCCCACGTGGCCAGCGAGTCGCCGTTGACGGCGAGCGTCACGTGCGGAGCCGTCGCGTCGCCCGCGAGGTGGCGCGTCGCGTCGGCCGTGAGGGTGTCGAGCTGGCGCGCGAGGCGCACGAGCGGCTCGCCGGCGGCCGTCGGGCGCACCGGCCGGTCGCGGCGCAGCAGCACCGCGCCGGCCCGCTGCTCGAGCGCCTTGATGCGCTGGCTGACCGCCGACGGCGTCACGTGCAGCGCGCGGGCGGCGGCGTCGAACGTGCCGAGGTCCGCCGCGGCGGCGAGCGCGCGCAGCTGCCCCAGGTCCCAGTCGGCCATGCAGCCACGCTAATGGTCCGTGCCGAACATTCGCTGTACTGGTGGTCGAGCGGTGCCTAGCGTCGTCTGCATGTGGACGTCCGCCCTCGCCGGCCTCGGGTTCGGCCTCGCGCTCATCGTCGCCATCGGCGCGCAGAACGCGCACGTGCTGCGCCAGGGGCTGCGCCGCGAGCACGTCGGCGCTGTCGTCGCGGTGTGCGCCGCGTCGGACGTCGTGCTGATCGTCGTCGGCACCGCGGGCGTCGGCGGCACCATCGCCGCCAGCCGCACGCTCACGGTCGTCATGAGCGTGCTGGGCGCCGGGGTGCTGCTCACCTACGGCGCGCTCGCGGCCCGGCGCGCGGTGCGGGGCGGCGAGACGCTCGTGGTCGAGCCGGTGCCGGTCGCGGCCGGTGCGGCACCCGGTGGTGCCCCGCTCGTCGCCGTCGGGGCGGGGGCCGGTGACCCGACGGCCGAAGCGGCGGTCGACGGGGGCGCGGCGCTCCCGGCCGCGACCGGTGACGGCCGGGTCGCGCGCAAACGGGGTGGTGACGGCGGGACCGGGACGGCGGCCACCGGCGCGCGGCCGGGCGGGCGCGTGCGGCTCGGCGCGGTCGTCGCGACGACGCTCGCGCTCACGTGGCTCAACCCGCACGTGTACCTCGACACCGTGGTGCTGCTCGGGTCCGTGGCCGCCGGGCACGGGGACGCCCGGTGGTGGTTCGCCGCCGGTGCGTGCGTCGGGAGCGTCGTCTGGTTCACCGCGCTCGGGTACGGCGCCGCGCTGCTGCGCCCCGTGTTCGCGCGCCCCGCCGCGTGGCGCGTCCTCGACGCCGTGATCGCTGCGGTGATGGCGACCATCGCGACGACCCTCGTCCTCGACCTGCTCGCGTGACCCCCGCGCCGAGCCCCACCTCGCCCGGCCCTCCTCGACGGGCAGCGGCACGGCGCGACGGACACCCGCGTGCCGCCGTCCGTCGTCCGTGCGGCTGTCCGTCGGCGGTGCGGGGGTGCGGGGGCGGGGTGGGGGCTGCGGCGGGGTGGTGGTGGGGACGGACGTCCTGCGTCGGCCGGTGCGGTGGACGGGACGCTGCCGGGGTGGACCCGATCACGACCGAGCGCCTGACCCTGCGCGACTTCCGCCCCGACGACGGTGCGGCGCTGCACGCGTACCTCGGCGACCCCGACGTCGTGCGGTTCGAGCCCTACGGCCCGCAGGACCGTGCGGCGTGCGACCGGCAGGCCGCCGAGCGGGCCGACGACCCGCGGTTCGTCGCGGTCTGGCACGGCGACGTGCTCGTGGGGCACGTGTACCTCGCTCCGGCCCCACAGCCGCTCACGTGGGAGCTCGGCTTCGTCTTCCACCCCGCGCACGGCGGCCGCGGGTACGCGACCGAGGCGGCGCGCGCGCTCGTCGACCGGACGTTCGCGGCGGGCGCCCACCGGGTCGTCGCGGGCTGCGACCCGCGCAACGAGAGGTCGTGGCGGCTGCTGGAGCGCCTCAACATGCGGCGCGAGGCGCACCTGGTCGAGGCGGCGACGTTCCGCACGGCGCCCGACGGCACGCCCGTGTGGCACGACGCCTACCGGTACGCGGTGCTCGCGCGCGAGTGGCCCACGTCGCCCTGACGGCGCGCGGGGAGCGGGAACACGACGGCCCCGGGGTGTGGTTGCCCTCGGTATGCGTGCCATCACCTACGACCGCTTCGGCGGCTCCGACGTCCTGCAGCTCACCGACCTCCCGGAGCCGAAGGTCGGCCCCGACAGCGTGCTCGTGCGGGTGCGCGCCGCGTCCGTGAACCCCGTCGACTTCAAGGTCCGCCAGGGGTACCTCGACCCGATCATGGACATCCAGTTCCCGGCCGTGCCGGGCTGGGACGTCGCGGGCGTCGTCGAGCGCGTCGGCCTCGACACCCCGGAGCTGTCCGTGGGTGACGAGGTCTACGGGTACGTGCGCCGCGACTGGCTGCACGGCGGCACGTTCGCCGAGTACGTGGCCGCACCTGTGCGGACGCTCGCGCGCAAGCCCGCGTCGCTGAGCTTCGAGGAGGCGTCGGCCGTGCCGCTGGCCGGGCTCACGGCCTTCCAGACGATCGAGCGCGCCGGCGTCGTCGCGGGGCAGACGGCGCTCGTGCACGCGGCGGCCGGCGGGGTCGGGCAGTTCGCGGTGCAGATCCTGCGGGCCCGGGGCGTGCGCGTCATCGGCACGGCGTCGGAGCGCAACCACGACCACCTGCGCGCGCTGGGCGCCGAGCCCGTGACGTACGGCGACGGCCTGGTCGACCGCGTGCGCGCGCTCGCGCCGCAGGGCGTCGACGTCGTGCTCGACTACGGCAGCGACGACCTCGTCGCCACCACGCGCGCGGTGCTCGCCGACGGCGGCACGGTCGCGTCGATCGTCTCGGCCGACGCGCGCACCGAGCTCGGCGGCCACTACGTGTGGGTGCGGCCCAGCACGGCCGACCTGGACGCGCTCACCGCGCTCATCGAGGACGGCGCCGTGAAGGTCGACGTCGCTCAGGTCTTCGACCTCGCGGACGCCGCCGCGGCGCACGACCTCGTGGCCGGCGGGCACGTGCGCGGCAAGGTCGTCGTCCGCGTCTGACGTCGGTGCGCCGCGCGACCGGGCGGAGCTCGCGCTCAGCGCGCGAACAGCACCGTGCCGTCGGCGTCCCGCACCGTCGCGTGCGGCGCGTCGGTGACGTCGAGCTCGACGTGCAGGCGGTGCGCGCCGTCGGCCGACGTCGCGGCGTACCGGTACCGCGTGTTCGACAGCTCGTCGGCCGCGGTCCGCGCGGTGTGCAGCCACGCGTGCCGGCGGCGCAGCGCGACGAGCTCGCGGTGCACGGCCAGCACGTCGCGGGCGTGCGCGTCGACGTCGGCGGGCGTGGAGGGCAGCGCGGGCCGGATCGCGTCGTCGCCGCCCTCGCGCTCCTCCTTCAGCCCCGCCCAGCCGAGCTCGTCGCCGTAGTACAGCGACGGCACGCCGCCCACGGTCATGAGCACGACGAGCGCGAGCACGGCCGCCTCGGGGCCGACCTGCGTCGCGATCCGCGTGACGTCGTGGTTGCCGACGAACGTCTGCGGCACGAACGCCTCGAGGAGCGTCGTGTGCCGCCCGAGCGCGTGGTCGAGCTCCCAGAAGTTGCGGTCGAGCAGGCTGCTCCAGACGGCCTTCCACAGCTCGTACTGCGTCACGGAGTCCATGCCGGACGCCGCCACGACCCCCGCGTAGTCGCCGTGGATGACCTCGCCGACCACCCACGCGTCGGGGTGCCGCTCGCGCACCGCCGGCAGCACGCGCGCCCAGAACGCGGGCGGCACCGCGTACGCGGCGTCGAGCCGCCAGCCGTCCACGCCGCGGTCCAGCCAGTGCGTCATGACGTCGGAGACGTACGCGGCCACCGCCGGGTCGTCGTGGTTCAGCGCGACGAGCGCGCGGTGCCCCTCGAAGTCCGCCGTGCGGGGGCCGTCGGGGTGGTCCCAGTCGACGCGCAGGAACCCCGCCCGCGGGCCGTCGCGGCCCTCGGCGAGAACCTGCGCGACGACCGGGTGCTCGGCACCGACGTGGTGGAACACGCCGTCGAGCACGACGCGCAGCCCGCGCGCGTGGGCCTGCTCGACGAGCCGGTCGAGGTCCTCGTCGGTGCCCAGACGCGGGTCGACGCGGTAGTGGTCCGTCGTGTCGTAGCCGTGCGTCGACGACGCGAACACCGGCCCCAGCAGCAGGCCGTTGGCACCGAGCGCGACGACGTGGTCGAGCCAGGGGAGCAGCCGGTCGAGGCGGTGCGGTTCGGGGGCGACGTCGGGTTCGCGCACCGGCGCCCCGACCGCACCCAGCGGGTACACGTGCCACCAGATCGCGTGCTCGACCCAGCCCACGACACCACCTCCCGTGGCGTGACCCTAGCCCCCGAGGGCCCGGGTCTCCTCGACGAGCGCGCGCAGGTGGGCGGGCGGCACGGCGAGCGGGTACGAGCAGGCCGGTGCCACGACCAGGCGTCCGCCGGTCGCCGCCCACGCCGCGCGGACGGCCGCGCGGACGTCCGCCGGCGTGCCGTCGCGCAGCACGCCGACCTGGTCGACGCCGCCGAGGACCGGGCGTCCCGTCAGGCGCATGCCCTCGGCCAGCGCGGGGCCGGGTCCGGTGTGCTCCCAGCTGACGAGCTCGGCGGGCAGCGCGGGCGCGACCTCGAGCAGCGGCTCGGGGAGGTGGAAGTGCACGACGCGCAGCCAGGTCGCGGCGGCGGCCTCGAGGACCTGCCGGTCGCCGTCGAGCGCGACCTCGCGGTACGTGCCGGCGTCGACCAGGCGGTGCGAGGCGGGGAACAGCGAGAGGTAGACGCCGTCGGCCCCGGCGTCGACGAGCGCCTCGACGAGCGCGACGAGCGTCCGCGTGATGGTCGCGAGGCCCGCGACGACGGCCGCGCGGTCGTCGCGCAGGTGGGTCAGCAGCACGTCCTCGCCCGCGAGGTACCGGGCGACGGACAGCGGGCTGAACACGGTCGGGAGCACGGGCACGTCGGGGCCGACGCGTGCGCGCGCGAGGCGCACGGTCGTGATCTCGCGCGCGAGGCTGGCGACGTCGGCCGGCACGAGCTCGGGCAGCGCGTGCCAGTGCGCGGGCTCGCTCACGGGCCGGTGCAGGTAGTCGCGGACGCCCAGGGGGTCCCCGCGGTCGACGGTCCGGGCGCCCCAGCCCTCGGCGAGGTAGGCCGCGGACGGCGTGAGCTTGAGGACGTCGAGGTCCAGCGCGTCGCGGTGCCGGACCTCGGCGTCGACGTGCGCGGCGGCGTCCTGGTCGGCGCCGGGCCAGTGCCGCCACACGGTCACGGCGGGGCGGTCGGGGCGCTCGCCCGCGAGGGTCGCGCGGACGCGCTCGGCGGGGGTCACGTGGCCGCGACCTGGGAGCGTGCGGCGTCGGCCAGCAGCCGCGCGAGCTCGGCGAGGTGCGCGTCGGCGGGCAGCTGCGGGCTCGCGACCCGCAGCAGGGGCCGCGCGGGTGCGCCGACGAACGTCCGGCCCGACGCGACGAGCGTGATGCCGTGGCCGGAGAGCTCGGCGAGGGCCTGCGCCTCGTCGTGCGCGGGCAGCCAGACCAGCAGGCCGCCGGGGGACACGACGGCGTCGGTGCCGAGGTCCGCGAGCGCGGCGACGAGGTTCTGCGCGGTCGTGAGGTAGTCGCGGGCCGCCGCGTCGGCGAACGCGCGCGCGGCGGGGTCGAGCAGCATGTGCGCGAGCGCGTTCTGCAGGATGCGGCTCTGCGCGAGGATCCCGTGGCTGCGCAGCAGGCGGGTGCGCTCGACGAGCTCGCGCGCGCCGCCGACGACGGTGGTGCGCAGGTCGAGGCCGAACGCGCGGCAGTACGACGCGAGCCGGACGACCCGGTCGGGCAGGAGCGTGCCGAGCGTGTGGGTGCCGCCGGGGTGCAGCGTGCCGAGGACGTCCTCCTCGACGACCCAGGCGTGCGGCGCCCGGGTGCGCAGGACGTCCGCGAGCTCGGCGGCGCGGTGCGGGTCGAGCACGCTGTCGACCGTGAGCGTGCCCTCGGGCTGCAGCAGGAAGGTCGTCGCGCCGGCGGTGAGCGCGGCCGCGAGCGAGCCGGGCTCGGGCCCGCGCTCGTCCGACGTCACGGGCACGACGCGGTAGCCGAGCGAGCGCAGGTTGGCGACGGTGCCCGGGGTCGTGGGCTCCTGCACGGCGACGGTCCCGCCGGGCGGGGTCGCGGCCTCGCAGGTCAGCAGCGCGGCCTCGCCCGAGCCGGAGACGGTGCTCCACTCCTGCGCGGGGAACGGCCACTCGCCCTCGACGGCGGTGCGCAGCAGGTCGGTGATGTGCTCGCGCGCGAGCGAGTGGGTGCGGGGCTCGGCGAGGCTGAGCTCGAACGCGCGGCGCAGGTCGGGCAGGTCCTCGGCGGCGGGGTGCGCGCTCGTGAGGTCGACGGACGCCCAGCCGTCGAACTCGCGGGGGGCGGCGGCCTGCGGCCACGCGTCGGCGCCGACGACGACGGTGCCGCCGCGGCGGCGCGTGCGCACGAGGCCCTTCTCGACGAGGCGCGCCCACACGGCGGCGATCGAGGACGTGCTCGCGCCGCTCGCGGCGGCGAGGTCCTTGATGGTGGGCAGCCGGGTGCCCGGCGGCAGCGAGCCGTCGGTGATGCGGCTGACGAGCAGCTCGGTGAGCGCGCGCGGCGGCAGCCCCTGCACGTCGGTGAGCAGGAGGTCGGTGACGTCCTCGCGTGGCGCCCCCTGGCGCGTCGGTCCCTGGGCCATAACATCCGAGAACATAGCGGTACCCCGGTGCCGCGTGCGAGGCCGTCCGTGCGCACGGGCTCGCGACCCCGTGGCGCTCGTGCCGCTGCGGCCCGGGGCGATCTCAGCAGGTGAGAGTCGCGCGAGGCCGATGGACGCCCGACCAGGTCTCCACTATCTTCACCAAATGTGTCGGGAAATCATCCGCTAGATAACTCGGTGACGGGGATCGCCGAGCGCGTGCGCTCGGGCGCCCTGAGCGCCGTGGCGGTCGTCGAGCGCGCGCTCGACGCGATCGACCGGCTCGACCAGGACGTCCGCAGCGTCGTCTGGCGCGACGACGACGCCGCGCTCGCGCGCGCCGCCCGCCTCGACGCGCTCGTCGCCGACGGCCGCGACGTCCCCCCGCTCGCGGGCGTGCCGATGACGGTCAAGGACCTCTTCGCCGTCGCCGGTCAGCCCCAGGGCCGTGCGTCGCTCGCGTACGACGACGACCCCGCACCCCGCTCGGCGCTGCTCGTCGACGCCGCCGTCGACGCGGGCCTCGTGCAGGTCGGGCGCGCCGCCGCGCCCGAGCTCGGCATGACCACGTCGGGCGAGAGCGACCGCTGGGGCGTGACCCGCAACCCGTGGGACCTCGACCGGTCGCCCGGCGGGTCCAGCGGCGGCTCCGCGGCGTCCGTCGCGGCCGGGATCGTGCCCGTCTCGCTCGCGAGCGACGGCGGCGGCTCGATCCGCGTGCCCGCCGCGTTCTGCGGCGTCGTCGGCCTCAAGCCGTCCCGCGGCCTGCTGCCCACGCGCGTGCAGGGCTGGGCCGGCGGTGCGGTCGAGGGCGCCATCACGCGGACCGTGCGCGACAGCGCCTACGTCCACACGCACCTCGCGCGCGACGACCGGCACGCGTGGACGCTGCGCGGCGGGCCCGCGCCCGACCTCGTCGCCGCGCTCGAGCGCCCCACGCCCGCGCTCCGCGTCGGCCTGCTCACCGAGGCGTTCGACCCCGCGATCGACGTCGACCCCGCGTGCGCCGCGGCCGCGCGCGGCGTCGCGGACCGGCTGCGGGCCGCGGGCCACGACGTCGTCGACGTCCGCCCGAGCGCGGCGACCGCCGAGGTCATGGACATCTACCCGCGCACGATCATCCCGACGTGGCTCGCGCTCGACCCGCCGCCGCGGCCCGAGCTGCTGCCCGCGCACGTGCAGCGGCACCTCGCGCACGCCGCCGGGATCGACGCGACCACCTACGTGCGCGAGGTCCTGCGCTTCCAGGAGCTCGCGCGGCAGATCGTCGCGGACCTGTTCGACGACCTCGACCTGCTCGTGACCCCCACGACCGCGACGCGCGTCCCCGCGGTCGGCGAGGTCCGCGCCGAGCTCCTCGCCGCCGGGGGCCCGACGTCGCGCACCTGCACGGTCTACGAGCGCACGCTCGCCTTCACGACCGTGCCCAGCGTCATCGGCTCGCCCGCGCTGTCGCTGCCGACGCACGTCGACGACGACGGGCTGCCGCTCGGCGTCCAGCTGGTCGGGCGCCAGCGCAGCGACGGCCTGCTGCTGCAGGTCGGCCGGGACCTCGAGGAGCAGCTGCGCTGGACGGACCGATGTCCGTCCGTCGCGCCCCGCTGACCCGTCGACCCACCCCCAGGAGCACTGCGCCATGTCCCCCCGCACCACCGTCCGCGTCACCCCCCGCACCGCGCTGCGCACCGGCACCGTGCTGTCCGTCGCCGCCCTCACCCTCACCGCCTGCGGCGCCTCGACCGACGGCGGCACCGGCACGTCCGGCGACGCGACCGCCGACGGCGACCTGTCCGGCCAGACCCTCACCGTCGCCGCGTACGCCGGCTCGTGGGGCGAGTCGTTCACCAAGGCGTTCGTCGAGCCGTTCGAGGAGGCCACCGGCGCGACCGTCGAGCTGGTCCCCGGCGGTCCCGCCGAGTGGCTCACCGCGCTGCGCTCGTCGTCCGGCGGCGAGCCCGCCTACGACCTCGTCGCGTTCACGCCGAACGTCATCCCGAGCGCCGTCGCCGCGCGCGTCGTGCAGCCCCTCGACACCGACCGCGTCGCCGACTGGGCCGACCTCAACACGACGCTCGTCGCGCAGAGCAACGTCGGCGACGTGCAGTACGGGCTGCCGCTCACCGTCGGGTCGACCGGCCTGGCCTACCGCACCGACCTCGTCACCGACCCGCCCACCGACTGGTCGGACGTGTTCCGGCCCGAGCTGTGCGGCCACGTCGGCGTCTCGCCGCTCACCTTCAACACGGGCGTCGAGTTCCTCGCCGGTCTCGTCAACGAGGCCGGCGGCTCCCTCACCGACCCGGCCGACGTCGACGCCGCGTTCGACCGGCTCCAGGACCTCGCCGACTGCGCGTCCGCGTTCCCGGCGGACGGCACGTCCGTCGAGACGGCGCTCGCCAACGGCGACGCGTGGATCTCCGCGCACTGGGACGGCCGCGCGTTCGTCCAGCAGAACCAGGGCCTGCCCATCGGCTACGCGTACCCCGCGTCGGGCTCGGTCGGCGCGCTGACCTCGTTCTTCGTCACCGAGGGCACCACGCACGAGGACCTCGCGTACGCGTTCCTCGACTACCTCGCGTCGCCCGAGCACCAGCCGGTCTTCTCCGAGGGCACCTGGTACGCGGCGTCGAACGACACCAACGTCTACCCCGAGAAGTTCGCCGAGCAGATCACCAGCGGCCCCGGCGCGTACGACGACTTCGTGTGGGTCGACTACGAGGCGATCACGCCGCAGCTGGCCGACCTGCAGGCGCGCTGGCAGGAGATCTTCGGCTGATGACGTCGGGACGCGTCGAGGTCCGTGACCTGCGGCTCGGCTACCACGGTGAGCTCGTCCTCGCGCTGGACGAGCTCACCGTCGAGCCGGGCGAGTTCGTCTCCGTGCTCGGACCCTCCGGGTGCGGGAAGTCCACGCTGCTGTCCGCGCTCGCGGGCTTCGTCGAGCCCATGGCCGGCACGGTGCACATCGACGGCGAGGACGTCACGCACGTCCCGCCGCACCGCCGCGAGACCGGCATGGTCTTCCAGAGCTACGCGCTGTTCCCGCACCTGACCGTGCGCCGGAACCTCGAGTACGGGCTGCGCGCCCGCAAGGCCCCGCGCGCCGAGCGCGACGCGCGCGTCGCCGAGGCGCTCGCGCTCGTCGGCCTCGAGGACTTCGCCGGCCGGTACCCCCGGCAGCTGTCCGGCGGGCAGCAGCAGCGCGTCGCGATCGCTCGCTCGCTGGTCACCCGCCCGCGCGTGCTGCTGCTCGACGAGCCGCTGTCGAACCTCGACGCCAAGCTGCGCCGGTACATGCGGCACGAGCTGCGCGAGCTGCAGCAGCAGGTCGGCACCACCATGGTGTTCGTCACGCACGACCAGTCGGAGGCGCTCGCGACGTCCGACCGGGTCGTGCTGCTCGCGGGCGGCCGGCTCGAGCAGGTCGGCACCCCCGAGGACCTGTACCGGCGCCCGCGCACCGCGTTCGTCGCGGACTTCGTGGGCGCGGCGAACGTCCTCGACGTGCGGACCGGGCCCGGCGGCGAGGCCCGGGTGCTGGGGCGCCCCTACGACGTCGCCGCGCCCGCGCCGGCGCGCGTCGCGCTGCGGCCCGAGGTGCTGCGGCTGCGGGCCGTGACCGGCACCGACCCGGAGGGCTCGGTCGTCACGGTCGTGTCCGTCGGCTTCGGCGGCGAGCGGTACGACTACCGCGTGCGCACGGCGGACGGGCGGACGCTGCTGGTCTCGCCCCCCGCCGACACCGCGCCGCACCCCGTCGGGACGTCGGTCGCGCTGCACTGGGAGCCCGGAGCCGTCGTGCCGCTCGCCGACGAGGACGGCGCCGCGTGAGCGCGGTCGCGGCGGCGCCCCGCGCACGGCGGCGGCCCCGCGTGCGCCCGGGCGTCGTGCCCGCCGTGCTCCCGACCGTGTTCGTGCTCGTCGCGTTCCTGCTGCCGCTCGCGGGCCTCCTGGTGCTGTCGCTGCGACCCACCGACGCGTTCAACTTCGCGCTGCCCGGGTTCAGCCTGCGGCAGTACCGCGAGGTGCTCACCACGCCCTACCTGTACCGCTCGCTGCTGGAGAGCCTGTCGCTCGCGGTGCGCGTCAGCGTGACCTGCCTCGTCCTGGCGTACCCGGTCGCGTGGTACCTCGCGCGCGCCGCGCACGGGTGGCGCAAGACCCTCGTGTTCACGGTGACGCTCTCGCCGCTGCTCGCGTCCGAGGTCGTGCGGTCCTTCGGCTGGCGCATCGTCATGGCCGGCGAGGGGCCCGTGAACCGCACGCTGCAGGCGCTCGGCCTCACCGACGCGTCGCTGCCGCTGCTGCGCTCGCCGTGGACCGTGTTCCTCGCGGTCGTCCACGTGCTGCTGCCGTTCGCGGTCATCGCCCTGACGGCGTCGCTCGGGGCCATCGACGACGCCGTGCTGCGCGCGTCGGCCGACCTCGGCGCGTCCGCCGCGCAGACCTTCCGGCGGGTCGTGCTGCCGCTGTCCGCGCCCGGCCTGGTCGCGGGCGCCGTCATCGTCTTCTCGCTCACCATGGGGATCTACGTGACCCCGCTGCTCGTCGGCGGGGCGAACCAGCCGCTCGCGGGCCTGCGCGTGCAGAGCGAGGCGATGGTGACGTTCAACCAGCCCCGCGCGGCCGCGCTGAGCTTCGTGCTGCTGCTCGTGACGCTCGTCGTGTGCGCGGTCGTCACCGCCGTCGGTCGCCTCGCCGAGCGGGGGACCCGTGGCTGACCGGTCGCGCACGCACCGGCGCACGGCCGGCCGCGTCGCGGCCGCGGTCCCCGTCGCCCTGGTGTGCGCGTTCCTGCTGCTGCCGCTCGTGGTCGTCGTCGTCAGCTCGTTCGCGGCGCAGAACAGTTTCCGGTTCCCGCCCGAGGGCTTCTCGCTGCGGTGGTACGGCGAGGTCCTCGGCAACCCCGCGTGGGTGTCGTCGCTCGCGGTCTCGGCGCGGCTCCTGCTCGTCGTCGTGCCCGTGGTCGTGCTGCTGGGGACCCTCGGCGGGTACGCGGTCGGCGGGGGGGACTTCCGCGGCCGGCGTGCGCTCTCGCTGCTGTTCGTGTCGCCGATCATGGTGCCGTCCGTGATGCTCGGGCTCGCGCTGCTGCACCAGCTGCAGGTCGCGGGCCTCGTCGGCTCCGCCGTGGGGCTCGTGCTCGCGCACGTCGTCGTCACGTTCCCGTTCTGCGTGCGGGTCGTGGCCGTGAGCGCCGCCGCGCTCGACGCGCGCCTCGTGCGCGCCGCGCAGGACCTCGGCGCGTCCCCGCTGCGCGCGTTCCTCACGGTCACCGTGCCGCTGCTGCGGCCCGGGATCGTCGCGGGCGCGTTCCTCGCCGCCGTCATCTCGCTCGGCGAGGTCGCGGTGTCGGTGTTCGTGTCCGGCGCCCGCACCGTGACCGTCCCCGTGCGCGTCTACTCCGCCGTGCAGGTGCAGATGGAGCCGTCGGTCGCCGCGATCTCCACGCTCATGCTCGTCGCCGCCGTCGCGGTGATCGCGGTCCTCGACCGCACCCTGCGCATCTCCCGCTTCCTCTAGGACCCCACCATGACCGCAGCACCCCGGTGGCGCGTCGGCGTCGACGTCGGCGGCACGTTCACCGACCTCGTCGCCGTGCCCACGCACCGCACCGGCCACGACCTGTCCCGCCTCGTCGCGCACAAGGTCGCCAGCACGCCCCACGACCCGGCCGCCGCGGTCGAGGAGGGGCTGCGCGGCCTCGCCGAGCGCGGCGTGGCCTTCGCGGACGTCGCGTCGGTCACCCACGGCACGACCATCGGGCTCAACGCGATCCTGCAGCGCCGCGGCGCGCGCGTCGCGGTGCTCACGTCCCGCGGGCACCGCGACCTCGTGCAGATCGGCCGCGCGCGGCTGCCCCGCTCGTTCGACCTGCACGCGGCGCCGCCCGCACCGCTCGTGCCGCGCGACCGCGTCGTCGAGGTCGACCTGCGCTTCGGCGCCGACGGCACCCCGGTCGCGACGCTGGACGAGCCCGCGTACGCCGCGGCCCGGGACGCGCTCGCGGCGACGACCGCCGCGGCGGTCGCGGTCTGCCTGGTGGGCGGGTACGCGGCACCCGCCGCCGAGGCCGCCCTCGCCGCGCGGCTCACCGCCGACCTCGGGGTGCCCGTCACGTCCGCGGGCGCGCTGTGGCCCGAGTCCGGCGAGTACGAGCGCACGGTCCTCGCGGTCCTCGACGCGCAGGTCCGGCCGCTCATGACCGCGTACCTCACGTCGCTGCGCGACCGGGTCGCGCAGCTCGGCCTCACCGCCCCCCTGTTCATCTCGACGTCCAACGGCGGTTCGGTGTCGCTCGCCGCCGCGCTCGAGCGCCCCGTCACCACCGTGCTGTCCGGCCCCGCCGCGGGCGTGTCGGCCGCCGGGCTGCTGTGGCCCGACCGTGACGTCGTGACCCTCGACATGGGCGGCACCAGCAGCGACATCGGCGTCGTGCGGTCCGGGCACCCCGCGGTGACCACGACGACGTCGATCGGCGACCACCCGCTCACGATGCCCGTGGTCGACGTCGAGGCGATCGGGGCCGGCGGCGGGTCCGTCGCGTGGGCCGACGGGTCGGGCGCGGTCGTCGCGCTGCGCGTCGGCCCCCGCAGCGTCGGCGCCGTGCCCGGGCCCGTCGCGTACGGCCAGGGCGGGCAGCACCCCGCGCTCACCGACGCGTACGTGCACGCCGGCGCGATCGCCGACGGCGCGTTCCTGCAGGGCCGCATGCGGCTCGACGCGGCCGCCGCGACCGCTGCGCTCGACGCGCTCGGCGCCGCGCTCGCGGACCCCGGCACGGACGACGCGACGGGCGTCACCGACGCCGTGCTGCGCACCGCGACCGCCGGCATGTCCACCCGGGTCCGCACCGTGCTCGCGCGCCACGGCGAGGTCCCGGACGCGTTCACGTTCGTGGCGTTCGGCGGTGCGGGCGGCACGCACACCGCGCTGCTCGCGCACGAGCTCGGGGTCCGGCGGGTCGTCGTGCCCGCCGCGGCCGCGACGTTCTGCGCGCTGGGCGCGGCGCTCGCACCCGTGCGGCGCGACCTCGTGCGCTCGGTCCACGCGCGCGCCGACGACGCCGGCACGCGCGAGGTCGACGCGGTCGCGCGCGCGCTCGCCGCGACCGCGGTGGACTGGCTGCAGGAGCAGGGCGTCGGCACGGAGGGCGAGCTCACGGTCGCGGTCGACGCCCGCTACGACGCGCAGCCGACCACGCTCACCGTCGACGTCGCGCACGTCGGCACGCCGGACGTGCGCGCCGGGCTCCCGCCGCTGCGCGCCGAGGACGTCGCCGACCTGTTCGCGCAGGCGCACACGCGCTACCACGGCTTCGCCGACCCGAGCGTGCCGGTCGTCGTCGAGGCCGTCCGCGTGGCCGTGCGCGGCGCGCAGGCGCCGGTCGTGCGCACCGGCGGCCGCGACGGCCTGCGGACGGTCGCGCACCGGCGGCTGCGGGTCGACGGCCGCTGGCACGACGCCGCCGTGCTCGCCCCCGCGCCCGACGGCACGACCGACGCCGTGCCCGGCCCGGCGGTCGTCGAGAAGGGCGACACGAGCGTCGTCGTGCCGCCCGGCTGGACGGTCACGCTGGACGGCGCCGCCGACCTCGTGCTCACCCGCACGGCCACCACGCAGGGAGGGGACCGCAGTGCTCACGGTGCTTGAGCGCGAGCTCGGCCAGACGCGTCTGGTCGCCGCGACCGAGGAGATGTCGCTCACGCTGCAGCGCGCGAGCCGCAGCCTGTACGTGCGCGAGACCGCGGACTTCGCGTGCGCGATCGCCGACACGTCGGGCCGGTTCGTCGCCTACCCGCAGGGCATCGGCGTCTCCGGGTTCCTCGGGCTCGACGTGTCCCACGCGGTGCGCACGGTCGCCGAGCGCGAGGGTCTCGCGCCCGGCGACGTCGTGCTCACCAACGACCCGTACACCTCGGGGGCGCTGTCCACGCACCTGCCGGACGTGCACGCGATCGCGCCGTACTTCGACGGCGACGAGGTCGTCGGGTACGGCTGGACGTTCATCCACGTGTCCGACATCGGGGGGCGCGTGCCGTCGTCGGTGAGCGTGCGCAACGACACCGTGCACGCCGAGGGGCTGCGCATCCCGCCCGTGAAGTACGTCGCGGGCGGCCGCGTCGTGCCCGCCGTCGACGCGTTCCTGCGCGCCAACTCCCGCACGCCCGAGCAGAACGACGGCGACCTGCACGCGATGCTCGCGGCGCTCGACCGCGGCCGCACGCGCGTCGCGGACCTCGTCGCCGCGCACCCGGGGGACGGGCTCGCGCAGATCGGTGCGCACGCGCGCGAGCAGACGGCCGCGCGGGCCCGGCGCGCGCTGTCCCGCCTCGCCGACGGCGAGTACGTCTTCGACGACTACCTCGACAACGACGCCGTGAGCGACCTGCCGCTGCGGGTCGCGCTCCGGGCGACCGTGCGCGGCGGGCACGTGCACCTCGACTTCACCGGCACCGACCCGCAGGTCGAGGCCGCGCTCAACATGGTCACGCAGGGGCGCGCGCACTCGTGGGTCCTCACGCGGGTGTTCGCCCTCGTCGGCACGCTCGACCCCGACGTGCCGCTCAACGGCGGGCTCATGGACGTCGTCGACCTGCACGCGCCCGACGGCACGCTGCTCAACGCGCGCGAGCCCGCCGCGGTGGGCGTGCGCCACGCGACCGTGTCCCGCGTCAACGACGTCGTGTCCGGTGCGCTCGTGCAGGCCGCACCCGACGTGCTGCCCGCGGCGTCCAGCGGCCTGGTCGTGCCCGTGGTGTTCGCGTCGGCCGCGGGCGGGACCGTGCAGGTCGTCGAGCCGATGGTCGGCGGCACCGGCGGGCGTGCGGGCGCCGACGGCGTCGACGGGCGCGACAGCGGCATCTCCAACCTCGCCAACAACCCGGTCGAGGTGGTCGAGGCCACGGTCGGCGTGCGCGTCCTGCGCTACCACGTGCGCCCCGACTCGGCGGGTCCCGGGCGGTGGCGCGGCGGCTGCGGCCTCGAGCTCGAGATCGAGGCGCTCGAGCACGGGTCGCTCCTGGCGCGCGGCCTGGAGCGCACGCGGTTCCGGCCGTGGGGCTACGCGGGCGGCGGCGCGGGCGCGGCCACCGAGCTGCTGGTGAACCCCGGGCGCCCCGACGAGCGGCGGCTCGTCGTGGTCGACACGGTGCCCCTCGCGCCCGGCGACCGCGTGGTGCTGCGCACGGCCGGCGCGGGCGGCTACGGCGACCCGTTCGAGCGGGACGTCGCGGCCGTGCTGGCGGACGTCGTGTCGGGGCTCGTGTCGGTCGAGGCCGCGCGCCGCGACTACGGCGTGGCGGTCGTCGACGGGCAGGTCGACGCCGCGGCGACCGCGGCGCTGCGTGACGTGCCGCGCGCGGCGACCACGTGGGGGCGCGGTGCCGAGCGCGACCGCTGGGACGCGCTGCTGCCCGCCGCGCTGCTGGACCGGCTCGCGGCCGCGCTGCAGACCCTGCCCGTGCCGCAGCGCGCACCCCGGCGGCGCGCGCTGCTGCACGAGGTCCTCGCGGGCCTGCCGCAGGGGTTCCCCGCGATCGACGCGGACGAGTCCGCGGTCGCGGCCGCGCGCGCGGTGGCCGAGCGGCTCGTGGCCGAGCTCGCGGGCTGACGCTCAGTCGCCCAGGCCCGTGCCCACCTGCCGCGCGGCGGCGATCCACGCGTGGTCGGTGGGCACGAGCTTGACCTTGCCCGCGACGTCCGCGAGCGGCACGGGCACGGCCTCGTCGCCGCGCGCCGCGACCATGACGCCGAACTCGCCGCGCTGCACCAGGTCGGCCGCGGCCGCCCCGAGGCGCGTCGCGAGCAGCCGGTCGGCGGCGCACGGCGCCCCGCCGCGCTGCACGTACCCGAGGATCGTCACGCGCGACTCCAGGCCCGTCGCGGCCTCGAGCTCGCGGGCCAGCTTGAACGAGTGCTCGCGCTGCGCGTCCTCGACGTGCTTGAGGTGCGTCTTCGCGGCGCGCCGCGCCTCGGGGGTCTTCGCGGACTTCACGAGCAGCTGCGCCGCCTCGTAGTCGGCGGTGTCGTCGACGTCGCGCGCGCCCTCCGCGACGGCGACGACGGAGAACGACGAGCCGCGCGCGGTGCGCTGCTTGATCGTCTCCGCGACCGACTCGATCGTGTAGGGGATCTCGGGGATGAGGATGATGTCGGCGCCGCCCGCGATGCCCGCCGCGAGCGTCAGCCAGCCCGCCCGGTGCCCCATGATCTCGGTGAGGATGATCCGGTGGTGGCTGTGCGCGGTCGAGTGCACGCGGTCCACCGCCTCGGTGGCGATCTCGGTGGCGGTCGCGAACCCGAACGTCGTGTCGGTCTCGGCGATGTCGTTGTCGATCGTCTTCGGCAGGTGCACGACGTTGAGCCCCGCGTCGACCAGGCGCATCGCGTTCTTCGCGGTCCCGCCGCCGCCGAGCATGATGAGCGCGTCCAGGCCGAGCGCGC
The DNA here is from genome assembly GCF_000986825.1 of Cellulomonas sp. FA1. Classification (NCBI taxonomy): domain Bacteria; kingdom Bacillati; phylum Actinomycetota; class Actinomycetes; order Micrococcales; family Cellulomonadaceae; genus Cellulomonas; species Cellulomonas sp. FA1. The sequence continues at coordinate 2,786,969 of NZ_LBMY01000001.1, read as the reverse complement.
GGTAGTTCTCGACGACGCGCGGCACCATGTCCTGCGGCTCGCCGTCCACGACGTACCGGTGCACCTTGTCGCGGCTCGTGCCGAGGATCGTGCCGCCGACCGTGAGGATCCCCGACAGCGCCTTGCCGTCGAGCTCGACGTACCGGTTCTCGACCAGGCCCGTGACGCCGTCGCGGAACCCGAACAGCTCCATGCCGTAGTGCGCGATGGCGGTCTTGCCGAACCCGCGGATCGCCGCGTTGAGGCCGGGGCTGTCGCCGCCCGCGGTGAGGATCCCGACCCGCCTGGGCTTGCCCATGTCCGCTCCCGCCGTCGCGCGGCCGGTGCGTCCCGGACCGTCGGGCCCAGCCTGGTGCACGGCCGCCCGCACGCACAAACGTCACGACGCCGCAGGTCGCGCGCGTGCCGGGGCGGCGGCCCCGCGCCGGGCGCCCGGCCCCGCGCCGGGCGCCCGGCGCCGGGTCAGGCGGCCGCGCGCGGCCCGTACATGATGAGCGCGACGCCGACCAGGCACACGAGCGCCCCCGCGACGTCCCACCGGTCGGGCCGGAAGCCGTCGACCACCATGCCCCACGCGAGCGACCCGGCCACGAACACGCCGCCGTACGCCGCGAGGATCCGCCCGAAGTGCGCGTCGGGCTGCAGCGTCGCCACGGCGCCGTACAGCCCCAGAGCGATGACGCCCGCACCGACCCATACCCAGCCCTTGTGCTCGCGCAGCCCCTGCCACACGAGCCACGCCCCGCCGATCTCGAGCCCGGCGGCGGCCACGAACAGCAGGATCGAGCGCAGCGTGGTCATGGGGGTCCTCTCGACGCGGTCGCACGAGTATCCCGCGGGCGCTCCACCCGCGGACGGCGTCGGCCGGACGGTCAGGCGTCCAGCGCCTCCCGCAGCGCGCGGGCGACCGGCCAGGCCGCGTCGGCCGTCGTGCCGGCCACCGTGATCGTCAGGCCCGTCGTCGGGTCGTGCTGCGACCAGAACGACACGCCCGTGTCCTGACCCTCGAGCGAGACCGCACCGTCCGGCTCGGGCAGCCACAGGCCCAGCCCGTAGCGGCCGTCCTCGGTGTCGCTGCGCACCTCCCGCATCCGGGCGACGAGGTCCGCGGGCACGATCCGCCCGGACAGCAGCGCGCCCCACAGCCGCTCGACGTCGGCCGTCGTGGTGTACGCGCCGCCGTCGCCGCCGCCCACGACGGGCAGGTGGTGCACGTTGCTGCGCCACTCGCCGTCGACCAGCACGTACCCGGTCGCCGCGTCGGCGGGCAGCGCGTCGGACCGCGGGTAGCCGGTCGACGCCGTGCCCGCGGGCTCGAGCACGCGCGTGCGCACGAGCGTGTGGAACGGCACGCCCGAGGCGCGCTGCGCGAGCAGCGCGAGCAGCACGAACCCGCCGTTGCAGTACGCGAAGTCGCTGCCCGCGGGGAACAGCGTCGGGTGGCCGTCGAGGATCGGCAGGTAGTCCTCGGGGTCGACGAGCCGGTGCACGGGCACGGGCATGAGGTGCTCGGTGAGGTCGGCGTCGTCGTCGAGGTAGTCGCCGATGCCGGAGCGGTGGGCGAGCAGGTGCTCGACCGTGACGTCGTCGGCGACGAGCGGGAGGTCGTCGCCGAGCAGCGACCGCGCGGTGGTGGTGAGGGCCAGCGTGCCGTCGGCGACGAGCGCGAGGGTCGCGAGCGCGGTGAGGCCCTTCGACCCCGATGCCATGGCCACGCGGTGCGCGGGCGTCAGGGGTGCGCGGGTCCGCCGGTCGGCGGCGCCCCACGCGGCGTCGAGCAGCACCTCGGACGTCGCGGGGTCGGGCGGTGCGCCCGGGGCGGTGCGGGTCACGCGGGCGACGACGCCGGCGAGGGCGTCGGTGTCGTCGTCGGGGTCGGTCGTGGCGGACGCGATCGCGTCGTCGGCCACCTGGCGCAGGTGTGCGTCGGGGGTCATGCGCGGCGACGCTACCGGGGGCCGCGTCGTCGCCGCGACACCATTCCAGCGATTGTGTAACAATCCGCGGGTGCGCGCCGTCCTCGCCGTCCTCCTCGCCGCCGTCTGCTTCGGCACCACCGGCACCGCGCAGGCGCTCGGCCCCACCACCGACCCCCTCGTGCTCGGCACCGCCCGCATCGCCGTCGGCGGCCTCGCGCTCGCGGCCGTCGCGGCCGTCGTCGCGCGCCGCGCCGCGCCGCGCGCGACGGCACCACGCACCGCGGGCGGCGGGCGGCCACCCCGCACCGCGGGCGCCGGGGGCCGGCGGCGCGCGGCCGGGGCCGTCGCCCTCGGCGCGCTCGGCGTGCTGGCCTACCAGCCCGCGTTCTTCGCCGGCACGACGCGCAACGGCGTCGCCGTCGGCACCGTCGTCGCGCTCGGCTCCGCGCCCGTCGTCACGGGCCTGCTCGCGTGGGCCGTGCGCCGCCGCCGCCCCCCGACCTCCTGGCTGCTCGCCACGGCCCTGGCCACCACCGGCGTGGCCGTGCTCGGCCTCGCTCCCGGCGGCGGGCCGACCGGCGGGGTCGACGCGCTCGGCGTGCTCGCCTCGCTCGGAGCAGGCGCCGCGTACGCGCTCTACACGCTCGCGGGCGCCGCGCTGATCGACGCCGGCTGGTCGTCCACCACGAGCATGGGCGTGCTGTTCGGCGTGGCCGGTGCCGCCGCCGTCGTCGTCCTCGCGGTGCGCGGCGCCGCCGGCCTCGCGTCACCCGCGGGCGTCGCCACCGTGCTGTGGCTCGGGCTCGTCACGACGACGCTCGCGTACGTGCTGTTCGGGTACGGGCTCGCGCGGCTCGGCGCCCCCACCGCCGCGACGCTCACGCTCGCCGAACCGCTCACCGCCACCGTCCTCGGGCTCGCGGTGCTGGGGGAGCGGATCCCGCCCGTCGGCGCGCTCGGGCTCGTCGTGCTCGCCGCGGGGCTCGGCGTGCTCGCGCTCGGCGCCCGCGCGCGCCGACCCGTCGAGGTGCCCGCGTGACCGCGCGGCCGTCCGTGCACGACGCCGCGACGCCGCGCACCCGGTCGACCGCCACCGGCCCCACCGCCGCCCGCGCGCTCACGGCCGCGCTGCGGGCCCAGGTGCTCAGCGGCGCGCTCGCCCCCGGTGCGCCCCTGCGCGAGGAGGCGCTCGCGGCCGAGCACGGCGTCTCGCGGCACACCGTGCGCACCGCGCTCGCGGCGCTCGCCGCCGAGCGGCTCGTCACCGCGCAGGAGTACCGCGGCGTGCGCGTCGCACGCCTCGACGACGACGAGGTCAGGTCGTTGCAGCACCTGCGCGCGGCGCTGGAGTGCGAGGCGGTGCACCTGGTGGCCGCCCGGCACCGCGCGCCGTGGCCCGACCACGTGCTGGCGCCGGCACGCGCGGCCGTCGCCGAGCTCGCCGGCACCGACCCCGCCGACTGGGCGGCCGTGCAGGGCGCGCACGCGGCCGTGCACCTCGCGCTCGTCGCCGCGGCCGGGTCGCCCCGCCTGACCGACGCGTACGCGTCGCTGGGCGCCGAGGTCGCGCTGCTGCTGCTGCACGCACGGCCCCGCTACGACGTCGCCGGGCTCGTCGCCGAGCACACCGCGTACCTCGCCGACGTCCAGGTGCGCGGCGCCGTCGCCGTCCGCGAGCACCTCACGCACCTCGCGGACGTGCTGCACCCGCCGGCCTGACGCCGCCCCCGTGCCCGGGTCCGCCCGTCCCGCGGGCTGTCGACGGACCTTCGCCGCGTCGGGCGTCGTGACCCGGCCTAGCGTGGTGGTGACCCCCGGCGCCCCGGGGGTCGGGGTCCTCGGAGGGGTGCGTCATGCGTCGTCTCGTGCTGGGTGCCGTCGTCGTGGCGGTGGCGCTCGCGCTGCCGGTCCCGGCCGCCGGCGCCGTGCCGGCCGACGGTCTCGTGACCACCGAGGTGGACGGCGTGACCGTCACGACCACCGAGCCGATCGAGACCGCCGAGGCCCTCGCGGCCTTCCTGCTGAGCGCCACGCCCAAGGACGTCGAGGTCGACGTCGACACGGGCGGCGTCGTGTCGGTGACCGAGCGGGTCGTGCCCACGGTCACGCCGTTCGTCACGGTCAGCGGCGCGTGCGGCGCGGGCGACGCGTGCCTCGTGTCGGGCAGCGCGCCGCTCACCGACTACGGGTTCCGCGGGCCGGCGGGCACCGTCACGGGCTCGTGGCCGAGCCGCGTCAGGTGGCGGACCGGCAGCCGCACCGCGCAGGCGTGGTACCGCCACCCGCAGACGAGCGTCACGACGTCGTGGGGCGGGGTCCTCGGCCCGAACACCGAGGTGACCGCGAGCGTGCTGGTCACGGCGGTGCGCGTCACGCTCTACTGACGTCGCGTCACGCGCCCACCGCCGTCCGGACGGCCAGCGCGAGGACGACGACCGCCCCGACGACCGCCGTCCAGCGGCGGCCGCGCGGACCGGTGAGGCGCGTGCCCGCCCACGCGCCCGCGCTGCCGAGCAGCAGCTGCCACGACGCCGAGGCCGCGAACGCGGCGACCACGAACGCCACGCGCGGGCCGGCGGAGGTGAGCGTCGTCGCGGCCGAGCCCGACGTCAGGGCGACGAAGTACACGACCGTCGCCGGGTTCACGGCCGTCGCGGCGAGGACCAGCAGGAACGCGCGCCGCGGCGTCATGCCGCCCGGTGCGTCGCCGACCGCGGCGTACGCGGGCGGCACGTCGGGCCCGGGTGCGACGTCGACCGGCGCCGCGTCGCCGGCCTGCGTCGCGACGGCGGGCACGGGCGCCGGGCGGGCGGCCGGGCGCAGCAGCAGCACGGCGACCACGACGAGGACGGCCGCCGACACCCACCGCACCGGGTCCGCCGCGCGGACGAGGACGGGCGCGAGCACCGACCCGAGCAGCACCGCGAGGGTCGCGTACACGCCGTCGACGACCGCGGCGCCGAGCCCGCCCGCGCAGCCGACGCGGCGCCCGTGACGCGCGCCCAGCAGGACGAGCAGCACGCCGACGGCGCCGACGGGCAGCGCGATGCCCCAGCCGGCGAGCAGCCCGGCGCCGACCGCCGAGCCGACGTCGGCGCTCACGCGGCGGTCCTCGCGGGTCGTCCCGTGCGCACCTGGCCGTGCCGGTCGGGGCGCCGGTCGGGGCGCCGGTCGGGACCGTGGGCGGGGCGTGGGTCGCGCGCTGCCGGGGTCACGCGCCGATCATGGCGGCGGCGCGCCGCCGTGACCAGCCCTTTCGCGGTGGCCATGCGGGCACCGCGCCCTAGTGTGTGTCCGATCGCCCCACCGCCGCCCCGCACCGCGAAGGACGCACCGTGACGACCGACCCCACGCCCGCCCCGGACGCCGCCGCGCCGGAGACGTCCGACGCGGCTCCCGCCGCCGCCCCCGCGCCGGTGTTCGGCGCGCCCGCGGCGCCGGGCGACGAGGGCACGCGCCCGCTGCAGCACGACGCGCGCCGCCCGCCCCGCTGGTGGGGCCAGGCCCTCGCGATGGGCGTCGTGGCCGTGTTCGTGGGGATCTTCGCGTGGCGCGCGATCGGCTCGTTGCAGAGCCTGCTGGTGAACCTGCTGATCGCGTTCTTCGTCGCGCTCGCGCTCGAGCCGATCGTCGTGTGGCTGGTGCGGCACCGGTGGAAGCGGGGCGCCGCGGCGGCCGTCGCGCTGCTGGGCGGCCTCGTGCTGGTCGTGGTGGTGTTCGCGCTGTTCGGCAACCTGTTCGTGCAGCAGCTCGTGCAGCTGGTCGGCAACGTCCCCGACCTGTACGCGTCGGCGCAGACGATGGCGTCGGAGCGGTTCGGCCGGGAGCTGCCGGACATCGACCAGCTGGTCGAGCAGGCGGCCGAGCAGTGGGGCGGCGAGGTCGCGTCGGGTGCGCTGCTGGTGGGCTCGACCCTGCTGGGCGGGGTGTTCGCGTCGCTGACGATCCTGCTCGTGACGTACTACCTGCTGGCGGCCGGGCCGCGGTTCCGGGCGTCGATCTGCCGCTGGCTCACGCCGAACCGGCAGCAGGACGTGCTGCGGCTGTGGGAGGTCACGCAGGTCAAGGTCTCGGACTTCATCAACACGCGCATCGTGCTCGCGGCGATCGCGACGGCCGCCACGTTCGTCTTCCTCGTGGTCCTGGGCACGCCGTACTCGCTGCCGCTCGCGCTGTTCACCGGGATCGTGTCGCAGTTCGTGCCGACGATCGGCACGTACCTGGGCGGTGCGCTGCCGGTCGCGGTCGCGCTGACGTCGCAGGGCGTGCCGCAGGCGCTCGGGGTGCTGGCGTTCGTCATCGGGTACCAGCAGGTCGAGAACCTGTGGCTGGCGCCCAAGGTGTCGGCGCGTGCGCTGGAGATGAACCCGGCGGTGTCGTTCGTGGTGGTGCTGGCCTTCGGGGCGGTGTTCGGGCCGTTGGGCGCGTTCCTGGGGCTGCCGATCGCGGCGACGATCCAGGCGGTCGCCAACACGTACGTGCAGCGGCACGAGCTCGTGCAGTCGCACATGCTGCACGACCCGGGGGAGGGGCCCGGCGGCGACCCGGCCGGGCGGGGCGACGTCGAGAAGGCGCGGGCCGCGGCGCGCGTGGCCGACCGACGGCGGGCGACGGAGGCCTGACCGTCACGCAACACCACTTGCGAAAGAACCGTTGCGCAACGGATGTTGCACACGTAGCCTGGTGTCCACCGACACCAGGAGGACCCGTGCACCGCACCGACCGCAGCCCCGCCCGTCCCGCGCGTGACCCCCGCCGCGGGCCCGCCGACCGCGCCACCGACGTCGAGAGCTACCGGCGCGACCGGCTCCTCGTCGAGGCGCAGCTCCTCGCCCGCCCCTGCTGACACCCGTCGCCACCGCACCCGACCGAGCCGAGGGAGCACCCGTGACCGCCACCCCGCCCGACGACCCACCCGCCACGGCGTCGGCCGGCCTGCGCACGTCCGACCCCGCGGTGCTGCGCGCGCTCGCGCACCCGCTGCGCGTCGAGATCCTCGACCTGCTCGACGACCTGCGCGAGGCCACCGCGAGCGAGATCGCCGAGCGCACCGGCCAGACCGTCGCCAACTGCTCGTTCCACCTGCGCAGCCTCGAGAAGGCGGGCTACGTCGAGCGCGCCGAGCCGCGCGGCCGCGAGAAGCCCTGGCGCCCCGCGCACCGCACGCGCCACATGCGCCCCGACCCGGACGACGCCGAGTCCGTGCGCGGCGTCGCGACCGTCGCGTCGCTCGTCGTGCAGCGCGAGGCCGCGCGCGCGGTCGAGTACCTGGGCGACCCGCGGTCGACCGCCCCCGAGCGCGTGCGCGCGACCCGGGTCGCCACGAGCCGGTTCTGGGCGACGACCGACGAGCTCGAGGCGATCGCCGAGCGGCTCACCGAGCTCGCCGCCGAGCTCCGCGGCCGCGACGAGGACCCGTCGCTGCGCCCCGAGGGTGCCGTCCTGGCGCGGTTCTTCGGGATCCTGCACCCCGAGCTCGACGACGGCCCGGCGCCCGCCGCCTGAGACGCGTCCGACGCGCCGGGGCGCACGCGCGTCAGAGCGCGTCGTGCAGCAGACCCATCGCGGCCCGCAGCCGGACCGCGTCCACCTGCCCGGGTGCGCTCGCGGCGCCCACCGTGCCGAACGTCATGGCCGACCCGAACACCTCGCCCGCGACCCGCGTCACGACCCCGAGCCCACCCATCGCGATCGTCACGACGGGTCGGTCCGTGTCCCGGAAGAACGCGCGCGTGGCCGTGAGCAGCGTCAGCACGTCGTCGGCGTCGTGCGGCGTGACCGCGACCTTGCAGACGTCCGCGCCCAGGTCGCGCTGCCGGCGGAGCGTCGCGACGAGGTCGTCCGCGGGCGGCGTCGTCGCGAAGTCGTGCTGCGACACCACCACCGCGAGACCCGCGCCGTGCGCGTCGGCGACCAGCGCGGCCGCGTCGCGCGCCGCGAGCTCGACGTCCACCGCGTCCGCGCCGTCGGCCGCGAGCGCCGCGCGCACGACGGCCGCGTACGCGTCGTCGTCGGCCGGCTGCGCGCCGCCCTCGCGCGCCGAGCGGAACGTCGCGAGCAGCGGCACGTCCGGCGGCAGCGCCGCCCGCACCGCCCGCACCGCGTGGCGTGCCACGGCCGGGTCGCCGGCCGCGCCGACGAGGTGGTCGAGGCGCAGCTCGACGACGTCGGCCACCCCCGTGGGCAGCGCGCGCACGTCCGCGACCGCCGCGCCGGGCGTCGCCGCGACGACCGGCACGCAGACCTTCGGCACGCCGGACCCGAGGGTCGTGCCGCGCAGACGGAGCCGGCCGTCGTTCGTGGTCATGCCCCGATCATCGGGCATCGACGCGCGCCGCGGGGCGGGCGTCCCGGACGTCAGGACGTCGCGTCGACGTCGAACGTGGCCCACACGTGCTTGCCCGCGTCGTCGACCCACCAGCCGACCTCGTGCGCGAGCCGTCGCGCGATCTGCAGGCCGAACCCGCCCTCGCCGGGCGCGCGGCCCTCGGCGAGGAACGGTGCGTGCGCGGCGTCGTCGTCGCTGACCACGACGAGCACCAGGTGCCCGTCGAGCGCGAGGCGCACGTGCGCGGGCGGGCGGCCGTGCGTCAGCGCGTTCGTCGCGAGCTCCGACGTCACGAGCACCGCGGTCTCCGCGACGCGGGCCGGCCGGACGGCGCGGCCCGACGTCGACGCGGACAGCTGCTCGCGCAGCTCGGCGCGCAGCGCCCGCAGACCCGCGGGGCTGTCGACGACCCAGCGCCGCACGGGCACGAACGCGTCGTGCGGGCGTGCCGCGGGCAGCGTGTGACCGCGCTCGCCGGCCGTCGTCGGGTCGTCCGGTGGGAGCGCTGCCGGGGGCACGGGGCTCGCGGTCGACGGGGCGTCGACGGGGCTCGGCGCGAGGGTCGGCGGGCTCGGCTCGAGCGCGTCGCTCATGTCGCGCACCCCCGTCCCATGACCTCTCCCGCGTTCGCGTCGACGGCCCCGGCTCCGGGGCACCCGGCCACGGTAGGCGTCCGCGCGCGATCTCACCACTGAAGCGGCGGCGCGGCGTGCAGCCAGTCGGACGCACGTCCAGGTCGACCCGGTCGGGTGGCGCGCGACCGCGCCCGCCCGGTCAGCGTCGGCGCTCGCCCGGGCCGGGCGCGAGGGACGGCAGCTCGCGCACGTCGAAGACCTGCCGCAGAACCCGTCGCGCCGCGAACCAGCCGCCCATGCCGTGCACCCCCGGTCCCGGAGGCGCCGAGGCCGAGCACAGGTACACCCCCTCGGCCAGCCGGTACGGGTCGAGCGCGAACGTCGGCCGCCCGAGGGTCTGCCGCAGGTCCATCGCACCGGCCGAGATGTCGCCGCCCACGTAGTTCGCGTCGTGGTGCGGCAGCCGGGCGGCCGGCACGCAGCGCGCCGCCACCACGACGTCCCGGAAGCCGGGCGCGTACCGCTCGACCTGCGCGACCACCGCGTCCGTGACGTCGACGTCCGAGCCCGCCGGGACGTGCGCGTACGCCCACAGCGGCCGCAGACCCCCGACCGTGCGGCCCGGGTCGACCACCGACGGCTCGCTCACGAGCACCGTCGGGTGCGCCGCGTGCCGGCCCGCGGCGACCGCGGCCTCGGCGGCCGCCACCTGCGCGCGCGTGCCCCCGAGGTGCACCGTGCCGGCGCGCCGCACGTCCGGGTGCTCCCACGGCACGGGGCCCGCCAGCACGAGGTCGACCTTGGCGACGCCCGCGCCGAAGCGGAACCGGTCCAGCGCACGGCGCGTGCGCGGCGCCAGCCGGTCGCCCGCGATGCGCCGCGCCTGGCGTGCGTCGGTGTCGAGCAGCACGGCCCGCGCGGGCGGCAGGTCGTCGAGGCTCTCGACGCGGTGGTCCGTGACCACGGAGCCGCCGTGCGCCTCGAGGTCGGCGACGAGCGCCGCGACGATCGCGCCCGAGCCGCCGCGCGGCAGGGGCCACCCGCGGCCGGCGTGCGCGAGCGCCGCGAGCATGAGTCCCGCGCCGGCCGCCGGCACGGACGGCAGCCGCGTGATCGCGTGCGCCGCGACACCCGTGAGCAGCGCGGGCGCCACGGTCCCGCGGAACCGCGCCGACCACGCGGGCGTGCCCTGCTCGGCCATGCCCAGCGCGTACCGCAGCGCGGTCGGCACACCGCGCGGCAGCAGCCCCGTCGGCACGCTGCGCCGGTCACCCATCGCGAGCGACACCACGACGTCCGCGTGCTCCGCGAGCCGCCCCACGAGCGAGCGCCACGCGGGCCCGTCCACGCCGAGGCCGTCGACCGTGCGGTCGAGGTCGTGGAACGCGACACCCGCGCGCCCGCCGGGCAGCGGCTGCGCGTACGACACCTCGGGCGTGAGCAGCTCGACGCCCCGCGCGGGCAGGTCGAACGCGCGCAGGAACGGCGACGCCCACGCCATCGGGTGCACCGCCGAGCACAGGTCGTGCACGACGCCGTCGGCCAGGCCCAGGTCGAGCGTGCGGGCGCCGCCGCCGACCGTCGGCTGCGCCTCCAGCACGGTCACCGACAGGCCCGCGCGGGCGCACGTCACCGCTGCCGCGAGCCCGTTGGGCCCCGAGCCGACCACCACGACGTCCGTCGGTGCGCTCACGCCCGGGTCCTCCGGGGGCGGGGCGCGAACGGCGACTCCGCGGGGTGCGACGCCGGGCCGGGCCGGGCGGTGCGGGGGCGGGGCGTGCGGGGGCGTGCCGTGCGGGTCTCGGTCGCCGGGTCCATCGCCCCATCCTCGCCGGGCGCGCGACCGCCGGCACCTCGGCCCTGCCACGCGGCAGGTCGGTCCGCTGCCCTGACCAGTGGCCGGTACGCCGGTCGCCGATCTGACCAGTGGTCGTTTCGGGTGGTGGGGCGTGGTCGGCGGTGGCCCGTTGTGACCAGTGGTCGGTCGGGCGGTTGCCGATCTGACCAGTGGTCGTTTCGGGTGGTGGGGCGTGGTCGGCGGTGGCCCGTTGTGACCAGTGGTCGGTCGGCGGTTGCCGATCTGACCAGTGGTCGTTTCGGGTGGTGGGGCGTGGTCGGCGGTGGCCCGTAGTGACCAGTGGTCGGTCGGGCGGTTGCCGATCTGACCAGTGGTCGTTTCGGGTGGTGGGGCGTGGTCGGCGGTGGCCCGTAGTGACCAGTGGTCGGTCGGGCGATCGCCGATCTGACCAGTGGTCGACTCGGGCGGTGGGCGTCGCCGGGCAGTGGCCCGTTGTGACCAGTGGTCAACGCGGTTGCGTCGCCGGTGACCAGGGCCCGGCGGGCGGGGGTGCGTCTCGTCGCGGGGCGGCGGGGCGGCGACCGTCCGGGGTGTCGGTGGTGGGAGCTAGCGTCGAGCGGCGAGCACGGGCCGGCCGGGTGCCCGTCGCGGACGGACGGGGTGGACGATGCGGCTCGGGTGCGTGGGCACGTTCGGCACGGCACAGCAGGTGGTCGACATGGCGGTCGAGGCCGAGGCCGCCGGGTGGGACGGGTACTTCACGTGGGACGGCGTCGACCTCGACGGCATGGAGGTGTGGGACCCGTGGGCGGTGCTGGCCGCGGCCGCGGTCCGCACGCACCGCGTGACGCTCGGCGCGCTGGTGTTCGCGCTGCCGCGCCGGCGGCCGTGGGTCTTCGCCAAGCAGGCCGTCACGGTCGACCACCTGTCGGGCGGGCGGCTCGTGCTGCCCGTCGGGTTCGGCGTGCCGACCGACGGTGCGGTGGCCGCCGTGAGCGGCGAGGCGACGACGCTGCGCGAGCGTGCCGAACGGTTCGACGACGCGCTCGACGTGCTCGACCGGTCGTTCGCGGGGCAGCCGTTCGACGTCGACGGGCACCACCTGACCGTGCAGGGCATGCGCCTGGTGCCGACGCCCGTCACGCGCCCCGACGGCCGCGCGCGCATCCCGCTGTGGGTCGTCGGCGCGTTCCCCGCCGAGCGCTCGATGCGGCGCGCCGCCCGGTTCGACGGCGTCGTCGTGCAGCACCGCGGCGAGCGCGCCATGGACGAGCTCGACCCGCAGGACGTCGCCGACGTCGTCGCGTGGCTGCGCGAGCACCGCCCCGCCGACGCGGGCCCGTACGAGGTGGTGCTGCACGGCGAGCTGCCCGCCGACCGCGGCGCCGCGCGCGAGCGTGTCGCCGCGCTCGCCGAGGCCGGCGCCACGTGGTTCGTCGACGCGCTGTGGGACCCCGCGACGGCGACCCCCGACGCGCTGCTCGCACGGATCCGGCAGGGGCCGCCCGTGCCCTGACCGCCGCGGGGCGTGGCACGCCGCGCACCTCGCGCGGGTCGGCGCGAGCAGGGAGCGTCACGCGTCACGCGTCACGCCCTCCGCGGGGCGGCGCGCGTCAGCCGGTCGGGCGCGCCGGCCGGCTCATCGGGTAGATGAACGGGCCACCGGGCGCCAGCGGCACCGGCTCGTGCTGGTCGACGTACCCGCGCGCGACGTAGTAGCCGACGTTCTCCTCCTTGGTCGTCTCGAGGTACGACGGCAGCCCCGCCGCGTCGAGGTCCGCGAGGAACGTCCGCATGAGCGCGCTCCCACGGCCGGCGCGCTGCAGGTCCGGCCGGACGCCGAACGCCTCGACGTACCAGGCGTCGGTCCGCACGCCCTTCGCGGTGAGGTCCCCGAACCGGATGATCCCGAGGGAGTGCTCGCGCGCGTGGGCGGCGATCCGCAGCACGCGGCCCGCCTGCCGCACCCAGCGACCGACCGTCATCGGGTACGCGCCCGGCGCGTAGAGCGCGAGCACGCCCGTGACCTCGTCGCCGCGCGTGGTCGTGAGGACCCGCCCGTGCCGCAGCCCGTCCGCCAGCGTGAGCCGGTACACCTCGCGCAGCTCGCGCTCGCGGCGGGCGCGCACCGGCAGCAGGTGCGTGAAGCCCGGGTCGTCGGCGAGCGCGGCGGCCAGCACCGCCGCGGCCTGCTCCCGGTGGCGCTCCTGGAGCGGCCCGACCGTGTCGGGCGGATCGGTCGTGCGCGAGCCCTCCGGGCGTCCCCCTGCGTCCATGCACGCATGCTTCACCGGACGTGCGTCCAGGTGCAACAGGAGGCCCGCCCGTGGACACCCAGGGTCACAGGGTGGACGACCGTGCGCGTCGTGCGAGGTCACGGCGTCGGGCCGGGAGCGCCCGCGTGAGGAGGTGGCGTGAAGATCACTCCGAAAGTCCTCGTCGCGGGCGCCCGGAGGTGCCAGGCTCGGTCCGACCCCTGCGCACGCGGCACGGCGTCGTGCTCGGCGCGCGGGAGAACCCCCGGGCCGGGGCGTGCGGGTCACGGACGGGAGGTCGGACGACGGTGCGAGCAGGGACCAGGACCGCGAGGGTGCGGACGGCGCGGTGGTGCGGTGCGGCGGTCGTCGCCCTCCTCGCGTCGACGGTGGCGGCGTGCGCGCCCGGGACGCCCGACGCCCGACCGGCCGCGGAGGCGCTCGCCGCCGCGCTCGCGTCGGGCGACTTCGGCGACGTGCCGCTCGCGGCGGACGCGCCCGCGCCGGCGGCGCTGGCCGAGACCCGCGCCGCGGTCGTCGAGGGTCTCGGCGACGCGACCGCGACCGTGGACGTCGGCGACGTCACGCTGGCCGACGACGAGCAGAGCGCGACCGCGCGGCTCGACGTCGCGTGGGACGTGCCGTGGACGGACGAGGACTGGACGTACGCCGCGACCGCGCAGCTCGTGCGCGACGAGGACGACGACGCGCAGCCGTGGCGCGTGCGCTGGGCGCTGCCGCTCCTCGCACCCGACCTCACCGACGGCGAGCGCCTGACCGTGCGCCGCACGGCCGCCGAGCGCGGCCCGGTGCTGGGGCAGGGCGACGCGATGATCGTCGAGCCGCGCACGGTCCACCGCGTCGGCGTCGACAAGACGCGGGTCGCGGAGGGCGAGCTCGACGCCGCCGCACGCGGTCTGGCGGCCGCGCTCGACATCGATGCCGACGCGTACGCGTCCCGCGTCGCGTCGGCGGGCCCCAAGGCGTTCGTCGAGGCGATCGTGGTGCGGGACACCGACCCGTCGTACGACGTCGCGGCGCTCGCGGCGCTGCCGGGCGTCAACGTCGTCGCCGACGAGGTCCCGCTCGCCCCGACGCGGACGTTCGCGCGCGCGATCCTCGGCACGGTCGGGGACGCGACGGCCGAGATCGTCGAGAGCTCCGACGGTGCCGTCGTCGCGGGTGACACCGTCGGGCTGTCGGGTCTGCAGCGGCAGTACGACGCGCAGCTGCGGGGGACGCCGGGCGTGCAGGTCGCCGCCGTCGCGCAGGAGTCGGGTGCGCAGCGCGTGCTGCTGCAGGTCGACCCGGTCGCGGGCGAGCCGCTGCGCACGAGCCTGGACCTGGACCTGCAGCAGCGCGCGGAGTCGGTGCTCGCGGACGTCGCGTCGGCGTCGGCGATCGTGGCGGTGCGGCCGTCGACGGGCGACGTGCTGGCCGCCGCGAGCGGTCCGGGCAGCGAGGGCCTGTCGACGGCGACGGTCGGCCAGTACGCGCCGGGCTCGACGTTCAAGGTGGTCAGCGCGCTCGCGTACCTGCGCGGGGGTCTCACGCCCGACTCCACGGTGACGTGCCCCCCGACCGTCACGGTGGACGGCCGCACGTTCCAGAACTTCCCGGGCTACCCGGCGTCCGCGACGGGTGACGTGCCGTTCCGCACGGCGTTCGCGAACTCGTGCAACACGGCGTTCATCGGCCAGCGGGACCTCGCGGACCAGGCAGGCCTGCTGGCGGCCGCGCGGTCGCTCGGCCTCGAGCCGGCGGCGGCGCTCGGCTTCCCGGCGTTCCTCGGCACGGTCCCCGACGAGGCGGACGGCACCGCGCACGCGGCGTCGGTGATCGGCCAGGGCCAGGTGCTCGCGTCGCCGCTCGGCATGGCGACGGTCGCGGCGTCCGTGGGCGCGGGACGCACGGTCGTCCCGCGGCTCGTGACGCCCGCGGAGGGGACGACGCCGTCGCCCGAGGCGACCACGGCGTCCGCCGACGCGCCCGAGCTGCCGGACGCGACCCCGCTGACGGCCGACGAGGCGGCCGCGCTGCGCGACATGATGCGGGCCGTCGTCACGGAGGGCGGCGCGGGGCTCCTGGCGGACGTGCCGGGCGAGCCCGTGATCGCCAAGACGGGCACGGCGCAGTTCGGGCAGGACGACGACCTGCGCAACCACGCGTGGATGATCGCCGTCCAGGGTGACCTCGCGGTCGCGGTGTTCGTCGGCGAGGGCGACTACGGTTCGACGACGGCGGGCCCGCTGATGCGCGCGTTCCTGGCGGGCTGAGCCGGCCGCTGTCGCACGTCGCGCCGTCGGGGTCGGCGGCGCCCGGGGGAGGGACCACGATGACCGCACGCCACGTCCCGGGTGCTCCGGGGTGGATGCGCCCGCTGCCCGGCACGGGCCTGACCGTCAGCGCGGTGGCGCTGGGCGGGGGACCGCTGGGCAGCATGCCGGACCTGTTCGGGCAGGAGGTGTCGCCCGAGCGGGGCATCAGCACCGTGCGGGCGGCGCTGCACTCGGACGTGCGGTTCGTCGACACGTCGAACGGCTACTCGGGCGGCGAGAGCGAGCGCCGCGTGGGTGCGGCGCTGACGGCGGCGGGCGGCGTGCCGGACGGCGTGGTCGTCGCGACCAAGGTCGACCCCGACGGTGCGGACTACTCGGGCGAGCGCGTGCGCCGGTCGGTCGACGAGTCGCGCGCCCGGCTCGGCATGGACCACCTGCCGCTCGTGCACCTGCACGACCCGGAGTTCCACGAGTTCGACGACCTGACGGGCCCGGGCGGTGCCGTCGAGGCGCTCGTCGAGCTGCGCGAGCAGGGGGTGGTCGGGGCGATCGGGCTCGCGGGCGGGCGCGTGCAGGAGATGGCGCGCTACCTCGCGCTCGGGGTCTTCGACGTGCTGCTGGTGCACAACCGCTGGACGCTCGTGGACCGGTCCGCGGGTGCGCTCGTCGCGGAGGCGCGGTCGCGCGGCATGGGCGTGCTCAACGCGGCCGTGTACGGCGGCGGGATCCTGGCGCACCAGCGCGGCGGTCCGACGACGTACGGCTACCGCCCGGCTCCCGGCCCCGTGCTGGCGGCGGTGGGGCGCATGCGCGACGTGTGCGCCGCGCACGGCACGGACCTCGGCACGGCGGCGCTGCAGTTCTCGCTGCGCGACGAGCGGTTCGCCGCGACGATCGTGGGGATGTCGCGGCCCGAGCGGGTCGCGCAGACGCTCGCGACGGCCGCCGTCCCGCTGCCGGACGACCTGTTCGCGGAGCTCGAGACGCTGGTCCCGCCGTCGGCCTGCTGGCTCGACGCGCCGTTCGACGCCTGACCGTCCCGGCCCGGTGCAGGGCCGTCCCGCGCGTGGGCTGCACCGGTCGCGCCGGTCGTGCGGCTGGTGACCGTGAGGCACCTCGGGTCGTCGCGTCGCCGGCGTCGGCATGGATTACCGTTCTGCGACGGGACGGGCGCGCCGCGCGGCCGTGGGGACGGAGCGAGCATGACCGACCACGCCGGCGCGCCGCCCACCGGGCCCGGTCCGCTCGGGGACGTCGGCGACACGGTGACCGGTCTGCCCGTCGTCGACCTCGACACGTGCGCGGACGAGCCGATCCGCATCCCCGGGTCGGTGCAGCCGCACGGCGTGCTGCTCGCGGTGTCGGAGCCGGACCTGCGGGTGCGGCACGTGTCCGCGAACGTCGTCGACCTCACGGGCGTTGCGGCGACGGAGGCGCTGGGCCGGCCGCTGGCCGACGTGCTCGGGGCCGAGGCCGCGGACGTGCTCGCGGCGCACCTGGCCGCGGGGGACGACCTGCGGGTGCGCAACCCCGTGCACGTGCGGGTCGCGGGTCCTGCGGGTCCGGTCCCGGCGGACGCGGTGCTGCACCGCCTGACCCTGGGGGCCGCACGCTCCTCGCGGTGGAGCTCGAGGTCGCGGACGGTCCCCGGCCCTTCTCGTTCCCGAACACGTACCAGGCGGTCCGCGGCGCGCTCGAGCGGTTCAACCACGCCGCGACGCTCGAGGACCTGTACGACGCCGCGGCGCAGGAGGTCCGGGCCCTGACGGGGTTCGACCGCGTCATGGTGTACCGCTTCGACGCCGACCACAACGGCGAGGTCGTCGCCGAGGCGCGTCGGGCCGACCTCAACGCGTTCCTGGGGCTGCACTACCCGGCGTCGGACATCCCGCCGCAGGCCCGCGCGCTGTACGAGACCAACTGGATCCGCACGATCCCCGACGTCGCGTACGCGCCGGTGCCGATCGTGCCGCCGTTCGACGCGGGCTCCGGGGAGCCGCTGGACCTCACGCTGTCGGTGCTGCGCAGCGTGTCGCCCGTGCACCTGGAGTACCTGACGAACATGGGCGTGCACGCGTCGATGTCGATCTCGCTGCTGCACGACGGTCGGCTGTGGGGCCTCGTCGCGTGCCACCACTACGCGGGCCCGCACCCGGTGCCGTTCGGCACGCGCGCGGCGGCGGAGTTCCTCGGGTCGGTGCTGTCGCTGCGTCTCGTGGCGCGCGCGCACGACCGCGAGCTCGAGCGCGAGCTCGAGGCGCAGGCGGCGATCGCGCAGGTGCTGCCGGTCGCGCGGGACCACGACCGGGCGCTCGCGCAGGCCCTCACGGGCGACGACCCGGGGCTGCTGTCGGTCGTGCCGGCGCACGGCCTCGTCGTCGTCGCGGACGGTCAGTCGGCGACGGCGGGCGACGTCGCGCGCGACCTCGACGTCGACGCGCTGCGCGCCTGGGTGCTCGCGCGCCCGGACGCGGTGACGACGCGCACGGCCCTGGCCGACTCGGACCCGGAGCTCGCGGCGGTGCTGCCCGACGTCGCGGGGCTGCTGGCGCTGCGCCTGCCGGACGAGCAGGTGGTGGTGTGGCTGCGGCACGAGCACGTGCGCGACATCTACTGGGGCGGCGACCCGCAGAACAAGGCGATCGCACGCCGGGAGGGCGACCACGTGCGGCTGAGCCCGCGCAAGTCGTTCGACCGCTGGCGCGAGGTCGTGCGCGGCCGGTCGGAGCCGTGGGCCCCTGCGCACGTGCGCGCCGCGGCCGACCTGCGCAGCCGGCTGCTCGAGGTGATCATCCTGCGGAACCGCTGGCAGATGGCCGCGGCGCACGCCGTGCAGCTGTCGCTGCTGCCGCGGGACATGCCGCGCGTGCCGGGCTGGCAGATGCACGCGCGGTACGCCCCGGCGGCGGGCGGGCGCGTCGGCGGCGACTGGTACGACGCGCTCGAGCTGCCCGACGGCCGGCTCGCCGCGGTCGTGGGTGACGTCGTGGGGCACGGCCTGGGGGCGGCCGCGGCCATGGGGCAGCTGCGCAACGCGCTGCGCGCGTACCTGCTGCGCGGTGCCGAGGTGCAGGACGCGCTGCGGGACGTCGACGCGCTCGCGCGCCGCACGATGCCGGACGACATGGCGACGGTGGTCGTCGTGACGGTGGATCCCGCGACGGGCGAGGCCTGCGTGGGCGCGGCGGGGCACCCGCGGCCGCTGCTGCTCGACGCGGCCGGCGGTGCGGTGCTGCTGGACGCGCCGGTGGACCGCCCGGTGGGCATCGGCTCGGGCGCCCCGCGGGTCGCGCACCTGCACGTCGAGCCCGGCGGGGGGCTGGTGCTGTACAGCGACGGCCTGGTCGACTCGCGCTCGACCGCGCTGGTGGACGGCATCGAGCGGCTGGTCGCGGCGTTCGACCGGCCGGACCCGACCGTGCCGGTGGACATCGACGACGTCATGGCGCAGTGCCAGGACCCGGACTCGAAGGACGACATGACGCTGCTGCTGCTGTGCCGGGACCTCGACCTGCCGCCGGGTGCGGCCGCGTGAGCGTGCGCGCGGCCGTCGCGGGCCTGTTCTGGCGCGTGAGCCGCTGGACGTTGCGCACCGAGCGTGTGCCGCGCGACGGGTCGGGCATCCTCATCGGGGCGCCGCACACGTCCAACTGGGACTTCGTGCTGATGCTCGCGATCGCGTGGGAGGCGGGCCTGCCGTTCCGGTGGCTCGGCAAGCACACGCTGTTCCGGGGTCCCGCGGGGCCGCTGATGCGGGCGCTGGGCGGCATCCCGGTGGACCGTCGCGACCCGGCGGGTCTGGTCGACGACCTCGTGGCGCGGATGCGCGCGGGCGAGCGCTTCTACCTGGTCGTGACGCCCGAGGGCACGCGGTCGGGCTCGGGCTGGAAGTCGGGCTTCTACCGCATCGCGCGCGCGACGGGGCTGCCGGTGACGCTCGGCTACGTCGACCGCACGACCATGACCACGGGGCTCGGGCCGACGCTCGAGCTCACGGGTGACGTGCGGGCGGACATGGACGTCATCCGCGCGTTCTACGCCGACAAGGCCGGGTTCGCGCCGGGTCGGCGCACCGAGCCGCGGCTGCGGGACGAGGCCGCGGGGCCCGACGCCGGTCCGGACGCGGGACCCGGCGACGCTGCGGATGCGGGGTCGCCCGACGGCGCTTAGCGTCGACGTCGTACCGACGAAGGGAGACCGCGATGGGTGCCGACGACAAGATCAAGCACGCTGCCGAGGAGGCCTCGGGCAAGGCCAAGGAGGCCTGGGGCAAGCTGACGGACGACGAGCGTCTCGAGGCCGAGGGCAAGGGTCAGCAGACCTCGGCGAACATCAAGCAGGCCGGCGACGACGTCAAGGACGCGTTCCGCTGACCCACGCGCGGCGCGGTCGTCCCGCGCCGCTCCCGTTCGGGACGCCCCCGTGCACCGCTGCGGTGCGCGGGGGCGTCGTGCGTCCGGGCGCACCGGGGGCTGCGACGGCCGTGGGGGTGTCGGCGCGACGGGCGACGCTGTCGGCCGGGACGTCACCCGGACGGCCGTCCAGGTAGCCCCGACCGGGCCCGCCGCGGGGCCCTCGGCACGGCGGGATACCGGCCGCGCGGGTGAAATCGGGCGTTCTCCTGGACGCGTGACTGGGATCACTACCGCTCGAGCGTGTGAGCGGTCTAATGTCGGACTTGTCAGCGAAACGGCAAACCCTCCGCGAGGAGGGGACGCAAAGCCACGGGACCCACGCGGTCAGCCGGGCTACCGAACGAGAGGTTCCTCCCATGGACCAGCGCGGATCCGCCGCAGAGCCGCACGAGGCTCGCACCCTTCCCGTCGCCCGCTGGGCCGCCATCGCGGCTCGCCTTCAGGCCACGGTGTCGACCATCCCGCTGCAGCGGGACGAGCTCGCGGCCTGACCGGCCGCCGCACGACTCACCGCGACCCCCGTACCGGCCCCGCCGGTGCGGGGGTCGCGTCGTCCGTGGCGGGTGCCGTGCCCGTCGCCCCGCCCGGCGCGAACCGACGGGCCGGGCGTCGGCCCGGCGCCCGCGCGGCTCAGAGCTCGCCGGTGCGCTGCAGGTGTCGCATCGCGATCCACCCGAGCGGGATGCGCAGCCAGTAGGTGAGCACGCGGAACAGCAGCGCGATGGTCGTCGCGACGCCGGGGTTGATGTTCGCGATGGTCGACAGGCCCGTGAGGAGCGCGAAGTCGACCGCGCCGACGCCGCCGGGCGTGGGGACGATCGACCCGGCGGTGTTGCCCGTGAGGTACACGAGCGCGACCTGCACGAGCGACGCCTGCTGGCCGAGCGCCGCGAGGCACGCGTCGAACGCGAGCACGTAGCCCATGGTCATGAGCACGTTGCCGCCGACCGCGAGCACGAGCCGCCACGGCTGGCCGAGCACCTCGATGAGCCGCGGGAGGGTCTGGCGCACGGTCGGGCCGACGGTGCGCTGCACCCACGTGCGGATGCCGGGGAAGAGCAGCGCGATGCCGACGCCCGCGGCGACGACGCCGAGCGCGACGAGCGCGGCGGGCGGCACCGAGAACGACGTGGGGGAGTGCAGGCCCGACGTCACGGTGAGCACGAGGAGCAGCAGCAGCGTCGTGATGAACTGGCTGACCTGCACGAGCGCGACGGTCGCTCCCGCGAGGGTCCCGCTGACGCCGCGGCGCGTGAGCATGCGCAGGTTGAGCGCCGCGGGGCCGATGCCCGCGGGGGCGGCGAGCGCGACGAACGTCGCGGCGGTCTGCACGAGGGTCGCGCGCCAGACCGACAGCTTCACGGGTGAGAACGCGACGAACGCGAGCGCGGCGCCGACGAGCGTGAGCAGCCCGAGCGCGAACGCGAGCACCGAGAACCGCCAGTCGCTCTCGGCGAGCACGGGCCCGATGTCGCGGATGTTGATGGTCGTGAGGACGACGAAGATCGCGACGACCGTGAGCAGGATCGTGAGGATGGTGCGTGCACCGAACCGGACGAGCTGCTGCGGCTGCACGTCGGCCTCGGGCAGGCGCGCGACGAGCGCGGAGCGCAGCTCGGCCAGCACCTCCTTGTGCGCGCGCATCTCCTCGCGCGTGTGGCGCGGCAGCGTGACGGTCTGCAGCAGCGGGCCGATCGACTCGGTCTCGGCGGCGGGCAGCGCCGCGGCGGCGGACGCGAGCGCGCGCGTCGCACCGACGCGCAGCGCGAGCAGCGCGACGAGCTGCGTGGTGTCGAGGCGACGCGCGAGCTCGTTGGCGGCGACGTCGCCCTGCTCCCACGCGGTGATCCACACGCGCGGGCGGTGGGACGTGCGCTGCACCAGGATGATCTCGGAGGTCAGCGCGCGGTGCGCGATGCCGGCCTTGTGGGCGAGCCGCAGCTGCGCCCAGATCTCGCGCAGCACGTCGTCGTCGACGTCGTCGCCGTCGAGCTCGGACAGCGGGACGGCGTCGTCGGTGCCCGTCTGCAGCAGGAACATCGAGTCCTCGGCCTCGGACACGCTGAGCAGCGGAGGTGTGCGCACCCCGGCGGCGGTCGCGGCGTAGGAGAGCAGCGCGGCGCGTTCGGTGGCCTGCCGCAGGGAGAGCGCCGACCGGCCCTCGATGCCGCGCAGGCGCAGGCTCCGCCACAGCCGCGTGAGCATGCCGACCACCTGGCGGTCGCCGTCGAACACGAGCAGGTCGAGGTCGCGTCCGTCGGTCGTGGTGACGTGGTAGAGCCGGTCCGCCGACGCGCGGGCGAGCGCGCGTCGCGCCGGCGTGGCGGGGGGCAGCGCGGCCACGGCGGCCACGGTGGCGTCGTCGCGGTCGGCCTCGAGCGCGGGGTCGGGCACGCGCACGACGGTCGCGGGCTCGACGCCGGCGCGCCGGATGCCGGCCAGCAGGGCGGCGCCGTACGCGCGCTCGGGGTCGACCCCGCCGAGGTACTGCACGCCGAGACCGGCGACGCGGCCCACGAGGAGCGCGACCGCGATGCCCGGCAGCGACGCGCCCGCGGTGATGAGCACGACGCCGGTGGCGACCCACAGCAGGTTCCAGGACCAGCGCACGGTGCGGCGCCGCGTGCGGGGGCCGGCGACCGTGAGCAGCGCCGTGAGCATGGCCGAGTACTCGGGGATCGTGAGGGTCCACTCGCCGCGCAGCCGCACCGACAGGCCCTGCACGAGGGTCTGCGAGCCGAACGTGTGGAACGTCCAGTAGAGCGCGGACACGAGCAGCATGGCGCCGACCGCGGCGAGCACGGACTGCAGCAGCTGGCGCCCGAGCCGGCGGATCGCGAGCTCGGTGAGCACGGCGATCGGCACGACGACGGTCGTGAACCCGACGAGCACGTTGACGGGCACGAACAGCACGTTGCGCAGCAGGTCGGCGAAGCCCCGCACGTCCTCGGCGACGCCGGTCGTCGTGTTCTGGGCGTAGGTGGAGAGCACGACCACGAGCGCGGCGCCGACGGTCGCGAGCGCGGCGCCGAGCAGCGAGCTCGGGTGGTGCACGCGGGGCGTCCGGACGTCCTGGACGTCGACGGTGGGGCGCACGGCGCGGACGGCCGCCGTCGGCGTGGTGTCCGCGGGCGGCGTGGTCGGCGGGGTGGCCGCGTCCGGGGTGGTCGGGCCGACGGCACCGTCAGGTGCGGGCGTCGGCGTGCTCGGCATGCTGGCGAGTCTAGGCAGCGGGCCTGGCCCGGGCCTCCACCTTGCGGACGGTGTCGTGCGGCGTCGCGTCCACCCGGAGGGTCAACATGTGTTGACATCCGGGTCGACGGTGGTCAACATGTGTTGACAGCGCTGCCCCGTCCGCCCGGAGGAGACCCGTGACCGAGGAGGTCGACATGTCCGTCCTGGTGAGCCACGCCGAGGACGACGACCCGCTGCGTGCGCTCGGCGCGCTGGCCGGCCTGCGCCGCGAGGTCGAACGACGCGAGGCCGTCGCCGTCCGCCGTGCGCGCACCGCCGGCGCGTCGTGGGTCGCGATCGCCGCGATGCTCGGCGTCAGCAAGCAGGCCGTGCACCGCAAGTACGGCGGGCGCCGTCGCGAGGCCTGAGCGCACCGTCCGTCGCCGCACCGCCCGCCGCTCCGCCCTCCCCGCGCCGCTCCGCCCGCGCCGCGCTACGGTCGGCGCAGGGGTGCCGTCGCGAGCCGGTCGCGCCACCTCCCCGGGGCCGGGCCCCGCGAGGAGGACACCATGGTCGACGACGTCACCGCCGAGGTCACCCGCACGCTGCGCACCCTCTGGTGGCTGCCGGTGCTGCGCGGCGTGCTGCTGCTCCTGCTCGGCCTGCTGCTGCTCGCGCAGCCGTCCGCCTCGGTCGCGGCCATCGTCTGGCTGTTCGGCATCTTCGCGGTCGTCGACGGCGTCGTCGCGGTCGTGCAGGGCGTCGCGAACCGCGGCGTGCCGGGGTGGACCTGGTGGGTCGTCGAAGGCCTCGCCGGGCTCGCCGTCGGCGTCGTCGTGGTGCTGTGGCCCGGGCCCACCGCGCGCGTGCTGTTCTTCCTGCTCGCCGCCTGGCTGCTGGTGCTCGGCGTGATCTCGATCATCGCGGCCGTCGCCCTCTCGCGGGCGCGTGACGCCGGGTGGCACTGGCCGCTCGCGTTCGGGCTCGTGTGCACGCTGTTCGCGGTCCTGCTCGTCGCCCGGCCGCAGGTGTCCCTCGCGCTGTTCGGCGTCGTGCTGGGGCTGTTCGCGTTCGCGGGCGGCGCGCTCAACGTCGTCAGCGGGTTCGCCGTGCGGTCGGTCGTGCGCGAGCTCGGGCGGGACTCGGCCGCGGCCTGACGGCCGCCGTGCAGGGGCGTCAGCCGACGCCGACGACGGCGAGCCACGAGTCGGGCAGCAGCGTGTAGCCCACGAACGCGGCGACGTCGAGCGCGGTGTGCGCCACGACCAGCGGCATGACGCGGCGTCGTCGGCGGTAGTACTCGGCGAACACGACGCCCATGACGACGTTGCCGACGAACGGCCCCCACCCCTGGTACAGGTGGTACGACCCGCGCAGCAGCGCGCTCGCCGCGATGATCGCCGGCGTGCCCCAGCGCAGCTCGCGCAGCCGCTCCACGAGGTAGCCGACGACGATGACCTCCTCGAGCAGCGCGTTCTGCAGCGCGGCCAGGATCAGCACCGGCACGGTCCACCACGCGGCGTTCAGGGCCGCCGCCTGCACGTCGACCGTGACCCCCAGCGCGCGTCCGGCCGCGTAGAGCCCCAGGCCCGGGATGCCGATGACGGCGGCCAGCGCCATGCCGATGCCCAGGTCGCGCAGCGGACGACGCCCGTCGAGGCCGATGCGCCGGGTCGCGGACCGGCCGTTCGCCGACAGCAGGTAGAGGGCGAGCGCGACCGGGACAAGCACGAACACGATGGACAGCAGCTGGTACGTGAGGTCGAGGTAGGGCCGCGGCGACTGGCTCGCGTTGAGCGTCGCGGTCTGCTGCGCGAGCGGCGGGCCTGCGGTCAGCTTGGCGACGAGCGACACGACCGCGTAGACGGCGGACTTGCCCAGCGACAGGCCCAGGACGATCCAGATCTCGGCGGTCAGGCGGCGGCGGACGGCGCGCTCGCCGGGTGCGGGCGCGCCGGCACGGACGTCCGTGCGGGGGTGCGGGCCGGGCTGCGTGCGGGGCGCGGTGACCTCGCTGGTCGTCGTGCCCGCCGGGGTGCCGGTGGGCGTGCCGGTCGCGGTGCCCGGGGATGTCGTCGGCGTCGCGTCGGGGGCCCGCTCGTCGTCGCTGTGCACGACGGCAGCGTACGGGGCGGGTCTGGGGGTGCGCTGGGCGTCCGCTGGGAGTGACGAGCCTCGACGGTGGTGCGCACCCCGGTCCCGGGTGCGCGCTCGACTTGACGTGCGTGGGTCCGTGCGAGCAAAGTGCTTTGCAACGCAAACTGATCGGAGCCCACCGTGACCGTCCCGCCCGTCCCCGCGGACGACGACGCCCCCCTCGACCCCCGCGCGGGGCTCGACATCGTCGCCGCGCAGGAGCGCCGCGTCCGCGACTCCGAGGTCGACGAGCGCGTGCTCTTCGGCGTCTGGGGCGCCGCGTGGGTCGTCGGCTACCTCGTCCAGTGGTGGTCCGCGAGCGGCTCGCCCACCGGCACCACGTCTGGCCCCGCCGGCGGCGTGTTCGGCCTCCTCATGGCCACCGCCATGGTCGTCACCGTCGTCCACCTCGTGCGGCGCTCGCGCGGCGTGCGCGGCACCAGCCGCACCGTCGGCGCCATGTACGGCTGGTCCTGGTTCCTCGGCTTCGCCGCGCAGAGCGCGATCGTCGCCGGCGTCGTCAACGCCGGCGCACCGCCCCAGGTCGTCGCGGTCGTCGCCAACGGCGTCGCGTGCCTCGTCGTCGGCCTGCTCTACATGGCCGGCGGCACGCTGTGGCGCGTCGGGCCGTTCTACGCGCTCGGCGCCTGGCTCGTCGTCACCGGCGCTGCCGCGAGCGTCGTCGGGATGCCCGCCGGGTACCTCGTGATGGCCGGCGCCGGCGGCGGCGGCATGCTCCTGGGCGCGGCGGTCGTCGCGGTCCGTCGCCGGAGCTACCCGTGACCGACGCCGACCTCGACCCCGTCATCCACTCGGCCTCACGGCTGCGCGTCGTCGCGACCCTCGCGGCGCTCGACCGCGGCGACCGCATCGCCTTCCCGCGCCTGCAGAAGCTCCTCGACATGACCGCCGGCAACCTGTCCACGCACCTGCGGCGCCTCGAGGACGCCGGGTACGTCGCCCAGACCAAGACGCACGTCGGGCGCACGCCCGCCACCTACGTCGAGCTCACCCCCGCCGGGCGCACCGCGTTCGAGCGCTACACGCAGACCCTCACCGAGCTGCTCAAGGGAGCACAGTGATGACCACCGACACCGCCCCGCCGCCCGTCCTCGTCGACCGCGTGACCCGCCGCTTCGGCGACGTGACGGCGCTCGACGACGTCAGCCTGCGCGTCGACCACGGCGAGATCGTCGGCCTGCTCGGCCCCAACGGCGCCGGCAAGACGACGCTGCTCTCGCTGCTCGCGGGACTGCGCACCCCCGACGCGGGCACCGTGCGCCTCTTCGGCGGCGACCCCCGCGACCCCGCGTCCCGCACGTCGCTCGGCACCACGCCGCAGGAGACAGGGCTGCCCGACACGCTCAAGGTGCGCGAGGTCGTCGACTTCGTCGCCGGGCACTTCACCGACCCCATGCCCCGCGCGGAGGTGCTCGCGCGGTTCGCGCTCGAGGACCTCGCCGACCGGCAGACCGGTGCGCTGTCCGGCGGGCAGAAGCGCCGCCTCGCGGTCGGGCTCTCGCTCGTCGGCCGACCGCGGCTCGTGCTGCTCGACGAGCCCACCACGGGCCTCGACGTCGAGGCGCGGCACGTGCTGTGGCAGGCGCTGCGCGACTACCACGCCGACGGCGCGACCGTCATCGTCACGAGCCACTACCTCGAGGAGATCGAGGCGCTCGCGCAGCGCGTCGTCGTGGTCGGCGGAGGGCGGGTCGTCGCCGACGACACGCTCGCGCGCGTGCTCGACCTCGTCTCCGTCCGCCGCGTCAGCCTCACGCTGCCCGGACCGGCCGGAGCCGCGCTCACCGGGCTGCCCGGCGTGCACGACGTCACCGAGGCGCCCGACCCGCGCGGCGGCGTGCGCGCGACCCTCGTCGCGGCCGACGCCGACGCGTGCGTGCGCACCCTCGTCGAGCGCGCAGTGCCGTTCCGGGACCTCGAGGTGCGCGGCGCGTCGCTCGAGGAGGCGTTCCTGTCCCTCACGTCGCCCGCGGAGCACGGCGCGTCGCCTGCCGCCGCGACCCCCGCCCCGGCGTCCGCCGCCGCGACCGACCCGACCGCCACGGAGGTGGCCCGATGAGCACGACCACCGCACCCGTCGCGTCCCGCACCGCCCCGCCCGCGCTGCGCTCGTGGGCGTCGCTCGCGTGGCTGCACGCGCGGTACCAGTTCCTCGAGACCGTGCGCGTGCCGATCGCCGTCATCGGCAACCTCCTGTTCCCGACGCTCGCGCTGCTGTTCTTCGTGATCCCGCAGGACTCGATCACGTCCGACCCGGCGATCTCGACCGCCGCCGTCGCACAGCTCGCGACGTTCGCCGTCATGTCGTCGTGCCTGTTCACGCACGGCACGGGCGTCGCCGAGGACCGTGCGCAGCCCTTCGACACGTTCGTGCGCGCGCTGCCCGCGCGGCCCGGGCCGCGGCTCGCCGGGCGCGTGCTCAACGGGCTCGTGTGGTGCTACCTCGCGCTCGTGCCGCTCGTCGTCGTCGGCGCGGTGTTCACGGCTGCGACGCTCACGCCGCTGCAGGCGCTCGGCGCGGTCGTCATGGTCGCGGCCGTCGCGGTGCCGTTCACGCTGCTCGGCATGGCGATCGGGTACGCGCTGTCCAGCAAGGCCGCACTCGCCGTGGTCCAGTGCACGCTGTTCCCGCTCGCGTTCGCCGGTGGCCTGTTCATGCCGCCCGAGGTCTTCCCACGCTGGCTCGACGCGCTGTCGCAGGCGCTGCCGTCGCGGGCCGCGCGCGACCTCGTCGTGCAGGTGACGTCCGGCGTCGAGGCGAGCACGCTCGCGGTGCCGGTGCTGCTCGGCTGGACCGTGCTGCTCGCGGTGCTCGCGGTCGTCGCGGTCCGCCGCGACGAGGGCCGCCGCTTCCGCTGACGCCCGCGGCGTGGCCCCACGCCGCCGAGTGCGCCAGATCGCCGTCGAGTGCGGGTGAAGCAACACCCGCACTCGGTCGCGATGTGGCGCACTCGGCGGTGTCGGTCCGCCGGTGTCGGTCCGCCGGTGTCGGTCAGGGGGTACGGGGCGGGCGGCCGCGGCGTGGGGGGTCGGACGCCGCGTGGGGCATGCGCCCCGCGTCGGTGAGGGCACGGCGCAGCAGCAGGTCGATCTGCGCGTTGACGCTGCGCAGGTCGTCGGCGGCCCACCGCGCGACCGCGTCGTGCACCGCGGGGTCGAGGCGCAGCAGCACCTGCTTGCGCTCGCGGCGGGCGCGTGCGGGCGCGGCGGGCGTGGCCGCGTCGTCCGCGCCCCCGCCCGCCGCGCCCGTGCGCTCGTCGCCGGTCACGCGTACAGGCTCCCGGCGTTCACGACGGGTGTCGCGCGGGACTCGCCGCACAGCACGACCAGCAGGTTCGACACCATCGCGGCGCGGCGCTCGTCGTCGAGCTGCACGATGCCGTCGGCCTCGAGCCGGCCCAGCGCGCCCTCGACCATCGACACCGCGCCCTCGACGATGCGCTCGCGGGCCGCGATGATCGCGCCGGCCTGCTGACGCTGCAGCATGGCCTGCGCGATCTCGGGGGCGTACGCGAGGTTGGAGATGCGCGCCTCGATGACCTCGATGCCGGCGATGACGACGCGGGCGGCGACCTCGGCGGCGATCTCGGCGGAGATGACGTCGGTCGCGCCGCGCAGCGAGGTCTCGCCGTCGTCGGCGTGGTCGTACGGGTGGGACATCGCGACGTGGCGCAGCGCCGACTCGGACTGCACGCGCACGAAGTCGGCGTAGTCCTCGACCGCGAAGGTCGCGGTGGCGGTGTCGGCGACCTGCCACACGACGATCGCGGCGATGTTGATGGGGTTGCCGTCGGCGTCGTTGACCTTGAGCTCGTTGGTCTCGAAGTTGCGCACGCGCACCGAGACGTTCTTGCGCGTCGTGAGCGGCACGGTGAGGACGAGCCCCGTGCGGCGCACGGTGCCGACGTAGCGGCCGAAGAGCTGCACGACGCGCGTCTGCCCGGGGCTGATGACCGCCAGCCCGCTGAGCAGCAGGATCGCGGCGCCGACGCACACGACGCCGAGGAACCCGAGCGCGTCGGTGCCGCTCGCCTCGGCCTCCATGAACAGCAGGATCGCGCCGGCGACGGCGACGAGCACGAACAGCAGCCCGATGACGGCCCCGCCGGCGCCGGTGGACCACGCGGACCGCTCGGCGACGTCGACGCGGGCGCCGGCGTGGCCGACGGGGCGGCCGCTGGGGTCGCCTCCGACGGACTCCTGCGGCGGGGCGGTGTCGGGCATGGGGACCTCCGGGGGACGGGCGCCGTGGCGCGCTATCAAAGTGATATCACTTTAGCAGTGCGCCACGGTGCCCGGCTCGGGACCTCCGCCCGTCACCCGTCCGGCCGTCAGGCGTGGCCGAGGAACTCGTGCGTCCGGTGCGACGCGGGCTCGATCTGGAACGTCGAGTGCGCCACCGACACCTCGAAGTGCGTCGCCAGGCACTCCTGCAGCTGGTCGAGGATCCGTGGGCCGTGCCCGTCGCCGAAGCACGAGTCGTCGACCACCACGTGCGCCGTGACCACCGGCAGGCCCGTCGCGACGAGCGACGCGTGCAGGTCGTGGACGTCGAGCACGTGCTCGACCTCCAGCAGGTGCGCGCGCACGTCGTCGAGGTCGAGGCCCGGCGGGGTGGACTCGAGCAGCACCGACGCCGTCTCGCGCAGCAGCCGCGCGGCGCGCGGCACGATGAGCACGCCGATGAGCAGGCCCGCGACCGCGTCGGCCTGCTGCCAGCCCGTCGTCGCGATGACGATCGCGGCGACGATGACGCCGACCGAGCCCAGCGCGTCGTTGAGCACCTCGAGGAACGCCGCGCGCATGTTGAAGCCCGACGAGCGTCCGCCCGCGAGGACGGCGAGCGACACGACGTTGGCCACGAGGCCGATCACGCCGAACACCACGAGCTCGGTCGACGGCACCTCGGGCGGCGCGGTGAGGCGACGCACGCCCTCGACCAGCACGTACACGCCGACCGCGAGCAGCACCGCCGACTGCGCGAGCGCCGCGAGCACCTCGGCGCGGCGGTACCCCCACGTGCGTCGCGCGGTCGCCGGGCGTCGCGTGAGCTGCGCCGCGACGAGCGCCATGAGCAGGCCCGCGGTGTCGGTGAGCATGTGCGCGGTGTCGACCAGCAGCGCGAGGCTGCCGGTGAGGTACGCGCCGACGGCCTGCGCGACCAGCACGGTCGCGGTGAGGCCGAACGCGACGGCGAGGCGCCCGCGGTGGTCGGTGCCGCCGTGCGCGTGGTCGTGGCCGTGGCTCACCGGTCGGCCCCCGCGAGGTGCGCGCACTCGTCGGGGTGCGGGCCCGCGTCGAGCAGCGACTCCGCCGCGGCGATCAGCCCGGCGAGGCGCGCGGGGTCGGCGATCGCGTAGATCGACGCGCGCCCGCGCTGCCGGACGGTGACGAGCCCGCAGTCGCGCAGGCACGCGAGGTGCGCGCTGACGGTGCTCTGCGCGAGTCCGAGGTGGTCGGTGAGCTCGCGGACCTGGTGCTCGCCCGTGAACAGGTGGCGCAGCAGCGTGAGGCGTGCGGGCTCGCCCAGGGCGCGGAACAGCGCGGCCGTCGGGGCGGTGAGGCCGGCGTCGGTGCTCCAGACGCCCTCATCGTCCTCAGCAGATGTCATCGTCATAGAACGATGATAGGACGAGGCCCCCGGCGGTGTCACCACCGCCGGGGGCCCGTGTCCGTCACGCCGCGTCCGTCACGCGGGACGTCACGCCGCGGACGTCACGCGAAGCGCCGCAGCCGCAGCGAGTTCGACACCACCAGCACCGACGAGAACGCCATCGCGGCACCCGCGATCATCGGGTTGAGCAGGCCGAGCGCCGCGAGCGGGATCGCCGCGACGTTGTACGCGAACGCCCAGAACAGGTTCTGCCGGATCACCCGCAGCGTGCGCCGCGACAGCCGGATCGCCTGCGGCGCGGACGCCAGGTCGCCGCGCACGAGCGTGAGGTCGGCCGCCTCGATCGCGACGTCCGTGCCCGTTCCCATGGCCAGCCCCAGGTCCGCCGTCGCGAGCGCCGCCGCGTCGTTCACGCCGTCGCCGACCATCGCGACACGTGCACCGCCGGCCTGCAGCCGCTCGACCGCCGCGACCTTCTCGTCCGGCATGACCTGGGCGACGACGTCCGCGTCGGCGATCCCGACCGCGCGGGCCGTCGCGAGCGCGGCGCCCCGGTTGTCGCCCGTGAGCAGCACGGGGCGCAGGCCCAGCGCGCGCAGCTCGCGCACCGCGTCGGTCGACGTCGGCTTCACCGGGTCGCGCAGCACCAGCACGCCGCGCGCCCGGCCGTCCCACGCCGCGACCACCGCGGTCGCGCCGTCGGCCTCGGCCGCGTCGACCGCCGCCGCGACGTCGTCGGTGCGCACGCCCTGCTCCTCGAGCCAGCCGCGCCGGCCCACGAGCACGCGCCGTGCGAGCGCGACGCCGCTGTGCGCCGTGCGCACCACGCCGCTCACGCCGCGGCCCGCGTCGGCGCGGAACTCGCGCACCTCGTCGGCGCCGACCGCGACCCCGTCCGCCCCGACCCCGATGCTCGATCGCTCTGTCGCGAGAGTGCGATCCAGTCCGGCGCTCTCGGCGGGGTTGCCGGATCGCTCTGTCGCGAGAGGGTGATCCAGTCCTGCGCTCTCGGCGGGGATGCCCGATCGCCTTGTCGCGAGAGGGTGATCCAGTCCTGCGCTCTCGGCGGGGATGCCCGATCGCTCTGTCGCGAGAGGGCGATCCAGTTCCGGTCCGGCCTCCGCGATCGCGCGGGCGATCGGGTGCTCGGCGAGCCGCTCGACCGCGGCGGCCAGGCGCCGCACCTCGTCGGCGTCCTCGCCCGCGGCGGGCACGACGTCGACCAGGGCCATGCGCCCGGCCGTGACCGTGCCGGTCTTGTCGAGCACGATCGTGTCGACGCGCCGCGTCTCCTCGAGGATCTCGGGGCCCTTGATGAGGATCCCGAGCTGCGCACCACGCCCGGTGCCGACCAGCAGCGCCGTCGGCGTCGCGAGCCCCAGCGCGCACGGGCACGCGATGATCAGCACCGCGACGGCCGCCGTGAACGCGGCCTGCACGCCGCCGCCGGTCGCGAGCCACACCATGAGCGTGCCGACAGCGATCACGAGCACGACCGGCACGAACACCGCCGAGATCCGGTCGGCGAGCCGCTGCACGGGCGCCTTGCCGGTCTGCGCGCGCGCCACGAGCCGGCCGATCTGCGCCAGGCGCGTCTCGGAGCCGACGCGCGTCGCGCGGACCACGAGGTGCCCGGACGTGTTGACGGTCGCGCCCGTGACCTCGTCGCCGGGGCCGACGTCGACCGGCACGGGCTCACCCGTGAGCAGCGACGTGTCGACCGCGCTCGTCCCTGTCACCACGACGCCGTCGGTCGCGACCTTCTCGCCCGGGCGCACCGCGAACTCGTCACCCACCGCGAGCCGGTCCACCGGCACGCGCCGCTCGACGCGGCCCGTGGGCCCGTCGACCAGCACCGCGACGTCCTTGGCGCCGAGGTCCAGCAGCGCGCGCAGCGCGTCGCCCGCGCGCCGGCGCGAGCGGTGCTCGGCGTACCGGCCGGTGAGCAGGAACGTCACGACCACGGCCGCGACCTCGAAGTACAGCTCGGGCATCGCGGTGCCGTGGCCCGCACCCGCGGCCGGGAAAAGCGTCGGCGTCATGCGCATGCCGAGCTCGCCCGCACCGCCCAGCAGCAGCGCCCACAGCGACCACGCGGTCGCGGCGACCACGCCGATCGACACGAGCGTGTCCATGGTCGACGACCCATGCCGCGCCGCGCGCACGGCCGCGCGGTGGAACGGCCACGCCGCCCACGTCGCGACCGGCAGCGCGAGCGCCGCGACGAGCCACTGCCAGCCGCGGAACTGCGTCGCCGGGACCATGCTCAGCACGACCACGGGGATGGTGAGCACGGCCGCGACCCGCAGGCGGCGGCGCAGGTCGGCGCCGCGCGCGTCGACGGGGGCGGATGTGTCGTCGTCGGCGTCGTGCTCCATGCCGGCGTGCTGCATGCCCGACAGCGCGTGCTCGATCTCGTCGTGCGCGCCGTGGTCGCCGGCTGCGTCGTGCGCGGCCGCGTGGTCCGCCGCGGCGCCGTGGTGCACCGCGCCGGGCGCGGGGACCGGGTGCGCGTCGTACCCGGCGGCGCGCACGGCGGCCACGAGGTCGTCGACGGTCGGCGCGGGGGCGTCGTCGGTCGGGGTGATCTCGACGTGCGCGGTCTCGAGCGCGAGGTTCACCGTCGCGGTCGCGCCGGGCACGCGGTTGAGCCGCTTCTCGACGCGCGCGACGCAGGACGCGCAGGTCATGCCCTCGACCGCGAGGTCGATCCCCGCGGCCCCCACCCCGTCGGGGGCGGTCCGCGGCGCGCTCACAGCAGCGACCGCGCGGGCGTGACGGCGTAGCCGGCCTCCTCGACGGCGGCCGCGACCGCGGCGTCGTCGAGCGGTGCGTCGGACGTGACGGTGACGGGGGAGGCCCCGCCGGTCACGAGCTCGACGGTGACGTCGGTGACGCCGGGCAGCGCGGTGAGCTCCTCGGTGACGTGCTTGACGCAGTTGCCGCAGGTCATGCCGTCGACGCGGAACGTGGTGGTGGCCATGGTGGTGCTCCTTCGGTGCGGGTGTCCGGTGCGGCGGGGGCCTGCGCGAGCGGGCGGGGGCGGCCGGGGCGACGCGGACGGCGGGTGGGTGGCGCGGCCCCGGGTGGGGAGCCGTGCCGCGGGACGTGTCGCGGGGACCCGGGGCGGGTCGGCCGCGAGGTGCGGGGGTGGGTCAGCTGCGCACGAGGCGCGCGATCGCGGCGGAGGCCTCGCGGACCTTCTCGGCGCCCGCCTCGGGGGACTGCCGCGCCGCGTCGACGACGCAGTGGCCGAGGTGGTCCTCGACGAGGCCGATGCTCACGGCCTGCAGCGCCTTGGTGACGGCGGCGACCTGCGTGAGGACGTCGATGCAGTAGACGTCCTCGTCGACCATCCGGGCGATGCCGCGGACCTGGCCCTCGATGCGGCGCAGGCGGCGCAGGTACTCGGCCTTGGCGGGCGAGTACCCGTGCGTCGCGTGGTCGTGCACGTGGTCGTGCACGGCGGCGTCCGCGGGGGCTGCGACCGCGGACGCGTCGGCGTCGGGGGTGTCGTGCGTGACGGGTGCCGTCTCGGTGGACATGCGTCAATCATACCCCTGGGGGGTATCTGCGCCAGGGTGTTCGCGCCCGGCGGACGCCCCGCTCAGGGATGATCGACCCCATGCGTGTCTCGGCGAAGGCGGACTATGCGGTGCGGGCGTGCGCCGAGCTGGCCAGCAGGCCGGCGGACGACTCGGTCTCGAGCGAGGTGCTCGCCGAGGGGCAGGGCATCCCCACGAGCTTCCTCGAGCGGATCCTCGGGGACCTGCGCCGGGCCGGCGTCGTCACGAGCGTCCGCGGCCGCGCGGGCGGGTACCGGCTCGCGCGCGGCGCCGACGAGATCACGCTCGCCGAGGTCATCCGGGCCGTCGACGGCCCGCTCGTCACCGTGCGCGACGTGCGCCCGCCCGGGCTCACCTACGAGGGATCGGCCACGGCGCTGCTCGACGTCTGGGTCGCGCTGCGGGCGTCCGTGCGCGACGTGCTCGAGGGCGTCACGCTCGCCGACGTCGTGCAGCGCGAGCTGCCCGAGCTCGTGGTCCGGCAGGCCGCGCGCGAGGACGCCTGGCTCAACCCCTGACGGGCGCGCCCGCCCCGTCACGGTGGCGCGGCGACCTCCGACGAGGCGCGGCCAACCGCTGACGGTGGCGCGGCGACCCCCGTCGGTCGCGCGGCAACCCCGGGCCGGGCGCCCGACGTCGTCAGGGTCGGGGCGAGGCCTGCAGCAGGGGCAGCACCCGGTCGCGCAGCAGCGGCGCGAGGTCGGGCGGCAGCGGGGCGTCGGGGTCGAGCCAGCGCAGCTCGGCGATCTCGGCGCCGACCGCGACGGGCGCGTCGAGCGCGTGCTCGAAGACGTCGGCCTCGACCTCGAAGCCGTCCTCGTTCGCCGCGGCGGCACGCAGGACGCCGAGCGGGCGCAGCGTCTCGACGCGCAGCGTGAGGCCGACCTCCTCCTGCACCTCGCGCACCGCGGTCTGCGCGGGCGTCTCGCCGGTCTCGGGCTTGCCCCCGGGGAGCATGAACCGCGACGTGCCGCGCTTGCGCACCGTCAGCACCGCGCCCGTCGCGTCCCGCAGCACCACGGCGCTGACCCTGATCACTCCCGCGGTCGTCACGGCGGACGACCCTACGCCCCGCGCCGTGCCGCCGCGCCGTCCGCTCACGAGA
Source organism: Cellulomonas sp. FA1 (assembly GCF_000986825.1). Classification (NCBI taxonomy): domain Bacteria; kingdom Bacillati; phylum Actinomycetota; class Actinomycetes; order Micrococcales; family Cellulomonadaceae; genus Cellulomonas; species Cellulomonas sp. FA1. The sequence continues at coordinate 2,751,784 of NZ_LBMY01000001.1, read as the reverse complement.
CGGCGTCTCAGGATGCGACCGATCCTTGAAATCCCGCTAACCAGGTCGGAATTATCATCGAGGTACGGACAACCGCCCGTGCGCGTCACCCGCTCCCGGCCTCCCCGCCGGCCGCCCCGAGGTGGTCCCCTTGCCCTCCTTGATCCTCCTGGCCCTCGTCGGCCTCGCCGCACAGCTCGTCGACGGCAGCCTCGGCATGGCCTACGGCGTCACCTCGACGACGCTCCTGCTCGCGATCGGCACCAACCCGGCCGCCGCCTCCGCCACCGTGCACCTCGCCGAGATCGGCACGACGCTCGCGTCCGGCGTCTCGCACTGGCGGTTCGGCAACGTCGACTGGAAGGTCGTCCTGCGCATCGGCGTCCCCGGCGCCGTCGGCGCGTTCGCCGGCGCGACGTTCCTGTCGAACCTCTCGACCGACGCCGCCAAGCCCGTGATGTCCCTGCTGCTGCTCGCGCTCGGCGTCTACCTGCTCGTGCGGTTCACGCTCAAGGGCCTGCGCACCGACCGCCAGCACCTGCCGCTTCGCAAGCGGTTCCTCGCGCCGCTCGGCGTGTTCGCCGGGTTCGTCGACGCCACGGGCGGTGGCGGCTGGGGCCCCGTCGGCACGCCCGCGCTGCTCGCGTCCGGGCGGCTCGAGCCCCGCAAGGTCGTCGGCTCGATCGACACGTCCGAGTTCCTCGTCGCGCTCGCCGCGAGCCTCGGCTTCCTGTTCTCGCTCGGCTCGCAGGGCATCGACTTCACGTGGGTCGCCGCGCTGCTCGTCGGCGGGCTGATCGCGGCGCCCTTCGCCGCGTGGCTCGTGCGCAAGGTCCCCGGCCGCGTGCTCGGCTCGGCGGTCGGCGGCGTCATCGTGCTCACCAACACCCGCACGCTGCTGCGCTCCGACTGGGTCGGCGTCGGTGACACCCCCACCGAGGGGCTCGTGCTCGCGGCCATCGCGCTCGTGTGGGTCGCGGCCGTGACGTGGTCGGTCCGCGCCTACCGCCTCGACCTCGCAGCCGGGCGCGGCGCCGCGACGACGGCCCACGGGCCGGCGGAGGACGCGGACGCGCCCGGCACGTCGTCGCACGCCTCGCAGGCCGTCGACGCGGAGTCGGCCTCTCCGGTCGCGCCGCGCGCCTGACGCGGCACCCTCGAACGGTGGAGGGCCGGCCCGGCGCACCTGTCCGGAGCCGGGCCGGCCCTGCCACCCGCGCGCGGGCGGCCCGGATCCCGGGCCGCCCGCGTCCGCGTCACTCGGGACGCGTGGCCTCCGCGGCGGCGCGCGCCGCACCCGGCAGCGCCTCGACCACGCGGTCCAGCACCTCGTCGTCGTGCGCCGCGGACAGGAACCACGCCTCGAACGCCGACGGCGGCGCGAGCACGCCCGCGTCGAGCAGCGCGTGGAAGAACGGCGCGTACCGCCAGTGCTCGGACGCCTGCACGCCCGCGTAGTCGCGCGCGCCCTCGGCGGCGGCGCGCTCGCCGAACACGATGCTGAACAGGCTGCCCGCCCACTGGATCGCGTGCGGCACGCCGGCCTGCGCGAGCGCGCCCGAGACCTCGCGCCGCAGCCGCGCGGCCGCCGCGTCGACGCGCGCGTACACGTCGTCGTCCGCGAGCCGGAGCGTCGCCAGCCCCGCGGCCGTCGCGACCGGGTTCCCCGACAGCGTGCCCGCCTGGTACACGGGCCCGAGCGGCGCGAGCTGGTCCATGACGTCGGCGCGCCCGCCGACCGCGGCGACGGGCAGCCCGCCGCCGATCACCTTGCCGAACGTCAGCAGGTCGGGCGCCCACTGCTCGGCGGCGCCCTCGAGGCCCCACCACCCGGCCGGGCCCACGCGGAAGCCCGTGAGCACCTCGTCCTGCACGAGCAGCGCGCCGTGCTCCGACGTCAGGCGCCGCAGCTCGCGGTTGAACCCGGGCAGCGGCGGGACGACGCCCATGTTGGCGGGCGCCGCCTCGGTGATGACCGCGGCGATCGAGCCGCCGTGCTCGGCGAACGCCGTGCGCAGCGCGTCCAGGTCGTTGTACGGCACGACGATCGTCTCGGCCGCGACGGCCGCCGTGACGCCCGCGGACCCGGGAAGCGCGAGCGTCGCGACGCCCGACCCCGCCTGCGCGAGCAGCGCGTCGACGTGCCCGTGGTAGCAGCCCGCGAACTTCACGACCTTGTCGCGGCCCGTCCACGCGCGCGCCAGCCGCAGCGCCGTCATGGTCGCCTCGGTGCCCGTCGACACCAGACGCACCCGCTCGGCGGCGGGCACGCGTGCGCGCACCTCGTCGACCAGCTCGACCTCGGTCGTCGTCGGCGCGCCGAAGCCCAGGCCCCGCGCGGCCGCGCGCTGCACGGCGTCGACGACCTCCGGGTGCGCGTGGCCCAGCAGCGCCGGGCCCCACGACCCGACGAGGTCGACGTACGTGCGTCCGTCGACGTCGGTCACGTGCGCGCCCGCCGCCGACGCGAGGAACCGGGGCGTGCCGCCCACCGAGCCGTACGCCCGCACGGGGGAGTTCACGCCGCCCGGGATGACGGACGTCGCGTGCTCGAACGCCGCGGTGCTGCTGCCCGTCCACGCCGGGCCGTCCACGGGGCCGGCTGCACCCGCGACGTCGTCCACCTGCGTCATCACCGCTCCTCCGCCAGCCACCCGGCCAGCTCCGTCGCCCAGTAGGTCAGGATCGCATCGGCGCCCGCGCGGCGGATGCTGAGCACCGACTCGGTGATGGCACCCCTGCGGGTGATCCACCCCTGCGCGGCCGCGGCCTCGATCATCGCGTACTCGCCCGACACCTGGTACGCCCACACGGGCACCGGTGACGTCGCGGCCACGTCGGCCAGCACGTCGAGGTACGACATCGCGGGCTTCACCATGACGACGTCCGCGCCCTCGGCCACGTCGATCGCGACCTCGCGCGCCGCCTCGCGGCGGTTCGCCGGGTCCATCTGGTAGCTGCGGCGGTCGCCGTCGAGCTGCGACTCGACCGCCTCGCGGAACGGCCCGTAGAACGCCGACGCGTACTTCGCGGCGTACGCGAGCACCGCGACGTCGGTGTGGCCGGCCGCGTCGAGCGCGTCCCGGACGACACCCGTCTGGCCGTCCATCATGCCGCTGAGCCCGACCAGGTGGGCGCCCGCCTCGGCCTGCGCGACCGCCATCGCCGCGTACCGCTCGAGCGTCGCGTCGTTGTCGACCGCGCCGCTCGGGGTCAGGACGCCGCAGTGCCCGTGGTCGGTGAACTCGTCGAGGCACAGGTCGGCCTGCACCACGAGGTCGTCGCCGACCTCCGCGACCACGTCGGCCACCGCGACGTTGAGGATCCCGTCGGGGTCGGTCGCGCGCGTGCCCGTCGCGTCGCGGTGCGCCGGCACGCCGAACAGCATGATCCCGCCGAGCCCGGCCTCGACCGCGCGCGCGGCCTCCTGCCGCAGCGAGTCGCGCGTGTGCTGCAGCACGCCCGGCATCGAGCCGAGCGGGCGGGGCGCGTCGAGGCCCTCGCGCACGAACACCGGCAGCACGAGGTCGGCCGGGTGCAGGCGCGTCTGGGCGGCGAGGCGGCGCAGGGCGGGTGTGCGGCGCAGGCGGCGCGGGCGCAGCCGGCCGGGTGAGGGGGTGGTCATGCGGGGTCCTCCGCGGGGGTGGGGGGTGCGGACGGGGCGGGGGAGCCGGGCGTCGCGCCGGTGCGGGTCACGACGTCGGTGAGCGCCGCGACGAGCCCGGCGAGGGTCTGCCGCGCCGCGACCGCGTCGACGCGCAGCCCCAGGCGCCGGGCCTCGGCCTCGGTGCTGGGGCCGATGACGACGACGAGCGTCGCGGGCGGCGGGGGCCCGAGGTGGTCGAGCAGAGCGCGCACGGTGCTGGCCGACGTGAGCAGCGCGGCGTGCACGTCGCCGGTGCGCCACGCCCGCGCGACCGTGGCGTCGGGCGGGCCGGCGGGCACCGTGCGGTAGACGACGAGGTCGTCGACGTGCCAGCCGGCCTCCGTGAGCCCGTCGGCGAACGTCGGCGCGGCGAGGTCGCCGCGGGGGAACAGCACGCGCCGGGCCACGACGTCGTCGGTCCGCCGCGCGGCCGGGCGCAGCTCGCGCACGTCCGCCCCACCGGCCGGTCCCCGGTCCTCGTCGCCCGCGTCCGCCGTCCCCCCGCGCCGCCGGTCGCCCACCGCCGCGAACCCGTCATCGGTCGCGTCGACGGTGACGGCCGAGCGACCGGTCGCGGGGTCGACGTGGGAGGCGCCCGGGTCCGGCAGCGCGACGAGCGCCGCGACGAGGTCGACGGCCGTCGAGCGCACGGGCGGGACGACGTCGACGGGCACGCCCAGGGCCTCGAGCGCGCGCGCCGTGCCCGGGCCGACGGCCGCGACGCGCACGCCCGCGCGTGCGACGACCGCCGCCAGACCGTCGTCGTGCGCCGCGGCGCGCTCGCCGAGCACGGCGACCGCCGCCTGGCTCGTGACGGCGAGCCACCCGTACCAGCCCGCGCCGAGCGCGAGCAGCGCGTCGTCGAGCGGCGTGAGGTCGTCGACGGGCAGCGTGCGGACGAGCGGCACGACGAGCGGCTCGGCTCCGGCCGTCGCCAGGGCGACCGCCGCCGGGCTCGTGCGGCCCGGTCCCGTGCCCGCCTCGAGCGGAGGCTGCGGCACCAGCACGCGCCACCCCGCGAGCGTCGGCGAGGGGGGGCGTGCGCTCGCGGGCCGCTCGGACGTCGTGCCGTCGGGGGTCGCGGCCTCGGGCGTGGTGCTGTCGGGCGCGGCGGCGTCGGACGTGGTCCCGTCGGGTGTCGCGAGGTGGCGCGGTGCGGCGTCGGACGTGGACCCGTCGAACGGTCCGGCGGCGCCGGGCGTCATCGCACCGGTCCGAGAGGTGCGAGGTCGGCCGCGCCCGCGTCGAGCAGGTCCTCGGCGAGCCGGCGGCCCAGGCGGTCGGCCGCGGCGTCGTCGTCGCCCGGACCCCGGGCGCTCAGCCGCAGCACGCGTGCGCCGTCGACCGCTGCGACGACCGCGTCGAGCACGAGCTCGCCCGTCGCGTCGTCGAGCCGCCCCCACGCGCCGATCGGGGCGGCGCACCCGGCCTCGAGGCGGGCGAGCACGGCGCGCTCGGCGACGACCGCGCGGCGGGTCGGGGCGTGGTCGAGCGCGCGCAGCGCGTCCGCGAGCGGCGTGGCCGCCTTCGCGTCGGCGATGCGCACCTCGACCGCGAGGGCGCCCTGCCCGGGGGCCGGGGCCAGCACGGCGGGGTCGAACCACTCGGTCACGGCGTCGAGCCGCCCGAGGCGGCCGAGCCCCGCGGCGGCCAGCACGACCGCGTCGAGGTCGCCGCGCGGCGCGTCGGTGCCGACGCCCGGGTGCGGTGCCGCTCCGTGGTCGCCGGTGGCGACGGTGGTCGGGTCGAGCCCGCGCACGCGGCCCAGGCGGGTGCCGACGTTGCCGCGGATGTCGACGACGTCGAGGTCGGGGCGCAGCGCGCGCAGCTGGGCGGCCCGCCGCGGCGAGCCCGTGCCGACGCGGGCACCGGCGGGCAGCGTCGCGAGCGTGAGCCCGTCGCGCGCGCACAGCGCGTCGCGTGCGTCGGCGCGCTCGGGCACCGCGGCGATCACGAGACCGTCGGCCGGGCCCGTCGGCAGGTCCTTGAGCGAGTGGACCGCGACGTCGCAGCGGCCGTCGAGCAGCGCGTCGCGCAGCGCGGTCACGAACACGCCCGTGCCGCCCAGGCTTGCGAGCGACGCGCGGGTGCGGTCGCCCTCGGTGCGCACGCGCACGGTCTCGACCGCGAGGTCGCCGAGCGCGGCGAGCGCGTCGGCCACGTGGCCCGTCTGCGTGAGGGCCAGGGCGCTCGCGCGCGTGCCGATCCGGACGTCCTGGGGCATGTGTCCAGTGTCGTCCGCGGGTGCGCGGATGTCGAAACAGGGGCGAAGGTCCAGGTGGCCGCGAAATGTGTCTGCCGGATCGTTCTGACAATGCGTCAGGTCCACCCGACGGGCGGCGACAGAATGTGACGCACGACATTCCTGTGAGTATTTCTGACAGGTCGTCAGATCCCTGGCGGAAATGCGTCCGCGACCGCCCGGCGTCAGGCGGGTGCGTCGCCCGCCACCAGCGAGCGCGCGGCCGCCCGCGCGTCCGGCACGACCGACGCCAAGCCGTTGCCGGCCGCCCAGGCGCCGCACACCGCGACCCCCGGCAGGTCCGCGACCGCCGCCCGGACCGCCGCCACGGCCTCCCGGTGCGCGGTGCTCGGGCGCGGCAGCGACTGCGTCCACCGCACCACCGCCGACCCGGCGAGCGCGCCGCGGTCGACACGCACGCCCAGCAGGGTCGACGCGTCCCGCAGCGCGAGGTCGACCAGCGCGTCGCCCGTCGGCAGGTCCGCCGGGGCGGCGCTCGCGTCGTGGTCGGCGCAGGGGTCGGCGCCCGCCCCGGCCGCGCGCCCGTACGACAGCCGCACGACGTGCCGACCCGGGCCCGCCGACTCCGCGGCCCAGCCCCACTTGGCCGTCGCGTGCGTGAGCGCCTTCGCGCGGACGTCGTCGACCCCCGGCCCCACCAGCACGCCCGTGCCGCGCGGCGCCGCGTCGAGCACGGGCGCGTCGAGCACGAGCGTCACGAGCGTCACGGGCGCGCCGGCGTCGAGCCGCACGTCGCCCAGGGACGCGCCGTCCAGCCCGTCGAGCAGGCGTGCCGCACCCGGCGAGGCGACCACCAGTCGCGCCGTGCGCAGCTCGCGCGCCGGGCGCGGCGGCTTGTGCCGGTCCTGCGTGCCGACGACGAGCGTGCCGTCCTCCGCGCGCTCGACCGACGCCGCGCTCGTGCGGGTCAGGACCACGCCGCCGTGCGCGGTGACGTCCGCGACGAGCGCGTCCACCAGCCGGTGCAGACCGCCCGCGACGCCCTCGACAGCGGTGCCCGCCGGGGCGGCCGCGCGCAGCCGTCGCACGCCGCGCGCGAGCGACCCGCGCTCCGCCGCGGCCGCCTCGCGCAGCCCGGGCGCGGCGGTGTCGACCGCGAGGTCGTCGGGGTCGGCCGCGTGCACGCCACCCACCACCGGGTGCACGAGCCGGTCGACCACCGCGGCACCCATGCGCGCGCGCACCAGGCCGCCGAGGGTCGTCTCGCGCGCCCCCACGCGTGCCGGCAGCACGAGGTCGAGCAGGGCTCGCAGCGCACCCGGCGTGCCGAGCGTGCGCCGCACGTCGGGCGCCCACGGGTGCGCGGGGACGCCGAGCAGCCCCGTGCGCGGCAGCGGGCCGTCGCCGCTGGTCAGGTGCACCCACGCGCCGCGCGGCTGCGGTGCGACGACGTCGTCCGCGAGGCCCAGCCCGGCCAGCAGCGCCGCCACCGAGCCGTTCCGCGTCGCGTACGACTCGGCGCCCGCGTCGAGCGTCAGCCCCGCGACCTCGTGCGCCCGCACGACCCCGCCGGGTGCGTCCCGCTCGTCGATCACGAGCGTGCGCAGGCCCGCGTGCACGAGCTCGCGCGCCGCCACCAGCCCCGCGACGCCGGCCCCGACCACGACCGCCTCCCAGGCGGGCGCGGACCCGGCCTCGGGCGGCGCCGCGTCAGCCCCGGGCGCGGTGGCGGCGGCGTCGGTCACAGCGCGTGGACCAGCTCGACCAGGCGCGTCAGGACCGTCGGGTCCGTCTCGGGCGGCACGCCGTGCCCCAGGTTCACGACGTGCCCGGGAGCGGACCGCCCGCGCCGCACGACGTCGCGCACGTGCGCCTCGAGCACGTCCCACGGCGCCGCGAGCAGCGCGGGGTCGACGTTGCCCTGCAGCGGCGTCCCGCCGCCCAGGCGGCGCGACGCCTCGTCGAGCGGCACGCGGTAGTCGACGCCCATGACGTCGGCTCCCGCGTCGCGCATCGCGACCAGCAGCTCGCCCGTCGCGACGCCGAAGTGCACCGTGCGCACGCCCAGGGCGCGGACCCGCGCCAGCACCTGCGCCGACGCGGGCGCGCAGTGCGCGGCGTAGTCCGCGAGCGACAGCGCGCCGGCCCACGAGTCGAAGAGCTGCCCCGCGCTCGCGCCGGCGAGCACCTGCGCCTCGAGGAACGCGCCCGACATCTCGGCGGCCCACGCCATGAGCGCCGACCAGGCCGCGGGGTCGGCGTGCATGAGGCGCCGTGCGGCGAGGTGGTCGCGCGACGGACCACCCTCGACGAGGTACGCGGCGAGCGTGAACGGCGCGCCCGCGAAGCCGACCAGCGGCGTGCCGCCGAGCGCCGCGACCGTGCGGGCCACGCCCTCGGCGACGGGCGCGAGGCGTGCGGCGTCGAGCGGGCCCAGGTCGCGCAGCCGCTCGACGTCGTCGAGCGTGCGCACGGGCGAGCCCATGACGGGGCCGGTGCCGGGCACGATCTCGACGTCGACGCCCACGAGCTTGAGCGGCACGACGATGTCCGAGAAGAACACGGCGGCGTCGACGCCGTGGCGGCGCACGGGCTGCAGCGTGATCTCGGCAGCCAGGTCCGGGTCGAGGCACGCGTCGAGCATCGCGACGCCCGCGCGGGACTCGCGGTACTCCGGCAGCGACCGGCCGGCCTGGCGCATGAACCACACCGGCAGCCGTTCCGGACGCGTCCCGGAATAGGCGCGCACGAGCGCGGAATCCGTGGTGCGGCCGTCGACGAGGGGATGGTGTGGGGCAAGACTCACGCCGTCGATTGTGCCGGACTTTTCCCGGGATGATTGAATCGGGCCCCGTGGTGCTCCTGTCCCTCGTCGCGAGCCACCACGACCTCGACCTCGCCGTCCTCGAGCGTCTGCAGTCCGACGTCCAGGCAGTCGGCCGGGAGGTGGTCGCCGCGACCCCCGCCGTGACCGGTGCCGTCGTGCTCGCGACGTGCAACCGGTTCGAGCTGTACCTGGACGTCGACGACACCGCGCACACGCCGCGCGCCCGCCGCGCCGTCGCGCAGGCCGTGGCCGCGCGCTCGGGCTACGCGCCCGACGCCGTGGTCGAGCACCTGCGCCCCCTGGTCGGCGGCGACGCGAGCGAGCACCTGTTCGCGGTCGCGTCGGGGCTCGAGTCGATGGTCGTGGGGGAGCGGGAGATCGCCGGGCAGGTGCGGCGCGCGCTCACCACGGCACGTCGTGACGGCACGACGACGTCGACGCTCGAGGCTCTGTTCCAGGCGGCGTCGCGTGCGTCGCGCGCGGTCGAGGCCGCGACCGGCCTCGGGTCGACGGGGCGGTCCGTGGTGGGTGTCGCGCTCGACCTGGCGGCGCGGACGCTGCCGCGCGTCGCCGCGCAGGCCGTGGCCGCGCCCGCCCCGGACGGGTCGGGGACGCCCGAGGCGACGGCGGAGGCGCCGGACGGGGCCGACTGGCAGGCCGTGCGGTGCGTGCTCATCGGCACCGGCTCGTACGCGGGCGCGAGCCTCGCGGCGCTCAAGGCGCGCGGCGTGCGCGACGTGCGCGTGTTCTCGCCCAGCGGCCGTGCCGGGCAGTTCGCGGCGCAGCGCGGCGTCACGGCGCTGCCGGCGGGTGCCGACCTGCTGGCGGAGGTCGCGCAGGCGGACCTGGTGGTCGCGTGCTCGGGCGCGGCGGGTGCCGTGCTGGGGGTCGAGGCGCTCGCCGCGGTGCGGCGCACCGCGCAGCGGCCGCTGACCGTGGTCGACCTGGCGCTGCGGCACGACGTCGACCCCGACGTGCGGACCCTGCCGGGCGTCGCGCTGGTGTCGTTGCAGTCCGTCGCGGAGCACGCTCCGGCCGAGCACGCGGCGTTGCAGCACGCGCGCGACGTCGTCGAGCGGGCCGCCGACGACTTCGAGGCGGACCGGCGCGTCCGCGAGTGGGACCCGGCGGTCGTCGCGGAGCGCACGCGCGTGCTCGGCGGGCTCGAGGCGGCCCTCGACGCGCTGCCGGACGCGAGCCCGGACGACGCGCACGCCCGCTCGCTGCGGCGCCGGGCGCGCGCGCAGCTGCACGGGCCCACGGTCGCGGCGCGGGCCGCGGCGCGGGCGGGCGACGCCGCGGGTTACGCGCGTGCCCTGGCCGAGCTGGCCGCCATCGAGGTCCCCGCGGTCGTGCCGACCCGCGGCTGACGCTCGCGCACGAGCGTCAGCGCGCGCGTCGTGCGGTCGTGCCGCGCGTCACCGCGTTCCGCGTCGTGCGGCTGCGTGACGTCGTGCGGCGCCGCGGGCGCCAGCCCGGCTGCGTGCAAAAAGCGCACCGGGCCTGGTCGGGGGGGAGGACCAGGCCCGGTGCGGTCTGTGGGGTCAGGCGGCGTCGCGCTGACCGTGACCGGGGCGCTGGGCACAGCGCCGCACGGGTTCGTGCCGGTATGTCGTGGATGCTAGTGGAGCGAGGTGCCCCGTGTCCGGGGTTTCGCGGACCAGTTCTCACGCGTTCGCGAGGTCACGAGTGAGCCCAGTGTCGCTGCTGCGCCGCCGGCCCGGGTGCCCACGTGTGCGGGACGACCTGGTTGGTCTGGATGTCGGTGAGCTCGGCTGCGTAGACGATCGCCTCGTACACGCCGGCCTCGACGCGCTCGAGGTGCAGCCGCTCCGCGCGCTCGATGTCGTCGCCCAGGTGCGAGATCCGCGCGACGACGTACCGCTGCGCGTCCTGCCACTGGTCGACCACCCGGACCGACAGGCCGTTCCACCGGGCCGTCAGGTCGAGCTCGAACAGCTCGGTGACGTCCTCGCGCGCGACCCGGCGGTACCACCGGCCCGACGGCGACTGGTGGAACCCCGTCTCGGCGAGCGGCGGGTTGGCGAGCGCCAGCACGACCGTGTGCCCGCCGTCGACCACGTCGGCCTCGAGGTACGCGCCGTGCCACTTGGCGACCGGGCCGACGCACCGCGACAGCGACGCGAGCGACGGGCGGGGTGCGCCGAGCTGCGTGACGGTCCACCCCGTGCCGACGTCGCCGTACCGCGCGAGCAGCGTCGACGTGCCGTCGTCGTGGACGCGGATCAGCTCCGCGCCCGGGGGGATGCGCGAGTGGCGCAGCCACCACAGCGGGACGATGTAGCCCGGGACGTCGCGGTACTGCAGCTGGGGCGACGACTCGAACCGCAGGATGTCGATGGACCGGTCGTACGGGCTGAACGGCGACCCGGGGTAGCCGAGACCGTGCACCTCGAAGAGCTGGGCCGGGGTCGTCGCGAACGCCACGTCCTCCGCGCGGACCACGTAACCGGCGATGCGGTCGTGGCCCTGCGTGAGGTGCGCCTGCGTCAGCGACGGGGTGATCGCCTTCTGCATGAGAGTCACGGGAGGGCTTCCTTGCCGGATCGGATGAAGGGGAGGATTCCGACGACGGCGACGATTCTGGCGCCCATCCCGGGCGGATGTCCAGGTGTCGAAGCGCCTCGACGGGGATCGCTCCCACTGACAGGTGAGAAATGATCCGAACGGGTGACGCAGACGAGGGACGATCCGACCCCGAACCGGACAGACCGGGCGGCCCGGCTACCCCAGGTGGGCGACGAGTCGTGCCGCCATCCCGGTGTACGCCGCGGGGGACATGACACGCAGCCGCTCGGTGACGTCCGCGGGCAGCCCGAGACCGTCCACGAAGTCCCGCATGTCCTGCGCCGTGAGGCGGTGGCCGCGCGTCAGCTCCTTGAGGCGCTCGTACGGGTTCTCCATGCCGGGGACCCCCGCGACCGACGCCGCGCGCATGGCCGACTGCACGGCCTCGCCCAGCACCTCCCAGTTCGCGTCGAGCTCGCGCTCGAGCAGCGCGCGGTCCACCGCGAGCGCCCGCAGGCCGCGGCGCACGTTGTCGATCGCGAGCAGCGAGTGCCCGAACGCCGGGCCGATGTTGCGCTGCGTCGTGGAGTCCGTGAGGTCGCGCTGCAGGCGGCTCGTGACGAGCGTCGAGGCCAGCGTGTCGAGCAGCGCCGACGAGATCTCGAGGTTCGCCTCGGCGTTCTCGAACCGGATCGGGTTGACCTTGTGCGGCATCGTCGACGAGCCCGTGGCCCCCGCGACGGGGATCTGCGTGAACACGCCCCGGCTGATGTACGTCCACACGTCGGTCGCGAGGTTGTGCAGCACCCGGTTGAAGCGCGCGACGTCGGAGTACAGCTCGGCCTGCCAGTCGTGCGACTCGATCTGCGTGGTCAGCGGGTTCCACGTCAGGCCCAGGTGCTCGACGAACGTGCGCGACACGACCTGCCAGTCGGCGTCCGGCACGGCCGCGAGGTGCGCGCCGTACGTGCCGGTCGCGCCGTTGAGCTTGCCCAGGTACTCGTCGCCCTCGATGCGGCGCAGCTGGCGGCGCAGGCGGTGCGCGAGCACCGCGATCTCCTTGCCGAGCGTCGTCGGCGTCGCCGGCTGGCCGTGCGTGAGCGCGAGCATCGGCACCTCGGCGTGCTCGACGGCGAGCGCCGCGACCTCGTCCGTCAGCGCGACCGCGGCCGGGAACCAGACCTCGCGCACCGCGCCGCGCACCATGAGCGCGTACGACAGGTTGTTGACGTCCTCGCTGGTCAGCGCGAAGTGCACGAGCTCGTTGACCTGCGGCAGCACGGTGTCGGCCCGCAGCGCGTCGGGCGCCTCGGCGATCCGCCGCTTGAGGAAGTACTCGACGGCCTTGACGTCGTGGACCGTCGTGCGCTCGATCTCCGCGAGCTCGGCGACCTCCGCGGCGCCGAACGTCGCGACGACGTCCCGCAGGTACTGCTGCTCGTCGGGCGCGAGCTCGGGGGCGCCCGGCACCACGGCGTGCGACGTCAGGTGGATGACCCACTCGACCTCGACCTCGACGCGCGCGCGGTTCAGCGCGGCCTCCGACAGGTGGTCGACCAGCGGCGCGACCGTCGGCCGGTAGCGGCCGTCGAGCGGGCCGAGGGCGATGGCCGGCGTGACGTCGGCGAGGGGGACGCGGGGCGCGGGGGCGTCGTCGAGCGGCATGGCGCCAGTGTCCCAGAGGCGCCGGTGCCCCGCGCCGACCGCCCGCGCCGCGCGCTGCGTTGGGCCGTTCGGATGACGCGCGCGACGTCGTCCTCCCGTTCCCGCCCGCGGTCCCCCGGGGTGCCGCTACGTTCCCGCCAGCCGCGACGTCGCGGCTGGTCGCGAGGCGTTCGCGACGGGGGCCGGGGCCCGGCGAGGGCGACCGGTGTGCGTGGAAGAGATGTGCGCATGGCCGGTCTGCTGGCCTCGTTCGGCGTGCCCGAGTCCTGGACGGCCCACGTCCCGGCGACCGCGTTCGCCGTCGCCGCGGTGTTCGTCGTCTCCGGAGCGGCTCCTGTCGCGGCGCAGCCGCCGGAGCCGGCGTCACCCGGGCCCGCGCCCGCGGCGGCGTCGGAGCCGTCGGGGCCGCTGACCGCCCCGGACGCCGCCACCGCCGCGGCGGTCGCGCGGCTCGAGGACGCCCCCGTGGAGGTCCTCGCCGAGCGCACCGAGTACGGCTCGGTCTTCGTGCTCCCGGACGGCACGCGAGCCGCGGGCCACGGTTCCGGCCCGGTGTGGGTCCGCACCGGCGGCGACGGGACGCAGGAGGCGGACTGGGCGGCGGTCGACCTCACGCTCGAGCGCGGCGAGGACGGTGCCGTGGCCCCGGTCGCGCAGAGCGGCGACCTGACCTTCGCGGGAGCGTCCGACGCCGCCGACGGCGTGGACCTCGTCGCCATGACGGACCCCGCGACGGGGACCCGCACGGCGGTCCGCTGGGAGGGCCCCCTCCCGGAGCCCGAGCTGCAGGGGCGTCGCGCCGTCTACGCCGACGTCCGCCCGGGCGTCGACCTCGTCCTCGAGGCCACCAGCACGGGCTTCGAGCAGTTCTTCGTCATCGACGAGCGTCCGGAGCCGGGCACGCGTCCCGACCTGCCGCTGACGGTCACGGCGAGCGGGGACGCGCGGGTCACGGCGGCGGACGACGGCGGCCTGCAGGTGGTCCGCGGCGAGGACGTCCTGGCGACGTCTGCCGTGCCGCTGATGTGGGACGCCGAGGCCGACCAGGACCGCGCCTACCCCGTGACGGAGGACAGGCCGGCGGAGCAGGCGGACGCGCCCGTGCTGTCGCCGATGCCGGCGTGGGTCATGACGCCCGACCACGAGCCGGCCGGCTCGTCGACCGCGCGCCTCGACCCCGGTGCGGACGTGCCGTCCGTCCCGGTCGTCGGGGACGGCGTCGAGCCGCCCGCCGCGGGGACGGTCGAGGTGGAGCGGGAGGTCGAGCCGGCCGCGGACGGTGCGCTCGAGGTCGCGCTCGCGCCGCAGGACGCCTTCCTGCAGGACCCCGCGACGCAGTTCCCCGTCGTCGTGGACCCGGACGTGAACTTCAACTGGGGCTTCGACACGTACGTCCTGTCCGGCTACTCGAACGACCGCTCGGGCCATGCCGACATGTCGATCGGGACGTACGACGGCGGCGCGCACGTCGCCCGCTCGTTCATCCACTTCCCGACCGGCCACATCGCGGGACGGAACGTCCTGGCCGCGCGGCTCGAGCTGTTCGCGTTCCACTCGTGGTCCTGCCAGCCCCGCAACTGGCAGGTGTGGTCCACGTACGCGGCGGGCCCGGGGTCGACGTGGAACAACCAGCCAGGCTGGGGCGGCCACTACTCCACGTCGTCCGAGACGCGGGGCTACTCGGCGTCGTGCGACGACGGCTGGATCAACGCCGACATCACGTCGATGGCCCGCGACTGGGCCGCGGGCGGCGGCCAGGAGGGGTACGTCGGCATCAAGGCCGAGAACGAGCGCGACAACTACGGCTGGAAGCGCGTCTACCAGGCGAACAACGGTGCGTACATCCCGTCGGTGTGGGTCACGTACAACTCGACGCCGAACGTGCCGACGGGGCTCAACGTGTCGCCCCGCAACGCGACCGCGTACAACGGCGTCTACTGGACGAACACGCTCACCCCGCGGCTCTCCGCGACGGTCAGCGACCCCGACGGCGAGAACGTCGACGCGAACTTCTACCTCTTCCGCGGCGCCGGCACGCACGTGTGGGGGTGGGGCAACGGCCGCAACTCGGGCTTCGTGACCTCGGGCGCGCAGGCCTACAAGGACGTGCCCGCCGGGACTCTCGTCGACCAGGAGACGTACTTCTTCATGGTCGGCGGCAGCGACTGGAAGCACGAGAGCGCGCCGTCCGCCAGGTTCACGTTCGGCGTGGACACGACGGCACCCACCGCGCCGCTCGTGACCTCCACCGACTACCCCGACGACAACAGGTGGCGGCGCGCACCGGGCACCGCGGGCGTGTTCCGTCTGGCACCGTCCGCGGCCGACGCCTCGATCGTCGAGTACCAGTGGGCGCTCGACAAGGCGCCCGACCCGAACCAGAAGGTGGCCGCGGTCGGGGGCACCGCCCAGTCGCTCACCGTCACGCCCGCGACCGCCGGGCGGCACGTCCTGCAGGTCAGGGCGGTCGACCGGGCGGGGAACGCGTCCCCGGTGCGCAAGTACGCCTTCAACGTCGGGCTGGCCGGGGTGGTGGCACCCGAGGAGGGGGCGCGGGTCGTGCGGCGCGTGCCGATCCGCGTGCAGGCGGCGGACGGCTACGCCTACGTCAGCTACGAGTGGCGCCGGGGCCCGGACTCGACGACGCGCGCCGCGGTGCCGGTCGGTGACCTCAGCACGTCGGACGGCCGGGTGTGGACCACGCCGTGGCAGGTGCTCCCCACCGGTGACGCGTACACGACGTGGGACGTCGGCGCGACGCTGGGGCACGAGGGCGGGCCGGTGCAGGTCCGCGCGCTGGTGTCGGCGTCAGCCGCCGGGACCGCTCCGCAGGAGACGCAGTGGGTGACCCTCACGGTCGACCCCGACGCCGACGGTGCGGCGTCGGCCGACGTCGGCCCGGGCAGCGTCAACCTGCTCACGGGCGACCACACGCTGTCCGTCACCGACGTCGACGAGTTCGGGCTGTCGGTGGTGCGCACCGCGTCCTCGCGCGAGTCCCGTGCGGGTGTGCAGCTGCACGGCGACCGGCTCCCGGAGACGATGCGCGAGGCGCGGGCGGTGACCGACATCGGTCAGCACACCGCGGCGGTCGCGGTCGACACGACGCGGTTCCACGCCGGCACGTCGTCGTTCAAGGTGACCTCGAAGGGCAACGCCGACTCGTACGCCTCCCTGTACGCGGACACCGGCCCGTTCTCCTCGAACAAGCTCGGACTGCAGGCGGGACGCACGTACCGCGTCTCGACGTGGGTGTACGTCCCCGCGGCCACCGGGCTCACGCCCGACAACCCCCGTGGCCTGGGCATCAACGTCTTCTGGCGCAACGCGGACGGCACGTACAGCAACCCGCCGCTCGTCGGCGCGCGCACCCCGATGCCGACCAAGCGGGACCAGTGGGAGCGGGTCAGCGTCGACGTCACGATCCCGCCGACGGCGACGGAGGCGTTCGCGCGGCTCTACAACGGCTTCACGTCGACGGCCAAGCCGGTCTACTTCGACGACGTCTCGATCCGGGAGACGTGGTCGCCGTTCGGCAAGGAGTGGGCGCTCGGGACCGCCGACGAGTGGTCCGGCACGGCGTACACGCACGTGTCGCGCCCCTACGACGACGTCGCGGCGGTCCACCTGACCGGTGGTGGCGAGATCTGGTTCACGTCCGGCGACGGTCAGAAGTGGTTCCCCGAGCCGGGCGCCGAGACCCTCACGCTGCGCCCCGAGGGCAACGGCTGGCGTCTCACCGAGATCGACGGGACGTTCAGCCTGTTCACGCGCCCGGGGTCGTCGGGCGACTACGCGATCGCGCAGTCGTCCAGCGCGGTCGCGGAGACCGAGGCGCGGTACGTCTACGCGACGTCGGCGACGGGCCCGGGCCGGCTGGAGCGCATCATCGCGCCGCGCGAGCCCGGGGTGTCGGGCTGCGAGGCCGCCGTGCCGGCCGCCGGCTGCAAGGTCGTGGAGCTGGAGTACGCGACGGCGACGACCGCGGTGGGCGCGACGTTCGGCGACGTCGCGAACCAGGTGCGTGCGGCGTACCTCTGGTCCGCGGAGCCGGGCAAGGCCAGCACGCGCACGGCGATCGCCGCCTACGCCTACGACTCGCTGGGGCGGCTGCGTCAGGTGTCCGACCCGCGCATCGCTCCCGCGCTCGTCACGACGTACACGTACGACGCGACCGGACGACTCGCCTCGGTGGGGGCGCCCGGCGAGAAGCCCTACCGGTACACCTACGGCCCGGGCGGTGCGCAGCGCACGGGCGCCGGCGACTGGGTCGACGCGGGCGGCGGCCGGCTGCTCACGGCGACGCGCGAGAGCCTCGTGCCGGGGTCGCGGACCGAGGCCGGTCCGGACAACACGACGACCGTGGTCTACGGCGTGCCGCTGACGCGCGGCGCCGGGGGGCCGTACGACCTGGGGCCGGCCGCGCTGGCGACGTGGGCGCAGCAGGACGGCCCCACGGACGCGACGGCGGTGTTCCCGCCGCAGGAGCCGCCGACGGTGACGACGGCGACGGCGTCCGTCCCGGGGCGTGACGGCTACCGTGCCGCGACGGTGCACTACCTCAACGCCTCGGGCAACGAGGTGAACACGGCCTCGCCGGCCGGTGCGGGAGCCCCGGTCGAGGGCTTCGTCGACACGACCGAGTACGACGGCAAGGGGCGCGTGGTCAGGACGCTCGACGCGACCAACCGGCTGATCGCGCTCGGGAAGCTGCCCGAGTCGTCGCAGCTCGGCTCGTGGGGGATCACGGGGTCGTCGGCGACGATCGCGCAGGTCCTGGACTCCCGGACGTACTACACGCCGGACGACCTGGCGGTGCACGCGACCCGTGGTCCCGCCCAGCGGCTCGCGGTCGGCAACGACCCGAACGCGACGGTCACCGCGCACGCGGCGACAAGGTACGGCTACGACGAGGGTCGCCCCGTGACGGTCGTCGCGTCGCAGCTCACGACGCGTGAGCGGTCGGGCACGGTCGCCCTGGGTGCCGACGTGCGCACGGCGGACTTCCTCGACGGCGCCCTGACCACCTACGGGTACGACCCGCTGGAGCCGGGTGCGGCGGTCACGGGGCCGACGTCGGGCTGGGTGCACAAGCAGCCGACGAGCGTCACGGTCGACGCCGAGGGCCCTGCGCCGCTGCGTGCGACGACGGTCTACGACGTGCGCGGGCGGGTGCTCTCTTCCTCGAAGCCGGGCTCGTCCGGAGCCGACGCCGGCACGGTGCGTTCCGTGCTGTACACCGCCGACGGCTCGGCGGCCGACGCCGCGTGCCGCAACCGGCCGGAGTGGGCGGGGCAGCCGTGCGTCACGCGCTACGCGGGTGCCGTCACGGGGCACGACGGGACGCGCATGCCGGGCCAGCTCACCGAGAAGCGGGTCACCGAGTACAACCGCTTCGGCACCGCGACCCTCACGACCGAGGCCGCCAACGGCCAGACGCGGCAGACCCGGACGGTCGTCGACGCGGCCGACCGGGTCACGTCGGTCGAGATCTCGGGCGGCGCCGGCGCGGGTACGGCGGTGGCCCGGACGACCACGACGTACGACGCGCAGACCGGCGACGTCGTGGCCCAGGCGACGGTCGACGCCGCGGGCACGCCGACGGCTGCGGTCGCCAAGGAGTACGACGCGCTCGGACGGCTCGTGAAGTACACCGACGCGCAGGGCGGCTGGACCGCGACGCAGTACGACCGGTACGGCCAGCCCGTGAAGGTCACCGACTCGATCGGCACGACCCGCGGGTACGAGTACGACCGGACGGCCGACCCGCGCGGGTACGTCACGCGGATCACCGACTCGGTCGGTGGTGCCGTGGTGCCCACGTGGGGGCCGGACGGCCAGCTGGAACGCCAGACGCTGCCGGGCGGCGTGACCATGACCTTCGGGTACGACGCGGCGCGGGTGCCCGTGTCCCGGACGTACACGCGTGACTCCGACGGCGCGGTGATCTGGCAGGACTCGGTGATCGAGAACCACCGGGGCCAGTGGGTGCGCCACACGTCGACCACGGGTGAGCGGACGTACGGCTACGACCGGTACGCGCGCCTGGCGTCGGTGGACGACGTCGGCGCGGTGGGTGCACCGTGCACGTCGCGCCGGTACGGCTACGACGCGCACTCGAACCGCACGTCGTTCTCGACGGCCACCGCGGCGGCGGGGGCGGCCTGCCCCGGGGCCACCGGTGCCACCACCACGACGTCGACGTACGACTCGGCGGACCGGCTGGTGTCGACGTCGGGTGGCAACGGTCAGGCGTGGGCGTACGACGCGTTCGGCCGGACCACCGCGATGCCGACGGCCGACGGCGCCGGCGTGGCGACGACCGGGTACTTCGTCAACGACCTGGTGGCGACGCAGGAGGTGCCGGGCGTCGAGAAGGCGCAGTGGACGCTGGACCCGCTGCAGCGGTTCTCGACGCAGCGCACGTGGGCGTGGGTGAACGACCAGTGGGCTGCCTCGACCGAGCAGGTCGTGCACTACGACGGTGATGGCGACGAGCCGGGCTGGATCGTGGAGGACGCGACCCGCCCCGACGAGGTGACCCGGTGGGTCGAGGGCGCCGACGGGCAGGTCGCCGTGCAGACCGGTGCCGCCGGTGGGCGGGTGCTGCAGATCGTGGACCTGCACGGCGACGTGGTCGGGACCCTGCCGGTGGACGACGGTGCGTCGGCGGCGTCGTGGTCGGCGTTGCGGTTGTCGTCGTTCGACGAGTTCGGGAACCCGGTGCCGATGAGCGGCGCGGCCACCACGAACGCACCGCCGGCGCGGTACGGGTGGTTGGGCGCGGCGCAGCGGTCGGCGGACACGCCGGCGGGTGTGCTGCTGATGGGGGTGCGGCTGTACCACCCGGCGATCGGCCGGTTCCTGCAGGTCGACCCGGTGCCGGGTGGGTCGGCCGGCGCGTACGACTACTGCAACGCCGACCCGGTGAACTGCACGGACCTGGGCGGGACCATCGCCTGGGGCAAGGTGCTGGGTGTCGTGGCGGCCGTCGGGGAGATCGCCTCGATGATCCCCGGGCCGATCGGTGCGGCATCGGCCGCGGTGTCGGCGGTCGCGTACGCGGCGAACGGCAACAAGGGCAAGGCCCTGGAGATGGGCGTCACGGCGGCGGCCGCGCTCGTGGGTGCGGGTGCTGCGGTCAAGGCGGTGTCCACGGCTGTCCGGGCGGGGCGCGCGGCCAAGGTGGCGGGTGCAGCGGCGAAGGTGTGCAACAGCTTCGTGGCGGGCACGTTGGTCCGCCTCGCCGACGGCAGCACGGCGCCGATCGAGTCGTTGACGACGGGTGACGAGGTCCTGGCCCGTGACCCGCTCACCGGCGAGGTCACGCACGAGGTCGTCATCGCGCCCATCTGGTCCGCAGGGGTGAAGCACCTGATCAGGGTGGGCTTCGCGGGGCAGGACGACGCGGTCCTATCGACGGCGAACCACCCGTTCTGGGTCGACGGCGAGGGCTGGGTCGACGCCGTCGACCTCGCCGTCGGTGACGAGGCGGTGGGACGCGACGGTCGTCTCCACCCCGTCGCGCGCGTCGACGACCTGGGCGACGTGGCGGACACGACCGTGTTCAACCTGCACACGTCCGGTGCACACACGTACTTCGTGACTACCGGCGGGGATGACGAGTATCTTGTGCATAACGCCGCATGCACACCCGGGCCAACGAGCGCGCTTCGTGAGGCCGTAAAGAAGGTAGCCACTGCGGCATGGGCGAAGATCAAGAAGAATAACATTGTCCGCATAGGGCCCCAGTATCAAGGGGGCCCATTTCGAGTGTCTCTCGGGGCTCAGCGAAGACACTGGAACAAAATGCCGGCCTGGCGTCAGCGAATTCAGCCGGTGCATATTCATATCGAACGGACGCGACTGGGGGTAACGTGGAATCCGACCGGTCGCAACTGGGGCCTTGGGGGCTGGAAAAAATGAAGCAAAGTGACGTAATAGAGACACTGGAGCACCTGGTTTCCGTCGAGGAAGCGGCGCTCGAGCACTCGCTAGGCGTCGAGCGCGGCGCAGTGGTCCTTGAGGTGTCGTCGACCGAGCCTCGGCGCGCTGCGAGAGTTGTTACCCCCGGTGATAGGTTCTTCTTTGTTGAGATCGACGGAAACTTCTCGCACAATCAGTTCGAGGAGGACTTGAGTGACGATGATGTCCGCGAAATCCTGCGCGCCTATTACCGAGTTGCCGTCTCCTACGTGCTCAACGGCGCACGGGCGAGCGGGGGGCGAGTGGCGCCCACGAGGATCGTGAGTGTCGACGGTGTGGAATACACACTGACCTCGACTATAAAGAGCATGCTTCGGAGGCTCCTCTCCGGAGGCGTTGAGTAGTTTTACGGAATGCGCCGCACCCTCTTCGAAGATGCGTCGGGTGCGTTTCCGGCGAATGCCCATCGCAACGAGGTGGCGGTTCTTCGACCGTTAGGACGCGTCTCCCCTGCCTGTGACGAGGTGATGCCAGAAGCATCGCCGGGGTCGAGTTGGTCGAACTTCGGGTCCGCCCGGCCTGTCGTGTCGGCCTGACGGTGCATCCGAGCAGGGGCAGGTAGCGCAGGTGGGAGTTCCACGCGGCCCGCTGCTGGCCGCCGGGGCGCTGCACGCGGACGGCCTGAGCGAACAGGTCGTGGGCGACCTGCGGAGCGATGGCCGCGCCGATGTGGAACGGCGGTCGCGTACGCGGCGAACGGCAACAAGGGCAAGGCCCTGGAGATGGGCGTCACGGCGGCCGCCTCGCTCGTGGGTGCGGGCCTGGGGGGTCCGGGCCGCCTTCAAGGCGACGTCCGTGTCGGCCGAGCTGGGACAGCGAGCGAACCGGGTCGTCGCCACGGTCAAGCGGGTCGCGGGTCGTGCCTGCTCGTTCGTCCCGGGCACGTTGGGACGGATGTCCGACGGGTCGTTGACGCCGATCGAGGACCTGCAGGTCGTTGACATGGTCCTGGCAGGTGATCCGGAGACGGGTCAGACGTCGGCCGAGGTGGTCATCACCCCGTTGACGTCGACGGGGGACAAGCACCTCGTGGCGCTGCGGTTCGACGGCGACGTCGAGGCTGTCGTCGCGACCGACAACCACCCCTACTGGGTGCGCGACGCCGAGTGGGTCGCGGCCGGGGAACTGGTCGTCGGCGACACGACGCTCGCGTCGGACGGCGCCGTGCGTACGCTCGTGCATACCACGGACCTGGGGTGGTTCCAGGACCAGACCGTCCACAACCTGCACGTCGCGGGTGAGCACACCTACTACGTCACGGCTGATCCTGCGCAGGCCGACCAGCTGGTCCACAACACTGGCCCGTCTTGCCCTGTCAACCAGATGAACGCCGCGTTCCAGCGAGGTAAGGCACCCAGAGGGATCATCAGAATCGACAGGGGCAAGGTCAAGGGTGAGCAGATTCGTGCTTACATCAAAACGCCGCGCAGACCTGCTGCACTCAACATCGATGGAACCTGGAAGCATGGTCGAGCCATTGTCACGCGTGCGCAGAGAATATGGCTGAAGTCGTTTGGTTGGAGGCTGCCGTGAAAGAGGCGATCGCGACCTGGTTGGTAGAAATAAGCGAAGGGGAGTGGTGCGGCGCCGGCTGCTTTTCTTCGACGCACTTCGACGAGATCTTCAATCCATCAGAGGGGGCTATTTCTCGCTCTCGTTCGGGGTGTCGGTGATCGCTGAGTGTTGGCCCCTGTGTTTAGAGTCCCGGGGCGGCGTTCCTCGAGTCGCTTTTACGCTCAGAAGTAGCTCGCGAATCGACGTGCGAGCACCTTCGCTTGATGCGGTTTCTTCGGATTTCGACTTATTCCACCCGCCTGAGCTGTACATCGTGAAAAGAAACGTAGAGTACCTGACTGGCGCGCAGGAGGAGTACCGCTCTTCGTACCTAGACCGCCGCTTGGGTGAAACTGAAGATGGAGGATTTATCCAAGCATCGTACAGTTGCTATCGGGATGAACTCTCGCGATTGAGGGGGGTGGGACTTTTCGCGGATGCATCCAGACCTTCCGTGCGCCGACTTTGCGCTACCAGCGTCGGCTCGAAGACTTTGTGATCCGGTCCCGCGGGAAGTCGATCAAGGCGCAACTTCTCAACCGACGCATGGAGATCGGCCCAAGGGGAAGATGACATGGTGAAGCTCTCTACGGCACGCATCGCGGGCGGGCGCGAGGTGCGTTTGGTGGAGTTTGACGAGCCTCCGGCGCCGTCGACGATCGCTGCGCTGCGCAAGAAGGGCGTCGGGGGGGTGGAGATCACCAGCAGGTGCTGGGATCCGCGGGCTCCCTCGCTCGCCTGGTTGGAGGATCTGCAGCCCGTGGTCCTGCTCGTGTGGTCTCGGGGGATCGTCCCTCCGCTACCCGCCGGGGCGCTCGAGCACGTCGAACGGCTAGATGTCGATGCGAGGGTGCGCCTGCGGCAGCCGATCGACGTCTCCACGCTGACCGAGGTGCGTGAGCTGTCGGCGAGTGCCGGCCAGCTCGGGGGCTCCCTGAGTCAGATGACACGCCTGCGTCACCTCCTCCTCGACCGTGTGGCCGAACCCTCGATGGCCCCCGTGTCCGGTATGCGGGAGCTCGAGTACCTGCGGCTCGAGTTGAGACGAGGTGTCTCGACGTCCTTCGACTTCCGGTGCGACGACCCGCCCCTGCGGCTGCGGGAGCTCGTCGTGATGGATGCACCGCTCGGCTCGCTGGCAGGGCTGGAGCGTCTTGCCGGGTTGGAGATCCTGGTGCTGTCGCCCGACCCCTCGGCGCCGCAGGGCGCGCCCGTGGACCTGCGGCCGCTGAGCCGTCTGGAGCGGCTGCAGGACGTGCGGATCGTCAGCAATGCGCAGTTCGAGCACATCAGCGTGATCGAGGGGCTCCCGAGGATCGAGAGAGCGCGCATCGGCGGCTGGTGCGGCGACCGACCGAGCGGGCCTTAATCCGCGACCACCCCATAACGCCTGGCCAGGAGGCCTCGCGGTGAACGCCTCGCCCGTGCGAGCCCAGAGTCGGCGCGCGGGCGTCTGCCGCCCGGACGCTGTCGGTCGACAGCAGCGGACACCTGACCTCAGCGCCGCACCGACGCCGTCACGGTGAACTTCGGGTCCCGCCCGACCTGCCGTGTCGGCCCGACGACACGTTCGAGCACGGGCCGGTACCGCAGGTGGGAGTTCCACACGGCCCACAGCTCGCCGCCGGGGCGCAGCACGCGCGCGGCCTGCGCGAACAGGTCGTGGGCGACCTGCGGGGCGATGGTCGCGCCGACGTGGAACGGCGGGTTGAGCAGGACGAGGTCGACGCTCGCGTCGGGCAGGTCGTCGGCGCCGGCGGCGCGCGTGACCCGCACGCGGTCGGCGACGTCGTTCGCGTCGACCGTGGCGCGGGCGGATGCGACGGCAGCCGCGGACTCGTCGGTCGCGACGACGTCGAGCCCGGGGCGCAGGCGGGCGAGCGCGACGGCCAGCACGCCCGTGCCGCAGCCGAGGTCGACGGCCGTCCCGGTGGTCGTCGGCACCGCGTCGAGGTGCCGCAGCAGCGCGCGCGTGCCGATGTCGACGCCCGTGCCCGCGAACGCGCCCCCGTGCGCGCAGACGACCAGGCCGAGGTCGGGGTGCTCGGCGCGCTCGGGCCAGCGGCGCGCGGGCCGCTCGGCGGCGGGGCGCGGCGACGACGCGACGAGCGCGCGGGACTTCTGCCGTGCGAGCCGCGCCTCGACCCGGCCCAGGTGCCGCGCGAGGACGTCGTTCATGGCCGTCGTCATGTGCTTGACGCGCCCGCCCGCCACGACCACGACGTCGGGGTCCGCGTGCTCGGCGACGAGCGCGGCGACTTCGTCGAGCGCGTCGAGCGCGCGCGGCAGCTGCAGCAGCACGACCCGCGCCCCCGCCACGAGGTCCGGCGTCAGCCCGTGCGACGTGAAGCCGCCCAGCCCCAGGCGTTCGGCGTTGGCGTGCAGCGCACGCTCACCCGTCAGCCGGTCCTGGTGCACGCGCACGCCGGTGACCCCGTGCCGGGCGACCGCGCCCAGGGTCAGCGCGCCGTACCGGTCGCCGATCACCACGACGCTCCCGGCGGGTGCGCCCACGAGCAGCGGCGCGGCCTCGTCGAGCAGCAGCCGGTCGGTCGCGTCGACCGCGTGCAGGTTCTCCGCCTCGACGTCGGGGTGACGACGCAGCGCGTCCAGGACGTCGCTCACCGGGCCCACCGCATCACCGGGCGAGGCTAGCAACCGGCCGCGGCGCCACCCCCGCGTCGGTGCAGGACGCTAGCCTGACCGGCACGTCCGCCCCGCCGTCGTCGTCCGGAGGTCCTGCCCGTGCCCACCCGCCGCGCGAGCGTGGTCACGGCGCTGGCCGCGCTGCTCGTGGTCGTCGGGGTGCTGGGTGCGGCGCTGTCCGGCCCGCTCGACCTGCAGGCGCGCCGCGTGGACGTGCCGGTCGCGACGTTCACGCCGCCCCCGCCGCCCGAGGTCACGGAGGCGCCCGAGCTCGCGGACGGCACGCAGGAGACGCCCGAGCCGCCCGCGTGGCTGCCGTGGCTGCTGCGCGCCGTGCAGGCGGTCGCGCTGCTCGCGGTGGTCACGGTGCTGGTGCTGGTGGGGCGGCAGCTCGCGCGCGGCTGGCGGTTCGACCGCCGCGACGACGAGGACGACGAGCCGCTCGGCGACGGCGAGACGGGGGAGCTCACCGAGTCGGGCGTCGCGGCGCTCCGCGAGGGCGTCGCGACGGCGACGCGTGCGCTCGAGGAGGACGTGCCGCCCGGTGACGCCGTGGTCGCGGCGTGGGTCGCGGTCGAGACGGCCGCCGCGCGCACCGGCGTCGAGCGGGACCGCGCGCAGACCGCGAGCGAGTTCGCGGTCGCGGTGCTCGGCGCGACGCGCGCCGACCCGGCCGCGACGCGCGCGCTGCTGGGCCTGTACCTCGCGGCGCGCTTCGGCTCGCACCCCGTGACGTCCGACGACGTGCCACGCGCACGGGACCTGCTCGAGACGGTCGCGCAGGGGCTCGTCCTGCGGGGCGACGGCGCCGGACGGCCGGGCGGCGCGGGCGGGTCCGGCGGCGACGGGTCGGCCGACGGTGCACCGGGTGACGCGCGCCCCGGCGCGCCCGACGACGGGACGTCGACATGAGCCGCGCAGCCACCCGCCTCCGTGACGCGCTCGCGGACGCACGCGGCGCGATCCTGCGACCCGCGGTCGTCGGACTGGGCGTCGCGCTGCTCACGTGGGCGCTCGGCTCGCACCCGGTCCCGGCGGGCGTCGTCGGGCTCGCGGTGGCCGCGGCCGTCGCGGTGCTGCAGCGGCTCGACGCCCGCGTCGAGCCCCGCGGGGCGCGCGGCACGGCGCAGCGCAGCGACGGTGCGCGCGGCGAGATCGCCGAGACCGCGTGGACCATGCAGAGCCGCGACGGCCGCGCGGGGGAGCGCGCGCTGCGCCGCCTGCGCGAGGCCGGGGCGCGGCGGCTCGCGCGGCACGGACTGGACCTGTCCGACCCGGCCGACGCCGACGCCGTGCTCGCGCTGATCGGTGCGCGGGCCCGCACCACGCTCACGCAGGTGCAGCACCCCCGGCCGTCCGTGGCCGACCTGGCCCACACCCTGAAGGTCCTCGAGGACCTCGGTGCGCAGCGCGCACCCGCCCCGGGCGCGTCCGCGCCCGGCACCGACCCCCACCCGCCCGCCGCGAGGAGCCGACGATGACCGAGACCCCCGCCGTGACCCCCGCCGCGCTGCCCGTGCCTGACGTGGCGCGTTCCGGCCGCGCCGTCCTCGACGAGGTCGCGACGGCCGTCGTCGGCATGGCCGAGCCGCTGCGCATCGCGCTCGCGGCGCTGCTCGCGGGCGGGCACGTGCTGTTCGAGGACGTCCCTGGCCTCGGCAAGACCCTCGCGGCCCGCAGCCTGGCCACCGCGCTCGGCCTGGACTTCCGCCGCGTGCAGTGCACGCCCGACCTGCTGCCGTCCGACGTCACCGGGTCCAGCGTGTTCGACCCCGCGACGTCGGAGTTCACGTTCCGCCCCGGCCCGGTGTTCACGGGCCTGCTGCTGGCCGACGAGATCAACCGCACGGCCCCCAAGACGCAGTCGGCGCTGCTCGAGGCGATGGCCGAGCGGCAGGTCAGCGTCGACGGCACGACGCACGCGCTGCCCGCGCCGTTCCACGTCGTCGCGACGTCCAACCCCGTCGAGTACGAGGGCACGTACCCCCTGCCCGAGGCGCAGCTCGACCGGTTCATGGTGCGCCTGGCCGTCGGGTACCCGGACCGGGACGCCGAGGTCGACGTGCTCGCGCGGCGCCTCGAGCGGCGCCGCGAGGCCGCGCCCGTCGGCCAGGTGGTCGACGTCGCGACGCTGCTGGCCATGCAGGCGGGCGTCGAGGCCGTGACGGTCGACCCCGACGTGCTCGCCTACGCGGTCGACCTGGCCGCGGGCACGCGCGCGCACGCGGCCGTCGAGGTCGGGGCGTCGCCGCGCGGCTCGCAGGCGCTCGTGCTGGTGGCACGGGCGCTCGCGGTGCTCGACGGCCGCGACTACGTGACCCCCGAGGACGTCAAGGCCGTCGCCGTGCCCGCGCTCGCGCACCGTCTGTCGCTGTCGCCGCAGGCGTGGGCGGCCGGGCTCGCGCCCGAGGCGGTCGTGCGGGAGGTGCTCGCGCAGGTCCCCGGGCCGACGACGGCGCGCCGCGCGTGAGCCTGCCCGAGCGGCCGCCCGCGCGGCCCCCGACCTGGCGCGACGACGACGCCGCGCCCGTCGTCGTGCCGCAGGGCCCGTGGACGCCCACGCTCGCGACGACGTGCGCGTCGGCGGCCGCGCTGCTCCTGCTGCTGCTCGGCGTGCTGCTGGCCCGGCCCGACGTCGCGGTGCTCGCCGTCGCGCCGCTCGTGCTCGCGGCGCGGGCGCTCGCGGCCCGCCCTCAGGGCGCCGTGACGGCCACGTTCGAGGGACCGGGCGTGACCGACGACGACGCCGACGGCACGGCGGGCCGGCTGCGCGCGACGCTGCGCGTCGAGGGCCCGGGCCCGTGGGCGACCGTCGCGGTGGGGCGCGAGGGCCGCGACGGCGCCGACGTGCTGGTGCGCGTCGACGGCACGCGGCGGCTGCCGGTCGTCGCCCGCACGGTCCGCACGGGCCCGCAGGAGGTCGCGTCGGCCGACGTGCAGGGTGCGGGCCCGGACGGCGCGTCGCTCGCCGAGCCGACCCCACGCGTCACGCGCCGCACGACCGTGCTGCCCGCGACCGCACCCCTGCTGGAGGTGCCGCTGCCGCCGCGCCTGCGCGGCCTCACGGGACCGCACCCGTCGCGCCGCCCCGGCGAGGGCGGCGACCTGCGCGACGTGCACCCGTGGGCGCCCGGCGACCGGCTGCGCCGCATCGACTGGCGCGTCACGGCACGGCGCTCGCCCGACCTGCGCGAGCTGTACGTCCGGCGCGAGCACGCGCTCGCCGAGGCGGTCGTCGTGCTCGTCGTCGACTCGCGCGACGACGTCGGGCCCGACCCCCGCACGTGGCGCGGCTCGCTCGCGCCGCACCCGCAGGACGCGACGTCCCTCGACCGCGCGCGGCAGGCCGCCGCGGCCGTCGCACGCGCCTACCTCGACCGCGGCGACCGCGTGGGGCTCGACGACCTGGGCGTGCGCCGCAGGCCCGTGGCGCCGGGTGGCGGGCGGCGGCAGCTCGACCGGATCCGCCACGCGCTCGCGCTCACCGCGCCCGAGGGGGCGCCCGCCGAGCGGCTGCGCCCGCCGCGGCTGCCGTCCGGTGCGCTCGTCGTCGTGTTCTCGACGTTCCTCGACGACGAGTCGGCGCGCGTCGCGGCCCGCTGGCGGGCCGCCGGGCACCGCGTCGTCGGCGTCGACGTGCTGCCGCGGCTGCGCACGTCCGGTCTGTACGACCGCGAGCGGCTCGCGCTGCGCATCGCGACCCTCACGCGCACCGACCGGATGGCTGAGCTCGCGGACCAGGGCGTCGAGCTCGTGACGTGGCGCGACGACGCGGCCGTCGCGCTGCGCGTGCTCGCGCGCCGCGGGCAACGCCGCGCCGGTGCGGGGGTGCCGGGGTGAGCGGGCTGCTGCGCACCGAGGGTGTCGGCGCCTGGGTGCTGGACCGGCTCGGCGCCGGCGCGCGCACGCCGCGCGTCCGCGGCGGGCCGCCCGAGGTCGAGGTGCGCACGGGGTCGACCGTGCCCGCCGCCGCGCTGCGGCTCGTGCTCGCGCTCGCGGGTGCGGGGGCGGTGCTGGTCGCGCAGGGCGCGCCCGGTCCCTCTCCCGGTACCGGCGGGCTGGTCGTGCTGCTCGCGGTGGGCGTCGCGCCCGCCGTGGTGCCGCGGCTGCCGTCGGCCGCCGTGCTGCTGCTCCTGCTGGGGGCGTGGCTCGTGGTGCACGACCCCGCGCCGCCGCTCGTGCTGGCGGGTCTCGTGCTGCTGGTCCACGTGGTGCTGCGCCTGGCGCCGGTCGTCGCGCTCACGGGGTGGCGCACGCGCGTCGAGGTCGCGGTGCTGCGCACCGACCTGCGTGCGGCCCTCGCCGCGCAGGCGGGTGCGCAGGCGCTCGCGCTGGTCGCGGGCGCGGTCGCCGGGTCGGGCGGCGGCAGCGGGTGGCGCGTCGCGGGGCTCGTGGTGGTGCTGGTGCTCACGTCGCTCGCGCTCGCGCGGCCCGAGCGCCCGTGGTGGCGCGCGCAGCCGTAGCCCGCCGGCCGGCGCCCGGACGAGGTCGTCCCGCGGGAGCGGCGACGTGACCCCAGGCGGACTCGTGGGCCGGCGCTCCCCAGGTCCCGCGAGCACCGGCCTGGCGGCGCGGCCGCGACCCTAGCGTCCTGCGCATGTCGTCGTCGGTCATCGGGTCCGCGCTCGCGGACGTCAGGGCGCAGGTCGCGTCCGCGCGGGCAGCCGTGCTGCGCTCGCGCGCAGTCACGTGGACGGGCACGGCCGCGGACGCGGCGGACCGCCGCCGCGGCGACCTCCTCACGGCGCTGCGACGCTGCGACGAGGCCCTCGACGCCGCGGACGGGGTGCTGGAGGTCGCGCGCCGTGCCGAGACGCAGTGCGTCCCGGGGCGGCCCGCGGGCCTCGCGAGCGCGCTGGTCGGGCGGTGAGCGGGGCCGTGCGCGAGGGCAGGTCGCTGATCATCGTCCGGGACGGGCGCGTGCTCGTCGACGCCGCCGAGCTCCTGGCGTCCGCGCGCGACCTGCGGGCCGCCGCCGACGGGCTGCACGCCGCCGACCTGCGGCTGGGCGCGACGGTCGTCCGGTCGCCGGTGCTCGCGTCCCCGGTGCCCGAGGTGCAGGCGCTGCACGACGCGCTCGCGACGCTGCGCCGTGCCCTGCACGGGCCGGCCGCGCTCGCGCACGACGTGCGGGAGCTCGCGTCACGCACGGTCGACGCCGCGCACGCGTACAGCCTCGCGGAGACCGGCGCGCAGGCGCACTGGCGCGGGTTCATCGGGGCGTTCGGGTCGGCCGCAGGAGTGCCGGGCGCGGGCATGCTCGGCGGCGTCGCGATCGCCACCGCGCTCGGCGACGTGCTGCTGGCCGAGGCGCGGAGCCTGCTCCGCGACCCGTGGGGGACCGTCGCGCCGCGGGGTCGCGTGGACTTCGCGGCCCGCCTCGCCGGGACGCCGCAGCGGATCGTGGCCGACGGCCGCGCGGGCCTCGTGCTGCAGCTGCTCGGTGGCGCACTCGGCACGCTCGTGGGCGCCGGTCCGCGGCACCTGGACCCGGTGCGGCGCTTCACGGCGCACGTCGCTGGCCTGCTGCCCTCGCGGGACGTGCGGCTGGTGCCGCGCGCGGACCCGCCGGACCTCCCGGCGCCCGACGGTCTCGCGGGCATGGTCGACCTGGTCGCGCGGACCTACGACGAGGACACCGAGACCGGTGAGCCCGGCACGCCCCTCGCGACCGTCACCGTGCAGCGGCTCGAGAGGCCCGACGGGTCCGTCTCGTGGGTCGTTGCGATCCCCGGAACGCGCGCCGCGGGCCTCGCGAGCGACGTGCCCACCGACAACGGCACCAACCTCGCGCTGGAGGGCGGCGTCCCCGACGTCATGACGGGCGCGGTGCTCGACGCGATGGCCGCGGCGGGGATCGGCGCCGACGAGCCGGTCGCGCTCGTCGGGCACAGCCAGGGCGGCATGGTCGCGACGACCGTCGCGGCCGCGGCCGCGAGCAGGTACGCGGTCCGGCTCGTCGTGACGGCGGGCTCGCCCGACGTGCCGGTCGTCGCGCCGCCCGGCGTCGCGGTCGTCGCGGTCCGGCACCGCGAGGACGCGGTCACGCTGCTCGACGGGATCGTCGGCGAGCGCGGCGGCCCGGGCACGCTGTCGGTCGTGCGGGACCTCGCCGCCACGGGCGGTCCGCCCGCGCCGTCGTTCAGCGAGGCGCACGCGGTCAGCGGCTACGTCGGCACGGCCGCGATGGTCGACGAGGAGATCGGCGACCTGCCGACCGACGACCCCGTCCGCGCCGCGCTGCGCGACGTGCTCGGCGACGACGGTGGGTCCGTCGCCGCGACGACGCGTCAGTACACCGTGACGACGGACCCGCTGGAGGTGTGCGAGCCGGCACCCGTCCGGGAAGAGCCGGCACCCGGTGCCACGCCGACCCCCGCGCCGACGCCGGACCGGCGCGTCCCGCCCCCCGAGGGCTTCGAGGACTGGTTCGGGGCGCGGCCGATCGTCCCGGTGCCCGAGGGGTTCCTGCGCCGGCCGGGGCCGGCGCAGGTCAGCGCTTCGAACCCGTGAGCCCCGAGAGCACGAAGCTCACGACCGAGACGATGAGCGCCCCGATCACGGCCGTGCCGAAGTTGTCGATCCGCAGGCCCCACGACGTCTGCTCCGTGATCCACGCGGTCAGCATGAGCATGAGCGCGTTCACCACCAGCGTGAACAGCCCCAGCGTGAGGATGTACAGCGGGATGGACAGCACGGCGACGATCGGCTTGACGATCGCGTTGACCAGCCCGAACACGAGGGCGATCAGCAGGATGATGCCGACCTTCTCCGCGGTGGTCTGCCCGCCGACGATCTCCAGACCGGACAGCAGGACGGTCGCCAGCCAGATGGCGACCCCGTTCACCAGCACGCGCGCGACGAATCCCATGACTAGATCCTGCCACCGGGGCGCTCGTCGTGGGCAGGCGTGTCGAGGAGGGCCCTCGTCGGACGCCGGGACACCCGCAGTGCACGGTGACGACCGAAGTGCGGACCGCGACGCCTGCAGGGCCCGCCGGCGCGCGGTCTCCCCGAGGTGCCTCGTCGGCGTCGCCGCGCGGTCGACCGCGCGCGGCAGGACGCCCCCGACGTCGCCGTCAGCCGCGGAGCCGGACCGCACGGCGACCCGTGTGCTGAGTCATGGTCGGCAGCTGCTGTAGACGGCCCAGTGCGTGTCCTGGAGACGCGGTGGTGCGTCGGCGGGGAAGGTGGCCTGTGCAGCGAGCGGGGTGAGCGGCCCGTATCCCGCCAGCTCCGCGGCTGCCAGGGTCAAGGGCTGGAGAAGCACCCCGTCGTCGGCACGCGAGCCGACCCGGACGTCCCGCAGCGGCCGGTCGAGACGGAGCGCGGTCACGGCCGCCACGGCGGGGCTGCGGACGGTGACCTGACCCGGGCAGCCACGCACGAGACCCGAGTCCAGCAGGTTCTCGGCCGACGCCATGACCTCGGCGCGGGTGCGGGTCGCCGTCATCAGGTCGCGCCACCCCGGTACGCCCGCGACGACAGCGCCTCCCACGAGCGCGAGGACGAGTGCTGCGCTGCACGTGCGTCGGACCGTGGGGCGCAGCTCGTCGAGCAGAGCCGGTACCGCTCGTCCGACCACTACGTGCCGGGGTACTGGGAGGACCGGACGACGTTCACGTACGACGCAGACGGACGCCGCACGGCCACCGTCGAGGCCCGGGGCAACGTCCCGGGTGCCAGCCCCGCGTCGTACACCACGTCGGTGCAGTACGACGCGGACGGCCGGCCCGTCGCGACGACCGACCCTCTCGGTCGCACGTCGAGCACGACGTACGACGCGGCCGGCCGGCCGGTCGCGACGGTCGACACGTCCGGCGGCACCACCACGACCGCGTACGACGCGACCGGGCTCCCGACGTCCGTCACGGCGCCGGACGGGGCCGAGACGGCGTACGGCTACGACGCCGCCGGGCGTGTCGCCGAGCGGGTCGACCCGCTGGGCCGTTCCACCGGGTACGCGTACGACGCCGTGGGCCGGGTGGTCGGGCAGACGGACCCGCTGGGGCGCGTGACGCGCACGACCTACGACGCCGCGGGCAACGTGGCGACGATCGTGCGTCCGTCGGGCACGCAGACCACCGGGGACCCGGACGACGGCACGATCACGTTCGACCACGACGAGGCCGGGCGGGTCACGGCGCGGTCGTTCTCCGACGGCACGGCCGCCTTCGGGTACGAGTACAGCGCGGCGGGTCGGCTCGTGACCGCGTCGCGCACGGCCGGCGGCACGGTGACGTCCGCGACGACGTACGGGTACGACCAGCTGGGCCGCACGGTGTCGGCCGAGCGCACGGGGCCGGGGGCCGTCGCGGCGGCCTACTCCTACACCTCGGCGGGACGTCTGGCGGGCGCTGCGTGGTCCACGGGGCAGTCCGTCTCGTACTCGTACAACCAGGTGGGTCAGCTCGTCGAGGTCGTCCCGGAGGGGCCCGGTGGTCTGACCCCGGTGAGCTACGCCTACGACGCGGCAGGCAACCGCGTCGCGACGAACATGACCGGTGCGCCGTCGTCGGGGACGCAGGTCGTGTACGACCTGGCGGGACAGGTGTCCACCGTCAAGCACGCGGTGGGGGCCTCCACGACGCTGCGCTACGACCTGGTGCGCGACGTGCGGGGCAACCCGACCCTCGTGACCGAGCAGGCGGACGGGGTCGTCACGAGGACCGCGTACGAGTACGACGGTGTGGGGCGGCTCACTGCGCAGTGCAGTCCGGCGATCGGGTCGTCCGGTGGGTGCGCGGGTCTGGTGCCGGGCTCGTGGTTCTCCTACGACCAGATGGGCAACCGCACGTCGGAAACGGTGCGGAGCGGGTTCGGCCAGTGGGCGGGTGTGGTGCGGACCGACTCTGTCTATGACGAGGCGGATCAGCTGGTGTCGCAGTCGGTCGGTGCTGTGCAGGTGGCGTCGTTCGGGTGGTCGCCTGAGGGGGCGCTGGTGTCGTCGTCGTCGGCGGCGGGTGACAGGTCGTGGGTGTCGGATCTGTCGGGCGAGCTGGTGTCGGTGGTGCTGGAGGACGGCCGGGTGGTCGGGTTCGAGCATGACGGGGAGGGCAACCGGGTGGCGCGCAGCGTCGACGGTGTGGTGGATGCGTCGTGGGCGTGGGACTCGACGGTTGCGGGTGTGCCGGTGCGGGTGGGGCAGTCCGCGCCGGGGGGTGCGGTGGTGTCGTGGTTGCCGGACGTGCTCTCGGGGGTGGGTGCGCCGTTGGCGCAGGTGTCGGTCGCGGGTGCGGGGTCGTGGTTGTTGGCTGATCCGTTCTCGTCGGTGGTGGCGTCGGTGCCTGCGGGGTCGGGGGTGGTGGCGGGGTCGGCGCGCTTCGATGCGTTCGGGGTGCCGGTGGTGCCGGCCTCGGGTGCTCTGGTGGGGCAGGGGGTGGGGTTCGCGGGGCAGTACCTGGACGGTGTGGTGGGTGCGTATGACATGCGTGCGCGTGACTACGTGGCGTCGTGGGGCAGGTTCACCTCGGCTGATCCGGTGGCGGTGCCGGTGGGTATGGGCATGGTCAACGGGTACGGGTACGCGTTCGGCAACCCGTTGGTGCTGCATGACGTGACGGGCAACTGGCCCGACTGGGTGTCGGATGTGGGTGCTGCCGCTGGGGGTGCGTGGCAGGGGGTCGGGGATGTGGCATCAGCGGCGTGGTTGTGGGTGGTGAACCCTGATGCGGCGACCATCGATCTGATCAGCGGAGTGGGTGAGGCCTACGACCAGGGTGGTGTGGGCCTGGCCGTGAACCAGTTCAACCCGGTGTACGGGGTGCTGGACAGTGGTGCGCGGGGCTGGGACCTGGCTCAGCAGGGGTGTGTGGCGGAGTCTGCGAGGGCGTTCACGGGTGCGACGTTCAGTGCCGCTGGTACCGTCGCGATCGCTGGCGGTGGCGCGTCGTGGGTCGGTCGCGCGCGTCCGGGCCCGAGCCCGGAGATCTCCGGTGCGCACAACGGGAACGGGTGGTGGAACAAGACCAATGCGAACACAACCTGGATACCCCCAAGCGGTGCTGGGGGTGTTTTACCGGGGCTTCCGGCGTCTGCTCCTCGGCCTCTTGGGCTGGGTTCGACGGGTCGCACAGTGCCGGGCGATCTTGCTGAGCAGCTCGCGATGACCGAGGTTCGCTCGGCTCCTGGTGGCACGATGCTCAACATGAGAGAGCCGATGGGGGATCCGCGATGGCCTGTTGCTGGCGGATGGGTCAAGATGTCGCAGCGTGTTAATGGGATTGATATCCACTATGTTCGCAACACTGTTACCGGCGCCGTCGACGATTTCGAGTTCAAGAACTTGTTCAATCCATACACTCTAGTGCAGCCGGGAAGGTCAATCATCCAGTAATGGCGACGTGTGCACTGAACGATCCTGCACGCCTTGCGGATCACCAGAAAAGCCGGGTGGCGGCATTCGAGAGCGCGTACCCGCTGACGCCTGGCAAGCGGTATGGCGTCGCTGGTATGGGCATCACTGAGGCGATTTTCTACTTCTTGGTGCGAGATGACCTCGGAGCGGCAAGGTTTGCCCCTGCCGGGATGTTCGAATTGGTCGAGTCGCCGATCCCCGTCGGGTGGCATTTTTCGCTGGGACCAGGCGTTCGCGCATCGGGCAGGGATTTGTGGGCCGACCCTGTGGTCGCGACCTGGGGGTATCGGGAGCTGGTTGAGGACCCCCGGCATTTTTCGGCACTGATTGATGAGGACCCGGCTGCCGTGGCGGTGTTCGCCCGCGAGATCTCCGCGGCAGAGGCCTCCGGCCAGGAGTGAAGTTCAGGGGCATAGTTCGCAGGCGTGTTAATGAGAGTGGTTGGAGCGGCCGTGGGGCGGGCGCTCAACAGAGGCCTCGTCGTCCACCAGATTGGGGGTTCCGGGGGCTTTGGACTGCATCCGAACGCGAGTGGAGTCAGGATCGTGGGTCAGGCAGCACACCACGCACCGCGCGTGGTGTACATGGACCAGACAGGACAGACGATCAACCCGATGACAGGACGAACGGTCTCGAACAGCAATCCGTGGGCTCACCTCCCATGGTGACGGCGTTGGCGATCCTCGTGGGTGCCGAAGTCGGCGGCGTCGCGTTCGTACGGGACTATGTTGAGGTCCACTTGGACGGTCTGATTCTGCGCGTCTTTTCCGAGCCAGCCGTCGAGATTGACGGGATGAGGTTTCAGTTTCCGTCAGAGGGTTCACGAGACCGTCTTTGTCTGCTGATCGGCCGGACGGTAACTGACGTGCGGGAGGATGCAGAGTCGCTTTTGCTATGTTTTGGCGGCCGAGCGCAACTTCGAGTGCCACTGGTGACAAGCGAACTCGTCATCGAGGCGGCGCATCTCGTTCCCGTGTCTGACGGGTGCCCGGACCTTGCGAACATGGTGGTGGGAGAGTCAAATCCGTGACTTCCTGAACCCTCTTCTCGACGCGGGTGTGAGACGTGTTCTGCTGAGGTCGAGCGCGGGGCTGGGTGACGTGCTCGATGGCGCGGCCGTGTGGGTGGGTGACCCCGGGCGGGCGACTGCTGCGTTCGACGCGCACGTCGCAGAGGCGTACGACGAGGGCGAGCTCGGGCTCGTCGTGAACCAGCTCAACCTGGTTGCTCCCTGCTGAGAACGGATCCCGAGGTCTGGAACTCGCGAAACCAGGGTATGTGGCGGGGTCGTCGCGGGCGTTCACGCACGCGGGAGCGGATCGACTTCGGTGAGACGATCGGGACGTGGATCTCGTGAGACGGGACGAGCAGTACCCCGACATTGGTGGGAGTCCTGCACTATTGCGCGATGGAAGTGTTCACATCATCCCAGGGAGGTCGCAGTGACAATCGGAGCACTTCCCTTCCGTGTTGAGGTCCTCCTGTCGCTGCAGCGAGCGCTGTGGGGCATGGTGACACCGTCGCTGCGTGGAGTCGCGATGCGACTGCAGTACCCGCTGATCGAGGCCCGATTGATTTTCGAGGCGGTCGGTGAAGACGAGCGCATGATTGCTGCTGAGGTTGGGTCGTACGTCATCGCAGACTTCGCGCCTCCCGTGGACATCTCGTTCACGGCAGTCGCTGCCCCACCGGAGACCGCGCGGGAGCTCTCCGCCGACGAGGAATGGGTCTACCTCCGAAGGGAGACTGACGCGCCATGACCCGCATTGCGAACGTCCTCTGGCTTGGGTCCGCGCTGCTCGCCGACGATTTGGGAGTGCGTCTTAAGCGCCTCATCGACGATGAGGGTGTAGCCGCGGCCTGAGGTCGCCGATTCCAGGAGTGATCGGGTGATGTAGTGGGCTAGGCTGCGGAAGCCGAGGACGGAGTCGCACAGGTGTTCGTGGCGCGGTTGACGGCCTCCGTCGGGCCGTTCGATGTCCCGGGTCGGTCGAAGTAGGCCAGGGCGTCGGCAGCTCGCGTCGTCAGGGTCCGCCCCAGGGTCCGCAGCTCGGTCAGGGCGGCCGGAACGCTGTGCCTGAGCCAATGGATCGGTTTCGTCATGAGTCGTTGGTTGCGAATGCGGTTGAGGGTGGCGATCGCGGCTGGAAATTCGACATTCTGCTCCAAGGCCCGAGTAGGGCTGGCGTCTTTCGTCGTTCGATGGGTTTCGACCCGGCCGGGCTTGATCTTGAATTGAGGAGTCATCTCGTGACGTACCTCCAGGCTGCTTCCCGTTCGGCGCCGATGACCGGCGGTGGAGCAAAATTCTCGGTACGGGGGCCGATGACGGGTCCATCGGGGCAGACATGGGCCATCACGACTGCCTCGGGTGTCGATGCCGATGGCACCGCTCGACTCGTCACTGCGACGCCGTGATGGCGCGCCTTGGTGCACCGATGACTCTCGTGTCGGGGCGCCGCGTCTTTGGTGTTCAGTTCGCGGAGGCTGACCCGCCGCGATCGATCCGGCTAACGATCACTGGTGAGGGTGGCGACGCTTGGCGCTTTGACCAACCTGGTTGGAGGTCGCTGTCCTTCGGTGCGGGAGCAACGGGCGCGTACGTGTGGTCGGCGCGTGAGGTGATCGTGCTTCCCGTTGTCGGCGCGGGTACGCCGCGCGT
Source organism: Cellulomonas sp. FA1 (assembly GCF_000986825.1). Taxonomy (NCBI): domain Bacteria; kingdom Bacillati; phylum Actinomycetota; class Actinomycetes; order Micrococcales; family Cellulomonadaceae; genus Cellulomonas; species Cellulomonas sp. FA1. The sequence goes on along the minus strand of NZ_LBMY01000001.1, from coordinate 2,713,730 downwards.
TGAGGTGGTCACCGACGAGGACCTACTGACGGCTGTCAGGGACCTCGATGGCTGGGTGCTGGTCTGCGAGACCTCGGTGAGGCGCGTGGTGAACGGCATCGAGACGAGCCGGGTCGAGCTGTCCGACGTCATCGCCTCGTTCGTGTGGGTCGACGAACGGCGCGTCGTAGTCGAGACTGCTGGCGGCCGGGCGATGGGGATCCTGCTCCACGGGGAGCGTGTGATCGTCGAGGGGCCCTAGCTCGAGCTCGATCGCACGAGTTACGCGAACGGTGGTCCGATCAAGGCGCGGATCTCACGCGGGTCAAGGCTGGGTTCTCCGTCAGTACTCAGAGGCCGGGAGTCCTACCGTTCGTCAAATTCTTCGGCACCCAGGTGGGGGCATCACGGCCCGACCCCCACCGGCGTCTGGTTGGACCCAACGGAGACTTGGGGGGAACTATTCGATGAAGAGCCAAACATGGCTGCAGCCGCTCGCGACGTCTCTCCATCGTCTGGCGGCGCCCGCTTCTGAGCAGGTCGAGCATCTCTCAGAATTAGGGGTTGGCGACCTCGTCGACGAACTTGCCCTTGAGTTCGACGACCTCTATCGCCCGCTCGCGCCACGCCTAGGGGAGGCCTATCCCGGGCTTTCTCTTGCTTGCCGGGAGCTCGATAGGAGGCTGGTGAGCTGGCGCCTCGGATGGACCTTCGCCGATCTGGAGTCGCCCGGCTGGGCAGAGATCCGCAGGGCCGCGGCAGCTGCGCTTGCCGCGCTCGCCTGCGAAACCGTCGAAGAACCTTGTGGCGGCGACCCACCGACTCAGCACTAGGCCCCCGGTCGAGTGCCCCATGAGCATGACGCGGGCGACGGGCCCGAGCTCGGAGCGCACCATGTCGAGGGCTGCACCGATCTCCTCGTCGCAGGTGCGCAGGTGCGCAGGTCGTCGACGTCGACGGGTGTCTGGTGGTCGCGCAGCGAATGCCCGTACTTGCCCAGGTCGAGGGCGTAGAATGCGGCGCGTGCCGGCGGGAGCCCTCGGTCGAGGGCACGTCAGGGTGTGGGCGCGCCGTTGGCGCAGGTGTCGGTCGCGGGTGCGGGGTCGTGGTTGTTGGCTGATCCGTTCTCGTCGAATGCCCACAGTGCGGCTCGGTCGGCGCAGAACGCTCAGCGCCCGGCCCGGATCGAGTCCATGACAACGCGGTCGGCCGGTCCTTGCTGTCGAGGTAGCTCGATGAGGTCGTTGCGAGTCGCAGCAACATCGCGAGGACGTTCTCCAATGACTACGGTACGTTCCAGGTTCGCGACTCTCTTCGGCGGGCCGGGACGGTTCCTGAAGTTCGAGTCGACCTGGCACGTCACGGATGCCGGCCTGCGGCTGACAACGGTTGTTCCGATGGGGGGTTCGCGATGAGCGCACGGCTTGAGGTGCCTCACCTGGAGGATCTCAGGGATCTTGGCCTCGTGATCGAGCCATCTGAGCAATCCGGGGTGGTTTCGCTGACGGCACGGGCGGTTGACGGTGGCGCTGTGACTCTCACGTGGGACGAGATCGCGGCCTCAGCAAGTGTCAGATGGGTCGACGGCGACCAGGAGCGCCTCGTGCTTGAGCGAGAGGCTGCGTCAAAGATCGCCGTCCACGCGGATGGCGCTTGCGTTCAGTTTCATGTCTGGTCCCGTTCGCAGGATCTCGGCGGCGAGCTCGTCGTGCGGGTTGGCGCAGGCGTGTACGTGCGCGACGCTCTGCTGCGGGTCTAGGGAGCCTCCTACCTTCGTCAAGGCGGGCTGATGGTGGGCTCGACGGAGTTGAGGATCCGGTAGAGCTGGCGGGCGAGGTAGCGCTTCAAGCAGCGCCGGATCTACCTGGTGGTGCCGCCTTCGGCTCGTCGTCGCTCGACGTAGGCTCGGGTGTCCGGGTCATGAGCGATGCGGTGAGCGCGCTGATGTGCGGGGCGGCTTTCTCATCAAGGGCGGCAGTTCGCCGAGTGTGGTTCCCTACAACCCGGGATGGACGCCATGAGGTTCCCTACGCCCACCAACCCAGCGCAAGCGCCGGTCTGGGAGAACTACATCGTTTCCCAGGCGGTACAGGCAACGCTCGGCCAGATACCTGTGCACGCTCTGGCAGTGGGCGTGCAGGTCGCCGGCTCGCAGGTGAGTCTCCGATTCCAGCTCTCGGAGTGCAGCGAAGCCGACCGGACTGACATGGAGGACATTGTCAGCGAACTCGAGGCGCTGGTTGGTGAGGACGTGCGTGTCCGGTCGGTCGGCGAAGTGAGGCCCGAACGCTCGATCACTGCAGCCGACGGACTGCGCTGGATCTTCCTCGCCCGTGCCTAGGACGTATCTCCTGCGTCTGTGACCTGGTGACGCAGGCGGCCAGGACGATGGCGGCGCGGTAGGTGATGCGACCTTGGCGTAGCGGATTGTCAGTCCTCGCCACTGCTTGGTCGGGGCGAAGGGCCGTTCGACGACGTTGCGGCGTCTCTGTAGGTCTCGGTGTCGAGGGCGGGCGGTCGTCCGCTGGCCGATCCATTGCGTTCGGATGACCCGCGGCGCGACACGGTCCACGCCCTTCAGGGGCTACGTGGTTCGTGCGTCGTGGGTCGCGGGCCCGGGCCGGCGTCGACCCCGGCCTGGGTCGCCCAGTTCGGGAACGTCTCGCGGTGGATCCCCAGCTGCACACTGATCCGCTGGCACGCCCCGACCCGAGTCGCCGGGCCACGCTTCGCCCCGCGCGCCATCCGGATCGCCTGGTCCCAGGATCGCCCGGGTACCTCCTCGGTGCTGCCAGGACTCTCGTCCTCCGTGGCTTGAAGGCCTCCCTGGAAGCCGGGGGGCACCCTCCGGTGTCCCGGTCGCCGCGGGACGCTGGTCGGCCGACCCGCCGCGCGCGTGCCCGGTGGCACCATGGCCCCGTGAGCCGCGTCCCCCTCCGCCGTGCCATCGCCGACGTCCCCGCCTACGTCCCGGGCGCTCGCGCCGCCGTCGGCGCGGCCGCGTTCAAGCTGTCGTCGAACGAGAACCCGTACCCGCCGCTGCCCTCGGTGGTCGCCGCGATCGCGGACGGCGCGGTCGACGTCAACCGCTACCCCGACATGTTCGCGACCGAGCTCACCGAGGCCGTCGCGCACCGCCTGGGCGTGACGCCTGAGCAGGTCGTCGCGGGCACCGGGTCGGTGGCCGTGCTGGGGCACGTGCTCGCGGCCGTGTGCGAGGCGGGCGACGAGGTGGTGCTGCCGTGGCGGTCGTTCGAGGCGTACCCCATCGCCGTGACGCTCGCGCACGCGCAGCAGGTGCGCGTCCCCGTGCACGCCGACGGCCGGCTCGACCTGCCCGCGATGGCCGCCGCCGTCACGCGCCGCACGCGCGTCGTGCTCGTCTGCACCCCCAACAACCCCACCGGCCCGGCCGTGCGGGACGCCGAGCTGCGCGACTTCCTCGCCGCCGTCCCGGGCGACGTGCTCGTGGTCCTCGACGAGGCGTACGTCGAGTTCGTGCGCGACGCGCAGGCGCCCGACGCGGTCGCGCTGCTCGCCGAGCACCCCAACGTCGTCGTGCTGCGCACGTTCTCCAAGGCGTACGGGCTCGCGGGCCTGCGCGTCGGCTACGCGGTCGCGCGCCCGCGCATCGCCGCCGGCATCCGCACCGCGTCCACGCCGTTCGGGGTCTCGCACGTCGCCCAGCTCGCGGCGCTCGCGTCGCTGCGCGCCGAGGGCGAGCTGCTCACGCGCGTCGAGGCCGTGGTCGCCGAGCGCGAGCGGATGCTCGACGGGCTGCGCGCGCAGGGCTGGGACGTCCCCGAGAGCCAGGCGAACTTCGTGTGGCTCGGCCTCGGCGACCGGTCCGTGACGTTCGCGGAGCGCTGCGCGCAGGCCGGTGTGCTCGTCCGCCCGTTCGCGGGGGACGGCGTGCGCGTGAGCGTCGGCGAGAAGGAGGCGACCGACATCTTCCTCGAGGTCGCGGCGGAGCACGCCCCGCGCTGACGTCAGGTGGCTCCGGCTGCCGCGCGGGTCACCGGTCGCACGCGCACACGAGGTTCAGCTCGAGGACCTCCTCGCCCGGGCCCGCCCACGCCTCGGCCTCGGCGCGCGACGCGAAGCGCCGCCCCGCGAGGCGCCCGTCGGCGAGCTGCACGACGACCTCGGTCTCGTCGCGCGGGTCCGTCCAGGTCGTGAGGCCCGGGGTCGTCATGGCGTCTCCTCCGTCCCGCCCGCCGCGGAGGTGCGGTGGTGCGTCCCTCCATGGTGCGCCCCGGAGGCACGGCGCGGCGGGATCGCCCGTCGGAGGTGGTGCGCCGCAGCGAGGTCAGCGGCACCATGGGGCCCATGGACACCGACCCGACACCCGTCCCCACCGTCGAGGGGACCAGCTGGGGCGCCGACGCCGAGTGGACCGCGTGGCTCGCCACGGGCGTGGGCCTCGCGGTCGTCGCGGCCTGCTACCTCGTCATCCTTGTCGCGTACATCCGCATCATCCAGAAGGCCGGCTACTCGGGCTGGTGGGTGCTGGTCGGGCTCGTGCCCGTGCTCAACCTCGTGATGTTCCTGGTGTTCGCGTACAGCCGCTGGCCCGTGCTGCGCGAGAACGACCTGCTGCGCTCGCAGCGGGGCGTCCCGCGCTCCTGAGCGGCGCCGCGCGGCGGGGCCGGGGGCCGGTGTGGGGTTCCGACAAAGGCGTCGGACGAGCGTTGTCCGTCCCGGTCCCTCGTAACCTACGGAGGCGTAGCCTACGCTGACGTAGGTTCGACCCCGAGGCGAAGGAGACCCGCGTGATCCCGACCGGACCCGCGGCCGACGGCCCGCTCACCGACGACGGGCTCGTGCAGCTGCTGACCCCGGCCGGCGAGCGCGTCGAGCACCCCGAGTACGACGCGTGGGCCGCCGACCTGGACGCCGACCGGCTGCGCGCGATGTACCGCGACATGGTGCTGACCCGCCGGTTCGACGTCGAGGCCACCGCGCTGCAGCGTCAGGGCGAGCTCGCGCTGTTCGCGCAGTCCCTCGGCCAGGAGGCCGCGCAGGTCGGCTCCGGGCACGCGCTGCGCCCGCAGGACCACGTCTTCCCGTCGTACCGCGAGCACGGCGTCGCGCAGGCCCGCGGCCTGGAGATGACGCAGCTGCTGCGGCTGTTCCGCGGCGTCGACCACGGCGGCTGGGACCCGGCCGAGCGCAACTTCCACCTGTTCACGCTCGTCATCGGCTCGCACACGCTGCACGCGACCGGCTACGCGATGGGCGTGCAGCGCGACGGGCTCGTCGGCACCGGCGACGCCGAGCGCGACGCCGCGGTCGTCACGTACTTCGGCGACGGCGCGACCGCGCAGGGCGACGTCAGCGAGGCGCTCGTCTTCGCGTCGGTCAACCGCGCACCCGTCGTGCTGTTCTGCCAGAACAACCAGTTCGCGATCTCCGAGCCGACCACGCGCCAGGCCACCGTCCCGATCGCGCACCGCGCACCCGGGTTCGGCGTCCCCGCCGTCCGCGTCGACGGCAACGACGTCCTCGCGACGTACGCCGTGACGCGGCAGGCGCTCGAGCGCGCACGCAGCGGCGGCGGCCCCACGTTCGTCGAGGCGTTCACCTACCGCATGGGCGCGCACACGACGTCCGACGACCCGACGCGCTACCGCACGTCGGCGCAGGAGGAGCACTGGCGTCGCCGCGACCCGATCGAGCGGCTGCGCGCGCACCTCGACCGCACGGGCGAGCTCCCCGAGGTGTTCCAGGCGCAGCTCGCGAGCGAGGCCGACGCGTTCGGCGAGCACCTGCGCACGACCGTGCGCGGCATGGGCCGCCCCTCCGGGCCGTCGATGTTCGAGCACGTCTACGCCACGCCCCACGCCGTCGTCGACGCCGAGCGCGCGTGGTTCGAGCAGTACGAGCAGTCCTTCGTCGACCACGAGGGTCACCAGACGGGAGGCCACCGATGACCGTCACGTCCGACCGCACCACCGACCTGCCCCCGGCGCCGGCACCTGCGCCGTTCCCGACGGGCACGCAGCGGCTGCCGATGGCGAAGGCCCTCAACCTCGGCATGCGGCGCGCGCTCGCCAACGACCCGCGCGTGCTGCTCATGGGCGAGGACATCGGCCGCCTCGGCGGCGTGTTCCGCGTGACCGACGGCCTGTTCGCCGAGTTCGGCGAGGACCGCGTCGTCGACACGCCCCTGGCCGAGTCGGGCATCGTCGGCACCGCGATCGGCCTCGCGCTGCGCGGCTACCGGCCCGTGTGCGAGATCCAGTTCGACGGCTTCGTGTTCCCCGCGTTCGACCAGATCACGACGCAGCTCGCCAAGATGCACTACCGCTCGCAGGGCCGCCTCACGCTGCCCGTCGTCATCCGCATCCCGTTCGGCGGCGGCATCGGCGCGGTCGAGCACCACAGCGAGTCGCCCGAGGCGCTGTTCGCGCACACCGCGGGCCTGCGCGTCGTGTCCCCGTCGACCCCGGCCGACGCGTTCACGATGATCCAGCAGGCCATCGCCTCGCCGGACCCCGTGATCTTCCTCGAGCCCAAGGGCCGGTACTGGGAGAAGGGCGACGTCGACCTCGACGCGCCGCTGCCCGCACCGCACGGCGGCACGTCCGACCTCGACCACGCGCGCGTCGTGCGCCCCGGCACCGACGTCACGGTCGTCGCCTACGGCCCCACGGTCGCGACCGCCCTCAAGGCCGCCGACGCCGCCGCGGCCGAGGGCACGAGCCTCGAGGTCGTCGACCTGCGCACCATCTCGCCGCTCGACACCGCGACCGTCGCCGAGTCCGTGCGCCGCACCGGCCGCTGCGTCGTCGTGCACGAGGCGCCCGTGCTCTACGGGTCCGGCGCCGAGGTCGCGGCCCGCATCACCGAGGAGTGCTTCTACCACCTGCAGGCCCCCGTGCTGCGCGTCGGCGGGTTCCACACCCCGTACCCCGTCGCCAAGCTCGAGCACGACTACCTGCCGAGCCTCGACCGGCTGCTCGACGCCGTCGACCGCACCCTCGCCTTCTGACCACCCGGAGCCCCCGCGTGCCCACGTACCAGCAGTTCCCCCTGCCCGACGCCGGCGAGGGCCTCACCGAGGCCGAGATCGTCGCCTGGCACGTCGCCGTCGGCGACCACGTCGAGGTCAACCAGACGATCGTCGAGATCGAGACCGCGAAGTCGCTGGTCGACCTGCCGTGCCCGTGGACGGGCGTCGTCACGCGGCTGCTCGTCACCGAGGGCACGACCGTCGAGGTCGGGACGCCGATCATCGAGGTCGACACCGACCCCGACGGCGCCCCCGCGCCCGGCGCCCCGGCCAACGGTGCCGAGACGCAGGGCGGCGTGCGCGCGCACCAGCCGCACCCCGACCGGTCGTCCGCCGAGCCCGGCGGCGCCGACGAGGTCGAGGCGTCCCGCCCCGAGCCCGAGGCGGGCGAGAAGCCCGGTGCCGTGCTCGTCGGGTACGGCGTCGCCGACGGCACGAGCGCGCGCCGGCCCCGCACCACCTCGGCACCGGCCGGCCCCGCCGGCACCACCCCCACGAACGCGCCCGCGCCGGTGACCCCGGCGACGGGCGCCCGGCCGGGTGCGGCGACCCCCGCGGCACCCCGCGCGTCCGCCGCACCCGGCCGTCCCACCGCCACCACCACCTCCACCGCCCCGGTGCCCGCACGCACCGGCACCGGGCGGGCGCTCGCCAAGCCGCCCGTGCGCAAGCTCGCACGCGACATGGGCGTCGACCTCGACGCCGTCGCCGCGACCGGGCCCGGCGGGATCGTCACGCGCGAGGACGTGCTGGCCCACTCGGTGCGCGCCGAGGGCCGCGACCTCGCGACGTACCCCGGCGACGACCGCCCGTGGCTCGCGTCCGGCACCGTCACGCCCGACGGCCGCCAGACCCGCGTGCCCGTGAAGTCCGTGCGCAAGCGCACCGCCGAGGCCATGGTCGCCAGCGCGTTCACGGCCCCGCACGTCACGGTGTTCCACACGGTCGACGTCACGCGCACCATGAAGCTCGTCGAGCGGCTGCGCGGCGACCGCGAGTTCGCCGACGTGCGCGTCACGCCCCTGCTGATCGCCGCGAAGGCGCTGCTGCTCGCGGTCGACCGGCACCCCGAGATCAACGCGTCGTGGGACGAGGCCGCGCAGGAGATCGTCTTCAAGCACTACGTGAACCTCGGCATCGCCGCGGCCACGCCCCGCGGGCTCGTCGTCCCCAACATCAAGGACGCGCACCGCCTCGACCTGCTGGGCCTCGCGCGCGGCCTCGGCGAGCTCACCGCGACCGCGCGGGCGGGCCGCACGTCGCCCACCGACATGTCCGACGGCACCATCACCATCACCAACGTCGGGGTGTTCGGCATCGACACCGGCACGCCGATCCTCAACCCGGGCGAGGCCGCGATCCTCGCGTTCGGCGCGATCCGGCAGCAGCCGTGGGTGCACAAGGGCAAGGTCAAGCCGCGGCACGTCACGCAGCTCGCGCTGAGCTTCGACCACCGGCTCGTCGACGGCGAGCTCGGCAGCCGCGTGCTCGCCGACGTCGCGGCCGTGCTGGCCGACCCCGCGCAGGCGCTCGTCTGGGGCTGACGCCCGGACCGCGCACGGGATCGGCGGGCCCGCGACCTGCTGAAACGGTTCGCGGCCTGGACCCGACGACGACGCGCGGGCGACGGTCGACGACATGTCGACGTCCCCGGTGCCGCCGGGCGTCGTCCCCGACGGCGGGGCCGACGCCGCGCACCGCGGGGTGCGCGGACCGGCCGACGCACGCCCGCTCGTGGTCGGTGCCGGGCTGGTCGGCGCGGTCCTCGCGGGTGCGCTCGGCGGCCTGCTCGCGACCGGCCACCGCGTCCCCGACGCCGCGGCCCTGCTCGCGGTCGCCGCGCTCGTGCTCGTGCCGGCGGTGCTCGTCGCCCGGTCGCCGCGCCGGGCGGCCGCGCGCGCGGTCGTCGTGGCGGGGTGCGCGCTGCTCGCCGTGGGGCTGCACCCCGTGCTCGTCGCGCTCACCGCACCGCCCGGCGCGCCCGCCCGCCCGGCCGGTCACGCCGCGCACCACGGCACGGCGCCCGTCCCGCCGCCCGCCGCCGCGCCCGCCGTCCCGGACGAGCCGCGCACGTGGGCGCAGTCCGTCGCGGCCGTCGACGTGACGGCGCTCGCCGCGGCCGGCGTCGACCTCGCGGCCGTCCGCGACGCGGGGTACGACCTGGCCGCGCTCGCCACCGCGGGCCTGGACGCCACGACGCTCGCCGCCGCGGGCGCCGACCCCGCCGACGAGCACGCGCCGCACCACGTCGCCGAGGCCGTCGCCGCCGCGCCCGACGACGTCGTCGCGGGGGAGGCCGCCGGCTCGCCCTCGGCACGCGAGGGGCAGCGTGCGGCCACCGCGGTGCCCGACGGACGCGAGGCCGACGCCGCTGCGGGTCCCGACGGGCGCGCGGACGGCGCTGCGGCCGGTCCCGAGGCGGACGGCGCCGAACCCGTGCCGGGCCGTGCGCTCGCGCTGCGGCTCGCGGCGGGCACGGCCACCGCGCTGCTCGCGGGCGCGCTGCTGCTGCACGCGGGACGCGCGTCACACCCCCGCGGCGGGGACCGGGCCCACGTCGTCACGTCATGATGGACCCGGACGCCGCACCGGCGGACGTCCGCGCCACCCCCACCGACCCCGGGAAGGTCATGCGTCCGCACACGCCGTCCACCGTCCGTCTCGTCCCCGCCGCGCCCCTGCGCCGCGCACGCGTCGCACTCGCGCTCGTCGTGACCGGGCTGCTCGCGCTGGCCACCGCCGGCCCGGCGGCCGCGCACAACGCGCTGCGCTCGTCCGACCCCGCCGACGGCTCGACCGTCGCGACGGCCCCCGACGCGATCACGCTGACGTTCGACCAGGCGGCGCTCGAGCTGGGCACCGAGATCGTCGTGACGGCGGCCGACGGCACGATCGTGTCCGAGGGGCCCGCGCAGCTCGTCGACACGTCGGTCGTGCAGCCGCTCGCGGCCGAGCGGCCCGCCGGCGCGTACTCCGTGATGTGGCGCGTGACCTCCGCCGACGGCCACCCCATCATCGGCGCCTTCTCCTTCACCGCGACCGACGCCGCCGGTGCGCCCGCCGCGCCCGCCGAGCCGACGCCCGACGCCCAGCCGACGCCCGACGCCACCGACGAGGCCTCGCCCGAGCCGACCATGACGACGCAGGACACCGCCGAGCCCACGGTCGAGGCGACGCCGATCTCCGCGCCCGTCGACGACGACGGCGGCGTCCCCGCCTGGGTCTGGGTGCTGCTCGCGGTCGTCGTCGTGGGCGGTGGCGCGGTCGTCGCGTTCGTCGCGCGCGGCCGCACGCAGCGGGACGGCACGACCGGCACCGGGCCCGGCGCCGGCGCCTGACGACGGACGACCCCGTGGCCGCCGCCCCCGCGCCCGCACGCGCCTACGCTGACCCGGTGGACGCGCAGCCGACGGTCGTGAGGTACGGCGCGCTGGGCGCGCTGACCGCGACCGCGGTCGTCGCGGTGCTCGTGGGACTCACGTTCACGGGTGCGGCGGCCGCGGTCGTCCTGCGCGACCCCGGGCCGCTCGTGCGGTGGGGGCTGCCGGTCGTCGAGACGCTCGGCGAGCTCGCGGCATCCGTCACGGTCGGTGCGCTCGTGCTCGCGGTGTGCGTGCTGCCGCGGCGCGCCGACGCGGCCCGTGCACCGCGCGGCGGTGCGGCCGTCGCGGTCGGCGACGCGTACCCGCGCAGCCTCGTGCTCGCGGCCGTCGCCGCCGGCGTGTGGACCGTGCTGTCGATCCTGCACGTGGTGCTCGCGTACGCGCAGGTCGCGGGCACGCAGCCGACCGCGCCGTCGTTCGGTGACGAGATCGCGCTGTTCGTCACGCAGCTCGACCTGGGGCGCACGCTGCTGTCCGTCACGACCATCGCGGCCGTCGTGACCGCGCTCGCGCTCGTCGTCGCGACCCCGACCGGGGCGGCGTGGACCGCCGCGCTGTCGCTCGTCGCGCTGTGGCAGCTCGCGCAGACCGGGCACGCCGCCGGCGCCGTCAGCCACGACCTCGCCGTGTCGGCGATGGTGCTGCACCTGGTGGGCGCCGCCGTGTGGATCGGCGCGCTCGCGGCGCTCGCGATCCTCGTCCGGCGGCTCGGCGCCGACACGTCCGCCGCCGTCGGCCGGTACTCCGTCATCGCCGGCTGGTGCCTCGCCGCGGTCGCGGTGTCCGGGGTCCTCAACAGCGTCGTGCGGCTCGAGGGCCTCGACGACCTCACGAGCCCGTACGGCGTGCTGCTCGTCGTCAAGGCCGCGCTCACCGCGCTGCTCGGGCTGCTCGGGCTGCTGCACCGCAGGGTCACCGTGCCGCGCCTCGCGGGCGGCACGGACCCGGCCCCCGGGCGCACCGGCACGGCGCTGTTCTGGCGACTCGTGCTCGTCGAGATCGCCGTCATGGGCGCCGTGTCGGGCGTCGCCGTCGCGCTCGGCTCCACCGCGCCGCCCGTGCCCGACGCGCCGCCCCCCGACCCGTCGCCCGCCTACCAGCTCACCGGCAACCCGCTGCCGCCCGCGCCGACCGGGCTGCACTGGCTCACGCTGTGGCGGTGGGACGTGCTCGCCGCCGCGGCCGCCGTCGCGGGCCTCGTCGTCTACCTGCGCTGGGTCGTGCGCCTGCGCCGCCGCGGCGACGCGTGGCCGTGGCTGCGCACCGCGTCCTGGGTGCTCGGCATGCTGCTGTTCGCGTGGACCACGTCGGGCGGGCCCGCCGTCTACGGTCACGTGCTGTTCAGCGCGCACATGATCCAGCACATGGTGCTCGTCATGGTGATCCCGCTGTTCGTCGCGCTGTCGGCACCCGTGACGCTCGCGCTGCGGGCCCTGCCGTCGCGCGCGGCCACGCTGCGCGGCGACGACTCGCGCGGCCCGCGCGAGTGGATCCTCACGCTCGTGCACTCCCGCTGGGGCCGGTTCCTGGCGAACCCGCTCGTCGCAGCCGTGAACTTCGCCGGCTCGATGGTGCTCTTCTACTACTCGGGGCTGTTCGGGTGGGCGCTGCGCGACCACGTCGGCCACCTCGCGATGATCGTGCACTTCTCGGTCACCGGGTACCTGTTCGTCAACGCGCTCGCGGGCGTCGACCCCGGCCCGACGCGCCCGCCGTACCCGCTGCGCCTGCTGCTGCTGTTCGCGACCATGGCGTTCCACGCGTTCTTCGGCGTCGCGCTCGTGAGCGGCGAGTCGCTGCTGGTCGCCGACTGGTTCGGGCTCATGGGGCGCCCCTGGGGGCCGTCCGCGCTCGCCGACCAGCAGATCGGCGGGTCGGTCGCGTGGGGGATCGGCGAGATCCCGACGGTCGTGCTCGCGATCGTCGTCGCCGTGCAGTGGACCCGCGACGACGAGCGCACCGCCCGCCGCCGGGACCGCAAGGTCGACCGCGACGGGGACGTCGAGCTCGACGAGTACAACGCGATGCTGGCCCGCATGGCCGACCGCGACGCCGGTCGCTGACCCCTCGCCCCGCACGGGTCGTCCCAGCCGTCCCCGCCTGCCCACGCACCGCTGGCCCCACCCACCCAGGCACCGCCCGCGCCTGCGGTGTCGGTGTCGGCGGGGGTGTCGGGTCGGCGCGGACGGGTGGGCGTCACACGGTGGTCACGTGCGGGGGCGGTGCCGGTCACACGCGTGCGGCACGCTGCACGCGTGCGCAGCGCCGCGTCGCCGCCCGAGCCGCCCGAGGGAAAGTGGTCCCGCCCGTGCTGAAGAAGTCCCGCTCCGCCCGTACCGCCACCTCCACGCTGACGTTCGCGCTCCCGGCCGCCGAGCTCGACGGGCCCGTGAGCGTGGTCGGGACGTTCAACGACTGGACGCCCGGCGCGCACCCGCTGCGGCGGCGGTCCAACGGCACCGCCAGCGTGTCGGTGACGGTGCCGACCGGCACGACGGTCCGGTTCCGGTACCTGGGCGAGCGCGGGCGCTGGTTCGACGACGCCGACGCCGACGCGATCACGCCCGAGGGCGGGGTCGTGCTCGCCTGACGCCGAGCGCGGACGGTGCGCGCCCGACCGCGCCTGTCGGGTCGCCGTCGCGTTGCGCGGTGCGCATCGCGACGCAGATCACGTCGGTCAAGCCGAGGGCGGGCCGGGACCGGGTCGGCAGCGGTCGGGAGGCCCGTGGGAGCGCTGCCTCGGGGCGTTCCGGGCGTGCGCACCCCGCGTGGCGGGGGTGCGGTTGGTGCGCGCGTGACGCGGGCTTGCCCTGCCGCCGGGGACGACGCCCGGACGGGTGCCGCATCGCGCGTCTAACCCCTGGCCACGCGGGATCGTATCGATACGATGAGGTGCTGACGCGACCGGCACGACCGACCACCGCGCCCCTCCACGGCCGCCCTCGGTGGCGGCCGGCCCTGTCCCCACCAGCGCGGAAGTAGTCCCGTCATGTCCAAGGTCCTGACCGCCGGCAGCCCCTGGCGCGTCATCGCCCTCTTCGCCGTCCCGCTCCTCGTGGGCAACGTCGTCCAGCAGATGTACCAGGTCGCCGACGCGATCGTCGTCGGCCGCACGCTCGGCGTCGACGCGCTCGCCGCCGTCGGCGCGACCGGCAGCCTGCTGTTCCTGCTGCTCGGGTTCGCCTGGGGCATGACCTCGGGCTTCGCGATCCCCACCGCGCAGGCGTTCGGAGCCGGCGACCACGCCGCCGTGCGCCGCTCGGTCGCGTCCGGCGCCGTGCTCACCGCCGTCGTGTCGCTCGTGCTGACCGTCGCCGCACCGCTGCTGGCCGAGCCCGCGCTGCGCCTGCTGCGCACCCCCGAGAGCCTGCTGCCGCAGGCCACGACGTTCGCGGTCGTGAGCTTCCTCGGCGCCAGCACGATGATGTCCTTCAACTTCCTGTCGGCGATCGTCCGTGCCATCGGCGACTCCCGCACGCCGCTCGTCTTCCTCACGATCAGCTGCGTGCTCAACATCGGCCTGGTCGTCGGTCTCGTCGCCGGGCTCGGCACGGGGGTCGGCGGCGCGGCGCTCGCGACGGTGGTCTCGCAGGGCACGTCCGTCGCGCTCTGCCTGCTCTACGTGTGGCGCCGCGTGCCCGTGCTGCACGTGCGCCGCGAGGACTGGCGCGTCACGCGCGACGACCTCGCGCAGCACCTGCGCCTCGGCCTGCCCATGGGCTTCCAGGCCTCGATCATCGCGATCGGCACGCTCGCCGTGCAGGTGCGGCTCAACGAGCTCGGGCCGGACGCGGTCGCCGCGTACACCACGGCCGCGCGCGTCGACGGCCTCGCCGTCGCGCTGCTGTCCTCGCTCGGCCTCGCGGTGTCGATGTTCGTCGCGCAGAACCTCGGCGGCGGGCGGCCCGACCGCATCCGCACCGGCGTCGTGCAGGCCACGTGGATGTCGGTCGTCGCGTCGGTCGTGCTCGGTGCCGTGCTCATCACCGCCGGAAGCCACCTCGTCCAGCTGTTCGTGGGCGACGGCGCCGACCGCGTCGTGACGATGGCGGCGCACTTCCTGCACGTCACGGGCGCGCTCTACACCGTGCTCGGCGTGCTGTTCGTGCTGCGCGGCGCCCTGCAGGGCCTCGGCCACACGTTCGTGCCCACCGTCACCGGCGTGATCGAGCTCGTCATGCGCGTCGGTGCGGCCGTCGTGCTCGGTGCGGCGTACGGGTTCGACGGCGTCGTGTGGGGCAACCCGCTCGCGTGGATCGGTGCCGTGGTCGTGCTCGTGCCCGTGTACGTGCGGTGGCACCGCCGGCTCGCGCTCGCACCGATCGGGCCGATGTCCGACGTCGTGGCGACCCCCGAGCCGATCGCGCTCGAGGGCCCGCACGAGGGGTCGGCCGTCGTCGACACGGTCGTGCCGCGCCCGCGCCGCCTCGTGCGGCGCCGCGGCGACCGGTCCGGCCGGGTGCGTGACCGCGTCCGTTCCTGACGGGCCCCGCGGCTCCGCCCGTCGCACCCGCCCCGGCGGCCCCGGTCCCGGCGACCCCGTGCGGCGTTCCGGCTGCTGAGCGGCCGGAACGCCACGCACGGACGATGCGCACCTGGGCGCCCGCGCACCTGGGCACCGGGGCGTCCGGCGGCCCGGCCCGGCGCGGCAGGGCGGCGGGTCAGCGGGTCGGGGTTCCGCCGCGGGGCGGGCGGCCCGTCACAGCGCACCCGCCCGCACCGCGACGGCGACCGCGACGGTCAGCGGCAGGCACCACACCGCGGCCGCGCGTGCGACCGCGCGGGTCGTGGCGGCCGACCTCGTCCGTCGCCGCGGGGCGCGCCCCGCAGCCGACGGCAGCACCGACGACTGCGCCGAGTGGTCGGCGGTCCGCACGCGCACCGCACGCCGCCGCCGGTCGGTGCCGAGCACGGACGTCGTCAGCTGGTCGGGGCAGCGCTCACCGCCCAGGTGCAGGTCCAGCAGCTGGTGGAGCCCCGCCATCTCGGCGGGCGTCAGGCGCGGCGGCAGCGCCCGCAGGTGCGCCGCGAGGTCGTCGACGCCGACGACGGTCGCGCCGGACGCGTCGACGACCGGCCCCACGTGACGGTCGGGCGCGCAGACCACCGCCCGCACCGCCGAGCGGTGCTGGGGTGCGAGCAGCGCCGTCACCGCGGCCGCCGCGACGAGCGCGCGCTCGAGGTCGAGGGCCACGGGCTCGCCGTCGTGCCGGAGCGCGCCGTCGTGCAGGTGCAGACGGCCCGGCCACGTCCGCACGTCCACCACCACGACGCCGCCGGGCCCGACGACCACGTGCTCGATCGACCCCAGCGGGCGGCCCGGGTGGTGCACGCCGTGCAGCGCCGCCCAGCCGTACGGCTCGAGCGCGCGCAGCGCGGCCGTGGGCGTCGCGGTCGTGGGGAACGCGCCGGTCGTCGGGGAGGTGCCGGTGGGTGCCGGTGCGGCGTCGCGGACGCGCGACGGCACGGCGCCCACGATCCGCGCCACCTGCGCGTGCGCGGCACGCAGCGCCGGCTCGCCGCCGGTCCTCGACGAACCCATGCCCTCTACGTCGGCCGTCGCGCCGCCGGACCTGAGCGGTTCCGGTGTGACGCGGGACCCTGTCCCGCCCGTCGGGCGGGTCGGCGGAGTTGGCTCGAGGTCTGCCCGCGGGGCACCTCCCGGACGTAGGGTCGCCCTCGGCACGCCGTAGGGGGCACGCCGTCGAGCACGCGCGACGAGGGGCAACGCATGACGCACGGGACGAGCACGCGTACGCGCGTGGCGGTGGCGGCGACGTACGTCGCGCAGGGCTTCGGGTACGCGACGGTGGTGACCGCGCTGCCGGGGCTCAAGGCGCGCACGGGCATCGACGACGGCGCCATCGCGATCGTGCTGCTGCTCGGCGCGCTGCTCGCCGCGGCCGGGTCGGTGACCGCCGAGCGCATCGCGCGCGGCCGCTCGTCGCGTGCGGCCGTCGTCGTGGGGCTCCTCGCGCAGGCCGCGGGCCTCGCCCTCGTCACCACCGCGACGTC
The DNA here is from genome assembly GCF_000986825.1 of Cellulomonas sp. FA1. Lineage (NCBI taxonomy): Bacteria > Bacillati > Actinomycetota > Actinomycetes > Micrococcales > Cellulomonadaceae > Cellulomonas > Cellulomonas sp. FA1. Next base: position 2,697,338 of record NZ_LBMY01000001.1, on the reverse strand, counting down.
GGTGACGCCGCTGGTCGGTGCGTTCGTGGTGTTCGCGCTCGGCCTGGGCATGGTCGACGCGTCCGGGAACATGCAGGGCGTCGCGCTCCAGCAGCGCGTGGGGCGCCCGCTCATGTCGACGCTGTTCGCGTGCCTCACCGCGGCGGCCATCGCGGCGGCGCTCGCGCAGTCCGGGTTCGCCCGCCTCGGCACGACGACGGGTGCGGTCGTCGCGCTGCTGGTCGCCGCCGCCGTCGCCGCGGCCGTCGCGCTGGTCGCGCGCCCCGCGCTGCTGACCACCGACGCGGGGGTCCGCACCACCGCCGGGCGCGTCGCGCCCGACCGCGGCGCGTCGGACCGAGGCGCGTCCGGCAGCGGCGCACCGTCGCGTGCGCCGCTGCCGCGCGCCGGCATCTGGCTGTTCGGCGCGATGGTCGCCGTCGCGTTCGTGGTCGACTCGGCGGTCTCGAGCTGGAGCACCGTGTACCTGCACGACTGGCTCGACGCCCCGCCGTCGGTGGCCCCGCTCGGGTACGCCGCCTACCAGGGCGCGGTGCTCGTGACGCGGCTCGCGGGCGACCCCCTGGTCCGCAGGTTCGGGCGCGAGCGGGTCGCGATGCCGACCGTCGTCGTGGCCGCCGTCGGGCTCGCCGTGGTGGCGCTCGTGCCGAGCCCCGTCGCCGCCGTCGCGGGGTTCGCGCTCGCGGGGGTGGGCGCCGGCACGCTCGTGCCGCTCGCGTTCTCCGCGGCCGGCGAGCTCGCGCCGGACCGGCTCGACGAGGTCGTCGCGCGCATCAACCTGTTCAACTACGCGGGCGCGCTCGTGGGCGCCGTCGTCATCGGCCTGCTCTCGGAGCTCCTCGGCCTCGGGCCCGCGTTCTTCGTCCCCGCGCTGCTGCTCGTGCCCGCGCTGGGCGTCGTCCCGCAGCTCGGCGACCGCCCCCGCCGGGGCGTGCCCGAGGTCGTCGCACCCCCCGGGACCGCGCTGCCCACGGCGCCCGAGCCGCCCGAGCCGGACGGCCGCCCGCCCCGCTGACGTGGTGCACGTCGCCCGGTCGGGCGCTCATGGTCGGCCCGCGGCCGGCCGATAGGTCGGGTGACACCGGAGGACACCGACCCATGCCCGCAGGGGACTCCGCGGCGCTCGAGGCGCAGCGTCAGCTCGCCCTCGCCGCCGCCCACGAGAAGGCCGCCGTCGAGGCGCGCGCGACCGCGTCGCGCTACGGCGTCGCGTCCGCGACCGAGCAGCGCACCGCGCGTGCGCTCGCACCGCTCGCGGCCGCGGGCCACCATCTGCTCGCCGACCGGCGCTGGCCGGGCAGCCGCCGCGCGCAGGTCGACATGGTCGTCGTCGGCCCCGGCGGCGTGTTCGTCGTGGATACCAAGGCGTGGGCGGACGTCACGATCGACCGCGACCGGATCCTGCGCGGGCAGGAGGACGTCACCGAGGACCTCATGGCGCTCGCGGACCTCGCGTACCGCACCGAGGGCGAGCTGGCCGAGATCGGGCTGGCACCGGGGGAGGTGCACGCCGTCGCGGTGCTGGCGGGGCGGCAGGGCGTCGACGAGCGCGTCGGGCCCGTGCGGGTCGTCGGCGAGCGCGACGTGCTCGGCCTCGTCGCGCGCCGCGGTGCGCGGCTCGCACCCGCGCAGGTCGACCGCGTGCTCGCGCGGTGCCTCGACTGGTTCGGGCAGGTCGGTGCGCCCGCCCCCGTCAGCACGACGCTGCCCGAGCCGGTGCTCCCGGCGCCGCGCGTGCCGGACGCCGCGCCCGTCGTCGTCCCCGCGCTCGTGCCCGAGGACGCGGCGGGCGAGCCCTTCGACGTGCCCGCGCCGCGCGGCCCCGCGGGGGTGGCGCCGCTGCACGACGACGAGGAGGCCCGCCGCACCCTGCTGCAGGGGCTGCTCGCGGCGCCCGTCGAGGAGTGGATGACGTTCCTGCACCCCGCGCAGGCGAAGGTCGTGCGCCGCTCGTACAACGGGCCGGCGCGGATCCGCGGCGCCGCGGGCACCGGCAAGACGGTCGTCGGGCTGCACCGCGCCGCGTACCTGGCGCGCACCCGCGAGGGCAAGGTCCTGGTGACGACGTACATCCGGACGCTGCCCGACGTGCTGCGGCAGATGCTCACGCGGCTGGCGCCCGACGTGGTGGACCGCGTCGAGTTCGCGGGCGTGCACGAGACCGCCAAGCGCATCCTCGACGAGGCGGGCGTGCGCGTGCGGATCGACGGCAAGCAGATCGCGGCGGCGTGGACGGCGGCGTGGGGCAGGGTCGCGGGCGGGTCGATCATCGACACCGACCGCCACGAGCAGGACTACTGGCACGAGGAGGTCGCCTCGGTCATCAAGGGCCGTGGGCTGACCCGCTGGGACCAGTACGCGGACCTGCCGCGGCTGGGCCGCCGGCACCGGCTCGGGCTGCAGCAGCGGCGCGTCGTCTGGCAGCTGTACGAGGCGTACGACGCCGAGCTGCGCGACCGCGGCGTGCACGACTTCGCGGACCAGATCGCGCTCGCGGAGGCCGAGCTGCGGCGTCGCCCGCCCGCCGAGCGGTACACGGCCGTCGTCGTCGACGAGGCGCAGGACCTCACGTGCGTGATGCTGCGCATGCTGCACGGCCTGGTGGGGGACGAGACCGACGGGCTGACGCTCGTGGGCGACGGTCAGCAGACCATCTACCCGGGCGGGTTCACGCTCGCCGAGGCGGGCATCTCGGTCGCGGGTCGCGGCACGGTGCTCGACGTCAACTACCGCAACACGCGGGAGATCCTGCAGTTCGCGTCGATGCTGGTGCGCGACGACGAGTTCGCGGACATCGAGGGCGCGACGGCGCGCGGCGACCGGCCCGCGCAGGTGCCGCGCACGGGCCCCAAGCCGCTGTACGTGCGGTGCGCGGGGGAGGCGGACCGGCAGCGCCGCATGGTGCAGCGCGTGCAGGAGGTCGTCGCGGAGGTCGGCACCGGCTTCGGCGACGTGGGCGTGCTGTCGCTGTCGCGGCGCGGCGTCGACGACGCGACCGAGGCGCTGCGGCGCGCGGGCGTCCCGGTGGTCAACCTCGAGCAGTACGACGGCGTGCCCGTGAACCGCGTCAAGGTCGGCACCGTGAAGCGCGCGAAGGGCCTGGAGTTCAAGCAGGTGCTGGTCGTGGACCCGTACGCGTCGTGGTTCACCGACAAGCCCGACGGCCTGGACGACGTGGACCGCGAGCGGCGGGAGTTCCGGCTGCGCGAGCTGTACGTCGCGATGACGCGGGCACGCGACGGGCTGTGGGTGGCGTCGATCTGACGGCGGCGTCGTCGGGACCGTCGGACCGCGCCGCGGTGCACGCACCGGCGGTAGCGTCGGGCGGGTGAGCAGCGCGCCCGGACCGTACCCCGCCCCCGACCAGCCGGCGTCGGGCCCCTGGCCCGGACCGCCGCCGCGCCCGCGGCGCACGTCGGTGACGGGGCCGGTGTGGCTCACGGCCGTGGGCGTGGTGCTGCTGCTGGGCGCGCTGGTCGCGTTCGTGGCGACGATCGGCGGGTTCGTCGGCGCGGTGCGCTCGGACGTGCTGACGAACGACGGTCGGCCGGGGGCGGCGGTGCTCGCGTCGGCCGACGCGCCCGGTGCGACGGAGGTCGTGCTCACGGCGGGCGAGCGGTACGCGGTGTACCTCGTGGTGCCGCGTGACGCGGTGCGCGACGACGAGCGCCCCGAGCTCGCGGAGGACGTGCTGCTCATGGCGCCGTCGGGTGCGGTGGTCGAGGCCGACGGGTCGCCGGGCGTGAGCATGCAGACCGGTGCGGGTGGGCGCGTGGCCGCGACGGTGGGGGCGTTCACGGCGCCCGAGTCGGGGCGGTACACGGTCGCGGTGCCGCCCGCGGACGCGTCGGACGCGTGGGTCGCGATCGCCGCGGACAAGCCGTTCGGGCCGTTCTTCGGGTCGGTCGTGGGGACCGTGCTGGGCGTGTTCGTGGTGATCGGGCTCTCGGCGGCCGGGTTCGGGATGACGCTCGGCGGCGCGATCTGGTGGGTGCTGCGCGTGCGTGCGCGGCGCGCGGCTGCCTGACGTCGAGGCCCCGGCTCACAGTTGACCCTCAGCGGGCGCACTGGCTAGCGTGGTGCTAAATCGGTCTAGCAACGACGTGGACCGAGAAGGCAGCAGCCGACGAGGGCTGCTCGGGGGGCGCCGCACCGTGTCGAAGGAGACATCGCATGTGGAGACCCCTCAGCCGGGGCCGCACCCCTGACCACCGCCGGCGGACCACCGCGCTCGCGGCGCTCGCCGCGCTCGCGGCGGCGACCCTCGCCACCGCGGCACCCGCCGCGGCCGCCCCCGAGCCCGCGCCCGACGGCATCGTGTCCGTCACGCCCGTCACCGAGGTCTACGCCTCGGGTCAGAAGGTCGCCGCCGTCGTTCTCGAGTACGCGGCCGCCGTCGACCCGGCCAACGTCACGCCCGCCGCGTTCGTGGTCGAGGACAGCACGTACGACTTCCGCTTCAGCGCGGGCCTCGAGGAGCTCGACGACCTCGCGCCCCGCACGATCACGCGCGCCTACACCAACGACGCCGTCGGCCGGCTGCCCGCGGGCACGTCGACGCCCGGGCGCTACGTCGTCCTCGAGCTCGACCCGACGGACCCCGGCGGCAACACCGTGATCCGCTCGACCTGCCCGCGCCTGTGCTTCGAGAAGATCAACACCGACCTGCGCACGCAGGTCACGCAGGTCGCCGACCTGCACGCCGCCGACGGCACGCTGCTCACCACGGCTGACCCGACGCCCGTGCGCGTCACCGCGCCGGCCGTCGACCCGGTGGTCGACGGCTACGTGTCCGACGTCTACGACCACGAGGGCCACGCGCTGCCGTACTCGTACCGCCTGCCGGCGGGCTACGACCCGGCGCGCACGTACCCGCTGGTCGTCGCGCTGCACGGCTACGGCTCGGGCTACGACGGCGAGAACCCGCGCGTGAACCTCGCCGTGGACGCCATGGTCACCGCGTGGGGCCTGCCCGCGTGGACCGGCGTCGACGAGGACGTCATCGTCCTCGCGCCGCAGAACGAGCGCGTCGGCAACCCGCTCGAGGCGGACGCCATGACGGCGCTCGTCCGGTCCTTCGTCGCCGACCACGCGGTCGACGCCGACCGCGTCTACGCCGCGACGTTCTCGTGGGGCTCGACCCTCGCGTGGGCGGCCATGGCGCAGGACCCGACGCTGTTCGACGCCGCGCTCATCGTCTCGGGCTTCCCGGTCTCCGAGGAGCAGGCCGCCGCGATCGCCGCGCAGCCCGTGCCGGTGCAGCTCACGCACGCGACGAGCGACCCCGTGCTCCCGGCCGCGAACTCGACCACGAGCCGTGACCGGCTGCGCGCCGCGTACGTCGCCGCGGGCATGGACGAGGCGACCGCCGCGGACACCGTGCGGCACGTCGAGTACGCCGACGACGCGTTCGTCGTCCCGGACCACCACGCGGCCACGATGCCGACGTACGCCGACCCGGCGATCCTGCAGTGGGTGCTGGCGCAGCGTCGCGCACCCGCGCCGAGCCCCGTGCTGGGCGTCACCGCGGTCACCGAGGTCGGCTCGTTCGGCCAGCAGGTGACGCAGGTCGTGATCGAGTACGGCGCCGACGTCGACGCGTCGGGCCTGACGCCCGCGGACTTCCGCGTCGAGGACTCGGGGTACAACTTCCGGTTCGCGGGCATCGAGACGCTGCCGGACCTCGTGGACCGCGCGGTCGCGTCGGTCTGGACCACCGACGACCCCGCGCGGCTGCTGACCGCCGACCGGCCCGAGGCCCCGGGCCGCTTCGTCGTGCTCGACCTCGTGGACTCCCCGGTGGGCGGCTGGACGGTCATCGTGTCGCGCTGCCCGACGTTCCTGTGCTCGGTGCGCGTCAACCCCGACCAGCTCACGCAGGTCACGCAGCTCGGCGACGTGACGGGCACGGACGGCGCGCTCGTCGCGGCGGCCGACCCGACGCGGGCGCACCGGCTCACGGGCGGTTCGATCGACCGCGAGGTCGACCAGTTCGTGCTCGACACGTTCGCGTCGAGCACGGGCGACGTGCGGTACGCGTACCGCCTGCCCGACGGCTACGACCCGTCGCGCACGTACCCGCTCGTCGTCGCGCTGCCGGGCCACGGCATGGGCTACGACGGCCAGAACGTCGGCGTGCAGCTCGCGTCCGACATGCTCGCGGTCGCCTGGAACCAGGAGTCCTGGACCGGGACGGACGAGGGCGTGATCGTGCTCGCGCCGCAGAACGAGCGGCTCGGCAAGGCGGTCGAGGGCGCGCAGACCGTCGAGCTGGTCGAGGCGTTCCTCGCGCAGCACGCGGTCGACCGCGACCGGGTCTACGCGACGTCCGTGTCGTACGGGTCGCAGCTCATGTGGGAGATGTTCTCGGAGCGGCCCGACCTGTTCGCGGGCGGCCTGCTGACCGGCGGGTTCCCGGGCGACGAGGACGAGTTCGCGCGCATCGCGGCGGGGGAGGTGCCGATGTGGATCACGCACGGCACGAACGACCACCTGCTGCCCGTCGCGCGCGCCCGTGCGTCCTACGAGGCGCTCGTCGCGGCGTACGAGGACCGCGGGCTCGACGCCGCGCGGGTCGCGGAGCTCGTGCGGTGGACCGAGTACGGCGACGACGCGTTCGCGCTGCCGGACTTCCACCTCGCCGCGGCGCCGACCCTCGAGGACCCGGCGACGCTGCAGTGGCTGCTCGCGCAGGACCGCGACCCGGACGTCCCGACCGAGCCCGGCACGCCGGGCGGGACCGACGGCGGCACGGACGGCGGCACCGGTGGCACCGACGGCACGGCCGGCTCCGGCACGGCCGGCACGGCCGCGCCGGGCGCGTCCGGCGCGCTGGCGGTGACCGGCCCGGCGCCGCTCGCGGCCCTGCTCGCGCTCGCGCTGGCCGCGACGGGCCTCGGCGCGGTCCTCGTCCGGCGGCGCGTGCGCGCGTCGCGGGAGGCCTGAGCCCCGGGTGTGACCGCGGGGCTCCGTGGCGTCAGACCGGCGCCACGGAGCCCCGCGCGCGCAGCGGCATCGCGAGCCGGTGGACGGTGCCCTCGCCGTCGACGGCGTCGTCAGACGCCTGGGCGCCGCCCGTGATCCGCGCGATCAGCAGCTCGACCGCGCGCCGCCCGAGCTGCTCGTGCGGGATCGCGAACGACGACACGCCGGGGCGCAGCCAGTCGGCCATGGGGTAGTTGTCGAACGACACGACCGACACGTCGTCGGGGATCCGCAGGCCGGCCTCCTGCAGCGCCTGGTAGGTGCCGAACGCGAGCCGATCGTTGAAGCAGATGACGGCGCGCGGCCGGGGGTGGCGGCGCAGCAGCTCGTGCGTCGCGGCCCAGCCCTGCGGCGGCGCCCAGTCGTCGCACAGGTGCCCCGACGCGGGCGCCAGGCCCTCGGCCGACAGCACCTCGCGGATGCCGGTGAGCCGCTCGACGCCCGCGACGGTGTCGGGCGGCACGTCGTCGGGGCCCGGTCCGGCGCCGACGAGGTGGATCTCGCGGTGGCCGGCGTCGAGCAGCAGGCGGGCCGCGGCGCGGCCCGCGGCGACCTCGTCGGGCACGACCGCGGGGGCCCGGGTGGGGGCCGCGGGCAGCGTGTTGAGCAGCACGGTGGGCACGCGCTCGAGCGCCTCGGGCACGGCCCGGGTGCGGGTGAACATCGAGGTCAGCATGATGCCGTCGACCTGCCGGTCCTGCATCGCGTCGATGAGCGCGCTCTCGATCGCGGGGTCGCCCTCGGTCTCGCCGATGAACAGCATGAAGCCGAGGTCGCGCGCGGCCTCGATGGCGCCCTTGATCATGTCGCCGGCCATCTGACCGGTCGCGACCGTGTCGGACACGAGGCCGAGCGTGCGCGTCGTGCCCTTGCGCAGGCCGATCGAGACGATGTTGGGGCGGTAGCCGAGCTCGCTCGACGCGGTGCGCACGCGGTCCTGCACGGCGGGGGAGATGCGCAGCTCGGAGCCGCGGCCGGACAGCACGAGAGAGGCGGTCGTCGACGACACCCCCGCGGTGCGTGCGACGTCCGCGAGCGTCACGCGTCGGCGGCTCACGTCGTCCTCCAGGCCCTGGTCCTGCCGAGGATCCTAGGGGTGCCGCGCGACGCCGCGGCCCGTCCTCGGTCCCGGCGGCGTCTCCTGGGCAGTTGTCCGACTCGTCCCCTGCGCCGCGGCCGTGCGTGACCGATCCGTGACCCGCGCCGGCTTGACACCGGCGGCGAGCGGTAGCGAACATCGTGGTGCTAAGCCGATTTAGCACGGACCCCCCGCCCGGGTCCCGGCCCCTCAAGGAGGAGACACCGGTGTCTCGTACGACAGCTCACCCGCGGCGCGCCGTCGCCGCTGCGTCCCTGTGCCTCGCAGGCATCCTCACCGTCACCGCGTGCTCGGCACCCGGCGGCGGCACGTCCGACGAGCCCGCCAGCACCGCGGGCGGCTCCACCGACAAGGCCGACTGGACGTGCGGCACCGACGACGTCACCCTCAGCGCCTACGTCGAGACCGGCTTCCCCCTCGCGGGCAAGCTCTTCGACGAGTTCTCGAAGCAGTACCCGAACGTGAAGTTCGACGTGCGCGAGGACCAGTTCGCCGTCCTCACGCAGAACGCGCCCCGCGTCCTCGCCGACAACCCGCCGGACCTCATGCGCCTGCCGCAGGTGTCCGAGCTCGCCAAGGACGGCCTGCTCTACGACCTCGACGACGCCGCCACGGCGCTCGGCTGGGACGAGTGGCCCGCCTCGCAGCTCGAGCAGATGCGCGTCGACGCCGACGGCCGCCGCGGCAACGGCCCCCTGTACGCCCAGGGCCTCAACTACTCGATGACCGGCGTCTTCTACAACAAGGAGCTCGCCGCCCAGATCGGGATGACGACCCCGCCCGAGACGCTCGCCGAGCTCGACGAGTGGATGCAGAAGGCCAAGGACGCCGGCATCACGCCCATGGCGCAGTTCAACGGCGGCGCCACCGGCGGACTCGCGTTCCCGCTGCAGGGCCTCATGGCCTCCTACGGCGACCCGGGCATGATCAACGCCTGGACGTTCCAGCAGCCCGGCGCGAGCATCGACACCGAGTCGAACCTCAAGGCCGCCGAGCACCTGCAGAAGTGGGTCGAGGCCGGCTACTTCGCCGACGACGTCAACTCGCTCGACTACTCGATGATGATGAGCCGCTTCATCGACGGCAAGAGCCTGTTCATCTTCAACGGCGACTGGGAGTCCGGGAACCTCGACACCCAGATGCCCGGCAAGGTCGGCTTCTTCCTCGTGCCGCCCGCCGAGGCCGGCGGCAAGGTCGGCGCGATGTCCGCGCCCCTCACCTACGGGATCTCCGCCAAGGCCGAGCACCCGCAGTGCGCCGCGTTCTTCCTCGACTGGATCGCGACCAACGACGAGGCCCGCACCATCGCGGTCGAGGTCGGCGGCTCGCACCCCATGGGCCCGTCGGACGCCTTCATGCCCGAGGTCGACGGCGACTCCGTGACCGCCCAGACGCTCGCCGCCGGCGCGACGATCGCCAAGGACAACGGCTCGATGGAGTTCATCGCGAACGCCACCGGCGCCATCTACGCCAAGAGCTGGACCCCCAACCTGCAGAAGCTCGTCGCGGGTGAGCAGGACGCCAAGGGCCTGCTCGAGGCCGTCCAGAAGGACTACGAGAGCGAGATCGGCGGCTGATGATGCAGATGCGGACGACCGACACCACCGGTCGCCGCGAGGTCGCCGCCCCGGCGTCGACCAGCCACGAGGCCAGGCGCCGTGCCCTCCGGGCACGGCGCCTGCGCCGGGGCTGGGTCGCCCTCGGCCTCGTGGTCCCCGCCGCGGCGTTCTACGCGGCCTTCGTGCTGCGCCCCCTCGCGCTGACGGTGCAGTACTCCTTCTACAAGTGGAACGGCGTCACGGCCTCGACGTGGGTCGGGCTCGACAACTACCGCCGTCTCACGCAGAGCTCCGAGACCCTGGGCTCGATCCTCAACGCGCTCGAGCTGATCATCTACTTCAGCTTCGTGCCCGTGATCCTCGGCCTGCTCACCGCGGCCACGATCCGCAAGTTCGCGGCGAGCCGGCTCGCCCTCGCGTCGCGCACCGTGCTCTTCCTGCCGCAGGTCATCCCGCTCGTCGCGGCCGGCATCATGTGGACCTGGCTGCTCGCGTCCGACGGCCTGGTCAACGAGCTGCTGCGCGGCATCGGCCTCGGCTCGGTGACGCGCGCCTGGCTCGGCGACACCGACACCGCGCTCCCCGCCGTCGGCGTCATCGGCGCGTGGGTCGCGCTCGGCCTGTGCATGCTCCTGCTGCTCGCGGGCATGACGAAGATCGACCCGTCCCTGTACGAGGCTGCGCGCATCGACGGCGCCGGCGCGGTCCGCGAGTTCTTCGCGATCACGCTGCCGAGCGTCCGCCAGGAGATCGGCGTGTGCGTGACCGTCACGATCATCGCCGCGCTCGCCGCGTTCGACATCGTCTACATCTCGACGCAGGGCGGCCCGGCGAACTCCACGCTCGTGCCCGGCCTCGAGATCTACTACCTCGGCTTCTTCAGCCGCGAGGTCGGCCAGGCCTCGGCGCTCGCCGTCGTCTTCATGGCCCTCGTGCTGGCCGTGGTCCTGCCCATCCAGCGACTCACGCGGGAGGACTGACCCGTGATCGTCTCCCGCCGCGAGACGTGGCTCGGCCGCGTCCTGCTCATCATCCTGATGCTCGTCACGATCGTGCCGTTCGTCAGCCTGTTCATCACCGCGCTGCACAAGCCCGGCACGTACCCCTCGGGGCTCGCCCTGCCCGAGACCCCGTACTGGTCGAACTTCGTCGACGCGTTCACGGCCGCCAACATGGGCGCGCTGCTGTGGTCGAGCGCGCTCATCGAGGTCGGCGTCGTGCCGGTCGCGCTGCTCATCGCGACGCTCGCCGGGTTCTCGCTCGGCCACCTGCGGCCGCCGGGGCACCGCGTCATCTTCCTGACGTTCGTCATCGGCCTGACGCTGCCGTTCCAGGCCGTGATCGTGCCGCTGTACTACCAGATGCGCGACGTCGGCCTGCTGAACACCCGGTGGGCCATCATCCTGCCGCTCATCGGCCTGTACATGCCGTTCGCCGTCATGTGGATGCGCGCGCACTTCGTCAACATGCCCGAGGACCTCTCGGAGGCCGCGCGCATCGACGGCGCCAACACGTGGAAGCTCTTCGCGCGCATCCACCTGCCGCTGTCGACGCCCGCGCTGTCGTCCCTCGGGATCCTCATGTTCCTGTGGACGTGGAACCAGTTCCTGCTCGCGGTCGTGCTGGTCGACGACCCGACCAAGCGGACCATGGCCGGTGCGCTCGGCGCGTTCCAGGGCCAGTGGGGCACCGACATCCCGCTGCTGTGCGCGGGGTCCCTGCTGATCCTCACGCCCACGCTCCTGGTGTTCCTCGCGTTCCAGCGGCAGTTCGTGTCCGCCCTCATGCAGGGAGCGCTGAAGGGATGACGCAGGTCGCCGTCGCACGGCCGCCGTTCGACCCCGCGATCGCCGACGCGCTCACGACGCGCGCGGCCGACGTGGTCACGACGCTGCGGCCCGACGAGATCACGGCGCTGCGCGAGCGCGCGCAGCCGCCCGTGCTCGCCGACGTCGCCGCCGAGGCCGGCCTCGAGCTCACGTGGCACGAGGCGCCGGGCCCCGACGGCGGCGCGGTGCGCGTGGCCCTGCTGCGCCCGCCCGTCGACCACGCGGTGCCCGTGCTGCTGCACCTGCACGGCGGCGGCCTGGTGGTGGGCACGGTGTCGGACGACGTGGCCGCGGCCGCGCAGGTCGCACCCGGCTGGGCGGTCGCGTCCGTCGAGTACCGGCTCGCGCCCGAGCACCCGTACCCCGCGGCCGTCGAGGACGCGTACGCGGCGCTCACCTGGCTCGTCGGCGACGCCGACGTGCTGGGGCTCGACCCGGCGTGCGTCGTCGTCGAGGGCATCAGCGCCGGCGGCGGCCTCGCGGCGGCCCTCGCGCTGCTGGTCCGCGACCGCGGCGGCCCGGCCCTGGCCGGGCAGCTGCTGGCCTGCCCCATGCTCGACGACCGCAACGAGACCGCCTCCGGGCACCAGATGGCCGGCGTGGGCTCCTGGGACCGGACCGCCAACGCGACCGCGTGGGCGGCGTACCTCGGCGACCGGGCCGGCGGCCCGGACGTGCCGGCGTACGCGGCGGCGGCGCGGGCGGCGGACCTTCGCGGCCTGCCGCCCGCGTTCGTCGACGTCGGCTCCGCCGAGACGTTCCGCGACGAGTGCGTCGCGTACGCCGCGCGGCTGTGGGCCGACGGCGGCGACGCCGAGCTGCACGTGTGGCCCGGCGGCTGCCATGGGTTCGACGGGCTCGTGCCCGACGCGCCCGTGTCGCGCGACGCGCGCCTGGCCCGCGCCCGGTGGCTGGCCCGCCTGCGCGAGCGCGTGACCGCCCCCGACCTGACCTGACCCCGTCGTGCCCGGCCGTCCCCCGGCCGGGCACGACGGCCCACCCGACCGGACCCCGGTCACCGACGACGACGGAGCCCGCACCGTGACCCACCACGGCCCCCAGCTGATCACCTACGCCGACCGGCTCGCCGGCGACCTGCCCGGCCTGCGCGCGCTGCTCGACGGCCCGCTCGCGGGCGCGTTCGGCGGCGTCCACGTGCTGCCGTTCTACCCGCCGTACGACGGTGCGGACGCCGGGTTCGACCCGCGCGACCACACGCAGGTCGACCCGCGGCTCGGCTCGTGGGACGACGTGCGTGCGCTCGCCGACGGCCGCACAGTCATGGCCGACGTCATCGTCAACCACGTGTCGGCCGACTCCGAGCGGTTCGTCGACGTGCGCGAGCGCGGCGAGGAGTCCCCCCACGCGCCGATGTTCCTCACGCTGGGGTCGGTGTTCCCGCTGGGCGCCACCGAGGAGGACCTCGCGCGCATCTACCGCCCGCGGCCCGGCCTGCCGTTCACGGTCATGACCCTCGGCGGGCGCCGCCGCCTCGTGTGGACCACGTTCACGCCCGACCAGGTCGACATCGACCTGCGCACGCCGCAGGCGTGGGAGTACCTGACGTCGGTCGTCGACGCGCTCACCGCCGGCGGCGTGTCGATGCTGCGGCTCGACGCGGTCGGGTACACCGGCAAGGAGGCGGGCACCGACTGCTTCATGACGCCCGCGACCGACGCGTACACCGAGCGGATCGTCGAGCAGGCGCACGCGCGCGGCGCGCAGGTGCTGGTCGAGGTGCACGGGCACCACACGCAGCAGATCGACATCGCCCGCAAGGTCGACCTGGTCTACGACTTCGCGCTGCCGCCGCTCGTGCTGCACGCGCTGACCACGGGCGAGCTCGAGCCCCTCGCGGGCTGGCTGCGCATCCGCCCGGCGAACTCGGTGACGGTGCTCGACACGCACGACGGCATCGGCATCGTCGACGTCGGCACGTCCGACCTGCGCCCCGGCGAGCCGGGCCTGCTCGCGCCCGAGAAGATCGACGCGCTCGTCGAGCGCATCCACGACAACAGCGGCGGCACGTCCCGCCAGGCCACGGGCGCGGCCGCGTCCAACCTCGACCTCTACCAGGTCAACTGCACGTTCTACGACGCGCTGGCCCGCGACGACCGCCGCTACGTGCTCGCACGGCTGCTGCAGCTGTTCGTGCCCGGGATTCCGCAGGTCTACTACGTGGGCCTGCTCGCGGGCGTCAACGACATGGACCTGCTGGCCCGCACGGGCGTCGGCCGCGACGTCAACCGCCACCACTACACGCCCGCCGAGGTCGAGGCGGCGCTCACGCACCCCGCCGTGGCCGCGCAGCTGGCCGGGCTGCGGCTGCGCTCCTCGCACGCGGCGTTCGCGGGCGAGTTCACGTGGGACGTCGACGGGTCGCGCGGCACGTTCGCGTGGACCGCGGGCGACGAGCGCGCGACGCTCGCGTTCGACGCCGCCGACGGGTCGTTCGAGGTCCGTGCGACGCAGGACGGCGCCGAGCGCGTCGTGCTGACGTCGGCCGCGCTGGGCTGAGGGCGGGGCTGCCGGCCGGGCCGGGTCTCACGCCCCGGACCGGGCCCCCGCGAGACCGGGCTGGGGTCGCTCATGTCACCCGTGAGCGACGTGAGCCCGGTCTCACGGGGCGCGACGCCCGCCCGGTGAGATGCCGACGGTGCTGTCCGCGAGTCAGGGCCGTTCGCCGCGCTCGCGCCGACGGGCACCCCGGTGCTGGCGCGTGACGGTGCTGTCGGCGGAGCCGGGCTGGCCGTGCGACCGGGTTGCCCGTGCGACCGGGCTGTCTGTGCGACCGGGCTGTCTGTGTGGCGGTGGTGCCTGCGAGGCCGAGACGTCCGGGCGTCCGTGCCGTAGGTGCCGTCCGTGCGTCCGGGCTGCGTCCGTCGGCCGGGTCTCGCACCCCGGACCCTGCCCTCCGCGAGACCGGGTCGAGGTCGCTCATGGCGACGGTGAACGACGAGAGCCCGGTCTCGCGCGGCGCGACGGCCGGCAGGTGGGACGTCGGCGCGACGGCAGCGGTGCGCCAGGATGGGTCCATGACGACGCCGCACATCGGGGTGCTGCTGCCCCGTGACCTGCCCGCCCACCTCGTGCTCGAGCACGCCCGCCGCGCCGAGGCCCTGGGCTTCGACGAGCTGTGGGTCGTCGAGGACCTCGGCTTCCGCGGCGGTGCCGCGCAGGCCGCGGCCGTGCTCGCCGCGACCGAGCGCATCCACGTCGGCATCGGCATCCTGCCCGCCGCCGCGCGCAACGTCGGGTTCGCCGCGATGGACGCCGCGACGCTCGCACGCCTGTTCCCCGGGCGCGTGACGATCGGCGTCGGGCACGGCATGCCCGACTGGATGCGGCAGGTCGGCGCGTGGCCCGGCCGCCCCCTGACGTTCCTCGAGGCGTACACGCGCGCGCTGCGGGCGCTGCTGCGCGGCGAGACCGTGACCACCGCGCCGGACGCGCCCGTCGTGCTCGACGGCGTCGCGCTCGACCCGTCGTCGCTGCCCGAGGTCGTGCCCGACGTGATCCTCGGGGTGCGCGGGCCGAAGTCGCTGGCCGCCGCGGGGCGCGTCGCCGAGGGCGTCGTGCTCGCCGAGCCGTGCCCGCCCGCGTACGTGCGCGCCGCCGTCGAGCACGTCGCGGCCCCGACCCCGCCGCGCGTCGTCACCTACGACGCGGCGTGCGTCGACGACGACGAGGCGCGCGCGCTCGACGTCGCCCGGCACGCGCTCGCGTGGATCGGCGAGCCCGACTGGGCGCCGCACCTCGCGCAGCAGCCGTTCGCCGCCGAGCTCGCGGCCCTGCGCGCCGACAGCGCCTCGCCCGAGGAGTTCGCGTCCCGCATGCCCGACGCGTGGGTGCGCGAGCTGGCCCTCGCGGGGTCGGTCGAGCAGGTGCGCGAGCGCATCGCGGCGCGCGGCGCGGCAGGTGCGACCACGTGCGTGCTGTTCCCCAGCGGCCCCGACCCGCTCGCGGCCCTCGAGCAGCTCGCGCGCGTGCTGTGAGCGGGGCCGGGCGCATGGCCGGGGCGGCGGCCGACGGTCAGGGGTTCGACGGGCCGCCCGCCGACGGGGCTCCTGCCGGGGATCAGCCGGCGGACGGCGTCCGGTCCGACGGCGTCATCGAGGTCGTCGGCGGCGACGAGCGCACGATCGTCCTGACGTTCGACGACGGCCCGAACCCGCCCGACACCACCGACCTGCTGGACCTGCTGGCCCGCGAGGACGTGCCGGCGGTGTTCTTCCTGGTCGGCGAACGCGTCGTCGAGCACCCGGACCTGGTGGCACGCATCGCCGCCGACGGCCACGTGCTGGGCAACCACTCGTGGCGGCACGACGACCTCGGCGACGCGTCGCCCGACGTCGTGCATGCCGACCTCACGCGCACGCTCGACGCGATCCGCGACGCCGTGCCCGGTGCGCCGGTGCCGTACTGGCGTGCGCCGTTCGGGTCCTGGGGCGCGACCGTCGACGTCGCCGCCGGTCTCGGCATGCGCTCGATGGGCTGGCACACCGCCGTCGAGGACTGGGTGCCGCCCGGCGTCGACGAGCTCGTGCGCCGCATGGAGGCCGTCGCCCCCGGCGGCGTCATCCTGCTGCACGACGGCGGCGGCGACCGCAGCCAGACCGTCGCGGCCGTCGCACGCTTCGTGCCGCTGATGCGCGAGCGCGGGTGGCAGTTCGTGGCGCCGCCGCACGCCTGACGCACGCGCCGCCTCGCCTTCCTGACACCCACCCCGACACCGACGGACAGCACCGCGGCTCCACGGACATGCGCACGCACCTGTCCGTGGAGCCGTCGTGCTGTCCGTCGTGGTGGGTAGTGCCCAACGCCGTCAGCGGAGAGGGGACCGGCGGCTGCAGCCGAAGCACGCGATCACAAGTGGCTCACCCCCGCGCGCGAGGAAGGGACATCGCCCCCCACGAGCTGCCTGCCCTGACCCACGGTTCACCCCCGCACGCGGGGAAGGGACCGCGCGGCCGTCGCCCGAGCCCCGGTGTCCACGGGCTCACCCCCGCACGCGGGGAAGGGACGAGGGGCGGCCGTTACTGCCGGCCTCGGCGCGCGGCTCACCCCCGCACGCGGGGAAGGGACCTCGTGGGCTGTCCCACGGGGACGACGAGGTGGGGCTCACCCCCGCACGCGGGGAAGGGACCAGCTCGGCGTGAAGCGCGAGGACGTCGCGTCCGGCTCACCCCCGCACGCGGGGAAGGGACCGCACGGTGCCGTCGGTGCGCACCACGATCGGCGGCTCACCCCCGCACGCGGGGAAGGGACAAGGACATCTCGTCGATGAGGCCGGCGCGCAGCGGCTCACCCCCGCACGCGGGGAAGGGACACCGCGACCGACCCGCGTCGCATCTCGCTCTACGGCTCACCCCCGCACGCGGGGAAGGGACGCGTGGCGTCCTCGGCGCCGACAGCATCGGGCGGGCGGGGCTCACCCCCGCGCGAGCGGGGATGAGCCCTGGTGGCCGCCCGCCTCGGGGTTCTGCTCGTAGTCGTCTCCCCGCGAGCGGGGATGAGCCCTCTCCGCCGTACCCGACGACCACGCCACCGCTGTCGTCTCCCCGCGAGCGGGGATGAGCCCGCGTCGACGAGCGCGTTGACGTTGTCGCGGTCGTCGTCTCCCCGCGAGCGGGGATGAGCCCGGGACGTGCCCGTTGATCCGGACGGAGAGGGTGTCGTCTCCCCTCGAGCGGGGATGAGCCCAGGATCGGGCCGCGGTCGCCGCGGCACAGCGCGTCGTCTCCCCGCGAGCGGGGATGAGCCCACCACTGGGGGACACCTGGTAGCCAGCGAACTGTCGTCTCCCCGCGAGCGGGGATGAGCCCCGCAGGGTGACGCGGGAGGCCGCGCACGCGTGGTCGTCTCCCCGCGAGCGTGGATGAGCCCCACGGCTGGGGGTTGGCGCTGGACCTGGGCGGGTCGTCTCCCCGCGAGCGGGGATGAGCCGCATCTGTCGCCCACCGCGGCGTACGCATCGAAGAGCTGCGTGCCCACCGGTCGGTGACGGGCGAGCTCGTGCGGATTCGTCTCTTTCGCTGCACCTGACCTCCGCCCGACTGACGGTTTCCGTCGCCGACGGACAGACTCACGGCTCGACGGACACGTGTACGCGCCTGTCCGTGGTGCCGTGACGGTGTCCGTCGGCGGGCGGGGGTGCGAGGAGCGGACGGGTCAGGCGGTCGAGACCGCTGCCGCGGGTTCGGCCGCGGCACGGTCGAACCGCGCCCCCGCCGGGTTGCTCGGCAGCGCCAGCAGCACCAGCAGTGCGAGCGCACCCAGCCCGGGGACCACGGCGAGCAGCAGCCACCAGGCGGGCAGGTTCGCGTCGTGCAGGCGGCGCGCCGAGACCGCGAGGAGCGGCACGAGCGTGACGAGCACGTAGAGCGTCAGCAGGGCGAGGACGATCAGCACGCCGAGCACGGGTCCGGGGGACAGCCCGAGGTCGCTGGGCCGCGACGGGCGGATCGCGTCGCCGATGAGCGCGGCGACCACGGTGAGCGCACCCGCGCCCAGCCACACGAGGGCGTTGAGCAGCACGACCCACCACGCCTCGCTGCGGCTCGCGCGGCCCGTGAAGACCGTCGCCCGGCGCGTGAGACGCCGCACGGCCTGGCGTGCGGAGGCCCCGGGCAGGGGGGCGTCGTCGGCGAGCGGGTCGGTGGGCGCGGTGTCGGCGGGGGCGGGGAGCGTCGTCACGGCACGTGAGCGTAGGGGGTCGCGGCACGGGCGAAGGTGCGCGTCCCGCCCTGCGCACGCCCGGGGGCATTCCTCCCGGGCTGCCCGCTGACCTGCCCGGACGTCCTACGTCCGCCACCACCGCTCACGCGACCACGACCATCTCGCGCGGCCCTCCCTCTCACACCGTCGCGACCACCCGCACCGCGTCCACCCGGTCGAGGATCTTGTCGAGCACGACCCCGCGGTCGAACTGCAGCGCGTACTCGCGCGCCCGCTCGGCGGCGGCGGCGCGGTCGGCGCGGTCCATCGCGAGGACGCCGTCGAGCGCGCGGGCGATCGCGTCGGGGTCGTCGACGGGCACGATCGTGGCGGTGTCGCCGACGGCCTCGCCGATGCCGCCCGTGTCGGTGGTGATGACGGGCCCGCCGCCGGACAGCATCTTCTCGACCAGCGCGATGCCGAACGTCTCGACGAACTCGGGGCGCGGCTTGGACGGCAGCACGAACGCGGTGCAGCCGGCCATGAGGTGGCCCTTCTCGTCGTCGGGCACGTCGTCGAGGAACGTGACGAGGTCCGCGACGGGCGTGGCGGCGGCGTGCGCGCGCAGCTCGTCGGCCTGCGGGCCGTTGCCCGCGACGACCAGGCGACGCCCCGACGCCGGTGCGCCCGAGCGGGCGTACCCGTCGATGAGGTCGTCGACGCCCTTGGCGTGCGCCAGCCGGGACAGGAACAGCACGTACCCGTCGCGCGTCAGGCCGCGGGCGGCGAGCGCGCGGTCGGTCGCGTCCTCGTCGCGTGCGAGGTACGTGCCGACGTCGATCGCGGGGTAGGACACGGCGACGCGCTCGCGGCACTCGTCGGCGAACCGGGTGCCGTGGCGGGCGTCGATCGCGGCGGCCTCGGTGACGACGAGGTCCTTGGTGTACTGCGACACCGCGAGCACGACGTCGTGCGACAGGTACTGCGTGAGCACGTGCGCAGCGGCGCCGAACCGGTCCTCCTGCACGCACGCGCGCACGACGTTCGTGACGTCGGACCCGACGGCCTCGGCGACGGTGACGACGTCGACGGGCAGACCCGTGCGGCGCGCGACCGTGACGGCGTCGGCGATCGCCGTGGCGTGCGGGGACAGGTACAGGGACATCGCGACGGTCGGCACGCCGTCGGTGAACAGCTCGACCAGGCGCCCGGTGAGGCCCGCGAGGTAGCGGCCGTCGGGGACCTTGTAGTCGCCCACCGGCGCGGGTCGCTCGACGACGATCCCCGGCGAGTACGGCAGCACGCCGTCGAGCGGCTTGAGCGGCAGGCCCGCCTCCTGCAGCCGGTCGATCGGCCACGTGACGATGCGGACCTCGTCGAACCCGCGGTGCAGCGCGGCCTCGGCGAGGTTGCGCGCCTCGCCCGAGTGCCCGCAGATCACCGGGTCGGCGCGCACGACGATGACGAGACGGCGGTCGGGCCGGGCGGCGGCGGTGGGGGTCATCGGCGTCGTCCTCTCGGGGCGGGTCGCAGGTGGTGACTGGATCGCCCTCTCACGATGGAAGGGGCGAGCGGGGGGACTGGATCGCACTCTCGCGGTGACGAGGGGGTCGGGTGCGGGCGGTGGCGGTGACTGGATCGCGCTCGCGCGGTCAGGGAAGGGGGGTCTAGGGGCGGGTCAGGCGGGGGAGCGGGACGTCGACGTGCGGCGCCCGCGCGCTGGGTGGTCGGTGCTGCGTGCCCCAGCCCGACGGCTCCGGGCCCAGGCCGACCAGCAGCTGACCGCCCGCGTGCAGCTCGCCGCCCGTGAGGAACGGCCGGTCGAGCGGCACGCCGTCGAGGTGCACCGACTGCACGTGCTGCACGGGTCCGCCCGGCTCGGGCTCGACGAACCCCGTCGTCTCGATCGTCAGCGCGCGCCCGCCCACGTCGAGCCGGGCCTCGCGCCACGCGGGCGCGTTCAGCAGGAACAGGTTCTGCCCCGCGACGGGGAACAGCCCGAGCGTCGCCCACACGTACCAGGACGACAGGCCGCCGGAGTCGTCGTTGCCGGGCAGGCCCCCGCGGCCCGTGCCGAACTGCTGGTGCACGACGTCGTGCACGACCTGCGCCGTGCGGTCGGGGCGCCCCGCGTACATGTACGCCCAGGGGGCCTCCATGTCGGGCTCGTTGTTGAGGCCCTCGAACCGGTCGAGCGCGTACCCGGCGGCCATCTCGTCGACGTCCGGCAGCAGGCCGGGCTGCTTGACGGGGTCGGCGCCGAAGCCGAAGAACCGGTCGAGCATCGCGACGAACGCGTCGTCGCCGCCCGCGAGCCCGATGCGCGACGCCATGTCGTGCAGCAGCCGGAACGAGTAGTTCCACCGCCCGCCCTCGTAGTACGTCGAGTCGTGCAGCAGGCCCGTCGCCGGGTCGAACGCGTTGGCCCACCGCGCCGCGAGCGGCCCGAACTGCTCGACGAGCGTGAGGTCCCCGACGCGCCCCGCGACGACCGCCGAGCACCAGTACCCGAACGCGATGTCGAGCGTGTGGCTGATGGGGTGCGTGCGCCCGTGCAGCAGGAACTCCTCGCCGTACGTGCGGCGCAGGTCGTCGTGCATGTGCACCAGGGCCCAGTCCCAGTCGACGCCCGGCAGGCCCAGCGCGCACAGGTCCGCGAGGAACGTGTGCGCGAGCGCCGACCCCTGCCGGCTGAACCGGTCCGCGCCGCGCGCCATGCGGTAGCCGATGGGCAGGTTGCCCTCCTCCTCGGCGATGTGCAGCAGCGCGTTCGCGAGCTCGACCGCGCGGTCCGGCGCGAGCGTCGTCATGAGCGGCAGGTGCGTGCGGTAGATGTCCCACATGGTCGACAGGTCGAACGCGAACGGGCCGGGCGTCGGCCAGAACGGGGACTCGTCGACCGCGAGGCACGGCTTGATCAGCGAGTGGTAGAGCGCGGTGCCGAGCACGGTCGCGCGGTCCGACGACGGCGTGTCGACCTGCACCTTGCCGAGGTGCTCGCGCCACACGGCCTGCGTGGTGGCGCGCCGCCGCTCGAACGACGACGGGCCCGGTCCGCACTCGTGCTCGAGCGTGCGCGCGGCCTGCTCGACTCCCCGCAGCGAGAACCCGAACCGCAGCTCGACGACCTGCCCCGGCTCGGTCGGCCCGGCCCACATGAGACCGAACGGGCGCAGCGTCGTGGGGCGGATGCGGTCGAAGTCGAGGCGCGTGCCGCCGGGCATGAGCCGCCGGTCGTACCAGAGCATCTGCCGCCAGTGCTGGGCGTCGCACTCGACCCGCACCGCGAGGGGCGCCCCCTCGACGACGACCTCGCCCTCGGCGCACCCGGGTGCGACGGACCCGAGGTGCGCGCGCAGCGGGATGGTCCGGCCGTACGGGATGTCGAGCCCGCCGAGCGAGAAGTCGATGACGAGGCGCGCGTCGTGGTGCGCGGGGAACGTGTACCGGTGCACGGCCGACTTGGGGCCGACCGTGATCTCGGCGCGGATGCCCGACGCGAGCGTCGCGGCGTAGTACCCGGGCTGCGCGACCTCGTCGACGATCTCCCACGCCTGCCCGAGGTCGTCCAGGGGCGACAGCATGGGGGTCACGCGGAAGTAGTTGTAGTACTTGCGGATCGCACCCGTGCCGGACTGCTGGAAGTGCGTGAACCCGCTGGCCACGAGCCGGTCGTGCAGCACGGGCGGGCGGCCCTCGGTCGACAGGTCGTACCGCCCGTACCCGGTGGGGTACGCGCCCGAGTACGCGCACGCCGAGACCATGCCGAACGGGTACGTCGCGCCCGGGTGCGTGTTGCCGACCTGCGGCTTGGGCCACCACCACGTCGCCGCGAGGCCCGACGGCTCGGGCAGGTCGGTCGCGTCCGTGCCGATGAAGGGGTCGACGTGCTCGAACATGCGGCCCTCCTCGCGACGTGCGCCCTGACTCGACCTGCGGGTGCGGCCCGAGGGGTCGGGTCCGGGCCCAGCGTGACGCGTCGGGACCGCCGTGTCCACGGGTGCGGACGGAGCCGTGCGTGCACGTGCCGTGCGCCGGTCCCGGGCTCCCGCCCGGCCGGTCCCGCGACGGTACGAGCGCGGTGTGTCACGCGTGTTGCCGGGAGGTCACGGTCGGGGCGTGCGGGCGTGCGGGCGTGCGGGCGTGCAGGCCCGGGCCGCGGCCGCGCTCAGACCGTGACGACGGTGCAGCCGACGCCGGGTGCGGCTGCCAGGCGGTGGTCGCCGGTGAGCAGCGGTGCGTCGAGGTGCTCGGCGAGCGCGACGTACGCGGCGTCGTACGCCGACAGGTTGTGGGCGAGCCGCCACACGCGGTCCTGGAGAGGGGCTAGGGCCCACAGCTCGACGGGCAGCTCGTCCCACGTGGAGACCGCGAGGTCGGCCTGGCGGGTGGTCAGGTGGCCCGAGGCGCGTCGGCGGCGCAGCACGTTCAGCACCTCGTACCCCAGGAGGTCGGGGGCGACGAGCCGCGCGTCGCGCGCGTGCCGGGCGGCCTGCTCGCCACGCCTGCCCGGGTCGAGCAGCACGGCGAGCACGGCGGAGGCGTCGACGACGAGCGGGCCGGTCACCGTCGGCCGGCGTCGAGGTCGTCCAGCACGTCCTGCGCGGTGAGGTCGGGGTAGGAGCGGGCGCGGCCTCGCGCGGTCGCGAGGGCGTCGGCCGCGGACGGCCGCGACGCGAGCTCCGTGAGGGTCGCGCGCAGGTACTCCTGCAGCGAGCGGCCGCTGCGTGCCGCCCGCGCGGCGAGCTCGTCGCGCACGTCGTCGGGCACGTCGCGGACCGTCAGGGAGACGCTCATGCTGCCAGGTTACGTCCTCTCGCAGCATTCTGCATGCACGGATGCCGCGATGCATGCACTGGCCTGCACCGGCTCCGTGGCCCCGGCTCCCGTGGACCCATCCCACCCTGAACCGCTCGATACCGTGCCGACGGACACCGTCCCGGCTCGACGGACAGCTGCGTGCCCGTGTCCGTCAAGCCGTACCGATGTCCGTCGCGGGATGGTGGCGTCGGGCGTGCGCGGTCCAGAGTGCGCGGACCGGGGTGCGTGGGCCAGAGTGCGCGGGGCGGGCCGGGGAGGGCGGGCCGGGTGTGCGGGTCAGGACGTGCGTGCGCGCGCGAGCCACGCGGCCGGGTCGGGTGCCGTGCACAGCGCGGAGCCGGAGACGACCCAGGTGGCGCCGTGCCGCGCGCACTCGCGGGCGTGGTCGAGCGTGACGCCGCCGTCGACGCCGAGGCCCGCGTGCCGGCCGGCGAGCGCGTCGAGCCGCGCGGGCGTGCCGGGCAGGAACGTGCTGCCCGCCTGCCCGGGCGTGATCGCCATGACCAGCACGACGACGTCGGGCGGCAGGTCGGCGAGCACGTCGAGCGGCGTGCCGGGGGAGAGCGCGACGCCCGCGCGCGCACCCCGCGCGCGGACGTGCTCGACCGCCTCGCGCCAGCCGGTGGCCTCGGCGTGCACGATCACCGTGCCGCACACGTCGGCCCACGCGTCGAGCACGGGGCGCGGGTCGGTGACCATGAGGTGCGCCTCGCCCGGCAGGCCGGTCGCGGCGGTCAGGCGCGCGACGGTCGCGGGGTCGAACCCGCCGGGTGCGGCGAACGCGCCGTCGGAGACGTCCCAGTGCCAGCGGCGCAGCCCCGCGGCGGTCAGGCGCGCGGCCTCGGCGTCGAGGTCGGCGGGCGGCGTCGACCACAGCGAGGCGGCGACGTCGAAGGCTCCCGCACCCGCCCCGTCCGGGCTCACGCGCGCGGGCGGTCGGTCGCGGGGGACGGCAGCTCGAGCAGCGCCTCGGCGAGCGCGCGGTCGGTGACGAGCTCGGTGCACAGCCCGGCGCGGACGATCGCGGCGACCGCGAGGGCCTTCTGCGCGCCGCCCGCGGCGGCGACGATGCGGGGGATCGCGCGCATCTGCTCGAACCCGATGGTCAGGCAGCGGTCCTGGAAGTGCGGTGCGACGAGGTGGCCGTCGTCGGAGACGAGGAGCGACGCGACCTCGGCGCGCACGCCCGCGGCGAGCAGCGCGTCGCGCTCGTCGTCGCCGATGGTGCGCAGCAGCTGCGAGTCCGGCGGGGCCCACGAGCCGACGGACACGACGGCCGTGGTGACGTCGTCGTACATGCGCAGGGCGGCGGCGACGTCGGGCTGGCGGCGCAGGGCCTGCGCGGTGCGGGGGTCGTCGACGACGAGCGGCGCGAACAGCGGGCGCGCGGTGCCGCCCGAGCGCAGCGCGACGCGCCGCACGACCTCGACGGGGGACTCGTCGAGGTCGGTGCCGATGGCGCCGGTGAGCTGCACGACGTCGACGCGCGGCAGCGGCGGCATGGCGGCGCTCATGGCGGTGAGCGTGCGGCCCCACGCGAGGCCGAGCACCTCGCCCGCGCGCAGCGTGGACCCGAGGATCTCGGCGGCGGCCTCGCCGACGTGCCGGCGCACGGCGTCGGGGTCGTCGCCGGCCTCGACCACCGTGACGTCGGTGAGGCCGAGGTGGTCGCGCACGCGTGCGGCGAGCGCGGGGTGCTGCAGGCCGTCGGCGTGGATCGTGATGGTGACGACGCCGGTCGCGCGTGCCTGCTCGAGCAGACGCGCGACCTTGAAGCGGGAGACGCCGAGCTCGTCGGCGATCTGCACCTTGGAGGCGTCGTCGACGTAGTAGCGGCGGGCGGCCAGGACCATCAGGGCGCGGTCGTCGACGGTGGCGCCGCGCACGTCTGTGTCGCTCATGTGAGCACTGTAGCGCGCTCGAACGTTTCTGAACCGTGACCTTCGGGCCGGTGGACAAGCCCGGGCACCGGACGTACTGTCGGTGGCAGATGAGCATAGAGCGGTGCTCAGATGAGCGATCTGCAAGGAGGCAGGACCGATGGCGAGACGACGCCGGATCCCCGAAGAGCTCGGCATCTTCGCCGTCATCGTGCTGGTGGCGGCGATCTTCGGGCTGATGTCCCCGACGTTCCGCACGTTCGACAACGCGAACCTGCTGCTGCTCAACGGAGCGGTCATCGCGTTCCTCGCGATGGGCCAGGCGTTCGTGCTCCTCACGGGCGGCATCGACCTGTCCACGGGGTCGAACGTCGCGCTCACCGGCATGATCGCGGCGCTCACGATGCGCAGCGGCGCACCCTGGTGGGTCGCGGCCCTCGCGGCGCTCGCCGTCGGCGCGCTCGTCGGCACCGTCAACGGCGCGCTCATCCACTACCTCAGGCTGCCGCCGTTCATCGTCACGTTCGCCGCCTTCGGCGTCGCCGCGAGCATCCCGCTCATCCTCACCGGCGCGAGCTCCGTCAACGTCGCCGACCCGATGTTCGCGGTCATCGGCCGCGGCTCGCTGTTCGGCGTGCCCATGCCGGTCGTGCTCGTCGTCGTCTTCGCGATCGTCTTCACGGTCCTGCTGCGGCTCACCCCCACGGGCGTCCACATCTACGCCGTCGGCGGCAACCGCGAGACCTCGCGCCTGTCCGGCATCCCGATCGGCCGCGTCACCATGCTCGTCTACGCGCTGTCCGGCCTGTGCGCCGGCATGGGCGGCCTCATCGTGACCTCGCGCCTCATGGTCGGCTACCCGTCGGCCGGCTCGGGCAACGAGCTGTTCTACTCGATCGCCGCGGCCGTCGTCGGCGGCGTCAGCCTCTTCGGCGGCATCGGCTCGCTGCCCGGCGCGCTGCTCGGCGCCGTGCTCATCGGCACGGTCTCCAACGGCATGAACGTCGTCGGCGTGCAGAGCTACTGGCAGCCCCTGGTCATCGGCCTCATCATCCTCGGCGGCGTCGCCATCGACACCTACCGCCGTCAGTCGTCCCTCAGCGACCTGCTCGGACGCGTCCTGCACCGCGGCGGACCCACCCCGCCCGCGGACCCCGTCGCCACGAGCGACGCACCGCAGCCCGCGCGCGCCGCCGACGGCGCACGCACCGGCTGAGCCGCCCCACCACCCGCACCCACGGCCCACACCCCACGTACCCACGTCCCGTGCGACGCGGCGTCCCCCGACGCGCCGCACGACCGTCCCACCACACCCAGGAGAGAGAGCGATGAAGCTTCGGATCCCTGCGCTGGCCACCGGCCTGTGCGCCCTCACCCTCGCGCTCGGCGCGTGCGGCGCCGTCGACACCGGCACCGGCGGCGGCTCGTCCGGCGGCGGCGCCACGAGCGGCTCGTCCGCCGAGGCCGGCGGCATCCCGCGCCCCGCGTCCTGCGACGACGACACCCCCTACGTCGCGGTCGCGCTGCCCAACCTCACCAACCCGTACTACGTCGCCATGAAGAAGGGCTTCGAGGACGCGGGCGCCGAGAACGGCTTCAAGGTCGAGGTCCAGATCGCCGACGACGACGACGCGAACCAGCTCGCGCAGGCGCAGTCCATGCTGCAGAAGAAGCCCTGCGCGCTGGCCCTCAACGCCGTCAAGTCCGAGCCGGGCGCCGCGATCGTCAAGGCCGCGAACGACGCGGGCGTGCCCGTGTTCACCGTCAACGTCGGCATCGACCCCGACGCGCTGCAGTCGCAGGGCGCGTCGATCGTGCAGTACCTCGGCGCCGACAACGTCGCGGGCGGCCGGCAGACCGCCGAGCAGGTGCTCCAGGACCTCGGCGCCGACGCGGCGCTGAAGATCGGGTTCGTCACCGAGCCCGACGAGACGCCCACGCAGATGCGCGACCAGGGCTTCGAGGACGCCATCAAGGCGAACGCGAACGCCGAGGTCGTCGCCAAGGTCGACGGCAACGTCAAGCCCGACGACTCGCTGCGCGCCACCACCGAGATGCTGTCCGGCAACCCCGACATCAACGTGATCTTCGCGTCGACCGGCCCCGCGTCCTACGGTGCGCTGCAGGCGCTCGGAGCCAACAGCCAGGTCAAGGTCTACGGGTTCTGCGCCGCCGAGACCACGCTCACCGAGCAGTACCCCGGCTGCGTCGCGCAGGAGCCCGCGGTCTACGGCGCCGACGTCGTCGAGCAGATCCGCGCGTGGGTCGACGGCGGCACCCCCGAGAAGGAGATCCTCAAGCCGCTGAAGATGTTCACGGTCGGCGAGACCCCCGGCCCGGGCGAGGTCGGCTGACATGACCACCACGTCGACCGGGACGCACGGCACGGCAGGGCTCGGCGTCCGCGGCATCGTCAAGCGGTACTCCGGAGTGCCGGTCCTGCACGGCGTCTCGGTCGACGTGCGGCCCGGCGACGTCGTCGGGCTCGTGGGTCACAACGGCGCCGGGAAGTCCACGCTGCTGCGCGTGATCTCCGGCGCCACCACGCCCGAGGACGGGCGGATCGTCGTCGACGGCGCGGACCGCGCGATCGACTCGCCCGCCGCGGCGATCGGCGCCGGCATCGCGACCGTCTACCAGGAGCTCGCGCTGCTGCCCAACCTCACGGTGGCGCAGAACGTGCACCTGGGCGCCGAGCGCTCGCGCGCCGGCCTGCTGCGCCGCGAGGCCATGCGGGACGACGCGCGGCGGCTCGTCGAGCAGTTCGGCATCGACGTCGACGTCGACCGGCGCCTGGGGGACTACCCCGTGGCGACCCGGCAGATGCTCGAGATCGCCGTCGCCACCCACCGCAAGGCCCGCTACCTGCTGCTCGACGAGCCCACCACCTCCCTCGAGGGCGGTCAGGTCGAGCGGCTGCTCGAGATGGTCCGCTCGCTCGCGGCGGGCGGCATGGGCGTCGTGTTCGTCGACCACAAGCTCGACGAGCTGTACGCCGTGTGCAACCGCGTGGTCGCGCTGGTCGACGGACGCGTGCGCATCGACGCGCGCGTCGACGAGGTCAGCCGCCACGACGTGGTCGCCGCGATCGCGGGCGACGAGGCTGCCGAGGCCGACGAGGCACGTCGCCGCTCCCCTGACGGTGACGTGCCGGCCGAGGCAGGCACGACGGGGGCGGCCGCCGCCGCCCCCGTCGTGGCCGACGTGCACCGCTGGGTGCCGCAGGGCGTGACCGGGCCCCGGCTCGAGGTTCGCGACCTGGTGGCACCCGGCGTGCACGGCGTGAGCCTCACCGCCGAGCCGGGCCGCGTGCTCGGGCTCTACGGCCTGGTCGGCGCCGGACGCACCGAGGTGCTGCGCGCGCTCGTCGGGCTCGCCCCCGTCACGTCCGGCGCCGTCACGCTCGACGGCCGGCCCTACCGGCCGACGACGCCCGCCCGCGCCCAGCGCGCCGGGGTCGTCTACCTCACCGAGGAGCGCAAGTCCGACGGCATCGTGCCCGCGCTGGACTCGCCCATGAACGTCGCGCTGCCCGTGCTGCGCCGGTACCGGCGCGCGGGCCTGCTCGACAAGCCGCGCATGCTGCGCGAGGCCGACGCGCTGCTCGGCGAGCTGCGCGTGCGCGGCGACCGGCACGGGCCCGTCGTCAGCCTCTCGGGCGGCAACCAGCAGAAGGTGCTGCTGGCCCGGGCCATCGCGCAGCACCCGCGGGTCCTGCTGCTCGACGAGCCCACCAAGGGCGTCGACCTCGGCGTCAAGGCCGAGATCCACCGCATCGTGCGGGCGCTGGCCCACGAGGGCGGCCTCACGGTCGTGCTCGTGTCCTCCGAGGAGGAGGAGATCTGCGACGTCGCCGACGACATCGTCGTCGTGTCGCACGGCCGCAGCACCGGTGAGCAGGTGCCGCCCGACCACCGCACGCCGCACGCGCTGCGCACGGCCGCGTGGGCCGCCGCGTGAGCGCGCCCGCCGACCCCGCTGACGATCCCGCCGCTGCGTCCGTCGACGCGGCCCCGACCCCCACCCAGCACCACGAGGAAGCGAGCACCACCATGGACGGACGGGCCACGACCCTGGAGGCCGCGCGCGAGCTCGTGCGCCGCGAGGGGCGCGGGGTCACCGAGGTCGCCGACCAGCTCGACGACACCTTCGTCGCGGCGGTCGACCTCGTCGGCGGCTGCACCGGCAAGGTGTTCGTCACCGGGTCGGGCACGTCCGGCGCGGTCGCGCGCCGCATGGCGCACCTGCTGTCGGTGTGCGGCACGCCGGCCGTCTTCCTGCCGGGCATGGACGCCCTGCACGGCACGATGGGTGCCGTGGTGCACGGCGACCTGCTCGTCACGATCTCCCGCGGCGGCGAGTCGGACGAGCTCAACGACCTGTCCCGGCGCGTCCAGCAGCGCGGCGTGCCGGTGATCGCGCTCACCGCGACGCCCACGTCCACGCTCGCGCAGGTCGCGGACCTCACGGTCGTCGTCGACGCGGGCCCCGAGGTCGACCCGGGCGGCGTCATCGCCATGGGCTCGACCCTCGCGGTCGCGGCGTGGGGCGACGCGCTCGCGGCCGTCCTCATGCAGCGCCGCGGCTACGGCTGGGACGAGGTGCTGTTCACGCACCCGGCCGGCGCCGTCGGCAAGCTCGAGCACGTGCCCGACGCGCCCGCCGTGCCCGGCGTCCAGGGGGTCTGATGGGGGTCGTCGCGGGCGTCGACTCCTCGACGCAGTCCTGCACGGTCGAGCTGCGCGACGCCGACGACGGCCGCCTGCTCGGCGCGGGGCGCAGCGCCCACCCGCCGACGTCGCCGCCGGTCAGCGAGCAGCACCCCGACGACTGGTGGCACGCCTTCGGCGGAGCGCTCGCGGCGGCGCTCGGCGCGGCCGGGCTCCGCGCGTCCGACGTCGACGCGGTGAGCGTCGCCGCGCAGTGCCACGGCCTCGTGCTGCTGGACCGCGACGACCGCGTGCTGCGGCCCGTCAAGCTGTGGAACGACACGACGTCGAGCCCGCAGGCCGACGCGATGGTCGCCGACCTCGGCCTGCCCGGGTGGGCGGCCGCGGTGGGCTCGGTGCCGACCGCGGCGTTCACGATCACCAAGCTCGCGTGGGTCGCCGCGCACGAGCCCGACCTGCTGGACCGCACGGCGCACGTGCTGCTGCCGCACGACTGGCTGACGTACCGGCTCACCGGCCGCGCCGTCACGGACCGGTCGGAGGCGTCCGGCACCGGGTACTACGCCGCGCACACCGGGCGGTACCTCGTCGACCACCTCGACCGCTGGGTGCGCCCCGGCCTGCCGTGGACCGACCTGCTGCCCGAGGTGCTGGGCCCGTCGCACACCGCCGGGTGGGCGGTCACGCCCGCCGCCGCCGAGCTGGGCCTGCGGCCCGACGTCGTCGTCGGCGCCGGCGCGGGGGACCAGCACGCGGGCGCCCTGGGCATCGGCCTCGGGCCCGGGCAGGTGCTCTACAGCCTCGGCACGTCCGGCGTCGTCATGACGACGTCCGCGCAGCCCGTGCACGACGCGAGCGGCTGGGTCGACGGCGTCGCCGACGCGACCGGCGGCTGGCTGCCGCTGGTCTGCACGCTCAACAGCGCCAAGGTCACCGACACGGTCGCGCGCCTGCTCGGCGTCGACCACGACGAGCTCACGCGCCTCGCGCTCGCGGCCCCGCGCCGCGCCGACCGCGCCGTGCTCGCCGCGTACCTCGACGGCGAGCGCAGCCCCAGCCGCCCGCACGCGCGCGGCCTGCTCGGCGGCCTGCGCTCCGACACCACGCGCGAGGAGCTCGCGCTCGCCGCGTACGAGGGCGTCGTGCTGGGCCTCGTGCGCGGGCACGACGCGATCCGTGCCGCGGGCGCACCCGCCGACGGGGCCGTCGTCGTCACCGGCGGCGGGGCGCGCTCGCGCGCGTACCGGCAGGTGCTCGCCGACGCGCTCGACACCCCCGTGGAGACCCGCGACGCGCCCGAGGCCACCGCGCGCGGCGCCGCCGCGCAGGCCGCCGCCGTGCTCGCGGGCGCCGACGTGCGCGACGTCCGCGACGCGTGGACGCCCCGCGTCGTCGACGTCGTCGAGCCCGGCACCCCCCTCGACCCGCAGGTCCGCGCGCGGTACGCCGCGCTCGCCGACCTGCCCCAGCCCGACGAGACCGCCCGCGCCGCGGGCGTGGAGGAATGACGTGGACCTGTACCTCGACAGCGCCGACCGTGACGCGCTGGCGCCCCTGCTGGCCACGGGCCTGTTCCGCGGCGTCACCACCAACCCGCTGATCCTGCAGCGCGCGGGCGTGCGGCTGTCCGAGGTGCCCTCGCTCGTGTCCTGGCTGCTGGCCTCCGGGGCCGACGAGGTGTTCGTGCAGACCACGGCCGCCGACGCCGACGCGATCGAGCGCGAGGGCCACGCGCTGCGCGACCTGTCCGACCGGCTCGTCGTCAAGGTGCCCGCCACCGGGCCGGGGCTCGTCGCGACGCGGCGCCTGTCGGCCGCCGGGGTGCCCGTGCTGCTCACGGTCGTCTACCACCCCAACCAGGCCGTGCTGGCCGCCGCCGCCGGCGCGCGCCTCATCGCGCCGTACCTGGGCCGCATGACCGAGGCCGGCCGCGACGGCCGCGCCGACCTGCGCACCATGGCCCGCGCGCTCGCCGGCACGGGCACCGGCGTGCTGGTCGCGAGCGTCCGCGACGCCGCGGTGGTCCCCGAGCTCGCCGCCGACGGCCTCGAGGCCGTCACCGTCGGCACCGACGTGGCCCACGCGATGTTCGCCGAGCCGCTCACCGACGCCGCGATGGTGCAGTTCGACGCCGCGACGGCCGCGCTGCGCTGACGCGCGGCCTGACCCGGACGGGTGAGGCGCCGGGGTGTCGGTCATGACGGAGATGCCGGGTGACGATGACACCACTACCGCCCCCCGACGTCAGGAGCTGCCGTGGCCGTCCTCGACCTGCCCGCCCCGACCGGTGCCCGGCGTCCGCCCGCCCTCGTCGTCGAGACCGTGGTCGCGGTCGGGACGGTGTTCGGCGCGCTGGGGGCGGTCGTCGTCGCGGCGATGCGTGGCCGGGAGCTCGTGCGGTCCTCGGCGGGGTGGATGGTCGCCGTGCCCGTGTGGCCCACCGGCGCGATGCCGACCTCCGCGTGGGACACGCCGGCGCGGCAGGGGTTCCCGTCGCCCGTGCAGCCGGTCGGGCCCCATGCCGTCGACCTGTGGCTCGACCGTCCCGACGGCCTCACGGCCGCGCTCGCCGGCGTGGGCGTGTGGGTGTCCTGGCTCGTCGTCGCCGCGCTGCTGCTGACCGCCCTGCCGGTGGCGCGCGCGGTCCTGCGGGGCCACGGGTTGTCGTTCACGACGGCGCGGCAGGCGGCCGTGTCTGCCGGTGTCGTGCTCGTCGCGTGGGCCGTGCACGCCGCCGCCCCGCTGCTGGCCGCCCACCGCGCGCTCGACGCGGGGTACTCCGGCCTGCCCGCCGAGTGGTTCACGCCGCAGGCCCGCCCCGTGTGGTGGCCGCTGCTGGTCGTCGCGCTGCTGCTGGTGCTCGCGGGCACGCTCGCCGCCGCGACCCGGGCGGTCGCGCGCGCCGCGGAGCGCTGACCGCGGGGCTACCGTGGGCGCCGGTGCGGCCGGCCGGTCGCACCGACCGCACCACCGAAGGCCCCGCGCGATGACCCCCTCCCCGTCCGGCAGCACCGGCGTGCCCGGCACCGACCCCGCTGCCGCGTCAGCCGCCGGCCCCGCCGCCGCGGACGCACCCGCCGCAGCGGACGCCCCCGCCCCCGGTGCCGCCGCCGACCGCGCGCTCGGGCACGGGCTGCGCACGCGGCACCTCACGATGATGGGCCTCGGCTCGGCCATCGGCGCCGGGCTGTTCCTCGGCAGCGGCGTCGGCATCGCGACCGCCGGGCCCGCCGTCCTCGTGTCGTACGCCGTCGCGGGCGTGCTCGTCGTCATGATCATGCGGATGCTCGCCGAGATGGCCGCCGCGTCGCCCGCGTCCGGCTCGTTCTCGGTGTACGCCGAGCAGGCGCTCGGCCGGTGGGCCGGGTTCACGCTCGGGTGGGTCTACTGGTTCACGATCGTCATGGTGCTGGGCGCCGAGATCACGGGCGTCGCACGCATCGTCACCGGCTGGTTCCCCGACGTCCCGCAGTGGGGCGTCGCGCTCGTCGTCGTCGCCGTGTTCGCCGTGGTCAACCTCGCGGGCGTGCGGCAGTTCGGCGAGTTCGAGTTCTGGTTCGCCGCGCTCAAGGTCGCCGCGATCGTCGGGTTCCTCGTGGTCGGGGTGCTGCTCGTGCTCGGCGTGCTGCCCGGCACGTCGCCCGTCGGCACCACGAACCTGCTGGGCCACGGCGGGTTCGCGCCCACCGGCGTCGCGGGGGTCGCGGCCGGGCTGCTCGTCGTGCTGTTCGCGTTCGGCGGCATCGAGATCGTCACCATCGCGTCGGCCGAGGCCGCCGACCCGCAGCGCGCCGTCGCACGCGCCACGCGGTCGATCGTGTGGCGCATCCTCGCGTTCTACGTCGGCTCCGTCGCCGTCATGGTCCTCGTGCTGCCGTGGGACTCGCCGCAGCTCGCCGACGGGCCGTTCGTCGCCGTCCTCGACCTCGCGGGCCTGCCGGGCGCCGCGCGGCTCATGGAGGTCGTCGTCGTGCTCGCGCTGCTGTCCGCGTTCAACGCGAACATCTACGCGACGTCGCGCATGGCGTTCTCGCTCGCGGGCCGCGGCGACGGTCCCGCGGTGCTGCGGCGCGTGTCGCGGCGCGACGTGCCGTGGGTCGCCGTGCTCGTGTCGGTCGCGCTCGGACTCGTCGCCGTCGCGCTGAACTGGCTGCTGCCCGACGCGCTGCTCGGCATCCTGCTCAACGCCGTCGGCGCGTCGCTGCTGGTCGTGTGGGTGTTCGTCGTGGTGTCGCAGCTGCGGCTCCGCCCGCGCCTGGCCGCCGCCGCAGGCCCCGCGGGGCTGCCGCTGCGCATGTGGGGGTACCCGTGGCTGACGTGGGCGACGCTCGCCGCGCTCGCGGGCGTCGTCGTGCTGATGCTCACCGACGCCGCCGCGCGCGCGCAGCTCGCGGCGACCGCCGGGCTCGTCGCCGTCGTCGTCGGGATCTACGCCGTGACCGCGCGGCGCCGCGCCCGCGCGGGGGCCGCGGCGTCCTGACGGGCTGGGGCGTGCAGGGCGCGACCCGGGCCGATGGTCGCCCGGGCGCCCGCCCGGGGTCGTCGCGCGTTCACCTGCGGTTCGAGGGCGCTGCCTAGCGTCCGGCGGGTCCCCACCCCCGCAGACAGGACACCCATGCCCGCGCACCGCCAGCGACGCGCCGTCGGCTCCCTCGCCGCCCTGGCCGTCGGTCTCACGCTCGTCGTCGCCCCGCTCGCCACCGCCCCCCGCGCCGTCGCCGCCCCGGCCGACGCGTGGCCGCTCGTGGTCACCGAGATCGCCCCCGACACGACCGGCTACGACGACTTCGAGTACGTCGAGGTCCACAACCCGACCGCCGCGCCCGTGCCGCTGGGTGCGGGCGGGTACGGCCTGGCGTACACGTACGCCGACTCCGAGGACCGCACGCGCGACGTCGCGCTGTCCGTGCCCGACGGCACGGTCGTCCCCGCGGGCGGCACGGTCGTGCTGTGGCTGCAGTACGCGGCCGGCAACGTCGACACGTCGAGGTTCACCGTCAACGACTTCCGGGCGTTCTGGGCCGCGCGCGGCGCGGGCGACGGGTACCCGGTCGTGCCCCTGACCGGTCAGGCCGGCATGGCCAACGGCGGCAACCGCGGCATCCGCGTGCTCGACCCGGCCGGCAGCACGGTCGGCTGGTCGTTCGTGCCGACGGGCGGCGTCGGCCCCGACCAGGTCGTGCAGCTGCGCACGCCCGTCGACGCCGCGACGCGGGCCATGGACGTGCTCGCGACGCTCGCACCCCCGACGCCGGGCACGGTCGCACCCGAGCAGCTCGAGGACCGTGCCCCGACACCCACGCCGACCCCCACCGCCACGCCCGACCCCACGCCCGACCCCACGCCCACCGCGTCGCCCACGGCCGGGCCCACCGCGACGCCCACCACCACCCCGACAGCCGCTCCCGGCGAGGCCGCCGCACCGCCCGCCGACTCGCTCGTCGGCCACCTGCAGCTCACCGAGCTCATGGTCGACAGCACCAACGTCGGCGGGTCCGACGGCTACGAGTACGTCGAGGTCACCAACGTGACCGACGCGCCCGTGTCGTTCGCGGACTACACGATCCGCTACCTCTACCCGGACGAGAGCTACGTGACGACGAGCAGCGCGCTCTGGCACGGCGACCCGGCCGACGCCGTGGTGCCGGCCGGCGGCGCGATCGTCCTCTGGGTCAAGAACGCCGGCAACCAGGGCCTCACCCGCGCCGACTTCAACCGCTTCTGGGGCACGTCCGTGCCCGCCGGGCAGATCCTCGAGGTCGCGTCGGGCGGCATGGCCAACGGCAGCCCGCGCGGCGTCGAGGTCGTCACGCGCACCGGCGTCACGGTGAGCCGCGGGTACTACAACATGGGCGGTGCGCGCGACGTCGTCGTCGACCGCGGCCTGGCGTACCGGGCCGACCCGGCCGACCTCTCGCGCCAGGTGCTGCTCGGTGCGCGCGCCGCGACGCCCGGGACCGTCGAGCCCGACCAGCTGCCGACGACGCTCGTCACCGCGACGCCCGACGCGCAGGGCCCGCGCGTGAGCGACGCGTCGCCCGACGTCGTCGACCCGACCACCGACCTGGTGCTCGCGGCCGACGTCGCCGACGACCGTCAGGTGCGGCGCGTCGAGCTGCACGTGCGCACGGACCGCGACGACGTCGCGCGCGTCGTCGACCTGACGCCCGACGCGGCCGGCCGCTACGCCAGCACGCTCAAGGCCGTCGACCTGGTCGGCAAGCGCGCCGTCACGTACTGGTTCGTCGCGTCGGACGGCACGCACGTCGTCACGACCGACCCCGTGACGCTGCCCGTCGCGGGTGCCAGCACCGACCCCGTGCGGCTGGGAGTCGCGGACGGTGACCTGCTGCGCGGCACCACGACGCTCGCGGTCGCCGCCGACGACCCGGACGCGGACCTCGCGCTCGCGGTCGACGGCGCCGCGCTGACGCCCACGTACCGCCGGCTCGAGCGGTCCGCGGTCTTCGCGGCCGAGGTCACCGCGACCGACGACTACTTCCAGAACGGCGTGATCCTGCCGTCGCCCACGGGCGACGCGTGCCACGACGGCACGGTCCTGACGATCTTCGACGAGGGCACGTACGGCGACACGATCACCGTCACGGCCACCGTCCCCGTGTCGGCGACGCGCCCCGGCGAGGACCTCACGCTGCTCGTCTCGGCCGGCACCAAGGCGTGGCCGTGCCAGGACGCGGACGAGAACAACGACGACTTCACGCTGCTGAACCCGCGCCTCGTGCTGCCCGACGGTCGCACGCTGACGCCCGCCGGGTACGCCGGGGGCCCCGTCGCGATGGGTGACTCCGCGGGCAAGACCGACGACTACCCGGCGGTCTTCACGCTGCCGTCCGACGCGTTCGCGGCCGTCGGCCACGACTGGGACTCGACCGCCGTCGCCGACGGCACGCACGTCGTCACGGGCACCGACGGCACCGACGTGGCGAGCGCGCGCGTCGTCGTCGACAACACCGCGCCCGACGTGGAGGTGCTGCTCGACGCCGACACGACGGGCCCCGCGGGCCTGCAGGGCGCCATCACGCTCGACGCGCGGGCCACCGACGCGACGTCGTCCGTCGCGGCGGTCACCGCGACGCTCGACGGCGATGCCGTCACGCTCCCGCACACCACGTCGTCGCTGCGGCTCGCGCCGCGCGAGCACGAGCTCGCGGTCACCGCGACCGACGCGGCGGGCAACGTCACGACCCGCACCGAGCGGTTCGTCACGCCGCGCGAGGAGCCGACGGTCGAGCTCGTCACGCCCGCCGACGGCGCACGCGTCGAGGGGGCGGCCGTGCCTCTCACGGCACGCGTCGCCGACCCGACGGGCGACGCGATGCAGGTGCGGTTCCTCGCGGCGTCGCACGCCACGACGGCCGACGTGGGCGTCACCGCCGCGCAGGGCGTCACGCACGACGCGGCCGCCGCCGACCGCGGCGACGCGACCGTGCTGACGGCCGACCAGCGGGTCGCGCTCGCCGCCGTCGACGACCGTGACACGACCGTGAGCAGCGACGACGCGTTCCCCTACCAGGTGTTCGACGTCGCCGTCCCGGCCGGCACCGGTGACGACGCGCGCGTCGTCGCGACCTGGGACGGCGCCGCCGAGCCCGGGGCGACCGTCGCGCTGCACGTGTGGGACACCGCCGCGGGTGCGTGGCAGCGGGTCGACCGGCACGTCGGCGACCCCGCGGCGGACGCGCCGTTCACGCTGCGCGCCGACGTGGCCGCCGCGCACCACGTGGTCGACGGGACCGTCCGGTTCCTGGTGCAGCACTCCGAGGGCTGGGCCGGGCCGGTGCTGTCGGACCGCTCGACGCCCGTGACGCCCGCGCACCCCGACGACACCCCGCGCGACGCGTACGACTTCACGCTCGCGTGGGAGTCCGACACGCAGTACTACAACGAGCAGTTCTACGACCACCAGCTCGCGATCCACCGGTACCTGCTGGAGCGGCGCGAGGCGCTCAACCTGCAGTACCTCTTCCACACCGGCGACATCGTCGACAACCACGACCAGCAGTACCAGTGGGAGAACGCGGACGCGGCCTACCGCATGCTCGACGAGGCCGGCCTGCCGTACGGCGTGCTCGCGGGCAACCACGACGTCGGCAACTTCGACCTCGACTGGACGTCGTACGGGAGGTACTTCGGCGAGCGGCGGTTCGCGGGCAACCCCTGGTACGGCGGCAGCCACCAGGACAACCGCGGTCACTACGACCTGTTCAGCGCGGGCGGTGTCGACTTCGTCGTCGTGTCGATGGGCTGGGGTCCGGGCGACGCCGAGATCGCGTGGATGAACGACGTGCTCGCGCAGCACCCGAACCGCGTCGCGATCGTCAACCTGCACGAGTACCTGCTCACCACGGGCGGGCTCGGGCCGATCCCGCAGCGCATCCAGGACGAGGTCGTCGCGACCAACCCGAACGTGCGCATGGTGATGAGCGGGCATTACCACGACGCGTACACGCGCATCGACCGGTTCGACGACGACCAGGACGGCACCGCCGAGCGCGTCGTCACGCAGATGCTGTTCGACTACCAGGGCCTGCCCGAGGGCGGTCAGGGGTTCCTGCGGCTGCTGCACTTCGACAACGCCGGGCAGCGCATCCTGGTCCGCACCTACTCGCCGTCGCTGGGCCGGTACGACTCCGAGGACCCCACGCTCGACCCCGAGCACCAGGAGTTCACGATCACCTACGCCGACGCGGGGATCACGCCGCGCACCAAGGAGCTGCGGGGCGACGCGTTCGTCGCCGAGGTGCGCACGGGCGTCGAGCTCGCCACGGCCTCGCAGGTGGCGGCCGTGAGCGTGCCGGCCGTGGCCGGTGCGGCACGGGTGGCCGATCTCGGGGCCGGTGGTCCCGGGGCGGGTGCGCTGCCGATCGACGGGGGAGCGACGGCGGTGGCGCCGTTCGCGTCGGCGGCGCCGACCGCGCTCGACGGCGGCAGGCTCGTCGAGGTCGCGTGGACGCCCGCCGACGGCACGCACGGCTGGTACGTCGAGGTGACCGACGCGCACGGTGCGGTCGTCGAGTCCGAGGTCCGGCGGGTCACGTTCACGGCGACCGGTGCGGGGGCCGGGCCGGGCGGCGGCACGGCCCGGGCGGCGTCGGGCCGGGCGGCGTCGGGTCGGGCGGGGCGGAGGGCGGCGCGGGTCGTGGCGCGCAGCCGGGTGCCGCACGCGGCGGCCTCGCGACCACGGGCGCCGACGCGCTCGCGCTCGCGCTGCTGGCCGGCGGCCTGCTCGCCGCGGGCGCCGGTGCGCTGCTGGCGCGTCGTCGGCGCGCCTGACGCGCGACCCGCGCACGGCGCCGTGGGGTCGGTCCACCCGGGCCGGCCCCACGGCGCGTCGTCGTCAGCGCGGGTCGGGGCGCACCCCGACGACGTAGCCGTCGATGCCGCAGTAGACCGTGACGCCGTCGGACGCGAGCTGCACGTCGTGGAACCCGCGCCCGGCCAGGTCGTTCGTGTACAGCACGGCACCGGTCGCGGGGTCGAGCTGGTAGAGGTAGCCGTTGACGGCGGCGAACAACCAGCCGTTCTGCGCGAGCACCCGCACGACCTTGCCCGTCGCGATCGACAGGTCGCGGCCCCACCGCTCCCCGAGGCCCGCCAGCGCGAGCCCGAGCGTGCGGCCCGCCGTCCCGACGAACGCGGCGTCCCCGGCCGACGCGACGTCGACGCGGTGGTGGCCCAGGCCCGACAGCCCGTTGTGTGCCAGCACGCGCCCGTCACCGGGGTCCAGCACGTACACATGCCCGTTGGACCCGACGAGCACGCCCGCCTCGACTCCCGCGACGTCGACGACGTCCCACCCCGCACCGGGCAGGCTCGTCTGCCAGCGCGTCGCCAGGTCGCCCGGCGCCAGGCCCACGACGTACCCGTTGGTGCCGGCCGCGAGCGTGCCGCGCGTGAGCGTCAGGCGCACCTCCTCGCGCCCGCGGCCCGGCAGCGGGTTGTGGGCCAGCACGTGCCCCGTGCCCGGCTCGAGGCGGTACACGTGCCCGTTCGACGCCGCGTACACCGCGCCGTCCTGCGCGACCATCACGCTCGTGACGGCGTACCCCGAGCCGGGCAGCGACGCCTGCCACTGCGTGCGCAGGCCGTCGGCCTCCATCGCGACGACGTACCCGTCGATGCCCGCGTAGACGCGCGTCCCGTCGGACGCGACGCGGGTCTCGTGGTTGCCGCGGCCCGGCAGCGAGTTGTGCGCGAGCACGTGCCCGTCGCCCGGGTCCAGCCGGTACACGTGACCGTTCGACGCCGCGAACGCGCGCGTCCCGTCGAACAGCGGCTGCACGTCGGTGTACCCGCTGCCCGGCAGGCTCGTCTGCCAGGCCGTCACCAGGCCCGACGTGCGCTGGTCGCGCGAGATCAGGCCCATGCGCGGGCTGACGATCGTGACGAACTCCTTGAGCCGCGACCACAGCGAGTCGAACATGTCGCGCTCGACCGTGCGCCGCAGCGCGTCGTCGTGCCACGCCTCGAGCGTGCGGTCCCCGGCGGGGGTCGCGACGCCGGTGGGCAGGCGGCGCAGCACGTCGTCGGGCGTGGTCGTGGTGGTGCCGCGCTCCAGCAGGTCGCGGATCGCGCTCTGCGACAGGTGCACGGCGGCCGAGGGGTGCGCGACCGCGTCGCCGAAGTCCAGCAGCTTCTCGTCGCCGAAGACGCGGAACCGGCCGCCGTCCAGGCTCGTCACCGTCAACGACGCCTCGTTGTAGTGGTTGTGCACGACGTTCGACGACAGCTGCACCACGGCCGCGTCGAGGAACGACAGGTACTGCCGGTACGCGACCTCCACCGGCACGCCCGCCGGCGCGACGCGGCTCGCGACGACCCGCGCCCGGTAGTCGAGCTGCTCCTCGACGGTCTGCGGGTCGTGCGACGTGAGGTCCGCCAGCGCGTCGTACAGCTCCGCGCCCCGCAGCGCCGGCTGCAGGTCCGCCGTCACGCGGCGCACCATGTCCCAGTCCGGCACCGGCAGCACGATCTGGTCCGCCGCCCACCGCGAGAACCACTGCATGATCAACGTCTTGTTGGTCAGGTGGCCGGCCGCGAACGAGTCCTCCACGAAGTGGTCCGCGTACGCCTGCGCGACCCACGCGCGGTCGGTCAGGTCGTGCTTGCGCGCCGGGTCGCCCGCCGCGAACGCCTGCTCCGCGAGGTCGCGCGCCTGCGCGTGGAACGCCCGCCACCGGTGCCACGAGAACGGCGCGAAGTGGCACGCGTTGCGCGCCAGCAGCCCGAAGTAGTGGTCCACCCCCAGGCCCGCCGTGAACTCGTCGATCGCGCGCGACTCCTTCAGCAGCTCGAGCGTCGAGTCGCCCGCGTACGGCGCGATCGCCCCCTGGAACTGCACCACGTGCCGGTCGCCCAGCAGGTGCAGCAGGCGGTTCACGCTCTCCTGCCGCACCTGCTGCAGGAACCCGCCGGTCGTGCCGTCCGGCAGCCCGTCGATCGCCGTCGGGTCCGCCGCGAAGTCCCCGCCCACCGCGTTCAGCTCGCCGAGCGTCGCCAGCAGCCCGCTGCGCAGCGTCACCACCGTCAACGACGGGTCCACCGCCGCGATCTGCGCCGCCGTCGCGGTGTGCGCGCCGCCCTGCCACAGCAGCAGGTACCGCACCTGCCGCTCCACCACCTCGCGCCACCCCGGACCCCGCGTCGCGACCGTCACCAGGGCGTCCGTCCCCAGGTCGCCCAGCAGGCGGTGCTCCCACGCGTTGAAGGCCCGCAGGGCGGGGCGCCGGGTGGGGTGCGGAGAGCTGCCCGGGCCGGTCGGCGTGCGCACCGTCGCGTCGTGCGGCAGCCGGCCGCCCGCGAGCGCGAGCCGCGTCCACGTCTCGGCCTCGTGCTCGTCGTGCGCCCGCCGCCGGTGCGGGTCCTGCAGCGTGTGCGCGACCTCGTGCGCGAGCACGTGCTCCCACGCGCGCGTGAACGGCCGGAGCGTGTCGGGCAGGAAGACGTCGGTGCCGCGCGAGGCCGCGGCCCCGCCGGCGGCGGTCGCGGCGCGCGCCGCCCGGGCGCCCGTGTGGACGCGCACGACGCCCAGGTCCGCGCCGTACGCGTCCTCGAGCCAGCGCCGCACGCCCGGGTCGAGCGGTGCGCCGTCGTCGGGACGGGTGCGCTCTCCGGGCCGGGTGTCGGGTCGGGTGTCGCCCCGGGGGCACGTGTCGCCGGCGGGTCGGGCGTCCCCGTCGGGTCGGGTGTCGCCCCCGAGGTGCGTGTCGTCCTCGCGTCGCGTGCCGCGAGGTCGTGCGAAGTCGTCTGGCAGTCGGGTCGTCGATGTGGTCATGCGGATCCGCCCCCTGGATCGCCGGATGACGCGACGCGCGGCGCCGCGTCCCCGGTGCTGCGTCGTCGCGGCACCGGTGGGGCCATGATGCTCCGCTCATCAGCGCTGACGCGCGTTTCCGTGCGAATTCACCCGCGTTTCACGGTGTTCATTGTTCGACGCTTTGTTGGGCGATTGTCCGTGTGGGCATTCTCGGTCGGGTGTCCAGCGGGGGCGGACCCGGTGGGCTGGCTCGCCACCGGCGGGTTCGTCCCGTCGGCTGGCGTGTCGCCGGCCGCGGCGTGAGCGTGGGGGCATGAGCGAGGACACCGTCCACCCGGCGAGCCAGCGTCCCGAGACGGACGACCCCGAGAACCAGCCGCTGCCCGGTGCGCACGGCCCGGACGGCGATCCCGAGCCCGGAGACACGCAGGACACCGGCACCCGGCGCGTCTACCCGTCCGACCCGACGGGTGACGAGCCGACGCCCTGACGGAGCCGGCTGCGCTGATGAGCCACCGGCGCGGCCTCCGCACGAGCGACCTCACCGACCCCGTCATCGGTCGCTCGTCGCGGTGCACTCGCGCGACGGATGACGGTCTCGGGCGTCCGGCTCGCGACGGATGATGGTGACGAGCGGTCCCGCGTGCGACGGATGGCGGCGACGAGCTGTCCCGCGTGCGACGGATGACGGCGACGAGCTGTCCCGCGTGCGACGGGGACGGCGTCGAGCGGTGCCGCGTCCGGCGACCCCGTCATCGGTGGTGCTCGCGTCGGTCGTCGTGCGACCGAGGGCGGGGTCACCCGGTGGGTCGTGGGCGGGTCCGGTGGGAGGGCGGGCGACG
This sequence comes from Cellulomonas sp. FA1, assembly GCF_000986825.1. Lineage (NCBI taxonomy): Bacteria > Bacillati > Actinomycetota > Actinomycetes > Micrococcales > Cellulomonadaceae > Cellulomonas > Cellulomonas sp. FA1. The sequence continues at coordinate 2,654,720 of NZ_LBMY01000001.1, read as the reverse complement.
CGTTGCGCCCCTGTCGGGCCGCGCCGTCCGGGGCGTCGTACGCTGCCGCCACCATGAGTGACTTCCTCGACGGTGCCCGGCTGCTGCTGCGCGGGTGGGGGTTCTGGCGGCGACGGACGTCGACGATGGCGCTCGGGCTCGTGCCCGCGGCGCTGGTCGGCGTCGTGATGGTCGTCGCGATCGGCGTGCTCGTGCTGAACCTGGGGCGCGTCGGCGACTGGTTGACCCCGTTCGCCGACGACTGGACCCCGTTCTGGGAGCGCGTGGCCGAGCTCGTCGCGCAGGCCGTGGTGCTCGCCGCCGCCGTCGTGCTGGTGGTCGTGACGTTCACGGCGTTGACGCTGACGGTCGGTGAGCCGTTCTACGACCGCATCTGGCGAGCCGTCGAGCACGACGAGACGGGTGCCGTGCCCGACGGTGACACGGGCTTCTGGCGGGGCGCCGTCGACGGGTTCGCCCTCATGGCGCGGGGGCTCGTGGTCGCGGTGCTGGCCGGCGCCCTCGGCCTGGTGCCCGTGATCGGCACGGTGACCGGGTGGGTCGCCGGCGTGCTGCTCACCGGTTGGGTGCTGGCCCACGAGCTCACGTCGCGCGCGCTCGTCGCCCGCGGCCTGTCGCGCGCCGAGCGCAACCGGCTGCTGCGTGCCCAGCGCAAGGTCGCCGTCGGGTTCGGCGCCGCCACGCAGCTGTGTTTCCTCGTGCCCGGCGGGGCGGTCGCGACCATGCCCGCGGCGATCGCGGGGTCGACCATGCTGGCGCACCGGCTGCTGGGGCTGCACGCGCCCGGTGCGGAGGCCGGCCCGGGGCTGTCAGTCGGTGGCGCCGCCGCAGGTGGCCGCTGACCACAGGCCTGCGCCAGCGTCCTGCGCCTGCTGCTGAGCGGCGCGCAGGTGCTGCTGATAGGCGTACGGCGCGGCGTAGGTGCGCTCCACCGCGTACCCCTCGGTGACCAGCACGTGGTTGAGGAGTCGACCGTCGGGCAGCCACACGTAGTCGAGCTCGCGGTCGTACTGGTCGAGCCTGTCCTGCGTCGGGTCGCCGCGCAGCGTGACGGTCTGCCCGTTCAGCAGTTCGCTGGTGCGCGCCGACGCCTCGGGCCCGAAGCACTCCACGGGCCGGTCGGGTGCGACGGACTCCGGGGTGTCGATGCCGATGAGCCGCACGCGCGTGTCGACGTCGGGCCGCGCGACGACGATCGTGTCGCCGTCGACGACGCGGACCACGCGGAACGGGCCCTCGACGTCCACGGGTGGAGTCGTCAGGTCGGTCGGGTCGACCGGCGCAGCCGCCGGTGCCGTGGCCGTGCCGTGCAGCCCGGGGAGCGCAGCGACCAGAGCGCCCATGGTGGTGGGACGTCCGAGCCCGATCCACGCGACGACGAGCATGGTTGCGAGGGCGGTGACGGCGCGGGTGGGGCTGGCCGAGCGTCGGCGGCGGCGTGAGTGCGGTGTCGGGGTCGCCCGTGGATCGCGAGCCGTCGGCGGGGTGCGGTCGGCGAATGCGGGGTGCCGGTCCGAGGGTGCACGGTCGGCAGGCATGCCGCTGCATCGGCGCGTCGGGGCGTCCGGTTGAGCAGGATCTGCGGGGTTCGATCAGCAGCTGGAGGGCCGGGTGCGCGCCGACGCCGCGTCCTGGTGGCTCAGCCGCCCTCGACGACACGCACCCCGTCGACCTGCCAGCCGTCGTCGCGCTGCGTGAGCGCCAGCGCCAGGACGAGGCGTTCCGGCGCCCCGATGTGCAGCTGATGCGCCCCTGGTGACTCTTCCCAGATCGTCGTCACGACGTGGTCAGCACCGACCTCGACGACGTACTTCCCGGCCGCTTCACGCCCGCCCCGTGCCGTGATGGCGTCGAACCTGTGACGGGCGACCGTGGCAGCGCCTGTGCCCGTGGAGTCGTCGGCGAGCGCTAGGTCGTCGACCTGCTGCGCGACGCTCTCGCACCATGCGCAACCCGGCGCCGCCCAGCGGCGCAGATCGGTGCTGTCACCGTCATTGAGGGCCGTCGCGAACACGTCGAAGAACTCGGCACCCGCAGCGGTGGCCGCCTGCACGTCCGGCTCCTCGCTCACCGCGACCGACGTCGGGGTCGCGGCGGGCCTCGACGGGGTGGTCGTGGCCGTCGTCGTCGAGGTCACCGGGGCCGCCGAAGGCGCAGCACCGGCCGGCGACGGGGACGGCCCGGTGCACGCGAGCATCATGGCTGTGAGTGCGGTGAGCAGGGCGGCCGCGGTGGCGGTCCGCCGGGCGCGGTGGGGAGGCGTCGGCATGGTCCCGAGCCTCGCGGTCCCGGGCCGCGCCGTGGGCGGGGTGCGACGCATCTGTGGGCGGCGGTGGTGCGCAACGAAGGTGTGGACGGCTCGGTGCCCGTGAGGTGGCAGGGGTGTGCTCGCCACCTGGGCGCCACGCGGGCGCGCTCGGTTCGTGTCGGAGCCGTACGCGGCACTCGAGACGCGTTGCGGAGGTGGGCGGTGCCCGCGCGGACGAGCACCTACCGGGCGGCAACGGGGCGGCGGTGTTCAGCAGTCGGCGGGCTTCGGTCGGGTGTGGCAGTGGGTGGCGACGAGGCGGGAGGTGCGTTCTTCGATGGTGAGGGGGGTGCTGGTGGTGGTTGTGGTGGCGGTGCCGTTGATGGTGTGCCAGGTGGTGGTGCCGTCGATGAGGTAGCGGCCGGTCCAGGTGGCGGTGAGGGTGATGGTGGCGGTGCCGGGGTGTTCGTACTGGTGGTAGACGTCGTGGTGGGGATAGGGGTGGCCGGGGCTGGTGGTGGTCAGGGTGTGGCCGTCGCCGAAGTCGTAGGTCCAGGTGGTGGGGGTGGCTTCGACGGTGATGGCGTGGCCGAGCAGGTCGGTGCGCAGGGTGACGGGGTCGGGGTCGGTGGTGACGATCGTCTCGATGTTGACCAGGACCCAGCCGCGGTCGGGTTGGAGCGTGAGGGCCGGGGCGGGCAGGGGCAGGCGTCGGAAGTCGGCTTCGGTGAGGGTGGGCAGCAGGTCGGTGTTGCAGCCGCCGAAGTCCAGGCGGGTCCAGGGGCTCCAGGGGCTGGTGGGGGTGGTGCGTTCGCGTCGCCACATGGGCCAGATGACGCTTTGGCCGGGGCCGGCGCACAGGACGGGTGCGTTGGGGGTGCCCTCGCCGTGGGGGCAGGTGCCGTCGCCCGAGCCGCGGATCCAGGTGCCGTCGGGGTTCTGACAGTTCGGGGCGCGTTGGTAGTCCACGAGCCGCTGCTCCAAGGGGATCGCCTGGTTCGCCGTCGCTGCGCTCTCCGTCGCGGGAAGCGTCAGTTCGGCGAACTGCCCGTTCTCGCTGAAGTTGCCGCGAATGTCGAGTGCCGCTGCCGGAGAGCACAGAACGGCGACGAGAAGCAGGGCGGCGGCGGACGCAAGAGCGTGGCGGCGGACGGACCGAGTCATCGTTCGCTCGTGTCGATGGCTTCGACGCTCCAGTCGCCGTCGTGGCCGAGGGCCATGGAGAAGACGAAGGAACCGCCACCAGCCGCGTCGTCTGGTGCCTGCTCAATCGCCAGCTCGGCGCCGTACAGGGAGCCCGGTGTGATCTCCCAGCCCCGGGTTGACGAGACGCTCAGCACGCCGTTCGGGTCGGGGCCCGAGACGGCGATGTCCTCGGCAAACTTGGCACACATGCGGCATGTGGGCGAGCTGATCGCATCCCACGGCGCACGATCACCCGTCGTCGCCGCAAAGTTCAGCACCTCGATCGCGTAGCCCGCTGCAGCCGCTGCGCCGTCGGCGTCGACCGTCGCCATGGCGTCGGGCCGCTCGGGAGGCGTCGCCGCGTCCGATGTCGGCGTCGCGCTCGGGGAAGGGGGCGCACTTCCGTCGGGAGTCGCAGACGTCGTGGGCTCGGGTGTCGGCGACCCCGTGCACCCGACGGCCGCCAGCGCGACCAGCCCCGTCGTCAGCACCGCGCGCATCGCTCGCCCCTGCATCCGCATGCCGGGAAGGTACCGGTTCGCGGCGGTCCGGCGAGGAGGGTTCAGCGGATCTGTGGACGGGCCGGGGCCGGGTCGAGGGCGAGGATTCATGGGTCAGGAGGGCATGTCGACGGTGGCCAGCGCGAGCGCGGCAGCGGCTGCGGCGTCCGCCGCGAGCACGTCGCGTGGCAGGTCGTCGCCGTCGAGGAGGCGCTGCGCGGCGTACAGCTGTGCTGGCCGCCCAGTGGGGTCGGCCAGCTGGGTGAGCGCGGCGCGGAACCCGGCGAGGTACTCGCGGTCGCGCCCGGCGGGCAGCGCGGCCAGTGCCGCCCGGGCGCCGGCCACCGGGCCGCCGGCGGTGTTGTGCAGCAGGACGAACGCCAGGTCGTACGGATCTCTGTCCTGCCGTCGGCCCAGTACGGCCGCCGCCTTGGCCAGCAGGTAGCCGCCGAGGTCGGCGAACGGCGCGTCCACGGTCGGCGACTCGGTGTCCGTCAGCGGGATCGGACGCATCACGCGAGACCCCAGCGCCGCTCCGGGCCCGGCGACGTTCATGACCGCCATCCGGTCGCAGCCGGGGACCGCGATCTGCTGCCCGACGTGGTCGAGCACGTCCACGAGCAGGTCGATCCGGATGGGCACCCCGTCGACGCTCGTCACCCACTGCCACGCCCGAGCGTCGCCGGTGGGCCGGAAGTCCGCCGCGTCGAGCGCACGCTCGAGCCACCCGAGGTCGAGCTCGTCGCGGTCGTAGACGACGCCGATCTCGATCACGAGGTCGATGTCGGCCGTCCCCTGGTGGGGTGCATCCGGCACGGGCGCCAGCAGGTCCGGGTTCAGGCCGCCGACGACGACGAACTCCTCGGCGTGCCCGTCGGCGTGCGCGACGAGGCGGGCGAGCGCGCGCTCCGCGAGGGTGCGCGTACGACGGTCGCGCATCAGAACCCGATCCTCTGCTCACGAAGGTGCGTCGCGTACTCCTCGGTGCGCACGCCGCCCCGGCGTCGCAGGTCCCCGTACAGCCGGACGTCGCCGACGGCCGGGAAGGGGTCGGCGGTCGCGGCGGCGCGCGCGAGCGGGAGGGTGTACCTGTCGGCGCGGATCACGCGCACCCGGACGCCGGTCTCGGCGCGGCGCATCCCCGCAGCCGCGAGCAGCGTGTCGATCGAGCCGTCGAACTCGGGGCCGTCCAGGTAGAGGTCGATGGGCGACGGCGTGGTCCCCAGGGGTGCGCGTGCGTCGAGCGCGACGAGCCCGGTGACGGCCCACGCCGACGGCGGCCAGGCGCGGGCGACGACGTCGGTGATCCAGGTCTCGGCGTCACGGACCAGGGTGTGGGCACCGACCGCGTCGTCGGCGCGCGACGCGTACCAGGTGCCCCAGGCGTCGAGGAGCGCGCCGCGTTCGCTCACCTCGCGTGCCGCGGTCGGGCCGCGGCGGGGGCCGATGGCCGTCGTCCAGCCCTGGGCGTCGAGGTACGCCAGGGCTCGCGAGGTGGCCCCGCGCGACACGTGCACCGTCGCGGCGAGCTCGTCGACCGGGGGCACTCTCGTCTCCCCGGTCGTGCAGCGTTGGAGCAGGTGCTCGGCGACGGCGGCTCCCGCGGCGGTGAATCGTGCGGGCGCAGCAGGCGGCGGGGCGGGCGGGCTCGGGATGCGGATGAGGACCGGACCGGCCGTGAGGTCGATGCCGCCGGCCTCGTCCGCCCAGCTGACGCCGCGTTCGGCGAGCAGCGCACGGCTGCCGGGTGACAGGCGGCGCGCCACGACGACGGGCGTCGCGTGCGCATCGACGGCGTCCTCGATGGTGCGCAGGGCGAGCGCGACGTCGGCGGGGTAGCCCTCGCCGGCCCACACCGGAACGAGGTGCTGTGCGTCGTGGTGCTCCAGGGTGACCGTCGTGCCGTCGATGGTGACCGGGCTAGTCGGCACAGCATCCCGCAGGGCGCGAGCGAGTGCGTTGGTTGCCCTGCGCTGGCTCGCCTCCATAGTTGTTCACTGTAACAGTGAACAACTCGGATGCGTGTGATCCGTGCCTCCGTCAGCAGTCGGCGGGCTTCGGTCGGGTGTGGCAGTGGGTGGCGACGAGGCGGGAGGTGCGTTCTTCGATGGTGAGGGGGGTGCTGGTGGTGGTTGTGGTGGCGGTGCCGTTGATGGTGTGCCAGGTGGTGGTGCCGTCGATGAGGTAGCGGCCGGTCCAGGTGGCGGTGAGGGTGATGGTGGCGGTGCCGGGGTGTTCGTACTGGTGGTAGACGTCGTGGTGGGGATAGGGGTGGCCGGGGCTGGTGGTGGTCAGGGTGTGGCCGTCGCCGAAGTCGTAGGTCCAGGTGGTGGGGGTGGCTTCGACGGTGATGGCGTGGCCGAGCAGGTCGGTGCGCAGGGTGACGGGGTCGGGGTCGGTGGTGACGATCGTCTCGATGTTGACCAGGACCCAGCCGCGGTCGGGTTGGAGCGTGAGGGCCGGGGCGGGCAGGGGCAGGCGTCGGAAGTCGGCTTCGGTGAGGGTGGGCAGCAGGTCGGTGCTGCAGCCGCCGAAGTCCAGGCGGGTCCAGGGGCCCCAGGCGGCGGTGGGGGTGGTGCGTTCGCGTCGCCACATGGGCCAGATGACGCTTTGGCCGGGGCCGGCGCACAGGACGGGTGCGTTGGGGGTGCCCTCGCCGTGGGGGCAGGTGCCGTCGCCCGAGCCGCGGATCCAGGTGCCGTCAGGGTTCTGGCAGTTCGGGGCGCGCTGGTAGTCCACGAGCCGCTGCTCGGGTGACGTCGCTTCGTTCGCCTGCGATGCGCGCGCCGCTTCGCGCACGGCAAAGAGCCTGAACTCGTCTCCGCTTGCCTGGCCGGCGCTACCGAGGTCGTCGGCGCGCGTGGGAGGTTGGCTCGCGGCCGATGTCGCAAGTACTGCGACCAGGGCCGCGGTCGAGACGAGCACGGTCAGAGCTCTCACGCATCCGCCTCGACGCTCAGGGCCTCGACCGTCCATCGACCGGACCAGCGAAGCCCCATCCTCAGAACGCGTCGAGTCTCTTCGCTCTCGGCGACGACATTGCCGGAACGGTCGTGAACCGTCGCGGGTCCCTCTGTCGCCTTCATCTCGACCGTGTAGGTCTCACCAGCCACCAGTTCGGTGGCGATCGCTTCACGGATCTCGACCTCGTAGCCGGTGGCGGAGTGCCCGTTGGCTCCAGCGGAATCGACCTGCGCCACGATGGCGGCGCACGTGGAGCACTCCGTCCCCGACATCGCAGAGAGCTGCGCGGGGTCACCGGAGACCCGGGCGTAGGTGTAGAGCGCCATGAAGTGCTCGGCGGCAGCTTTCGCGCCATCCAGGTCGCCGGCCGACATCGTCTCGGGTGCAGATGGAGCGGTCGGTGACGTCGACGGGCTCGGTGCGGGAGAACTGGTCGTCGCAGTCGGGGAAGCCGAGGTCGCGGCCGGCTCTGTCGGGCGAGGGGCTGACCCGCCCTCGCCCGAACAGCCAGCCAAGGTCAAGAGCGTCGCCAGCGTCAGAACCGCCAATGTCTCGCGTCGCCGGACAATTCGCATGCCGGGAAGGTACCGGTTCGCGAGGGTGCGGCGGTGAGGGTTCAGCCGATCTGTGGACGGCCCCGCCCGACCGGGCCACGTGTCGGCGCGGCGGTGTTCACTGGCCCGGTGAGCAGCGCAGGAACCGAGCGCGACGAGCCGCGCAGGTACATCGGCCTCGACCTCGCCTGGGGACGGACGGCCCGCACGGGCGTCGCGGTGCTCGACGGCGCCGGGCGGCTGGTGCACTCGTCGTCCGTGCGCACGGACGACGAGATCGACGCGGTCCTCGACCGGCACACGTCGGCGCGGGATGTCGTCGTCGCGGTCGACGCGCCGCTCGTCGTGCCGAACCTCACGGGGCGGCGGCTGGGGGAGGCGCTGGTGACGCGGCACTTCGGGAGGTTCCACGCCGGTGCGCACCCGTCGAACCGGGGCCGTCCGCACATGGACCCGCCGCGCGCCGAGACGCTCGCGCGGCGGCACGGCTGGTGCGTCGACCCCGACGTCCGGCCCGTGCCCGGGGTGTCCGTCGCGATCGAGGTGTACCCGCACCCGGCGATGGTCGTGCTGTTCGGGCTGCCGCGCGTGCTGCCGTACAAAGCCAAGCAGGGGCGGCCGCTGGCGGTGCGGCAGGCCGCGTGGGCGCAGCTGCTCGACCACGTCGAGGACGTCATGGGCGACACGCTCGGGCTCGGCGACGACGCACGGTGGGCGGCGATCCGCCACGAGGTCGCCGGGGCCGAGCGGGCAGTCGTGCTGGAGCGCGTCGAGGACGAGGTCGACGCGATCGTGTGCGCGTACCTCGCGTGGCTGTGGGGGACGCAGCGCGAGCGGATGGTCGTGCTGGGGACGGTGGGCGAGGGGTACGTCGTGGTGCCGGGACTGCCCGAGCCTGCGCCGTGACGCCGCACCAGCGGCGGGAGGGCGGCGCCGTGGCCGACGCGCCCTCCCGCCCGTCGCCGCTCAGCCCAGCGTGACCTCGACACCGCCCGAGAACGGCGAGTCGTGCAGCTCGACGGTCGCGGGAGCGGCGTCCGTCGGGACGTCGAACACGACCGTGCCCTGCACGCTGTTGCCCGGGTTGATCTGGTTGAGGAACGACTGCGCGTCGCCCAGGTAGATCGCAGCGCCCGTGTCGGCGGAGTGCGTGCGGCCCAGCGTGTCCGTGAGCTTCTGACTGCTGCCGTCGAAGTACTGCGCCTCGTCCCCGATGTTGGTCACGGTGACGTGGACCAGCAGGAACTGCCCCTGCGCGTCCTCGCCGAACATGTCGTCGCCGACGCGCGTCACGCCCGGCTCGACCCCGGTGACCGTGAACTCGAACTTGCCGTCGCGGACCGGCGTCCCGATGCCGGCGGCGGTGCTCGCCGGGCTCTCCTCGGCCGGCGGGCCGTCGCCGGCCGGGGCCGACGCGGCGGGCGACGCCGGCGGAGCGTCGTCGCCACCACCGCCCAGCGCGCTCGCCACGGCCACCACGACGACCACGGCGCCGAGCGTCGTCAGGATCTTGTGCCGCGCGAACCACGAACGGCGGGGCTGCGGGGCAGGGCTCGGGTCGGGGACGGGCTGGCTCATCACGGGGCTCCTCGGGTGGGTGCTGTCGGTCGGCACCGATCCTTCGGCGGCGGGGGTGGCGCGCGGGTCGCCCGACCGGCTCGACGTGCCCAGCCGGACGGACGACGGGCGGCGGCGTCATCGAGCCGTTCGGCCGACGTCGTCGTCGGCGCGGGCCTCTACGCTCCGGACCATGGCCGACGCCCCCGTGACCCGGACGACCCCGCGTGGGGTGCCGTGGTGGCGGCCTGCGCTCGCGCACGCGGGGACGGTCGTCGCCGTGGTCGTCGCGCTGTTCTTCGGGATGGCGGACGCGGCGTTCGCGGGTGGCGTCCAAGGCGTCTCCGGGCTGCGGCTCGTGCTGGCCGTCCTCGGCATGGTGGCGGCCGTCGCCGCGGCGGTGGCCCTCGTGTGGCGGCGCCAGCACGCGGTGGCGATCTGCCTCGCGGCCGCGGGGGTCGCCGTGGTGCTGCCCGTCAGCGGGTGCGCGGCGCTGCTCGCGCTGCCGTGGGTGCTCGCGTCGGAGCGCACGCGCACGGCGGCGGGGTGCACGGTGGCGACCGGGGCGGCCGTCGTGGCGTCCCTCGCCCGGGACTGGGCGCGCGACGGTGCCGACGTCATGTGGTCCGTGGTCGACGAGGCCACGGGCCGGCGGTCCTACCTGCCGGCGGGTGGGTACGTCGCGTTCGGCGTCGTCGCGCTCGGGCTCGCGGTCGCGGCCGGGCTCGTGCGCCGGTCCGGTGCCGCCGCGCGTGCGGCCCGAGAGGTCGCGGCCGACGAGGCGCGACGCTCGGCGCAGCTGCGCACGCAGGCCGACCACCTGCGCACCGAGCTCACGCGGCAGGATGAGCGCGAGCTCATCGCGCGCGAGATGCACGACACCGTCGCGCACCACCTGTCGCTCGTCTCGCTGCACGCCGCTGCGTTGGAGGTCACCGCCGACGACCCCGGCACCGACGTGCCCGAGGCCGCCCGGTCGATGCGCTCGTCGGCGCACCGCGCGCTCGAGGAGATGCGGTCCCTCATCACGACCCTGCGCACCGCCGGGGACACGCTCGCCGAGCAGTACGCCGGGCCCGCGCCGCGGCTCGCCGACCTACCGATCCTGCTGGACGACGCCCGGGGCGCCGGTGTCGACATCGGGGCGACAGTGTTCGTCGACGGCGGTGACGCCGCGCCACCCGCGCTGACCCGTGCCGTGTACCGCGTGGTGCAGGAGGCGCTGACCAACGCGATGAAGCACGCGCCCGGTGCGCGCGTGCACGTGGACCTGCGGGCACGGCCCGGCGACGGCGTCGACGTCACCGTGCGCAACGCGCTGGCACCCGCCGACGCGGGGCGCGTGCCGCCGTCGGCCGGTGCGGGGCTCGTCGGCATGAGCGAACGCGCGCAGGCGCTCGGCGGGCGGCTGACCGCGGGCGTCGAGCGCGACGAGTACGTCGTGCGGGCGCACCTGCCGTGGGCGGCCGGCGCCTGACCCTCCCGCGGACCGGCCCACGGTGTCCGCCGGGGTCGGTACGGTCGCCGCATGATCCGGGTGCTCGTGGTGGACGACGACCCGATGGTGCGGCGCCTGCTGCGCACCATCCTGCGGCCCGACGACGTCGAGGTCGTCGCCGAGGCCGCCGACGGTGACGAGGCCGTTACGGCGGTGCACGCGCACCACCCCGACGTCGTCCTCATGGACCTGCGCATGCCGCGCGTCGACGGCATCCGCGCGACCGCGGCCCTCGCCGCGCTGCCCGACCCGCCCGGCGTCGTCGCGATGACGTCGTTCGACACCGAGAGCGCGATCCTCGACGCCGTGCACGCCGGCGCCGCGGGCTTCCTCGCCAAGGACTCCTCACCCGAGGACATCGTCGCCGCCGTCCGAGCCGTCGCCGCCGGGGACGGCTGGCTCTCCGCGCGGGCCGCGCGCACCGTGATGACGCAGGTCAGCGCCGACCCCGCCGCGTCCGGGCGGCGCGACGCCCAGGAGAAGGTGCGGACGCTCACCGAGCGCGAGCTCGAGATCGCGCACGCCGTCGCGGAAGGACTGTCGAACGCCGAGATCGCGCGGCGCGTGTTCGTGTCGGAGGCGACCGTGAAGACGCACCTCGCCCGGGCGATGGACAAGGTCGGTGTGGGGAGCCGGGTGCAGCTCGCGGTGCTGGTGGACCGGGCGGGGATGGGGTGAGGGGGCGTCGAAGCGTCTGTTGCGCCGTGACCGCGGGATCACCCCCAAGTCCCGAACGTGGAGGGTGCGTGCGTGGCACCATCCCCGTGTCGACGTCCGTCTGACGGGGCCCATCGGTCCGAACGGTCGTCGCGCCGAGGGAGGCGCCGGGTGGGCGACGATCTGCAGCGGTCCGACGTGACACTGGTCCCACTCGACGACGGGGGACGCGTGGCCGTCTTCGCCGCGGACGTCGAGCGTGCACGCGCGGTGGTGGCGGCGCTGGCGCAGCCATCCGCGTCCGAGCAGGCGGGGCACGGGCTCGCTGCTGTGGGCATGACGGGCGCTGCCGCCTCGGCCGTCGGGTCCGGTGTGCAGGGCATCGCGCAGCTGCACGGGGTCGTGCAGCTCGCCCCGCACACCCTCGCACAGCTGCACGCCGGAGCCCGACTGATGACCTCCGGCGGCTGGGCCCTCGGGACGGTCGTCGGCCAGAACGGCCAGATCGTCGGCAACGCCGCCTTCACGGCCGTGGGCGCGGGCACGTCGATGGCGACGATGGCAGCCACGATGGGCACAAGCGTCGCGCTGGCCGCCGTGCAACTCCAGCTCGTCCGCATCCAGCAGGCGGTCGAGCAGGTCGCCGCCCGCGTCGAGGTGCTGCTCGGCGAGACCCGCGAGTCCGGTCGGCGGAGATCGAGACGCGCATCGACCGCGTGATCCGCGAGTCGCGGTGGGCGCTCGAGCTCGGTCACGTCCCGCCGACGATGGTCGACGAGCTGCGCGGCGACGGGCACGCGCTCGAGGCGTACTGCCGCAGCACCGTGCGGCTGCTCGCGCAGCGGGTCGACGGGCTCGGGCGCGGCAAGGCCGCCAGCAGGCAGGATGCGCTGCAGCAGGAGGCGGGCCAGATCGCCCGTGACGTCGTGAACCTGCACGCCGCGGCCGACTGCTGGCTGGGCTACGAGCTGCTGCGTGCGTCCGCGGTCACGGTGACGTCGCCGGCGTACGCCGCGCAGATCGCCGCCGACGCCGCCGAGCGCACCGACGAGTGGCGGCAGCGCGCGGCGGAGCAGATCGCCGTGCTGCAGCAGCGGCTCCGACGCATCGACGCCGCACCCGGGAAGGGGTTCAACCCGCGCACCAAGCGCACCGTGCGCGAGCTCGCGCGTCAGCTCGCCGAGGCGGTCGCGACCGCGATCCCCGCCGTCGAGCCGCCCGTGCCGGAGGCCGCCGACCTCCTGGGCCTTCGTGACGATCAGCGCGAGCGACTCCTCCAGGAGCTGCGCTGGCGTCTCGACGACGGTGCGCTGCTGCTGCTCGCGGGCGTCGCGATCCCGCGCATGTCCGACGTCGGCGGCATCGACGTCGCACGTGCCGCGCTCCGCTCGGTCGGTGCGCGCGACGGTTTCGTCGCCGTGCGGGGCGCGCGGGTGCTCGTCGGAGTGGTGAAGGACTTCGTCGAGGACGGATCACTCCTGGTCGACGTGCCGCGCGGTGCGTGCGTGGTCTCCGGTGTCGAGGACGACGGCGACGGCGTGTTCACGCTCGGGTCCGACGACGAGCGCGTGCGTGTGCTCCCGCTCGACGCCGAGCGCCGCATGGCCCCGTCGCTGCTGCGGCACCGGGTGCAGCGGGCGGTGGATTTCGTGCCGTACGCGGCGCTGGGCGGCGGAACCAGCGAGCCGGTAGCACTCCGGCAGGACTGATCCATGCCCGTCGAGAAGACCGGAGGCGCACGTGCGTGTGAGTGACCGAGTGACCGACCTGCTCGCGCCCGACTGTGAGGGGGAGGCCGTCCGCCTCCTGCAGACCTACTTCGCGCCGCGACCGCAGGGTCGGTTCAGCGGCGCGTACTTCGAGCGGCTGGGCGGTGGCGGCGACCGCCCGGAGGTGGCGGACACCTTCACGGCGGACGACCTGGTCGCGGTCTCGCTGCTCGCGGTGGAGATCGGTGGCGACGCCGCGCTCGACCTGCTCGTCACGCGGCGCGACCGGCTCGAGGCGCTGCTGCGGGAGATCCCGCGGGACGTCGCGCTCGCGGATCTCACCGCGGACGAGGTCGGTGACGCGTGGACCGTGCGGCCCCTCTACCGCGAGCTCCTGTCGATCCGCGGGCTCGGCGAGACGAGCGTGACCAAGCTGCTCGCGCGCAAGCGACCGCACCTGGTGCCGATCCTCGACTCTGTCGTGGCCGAGGAGCTCGGGGTCGTGAAGGGCCGCTACTGGAGCCCCCTGCACGCCTGGCTCGTGGCCGACGACCGTCGGATGCACAGTCGGCTCGAGGCGTTGCGGGAGCGCGCGGGGATCGGGGCGGACATCTCGGCGCTGCGGGTGTTCGACGTCCTCGTGTGGATGGTGGGGAAGGGGTATGACCGGTAGCCGGTTGCTCCCCTGCCTTTGAGGGCGCGCACCGGGCCGTCGGCCTTCACGGCGGGGTGAACCGTTTCGCTCGAACTGACTCGGGAGACTCGGGAACTCGTGCAGGACTCATGACCACGGCAACCGTTGCTCCTGCAACGGTCCCGACGGTCCTCGTGAGGTAGACGCCCCGGTTGACCCCAGTTTATTGGGCCCCGGGCGAGGGTTAGTCGGCGGGAGTGTCGTACCGACTCCTCACGACTCAGGTCTGGCAGCATGAGTCCATGATGGAACGCCTGGCCAGTCGACTCGAGAGCAATGAGTGTGAGCCCTTTATCCGACAAGTCCGGTTTCCAAATCTCAAGAACCTCGAGCCAGGGCTGACGATCAACTTCGATCATCCCCTGACTGCGCTTGTTGGTCCTAACGGCACCAACAAAACGACCATCCTCCGCGCTCTGCAGGGATGCCCCCGCGGCATGGATCTCGGCCAGCATTGGTTTGAGACTGGGCTGGACAGTGTAGAGCTGGAGGCGGCGCGATACATCCACAGTTACGCGTTGCCGAGCGGCGCCATGGCCGAGGTGATTAAGACCCGCGTGGCTCGCACCGATCGGCGGGTCGACTACTTTGAAACTCGCGCCCCGCGAATCAGTGACGGCATGCCCCCGATGCCCGACACCGTGGATCCGGTCGACGAAGGTTATCGAAGCAAAACTCGGTGGAACCCGGTGGTCAAGGAAGTGCTCTATCTTGACTTCCGCCACACGGTTCCGGCCTTCGACATCCACTTCTTGTTCAACCATGCGCACCGCGAGAACTCAATAGAAAAGAAGAAGGCGTTGGTTCGCAGGCGATCGAGGAGGCTCGCGGAAGCGATCGCGCAGCGTTCCGGGTCGTATGAGTTCTACGGGCGTGACCGAATCCTCGAGCCTGTGGAGGAGCTTTCTAGTGGAGAACTAGAAGCGGTGTCAAGGATCCTCGGAAGAGACTATGAGTCGATTCAGATCGTGGCGCACGATTTTTTCGACGTCGAGGGGAGGACTGCGCTAATTCGCGCTCGTGGCCTCAGGTACTCTGAGGCTTTTGCGGGTAGTGGAGAATTTGCAGCGATCGTGCTGGTTCACCAGTTGTCCAAGGTGGCCGAGCGTTCACTGGTGCTGCTCGACGAACCGGAGACGTCATTGCATCCGCGGGCACAAGAAGCGCTCCTCAACCATATAGCGCGGACAGCTCTGCAAAAAGGCCTTCAGGTCGTACTGTCGACTCACTCGCCTGCGCTGGTGGCGATGTTGCCTTCCCAGTCGGTCAAGGTTCTGGACCTGGCCGAGAGTGGAAAGGTGCGGTTGGTGAGCGAAAGCGCAACGCACCGCGAAGCATTCAGCAGAATCGGTGCGAATATCGACAAAGCGGCAGTGTATGTCGAGGATGAACTGGCTCGGGAAATTCTGCTCCGTGCAGCCAGAACTAAGGGGGCAGATGCGCTTGATTCGCTGAGTATTTCCCCTATGCCCGGTGGGGCAAGCAGCATTCTTTCGTTCACTGTGCCGGTGCTGGCGGCAGCGGACGCACGTTGCATGGTCGTGCTCGACGGAGACCAAAGACCGCAGAAGGAGATCCTGCGGTCCACCGAACTCTCGGGGCCCGACGTCAGCGCACAGCTCAAGAAGATCGGGATCGCGACCCGCCTCCGCGACAGCGACGAGGGCAGTAACGCCGAGAAGCACTCCCGTCGTGAAAGACAACTGAACGACTGGTGTTTCTCTCACCTTCGCTATCTGCCCGGCGACTGCCCGGAGAATCTATTGCTAGAAATGATCGGGGAGCGGAAGCGAGATTCTTCAAAGGCTGCAAAAGAGTTCTGGCTCGACGCCGCCCGGGTTTCCCTCGGTCTTGAGAAGGAGGAGTATCCACCTGCTTCGGACGTCCTGTTCGAGCAGCGAAGAAGGCTTGCCGAGGTGCCGAACGATTCCCCTGTTCTAGCGCAGATCATAAAGATCGTTGAAGAGACTCTCTCACTGTAGAAGTCCCAGCACGGCCAAGGTTTATCGCTCGCAATTTGAATCAAGCCCTCTCTGAGTGGCGCTTCCTGCGATGGACGCCGCCGCGCACAAAGATCTGCCACAGATCTCGAGATTGCAGTGTGTTCCGCGGCGGCGCGATTCTCCTGATGGGAGGTGCTGCTGTGCCAGAAATCGGATGTGCCGGAGCCTCGGGGCATCTGCGCGATTGATGGATGTCAGCGGCCCTCACCCGCGAAACGCTTGCTTCCTTCGCCCTCAGGGGGAATAAATGAGCGACTTGCCGATCGCCTCTCCCAGCTCGAGCGGGACCGCGTTGCCGATCTGGCGGGCGATCGCCGTCTTCGATCCGACCCACTTGTAGTCGTCGGGGAATCCTTGCAGGCGCGCGGCCTCGAAGTGTGTGATCGCGCGGTCGGCCTCCGGGTGAAGATAGCGACCCTTCTCCGGCTTGAAGAACTCGGTGCGGACGGTCACGGAGGGGCGATCCCAGTACAAACGGCCCATCACGTCACCCGATCCGCTCGTGTGCTTGCGCCAGCACGGCGCTTGCAGCTCGTACGGCAGGCTGAACCGGTTCTGGCCCTCCCGGATGTGCGCGAATCGCTCGAGCGACAGCAGCGAGTAGTTGCGTCCGAGGTGCAGGTCCCGGGTGAGGAAGACGCCCGGAAGGTCGTGCCCGTCGAAGTGGTGCGTGTCGCCGGGGAGGTCGATGCCTGACCACGTGTGCGGGATGCCGCTGAGGGCCTCGCGCACGGTCCGGTGCCTCTTCGCGTGTGTCGGTTCCGGCCATGCGGGAGCGGGCAGGTCTCGGTGGTGCCCGATCAGCACGGCTCGGCGCCGGGCCTGGAACGAGCCGTAGTCGGCCGCGTTGAGCACGCGGGCTTCGAACGTGTACTCGTGGAGTCGGCCACCAGGCTCGGTCTCCTCGACGAACTGCAGGTACTGCGGTGAACGCGTGAACGCGGCCACGTTCTCGACGACGAAGTAGCTCGGACGTGCACGCAGGATCGTGCTCGCGTACTCGCGCCACAGGAAGTTGCGGTCGTCCTCGGCGTCCTGCTTGCCCAGGGTGGAGAACCCTTGGCACGGCGGACCGCCGACGATCACGTCGACCTCGGGGACGGTCCCGTCGCGCAGCCAGTCCTGGATGCGACCGACCCAGACGTCCGCGCTCGTGTGGTTCTGCGCGTACGTGGCAGCCGCCGCACGGTCGAGCTCGACGGCCTGCACACTGGTGAAGCGACCGGTCCGCTCGAGTCCAGCGGTCAGGCCGCCGGCACCGGAGAAGAGGTCGAGCACTCGGACTGTCCGTCCGTCCTCGGGAGCCTCACCGAGCGGGGGGCGCGCGGGCGCGACGGAGGGCACGTTGCTCACATCGGAGGACGATAGCCGGCCCGGCCGACATGTCGGTCACCGCCACGCGCTTGGTGAGACTCTACCGAGGGAGGTGCACGTGGAGTCGGTCACGCCCGGGCCCCACGTCGCCGTCACGACGACGCCCGCCGTCTCCGCCCGCATGGCGCGCCAGGTCCGTCGGGATACGGCGCCTGAGCTCGCACTACGCCGGGCGCTGCACGCTCGGGGGCTGCGCTATCGGGTCGACCATCCGCTCCCCGGGATGTCGCGGCGCCGGGCGGACGTCGTGCTGACGCGCGCGCGGATCGCGGTGTTCGTCGACGGGTGCTTCTGGCACTCGTGCCCGCTGCACGCGACCCTCCCGCGCTCGAACGGGCCGTGGTGGCGGGCGAAGCTCGAGCGCAACGTCGCTCGCGATCGGGAGACGGACGCGCACCTGGCCTCCCTCGGATGGTCGGTGCTGCGGTTCTGGGAACATGCGGACATGTCGGCGGCAGCCGACGAGGTGATGGCCGTCTGGCTCACCCGGCGCGCACCGGGTGAAGTGCCCTGACCTGGACGGATGTCGCCCCGGTCTTCGGTGCGCCGCCCTACGATGGCGCAGGGCGGCGTCTCGGACGGCGACGGCGCCGACGGAAGGACGTGGGTGTGACGCAGCGCCGCAAGCTCATCGAGGTGTCCCTGCCTCTGGAGGACATCAACCGCGAGTCGGCCCGGGAGAAGTCGATCCGCCACGGGCACCCGTCGACGCTGCACCTGTGGTGGGCGCGTCGACCGCTCGCGGCCGCGCGGGCCGTGCTGTTCGCGCAGCTCGTCGACGACCCCTCGTCCTTCCCGGACAGGTTCCCGACCGAGGAGGAGCAGAAGGCCGAGCGGGAGCGGCTGCATGACATCATCCGACGGCTCGTCGTCTGGGAGAACGTCGGCGACGAAGGGCTGCTGCGCGAGGCGCACGAGGAGATCCTCAGGTCCACCGACGGGAAGCCGCCCGCGATCCTCGACCCCTTCGCCGGCGGCGGCACCATCCCGCTCGAGGCGCAGCGCCTCGGCCTGGAGGCCCACGCGAGCGACCTCAACCCGGTCGCGGTGCTGATCAACAAGGCGCTCATCGAGATCCCACCGAGGTTCGCCGGGCAGCCGCCGGTGTACCCCGGCGCCGCCGACTCGCGACTCGGCGCCTGGCCCCGCGCTACCGGCCTCGCCGAGGACGTGCGCCGGTACGGAGCGTGGATGCGCGATCGTGCGCAGGAGCGCATCGGCCACCTGTATCCGGTGGCCAGCGTCCGCGCAACCGCTCACGGCGCGGATTCGGCGCCCGTGCTGCAGAATGCAAACGTTGTTGCCTGGATCTGGGCCAGGACTGCGAGGTGTCCAAATCCCGTGTGCGGAATCGCGATGCCACTGGTTCGCTCGTGGTGGCTCCGCAAGACAAACGGCAAGAATGCGTATGTTGTGCCCACGATTGTGGACGACGATTCAGCGCCCGGCGGGCGTCGGGTTCGTTTCGAGATCGGTACTGACCCAACCAAAGCTCCCTCGGGCAGTGACGACGGAACGGTATCTCGAACTTTCGCCATCTGTATTGCGTGCTCATCGCCGGTTCCTCTGACCTACGTGCGAGCGGAAGGTCGCGCAGGTCGGCTCGGCAGCGAACTCATGGCGATCGTTGCCGAAGGCCAGCGGCAGAGGGTATATCTCGCGCCGACGGAGACCCATCGGGAAGCCGCGAACATTGCGCGTCCGGACTCGACACCAGTCGGCTCATTGCCGCCACATGGGCTCAGCCCCGCAAACCCTCAGACCATCCGAATATACGGGTTCAACGAGTGGGTCGACCTCTTCACACCCCGGCAGTTGACCGCCCTCAGTGCCCTCAGCGACTTGGTCGATGAAGTGCGCTCTCGTGTCATCGCCGACGGGGGTTCTGAATCGTACGCAGACGCCGTTGCGACCTATTTGGCTTTTGCTGTTTCTGGCATGACCAATCTCTCGTCGTCGATGGTGTCGTGGGCATCGACTGGCGAGTTCGCTCGCGGCGTGTTTGCGCGGCAGGCAATCCCGATGGTCTGGGATTATTGCGAAACGGCCCCGCTTGGGACCGCGACAGGCGGTTTTATCGGTCAGGTTGAATGGGCGGCCAAGGCCTGCGCGATGGTTCCGTCCGGCGCGGCGGGAGTGGTTCAGCAAGCCGACGCTGCCGCACGTGACTATGCCGGTGTCCTCATCGCAACCGATCCGCCCTATTACGACAACATTGGCTATTCGGACCTGTCGGACTACTTCTATGTCTGGCTACGGAAAGCCTTGCGAAGGGTCTATCCCGATCTGCTCGCCACGATTCTTGTGCCTAAGGCTGAGGAGCTTGTCGCGAATCCTCACCGACACAATGGCAAGCAGGGTGCGAAAGAGTTCTTTGAAGAGGGATTCCGTCAGGTGTTCGCCCGCGCCCGCGAGAATGCGACGGACGACTACCCGATCACCGTCTACTACGCCTTCAAGCAGCAGGAACTCGAGGCGGAAGGCGTCGCGTCGACGGGGTGGTCGACGATGCTCGAGGGCATGATTCGATCAGGTTGGACCATCACAGCGACCTGGCCTGTCCGCTCAGAGCGGTCGGGACGGATGATCAGCGTCGGCGCGAACGCCCTAGCGTCGTCCATCGTCCTCGCACTACGGCCGCGCCACGTGACTGCCGAGACGACGAACCGGCGCGGGTTCCTCGCCGCTCTCAAGGCCGAGCTTCCGGCGGCCCTCGAGGAGATGCGGCAAGGTGCCATCGCGCCGGTCGACCTGGCGCAGGCGACGATCGGCCCGGGCATGGCCGTGTTCTCGCGGTACGCGCGGGTCGTCGAGGCGGACGGCTCGGTGATGACCGTGCGGACCGCACTGCAGCTCATAAACCAGGCGTTGGACGAGGTGCTGGCCGAGCAGGACGGTGACCTCGACGCCGATACCCGGTTCTGCCTGGCGTGGTACGCGCAGTACGGGTGGACCCGCCGGCCCTACGGCGAGGCGGACGTCCTCGCGCGGGCGGTCAACACGTCGGTCGGGGGCATGGGGCGCGGCGGTGTCCTGGTGTCGCGCGAGGGTCAGGTGGCGCTGCGGCGCCCCGCGGACCTGCCCGCGTCGTGGAATCCCGAGGCGGACGACCGCATCTCGGTGTGGGAGGTGACCTGCCACCTCGCGCGCGCGCTGACCACGACCGGGGTCGAGGCAGCCGCTCGGCTGCTCGCCGCGGTCACGCGGCGCGGCGGGATCGACGCCGACGCGGTCCAGCGGTTGTCCTATCGGCTGTACGAGCTGGCGCAGCACAAGCACCCGGAGGACGCCGGGCTGTTCAATGCGGTCGGTACCGAGTGGTCGGCGCTCACGGAAGCGGCCCGACGTGCCGAGACACAGGGTGACCAGGGCGCGCTCGGTTTCGACCTCGGGCTCGACGGATGACGGACGTACGACGTCCTGCCGTGTCGCGGTGCCGGAACAGGGGGTAGACGATGGCGGTCAGCAACATCGACCAGGTGGGACGTGGGCTCGACGTGCTCGCAGCGGGGCTCGGGCCGTTCGTCGCCCGGGTCCTCCGGCCCTACGTGCCCGCCGGACATGACTGGACCGCCCTGCTCGCGGCCAAGGACGCCGTCAACGGTGCCGCGGGCAGG
The DNA here is from genome assembly GCF_000986825.1 of Cellulomonas sp. FA1. Lineage (NCBI taxonomy): Bacteria > Bacillati > Actinomycetota > Actinomycetes > Micrococcales > Cellulomonadaceae > Cellulomonas > Cellulomonas sp. FA1. Next base: position 2,634,160 of record NZ_LBMY01000001.1, on the reverse strand, counting down.
ACGTACTCGCCCACGGACCCGCAGAACCAGCTCCGTGTGCTCACCGAACGTATGGGCGAGCTCGGGTTCCCCTTCTCCGACGAGCTATCGCGGGCCGAGCAGAATCTCGCCGGAGAGCTGCGGGCCGTCCGCGACACGTGGGCGCATCGCGGTGCCTTCACGTCCGACGACGCGTACCGGGCGCTCGACACGATGGAACGGCTTCTCCGAGCCGTCGGTTCCCGCGATGAGGCCGAGCGGGTCAAGGCGCTGCGCCTCGACGTCCAGCGCGCCGCATACGAGAACGAGACGAGGCGAACCGTCAAGGCTGCCGCGGCCACGCCCGACACGGCAGACGCCGAACTGCCGCCATGGCGGACGGTGCTCGAGCCGCACCCGGACGTGCGTGCCGGCACGTTCGCCGCGTCGGAGTTCGCCGCCGACCTGTACCGGGTCGCGACGGGCGCGGACGACCTCGAGACCGAGTACGCCGACCCGATCGAGTTCTTCCGACGCACCCACCTGACGGGTGGACTGCGCGACCTCCTCGTCCGAGCGGCGTCCCGGGTCACCGGCGACCCCAACGCCAACGCGATCATCAACCTGCAGGACCGCTTCGGCGGCGGCAAGACCCACTCCATGCTCGCCGTCTGGCACCTCATGTCGGGGCGGCCGCTCACGGACTTCCCCCAGGACGTCCAGGACCTCGTCCGCGGTGTCGACCCCACCGGGCTGAAGGTGCGCCGCGTCGCGCTCGTCGGCAACGAGATCCCGGCCGGGCAGGCGACCCGCAAGCCGGATGGGACCGAGGTCCGGACCCTCTGGGGCGAGCTCGCGTGGCAGCTCGGTGGCGCCGAGGCGTACGCGAAGGTCGCCGACGCCGACCGGACCGGCACCAGCCCCGGTGCCATCCTTCGGGATCTGTTCGCCGCCTACGGGCCCGCCGTCGTGCTGGTCGACGAGTGGGTGGCGTACGCCCGGCAGCTGCACGGCCGTGAGGAGCTCGTCGGCGGGTCGTTCGAGACCCAGTTCACGTTCGCTCAGGCACTCACTCAGGCGGCCGCAGCCGTCCCGGGCACGCTGCTCCTCGTCTCCATCCCGGCCAGCGACGCCCGCCTCGACGGCCGCGACGGCCAGGCGGACTCGAGCGCCTCCGATCTCGAGGTCGGCGGCGCACACGGTCGGCTCGCGCTCGACCGCCTCAACCACGTCGTGCGTCGCGTCGCGCACGCGTGGGAGCCGGCCACGCCTGACGAGTCCTTCGAGATCGTCCGGCGCCGGCTGTTCCGCGACCCCGACAACGCCGCCTCGGTGACGATCAACGCCGTCGCGCGCCGGTTCGTGGAGTACTACCGCCAGCACGGCCCGGAACTGCCCTCGGGTGTGACCGACCGCGCGTACGAGGAGCGCATCCGCGCGGCGTACCCCATCCACCCCGAGCTGCTCGACCGTCTCTACACCGACTGGTCGACGCTCGAGAAGTTCCAGCGCACCCGCGGCGTGCTGCGCCTCATGAGCACGGTGGTGCACCACCTGTGGGAGCGCAACGACCCGTCGCCGCTCATCATGCCCGGCTCGATCCCACTCGACACCGGCGGCGCGCGAGGAGAGCTCGTCCAGTACATCGACCCGCGCTGGGCCGAGATCGTGGAGTCCGACATCGACGGGGACAACGCCGTCGCCCGTCGCATCGACGCCGACCGCCCGCTCCTCGGCCGACGGGGGACCACGCTGCGCGTGGCGCGCACGCTCTTCGTCGACTCCGCACCGACGCTCGAGGCCGCTCGCAAGGGCGTGGACCGCAAGCGGGTCGCGCTCGGTGTCGCCATGCCCGGGGACGTCGTGGGCAACCTCGGGACCGCGCTCGAGGCGCTCGTCAACGCCTCGAGCCACCTGTTCCGGGACGGCGAGCGGTACTGGTACGACACCCAGCCCTCGCTCAACAGGCTCGCGGCGGAACGGGCCCGCGACCTCCCCCTGGACATGGTCCACGGTGAGGTCGTCGCTCGCCTGCGGCGCGCCTCCAGCGGCCCGGCCCCGGACTTCGCGGGGGTGGTCGTCGCGCCCGAGACCTCTGCCGACGTCGCCGACGAGACGGGCACCCGGCTCGTCGTGCTCCGCCCCGAGCACCGGCACAACGGCAAGGACAAGGACAGCCCGGCGGCCGCGTTCGCTCTCGACCTCGTCCGGACGCGCGGGACGGCGTCGCGTCTGCGGCAGAACTCCGTCGTCGTCCTCGCGGCAGACGACGCGCGCTGGCGGGACCTGGAGAGCACGGTGCGGCAGCACCTCGCGTGGCGGTCGATCGCGGAGGACGTCTCGCTCGACCTCACGCAGAGCAACGCGCAGCAGGCCCGCAAGCGCACCGAGGAGACGAACCGCACGATCGACGACCAGGTGTTCGCGACCTGGATGTGGGGCCTGCACGCGACGCAACCCGCCCCCGACGCCGAGATGACCATCGCCCAGGTCAAGTGTGACGGGGCCGATCGATCCCTCGCCGTGCGGACCGGTCGCAAGCTCGTGAGTGCCGGTGGGTTGGCCACGCAGCTGGCGCCCGCCGCGTTGAAGGTCGAGCTCTCGGGGAGCCTTCGTGCCCGCTGGAACACCGGGCACGTCTCCGTGGGAGAGCTGTGGGACTGGTTCACCCGGTACCCCTATCTCGCGCGTCTGCGGGACCGGCGCGTGCTCGTCGAGTCACTGCTCGACGTGCTGCACGACCCCGCCTGGGCCGAGCGGGGCTTCGCACTCGCGACCGGCGTCGACGCGAACACAGGCGACTACACGGGGCTGGCGGTTCCGCTGGAGGACTTCGACTTCGGGCCGGTCGACGACAGCACGCTGCTCGTGCGGCCGGAGCTCGCGACCGAGCAGAGGATCCGCGAGAGGCAAGCTCCCTCCCCGGTGCTCGACGACCTCCCGCCTGGACCCGGACCTGGTCCCGCGCCCGGGCCGGGCCCACGCCCGGGACCCGACCCCACACCTCCGGCGAGGTCGAACGTCCGTTGGACCGGCCGCTTCGACCTCGACCCGACGTCCCCGATCGAGGCGCGGCTGGCGCAGATCGCGCGGGAGGTCGTCGAGGCGCTGCGCGGAGCCGGGCCGGACGTTCTCGAAGTGACGCTCGACGTGACGGCCGAGAAGTCCGACGGCTTCGATGCGAACGTCGTACGGACCGTGACCGAGAACAGTCGCGTCCTGGGTGCGAGCAGATCACGGTTCGAGGACGCATGACGCGATCGTCGCGTCCGGCGCCCGTCCAGACGCGACGGGTCGACCCCGACCCTTCCATCACGTCCGCCATCGGGCGGCACCACTCGCTGACGACGGCGATCGCCGATCTCGTCGACAACAGCATCGACGCCGGGGCCCGGCACGTGCTCGTCCGGTTCCTGCAACGCGAGGAGCGCACCACAGGGCTGCTCGTCATCGACGACGGCAAGGGGATGGACAGTGCGGCCGTCGACGACGCCATGGCGTACGCGCGGCGGCGGGAATACGAGGGGGGCGAGCTCGGCCACTTCGGCATCGGCCTCAAGGCCGCGTCGCTCAGCCAGGCGGACCGCATGTACGTGTGGGCGCGGAGGTGGGGCGCGCCGCACGTCGGGCGTGGGCTCGCGCGTGACACCCTCGACTCGGGTCCGATGGTGGAGGAGTTCTCCGCCGCCGACGCACGCGCACGGTACGACGAGCCGATCACCACTTTCTCCCGTGAGACAGGAGCGGTGGTCGAGTGGCGCGACGTGCGGACGTTCCTGCAGTCGCCCGACGTCGACGAGCAGCGCAACTGGATCGAGTCGCAGGTCGAGAGCGTCCGTCGACACCTGGGTCTCGTGCTGCACCGGATCCTGGCCCGCGGTGACGTCACGGTCGGCATCGACGTCGTCGACGAGGACTACCCCGACTTCGGGGGCGTCGAGCGCTCCGTCGAGCCTCTCGACCCCTTCGGGTATCGGGCCTCCGGCTCCCCGGACTACCCGGACGACCTCCTTCTCGACGTGGGGGGCGTCTCGTCATCGGCGCGCCTCCACGTGTGGCCGGCGCGCGCGGACGACCCGGGATGGGTGCTCGGAGGCGCCGGGACGACCCAGACGCAGGGCCTGTACGTCTACCGCCACGACCGGCTCCTGCAGGCGGGCAGCTGGAACGGTCTGACCGCGGCCTCGCGTGATCTGGCACAGGCACGGGTGGCCCTGGACATCGACGCGGCGCTTGAGCCGCACGTCGTCATCAACGCCGAGAAGACCGGCGTGGTGCTGGACGCCGCGCTCACCGCAGCGTTCGAGGCGGCGCGGACGGCGGACGGGCGTTCGTTCCGGGACTATCTCGACACTGCTCGCTCCGGCGCACGTGAGGCACGTCGGCGCAACCCCCGCCCGCTCCGGCTGCCCGAGCCGGACCGTGGGCTCCCACACGCGCTCGTCGACGCGATCGGGGAGAACGCCGAGCTGCACGAGGGGCAGGACGCCGTCAGCGTCCGGTGGCGCCTGCTCATGGACGACCAGGTCTTCGAGGTCGACGTCGACGCCCGCACGCTCTGGCTCAACACCCGTTACCGGTCCGTCCTCGGGGGGCGGCCGGGCGGACGCACCGACGACGCTCCGATCGTCAAGACCCTGCTGTACCTGCTCGTCGGGGAGCACGCGCTCGGCTCCTACGCCGGACGCAAGGAACGGGCCTACGCCCACGCCTACAACGCGCTTATGCTCGCCGCCATCCGGTCCGAGCAGGAGAACCACGCGCAGTCGACAGGCCGTCACGCGCTGCCACAGCGCCACGAGGAGGACGAGCGATGACCGAGGGCCACGCAGACGTCGCCCACCTGACCGCCGAGTCGCTCGAGACATACATGGCAGCGGGCGTGCCGACCACGCACGTCCTGTCCGGCTCCCCGCGGTACGAGCTGGAGTTGGACCCCGCCGCACAGCGCTACCGCCTCATGACCCCGGTGGACGGCCACGAACCGGCGGTGGCGGGCTACCGACGCGTCTCGGTCGAGACCCTCTCGACCGAGGACGGGCCGTGGTACCAGCTGGAGATCGACGCACGCGACCTCCATCACGAGGCCTACGGCATGGTCGTGTCGATCGTGTCCACCGTCCGCGGCGGGGCGACGTTCGCCACGGCGGTGGAGACCGTGCTGGAGCGGATGCGCGCCGTGCTCGCGTCGCGGCGCAGGTTGTCACCGGACCAGGAGGTCGGGCTGCTGGGCGAGCTGCTCGTCGTGCGGCACCTGCTCGCGACCTGCGACGGCGCCGATGTCATCGACTGGTGGCTCGGGCTCCTCGGCGAGCAGCACGATCTCGGCCTGCCTGACTTCGACGTCGAGGTCAAGACGACGTCGGCGGAGCGTCGTGTGCACGTCGTCCACGGCGAGCGCCAGATGGAGGCCACCCCGGGCCGTCCGCTGTGGCTCCTGTCGATCCAGGTGACGCGCGCGGGAGGTGCGCGCGGACTCGGGCTCCCCGAGCTGGTCGCCGACCTGCGACGACGTGTGCCGCACACCCACAGGGAGAGTCTCGCGGTCCACCTGCACGGCGTCGGCTGGCGGGACGAGGACGCGGACCTCTATCCCGACCGCTACATCCTGCGGAGCACGCCCGCGGCCTTCGAGGTCGACGACGACTTCCCGGCCATCACCCCTGCTCGCCTGTCCGGCGTGGTGCCGCACCTGGAACTCATCAGCGATCTCCAGTACCGCCTCGACCTCTCGGCACGCGCGCCCGGAGACCCGGGAGAGCCGCTGGCCGCCTTCCTCACCCGCCAGGAGATCACCGATGGCTGACCTGTACGCCGCGGCCGTGACCCGCGTGCTCAAGGGCATGCAGGGATTCGCGCCCGAGCCCCTGCTCGACGAGGTGAACCACCGGCTGCGCCGGGACGAGCTCGTCCTCGACGAGCCGGGTCTCGTCGACGTGCTTCTCGGAGGAGACCCGAACGACCCCGTGCGGGTGGCCTTCCACATCCAGCTGGCGCGCTGGGAGGCGCTGGAGTCGGCGCCCTGGGCCACGGATGCCGACGGGTTGCCGACGCTCCCAGGCACGCTCGACCGCCGCCGGACGGTGCTGCGTGAGCTCGACCTCGGTGAGACGTCCGCCGCACGTCTCACCGACGCCTTCCCGCTGCACGAGTCGCAGACCACCGTCATCGTCGACGCGGACTGGGACCCGTGGTACACCGACGACCGGGCGGCCGAGCGGACGTTCTACTGGGACGCCTACCGCGGTGTGCTCGAGCAGAAGATGGACGCGTTCGCGGTCGATCGTCTCGACGCGGCGACGCGGGAGGTCGTCGGGCGCCTGGCGGACCCGACACGTGAAGCCCCGTACCAGTCCCGTGGGCTGGTCGTCGGGCACGTGCAGTCGGGCAAGACCGCCAACTTCACCGGGGTGATCGCGAAGGCCGTCGACGCTGGCTACCGCCTCGTCATCGTCCTCACCGGGACGATCGAGATCCTGCGCAGCCAGACCCAGCGCCGCATCGACATGGAGCTGGTCGGGGAGGAGAACATCCTCGGAGGGATCCCCCGCGACGACGAGCACCTCCTCGCCGACGTCGACTACGCGGGCGTGCGCGACCGCGACTGGGTCGACGGCAAGTTCCTGCGTCACGGGGCCCGGCCGGGGGACCTCGGGGCGCCCGAGATCCGCCGCCTGACCCGCTCCACGTGGGACTACCGCAGTCTGCAGGCCGGTCTCTCGGCACTCGACTTCCGCGTCGGGAACGAGCTCGCCGTCCCGGCGAAGCGCCTGTGGCACCCGGACAACCTGTTCGGCTCCGACGTGCGGATCGCCGTCGTGAAGAAGAACAAGTCGGTGCTCGACAAGCTCTTGGACGACCTCGGACGTATCCACGCCGACCTCGGTGAGATCCCGACCCTCATCATCGACGACGAGGCCGACCAGGCATCCGTGAACACCCGCAAGCAGAAGACACCGAGCGCGGAGGACAAGGAGCGCTCCGAGATCAACAAGAAGATCGCGAAGCTGCTCGGCGTGCTCAAGCGTGCCCAGTACGTCGGATACACAGCCACACCGTTCGCCAACGTCTTCGTCGACCCCGACGACTCCGAGGACATCTTCCCGAAGGACTTCATCGTCAGCCTCGAGCCGCCGCGCGCGTACATGGGGGGCAGGGACTTCCACGACCTCGACCTGTCCGAGGACGACGAGAGGACGGTCGCGACCTCGAACGAGAGAGCGTTCGTCCGTGGCTTGTATGCGGCGCCCGACGACGACCCGGAACGGCACGCAGAGATGCTGCGCGCACTCGACTCCTACGTGCTGTCCGGTGCCATCAAGCTGTGGCGGGCCGCTCAGGGAAGCAGTGTGCCGACACGCCATCACACGATGCTCGTCCACGAGTCCGTCCGGACCGACAAGCACGACGATCTCGCCGAGGAGATCCACACTGTATGGAGACGCGGCGCCTACAGCCAGCCCGCCGGGCAGAGGCGCCTGCACGACCTGTGGCGCGACGACTTCGTCCCGGTGAGTCGTGCACGCGCGGGCGACCAACCGGTGCCCGAGGACTTCGGGTCGCTGCGTCCCTACATCGGGCAGGCCATCGACAGGATCGAGCGTGGCGCCTCCCCGATCGCCGTGGTCAACGGCAACAAGGAGGCGGACTACGCGCAGCCCGACCTCGACTTCCAGCGTCGTGACGTCTGGAAGATCCTCGTGGGTGGGGCCAAGCTCAGCCGCGGGTTCACGGTCGAGGGGTTGACTACCTCGTACTACACACGGCGCACCCAGGCTGCGGACACCCTCATGCAGATGGGGCGGTGGTTCGGATACCGGCAGGGATACCGCGACCTCGTGCGCCTGTTCGTCGGCCGCGCAGTCCCCGGCCCACGGGGTACGAAGGTCGATCTCTATCGGGCCTTCGAGGCGGTCGTCCGAGACGAGGAGGACTTCCGGGAGGAACTGAGGGGCTACCAGGGCGTCGACGAGACCGGAAGGCCTCGAGTCACGCCCGTTCAGGTTCCTCCCATGGTGTTCCAGTCGCTCCCCGGCCTCAAGCCCACCGGAGCAAACAAGATGTACAACGCCGTGCTCGTCTCGAAGGGGGAGGGTGGGACGGTCAAGGACTTCTTCCAGCAGCCGGTGCGCAGTTCCCACGTGAACGCGGCACACTTCCGTGCCGTGCAACCGCTGTTGGATGCCGTCACACAGTCCGGAACCTTCTTCTCCGGGACTTTCGGGCTTTACGAGGCCGACTACGGAATCGTCGCCGCCGACCTCGTACGTGAGGTCCTCGACCAGTTCCGCTGGAACCCAAAGTTCGACTTCGCGCCGACCACGCATTTCCTCGACCAGGCATACGCCGAGGGGGCCCTCGTGGACTGGGCTGTGCTCGTGCCGCGGCTCAAGGGCAAGTCCGTCGTGCGTCGTCGGATCGGCGACCGGACGGCGCCTCTGACAGTCCTCGAACGCAACCGTCGCCCGGAGCGCGAGTGGATGTTCTCGGGAAGCTCGCCGCGCCAGCGTGAGGCCATGAAGATCATCTCGGGTGGCACGGTCCCCGCCGACCACCCGGACCCGCGCATGGCCGACTTCGCGGCCCGGTACCCGGACGCAGTGCGCCTCCACACGCCCACGCGTGGTGCACTGCTGCTCACGTTTGCCGCCGACGGGCCGTCCGGGAAGTCGCTTCCCGAGGACCTCCCTGACCCGGCACCTGCCGCCGACGTCGCCACGCTCTTCTCGTTGGCTTTCCCCAAACTGGCCGCGCCACGCGGTCGTATCGGATTCACGGTCAAGGTCAGGGGCGGGGGCACGATCGTCGACGTAGTCGGATGAGCGGCATACGTGCCTAGGCGCGCTGGCTCCTGTCAGGCGTTCCCATTGCTGTCGCCTGGGTTGCCGACTGGAGGCTGACCATCAGTGACGGATGGAGTTGGGGGCAGGGGCGAACTCCCTGTCACCCGGTTGAGGCGTGGAAGCGGTGACGTCGCGGGACCGGGCTGAGTTCTCGGAAGGCCGCGCGGTTCCGGCGACCAGCCATCGTGGGCGGATGGAAGACGGCGTGGCAACTGCCCGCCCAGTCGTTGCGCCCATGAGTGCAACTCCGCCAGGGGTGAGGCCCGCGTCGATGAGCTCAGACCGCTCGACCCGGCAATACCCTTCGCGCACTTTCACACCCGCGCCAGGTCCTTCCACCGCGCCCGAGCCGCGAGGTGATGCTCCTCGATCAGCTCGACGTCCGGCAGGCGCGACGCGTGCACCGAGATCCGCCGGCCGTCGAGCGCGGCCAGGCTCTCGTGCCGTTCGAGCAGCCGCGGCGCGACCTGCGTGGTCCACGTCTTGGGGTTGAACGTCAGCACGAGGCGGTCGAACAGCCGGTGCACGTCGGCGCGCAGCAGCAGGCCGCCGTCGTCCAGGTGCTCGGGGCGGTCCGCGAAGCGGTACAGGTGGGCGGCGTCCAGCACCATCTCCGGCTGGGCGCCCGTGACCGCGCACGTGGCGCCGTAACGGTCGAGCAGGCGCTCACGGAACTGCTGCTGCCCGACGCGCCGCCGCACCACGGCGTCGACGTGGCCACCGGCCACGGGCGTGCCGTACCGCAGCACGGCCGCTTCCAGGGCGCCTTCGAGCCCGCCGTAGGCCGCGAGCATGTCGAGCACGCGTGTGCGGTCGAGCCGGCGGATCGCGTTCTGCCGGTCGGCCCCGGCGTAGACCGTGTCGAGGGCTCGCACGGGGAGCGGCGAGTCGAGCGGGGTCCACGTGCCTGCGTACGTCGCCGTGTACCGCGTGACGTCGGACGGTGCCATCCGCGGCTCGTCGAACGTCGCCTTGCAGTCGTTGCAGCGGTAGCGGGGCAGCGCGCGCTTGCGGGCGGTGGTGCTGGCCGAGCCGCAGGAGGGGCAGCGCCGCATGACCTTGACGCCGGGGCTGCTCACGACGTCCTCGACGACACCGTGCCCGAGGATCAGCTGCCCGTCCCGCAGCACGACGAGGTCACCCGGGCTGATCGCCCTGTGGTTGACGACGTGCGAGTCGTACTCGTACCGCGTGCCGAGGACGTCGCCGTACGTGTGGTCGAGCAGCGTGTCCGACGTCCGCGTGAAGCAGCCCCACGCTGCCGGCGCCGCCGCGCCACGCTGCCGGACGTTCATGCGTGGAGCTCAGCAGCTGCGTCGACCGTGCGGCAAGCGACGCGCCGGGTTGTCCGTCGCCCGGGAGGCGCATCCCGGGCAAGGGGTCCGTGTGAGGCGCCGAGCCGCCGGCTCAGACGTCAGAACGACGCGATGAGGTGGCGCCTGACGCGCTCGGCGAACTGCGGACACTGAGCAGAGCGCAACCGGGCGGGCACGTCAGCCTCGCCGAACCTGTCGTACCAGTACCGAGCCATCTGCGCGGCCACGGTGGCGACGAGCGACGGGCAGCTGTCGTCGACCAGCACGAGGAAGTCGTCGGGGTGCATCACCTCGTACGGTGACGCGCTGTCGTCCCACACGAAGTCTCGGGTGTTGCAGGTGAGGAGGACGTCGGCGCGGCACGCCACTGCGGCGGCGTGGACATGGGCGTCCGAAGGGTCGGGCCCGCCGTAGCCCGCGTCGATCGTGAAGTCGTCGACGCGGCCCGCCTCGAACGTGTCCGCCAGGAGGTCGCGGATGCGGGTGATCCGCGCGCCGTCCCATCGGGGGTGTGCCCTGCGCAGGTGATAGATCAGCTCGGCTAGCACGTCCTCGGTCCAGCACGCCACGAACGGGGGGTCGTCAGGTGTGGTGTAGAGCATGCCGAGCCAGTCGCGCAGCGTGCGGGAGAACCACACGTTGGCGTCGACGAAGACGGTCGTCGTCCCGATCCCCTGCATGCCCTGGACCCTAGCGACGACTCCCGACGGTCCTCTGGGTGAAGGTTCCTCTTCAGAGTGCTCCGCTCACGCCTCGTCGCCCTCGGCCTCCAGCAGGGCGGCGAACGCCGCTCGCTCGCGTCGACGCCGCGCGCTCCTCGCGGCGAGCACGTCCTCCGTGCGTAGGCGCGTGTGCGTGCCGACCTTGTGCGCCGCGACGTCACCCCGGGCGATCATCTTCATGAGCGTGGGACGGGAGACACCCAGCATGGCCGCGGCGGTGGACGTCGTGATCTCCGACGGTGTGGCGGTCACAGTCACCGTCGCACCGGACGCGATGGCCTCCAGCACCTGCTGCAGCAGGACGCCGACGTCGCGCGGTAGCGGTTGCGCGGTGTCGCCGCGCCCGACAGAGAGGTAGCCCTCGGGGCCCTCCAGGGTGCCGAGGACGTCGCGCGCCAGGTCGGCATCGCGCTCATGCGTGAACAGACGGGTCGGTGATGTCGCGGTCGCCACGACGGCTCCTCAGGGTGGGGTTGCGGATGTCACCGTAATATCTTCCAGATATCCGTGCAACAGGGAGAGGGGCTGGGATGGCTCGCCGGGCCACCCCCGTGGCAACGAGGCGGGTCGCCCGCCGTCGGCCGAACGCACGACCCCCCTACTCGCAGCCCACGCCGTCGTTGTCGCGGTCCAGGTGCGACGCGTACCCGGGGTCGCCGACGCGCACGGGTGCGGCGCCCGCGGCCCGGGCCTCGGTGCAGTTCTTGTAGTACACCGAGCCCCCGGACGACGCAGCGCTCGACCCGCCCCCCGACGAGCCCGACGCCGCGGCCGCGGACCTGCCTGACGATCCCGACGACGACCCCGACGATCCCGACGACGACCGCGACGACGCCGATCGCACCGCGGCCTCGCGTGCGTCGAGGTCGGCGGTGCGCTGGTCGAGGGCGGCGACCTGGGCGGCGGCGTCGGCGACCTGCTTCTTGGCGGCCGTCAGGTCGTCGCGGGCCTCGGCGAGGTCGGCGTCGAGCTCGTCGCGGTCCTGCGTGAGGTCGCTCTTCTCGCCGGTGAGCGCGGCGATGGCCGCGCGGTCCTCCTGCGCCTGCGAGCTCGCGGACGACGCCGCGCCCACGCCGCCGAGGATCAGCCCGAGCACCAGCGCCCCCGCCCCGACGGCGGGCGTCAGCCACCTCCGACCCCCGGTGCGCGGCTCGACGTCGACCCACAGCTCCCAGTCGTCGGGCGCGGCGGGCCACGCCGGGTCGGGCGACCAGTCGGCCGGCGGCTGCCAGCCCTTCGGCGGGATGGGCCACCCGGGCGGTGGGTTGAAGCGCTGCGACATGGTGCCCCCTGGCGTCGTCGGTGCCGGAGCATCGACGTCGCGGGCCGACGACTTGAGGGGACCCGCGCGGCGACGAGCGCCGCCTGGGTGCTACCCCCCACCTCCGGCCCGCACGAGCCCCGTCTCGTACGCGAGCACGACGACCTGCACGCGGTCGCGCAGCCCGAGCTTGGCGAGCAGCCGCCCCATGTGCGTCTTGACGGTGGCCTCGGTGACGAACAGCCGGTCGCCGATCTCGGCGTTCGACAGCCCCTCGGCCACGAGCCGGACCACCTCGAGCTCGCGTGCGGTGAGCGCCGCGAGCCGCGGGTGCGGGCCGTCGCCCTGCGGGGTGGCGCGGTCGTCGTCCGGCAGGTGCGGCGCGAACAGCTCGAGCATGCGGCGCGTGACGCGCGGAGAGACCACCGCGTCGCCCGACGCGACGGTGCGCACGGCCGTGACGAGCTCGGCGGGCGCGGCGTCCTTCAGCAGGAACCCGCTGGCCCCGGCGCGCAGCGCGCCGAACGCGTACTCGTCGAGGTCGAACGTCGTGAGCACCAGCACGCGCACGTCGGGGTGCGCGGCGACGACGGCGCGCGTCGCGTCGATGCCGTTGACGCCGGGCATGCGGACGTCCATGAGCACGACGTCGGGGCGCAGCGCGGCCGTCTGGTCGATGGCCGCCTGCCCGTCCTGCGCCTCGCCGACCACCTCGAGGTCGTCCGCGCTCTCGACGAGCAGGCGGAAGCCCATGCGGATGAGCGGCTGGTCGTCGACCAGCAGGACCCGGATCATGCGTCTCCCTCGTGCCACGGCAGGCGCGCGCGCACCCGCCACCCCGGGCCGTGCGGCCCGGCCTCGACCGTGCCGCCGAACGCGGCGACCCGTTCCGTCATGCCGACGACGCCCCGGCGCGTGCCCGGTGCGGCGGGCGCGGCGCCGTCGCCCGGCCCGGCGTCGGTGACGACGACGACGAGCGTGCCGCCGTCGCGCCGCACGTCGACCTCGACGCGCGGGCTGCCCGGTGCGTGCCGCAGCGTGTTGGTGAGCGCCTCCTGCACGACGCGGTACACGGCGAGCTGTCGTGTCGCGCCGAGCGCGTCGAGGCCCGTGACCGCGAGCCCGCTGGTCCGCACGGGCAGTCCGGCGGTGCGGAACCGCTCGACGAGGCGTGCGAGGTCGTCCGCGCCCGGCTGCGGCGCCATCGGCGCGCGACCGTCGCCGTCGGGTCCGGCCTGGGCGCCCAGGCGCCCGTCGTCGCCGACCGCGCCGCGCCTGCCGACGCCGTCACCGTCGACCGCCGCCCGGCCGTGGTCGTCCCGTTCGGCGCCCCCGACCGGTGCCGCGCCCACGACCTGCCCGGGCACGGGGTCCTCCTCGGCGTGCAGCACGTCGAGGATGCGCCGGACGTCGTCGAGCGCGGTACGGCCCGTCTCGACGAGCTCGTCGAGCGCGGCTCGCGCGCGGTCGGGGGAGCGATCGAGCGCGGCGGCGGCGCCCCCGCCGAGCGCGACCATGACGGTGAGGGAGTGCGCGACGACGTCGTGCATCTCGCGCGCGACGCGGGCGCGCTCGGCGGCGCGCGTGAGCCGGGCGCGCTGCGCGGCGTCCCGGGCGCGCGCGGCGACGGCCTCGGCGGCCCGCTGCCGGTGCGTGCGCAGCGCGGCGCCCGCGGCGACAGCGACGAGCGCGAGCACGACGACGGGCACGGCCGTGACCGCCCACCACGGCGTCACGAGGTCCGCGAGCCCGGGCGGCACCGAGCCCGCGGCGTCGTCGGGGTCGCCGCCGAGCAGCCGCGTGCCGACCACGGCGACGAGCGGCACGTACCGGGCCACGACGACGACGGGCAGCACGACGCCCGCCGCGACGAGCCACGCGGTGCGGGCCGGGCGCACGGCCGCGACCTGACCCAGCGCCGCCGCGACCGCGAGCTCGAACCCGTGCGTCGCGCCCGCGCCCACCAGCGACACGAGCGTGAGCGTGCCGACCGCGACCGCGACCGGCACGGGGTGCGCGCGCCTCCGGCTCAGCGCGACGGCGCCCGCGACCGTGAGCACGAACGACAGCACCTGCATGCCGGTGACGCGCGCCCCGAGGTACGTCGAGAGGTCGAGCATCGAGTCGGCGCCGAGCCCCAGCAGCAGCGACCACGCCGTGAACGTCCCGACGACGAGCGTGTCGACGACGACCGGCCGGCGCACGAACCGCCCGACGGGCGCAAGCACGCGCACCGCCGCACGGCCGGCCCGCGTCAGGGCGGACGGGCTTGGGCTGGTCACGGCGGCATCCTCCCCAACCCCGGCGCCCGTCGCGAACCCGCGCGGCACATCCGCCGTCGCGGCCTCGCCCGTCGTCGCACCCACGGCCGGCTCACACGTCCCGGCGGCGCAGCAGCACGGCGGCGACGCCGACCGCGAGCGCGGCCCACGCGAGCAGCACGCCGTACCCGGCCCACGGCCCGAGCGTCGTGTCGCGCGACCCGGAGACCACCGAGCCGAGCACGTCGGACGTCAGCAGCCGGCTCCCGGCGGCCGTCGGCAGGTACGCGCCGAGGCGCTGCAGGGCCTCGGACGGCAGGTAGGCGAACGCGGGCTCGACGACGAACACCAGGCCGAGCACGCTCGCGATGCCCGCCGCCGACGACCGGAGCGCGGCCCCGACGCCGTACGCGAACGCGGCCACGGCGGCGAGGTACAGCGGCACGCCGGCCATGATCCGCAGGTGCTCGGGCTGCGTGAGGTCGACGCCCATGCGCGCCTCGCCCAGCAGCGGCGCGGCGGCGGCCCACGCGGCGAGCACGCCCACCACGCCCGTGACCAGCGCGGTCACGACGACGACGAGCAGCTGCGCGCCCAGCACGGGCAGCCGCGTGGGCGCGGCGGTGAGGGTCGAGCGGACCTGCCCGGTGCGGTACTCGGCGGTGACGGCGACGACCGCGAGCCCGCACAGCACGAGCTGCGCGAGCATGACGCCCGACGTCACGTACACGGGCCCGACGAGGTACGCCGGGTCGGCCTCGTCGGCGATCGTCGCGACGCTCGTCGTGCGCATCACCGCCATGAGCGGGAGCACGGCGACGGCGAGCGCGAGCGCCCACCACGTCGAGCGCAGCGTCCGCAGCTTGAGGTGCTCGGACCGGACGAGCCGCGCGAACGTCACGGGGTGCACGCGCGGGCGGGCGAGGGCGGTGGCGGTCATCGGGACGCTCCGGAGGTCGTGGTGGTGCCGGGGGCTGCGGCGCGGTACTCGACCTCGCCGCCGGTGAGCTGCAGGTACGCGTCCTCGAGGGACGCCTGCACGGGCGCGAGCTCGTGCAGCACGACGCCGATGCCGGCGGCCGCGGCGGCGAGCGCGGGCGCGTCGGTGCCGCTGATCTCGAGCGTGTCGGTCGCGGTCGAGACGACGCGCAGCGCGGGGTCACGGACCAGCGCGGCGGCGAGCCGCGCGGCGTCGGGCGTGCGCACACGCACCGCCGCGGGGCCGGCCTGCGCGACGACGTCGGCGACGGGGGCGTCGGCGACGACCCGCCCGCGGCCGACGACGATCAGGTGGTCCGCCGTGAGGGCCATCTCGCTCATGAGGTGCGACGACAGCAGCACGGTCCGCCCCTCGGCGGCGAGCGCGCGCAGCAGCGTCCGCACCCACAGCACGCCCTCGGGGTCGAGGCCGTTGACGGGCTCGTCGAGGACGAGCGTCGCGGGGTCGCCGAGCAGCGCGGCCGCGATCCCGAGCCGCTGGCCCATGCCGAGCGAGAACCGCCCGGCGCGCACGTGCGCGACCGCACCCAGGCCGGCCAGCTCGACGACCTCGTCGACGCGCGCGTCGCCGATGCCGTGCGTCGCGGCGAGCGCCCGCAGGTGCGCGCGCGCCGACCGCCCGGGGTGGACCGCCTTCGCGTCGAGCAGCACGCCGACCTCGCCCAGCGGTGCGCGGTGCCGCGCGTACGGCGCGCCGTTGACGGTGACGCGGCCGCTCGTGGGGCGGTCGAGACCCACGACCATGCGCATGGTCGTGGACTTCCCGGCCCCGTTGGGTCCCAGGAAGCCGGTGACCCGCCCGGGGCGGACGGTGAACGTCATGCCGTCCACGGCGGTGCGCGGTCCGTACCGCTTGGTCAGGTGGTGGGCCTCGATCATGGCTCCTCCTCGTTCGGGTGCCCCGACCGTAGGAAGAGCGGGTGGTGCGCCGGGACGCCCGTGGGGCCGAACCGTGCCGGTGCGGCGCGTACGTCTCAGGGAGGACGGCGGACGACCTCGGAGGGCGGGGCGGCGGTCAGCCCGCGGGGTCGAGCTGCGCCCACAGCGCGTCGGCGTCGGCGCGCAGCGCGGCGACCCGCGTCTCCTCGGCGGCGATCTCCGCGGCCGTCGCCGCGAGCGTCTCGGCGCGGGCGGCGAGCTCGGCCTCGTCGCGCGCGAGCAGCTCGCGCGCGCGGGCGAGGGTCTGCTCGGCGGGCGACGACGGCAGCACGGTCCCGTCGCGCCACGTCCACGACAGCAGCAGCCGGTCGCGCTCGCGGGCTGCCATCGCGGCGATCTGCGTCTCCTGCTGCTCGAGCGCGGCGCGGTAGCTCGCGAGCGCCGCGACGTCGGCGTCGTACCGCTTCTGGTCGAGGACCTGGGTGAGGCCCCGGGCGTCGAGCGCACCCTGCGCGGCCGTGACCTCGGCCGAGACGGCGTCGAGCATGCCCCGGAACCCGGTGTGCACCGCGACGAGCGCCTCGCGGTCGGCGACGTACCGCGCGTACAGCTCCTCGACGCGCGGGCCGAGGCCGCCGGGCCGCCAGACCTGCGTGCCGACGTACGCGAACAGCTCGGTGGGGCGGCTCTCGGGGTAGGACCCGACGGACCCGGTGAGCTGCTCGTGCAGCGGGTCGGCGGGGTCGAGGCCCGCGACGACGGCCTCGAGCAGGGGCGTGACCTCGGTGCGCTCGGCGGCTGCGAGGTCGTCCCACGCGGCGTGCAGCAGCTCGTGCGCCGCGGTCGTGACGACGAACCCGTGCAGGCGCGCGTCGGCGGGGCGGTAGACGACGATCGCCCCGTCCGCGTGCCGCAGGCCGGCGCCGTCGGGGCCGACGTAGCAGCCGACCGCCCCGCCCTCGGCGGCCGTCGTGTCGGGGCGGTCGCAGCGCCCCGCGAACGCTGTGGCGTCGAGGAGCTCGGGCTGCGCGCGGTACAGCAGGTCGCGGCCGTGCGCGGTGAGGTGCATGTCGTCGGCGAGCGCGACGACGTCGGGCGCGGGTGCGGGCACGCGCCCGGCGACCACGCCGTCGAGCCAGGGGAGGTCCGCCGAGCGCAGCAGCGCCGGGAGCGGTCCGGTGACGACGACCCACCCGAGCAGCGCGAGCGACACGACCGTGAGGATCCGCTGGCCGAGCGGTCGGCGCGCGCGCCTGCCGGGCGGCGGCGGCGCGCCCGGTGCGGGCGCCCACGCGTGCGGCGGCACCCGCCGGTTCGCGGCCTCGTCGACGACCCACTGCGGCACGCGCCCCGTGGGGGAGCGGGGCAGGTCGTCGGGGGTCACGTGGAGGGGATCGGCTCGTGACGGCGTCGCGTTGAGGCCCGCGCGCGTCGGATCGTCGGCCGCCGGCCGTGGCTGCGCTCCCACCTGCGGGTGGCTCCGCGCTTCACCCCGCCCGCACCCGGACGAACCCACCTACCGAGTAGGTACTCAGGACCACGGTCCCGCAGGCGCCCCGAAAACCCGACGGACGATCGACACGTCGTCAACCGCCCCCGACGCCGGAGGAGGCCCCCGTGTCCTCGTACCCCCACCTGCTCGCCCCTCTCACGCTCGGCTCGCTCGAGCTGCCCAACCACGTCGTGATGCTCCCCATGGGCACCGAGATGGGCACGCACGAGGGCCTGTTCACCGAGCGGGAGATCGCCTACTACACCGAGCGCGCCGCCGGCGGCGTCGGCCTCGTCATGACCGGCATCTCCGCCGTCTCGCAGGACTACGAGCAGATCAACCCCGGCCTGTGCCGCGTCGACACCGACGACGCGCTCCCCGGCCTCACCGCGCTCGCGGAGTCGATCCACGCGGTCGGCGGGCGCGTGTCGCTGCAGCTCACCGCCGGTCTCGGCCGCAACATCAACGTCGTCGACCCCGAGCGCCTGCCGATCTCGGCGTCCGACAACCCGCACTACGCGCACCCCGAGGTGCTGTGCCGCCCGCTCGAGGTCGACGAGATCGCGACGATCGTCCGCCGCTTCGGCGAGGCCGCCGCACGCGCCAAGGCCGCCGGGATCGACGCGCTCGACATCCACGGCCACACCGGCTACCTCATCGACCAGTTCCTCACCCCGGCGTGGAACCGCCGCGACGACCAGTACGGCGGCTCGGTCGAGAACCGCTGCCGGTTCGCGGTCGAGATCATCCAGGCCGTCAAGGCCGCCGCCCCCGGCCTGCCCGTGAGCTTCCGCCTGTCGGTCGACCACAAGTTCCCCGGCGGCCGCACGCGCGAGGAGTCGCAGCGCATCGCCGTCGTGCTCGCGGAGGCCGGCCTCGACTTCATCCTCGCCGACGACGGGTCGTACGAGGCCATGGACTACGTCTTCCCGCCGTACTACCTGGGCGACGGCTGCATGGTCCCCGCCGCGCAGGCCCTCAAGGAGGTCGTCGACATCCCCGTCGTCGCGTGCGGCAACCTCGACCCCGACACCGCCGAGCAGGTGCTCGCCGCCGGCCACGCCGACGTCGCGGGCGTCGGTCGCGGCCTCATCGCCGACCCGCAGTGGTGCGCCAAGCTCGCCGACGGCCGCCGCGAGGACATCCGCCCCTGCATCCGCTGCAACGCGATGTGCGTCGGCAACGCGTTCTTCGCGCTGCCCCTCGGCTGCTCGGTCAACGCACAGGTCGGGTTCGAGCGCGAGCGCGCGCTCACGCCCGCCGAGACCCCCAAGCGCGTCGTCGTCGTGGGCGGCGGGCCCGCCGGGCTCGAGGCCGCGCGCGTCGCCGCCGAGCGCGGCCACCGCGTCGACGTCTACGAGCGCGACGCCGCGCTGGGCGGCGTGCTGCGCCCGGCCGCGACGCCGGACTTCAAGAAGGAGCTGCACGCGATGATCGGCTGGTGGGAGCGGCAGATCGCGCGCCTGCCCGTCACCGTGCACCTCGGCGTCGAGATCACCGCGGACTCCCCGGAGCTCGCCGGCGCCGACGAGATCGTGCTCGCCACCGGCTCCACGCCGCTCGTGCCCGGCACGATCCCCGGCATCGACGGCCCGAACGTCGTGGGCGTCATCGAGGCGCACCTCGGCGCCGACCTGGGGCGGCGCGTCGTCGTCGCCGGCGGCGGGCTCTCGGGCGCCGACCTGGCGCTCGAGCTCGCGCAGGCCGGCCGCGAGGTCACGATCGTCGAGATGACCGACGAGATCGCGCGCGACCTCATCGTCATCAACCGCATCACGCTGCTGCGCGACCTGGCCGCCGCGGGCGTCCGCACGCTCACCGGTCACACCGTGCTGTCGGTCGACGAGGGGGGCGTCGTCGCGCGCGGCCCCGAGGGCGACGTGCGGGTCGACGCCGACACGGTCGTCACCGCGTTCGGCGTGCGGCCCGCGACGACGCTGGCCGAGCAGCTGACCGCGGCCGGCCGCACCGTGCGCACGGTCGGTGACTGCGTGAGCCCCGCGAAGGTCGGCGAGGCCATCAACGGCGGCTTCCTGGTGGGCGCCGCGATCTGACCCCCGCCCGTCGTCGCGCACGCGTCTCTCCCCGAGCGCGTGCGCGACGACGGCCGGGCGCGAGTGCGCACCCACGCGCCGACCGCGGCACCCGCGCGCTCACGTGCACTCGCGAGCCCACCGTGGCACCCCGCTCGCCGGCCGCGGCACCCGCACGCCGACCGGCACCCGCTCGCCGACCGCGGTAGAGACGCGCCGAGCGCGGTACCAACGAGTACCGCGCTCGGCGCACGTCTACCGCGCTCGGCGCGTTCGGTGCGCTCCGCGTCCGGTGCGCTCCGCATCCGGTGCGTCCTGCGTCTGGGCCGGCCGGGCGGGCATGTCCCGCCGAGTGCGGCACGAGCACGCCGACCGCGGCAGACACGTCGCGAGCGCGGTACCAACGAGTACCGCGCTCGGTCGGTGAGTACCGCGCTCGGGGCGCAGGGTCCTGCCGGGTCGCGGCCACGGCCGCGGGCGCGGTGCGAGTGTGCGGTGTGCGTCGCGGGGTGTTGTCGGTGGGCGCGGTCAGCGGCGGACCGCGCGCGCGGCGAGGTCGGTCAGGGCCGCGGCGTCCAGGCCCGGCCACCCGTGCAGCACGTCCCGCCACGCGGCGGGCACGGCCGACGCACCGTCGCGTGCGCCGACCAGCGCGCCCGCGATCGCGGCGACCGTGTCGGTGTCGCGGCCGCCGCGCACGGCCCGCTCGAGCACGTCGACCAGCGTCGTGCCGTGCGTGATCGCCGACCACGCGGCCTGCAGCGCCTCGACGACCCACCCGTTGCGCTCGAAGTCCCGCGGGCGGCTGACCTCGGCGTCGGCGATCCGCGCCGCCCACGGGTCGCGTCGCGTCGCGGGCAGCCACGGCAGCCCGACGCAGACGTCCGCCACGCCCGTCCGGATCGCGTGCCGCACCGCGAGCGACCACAGCACGCACGCGTCCCCGGCGTCGTCCTCGGCATGCGTGAGATCCGACACCGCGCGCGCCGCGCGGGCCAGGTCGCCCTCGCGGCCGTCACCCAGGTACGCCAGCGCGACGGGTCCGGTGCGCATGAGCGACCCGTTGCCGGCCGACCGCCCGTACGTGTCGTGGAACGCGCGCGCCGAGCGCCTCGCCGCGGCGGCCGTGCGGGGCGCGAGCCCCCCGAGCACGGCGCGCGTCTGGTTCCCGACGTCCTTCGCGTCGACCGCCCACCCGCACCACACGTCGACGACGCCGTCGAGCGTGCGGTCGTCGTCGAGCGGCTCGCCCGCGGCGAGCGCGCGCAGCACCGGGACGGCCATCGACGTGTCGTCCGTCCACTCGCCGGGCGCCCACGCGAACGTGCCGCCGCCGACCATGCTCACGGGGGCGTCGTCGGGCAGCGGTGGGCCGAACTCGTAGCCGGCACCGAGCGCGTCGCCCGCCGCCGAGCCGATCACGGCGCCCGCGGCGCGGTCGAGCAGCGTGTCCACGAGGAGCCTCCTGGGGGTGGGCCCGGACGGGTGCGTCCGGGGTGTGTGGGCGTGTGGGCGCGTCCCGCGTCCCCGCCGTGCGGGCGTGGGCGCTCGACCCGCCGACCCGTCCATGCTGCCCCAGGCGGGGCAGGCCGTGCGCCTCGGCCGTTCGACCCGCTCGGTTCCCCGAGCCGGCGCAGCGGTGCAGTCGCCCGCTCGGGTGGGGCGGGAGTGTCGTCGGCGGCCCTCGCGCGCGCTCGTGCAGGGCTACCTCGCGGCCCGAGGTCGGTCGCGACGCCAGTGCCCCCTGCCCGGTGGCCCCGCCCCGGCCTGGTACCCGGTGGCCCGGCCCCGGCCCCGGCCTCGGCGCCCGGAGACCTGCCGCGTCCGTCCTCGCCAGGACAGCGCCCGCGGCGCGTGCCACGATCGGTGACCACTCGACGACGAGCCAGGGAGGCCGAAGATGTCCGTTCCCGACGACACCGTGACCCCGACCCCCGACGAGGTCCCCGACCCCGTGAAGGCCACCGCGCCGCAGGCGCCTCCCGCCCCCGGTGAGGACGGCGACAACAGCGGCCTGCCGGTCATCGAGGAGGCCGTGCTGCCGAAGGACGGCTCCCGCACCCCGGGTCTGCCCGGCAACGCCTGACCGGCCGGTGCCCGGGGCCGCGTGCACGCCCTGCGGCTCGGCCCGGCCCCGCGCACCCACCCGCCGCGGGCGCGTCGACGGACAGGCTCCCGGCTCGACGGACACGTGCACGCCCGTGTCCGTCGAGCCGTACCGCTGTCCGTCGACGTCGGAGGGGCGGGTGGGGTGCTGGGCGTCCGCGGGCGTGCCGCTCGCGGGCAGGGTGCTCGCTCCGTCGCGGCAGCGGCGGGTCAGGCGTGGCGGGTGGGGTGCGGCGGGTCAGGCGCGGCGGCGCAGCGCGACCGACGCGGCCGCGACCGACCCGACGCCCCACGCGAGCAGCACGACGAGCGAGCGCGTGGGCATGCTGAACGTGTCCTGCGCGAGGCCTGCGCGCACGAGCTGCGCCATGGGCTCGATCGGCAGCCACTCGTGCGCGCTCTGCAGCCACGCGGGCATGCGCTCGGCGGGATAGGAGACGGGCGAGAACAGCAGCACGATGAACACGAGCGCCTGCGTGAGCAGGTTGGCGAGCTGCGGCGGCAGCACGGTCGCCATGCCGTAGCCGACGGCCGCCGACGTGAGCGACACCAGGACGGTCGCGGGCAGGAACCACGGGGCGATCGACAGGTGGATGTCGAAGCGCAGGACGCCCGCGAGGATGCCGAGCGCCATGCCGGGCAGCGCGATGAGGGTCCACACCAGCAGGTCGGACACGAGGAACGCGGTGCGCGGCACGGGCAGCGTGCGCATCCAGTCCAGCGACCCCTCGGTGCGGGCCTGCGACACCATCTGCGGCGTCATGACGATGCCGACGGTGATGAGCGTGATGGTCGGGGCGCCGGTCGCGAGGAACAGCGCCGTCGCGGGGTCGGGGTCGCCGACGAGCAGGCCGTAGCCGACGACGGTCGTGACGGCCATGAACACCTGCACGACGACCATGAGCGGCAGGTACTGCGACTGCCGGCGCAGCTGCCACTGCACGAGCAGCAGGGTCTGCCGGACGGCGTCGAGGCGCGACGACGTGGTGGCCGGGGACGCGGTGAGCGTGGTCATGCGGCGGGCACCTCCGTGGTGGCGTCGGCGGGCTCGCCGACGAGCTGCACGTA
This sequence comes from Cellulomonas sp. FA1, assembly GCF_000986825.1. Taxonomy (NCBI): domain Bacteria; kingdom Bacillati; phylum Actinomycetota; class Actinomycetes; order Micrococcales; family Cellulomonadaceae; genus Cellulomonas; species Cellulomonas sp. FA1. Next base: position 2,611,222 of record NZ_LBMY01000001.1, on the reverse strand, counting down.
CACGTCCTCGAGGGACGCGGGGGTGAGGGCGTAGCGCTCGAGGCGCCCGGCCTCGACCTCGTCCTGCGCCCAGCGGACGACCTCGGCGGCCGCGTCGGCGGGCACGGCGGCGGTCGCGCGCAGGTGCCCGGCGGTGACGTCGCGGGCGGCGGCGTGCCAGCGCACGGGCTCGCCGGGGACGGTGTCGACCTCGAGCGTGAGCGCGCCGCTGAGGCGTGACGTGAGCCCGGCGGGGGTGTCGGCGGCGATGACCGTGCCGGCGTCGAGGATCGCGAGGTGGTCGACGACGCGCTCGGCCTCGCGCACGTTGTGCGTGACGAGCAGGACGCCGTGCCCGGAGTCGGCGAGCCCGCGGATCTGCTGCCAGAGCAGGCGGCGGCGCACGGGGTCGACGTCGTTGGTGGGCTCGTCGAGCACGACGAGCGTGCCGGGCACGACGGCGGTCATGGCGAACGCGGTGAGGCGGGCGATGCCGCCGGAGACCTTCTCGGACGGTGTGTCGGCCCACGGGCCGAGGTCGAGCGCGTCGAGCAGGTCGGTGGTGCGGCGGCGGATGTCGGCGGGCGCGGCGCCGCGGATGCGACCGACGAGCTCGATGGCGCGCCGCGGCGTGAGGCCGCTGATGGGCACGTTGGCCTGCGCCTGGATGGACACGAGCCGGCGGGCGCGGGCGGGGTGCGCGACGGCGTCGACGCCCTGCACGGTGATGGTGCCGGCGTCGGGCCGGACGAGGCCGACGACCTGGTGCACGAGCGTCGTCTTGCCCGCGCCGTTGTGGCCGAGCAGCCCGACGACCTGGCCCGCGGCCACGTCGAGGTCGATGCCGTCGTTGGCCTGCACGCCGCGTCGTCCCCGGTACCGCTTGCGCAGCCCGCGGACGGTGAGCACGTCCGTCCCGTCCATCCCCGCCTCCAGTTCACATACCGATGAGTACGTGCCGCACGGTACGCGCAAATACTCAGTGGTATCAACCCGGCGGTATGCGGGTTGCGTATCCTGGTCCCATGGCCGACGACCGGGACACCCTCAAGGCCGCCTCCCGCGCCCTCGCCGACGCCGCCGCGCAGCTCACGCGCGCGCTCGGCACGCAGGCCCGCCAGCACCTCCCCGAGGTCGGCGAGGTCATCGCGCAGGGGCTGCGCGAGGCCGCGCTCGAGCTCGCGGACGTCTCGGAGTCGATGGACAAGAAGTCCGGCAAGGGCGAGGCGCGCCGCCGCAGCAAGGTCGACCGCACGCGTGCCGACCTCCTCGACGCGGCCGCGCGGGTCTTCTCCGCCAAGGGCTTCGAGGGCGCCTCCGTCGACGACGTCGCGACCGAGGCCGGGTACACCAAGGGCGCCGTCTACGCGCACTTCGGGTCCAAGCGCGACCTGTTCCTCGCGGTCGCGCGGTCCGTGCTCGACGCCGAGAGCGCCGGGGAGCACCGGCTGCCCGGCGTCACGACCGACGGCGTCGACGTCGCCGCCCTCGAGGCCGCGCTCGCCGCGAGCGCCCAGGACCCGCGCCTGCTCCTGTCGATCGAGCTGCTCGCGTACGCGATGCGCCACCCCGGCACGTCCGAGGAGCTCGAGGTCGTCTACGCGCGCGCGTTCGACGCGCTGGCGTCCCACGTCGCCGACGTGCGCCGCGCACGCGAGGCCCGCGCGGGCCACGACGTGGTCCCCGGCGTCACCGAGCACGACCGCGACACGACGCTCGGCGTCGTCGCCGTCCTCAACGTCGCCCCGTTCGGGGTCCGCCTGCTCGGCGAGCCCTACGCGGGCCCCGCGGCCGGTGCGCGCGTCATCGCGCGGCTGCTCGAGGGCTGACCGCGCGCACCCGGGCGGTCCGGTGCCACGTCACCCCGCCCGCCGCGCCCGCACGTCCGCCCGCCACACCCGCACGTCCGCCGCCCGCCACACCCGCACATCCGCTCGGGCGCCACGCCCGCACGTCGGCCGGCGTGCGGCTGCCCACCGCGCGCCCGGGCGTCGCGGCGCCCGTCAGGCGTCGCGACGACGCCGCGTCGCGGCCGCGACCCCGGCCACCCCGGTGGACGCGACGAGCGCCGCGAGCGCGAGGAGCGGGAGCGGCGCGAGCCCCGTGCGCGGCAGGCCGGACGCCGTCGGCGTCGTGCCCGCGGTCCCCGGTCCGGCTCCGACGGGTGCCGTGCCGGCTCCCGTCCCCGGCGTGCCGGTGCCCGGCGTGCCACCACCCGGCGAGCCACCACCCGGCGAGCCGCCGTCCGGCGTGCCGCCGCCCGGCGTGTCGACGCCGACCACGTCGAGCACGGTGCTCGCGGTCGCCGTCCCGCCCACGGTGGACACGGTGAGCCGCCCGAGCGTGCCCTCGTCGGCGACCGACGGCGTGAGCGTCAGCACGTGCTCGGTGCGGACCGCCGGGCCGGCCGCGCGCGCCGCCGCCCCTCCCGCCGGGCGGGCCGACGCCCCTCCCGCCGGGCGGGCCGACGTGGCCCACGAGAGCGGCACCGGCTGCCACGTCGCCCCGCCGTCGCGGGACACGTCCCACGTCGCGGTCGCGTCGGCGCCCAGCACCGTCCACGCGAGCGTCGCCGGCACGCCGGTGGTCAGCCGCGTCACGGGGCCCGGGCCGTCGACGACCTCGGGTGCCGCCGCGACGACGAGCTCGGCCTCGGCGCTCGTCACCGACACCGGTCCCGCGACGAGCGTCGCGGTGGCGACGGCCCGCACGCGCAGGCCGTCGTCGGCGAGCGTCGGGGTGAGGCGCAGCGTCGTGCCGGTGCCGACGGCCGCCCACGTCGTGCCGTCGGACGTCGCCTCCCACGTCACGTCCGGCACCGGGCGGCCCGTCACCTCGACCGTGAACGCGACCTGCGCACCGGGCGCCGTCGCGACGTCGAGCGGGTCGCTGACCGTGGGGGCGACGAGCACGCGCAGCGCCGCGTCGGCGCTGGTCACCGACCCGCGCGAGGACGTCGCGACGGCCCGGTAGCGGGTGCCGTCGGCGGCGGGGTCACCGGGGACGACGAGCGTCGTGCCGGTCGCACCGGCGACGTCGTCCCACGTCGTGCCGTCGCTCGAGGACTGCCACGTGACGGCCGGCGCCGGGCGTCCGGCGACCGTGACCGTGAAGGTCGCCTCGGTGCCCGCGTCGACCGTGACGTCGGCGGGCGGCGTCACCACGACGGGCGGTGCGTCGACGGCCACCGTGGCGGGGTCCGACCCGACGGTCGCGAGCGCGTTGCCCGCCACGGCGCGCACGAGCAGTCCGTGGTCGGCGTCGGTGAGGGTCCGCGCGTACGACGGGCCGGTCGCGTCGGGGACGTCGTCCCAGGCCGTGCCGTCGGTGGACGTCTGCCAGCGGACGTCCGGTGCCGGGTTGCCCGTCGCGGCGGCCGTGAACGTCACGACGTCGCCCGCGAGGCCCGTCGCGTCCTGCGGCTGCGTCGCGAACGCGGGCGCGTACCGGACCTCGAGCGTCGCGGCGGCGCTCGTGACGGTGCCGAGCGCGTTGGTGACCACGGCGCGCACCCGCGTGCCGTCCTCGGCCGCGGTCGTGGCCGGGAGCACGAGCGTGGGCCCGGTGCCCGCGGTGGTCCAGGTCGAGGCGCCCGCGGCGCGGCGCTCCCAGCGCACGCCCGGCGCGGGGTTGCCGGTGACGGCCACGGTGAACGACGCGTCGTCGCCCGCGTCGACCGTCTGCGGTGCCGGGTCCGTGACCGTCGGTGCGTGGCGCACCGTGAGCAGCACCGCGTCGGACGCGACGGTGCCCGCGAACCCGGTCGCGAGCGCACGCACCCGCACGCCGTCGTCGGCCGCCGTCACGGTGCGCGTCCAGGTGCCGCCGGTCGCCCCCGGGGCCGAGGCCCACGACGTGCCGTCGGTCGAGGTCTGCCACTGCAGCGTCGGCGCCGGGAACCCGGCGGCCGCCGCCGTGAACGTCGCGTCGTCGCCCGCGTCGACGGTCACCGCCTGCGGCTGCTGCGTGAACCCGGGGCCGTGCTGCACGTGCAGCGTCGCCTCGGCGCTCGTCACGGTGCCGCGCGGGTTCGTCACGACGGCCCGCACGCGCGTGCCGTCGTCCGCGGCGGTCGCCTCGTCGAGCACCAGCTCGGGGCCGTCCCCGGCCGCGGACCACGTCGCGGCGCCCGCGGCGCGGGTCTGCCAGCGCACGTCGGGTGCCGGGGTCCCGGTGACGGCGACCTCGAAGCGCGGCAGGTCGCCCTCGCGGACGGTCGCGTCGGCGGGCTGCCCGGTGATCGCGGGCGCGGCCTCGACGGTGACGCGCGCGGGCGCGGTCGTGGTGGTGCCCGACGCCCCCGTGACGGCCGCCCGCACGCGCAGGCCCTGGTCGCCGGGCGTGAGCGTGCGCGTCCAGGTGGCGTCCGTCGCGCCGGGCACGTCCTGCCAGGACGTGCCGTCCGACGAGGTCTGCCACTGCACCGTCGGCGCGGGCGACCCCTCGGCGGACGCCGTGAACGTCACGTCGGCACCCGCGAGGTCGGCGACGTCCTGCGGGCCGACCACGGCCTCGGGCCCCCACGTGACCGTCAGCGTCGCGGGGGTGCTCGTCGCGGCGGGCCCGGACCCGGTCGCCACGACGCGGACCTGCGTGCCGTCGGCGGCGCGCGTCACGCCGGTGAGCACGAGGGTCGTGCCGGTCGCGCCCGGGACGTCCGCCCAGGTGCCCGTCGTCCCCGCGCGGCGCTGCCACTGCAGCGTCGGTGCGGGCGCGCCGCTCGCCGCGGCGTCGAACGTCGCGTCGCCGCCCTCGAGAGCGGTGACGTCGACCGGCTGCTGCGTGATCGTGGGCGGTGCGGTCACGGTCAGCTCGGCGGTCGTCGCCGCACCGTCGACCGTCGACGTGACCGTGCCCGGCGCGGTGGCCACGAAGCGTGCGGACGCCGTGCCGTCGGCGCCCAGCGCGGCGTCGGCCGGCGCGAACGTCGCGCCCGACCAGGTCACGGGCGCACCGGCGACCGCGCGCAGCAGCGCGGCACCGGGGGCGGTGCCGTCGGACAGCGCGAGCGCGACCCGCGCGGTGACGGTCGTGCCGGCGTCCGCGGCCGTCGGGTCGAGCGTCGTCGCGACCGTCGCCCACGGGGCCGTCGTGGCGCCGCCGGCCGCGTCGCAGCCCGCTCCCGCGGGGTCGACGCAGCCCCACCACGAGCGCACGGCGCTCGTGGCGCCCGCGAGCCCGGCCCGGCTCGTCGTGCCCGCGGCGTCGGTGACGTTGCCCGCGAACCGCGAGTCCGTCACGGTGCCGCCGGCCAGGTCGACGGCGGCCGTCGACCCCGCGGCACCCGTGGCCGTGTTGCCCACGACGGCGACGCCGACGAGCTCGGCCGTGCCCGCGGCGACGCGGACCGCCGAGCCGCGCGCGGGCCGCACACCCGTCGTGAGCGTGTTCGCCTCGAACCGCGAGCCGGTGATCGTCGTGGTGGGCGACCCCCAGCGCACGTCCACCGCACCGCCGACGTCGGACGCGGCGCCCGCGCCGCGCACGGCGTTGCCCGTGAAGGTCGCGTCGACGATCTCGACGGCGTCGTCCCCGCCGCCCACGCCCGTGTACCCGATCGCACCGCCGCTCGCGCCGTCCGCGGCGTTGCCGTCGAACGTGCAGCGCTCGACGCGCAGCGCGCCGCCCGTCATCGAGACCGCGCCACCCACGTCGGCCGGCGTGGCCGTGCCCTGCGGGGCGTTGACGCTGTCCGTGACGGCGCAGTCGCGCAGCGTGAGCGCGTCGGCGGCGCCCGGGTCACCCGTGCCCGCCAGCACGGCGCCGCCGCCCGCCTCGCCGCCGAGGCCGCGCGTCAGCGTCACGCCCTCGACCGTCAGCCGGACGCCGCCGGTCAGCGACGCGTCGACGTCCAGCACGCGCGACACGCCCCGGGCGTCGATCGTCGTGGTGCCCGCGCCCGCGCCGCGCAACGTCACGTCGGCGGCGCGGCCCGGGTCGACCGTGAGCGCGCCGGCCGTCAGGGCGTAGGTGCCGGCCGGCACGGCGACGACCGACGCGTCGTGCGCGCCGGCGGCGCACAGCGCCTCGCGCAGCGACGTGCCGGGTGCGCCGTCGTCGCACCCGGCGACGAGCGGCGCGTCGACCGTGGTGTCGACGGCGAGCGCGACCGGAGCGGCCTGCGCGGGCGCCGCGGCGAGCGTCGGCGCGAAGACGACGAAGAGCCCCAGAGCGGCAGCAACCGGACGTGGAAGTGCGCTCTGACCAGGCGGCATGGTGCGCACGCTACAGAGTTTCACCCGGGCCGAAAGGCCCTGCGGGCGGGTGAAACTCCTAGGCTCGCGGCGACCGGACCGGGACCGCCCGCCTCCGGCGCGGTCTCAGGAGGTGGTTCGCGCGTGCTCACGGATCGGACGGTCGAGCGCCCGGGCGTGACGCGACGCGCCGTGCTCGCGACGGGTGCCGGCGTGGTCGCCGTCGGGGCCCTCGCGGCCGCCGTCGGCGTCCAGCTCGCACGGCCGCGGCTGCCGCTCGACGCCACCGCCCTGGCGGCGCTGGTCGGGAGCACGTTCGTGGACACCGGCACGGGCACGCGCGTCGTGCTCGACGCCGTCGACGGCCTCGCGGGGCGCGCCGCGACCGCCGAGCGGTTCGCGCTCGTGCTCACCGCCGACGCGCCGCTGCCCGCCGCGACGCGCACGCTGCGCCACCCCGACGGCGACCTGCACGTGTACCTCGGCCCCGTCGGCGCCGACCCCCGCACGCTCGAGGCCGTCGTCGACCGCACGGGGGGCCACGCGTGACCGGGCTCATCGGCGAGGTCCGCATGTTCGCCGGCAGCTACGTGCCCGCCGGGTGGCTGGCGTGCCACGGCCAGACGCTCGCGGTCGCCCAGTTCTCGACGCTGTTCAGCGTCCTCGGCACGACGTGGGGCGGTGACGGCGCGACGACCTTCCGCCTGCCCGACCTGCGCGGCCGCACGCCGCTGGGCACCGGCACGGGCGTCGGGCTGACGCCGCGGACCCTCGGCGAGACGGGCGGCACCGAGACCGTCACGCTCACGACCGCCGAGATGCCCGCGCACGCGCACGTCGTCCGCGGGTCGGCGGCGCAGGCCACCGACGGCGCGCCCGCCGGCCGCGTCCCCGCGGTCACGCCCGACGCCACGCCGTACCGCACCGGCGGCACCACGTGGCTCGCGGCGCAGGCGCTCGACGGCGTCGGGCAGGGGCAGCCGCACGAGAACCGGTCGCCCGTGCTCGGGCTGCACCTCGCGGTCTGCGTCGAGGGGGAGTACCCCGCCGACGGCGCCGACGACGGCGACACCACGATCGGCGAGATCCGGCTCATGGCGGGCACGCGCGTGCCCGCCGGCTGGCTGGCCTGCGACGGCGCGCAGCACTCGATCAGCGGCAACCAGGCGCTCTACACGATCCTCGGCTTGACGTACGGCGGCGACGGCGTGCAGACGTTCGGCGTGCCCGACCTGCGCGGCCGGGTCCCGCTGCACCCGGCACCCGGGCGCCCCGCGGGATCGGTCGGGGGCGCCGAGCGGGTCGCGCTGCAGGCCTCCCAGCTGCCGCCGCACGCGCACACCGCGCGCGCCACCGCGTCGCCCGCGAGCACGGGCTCGCCCGGGGGTGCGCTGCACGCCGCCGCGGCGAACGCCCGCTACGCCGCGTCGCCGCAGGTCGCGGGCGCGTCGACCGACACGGCCGGGTCGTCGGCCCCGCACATCAACATGCCGCCGTACGCGGGGATGACGTTCGTCATCGCGGCGTACGGCGAGTACCCGAGCCGGCCCTGAGGAGGCGACGTGTACGAGCCGTACGTGGGTGAGGTGCGCCTCTTCGCGGGGAACTTCGCCCCGCGGGGGTGGGCGTTCTGCGAGGGACAGATCCTGCCGGTCCAGCAGAACCAGGCCCTGTTCGCGCTGCTCGGCACGCAGTACGGGGGCAACGGCTCGACGACCTTCATGCTCCCCGACCTGCGTGGCCGCAGCCCGGTGGGTGCGGGCGTCGACGGTGACCTCACGCCGGTCGTCGCCGGGCAGGTGCTCGGCTCCGAGACCGTCACGCTGACCGCCGCGCAGCTGCCGCCGCACACCCACCGGGTGCCCGCGGCCGACGCCGTCGGGACGAGCGACAACCCGTCCGGCACGGTCCCGGCGCAGTCGCGGCGGGGCCGCGCGAGCGAGGCGCTGTACGGCCCGGCGGCCTCGCTGGTCGCGCTCGCCCCCGGGGCGGTGGCGGACGCGGGCGGCGGGCAGCCGCACGACAACATGCCGCCCTACACCGTGCTGCGCTTCGCGATCGCGCTGGCCGGGATCTTCCCGCCGCGCCCCTGACGGCCTGCTCCCGCCCGCGGAGAAGCAGTCCGGCCCTGGCGCCGCGGCCCGTCGTGGGCGACGATGCGCAGCGGTGCCGACGTCGTCGCCGTGCGGCCGACCGGTCGCACCCGCCGTCGCGCGACCCCGCGCGGCACCCGACCCCGGGAGGTCCCCGTGACCGACACCGCCCCCAGCGCGGCGGCGACGCCCACGCTCACCGAGCGGCTCGACGGCCTGCCCGTCACGCGCCGGCACACGCGACTGCTGCTCGGCTCGGGCGTCGGCTGGACGTTCGACGCGATGGACGTCGGCCTCATCTCGTTCGTCATCGCGCAGCTCGGCGTGGTGTGGGGCACGACCGACGGCCGCCTCGGGTGGGTCGCGTCCGCCGGGTTCGCCGGCATGGCCGTCGGTGCGGCGCTCGGCGGGCTGCTGGCCGACCGGATCGGCCGTCGTCAGGTCTTCGCGCTCACGCTGCTGGTGTACGGCCTCGCGACGGGGGCGTCAGCGCTCGCGGGCGGGGTCGCGGTGCTCATGGCGCTGCGTTTCGTGGTCGGGCTGGGCCTGGGGGCCGAGCTGCCGGTCGCGTCGACACTGGTCAGCGAGTTCGCGCCGCCGCGGATCCGCGGGCGCGCGGTCGTCGTGCTCGAGTCGTTCTGGGCGGTCGGCTGGATCCTCGCCGCGCTCGTCGGGTACCTCGTGGTGCCGTCGGGCGACGACGGCTGGCGGTGGGCGCTCGCGCTGGGTGCGCTGCCCGCGCTGTACGCGGTCGTGGTGCGGCGCGGCCTGCCGGAGTCGGTGCGGTTCCTGCAGTCGCGCGGCCGTCACGCCGAGGCGGAGCGGGTCGTCGCCGACTTCGAGGGCTCGCGCGCCGTCGGGCACGACGGTCGCACGGGCGCGCAGGTGCGCGACGAGGCGGTGGCACCCGTCGCTGCCGACGTCCCCTCCGCCCTTCCCGCGGCCGACGTCGTCGCCGCCGACGTCCCCGCGCCCGGGGCCCCCGCCGCCGACGCCCCGCGACCGCCGGGCGCACGCGCCTCGGCGCGCTGTTCGCGCCGGGCCTGCGACGCCGCACCGTCGCGCTGTGGGTCGTGTGGTTCGCCGTGAACTTCTCCTACTACGGCGCGTTCATCTGGCTGCCGTCGCTGCTCGCCGCCGACGGGCACACGCTCGTGCGGTCGTTCGAGTACACGCTGATCATCACGCTCGGACAGCTGCCCGGGTACGCGGTCGCGGCCGTGCTGGTCGAGCGGTGGGGCCGGCGCAGCACGCTCGCGACGTTCCTCGCCGGGTCGGCGCTCGCCGCCGGGCTGTTCGCGCTCGCGTCGGGCGACGCGCAGATCATCGGCGCGGGCCTGCTGCTGTCGTTCTTCAACCTCGGTGCGTGGGGCGCCCTGTACGCCGTGACACCCGAGCTGTACCCCACGCGCGTGCGCACCACCGGGGCCGGGTGGGCCGCCGGGATCGGACGCACGGCGTCGATCCTCGCGCCGCTGCTCGTGCCGCACCTGCGCGCGGCCGGTGGCACGGGGCTGCTCTTCGCGGTGTTCGCGGCGGTGTTCGTCGTCGCCGCGCTCGGCGCCCTCGCGCTGCCCGAGCGTGCGGGCGCGTCGCTGGACTGACCCGCCCGCACGCGGGCCGCGGCGTCAGCCGCGCTTCTGCTCGTCGAGGTACCGCTTGGCCTTGTCGACCACCTCGTCGACCTTGCGGTCCGTGCCGTCGTCGGTGCGGGCCTTGACCGCCTCGGCGGCCTTGTCGAGCGCGTCCTTGGCCTGCTCCTCGCGCCCGGCCAGCGCACCCTTCGCCTTGTTCACCAGGTCGTCCAGACCCATGGGTCGCTCCTTCGCGTGCCGTGGCGTCGGTGGGGACCGACGCCTGCCGTCCAGTGTGCCCCGGTCCGTCCGTCCCGGCGCGGCTTCGGGTGGTGTGCGGCAGGACGTCCGGCGCGTCGGGTCCTCACGTCGCGCGGCGCACGTGCCGATGCAGTCCGACGTGACGACGACCACAGGGGGCCCCGCGGCGGGGTGGTACGACGACGGCGTGACGTCGGGCGTCGAGCGCTGGTTCGACGGTGCGGCGTGGACGGAGCACACGCGCCCGGTGCCTCCTGCGGCGCCGGCCGCGCCGGTCGCGGCCCCCGTCGCGCCGACCGGCGGGCTCGCGGGCGCGCCGGCGGGTGCCACGGCGTGGTCGCCCGGCGAGCTGCCGGCCGGGCTCGAGCCGAGCCGCCGCGAGCAGGGGTCCCTCGACCCCGGCTGGGGCACGCCGGGCGGGTCGGTGCGGTTCGGCTCCCCGGCCTCGGCCCCGCACGTCCCCGGCCTCGTCACGGGAGACGGCCGGACCCCTGTCGTGGGCGGTGGCGACCCCCGGTTCGCCGGTCCGGGACCGGCGCCCGGCGGCGGTGCGTGGACCGCCGCGCCGCCGGCCGTCGCGCCTGCGGCCGGTCCGGGCGGTCTCGCCGGTGCGCCGGGCCTCGGCGCCCCCGTACCGACGGGGTTCCTCCGCCCGCCCGTGGCCGGTGCGGCGCTGCCCGCGGGGTGGGGGACGTGGGCGGCGCCGCCCGCCTACGCCCACTGGGGGTGGCGCGTGCTCGCGACGGTCCTCGACGGGATGATCGTGGGGACGCCGCAGCTCGTCGGACGCTTCTACGCGCGGACCACCGCGACCCTCGGCGTGGACGACCTCGGGCGGCTCGCGTTCGTCCCGACGTCGACGGGCGTCACCGTCGCGCTCGCGGGGATCGGGCTCTCGGTGGTGCTGTGGTTCGCGTCCCGCGTCGTCGCGCAGGGCCGCACGGGGCAGTCGTGGGGCAAGCGCATCGTCGGGGTCCGCCTGGTGCACGAGGACACGGAGCAGCCCGTCGGCGCGTGGTGGGCCTTCGTCCGTGACGTCGGGCAGGTGGTCAACGCCCTGCCGCTCTACCTCGGCTACCTGTGGCCGCTGTGGGACGAGCGCCGGCAGACGTTCACCGACAAGCTGTCGCACGCGATCGTGGTGCGCGACCCGCGCTGACGCGCGGCGCGGGTCGCGCGCGCACGAGGGGCTCAGTCGCCGCGCTCGACGTCCCCGACGGTCGGACCGGCGTCGTCGCCCGCGGGGGAGACGTGCTCGACCTGCGCGTCGTCCTGCTCGACGACCACCACGTCGTCGTCGCCCACCGGTGCGACGCCCTCGTCGCCGGCCGGCGCCGCGTCCTCGTCGCCCACCTGCTCGGCCGTGGGTGCACCCGGGCCCGCCGCGACGTCGTCGCCCAGCCGCGACCCCTGCGCCTCGAGCTCGGCGCGCTGCTGCGCGATCGCCTCGCGGATGCGGTCCGCCTGCGTCGCGAGCTCGCTGCGCACGTGCTCGACGCTCGCGTCGACCGTCGCGCGCGCCTCCGCGTCGATGCGCTCGAACTCCTGCGCCATCGCCTGCTCCTCCGCGCGCAGCGCGGTCCGCACGCGCTCGAACTCGTCCTCGACGCCCATGGTGGCCTCCCGGCTCTGATCGGTCGGTGTCACTCGCCCAGCACCCAGCCGGTCGGCCCCGCGAGGCGGCGCGCGTCGGCGGGGCCCCAGGTCCCCGGCTCGTACGGTACGACGGGCGGCGGGTCGTCCTGCAGCGGCGCGAACGCGCGCCACGCCGCGTCGAGCCCCTCGGGCGTGGTGAACAGCGTGCGGTCCCCGACGAGGACGTCGTGCAGCAGGCTCGCGTACGGCGGGAGCGCGTCGCCCGGCACGTGGTCGAGCGACAGCCGCGCCGTGCCCGTCGTGAGGTCGAGCGCCGGGCCGGGGCGCTTCACGGTCGTGACGACGCGCACCTCGCCCGCGCCGGACAGCGAGATCTCGACGCGGTTGGGCCCCGTCTTCTCCCCGAACAGCCGCCCCGGCGAGCGCAGCACGAGCGTGACCTGCTGCGCCGACGCGGCCAGGCGCTTGCCGGTGCGCAGCAGGAACGGCACGCCGTGCCAGCGGTCCGTGTCGACCCACAGGCGCGCGGCGACGAACGTGTCGACGTCGGAGTCGTCGGCGACGCCCTCGAGGTCGCGGTACCCCTCGAACTGGCCCAGCACGACGTCCTCGTGCGGGTCGAGCGGCCGGAACGCGCTGACGACCGCCTCGCGCGCCGTGACGAGCTCCGCGGCGGACATGCCCGCGGGCGGCTCCATGGCGACCTGCGCGGCCACCTGGAACAGGTGCGTCACGAGCATGTCGAGCGCCGCGCCCGTCGCGTCGTAGAACTCGGCGCGGTCGGCGACGTCGAGCGTCTCGGGCACGTCGATCTGCACCTGCGCGACGTGCTCGCGCCCCCACACGCCCCCGAACAGCTCGTTCGCGAACCGCAGCACGTGCAGGTTCTGCGTCGCCTCCTTGCCGAGGAAGTGGTCGATGCGGAACACCTGCTCCTCGTCGAGCGCCTCGTGCACCACGGCGTCGAGCTCGTGGAAGTCGTCGCGCGACGTGCCGTACGGCTTCTCGTAGACCACGCGCACGCCGTCGGTGAGGTCGTGGCGCGCGAGGGCCTGCGTGAGCGGCACGAACGACTCGGGCGGCACCGCGAGGTAGTGGACGACCGTGACGTCGCCCTCGTCCTCGCCGGTGAGCTCGCGGCGCAGGCGCGTGAGCTCGTCGGGCAGCTCGCCCGGGTCGTCGTCGTCCAGGCTGACGTCTCGGCAGTACGCCGTGTGCGAGAGGACGTCGTCGAGCGCGCCGCGGCCCTCGTCGTCGCCGAACTCGTCGAGCGCGTCACGGACCACCTGCTCGAACTCGCCCGCGTCGAGCGGGCGGCGGCCGGTGCCGACCAGCGCCCAGCGGTCGGGGAGCAGGCCGCGGGCCGCGAGGGTCGCGACGGCGGGCAGCACCATGCGGCGCGACAGGTCCCCGCGCGCGCCGTGCAGCACGAGGACCAGCGGCTGGTCGGCGGCGTCGTCGGAGTCGCGATCGGGTGCGGGCGCGGGCTCGGGGGCGGTCTCGGTGCGGGGCGAGCGGTCGGGCTGACGGTCGGGCACGGGCGACCTCCGGGTGCGGGGTGCGGGCCGTCTCGACGCTACGTGGCCGGAGCGCGACCCGCGCGGGGAGCGACGCGCCGGGCGCGCCCGAGGGCTCAGGTGCGGAGCGCCGCGGCCGGATGGATCGCCGCCGCCCGCAACGCCGGGTGGACCGACGCGAGCGTGCCGATGAGCACCCCGGCGCACGGCGCCACCACCACGAGGGCGCGGTCGAGCACGGGTGACCAGCCGTGCGCGACGGCCACTCCGACGAGAGCGGCCTCGCCGGCCACGGTGCCGACCAGCGCCCCCACCGCGCCGAGCAACGCACCCTCCAGCAGGAACTGCGCGACCACGTGCCGGCGGGCCGCGCCCAGCGACCGCCGCAGCCCGATCTCCCCGGACCGCTGTCCCACGGACATCAGCATGGCGTTCATGATCCCGACGGCCCCGATGAGCAGCGAGAGACCGGCGGCCCCGAGCGCGAGGGTGTTCAGCGACGACTGGACGTCCGACCGCAGCGACGTCGGCTCGGGCGGCACGAGGACGCCGATCCTGCCGGGGGCGTCGGGTCGTACCGCCACCGGCAGCGCCCGGGCCACGACGCCCGCCGCGCCGAGCTCCGTCCGGACGAGCGCCGTCATCTGCCGGGGCGGGAGTGCGGTCCGTCCTGGTCCGACGGGCGACGTCGTCGTCACCAGCACGGCGCGGTCGAGCTCCTGTGCCGTCCCCGGCGTGCCGAGGACGCCGAGGAGCAGCGCGTCCGTGTCGCCGACGCGGATCGACACGTCCGGCGGGACGGCCGTGACGCCCAGCGCGGCCGCAGCACCCGGCCCGAGCACGACCACGGGCTCGCCGGTCGAGACCGTCGCCGCGTCCGGGAGGCGCCCGGCGCGCACCGAGACCCCGGCAGCCGTGAACACCCCCGGGTCGACCGCCAGCACGGGGAGGGAGACGGGTGCCGCCGGTTCCGACGCGCGCACGGGAAGCGTGCCGCCCTCCCACAGACGTCCTGCAGCCACCACGCCGTGGATCCGTCGGACGCGCTCCTCGAAGTCCGCCGGCATCGCGGCGTCGACGGCCACGTCGGCCTGCGTGTCCCGGACGCGCAGCTCGGTCGCGGCGAGCGCGTCGAACGTCTGGTTGATCTGCGAGCCGACCGTCTGGGACCAGCCGACCGTGACGAGGAACACGGCGATCCCGAGGGCGACCCCCACCGCGGTCAGCAAGGACTTGCCCGGGCGGCGGGCCGTCGCCGCGACCGCGTGGGCCGCGATGAGCCGCCAGTCCGCCCGCGTCGCGACCCGTCTCACGCGAGGGCCCTCCCGTCGCGCATCGTCAGACGCTCGTCCGCCCGGGCGGCCGTCTGCAGGTCGTGGGTGACCATGACGAGCGCGACCCCGTCGGCCGTGACGCCGTCGAAGAGGTCGAGGACCGCGGCCGCGGACGCGTCGTCGAGGTTGCCGGTCGGTTCGTCCGCCAGCAGGACCGCGGGCCGGCGGACCAGCGCACGCGCGACGGCTGCGCGCTGCTTCTCGCCGCCCGAGAGCGTCGCGACCGTCGAGCTCCGGCGGTGCGTCAGCCCGACGCGTTCGAGGAGCTCGGCGATGTGTGCGCGGCGTGCCCGACCGCCGTGCCGCTGGTACGTGAGCCCCAGCTCGACGTTCTCGGCGACCGTCAGGTAGGGCACGAGGTGGAAGGACTGGAAGACGAAGCCGAACGTGTGGGCGCGGAGCGCGTCCACGGCCGCGGTCCCCAGCGTCCGGACGTCCTGGCCCGCCACGAGGTACTGGCCGTCCGTCAGCGTCTCCAGCAGGCCGAGCACGTTGAGCAGCGTCGACTTGCCCGAGCCGGACCGCCCGGTCACCGCGAGCGAGCGGCCCGCGTGCAGGGTGAGGCTGACGCCGCCCAGGGCGTGCACCGCCGCGGGGCCCGACCCGAAGGTGCGTCTCGCGTCGCGGAGCTCGAGCACCGGCGTCGTCGTGTCAACGCTCACCGACGACCACCTGGTCCCCGGCGCGCAGCGAACCCGAGACGACCTCGAGGGCCACGTGTCCCTCGGCGGACGCGACGACACGCACCTCGACCCTCTCCGGGGCTGGCGGAGTGCCGCCTTCCGCGCCGCTCGCGCGCAGCACGACGGTCCCGTCGGGGGTGTCGTAGACCGCCGAGACCGGCACCACGAGCTCGTACGGGTCGGGGGAGCCGACGGTGATGTCGAAGCGCCCTGCCTGCCCGTAGGAGGCCGACGGCACCTCGGTGGTGAGGACCAGCTCCACCGGGTAGGTCGGCGCCCCCGTCTCGTCGACGGTGGGGAGGTCCGGCAGGCTCGGGAGCGTGGTGGTCTCGCTCCAGCCGTCACGGCTCACGACGACGGGGGTGCCCTCGGACACGGCGGCTCGTTGCGCCGCGGACAGGACGAAGCGGAAGCGGTCTCCCGCGAGGGTCAGGGTCGCGACGGGGACGTCGGCGGGTGGGAGCCCGGGCGCGGCGACCGACCCGAGGCGTGGCGCGGACGGCACGAAGAGCAGCTCGCCGCGCGGTGCGACGACCGTCGGCGCGGGCGCGGGCGCGGGCGACGGTGAGGGCGACGGCGCGGGCGTCGGTCCGGCTGCCGGTGCCGGCGGGGTGAGCGGCTGCGGTCGGTCGTCGACCGCGCCGGGCTCGGCGGCGTCCGTGCCGTCGGGGTCGGCCTCCTCGCTCGCGCGCAGCACGTGATCGACCGTCGACACGGCACCGCCGGCGTCGGGAGCGGTGGGTTCTGCGGCGGTGGCGTCCGTGGGCTGAAGGGCGCTCGAGGCCGCCGTCACGGGCGCGTACCCGGCCCGTCGGTACACCTGCGTGAGCGCGGCCGCTGTCGCTTGCCCGAAGACCCCGTCGACGGCGACCCGCTTCCCGCAGTCCCGGAGAGCGCTCTGCAACCGGCGCACGTCTGCGCCTTCGTCGCCGACCGTGAGGTCGCGGTGGAGCGGGATCTCACCGTGCAGCACCAGCACGGGGCGCCCGCTGACCTCGACCACCGGGGAGCACCACTCGGCGACGTCCCCGGCCGATCGGGGCGAAGCCGTCACGACGGCCGTCATGCCGGAGGGAGGTGCCACGTGCACCGCGAGCACGCCACCGGCGCTGAAGGTGCCGTCCCCGTCGTACCTTGTCGTCAGGGTGGCCGAGCGCACGTCCGCCGTCACGACGGTGGGCGGGACCGTCACGGCGATCCTCTCGTCGGGCGAGTGCAGGAGCCAGCCGCCCGTGACGCCCGCCGCGACGAGGCCCAGGACCGCGGCGCCCGTGGCCACGGCGCGACGCGCGGACACGGTCACCGCTCGCCGGCGCGGTCGACGGCGGACCGCTGCATGCTGAGCCATTCGGACACGATCCCGGGGTGCGCGTCGAGCGCGGCCTGCGTGAGAGTGGCGCGGACGCGCGACCAGGTCCGCAGGAGCCCGGAGTCGTGCTGGCACTGCGCCGACGCCACGGCGACCGGGATCTCCTCCGCGGTGGGCAGGTCGGTGCCGAACCTCTCGTCGCCGTTGGCCTCCATGGGGCTCGAGTACGTGAAGCCGCGGTCCCGCATGCACGTGCTCCAGTCCTTCATCGCCGCGGTGACCTCGTCGTCCTGCTGCACACGGTCCGCGACGTCGAGGAGGATGTCGGCGGCGATGGTGAAGGTCCGTTCCTGGGCCGCCCAGTCGGGGGTCACGGAGTCCTTCGCGCGGCCGACGCAGGAGTCGGGGTCGTACGTCGCGATGACGGTGCCCTGGTCGTCGGTGACCTCTGTCTTGTCCTTCTGGCCGAACAGCGCCTCGTCGTACCCGGGAACCGGCGACGGACGCGACCCGGAGGCGGAGCGCACCTCTTCCACCCAGCTCGCAGGGTGGAACCCGAACTCCGCGGCCACCGCGGGGTCGGTCACCGAGTAGGTGTACTGGGCGTCCGCCGCGGTGCGTCGACGAGGGAACGCGTCGCCGGGCAGGTAGGTGAACCCGTGCTCCGCCATGCAGGTCGTGATCAGGGCCTCGGCGGCGGAGGTGATGGTGGCGAGCTCGGTGGGGTCGGGGAACATCACCGGGTCGAGCGGGTTGGCGTACGCGCCCGCGACGAGCGCGGAGTCGGTGAGGTCGAGCGTCGGGGTCGGCGCGGGGTCGCCGCCGCCGCTGCAGCCCGTGACGAGCGCGACCGCGGCGGTCGCACCCAGGGCGAGTCGTCGGGTGCGTGCGGGGTGGTGGGTCATCGGGCGCCGCCTCGGGTCCGGGGGCGCGGGAGGCGCCTCGTCACCCCGTCCTCCCGGACCGTCGGTCGGCATCACCGCCCGACGATGTGGCGTGGGTCACATCATGGGGCGGTGACCCATTCCGCCGAGACGTAGGCCGTGAAGCTCCCGACCTCTGCCTCGTCCAGAGGTCGTGGCTCGTCGAGACCGGGGTACGCGAACAGCACCGTCTCGACGCCGAGCAACGCGCCGTCGACGGGGTCGACCACGAGGACGGTGAGCTCGCCGCTGTGCTCGTCCCAGACGGCGAAGCCGTGCCCGCCTCGACCCAGTCGGTCGCTCGTCTCACCGAGGTCGCGCACGCCGGGGAGCCCGGCGAGCGCCTCCCACACGGTCGCCGCGACGTCCGGGTCGACGACCCACGTGTCGAAGAGGTGCTCGATGTCGTGCACCATGATCGTCGTCCCGGTGGTGGGCAGCGGGTCGGACGGGAAGCGGTCGTCGGCCAGCCAGAGGTCGACCAGCCGCTGCGGGTCGCGGGGCAGGTGCTGCGCGCCCAGCGGGTCCTCGACGAACGTCCCGAGCTCGTCACGCAGGAGGTCGCCGGCGCTCTGGTCGGAGCCGACGATCTGCCCGGCGGGCGAGAAGGCGGGGGCCGTCGCGACCTCGCGGTAGCGCGTGCGGCCGTCGGGCAGCAGCCAGGCGTCGTTCGACGTGGGGCGAGTGGTCCTGCGCGTCGTCTCGGTGTCGACGGTCAGCTCGAGGCGCCACTGCTCGGTGCGGACGTGCTGGGTCGTGGCGCCTGCGGGTCGCTCGGCGGGAGCCTGCTGGCGTGCGGACGCGGCGATGGCGAGGAGCGCGTCTCGGGCGGGGGTGCCGGACTCCGGCCCGAGCCCGTCGGGCGGGACGTCCGTGAACGTCAGCACGGGGGGTGCGGCGACAGCACCCGACGGCTGCCCGACGACGACGCCGGCGACCACCAGCACCAGGACGGCGCACGCGGCGGCTGCCCACGCGCGGACCGGCGGCCGTCGCCGTCGGCTCGTGAGCAGGGTGGGCGCCGCGCGGGCGCCCTCGACCCGCGCGAGCATCCGTTCGGTCCACGCGGGGTCGGGGTCGGGGGTCTCGTCGCGCGCCGGCGGCGGCGTGGGCCGCAGGCCCAGCTGCTCGGCGAGGTCGCGCAGCGCGCGGGTGTCGTCGTCGGTCATGGGGTGCTCCGGACGTCGTCGGTCGTCTCCGTGCGGGACATGAGGTCCTCCAGCCGGCGTCGCGCGCGCGACAGGCGCGTGGTCATGGCGGTCACGCTGCACCCGAGGACCGCCGCGGCGTCGGCGGGGCCGAGCCCGTCGACGCCCACGAGCAGGAGCACCTCGCGGTCCTCTGGTCTGAGCCGGGACAGGACGTCGCGGGCGTGGGTCGAGGTGGTGACGGCGTCGGCCACGTCGCCCGTGTCGTCCTGGGGGGCTGCTGCCAGTCGTGTCCGCAGCGCGGAGTCCCGCGTGCCGCGGTCGCGCAGGTGCGCCGCCTTGTGACGTGCGACGACGAAGACCCAGGCGCGGCGATGGTCGGCGTCGTCCGGCAGGTCGTCCCAGCGTCGCCAGGCGACGAGGAACGTCTCGGTGACCACGTCGTCCGCGACGTGCGGGCCGACCGCGTGCACCGCCCACCGCCGGACTTCGGGAGCGAGTGCCCGGAAGAACGCCCGGAAACGTTCGTCTTGCTCGATCTTCCCGCCCCCGTCGTCCATGACCTGTTGCTCACGCCCATCCTTCCCGCTCGCGGCGGAAGGATCACCGGCATCCACGTGATCTGCGACACGACGCCCACGACTCGGCGAGCCGTGGGCGTCGTCGCGGTCGGTCAGTAGTAGTTGCGGTGCGAGCGGCAGCGGTCCCAGTTGCTCGAGCTCCAGTTCCGGAAGCCGCGCTCGGACAGCTTGTAGTGCGTGATGATGTCGCCCGTCCCGCTCGGCCCCGTCCAGAACGAGATGTCGTCGTAGTTGTAGTTGTAGTAGACGGAAGCGGTCTTGTGGCTGTGGTTGGCGGCCGAGGAGTACGACTTCTTCTCGCCGCCCCCGTCCGACTTCGTCCAGAAGCACACGTAGCCGGCGCTGCAGGTCGGCGCTGCTGACGCGGGCGTCGCCGCGGCCAGCCCGCCGAACGCGATCGCCCCGAGCGTCAGGGTGCTGATGGCGGCGCTGCTGAGGCGCCGGCGGTACGTGCGGGGGGTCGTGCTCATGATGCTCCTCTGGTTGGGCGGCGACGGGGCTTGCGTGGCCCGTCGCCCCCGACATCTCTCAGGCCCCGCACAACAGCATCACAGGATCATGTGACGTGCGTCACGCGATGCCACGGTGATCGTCGGCTCCCGTCGGGGAGATCGGGGTATGACGCTGTCGTCGGCTGTTCTCGGTCCCTCGGAGGAGCACGACGGCGGCGATCGTCCGGCGCCGAGCGAGGAGTCGGCTCCTTGCAGGCAGCGGGCTGGCAGCGAGGAGCTGCCAGGTGACCGCGCCTCCGAGGACTGGATCTCCCCGCTCTTCCGGTCGATGTACCCCGAGCTCACGCACTACGTCGCGCGGCATGGTGGTGCCTCGTTCGTGGCAGACGTGCTGAGCGAGACCTTCCTCGTGGTATGGAGACGTCGCGACGTCGCTCCATCTGGCGCGGGCGAACGACGAGGCTGGGTCTACGGGATCGCCAAGCGCGTGCTGCAGCACCATCGAGAGGCCGTGATGCGTGATCAGCGACTGAGGGCGAGGCTCCGAGCGATCAGTCGTGAGCCTCCGCGTCTGGCTCCCGACCCTGCAGACGGTGTGCGAGTCCGGGAGTCCCTCGAACGGTGGATGAAGCCGCTGACGGCCAAGGAGAGGGCCGTGGTCGAGCTCGCGGTTCTGAGGGATCTCACCGCGGCAGAGACCGCGAGCCGGCTGGGGTGCTCGACGACCGCGGTCGGTACGCGCCTGACGCGTGCTCGCGCGAAGATGCGCCGGTTGGCTCAAGGAGAATCTGTCTAGAGGCCCCGGCCTCGTGCTTGCTCGAACGGCCTCTCGTGCGTACGTGTCGGGCTGCACGTGAACGTCCCGCGGGTGCGGCCGTCTCGTACGTCAAAGCGGCACGGCGGCACTCTCCGGCAGCGCCACCACCGACCGTGTCGTCAGCCCGACGAACGCGCCCAGCCGCTCGAGCGACTCGGGGCGCCGCGGCAGCGTCTCGGTGAGGTGCGTGGACCGCACCACGAACGCGGCCCACTGCCCGCGGGACACGGCGACGTTGAGCCGGTTGCGGTCGAGCAGGAAGTCGAGTCCGCGCGGCACCTGCGCGGGCGACGACGCGGCGGTCGTCACGACCGCGACGGGTGCCTCCTGGCCCTGGAACCGGTCGACCGTGCCGACGCGCGTGCCGGTGAACCCGGCCTCGTCGAGCGCACGCCGCACCGTCCATACCTGCGCGTTGTACGCCGCGACGACCAGCACGTCCTCCGGCGCGAGCGGGCGCTCGGGGGTCGCGGCGCGCGGGTCGCGCCAGGTGCGCCCGACGAGGTCGGCGACCAGCCGGACCACGGCGTCGGCCTCCTCCGGGGACGCGACCGCGTTGCCGGTGTGGTCGACCAGCACGCCGTGCACGCCGGGCGCGACGCCGTCGAGCGAGCGCTCGGCCGCGGCGGGGGCGGCGTGCAGGCGGCCCTCGTAGGACAGCGTCGACACGGCCTCGCACAGCGCCGGGTGCAGGCGGTACGTCACGGGCAGGAAGTAGCCGAGCGACGCGGGCAGCGTGTCGTGCCCGTCGGTCAGCCAGCCCAGCGCGCTGCGGTCCACGGGTTCGGGGTGCGTGCCCTGGCTGACCTGCGGGAGCTGCTGCGGGTCGCCCAGCAGCAGCAGGTTCCGCGCGGCGCCCGCGACCGCGAACGTGTGCGCGAGCGAGAACTGCCCGGCCTCGTCGACCACCAGCAGGTCGAGCGGCGCGTCCGGCAGCCGCGTCGCGTTGACGAGGTCCCACGCCGTGCCACCGAGCACCGCGCCCGCACCCGCAGCCCCGCCGGGGTGCGCAGTCCAGAACGTGCCGAACCCCGCGTCGGGCACCCACGTCCACGGCGCGTCCGGGTCGGCCGTGCGCGCGTCCGAGGCACCCGGCGCCTTCTTCGCGATCGCGTCGCGCGGCACACCCGCACCGGCGACGCCGCGCAGCAGGTTCTCGACCACGGCGTGCGACTGCGCGACGACGCCCACGCGCCACCCCTGCGCGACGAGCGCGGCGATCACGCGCGCACCCGTGTACGTCTTGCCCGTCCCGGGCGGGCCCTGCACCGCGAGGTACGAGTCGTCGAGGTCGAGCACCGCGCGCGTCAGGGTCGCGACCAGGTCGCCGTCGGCCGCGACTGGCAGCGGTGCGCCCGAGCGCGTGCGCGGCGGGCGCCGGGCGGCGAGGTCGAGGACGGCGCCCTGGGGGAGCACGGGGTCGTGCGGGTCCCCGTCGGTCGTCGTCGCACGGTCCGTGACCGGGCTCGTCGCCGGCCCGGCGCCGGCGGTCGCGACCACGCGCCCGGCCAGCGTGCGGATCGCTTCGCGCAGCGGCGCCGTCCCGATCGGCCCGGACGGCGCGAGCGCCATCGGCACCTCGGTGAACGGCGCGGTCCCGCGGGCGCGCGTCTCCTCGACCAGCAGCACGTCCTTCACGCGGCCGCCCGCGCCCTCGGCGGCGACGTCGAGCACGGTCATGCGGTCGCACCAGCCGCGCGGCCCGTCGACCGTCGTCTTGAGCCCGTCGGGCAACGGCGGGTCGTACAGCCCGACGGCCGACGCGCCGGCCCGCAGGTCGCTGCCCGGCTCGAGCCGCCCGACCATCCGCAGCACGCGCCGCTCGACCTTCTTGCCCGCGGGCAGGTGCCAGTCCTGCACGACCTCGACCGCGCCCGGGCGGTCCACGAGCAGCACGTTGCGCCGCTCGGTCCAGTCGCTCGGGTGCGCGCCCAGCCGGTCGAAGTGGCCCCACCAGTACGGCTTGTCCTCGCGCTGGTGGTAGCGCAGCGCGGCGCCGACGAGCGCGACGGCCTGCCGTGCGGGCGTGCGCACCACGCCCTCGCCCGGGCCGGGCCCCGCGACGGCGAGCAGCGCGTCCTCGAGCGGGTCGGGCGCGGCGAGCTCGGCGGCACGCGCGGCCGCCTGCTCGTCGAGCACGACCGCACGCGACGGCGCGACGCCCGCCTCGGCCAGGCGCGCGAGCAGCCAGTCGCGCAGGCCGAGCGTCGAGTCGCAGTCGTAGTGGTTGTAGACCTCGATGGCCCGCACACGCTCGGACCACTCGTCGAGGCGGCCCGCGTCGCGCGCCGCGACGGCCTCGGCGTACTCGACGATCGAGTCGGCGGCCGTCGTCACGCCGTCGCCGCGGCCCGTGGCCATGTACAGCGGCTCGAGCTTCTTCAACGAGTACGACCGTTGACCCGTGCGCACCCCCGCCTTCACCGCCGCGTACAGGTCGACGAGCACGCCCTCGCGCAGCAGCGCGTCGACCTCCGCCTCGCCCTCGCCGTGCCGGGCCGCGAGCCGCCGCAGCGCGGTCTTCTCGTACGGCGCGTAGTGGTAGACGTGCAGGCCGGGGTGCCGCGCGCGGCGCTCGGCCAGGTAGTCGAGGAACGCCCGCAGCGCGACCCGCTCGGCCGCGCGGTCGTGCGCCCAGAACGCGACGAACGGCGCGTCGGCCCCGGGCGCGGGCGGCGCCTCGACGAGGCCGAACAGGTACTCCAGGCCCCACGCGTCGGGGTCGCCCGCGAGCGCCGGGTCGTACCAGAGCGGGTCGCCCTCGAAGTCGAAGAACACGTCGCCCGGGTCGGCGGGCGGCAGCAGCGCGGCGACCTTCTCGGGCCGGTCGAGCACGGCCGGCACGGTCGTCGGGTGCGCCGGGTCGGGGTTGGTCCGCTCCTGCTCGAGCTGCAGCCGCGCCTGCAGCCGCACGCGCGCGAGCACGTCCGGGTGCAGGCCGTCGACGTCGAGGTCGTCGGGCGTCGCGGCCAGCGCGTCGACCGTGTCGACGCCCGCGGCGCGCAGCGCCGCGGACTGCCGCTCGTACACGCCGTGCACGAGCATGACGTCGCGCCGCGCCTCGAGCGCCGCGACGCACAGCGAGCAGCGCCCGCACGCGACGTACCGCGGGTCGCCCCACGCCGCCGGCCCGCCCTCGGCGAGGTGCTCGTCGAGCACGTGCTGCAGCCGCGCGCGGCGCTCGCGGTACACGGGCACGAGGTCCGCGACCGCGTGCCGCGTGACGGCGCCGTCGCCCAGCACGAGCTCGACGTCGCGCGCGACCGGCAGGCCCGCGGCCGCGAGCTGGTCCGCGTACGCGGCCACCTGCAGCAGCGCGGTCGGCTGCGCGTTGCGCGCGAGCTTGGCGTCGCGCACCGACCACGCGCCGTCGTCCTGCCGGACCACGAAGTCGGCACGTCCGACGAACCTGCCGTCGAAGAACGCCGCCTGGTGCACGACGTCCGCGGTCGTGAGCCGGTCGAGCGTCGTGGCGTGCGCCGCCGCGAGGTGCGCGCGGGACCCCGGGTCGCGCGTCGCGGGGACCTGTGCCAGACCGCCGGTGCGTCCCGGCTCCCACCGGCCGTACCGGGCGAGCAGGCCGCGCAGCACACGCTGCTCGTGCTCGTCGCCCAGGTGGGACACGCGCGCGAGCATCGCGTCCGCGTCGGGCTCGGCGGCCGGACCGCGGCCGAGCCGCGCGTCGAGCCCGCGCAGGACCGCGTGCTCGCAGGCCGCGGCGGCCGTCAGGTCGCTCGCCGAGTACGCCAGGGTGCCGTCGTCGAGCAGGATCACACCGGCAGGCTACGGGCCACCACCCACGCGGTCCGCGACCGACGGCGCGGACGGCGGATCCCGGTCCCGAGATGCCTCGTCGCGGCGCCCGGCCGACGATGGAGCATGGCCGACCAGACGACACCCCAGGACCCGACCACCCAGCACCCCGACCCCGACACGCAGACCGCCGAGCAGATCCCGCACCCCGGGCACACCGACGACATGCGGAAGGAGCCCGACCACGGCGAGGAGTCGTACGTCGGCTCCGGGCGCCTCGAGGGCCGGCGCGCGCTGATCACGGGCGGCGACTCCGGCATCGGCCGCGCGGTCGCGATCGCGTTCGCGCGCGAGGGCGCCGACGTCGCGATCTCCTACCTCCCGGAGGAGGAGGACGACGCGCGCGAGACGTTGCGCTGGATCGAGCAGGCGGGCCGCCGCGGGCTGCTGCTGCCCGGCGACATCCGTGACGAGGAGCTCGCGCGCTCGCTGCCCGGGCGGGTCGTCGACGAGCTCGGCGGGCTCGACGTGCTCGTGAACAACGCGGCCTACCAGATGGCCCAGACGGGCGGTCTCGCAGACATCACGACGGAGCAGCTCGACCGCGTCCTCAAGACCAACGTGTACGCGATGTTTTGGATCACGCAGGCCGCGCTGCCGCACCTGTCGGCGGGCGCGACGATCGTCAACACGTCCTCGATCCAGGCGTTCGACCCGAGCCCGGGCCTGCTCGACTACGCGTCGACCAAGGCCGCGATCGTCAACTTCACGAAAGGCCTCGCGGCGCAGCTCGCCGAGGACGGGATCCGCGTCAACGCCGTGTGCCCGGGGCCGATCTGGACGCCGCTCATCCCCGCGACGATGAACGCCGACAAGGTCGAGGACTTCGGCGCCGACACGCCGCTGGGCCGAGCGGGCCAGCCCGCCGAGCTCGCGCCCGCGTACGTCTTCCTCGCGTCGCAGGAGTCCAGCTACGTCACCGGCGACCGGATCCTCGTGACCGGCGGGCGGTCCTGATGCGCGTCGTCGTGGTGGGCGGGCACGGCAAGATCGCGCGCCTGCTGGCGCCGCTGCTGGTCGAGCGCGGCGACGTCGTCGTGCCGCTCGTGCGCCGGCAGGAGCACGCCGACGAGCTCGCGGCGCTGGGCACGCAGCCCGCGCTGCTCGACCTCGAGGCGTCCGACGTCGACGCGTTCGCGCAGGTCATGGCCGGTGCCGACGCGGTGGTGTTCGCGGCCGGTGCGGGTGCCGACGGGCAGGTCGAGCGCAAGCGCACGGTCGACCTGGAGGGCTCGCTGAAGTCCCAGGAGGGCGCGCGCCGCGCGGGCGTGCGGCGCTTCGTGCAGGTGTCCGCGATGGGCGTCGACGAGCCCGTGGGCGACGACGCGGGCGAGGTGTGGGCCGCGTACGTGGCCGCCAAGCGCGACGCCGACGCGGCGCTGCGTGGCACGGACCTCGCGTGGACGATCCTGCGGCCCGGTGCGCTGACCGACGACCCGGGCACCGGGCGCGTGACGATCGCGGACCGCACCGCGCGCGGCGAGGTGCCGCGCGCCGACGTCGCGGCGGTGGTCGCGGCCGTGCTGGTCGACGACGCGACGACCGGCCACCAGTGGGAGCTCGTCGGCGGCGACACCCCCGTCGCCGACGCCCTCGCGCGCGCCACCGCCTGACCCGCCCGCGCGGTGGGGCCGGGGGAGGTGCCGGTGCGCGGCTCGTCCGTCCGGAGGAGACGCGTGCGCGAGGACCGTCGGTTCGCACGAGGCGGTGCGCGACCGGACGTCCGTACGGTCGCGGCGTGCGCGACACACGAGCGACCCCCGCCGACCTCCCCGTCCCCGCCGGCCGTTCCGGCCCCGGCGGCCACCCCGGCCCCGCCGGCCTCCGGCCCACGGCCGGGCGGCCCCTGCTCCCGCGCACCGGTGCGGCCCTCGCCGCGGCGGTGGCCGCGCTCGCGGTCGGTGCGCTCGGTGCGCTGCTCGTGCTCGCGCCGCAGGGGCTGCGGGCGTCGGCCGACGCCGGTGCCCCGACGGTCCCGTACGCGCACGTGCTGCTGCCCGCGCTCGTCGCGGTCGCGCTCGTGCGTCTGCTGCCGCCCCGCGCCCCCGTGCTCTCGCCCGTCGTGCGCGACGCGCGGCGCGTGCTGCTCGGGACGGCGGGCCTGCTCGCGTGCACGGTTGCGTTCCCGGTGGCGGTCGCGCTCGCCGGGGTGGGGGACCGGCCCGAGTACCACCTGGTCAAGCTCGCGCTGGTCGTCGCGGTGCCCGCGCTCGTGGTGGCGGTCACCCGCGGCGGCCTCGAGCGCGCGTGGCCGCGCGGCGCGTGGCGGTGGTGGGCGCCGGCCGTCGTCGTGCTGGGGTGGACGGCGCTCGCGCAGGCCGCGCCGTGGGTCGCGCACCCGCGCTACGACGACGTGCCGGTCGACCTGCTCGTGACGGCAGCCGTCGCGACCGCCGTCACGGCGGGCGTCGGCGAGGAGCTGCTGTACCGCGTGTGGCTGCAGACGCGGCTCGAGGCGCTGCTGGGCCGGTGGGGCGGCATCGCGGTCGCGACGCTCGCGTTCGCGCTGCTCCACGTGGGCACGCGCCAGGGCCAGGGGCCGGTCGTCGAGGTCGGCGCCGCGCTCGTCGTGCAAGGGCTCGGGTTCGGGCTCGTCGCCGGCTACCTGTGGTCCCGGTACCGCAACCCGTGGCTGCTGGTCGCGCTGCACGTCCTCGCGAACGGCTACGGCGTGCTGGTCGTGCTGCTGGGCTGAGCGGCCGCGAGGTCACGGGCTCGGGCGAGCACGGCGTCGAGCATCGCGGGCGTCAGACGCCCGGTGAAGGTGTTCTGCTGGCTGACGTGGTAGCACCCGAGCAGCGTGAGCGTGCGGTCCTGCGTGCCGTGGTGCAGCGTGACCTCGACGCCGTGCCCGAACACGGGGCGCGGCCGCGGGACCGCCCAGCCCTGCTCGGCGAGGGTCGTGAGGAGCGCCTGCCACCCGAACCCGCCGAGGACGACCGCGACGCGCGGCGCGACGAGCTCGAGCTCGCGCGCGAGCCAGGGGCCGCAGGTGCGGCGCTCGGCGGGCGTCGGCGCGTTGGCGGGCGGTGCGCAGCGCACCGGGGCCGTCACGCGCACGTCGTGGAGCGTGAGGCCGTCGTCGACGGCGACGGACGTGGGCTGCGACGCCATGCCGACGCGGTGCATCGCCGCGAACAGGAAGTCCCCGGAGCGGTCGCCGGTGAACATGCGGCCGGTGCGGTTGGCGCCGTGCGCGGCGGGGGCCAGGCCCACCACGACGACGCGCGCCACCGGGTCGCCGAACCCGGGCGCGGGCCGCGCCCAGTACGTCTGGCCGCGGTAGCGCGCGGGCGGGTGCGCGGCCTGGTCCTCGCGCCACGCGACGAGCCGCGGGCACGCGCGGCAGGTCGTGGACACGGCCGCGAGCGTCTCGAGGTCGGGCGCGGCGGCGGCGGCCCGCACGACGTCGTCGGGCGTGGTCGGGACCGGGGAGCCCGTGCCGGGGGCGGCCACGTCAGAAACGCGTCGGGTCGCCCGCGCCCTCGCGCACGACCTCGGGCGCGCCCGACGTCCAGTCGACGACCGTGGTGGGGCCGGTGGCGCGCTCGCCGCCGTCGACGACCGCGTCGAGCTGGTCGTCGAGCTCCTCCTTGATCTGCCAGCCCTCGGTCATGGGCCAGTCGTGGCCGGGCATGAGCAGCGAGGACGACAGCAGGGGCTCGCCGAGCTCGCGCAGGATCGCGCACGCGACCGGGTCGTCGGGGATGCGCACGCCCACCGAGCGCTTCTTGGGGTGCGCGAGCCGGCGCGGCACCTCGGGCGTCGCGAGGAGGATGAACGTGTAGGGCCCCGGCGTCGCGGCCTTGATGGCGCGGAACGCGCTGTTGTCGAGGTGCACGAGCTGCCCGAGCTGCGCGAAGTCGGAGCACACGAGCGTGAAGTGGTGCCGGTCGTCGAGGTGCCGGATGCGGCGGATGCGCTCGGCGCCGTCGTGGTTGTCCATGCGCGTGCCGAGCGCGTACATCGAGTCGGTCGGGTAGGCGATCACCGCGTCGTCGCGCAGCATCGCGACGACCTGCGCGATCGAGCGCGGCTGCGGGTCGGTCGGGTGCACGTCGAGGTAGCGGGCCATGGCGTCCAGCGTAGGAGCCGGGCGGTGACGCCGCGCGTGCGCCCGCCGCCCCGGCCGCGGTGCGCGCGCCCGGCCGGGGTCAGCCCCGGCCGACCAGCGTCTCCACGACGGGCAGCCCCAGGTGCGACGCGAGCGCCGGGTTCGCCACGACGCCGAGGACGCTCCCCAGGGCGACCGCCCCCGCGACCGAGCACACACGTCGTAGCAGCGCGAACACCGGGACCTCCGTCTCTGCGGTCCGCCCGTGCGGCGGCGCCGTGCCTCCAGCCTTCCGTCGCGGGCGCCGTCGGGACATCCGGTGCACCCCCGGAACCGACCCCCTGGCTCACCCCACCCCGGTGCGGGGGGTGTCCCCGTCGCACCCGCGAGGTCATCCGACGAATACGGCATAGCGACGCGCTGACCAGGACATACGTCCCCGGGGGTGACCCTGAGGGCGTCCAGGGGGCGTTCAGGGTCAGGCCCGGGGGTTTACCCGGTGTCGCGCGGGGGTCCCGCGGCGGGACGATTCTCGTGTGACCCTCACCGACACCTCGGCGCGCAGCAGCGCGCCCATCGCCACCGCCCGCGGTCTCGTGCGCACCTACGGCTCCGGCCCCACGGCCGTGCACGCCCTCGCGGGCGTCGACCTCGACGTCGAGCGCGGCAAGCTCACCGCGACCATGGGCCCCTCCGGCTCGGGCAAGTCCACGCTCATGCACTGCCTCGCCGGCCTCGACCGCCCCACTGCGGGCTCGGTCGTCGTCGACGGCGAGGAGGTGTCGGCGATGTCCGAGCGGCACCTCACGCGCCTGCGCCGCGACCGCATCGGCTTCGTCTTCCAGGCGTTCAACCTCGTGCCGACGCTCACGGCGCTCGAGAACATCACGCTGCCGCTCGACATCGCGCGCCGCCCCGTCGACCGCGAGCACCTCGACGCGGTGGTGCAGGCCGTCGGCCTCGCGGACCGCCTGCACCACAAGCCGGGCGAGCTGTCCGGCGGGCAGCAGCAGCGCGTCGCGTGCGCACGTGCGCTCGTCACGCGCCCGGCCGTCGTGTTCGCCGACGAGCCCACGGGCAACCTCGACTCGACGTCCGCGCACGAGGTGCTGTCGTTCCTGCGCCGTTCGGTCGACGAGCTCGGCCAGTCCATCGTCATGGTCACGCACGACGCGACCGCCGCGTCCTACGCCGACCGCGTGCTGTTCCTCGCCGACGGCCGGATCGTCGACGAGCTC
The DNA here is from genome assembly GCF_000986825.1 of Cellulomonas sp. FA1. NCBI lineage: Bacteria > Bacillati > Actinomycetota > Actinomycetes > Micrococcales > Cellulomonadaceae > Cellulomonas > Cellulomonas sp. FA1. The sequence continues at coordinate 2,581,656 of NZ_LBMY01000001.1, read as the reverse complement.
ACCGAGCCCACGCCCGACACGGTCCTCGAGCGCCTCGGCGCGCTGACCCGCCGGCCCGCCGCGCCCGTGAAGGCCGGCTGATGCTGCGGGTGACCCTGCGCGGGGTCCGTGCGCACGCCGTGCGCTTCGCGCTCTCGATCCTCGCGGTCGCGCTCGGCGTCTCGTTCGTCGCCGGCACGTTCGCGCTGCGCACCATGATGTCCGACACGTTCCACGGCATCGTCGACGCGACCGCCCCCGCCGACGCGTACCTGCGCGGTGCGCAGGAGGCGCCCAGCGGTGCCGCACCGGGCGGCGTCGGGGTCGGCGAGGTCCGCACCCCCGTCGCGATCGGGCTGGCCGACGCGGTCGCCGACGTCCCCGGCGTGCGTCTCGCGGGCGCCGACGTGTCCGGGCCGATCGTCCTCGTCGGGGCCGACGGCACGGCCGTGCAGTCCACGCAGGCGCCGTCGCTCGGCATCGCCGCGAACCCCGACGACCCCACGTTCGAGGTCGTCGCGGGCCGCGCGCCCGTCGGCGCGGGCGAGGTCGCGCTCGAGCAGGTGACGCTCGAGTCGTCGGGTCTCGCGATCGGCGACAGCACGCGCGTCGTCGTGTCCGGCGAGGTCCGGGACGTCGAGGTCGTCGGCGAGATCGCCGGCGGCGGGCCCATGGCCGGCGCGACGCTGGTGTTCCTCGACCCGGCCGTCGCCGAGGCCGCCTACGCGCCCGAGGGCCTCGTGCCGACGATCTCGGTGTACGCGCAGGACGGCGTGAGCGAGCAGCAGCTCGTCGAGCGGCTCGACGCGGCGCTCGCGGACGGCACGCTCGGTGCCGACGCGGACGGCGCCGAGGCGGTCGCGGGCGAGACGCTGCGGGCCGACCTGCGGGGCGACATCGACCAGATGCTCGGGTTCGTCACGTCGTTCCTCATGATCTTCGCGGTGATCTCGCTGTTCGTCGGCGGGTACCTCATCTCCAACACGTTCACGATGTCGGTGCGGCAGCGGGTCCGGGAGTTCGCGCTCCTGCGTGCCGTCGGCGCGTCGCCCGCGCAGGTGTTCGCGGTGGTCGTCGGCCAGGCCGTGCTCGTGGGCCTGGTGGGTGCGGCGGTCGGCGTGGCCGGCGGTCTGGGCCTGGTCTCGCTGCTGCGGCTCGTGTTCGAGCAGATGGGCATGGACCTGGTCGGCAGCATCCCGCTCGACGCGACCACGGTCGCCGTGTGCCTCGGCATCGGCGCGGTCGTCTCCGCGGTCGCCGCGGCGATCCCCGGCCGGCGTGCCGCGCTCGTCGCCCCCGTCGAGGCCATGCGCGGCGAGGTCACCGTCCCGGAGCGCTCGCTGCGCGTGCGGGGCCTGGTCGGCGGCGTCGTCGTCGCCCTCGGCGCCGCCGCGGTGCTGTTCGCGGCGCTGCGACCCGAGTCGGGTGCCGCCGAGGGCCTGCTCGGTGCGGGTGCCGGCGTGGTGCTGATCGGCGTGCTCGTCGCGGCGCCCTCGATGTCGCGCGCCGTGGTGCGCGTGCTCGCGGTGCCGTTCGTCAAGGGGCTGCCGCCCGTCGGCCGTCTCGCGCAGGGCAACGTCGTGCGCAACCCGCGCCGCACCGCGAGCACCGCGGGCGCGCTCGTCATCGGCATGGCCCTGGTCGGCGGCGTGTCCGTCATCGCGGCCACCACGCAGGCGTCGCTCGTGTCGACGGTCGAGAGCAGCACGACCGCCGACCTGGTGCTCCGCTCCGCGACGGGCACGATCCCCGCGGGGGCCGTCGCCGACGTGCAGGGACTGTCCGAGGCGGGCCGCGCGGCCGCCGTCACGTTCACGACGGCCGCCGTCTCGCCGGAGCCGGGCGTCGACCCGGGGCCGAAGGACGTCGGCGCGGTGCTCGCGAGCCCGGAGGGGCTCATCGACGGCACCGTGAAGGTCGAGGTCGTCGACGGCGACCCCGCCACGCTCGACGCGACCCACGCGGTCGTCAACGAGCGGGTCCTCGGCAAGGACTGGCGGGTCGGCGACGAGGTCACGATCCGCAGCGCCACGGCCGAGCGGACGCTCACGGTCGGCGCGGTCATCGACACCCGCGTGCTCGGCACGGGCGTGCTCGTCACGCCGGGCGTGCTCGACGAGCTCGCCCCGGCCACGTCGCAGCTCACCGACACGGTGTTCATCGACGCCGCGGCGGGCGTGAGCGCCGCGGAGCTGCGCTCGGCCGTGACCGACGCGGTCGCGCCGTACGTGGTGGTCTCGGTCCAGGACCGCGACCAGTTCGTCGACCAGATGGCGAGCCAGGTCGACCAGCTCCTGGTCATCCTGTACGCGCTGCTCGGGCTCTCGCTGCTCATCGCGGTGCTCGGCATCGTCAACACGCTCGCGCTGTCCGTGATCGAGCGGACGCGGGAGATCGGCCTCCTGCGGGCCGTCGGCCTGGGCCGGCTGCAGCTCGCGGGCGTCGTCACCGTCGAGTCGGTGCTGACCGCCGTGTTCGGCACGGTCGTCGGGCTCGGCGTGGGCGTGGGGCTGGCCTCGGTGCTGCCCCGGGTCTTCGCCGAGGAGGGGCTCGACCGGCTCGTCGTCCCGTGGGGCGGCCTGGCCGCGATGCTCGGCATCGCGATCGCGGTCGGCGTGCTGGCGGCGGTCTGGCCCGGGACGCGCGCGGCGCGGCTGCGCGTGCTCGACGCGATCGCCACGCCCGACTGACGGGCGCGGGCGAGGCGGGGCCGGCGCGGGCCGGGTGCGATGGAGGGAACCGCACCCGGCCCGCCCGGCGTCCGGGGCGGCGCGCCGTCAGGGCTTGTCGGGGTGACGCAGCGGACGTCGGCCGCCGGGAACCGGCAGTGCGAGTCGGCGAGTTCTGCTCTGGTGACGGCACCCAGGTCGACTCCCAGGACGTCGGCGAGCCGCAGCAGGTACACCAGCACGTCCGCCATCTCCTCGCCGGCACGCGCCCGCCGGGCGGGTGCCGAGAACCGCTCGACCGCCTCGTCGGCGGGCACTCACTGGAACAGCTCGGCTCGCTCGCCGACCTCGCCGACCAGCACGAGCACGAGCGACTTCGGGTCGTGGAACTGCTCCCAGTCGCGCTCGCGGGAGAACTCGCGCACGGCCGCCGTCAGGTCGTCGATGTCCGGTACGAGCCCATCACCGCTTGCCCGGTTCGTGGGGAGCGATACGGGAAGTGGGTGGTCGCGCGAGGCAGGGTTGGCGAGCGCTGCAAGGACGCTCGCCTGACACAAGGGTCAACCCACGCTCAGATTCACATACGTACCGACTTTCTCCTCCGGGATTGTGTACGTTCCACGGAAGGTGTTGCCAGTCTTGATCAGATAGAAACCCTCTCCTGGCGGCACCTCGTCCACCGAGAAGCTGAACACGCAACTGTCCTTCTCTTCCCTGACGGCCTTGATTGAACCGCTCGCCACCACAGTTTCGTCGGCACCCAGCACGTCTACCTGTGCGCCGACGTGAAAATCTGTGAACCCACTGGCGACGACGCACTCGTTCGACGTGAATATCTGAGATCCGCCGCGGATCTGCGGCACGTTAGGTGTCCTGATAATGCCCCGGATCACGTAGCTAGACGCTGTAGGTGTCGGGCTCGAGGGCGAGACGGCTGGTGCGGTAGTCGCATCTGCGCAGCCACCCACTAGGAGGATGATGGCAGTAATGCCCGTCGGCGCAATCAATGTCCGCATGCGGTGACACTAGCGCTTTTCCGTCCGGCCTCGCAGGCGGACAGTCACTAAAGCGGCAGGCGCGCGAGGCGCGAACTACCCCTCGTCCTTGGAGGTGAGGCCGCAGCGACATGGGGCTCGGAGGCAGTGCTGAAGGGACCGGCGCAGCCGGGTAGCTGCCCGCCCGGCCGTCTCAGGCCGGCGTCAGGTGCTCCGGGCAGGGCGCGTAGTGGTCGGGCTCGACCGTGACGTCCCCGCGCCCGCCCGTGAGCGAGCGCAGGTCCAGCACGTAGCGGGTCAGCTCGGCCTCCGGCACGGTCGCCTCGACGACGACGTCCCCGTCGTCGCGCGACGCGGTGTCGGTGATGCGCCCGCGCCGCGCGGACAGGTCGCTCATGACGTCGCCCTGCGCGGCGGACGGCACGGTGAGGCGCACGCGGCACACGGGCTCCAGCACGACCGTGCCCGCCGCCGCGAGCGCGTCCCGCAGCCCCGCGGCCGCCGCGGTGCGGAACGCCATGTCCGACGAGTCGACCGCGTGCGCCCTGCCGTCGACGACCTCGACGCGCACGTCCACCACGGGGTACCCGTGCGGGCCGCCCGCGGCCATCGCGTCGCGCACGCCACGCTCGACGGCCGGCAGGTACGAGCGGGGGATCGCCCCGCCCACCACCGAGTCGACGAACGCGAAGCCCTCGCCGCGCGGCAGCGGCTGCACGCGCAGCTGCACGACCGCGAACTGCCCGTGCCCGCCCGACTGCTTCTTGACGCGCCCCTCGGCGGCGGCCTCGTGCGCGATCGTCTCGCGGTAGCCGACCGGCACGTCGGACGTGCGCACGTGCACGCCGAAGACGCGCGCGAGCCGTTCGAGCGCGACGCCCAGGTGCGTGTCGCCGAGGCCGCGCAGCACGGTGCGGCCGCCGACCCGGTCGACCGCGAGCGTCGGGTCCTCGGCCACGAGCCGGGCGAGGGCGGCGGACAGGCGGTCGTCGTCGGACTGCGTGACCGGGTCGAGCGCGAGCGCGTACCCGGCGTGCCGGGCGCGCGGCGGCGGTGCGGTGACGAATGTGCCGGGCGTGCCCCTGGCGGCCAGCAGCGACCCCGCGGGGGTGCCCGTGAGCTTCGCGACCGCGGCCACCTGCCCGGCGACCGCCACGTCGACGGGCTCGTGCTCCTTGCCGCGGAGCCGGAACAGTCCCGGCACGCGCTCCTCGACGCGCGTCGTGGTGTTGACCAGCCGGTCGCCGGGTCGCACCGTGCCGGACAGCACCCGGAACACCGTGACCTGCCCGACGAACGGGTCGGCGACGGTGCGGAACGCGTGCAGCAGCGCGGGGCCGTCGGGGTCGGGCGCGACGGGCACCTCGGTGTCGCCGGCGCGGACCGTGCGGGTCCGCGCGTCGGGGCCGGGGCACAGCGCGCACAGCAGCTCGGCGAGGCGGTCCACGCCGACGCCCGTCGTGCCCGACGCGACCAGCACGGGCACGGCCCGCCCCGCGCAGACCTCGCGCGCGAGCGTGCGCCCGAGCTCGGCGGGCGTCGGCTCGTCGCCCGCGAGGTAGCGCTCGAGCTGGTCGTCGTCGTGCGCGACGATCTCCTCGGTGACCTCCTCGTGCAGGCGGTGCTCCTCGTCCGCGACGTCCGCGGGCAGCGCCTCGTCGTGGTGCCGCCCGTCCGGGTCGTACGCGTGGCCGGCCTCGCTCAGCACGTCCGCGACGCCCGTGAAGCCGGCCTCGTCGCCGAACGGCAGCTCGAGCGGCACGAGCCGCGCGTCGCCGAACGCGGCGCGCAGGTCGTCCAGCACGCGGTGGAAGTCGGCGCGCGCCTTGTCCTCCTTGGTCACGACGACGACGCGCGGCACACCGGCCTCGCCGGCCGCGCGCCACGCCAGGTGGGTGCCCGCCTGCACGCCGTCGACGGCGCTGACCACGACCACCGCGAGGTCGGCGACGGACAGCGCGGCGTCGACGGCGCCCGCGAAGTCGAGGGACCCGGGCGTGTCGAGCAGCGTCACGTCGTACTCGTGGCCGTCGTCGGCGCGCCAGCGCAGGGGCGCCACGCCGAGCGTCAGCGACACGCCGCGGGCGATCTCCTCGGGCTCGTGGTCGCTCACCGTGCTGCCGTCCTCGACGCGGCCCGCGCGGGGGATCGCGCCGGCGCGGTGCAGCAGCGCCTCGGTGAGCGTCGTCTTGCCGGAGCCGGACGCGCCGAGCAGCGCGACCGTGCGGGATCGGGGCGTCGTTGCCTGGTCCATGAGGACCCTCCCACGCTGGAGGTTGTCGTCCCGTCAGCGTAGGACCGGCCGTCGTGCGGCGACAGGACGTGGGTCCCGGTGACCGGGGTGCACGACGACGGGGCCGGGCCGTCCGCTCGTGGTGAGCGGCGGCCCGGCCCCGTGCCGGGTGCTGCGGGTCAGCCCGCGGCGAGGATGTCCACGACGAACACGAGCGTCGAGCCCGCGGGGATCGTGTCGCGCTCGACGTCGCCGTACGCCTTGTCCGGCGGCACGACGAGCAGGACCTGGCTGCCGACCTTCTGGCCGACGAGACCCTCGTCCCAGCCGGTGATGACCTGCTGGACGCCGATCCCGAACGACGCGGGCGCGCCGCGGTCCCACGACGAGTCGAACGGCGAGCCGTCCCACAGCCAGCCGCTGTACTGCACGGTGATGGTCTGGCCGGACTCGACCGCGGGGCCGTCGCCCTCGATGAGGGGCTGCACCACGAGCTCGGTGGGCGCGTCGCCGTCGACGGGCTCGATGGACGGCTTGCCGGTGTCGTCGAGCGTGATGGCGGGCAGGCCCGCGGCCGGCTCGACGGGCGTGCCCACCGCTCGGCTGGGGCGCTTGCCGACGACCTCGCCGACCGCGACCGCGGTCGTGTCGCCCGCGGGCACGGCGAAGGCGAAGCGCGTGCCGACCTTGTTGCCGACCAGCAGGTCGGAGATGACGGCGACGAGCGCGTCGTCGCTCACGACGACCTGCTCGGGCTTGCCGTTCTTCCACGTCGAGGAGTCGACCGTGCCGTCGGTGCCCTTCACCCACACCGAGTCGAGGTCGATCATGTCGCCCGCCTCGATCTCCTCGCCGGTGCCGTCGTCGAGCAGGCGGGCGACCGGCGCGGACACCGTGAACGGCGTGCTGGGCAGCGTGACGGTCGGCTCGGCGCCGACGGCGCCGTCGACGACCACGGCCTCGAGCGCGGCGACGTCCTCGGCGGTCGCGGTCGCGTCGGGGGCGGGGGTCGCCGCCGCGTCGGTGGGTGCCGGGGTCGTCGGGTCGTCGCCCGCCTCACCGCTGCACGCGGCGAGGGTGAGGCTGAGCGCCAGCACCGCGGCGGCGGCGCGCAGCGCTGTGCGGGCGGTGGTGGGGCGTCGCACGAGGGGTCCTCCGGGGGTTGCGGGGTGCCGCCGCGAGGTGCGCGACGACCCAGGCACGGTACGTGACGGACCTGGGAGGTGCCCAGGACGTCCATCCACGAATCGTTTCGGCGGACGGGGTCGGGACGCGCGCGGACCGCCTCGGCGGGCGTCCGCGGACGCGCGTCGCCGGGTCCCGGCCCGGGGCCGCTTGCCTCTGCCACGGTGTGAGGGTGTGCGGTGACGACATGGATCACGACGGCAGGTTGCTGCGGATCGGCGCGTTCTCGACGCTGTCCCGGATCAGCGTGCGCATGCTGCGGTACTACCAGGAGCACGGCGTGCTCGAGCCGGCCGCGGTGGACCCGTTCACGGGGCACCGCTGGTACCGGGCCGAGCAGATCGCCGACGCCCACCTGGCGGTGCTGCTGCGCGACGCGGGGTTCGGGGTCGAGGCCATCGCGGACCTCCTGGCGTCGACGGGTGATCCCGCCGGGGTCGAGGCCGCGGTCGCCGCGCAGCGTGCGGAGCTCGCACGCCGCGCGGACGACCTGCGGTCGCAGCTGACGGCCCTGGACCGTGTCAGCACCGCACTGGGAGGACGCACCATGCACGACGTCACGCTCACCACCTTCCCGCCCGCCGTCCTGGCGGGCCTGCGCCGGGTCCTGCCCGGCTACTCCGACGAGGGCCTGCTGTGGCAGGAGCTCATGCCCCTGCTCGGGCGCGCCGGTGCCGTCCCGGCGCCCGACGCGACGGCCGGCGCCACGTTCCACGACCCCGACCACCGCGAGAGCGACGTGGACGTCGAGGTGTGGATCGAGGTCGCCGCGCCGTTCGAGCCGGTCGCGCCGCTGACGTGCCGCACCGAGCCGGCGCGCGAGGCGGCGGTCGCGACGCTGCGCGGCGACTACGCGGGCGTCGGCGACGTCATGGCGTCGCTCGGCGCGTTCGTCGCCGAGCGCGGCCTCGAGACGGGCCCGATGTTCAACGTCTACCGGGTGGGGCCGCAGCAGAGCCCCGACCCCGCGGACTGGGTCACGGACGTGTGCCTGCCGGTCGTGCGCTGACGCGGCTCGCCGAGCCGGGCGACCGCCGTCGGCCGTGCGGGGGCGCCGCCGTCGTCCGGCGGCACCCCCGCACGCGTCGTCGGGCCGGCCTCGCGCCTCAGAGCAGGCGGCGCGAGTCCGGGTGCACGACGCGCAGCCACCGCCACCCGTACCCGTCGAGCTCGACCTCGACGCGGCCCTTGTCGTCCGGCACGTGCTCGTCGTCCTCCAGGAGGTCGATGAGCCGGCACGTGCCGTCGGTGTCGGGCAGGTGCAGCGGCACGCGCACGGCCTCGGGGCCGAGGTTGTGCAGCGCGACGGTCGACGCGTCCTGCCACGTCGAGCGGTGCGCGAGCACCGAGCGGTGCGGCTGGTCGAGGATCTCGACCGCACCCGTCCACCCCAGCTCGGGGCTCTCGCGGTAGCGCCGCGCGAGCTTCTGCACGAAGTTCAGCAGCGAGTCCGGGTCGCGGCGCTGGTCCGACACGTTGACGTGCGCGGGCCCGAACGCGCCCTCGGTCACGGGCCCGGCCAGGCGCGACGGCGCGGCGTCCGAGAACCCGCCGTTCTTCCCCGACGTCCACTGCATCGGCGTCCGCACCGCGAGCCGGCCCTTGGCGGCGAGGTTCTCGCCCATGCCGATCTCCTCGCCGTAGAACAGCACGGGCGTGCCCGGCAGGGTGAACAGCAGGCTGTAGACCATGCGGACGCGGCGCGGGTCGCCCTGCACCATCGGCGGCAGGCGGCGTCGCAGGCCGCGGCCGTAGAGCTGCACCTCCTCGTCGGGGCCGAACGCGTCGAACACCTCCTGCCGCTCGGCGTCGCTCAGCTGGTCGAGCGTCAGCTCGTCGTGGTTGCGCACGAACGTCGCCCACTGCGCGTCCGACGGGATCACGGGCCGGGACTCCAGCACGTCGGCCAGCACGCGCGCGTCCTGCCGCGCCAGCGCGAGGTACATGCGCTGCATGAGCACGAAGTCGAACTGCAGGTTCAGCTCGGCGCCCTCGTGCTCGCCGTCGTCGTCGTGGTCGCCGAAGAACAGCCGCTGCTGGTCGTACGGCAGGTTGACCTCGCCCATGAGGATCGAGTCGCCCGTGCGCCGCGAGAGGAACGCGCGCAGCTGCTGCAGGAACTGGTGCGGGTGGTCGACGTCGTCGCCCCGGCCGTTCGCCGCGTCGGCCAGGAAGAACGGCACCGCGTCGACGCGGAACCCGTCCAGCCCCAGCTGCGCCCAGTAGCCCACGACCTTCGCGATCGCGTCCCGCACCTGCGGGTTCGCGGTGTTGAGGTCGGGCTGGTGGCGGTAGAACCGGTGCCGGTACCAGGCGCCCGCCTGCTCGTCGTACGTCCAGATGCCGTCCTCCTTGTCGGGGAAGACGACCTCGTCGGACGTGTCCGGCGGCGGGTCCTCGCGCCACACGTACCAGTCGCGGTACGGGCTGTCCTCGGACCGGCGTGCGGCACGGAACCACGGGTGCCGGTCGGACGTGTGGTTGACGACGAGGTCCGCGATGACACGGATCCCACGGTCGTTCGCGGTGCGGATCAGCTCGACGAGGTCGCCGCCGTCGCCCAGGCGCGGGTCGACCGCGTAGTAGTCGGTGATGTCGTAGCCGTCGTCGCGGTCCGCCGTCGGGTAGAACGGCATGAGCCACAGGCACGTCACGCCGAGCTCGGCGAGGTGGTCGATGCGCTGCACGAGCCCGGGCAGGTCGCCGATGCCGTCGTCGTCCCAGTCCATGTAGGTCTCGACGTCGAGGCAGTAGATCACCGCGGACTTCCACCACAGGTCGCCGGTGTCACGGATCCTCACGCGCGCACCGCCTGCAGCGCGGGCAGCAGGTGCTCGGCCGCCATGTCGACGAACGCCTCGAGCGACGACGACGGCGCCGTGCGGACCTCGGTCGCGTCGGGGTGCTTCTCGTCGGACCGCACGACGTCGGTCGCGACCTGGTGCAGGTAGACCGCGTCGAATCCGATCTCGGCGAGCTCGACGAGCCGGTCGGCCAGTCGCCGCGGGTCGTGCTCGACCAGGACGGACGTGCGCAGCACGTCGTCGCTCACCTTGTCGGCGATCGCGTCGAACGCCTCGGGCGTGTCGAGGTCCCACGCGACCGGCGGGCCGATCGCGTTGCCCGCCCACTGCTGCCGCGCGAGGCGCAGAGCCTCGTCCTCGCTCGGCGCGAACGACACGTGCACCTGCAGCGACGCCTCGCCGCGGCCGCCCGCGTCGCGGTACGCGCCGAGCACGCGGCGCAGCGTCTCGGGCGGCTGGTTCACGGTGACCAGCCCGTCGGCCCAGCGCGCGTGGTTCGCGGCCGTCGCCTCGCTGACCGCCGGGCCGACGAGCAGCGGCTTCACGTCCGGCAGCGTCCACAGCTTCGCGCGGTCGACCGTCACGAGACCGTCGTGCGTGACCTCCTCGCCGTCGAGCAGCGCGCGGATCACCTCGACGCACTCGACCAGCCGCGCGTCGCGCACCGGCTTGGGCAGCCAGCCGTCCCCGGTGATGTGCTCGTTCATGTTCTCGCCCGAGCCCAGCGCGACCCAGAACCGCCCCGGGTACATCGCCGCGAGCGTCGCCGCCGCCTGCGCGACGATCGCCGGGTGGTACCGCTGACCCGGCGCGTTGACCACGCCGAACGGCAGCCGCGTCGTCGCGAGCGCCGAGCCCAGCCACGTCCACGCGAACCCGGAGTGCCCCTGGTGCGCCGACCACGGCGCCCAGTGGTCGCTGCACATCGCGGCGTCGAAGCCGCGCTGCTCCGCGAGCTGCGTCGCCGCCAGCAGCGCGGAGGGATGGACCTGCTCGTGGGAGTTGTGGAAGCCGACGCGCACCATGCGCCCCTTTCCTACCGGCTGGACGCGCGACCCGCTCGTCGAGCGCCGGCCCGGGTCGGCGCCGGACCCGGGGGAGCCCGCCGGGACGCCTCAGCCCCGGGCGCCGCGCGCCAGGACCCCCGCCTGCAGCCGGGTGCGCACCCCGAGCTTCGCGAGCACGTGGCTGACGTGCGACTTCACGGTCGTCTCCGACACGACGAGCCGCTCGGCGATCTCGGCGTTCGACAGCCCGTCGCCGAGGCCGTCGAGCACGTCGCGCTCGCGGGCCGTGAGGGTCGCGAGGCGGGCGTCGTCCGGGCCGGGCGTCGGCTCGGGTGCTGCGGCGGGCTGCGTCGCGACCGCGTCGAGCAGGCGCCGCGTCACCTCGGGGGCGAGCACGCCCTCGCCGCCCGCGACCCGCCGCACGGCGTCGACCAGCTCGGCCGCGCCGACGGACTTCAGCAGGAACCCGGCCGCACCGGCACGCACCATGCCCAGCACGTACTCGTCGAGGTCGAACGTCGTCAGCGCGACCACGTCCGCGAGCCGCTCGCCCACGATCGCCGCGGTCGCCGTGATGCCGTCCGTGCCGGGCATGCGCACGTCCATGAGCACGACGTCGGGGCGCAGCGCGCGGGCCTGCCGCACCGCGACGTCGCCGTCGGACGCCTCGCCCACCACCTCGACGTCGCCCGACTGCTCGAGCATGAGGCGCAGACCCGCGCGGATCGCGGCGTGGTCGTCGGCGAGCAGCACCCGCACGGGCGTCATCGGGGGTCCTCCGGGGTGGGGGTCAGGGGGAACGTCGCGCGCACGCGCCACACGTCGTCGGCCGGGCCCGCGGTGAGGGTCCCGCCGAGCGCGGCGGCGCGCTCGCGCATGGTCTGCAGGCCCGTCGACGACGACAGCGCGGGGTCGGCGGGCGCCGGCGCGTGCTCCGGCAGGGCGTTCTCGACGACGAGCCCGAGCGTGCCGCCGTCGCGCGTGCAGCGCACCGTCGCCCGGCCCGCGCCGTGCTTGCGCGCGTTCGTCGCGGCCTCCTGCGCGATGCGGAACGCCGCGTGGTCGACCGCCGCGGGCAGGCCGTCCGGCACGTCGCCGACCACGTCGAGGTCCAGGTCGGGCAGCCGCGCGAGCCCGGCGGGCGCCGTCGTCGCGTCGGGTGCGGCGCCCTCGCGCAGCACGAGGATCATCGCGCGCATCTCGGTCAGCGCGTCGAGCGCACCCGTGCGCGCGGCCGTCAGCGCGGCGCGGTCGCGGTCCGTGTCCGGCGGGGCGTTGAGCGCCGCCCCGGTGTGGATCGCGACGGCCGACAGGTGGCCCGCGACCACGTCGTGCAGGTCACGGGCCATGCGCGCGCGCTCGTCCTGCACGGCGCGCACCCGGTCCAGGGCGGCGATGCGCGCGACGTCGTCGGCGTGCTCACGGGCCAGGTCGGCGCGGGCCCGCTCGGCGTCCGCGCGGCGCGCCTGCTCGGCCGCGAGGGCCTGCGAACGCCGCACGTCCGTGCCCCACCACCACGGCGGCAGCAGCAGCGCGAGCGCGACGAGCGTGAGCTGCGCGACGTCCTGGGTCCCCAGACCCGCGACGACCGCCCCGACGGGCGTCGCCACGACCAGCGCCGTCAGCGTCCCGAGGACCGCCGCACGCGGCCGGCCCGACGCCCGCACGGCGACCGTGAAGATCGCGTCGAACAGCACGAGGTACATGCCGAGGCTGCCGCCCATCGCCGCGTCGGCCAGCGTGAGCACCGTGACGCCCACCAGCGCGGCCACGGGGTGCGTCCGCTTGCCGAGCAGCACGGTCGTCGCGACGACCAGCAGACCCGCCTGCCACGGCAGCGGGCCGCCCGGCACGTCGACCAGCGGCACGTCGCTGCCGACCATGCGGACGTCCAGCGTCAGCAGCAGCAGACCCCCCAGCAGCAGCGCCACCGAGTCCCACCGCGCGGCCTGCGGGCTCTCGCGCGCGAGCCACCACGTGGTGTCGAGGCGGGCACGCAGGGCGGTGAGCATGCGCCCATCCCAGCACGCGCGCCGCCGTGGGCACTCGTCCGAACGGAGGAGCGCCCGCGCGCAGGACGGTCCGTCCGCCGGACGCGGGCGCGGGCCGGTGCGCGCCACGGTGCTCGCATGGACGTCATCGGGTGGATCCGCGAGAACCCCGTCGCCGCGCTCGTCGTGGCCTGCGAGGTCGCGTTCTGGGTGTTCCTCGCGGCGGCGATCGTCGCGCGGTACGTGCTGCGGCGCCGCCGGCTGTCGACCGTGCTGCTGCTGTGCGAGCCCGCGATCGAGGTGGTGCTGCTGGTCGCGACCGTCGGCGACCTGCTGCGCGGGTCCGAGCCGACGTGGACGCACGGGCTCGCGGCGCTCTACCTCGGGTTCACGGTCGGGTTCGGGAAGTACACCGTGCAGCGCGTCGACGCGTGGGTGGCCTGGCGGTTCTTCGACGGCCCGCGCCCGCCCAAGCCCCCGGCGGGCGGCCGCGCGCGTCTCGCGCACGAGTGGCGGCTGTGGCTGCGCGTGCTGCTCGCGTGGACCGTCGCCGTGGCCGTGCTCGGCGTGCTGTGGCTCATCGCGAACGCGCCCGACCAGCGCGAGGTGCTGCTCGGATGGGGCGGACGGGCGACGCTCGTGCTCGTGCTGTGGTTCGTCACCGGGCCGGTGTGGCAGCTGTTCGCGGGCGGGCTGGGGGAGCGGGCGTCGGACGACGACGCGGACGGGGCCGCGTCCGACCGGTCGGTGGACCGGGCGTCCGGCCTCGCGCGCGGGGCCGCGTCGTCGGCGGGCCGCGACGGGGCGTCGTGACCCCGCGGCAGGCGGCCCTCAGGCGGTGCGCTCGCCGACGATCGCGTCCGCGTGGTCGACGATCCACGACATGAGCGGCAGCAGCCGCGTCGCGAGGTCGACGCCGAGCGGCGACAGCGCGTAGTCGACGCGCGGCGGCACGGTGGCCGTCACGGTGCGCTCGACCAGGCCGTCGGCCTCGAGCGTGCGCAGCGTCTGCGCGAGCATCTTCTCGCTGACGCCCTCGACGACGCGGCGCAGCTCGCCCCAGCGCAGCGTGCGCTCCGAGAGCGCGACGAGCACGAGCACGCCCCACTTCGACGTCACGTGGTCGAGCACGACGCGGCTCGGGCACGCGGCGGGCAGCTGGCCCGCGGCGAGCATCTGCTGCAACGGCGTCGCTACCGGTGTGGTGGCCGTCACGTCGGTCGCCGTCGCCAGCGCTGCTGCCTGCATGCTCACCTCCGGGTAGGTACCCGACAGGAAGGTGGGTACCGCGTCGTGGGAAAGTCTAGGCGAGCACCACCGTTGACCCGGGCGAACGCATCACCGCGCGGTCGTCCGGCCGCACCCACCGAGGAGGATCACCATGTCCGTCGTCGTCACCGGGGCCACCGGCCACCTGGGCCGTCTCGCCGTCGAGGGCCTGCTGGCCGCGGGCGTCACCGACGTCGTCGCCGGCGCGCGCGGCACCGACCGCGTCGCCGACCTCGTCGCCCGCGGGGCGCGCGCCGCCGAGGTCGACTACGACCGCCCCGAGACGCTCGCCGCGGCCTTCGCCGGTGCCGACACGGTCGTGCTCGTCTCGGGCAGCGAGGTCGGGCGCCGCGTGCCGCAGCACCAGGCCGTCGCCGACGCCGCCGTCGCCGCGGGCGTCCGTCGCGTGGTCTACACGTCCGCTCCGCACGCCGACGCGACCGAGCTGGTGCTCGCGCCCGAGCACAAGGCCACCGAGGAGCTGCTCGCCGCGTCCGGCCTGGTCACGACGATCCTGCGCAACAACTGGTACACCGAGAACTACGTGCAGAGCCTGCAGCAGGCCGCCGCGACGGGTGAGATCGTCGGGTCGGTCGGGCAGGGTCGTGTCGCGTCGGCGTCGCGCCAGGACTTCGCGGACGCGATCGTCGCGGTCGTCACGGGCGAGGGCCACGACGGTCAGGTGTACGAGCTCGCCGGTGACGTCGCGTGGACGCACGACGAGCTGGCCGCCGCCGCGTCGCAGGTGCTCGGCCGTGACGTCGTCTACCGCGACGTCACGCCCGAGGAGCAGCGCGCCGGGCTGCTGGCCGCGGGCCTCGACGAGGGCACCGCCGGGTTCGTCGTCGCGCTCGACCAGAACATCGCCGCGGGCACCCTCGCGGACACCGACGGCACGCTGCGCCGCCTCGTCGGCCGCCCGACGACCCCCCTCATCGACGGCCTGCGCGCCGCCTGGACCGCCGCGGCCGCCTGACGGCCGCCCCCGTCCCGCCCGGCTGTCCCGCCGGGCGGGACGGTCGGTCCGCGAGGCCGGGCCGGCGTCGTCCATCGCCTCGATGCGCGACGCCGGCCCGGTCTCGTCGGATCGGCGTCACGGTGGGTGGACGTCGGCCCCGGTCATCGGTCGCGTGCGGGCACGCGTCGACGCGACGGATGGCGGCCCGGACGCGTCGTCGTGCCGTCGTCACCGTGATCCGTCGCGCCGGGGAAGCCGGCAGCGCGACGGATGACGGTGTCACCCTCGGGTGTCCGCCGGGCGGGACGGGTCGCTCGTGAGACCGGGCTGACGTCCTCCGTCGGCGAGATGCGTGACCTCAGCCCGGTCTCGTCGGATCCACGTCCCAGGTCGCGGACCTCGACCCCGTCATCGGTCGTCGTCAGGCGTCCGTCGGCGCGACGGATGACGGGCTCGTCGGGTCGGGACCTCGTGTCGTCGGTCGGGACCTCGTGTCGTCGAGGTCGACCCCGTCATCGGTCGCGTGCGTGCACGCGTCGGCGCGACGGATGACGGGGTCGCTCCCGGCGCACGTCTCAGACCGCGTCCGCCCATGCCTCCGCGGCCGTTCGGACCTCCCGGCCCGTGCGGGCGGACTCCTCGATCGCGAGCCCGAGCAGGTGGTCCTGGCAGCCGTCGGCGAGCGGGTACGGCGGCGGCCCGTCGCCGCGCAGCCACGCGCCCGACGCGTCGAGCAGGTGCGCGACCGCGAGGTCGTCGTCGGCGAGCCGCGCGCCGACGAACGGGTTGCGGTACAGCACGCGGCCGTCCATCGACAGATGCTCGAGGTCGAACCCGTCCAGGTTCTGCTCGATGCCGGCCTGCCGGCGCTCGATGCGCGACGTCAGCACGGTCCGCTCGTCGACGCGACGGGTCACGGCGTCGTCGACGATCTCGCCGTGCGAGCCGCGGACGACGATCCTGTTGGTGCGCAGCGGGTTGTGCCACTGGTTGTCGGTGAAGTCGTAGAGCACGGACCGGCCGTCGCCCAGGTCGAGCGTCGCCAGGATCTGCCGCGCCGGCTCGGCGTCGACCTTGCTCGTCCACCCGTCGCGCTCCAGCGGCGAGAGCAGCGGCGCCGTGAACGCCAGCGCGCGCACCGTCACGGGCCCGCGGCCGGCGCCCAGCAGGTGCCGCGCGAGCCCGGCCGCGTGGTACAGGTGCGTCGACGACACCTGCACCTGCGTCGGCTCGCCGATGGTCCCGGCGGCGACGACGGCGTGTCGTGCCTGGTGGGACGGCATGAACGGCGAGTGCTCCGCGACCTGCACAAGGCCTGTGGGTCCGACGTCGGCCCACAGCGCGCGCAGCCCGTCGACGTCGGGCGCGGGCGGCGTCTCGGCCAGCACCGGCACCGCCGCGTCGACGATCTCGCGCACCGCGTCGGGCGTCACGGGCCACGGCGTCGCGGTGACCACGAGCTCAGGCCGGTCGGGCGCGACGCCCGCACCGGGCAGCGCACCCGTCACGAGCTCCTCGATGGTGCGGACCGTCGGCACGCCCCACGCGGCCTCGACCCACGCGCCGCGCTCGGCGGTGCGGGTCACGACGCCCACGCACCGGAACCGGTCCGGCAGCAGGCGCGCCACGCGCACGAAGAACTCGGCCCGCCACCCGGACCCCACCACCCCGAACGTCACCGGCTGCGGCACGCGGACCTCCTCGTCGTCGTCCCCGACCCTAGCCGCGCCCCGCCCCACCCCCCGCGTGAGAGGTCGATCCGGTCCCGGCCCGTCGTCGTCGACGGTGGGGTGGATCGCCGTCACGAGTGGTCGGTGAGGCGGGATCGGCCTCTCGCCGAGGGGACTGGGGACTGGATTGCGCTCTCGCGGGGGAGGTGAGGGGGACTGGATTGCGCTCTCGCGGGGGAGGTGAGGGGGACTGGATTGCGCTCTCGCGGGGGAGGAGGGAGTGGGGGTTCGGGATGCCGGATCGTCGCGGTCGGGTCACCCTCGGGAGGTGACGCGATTCGGGTACACCCTCATGACCGAGCAGTCCGGCCCGCGCGAGCTCGTGCGCTACGCGCAGCACGCCGACCGGCTGGGCTTCGACTTCGCGGTGTCGTCGGACCACTACTTCCCGTGGCTCGACGAGCAGGGCCACGCGCCGTACGCGTGGGGCGTGCTGGGTGCGGTCGCGCAGGCGACCGAGCGCCTCGAGCTCATGACGTACGTGACGTGCCCGACCATCCGGTACCACCCGGCGGTCGTCGCGCAGAAGGCCGCGACGCTCGCGCTGCTCTCCGAGAACCGGTTCACGCTGGGCGTGGGCGCGGGGGAGAACCTCAACGAGCACGTGGTGGGCGAGCGGTGGCCCGCGGTCGGCGAGCGGCACGACATGCTCGAGGAGGCGCTGGAGATCATCCACCAGCTGCTCACGGGCGACCGCGTCACGTACGAGGGTGCGCACTTCCGGGTCGACTCGGCCAAGCTGTGGGACGTCCCCGAGGTGCCCGTGCCGATCGCGGTCGCCGTGTCGGGCGAGCAGTCCGTGCAGCGGTTCTCGTCGCTGGCCGACCACCTGGTCGCGGTCGAGCCGGACGCCGACCTGGTGCGGCGCTGGGACGAGGCACGCGCGGGCCTGGAGGCGCTCGAGGCGCTCGGTCCGTCCCGCAAGATCGGGCAGATCCCCATCTCCTGGGGTCCCGACCGCGACGAGGCCGTCGCGCGGGCGCACGAGCAGTTCCGGTGGTTCGGCGGCGGCTGGAAGGTCAACGCCGACCTGCCGACGACCGAGGCGTTCGACGCCGCGAGCCAGTTCGTGCGCCCCGAGGACGTGGCCGACGCGATCCCGTGCGGACCGGACCTCGACGCCGTGGTCGAGGCGGTCAGCGCGTTCTGGGAGGCGGGCTTCACGGACGTCGCGCTCGTGCAGGTGGGCGACGCGCTGCAGCAGCGGTTCCTCGACGAGGCCGCGGGCCCGCTGCTGGAGCGGCTGCGCGAGGCGGCGCCGGCCGGCTGAGGGGCCCGTGGGCCGACGGGCTCAGCGGCGCAGCGCGGTCGCGTCGAGCAGCGCACGCACGGCGTCGACGGACCCGCGGACGCGGACGTCGGTCACCGTGTCGACGGCGGCACCGCCGATGACGACGGCCTTGAGCGCGCGGGTCGGCGCCTCGACGGTCGCGTCGGGGGCGACGTCCGCGGCCGAGCCGCGCTCGACGGTCGTGCCGGCGGTCCCGACCCGCCCGCTGTAGGTCACGGGTGCCGCGCCGTCGCGTCGTGAGTCGGTGAGACGCAGCTCGACGACCGCGGGCCGCGGGCCGGGCCGGGCGTGCGCGCGCATCGCGAGCACGAGCGTGTCGGGGCTCATGTCGGCGTCCCACGGCAGCGTCGGCGACCCGACGGCCCACTGCGAGAGCGCGGTGTTGACGGCTTCGAGCCGCTGCCCCCAGGCGGTGAGCGCGTAGACGTCGACGTCGGCGGGGGCGGGCAGGTGCTCGCGGGTGAGGACCCCGTGCTGCTCGAGCTCGTGCAGGCGTTGCGCGAGCACCGAGGGGCCGATGCCGACGACGTCGCGCTGCAGCTGGGTGAACCGCTTGGGTCCGAGCAGCAGCTCGCGGACCACGATCATCGTCCACCGGTCACCGACGACGTCGAGCGCGTGCGCGGCCGCGCAGCCGTCGTTGTAGGAGCCGTACGTCCGTCGTCCTGCCACCGGCCCAGCGTACGCCCCTGACTACGACGACAGGATCGTCCGCTACGGTTATCGAAGCGACCGACCGTGCCCGCGGGTCCCGGTCCCACCCCGAGGCCGAGGAGCCAGCGTGACCCTGCAGACCCCCGACCAGCTCTGGGCCGCGATCCACGCCGAGCGCACCCGCCTGGCCGACGACCTCACGGGCCTCACCGACGCGCAGTGGGCGCACCCGACCCTGTGCGCGGACTGGACCGTCGAGGACGTCGTCGCCCACCTCACCGCCGCCGCGACCACCGGTCGCTGGGCCTGGCTGCGCAGCATCGCCGGGGCGCGGTTCCGGCCCGACGTGCACAACGCGCGGCGCCTCGCCGAGCACCGCGGCCCCACCCCGGCCGCCACGCTCGCGGCCTTCCGCGCGGTCGTCGACGCACGCGTGGCCCCCACGGGCGACCTGTGGGCCTGGCTCGGCGAGGTCGTCGTGCACGCCGCCGACGTCCGCGAGCCGCTCGGGATCGCGACGGCGCCCGACCCCGACGCCGTGCTCGCCGTCGCCGAGGGCTACGTGCGCAAGGACTTCGCGGTCGACTCCCGGTCCCGCGCGCGCGGCCTGCTGCTCGTCGCGACGGACAGCGGCTTCGTCTCGGGTGCGGGTCTCGGCGTCGAGGGCACGACGCTCGACCTCGTGCTGGCGCTCGCGGGGCGAGCCGCGGTGCTGCCGCGGCTCACCGGTGACGGCGTCGGGACGCTGGCCGGGCGGATCGGCGGCTGACGCCGGCCGACCCTCGGCCGGCGCTCGCAGCTGGTCCCGCACAGCACCGCGTTGGGTCGCCACATCGCTCGGGCCGTCCGGACCACGCGTCTTCGGCCGCCCGAAACCCCTCGTGACGGGTGTGCCACGCGCGTCGTCGCACGCCCTCGCAACCGCGCGCGCTCGCCTACCGTCGGCAGGACACCCCCCCGTCCTGCCCTGGAGTAGCCGTGCCCGCGTCCCGTTCCCAGCTGCGCCGGTGGCGCCGCAACCTCGCCGACGAGCGCGCCGAGGCCGCCGTCTACCGTGACCTCGCGAGCCGTCGCGACGGTGAGGAGCGCGAGATCCTGCTCGCGCTCGCGGAGGCCGAGCGGCGTCACGAGGCGCACTGGCTCGAGCTGCTGGGCGACCAGGTGGGCCCGCCCGCGCGCGGTGCGTGGCGCACGCGCGCGCTCGGGTGGCTGGCCCGGCGGTTCGGCTCGGTGTTCGTGCTCGCGCTCGCGCAGCGCGCCGAGGCCCGCTCGACGTACGGCTCGGACGCCGAGGCGACGCCCCGCATGGCGGCCGACGAGCAGATCCACGAGGAGGTCGTGCGCGGCCTCGCGATCCGGGGGCGGCAGCAGATCTCCGGCACGTTCCGTGCCGCGGTGTTCGGCGCGAACGACGGCCTGGTGTCGAACCTCGCGCTCGTGCTGGGCATCGGGGCGAGCGGCGTCTCGACCGGCACCGTGCTGCTCACGGGTCTCGCGGGGCTGCTCGCGGGTGCGCTGTCGATGGGCGCGGGGGAGTACGTGTCGGTCCGGTCGCAGCGCGAGCTGCTGGAGGCCTCGCGCCCCGACGCCGACGCGGCGGCCGCGCTCACGCACCTCGACGTCGACGCGAACGAGCTGTCGCTGGTCTACCGTGCGCGCGGCATGGCGGCCGACGAGGCGCAGGCGCGGGCCGACGTCGTGCTGGCGTCGCTCGCGCACTGGGAGGCGCAGCGCGCCGTGACGGGGTCGCTGCTGCGCACGTCGACGACGCTGCCCGGTGGTGCGGACGCGCCCACGCTCGCACCGGACGAGGCCGTCGTGCCCGTCCCCGAGCGGGACGAGCACGAGTCGATCGGCACCGCGTGGGGCGCCGCGATCGCGAGCTTCTGCTTCTTCGCGTCCGGTGCGCTGATCCCCGTGGTGCCCTACCTGCTGGGGGCCGAGGGGTTCACGGCTGTGCTGTGGTCGGCCGGGCTGGTCGGCGTCGCGCTGCTGGGGACGGGGTCCGTGGTGGGGCTGCTGTCGGGGGCGTCGCCGCTCAAGCGTGCGCTGCGGCAGCTCGCGATCGGGTTCGGGGCCGCGGCGGCCACGTACGCGCTGGGGCTCGTGTTCGGCACGTCGGCGCTCTGACGGGTCCGCGCGCCGGCGTGCACGGCGCGACGGGCGGGCGTACGCCACCTCTTCTTACGACACCTGTAGTACGTTGACGACAGTTGTCGAAAGGAGAGTGCCGTGCGACGCCTGCCCGACGCCGAGCTCGACGTCATGGACGTCCTGTGGTCCGCCACCGGACCGCTCACCACCCGCGCGGTGGTCGAGTCGGTGCCCGCCGAGCGCGGGTGGAAGATCCAGACCGTCGCGACCCTGCTCGGCCGCCTCCAGGCCAAGGGCTTCGTGCGCTCGACGCGCACGGGCCGCGACCTGCACTACGTCGCCGAGGTCGGCCGTGACGAGTACCTCGCGTTCGAGACCGGCCGTTTCATGGAGCGGTTCCACCGCGGCAGCCTGCGCAGCCTGCTCGCGAGCTTCGCCGCCGACCGGCCCGTCGACGACGCCGAGCGGCGCGAGCTCGAGGCGTGGCTCGACGCGCGCGAGCGCGGCACGGACCGGCCGTGACCGCGTTCGCCGTCTGGCTCGCCGCCATGACCGCGTTCACCGCCGCGGCCCTGCTCGCCGACCGACGCTGGTCCGCACGGCTGCGGCCGACCGTGCTCGCGGGTGCCTGGTTCGCGCTCGCGGTCGCGTGGCTCGTGCCGTTCCGCCCGGCGCGGCACGTGCCCGCGACCGCGTTCCCGCTCGATCCGACCGCCGCGGTCCCGACCGGCGCGCCGCCCACCGCCTTCGCGCCGTCGGGTCCGGGCCTGCCCGGCATCGGGTGGGCGGTGCCCGGCGCCGGCACGCTGCTCGACCGCGTCGGCACGGCGGGCGCCGCGCGCGCCGCCCTCACGGTCCTCGGCCTCGCGTGGGCGGCGGGCGCCGTCGTCGCGCTGGTCCGCGCCGTCGTCGCCCGTCACGCGATGCGGACCCACGTCGCGCGCTGGGGCGTCGAGGTCGACCCGGCGCTCGTGCGCGACCTGCTCGGCGCGGACGTCGGCGGACCGACCCCGCGCGTCGTCGTCGCACCCGTCCCCGCGCCCGTCGTGCTCGGGCTGCGCTCGCCGCGCGTCGTGCTGCCCGTGATCGACACGGACACGCCCCTCGTGCTGCGGCACGAGGTCGCGCACCTGCGCCGGCGCGACCCCGCGCAGCGCGTCGCGCTCGTGCTCGTCCGCGCCGTGCACTGGTGGAACCCGGTGGTCCGGCGCGCGGTCGACGCCGCCGTCCGCAGCTCCGAGGTCGCGTGCGACGCCGCCGCGACGGCGCACCTCGGCCGGGCGGGACGCGTGCGGTACGCGCGCGCCCTGCTCCACGCGCACCCGGCGGCGCCCGCCCCGGGGCGCCTGCTGGTCCCCGCACTCACGGAAGGACACGACGTGGCACGACGCATCACGACCCTGTTCGAGGACCGACCGCGACGGCGCGGGATCGGGGTGCTGGCGCTCGGGGCCGCGCTCGTGGTCGGCGTCGGCGTGCCGGTGTGGGCCGGCACGGGCGGCGCCGCGACCCCGCCCGGGTGCGTGCCCGGCAGCGTCGTCGAGGAGGACGGCGCCCGCGCGTGCGAGCTCGTCGACGACCCGGCGGTCCCCGCGCCCGCGGGCTGGTCCAGCGAGAACGCGACGTCCCTGGTGCCCGGCGACGGCGTGGACCTCGGGCTGCAGCCGTGGCTCGGCGCCGACCTCACGGTCGACGACCACGGCACCGTGCGCTACCGCGGCGAGGCCGTCCGCGGCTTCGTCGGGGCACGGGACGACGGCGCGCAGACGACCTGGTGGGACGACGACGGCGACGTGTACGTGCTCGCCGGCGCCGACGGGCGCCTCCGGCAGGTCGCGGCGCAGGACTTCCCGTTCGACGCGAGCTGACGTCGTCCGCCTCCGCCGCGCCGCCCCACGTGGGGCGGCGCGGCGCCGACGTCCAGGACCTCTCCGTGGGACCTTCACAGACCCGCTCCACGACCCCCGGCGCGCCCACGACCAGCACTCCTACCGTCGACGGTGTGACCCAGGACCCCGTCGGACCCCGCCACGCGCGCACGCTGCGACCGTCCGTCGCGCGCGTGCCCGTGCTCGTGCTCACCGGCGTGCTGACGCTCCTCGCGTCGGGCGCCGCGGCCGTCTACCTCGACCTGCGCGGGCAGATCGACGTGTCCGACGTCTCCGGGCTGGTCCTCGCGACGCCGCGCGCCGACGCCACGACCGCGGCCCCGGGCGACCCGTTCGCGGGCGACGCGATGAACGTCCTCGTCATGGGCACCGACCTGCGGGACGCCGAGAACGCGGCGCTCGCGGGCGAGGCCGAGGGCATGCGCTCGGACACGACGATGCTCGTGCACGTCGCGGGCGACCGGACGTGGGCCGAGGTCGTGTCGATCCCGCGCGACTCGCTCGTCGAGCTGCCGGAGTGCGTGCTGCCCGGCGGGGGGCGCTCGAAGCCGCGGACCACGATGTTCAACGAGGCGTTCTCGATCGGCGCCGGGCCCGAGCAGGACGTCGACCACGCCGCGGCGTGCACGATCAACGCCGTGCAGGCGCTGACGGGCGTGACGGTCACGCACCACGTGGTGGTGCGCATGACGGGCGTGATCGACGTCGTGGACGCGCTCGGCGGCGTGCGCATGTGCCTGCCCGAGCCTGTCGACGAGAGCCCCCGGTACGGCGACCTGCACCTGCCGGCGGGCGAGCAGCGGCTCGACGGCCGGCAGGCCATCGGGTTCCTGCGCGCGCGGCACGGCACGGGCATGGGGCTCGAGCTGGGCTCGGACCTCACGCGCATCGCGCGTCAGCAGGCGTTCGTGCAGTCGGCGGTGCGCGAGCTGCTCGCCAAGGACGTGCTGGGCGACGCCGACGAGCTCTACGGCGTCGCGCGGGCCGTGCTCGGTGCGCTGAGCGCCGACCCGCAGCTCGCCGACCCCGTGCGCCTGGCGGCGTTCGGGTACTCGCTGCGCGGCATGGACCGGGCGCGGGTCGTCTTCACCGAGGTGCCCGTGCGGCAGGCGCCGAGTGACCGCAACCGCGTGGTGTGGACGTCCGCCGCCGACGAGATCTGGCAGCGGCTCGCGTCGGACACGCCGCCCGCCGCGCTGGCACCGCCCGCGCCGACGGCCGGCCCGGCGCCGACCGGTGAGCCGGCGGGTGGGTCGACGGGCAGCGCGACGCCCGACGGGGAGGGGAAGACCTCGCCCGGTGGGCCGACGCCGGACGCGTCGCCCCCCGGCACGCCGACGCCGGACCCGACGCCGCACCAGGTGCCCGCCGTGCCGCCGCAGGACGAGGTGCTGGCGGGCGTCTGCGCTGACGTCCGCGAGTGACCCGGTCGGGGGTTGCGCTGTGAGGTGAGGCTCACCTTATGCTGAGCTCGTGACTCAGCCGCCCACGACGACCATCGTCGAGACGACTGCCCCGGCGACCCCGTTCCGCATGTTCCACGTGCGGGTCGCGGCGCTCCGACGCCTGTGCCCGAGCCTGCTCCGCGTGACCTTCACGGGTGACGACCTCGACCGGTTCGCCGACAACGGGTTCGACCAGCGCATCAAGTTCTTCCTGCCGATGGCGGGCGCGTCGTACGCGGACCTCATGGACCTGGGCCGCACGGGCGACTGGTACGGCACGTGGCGCGCGCTGCCCGCCGAGCAGCGTCACCCGATGCGCACGTACACGGCGCGCGGCGTGCGCCCCCACCCGCGCGAGCTCGACGTCGACGTCGTCCTGCACGGCGACTCCGGTCCCGCGTCGCGCTGGGCGTCGACCGCGCAGGTCGGCGACGAGCTGGTCGTCATGGGCCCCAACGCCGACCACGCGGGCCCGCACGGCGGCGTCGACTTCGTGCCGCCCGCGCGCACCGACCGCCTGCTCATCGCGGGCGACGAGACCGCGCTGCCCGCGATCGCCGGGATCGTCGAGCGGCTCCCGCGTGACGCCGTCGGCGAGGTCCTCGTCGAGATGCCGTGGTCCGACGACCGCCTCGAGCTCGGCGCGCCCGAGGGCGTGCGCGTGCACTGGCTGGGCCGCGACGGCCGCGAGCACGGCGACCTGCTGGTGCCCGCCGTGCAGGCCGCGTGCGCGCGCCTGCTGCCCGGTCAGGCCCCCGCGCCGGACCTCGACCTCGAGGACGTCGACGTCGACGCGGGCCTGCTGTGGGAGGTCCCGGTCGACTACGCGACCCACACCGCGCTGACCGCCGAGGCGCACCTCTACGCGTGGCTCGCCGGCGAGGCCGGCGTCATCAAGACCCTGCGCCGCCACCTCGTGCGCGACTGCGGCGTCGACCGCAAGGCCGTCGCGTTCATGGGGTACTGGCGGCAGGGGAAGTGCGAGTCGGACTGAGTCGCGCGCTGCGCGACCCCGATGGCACGGGGTGACCCACGTACCTCGACATCACGGTGCTTGGGGTGGGGCTGGGTCGAGGTGCCGAGGCCGGCGGTGTGACGGCCCGCCTCAACCGAACCGCAGTCGGTCCACCATCACGTCGGCCTCGTCCAGCACGTCACCCGCGGCCCACGCCATGTCGCGTCGCGACTCCGTGATGCGTCGCAGCACGCCCGCGTCCTCGAGTCGCTCGATCGCCGCGTAGGCCCGCGCGGTCGAGACGCCGGTGAGCCGTGCGACGTCGGAGGCGTCGACGACCGGGTGTCGCGGCAGGACGTCGAGGAGCGCCACGGCGGCACTGTCGGACCGTGCGCGCACGGTCTCGCGCCACTGCGCGGGCAGGGCGGCGAGCCGCGCGGCGGAGACGGCGGCCTCGCGCGCGGCGCGCGTCGTCGCGTCGGCGAGGAACGCGACGAACGACTCGACCTCGCCGGTGCGGTAGTCGTTGACGAGGCGGAAGTACGTGTCGCGCTCGGCGACGATCGCCGACGCGACGGGCACGGCCATGCGCCGCGTCATGCCGCGGTAGCGCCACAGCGCGTTGACGAGGGTGCGGCCGACGCGCCCGTTGCCGTCGGTGAAGGGGTGGATCGACTCGAACTGCGCGTGCGCGACGGCCGCGTGCACCACGGGGTCGAGGTCGGTGCGGCGCAGGAAGCGGATCAGGTCCGCCATCAGGTCAGGGACTCGCGCGGGTGTCGGCGGGACGTGCAGGGCCCCGCGCGGTGAGCGGTTCGAGCCGCCGATCCAGTTCTGGACGGATCGCAACCGGCCCGCGTCCCACTTCTCCTCGGGGTCGTCGGCCATGAGGGGGCGGTGCGCCGCGAGGACGTCGCCGAGCTCGATGCCGTCCGTCGCGCGGTCGATCAGGAGCGTCAGGCCGTCGATCGCGCCCTTGACGGTGCGCGCGCTGCGCGGGGCGCGGATGCCGTACTGGGCGCGGGCGAGCTGGTCGACGGTCGTCAACTCCTCTTCGATGCGCGAGGAGGCGATCGCCTCGGTGCGCAGCAGGAACGGTTCGAGCGTCGCGACCTGGTCGGCGTACGCGGCCTCGAGGACGCCCACCTCCACGGCTGCCGCGCGCGCCGACTCCAGCGCCTCCCGGCCGACCTCGACGACGACGTCGGCGATGTGCGGCGGGATGCTCGCCTCGTACGTAGAGATCTCGGCGCGTCGTCCGCTGGCGGGGATCCACCGCAGGGTCTCGGACTCGTGCGGGGGTACGCCGGATCGGGGGTCGACGTGCGTGCTCATCCGCCCTCCGAACCATGAACAGAGATGCAGATATTCTCGCATCCTGGAATATCCGAGAACAAGGGCGTTGTCGTTCTCGTTTCCGAGAGGCCGCTCCGCCTCAGTACGCGTACCGCCGCACCCTCTCCGGGTGCAGCACCAGCAGGACCTGCCGCTCGTCGGCCTGCGCGGCGAGGTCGGCCTGGCGCACGGGGTCGGTCATGTCCCAGTAGCGCGGGGCGAGGCGGGCGGCGAGCGCGTGCGCGGCCGCGTCGTCGTCGTGGATCGTGACGTGGCCGGTGACGGCCACCCAGTGCTCACGTTCCTCGACGGGCGCGGCGACGACGAGCGACGCGCGGGGGTCGCGGCGCAGCCGACGGACCTTGAGGGCGTCCGCGGCGCTGAACAGCCGGATCGTGCCGTCGTCGGCGAGCTCGAACCACACCGGGCGCGGCTGCGGGGGCGTCGCGCCGTCGGCGGTGGTGAACCAGCCGTGCAGCGGGCGGCGCAGCAGGGTCAGGTCGGCGTCGGTGAACGGCGTGTCGTCGGTGCTCATGGCGGCTCCCGGGCTCGGTGGTGCGACGTCGGTCGCAACGCGTCCGGGCCGCCTGGGCTTCCGGCGCGGCGCTCGGTCGTGCCCTGCGCGCGCGTTTTCGTCACGGTGCGTACCCGTGGGTACCCTCCCGTGGCCGGGCGGACGACGGGGGGTGCCCAGCGGCACGCCCGTCGTCGTCCTCCCCGTCCACCAGGAGGACCCCGTGACCCTCGAGACCGCCCCGGCGCCCGCGTCGGCCGGCCGCCGGCCGATCGTCGTCGCAGCGGCCGCGATCCTCGTCGTCGTGCTCGCGGCCGGCGCCGCGTTCCTCGCGCTCAAGGTGCCCGCCGACCGCGCCGCGCGGCTGTTCGCGCACGACGCGTCGGCGCACGTCGAGCGCGTGCTCGCGCTGGTCGGCACGCCGCACGCCGCGATCGTCGCGATCGACACCGGACGCGTGCCCGCCCCGCAGGTCGCCACGGGCGTGGGGCTCAGCGGCGTGCACCGGACGGTGAGCGCGCTCGTCCCGCGGTACGACGACGGGCTCGACGCGCTGCGCGACGGCCTGGCGGCCACCGTGGCGGCGCCCGCGGATGCCCCGCCGCCTGACCTCGCTCCGCAGACGACCGCGCTCGCCGACGTGCGCGCGGCCCTGCTGTCGGCCGTCTGACCCGCCCGGCCCGACGACCACGGGCGGGCCGACGACCGCCAACCGGCCCGACGACGGCGGGCGGCCCGATGACCGGCGAGCGGCCTGACGACCGCGAGCCGCCCCCGCGACCGCGGGCGGGGACCGGTCGGCCCCGCCCGCGACCGACCGGACTCAGCCCGCCCAGGCGACCTCGAGGTCCAGCACCCACGTCACGCCGAAGCGGTCGGTGAGCATGCCGTACAGCGGCGACCACGCCGACGGCGCGAGCGGCACCGCGACCTGCGCGCCGTCGGCCAGGAGATCCCAGTGGCGGCGCAGCTCGTCGGCGTCGGTGCCGCGCACCGACACGAACACCGGGATCGTGCCCGGGTCGTGGGGCAGGCGCGACGGCACGTCGTACGCCATGACGTGGAAGCCGGCGGGGGACAGGACCTGACCCCAGCTGACCTGGTCGGCCTCGTGGGGCTCGGTGTCGCTGCCCGCCTGCGCGTGCGTGACGACGGTCAGCTCGCCGCCGAACACGTCGCGGTACAGCTCGAGCGCGGCGCGCGCGTCGCCGCGGAAGTTCAGGTGGGTCGTGGTCGTGAGGCTCATGCGTGCTCCCCGGGGGTGTGGTGCCGGTCCGTCCGACGACGGCACGTTCGCAGGCCTTGCGGTCAGGTCCTGTCCGCATGGCCGCCTAGGTTGGGGGCATGACGACGCCCGCCGCGACGACCGCCCGGCTGCTGCGGCTGCTGTCGCTGCTGCAGGCGCGCCGCGACTGGCCCGGGCCGCTGCTCGCCGAGCGGCTCGACGTCAGCGCGCGCACCGTGCGCCGCGACGTCGAGCGGCTGCGGGACCTCGGGTACGCGATCGACGCGACGCGCGGCACCGACGGCGGGTACCGGCTCGACGCGGGCGCCGAGCTGCCGCCCCTGCTGCTCGACGACGACCAGGTCACGGCCGTCGCGGTCGCGCTGCAAGCCGCACCGCTGCTCGGCACCGACGTCGACGACGCCGCCGAGCGCGCGCTCGCCACGATCCGCCGCGTCATGCCCGAGCGGCTGCGGCGCCGCGCCGACGACGTCCGGTTCGTGCCGCTGCCCGACGCGAGCCCGACACCGTCGACGACCGACGCGCTCACGCTGCTGACAGCGGCCGTCCGCCGTCACGAGGTCGTGCGGTTCGACCACGACGCGCCCGGCGCCGACCCGGACGCGCCGTCCGGCCCGCCGCGCCGCGTCGAGCCGCACCACGTGGTGGCGACCCGCGGCCGCTGGTACCTCGTCGCGTGGGACCTCGACCGCGACGACTGGCGTCTGTTCCGCGTCGACCGGCTGCGGCTGCGCGCGCACACCGGCGGCCGGTTCACGCCCCGCCCGGTGCCCGGCGGCGACGTGCGCGCGTTCGTCGCCGCCCGGTTCCGGGGGACGGCGCCCGGTGCGACGCCGGACGCCACGGGTCCGGGCGGCCCGGCCGAGGCGTCCCCGGCGCGCACGCCCGCCGCCCCGCGCGGGGCGGCGGGCTGGCCCTGCACCGGCACGGCCGTGCTGCGTGCGCCCGCGCGCGCCGTCGCGCCGTTCGTCGACGACGGGACGGTGGAGGACCTCGGCGACGGGCGCTGCCGCGTCACGCTCGGCGCGTGGTCGTGGGTCGCGCTCGCGGCA
Organism: Cellulomonas sp. FA1; assembly: GCF_000986825.1. Lineage (NCBI taxonomy): Bacteria > Bacillati > Actinomycetota > Actinomycetes > Micrococcales > Cellulomonadaceae > Cellulomonas > Cellulomonas sp. FA1. The sequence goes on along the minus strand of NZ_LBMY01000001.1, from coordinate 2,552,361 downwards.
CTGCTCGGCCGGTTCGACACCGACGTCGAGGACGTCGCGCCGCGTGCGCTGGCCGACGCGTGCGCGACGCTCGCCGCGCGCTACGCGGCCGCCGCGCGACGCTCCGCCGACCTGCCCTGACGGGCACCGCGCGCCGCTGCGACCGGCCGGGTTCCCGAGCGCCGTCGCGCCGGCCCGACGGCGGTCGCGCACCCCGCGACCACGTGCCCGACGGGCGTCGCGCACCCCGCGACCACGTGCCCCGACGGCCGTCGCGCACCCCAGCGACCACGTGCCCCGACGCGAACGTCAGTCGACGGCGACCGCACCCCGCGGCCCCAGCGCCGCGAGCAGCTGCAGCTTGTCGTGGCTGGCGGTGCCGGGCGTCGCGGTGAGCACCAGCAGCACCTGGCCCTGGTCGGGGTCGTGCAGGATCTGGCACTGCAGCTCGAGCTCGCCGAGGTCGGGGTGCCACAGGCGCTTCTCGCGCCACGACGTCGAACGCACCTCGTGCTCCTGCCACAGCGCGGCGAACTCGGCGCTGCGCGCGAGGAGCGCGTCGACGAGCGCGGCCGCGCGCGAGCGCGGACCCTGCGCGGCGTGCGTCGCGCGCAGGTCGGCGACGAACGTGCGGCCGACCTCGCGGTGCTCCTCGGGCGGGTAGACCTCGCGCGCGGCCGGGTCGACGAACCAGCGGTACACGACCGCGCGCATGGGTCCGCGGTGCTGCGTCTCGTCGCCGAACAGCGCGCGCGCCGCCGCGGTCTGCACGAGCGTCTCACCCAGGTCCGTCATGACCTGGGCGGGCGTGTCGGCGAGGCGGTCGAGCACGCGCATCACGCCGGGCGACACGTGGTCGCCGCCCGTCGAGCGCGCGGGTGCGTTCTGCCCGGCGAGGTGGAACAGGTGGTCGCGCTCGGGCAGCGTCAGGCGCAGGGCCCGCGCGATCGCCCCGAGCATCTGCGGCGACGGCTGCGGGCCGCGCGACTGCTCCAGGCGTCCGTAGTAGTCGACGGACATGTCGCTGAGCGCGGCGACCTCCTCGCGGCGCAGGCCCGTGGTGCGGCGGCGCGAGCCGCGGGGCAGGCCGACGTCCTCGGGCTGCAGCGCCTCGCGGCGGCGGCGCAGGAAGTCGGCGAGCTCCACGCGGTCCATCCCTCCATCGTGCGGGGTCGATGAGGCGGCGGGAAGGGATCGGCGATCCCCCTCTGGTGCCGTCTGGCGTGACTGGATCGCGCTCTCGCGACCGGGGTGGGGGTGGGGCGGGGTGACTGGATCGCGCTCTCGCGACCGGGGTCAGGGGGTGGGGGGCGTGCCGGTGAGCCGGTGGGAGACGTCCCAGACGCGGCGCGCGTCGTCGCGGTCGGTGAGCGGCCGGTACAGCGGCTGCTCGGCGGGCGGCCCGCCGAGGTGCTGGAACCCGCGCGGTCCGTACAGGTGCCCGCCGCGCGCGTCGGGGGCCGTCGCGGCAAGGACCGCGGGCAGCGCTGCCGACGTGACCGTGCCGACCACCCAGCCCCGCCGCGACAGCCCCGCGATGACGCGCCGCCCGAGCCGCTCGCGCTCGCGCCCGAACCCGGGCTGCGCCGCGAGCAGGTTGGTCGGCGAGACGCCGGGATGGGACAGCGTGCTCGTGACGCCCCAGCCGCCGGCCACGCTGCGGCGCTGCAGCTCGACCGCGAACAGCCCCAGCGCGAGCTTCGACGAGCCGTACGCGCGCCCGGGGTGGTAGCCGTGCTCCCAGCCCAGGTCGTCCCAGTGCACGGCGGCCCGCGCGACGGCGATGCTGACCTGTGTCGTCACGCGGCCGCGCGCGGCGGCGAGCAGCGGCAGCAGGTGCGACGTGAGCGCGACGTGCGCGAGGTGGTTGACGCCGAGCTGCAGCTCGAACCCGTCGGCGGTCGTGCGCCGTGTCGGCGGCTCCATGACGCCCGCGTTGTTGACGAGCACGTCGACCGGACGGCCGTCGGCCAGCAGCGTCGCGGCGAACGCGGCGACGGACGCGAGGTCCGCGAGGTCGGCGTGTCGCACGTCGAGGCGCGCGTGCGGCACCTCGGCGCGCAGCCGGTCGGCGGCGGCACGGCCCTTGGCGAGGTCGCGCACCGGGAGCACGACGTCGGCGCCGGCGCGCGCGAGGTGCCCGGCGACGTGCACGCCGATGCCGTCGCTGGCGCCCGTGACGACGGCGAGCCGCCCGGTGAGGTCGGGGACGTCGGATGCGGCGAGCAGGGGCACGGTGACCTCCGGCGGTGGGTGGCCGCACCGGGCGGTGCGACCGCTCCATGCTCGGCGCCCGGGCGGCGCGGCGGCAGGGCGCGTGCGTCCGGGGACCGCGGGTCCCTGCCTCCCGCGACCTGGGCGTCGTGGGTGAGGTGACTGGATCGCGCTCTCGCGACCTGGGGTTGTGGGCGACTGGATCGCACTCTCGCGACCGGGGGTTGGGGGTGACTGGATCGCGCTCTCGCGACCTGGGGTTGGGGTGACTGGATCGCGCTCTCGCGACCGGGGTGGGCTCCGCGGGCCGGGCGCTCTGCCGGCGCGGCGTGCCGACGGGGCCCTCGAGCGGACGTGCGTGTGCGGCGTTCCGGCTGCCCTGCGGCCGGAACGCCGCACACCTCGTCCGTGATCCGTGTCCGGTGGCCCGTGGCGTCAGGCGGTGGCGGGGGTCCCGCCGCGGTGGCGACGCACGACGACCGCCGCCGCCCACGCCACGAGCGCGGTGACGCCCACGCCGACGACGGCGCCCAGCGCGACGTCGTGCGGGTAGTGCACGCCCTCCATCACGCGGCCCGCCGCGGCGACCGCCGCGAGCCCGACCGACGACCACGCGACCCACGCCGCACGCGTCGCGACCACGAGCACGACGACGGCCGCGAACGCGACCGTCGCGTGGTTGGACGGCAGCGACCAGTCCCCGGGCGGCGGGCAGTGCGCCGCGTACGGCCACCGCGTGCACGGGCGCTCCTGCGTGAGCACGAGCTTGAGCCCCTCGCTCGTGCCGTACGCGACGGGCACGCCGCCCGCCGCCGCGAGCGTCACGGGGAGCCGGTCGCGGTGCGCGCGCCACGCGTGCCCCACGGCCAGCGCGACGCCCGTAGCCAGCAGCCCGAGCGCGCCCAGCGACACCAGGTCGACGCCCGGCACGCCGGCCGTCACCGACGCGACCGCGCGGTACAGGGTCGGGCTCAGGCTGCCCGGGAACGGCAGGAGCAGCAGCGCCGCGGCGGCGGCGGCCAGGGCGGCGAACGGGGCGAGCGTGCGGCGGTCGAGTGCGGTCATGCGGGCGACGATAGGTGCGTGACCTGCGGCGTCGCGTCGGCCCGGGGGTGGTCCGTCCCGTCGCGTGCGTCCCCCCGTGGTGGGGCCGCGCCTCGGACCGGGGTCCGAGCGGGTGCCTGCGTCGGTGGTGAGGGACGCCCCGGCCGCGGCGCGGGCGCCGCCCCGGCCCGGCCGTCCCGACACGACGTGGACGCCCGCCCAGGGTTCGTCCCATGTGCGCGAGGATGGCGACGTGACGTCCCGCCCCCGCACCTGCCGTCCCCCTCGCGCCGCATGAAGGCGCCCGCCTGGCTCCGGTGGCTCGACCCGCTGACGGCGATGATCGTCGGCGTCCTCGTGCTCGGGCTGCTGGTGCCCGTGCCGGAGGCCGTCGGCGAGGTGCTCGACGTCGTGCGCACGGTCGCGATCGTCGTGCTGTTCTTCCTGTACGGCGCGCGCATGCCCACGCGCGAGGTCGTCGACGGGCTCAAGCGGTTCCGCCTGCAGGGCTCGATGCTCGCGGCGACGTACGTGCTGTTCCCGGTGCTGGGGCTGCTCGTGCAGCTGCTGCCGGACGCGGTGCTCGACCCCGACCTGCGCCGCGGCGTGCTGTACCTGGCGCTGCTGCCGTCGACCGTGCAGTCCTCGGTGCTGCTGACGTCGGTCGCGCGCGGCAACGTCGCGGGCGCGATCACGGGCGCGACGATCTCCAACGTGCTCGGCGTCGTCATCACGCCCGTCCTCGTGGCCGTGCTCATGGGAGCGACGGGCGCCGGCATCGACAGCGGAGCGATCACCGGGATCCTGCTGCAGCTGCTGCTGCCGTTCGTCGCGGGGCAGGTCGCGCAGCCGTGGATCGGCGCGTGGCTGCGCGGGCACGGCAAGATCACGCGCACCACCGACCGCACGACGATCCTGCTGGTCGTGTTCACGGCCGTGAGCGAGGCGCAGACGTCGGGCGCGTGGGACCACCTCACGGCCGGTGCGCTCGTGGTGCTGCTCGTGGTGTGCGCGGTGGTGCTCGCGGCGATGCTGACGATCACGTGGCGCGGCGGCGGCCTGCTGGGCCTCGACCGCGGCGACCGGATCGCGCTGCTCATGTGCGGGTCCAAGAAGTCCGCCGCGACGGGGCTGCCGATGGCGGCCGTGCTGTTCGCGCCCGCGGTCGCGGCGAGCGTCGCGCTGCCGGTGATCGTGTTCCACCAGCTGCAGATCGTGGTGTGCGCGATGCTCGCGCGGCGCCTCGCGCGCACCGACCCCGAGCCGGAGCCCGCGCGCCCCTGAGCCCGCGCCCCCGAGCCCCGCGCCTCTGAGCCCCGCGCAGGGGCGCGAGGAACCGGGCCCGCGTCACGGCGCCAGCCGGTACCCCCGCGCGGGTTCGGTGAGCAGGTGCCGCGGGTGCGCGGGGTCGGGCTCGAGCTTGCGGCGCAGCTGCGCGACGTACACGCGCAGGTAGTGGCTCTCGGTGTCGAGGTACGGGCCGCGCAGCTCGCGCAGCAGGTCGGCGCGGTCGACCACGCGGCCGACGTTCCGCGCGAGGATCTCCAGCAGGTGCCACTCGGTGGGCGTGACCTGCACGTCGGTGCCGTCGGGGCGCTGCACGCGCCGCGCCGCGAGGTCGACCGTGAACGCCGCGGTCCGCACCTGCGGGCGTCCGGCCTGCGGCACGGCGCGGCGCACGGCGGCCCGCAGCCGCGCCATGAGCTCGTCCATCGCGAACGGCTTGGTCACGTAGTCGTCGGCGCCCGCGTCGAGCGCCTCGACCTTGTCGTCCGACGTCTGCCGCGCCGACAGCACGACGACGGGCGTCGAGGACCACACGCGCAGCGCGCGCAGCACGTCGAGCCCGTCGACGTCCGGCAGCCCCAGGTCGAGCAGCACCAGGTCGGGCGGGTCGCCCGCGAGCAGGTCGAGCGCGGCCGTGCCGGTCGCGACGGCGTGCACGTCGTACCCGTGCACGCGCAGGCTCACGCCCAGCGCACGGGCCAGCGCCGGGTCGTCCTCGACGACGAGCACACGGGTCACGCGCCACCTCCGTCCAGCGGGATCGTCAGGACCATGGTGAGGCCGCCGCCGGGCGTGTCCTCGGCGTCGAGCGTGCCGCCGTCGGCCGTGACGAACCCGCGCGCCACCGCGAGGCCCAGGCCGAGCCCGTGCCCGCGGGGTGCGTCGTCGAGGCGCTGGAACGCCGTGAACATCGCGGCCTTGCGGTCGTCGGGCACGCCGGGGCCGTGGTCGACGACGCGCACGACGACGACGTCGTCGACCTGTCCCGCGCTCACGCGCACGGGCGCGCCGCCGTAGCGCACGGCGTTCTCGACGACGTTGGCGAGCGCACGCTCGAGCAGCGCGGCGTCGACCGTGACGAGCGGCAGGTCCTCGGGGACGTCGACGTCGACCGCGCCCTCGGGCACGCCGGCCAGGGCCGCGGGCACGACCTCGTCGAGCGCGACGGGCGCGCGCCGCGGCACGACCACGCCCGCGTCGAGGCGGCTCATGTCGAGCAGGTCGTCGACCAGGTGCTGCAGCCGGTCGGCGTTGTGCTCGGCGTCGCCCAGCAGCGCCGTGCGCTCGTCGGCGGGGATCGCGTCGCCGAGCGAGCGCAGCGCCGAGACCGACGCCTTGATCGCGGCGAGCGGCGTGCGCAGGTCGTGCGACACGGCCGCGAGCAGCGCGGTGCGCATGGCCCCGCGCTCGCGCTCGGCGCGCGCCGTGCCGGCCTCGACGCGCAGCGCGTCGCGCTCGAGCACGGCCTCGACCTGCAGCCCGACGGCGCGTGCGAGCCGCACCTCGTGCGGCGGCGGCGTGCGGCCGGTGAGCACGAGCCGCAGCGCGTCGGTCACGGGGACCTCGGTGGGGCCGTCGTCGGGCCCGTCGCGGGGAACCGCGCCGGGTGCCGCGTCGAGAGCCGCACCCGGTGCCGCCCCGGCCGCGGGTGCGTGCGCGGTCGCGACGTCCACCCACGGCGCGGCGGGGGCCGCCCGGCGCTGCGCCACGACGTCCCGCAGCCGCAGCGCCTCGCGCAGCGCCTCGAGCGCCGCGCCCGCGGGGTCCTCGCCGCCGAGCGACGCGGCCGCCGTGGCGGCGAGCGTGTCGGCCTCGGCGCGGGCGCGCGCGGCCTCGGCGGTGCGGCGCGCCGCGAGGTCGACGACCGCCGACACGCCGACGGCGACGGCCACGAGCACGACGATCGCGAGCGCGTTGCGCGGCTCGGTGATGTTCCACGTGCCGACCGGCGGCGCGAACAGCACGTTGCTGAGCGCGCCCCCGAGCGCGGCGGCGACGAGCGCGGGCACGAGGCCGGCGACGAGCGCGACGCCGACCGTGAGCGCGAGGAACAGCATGAGCGCGATCGACAGCGTGTCCCACGTGGTCGCGGCGTCGAGCGCGAGCGCGAGCGCGGGCGGCCCGGCGACCGCCAGCCCCCAGCCGAGCAGGCGGCGCCGGCCCGTGAGCGTGCCGCGGCGCGGCGGGCGCCGGAACCGCCGGCCGCCCGCGTGCGGGTGCGTCACGACCAGCACGTCGATGTCCCCGGCGTCGCGGATCACCTCGGTGCCGACCCCGGGCGACAGCGCCTGCGCGAGCCGCGAGCGCCGCGTCACGCCGAGCACGATGCGGCTCGCGTTGACGCCGCGCGCGACCTCCAGGACGGCGGCCGCGACGTCGTCGGCGACGACCGTGTGCCACGTGCCGCCGAGCTGCTCGACCAGCAGGCGCTGCCGGGCCAGCGCGTCGGGCGGCGCGCCGCGCAGGCCGTCGCCGCGCAGCACGTGCACCGCGAGCAGCTGCCCGCCGGCGGACTGCGCGGCGATCCGCGCGCCGCGCCGCAGCAGCGTCTCGGTCTCGGGCCCGCCGGTGACGGCGACGACGACGCGCTCGCGCGCGGGCCACGGGTCGCTGATGCCGTGCGCGGTCCGGTACGCCTCGAGCGCGTCGTCGACGCGGTCGGCGGTCCACAGCAGCGCGAGCTCGCGCAGCGCCGTGAGGTTGCCGACCCGGAAGTACTGCGTGAGCGCGGCGTCGACGGTCTCGGCGGCGTAGACGTTGCCGTGCGCGAGGCGGCGCCGCAGCGCCTCGGGGCTCATGTCGACCAGCTCGATCTGGTCGGCCCGACGCACGACCGCGTCGGGCACGGTCTCCTGCTGGCGGACGCCCGTGATGGCGCGCGCGACGTCGTTGAGCGACTCCAGGTGCTGCACGTTGACGGTCGTGACGACGTCGATGCCCGCGGCGAGCAGGTCCTCGACGTCCTCCCACCGCTTGGCGTGCCGACCGCCGGGCGCGTTGGTGTGAGCGAGCTCGTCGACCAGCGCGATCTCGGGGTGCCGCGCGAGCACGGCGTCGACGTCGAGGTCGGTCAGCGTGGTGCCGCGGTGCTCGACCGTGCGGCGCGGCACCACCTCGAGGCCGTCGAGCAGCGCCGCGGTGCCCGCGCGGCCGTGCGTCTCGACGAGCGCGACGACCACGTCGGTGCCGCGCTCGGCCCGGCGGCGCGCCTCGTCGAGCATCGCGTACGTCTTGCCCACCCCGGGGGCCGCGCCCAGGTACACCCGCAGGCGGCCCCGCCGCACGTCGTCCACGGGACCGATCATCCCGCCGCGGCGGCGACCGCGGCGTTCAACGTGACGACGTCGACGCGCGGTTCGCCGAGGAACCCGAGGTCGCGACCGGACGTCGCGTCCGCGACGAGCCCCCGGACCTGCGGCTCGGGCAGGCCGCGCTCGCGCGCGACGCGCGGCACCTGCAGCGCCGCGTACGCGGGGCTGATGTCGGGGTCGAGCCCCGACGCGGACGCCGTCACCGCGTCGGCCGGGACGGCGGCGGGGGAGACGCCCTCGCGCGCGGCGACGTCGGCGCGTCGCCGCTCGACCGTCGCGAGCAGGTCGGGGTTCTGCGGGCCGAGGTTCGACGCGCCCGACGCGAGCGCGTCGTACCCGTCGCCCGCGGCGGACGGCCGGGGCAGGAACCAGCCGGGGCCGTCGAACGCCTGGCCGACCAGGCGCGAGCCGCGCACCTGCCCGTCGACGACCAGGGGCGACCCGTCGGCGCGGTCGGGCACGACGCGGCCCACGGCCCACACGGCCGTCGGGTACGCGACGCCGAGCAGCAGCGTGAGGGCCAGGAGCAGGCGCAGGCCGCCGAGGGCCTGCCGGGCGAACGCGGTCACGTCGGTCTCCTTCAGAACCCGGGCAGCAGCGCGACGACGAGGTCGATCAGCTTGATGCCCACGAACGGCGCGACGAGGCCGCCGACGCCGTAGACCAGCAGGTTGCGGCGCAGCAGCACCCCGGCCGCGGCGGGCCGGTACCGCACGCCGCGCAGCGCGACGGGCACGAGCGCGACGATCACGAGCGCGTTGAACACGACGGCCGAGAGCACCGCGGACTGCGGCGAGTGCAGCCGCATGACGTTGAGCGCGTCGAGCTGCGGGTACAGGCCCGCGAACATGGCCGGGAGGATCGCGAAGTACTTCGCGACGTCGTTGGCCAGCGAGAACGTGGTGAGCGCGCCGCGCGTGATGAGCAGCTGCTTGCCGATCGCGACGATCTCGATGAGCTTGGTCGGGTCCGAGTCGAGGTCGACCATGTTCCCGGCCTCCTTGGCGGCGGACGTGCCGGTGTTCATCGCGACGCCCACGTCGGCCTGCGCGAGCGCGGGCGCGTCGTTGGTGCCGTCGCCCGTCATCGCGACGAGCCGCCCCTCGGCCTGCTCGCGGCGGATGAGCGCGAGCTTGTCCTCCGGTGTGGCCTCGGCGAGCACGTCGTCGACGCCGGCCTCCTCGCCGATCGCGCGCGCGGTGAGCGCGTTGTCGCCCGTGATCATCACCGTGCGGATGCCCATGCGACGCAGCTCGTCGAAGCGTGCGCGCATGCCGGGCTTGACGACGTCCTTGAGGTGGACGACCCCGAGCGCCCGCGCGGGGGCACCGGCCACGGCCTCGGCGACGACGAGCGGCGTGCCGCCCGACCCGGCGATCTCGTCGACCGCGCGCGCGACGTCCGCCGCGGGGCTGCCGTCGTGCTCGCGCACCCACGCGAGCACGGCCGACGCGGCGCCCTTGCGGACCCGCCGCGCGGGCGTCGCGCCGTCGGCCGGCAGGTCGACCCCGCTCATGCGGGTCTGCGCCGTGAACGGCACGAACGTCGCGCCCCCGACGGCCGTGCCGCGCAGGCCGTGCGCGTCCTTGGCGAGCACGACGACCGAGCGGCCCTCGGGGGTCTCGTCGGCGAGCGAGGACAGCTGCGCGGCGCGCGCGAGGTCCTCGACCGTGACGCCCTCGGCGGGCACGAACCCGACGGCCTGCCGGTCGCCGAGCGTGATGGTGCCCGTCTTGTCGAGCAGCAGCACGTCGACGTCGCCCGCGGCCTCGACCGCGCGACCCGACAGCGCGAGCACGTTGCGGCGCACGAGCCGGTCCATGCCGGCGATGCCGATGGCCGACAGCAGCGCGCCGATGGTCGTCGGGATGAGGCAGACCAGCAGCGCGACCAGCACGACGAGCGGCTGCGGCTGCCCCGAGTACACGGCCAGGGGCTGCAGCGTGACGACGGCCAGCAGGAACACGAGCGTGAGCGCCGCGAGCAGCAGGTCGAGCGCGATCTCGTTGGGGGTCTTCTGCCGGGCCGAGCCCTCGACCAGCGCGATCATGCGGTCGAGGAACGTCTCGCCGGGCTTGGCGGTGATGCGCACGACCACGCGGTCGGACAGCACGCGCGTGCCGCCCGTGACGGCGCACCGGTCGCCGCCGGACTCGCGGATCACGGGCGCGGACTCGCCCGTGACGGCCGACTCGTCGACCGACGCGACGCCCTCGACCACGTCGCCGTCGCCCGGGATCGTCTGCCCGGCCTCGACCACGACGAGGTCGCCCACGGCCAGCGCGGTGCCCGCGACCTCCTCCTCGGTGCCGTCGGCGCGCAGCCGCCGCGCGACCGTCGTGCTGCGCGTGCGGCGCAGCGAGTCGGCCTGCGCGCGGCCGCGGCCCTCGGCGACGGCCTCGGCGAGGTTCGCGAACAGCACGGTCGCCCACAGCCACGCCGCGATGGCCCACGCGAACGCCGACGGGTGCAGCACCGCGAGCACCGTGCAGGCCAGCGCGCCGACCCACACGACGAACATCACGGGCGTGCGGACCTGGTGGCGCGGGTCGAGGCGGCGCGCGGCCGGGCCGAGCGCCGCGAGCAGCTGGCGCGGGCCGAACGCGCCGCCGGTCCGCGCGGCGGACGTGCGGGCGGCCGCGGGTGCGGCGGGGCCGGCGGGGTCGGTGCTGACGGGTGTGGCGGGTGTGGCGGTCACAGGAGTGCCTCCGCGACGGGGCCCAGCGCGAGCGCCGGGACGAACGTGAGGGCCGTGACGACGACGGTCACGACCGCGAGCAGGCCCGCGAACAGCGGGCCGTGGGTGGGCAGCGTGCCCGCGGTGACGGGCACGCGGCGCTGCCGCGCGAGCGTGCCGGCGAGCGCGAGCACGAGCACGACCGGCACGAACCGGCCGAGCAGCATGACGACCCCGAGCGTGACGTCCTGGTAGGGGGTCGCGGCGCCGAACCCGGCGAACGCGGACCCGTTGTTGTTGGCGGCCGACGCGTACGCGTAGAGGATCTCGGTGAGGCCGTGCGCACCCGGGTCCTGCACCGACGCGGCGACGCGCGCGGGCACGCCCGCCGTGAGCGCGGCGCCCACCAGCACGAGCGCGGGCATGGTCAGCACCGACAGCGCGACGAGCGTGACCTCGCGCTGCCCGATCTTCTTGCCGAGGTACTCGGGCGTGCGGCCCACCATGAGCCCCGCGAGGAACACCGTGAGGACGGCGAGCACGAGGATGCCGTAGAGCCCCGACCCGACGCCGCCCGGGGCGACCTCGCCCAGCACCATGTTGAGCAGCGCGGTCCCGCCGCCCAGCGCGGTGAGGGAGTCGTGCGACGCGTTGACCGCGCCCGTGGACGTCGCGGTCGTCGAGGCCGCGAACAGCGCGGACGCCGCGGGCCCGAACCGCACCTCCTTGCCCTCGAGCGCGGCCCCGGCCAGCGCGGGCACGGCGCCGTAGCCACGGGTCTCGGCCCACGTCAGCACGGCCGTGGTCGCGGCCCACAGGCCGCCGGTCGTCGCGAGCACCGCCCAGCCCTGGCGCAGGTCGCCGACCATGCGGCCGAACGCGCGCGGCAGGCTGAACGGGACCGCGAGCAGCAGGAAGACCTCGAGCAGGTTGGTCCACGGCGCGGGGTTCTCGAACGGGTGCGCGCTGTTGGCGTTGAAGAAGCCGCCGCCGTTGGTGCCCAGCAGCTTGATCGCCTCCTGCGACGCGACCGGCCCCGTGAGGAGGGTCTGCGTGCCGCCGTCGAGCGTCGTGACGGTCTGCGGGCCCGCGAACGTCTGCACGACGCCACCGAGCAGCAGCGCGACGGCCGCGACCGCGGCCAGCGGCAGCAGCACACGCACGGTGCCGCGCACGAGGTCCACCCAGAACGACCCGAGCCGGTCGGTGCCCGACCGCGCGAACCCCCGCACGAGCGCGACCGCGACGGCCATGCCGACGGCCGCGGACACGAAGTTCTGCACCGTGAGCCCGGCGGCCTGCGCGAGGTGCCCGAGGGCCTGCTCGCCCGAGTACGACTGCCAGTTCGTGTTGGTGACGAACGAGACCGCGGTGTCCCACGCGGTCGTCGGGGCGAGCCCGAAGCGACCCAGCGAGAGCGGCAGCCACGCCTGCAGGCGCAGCAGCCCGTACAGCAGCACCACGGACACGAGCGAGAACGCGAGCACCGACCGCGCGTACACCGACCACCGCTGGTCGGCGTCGGGATCGATGCCGCCCAGCCGGTACAGCGCGCGCTCGACGCGCAGGTGCCGGGGCGAGGTGAACGTGCGCGCCAGGTGCTCGCCGAGCGGCACGTGCACGGCCGCGAGCAGCGCGACCAGCAGACCGACCTGCAGCCAGGCCGCGACCGCGGCGCTCACCGTCGCTCCGGGTGCAGCAGCGCGCGCAGCAGGTACGCCGCGAGGCCCACGGCCACGACGAGGGCGGCGACGGTCTCGCCGCTCACGGCCGGTCCACCCGGTGCGCGAGCCCGCGCACGAGCGCGGCGAGCAGCCCGAACAGGCCGCCGGTGAGGACGAGCAGGACGAGGTCGGCCACGGGTGCTCCTCGTGGTCACCGCCGCGGGGGCGGGGCGACCGCCGTGGTCACCGCGACGAGCGTGCTCCGCGGCGGGTGCGCCGGGATTGCGTCCTGACGGTTCCCTGACGCCCGCTGACCGGGCCCGTACGTGCGCCCGGACCCGTACCCGGCACAGGGCCCGGACCCGGGCCGCGCCCCCACGCCGGGGCGCCCGCGCCGGACGACGGCCGAGGGGTCGGTCGGCGTCCGGCGCGGCGGTGGCCCGGGCCCGGGGTCAGGACGCCGCGCGCAGCGCGTCGCGCAGCTCGGCGCCCGCGCCGTCGCGGCCGAACAGCGGCAGCACGGCCAGCGGCGCCTCGACGTCCACCCGCGTGCCGCCCGCGTGCACCTCGCCCGTGCGGACGTCGGTCCACGACGCGCCCGCGGGCAGGTGCACGGTGCGGGACGTCGCGCCGGGGTGCACGACGGGCGCGACGAGCAGGTCGGGGCCGAACAGGTACTGGTCGGTCACCTGCCACGCGTGCGGGTCGTCGGGGAACTCGTGGAACAGGCCGCGCAGCAGCGGCTGGCCGTCCTCGTGCGCGGCGCGCATAAGGGTGCGCACGTACGGGCGCAGCGCCTCGCGCACGCGCAGGTAGCCGGTGAGCACGCGCTCGACGTCGGGCCCGTAGCTCCACAGCTCGTTGGGGGCGCCGGACGCCATGCGCGACGACCCGTCGGCCGCGGTGACGGGACGGCTGGGCTGCCGGTCGCCGTGCATGCGCAGCACGGGGCTGAACGTGCTCATCTGGAACCAGCGCACCAGCAGCTCGTGGAACGCGGGGTCGCGCACGTCGCCGCCGTGGAACCCGCCGATGTCGGTGGTGAACCACGGGATGCCCGCGACGCCCATGTGCACACCCGCGACGACCTGGCGGCGCAGCGCCTCCCACGAGCACGCGATGTCGCCCGACCACACGAGCGCGCCGTACCGCTGGCTGCCCGCCCACGCGCACCGCACGAGGTTGACGACCTCGGTCTCGCCCGCGGCGCGCAGCCCGTCGTGGAACGTGCGCGAGAACAGCTGCGGGTACACGTTGCTCACCTGCGCGCCCGGGCCCGCGTGGAACCGGTAGTTGTCGAGGTCGTAGCGCCCGTACTCGGGCTCGGCCTCGTCGAGCCAGAAGATCCGCACGCCGTGCTCGTGGTAGCTGCGCCGGCACAGCTCCCACAGCGCCGCGCGGGCGCCCGGGTGGGTGACGTCGACGAACATGCTGGGCCCGCCGAACGCCATCTGGACCTCGAGCCCGCGGTCGGCGCGTACCAGGTGGTTGGCGCGCGACAGGTCGGCGAAGTTCTCGGAGTCGACCGACACCTGCGGCCACACCGAGACCATGAGCTCCGTGCCGAGGTCGCGCAGCTCGGCGGTCATCGCGGCCGGGTCCGGCCAGAACTCCTCCTCGAACCGCTCGTCGCCCATGTGCGGCCAGTGGAAGAAGTCGGCCACGACGACGTCGACGGGCAGGTCGCGGCGGTGGTGCTCGCGCGCGACCTCGAGCAGCTCGTCCTGCGACGCGTAGCGCAGCTTGCTCTGCCACAGGCCCAGCGCGTGCTCGGGCATCATCGGCGCGTGCCCGGTCGCGTCGGCGTACGCGGACGCGATCTGCGCGGGGGTGCCGCCCGCGGTGACCCAGTAGTCGAGCTGGCGCGTGCTCTCGGCGACCCACTCGGTGCGGTTGCGCCCGAACGTCGCGCGCCCCACGGCCGGGTTGTGCCAGAGCATCCCGTACCCCGCGCTGGAGACCACGAACGGCACGGACGCCTGCGAGTTGCGGTGGACGAGCTCGAACGTGCTGCCCTTGAGGTCGATGAGGTCCTGCTGGTAGAGCCCCATGCCGGCGAGGTGCTCGTCGGGGTCGGACGTGAAGCTCGCGACGAGCCGGTGGTCGCCGCCGACGTGCGCGCGGAAGTCCCGCGCGCGCAGCTTGAGCGCGCCGCCGGTGCCGTGCTCCTCGAGCAGCACGCGGCCGTCCGCGTCGAGGAACCGCACGCGGCACCACGCGACCTGGTAGCCGACCTGCCAGTCGCGGTGCTGCCCGGCGGTGAGCTCGACGGTCAACCGGCCCTGCACGAGGCGGGCGGTGGTGCCGTCGACCTCGATCGCGGGCGGCGGGCCGTCGGGTGCGGGCAGCAGCGCCCAGTCGGTGTCGAGCACGTCGCCCGTGACGGACGCGCGCACGCGCACGGCGTCGGCGCCCCACGGGTCGACGACGAGCGTCTCGCCGTCGCCGGTCCAGGTGAGCCGACGGCCGTCGGTCCGGAAGTGCTGCACGTGGGTCTCCCGCGGTCGGTGGGTCCGGTCCCGCTCCTGTGGAGAACCGGTTCACCACGCCGAGCACGCTAACCCGCTCGCGGGTGTGGAGGCAACGGGTCGATCGAGGGGCCGGTCACGGGTGGTCGTGCGCGCCGGCGGGCGGGGTGGTCGGCCGCACGTCGTGCGCCCCGCCGCCCGGTCGAGGGGGTCAGTCGCGCAGACCCCGCCCGGGCGCGGCCGTCGTGGCACCCGGGTGCAGGACGGCGGGCAGCAGGTCGACGGCCCCGGCGGCGGCGCCCGCGAGCTCGTCGAGCGCGCGCTCGACCGCCCGCGCGACCATCGCCCGCCCGGGCAGGTCGACGAGCGTGAGGTCCGGGTGCCCGGCCACGGGCTGCTCGACGGGGGAGAGCGCGACCAGCGAGACGTCGCCCGGCACCGAGCGGCCGCGCCGGTGCAGCTCGGTCACGAGCTCGTCGACCGCCGCGACGTCGAGCACGAGCACGGCCGTCAGCCCGGGCAGGTCCGCCAGCGTCGCGTCGAGCCACGCGGCGACGTCGCCGCGCGCGCACGCGCCGAACCGGCCGCGCACGCCCCGCTCGTCGCACGCGCGGGCGAACCCGGTGCGGAACCGGTGCCGGAACGACAGCTCGTCGGCGTCCGGGTCGGCGGAGTCCTCCGGGCCTGCGAGCACGGCCACCTCGCGGTGCCCGAGGTCCGCGACGTGCCCGAGCATCGTGCGCGCGGCGTCGGCGAAGTCCAGGTCGACCGCGCTCAGGCCGTGCGTCTGCGCCGGCCACCCGACGAGCACGACCGGCTGCGGCAGCGCCGCGAGCACCGGCAGCCGCGCGTCGTGCAGCCGCACGTCCATGACGACGAGCGCGTCGGCCAGCACGTCGCCCGCGAGCTCGTCGTCGCCGCGGCCCATGAGCAGCACGTCGTACCCGCGGGGCTGCGCCGTGTACATCGCCGCGCGCACGAACCGCATGAACACGTCGACGTCGGCCTCGCGCGAGCCCGGCCGGTACGACGCGAGCAGCCCCAGCACGTTGGTCCGCCCCAGAGCCAGCGCGCGCGCCGCGGGGGACGGCCGGTAGCCCAGCCGCTCGACGCTCGCGAGCACGCGCGCCACCGTCGCGTCCGGGAACCGCTTGCGTCCCGACAGCACGTTCGACACCGTGCTCGGCGCGACGCCCGCGTCGGCCGCGACGTCCCGGATGGTGGCCATGCGGGCCAGGGTATGCGGGCGCTGGACGGTCTCCGGCGCGGACGGCGCGGTGTTCGGTGTTCGGGGCTCCCCGAACACCGAACACGCTGCAGACACGCGGTGCGCAGGCTGGTGCCAGCAGTCCCGTCCGCCCGGCACCGCGTCCCGGTGGTGCCCGGCCGTGCCGGGCGGGACGATGCGGGCATGGCCACGCAGACGTTCGCCACGACCCTGCTCCTCGTCGGCAACAACACGGGCGTCGAGGTGCCGCCCGCGGTCGTCGAGGCCCTCGGTGCGGGCAGGCGCGCCCCGGTCGTCGTCACCGTGAACGGGCACACGTACCGCTCGACGCTCGCCGTGATGGGCGGGCGCCACCTGATCCCGTTCTCGGCGGCGCACCGGCGCGAGACGGGCCTCGCGGGCGGCGACCCGATCGAGGTCACGCTCGAGCTCGACACCGCCCCGCGGGTCGTCGAGGTGCCGGCCGACCTCGCCGCGGCGCTCGACGCCGCACCCGGTGCGCGTGCCGCGTTCGACGCGTTGTCTCCCAGCGCGCGCAAGGCGCACGTCACGGCCGTCGAGGGGGCCAAGGCGGCCGAGACGCGCGCGCGGCGCGTGGCGGCGGTCGTCGCGAAGGTGCTCGCCTGACCGTCGCCGCCCCGGCACGTCAGCCGCGCGCGCGGACCGCGGCGTCGAGCGCGCTCGTGAGCTCTGCCAGGCGGTGCCGCCCGGCGGGTGCGGGCGGGTAGCGGCGCAGGACCGCGGGCACGGGCGGTGCCGCGAGCCCCGCGAGCGTCACGACGGCCTCGTCGGCCACGCGACCGGCGTCGTCACCGGCGGCGACGGCACGGAGCTCCGCGACGCGCGCCACGCACGCCGCCGCGCGCAGGATGTGGCCGACCTGCGTCGCGCGCGCGATCGGGTGCAGGTAGGCGGCCGCCGCCGCGTCGCCGCACGCGAGCGCGCCGAGCCGGGCGACCTCGTCGTCGACCGCGGCGGCGGCCCGGTGCGCGGCGACCGCGGCCGTGCGCTGCCGGTTGCTGCGCGCGGCGCCGTCGGCGAACGCGCGGGCGGCGGCGAGCGCCTCGCGGGGCCGCGGGTCGTCGGGGACGGCGGCCTCGAACGCGGGCAGCACCTGCGACGCGCAGTCCGCCGCGTACCGGGCCACGGCCCGCAGGTCGTCTGTGCTGAGCTCGACGTGGTCGGGGGCGGGTGCGGCGGTCACGTCGTCATCCTGCCGTGCCGTCGCGCCGTGCCCTCGGGCGGCGCTGGCGCCGGGGCTGAATCGCCAGCCGCTCGTCCGGCCCGGCTACGCGTCGAGCGTCGTGCTCCTGACGGGCCCGCGGCCGGTGCGCTCGGCGACGGCGGCGACCTCGTCGGACGTGTAGGCGCTGCGCGTGCCCGAGATCGACATGCCGGCGGCCGCCGCGAGGGTCTTGAGCGGGTAGGGCTGCGGCGCCACGAACTCGCGGCCGTACGCGACGAGCATCCGCAGCCGGTCCTCGGCCTCGCGCATCTCGGTGCGGGCGCGCTCGATCTCGGCGAGCAGCACGTCCTGGCGCGCGGGCGACCGGTCGCCGTCGGCGACGCGCAGGTACCGCTCGAAGACCTCGCGCTGCCGCACCACCTCCTCGCGCACGGCCTCCAGCGGTGCCCGCGTCAGCTCGTCGGCGTCCGCGGGCGCCCGGGCGGGCACGGGCAGGACGATGTCGATGATGTCGTCGATCGCGTCGCGCTTCTCCATGCTTTCACCGTACGTAACCCGTTGCGATCATCGCAACGGGTTACGACGAGCGAAACGCCTGCCGCGGGGGCGGGAACCGGCGGGGCGCGCCGGGTCGGCCGTGGCTCACGCGTGCGCCCGCAGCGCGCGCCACGCCGCACCGGCCGACCGTGCGTCCACCCATCGGGGCGTCGTCGCGCGGTAGCGCGCGTACTCGTCGCCGAACCGCTCCCCGAGCGCGCGCTCCTCGGCGGCGATCTGCGGGTGCAGCGCCGCGACGAACGCCGCGGCGGGCAGCGTGGCGACGGCCGAGCGCCGCGCGACCGCGTGCGCGACGAGCCCCAGCAGCATCCCGACGTACATGGGGTTGCGGGTCAGCCGGTTCGCGCCGTCGGTCACGAGTGCGGACGCTGCCGCGGGGGCGGTGGGGTCGACGGTCGTGCGGGAGCGGCGGAACCGCAGGACCGGGTCGGCCGCGCACCACGCGGCACCCGCGGCGACGACGCCCGCGGCGACGAGCGAGCCCGGCGAGGGGCGACGCCCGCGGTGCGCGAGCATCACCTGGGCGACCGCGGCCAGCGCGGCCACCGCGAGAGGCGGGAGGCGCAGGTCGCGTCGCGCGGGCGTGCCGTCCGCGGCGTTGTCGAGATCGGCCACCCCGCGATTCATCGTCATAGAGCGATGATAGGGGTCGCGGTCAGCCGGCCACCCACGACGGGTCGGCGAGCAGCGCCCGCAGCTCCTCCACGAGCTGCGCCGTGTGGAACCCGTCGGCCGCCGCGTGGTGCACCTGCACCGCGAGCGGCAGCAGCACCCGCCCGTCGCGCTCGACGTACCGGCCCAGCGTGAAGATCGGCGCGAGGTGCCTGCCCGGCGTCGCCGTGATCGTGAACCCCGTGAACGACGTCCAGGGGATGCTCGACACGTCGAACGTGGCGGCCGGGCGCGGGCCCTGCGGGAACAGCTCGCCCGACCCCGCGTGCTCGGCGACGACGGCCGCCGCCGCGTCGTGGAACGCGTCGAAGTCCGGGTCGAACGGCACCCACAGGCTCGCGAACGTCTCGCTGCCGGGGTGCATCACCGTGAACGACGGGTGCACCACGGGCCAGACGGCCGGTGCGCCGTCGGTCGTGAGCGTCATGCGGAACTCGTCGTGCCGGTTCACGACCGACGCGATCGCCCACACCTGCGTGAGGTACGTGCGGCGCCCCGCCGCGCGGACCGCGGCGACGAACGCGGTGACGTCGACCTCGACCGTCATCGCGTACGTGCACGGCACGGCTCGCAGGTAGTGGGCGAAGTGCTGCCGCCGGGGCCAGGAGTCGACGTCGATGGGGGCCGGTGCGTCCATCGAGCAATCGTCCCAGCCGGCCGGCGCGGTGCGCCGTGCGGGCGGTCCGTCGTCGCGGGTCGCGGGGGCGTCGCGTCGCACAGGGACGTGGGGGACGATCGCCCACGGACGCAGGTGGGTCGATCGGTGGGAGTCGGGCATGGTGTCAGCAGCAGGTGCGGTCGAGCTCGTCCCGGCGCTCCCGGTGGACCTCGACGAGTTCGCGCGCCGCGTGCAGGCGGCGTTCGCGCTCGCGGTCCCGGCGGGAGCGGCGCCCGGCATGGCCGAGCCGATCCCGCCGGACGAGGACCTGCGGGAGTCGTTCGCCGCGCCCGGCGCCGAGGTGCTGCAGGTCGTCCTCGCCGGTGAGCGTGTGGGCGGTGCGGTCGTGAGCATCGACGCCGAGACGGGGCGCAACAGCCTGGACTTCTTCTTCGTCGACCCCGAGCACCACGGGCGGGGGATCGGGCGGGAGGCGTGGCGCGCGATCGAGCGTCGCTACCCGCGCACGCGCGTGTGGGAGACCATGACGCCGCACTTCGAGGTGCGCAACATCCACTTCTACGTCAACGTGTGCGGCTTCCACGCCGTCGAGTTCTTCCACCCGGGTCACCCCGACCCGCACGCGCCGGGCGGGGACGCGGGGCAGGGGCACGACGACGACCTGATGTTCCGCTTCGAGAAGCGGGTGGCCTGACGGCGCCGCGGCCGCTCAGCCCGCCACGTGCGTCGTCAGGAACGCGCGGACGTCGGCCAGCTCGGCCGCGTCGATGCCGTGCGCGAGGCCCGGGTAGGTGCGGGCCGTCAGGGTGCTGTGCGCGGGCAGCCACGCGGCGGTGCGCTCGATCGCGTGCGGCGCGATGACGGTGTCGAGCTCGCCGCGGCCCCAGAAGACCGGGGGGCGCGTCTCGGCCAGCGTCGCGTCCCCGGGCCGGTCCCCGCCCGCGACGAAACCGCCCAGCACGACGGTCGCGACGACCCGCCCGGGCCGGGTGCGCAGCAGCTCGGACGCCATGAGCCCGCCCTGCGAGAACCCGAGCGGCGCGACCGTCGCGTCCGGTCCGAGCTCGGCGTCGACCCACGCCCAGATCGCGTCGGCGGCCGCCGCGACCGGTGCCGGGTCGGGCGTGCCGGGCGTCGTGATCGGGAACCAGGCGGCACCGCCGTGCGGCAGGTCGAGCGGTGCGCGCAGCGCCGCCCACGGCAGGCCCGACGGCAGATGCGGCGCGAGGCCCGCGAGGTCGTGCTCGTCCGAGCCGAACCCGTGCAGCAGCAGCACGGTCGGGGCGGTCGGGTCTGCGCCCGGGCCGGGGGAGCGGACGGTGCGCAGCGCGCTCACCGGGCCAGCAGCTCGTCGGTCGTCGTGCCCGGGACGGACACCGTGACCTGCGTGCCCCAGGGGTCGCGCAGCTGCACCGCGCGGCCGTCGTCGGCGAACGCCAGGCCCGCCGCGCGCAGACGCCCGACGAGCGCGTCGAGGTCCGCGCGACCGGGCACCGTCACGGCGACGTCGCCCAGGCCGAGCGTCGAGGCGCGCGGCCCGGCGCCGCGGCTGTTCCACGTGTTCATGGCGACGTGGTGGTGGTACCCGCCGGCCGACGCGAACAGCGCACCGGGGTAGCCGCGCGTGGTGGCCTCGAAGCCCAGGGCGTCGAGGTAGAAGGCCTCGGCGGTCGCGATGTCGCCGACCTGCAGGTGCACGTGCCCGACCTTGCCCGCCAGCTCGGGCCCCGCGTCGAGGGCCTCCTGCGTGAGGTGCTCGCGCAGGTACCCGTTGGGGTCGAGGAACTCGGTGGACATGACGAGCTCGCCGTCGCGGTGCAGCCACAGGCTGCGGTCACGGTCGGTGTAGAGCTCGATGCCGTTGCCCTCGGGGTCCGTGAAGTAGAACGCCTCGGAGACGAGGTGGTCGGACGAGCCGACGAACCGGCTGCGCGGGTCCTGCGCGGCGCGGTAGACGGTCGCGGCGAGGCTCGCGGCGTCGTCGAACAGGAACGCGGTGTGGAACAGGCCGGCCTGGTGCGGGTCGACGGCGGGCAGGCCCGGGGTGTGCACGAGCCGGACCATCGGAGTCGTGCCGCGGCCCAGGACGCGGTGCACCTGCTGCCCGCGCACGCGCTCCTCGAGCGGCTCCATCGCGATCGCGTCGGCGTAGTACGTGGTCATGGCCTCGAGGTCACCGACGTGCAGCGTCACGGCGTCCATCGAGGTGGTGGGGGCCAGGACGCGCTCGTCGGCGGGTCCGGCGGACGTCGTGGTGCTCATCGTGACCTCCGAATAGTTGTCGATACAAGTGCAGAGTACGCCGGAAAGGTTGATGCTTCAAGTGGCGAGCGTCACGGCTCCCTGTGAGGGCGGTGCGCGCACTCTCGTGTTTAGACTGACTAGTCAGTTCAAATGATCCGAGGGTGCACCCGTGACCACCACCAGCCTCACCGCACCGGACGCCGCGTCCGACGCCCCCCGCCACGCCGCCGACCCCGCCACGCCCGCCACCGCCGGCGCGCCGGTCGCCGCGACCCCCGCCGACGCGCCCCGCGAGGGCGCCGGCACCGCCCCTGGGGCACCCCCGCCGCCCGCCGTCCTCGACGCCCGCGCCGCGCACGTCCGCGGCGCGCGCGGCGCCGTCTTCGGCCCGCTCGACGCGACCTCCGCGCAGCCCGTCACCGTCGTGCTGGGCGACCGCGGGTCGGGCCGCACGTCGTTCCTGCTCGCGACGGCCGGCCGCATGCGCCTGACGTCCGGCCGCCTCACCGTGCTGGGCCGCGACACGTCCCGGGCCTCCGCGGGCGTCCGCCGCCGCGCCGGCATCGCGGGCTTCGACGGCATCGACGACCTCGAGCCGGTCGTGCCCGTCGGCGCCGTCGTGCGCGAGCGGCTGTCCTGGGAGAGCCCCTGGTACCGCCGCACGCCGCGCGTCACCGCCGCCCGCCTCGCCGCGCTGCTCGGCCCGGTGCTCGGCGACGTGCCCGTCCCCGACCCCGGCCTCCTCGTGCGCGACCTCTCCGAGGCGCAGGACCTGCTCGTGCGCGTCGCCCTCGCGCTGCTCTCGCGACCCGAGGTGCTCGTCGTCGACGACCTCGACGCCGTCAAGAACCCCCACGAGCGCGCCGTCGTCGCGCGCTGCCTCGAGGCCCTCACCGACCCCGCGCACCCGCAGCACGTGCGCGCGGTCGTCCTCGGCAGCGCCGACCCGCGCGACGTCCACCTGCTCACCCCCGACCGCACCGCCGTCGTCACGCTCACGCGCTGAGCGCCGACCCGCGAGAACGAGAGACCCATGTCCGTCCTGTCCACCGGCACCGAGCTGCGGCGCTTCCGCCGCGGCGTGCTGCCGAAGATCGCGCTCGCCGTGCTCTTCGTCATCCCCCTCATCTACGGCGCGCTGTACCTCTGGGCGTTCTGGGCGCCCACCGACCACCTCGACCGGCTGCCCGTCGCGCTCGTCGACGAGGACGTCGCGGTCACCCGCACCGACGGCACGACCCTGCACGCCGGCGCCGACGTCACGCAGCGGCTGCTCGACGGCGGCGACCTCGGCTGGGACCTCGTCGACGCGAAGGCGGCCGCCGACGGCGTCGCCGACGGCCGCTACTACTTCTCCGTGACGATCCCCGCGGGCTTCTCCGCGAGCCTCGCGACCTTGTCCGAGGACGACCCGCAGCCCGGCACGATCGACGTCGTCTACGACGACGCGAACAGCTTCCTCGCCGACACGCTCGGCAAGACCGCGATGGTCCGGGTCCGCGACGCCGTCGCGGAGTCCGTCACGCGCGACGCCGCCGACACCATGCTCGTGGGCGTCTCGACGCTCGCGGACGGCGTGCGCGACGCCGCCGACGCCGCGACGCGCCTCGACGACGGCGCGCAGCAGCTCAACGGCGGCGCGGGCGCCCTCGTGGTCGGCCTCGGCCAGCTCGCCGACGGCTCCGCACGGCTCGGCGACGGCACCGCGCAGGTCAGCAGCGGCACGGCCCAGCTCGCGTCCGGGCTGCAGACCGCGCGCGACGGCGCCGGGCGGCTCGTCGACGGCAGCGCCACCCTCGCCGACGGTCTCGCGTCCGCCGACGCGGGCGCGCAGCAGCTCAGTGGCGGAGCCGGCACGCTCTCGGCCGGCCTCGGCGACCTGGCGACCGGCGCGCACGACGCCGCGACGGGCGCCGCGACCCTCGACGGCGGCCTGCAGCAGCTCGCACCCGGCGCGGGCACCCTGCGCGACGGGCTCGCGTCCCTCGACGAGAAGGCGAAGGCGCTGCCCGCGTCGACGACCGCGCTCGCCGACGGCGCGAAGCGCGTCGCCGGCGGCGTCACCGCGCTGCAGCAGCTGCGTGCCGCCAACCCCGACATGACGCTCGCGCAGCTCGACGCGGCACTGCAGTCGAAGGGCTCGAGCATCGACGCGCTCGCGGCCGGTGCCGGTGCGGTCAGCACCGGCGCGGGCCAGCTCTCGGCGTCCGCGACCCCGCTCGCGAGCGGCGTCTCCCAGCTGCACGCGGGGGCCGACCGGCTCGCGTCGGGCCTCGGCGACGCAGCCACCGGTGCCACCACCCTCCACACCGGCCTGGCGCGGCTCGACCAGGGCGCCGCGTCCGCCGCCTCCGGCGCGCACGACCTCGCGACCGGGGCGCAGAGCCTCGCGTCGGGCGTCGCGCAGCTCGACACCGGTGCGCACACGCTCGCCGACGGCACGCAGACCCTCGCGTCGGGCCTCGGCACGGCCGCGGGCAAGGCCGGTCAGCTCGCCGACGGCGCCGCGCAGGTCGCCGACGGCGCCGCGACGCTCCGCACGGGCGCCTCCACGGCGGCTGCGGGGTCCACGACCCTCGCCGACGGCACGCAGACCCTCGCCGACGGTGCGGGCACGTTCGCCTCGACCCTGCAGGACGGGGCGGCGAAGGCCCCGTCGTTCACGCCCGACCGGGTCGAGCGCACGGCCGACGCCGTCGCGACGCCCGTCACGCTCTCCGAGACCACGCAGCACGAGGTGCAGGGCTTCGGCGAGGGCTTCGCACCGTTCTTCATCGCCCTCGCGACGTTCGTCGGCGCGCTCATCACGTGGCTGATCCTGCGGCCGCTGCCGCGTCGCCCGCTCGCGTCCGGCGTCTCGGGCCTGCGGACCGTGCTGACCGGGTACCTGCCGGCCGCCGCGGTCGGCGTCGTGCAGGTCGTCGTCATGATGCTCGTGCTGGTGCTCGGCATCGGCATGCAGCCCGTCCACCTGATCGGCATGGCGGCGTTCGTGCTGCTCACGACCTTGGCGTTCCTCGCGCTGCAGCAGATGTTCGTGGTGCTGCTCGGCACGGCCGCCGGCCGCGTCGTGGCGCTCGTGCTGCTCATGCTGCAGCTGTCGTCCTCGGGCGGCACGTACCCCGTCGAGACCACGCCCGGGTTCTTCCAGGCGCTGCACCCGTTCATGCCGGCCACGTACGTGGTCGACGGCCTGCGCGAGCTCGTCGGCGGCGGCGTCGACCAGCGGCTGTGGGCCGCGGTGCTGGTCATGTCAGCATTGCTGATCGGCTCGCTCGCGGTGAGCGCGTGGTCCGCGCGCCGGCAGAAGGTGTGGACGATCGCCCGGCTCCACCCCGAGCTGAGCGTGTAGCGGACGACGGACGACGGAGACGAGGAGGCACCGTGGCACGCCGACCGACCCGGCAGGCGATCCTGGACGCGGCGATCACCGTGGCGGCCCGCCGCGGCATCACCGGCGCGTCGATGGACGAGGTCGCGGAGGAGGCGCAGGTCGCCAAGGGCAGCCTCTACTACAACTTCGACTCCAAGGACGCGTTGTTCTCCGAGGTGCTGCGCACCGGGTTCACGCGGCTCGTCGACACGGTGTCCGCGGCGCGGACCGGCCTCACCGGCCGGGCCGCGCTGCGGTCCGTCGCGGTCGCGACCATGACCCTGCTGCAGACCAACCCCGAGCTGGCCAAGCTCATGGCGGCCGAGCTGTTCCGCACCGACCGCACGTGGGGCGACGCGCTCGCACCGATCCGGTCGGACGTCGCGGTGCACTTCCGCGACGTGCTGCGCGAGGTCCGCGCCGAGCAGGGCGCGGACCCGACGACGGTCACCGGGATCTCGGGCGCCGCGTTGCTGGGTGCGCTCGCCGTCGCGAGCCTCGACTGGTTGCTCTTCCACCCCGACCTGGACGTGCAGGTGGCGGTCGACGAGGTGCTGGTCACCGTCGGGGCGTGAGCGCCCGCGCGGCGCTCGCCGCACCGGATCGCGGTCGCGGGACGCGCGCCCGGGGCAGGTCTGGTGCAATGGGTCGGTGCTGCTGCGGATCGAGTCCCGTCGCGGGTCGATCCCGAAGGCCCGTCACTGGGTCAACGAGCGGACCCGGGCCCTGGGCATGTCGCCCGGCAGTGCGGCGACCGTCGAGCTGCTGACGAGCGAGCTCGTCACCAACGCGGTGCGGCACGGGTCGGCCCAGGCGATCAGCGTGCGGGTCGAGTCGACGCGCACGACGTGCACGGTCGCGGTGACGGACGCGGGCGACTCGCTGCCCGTGGTCCGGTCGAGCGGGCCGCACGTGCCGGGCGGGCACGGCATGCGCCTGGTGGAGCGGCTCGCGGCGCGCTGGGGCGTGCGCCCCGAGCGCGGCGGCGGCAAGACCGTGTGGTTCACGGTGCCGCTCGAGGGCTGACGCGCGACGGCGACGCCCGCGACGCGGCCGGTCAGACCAGCTCGACCAGCGAGTCCAGGCCCGTGAGCGTGAGCACGTCGCTCACCTGACCGCTCGCGCCGCGCACCCGCACGCGGTCGGGCGCCGCCGCGGCGGCGAGCGAGGCGACCAGGCCGATGAAGCCCGAGTCGATGTACCCGGCGCCCGAGACGTCGACCGTGCGGACGCCCTCGGCGGCGAGCCGCCGGCCCGTCTCGGTGCGGGGAGCGCCGACGTGCTCGGCGAGGCCCTCGACCACGAAGACGTCGATCTCGCCCGTCGCGACGAGCGTCGTGGGTTCCGCGTCGTCGACGAGCAGCTGGCCGCCCGGGGAGTCGTCCAGGGTCTCGTCGTGCGCAGTCACGGCCTCAGTATGCCGGGCGTGCGCGCCGCCGCACGGCGAGATCAGGCGCGGCGGCCCGGCACGAGCTCGGGGCCTGCCTCGGGAGGGCGCGGGCGGTCCTGCGGGAACGCGCGGACCGCGAGCAGCGCGACGTCGTCGCCGCTCGACGCCGCGAGCGTCGCGACGAGCCGGTCGCAGAACTCGTCGAGCGGCAGGTCCGCCAGCTCCTCGGCCAGCGCGCGCAGCCGCTCGAGCCCCACCTCGAGGCGCTCGGTGCGCCGCTCGACCAGACCGTCGGTGTACAGCAGCACGGTCGACCCGGGCGCGAGCGCCACGGTGTGGTCGTGGCGCGGGTTGTGCGGACGCAGGCCCAGCAGCACGTCGTTGCGTCGACGCAGCAGCTCGGCCCGGCCGTCGGGGTGCAGGAGCAGCGGCGGCAGGTGACCCGCGTTCGACCAGCGCAGCGTGCGCACGCCGCGCTCCGCCTGCTCGGGGGTCTGCTCGACGCGCGCGACGACCGCGGTGCTCATGGTCGTGATCCCCAGGTCGTGCATCGCCCAGTCGAGCGCAGCGAGCACGCCGGCGGGTGGCCGCGCGATGGCGTGCGCGCCGCCGCGGAGCACGTTGCGGGTCTGCGCCATCGCCACCGCGGCGTGCAGGTCGTGGCCCGTGACGTCGCCGACGACGAGGCACGTGCTGCCGTCGCGCACGAGGAACGCGTCGTACCAGTCGCCGCCGATCTGCGAGCCCGTGGTCGCCGGCACGTAGCGCGCCACGAGCTGCAGGTGGTCGGGCTGCGGCAGCGCGGTGAGCAGGCTGCGCTGCAGCTCCTCGGCGAGGTCGCGGCGCACGGCCTGCAGGTGCGCGTTGTCGAGCGCGAGGCCGATCTGCGCCGTGACGTCGCGCAGCGTCGTGACGTCGGCCTCGACGAACTCGCCGCGCTCGGCGCACCGCGCGAGCGTGATGACCCCGCGCGTGTGGCCGCGCCCGCGCAGCGGCAGCACCACGAGCGTCTCGGGCGCGAGGCGGCGCAGCAGGTCCTGCGCCTGGCCCGGGTGCACGATCACCTCGGGGGCCGGTGAGCCCACGCGCAGCACGGGCCGCGACGTCGCGAGCACCTCGGCGATCACGGACGTGCCGGTCAGCGCGGGCACGCGCAGCGCGCGGTACGCGTCCAGCACCGGCTGCAGGTCGGGGTCGGCGTGCAGCGCGGCGACGTCGTGCAGGCGCGTGCGCCACGACCCGGCGCCCTCGTCCAGCAGGCTCGCGATCGCGAAGTCCGCGAGGTCGGGCACGAGGTGCGGCAGCACGGCCTCGAGGGCCCGCACGGGGTCGGCCGCCTCGGCGAGCTCGGCCGCGACCGCAGCGAGCAGGTCGGAGCGCGCGCGGCCCTCCTCGGCGAGCGCGAGCGCGCGCCGCCGCTCGGTGATCTCGGTGAAGTACGCCGCGACGCCGCCGCGCTCGGCCACCGCGCGGACCTCGTACCAGCCGTCGAGCGGCGCCGGGTAGTACGCGTCGAACGCGCGCGGCTCACCCGTGCGCGCGACGGCGCGGTACGCGTCCTCGAACTCGCTGCCGACGGTCGCCGGGAACAGCTCCCACACCTCGCCGCCCAGCAGCGTGTCGCGCGTCGTGCCGAGGATGAGCTCGGCCTCGGCGTTGACGTACCCGAACCGCCAGTCCGCGTCGAGCCAGTAGTACCCGACGGACATCTGCTCGAGGATCTCGGTGACCCGCAGCTCGCCCTCGCGCAGCGCCGTCGTGTCGGTCGTGACGCCGACGACGTGCGTCGCCGTGCCGTCCGGCCCGGCCAGCGCCCGGCCGCGCGCCGTGAGCCAGCGCGTGGTGCCGGCGGGGTGCCGCACCCGGAACTCGGCCTCGTAGATGCCGCACGTCGCGATCGCGCGGTCGAGCGCGGCCGTCACCGGTGCCAGGTCGTCCGGGTGCAGGCGCGCCTCGAAGGACTCGATGGTCCCGCCGAACGTGCGCTCGTCGTACCCGAAGACCTCGAGCAGCGTGGCGTCCCACACGAGGCGGCCGGTCGTGAGGTCCCACTCGAACGTGCCGAGGCCCGCGGCCTGCGCCGCGGAGTCGAGCAGGGCGAGCCGTGCCGCGTGCGCGTCGACGGGGCCGTCCGCCCCGCCAGCGCCCTGCGCCGATCCCCGCACGTGCTCTCCCCGCCGCCGACGCATGCCCTCGGTGGAGCGTGCCACGCCCGGGGCGCCGCGTCGACACGACGCGGACCTCGCGCGGGAGCGGCCGCGCACGGCACGATCGGTCCGGGGCCGGGTGTCGGTGCCCGGCCCTACGCTGAGCCGCCCGCCCGTCCTGCTCGCGCCCGCCCACGTCCCCGGAGGACCGATGAGCACGCCGTCCGCAGCCCCCGCCCCCGGCCCCGCCGCCAGCCCTGCGTCCGGCCCCGTGCCCGCCCGCGCCGACAGCCACGACGTCATCCGCGTGCACGGCGCGCGCGAGAACAACCTGCAGGACGTGAGCGTCGAGCTGCCCAAGCGGCGGCTCACGGTCTTCACGGGCGTCTCGGGCTCGGGCAAGAGCTCGCTCGTGTTCGGCACGGTCGCCGCCGAGTCGCAGCGCCTCATCAACGAGACGTACAGCGCGTTCGTGCAGGGGTTCATGCCGACGCTCGCGAGGCCCGACGTCGACCTGCTCGACGGCCTGACCACGGCGATCATCGTCGACCAGGAGCGCATCGGTGCGAACCCGCGGTCGACGCTCGGCACCGTGACCGACGTGCACGCGATGCTGCGCATCCTGTTCAGCCGGCTCGGTCAGCCGCACGTCGGGTCGGCGCAGGCGTTCTCGTTCAACACCCCGACGGTCCGCGCGAGCGGCGCGATCGCTGTCGAGCGCGGCGCGAAGCGTGCCGAGAAGGTGTCGTTCGAGCAGATCGGCGGCATGTGCCCGCGGTGCGAGGGCATGGGGTCGGTCACGGACTTCGACCTCACGGCGCTCTACGACGACAGCAAGTCGCTCGAGGAGGGCGCGCTGACCGTCCCCGGCTACACGATGGACGGCTGGTACGGGCGGATCTTCCGCGGCGCGGGGTTCTTCCCGGCCGACAGGCCGATCCGGGACTTCACCGCCAAGCAGCTGCACGCGCTGCTGCACCACGAGCCCGTGCGCATCAAGGTCGAGGGCATCAACGTCACCTACGAGGGCCTGATCCCCAAGATCCAGAAGTCGTTCCTGGCCAAGGACGTCGACGCGATGCAGCCGCACGTGCGCGCGTTCGTCGAGCGGGCCGTCACGTTCACGACCTGCCCCGACTGCGACGGCACGCGCCTCAACGAGGGCGCGCGGTCCTCGCGGATCGCGGGCAAGAACATCGCCGACGTGTGCGCGATGCAGATCACCGACCTCGCGCAGTGGGTGCGCGGGCTCGACGAGCCCGGTGTCGCGCCGCTGCTCACGGCGCTGCGGGACGCGCTCGACGCGTTCGTCGAGATCGGCCTGGGCTACCTGTCGCTCGACCGGCCGTCGGGCACGCTGTCGGGCGGCGAGGCGCAGCGCACCAAGATGGTCCGGCACCTGGGCTCGGCGCTCACCGACGTCACGTACGTGTTCGACGAGCCGACGGTCGGGCTGCACCCGCACGACGTCGCGCGCATGAACGACCTGCTGCTGCGCCTGCGGGACAAGGGCAACACCGTGCTCGTCGTCGAGCACAAGCCCGAGGCGATCGCGATCGCCGACCACGTCGTCGACCTTGGCCCCGGTGCCGGCACGGCGGGCGGGCGCGTGGTCTACGAGGGCACGGTCGAGGGGCTGCGCACGGCGGACACGCTCACCGGCCGGCACCTGGGCTACCGCGCGACGCTCAAGCCCAAGGTGCGCACGCCCACGGGTGCGCTGGAGATCCGCGGCGCGTCGACGCACAACCTGCGGGACGTCGACGTCGACGTGCCCACGGGTGTGCTCGTGGTCGTCACCGGGGTCGCCGGGTCGGGCAAGAGCTCGCTCATCCACGGCGCCCTGGCGAAGCGCGAGGGCGTCGTCACGATCGACCAGACGGCGATCCGCGGCTCGCGGCGCTCCAACCCGGCGACGTACACGGGTCTGCTCGAGCCCGTGCGCAAGGCGTTCGCCAAGGCCAACGGGGTCAAGCCCGCGCTGTTCAGCGCGAACTCCGAGGGCGCGTGCCCGGTGTGCAACGGCGCGGGCGTCATCTACACCGACCTCGCGATGATGGCGGGCGTCGCGACCACGTGCGAGGTGTGCGAGGGGCGCCGCTTCCAGGCGTCGGTGCTGGAGTACCACCTGGGCGGCAAGGACGTCGCCGAGGTGCTCGCGATGCCCGCGGCGGACGCGGCCACGTACTTCGCCGAGGGCGAGTCACGGGTACCGGCGGCCCTCGCGATCGCGCAGCGGCTGGTCGACGTGGGCCTCGGGTACGTGACGCTCGGGCAGCCGCTCACGACGCTCTCGGGCGGCGAGCGGCAGCGCCTGCGCCTCGCGACGCACCTCGGGGAGAAGGGCGGCGTCTACGTGCTCGACGAGCCCACGACGGGCCTGCACCTGGCGGACGTCGCGAACCTGCTGGGCCTGCTCGACCGGCTGGTCGACGCGGGCCGTTCGGTGATCGTGATCGAGCACCACCAGGCCGTCATGGCGCACGCCGACTGGATCGTCGACCTCGGGCCGGGTGCGGGGCACGACGGCGGGCGCGTCGTGTTCGAGGGCACGCCCGCCGACCTCGTCGCGGCTCGCTCGACCCTCACGGGTCAGCACCTCGCGGACTACGTGGGCGCGCCGGCCTGACGGCCGTCAGAGCCGCTTCTCGAGCAGCACGACGTCGAGCCAGCTGCCCGCGTGCGGGCCGTGCGTCATGAGCCCGAGGCGTTCGCGCCTGCCGACCACGCGGAAGCCCGCGGCGGCGTGCAGCGCGAGGCTGGCGGCGTTCTGCGGGAAGACGCCGGCCTGCACGGTCCACACGCCGCCCGCGCTCGCCGAGTCGAGCAGCCGGTCGAGCAGGAGGCGTCCGACGCCTCGGCCGCGCGCAGCGGGTGCGACGTACACCGAGTGCTCGACGACCCCCGCGTAGACGCACCGCCCGGAGACCGGCGAGGCCGCGACCCAGCCCAGGACCTCGTCGTCGTCGAGCGCGACGTACCGGTGGTCGGGGAGGTGGTCGGCGTCGAACTCCTCCCAGGTGGGTGGCTGCGCCTGGAACGTCGCGACGCCGGTGGCGATGCCGGCCGCGTACACGTCGAGGACCCCCGGGGCGTGCTCGTCGCGCATCGGCGTCACGGTCACGCCGGGCGGGCGGGTCGTGGCGGCCGTCATGCGCCGGGCCCGTCGAGCAGGTGCGCGCCGAGGTGCGCGGTGAGCGCACGCACGGCGTCGGGGACGAGTGTGTAGTACGCCCAGACGCCGCGCTTCTCGCGCGTGACGAACCCGGCCTCGGTGAGCACCTTGAGGTGGTGCGACACCGTGGGCTGCGTGAGCCCGACCGGTTCGGTGAGGTCGCACACGCAGGCCTCGCCGCCGTCGTGCGCGGCGATGATCGACAGCAGCCGCAGCCGTGCGGGGTCGGCGAGCGCCTTGAGCGTGCGGGCGGTGCGCTCGGCGTCGGTGGCGTCCATGGTCGGGCCGGGTGCCGGGCTGCAGCACGCGGCGGACGCGGTCGTGGGCTGCGGGATCAGGTCGAGGGGCACGGGGTCATCATGACCGAGGCATCGACGGATGTCGATATTGACACGTGGCTGCCTGCGGGTCCATCGTCATCGCATCGATCGACATCAATGTGAAGGGGTGGTCGGCGTGGACGACATCCGGGAGCAGGTCCGGGCGCGGTACGCGGTGGCGGCGCTGCAGGGCGGCGGCGACGCCGGCTGCTGCGGGGGCGACGCGGTCGGGGGCTGCGGCCCCACGGGCGTGGTGGTGGACGAGCGGTTCGGCTCGGCGCTCTACGACGCGCAGGACGCCGTCGCGGTCCCGCCGGAGGCGCTCGCGGCCTCGCTCGGCTGCGGCAACCCGCTCGCGGTCGCCGAGCTGCGCGCGGGCGAACGCGTGCTCGACCTCGGCTCGGGCGGTGGCATCGACGTCCTGCTGTCGGCGCGGCGCGTCGGCCCCACGGGGTTCGCGTACGGCGTCGACATGACGGACGAGATGCTCGAGCTCGCGCGCGCCAACGCCGCGCGCGCCGGTGCCACCAACGTCGAGTTCCGCCGCGGCACGATCGAGGACCTGCCGCTGCCCGACGCCACGGTCGACGTCGTCATCTCCAACTGCGTCGTCAACCTCTCGCCCGACAAGCCCGCCGTCCTCGCCGAGGCGTTCCGCGTGCTCGTGCCCGGCGGCCGGCTCGGCATCTCCGACGTCGTCGCCGAGGACCACGTCACGCCCGAGCAGCGCGCCGAGCGCGGGTCCTACGTCGGGTGCATCGCCGGCGCGCTCTCGCGTGGCGAGTACCTCGCGGGCCTGGCCGCCGCGGGTTTCGTCGACGCCGAGGTCCTGTTCACCCACCGCGTCGCCGACAGCATGCACGGGGCGATCGTGCGGGCGCGTCGTCCGGTGGTCTGAGGGTGGGGTGTGCGCCGCAGCGCGCCCGACTCGCTCCGCGTCAGCCGGCGGCCGGCGCCACGTCGAGCTCCGCGAGCAGCGCGAGGACGCGCGTGCGGATCTCGTCCCGGATCGGGCGCACCGCGTCGATGCCCTGGCCGGCGGGGTCCTCGAGCACCCAGTCCTCGTAGCGCTTGCCCGGGTAGAACGGGCACGCGTCGCCGCAGCCCATCGTGACCACGACGTCCGAGGCCTGCACGGCCTCGGGCGTGAGTACCTTGGGGTGCTCGGCGCGGATGTCGATCCCCACCTCGAGCATCGCGTCGACGGCGACGGGGTTGATCTGGTCGGCCGGCATCGACCCCGCGGAGCGCACCTCGACCGCGCCGCCGGACAGGTGTCGCAGCCAGCCGGCGGCCATCTGCGAGCGGCCTGCGTTGTGCACGCACACGAACAGCACGCTCGGGGTGGGGGTCACGGTCACGGGTGCTCCTCGGCTCGGGGTGCGACGCCGTTCATATTGACATGTGTCGATGGTTGGCGGCCACCCGTGCCGGCCGCGACCGACGTCAGGGTCGCGAGCATCGCCATGAGCCGCCGGTCCCAGGGGGTCGCCCGGATGCCCTGCCTGGTACGTGAGAGGTCGATCCGGCACGGAGCCGGATCGACCTCTCACGGGGGGCGTTGGCGCGTCAGGCCGTGACGACCTCGAGCGTGACGGGGACGTTGCCCCGCGTCGCGTTCGAGTAGGGGCAGACCTGGTGCGCGGCCTCGACGAGGCGCTCGGCGGCGTCATGGTCGATCCCGCCGAGCTCGACGTGCAGGGTCACCTCGAGGCCGAACCCGCCCTCGCCGTTCGGGCCGATGCCGACCTCGGCCGTGACGGCCGAGTCGGTGAAGGAGACCTTGTCGCGGCGCGCGACGCTCTTGAGCGCGCTGTGGAAGCACGCGGAGTAGCCGGCGGCGAAGAGCTGCTCGGGGTTGGTCGCGCCGCCCGCGCCGCCCATCTCGCGCGGGACGGCGAGGTCGAGGTCGAGGAGGCCGTCCGACGAGCGGGTGCGGCCCTCGCGCCCCTCACCGGTGGCGGTGGCGACGGCGGTGTAGACGACGGACATGGCGGGACCTCCTGAGGAACAGCGAAAGAAAGAACGGTCGTTCTACCTACGGCGTACACTCCACCCTGAGGAGGTCGGGATGTCAAGCACGCACGACGCCGCCTACGGTTCGACCATGACCGCCGACGCCGCACGCCCGCCCGCGCGGCCCGGCACCCGCTCGGCCGCGCGCGAGCGACTGCTCGGCACCGCGTCCGCGCTGTTCTACGCCGAGGGCGTGCGCGCCGTCGGCGTCGACCGCGTCGTCACCGAGGCCGCCGTGACCCGCGCGACCTTCTACCGGCACTTCACCGGCAAGGAGGCCCTGGTCGTCGCCTACCTCGACGCGGTCGACGCGGGCGTCCGCGAGCGCGCCGGGGAGCTGCCGGACGCCCCGGACGACGTCGCCGCGTGGCTGCGGCGGCTCACCGCGGAGATCGGCGACGAGCTGTGCCGCCCCGGGTTCCGCGGCTGCGCCTTCATCAACGCCGCCGCCGAGTACCCCGACGCCGCGAGCCCCGTCCGCGTCGCCGTCCGGCGCCACCGGGAGTGGCTGCAGGACGCCGCCACGCGCGCGCTCGCGCGCACGGGCCACCCCGACCCTCGCGCCGCCGGCAGCCGCTGGATGGCGCTGCGCGACGGCGCGATGGTCGGCGCGTACCTCGGCGACGTCGACGACGCGCGCGCGGCCCTGCGCGCCGGCGTCGACGACCTGCTCACGGGTCGCTGAGCGGCGCGGCTCAGGCCAGCGGCACCGGGGCGACGTCGGGCTCCGGGGCGTCCGCGGGCGCCGCGGCTGCGGCTCGCCCCGCGACCCAGATCGTCGCGGCGCCCGCCGCCGACACCAGCAGGATCCCGACGACGGCCCGCACGCCCAGCGGGTCGCCCAGCAGCGCGGCCCCCACGAGCGCACCCGTCACCGGGTCCATCGCGAACAGCGTGCCCACCACGCGCGTCGAGCTCACCCGCACCGCCAGGAAGTCCAGCGAGAACGCGAGCGCGACGCCCAGCAGGCCCGACACCACCAGCACGCCCCAGCCGCCCGGCGCGACCCGCGGCACGGCCGGCACCGAGACCGGCAGCAGCGCGAGCGCCCCCACCGCGACCGACAGCGCGAGCCCGTCGAGGCCCGCGGTGTCGTCGCCGACACGCCCCGCGAGGAACGTGTACGCGCCGAACGCGACGGCCGCGCCCAGCCCGAACCCGACCCCGAGCGCGTCGACGCCACCCACCGGGCCGGCGACCAGCAGCACGCCCACGAGCGCGGCGGCGGGCAGCGCGAGCTCGCGCCGCCGCGCGACCCCCGCCGCGGCCACCGTGAGCGGCCCCAGGAACTCGAGCGTCACCGCCAGGCCCAGCGGCAGCCGCTGCACCGCGGCGTAGAACAGGACGTTCATCGCGGCCATCGCGACGCCGTACAGCACGACGCCGCGCCACGCACGCGGCGAGCGGCCGCGCAGCGACGGCCGCGTCAGCGCGAGCAGCACGACCGCTGCGACCGCCATGCGCAGGCCGCTGACGCCGAGCGTCCCGACGGTCGCGAACAACGACGACGACAGCGCCGCCGACACCTGGATGCTCGACGAGCCGACGAGCACGAGGCCCAGCGCCAGCAGCGGGCCCGAGCGCGGGTGGGCAGCACGGAAGGAGGACAGGAAGGTCATGAGAGGTCCCGGGTGATCGAGCCGGACGTCGCCGGCGGGGTGGTGTCGATCAGCGCGGGCCGTCGAGCCGCGGACGCCGCGCGTCCGCCGGGGGAGGGCCCGCTACCGGGCGCAGGGGCCGCGGCGTGCCGCGCACCCGAGGCTGCTCATGGGATCCATGTGCCGGACCATAACCCCTGCGCGGGCCTCGCGGCGTCCCCGTCCCACGGCGGCGGTCGGGACCGCTAGGCGCGAGGGGTGCACCCGCCCCCGGTGCCGGACCGCCGGCGTCACGAGGTGCGGCCCCGGTGCCAGGCGGACCACAGCCGCGCGTACGGCTCGCAGCCCGCGAGCAGCTCGTCGTGCGTCCCGGTGGCCACCACGCGTCCCGCGTCGAGCAGCACGATCCGGTCGGCCCGCGCCGCCTGGTCGAGCCGGTGCACGACCACCAGGGCGGTGCGCCCGGCCAGCACCCGCCGCGCGGCGGCGTCGAGCGTGCGTGCCGCGTCCGATCCCGCCTCGGCGGTCGCCTCGTCGAGCACGACGACGCGCGCGTCGGTCAGCGCGAGCCGCGCGAGCGCGACCTGCTGCGCGCGGTCCGGTGCGAGCGGCAGGCCGCCCGCGCCCACGGCCGTCCGCAGGCCCTCGGGCAGGTCGTCGACCCAGTCGGCGCCGACCAGGGTCAGCGCGTCGCGCAGC
This sequence comes from Cellulomonas sp. FA1, assembly GCF_000986825.1. NCBI lineage: Bacteria > Bacillati > Actinomycetota > Actinomycetes > Micrococcales > Cellulomonadaceae > Cellulomonas > Cellulomonas sp. FA1. Next base: position 2,516,492 of record NZ_LBMY01000001.1, on the reverse strand, counting down.
CGTGCGTCGTCCGCGTCCGGGCGTGCCAGTCGCAGGTCGTCGGCGAGCGTCCCCGCGAACACGTGGACCTCCTGCGTGACGGCCGCGACCGCGGCGGAGGCTCGCGGGCCGCCCGCCGGCGCGCCCTCGACCAGGACCGTGCCCGCCGTGGGGGTCACGGTGCCGGTCACGAGCCGCGCGAGCGTGGACTTGCCCGCGCCCGACGCGCCGACCAGCGCGACGACCTCGCCGGCCTCGACGCGCAGGTCCACGTCGTGCAGCACGGGCCGGTCCGGGTCGTACGCGAAGGACACGCCACGCACGTCGATCGTGGCCGCCGCGCGGTCGTCCGGGACGGTCGTCGCGTGCCCGGCGGGCGACCCCGCGCCCTCGGCGCCGGCGCCGTCCGCGTCCGCGTCCGCCGGCGCGGGCACGGACAGCACCCCGACGACGCGCGCGAGCGCCGCCTGCGCACGCTGCAGGTCGTCGACCTGCGAGAGCAGGATCCCCACGGGGTCGAACAGCCGGTGCACGAGCAGCGCCGCGGTGGTCGCCGCCCCCACGGTCACGGCCTCGGCGCCGACCAGCCCGTACCCCGCCACGAGCACCGCCCCGAGGGCGACCAGCTCGGCCGCGTGGAGCCGGTGCGTCAGCACGAGCGAGACCCGCATGCCCGCGACCGTCCGGTCGATCGCGCGGTGCGACACCTCCTCGACGCCGTGCACGTGGGTCTCGGCGGTCCCGAGCGCGCGGATCGTGTCGGCCGCGGCGACGGCCTCGAGCACCCGGGACGTGCGCTCGGCGGCCGCCGCGCGCTCGGCGCGGAACACCGGCCCTGCCCGGCGCTCGAACGTCCGCACGCCCCACACCTGCAGCGGCACGGCGGCGAGCACGGCGACGGCGAACCGCCAGTCCAGCCCCGCCAGGCCGCCGACCGTCAGCAGGATCGTCGCGCCCGCGCCGCAGACCGCGGGCAGCACCCGCGACACCGTGGTGCGCAGCACGTCCACGTCACCGGAGACGCGCGCCACGAGGTCGCCCGTGCCGGCGCCGTCCACGTGCGCGGCCGGCGCGTGCAGCGCCGCGTGCACGGTGCGCTCGCGCAGGTCGGCGAGCGCGCGCTCGAACGTCCGGGCGACGAGCAGCCGGGCCACGGCGGCGAGCGCGGTCGCCCCGACGAGCGCGGCCACGAGCGCCGCCGCGGACCACCACAGGCGGGAGGGGGCGGCGTCGGACGCGACGGCGTCGACCATGCGGCCGACGAGCCACACGGGCACGAGCCCGGCGAACGCGCCCGCGAGGAGGACGACCGCGGCGGCGGCCACCCCGCCGCGGTGCGCGCGCAGGACCTGCCACGCGTGGCGCCGCGTGGCGGCGGGGTCGGCGACCGGCAGCGTGGTCGCACCCGGCGCCGTGCGCGCGGGGGTCGCGGTGGCGGCGCTCACGCGACCAGCTCCCGGTAGGAGGGCACGCGCGCCAGGAGGTCGGCGTGCCGTCCCGTGTCGGTGCCGTCCGCGTGCACGACGACGACGCGGTCGCACGCCGCGAGCAGCGTCGCCGACGACGTCACGAGCACGACGGCGCGGTCGTCGCCGCGGCGCGCGTGCAGCGCGGTCAGCTCGCGCGCGACGTGCTGCTCGGTGACCGCGTCGAGCGCGGTCGTCGGCTCGTGCAGCACGAGGACGGCGTGCGGGGTCGCCCAGGCGCGTGCGAGCGCGACGCGCTGCCGCTGCCCGCCCGAGAGCCGTGCCCCGGCGCCGTCGAGCACGGTCGCGAGGCCGTCCGGGAGGTGCTCGAGGACCTCGCCGACCGTGGTCGCGTGCAGCACGTCCGGGTCAGGGGTCGTGCCGGGGGCGCCGGCGGTGAGCACGTCGGCGAGCGGCGCGGTCACGAGAGCGACGTCGTGCGGGGGTGCGTGCACGACGTCGCGCAGCGTCCGCGGGTCGAGCGCGGCGACGTCGGCGCCGAGCACGCGCACGCCGGGCGCGACGCGGGTGCGGCCCGCGAGCGCCTCGACGAGCGCGCGCGTGCGGACCGCGTCGCCGGCGATGCCGACGACCTCGCGCCGTGCGACGCGCAGCGCGGGCAGCGGCGTGCCGTCGGCGGTCGTGGCGCCCGGCGTGACCTCGACCGCGACCGGGTGCGACGGGTCCGGTGCCGCTCCCGCTGCCGCGCCGGGTGCGGGGTGCAGCGGGGCGTCCTCGAGCAGCGCCGCGACCCGCCGGGCCGACGCGCGCCGGGCCGCGAGGTCCACGAGCACCCAGCCGACCGCGTCCATGGGGCGCTGCACGTACTGCGCGAGCCCCACGACCGTGACCATCTGGCCGAGCGTCATGCCGCCGTCGAGCGCGACGAGCCCCGCGGCGAGCGCGACGCCCGCGAGCACGAGCCCGGACAGCAGCGACGAGACGCCCGTGAACGCGACGCGCGCGCGGGCGGCGTGCAGCGCGGCGGCGAGCGCGTCGCGCGAGAGCGCGCGGTAGCGCGCGGCGGCGGCGGGTCGGGCGCCGACGCCGGTGAGCACGCGCAGGCCCGTGAGCATGTCGGCGGCCGCGCCGACGGTGCGTGCGGCGGACTGCTGCGCGGCGCCGGTGCGGGCGTCGAGCGGCCGCGACAGGTGGTGCAGCGCGACGAGCAGCGCGGGCGTGACGACGAGCACGCCGACGCCCAGGGCGGGCGAGGCGTGGACCATCGCGACGGCGGACACCGCGAGCGCGGCGAGCGCGGCGACGAGCTCGCCGACCGCCCACGAGGTGCCGGAGACCTGCCCGGTGTCGGAGGTGAGGACGGCGTCGACCTCGCCCGCGGCGCGGGGACGCGCGGTGCCGTGGTGCGCGAGGACGCGGCGCACGCCCAGCACGCGCAGGTCGTGCTCGCCGTGCGCCGTGACGTGCGTCGCGGCGAGCGCGCCGAACCGCCACGACCAGGACAGCACGACGAACAACGCGACCAGCGCGCCGAGCAGCAGACCGAGCGCGCGGCCGTCGCGCGGGAGGACGGCGTGGTCGATCACGGCGCCGACGAGCACGGGCACGAGGGCCTCGGCGACCTCGTGCAGCACGAGGCCGGTGGTCGACACGGCGAGCCGCACGCGTCGCCCGGCGGCGAGCAGCGCGTGGGCGGCGACGCGGCGGACGGTCCACGGCGTCGCGGACGCGGTGGCGGCCGGGGCCGTGTCGCGTGCGCGGGTCGGGGGAGCGGAGACGGGGGCGGGCACGGGCCTAAGGTAAGGCGAACCTCAGCACTGCTCGAGCCTCGGAGGGTGACCGACCATGTCGACGATCGGCCAGGACGTCGCGGACGTCGACCTGACCGACCTGGTGGCCGGGACGCGGGCGCGGCTGCTCACGACGCTGCACGCGTCGGCGTCGCCGCGCGCGTGGGCGGCGCACGACCACGAGGACCACGAGCTGATCTGGGGCGTGCGGGGCGTCGTCACGGTGCGCACGGGCGACGAGCACCGGACCGTGCCGCCGAGCGCGGGCCTGTGGATCCCGGCGGGCGTGGCGCACGAGGTCGCGGCCACGGCGGGTGCGCGCTTCTGGACGACGCACGTGGCCCGGCCGGTCGTGCCCGGCCTGCGGGGAGGTGCACGTGCGGTGGCGGTCACGCCGCTGCTGCGCGAGGTGCTGCTCTACCTGCACAACCGCCTCATGCCGCAGGACGTGCGCGAGCAGGCCGAGACGCTCGCGCTCGCGCTGCTCGACGAGGCGGAGGTGCCGCCCGTGCTGCTGCCCCTGCCGGACGACCCGCGGGCGCGGCGCATCGCGCGGGCGCTCGTGGCCGACCCGGCCGACGACCGCACGCTCGCGCAGTGGTGCGGGCAGGTGGGGTCGAGCGTGCGGCACATGTCGCGGGTGTTCCGCCGCGAGACGGGGATGACGTTCGCCCGGTGGCGCGTGCACGCGCGGGTGCGGGCGGCGACGGCGCTGCTGCCGCAGGGCCTGCCGGTGGCGGCGGTCGCCCGCCGGGTGGGCTACCGCTCGCCGAGCGCGTTCGTGCACGCGTTCGGCGAGGTGACGGGGTGCACGCCCGGTGCCTACCTGCGGGCCGTGACCGTGCGGCCGGTCGCGGTGTCCCCGTGGGCGGATGACGACGAGGCGTGGCCGATCGCCGACACGGAACGGGTGATCGGCGACAGCGGCGGCCGCTGACGGGCATCGACGTCGAACTAAGGTGAGCCTCACCTGACTTCGACCCGGCGGCAGTGGCCCCCGGGCACGCGCGGCGCCCCGCGCCGCACCCGAGGAGACCTCATGACCACCACGTCCCGGCGCCGCCCCGCGGCGCTCGCCCTCGCCCTCGTCGCCGGCCTCGCGCTCGCGGCCTGCTCGGCCACCGCCGACGGCGCGCCCGGCAGGGCCGAGGCCGCCACGCGCACCGTCGACTCCGAGTTCGGCCAGGTCGAGCTGCCCACCGACCCGCAGGCCGCGCTCGGCTTCTACACCACCGACGTCGACATCCTCGCCACGCTCGGCATCCCCCTCGCGTCCTCCCAGCCCGTGCGCGACGGCTACGCCGGCTTCCCGTCCTTCTTCCCGCAGGACGCGCTCGCGGACGTCGACACGTTCGTCAACTTCCCCGAGTACAGCTACGAGGCCGTCATGGCCGCCGCGCCCGACCTGATCCTCAACGGGCTGGGCTACGACGAGGAGGCCGTGCACCGCCTCGCCGAGATCGCACCCACCTACTCCGTCAACGCGTTCGACGGCGCCGACTGGCGCGACAAGTTCCGGACCACCGCCGCCGCGCTCGGGCGCACCGAGCAGGCCGACGCGTGGTTCGCGCGCTACGACGCGCGCGTCGCCGAGGTCCGCGAGCAGCTCGACGCGCGCGGCATCCACCCGCGCGTCGCGGCCATCGGCTGGTGGAACGACCAGCTGCAGCTCTCCTGCTACGGCGTGCCGTGCCTCGTGTTCGCCGACCTCGGGCTCGACGTCGCGCCGCTGGCGCTGCAGGAGGACGCCGCGCTCAGCCTCGAGCAGGTCGACCAGCTCGCCGACGTCGACGTCGCCGTCCGCAGCTACGAGCCCGGCCCCGCCGGCGAGGCCGCCGACGCCGAGACGCTGCGGACGCTCGCGACCAGCCAGGTCTGGTCGTCGCTGCCGTTCGTCGCCGAGGACCGCTACTTCCGCTACGACCTCGAGATGGACTACGGGTCGCCCAGCGGCCACGCGGCGTTCCTCGAGTTCCTCGCCGACAGCCTGCTCGGCTGACGCCGGCACCCGGGACGAGGACGACGATGGCGCTCGACGGCGGTCTGACGCCCCGCATCTGGCGGGCCGAGGTGACGCACGTGCGCCGGCTCACGCCGGGCATGGTGCGCGTGACGCTCGGCGGTCCGGGCATGACGGAGTACGGCACCACCGGGGTGGGGGACGAGTACGTCCGGGTGTTCTTCCCGCACGCCGGGCAGGACGAACCCGTGATGCCGCGGGTGGCGGGACGATCCTGGGAGTTCGACGACCCCGACACGGCCGCGCCCATGCGCACGTACACCGTGCGCGCGTGGCGGCCCGGCGAGGTCGACGTCGACTTCGTCGTGCACGACGGCGGCGTCGCGGCCGCGTGGGCGCTGCGCGCGCGGCCCGGCGACGTCGTCGGGCTCACCACGCCGATCGGCCTGTACGACCCCCCGGACGGCACGACGTGGCAGCTGCTGCTCGCCGACGCCACCGGGCTGCCCGCCGCGCTGCGGCTGCTCGAGCAGGCCCCGCCGGGGGTCCGCACGCGCGCGGTGCTCGAGGTGCCGGACGCCACGCACCACCAGGACGTCGCGCCCGGTGCGCACGCCGACGTCACGTGGGTGCACGGCGGCAACGGCCACGGGCCCAGCGCGCTGGCCGACCTGCTGCCGGACGTGACCCTGCCCGACGGCCCCGGCTACGTGTGGGTGGCCGGCGAGACCCGCGTGCTGCGTGCGGTGCGCAGGCACCTGCGGCACGAGCGGGCGCTGCCCGGCACCGACTACAAGATCGTCGGCTACTGGACCGCGCAGGCCGAGCTGTGGCGCGAGCGGTACGACGCGCTGCCCGCGCCCGTGCGGAGCCGCCTCGCCTCCCTGTGGGACGACGCCGGGCGCGACCCCGAGGAGATCGAGGACGAGTACGACGACCAGCTGGAACGGCTCGGCCTGTGAGCACGACCGTCGACGCGGCCGACGCCCCGCCGGGCGGCTCGGGCACCTCGGCCGCCGCGGGGGCCTCGACCCCGCCCGACCAGGCCGAGGCGCGGCCGCCCGGCGCGCACCGCGGCCGGTGGCTGGTGGCGGCCGTCGTCCTGCTCGTGGTCGCGGTCGGGGCGAGCCTCGCGCTCGGCGCCCGGCCGGTCGCCCTGGGCACGGTCGTCGACGCGTTCGTGCGGCCCGACGGGTCCGACGCGCAGTCGGTCGTCCTCGACCTGCGCCTGCCGCGCACCGTCCTCGGGCTGCTCGTCGGCGTGAGCCTCGGCCTGTCCGGCGCGCTGATCCAGGCGCTCACCCGTAACCCGCTCGCCGACCCGGGCATCCTCGGCGTCAACGCCGGCGCCCAGCTCGCGGTCGTGCTCGGCGCCACCGCGGGGGTCGTGACGCTGCGCGGGCAGCTGTGGCTCGCGTTCGTCGGCGCCGCGGCCGCGACCCTCGCGGTGTACGCGATCGGTGCGGCGGGCCGTGGCCGCCCCAGCCCGTTGCGCCTCACGCTCGCGGGCGTCGCGCTGGGCGCCGCGCTGGGCGGCGTCACGTCCGGGCTCACGCTGGTGTCCGAACGGACCTACGACACGATGCGGGTCTGGGGCGTCGGGTCGCTCGCCGCACGCGACCTGGGGGTGGCCGCGACGATCGCGCCGTTCGTGGCCGTGGGCGTGCTCGTCGCGCTCGCCGTGGCGCGCCCGCTCAACGCGGTCGCGCTCGGCGACGACACCGCCGCGACGCTCGGCGCGCGGCTCGGGGCGACCCGTGTCGCCGTGGTCGTCGCCGTCACGCTGCTCGCGGGCGCCGCGACCGCCGCCGCCGGGCCCGTCGGCTTCGTCGGGCTCATGGTGCCGCACGTCGCGCGGTGGCTCACCGGGCCCGACCAGCGCTGGGTGCTGACGCTGACGATGCTGCTCGCGCCCGTCCTCGTGCTCGTGTCCGACGTGACCGGACGGCTCGTCATGCGACCCGCGGAGCTGCCGGTCGGCATCGTCACGGCGTTCGTCGGGGCGCCCGTACTGGTGGCGCTCGTGCGCCGGCACCGGGCGAGCGGGCTGTGAGCGCGGCGCACGTCCGGGCAGTGCCGCCCGCACCGGCCGCTCCCGGCCCGGTCGGCCTCGGCGCACCGCTCGACCTGGCCGGTCCGCTCGACCGTGGGCGGCGCGAGCTCGTGCTGCGCCGCGGCCGCGTGAGCGTCGTCGTCGCGCGCCGCAGCGTCGTCGCCGTCACCGTGCTCGTCGTCCTCACGCTGGTGGTCGCGGTGCTCACGCTGGCCACGGGTGACTTCCCCGTCGCCCCGGCCGACGTGCTGCGCGCCCTGACCGGGCGGGCCGAGGGCAGGACCGCGACGGTCGTGCTCGGGTGGCGCCTGCCCCGCGTGGTCCTCGGGGTCGTGCTCGGTGCGGCGCTCGGCGTCGCCGGGGCGATGTTCCAGTCGCTCAGCCGCAACCCGCTCGGCAGCCCCGACATCATCGGCTTCAGCAACGGCGCCTACGCCGGTGCGGTCCTCGTGCTGCTCTCCGGGGGCACCGGCTACCTGGCGATCGCGGCCGGCGCCGTCGGCGGCGGTCTCGTCACGGCGCTCGTCGTGTACCTGCTCGCGTGGCGGCGCGGCGTGCAGGGGTTCCGTCTCATCGTCGTGGGCATCGGCGTCAGCGCCGTCATCTCGTCCGTCACGACGTGGCTGGTGCTGCAGGCCGAGGTGCGGCTCGCGGTCGCGGCGACCGTGTGGGGCGCCGGCACGCTCAACGGCGTCGGGTGGGACCAGGTCCGGCCCGCCGCGGGCCTCGGCGCCGTCCTGCTGCTCGGCGTCGTCGCCGTGTCCCGCGGCATGCACGCGCTCGAGCTCGGCGACGACGCGGGCGCCGCGCTGGGCGTCGGCGTCGAACGCACGCGGCTCGCGGTCGTCGTCGTCGGCGTCGCGCTCACCGCGGTCGCGACCGCGCTGACCGGCCCGATCGCGTTCGTCGCGCTCGCGGCGCCCCAGCTCGCGCGCCGCGTGCTGCGCGCCCCCGGCACGACGCTCGTCGGGTCGGCCGCCATGGGCGCGTTCCTGCTGGTCGCGTGCGACCTGGTCGCGCAGCGCGCGTTCGCGCCGCAGCAGCTGCCCGTGGGGGTCGTCACGGTCAGCCTCGGCGGGGCCTACCTGGTGTGGCTCCTGGTCCACGAAGCGAGGTCACGATGACGCAGCACCCCCCGGCACCCCTCAGCGCGCGCGGGCTGACGCTCGCGTACGACCGTCGCACGGTCGCGACCGACCTGTCCGTGGACGTGGCTCCCGGGTCGTTCACGGTGGTGGTCGGACCCAACGCGTGCGGCAAGTCCACGCTGCTGCGCGCGCTGTCCCGCCTCCTGGCACCCGCCGCGGGGCAGGTCCTGCTCGACGGGCGCGACATCGCGCGGTACCGCACCAAGGAGGTCGCGCGTCGCGTCGGGCTGCTGCCGCAGACGTCGCAGGCGCCCGACGGGATCACGGTCGCCGACCTCGTGGGCCGCGGCCGGTTCCCGCACCAGGGGCTGCTGTCGCAGTGGTCCGCGGACGACGAGCGCGCGGTGCGCGCCGCGCTCGCGGCGACCGGCACCACCGACCTGTCGGGGCGTCTGGTCGACGAGCTGTCCGGCGGTCAGCGGCAGCGGGTCTGGGTGGCGATGGTGCTCGCGCAGCAGACCGACCTGCTGCTGCTCGACGAGCCGACGACGTTCCTCGACGTCGCGCACCAGGTCGAGCTCATGGACCTGTTCGCGGCGCTGCACGCGTCCGGCCGCACGGTGGTCGCGGTGCTGCACGACCTCAACCAGGCCGCGCGCTACGCGACCCACCTCGTCGCGATGCGCGGCGGCCGGGTCGTCGCGCAGGGTGCGCCCGGGGACGTCGTCACGGCCGACCTCGTGCGCGACGTCTTCGGGCTCGACTGCGTGGTCGTCGAGGACCCCGTGTCGGGCGGGCCGCTGGTCGTGCCGCGCGGGCGGGCCTGGCCGGCGCCCGCGCCCGGGCCGGTGCCCCCACGCGAGCCGGTCACGGTCGTCGGGGGCTGAACGGCGCGGCGCGCGGCACGCCGCGGCTCGGCGACGACGGCGGCCTTCGCGGCGAGGTCGGCCTGGGCTCAGCCCCGCAGCTCGACGCCGATCTGCACGGCGTCCAGCTCGGCGAGCGCGCGGTCGAGCGTCGAGGACGGGTACGTGCCGAGGTCGCGCAGGTGCAGCAGCTCGGCGCGCTGCGCACCCAGCAGCGTGACCATGAGCCGCTGGTCGGACGCGCGCTGCGCGGCGTGCTGCTCGTCGTCCGCCTCGACCGCCGCGTCGATGGCCGCGAGCCTGCGGCGCGCGCGCTCGACGGTCGCGCTCGGGTACGGCGTGCCGTCGGGCTGCGCGAGCCCCGGGTCGTCGAGCCGCTGCACGGCGGCCCGCCGCAGCTCGGTGCGCAGCGCGGTGAGCTGCTCGGCGTCGTCGTCGTCCCGGGCCGTGAGGCCGAGGCGCCGCGTGAGCCACGGCAGGGTGCCGCCCTGGACCAGCAGCGTCCCGGCGGCCACGACGAACGCGACGAGCACGAGCAGCGAGCGCTGCGGCGTGTCGGACGGCAGCGACTGCGCGGCCGCCAGCGTCACGGCGCCGCGCATGCCGGCCCACACGAGCACGACACCCTCGCGCGGACCGAACCGCTCGGCCGTGAGGTAGTCGATGTCGGCGATCTTGCGGCGCACGCGCCGGCCCACGGCCTCGGCGCGGTCGGCCGGGTCGGGCAGGGCGGCCGCCGCGACGCGTCCGCCCGCGCGGAAGCCGGCGCGGAACCGTCGGCGACGACGGCCGGTCGAGCGGGGCGCCTGCGGCATGCGGCCCTCGTCGAGGCGTTCCTGGGCGGACTCGAGCCAGTCCCGCAGCGCGGGCGTCCGCCGGGCGCGGCGCGCGAGCTCCCACACCGACCACGCGACGAACAGCGAGCGCACCGCGATGACGATGGTCGCGGTGAGGACGCCGAGCAGCAGCGCCGTCCACAGGCTGCCGTGCGCCTGGCGGACGTCGAGCACGAGCCCGAACACCTCGAGCCCCATGACGAGGAACACCGCGCCCTCGAGCAGCAGCTCGATGGTGCGCCACACCGCGTTCTCGGTGACGCGGTCGCGCGCCCGCAGCGCGCGGGGCGCGGCGTGCCCCGTGACGAGCCCCGCGGTCACGGCCGCGACCAGGCCGGACGCGCCCAGGTGCTCGGCGGGCAGGTACGCGACGAACGGCACGACGAACGAGATCGCGACGTTCGACGTGGTCTGCGTGACGTGCCCGCGCGCCCACACGTGCAGGCGCCCCACGACGTACCCGACGACGACGGCCACGACGACCGCGAACACGAAGTCGCCCGCGACGCCCCACAGCGACACCGTGCCCGCGGTCGCGACGATCGCCGAGCGCAGCAGCACCAGGGCGGACGCGTCGTTGAGGAGCGACTCGCCCTCGAGGACCGTGACGATGCGCGGCGACACCCCCGCCTTGCGGACGATCGACGTGGCCACCGCGTCGGTGGGGCTGACGATCGCACCGACCGCGACGGCCGTCGCGAGCCCGAGGTCGGGCAGCAGCGCGTCGAGCGTGAACCCGACCGCGACGGTCGAGACCAGCACGAGCACGACCGAGAACGCGGAGATCGTGCGCAGGTCCCGCCGGAAGTCCATGGTCGGCACGTTGGTGGCCGACGAGTACAGCAGCGGTGGCAGCACGACCCCGAGCACCCACTCGGGCTGGATCTCGATCTCGGGCACGAACGGCAGGAAGCTCACCGCCACGCCCACCAGCACGAGCAGCAGGGGAGCGGCGACGCCCACCCGGGGGGCGAACGTCGTCACCAGCACGATCACGAGCACGGCGAGCACACCGGCGGCCACCAGGTCCATGCGTCACCTCACGGTCGGCGCGGCAGGGTCGTAGCCGAACCTACGCCCCCGAGAGCGTCCATCCCCGCGGCATCCACCCCACCCGCCCACCCCCCCGCGCATCCACCCCACCCGCCCCGCCCCGCCCCGTCCCCCGCGTCGCCCTCGTCCTGCCGACGGACAGCGCCGCGGTCGACGGACAGCCGCGCGCTGCCGTCCGTCGACCCGTACCGCTGTCCGTGGGCGAGCGGGCGGCCGCCGCGGCGCGAGGTCAGCGGGGGTCGTGGTGCGCGGTCGCGGCGACCGCGTCCGCCTGGCGCGCGGGGCCGACGAGCAGCCGGTTGACGACGTACAGCACGACGCCGACCGCGAGCAGCACGCCGGCACGCGCGTACACGTCGGCCGAGCGCCCCGACAGCGGCGACGCGAGCACGAGCGACACGACCGCGCCCAGCACGGGTGCCCACGTCGGTGCCCGGAACCCGCCGCGCTCGTCGCCGTCGACGGGTGCGTCCGCGTCGTCGGGACGCCGCCGCAGCACCAGCACCGACACGTTGACCACCGCGAACACGAGCAGCAGGAGCAGCACGGTCGTGTCCGCGAGACCCGACAGGTCGCCCGTGCTCACGAGCGTGAGCGCTACGACCGTCGTGAACGCGATCGCGACCCACGGCGTGCGGCGGCGCCGGTCCACGCGGCCCAGCCACGCGGGCACGATGCCCTCGCGCGACATCCCGTAGACGACGCGCGACGCCATGATCATGTTGATGAGCGCGGTGTTGGACACCGCGACGAGCGCGATGAGCGCGAACAGCCACGGCGGGAACGCCAGGCCCGCGACCCGTACGACCTCGAGCAGCGGCCCGCTGGACTCCCGCAGCGTCGCCGTGTCCACGAGCATCGACGTCGTGAACGCGACCGCCAGGTAGATGACGCCCGTGATGGCGATGCCCCCGAACAGCGCGCGCGGGAAGTCGCGCCGCGGCGCGCGGCACTCCTCGGCGAGGTTGACGGAGTCCTCGAACCCCAGCAGCGCGTAGAACGCGAGCGCGGTCCCGCCGAGCACGGCCACCCACGCGGGCCCGTCGGTCGTCAGGGTCATCGCACGCGACGGGTCGCCCTCGCCCGCGAGGAACGCGCGCACCCCGATCGCGAGGACGACGAGAAGCCCCGTGACCTCGACGGCCGTCAGCACGAGGTTGACGCGCACCGACTCGCTGATGCCGATCGCGTTGACCACCGCGACCAGCAGCACGAACGCCCACGCCGCGACGAGCGTCGGCACCGTCACGAGCTCGGCGAGGTAGTCGCCGCCGAACGCGCGCGCCGCGGCGCTCGCGCTCGTGATGCCGCTCATGAGCACCGCGAACGCGACGAGGAACGTGACGAACGGCCGCCCGAACGCGCGCTGCGCGTACACGGCCGCGCCCGCCGCGCGCGGGTACCGGCCCACGAGCTCGGCGTACGCCGTCGCGGTGAGCGCCGCGAGCGCGAACGCCACGACGAACGGGATCCAGATCGCGCCGCCCACCTCGGCGGCGACCTTGCCGGTCAGCGCGTAGATCCCCGCCCCGAGGATGTCGCCCACGACGAACACCAGGAGCATCCGGCGGCCGACCGTGCGGCGCAGCGCGGGCTCGGCGGTGCTGTCGTCGTCCCCGCGGGGGCGGGCTCCGCTGCGGCGGGGTCGGTGGCCACGGCGACCTCCCGGGGTCGGACGGCCGGCGGCCGTCGGTGCCGCCAGTGTCGCGCCGGGCCGGTCGGCCCGCTCGGCGAGCGGGCGCCGCACGCCCGACCTACGCTCGCAACCTCGCGGCGACGTGGCCCGGCGACCCGGCTGCGCGTGCCGGTGACCCGGGTCGCCCGCCGCCCGTCAACGACCCGTCGGTCCCCGGGCCGGCGCGAAGGAGGACCCATGAAGGGCAAGGCCGCGTTCGTCGTCGGCGCCGGTGTCGGCTACCTGCTGGGCACCCGTGCCGGACGCCAGCAGTTCGAGAAGATCAAGACGTGGGCGTCGGACACGTGGCACGACCCGCGCGTCCAGGGCTACGTGCAGGACGCCGAGAAGACCGCGACCGAGTTCGCGCGCACGCAGGGCGCCGCGCTCAAGGACAAGGCCGTGTCGACCGCGAAGGCCCGGTTCTCGGGGTCGGACGACGACGCGCCGGAGACGGCGGCCGGCACGTGGGAGCCGTCGGACGGCCCGCTCGTGGACGCCGACGACGCCAACCCGGACGCGACGCGTCCCTGACACGTCCCGGCACCCACGGCCCGCTCGATGGCAGGGTAGGGCCGTGGGTGTCGAGCACATCGTGGTCATGGGCGTCTCCGGGACCGGCAAGTCGACCGTCGGGCAGGCGCTCGCGGACCGGCTCGGCCGGCCGTTCCTCGAGGGGGACGCGTTCCACCCCGAGGCCAACGTCGTCAAGATGCGCGACGGCGTGCCGCTCACCGACGACGACCGCTGGCCGTGGCTGCGGACCCTGCGTGACGCGATGAGCGAGCACGCGGCAGCGGGCACGTCGACGGTCGTCGCGTGCTCGTCGCTGCGGCGCGTGTACCGCGCGGTGCTGCGCGAGGCGCAGGGCCGCGTGCGGTTCGTGCTGGTCGACGTGCCGGCCGACGTGCTGCGCGACCGCATGCTGCACCGCTCGGGGCACTGGATGCCGCCCAGCCTGCTGGAGTCGCAGCTCGCGACGCTCGAGCCGCTGCAGGTCGACGAGGACGGCGTGACCGTGCCCGTCGCGGGCGCACCCGACGTCGTGGTGGCGGACGCGCTCGCGGCGCTCGAGGCGTGGCGCCCGGCCTGACGGCGCTCCTGCGGCCGTCGCGCCGGGCGGGCCGGAGATCGGCGCGGCCGGGGGCGTCGCGCCGCCCGTAGGCTGCGGCGAGTGCCTTCCGTGCTCGTCGACCTGACCCCCGTCCGCGTCAGCCCGGCGTTCCGGCGCCTGTGGCTCGGCCTCTCGGTCGCGAACCTGGGCGCGCAGCTCACGGTCGTCGCGGTCGGCCTGCAGGTCTACGCGCTGACGTCGTCGACGCTCGCGGTCGGCGTGCTCGGGGTCTGCGCGCTCGTGCCGCTCGTCGTCTTCGGCCTGTACGGCGGCGCGCTCGTCGACCACTACGACCGCCGGACCGTCGCGCTCGTCGCGTCGGTCGTGTCGTGGGTCGCGGTGCTGGGCCTGGTCACGCAGGCCGCGCTCGGCAACGAGCACGTCGGGCTGCTGTACGGGCTGGTCGCGGTGCAGTCCGCGGCCGGTGCCGTGAACTCCCCGGCGCGGTCGGCGATCATCCCGCGGCTGCTCGAGCCGCGGCTCATGCCCGCGGCGAACGCGCTGCAGACCATCGGCTGGAACACCGCGCTCACGGTCGGGCCGCTCGCGGGAGCGCTGCTCGTCGCGGGCGTCGGGTACGCGTGGGCGTACGCGGTCGACGCGGTGCTGTTCACGTTCGCGCTGACCGCGCTGCTGCGGCTGCCGCCCGTGCCGCCCGAGCCGTCGGCGCACCGGCGCGAGCGGCTCGGCCTCGGGTCGGTGGTCGACGGCCTGCGGTACCTGGGCACGCAGCGCAACGTGCGCATGACGTTCCTCGTCGACCTGGTCGCGATGATCACGGCGATGCCGCGCGTGCTGTTCCCCGCGGTCGGCGTGCTGTACCTGGGCGGCGGCGAGACGACGACGGGCGTGCTCGTCGCGGCCATCGCCGTGGGCGGGGTCGTGGCCGGGCTGTTCTCGGGCGGGCTCGCGCGCGTGCGCTGGCAGGGCCGCATCATCGCCGTCGCGATCACCGCGTGGGGGCTGTCGATCGTCGCGTTCGGCGTCGTGCTCGTGACCGCGGGCCGCACGACGCCCGACCACGTGCTGCCCGTCGCGCTGGCGCTCGCGGTCGTGACGCTCGCGCTCGCGGGTGCGTCGGACACCGTGTCGGCGGTGTTCCGCCAGACGATCCTGCAGACCGCGACGCCCGACGACATGCGCGGCCGCCTGCAGGGCGTGTTCGTCGTGGTCGTCGCGGGCGGCCCGCGCCTGGGCGAGCTCGTGCTCGGCGCGCTCGCGACCCGCGTGGGCGAGGGCTGGGCCGCGGTGCTGGGCGGTGCCGCGTGCGTCGTGCTGCTGTGGGTCCTGGTGCGCGCGCAGCGCACGTTCTGGCGGTACGACGCGCTGCACCCGACGCCCTGACGCGCGCGTGGCGGGGCGCGGGGCCGCGTGTCGGTGCCACGCCGTACGGTTCCTCGCATGGCGCTCTCGCTCGGTCTGCTCGGCATCGTCACGCGTGACATGGCCGCGTCCCTCCGGTTCTACCGGGCCCTCGGGGTCCCGATCGACGACGGGCAGGACGACGCCCCGCACGTCGAGGCGCGGCTCGACGACGGCACGCTGCTCGCGTGGGACACGGTCGAGACGATCCGCTCGTTCGACCCGGGCTACGTGCCGCCGACCGGCGGGCACCACGTCGCGTTCGCGTTCGACGCGGGGTCGCCGGCCGGGGTCGACGCGACGTACGCCGCGATGGTCGCCGCCGGGCACACGGGGCACCGCGCGCCGTGGGACGCGTTCTGGGGCCAGCGGTACGCGGTGCTGCTCGACCCCGACGGCAACGCGATCGACCTGTACGCGGCGCTCGACGCGGGCTGAGGACGGCGCGGCCCGGGTCGCGCGGTCGCGTCAGGGGCGAGGCACGTTCCGCAGGTTCGAGCGGGCCATCGCCATGACCTCGCCGAGCCCGCCGCCGAGCACCTCCTTGCTCATCGCGGCGGTGAACCCGGCGACCTGCTTGCGCGTGATCTTCGGCGGGATCGACAGCGCGCGCGGGTCGGTGACGAGGTCGACGAGCGCGGGCCCGTCGTGCGAGAACGCCTGCCGCAGCGCCGCCCGGATCTGCGTGGGGTCCTCGACGCGCACCGACGGGATGCCGACGGCCTGCGCGACCGCCGCGTAGTCGACGTGCGGCGAGTCGGTCGCGTACGACGGCAGGCCGTCGACGAGCATCTCGAGGCGCACCATGCCGAGCGTCGCGTTGTCGAACAGGACCACCTTGACCGGCAGGTCGTAGTGCTTGAGCGTGATCAGCTCGCCCAGCAGCATCGACAGGCCGCCGTCGCCGGCCATCGCGACGACGTGCCGCTGCGGGCCGCCGTCGTCGCGTGCCGCGAGGGCGGCGCCGATCGCGTGCGGCACCGCGTTGGCCATCGACCCGTGCAGGAACGACCCGATGACGCGGCGCCGCCCGTTCGGGGTGATGTACCGCGCCGCCCACACGTTGCACATGCCGGTGTCGACGGTGAACACGGCGTCGTCGGCGGCCTCCTCGTCGAGCAGCACGGCCGCGTACTCGGGGTGGATGGGCGTGTGGTGCTCGACGTCCTTGGTGTACGCCCCGACGACGCCCTCCATGGCGCGGCGGTGCTTGTCGACCATCTTGTCGAGGAACCGACGGCTGCGCTTGCGCTGCACGAGCGGCAGCAGCGCACGCAGCGTCTCGCCGACGTCGCCGAGCACCACGAGGTCGTTGCGCGTGCGCCGGCCCAGCCGCGTGGGGTCGACGTCGACCTGCGCGGTGCGCACGTCGGACGGCAGGAACTGGTCGTAGGGGAAGTCGGTGCCCAGGAGCAGCAGCAGGTCGGCGCCCTCCATGGCGGCCTGGCACGCGCCGTACCCGAGCAGCCCGGACATGCCGACGTCGAACGGGTTGTCGACCTGCACGTGCTCCTTGCCGCGCAGCGAGTGCCCCACGGGCGCGGCGATCCGGTCGGCCAGCGCGAGCACGTCGGGCCGGGCGCCCGCGACGCCGGCGCCCGCGAAGATCGTCACCTTGCCCGCGGCGTCGATCGCGTCGGCCAGCGCCTGCACGGCGTCCGCGTCGGGCACGACGCGCGGTGCGGGCGGCGGCGTCAGCACGTCGACGCCGTCGTCGTGCGCGGCCTGGTCGGCGACGTCGCCCGGCAGGCTCAGCACCGCGACGCCGGGCGCACCGTACGCGTGGTGGATCGCCGAGCGGATCACGCGCGGCGCCTGCTCGGCGGTCGACACGAGCTCGGAGTACACCGAGCACTCGAGGAACAGCCGGTCGGGGTGCGTCTCCTGGAAGTACTGCGTGCCGATCTGCGCGGACGGGATGTGCGACGCGATCGCGAGCACGGGCACGCGTGTGCGGTTCGCGTCGTACAGGCCGTTGATGAGGTGCAGGTTGCCGGGCCCGCAGGACCCGGCGCACACCGCGAGCCGGCCCGTGAGCTCGGCCTCGGCGGCCGCCGCGAACGCGCCCGCCTCCTCGTGCCGCACGTGCACCCACTCGATGTCCGCGCCGTCCTCCCGCGCGCGCCGCACCGCGTCGACCACGGGGTTGAGGCTGTCCCCGACGATCCCGTACACGTGCCGCGCACCCGCGGCGATGATCTGCGAGACGAGCTGGTCGGCGACGGTGCGACGTGCCACGGGGGACCTCCGAGGGGTGGTGGGGTTCCTCCTCATCGTCGGCCCGTCACCGGGTGCCCGCACCCGCACGGGGTGTGAGGCGCGAGACGTCGACGCCGTCGTCCGGCAGCGGCGGCGCACCGAGGCGGCTCAGCGCGTCGGCGGCCGCTCCACCACGCACGGCGCCGCCACCCGGCGGCCCAGCAGGTACGCGGCGAGCTCGCGCACCGCGCGCCGGTCGACCTTGCCGCTCGCGGTGCGCGGCAGGTCCGCGAGCTCGACCAGGTGCTTGGGCAGCTTGTAGCGCGCGATCGACCGCCCGGCGAGCTCGCGCGCGGTCGCGAGGTCGACGGGCCGTCCGGTGTGCGGAACGACCACCGCGACGACGACCTCGCCCCATGCGGGGTCGGGCACGCCGACGACCACGACCTCCTCGACGTCGAGGTCGGCCAGCGCCGCCTCGACCTCGACCGGGGGGACCTTCTCGCCACCGGTGTTGACCACCTCGGTGAGCCGCCCGGAGATCCGCAGCGCGCCGTCGGTGTCCCACGTGGCGAGGTCGCCCGTGCGCAGCCAGCCGTCACGCAGCGCCGCGTCCGTCGCGGCCGGGTCGCGCCAGTAGCCGAGCATGACCTGCGGCCCACGGACCGTCAGCTCGCCGACCCGGCCGGGCCCGGTGACCTCGGCGCCCGTCTCGACCTCGACCAGGCGGGCCTCGAGGTGGGGCAGCGGCGTGCCGATCCCGCACGGCCGCGGCACCGACCACGGGTCGCGCACGAGCGTGCCGGCCGGTGCCGTCTCCGTCATGCCCCACGACGCGTGCAGGCGCGCGCCACGGGCGGTCCAGGCGCGCAGCAGCGCGGTCGGCACGGGTGCGCCGCCGACGATCCCGGCGCGCAGGCCCGACAGGTCGGCGTCGTCGAACCCGGGCTCGAGCGCGACCGCGCCGAACATCGCGGGCACGCCGAACATCGTCGTGACCCCGTGGTCCCGCAGGTCGACGAGCGTGCGGGCGGGGTCGAACCCGGCGCGCAGCAGCACCGCGCCGCCGCGCGCGAGCGTGCCGAGCACCACGCCGTTGAGGCCGCCGACGTGGAACAGCGGGGCGGCGGCGAGCGCGACGTCGTCGGCGCGCAGGTCGAGCGTGTCCTCGAGGTTGTGGGTGCTCCACCACAGGTTGGTGTGGCTGAGCATGACCGCCTTGGGGCGGCCGGACGAGCCCGACGTGCACAGCAGCACGGCCAGGTCGTCGTCGTCCAGGGGTGCGCGCGGCGCCTCCGGGGCGGCGTCGTCGTCCGCCCAGGGCAGGTGCCGCGGGCCGGCGTCGCCCCACGGGGCGGTGACGACGTCGGGCGTGGTCACGACGACGCGCGGCTCGAGCAGCGCGAACGCGTCGGCGAGCTCGCGCGGCGCGGCGCGGAAGCTGAGGGGCGCGAAGACCGCGCCGAGGTGCTGCGCGGCGAGCAGCGTGACGACCGTGCCGCGGTGGTTGCGGCCGTGCCACGCGACGCGGTCGCCCGCGCGCGTCCCGGCCGCGTGCAGGCGCCCGGCGAGGGTCGCCGCCGCGTCGCGCAGCTGCGCGGCGGTCAGCGTCGTGCCGTCGTCGTCGACGAGCGCGAGCGCGGCGGGCGCCGTGGTCGCGCGGCGGTCGATCGCCGCCAGCAGCGACCGCTCGTGCGCCATGTGTCGTCTCCCGTCGGTCCTGCGTGGTGGGGGTGCCGGGCGCGGCCGGTGGAGGGCCGGCCGCGCCCGGGCGGTGTCAGGCGGTGGCGGGGGTCAGGCCGCCGCGCGGGCCGGCGCCGCGGGCGCCGGTGCGGCGGTGCGCCCGACGCGCGCGAGCACGACCGTGAGCGCGAGCCCGACGAGCGCCACGACCACGGCGATGACGAACGGGCGCGTGTAGTCGCCCGCCGCGCCGCCGCCGAGGGTCGCGCCGACCTTCGGCCCGAAGTACGCGGCGATCGAGTAGGCGCTGAACATGATCCCGTAGTTGACGCCCTGGAACCGGGGGCCGTAGGTCTTCATCGTGAGCGCGGGGAACACGCCCATGACGCCGCCGAAGCACAGGCCGAGGCCGACGATCCCGAGCACGAACCCGAGCGTCGAGTGCATCGTCAGCAGCACGACCATCGACAGCGCGACGACGGCGTAGATGCAGACGATCGCGTTGGTGTATCCGAGCCGGTCGGACACCGCGCCCCACACGAACCGCCCGGTGGCGTTGCACACCGAGTAGACCGACACCAGCACGGCCGCGGTGGCGGCCGAGATGCCGAAGGACGCGGTCTGCGCGATGGGCGAGAGCTGCGAGGCGATCATGAGCCCGGAGAACGCGCCGGCGCCGAGCATCACGAAGATGAGGTAGGCGCTGGGGGTGCGCAGCATCTGCGACCACGTCATGTTGACCGGTGCCGCGGCGCCCGCGGGCGGGGTCCAGCCCTCGGGCGCGTAGCCGACCGGGGCGGGCCGCACGAGCAGCGACCCGAGGACCACGACGACCGCGTAGACCGCGCCCATGCGCAGGAACGCGGCGTCGGTGCCCGACGTGCGGATGATCTGCTGCGCGACCGGTGCCGCGATGACGGACCCGGCGCCCATCCCGGCGGTGATGATGCCGGCGGCCATGCCGCGCCGGTCCGGGAACAGCTTGATCGTGTTGTTGAGGCACCCGGCGTACGCGAAGCCCTGCCCGAGGCCCGCGATCACGCCGTAGAAGAGGTAGAGCTGCGTGAGGGTGGTCGCGGTGCCGGTGAGCACGAACCCGGCCGCGAACAGCACGGCGCCGATCGTGATGACCCAGCGCGCGCCGCCGCGGTCGATGAGGAAGCCGCCGAAGATCATGGGCAGCGGTGCGACGGCGCCGTTGATGGTGAACGCGAGCATGACCTGCGGCATGGTCCAGCCGTGGGCCTGCGTGAGCGGCACCGCGAACACGGAGAACGCGTAGATCGCGCCCGTGCAGAGCAGGATCAGGACGGACCCGGACAGGACCCGCCAGCGGTTGACGGTGGGCATCTCGGTGCCTCTCTTACAGCGTCGCGCCGGCGGGGGCCGGACGCTCGGTGGACGTGACGGTGCACAGCTCGCCCCAGGTCTCGCGGAAGATCCCCGCGGGCATGGGACGCAGGTCGGGGGAGATCGCCGGGGCGAAGTCCATGAGGTCGAGCACGTCGCGCTGCAGGTCGACCCCGGGCGCGATCTCGATCAGCGTCATGACGCCGTCGACGAGCTCGAGGACGGCGCGCTCGGTCACGTAGAGCACGCGCTGCCCGCGGCGGGCGGCGTACGGGCCGGAGAACGTGATCTGCTCGACGTCGGCGAGGAGCTTGCGGGCGCGGCCCTCGGTGAGGATCCGCAGCTCGCCGTCCTCGACCGCGACCTCGAGCCCGCCGGCCGTGAAGGTGCCGGCGAAGACGAGGGTCGTCGCGGACTGGCAGATGTTGATGAACCCGCCGCACCCGGCGACCCGTGACCCGAACTTCGAGACGTTGACGTTGCCGTGCGCGTCGCTCTGCGCGAGCCCGAGCACCGCGACGTCGAGGCCGCCGCCGTCGTAGAAGTCGAACTGCGCGTGCATGTCGACGAGGGCCTCGGGGTTGTACGCGTGGCCGAAGTCGCGCAGCCCCGCGGGGACGCCGCCGACGGCGCCGGCCTCGGTGGTGAGCACGACCTGGTCGGCGAAGCCCTCCTCGGCGGCCACGGTGCCGACGTCGCACGGGATGCCGACGCCGAGGTTGAGCACGTCGCCGGGGCGCAGCTCCATCGCGCAGCGGCGCGCGATGATCTTGCGCTCGGACAGCGCGATGGGTGCGACGGACGACAGCGGGACGCGCAGCTGGCCGGAGAACGACGGGTTGTAGTGCGTGTTCTCGGTCTGGAAGTGGTTCTCGGGCTGCGAGACGACGACGTAGTCGACGAGCACGCCGGGGACCTTGACGAGGTTGGGGTCGAGCGTGCCGGCGGCGGCGACGGACTCGACCTGCGCGATCACGATGCCGCCGGAGTTGTGCGCGGCCTGCGCGAGCGGCAGGACCTCCATCTTGAGGCCTTCGTGGTCGAGCGTGAGGTTGCCGTTCTCGTCGGCGACGGTGCCGCGGATCAGCGCGACGTCGATCGGGAACGCGGGGTAGAAGAGCCACTCCTCGCCCGCGAGCTCGAGCACCTGCACGACGTCGTCGGTGGACGAGGGCGACATGCGGGCGCCCTCGACGCGCGGGTCGACGAACGTGCCGAGGCCGACCTTGGTGATGACGCCCGGGCGGGCGCCGGCGATCTCGCGGTAGAGCTGGGTGATGACGCCCTGGGGCAGGTTGTACGCCTGGCAGCCGTCGGCCTCGATGAGCTTCGCGAGCGCGGGGGAGGCGATCGCGATGCCGCCGATCCAGCGCTTGATGAGCCCGGGGTGGCCCCAGTGGCTCATGCCCTTGTCGCGCCGGTTCCCCACGGCGGAGGCGTGCACGACGGTGAGGTCGCGCGGCGACGCGTCGGCGAGGAAGCGCTGCTCGACGGCCGCGATCGTCTCCTCGTTGACGCACGCGAGCCCGAAGCCCGAGAGGCCGACGGTCGCTCCGTCGCCGATCAGGGCGGCCGCCTCCTGGGCGGTGATGACACGTGCCACGGTCCACACTCCTTCGTCTGGTGACCCGTGCTCACAGTTCCGGACCGTGCGCGTCCGCAATGAGGACCATCGTCCTGACCTTCCGGACCAGGTGCGTCCGAAACGAGGACCATCGTCCTGCGCGGCCCCCGCGGCGGGCGGGCCACGATGGTTGACAGGTGTTGCGGACGAAGATCGTCCGTTGAACGACCACCGGACACGCGAAGGGGCGGACCATGGACTTCGGACTGACGGACGAGCAGGAGCTGCTGCTCTCGAGCCTCGACGAGCTGCTGGAGCGGGAGTGCCCCGAGTCCTACGTCGCCGACCTCGACCTGCACCACCAGCCGCCGACGAGCTTCCGCAAGGCGATGCACGAGGCGGGCTTCATGTCCCTCGGCTTCCCCGAGGAGTACGGCGGCATGCCGACCGACGCCGTCACGCTCGTCCTGCTCGCCGAGCGCGTCTGCCGCCAGGGCCTCAACAACGGGTTCGGCCTCGAGCTCCTGCAGGCGATGGACATCCTCGAGTTCGGCTCGACCGAGCAGAAGGACGAGATCCTCGGCCTGCTGTCGAACGGCGAGGTGCCCTTCGCGCTCGGCTTCACCGAGCCCGGCGCCGGCTCCGACAACTCCGCGATGGCCACCACCGCCGTGCACCACGACGGCATGGTGACGTTCAAGGGCACCAAGACGCTCATCACCAACGCGCTGCAGTCCAAGTACCTGCTGCTCATGGCGCGCAACCCCGAGGTCGAGGACAAGCGCCACGCGATCTCGATGTACCTCGTGCCGATGGACGCGCCGGGCCTGACCACCAACCAGCTCGACAAGATCCTGTGGCACATCTCCGACAGCTGCGAGATCTTCCTCGACGACGTCACGCTGCCCGAGAGCTGCCTGGTCGGGGTCAAGGGCAACGGCTTCAAGCAGCTCATGCGCAACTTCGAGTTCGAGCGCCTCGTCATCTCCGCGACCTGCCTGGGCCTGGCGCAGTGCGCGTTCGACGACGCCGCGTCCTACGCCGCGCAGCGCGTGCAGTTCGGCCGGCCCATCGGCGACTTCCAGCTCATCCAGCTCAAGCTCACCGACATGGCCATCAAGCTCGAGAACATCCGCAACTTCGTCTACCGCACCGCGTGGCTGCTCGACCAGGACCTGCCGCTGCGCAGCCAGGGCGCGCTGTGCAAGCGGTACGCCGCGATGGCCGCGTTCGAGGTCGCCGACGAGGCCATGCAGATCTTCGGCGGCGTCGGCGTCACCGTCGGCACGCGCGTCTCGCGCCTGTGGCGCGACCTGCGGGGCCACCGCTTCGGCGGCGGCACCGACGAGATCATGGTCCACATCGCGGGCCGCCAGATCGTCAAGGACCACGCCTGAGCCCCGGCTCGGCACCACGAAGGAGCCCGCACATGAAGATCGTCGTCGCCTACAAGTGGGCGCCCAACCCGCAGGACCTCGAGGTCCGTCCCGACGGCACGGTCGACGCCGGCCGCGCCAAGCCCGCCGTCAGCGAGTACGACCCCGTCGCCTTCGAGCTGGCGCGCCGGCTCGCCGACGCGACCGGCGGTGAGGTCGTCGGCCTCACGGTCGGGCCCGCCGCGATCGACACGCCGCTCGCCCGCAAGGCAGCCCTGTCGCGCGGCCTCGACCGGCTCGTGCTCGTCGCCGACGACGCGCTCGCCGGCGCCGACTCCACGCGCCTCGCGGCCGTGCTCGCCGCCGCGGTCCGCAGCATCGGCGACGTCGACGTCGTCCTCGCCGGCGACTCGTCGATCGACGTCGCCGAGGGCCAGGTGCCGCTCACGCTCGCCGGGCACCTCGGCTGGCTCGGGCTCGCCCGGGTCGCCGCGGTCGAGGCCACCGACGGCGGGCTCGTCGTCGAGCGCGACCTGCCCGCGGGCGTCAGCGTCCTGCACGTCGCCGGACCGGTCGTGCTCGCCGCGACCGCCGACGCCGTCGTCCCGCGCGTCGCGGGCATGAAGGACATCCTCGCCGCGGCCAAGAAGCCCGTCGAGGCGCTCGCCCTCGCGGCGCTCGACGTGCCGGCGCCCGGCACCGCACTCACCACGCTCGCGACCGCACGCCCCGCGCAGGGCGAGCGCCGCGGGGTCGTCCTCGAGGGCCCGACGGCCGTCACCGACCTCGTCGCCGCACTCGACCTCGCCGGCGCGCGCTGACGCCCGGCACCCAAGGAGACGTCATGAACAGCAACCAGTCGTGGGTCGTCGTCGCCGACGAGCCCGCCCTCACGGGCCTCGTCACCACCGCACGTGAGCTCGCGTCGCAGGTCGTGGCCGTCGTCGTCGGGTCGCGTGCGACCGCCGACGCCGCCGCGCGCGTGGCCGACCGGGTGGTCTGGCTGGGCGAGCCCGGCCAGGTCCCCGTCGAGGCGTACGCGACCGCCGTCGCGGACGTCGTCGCCGCGGCCGCCCCCGCGGCCGTGGTCGGCACGACGAGCCCCGCCGCGCGTGCGCTGCTCGGCGCCGTCGCGGCCCGTCTCGGCGCGCCGGTCCTCAGCAACGTGCAGCACGTCGAGGCCGCGGCCGACGGCGCGGTCGTCACGCACGCCGTGCTCGGCGGGCTCGTCGAGCACCGCACGGGCGTCGCGGGCGTCCCGGTGCTCGCGGTCGACGCGGGCGCCGTGCCCGCC
Source organism: Cellulomonas sp. FA1 (assembly GCF_000986825.1). Taxonomy (NCBI): domain Bacteria; kingdom Bacillati; phylum Actinomycetota; class Actinomycetes; order Micrococcales; family Cellulomonadaceae; genus Cellulomonas; species Cellulomonas sp. FA1. The sequence goes on along the minus strand of NZ_LBMY01000001.1, from coordinate 2,491,823 downwards.
GACGGCCCCGCGGTCCCCGTCGAGGAGTCCCCGGCGACCCCGCTCGGCGGCGTCACGATCACGCAGGTCCGCCCGCGCGAGCGCACGGGTGGCGACCTCGGCTCGGCCCGCACGGTCGTCGCGATCGGTCGCGGCCTGCGCGCCGAGGCCGACCTCGCGATCGTCACGGCGCTGACCGACGCGCTCGGCGGCGAGCTCGCGTGCTCCCGCCCGCTCGCCGAGGGCGTCGACTGGGTCTCCAAGGACCGCTACATCGGCATCTCGGGCCAGCGCCTCTCGCCCGACCTGTACCTGGCCATCGGCATCTCCGGCCAGCTGCAGCACATGGTCGGCGTGCGCGGCGCCGGTACGGTCGTCGCGATCAACAGCGACAAGGACGCGCCCGTGTTCGCGCAGTGCGACTACGGCATCGTCGGTGACCTGTACGACGTCGTCCCGGCGCTGACCGCCGCGCTCGGGGGCGGGGCATGACCAGCCCGGAGCCCGACTTCGACGTGATCGTCGTCGGCGGCGGCCCCGCCGGCGCGGTCGCGGCGCACCAGCTCGCGACCGCGGGCCTGTCGGTCGTGCTCATCGAGCGCGGCGAGACCCCGGGCTCGAAGAACCTGTCCGGCGGCGTGCTGTACGGGCGCGTGCTCGAGCAGGTCTTCCCCGGGTTCGCGCAGGAGGCACCCGTCGAGCGCCGCATCACCCGGCACGTCACGACGTTCCTCACGCCCGACTCCGCGGTGTCGCTCGACTACCGCGGCGGCCCGCTGGCCGACCCCGTCAACGCCGTGACGGTGCTGCGGGCCAAGCTCGACCCGTGGCTCGTCGAGCGCGCCGAGGAGGCCGGGGCGTTCGTCATGCCCGGCGTCCGCGTCGACGAGCTGCTGCGCGAGCCCGGCCCGCACGGCCGCCCGCAGGTCGTGGGCGTGCGCGCCGGCGACGACGAGCTGCGCGCCCGCGTGGTGGTCGCCGCCGACGGCGTCAACTCGTTCCTCGCCCGGAGCATCGGCCTGCGCCCGCAGCCGCCCGAGCACCACCTCGCGGTCGGTGTGAAGGCCGTCGTGCGGCTCCCGCGCGAGGCGGTCGAGGACCGGTTCGGCGTCAGCGGTGACGACGGAGCCGCGCACGCCATCGTCGGGGACTGCACGCACGGCATCGGCGGCGGCGGGTTCCTCTACACCAACACCGACTCGCTCTCGGTGGGCGTCGTGCTGCGGCTCGACGACCTGCTGCGCTCGGGACGCACCGCGATCGAGGTGTTCGAGGACTACCTCGACCACCCCGGGCTCGCGCCCTACCTGCGCGGCGGCGAGATCGCCGAGTACGGCTCGCACCTGGTCGCCGAGGGCGGCCTCGCGATGGTCGGGGACGTGCACACCGACGGCCTCGTGGTCGTCGGCGAGGCGGCGGGCCTCACGATCAACTCGGGCCTCACCGTGCGTGGCATGGACCTCGCCGTCGGCTCCGCGCTCGCGGCCGCCACGGGCGTCGCCGAGGCGATCGCCGCCGGCGACGTCAGCCGCGACGGCCTCGCGGCCTACCGCCGCCACCTCGACGAGTCCTTCGTCATGGCGGACATGCGCACGTACGCCAAGGCGCCCGCGTTCCTCGAGCGCACCGGCATGTACGGCGCGTACGGCGAGCTCGCCGCGGACCTGTTCCGCGACGTGTTCAGCCTCGACACCACGCCGCGGCGCCACCTCGCCAAGGTCGCGCTCGGGGCGTTCAAGCGGTCACCCGTGACCGTGCGTCAGCTGGTCTCCGACGGATGGGCAGGGGTGAGGGCGCTGTGAGCACGTCGCAGACGGTCACGGTCCGGCTGGCACGCAACCGGTTCCTCCTCGACGAGGAGGAGTCGCACATCGAGATCGACCAGGCGCTGTGCCGCAGCACCGGGACCGGCAAGCGCCTCGTGGCGGTGTGCCCCGCCGGGGTCTACACCGAGCGCGAGGACGGCACGATCGACGCCGAGTACGCGGCCTGCCTGGAGTGCGGCACGTGCCTGGCGGTCGCGGCGCCGGGGGCGCTGCGGTGGCACTACCCGCGCGGGGGCTTCGGCGTGGCCTTCCGCGAGGGCTGAGGACGGCTCCTCTCTCCCCGAGGGAGCCTCGACGGCACCGGGACGCGTCAGCGCGTGCCGGTGCCGTCGTCCGTCGTGGCGGTGTCGTGCGCGGCGGGTGCCGGCGTCCGCGTCCCGGCGGGCGGGAACGCGTAGCCCGCGGCCCGGAGCTGGTCGTCGACCATGAGCTCGACGTACTCGTCGATGGTCGCACGCACCCGGTCGCGCAGGTGCGGCGGCGTCACGATGACGTGCATGAGCACCGCGCCCTCGACCGCGTCGAGGATGCGCATGGGGGAGGCGTCGGGTGCGAGCTCGCCCTGGCGGACCGCCTCGGCGACGCGCTCGCGCTCGGCGAGCACGTAGCTCGTCAGCGCCTGGCGGCGCACCTCGGACAGCAGCTCGGGGTGCGTCTGCGCCTCGGCGTACAGGCGGATCATGGCCATGCCGTGCTCGCCCAGGTACTGCTCCGCGCGACGGCGCGCGTGCTGCACGAGGTAGTCGCGCAGCGTCCGCGGGGCGGGTGCGGCGTCCGCGCCGGTCGTGGTCGCGGCGCCCGCGGTGCTCGGATCCGGGGTGCTCGGCCCCGGGGTGCTCGGCTCTGCTGCGCTCGGCTCCGTCGTCCCGAGCGCGGAGGGGCCCTCGTCGTCGGTGGGCGGCGGCGACGGGCGGGCCTCGTCCTCGTCCTGGAGCCTGCGCAGCGCCTCGACCAGCAGCTCGGCGCGGTCGGACCACCGCAGGTAGATCGCCGACTTGCCGATGCGCGCGCGGGCCGCGACGCCGTCGAGCGTGAAGCCGGCCCAGCCCTTCTCGGCGAACAGCCCGAGCGCGGCGCGGTGCGCCCGGCGCGCGAGGTCGGGGTCCCGCGGGCGGCCGCGGGGGCTGCGTGCGGCGGGGGTCGGGGACCCGGAGGTCTCTGCCGTCGGGGTCGCCGTCACCTGGTCAGGGTAGTGCGTGCGCCCGGTCGTCCGCGGCCGTGACCAGGGTCCGGATGGACCGCGGGCGGGACGCCGCCGGCCGCGCTCAGCGGCGCAGCAGCTCGTCCAGCGCCCAGCTCAGGAGCTCGCCCGACGTGCGGCGGTACCACGCGCCGCCCTCGCCGTCGTACCCGCGGGGCTCGGCCTCGACGTGCAGGATCATGCTCATGTACATGCGGTAGAGCATGAAGCGTACGTAGGCGTCCCCGTCGTCGAGGCTCAGCGGCGCGCCGCCCTCGCGCAGCCCCGCGAGCAGGCGCGGCGCGGGCGTGTCGCGCCCGAACTGGTCGGCGCCGATCAGGTCCATCAGCGGGTCCGCCCACAGCGCGCGCTCGGGGTCGATGACGCCGACGAGCTCGCCCTCGTCGGTGACGAAGACGTTGCCCTCCCACAGGTCGCCGTGCACCAGCACGGGCGTCGTGACCCGGGCGAGCACGCCCTGGTGGCGCGCGAGCACGGTGCGGACGTCGTCGGGCCGCAGGTCGACGCCCCACCGCACGCCGTCGCCGAGGATCGCCTCGACCATGCGCCCGAACGCCTCGGGCCACGTGTCGCCGTGCAGCCGCGCCCCGGCGGGGCCGTCGGAGCCCGCGGGCTCGGCGACCGAGCGCACGTACCCGAAGCGCTCACCGGTCACGGCGTGCAGTCGCGCCATGAGCACGCCGAGCTCGTGCTGCGTGCGTGCCGCGCGCGGGTCCTCGTCGACCTTCCCGAAGCCCGACTCCTGCCAGGGCGTGCCGGGCAGGAACGACGCGACGACGACGTCGCCCGGCAGGTCCGTGCGCGAGCCGTCGAACCGCAGCAGCCGCGGCATGCGCAGCTCCGGCCGGTCCGCCGCGAGCTCGTAGACCAGCGCCTCGGAGCGCACGAGGTCCAGCTCGTACGTCATGAGCCGCTCGGTCGCGGTCGGCGCGGTCTTCACGACCACGCGTGTGCCGTCCGCGAGGTCGACCGCGTACGTCGTGGCGAAGTAGCCGCCGGTCAGCGGGGTCGCGCCGGTCAGCTCCCCGACGGGGGCGACCACGCGGGTCAGGGCGGCGATCGTCGCGTCGTCGACGGTCGGGGCGAGGGCAGCGCTGCTCACGGCCGTCACCCTAGGGGTGCGACCGGCCCCGGCCCAGGACTTTGCGCAGGGTCGCCCGGGTGTCGCGGCCCGCGCCCGGGTGGGGTGTGCTCCGCACGACCGGACCTGCCGGACGCCGCACGACGCGCGAGGTGCGGAGCCGAGGGCCGTCAGCGCCCGGGGGTGTCGCCCGTCCGGTCGGTGGCCAGCTCGGCAGCCGCGACGGCCGCGCCCGCGGTGGGGCTCGTCGGCTGGTCCTCGACGCACGTCGCGTCGGCGAGCGCGTCCGCGTCCGCGGCCGGACCGGCGTCCGTGGGGGTCGGCGGCACGTCACCCGGTGCGTCGTCCGCGGCGTCCGCGCCCGCACGCGCCGCCGCCTGCCGCCGCAGCGAGGGCAGCGCGACCAGCGTCGCGACCAGCGCGGCCGCGCCCGAGGCCACGACGACGAGGAAGCCCGCGTGCGAGCCGCCCGCGTCGATCTGCGTGCCGGCGAGGGACGACCCGACCGACACCCCGACGCTCAGGCCCGTGCCGACCCAGGTCAGGCCCTCGGTGAGCCGCCCCGCCGGCACGAGCTCCGCGACCAGGGCGTTGCCGTTGATGATCGACGGCGCGATCGCGAACCCGACCACGAACATGACGCCCGCGAGCGCCCACAGCGACTGCGTGAGGAAGAACGCGCACACGCCGATCGCGAGCGCGACCACGCCGATCGCGAACCGCCGGTGCAGCGGCGACACCCAGTGCCGCGCGCCGTACAGCAGCCCGGAGATGAGCGAGCCGAGCGCGAACACCGCGAGGATCAGGCCCGCCGCGCCCTTGCTGCCCTGCTCCTCGGCGAACGCGACGGTGGCGACGTCGGTCGCGCCGAAGATCCCGCCGATCGCGACGAACACCAGGATGATCACGAGCATGCCGGGCCGCGCGAGCACGCTGCCGCGCGGGCGGGGCTCGTGCGCCGCGGCGACGGCGGGCTCGGTGCGGCGCAGCGACAGGAACGCCAGGCCCCCGACGAGCATCGCGACGACGGGCACGATCAGCCCGGCGGTCGGCGCGACGCTCGTGGCGAGCGCGGTCGCGGCGACGGGGCCGACCACGAACACGAGCTCGTCGAGCGCGGACTCGAGCGAGTAGGCGGTGTGGATGCGCCGCGGGTCGTCGCCCAGCACGTGCGTCCAGCGCGCGCGCACGAGCGAGCCGAACGACCCGATCGTCGCGCCCGCGAGCACCGCGGTGACGTACAGCCACGCGGACGGCGCGTGCACCGACGCCGCCACGATCAGGCCCACGATGCTCGTCGCCGAGACCACGATCGCGGGGCGCATGACGCGCGCCTGCCCGTACCGGTCCACGAGGCGTGCAATCTGCGGGCCGCCCGCGGCCTGCGCGACGACCATCGCGGCGGACACCCGCCCGGCCAGCCCGTACGAGCCGTACAGCGACGAGACCATGAGGACGATGCCGATGCCGACCATCGACATGGGCAGGCGGGCGACGACACCGGTGGCGGAGAACGCGAGTGCGCCGGGGCGCGCGAGGACGTCCCGGTAGGTCTGGAGCATGCGCTCATGCTCGCACCCGTCGCCGACACCCTCCGCCACGCGTGCGCGGGCCGCGACGGTCGCCCATGATCGACGCCATGAGCGACGTGGTGGTGACCGACGTGCCCGCCGAGGGCCGGTTCGAGGCGCGCACGCCCGGCGGCGAGCTGCTGGGCCTCGCGGCGTACGTGGTCGACGACGGGCGCGTGGTGTTCACGCACACCGAGGTCGAGCCGGAGGCCGAGGGGCAGGGCGTCGGCTCGGCGCTCGTGCGCGGCGCGCTCGACGACGTGCGCGCGTCGGGCCGACGCGTGGTCGCGCTGTGCCCGTTCGTCAAGGCGTACGTCGCGCGGCACGCCGAGTACCAGGACCTGCTGGACCACCGCTGACCCGGTGACCGGATCGCACTCCCACCCCCTCCTGCAGAGCGTGAGAGTGCGATCGGGTCACCTCTCCCGTGGGGCGTGAGAGTGCGATCGGGTCACCTCTCCCGTGGGGCGTGAGAGTGCGATCGGGTCACCCTCCCCGGGGGCGTCAGGCCTGCAGGGCCTGCGCGACGACGTCCTTCGCGGCCTCCTGCACCTGCGCGAGGTGCTCGGGGGACACGAACGACTCGGCGTAGATCTTGTAGACGTCCTCGGTGCCGGACGGGCGGGCCGCGAACCACGCGTTCTCGGTGGTGACCTTGAGGCCGCCGATCGCGGCGTCGTTGCCCGGCGCGCGCGTGAGCTTGGCCGTGATCGGCTCGCCCGCGAGCTCGGTGGCCGTGACCTGCTCGGGCGAGAGCGCCGCGAGCGTCGCCTTCTGCTCGCGCGTGGCCGCGGCGTCGACGCGCGCGTAGAAGGACTCGCCGAACCGGTCGACGAGCTCGGCGTGGTGCTGCGACGGGCTCCTGCCGGTCGTCGCGAGGATCTCGGAGGCGAGCAGCGCGGGCAGGATCCCGTCCTTGTCCGTGGTCCACACCGTGCCGTCGGTGCGCAGGAACGACGCGCCCGCGGACTCCTCGCCGCCGAACCCGACGGACCCGTCGATGAGACCGGGCACGAACCACTTGAAGCCGACCGGCACCTCGAGCAGGCGGCGGTCCAGCGACGCCGCGACGCGGTCGATCAGCGAGGACGACACGAGCGTCTTGCCGATCGCGGTGCCCGCGGGCCAGCCCGGGCGTGCGCCGCCGTAGAGGTACGCGATCGCGACGGCGAGGTAGTGGTTGGGGTTCATGAGCCCCGCGTCGGGCGTGACGATGCCGTGCCGGTCGGAGTCGGCGTCGTTGCCCGTCGCGATGTCGAACGGGGTGCGCCCGTCCGGTCCGGGCTGCATGCGCTCGAGCAGCGACGCCATCGCGTACGGCGACGAGCAGTCCATGCGGATCTTGCCGTCCCAGTCGAGCGTCATGAACGCCCACCGCGGGTCGACCTCGGGGTTGACGACCGTGAGGTCGAGCCCGTAGCGCTCGCCGATCGCGCCCCAGTACTCGACGGATGCGCCGCCGAGCGGGTCGGCGCCGATGCGCACGCCGGCCGCGCGGATCGCGTCGAGGTCGACGACGTTCGCGAGGTCGTCGACGTACGACGTGAGGTAGTCGTGCTTGCGGGTCGTCGGCGCCGCGAGCGCCTGCACGACACCCACGCGCGGCACGTTCCGCCACCCGCTGCGCAGGATCTCGTTGGCGCGGTCCGCGATCCACCCGGTCGCGTCGGAGCCGGCGGGGCCGCCGTGCGGCGGGTTGTACTTGAAGCCGCCGTCGCGCGGCGGGTTGTGCGACGGGGTGACGACGATGCCGTCGGCCAGGCCCGGGCCCTGCGTGCGCACGCCCGCGGCGGTGCCCGCGCCGTTGTGGCGCAGGATCGCGAGCGAGACCGCGGGCGTCGGGGTCCACGAGTCGCGCGCGTCGACGTGCACCTCGACCTCGGCCGCCGCGAGCACCTCGAGCGCGGTCGTCCACGCGGGCTCGGACAGCGCGTGCGTGTCGCGCCCGATGAACAGGGGGCCGTCGGTGCCCTGCGCGCGGCGGTACTCGACGATGGCCTGGGTGATCGCGACGATGTGCGCCTCGTTGAACGCGCCGTCGAGCGCGGACCCGCGGTGGCCCGACGTGCCGAACACGACCCGCTGCGCGGGGTCGTCGAGGTCGGGCTCGCGGTCGTGGTACGCGGTCAGCAGGGCGTCGACGTCGACGAGGTCGGAGGGCTGGGCGGGGGTGCCGGCGCGCGGGTGCATGCCCCGATCCTCCCGCAGCCGAGGCCTGCCGCGCACCCGCTCGGACCGCTCACCTCCGCCCTCGGCCCGACACCCCGCCGGAGCGGGCCGCCCGGCCCCGGGTCGCCCGCTCGCCCCGCCCTCTCCGGCCTGCTTCGGCGTCGACGTCGGGGGTGGTGGCGGGGAGGCGGCGGCGCAGGGGGGCGCGTGGTGAGTCGCTAGGCTGGCGCGCATGGCCAAGAAGACGACCGAGTTCGTGCTGCGCCCGTTCGAGGGGCTCCCGGGTGAGCCCGACTGGGTCGCGATGCGCGAGCTCGTGCCCGCCGCGACCGCGACGGTCCGCACGACCGCCGAGCACGGCGCGCGTGACGTCCTCGTCACGACGATCCTGCCGAACTCGTGGGCGGCGCTGCACCGCGCCGACGGCGTCGTGCTCGTCGCGCTGCAGACCGGCACGAGCTCGGGCGACGCGTCGCGCGACGTCGCGACGGCCCTGCTGCTCGCGCTCGACGCCGAGCCGGGCACCGCGATCGAGACCATCGGCCTGCCGACCCCCGGCCCCCGCCTGCAGGACGTCCTCGACCCGACCGTCCCGTTCGAGGTCACGGTCCAGGAGAGCTTCGCGTACTGGCTCGACCCGAGCACCGAGATCACCCCCGACCTGCAGGCCGCGATGGAGGACGCCGACGCCGGCATCGTCGACACGCGCCGGCTGACGTCGGTCGAGTCGGCGTACTGGTGCCGCATGGGCGCGCGCGAGTACCTGCGCTGGGCGCAGGCCGACGACGAGCAGGTCGTGCTCGACGGCCTCGCGCGGCTGCACGGCCGCCGCGAGTCCGGGTTCGACGGCCACAAGTTCATCGGCTACTTCCGCGCCGCGGGCATCGTCGTCCCGGTGTGGGAGCTCGCGCGCGGATCGGAGGCCGACGACGTCGAGGACGGCGTGAAGGCGTTCGCGCCCGCGCTCGCCGCGGCGCTCGCGGACGACGCCCCGCTCGACGCGGACGCGCGCCGCGCCCGCGCGGGCCTCGTGGCCCGCCAGGTCACGCTGCGCTGACCTGCCGCTCACCAGGACGGGCCCGGGCGCGCGGTGCGCGCCCGGGCCCGTCGCTCGTGAGGCGACCACCCTCCCGCGGTCGATAGGGTGGTCACCGTGACTGGCACGGGGAGCGAGGGCGTCCGACCGGGGGCCGACGCGACCGACGACGCGACCGCGACCCCCCGACGGCGGAGCGCCGCGCGCCCGCACCGCGCGCCGCGCGCGCCCCCCGGCAGCGGGTCGCCGTGATCATCCCGGCCAAGGACGAGTCGCGTCGCATCGCGGCGACCGTCCGTGCGGCCCGCGCCATCCCGTACGTCGACCTCGTGCTCGTGGTCGACGACGGCTCCGAGGACAACACGCAGCACGTCGCGCGCGAGGCCGGAGCGGTCGTCGTGCGGCACTCGCACAACCGCGGCAAGGCCGCCGCGATGGAGACGGGGGCCGCGGTCGTCGCGATGCGCGACGCGCCGGACCGGGCGCCGCGGCACCTGCTGTTCATCGACGGCGACCTCGCCGAGACGGCCGTCAACACCGCGCCGCTCGTGCCGCCCGTGCTCGAGGGCGTCGCCGACCTGACGATCGCGCTGCTGCCGCCGCAGCCCGGCGCGGGCGGTCGCGGCATCGTCGTCGGCGCCGCACGGCGTGCGATCGCGTCGATGACCGGCTGGACCCCCACGCAGCCGCTGTCGGGCATGCGCTGCCTCACGCGGGAGGCGTTCGAGGCGGCCACGCCGCTCGCGCGCGGCTGGGGCGTCGAGACGGGCATGACGATCGACCTGCTGCGGCAGGGCTTCCGCGTCCTCGAGGTGCCGTGCGAGCTGCGGCACCGCCCGTCGGGCTCCGACCTCAAGGGTCAGCTGCACCGTGCGGCGCAGTACCGGGACGTGCAGATCGCCGTCAACGCGCGCCGCGCACGCGCCGCGGTCGGCGGGCTCAAGCGGGCGACGACCCCGCGGGAGCGTCCGGCCGAGCGCTGACCTCGGCGGTGCCGTCGGGCGTCGCGCCGGGCCCGGTCGCGTCGACGTCGTCCGCGCCCGCGTCGAGCCGCCACTGCGCGGCGGCGGCCACGAGGCACGGCACCGCGACGGCGATGCCCATGGCCGGGACGATGATGCCCGAGTCGTTCATGAGGAACCCGACCGTGAGCGCGACACCCGTGGCCGCGACCGCGGGCCGCAGCAGCGGGACCGCGCGCTGCAGGCCGGCCAGGGGCGACCCCTCACCCATGAGCGCGCCGCGCCGCGGGCGCGGGCCCACGAGCACGAGCAGCACGAGAGCGACGCCGCCGATCGCCAGCACCAGGTAGCGCCACGACGTCAGGACGCGCAGGTTCACCGAGAGCTTGCGCCAGACCACGTCCCACAGGCCGCCGTCGATGACGGTGTCGAGGAACCGGCCGACGTGCGTGCGGTCCGCGGCGGGGCGCAGCCAGTCGAGGTAGGCGAAGCCCAGCACGACGGCGCCGCCCACGGCGCACACGATCAGCACGGTCCGCCACGACACGCGACGGCCGCTCACGGCCACCGCGAGCATCGCGAACGCGACGAGCAGCGCGGGCGGCCCGCCGAAGTCGGCGCCCCACGACGGCGAGCCGTTGACCACGACGATCGCCAGCCCGATCCCGGCGACCGCCGCGACCGCGGCCCGGCGGTGCCCGCGCCGCAGCAGCGCGTCGGCCACGACCACCGCGACGAGGACGCCCGCGGCCAGGACCAGGGCGAACGCCTGGTTGCTCATGCCGTAGAACCGTGCCGCGAGGATGCGGTGCGCACCGAGCGGCGAGTCGACGAGCAGGTTCGAGCCCGTGACGGCGTCGACCAGGATCACGCCCACCGTGACCCCCGCGACCACGCCCGCCGGCCCGAGCACGTACCGCCGCCACGGCCCGGCGAGGGCGACCGCCGTGACGACGGCGACCCAGCCGACCACAACCGCCCAGAACGCGGTCGCGGGCCGGTCGGCGCGCCACCACGGCACGGTCCCGGCGAGGAACGACGCGACGGGGGCGGCGCCGAGCGCGAGCGCGGCGACCTGCAGGGCCCTCAGCGCGGGACGCAGCGGCGCGCGGTCGGTGCGTCCGCGCAGCAGCAGCACCACGGCCGCGACGAGGAACAGCGCGGCCTGGCTCAGCACCATGCGCGCCGAGAAGGCGCCGTGCACGCGCGTGATCGCGCTGGCCTCCTCCTGGATGTCGAGCACGCGCGCGACGCGTGCGCCGCCGGTCGCGGGCCCGGGCGTCGGGACGATCTGCGCACCGGGGATCGTGGGCACGTCGGGCAGGCCCAGCAGCGCCAGGAGGGTCGGCGTGACGTCGACGGTCTGCACGAGCCCCTGCTGCCGCGTGGACCCCGACGTGAGCAGGCTCGCGCCGTAGGCGTCACCGCCCGGGCGCGGTCCGGTCGCGGCGGCGAGCTGCAGCGCGACGCGTCCCGAGTCGGCCAACGACACCACGAGCACGGTCGCGTCCGTGCCGCGCAGGCCGTCGAGCACGGCGTCGACGTGCGCGTCGATCGTCACGGCCTGCTGCGCGCGCGTCGGCTCGACGATCGACTCGGACCCGGGCAGCTCCTGCGTGCCGCCGAGGCCGAGCCCGGGGTCCTCCTCCTCGCCCGGCGCGACGGTCGGGGTGGGGGTGCTGGGGCGGGCCGCGGTCGCCCAGCCGGGGTCGCGGACGACACCCGCGTCGACGACGACGAGCTGCGAGGTCGCGGCGGCCTCGCGCACCGCGCGCTGCAGGTCGCGCTGCTGCGCGGGCATGCGCAGGTGCGTGCCGACCGGGACGCCGTCGGCGTCGGCGAGCGCGATCGCGGCGCCCGGGCCGATGCCGGTGGCGGTGGTGCCGGACCGCTCGAGCTCGCCGCCGAGCAGGCCGAGGCGCGCGCGGTAGGACTCGCCCGCGGCGGCCGCGCGGTAGTCCTCCCAGCCGGGGACCTGACCGGACTCGCCGGGGTCGCGCAGCGTGCGGCACGTGCCGTCCTCGGCGGGCAGGTCGGCGGCGCGGTTGCCGGCGGAGACGGCGAGCCAGCCGTCGGCGGGGCACGCGCGCGAGCGCACCGAGCGGGTCGTGACGTCGCCGACGGAGCCCGCGCGGGACAGGCCCCACAGCGCGGGCGTCGTGAGCGACCCGATGTCGTCCCAGCGCAGCCCGGCGACGCCGACCAGCACGACGGGCCCGGGCGCGGCGTCCGGCTCGGCGGCGTGCGCGGGCGCCGCGACGAGGAGGGCGAGGCCGGTGACGAGGGCAGCGGTCAGCGCGCGGAGGGTCCGGGGCACCGACCCAGCGTACGTGCGGGCACTAGGCTCGGCGGCGCCGCGGGCGCGGCCGCGCACCGAGCGGACGCGAAGCCCTCGCGGCGCGTGCACAGGTCCGCCGCACGCGGGCCTCGACGGCGACGACGTGCGGAGGGAGTGGGCATGACGGTGCTGCGCTACGCGTACCTCGGGCCGGCGGGGACGTTCACGGAGGAGGCGCTGCGGCAGGTCGCGTCGAGCGACGACGCGGTCTACCTGCCGCAGACGGACGTGGGTTCGGCGCTCGCGGCCGTGCGCTCGGGCGACGCCGACCGTGCGGTGGTCGCGATCGAGTCGACCGCGGAGGGCGGCGTGACCGCGACCCTCGACTCCCTGGCGACGGGTGAGCCGCTCGTGCTGCTGCGCGAGGTGCTGGTGCCGGTGCAGTTCACGCTCGTCGCCGCGCCGGGTGCGCGGCTGGCCGACGTGCGGCGCGTGTCGGCGCACCCGCACGCGTGGGTGCAGTGCCGGCGGTGGCTCGCGGCGCACGTGCCGGGTGCGGTGCACGTGCCGGCGACGAGCAACACGGCGCCGGCGGCGCTGCTGTCGGACGCGCTCGCGTCGGGGGACCCGGACGCGGCCCGGGGGCTCGCGTTCGACGCGGCGCTCGTGCCACCCGCGGCCGTCGCGACGTACGGGCTCGTGCCGCTCGCCGAGCGCGTCGCGGACAACCCGTCGGCGCTCACGCGGTTCGTCGTCGTGGGCCCGCCGGGGGAGGTGCCCGCGCCGACGGGGGCCGACAAGACGACGCTCGTGGTGCACCTGCCCGACAACGAGGCGGGTGCGCTGCTCGCGATGCTCGAGCAGTTCGCCGCGCGGGGCGTGAACCTCTCGCGCATCGAGTCGCGTCCGATCGGCGACGCGCTGGGCCGGTACTCGTTCTCGATCGACGCGGAGGGGCACGTGACGGACGAGCGCGTGGGCGAGGCGCTCATGGGGCTGCACCGGCGCTGCCCGTACGTGCGCTTCCTCGGCTCCTACCCGCGCGCGGACGCGGTCGCGCCGCTCGTGCACGTGGGCACGGCGGACGCGGACTTCGTCGAGGCGCGGAGCTGGCTCGCGCGGCTGCGCGCGGGCGACGTGACCTGACGCGTCGGCGCGCGACGTGCCGGACGCGTCAGCGCGCGACGCGCACGACGAGCGCGCCGGGGTCGACGCGCGCCGTGAGCTCGCGCGCGCGGCCCACGATGTCGCCGTCGACCTGCACGTGCTCGCCGCCCGCGACCTCGATGTGCAGCTCGCGCGCGCGGGCGTGGTCGATGCGGCCGATCTTGTTGGGCAGCTCGTTGCGCACGCCGACGCCCTGCAGCACGACCTCGCCGAGCAGCTGAGCCCAGCCGGCGATGCCGCCGCGCGTGTCGATGACGGCGACGTCGAGCACGCCGTCGTCGATCACGGCGTCGGGCAGCAGCGTGATGCCGCCGGGCAGGCGGCCGCAGTTGCCGATGAGCAGGCTGCGCAGCCGGACCTGCTGCGCCGGACGGTCGTCGAGCGTGACGCGCACCCGCAGGCGGCGTCCGTGCAGGTGCTTGACGCCCGCCACGAAGTAGGCGATCCAGCCCATGCGGGCCTTGAGCTGGTCGTCGGCGTCGGCGACCATCGCGGCGTCGAACCCCAGGCCGGCGATGACGAGGAAGATGTGGTCGCGCGGCTCGTCGGTGTCGGCGGGCTCGTCGTCCGCGGCCTCGGCGATGTCGTCGTCCATCTCGGACTCGTGCCGCAGGACGCGCAGCCAGCCGACGTCGATGCGCTTGTCCTGGCCGTCGACCGCGAGCTGCATCGCGCCGATCGGGTCGTTGAGCGGCACGTCGAGGTTGCGGGCCAGGAGGTTGCCGGTGCCCAGCGGCATGAGGCCCATCGGCACGCCGGTGCCCGCGAGCGCCTCGGCGACCGCGCGCACGGTGCCGTCGCCGCCGACCGCGACGACGAGGTCGGCGCCGGCCGCCACGGCCTCGCGCGCCTGCCCGACGCCGGGGTCCTCGACGGTCGTCTCGAACCACAGGGGCTCCGGCAGGTACTGCTCGCTCGCGGCCTTGCGGACGGCCGCGCGCAGCGACGTCACGTCGGGCTTCGAGGGGTTGGCGACGAACGCGACGAGCTGGCCGCGCGGCGCCTGCCCGGCGTCCGTGCCGGCGGGCGCGACGGCCGCCACCTGCGCGCGCAGGCGGCCCTGCTGGCGGTAGACCCACAGCCCCAGCGCGACCGCCACGAGCGCCAGCACACCGGCGGAGACCGCCACCCACCCGACCCACGACATGCCCGGAATCTACGGCCGTGCAGGCCCGGGCGCAGGCCGGGACGCGCCACGGGTGCCCGCGGCGGTGCCCGCGGCGGCGCCAGGCGCGCCGCCGGGGGCGCCCGGGGGCAGTCGCCGGGGCCGGGTCGGTAGGGTCGGGGGGTGATCGATCTGCAGCTCCTGCGCCAGGACCCGGACGTCGTGCGTGCCAGCCAGGTGGCGCGCGGCGAGGACCCGCACCTCGTCGACGAGGTGCTCGACGCGGACGCGCGCCGGCGCTCCGCGCTCACCGAGTTCGAGACGCTGCGGGCCGAGCAGAAGTCCCTCGGCAAGCGGGTCGCGCAGGCGTCGGGCGACGAGAAGCAGGCGCTGCTGGCGCACACCAAGGACCTCGCGGCGCGGGTCAAGGCGCTGCAGGCCGACGCGGCCGCGGCCGAGGAGCGCGCGACCGAGCTCGCGCGCCGCATCGGCAACGTCGTGGAGGAGGGCGTGCCCGCGGGCGGCGAGGACGACTACGTCGTGCTCGAGCAGGTCGGCACGCCGCGCGACCTCGCGGCCGAGTACGGGCCCGACTTCGTCGTGAAGGACCACCTCGACCTCGGGGAGGGGCTGCGCGCGATCGACACCGAGCGCGGTGCGAAGGTCTCCGGGTCGCGGTTCTACTTCCTCACCGGCGTCGGCGCGCGCCTCGAGCTCGCGCTGCTCAACGCGGCCGTGGACCTCGCGACGCGCAACGGCTTCACGCTGACGATCACGCCGACGCTCGTGAAGCCGGAGATCATGGCGGGCACCGGGTTCCTCGGCGCGCACGCCGACGAGATCTACCGCCTCGAGGCCGACGACCTGTACCTGGTCGGCACGAGCGAGGTCGCGCTCGCGGGCTTCCACGCGGGCGAGATCGTCGACCTGTCGGACGGTCCGCTGCGGTACGCCGGGTGGAGCGCGTGCTACCGCCGCGAGGCCGGGTCGTACGGCAAGGACACGCGCGGCATCATCCGCGTGCACCAGTTCCACAAGGTCGAGGCGTTCGTGTGGGCGCGCCCGGAGGACGCGGCGGACGAGCACCGGCGGATCCTCGCGTGGGAGAAGGAGATGCTCGCGCTCGCCGAGCTGCCGTACCGCGTGATCGACACCGCGGCGGGCGACCTGGGCAGCAGCGCGGCGCGCAAGTTCGACTGCGAGGCGTGGCTGCCGAGCCAGCAGCGCTGGCTCGAGCTCACGTCGACGTCGAACTGCACGACGTTCCAGGCCCGCCGCCTGGGGGTGCGCGAGCGCACCGAGGACGGCACGCGCACGGTCGCGACGCTCAACGGCACGCTCGCCACGACGCGCTGGATCGTCGCGCTGCTGGAGAACCACCAGCAGGCCGACGGCTCGGTGCGGGTCCCCGAGGGCCTGCGCCCGTACCTGGGCGGCCTCGAGGTGCTGGAGCCGGTGCGGTGAGCCGCACGCGCCTCGTCGCGCTCGACGTCGACGGGACCCTCATGTCGTACGACGGCGTGATCTCCGCGGAGGTCCGCGCTGGGGTCGCGGCGCTCGTCGAGGCGGGCGTGCACGTGGTCGTCGCGACGGGGCGCGCGGTGCACTCGGCGACGCGCGTGGCGGCCGACCTGGGCCTGACGACGGGTTACGTGGTCGCGTCCAACGGCGCCGTGACGGCGCGGCTCGACCCCGACGAGCCGGGCGGGTACGCGCTCGTGCGCACCGTGACGTTCGACCCCGGACCGGCGCTGCGGACGCTCGCGCTGGAGCTGCCGGACGCGCTCTTCGCGGTCGAGGACCTCGGCGTGGGGTTCCTGGTGTCGCAGCCGTTCCCGCCGAACGAGCTGACGGGCGAGCAGACGGTCGCGACGCTCGACGAGCTCGCGGCGGCACCGGCGACGCGTGTCGTGGTGCGGGCGCCGGACAGCACCCCCGAGGAGTTCCACGCGCTGGTCGAGCGCGTCGGTCTGCGCGAGGTGACGTACGCGGTCGGCTGGTCGGCGTGGCTCGACCTCACGCCGGGCGGCGTGACCAAGGCGAGCGCGCTCGAGGACGTGCGTCGCGAGCTCGGCGTCGAGCCGTACGAGACGCTCGCGCTGGGCGACGGCGAGAACGACGTCGAGATGCTGCGGTGGGCCGCGTGCGGCGTCGCGATGGGCCACGCGAGCGACGTCGTGCGGTCCGCGGCGGACGAGGTGACCGGCACGATCGAGGACGACGGCGCGGTCGAGGTGCTGCGGCGCGTGCTGCGCTGACGCGCCCTGCACGACCCCGCGGCGACGCCGCCGCAGGCCAGCACGCCGCGTGCGTGGGGCCGTGGGCACGAGGTCCCAGGTGAGCGCATTCCGACGTGCCTCAGGGGCGACGTGACCGAATCGTGACCGAATCGAGCGCTGCCCTGCTTGCGACGACGCGCCGGACGGCGTTGTGTCGTTGCGCCGGTTATCGGAGGACAACGACGTTTTGGGGGATCGATGAGGCACATGCACAGGCGTGCCGGCGCACTGGTCGCCGGGACGGTCGCGGCGCTCGCGCTCGCGGCCTGCAGCACGGGTGAGGGCGGGACGCCGGGCGGCACCGGGACGTCCGGCGGCACCGCCGGCGGGTCGGTCGACTGCGCCGACTACGACCAGTACGGCGACCTCAGCGGCAAGACGATCACGGTCTACGCCGGGATCGTCGCGCCCGAGGACACGCCCTACATCACGTCCTTCAAGCCGTTCGAGGAGTGCACGGGCGCGAAGGTCGACTACCAGGCCGACAAGCAGTTCGAGCAGCAGATCCTGGTCCGCGCGCAGGCGGGCAACACGCCCGACATCGCGATCGTCCCGCAGCCCGGCCTGCTGGCCCAGCTGGTCGCGACCGGCACGGTCAAGGCGGCACCGGAGGGCGTCGCCAAGAACGTCGAGGAGTTCTGGGACCCGTCCTGGAAGGAGCTCGGGTCCGTCGACGGCACGTTCTACGCCGCACCGTCGGGCGCGAGCGTGAAGTCGCTCGTCTGGTACTCGCCGAAGCAGTTCAAGGACAACGGCTACGAGGTCCCGCAGACGCTCGACGAGCTCAAGAGCCTCACCGAGAAGATCGTCGCGGACGGCAACAACAAGCCGTGGTGCGCGGGCATCGCGTCCGGCGAGGCCACGGGCTGGCCGCTCACGGACTGGATGGAGGACTTCGTCCTGCGCGTCGGCGGCGGCGACGTGTACGACCAGTGGGTCAAGCACGAGATCGCGTTCAACTCCGAGGTGCCGACCGAGGCCCTCGACATGGTCGGCGAGTACCTCAAGGACCCCGCCAACGTGAACGGCGGCTTCGGCGACGTCTCGACGATCGCCACCACCGCGTTCCAGGACGCGGGCCTGCCGATCCTGCAGGACCAGTGCTCGCTGCACCGCCAGGCGTCGTTCTACGCGGCGAACTTCCCGGAGGGCACGAACATCGCCGAGGACGGCGACGTGTTCGCGTTCTACCTGCCCGCCAAGGACGCCTCGACCAAGCCGGTCCTCGGCGCCGGTGAGTTCGTCACCGCGTTCTCCGACCGCCCCGAGGTGCAGGCTCTCCTCGAGTTCTGGTCCACCGACACGTGGGCCAACCTCAAGGCCAAGGCCTCGTCCGACGAGACCAACGGCGGCTGGATCTCCGCCAACAAGGGTCTCGACACCGCGAACCTCGTGAACCCGATCGACAAGCTCTCGGCCGAGATCCTGCTCGACCCGGCCTCCGAGTTCCGGTTCGACGGCTCCGACCAGATGCCCGCCGCCGTCGGCAACGGCGCGTTCTGGCGCGAGGCGACCGCGTGGATCACGGGGCAGTCCACCCAGGAGACGCTCGACAAGATCGAGGCCGCCTGGCCGTGACGGGTGACGTGACGCGCGGGTCCTGACGGGCCCGCACGTCCGGTCCGCGGCCGGACCGTCCCGCCCCGCGTGGTGGGACGGTCCGGCCGTCATCCCCGGTGCGCGCGTGCGCCCCGCCCCCGTCCACGGTCCCCTGCCCTGGGAGGCTCGATGAACATCGCCGACAAGCTCGTCGCGATGGTGCTGGCGCTCGTGGCGTTCGCCGCGGTGATCGGCCTGGTCCTGCTCGTCGTCTCGTTGCTGGAACGGCGCGGCGCCCGCCGCGTCGCGTGGTTCTTCGTCGGCCCGACCGTGCTGCTGCTGCTCGTCGGGCTCGTGTACCCCGCGGGCCGCACGGTCGTGCGCTCGCTGTACGACGCGGCGGGCTCGTCGTTCGTCGGCCTGAGCAACTACACCGCGGTGTTCAGCTCGCCCGACCAGCTCGTGGTCCTGCGCAACACCGTGCTGTGGGTGCTCGTCACACCCGTCGTCGCGACCGTCGTCGGCCTGCTGTACGCGATCTGGGTCAACGGCGCACGCGGCGAGGCCGCCGCGAAGGCGCTGATCTTCCTGCCGATGGCGATCTCGTTCGTCGGCGCGTCGATCATCTGGAAGTTCGTCTACGAGTACCGGTTCTACGACCCGACCGTCGCCAACAACCCCGACCAGATCGGGCTGCTCAACCAGCTGCTCGTGTGGGTCGGCCTGCCGCCGCAGCAGTTCCTGCTGAACCAGCCGTGGAACAACCTGTTCCTCATCGTCGTGATGATCTGGATCCAGGCGGGCTTCGCGATGACGATCCTGTCGGCCGCGATCAAGGCGATCCCCGCCGAGATCGTCGAGGCCGCGCGCCTCGACGGCGTCACCGCCACGGAGATGTTCCGGTTCGTCACCGTGCCCGCGATCCGCCCGACCCTGGTCGTGGTCCTCACGACCATCGCCATCGGGTGCCTCAAGGTGTTCGACATCGTCCGCACCATGACCGGTGGTCTCTACGGCACCTCGGTCGTCGCGAACGAGTTCTACACGCAGTCCTTCACGGCCGGTAACCAGGGGCTCGGCGCCGCGCTCGCGGTCCTGCTGTTCATCCTGGTGATCCCGATCATCGTCTACAACGTCCGGCAGCTGCGACGAGCGGAGGCACGATGACCACGACCCCGCCCCCGCCGCAGGTCGTCGCACCCGCCGGCAGCGACGCCGGCACCGTGCGCGGCGACGTCGGCGCCACGCTGCGGGCCACGAAGAAGCGCCTGACGTCGCCCTGGGCGACGTTCGCCGCCGTCGTGCTCGCGGTGATCTGGACCATCCCGACGTTCGGGCTGCTCGTCACGTCGTTCCGGCCCGCGGCCGACATCAACGCGACCGGCTGGTGGACCGTCCTGACGAACCCGAACTTCACGCTCGAGAACTACCAGACGGTCATGGCGGTCGACTCGTCGCAGTCGCTGCTGCCGTTCATCATCAACTCGGTCGTCATCACGATCCCGTCGGTCGTGCTGCCGATCTTCCTCGCGACGCTCGCGGCGTACTCGTTCGCGTGGATGCGGTTCCCGGGCCGGGACGCCCTGTTCGTCGCCGTGTTCGCGCTGCAGGTCGTCCCGATCCAGGTCACGCTCATCCCGCTGCTGACGCTGTACGCCGACATCGGCGTGGCGGGCACGTTCTGGGCCGTGTGGATCTCGCACACGATGTTCGGCCTGCCGCTCGCGGTCTTCCTGCTGCACAACTTCATGCGGGAGATCCCGGGCGAGCTGATCGAGGCCGCGCGCGTCGACGGCGCCGCGCACGTCACGGTGTTCTTCCGGCTCATGCTGCCGCTGCTCAAGCCCGCGCTCGCGGCGTTCGGCATCTACCAGTTCCTGTGGGTGTGGAACGACCTGCTCGTGGCGCTGACGTTCGCCGGGTCGTCCAACACGGTCGCGCCCATGACCGTCGCGCTGTTCAACCTCACGGGGACCCGCGGGTCGCAGTGGTTCCTGCTGTCGGCGGGTGCGTTCGTCTCGATCATCGTGCCGGCGCTCGTGTTCCTGTCGCTCCAGCGGTACTTCGTCCGCGGCCTGCTCGCGGGGTCCGTCAAGGGGTGAGCCGCACGCCCGGGGGCGGGCACGGCGCCGCGTAGCCTGGCGCCGTGCCCGCCCCCGCGCTGTTCGTCGTCTCCGGGCTGACGCAGTACCTCGGCGCGGCGGTCGCGGTCGGGCTGTTCGCGGTGCTCCCCGCGGGCACGGTCGCGTGGCTGCGCGTCGCCGTCGCGGGCGTGCTGCTGCTCGCGTGGCGCCGCCCGTGGCGCGTGCGCGCGCTGTGGGAGCCGCGGAGACTGGCGGTCACGGTCCTGTTCGGCGTGGTCCTGGCGACCATGAACGTCGCGTTCTACGTCGCGATCGAGCACCTGCCGCTCGGCACGGCCGTCGCGCTCGAGTTCCTCGGCCCGGTGGCCGTCGCCGCCGTCACGGGCTCGGGCTGGCGCGAGCGCGCCGCGATCGGCGTGGCCGCCGTCGGGGTCGTGCTGCTCGCGGGCGTCAGCCTCGACACCGGCCCGGGCGCCGTCGCGGGGCTCGTCGCGATCGGCGTGGCCGCGGCGTGCTGGGCCGGCTACATCGTGCTCGGGCGGCGCGTGGCCCGCGCCGGCACGCCCGGCGCGAGCGGCCTCGCGGTCGCGATGGCCGCGGGCGGGCTCGTGCTCGCGCCGTTCCTCGCGGGCGGCGCCGGGCCCGTGCTGCACGACGCCCGGCTCGCGCTGCTCGTCGTCGTCATCGCGGTGTGCTCGTCGGTCGTGCCGTACGCGCTCGAGCAGGTCGTGCTGCGACGCGTGAGCGCCGCGACGTTCGCGGTGCTGCTCGCGCTGCTGCCCGCGACCGCCGCGGTCGTCGGCGCGGTCGTGCTGCGGCAGCTGCCGCACGGCCTCGAGCTCGTGGGCCTCGTGCTCGTGTCCGGCGCGATCGCCCTGACCGCGCGCGGCGGGAGCGACCCGTCGGGCCCGGGCCCGGGCGACGGGCAGCCGCCCGCGCCGGGCTGACGGGCACCCGGCGTCGCAGGTCGTCGGGGCTAGAGGTACTGCCCGGTCGACGGGCGCATGTCGTCGGGCCCGTCCTGGCGCCCGGTCGGCACGCCGAACCCGCCGCCGGGCACCGACGGGTGGCCCGGCGGGAGCGCGCGTCGCATCTGCGTGAGCTGCGCCTGCGCGGCCATCTGCTGCGCCACGAGCGCGGTCTGGATGCCGTGGAACAGCCCCTCGAGCCACCCCACCAGCTGCGCCTGCGCGATCCGCAGCTCGGCGTCGGACGGCGCCGCGTCCTCCGCCAGCGGGAGCGTGATGCGGTGCAGCTCGGCGACGAGCTCGGGGGACAGCCCCTCCTCGAGCTCGTGCAGCGACCGCTCGTGGATCTCGGCGAGCCGCGCGCGGGCCGCGTCGTCGAGCGGCGCCGAGCGCACCTCGTCGAGCAGCTGCTTGATCATCGTGCCGATGCGCATGACCTTCGCGGGCTGCTCGACCATGCCCGTGACGTCCTCGTCGCGCGTCTCGTCGGGCTGCGCGCCCCGGCCGTTGTCGCCCCCGCCGGCCGCGGGCACGACCACGAGCCGCGGCCCGTCGGGCGCGTGCTCCGCGCGTGCGGGGTCGGGGGAGGTGCCGTCGTGCCGCTCGCCGTCGCTCACCCCGCCCATCATGGTCGAGCGGGCCGCGCGGCGCAGCCCCGCGCGGCGAGCCCCGCAACTACGCTGGCGGCCATGGCGTGGCTCAGCACACCGGCGCACGCGCGCTGGCTCGAGGGCGAGACCGACCGGCTGTGGGACTTCGGGCGCGCCGCGCGCGCCCGCACGGGGTTCGCGCGGCTCGACGACGTCGGGCGGCCGCTGCCCGGCCCCGCCGAGCTGTGGATCGCGTGCCGCATGACGCACGTCTACGCGCTCGCGCACCTCGCGGGCCGGCCCGGGTCGGCCGCGCTCGTCGACCACGGGGTCGCCGCGATCTCGGGCCCGTTCCACGACGACGAGCACGGCGGCTGGTTCGCCGAGGTCGACGCCGACGGCACGCCCCGCGACACGACCAAGGCCGCGTACCCGCACGCGTTCGTCGTGCTCGCCGCCGCGAGCGCGACCGTCGCCGGCCGCCCCGGCGCGCGCGCCCTGCTCGACGCCGCGCTCGCGGTGCAGGAGCAGCGGTTCTGGGACGACGCCGCGGGCATGGTCGTCGAGGAGTGGGACCGCACGTTCACCGAGCTCGACGCGTACCGGGGCGTCAACGCCAACATGCACACGGTCGAGGCGTACCTCGCGGCCGCCGACGTCACGGGCGACCGCGTCTGGCTCGACCGGGCCGCGCGGATCGTCGAGCGGGTCGTGCACGGCTTCGCGCGCGAGAACGCGTGGCGCATCCCCGAGCACTTCGACGCCACCTGGGCGCCCGACCTCGAGTACAACGCCGACACCCCGGCCCACCCGTTCCGCCCGTACGGCGCGACCGTCGGGCACTGGTTCGAGTGGGCGCGGCTCGCGCTGCACACGCGCGCGGCGCTGACGGCCCGCGGGGACGTCGCCCCCGCCTGGATGCTGGACGACGCGGTCGCGCTGGCCGACGCGGGCGTGCGCGAGGGCTGGCACGTCGACGGCGCACCGGGATTCGTCTACACGGTCGACTGGCAGGGGCGACCCGTGGTGCGCGAGCGCATGCACTGGGTCGTGGCCGAGGCGGTCGCGGCGGCCGCGGCGCTGCACGCCGCGACCGGCGACCCGCGCTGGGACGACCTCTACACGCAGTGGTGGGAGTACGTCGGCGAGCACGTGATCGACCGCGACGGCGGGTCGTGGTGGCACGAGCTCGGCACCGACAACCGCGTGACGCGCACGGTGTGGGCCGGCAAGGCCGACCTCTACCACGCGGTGCAGGCGACGCTGGTCCCGCGGCTTCCGCTGACGCCCGTGCTCGCACCCGCGCTCGCGGCCGGCCTGCTGGACTGAGCGGACCGCGGCGGCGGGCCGTCAGGGCAGCAGCAGGAGCTTGCCGAACACGTCCCCCCGCTCGAGCAGCTCGTGCGCGCGGGCCGCGTCGGCCAGCGGCAGGCGCTCCTGGACCACCGGCCGCACCCGGCCGTCGAGCACGAGCGGCCACACGTGCTCGCGCACGTCCTGCACGATCCGCGTCTTCTGCGCGGCCGGGCGGTCCCGCAGCGTCGTCGCGATCACCGACCCGCGCCGTGCCATGAGCGCCGGCAGGTCGAGCTCGCCGCGCGCCCCCTGCTGCAGCCCGATGACGACGAGGCGCCCGCCCTCGGCGAGCAGCCGGACGTTGTCGCCGAGCGCGCGACCGCCCAGCACGTCGAGCACGACGTCCACGCCCCGCCCTTCCGTCGCGCCCTGCACCACCTCACGCACGTCCTGCGCGCGGTGGTCCACCACGACGTCCGCCCCCAGCGCGGCCACGCGTGCGCACCGCTCGGCGCCGCCCGCGGTCGCGACCACCCGGTGCCCGAGCGCGTGCAGCACCTGCACCGCGACCGAGCCCACGCCCCCCGACCCGCCGTGCACGAGCACCGTCTCGCCCGGCGCGAGGTGCGCGGCCCGCATGTTCGACCACAGCGTCGCGACGGCCTCGGGCAGCCCGGCCGCGTCGACGAGGGACACGTGCGCCGGCACGGGCAGCACGTGCGTCGCGTCCACGACCACCCGGTCGGCGTAGCCGCCGCCCGCGAGCAGCGCCGCGACCCGGTCCCCGACCTGCGGGGAGGCGCCGGCGAGCGGTGCGCCGTCGTGCGTCGTCGCGGGCGGTCCCACCGCGGCGACCGTGCCCGCGACCTCGAGGCCCGGCCACGGCGGGGCGCCGGGCGGCGACGGGTAGTGCCCCGCCCGCTGCAGCAGGTCAGCACGGTTCACGCCCGCGGCGGCCACGTCGAGCAGGAGCTGACCCGGGCCCGGCTCGGGCTCCGGCACCTGCGCGACGCGCAACGCCTGCGGGCCCCCGGGGGAGTCGACCACGACGGCACGCACCGCGGCACGGTAGGCCGACCGGGTGGGTGGGTGCCCGGAGGCGCGCCGGGCGCGCAGCCCGGGGGTGCCCGATTCGCGACGAACGTGGCGTATCGGTACGGGTGACGTCCGTGGCAAACTCTGGCGGCGGGCTAATGGTCCGGTGTTCAGGTACCGATGAAGCGCAGACGGCAGTCACCTGCGGTGACCGCGTTGCGGGCGCGAGCGGTATCCCGCGTGAGCGTCCGACGTCGGGCGAAAGGGAAGGATCGACATGCTGCGACGGCTCGGAATCCGTGCCAAGGTCCTGGCGGTCCTCGCCGTGCCCATGATCGTCCTGCTCCTCGCAGGCACCTACATCTCCCTCGGCGCGATCCAGGACCTGCGCTACGCCCAGGCCACGCAGAACGTCGTCCGCACGCTCGACGTCATGTCCCCGGTGTCGGCCGCGCTCCAGCAGGAGCGGATCCTCTCGCTCACGGGCGCCTCGGCGGAGCAGATCGCCGCCGCCCGCCAGGCCACCGACCAGGCGCTGTCCGCGGCCCGCGAGGTCACGCAGGACATCGACCTGTCGCAGTTCCCGGCGTCGGTGGTGCGCGACTTCCAGGACCAGCAGAAGACGTACTCGAGCGGTCTGCAGCAGGTCCGCGACCGCGTCGACAACCAGACGCAGCGCGCGATCCTCCGCAACGGCTTCCAGGACATCGTCGACGGTCAGGACCACGTCGTCGAGGGCGTCGCGAACTCGCTGCGCGACCGCGACCTCGCGACCTACATCCGCGCCAACCGCGAGGTCGCCCTCCTCGTCGACGCGCTGGTCAACGAGTACATCACCGGTGTCGAGCTCAAGACCGCCCCGATCGACAGCCCCGTCGCGGCGCGGACGTTCGCCGACCAGGTGACCGCCACCGAGCTCGCCCGCGAGCGCGCCCGCACCGCGGTCGGCGACCTGCGCCTCGACGGCGTCGCGATCAGCACCGGTGACCCGAACGCGGCCGTCCGCTCGATGCGTGCGCTCCTCACGCAGGGCACGCTCGCCGCGTTCGGCTCGGTCGACCTCGAGCAGTGGTCGCAGGAGACCACGACCCAGTTCACCGCTCTCGCGTCGATCAACCAGTCGATCATCGAGAAGGCGACCGACACCGCCGCGGCCGCCGCGTCGTCCGCGCGTGACACCGCCGTCGTGACCGTCGGCATCGCGATCGCGGCCCTCGCCGCGTCCTTCCTCCTCGCGATCACCGTCGCCCGGTCGATCGTCGTCCCGCTGCGGCGCCTCACCGGCGCCGCCGCGGACGTCCGCGAGCAGCTGCCCCGCCTCGTCGAGCAGGTCTCGACGCCCGGTGAGGGCCCCGAGATCACGCTCGCCCCCATCCCGGTCCGCTCCAACGACGAGGTCGGCCGCCTCGCGCAGGCGTTCAACGCCGTGAACGCCACGACCGTGCAGGTCGCGCAGGAGCAGGCCGCGCTGCGCGGCTCGATCGCCGAGATGTTCGTCAACGTCGCGCGTCGCGACCAGGTGCTCCTCAACCGTCAGCTGTCGTTCATCGACTCGCTCGAGCGCGCCGAGGAGGACCCGGGCACGCTGGCGAACCTCTTCCGCCTGGACCACCTCGCGACCCGGATGCGCCGCAACGCCGAGTCCCTGCTGGTGCTCGCCGGCATCGACTCGGGCCGTCGCCTGCGCGACGCCATGCCGCTGTCCGACGTCATCCGGACCGCCTCCTCCGAGATCGAGCAGTACGACCGCGTCGAGCTCGACCTGCAGGTCGACCCGCACATGCTCGGGTTCAACGCCCTCTCGGCCGCCCACCTCATCGCCGAGCTCCTCGAGAACGCCACCGTGTTCTCGGAGCCCGAGACGCCCGTCGTCGTCACCACCGGCATCACCGGCGGTTCGGTGATCGTCCGGATCACCGACCAGGGCCTGGGCATGACGGACGCCGAGATCGAGGCCGCCAACACCAAGATCGTGTCCGTCTCCGCCGGTGACGCGCTCGGCGCGCAGCGCCTGGGCCTGTTCGTCGTCGGCCGCCTCGCGCAGCGCCTGGGCGCCGAGGTCACGCTGCGCAAGCGGGTCGGGGGCACCGGTACCGAGGCGTTCGTCCGGTTCCCGAACACGCTGTTCTCCGCCAACGAGGTCAACGCCTACGGCGCGCCGCCCGCGGCGCAGGTCCCGGCCCCGGCGGCGCAGCAGATCGAGGCGCCCGCGGTCCGCGAGGTGGACCTCGCGCAGCTCACCGACGGCCAGACCGACCTGGGCCTGCCGCGGCGGCGCCGGGGCGACGAGACGGGTGCCGCGCCGCTGCCGACCGCGCCCGCCGCGGCGCGTGCGCCCATCACGGAGGCCGGGGCTCCCGCCGGCCTGGTCGGGACGCCCGGCGAGCTGCCGACGCGCTCGCGCAAGACGTTCGACGAGGACAACATCGTCCTGCCCGTCGCGCCCGAGACGACGCTGTCGCCCGAGCTCTCGGTCGACACGGGCGAGTGGTCGCCGGCCGTCCTGGCTGCGCCGCGCGCCACCGGGCTGCCCACGCGGTCGCGCTCCGCCGCGCCCGCTCCCGTCGCCGAGCCCGAGCCCGACGCCGGGCGGCAGGCGGCCCTCGCCGACCCCGCCGCGCGTGCGGGCCTGTTCTCCGGGTTCCGCGGACGCGAGGCGGCCGTGCCCGCGCCGGACCCCGCTCCCGCGCCCGAGGCGCCGACGTCCGAGGCCGCCCCCGCGGTCGAGGTGCCGGCGCTCGAGCCCGACCCCGCTCCCGCGCCGCAGGCCGACGCCTGGTCCGCCCCGACCTGGCAGGGCGAGGCCTCCTCGCTGCCGTCGCGCGGCGGTGCGTCCGACCTCGCGCAGCGCCAGCCGCAGGACGACACGACCCCTGCCTGGCAGGCGCCGCAGGACGAGCAGCCGTGGGCGCCCGTGCAGGCCGAGTCGCAGCCGCTGGAGGCGTCGCGCGCGGACGAGCAGGCGTGGTCCTCCCCGGCGGCACCTTCCTGGGAGGCGCCGCAGGACGAGCAGCCGTGGGCGCCGGTGCAGGCCGAGTCGCAGCCGCTGGAGGCGTCGCGCGCGGACGAGCAGGCGTGGTCCATGGCGGACGCGCCCTCCTGGGACGCGCCGCAGGACGAGCAGACGGCCCACGACGCGCCGTCGACGCAGCAGGAGCAGCCCGCGTGGGCACCCTCCTGGGACGCCGGTGCGACCGAGCGGCACCCGGAGGCGGAGCCCGACCGGGCGACGCCGGACGCCGCTGCGGTCGAGGCGCAGCCCGAGACCGAGACCGAGACCGAGGCTGAGCCGGCCTTCACGGCCTACAGCGGCTACTCGGGATGGGCGGGCGGCGGCGCCGAGCGCCCCGCCCTGGAGTACACCGAGCCCTACGCGCCGTTCGGGCGTTCGCTCGACGAGGCGCGCGCGTGGCACACGGGTGCGATCCCGGTCGTGCCCGAGGCCTCCGCCGAGGAGGCTCCCGGCTGGTCGGCGCCCGCCGCCGAGCAGCAGCCCGCGTGGGCGTCCGCCGAGGACGCGCACCCCGACTGGGGCCTGCCCAGCACGCAGGCGTCCGACCGGGCCGCTGGCGAGCAGCAGCCGGACTGGGCCGCTGCCGAGCAGCAGCAGCCCGACTGGGCCGCTGCCGAGCAGCAGCAGCCGGTGTGGCCCGTCGCCGAGCCGGCGGCGGAGCAGCAGCCCGTCTGGGCGGCCGCCGAGCCGCAGCCCGCGTGGTCCGCCGAGCCGCAGCCGGCCGTCCCGACGTTCGAGCTCGAACCCGACGTCGAGGAGGAGGTCGCCGCACCCTGGGCGCCCGTGGCCGCGACGCCGCCGACGACCGCCGCCCCCGTCCCGGCGCCGCCGGTCGGCCCCGAGCCCGCCCCGCAGCCGGTCACCGAGGCCTGGCGCACGCCGTCGTGGCAGCAGGCGTCGCCCGCGGCGGACGCCGCGCCGGCGGCACCGCCCGCGGTCGACCCGGCACGTCCGGCCGCGCCCCTGTGGGCCCGGCCGGTCGCCGCCGAGCAGCCCACGCAGATGTTCTCGCCCGTCGAGTCGGCGGACGCCGTCGCGCCCTTCGACCCGCCGGCCGCACCCGCGCCCCAGGCTCCCGTCGCCGCCGCACCGGCGTCGGCACCGGCCTGGCCGGCCGCCCCCGCGGCCCCCGCGTCGCCGGCTGCGCAGCCCGCGTTCAGCGACCTCGTCGCGCCCGAGGAGGACAAGCCTCGACGCCGGTGGGGGAACTTCTTCAGCCGCAAGCGTGACGAGCCCGCGCCCGCGCCGCAGCAGCCGGCCGCGCCGACCCCCGAGGTCACGCGCACGCCCGTCCGCTCGTCGGCCTGGGGCCCGGACTCGGCGCCGGCTGCGCCCGCGCAGCCCGCGCCCGAGGCCACCGGCTGGCAGGCCCCGTCGTGGTCGGCTCCCGCCGTGCCCCCGCAGCCGGCCCCGCGCCGGCCCCGGCGGCGGCCGCGGCCCCGCCGGAGGCGCGCCCCGCGCCGTCCTGGTCGCCCCCGGAGTGGGCCGCGCGCCAGCCGGCCGCTCCCACGGCGACCGTCCCCCACCCGTCCGTCCCGCCGTCGACCGCGCCCCGCGTGGGCACGCTCGACGACGAGGTCGCGGCGATGCTCGCCCTGCGCTCGGACATCCAGGAGCAGGCTCTCTCGGAGCTGAGCCAGCTGTCCGCGTACCGGCCCAGCGCGGTCGGTGCAGGCGGTTCGGAGCGTCTCACCAAGCGTGTGCCGAGCGCGGTCCCCGCCGCGCCCGCACCGATGGAGGAGCGCCCCGTCCAGCGCGACGCCGACCAGCTGCGGTCCCGGCTGTCGAGCTTCCAGTCGGGCACGTCGCGCGGACGGCGTGCCTCCACCGGACCAGAGAACGGTGACCACCAGTGATCCGACAGCCCCAGATCTCCGGTGACCTGCGTGTCACCGGCGACACCCCGCCCGCAGTCGGCCCAGACTGCACCATGAAGGAGGAAGTGTGACCGCGCTCAGCACCGAGGCAGCCAACTTCGGCTGGCTCCTGGACAACTTCGTCCGGACCGTGCCCGGCACTCGCCACACGCTCGTGGTGTCGGCCGACGGTCTGCTCATGGCGATGTCCGAGCAGCTCGACCGCACCAGCGGCGACCAGCTCGCGGCGATCGTCTCGGGCATGTCGAGCCTGACCCGTGGCGCGTCGCGCCAGCTCCGTGCGGGGGAGGTGCGGCAGGCCATCATCGAGATGGACCACCTGTTCCTCTTCCTCATGAGCGTGTCGAACGGCTCGGTCCTCGCCGTCGTCGCCGAGTCGACGTGCGACGTCGGCCTCATCGGCTACGAGATGGCGATGCTCGTCTCCCGCACCGAGGCGACGCTGACCCCGCAGCTCATCTCCGAGATGCGCGGCCAGCTGCCCGTCGACGGCGCGACCCGGGCCCCGGTGGCCTGAGGGCACGCGGATGAGCGAACACGTCGAGTACGAGGCCAGAACGGTCCGGCCCTACGCCGTGACCGGCGGTCGCGTGCGCTCGGCCCGCTCCGACCTGCCTCTCGAGGCTCTGGTCGAGGTCATGCCGGGCGCCGTGGCGAGCACGGGCCTGACCCCCGAGAAGCGCGCGATCATCCAGCACGCGTCGGCCGGGTACATCTCGGTCGCCGAGCTGTCGGCGCTCCTCCACCTCCCGCTCGGTGTCGTCCGGATCATCGTGTCCGACCTCGCCGATGCCAACTACGTGCGCGTGCACACCTCTCAGCCGGTCGAGGTCAACACCGGTGAGTCCCCCGCCCTGTCCCTGAGCGTGCTGGAGAGTGTTCTCAATGGCATTTCCGCCCTCTGACGCCGCTGTCGCCGCTCCGGCCGGGGCTGCGGGCGCCGTCGCCCCCACCGTCGTCAAGATCGTCGTCGCGGGCGGCTTCGCCGTCGGCAAGACGACGTTCATCGGCTCGATCTCCGACATCGAGCCGCTCAACACCGAGGCCGCGATGACCGAGCACTCCGTGGGCGTCGACGACGCCGGCGGCGTGACCGACCGCAAGACGACCACGACGGTCGCGATGGACTTCGGTCGCATCGCGCTGCCGGGCTCGCTGTGGCTCTACCTGTTCGGCACCCCGGGCCAGGACCGCTTCCTCTTCATGTGGGACGACCTGGTGCGCGGTGCGATCGGTGCGGTCGTCCTGGTCGACACCGACCGGCTCGACCAGTGCTTCCCGGCCGTCGACTACTTCGAGTCGCGCGGCATCCCGTTCGTCGTGGGCGTCAACTGCTTCGACGGGATCGCCAAGCACCAGCTCGACGACGTCCGCGAGGCGCTCGCCATCCCGGCGCACGTCCCGGTCCTGTACACGGACGCGCGGTCGCGCGCCGCGACCAAGCAGGCCCTCATCGCGCTGGTGCAGCTCGCCATGGAGCGCCTGCGTCAGCGGTGAGCACGTCACCCACGGACGGCCGGACCCCCACGGGGGCCGGCCGTCCGCGCGTCCGGGGCCAGGATGGGGGCGTGCCCGCGCCCCGTCCCGTCCCGGCCGCGGAGGTGCTGCGCCCGCGTGACCCGGCGGCCGAGGTGTACGTCGACGGATCGGCGCTGAGCCGTTACGTGCCGCAGGCGCCCGAGTCGTCCGCGTGGTCCGCGTGGGCCGCGGAGCACGAGGCCACCGCGGTCGTGTCGTCGGTGTCGGTGCTGGAGGCACGCGTCGTGGCGGGTCTCGTGGGCGTCGACGCGGCGCTGGCCGTGCTGGACGCGCTCGTGCGGCTGCCGCGGCTGCGGCTCTCGGACCAGGCGCTGCGGCGCGCCGTGCTGCTGCCGGCGGGGCTGGGCCCGTTCGTGGCGCTCCACGTGGGCGCGGCGCAGGCGCACCTCGACGTGCGCGCGGTCGCGACGTACGACGCGCCGACGGCGCGCGCAGCCGACGCGGTCGGGCTCGCGGTGGTGACGCCGGGCCGGCCGACCGGGTGGTGGCGCTGAGCATCGGTCGTCGGCGTGCCGCGGCCCGGGACCGCGTGCCGTCGTCGGGCCCCGCGACGGCGGGTGAGGATGGTGCCGTGACCGCCGACCTCGACCGCCACGCCCCGCGCTGGCACGTGCGCGCGCCGCACGGCTGGCTCAACGACCCCAACGGCGTCGGCCGGTGGGGCGGCCGCTGGCACGTGATGTACCAGTGGAACCCGCACGCGCCGGTGTGGGGGGACATCCACTGGGGGCACGCGAGCTCGCCGGACCTGCTGCGCTGGGACCACGAGCCGACCGCGCTGGCGCCGCGCCCCGGCACGATCGACGCGGGCGGGGCGTGGAGCGGCGTCGCGGTGCACGACGACGGCGACGTCGCGCTGCTGTACAGCGCGGTGCGCGACCGTGAGCCGAGCGCGGGCGTCGCGGTGGCGCGGCGTGGGCCCGACGGCACGTGGGTGCAGCCGGACCGGCTCGCGGCGCCGCACCCGGACGCGCCGGGCGTGGTGGACGTGCGGGACCCGTTCGTCCTGACGGTCGACGGGCGGCGGCTGGGCGTGCAGGGCGCCGGGGTCGACGGACGGGGTGCGGTGCTCGTGTACGACGTCGAGGACCTCGACGACTGGCGGCCGCTCGGCACGCTGCTCACGGCCGACGAGGCGGGGGACCGGGCGGGCGGGGAGCAGCCCGGCGAGGTGTGGGAGTGCCCGCAGCTCGTGCGCGTCGGCGACGCGTGGGTGCTGCTGGTCTCGTGGTTCGAGCGCGCGCACGGCCCCGAGCGGTTCGGGGTCACGGCGTTCACGGGTCTGCTCGACGTGTCGGGGGAGGCGCCGCGGTTCGTCGTCGAGCGCGCGGCTCCCCTGGACGCGGGGCCGGACCTGTACGCGCCGCAGGCGTACGTGGCCGACGACGGGCGCGTGCTGGTGTGGGGCTGGTCGTGGGAGGGGCGTGGCGCCGCGCACGCCGAGCGGCCCGCGCACGAGGTCGCGGCCGCGGGCTGGGCGGGTGTGCTGACGTGCCCGCGCGAGCTGGTGCTGACGCCGGACGGGACGGCCGTGACGCGACCCGTGGCCGAGCTCGCCGGGCTGCGGGGCGCGCCGCTGCCGCTCGTCGACGGCAGGCTCGGCACCGACGAGCCGGCGTTCCGGGTCGCGGCGTCCGGGCCGGTCGTCGTGTCGCTGGTCGACGGCGCGGACGAGGTGCGGGTCTGGGCGTCGGACGGGCCCGCCGAGGTGCTGGTCGACGGCTCGCTGGTCGAGGCGTTCGAGCCCGCGCGCAGCACCACGCTGCGCGTCTACCCGCGCGGTGCGCAGCGGTGGCGCGTGCGGGCGTCGGGCGACGCCGAGGCGCACGTGCTGCGGGTGCCGGGGGAGGACGCGTCCGCCGTCGACTGACCCGCGCGGTCGCGCACGGTGCGGCTGGTTCACCGACACCCGCCTCGGGCGCGGCTCGGTGTGGGAAGATCGTCGCCGCCGTCGGCTCGTCCGCACGGCACCGGGAGGGCTGGCTGAGCGGCCGAAAGCGACGGTCTTGAAAACCGTTGGTGCGGTGACCCCGTGCTCAAGGGTTCGAATCCCTTGCCCTCCGCCACTCCGACGCCCGGCGCCGCCCGCACACCGCGGCGCGGGTGGCCGGTGTGGTCCCAGGGGTGCGCCCCTACGATGGCGGGTCATGAGGCTCGACCCCGACTTCGTCGACGCACCGCCGCGTCGCGACCCGTCCGCCCCGCCCGAGGACTTCCCGAGCGCCACGCCCCAGGAGCGGCTCGACACCGCGCGGCGCATGCGCGGCGCCGACACGGGGCAGTTCGGCCCCGTGCCCGCGCCGGGCGTCGACCGGCAGGAGACCGAGATCCCGACGCGCGCCGGGTCGATCCGGGTGCGGGTCTACCACCCGCAGGCCGGGGTCGACGGGCCCGGGTTCGTGGTGTGGGTGCACGGCGGCGGGTTCGTGCTGGGCGACCTCGACACGTCCGAGCACACGGCGGCCGAGCTCGCGCGGACCGCGGGGCTGCCGGTCGTGAGCCTGCACTACCGGCGTGCGCCCGAGCACCCGTACCCCGCGGCGATCGAGGACGCGCAGGACGCCGTGCGGTGGCTCACCGGCCCCGACGGCGCGGCGGTCGGCGTCACGGGCCCGTTCGCGGTCGCCGGGGACTCGGCGGGTGCGTCGGTGTCGCTCGCGCTGTGCCAGCTCGCGACGCGCGGCGAGTGCCCGCGCCCGGCGTTCGCGCTCGCGGCGTACCCCGACGTCGACCACGTCGACGTGCGCGCCGCCGCCGGCAACCAGATCGGGCTGCTGTTCGAGCGGTCGTACCTGCCCGACGACGCCGCGCGCACGGACCCGCTGGTCTCGCCGGTGCTCGCGGCGCCCGAGGTGCTCGCCGACCTGCCGCCGACGCTGCTGCTCATCGCCGAGCTCGACGCGTTCCGCGACGGCGAGGAGGCGTTCGCCGAGCGCGCACGGGCCGCCGGTGCGCCGTTGTCGGTGCTCACCGCCAACGGCATGCCGCACGGGTTCCTCGACCAGACGTGGCGCTCGCCGGTCGCGCGGCGTCTCGCCGTCGCCGCGTTCGCGGCCGTCGGGCACGGGGTGCGCGAGGCGCGCTGACACGGCATCTGCTCACGGCACGGCCAGGGGCTGCACCCGCGAGTCACGACCCCCGTCCGGACTGCGCGTGACGCGCCGCTCGGTCTGCCGACACCTTCCGGATACGCACGGGTTCACTCGCCGAAAGCCCAGCGCGGCGCTCCACCCGGCCGCTACGTTCGGTGGATGCCGACGTCGACGACGAATGATCTGGTGCCGCTCCGCGTGGTGGTCGACGAACCCACCGCGAGCCTGGGACTCGGGTACGAGAAGTACGTGGACGCGTTGTCGGCGGTCATCACCGGTGGTTCTCCAGCGCGTTTCACGATCGGGATCTACGGAGCCTGGGGCGTCGGGAAGTCGTCGATCCTGCGTGCCGTCGAGACGAGGCTTCGCGGCTACGACATGCCGGTCGTGACCTTCGACGCGTGGCGCTACGCGCGCAACCCCCAGGTGATCGTGCCGCTCCTGCGCGAGGTCGAGGGCACGCTGGCCCGCCGCGAGGACACGGAGCCGCACGATGACGAGAAGTCCCGCAGCGACAAGAAGCTGTGGACCTCCATCGGTCGGGCGCTCCGTGCCGTCGTGGCCGAGGTGAGCCTCAATCTCGGGCCGGTGAGCGTCTCGGGCAACGCCCTGGGCAGCGCCATCGACGCCTTCCAGCAGCCGCTGGGCCGGCCGGGAGCCGAGGCTCCGCACGGCCGTCTGGTCGAGATCGGGCGTGAGCTCGAGGATGCCGGCAAGCGGATCGTCGTGCTCATCGACGACCTGGACCGGTGCCCTCCCGATGCGATCGTCCAGGTCCTCGAGGCGGTGCACGTCCTCACCGACGTCCAGGGTTTCGTCTTCGTCATGGCGCTCGACTACGCGGTGCTCATCAAGGCGGTGAAGGAGAGGTACGCGACCACCGACGCCCCGCTCTTCGTCGAGAAGATCGTCCAGATACCGTTCTGGATCCCCGAGGTGGACCGCAGCGAACGGGTCATCAGCGACATCGTCCCGAACTGGGACGAGAGCCTCGGTCTCGACGAGCCGGCCAAGAAGGTCCTGCAGGACGTCGTCCACCTGGCGCTGCGAACCAACCCGCGCCAGGTCAAACGCCTCGTCAACTCGATGATGATCGCCCAGCGGATCCTCGGTGAGGAGACGAGCACGCAGGTCGACAACTCGCTCCTCCTCGCGATGATCGGGCTGCAGCTGCGGTGGCCCGAGGACTTCAAGGCGCTGCACGTCGCCCTGGCCGGCGGCCTGGATCATGACCGCATCGGTGACTACCTGGGCGACGAGCAGGAAGCGAACACCGATCTGACCACCTATCTGTCCAAGGTGCTGCCTCCCGACCTCCCGCCTGCGTACATGCTCGCGGCGATGCGGTACTCGCAGACCACGGCGTCGGCGAGCGCGCAGAGCGATCTCGAAACCGTGGAGGACAGCGGGGACGGCCTGCTGGCGCAGATCGAGGGCAGCCCGCGAGACGAGGCCTTCACCCGGATCCGGAGGTCCCTCGAGGCCCGGGGCGCGACCGTGGTCTCGCGGCAGCAGTACGTCGCGTTCAAGCTGGGCGGCAAGGCGTTCCTCCGTGTGGACGCAGGCCCCCAGATCGGCGTCCGGCTCTTCTTCCCCGACTCGATGCCCGTGGACCCCGACGACGCTCCGAGGTTCGCACTCGCCACCGGTGCCCGGGCGACGAACTTCTCACGGACCCTCCTCGCGGACTCCGACGACGAGCTCGTCCAGCGCTACCTCGATCGCGCCATGGCCACCGTGGCGGGAAAGGGCTACGCGCTCGAGACGAGCTGATCAGCGGAGTCGACCTCCCGGGCGGTGCTCGCTGCCGTGCGGCACGGACCGGCTCGTCCCGCCGCGCCGTTCACCCGGGCGTCTCCCGGCGGTCGGGGCGACGGCCTACGCTGCGCGCATGGGTCA
Organism: Cellulomonas sp. FA1; assembly: GCF_000986825.1. NCBI lineage: Bacteria > Bacillati > Actinomycetota > Actinomycetes > Micrococcales > Cellulomonadaceae > Cellulomonas > Cellulomonas sp. FA1. Next base: position 2,456,237 of record NZ_LBMY01000001.1, on the reverse strand, counting down.
CCCCGGCACCGAGGCCACCGTCGACGACGTCGTCGACCCCGTCCCTGCTCCCGCCCGCGGGCAGGTCGCCGCGTGGGCGGCCTGGGACTGGGGGTCGGCCGCGTTCAACGCGGTCGTCACGACGTTCGTCTTCACCGTCTTCCTCACGAGCGGGGCGTTCGTCGAGCCGGGTGCCGACGAGGCTGCGACCAAGGCCCTGCACAGCCAGTGGCTCGGTTGGGGGCTCGCGGCCGCGGGCCTGCTCGTCGCGCTCACGGCGCCCGCGCTGGGCACGCTCGCCGACGCGGGCGGGCGGCGGCGGCCGCTGCTCGCGGTGACGTCGGGCGTCGTCGGGGCGTCGGTGCTCGCGCTGTGGTTCGTCGAGCCTGTCGAGGGCGGCATGACGCAGGCCGTGCTGCTGGGCATCGTGCTGCTCGCCGTCGGGACCATCGCGTTCGAGATCGCGTCGGTCGCGTACAACGCGCTGCTGCTGCAGATCAGCGGGCCGCGGACCATCGGCCGCATCAGCGGCATCGGGTGGGGTGCCGGGTACGTCGGCGGGATCGTGCTGCTGCTCGTGCTGTACGTGGGGTTCATCCAGCCCGACGTCGGCTGGTTCGGCGTGACGTCCGAGGGTGGGCTCGACGTGCGCGTCTCGATGCTCGTCGCGGGTGCGTGGTTCCTCGTCTTCGCGGTGCCGGTGCTGCTGTTCGTGCCCGACCACCGCCGCCCCGGCGCACCGCCCGCGCGGGTCGGCGTCGCGGGGGCGTACCGCGCGGTCGGCGCGCACGTCGCGCAGCTGTGGCGCGAGCGCCGCTCGACGCTGCGGTTCCTCGTCGCGTCTGCGGTGTTCCGTGACGGGCTGACGGGCGTCTTCACGTTCGGCGGCGTGCTCGCCGCCGGCACGTTCGGCTTCTCCCCGGGGGACGTCATCGTGTTCGCGATCGCCGCGAACGTCGTCGCCGGCGCCTCGACCATCGCGTCGGGCTGGCTCGACGACCGGTACGGGCCCCGACGCCTCGTCACCGTCGCGCTCGTCGTGCTCGTGCTGTCCGGGTCGGCGGTGTTCTTCCTGCACGACGCGGGCAAGAACGCGTTCTGGGTCGCGGGGCTCGTGCTGTCCGCGTGCGTCGGGCCCGCGCAGTCGGCGTCCCGCGGGCTGCTCGCGCGCCTCGCCGAGCCGGGCCGCGAGACCGAGCTGTTCGGCCTCTACGCCACCACGGGCCGCGCCGCGACGTTCCTCGCACCCGCGGCGTTCGCGCTCGCGATCGCCCTCGGCGGCGGGCAGGAGCAGTACTGGGGCGTGCTCGGGATCGTCGCGGTGCTGCTGGTCGGGCTCGTGCTGTTCGTGCCCGTGCGGTTCCCGCGCGGGCTGGGGGTCGACGGTCGCCGCGACGTCACGGAGCCCGGCGCGTGAGCGTGCTGCCCGGCCCCGACGCCGAGGCGTGGGTGCCCGACCGGCTGCTGCCCGGCTACGAGGCCTGGACCCTGCCCGGGTGGGTCGCGCCCCCCGTCGGCCCGCTCGCGCGGCAGGTCGCCGCCGGCGGCCCGGACCCCGTGCTGACGCTCGTGCGTCCCGTCGAGCGGCCCGCGCGCCCGCGCGGCGTCGTGGTCCTGCTGCACGGCTACAACGACTACGTCTTCCAGACGCACGTGGTCGACGCGCTCGCGGCGGCCGGCTGGGCCGCGCTGGGCCTCGACGCGCGCCGCGCCGGTCGCTCGTGGCGCCCGGGCGACGTGCCGCACTACCAGGGCGACCTGCGCGAGCAGGCGTCGGACCTCACGCGCGCGGTCACGGTCGCGCGGCGCACGTGGCCCGGGCTGCCGGTCGTCGTGCACGGGCACTCGTGCGGCGGGCTCGTGACCGCGCTGTGGGCGCACGCGCACCGTGGGGGTGCCGGCGCCGACGCGGTCGTGCTGGACAGCCCGTTCCTGTCGTTCGAGCGCTCGTGGGTGCGGCCGTTGCAGGACGGCGCGCTGCGCCCGCTGGCCCGGCGCGCGCCGCTGCGCGTCATCGCGGCGGCGCCGTCCCGGTATGCCGCGCGGCTCGCCGAGCGCTGGGACTTCGACACGTCGCTGAAGTCTCCCGGCGGCGTGCCCGCGCGCGCCGGGTGGCTCGCGGCCGTCCGCGCGGGCCACCTGCGCGTCGCCCGCGGGCTCGAGATCGACGTGCCGGTGCTCGTCGCGCGAGCGGCCCGCTCGGCCGCCGACGTCGACGGGCCCGGCCTCGACACCGCCGACACCGTGCTCGACGTCACGACCATCGCCGCCCTCGGGCCGCGCCTCGGGCGCGACGTGCACGAGCTGGTCGTCGAGGACGGCGTGCACGACCTCACGCTCTCGGCCGAGGGTCCGCGCCAGGTCTACCTCGACGCGGTGACGGACTTCCTCGACCAGCTCTGACCGCGGGTCAGGCGGGCGTGCGGACCACCAGCACGGCGTCGGCCGGGGCGTCGAGCGCCTCGTAGCTGTGGTCGGTGTCGCTCGTCCACGTCGTCGCGTCGCCCGTGCCCAGCGTGACCTGCGCGCCCGCGGCTCCCACGCGCGCGCGGCCGCGGGTCACCACGAGGTGCTCGACGACGCCCGGCCCGTGCGCGGCCGACGTGTGCACCCGCCCGGGCTCGAGCCGCAGCGCGTAGACCTCGACCGTGCCGGCGTCGTCGGCGTGCGCGTCGAGCAGCCGGGCGGTGATCCCGGGCGACGCGACCTGCGTGCCGACCCGCTCGGCCAGCAGCCACGACAGCGGCAGCCCGAGCGCGCCGGACAGCGCGTAGAGCGTGCCGAGCGTCGGGTTGCGCGCGCCGTGCTCGATCTCGGAGAGCGACCCCTTGCCGACGCCCGCGGCCGCCGCGAGCGCGCCCAGGGACAGGCCGCGCTCGGTGCGGGCGCGGCGCAGCCGCTCGCCGACGAGCGCGGGCAGGGCGTCGGCCGGCGTGGTCGGGGCGGGGGACGCGTCGGCGGGCACGCGACGAGGATAGGCGAGTGTTCCGTCGACGGAACACCTCGGCTACCGTTCTGTTCGTGGAACGCCTGCAGCCGCACCTCGTCGGCCTCGTCACCGCCCTCGTCGGGTTCACGAGCTCGTTCGCCGTCGTCCTCGCCGGGCTGCGCGCCGTCGGCGCCGACCCGCGCCAGGCCACGTCGGGGCTCGTCGCGCTGTGCGCCGTGCAGGGCCTCGCGACCGTCGTGCTGTCGCAGCGGTACCGCACCCCGCTCACGGCCGCCTGGTCCACGCCCGGCGCCGCGCTGCTCGTCGCGACCGGCAGCGTGGCCGGCGGGTGGCCCGCCGCGGTCGGCGCGTTCGTCGTGTGCGGCGGGCTTCTGGTGCTCACGGCGCTGTGGCGGCCGCTCGGGCGGCTCGTCGCCGCCGTCCCCGCACCGCTCGCGCAGGCCATGCTCGCGGGCGTCCTGCTCACGCTGTGCCTCGCACCCGTGCGAGGGCTCGTCGCGGCGCCCCTGCTGGTGGCGCCCGTCGTGCTGCTGTGGCTCGTGCTGCTGCGCGTCGCGCCCCGCTGGGCGGCGCCCGCGGCGTTCGCGGCGGCGCTCGTCGTGGCCGTCGTCGTCACGACGCGCGCCGGCCACCCGCCCGCGCTCGTGGTACCGCTCCTCGAGCTCACGGCGCCCGCCTTCACGCCGGGCGCGCTCGTCGGGATCGCCGTGCCCCTCTACCTCGTGACGATGGCCTCGCAGAACGTGCCCGGTGCGGCCGTCGTCGCGTCCGCGGGGTACGCCGTGCCGTGGCGCGCGTCGCTGCTGGTCACGGGTGCCGGGACCGTCGCGGGTGCCGCGGCCGGCGGGCACGCCGTGAACCTCGCGGCCATCACGGCGGCGCTGCCCGCCTCGCCCGACGCGCACCCCGACCCCGCGCGGCGGTGGGTCGCGTCCCGCACGGCGGGCGTGTGCTACCTGGTGCTCGCGGCGCTCGCCCCGACCCTCACGGCGCTCGTCGCCGCCGCCCCGGCCGGGCTCGTCGAGGCCGTCGCGGGCCTCGCGCTGCTGCCCGCGCTGGGCTCGGCGCTCGCGGTCGCCGCGGCGGACGCCGACCGGCGGGTGCCCGCGCTGGTGACGTTCCTGCTCGCGGCCAGCTCGGTGACGATCGCGGGGGTCGGCTCGGCGTTCTGGGGCCTCGTCGCGGGCCTGGTCGCGTGGCGGTGGCTGCGTCCGCGCGTCGCGGCGCCGGTGCCGTCCCGCACCTGACCCCGCCTGCCGTCGCCCACCCGCCGCCCCACCACCCGCCTCACCCGTCGAGTGCGGACCTGCGCCGGTGATGGCCGCCCAGAACCGGCACAAGCCCGCGTTCGACGGGTGAGTGGGTGACGGGTGGGTGAGGGCGTCCGCGGGCCGCGGACGACGACGGGCCGGGCGCCCTCGGTGAGGGTGCCCGGCCCGTCGGGTGCCGTGCGTCAGAACGCCGCGACGACCTCGCCGTCCGGCCAGCGCTTCTCGATGAACGCACGGACCTCGTCGGAGTGCAGCAGGCCGTCGAGCTTCACGAGCGCGGGGTTCGACTTGTCCTCCGAGCGCACCGCGAGGAAGTTCGCGTACGGGTTGCCCTCGCCGGACTCCAGCAGGATCGAGTCCTTCGCGGGGTTCAGGCCCGCCTCGAGCGCGTAGTTGCCGTTGATGATCGCGGCGTCCACGTCCTGCAGCGAGACCACGAGCTGCTCGGGCGCGGTCTCGACGAACTCGAGGTTCTTCGGGTTGTCCTTGATGTCGAGCAGGGTCGCGTCGCCGTCGGTCTCCTCGAGCGTGATGAGCCCGCCCTCGACCAGCAGGTCGAGCGCGCGCGACTGGTTGCCCGGGTCGTTCGTGATGCCGACGACGCCGCCGTCGGGGATGTCGTCGACCGACTCGACCTTCTTCGAGTACACGCCGTACGGCTCGATGTGCACGCCGTCGAAGTGGTCGAAGTCGAAGCCGTTCTCCTCGACCTGCGCCGTGAAGTACGGCAGGTGCTGGAAGTAGTTGGCGTCGAGCTCGCCCTCGGCGAGCGCCGTGTTCGGCAGCACGTAGTCCGTGAACTCGCGGATGTCGAGGTCGAGACCCGCGTCGGCAGCGAGCTCGTCCTGCACGAACTGCAGGATCTCGGCGTGCGGCACGGGGCTCGCGCCGACCACGAGGGTCGTGGTGCCCGACGCGTCGGTCGAGCCCGCGGACGCGCCGGCGTCCGGGTCGTCGCCACCCGCGCAGCCCGTCATCACCAGGGCCGCTGCGGACAGGACGGCTGCGGTGCGGACGATTCTCTTCATCGCGGGTGTTCCTCTCAGGGTCCGTCCCCCGGTCGGGGACGACGTGCGGGGGCCGCGGTCGCGGCGGGGCGTGCTCACCTGTGGTCCAGGCGGCGGGCGACGGCGTCGCCGACGAGCTGGACCACGGTGACCAGCACGACGATGACGACGACGGACGTGTACAGGACGGTCGGGTCGAACCGCTGGAACCCGTAGGTGATCGCGAGGAACCCGAGGCCGCCGGCGCCGATCGCGCCGACCATCGCGGAGTACCCGATGAGCGCGATCACGGTGACGGTGAAACCGGAGACGATCGCGGGCAGCGCCTCGCGCACCAGCACCGCGCCGAGGATCTTCGGCGTCGTCGAGCCCATGACGCGGGCGGCCTCGACCTTGCCGGGGGCGACGTCGCGCACCGCGGTCTCGACGAGCCGCGCGAAGAACGGGATGGTCCCGAGGCTGAGCGGCACGACCGCGGCCTCCCACCCGAGGCTCGTGCCGACGATCGCCCGGGTCACGGGGATCACGGCGACGGCCAGGATGATGAACGGCAGCGCGCGCAGCGTGTTGACGACGAACCCGAGCACGGCCGACGCCGTGCGGTTCGGCGTGAGCCCGTCGGACGCGAGCGAGCGCAGCAGCAGCCCCAGCGGCAGCCCGACGGCGAGCACGACGAGCGCCGACAGCCCCACCATCTGGAGGGTCTCGACGGTCGCCTCGGGGAGCTTCTGCTGGATGACGCGGTTGGTCGTGAGCTCGATCCACAGGTCGCCCATCACGCCACCTCCCGCCCGGCGTCGGTGGTGGTCGGCACGGCGAGCGGGTCGAGCCCGGCGGCGCGCAGCCGCTCGACGACCTCCGGCACGCGCCCGGTCGGGGCGTCGACGATGAGCCGGCCGACCCGGACGCCGCCGAGCGGCTCGACCGTGGCGGACGCGACCTCGACGTCGTCGCCGAGCGCGGCGACCGCGGCGAACGCGACGCTGGTCGGCACGGCGTCGGTCGAGAACACGGCCTCGACGAGCGCGCGCCGGTCGCCGGGCGGCAGGTCGGGCACGGGCACCAGCGCGCGGGACAGCGGCGAGCCGACGGCCGTGACGACCTGCGCGAGCGCGCCGGTCTGCACGACGCGGCCGTGCTCGAGCAGCGTCACGTGGTCGCACACGTCGCGGACCACGGCGGGCTCGTGCGTGATGACGACGACCGTGATGCCGAGCCGGTCGCGCAGGTCGCGCACGAGGCCGAGGATCTGGCGCGTGGTCTCGCCGTCGAGGGCCGACGTGGGCTCGTCGCACAGCAGCACGCCCGGCTCGGTGGCCAGCGCGCGGGCGATGCCGACGCGCTGCTTCTGCCCGCCGGACAGCTGCGCGGGGTAGGCGCCGGCGCGGTCGCCGAGGCCGACGAGGTCGAGCAGCTCGGCGACCCGGGCGGCGCGCTCGTGGCGGCGGACGCCGGCGACCTCGAGCGGGTAGGCGACGTTCGCGGCGATGGTGCGCGAGTCGAGCAGGTTGACGTGCTGGAAGACCATGCCTGTGCGGCGCCGCGCCGCGCGCAGCTTGTTCTCGGCGAGGTCGGAGATCGTCACGCCGTCGACCCGGACCGTGCCGGACGTGGGGCGCTCAAGGCCCGTGAGGCAGCGGATGAGCGTCGACTTGCCGGCGCCCGAACGGCCGACGATGCCGTGCACGGTGCCGCGCTCGACGTGCAGGTCGATGCCGTCGAGGGCGACGACGTCACCGTCGGGCGACGCGTAGACCTTGCGGAGACCGGTCAGCTCGATCACGGGGGTCCTTCGAGGTGGTGCCGCGGGCGGGGCACGCAGGGTGCCGGTGCGGCGGGCGGGGGACGACCCGGGCGCGGACGAGCGGCAGCGGGTCAGGGGAGCGCGCGAGGGGCGCGCGGGGTCGCCGTCAGCGACACATTCGGGCACGGCACATGCAGGCGGCGACGGCGTGGGCCGGTCGCGACGCGTGCGTGTCGATGTGTGCCATGCCGGTCATGCAAGCACGCGGCGCGGACGCGCCCGTGCGCTGTCTCGACATGTGGGACCACATGTCGAGACGGCGTGTCAGATCCCGTCGGACGTCTGCGACGGCGGTCTCACAGGTCCAGCAGCGGGATCACCGGCGGACCGGCGACGACGTTCTCCAGCGGGCGCTCCGCCAGGAGCGCGGTGAGCTGGCGCCGCGCGAGCTCCGTCAGCCGCGCCGCCGTCAGCGGCGTGCGCCGCCCCACCTCCGGCGTGACCAGCGCGTTCGGCGCCCGCCACAGCAGGTGGTCGGGCGGCAGCGGCGACGGGTCCGTGACGTCGAGCGCGGCCCGCAGCCGGCCCGACCCGAGCTCGTCGACCAGCGCGTCGGTGTCGACCACGCGCCCGTGCGCGACGTTCACGAGCAGCGCGCCGTCGTGCATCGCCGCGAGGAAGTCCTCGTCGACCAGGTGCGTCGTCGCGTCGGTGAGCGGCACCGCGAGCACCACGACGTCCGCGCGCGGCAGCAGGTGCGGCAGCTCGTCGACCCCGTGCACGCGGCCGTCGAGCGTCTCGCGCGCCGTGCGCGCCACGACCGTCACCGACGCGCGGAACGCGCGCAGCCGCGCGACGACCTCCGTGCCGACCGCGCCGGCGCCGACCACGAGCACCCGGCCGCCCGTGAGCGACCCGACCCGGCCCGGTGCGGGCGACCAGTGCTGCACGGTCATCCGGCGCGCCGCGTCGTCGATGCCGCGCAGCTGCGCGAGCGCGAGCCCGACCGCGAGCTCCGCCGCGCCGTCGGCGTGGACGCCTCGCGCGTCGGCCACCGTCACGCCCGCCGGCAGGACGCCCGCGAGCCCGCCGTGCCACGCACCCGCGAGCTGCACGAACCGCAGGTGCGGCGCGCGCGCGACCCGCTCGAGCGCGCGGGGGTCGGGCGTGCCCGGCACGAGCGCCGCGTGCACGTCGTCGAGCGCGAGGCCCGCCGGGTCGTCGTCGGCGGTCGGGTCCCACAGGCCCGTGCGCGCGCCGCGCGGCGGGGCGCCGAACATCAGGCGCAGCTCGGTGGTGGGGAACGTCCAGGTCAGCACGGACACATCCAACCGTGTCCGGGTCGTCCGCGTATGTCCGTCCGCCGTCCCGTGCGTCACCCGCGCGGGTGGTGCTGCGCGGACGGCGTGCGGAAGACCCCGTGGACGACCCCGCGACGTCAGTCGACGAGCGCCGCGCGCAGCGCCGTGACCTCGTCGTCGGCCAGCCCGAGCCCGTGGGTCAGGTACCCGTCGAACGACCCGAACCGGTCCGCCATCGCGTCGAGCGCGGTGTCGAGGTACTCGGCGCGGACCTCCAGCAGCGGCACCAGCAGCGCGGGGTCGCCGCCCGCGTCGGCGAACCGGTGCAGCAGCGGCCCGTACATCGCCCGGACCGTCGGGTTCACCGCCAGGTACTCCGCGCGCACGCCGTCGAGGTCGACGCCCGCGGCGAGCAGCAGCACGGTCGTCGCCCAACCCGTGCGGTCCTTGCCGGCCGTGCAGTGGTACAGCACCGGGCCCGCCGCCGGGTCGAGCACGTGGCGCAGCAGCGTCGCCCAGCCCGCGCGGGCGGCGTCGCCGACGACCAGGTCCACGTAGGTCTCGCGCATGCGCGCCGCCGGGTCGAGCGCCGCGAGGGCCTGCTCGAGCCGCTCCGGGTGCGCCATGACCTCCGTGAGGTCGGCCGCCGGTGCCTGCGGGTCCTGCGTGAGCACGTCGGCGTGGACGCCGCGCGCCCCGGCCGGCAGCACGTCGGGCGCGGCCGCGCGCTCGGCGGCGGTGCGCAGGTCGACGACGGTCCGCACGCCCAGCGCCGCGATCGCGGGGTCGGCCGCGATGGCCGGTGCGCGGAGCTCGGCCGAGCGCAGCATGACGCCGCGGCGCACGGTGCGGCCGTCGGCGGTGCGCCGGCCGCCCACGTCGCGCAGGTTCGCGAGCACGTCCGACGCGACGACGTGCGGGTCGGCCGCGGTGCGGGCGCCCGGTGCGGGCGCGGGCTCGCAGGTCGGCGTCGCGGGCGGGTGCGGGGGCAGCGTCGCGTCGTCGTCCACGCCCCGAGCCTGGCACACGTCGTCCCGGGGCGACCCGCGGAACCGCCGACCGCCGACGACGCACGAGGACCACCGGTCACCACGGGGGGCGAGGTGACCGGTGGTCGGTCTCGGGGGAGGCGGCCGGGGGCGTCAGCCCGTGCGGCGGACCTCCTGGCGGTCGCGTCGGTCCCGCACCGCGACGCCCAGCGTGCCGAGCTCGGACGCGAGCGCGTCGGCCGTCGCGGGGTCCTCGTCGCCGAGGGCCGTGCGGCGCCGCACGAGCAGCGCGTCGGCGCCGTGCGGCGTGCCGGGACGGCCCTGCACCCAGCGCCGCCACTCGCCGGCGTACGGGTCGCCGTCGTCGGACCACGGGTACCCCGCGGCGCGCAGCACGGCACCCGTGCGGCGCAGCAGCGCGTCGGCGGGGCAGCGCAGCAGCTGCCGGCCGCCGCACCCCAGCACCACGAGGTCGTCGCCGTCGGCGTGCACGTGCTCGACCGCGGCACGCGGCACGAACCGCTCGTGGCCGTGCCGCGCCACGCCGATGCCGTCGGCCGACACCTCGACGACCCCGACGTCCTGCCGCCAGCGCTCCCAGCACCACACCCCGGCGGCGCCGCCGAGCACCGCGACGACCCCCACCTCGGGCGCGGCCGGCGCACCCAGCAGCAGGTCGCGCAGCCACGGCAGGGGGACCAGCACGGCGTCGGCCCACACCACCAGGGGCTCGAGGACGCCGCCGACGCCCGCGCCGAGCACCAGCCCCACGCCCGTGAGCACCGTCAGGGCGCGCCCGCCCAGGGCGACGGCCGTCACGGCGCCGGCGTCGTCCGTCGACCCGTGGGCCGCCGCGACCGGGGTGCGGTGCGACGACACGCCTCCCCATCGGTCACGACGCCACGGAACGAAGGGACGACGGGCGCCCGTGTCGGCGACCCCTCGTAGGGTGGACGCCGTGCCCGAGGGTCATACCGTCCACCGCGTCGCCCGCCAGCTCACGCTCGACCTCGTCGGGCGGCCGCTCGCCGTCTCGTCCCCCCAGGGCCGCTTCGCCGCCGGCGCGGCCCGGCTCGACGGCCGCACCATGACGCGCGCGTCGGCCGTCGGCAAGCAGCTGTTCTGCGCGTTCGGCGACGACGACGTGCTGCGCGTCCACCTCGGCCTGTACGGCGCGTGGGACCTCTACGGCGACGTCAGCCCGCTCGGCGACGGCGAGCGCGTGCGCGGCAGCCTGGGCGCGCCGCGCGTGCGCCCCGGCGCCGCGATGGACGCCCAGCCCTCGACCCGCCGCCTGCGCATGGGCGAGGACGAGACCGAGCACGCCGCCGACGACGGCCTGGAGTGGCCGCCGCCCCCGCTGGGTCAGGTGCGCGTGCGGCTCGACTCGGGGTCGGTCGTCGCGGACCTGCGCGGGCCGTCCGCGTGCGAGGTGCTCACCGCCGACGAGGCCGCGCTCGTGCGCGCCCGGCTCGGCCCCGACCCGCAGGAGGTCGAGGACCTCGACGCCGCCGGTGACGTGGTCGTCGAGCGCGTGACCCGCCGGAACGTCCCGGTCGGTCAGCTGCTCATGGACCAGGCGGTCGTCGCGGGCATCGGCAACATCTACCGCGCCGAGCTGCTGTTCCGGGCACGGCTCGACCCGTGGACGCCGGGCCGGCGCGTGCCGCCCGACACCGTCCGCGCGCTGTGGCGGGACTGGGCCGTGCTGCTCGCCGACGGCATCCGCGACGGCGTCATGCTCACGCGCGAGGACCTCGACGCGGCCGGCCGTGCGCGGGCCCGGCACGACCCCACCGTGCGGCACTGGGTGTACGGGCGCGGCGGTCTGCCGTGCCGCGTGTGCGGCACGCCCGTGGTCGTCGAGGAGATGGCCGCGCGCAAGCTGTACCGCTGCCCCGCCTGCCAGGTCTGAGCCCGGCGCCGTCAGGCGTCGGCGCGCGCCGCGGCGTCGTCGCCTGTCCCGCCGTCGGCGGGGTCGTCCGCGGGGCCGTCCGCCACGGGGTGCGGCGCCGTGCGCTCACCCACCGGCACCTCGGCCGCGAGCGTGTTGGCCCGGGTCGCGAGCGGGCACGCCCACGCCGGGTCGTACGCGCACGACGGCGCGTACGCGAAGTTCAGGTCCACCACCAGGCGGCCCACGTGGTCGGTGCCGAGGTCCGCACCCTTGATGGTGTCGAGCACGTAGCGGCCCCCGCCGTACGTGACCGTGCCGGCGAGCGCGTCGCGCACGGGCAGGAACAGCCCGCCGCCGTACCCGCGCAACGACCAGAGCGTCAGACGACCGAGGTTCCCCAGCTCGACCACGCCGATGCGGTCGAACCCGACGACGCCGTCGGTGCCCGTCGCGACGTCGAGCCGCTGCTGGCCCGCGCGCTCCACCTCGACCTCGAACCGGTACGCCGGGTCGTACGGCGCGACGTCCAGCCCGTCGAAGACGGCTCGTGCGTCGGCCGTCAGCGGCGACGCCGGGTGGTAGGCGAACAGCTCGTCGCGCTGCTGCACCCACACCGCGTGCGCACCGGCGGGGTCGTCGACCGCGAGCGCGCGGACCTGCGCGTACGTCTGCGACGTGCGACGACGCCAGTCGGCGACGTCGAGGGCTGCGGTCAGGGGCGTGGCGTCGTGCACGTGTCCACCGTCGCAAGCGCGGGCCGCTCGCGCACCTCGAACGCGCGCGCGCCGACGCCGTTCACCCGCCCGCGCCACGGCAGCCCCCGACGGCGGGGCGTGCGAGGCTGACGGCATGGATCTGCGCATCTTCACCGAGCCCCAGCAGGGCGCCAGCTACGACGACCTCCTCGCGGTCGCGCGTGCCACCGAGGACCTCGGCTTCGACGCCTTCTTCCGCTCCGACCACTACCTGGTGATGGGTGACGGCGACGGCCTCCCCGGCCCCACCGACGCGTGGACCACGCTCGCGGGCCTCGCGCGCGAGACGAGCCGCATCCGGCTCGGCACGCTGGTCTCGGCCGCCACGTTCCGGTACCCGGGCGTGCTCGCGATCCAGGTCGCGCAGGTCGACCAGATGTCCGGCGGGCGCGTCGAGCTCGGCCTGGGGGCGGGCTGGTTCGCGGCCGAGCACGCCGCGTACGGCATCCCGTTCCCCGAGAAGCGGTTCGGCCTGCTCACCGAGCAGCTCGAGATCGTCTCGGGCCTGTGGGGCACGCCCGTGGGGGAGACGTTCAGCCACGCGGGCGAGCACTACACGCTGACGGACTCGCCGGCGCTGCCGAAGCCCGTGCAGCGCTCGCCGCTCGACGCGTCGCGCGCGGGTGTGCCGATCATCGTCGGCGGCGGCGGTCCCACGCGCACGCCGCGCCTGGCCGCGCGGTTCGCCGCCGAGTACAACCAGTCGTTCCCCGAGGTCGCGAGCGTCCCGGCGCGCATCGCCCGGATCAACGAGGCGTGCGTCGAGATCGGTCGCGACCCGGGCACGCTCGTGCAGTCCGTCGCGCTCGTGATGTGCGTCGGGCGGGACGAGGCCGAGCTCGCGCGGCGCGCCGCGGCGATCGGGCGCGAGGTGCCCGAGCTGCGCGAGCACGGCATCGCAGGAACCCCGGGCGAGGCCGTCGAGCGGCTCACGTGGCTCGCCGAGCAGGGCGTGCAGCGCGTGTACCTGCAGGTCCTGGACCTCGCCGACCTCGAGCACCTGCAGCTCGTGGCCGACGAGGTCGCGCCGCACCTGCCGCGCTGACCTCGCGCGCGGACGTCAGTCCGCGGCGGCGGTCCGGGCGACGACGGCGTCGTCCGGGCCGCCGCGCGTCGCGGCCGCGGCGTCGGCGCGGACCGACGCGCGGGGGTCGTGGCCCGGCGGACGGAGCAGGTGCGCGACCGCGACCACGAGCAGCACGACGAGCGTCACGTTGCGCGCCGCGAGCACGAGCGTCGCGAGCGGCCACCCGGACACCACGTCGCCGTACCACCACGGGTAGACCCACTGGGTCGCGGCGGCGACGCCCAGCAGCGTCACCGCGGTGCGCCGCCACCACGGGCGCCCGAGCGCGAGCGCGACGGCCACCGGCGGCGCGAGCCACGACTGGAACTGCGGGCTGCCGACCTTGTTCGCGACGATCAGCGTGAGCGCCAGGACGAACGCGCCGCGCAGCACGAAGTCGCCCCGCAGGACGTCGTCCGACCAGAACCGGGCACCGTCGCGGCGCCGGCACCACCACAGCAGCGCGGTCACGGCCAGCACGCCCGCCACGAGCACCGCGCCGAGCGCGTCGGCCGTGGCCTGCGTGCCGGGGCCGTCGATCTCCCACGTGACCAGGCCGCGGTTGAAGACGTGCTCGACGCGCGTCGTGAACAGCCCTGCGACGAGCCAGGGCGTGGCCGCGACGGCCTCGAGCTGCAGGCCGCGCGCGTCCTGCTCGAGCACGAACGACGCGACCTCGTCGCCGCCGCCGAGCAGGGCGACCGTGCCCACCACGAGCGCGCACACCGCGGCGCCCGGCAGCACGACCCGCCGCCAGGGGCGTCGGGTCGCGAGCAGCAGCGGCAGCACCGCCGCGCCGGGGGCGACCTTGACCCACGCGCCCAGCGTGAGCAGCGCGGTCGAGGTGCGCGGGTGCGTCAGCGCGACCAGCAGCGCGACGAGGGTCACGGGTGCGGCGACCGCGTCGAGCCGGCCGATGGCGACAGGGCCGAGCAGCACGAGGAACGCGAGCCACCACACGGCCGCGACGTGGCCGTTGCGCCGCCGGAGCAGCAGCGCGACGGCGGCCGCGTCGAGCGCCGTGACGAGCCCGCACCAGGCGAGCGCGTAGGGCGCGTCCGGCGTCACGCCTGCGACGCCGGCGGCCAGCATCGGCAGCAGGGCGGCCGCCGGGTAGACCCACGGGCCGTCGAGCACGGGCCACGTCCCGGTGGTCAGACCGGTCGCGACCCAGCGCCGGTAGAGGTCCACGTCGCCGAACGACGCGCGCGCGAGCAGCGTCGTGCCCAGGTACGTCAGCCACAGGTGGGCGAGCACGAAGGCCAGCCACACCAGGGGTGTGCGGAGACGCGTCGGGACGACGGGTGCGCTCAGGGCGGGCCTCCGGGGTCGACGGCGGGTGAGGCGGCGTCAGGGTACGGGACGCGCGTGTGCGCGCCGGCCCGGTGGGACCGGGTGCGACGGCGGCCCGGCGCGCCGCAGCGCGGCGCGCCGGGGTGCGGCCTCAGACCGTGCGGTGCGGCGGGACCGTGGTCGGTGCGCCGTGCATGCCGCCGGGTGCGGGCGGGAAGCCCGGGGCGGCATCGGCGGGGTCGGCGTCCTCGCGCTCGTCGGGGGCCGGGTCGGCGGTCGGTGCGGTCGCGACGACCGGGTCCGGCGTGCCGTCGGTGCGCGCCGCGGCCTCGTCGTCGAGCGGCTCGTCGGGGCTCGTGGGGACGGACATGGTCGGTCTCCTTCCGTGGTCCGGCAGCGGGACCTCCACCGTCCCACGGGGGGTCGCGCGCCGCGCGGCGACGTGCGCCCGCGCGCCGCGACGGTCGTCCCGGACGCCGGGTCCGCGGGGTCGCTACCCTCACGTCGGCGGTGACGGCGAGAGGCGGAGGCATGAGCAGCTGGGGCTGGACGACGCACGGCGACGGGCGCACCGTCGCACCGGGCGAGGTGGTGGCGCCCGACGAGCGCCTGGCGTGGGGTCGCACGATCGGCATCGGCATGCAGCACGTCGTCGCGATGTTCGGCGCGACGTTCCTCGTGCCGCTGCTCACGGGCTTCTCGCCGCAGACGACGCTGTTCTTCTCGGCGCTCGGCACGGCGGTGTTCCTGCTGCTCACACGCAACAAGCTGCCCAGCTACCTGGGCTCGAGCTTCGCCTTCATCGCGCCGGTCGGCGCGGCCACGGCGGCCGGTGGCCAGTCGGTCGCGGTGGGCGGGATCCTCGTCACCGGGCTCGCGCTCGTGCTGGTCGGCGTGGTCGCGCACGTCGCCGGCACGCGGTGGATCGACGCGCTCATGCCCCCCGTCGTGACGGGCACGATCGTCGCGCTCATCGGCTTCAACCTCGCACCGGCCGCGTGGGGCAGCTGCCAGGACGACGGGTCGTGCTCGGGGTTCCGGGCCGCACCCGTGACGGCGACGGTGACGCTGCTGTCGATCATCCTCGCGACCGTGCTGTTCCGCGGGATCCTCGGGCGGCTCTCGATCCTCGTCGGGGTGCTCGCGGGCTACGCGGTCGCGCTCGTGCGGCACGAGGTCGACCTCGACCCCGTGCGGGACGCGGCGTGGATCGGCCTGCCGCCGTTCGTCACCCCGACGTTCGACGTCGCGGTGCTGGGCCTGTTCCTGCCGGTCGTGCTGGTGCTCGTCGCCGAGAACGTCGGGCACGTGAAGTCCGTCGCGGCCATGACGAACCGCGACCTCGACCCGTACGTGGGCCGTGCGCTCATGGCGGACGGCCTCGCGACGACGCTCGCGGGCACCGGCGGCGGGTCGGGCACGACGACGTACGCCGAGAACATCGGCGTCATGGCGGCGTCCCGCGTGTACTCGACCGCCGCCTACTGGGTCGCGGCGGCCACGGCGCTCGTGCTGTCGCTGTCGCCCAAGTTCGGTGCGTTGGTCGCGACCATCCCCGCGGGCGTGCTCGGCGGTGCGGCGACCGTGCTGTACGGCATGATCGGCCTGCTCGGCGCCCGCATCTGGGTGCAGCACCGCGTCGACTTCTCCGCGCCCGTGAACCTCATGCCCGCGGCCGTCGCGCTCATCATCGGCATCGCGAACTTCGTGTGGACCGCGGGTGACCTGCGGTTCGAGGGCATCGCGCTCGGCACGGCCGCCGCGATCGGGCTCTACCACCTCATGCGGCTCGTGGCCCGGTGGCGGGGGACGAGCCAGGAGCCCGCGACGCCGGCCTCGGTGCCCGGCGGCGACGAGATCACGCACTGACGGGCGCCGGTGCGCGGTGCACGTCCGCCGCGCACCGGCCCCTCCGTCGGCCGCTCGGCCGGCGGGCTGCTCAGCCTGCGGGCTGGTCGCCCTCGGCGGGCTGGTCGCCCTCGGCGGGCTGCTCGCCCTCCGCCGGCTGCTCGCCGTCCGCGGGCTGCTCGCCCTCGCCCGCCTGCTCGCCGTCCTGGGTCGCGGCGGTGAGCTCGGAGAACGGCGTGCAGCCGCTCGGCCCCACGAGCGGGGTCGCCGGGTCGAGCACGACCTGCTCGGGCGGCAGCAGGCCCTCGAACCCGGACCCGACGGTGAGGTCGATGCGCGCGTCCGCACGGTCGGCGAGCTGCAGCACGGCGTCCGGCAGGTACGCGAGCAGCGTGTACGCGGCCGCGCTGCCCGCCGGTCCGTAGACGATGCGGCCGACCCCGGACACGGACGGCGCGTTGTCGGTGGCGCCGACGACGAACCCGAGCCCGGTCAGCGACTGGGCCGTCTGCCGCGCGAGCCCCGCCGTGCCGGCGCCGTTGTACACGTCCACCGTGATCTGGTCGTTCGGCACGGGCAGCGCGCCCTCGGGCGGGCAGTAGACCGCGACGCTCTCCGCCGCGGCGGTCGGCTTCGCGGAGAAGCCGCGCTCGAAGAACGGCAGCGACAGGTTGTCGGTGTACATCGCCGCCGCGCCGAGCCCGGCCACGCCCAGCCCGGCGATGAGCACGCCGAACACGACGGCCTGCCGCTCGTGCACGTGCCGGCGGCGCAGCGCGCGCGCCCGGTCCTGGTCGCTCATGCTGCGCCCCCCGTCCTTCGCTCGACCCGGTCGCCGTGCGTCACGTCAGCACCAGCACCCGCGCGTGCAGCAGGGCCCGCTGGTGCAGCGCCGCGCGCACCGCGCGGTGCAGCCCGTCCTCGAGGTAGAGGACGCCCTTGTACTCGACGACGTGCGCGAACAGGTCGCCGTAGAAGGTCGAGTCCTCGGCCAGCAGCGCGTCCAGGTCGAGCGTGCGCTTGGTGGTGACGAGCTCGTCGAGCCGCACCTGCCGCGGGGCGACGTCCGCCCACTGCGCCGGGGTCGTCAGCCCGTGGTCCGGGTACGGGCGCCCGTCGCCCACGGCCTTGAAGATCACGGGCCGAGTCTAGGGGGTCGGTGGCGGCGTGCCCGGGAGCGTCCACCTCGCGTCCCGGGCCTCACCTGCGGCGCGGGCGGCCCGTCGGTGCGAGCGTGGTCCGGACGGGTGAGCGGCGGACGCCGTCGGGCCCTGTCGGCGTGCCGTCGCTACAGTCGCGGGCATGCCGTCGCTGTACGCGCTCAAGCCCTGGTACACCCGGCGGCTGCATCGGTTCGTCGCGGGTGCCGTCGCGCGCGGGACGTCGCCCGACCTGTTCACGGCCGTGGGCGTCGTCGCGGCCGCGCTCGCGGGCGTCGCGCTCGCGTTCGCGTGGTGGCCGCTCGCGTTCCTGCTGCTGGCGGCGCGGCTCGCGGGCGCCAACCTCGACGGCGCGGTCGCGCGCGCCCGCGGCGTGTCGCGGCCGTGGGGCTTCGTGCTCAACGAGCTGGGCGACCGCACCTCCGACCTGCTGATGTTTGCGGGTCTCGCGGTGCTCGCCGTCCGCACGGGCGGCGAGCCGCTCGTCGGGCTGTCGCCCCTGACGTGGGTGCTCGTGGCGGCCGTGGCGGCGACGCTGCCGACGGTCGTGTCGGTGTCCGGCGCGGGCGCGGGGGCGCCACGGCTCAACGGCGGGCCGCTCGGCAAGACCGAGCGGTGCGCGCTCGCGGTCCTCGGCGCCGCGCTGCCCGGTCTCCTCGCGTGGGTCGCGCTCGTGGTCGTCGTCGGCTCGGTGCTGACCGCCGTGCTGCGCGCGCGCCGGGTCCACCGCTCGCTCACGCGCGGGCCGGTCGGCTCCCCGGGGACGGTCGCGTGAGCGTCGACCCCACGCAGCGCCCGGGTGTGCTCGACCCGCTCGCCGCGTGGACCGGGCTGGACCGCACGGCGTACGCGCTCGACCTGCGGCTCGGCGGCTGGCACGTCGACCTCGACGGCCGGGCCGTGTTCCTGCTCGCCCTCACCGCGGGGATCCTCGCGGTCGCGGCCGTGCCCGTGCTCGCGTCGCGCCGGCCCGAGCTGCGGCGCCGCTGGACGACATGGGCGCTGATCCTGCCGGTCATCGGCGTCCCGATGTGGCTCGGCCCGGGGCCCACGGCCGTGCTCGCGGCGCTGCTCGCGCTGCAGGCGGTGCGCGAGTACGCCGCGATGACGCGGCTGCCGCGCCCCGAGACCGCGATCCTGCTGGTCCTCGCGGTCGCCTACCCGCTCGCGGCGTGGCTCGACCCGGCGCTGCTCGGGCTCGTGCCGCTCGTGGCGCTGCTGTGCGCCGTGCCGGCGGTGCTCGCGGGCGACGTGGACCGCGGCGTCGAGCGTGCGACCGGTGCCGCGTTCGGGTCGATCTGGTTGTGCTGGTCGCTCGCGCACCTCGTGCTCGTCGGCTCGGACGCGTTCCTGTTGTGCTTCGCGGCCGCCGCGGCCGACGTCGCCGCGTGGTGCGGCGGGCAGGGGCTCAAGCGGTTCGCGTGGGCGCGTCGACCGCTGTCGCCGCTGAGCCCCAACAAGACCGTCGGCGGGCTCGTCGGGGCGGCGATCGGTGGCACGCTCGTCCTCGTGGTGCTCGGCGCGGTGTCGCCGGGACTGGTCGTCGCGGTCGTGCTCGGCGGTGTGGGAGGTGACCTGGTGGAGTCGATGGTGAAGCGGCGCGCGGGCGTCAAGGACGCGGGCACGTGGTTGCCCGGGTTCGGCGGCCTGCTGGACCGCGTGGACTCGCTGCTGCTGGTGCTGCCGCTCGCGTGGGTGCTGGCGTGAGCGCCGACGACCGCACGACGGCCGCCGACGACGCCGCGTCCTCCCCGGCGGCGGACGCCCCGGGCGCTGCGGGCTCGCCCCCCGCGCACGGTCACCACGGCGGTCACGCGGGCGACGTGCTCGCGGCCTCGGGCGACGCGCTGCGGCGCCTGCGCCGCCGGGTGGGCCTGCCGCCGGGCTTCAACCTCGCCGGTGCCGTGCGGCACACCGTCTGGCGCAACGTGTTCCACCTGGTCGGTGGGTTCCGCGTCGTGGGCTCGGCGCCGTACGAGGCGATGGTCGTGGTCGCGAACCACTCGTCGCACGCCGACACCCCCGCGCTCATCGCGGCGTTCCCCGCGCCGTACAAGCCGGTGGTCGTCGCGGCCGACGACTACTGGTTCGACAACCCGTGGAAGGCCCGCGCGCTCCGGCTCGCGATCGGCGCGGTCCCGGTGCGGCGGCAGGGCGGCGGCGGGTACGAGTCGCTGCTCGACGGCGCGACGCAGGTGCTGGGCAGCGGGTCGAGCCTCCTGGTGTTCCCCGAGGGCACGCGGTCGACCGACGGGCGGCTCGGGCGGTTCCGCAGCGGCGCGCTGCGCATCGCGCAGGAGTTCGACGTGCCGATCCTGCCCGTGGCGGTCGTGGGCACGCACGAGCTGCTCGCGAAGAAGGGCCGCCTGACGCCGGGGCCCGTCGAGGTGCGGGTCGGTCACCCCGTCGACCCGCACGGCCTGACCGACATGGCGCCGCTCGTCGCGCAGATCGAGGGCATGCTCGCGGCCGGCCCGCCCGTGCCGTCCCGGTCGCGCACGTGGCGCGTGCTGCGGGGCGTGATGTCCGGCCCCGCGGGCATGGTCGGCGCGGTGGCCTGGGGCTTCGCCGAGGCCGTGAGCCTGCCCGTGACGTCCGAGATGTACCTCGTGCTGGTCGCGGCGTCCCACCCGCGGCGCGTCGTGCCGGCCGCCGCGTGCCTCGCGGTCGGGTCGGTCGCGGGCGTGCTCGTGACGCGCGCGCTCACGGCGCGCGGCGAGCGCCCGCCCGCGCCGCTGACGACGCCCGCGATGCGGGCCCGCGCCGCGGCCGACCTGGCGGTCGGGGCGCGCGGCATCTGGCGGCAGGCCCTCAACGGCGTCCCGGTGAAGGTGTACGCGGCCGAGGCGGGTGCCGCGGGCGTGCCCGCGGTGCCGCTGGCCGCGCACGCGCTCGGCGCGCGGGGTGCGCGTGCGCTCGCGGTCGGTGCGGTCGTCGGGGCGGCGGCGGGCGTCGCGGCGCCGGTGCTCCGCCGGTTCTACGGCCCGTACCTCGCGGCTGCGGGCGTCACGTTCGGCGTGGGGCTCGCGGCGGTCGTGCGGCGCTGGAGCCGCTGACCGCCGCGAGCCCGCACGCGGGCGCCGGCCCCCTCAGCGCGACAGCAGGACCACGCCGACGACCGCGAGCACCGCGATCGCTGCCTGCACGCCCGTCGTCACGAGCGTGAGCCGGCCGGTCTCGCGGCGGGCGGCGGCGAGCGCGGCCTCGCGGTCGCCGCCGGGGGCGACGACCGGGTCCTCGAGGGTCGGGCGGCGGCGCGCCAGGACGACGGCCGCGAGCGCGACGGCCGCGCCGCCGAGCGTGACGGGCGCGGCGGGGAGCGTGGCGACCTCCCACGCACGTCCCAGCAGCACCAGCACGACGGTCGGCACCATGGGCGCCATCACGACGAGCGACGCGCGCAGCGGGGAGCCGGTGACGAGGAACCGCAGCAGGGGCGTGCCGTAGCGCTGCAGCACGAACGGCGTGACGACCACGACCACGACGACCGCGAGGATCCCCACGGTCAGGGTCAGGGCACCTGACTTCACCCAGGCGCCGAGGCCGTTGAGCGCGGCGACGAACCCGGCGGCGCCGAGCGCGTAGGGCACCATGTCGCGGGGGTCGTCGGGCGTGGGGCGCGCCGCGGTCTCGGCGACCTGCTCGGCGTACCGGGTCGCGTCGCCGAACGCGTCCTGCGCGGTCGTGCCGGAGTCGAGCACGTGGGTCTCGATCTCGGTGAGGACGTCGCCGATCACGTCGCCGGGGACGTCCCGCAGGCGCAGCTCAAGGACGAGCGCCTCGGTCCAGTCGGGGTCGACGTGCGGTGCGAGGGTCGCGGGGTCGAGGCTCACGGGGCCACCTCCGGTGTCGTGACGAACGTCTGGGTGAGGGCGGCGAAGCGCGACCAGCGCGCGCCCTCGTCGTGCAGGTGCGTGCGGCCCGCGGCGGTGAGCGCGTAGTACTTGCGCCCGGGGCCGCCGTCGCCGGGCCGCCACTCCTCCTCCACGAGGCCCGCGGCGTGCAGGCGCGCGAGCAGGGGGTAGAGCGTGCCGCCCTTGATCTCCCCGAGGCCGGCGGCGGCGAGCCGCTGCGCGATCTCGTAGCCGTACGTGGCGCCGGCGGTGAGCACGCGCAGCACGCACAGCGTGAGGACGCCGCGCAGCCAGTCGCTCGGCCAGTCGGCCGGTGCGGCGGTGCCGGGGGTGTCCTCGGCGCGGGATCGGGTGGGCATGGCTAGACAGTACGACTGACTAGATAGGAACACAACCTAGGTGCTCCGCCGGGTCCGACCCGCACCTCGGTACGTCGTCGAACCCCGACCCCGGAAACGGCGAAGGGCGCCCCGACCCGGAGGTCGGAGCGCCCTTCGCGAGAGCTGTCAGGCTCGCTGAGCGGAGGCTCAGGCGGGCTCGACGTTCGAGGCCTGGGGGCCCTTGGGGCCGGCCTGCACGTCGAACTGCACGCGCTGGTTCTCCTCGAGCGAGCGGTAGCCCTGCGTCTGGATGGCCGAGTAGTGGACGAAGACGTCCGGGCCGCCGTCCTCGGGGGCGATGAAGCCGAAGCCCTTCTCGGCGTTGAACCACTTCACGATGCCAGTAGGCACTGTCATTCTCCTCATGCGTGTACTACGACCCCGACGACCGGGACCGGGTGAATCACGGTGGCCGTCGTCCGCTCCGGAGAAGGTGGACAAGCACAGCACTGCGACTACGGGTACACAGTAGCCGGACACGGGCGTGCGAAGCGAGGCCTTCACCCCAAGTCGTCCCGGCCCGGACGGCGGACGCTCAGCCCGTGGACCCCTCGGCACCCGCGAGCACGCGTGCGCGCAGCCCGCGCAGCATGCCCCGCGTCATCACCGTGCTCAGCAGGCACGACGGCTCCGCCACGAGCCGCGACGCCGCCGACGTGTACACGTACCGCTCGCGCACCACGACCCGCGTGCCCCCGCGGGGGTCCGGCCGCAGCACGAACGCCCACGAGAACCCGTACGGCGGCGGCGCGGCCCCCGCGGGCGCGTCCGGTCCGCAAAGCACGAGCGCCCGGCCCGGGTCGACGACCGCGACGTCCAGCCCCTTCGCGGGGTGCAGCCGCACCACGTCACCCACCGCGAGGTCCTGCCACGCGGGCTCCACCCGGTCGGCCGAGCGGATGTCGCAGCCGACCAGGTTCTCGAGCGCGTCGTACGAGTAGAAGCCGCCGCGCCCCTGCCCGATCTGCACGAGCCACGGCCACACGTCCTGCGGACGTGCCGCGACACCGATCGCGCGTGTCGCCACGAGGTCCGCGCCCGGCGTCAGGTCGTCGCCCGGCAGCGTCGCGTCCAGCTCGTCCTCCCGCGCGCCCCACTGCAGGCCCCACGCGCGCGCCACGGGCAGGCCCGCGACGCCCAGCGCGAGCGTCGTCCCCAGCACCTCGCGCGGGCGCGGCAGCGGCAGGCGCAGGGTCAGGTGTCGGCGGTCCACGCGTCCACCGCACCACGCGGTGCCCGCGGGCGGTTGAGCCGAACGTCCCGTCCGCGGCGCCGGGCCCGGGCGTGCCACGCTGGGTCGATGAGCAGCCAGCCCGACCCCGCCGGCACCGCCGCGCCCCCGACCGGCGCCCTCACCGACGTGCGCGGCGTGCGCGTCGGGCACGTGCAGCGCTCCGGCGACGGGTGGCTCACCGGCGTGACCGTCGTCCTCCCGCCACCCGGCACGGTCGGCGGCGTCGACGTGCGCGGCGGCGGACCCGGCACGCACGAGACCGACGCGCTCGACCCGCGCACGCTCGTGCCGACGGTCGACGCGGTCGTGCTCACGGGCGGCAGCGCGTTCGGCCTCGTCGCCGCGCACGGCGCGCAGCGGTGGTGCGCCGAGCAGGGGCGGGGGTTCCCCGTGTCGCCCGTGCCGGGCCGCGTCGTACCGATCGTGCCGGCAGCGGCCGTGTTCGACCTGGGACGCGGCGGCGACTTCGCGGCGCGCCCCACCGAGCAGATGGGCCACGACGCCGCGGCCGCCGCGCACGCGTCGGGCGACGGCGCACCCGTCGCGCGGGGCGGGGTCGGCGCCGGCACGGGTGCGGCGCTCGCGGGCGCGTCCTACCGCGGCGGCGTCGGCACGGCGTCGGTGCGCCTGCCCGACGGGCCGGCCGCGGGCGTCGTCGTCGGCGCGCTCGTCGTCGTCAACGCGGCGGGCGCGCCGACGGGCCTCGGCGCCCCCTCCGCCGCACCGGGCGGTGCGCTCGACGTCGACGGCGCGCGCGTCGTCGACGCCCCCGCCGACCCGCCGCTCAACACCACGCTCGTCGTCGTCGCGACCGACGCCGCGCTCGACCCCGCCGAGACCTCACGCACCGCGACCACCGCGCACGACGGGCTGGCGCGCGCGCTCGACCCCGTGCACACGCTCGCCGACGGCGACACGGCCTTCGCGCTCGCGACCCAGGCGGTCGCGCTGCCCGCCGCGCGGCCCGACCGCGTCGCGGCGCTCGTCGCGGTGCAGGCGGCCGCCGCCACCGCGGTCGAGCGCGCGGTCGTCGACGCCGTGCGGTCGGCGCGCGGCGTGCGCACGCCCGCGGTCGAGCTGCCGGGCTGGACGGACTGACACCGCGTCGAGCGGTGACGCCCGGACCGACGTCACGCGACCGGGCGACGCCGGTCGGGGCGCCGCCCGCGGGGCCCCTCAGGCCAGGCCCAGCAGCTCCTCGCTGCGCTCCCACAGCACGCGCGCGAGCGTCGGGTCGTCGCCGCGGTGGTTGACGCGCGCGATCCGGCCGTCGGCCCAGTACTGGCCGGACGGCCAGTCGACGTCGGGCCGCTCGCCGGCCAGGCGCACGAGGTCCGCGGCGCCCTGCTCGGGTGTGCGCAGCACGCGCTGGCCCAGCGGCGACCGGTAGAACCAGCCGAACAGGTCGTGCGACGTGCCCGCGAAGCTCGTCGCGACGCCGCCCGGGTGCACGGCCGCCGACGCCAGGCCGGCGCGGTGGTACCGGCGGTGCAGCTCGCGCGTGAACAGCAGGTTCGCGAGCTTCGCGTCGGCGTACGCGCGGAACGGCACGTAGCGCCGCTCGTCCTGCCGGCCGCCCAGCACCAGGGCGTCGGCCGTCGTGAGGCGCGACACGCGGTGCGCCGCGCTCGACGTCGTCACCACCGCCGGGCCGTCCGACGCGAGCAGGCGGTCCAGCAGCAGGTGCGTCAGCAGGAACGGCGCGAGGTGGTCCACCTGGAACGTCGTCTCGAGGCCGTCCTGCGTCCACGCCAGCTCGGGGAACAGGCCGCCCGCGTTGTTCACCAGCGCGTCGATGCGCGGGTGCGCCGTGAGCAGCTCGTCGGCGAGCGCGCGCACCTGCGCCAGGTCCGTGAAGTCCGCGAGGTGCGCGGTCGCCCCGGCCTCGTCCGCGACGCGCCGCGTGCGCTCGGCGTTCCGGCCGACGACGACGACCTCGTGGCCCGCCGCGGCGAGCGCGCGCGCCGCGGCGGCGCCGATCCCGTCGCTCGCTCCCGTGACGACGACCGTGCGGGGGTGGTGGGTCACGCGGGGCTCCTCGGGGTGCGGGATCGTCGGACGGGCGTCGGTGGGTCAGCGGGCGTCGAGCAGCCCGCGCAGGTACGCGGCCTGCCCGGTGTGCTCGAGGCAGTCGGCCAGCACGCTGACGAGCCGCACGCCGAGCGTCACCGGCGGGTCCCACTCCTCGTCGACGACCGTGCCGAGGTCGTCGTCGTCGATCCGCTCGAGGTACGCCAGGGTCTGCGCGGTCGTCGCGTCGAGGTAGCCGAGCAGCAGCGCCGGGTCCGCGTCGACGCGCGCGACGTCGGCGGGGGACTGGCCGTAGCCGGTCGCGTCGGCGGCGAACGGCAGCGCGAGGCGCGCCGCCCAGCCGTCGGCCGTCCACACCTGCTCGACGCCCGCGAGCGGCGCGACCTGCGCGTCCTGCACGCGCGCGGTGTGCCACACGAGCCACGCGAGCGTGTTGGCGCGCGGGCCGGGGCGCCACGTGCGGCCCGCGGCGTCCACGCCCTCGAGCGCGCGTCGCAGGGCGGGCGGCACCCGCTCGAACCCGTCGGCCAGCACCGTGCGTGCACCTGTTCCCGTCACGGGCCCGACGCTACGACGCGCGGCTGTGCGCCGCACGGCGGCCTCGCGTGCCGGGGTCCCGCTGCGTGGGTGCCGGGCGCGGGTGCCGGGCGGCGGGTGCCGGCGTGCGTCGTGACGCGGGTCAGCCGACGGTGCCGGTGACGCGCAGCCGCGTCCCGAGCGCGACGTCCTCGACGCGCACGCGGAGCCCGCGCGCGGCCGGGAACGCGTCCCCGACGAGCGGGCCGAGCCGGTCGAGGTCGACCTCGACGACGGTCGCGCCGTCCTGCGTGGACGCGGTCGCGACACCGGCCGGCAGCTTCCCGAGCTGGTCTCGGACGCCGTCGGTGACGAACCCGGAGAGGTCCAGGCGCACCTTCGGGTGCGACGCGACCAGGGCCACGCGCCACCGTCGCCCCTCGACGCCGCGGTCTTCGACGCGCACGTCGACCGGGCCGGCCATCCGCGTCGCGAGGCGCACGGCCCCCGGGACGCCGGGCAGCTCGTGCACCCGGACCCGGGCGTGCACCGCGCGGTCGTCGCCGCGGACGTCGGTGACCGCGGGCGGCAGCGCGTCGGCCGCACGGGCCAGCGCGAGGGCCTCGTCGAGCGTGAGGGTGAGCTCCATGCGCCCAGGCTACGAGCGGGCGGCGGCCCGCGCGGGCCGGCGGGCGCACCGCTGCGCCGGGCCGCGTCGGGTGCGTGGCGTCGGCCGGCACGGCGGCGGGACGTCCGGCCCTGCGGCGCGCGCCGGGACGCGGGACGATGGGGGCGACGCCGTGCGTGACGGCACCGACCGAGGAGGGCGGCATGCACCTGCAGCACCAGAGGTGGAGCGACCTGAGCGCGCGGCGGCGCGTCGGCGTGGTGGTCGTCTCGGCCGCGCAGCTCGCGCTCACGGCCGCGGCGTACCGGGACCTCGCGCGCCGTGACGCCGACGAGGTCAACGGCCCCAAGGCGGCGTGGGCGCTCGCGATCCTCGTGAACTGGGTCGGACCGCTCACGTACTTCGCGAAGGGGCGCGTGCGGTCCTGACGCCGGGCCCTGACACGGTCCCGACCGGCGAGGCCGCGACCGTCACACGTCGACGAGCCGGAGCCGGACCCGCACGGCGTCGCCGACCGCCGCGCCTGCGGCCTCGCGCACGGCGCGCTTGACCGGCAGCACGAACGTCTCGCGGCGCTTGTCGGGGAACAGCGACGTGCGCCACGTCGTCGGGCCGAGCGTCACCTCGACGCGCACCGACCCGAACCCGCCCTGCCGGCCGCGCGTCAGGTCGTCGACCTCGTCCGCGACGTCGAACGGCAGGTCGACGAACACCCAGGACCCGGCCTGCCAGAGGGTGGTCTCGACGTCGTACTGCGGCACGCCGCGACCGTACCCGGGGGCGCCCACACGCGGGTCCCGCGACGGTGCGTCGAGGTCGGGTCAGCCGACGGTGCCGGGCGCCGCGTCGACCGCGCCCGACGCCAGGTCGCGCAGCAGCCGCGCCCCGGCCTGCACGGTGTCCGGCGGCATGCCGTCGCGCAGACGGCGCGCGACGACGTCGTCGAGCCGCGCGAGCGGGTCCCGCTCCGCGACGGCCGCGAGGAACGCGACGAGCAGCGCGCGCAGGTGCGGGCGCGTCACCGCGACGGCCGCGACGTCCCCCGCGGCGCCGTCGACGCCCGCGACCGCGGCCTCCGCGAGCACGATCGCCGTGTGCCCGAGGTCGAGCGCCGGGTCGCCCGTGCGTCCCGACGCCCAGTCCACGACCACGGGCCCGTCGGCGGCGAGCAGCACGTTGGCGGGGTGCAGGTCGAGGTGCAGCACGCGGTCGCCCCCGGCCGTGCCGAGCGGCGGGGGCAGCGCGTGCAGGCGCGCGTGCAGGTCGGCCAGCACCGCGGCGACCGCGTCGGCGTCGAGCGTGCCGGCGACGTACGCCTCCAGCAGCGTCGGCCCGTCGACGCGCTCCATGACCATGCCGCCCGGCTCCTGCTCGTGCAGCGCGGGCACGGGGTAGCCGTGCGCGGCGACGTGCCGGTGCAGCGCGACCTCGGTGGTGGTGTCGCGGCCGTCGAGGTAGCGGCGGCGCACGAGGCCCGGGCCGGCGTCGAGGACCACCGCCTCGCGGCCGCGCGCGACGACCGTGCCGTCAGACTCCCCGGAGAGTGCGGCGTCGGGAGCGGGGTGCTCGGCGGACGTCACGACGCACGTCCCGGGCGGCGGTGCGGGGCGGCGGCGGTCACGACGCGAGCGTAGGGCCTGGTCGGAGTCCGGTGCGGGCGGTTCGCGCGGCGCGCGCCGCCGAGGCGTCAGGCGCAGCCTCGCTCGGTGAGCCACGCGCGCGCGGCGTCCGCCGCGGCGGCTCCGCTGCCCGTGTCGGTGTCCGGCGGGATCGGCTCCTCGCCCAGCAGCTCGCCGGTGTGCGACTCGGTGACGCCGACCGTGAGCTGCAGCGTCGCGCCCGTGTAGAGGGGGATCTGCTGGTTCACGCTCGCGTAGCCCGCGGTCGGCACGCCGAACACGTGGACGTCCTCGCGGCCGCGCAGCGCGACGAGCGTCTGCTCGCCCGAGCTCGCGGTGCGCTCGTCGACCAGCACCGCGACGGGCACGTCCAGGCGGGGCGACGCGCGGGGCGCCGTGATCGACGTGCCGCCGCCCGTGACGCGACCGCGCGTGAGCCGCACCTCGCTGCGCCGCTCGCCGGTCACGAACGTCTGGAGCACGCCGTCGGGCAGGAGCTTGGCTACGCCCGCGACCATCGGGCCCATGTCGCCGCCGGAGTTGCCCCGCAGGTCCACCACGACGCCGCACACGCCCGGCTCCGCGAGACCCGTCGCGAGCGTGTCGGTGTACGCCTGCGCGGCCGCGAGGTCGCCCGTGAACTCGGGCACGACGAGCGTCGCGACGCCGCCGTCGCGCTCGACGGACGCGGGCTGCTGCGGTGCAGGAGCGGCGTCGCCGGTGCGCGCCGGGACGAGGGTCGAGTGCGGGCCGCCGGCGACCTGCACGGCCTCGGCGAGGATCGCGTCGACGTCCTCGAGCGTCGCGGCCGTCGCGATCGCGCCCTGCGCGCGCTCGCGCTCGTCGTGCCACTGCGGCGACGACGCGTGCAGCCCGCCGTCGAGCATCGTCAGGACGGTGTCGCCGTAGCGCTGCGGCGTGGGCGGCACGAGCCAGACGTTGAAGCGGGGCCCGACGAACCACACGAGGCCGACGCCGGCGACGACGAGCAGGAGGAAGGCGCTCAGGAGCGCGACGAGCAGACGGCGGGCACGACGGGGGCGGGGCACGGTGTTCCTTCCGGGGGCTGCTCCCAGCGTCGTCGGTGCGGCGGGGCGAGCGCTTCCCCCGGGGGTCTGACCTGCGCGGGCGCCGCGTCAGCCCCTCGCACGACGGGCGACGGCGACGACTGCGACCGCGCCCGCGACGGCGAGCCCGCCCGCGACCGCGGTGAGCCCGCCGTACCCGACCTGCGCGAGCGCGACGCCCGCGAGCGCACCACCGCCCGCACCGGCCAGCGACATCAGCGCGTCGGACACGCCCTGGACCGTGACGCGCTCGTCGCCGGGGATCGCGCCCGCCATGACCGCCGAGCCGGCGACGTTCGCGGCCGACCACCCCACGCCCAGCAGCACGAGCCCCACGGTCACCGCGCCGTGGCTGCCGCCGCCGACCCCCGAGACCACGGACGCGACGACCAGCACCGCGAGCCCGCCGACCAGCACGGCCGTCGCCCCCAGCCGGTCCGCCAGCGCGCCCATGACCGGCGACAACGCGTACATCCCCGCGATGTGCAGGCTCACGGTCAGGCCCACGAGCTCGATCGACGCCCCGTGCCCGGCCATGTGGACGGGCGTCATCGACATGACCGCGACCATCACGGCGTGCGCCACGAGGATCCCGACCAGCGCGGCCACGGCGCGCGGGTACCGCCCGAGCGTCGCGAGCGCCGCGCGCAGCGGCACGTGCGGGCGCGGCCCGGCGGCACCGCCGCCGAGCGCACGGGCCGTGAGCAACGGGTCGGGACGCAGCCCGACCCACAGCACGAGCATCGCGGCGACCATGCCGACGGCCGAGAACACGAACACGGCCGCGAGCTCGGGCAGACCCGTGAGGCGCGACGTCGGCTCGCCGAGCCGCACGAGGTTCGGTCCCGTGACGGCACCGACGGTCGACGTCCACACGACGAGCGACAGGTCGCGCGCCCGCGTGCCGGCGGTCGACAGGTCGGTGGCCGCGAACCGCGCCTGCAGGTTCACCGCGCTGCCGACGCCCATGAGCGCCGCCCCGACCAGCAGCAGCGCGAACACCTGCACGACCGCGGCGACGACCACCACGACCGCGCCGACCGACGCGAGCGCGAGCCCGGCCGACAGCGACGCGCGCCGCCCGCGGGCCAGCGCGAGGCGTGCGAGCCACAGCGCCGACAGGGCAGCGCCGAGCGTCGCGGCGGTCGTCACCGACCCGGCCCACGCGTCGGACCCCGACAGCTCCACCGCGATGAGCGACCCGACCGACACGACCGAGCCCGCCGCGACGCCGCTGAGCACCTGCGCGAGCGCGAGCAGCCCGACCGTGCGGCGGCGCAGGCCCGCGGGTGCGGCCGTCGGGGCGGGCGGTGCCGGGGAGGGCGGCAGCGGGGCCACCGGGACCGCATCGGCCGGGGGCGGTGGGGTCGGGTCGGCGGTCACGTCGGGAGCGTAACCAGCAGCCACGTCACTCAGGGCGCGTGGCCCGACCGTCCAGCCACAGCGTGTCCGACGCGTCGCGGTGCGTGCCCGCGGTCCCGACGTGCGTCGTCGCGATCCGCGGGCCCTTCGTGATGACGTGCACCATCGCCATGCCGTGCCCGCGGCCCAGACCGTAGTCGTCGGCCAGCCACGCGAGGATCGGCCCGGCCTTGGTCGACGCGTCGAAGCCGCGCTCGTGCGCGAGCTCGACGAGGCGGCGCGGCGTGAGGCCGGTCTTCTCTTCGACGGCGTCGAGGTAGGCCTGGAAGGACATGGCGCTCCTGCGGGGTGCGGTGGGCGGGGTCAGGGGTGCTGACCCCGCCCGGGCCGCGAACTCGTCGGGGGCGGCGACGTCAGGTGCTCGACGTCCCGGTGGTGTCGGTGCTCGCCGGACCGCTGCCCGCCGCGCCGTTGCCGGTCGTGGTGTCCGCCGCACCGCTGTCGGCCGTGTCACCTGCCGCACCGTTCGTGGGGCTCCCGGTGGTGCTGCGCGCCGTGGGGCCCGCGGCCAGCGCCTGCGAGATCGTCGCGGCCTCCTGCGTCACCGTGTCGGGGTCGACGAGGTCCGCCGCCTGGTCGGTGAGCAGCGCGACCAGCGCATCCAGGTGGTCCTGAGCAGCGCCGTTCGTCACCGCGCTCGCGGTGAGGTCGGCGAGCGCCTCGTCGTAGGCCGCCGCGAACGTGTCGGTCGCGAGGAACCGCGTCACGAGCGCGTTCCCGGCGCCGCCCGGTCCGCCACCGGGCATGCCCGGTGCACCGTTCGCGGCGTCCTCCCCGTCCGGACGCGCGGGACGCTCACCGTCCTGCGGGGCCGCGCCCTGCGGCGGCCAGCCCTGCGGGAGCTCGCCGTCCGGGAGGTCCGGCAGCGCGCCCTGCGGGGGCGTCGGTCGCTCGCCGCCGTCGGCCCCGGGCTCGCCGCCGGGCATCCCACCGCCCGTCCCGCCGCCCATGCCGCCGCCCATGCCGCCGGAGAACGACAGGTTCTGGTCCCACGCGACCACCGTGAACAGGCCCGTCGTCTCGTCCCAGCGCAGGTAGGAGTTGTTGCCGGGGCCGTCGATGTCGTCCCAGTTCTGCACGACGTCCTGTGCGGCGAGGTACCGCGCGAACGCGTCGACGTCCAGGTAGTCGCCCAGCTGCGCCGCGAAGTCCTCGTCGCTCGCGTCGTTCACGAGCGCGAGCAGCTCGATCAGGGGCGCGTACTGCTCGTCCTCCGGCAGCGAGCTCGTGCTGCTCTTCACCTCGAACGCGTCGGCGTACGCGCTCGCGTCGTCGCCGCGGTACGACCAGTCGCCGTCGCTGTCGGCCTTGTAGGTGATGCCGGGGTTCTCGAAGGTGTCGGCGTTCCACAGGTCGTCGTCGGGCAGGTCCAGCACCAGCCGCAGCCGCTCGTCGTCGCCGTTGACGCTCAGCCGCACGTACGTCGCCTGCTCGGCGGGGACGTCCGCGAGCGCGAGCACCTGCAGCGCGACGGCCTCGTTGAGCGACGACTCCGTGCTGCTGCCGCGCACCACCAGGTCGGTGCGGCCCGCGTACTGCTGGCCGTCGACGTACTTGTCGAGCCGGATCAGCCACGGCAGGCCCGCGGGGTCGTCGGCGGAGACGGAGCCCTCGCCCAGGTCGTCGCGCGCGGGGGCGTCCGCGGGGGCCTCGGACGTGCCGGCGCCGTCGGTGGTCGCGTCCGCGTCGTCGGTCGCCCCCGCCGCGCCTCCCGCGTCGTCGGACCCCGGGCGCGACGCGAGCCCGCGCAGGCTTGAGTTGCCCTTGAGGCGCAGCCCGACGTCCTGGAGCTCCTGGCCGTCGATCACGACCGTCGCGCGGATCCACTCCTTGTCCCCGGTCGCGGCGTACGCGTCGAGCATCGCCTGGTAGTCGTCCTCGTCGTACGTCACGGCGATCGAGTGCACCGTCGTCGTGTCGAACAGGTCCGCGCCCGCGGTGGCGCTCGCCGCGGCGCTCGTGCCGGACGCGCCGGACGCGGCGTCGGTCGCGGGGACGGAGCACGCCGCGAGCGTCGCCGCGAGCACCGCCGCGACCGTCGCGCGCAGCGCCCGGCGTCGTCGGTGGGTGGGGGTCGGGAGGTCGTCGTGGTGGTCCATGCGTCGACCGTGCCCGGCGGCGCTGTGGCCTCGCTGTGGTGCGCACGGGTCGCGGCCGTGAGACGCCGCCTCGGCCCGGGCGGATTTCACCCGCTGCCAGACCGGGAGGAATGGTCCGTGCCCGGGCGAGCCGGTCGGGCCGGACGGGTGAAGTGGTGCGGGCGTCGGGGTGGCGCACCGGGCGCCACCTAGCGTGTGGCCGACCCGCACCCGCCCCAGCCCGGGAGACCTCGTGCACGCTCGCCCCCACCGCCCGCCCACGGGGCGCACCCGCCGCCTGCGACGCGTCCTGAGCGGCGTCCTCGCCGCCGCGCTCGCGGTCCCCGCCCTGCTGCTCGCCGCGGCCCCGGCCACCGCCGCCGGCTTCTCGGTGGTCGGGTCGCCGTCCATTGCGTCGTCCACGTGGGTCGGGACGCCGCTGTCGGTGTCGTTGGCCGGCATGGACATCTCTCCGGCCGTCGACTCCTACCGGGTCTCGTGGCACTGGTCGGACGGCACCCCGCGCGCGGTGCTCGAGTCGCCGGACACGGACTACACGCCGACCGCCGCCGACCTCGGCCGCTCGCTGTACGCCGACGTGCTGCTGCGCGGCGCGAACGGCGAGCTCTACGCGATCGGCACGAACCTCACCGGCGCGGTCGCGCTGCGCGGCTTCGACGAGGTCCCGGAGCTCGCCGTCACCGGGTCGGGCGTCGTCGGCGAGCCGCTCACAGTTGGCGGCACGGGTGACTGGTGGCCGACTCCGCAGGACGTCGAGTACGTGTGGCACCGGTACCCGGTCGACGCCGTCGTCGCGTCCGGCACCGGGCCCGCCGCCGCCACCTACGTCCCCACGGTCGACGACATCGGCTCGACGTTCTACGTCGTCGCCACCGCGTCGCGCCCCGGCTACGCCGACAACACGCAGACCTCGACCGCGTCCACGACGGTCCACCTCGGCTCGTTCGCGGGCGTCGAGCGACCGACGGTCACGGGGACGGGCGTCGTCGGCTCGCCGTTCACGGCGACGCTCGACGTCACGGGCACGACGCCCGCGCCCGCGTCGGTGGACTTCCAGTGGTACCGCACCGACGGCACGCCCGTCGCCGGTGCGACGTCCGCGACGTTCACGCCCGGGCTCGACCTGCTCGGCGAGCCGCTGTACGTCGTCGCGACGCTGCGCGCACCGGGTCACCAGGACTTCGTCACGCTCGGCTCCGACTACTCCGCGACCGTGAGCCCCTCGTCCTTCGAGGGAGTCGGCCGCCCCGTCGTGACGGGCTCGGGCGTCCTCGGCACGTCGTTCACGGCGACGCTCGACGTCGCGGGCACGACGCCCGCGCCCGCGTCGGTGGACTTCCAGTGGTACCGCACCGACGGCACGCCCGTCGCCGGTGCGACGTCCGCGGCGTTCACGCCCGGGCTCGACCTGGTCGGGCAGCCGCTCTACGTCGTCGCGACGCTGCGCGCACCCGGCCACCACGACTACGTGACCCTCGGATCCGACTACACGCGCACCGTCTCGCTCGCGTCGTTCGCGCCCGGTGCCGCGCCCGTGCTGACGGGTCACCACGTCCTCACGGGCACGCTCACCGCGACGCTCGACACGTCCGCGTGGACGCCGCGCCCGCAGTCGCTCACGTACCGGTGGTTCCTCGCCGACGGCACGCCCGTCGCCGGCGAGACCGGCGCGACGCTGCGGCCGACGGCCGCCCTCGTCGGCGAGAGCGTGTACGTCGAGGTCACCGCGCACGCCGAGGGGTACCAGCCCTACGTCATCGCGTCGGCCCCGAGCGGCACGATCGCCGCGGCCACCGCGGCTGTCTCGCAGCCCGTCGTCGTCACCGGCTCCACCGTGACCGTCGAGGTCTGGGGCCTGCTGCCCGACACCGACTACGCGCTCGAGCTGCACTCCACGCCCGTCGCGCTCGGCACGTTCCGCTCGTCGTCGCAGGGCGTCCTGCGCGCCACGGTCGCGCTGCCCGCCGGCGCGACCCTCGGGGCGCACTCGGTCGTCGTGCTGCTCGACGGCGCCGAGGTCGCTCGCGTGGGGGTCACGGTCACCGCGCCCGGTGTCGCGCCCGCCACCCCGGCCGCTCCGGTGGCGGCGGCTCCTGCCGTGGCCGCCCCGGCCGCAGCCGCGCTCGCCACGACCGGTGCGGGCGACGCGTCCGCGCTGCTCGCCGTCGTCGCGCTGCTGCTCGTCGGCGGCGCCGCCGCGGTGCGGGTGGCTGCCCGGCGCTGACCTGCCCGGCCGCGAGGCCCTGCACGACCGACGGCCCCGACCCCGCGCGAGCGGGGCGGGGCCGTCGTCGTGCGTGGCCGCGGCGGGTCGTCTCGCTGATCTCGCTCTGCGGTGGTC
The DNA here is from genome assembly GCF_000986825.1 of Cellulomonas sp. FA1. Lineage (NCBI taxonomy): Bacteria > Bacillati > Actinomycetota > Actinomycetes > Micrococcales > Cellulomonadaceae > Cellulomonas > Cellulomonas sp. FA1. The sequence goes on along the minus strand of NZ_LBMY01000001.1, from coordinate 2,421,786 downwards.
CCGCGACGCGGGGCCCGGTCGTCGTGACGCTCTCGGGCGGCTCGGTCAGAAGCGCGGCATTTGGCCGGTGACGCGCTTGGCGATGTCGACGATCTTCCGGCAGTCGGCGTGGACGTCGCCGGCGGCTGCCTCGTGCTCTCACCGTGGTCACCGGCGTTCCGTGCCCTGCGCACCCGGTGGTAGGCGGCGAGCTCGCGGCCGAGCGGCGGGGTCGAAGCAGTCACGCCGGACGCGGCCCTTGCCGGAGCTACTGCTCGTCGCGCTGCGACAGCACAGGCGCCGCCAGCGGGAGGCGCCCATCCCCGGCGGGACGCTGTGGCGCGACTGTGGGCTCGTGTTCACCAAGGTGACCGGTCGGCCCCGTCGCGCCGCGGGACCATTCCCTGCACGGCACGGCGTTCCTCGATGGGCTCGGCATCCGCCCGGCCCGGCTGCACGAAGCGCGTCACACGGCCGCGACGCTGCGGCTGGTCCAGGGCGTCGACCAGCGGGTGGTGATGAGCATGTTCGGCTGCACGTCGCCAGGGATGGCGACGCGCTACCAGCACGTCGTGCCGGAGCTCGTCGAGGAGGCGAACCGACGGATGGGCGAACTGCTCTGGGGCGACGCCACCGGATTGGTACCGTGAGGCCATCTCTACGCCCGAGGTGTGTGTATGACCGCGATTCGGCTCGGCTACGACAAGGTTCGCTGCGACCGGTGCGGCGATCGCGAGCGTGTCTTGGGCATCCCATGTGCTACCTGTGGAGACTCTCCCGGGCCGTCCGAAGTGAACCACCAGGTGCAGCGTCGACGTCGCCTTGTGTCCGCCTTGCGCACAGAACTCGAATCCGTGCCTGCGGTCGATAACGACAAGGAATGGTGCTCGCTCGCGGAGCTAAGCACGTTGGTGGCGAGCGACTTCGATGGCCTGCTGGCGGCACTCAAACAGAGCTCGTCGCAGTCGAATCCCTTCGCCGATGGCACACTTCTCGCCAAAGCAGTGCGTGCCGTTGTACTCACGCGTCAGAGGCTCAGCGTGGCCAATCCGCTCCGGCCGCACCTCTCGCAACTTGTGCTCCTTCGAGAGACGGGCCGTCTGACCGAAGAAATGTGCGGAGCGTACCTGCTTGCCCTCGAGGCGCCTTCGCCCGTCGAGGCGCAGCGGTGCGCCGAATCCGCCCAAGCGTGCATCGATCAGATAGCCAGCGGCCTTGCCGAGCACAATCGCGTCTTGGCGGCGGCGGAGCTCCTTGAGGAAGAGGGTGACCTAGGCTCCGTAACGAGCCGGCTGTTTGCCGCCCTCAAGGCGCTTCATCCAGGCCTGAGAGTGACCGAGCTAGACGAACTTGGACGCGGCCGGTTCAAGGAGATCACTCGCGTTGATGCGGTAGTCGGCACCGGGGCGGGCGTTCTCGCCGCCGAGATGGTCGCCACCGTTCACCTCGACGCGATGCGGTTTCGGAGCGTGTTGTCCGCCGCCGTATCACTCGCGCACGACGCTGGCTCGCGGTTCGCCGAAGCGGTGGCCGACGAGGTTGTGAGGCGTGATGTCGGACGTGCCGGAGCGCACGGGCTCGAGGCATACGCGCAAATGGCATTACTGATTCCAATTGCGCCAAGCGAGGATGCGGCGCTTCGGCAGGTAATGAAGTTGTACAAGAACCTATTCGAGGATGTCATGGCGCCATTAGTGTCAGTGATGCTCCTCGCGTCCGGTGAAGTGACCAAGCCCTACGCAAGACTCATAGCCGAGGATGCGACCGAGATCGCGCGCCGTGCGGCTGCGTCGCCGGTTGTCGGGCCTCTCCTGGCCGGTGCTGAGCCGGGTTACCGAAACGCTGAGGGGCATGGGGCCAAGACGTACAGGCTGGAGGGGGGCGACGTAGCGTTCGAGCTGAGGTCTTTCTCTGGCAGAGTTCCTGTCGACACGTTGATCGATGACAGCTTTGCTCTGGTGGAGTCTCTGCTCGCGCTTCAGTTAGCCATAACGAACGCCGTCTCGGCGCTTGGCTACGAGGATCATCAGCCAGCAGATCTAGGTTATTTTCAGCCATCGCCCGTGCAAGTTGTCGAGTTTCTGCTAGAAGACCAGGGGATTTTCGTCGAACGGCTAGAGCTCTCGGGGCAGGCGTGGGAACTCCGCCTCCGGAATCAGCCGCCGCCACTCTTCGCGATTGCGGTCGGCCTGGATCCCCATGCTCCCGATTCTGTTCAGCGGTTCGTGATTGTGAACCGCGTCGACGGTCAGGAGCGCACGCTCCAAATCGACCGCCGTGTCATTGCGGAGTTCCTTGCGATTGACGAGGCCGAGTCGACATGGCGAACGATCGTCGGCCTGGCGCGATGTGACGTCGGCGGTGCAGCGATGCTCTCCGGAGACGCCTTAAGATGCGCGATCGCCGCTACCGGGGTCGAGGCGCTCCTTGGGAACCGGTTGGACCGGGTCCCGCGGCTCCGCTGGCTTAGGGGCATCGCCATGCGGATGGGCGACGCAGCAGCCGCCGAACTTTCGGTCGCAGCGATCCGCGCGCTGCGGGAGGGACGCGTCGCAGAGGTCGTGCGCCGGCCCGAGTGGCAAGCGTGGCTCGCCCTCGGGGCCGTGGACTTGCCCTGACGGTCGCGTCGTTCGCGGCACGAACTGCTACTAGAACTGCTGCCGCCGCCCCGCCGCCCGCTCACGACGAAGGGCCCGCCACCCGCGTCGCCGCAGGTCACGGGCCCCTCTTCTGGCGGAGGATGGGGGATTCGAACCCCCGAGGGCGTGAACCCAACACGCTTTCCAAGCGTGCGCCATAGGCCACTAGGCGAATCCTCCAGGCTGCGGCGCTCCCGCCGGGCGGGCGCGCTGCGGGTAGGAGTCTAGCCGAGGACGACGGTGCCGTCGGACGCGTCCCGGCGCACCGGGGACAGGGACGCGCGCCGTGTGGGCGGGTCGTGGTGGGGTGGGCGCATGGTCGCGCGCACGGGTCCGTGGAGCACGCTGCCGGTGCGTCGCGTCCAGGCGGGGGACCCCCAGCTCGACGGCGAGCGAGGCGGGGACTGGCACCTGAGCGTGCCGGCGGTGCGGCAGGTGCTGGAGCACGGGTGGGACCTGGGCCCGGCGACGGTGCTGGTCGGCGAGAACGGCGCGGGCAAGTCGACGCTGGTCGAGGGGATCGCGACGACGTTCGGCATGGCCGGTGAGGGCGGGTCGACGGGGTCGATGCACCGCACGCGGCCCACCGAGTCGGGGTTCGCGCACGACATCCAGCTGGTCCGCGGGGCGGGCGCGCCGCGGCGCGGGTTCTTCCTGCGCGCCGAGACGATGCACGGCTTCTACACGTACCTCGACGAGCACCCCAGCGCCCGCGACCCCGAGTTCCACGCGTTGTCGCACGGCGAGTCGTTCCTCGAGCTCATCGGCTCCCGGATGATGCACCCGGGCCTGTACGTGCTCGACGAGCCCGAGTCCGCGCTGTCGTTCACCGGCAGCCTCGCGCTGCTGCAGCACCTGCACGACCTGGTCCGCAACGACTCCCAGGTGATCCTGTCGACGCACTCGCCGCTGCTCGCGGCGCTGCCCGGCGCGACGATCTACGAGGTCGGTGAGTGGGGCCTGCGCGAGTGCGCGTGGGACGAGCTCGACCTCGTGACGTCGTGGCGCGGGTTCCTCGACGCCCCCGAGCGCTACCTGCGGCACGTCCTCGCGGACTGACGTCGCGGTGCTGAGGTCGCGGTGCTGACATCGCCGCGCTGTCGTCGTGGCGCGGGCACCGTGCGTGGACGTCACGGCCGCACGGGCCCGTGACGTCCTGCACGTGGAAATGTCACGGCCCACGGGTGGGGTCAGGATGGCTGGCATGACCGAGCACCGGCCCGCTCCCGAGACCGCCGCGACCCACGCCGCCGATGCCCGCGTCACCGACGCCCCCGCGGCGGCCGCCTCCGCTGCGGACGCCCGCACCACGGGTGACGAGCTGCGCGGCCGGTGCCCGGTGGCGCACGGGTCGGACGGCACGTGGACGCTCACGTCGCACGCCGCGGTCACGGCGGCGGCCCTCGACCCGGCCACGTTCTCCAACGCGGTGTCGCGGCACCTGCAGGTCCCCAACGGGTTGGACGGTGCCGAGCACGCGCGGTTCCGCGCGCTGGTGGACAGGTTCTTCACGCCCGAGCGGGTCGCGGCGGTCGCGCCCGCGGTCGAGGAGGTCGCCGCGGCGCTCGTCGCGACCCTCGACGTGCCCGGCGCCGTCGACGCCGTCGAGCTGGGTGCGCGGTTCGCGGTGCGCGCGCAGAGCGCGTGGCTCGGCTGGCCCGCGGACCTCGAGGACGCGCTGCTCGCGTGGATGGCCGACAACCACGCCGCGACCCGCTCGGGCGACCACACCCGCACCGCCGACGTCGCGCGCCGGTTCGACGCGATCATCCGCACGCTCACCGACCCGCGCCGCGCCGCGGGCAAGGCGGCGCCCGACGACGTGACCACCGAGCTGGTGCACGCGCACGTCGACGGCCGCCCGCTCACCGACGACGAGATCGTGTCGGTGCTGCGCAACTGGACCGGCGGCGACCTCGGGTCGATGGCGCTGTGCGCGGGCGTCGTCGTCACGTACCTCGCCGACCACCCCGACCTGCAGACGCACCTGCGCGGAGGCGTGAGCGACCGCGAGCTCGACGCGGTGCTCGACGAGATCCTGCGCATCGACGACCCGTTCGTCTCCAACCGTCGCGTTGCGACCCGCGACGTGGAGCTCGACGGTCAGCGCATCGCCGCGGGCGACCGCGTGGTGCTCCACTGGACGGCCGCCAACCGTGACGAGGCGGTCTTCGGGGACCCCGACGCGTTCGACCCCGCCGGGCACGCGCGCGACAACCTGGTCTGGGGGATCGGTGCGCACGTGTGCCCGGGGCGGCCGCTCGCGACGCTCGAGCTGCGGGCGCTGACCCGCGCGCTGCTCGCGGCGACGACGGCGGTCGAGCCCGACCCCGACCGGGCGCGCGAGCGCGAGCAGCCGCCCGTCGGCGGCTACGCGGTCGCGCCGGTGCTGCTGCGCTGAGCGCCCGTCAGACCGTGAACCGCTCGCCGCGCTCGCGGACCCTCCCGGCCCCGAGCCCGCCGCGCGCGTCGGGGTCCCACGTGTAGACCTCGGTGCCCGTGACGAACACCTGCTCGGCGCGCGACGTCACGTCGAGCGGGTCGCCCGACCACACGACCACGTCGCCGTCGAGCCCGGGTGTCAGCGCGCCGACGCGGTCGTCGAGCCCCAGGAACGACGCGGGGTTCACGGTGAGCGCGCGCAGCGCGGTGTCGCGGTCCAGGCCCTCCTTCACGGCGAGCGACGCCTGGTGCACCAGGAAGTTGATGGGCACCACGGGGTGGTCGGTCGTGATCGCGACCCGCACACCCGCCCGCGCCAGCACGCCGAGTTCTCGATCGCGCGGTCGCGCAGCTCGACCTTGGACCGCGCCGTGAACATCGGGCCGAAGATCACCGGCACGTCGCGCTCCGCCAGGACGTCCGCGATCGACGCCGCGTCGGTGCCGTGGTTGACCACGAGCCGGTACCCGAACTCGTCGGCCAGCCGCAGCGCGGTCGCGATGTCGTCGGCGCGGTGCGTGTGCTGGTCCCACGCGAGCTCGCCCGCGAGCACCGCCGCGAGCGTCTCCTTGCCGAGGTCACGCTCGAACGGCTCGCCCGTCGCCGCTGCCGCGTCGCGCCGGGCCGCGTAGGTCTGCGCCTCGACGAACGCGCGCCGGATCACCGCGGCGACACCGAGGCGGGTCGACGGGAGCTGCTTGCGCTCGCCGTACACGCGCTTGGGGTTCTCGCCCAGCGCGGACTTCACCGACACGTCGTGCCGGATCACCTGCTCGTCGACCGTGCGCCCGCCCCACGTCTTGATCGCGACCGTCCGCCCGCCGATCGGGTTGCCCGAGCCGGGCTTGACCACGGCCGACGTCACACCGCCCACGAGCGCGTCGCGGAAGCCCTCGTCCTCGACGTTGACCGCGTCGATCGCGCGCAGCGCCGACCCGTCGGGCGACGTCATCTCGTTCGCGTCCTCGCCGGCCCAGCCCTGGGCCTCCTCCCAGACGCCCATGTGCGCGTGCGCCTCGACGAACCCCGGCAGCACCCAGCGACCGCGCGCGTCGACCACGCGCACGCCGTCCGGCACCACGACGTCCGTGCCGACGGCCGTCACGACGCCGTCCTCGACCAGCACGGTCGCGTCCGCGATCGGCTCCGACGCGACCGGCACGACGTACCCGCCGACGACCGCGACCGACCCGCGGGCCGTGCCGATCGGCAGCCGGCCCGGCGCGGCGGCGCGGGAGGTGGACGACGTGGGCGTGGCGGCGTTGCTGGTCTGCTCGGGCATGACGCCCATCATGGCCCCGGTGGTGGCCGACGCGTGCGGACCGGGCACGGCCTGTGCGGCGCCGGCCGCGACGTGGTGTGTGGGGTGCGTGGAGGTCGCCGCGGGACCCCCGCCGGGCGGATGTCCGGATCGTCCGACCCGGTTAGCGTGGCCGCCATGACCCAGGAGCGACCGCGCACCCCCGACGACAGCCCCCCGTACGCACCCGGCGTCACCCACGACCGCCTCGCCGACCGCTGGCCCGGCGACGCGTGGCGCGGCCCGCTGCTCGGCGTCGCCCTGGGCGTCCTCACGCTCCCGGCGGTCACGACGGTGCTGGTCGCGCTGCTCGTGCTGGCCGCCCGCGGCGAGGCCGCCTGGCTGCTCGTGGCGGGTGCCGCGCTCGTCACCTCGGTGCTCGGCGGGCTGGGTGCGGCGATCGCGCTGCGGCGCGGTCACCGCGGCGTCGTGCACCGGGTCGCGCTGCTCGCGGGCGCGTGGGGCGGCGCCGTCGTCGTCGCGGCGGTCGCGCTCGCGCTCGCGTCCGACCTGCCCGACCGCGTCGGGGTGGCCGTCCTGCTCGTGCTCGGCGGCACCTACACGCTCGTGCTGGCGCTCGCGCTGTGGGGCGCCTCGCGCGTCATGCCGGCCCCCGCCGCCCCCGCGCCCGCCGACCCGCCCGCCGACGACGCGGACGACCCCGCCCCCGTCTCCGCCCCGACACCGGCGCGCGACGCCGCCGCGCCGCCCGCTGCCGGCGACGCCGAGCTCGCGGACTGGCCCGCGTGGGGCGGCGACGACGCGCCCGCCCCCGCGGTCGAGGAGGTCGTGGTCGAGGAGGTCGTCGACGCCGAGGTCGTCGAGCCCGAGGTCGTCGAGCCCGCCGCGCCGCCCGTGCCGCCCACGCGCCCCGCCGAGCCCGCGCGACCCGCCCGCTCGGCGTCGTCACGCCCCGTGCGCCCCGCGGCGCCGGACGCGACCCCGGCGCCCTCGCGGCCGCCGCGCCGCAGCGTGACCTCCGGCGGCGCGGGCGCGCCGCGCCGCACCGGCCCGGCGGGCGGCGGCCCGGCGACCGAGCGCATCGTCCCCGAGGACGGCGACGGCGGGCCGCCCACGCAGCGACTGCCCCCCGTCACGCCGTGACCACGCGCGACGCCGCCACCGGGTCCCGGTGGCGGCGTCGCCTGCGTTAAGGTGGTGCGCAGACCCCTCGTGCGGCGTCATCTCGCTGAACCCCCCCAGGGCCGGAAGGCAGCAAGGGCAGGTGAGCTCTGGCGGGTGTGCGGGGGGTCCTTGCATGCCCGCGCACGGCCACGGCCACGAGCGCGGCAGCGGGCGCCGTCGCGGGCACGGCGACGAGCGCAGCGCCCCCTCCGGGACCTCCCCGACACCCCGCACGGCGACGTGCGACCGGGGGCGGGCCGCGCCCGGCAGGCCGTCCCCCCGCGGGCGGACGGCACCCCCGCACGGACGACACCCACGCCGGACGCGGCGGCACGCGCCCCCGCCGGACGATGGGTGCCATGACCGACCCGACCATCCCCGCCCCCGGAAACCTCGTGCCGCCCGCCACCGGGACGGCTCCCGACGCGGCCCGGCCCGTGACGTCCGCGTGGACCGGCGCGGCCCCCCGCCTCGCCGGGCGCGGGCTCGTGCACCGCTTCGGCACGACCACCGCGCTCGCGGGTGTCGACGTCGACCTCGCCGACGGCGAGTCGCTCGCCGTCATGGGCCCCTCGGGGTCCGGCAAGTCGACGCTGCTGCACGTGCTCGCGGGCATCATCGTGCCGTCCGGCGGCACCGTGACGCTGCGCGGCGAGCCCGTGCAGGCGCTGTCGGAGAAGAAGCGCTCGCTGCTGCGGCGCACGCGCTACGGGTTCGTCTTCCAGTTCGGCCAGCTGCTGTCGGAGCTGTCGGCGCTCGAGAACGTGGCGCTGCCGGCGATGCTCACCGGGGCGTCCCGGTCCGACGCGCAGGCCGCCGCGGGCCAGTGGCTCGCGGCGCTCGGCCTGGCCGGCGCGGAGGGGCGCCGGCCAGGCGAGCTCTCCGGCGGGCAGGCGCAGCGCGTCGCGGTCGCGCGCGCGCTCATCACGCGGCCCGAGGTCGTCTTCGCCGACGAGCCCACGGGTGCGCTCGACCAGCAGACCGGTCACGACGTCATGAAGGTCCTCGTGGACTCCACGCGGGCCGTCGGCTCGTCGCTCGTCGTCGTCACGCACGACGCGGACGTCGCGGCCTGGTGCGACCGCCGCATCGACATGCGCGACGGCCTGGTGGTGCCGCCCGGTTCGACGACGGGCGAGGGCGTCGGCCCGCGCCCGGGCGAGAAGCCCGGCCGCGCGCTGCCCGACGACCTGGGCTCCGCGCGCGTCTCCGACGTCTTCGGCGGTGCGCGGTGAGCATCAGCCCCGTCCTGGCGCTCGCGCCCCGGCTGCAGCGCGCCGGCGGCCGCGACTCGCGCACCACCACCGTCCTGGCCGTCACGGCGTTCACCGTCACGACCGCGCTCACGCTGTCGGTCGTCGCGGCGCTGCTCGGCTTCGTCGACCGCGCCGAGAACCCCGTCACGCAGTTCGACCGCGACATGGGCGGCTTCTACGTGACGCTCGCCGTCACCGCGACGATCCTGCTGGTCGTCCCGCTGCTGACGCTCGGCGGCGCCGCGGCCCGCCTCGGCGTCGCGCGCCGGGACGCGCGCCTCGCGGCGCTGCGGCTCATCGGCGCGACGCCCGGCGAGGTCGTCGGGCTGACCCTCCTGGAGACCGCGCTGCAGGGGTTCGTCGGCGCCGTGCTCGGCACGGGCCTGTACGGCCTGCTGCTGGGCGTGTGGACGCAGATCCCGTTCCAGGGGCGTCCCTTCACGGTCGGCGACCTGTGGGTGGGTGTGCCGGTCGTGCTGCTCGCGTGGCTCGTCGTCCCCGTGCTCGCCGCCGTCAGCGGCGCGGTCACGCTGCGCCGCGTCGTCGTCTCGCCGCTGGGCGTCGCGCGGCGCGAGACGAAGCCGGGGCTCACCGCCGTCCGCGTCGTCGTCGCGCTCGCCGCGGTCGCCGCGTTCATGTTCGTGTCGATGAACGGGCAGATGTTCGCCGCGATCCTCGTGACGATGCTGCTGGGCATGCTCGCGGTCGCGTTCCTCGCGATGAACGCGATCGGGCCGTGGGTGCTCGGCGTCATGGGACGCGTGCGGATGCGCCGCGCCCGCACGCCCGCGCAGCTGCTGGCCGCGCGTCGCCTGCTCGACGACCCGAAGGCCATGTGGCGGATCGTCGGCGGGCTGGGTCTCGCGTCGTTCGTCGCCGGGTGCCTCACGGCCGTGCCGGCGCTCGTGTCGCTCGCGGGGGACAGCGACCCGGACGCGGTCATGCAGATGTCCGACATCCGCACCGGGGCGATCCTCACGCTCGCCATCACGTTCCTGCTGTCGGCCGTGTCGGCCGGGATCGCGCAGGCCGCCGCCGTGCTCGACCGGCGCCGCGAGCTGTCGCTCGCGCGGCTCGCGGGCGTGCCGGACGACCTGTTCCACCAGGTGCGCCGGCGCGAGGTGCTCGCACCGCTGCTGTTCACGTCGGTGGGTTCGGCGCTCGCGTCGTTCGTCATGTTCTTCCCGCTGTTCGGGCAGATCATCCTGTCCGCGCCGTCGGGGCTGCTGCTGCTCGTCGGCAGCCTGGCCGTCGGCATCACGCTCGTGCTGCTGGCCACCGAGGCGTCGCGCCCGCTGCTGCGCCGCACGCTCGCCGAGACGGTCGTCCGCGCCGACTGAGCCGCACGCACCGCGCCGGACCGCCGGGCCCGCCCCTCCGCCGGGGCGGGCCCGGCGTGCGTCGTGGCGGCTCGGCCCGTGTCAGGTGCGGCGGTCCGGGTCGGGCGTCGCGGCGCGCGACTGCACCACGAGCTCGTCGACGGCCGCCGCCCCCGCGACCGCGGCGACGCACCACAGCGCACCGGTCCACCCGGCGAGCGCGAGCAGCGGCGCCGTGAACACCGCGAGCCCGGCGACCCGGTTCGCGGCCGTGTGCCGCGGGACGACCCGCCGGAACCGCCGCACCCCGACCGCGACGGCCGCGACCTTGATCACGGCCACGCCCGCGGCGGCGGCCAGCAGCGGCACGGCCGCGTCGCCCAGCAGCCGCGCGACCAGCCACGTCGCCGCGGCGAACAGCAGCACGTCGGCGGCCGAGTCGATCCGTGCGCCGCGCGGCCCCGCCGTGCCCAGGCGCCGCGCGAGCGGCCCGTCGAGCGCGTCGGTGAGCCCCGCGGTCACGTACAGCGTCACGAGCAGCGCCGGCCGGTCGACGGTGAGCGGCAGCGCGAGCGCGAGCACGCCCCGCGCGGCCGACAGCGCGTCCGGCAGCCACCGCCCCACGCGCCCGCACGCTACGCGCCTCCGGTCCGCAGCGCCCCGGACCTCCGCCCTGCCGCCACCCGGCCCCACCGCCCCGCCGCCGACCGCGGGGTTCTGCCGGTCTACGGGGCCCGTGAGCGGCGGAACCCCGCGTTCGTCGGTGCTGCTCGGCGGCATCGGGCGGGCTGGACGAGTCGCCTCGTCGACCGCGGGGCGCGCCGGTCTCGGGTCCCAGGAGCGGTGCGGGTCCGCGTCGGGCCGGCCGGCGGTCCGGGAGGTGGCCACGGGCCGACCGGCGTGAGGAGGTGCGGTGGACGACGAGGACCACGTGTCTGCGGCGGCACGTAGGCTCGTCGGGTGACGACTGCGCTGTACCGCCGGTACCGGCCCGAGTCCTTCGCCGAGGTGATCGGCCAGGACCACGTGACCGCCCCCCTGCGGCAGGCGCTGCGCTCCGGGCAGACCAACCACGCGTACCTCTTCTCCGGCCCCCGCGGGTGCGGCAAGACGACGAGCGCCCGGATCCTCGCGCGCTGCCTCAACTGCGCCGAAGGGCCCACCGACACCCCGTGCGGCGTCTGCCCGTCGTGCGTCGAGCTCGCGCGCGGCGGCCCGGGGTCGCTCGACGTCGTCGAGATCGACGCGGCCAGCCACGGCGGCGTCGACGACGCGCGTGAGCTGCGCGAGCGCGCCACGTTCGCGCCCGCCCGCGACCGGTACAAGGTCTTCATCCTCGACGAGGCGCACATGGTCTCGCCGCAGGGCTTCAACGCGCTCCTCAAGATCGTCGAGGAGCCGCCGCCGCACGTGAAGTTCATCTTCGCGACGACCGAGCCCGACAAGGTCATCGGCACCATCCGGTCGCGCACGCACCACTACCCGTTCCGGCTCGTGCCGCCCGACGTGCTCGTGCCGTACCTCGAGCAGCTCTGCACCACCGAGGGCGTGCCCGTCGGCGCGGGCGTGCTGTCGCTCGTCGTGCGCGCGGGCGCCGGCTCGGTGCGTGACACGCTCTCGGTGCTCGACCAGCTCGTGGCCGGCGCCGGCCCGGACGGCCTGGAGTACGAGGGCGCGGTCGCGCTGCTCGGCTACACGCACACGTCGCTGCTCGACGACCTCGTCGACGCGATCGCCGCACGCGACGGCGCCTCGGCCTTCCGCGTCGTCGAGCGCGTCGTCGCGACGGGCCACGAGCCGCGCCGGTTCGTCGAGGACCTGCTCGAGCGGCTGCGCGACCTCATCGTCATCGCCGCCTCGGGCGAGGCGGCCGCCGCCGTGCTGCGCGACGTGCCCGCCGACCAGCTCGACCGCATGCGTCGCCAGGCCACGCACCTCGGGCCGTCCGAGCTGTCCCGCTCGGCCGACCTCGCCAACGCCGCCCTCACCGAGATGGTCGGCGCGACGTCGCCGCGCCTGCACCTCGAGCTGCTCATGGCCCGCCTGCTGCTGCCGAGCGCCGACGACTCCACCACGGGCCTCGGTGCGCGCGTCGACCGGCTCGAGCGCGGGCTGCCGGCGGTCCCGACCGGTGCGGGGTCGTCCGCGTCGGTCTCCGCTCCCGCGACCGCCGTCCCCGTGCAGCCGCACCCGTCGGTGGCGGCCCCCGCCCCCGCCGGCCATGCCCCTGCCGGCCCCGTCGCCGGTCTTGCGCCCGCCAGCTCTGCGCCCGCACCTGCCGAGGCGCCGGTGCGTCCGGGTGCCGCGTCGGCGAGTGGTCCGGCCGCGGCACCGCCCGCCCCGACCCCCGACGGCCCCGCCGACCCGCGCACCGCTGCCGACCCCGCGCCGGGCGCCGACCCGCTGACCGCGGCAGACCGCGTGCCCGCGGCCGACCCCGCGCCCGGCGGTCGCGGACCGGCGCAGCACCCGGCCGCCGACGCCGCTGCGGCGAGCCGGCGACCGGACGCCACCGAGCCCCCCGCGGGTCCGCGGGACGCGGGTGCGGAGCCGACCGCGTCGACCACGGGTGCGCCCGGCGGGACGACGCCGCACCAGGACGCCGCGCAGCACGACGCGCAGCAGACGGCCGCCCGCGACGAGCGGGTGCGCGACGCGGCCGCGTCGTGGGACGCCGCCTCGACCGGCGCTGCCTCGACCGACGCTGCCTCGACGGGCACCGCCTCGACCGACGCCGCGACTCCGCCCGCACGACCGGCCCCCGCGCCCGTCGCCGCTCCGGAGCCGGCCGCGCCCGCCACCGCGCCCGCTGCCACCGCGGCCGCCGTGCCCGGGGTCGCCGCTGCGGCCGCCGACACCGAGATGCTGCGCCGGCGCTGGCCCGACGTGCTGACCACGCTGCGCCGCCTGCGGCTGCCGTCGTGGGCGCTGGTGAACCAGCACGCGCAGATCCTCGAGCTGGACGCGACCACGTTGCGCCTCGGCTTCGCGCAGCCCGGCCTCGTGACGACGTTCCGCAACAGCAACCACGCCGACGTCGTCGCGCGTGCGCTCGCCGAGACGCTCGGCGTCACCGCGCGCGTCGAGGCGGTGCTCGACGAGCCGGGCGGCGGCCGCGGGCAGGCCGGTCCGGCGGGACCCGCGGCGCCGACGCCGCAGGTCCCCGACGTGATCTCGCCCGAGCGTGCCGCGGCGTCCTGGGGCGACCCCGCGCCTGCCGCCCCGGCCCCCGCCGGGTCGGACGCGCCCCCGCCGCTGACGCAGCGCGTGGCGCCGCACCGGCCACCGGCCACGACGACGCCCGCCCGGCGCCCGTCGGAGCCGCCGCCGCCCACGCCCACCGAGCTACGGGGGAGCCGGACCGCCCTGCCGGTCGCGCCGACGACGGACCGGGCGACCGCCCCGCCGCCGCGTCGGGTCCCGCCGCCGCGCCCGTCCCCACCGACGAGGCCCGCCCCACCGACGAGGCCCGCCCCGCCGCCGGCGCCACCCGGCCGACCCCGCCGTGGGAGCCGGACCCGGCCGCCGAGGCCGCCGGCGCCCCGGCGGCCGAGACCGCGACGGCCCCGGGTTCCGCGACCCCGCAGACGTCCGACGGGCGTCCGGCGGGGGCCGCGACCCCGGCGGCACCCGCCCCGGGGGCGCCGCCCGTCGTGGCGCACCCGCACGACGACGACATCCCGCCGGGTGACGAGCCCGACGACCCGTGGCGCGACGGCCCCCCGCGTGCGAGCGCGCCGCGCGCCGCGGCCCCGACGTCGCAGCCCGCGTCGCAGCCCGCCCGGGGTGCGGCGGCACCCGCGCCCACGGGCCGTCCCGCCCAGCGCGCGTCCGCGCCGGCCGCGGGTCAGGCGTCCGCACCGGTCGCCGGGCAGGCGCCCGCGGCGCCGCCGCCCCTCGGCCCCGGCGCGACCGCGCGCGAGCGGGGCGTCGCCGCCGCGCGCGCGGCCGCCGCGCAGTCCCGCAGCCGCGTGCAGGAGCCCGACGAGCCGTCGCCCGACGACCCGACCATCGGCCAGTCGAACCTCGTGGGCGTCCAGCTCGTGGCGCAGGTGCTCGGCGGCCGCGTGATCGACGAGCAGACCGACATCTGACGCGGCACCCGTCGGCGCCCGCGCGGCGGCGACGGCCCGCGGCGCCCTCGCCGCCGTGACTCCGGTGAGTGCGTGCTCGTCCGCCTGGGTGAACCTGCGACGCCCTGTCGCAGGACTGCGACACCCCTGCGACGTCCCGACGATCGTCGCATGGGCGCTTCGCCCTACGTTGTGTGCCATGTCCGACGTCACGGCCCGGCCCGTCCGCCGCACCGCCACCGCCCTCGCCGTCCTGCTCACCGGCACGCTGCTCACCGCCTGCGGCGCGTCCGTCGAGGACGCCGCCCCGGCCAGCCCCGCCCCGACGCGTCCCGAGCGCACGACGCCGTCGCCGACGCCCACGGGCCCCGCGGTCCCGACCGTGCACGGCTACGGGCCCGGCGAGATCCCGCCCGTGCCGATGTTCCTGCTGCCGGACCTCAGCATGCTCGACGCGTCGCTCGCGGGCTTCGCGATCCAGGTCGACGACGCGGTCGGCGACCTGCCGGGCGTGCGCGTCGAGACGCAGCGCTGCGAGGCCGAGGGCACGGACGTGGGCGAGCTGCTCGCGTACGGCGACGGGTCGGGCACGTTCACCGGCCCCGACGGGTCGGTCGTCAACTACGGCGACGGCTCGGGCTCGTACTCCCTCAACGGCGTCGCGGTCACGGTGTACGGCGACGGCTCGGGCACGTACAGCGACGGCGCGACCTCGGTCGTGAGCTACGGCGACGGGTCCGGCAGCTACGCCGACGGCACGACGGCGGTGACGCTGTACGGCGACGGGTCGGGCACGTGGTCCCGCGGCGACCGCTCCATCACCAACTACGGCGACGGGTCGGGCACGGCGTCGGACGGCGACGTGTCGATCACGAACTACGGCGACGGCTCGGGCCTGTACGCGTCGGCGGACCTGACGATCAACAACTACGGCGACGGCACGGGCCTGGTGAACGGCACGCCGGTCGAGGTGGAGCCGCTGCCGCCGGTGCCCCCGCTGGGGAGCTTCCCGTCGATGGGCGTCATCGCGCCGGTGCCGTCGTGCGGCACGCGCCTCGTCCTGGACTCGTCGGTGCTGTTCGACTTCGACAGCGCGCAGGTGCGCCCCGACGCGGCGGCCACGCTCGACGCGGTCGCGGCCGTGCTCGCCGACGTCCCGGCGGCGCGGGTCGAGGGCCACACCGACTCGGTCTCCGACGACGCGTACAACCAGACGCTGTCGGAGAAGCGCGCCACGGCCGTGGTCGCGGCGCTCGCGCAGCGCGGCATGGGCGGCGACCTCGAGGCCGTCGGGTTCGGCGAGTCCCGCCCCGTCGCGCCCAACGAGCTCGACGGCCAGGACAACCCGGCGGGTCGCCAGCTCAACCGGCGCGTCGAGATCGTGGTGCCGTCGTGACGCGGCGTCCGCGTGCGGTGGTCGGCGCCCGCGCCGTCGTCGCCCCGGTCGTGGTCGCGGCGGCGGTCGCCGTGCTGGCCGGCGCGTGCTCGGTCCGGGTCGTCGACGCCGACGCGACGCCGGCGCTGACGGACGAGCTCGCGGTCCACGCCGAGACCGGTGCGGACGACGGCGGGGTGCAGCCGGTCCCGGCACCCACGCGGTCGGGCGACCGCCCGGGCCTCGGCGGCACCCCGGCGGCCACGGCCGGCGCCCCGCGCGGCTCGGGTCTGCCGCCGCTGCTCGAGCGTGCCGGGCTCCAGGAGTCCGTCACGCAGACCGCGACGTGCGGCGGCGGCGACCTCACCGTCGTCGAGGTCGGTGCGACCGTCGAGGTCACGGACGACTGCGCGACGCTGTCGGTGCAGAGCGCCGACACGCGCGTCGTCGCGGGCCGCGTCGAGCACCTCGTCGTCGAGGCCGCGGGCGTGTGGGCCGTCGTCGCGGACGTCGGCACCGTCACGGTCGACGGCGCGGGCGTCCGCGTCGCGTGGGAGGACGGCACACCCCGCGTCGAGGCGTCCGGCGCCGACGTCGGCTACGGCCCCGTGGGCGTCGTCCGCCTCGACGTCGACGGCTGACGGCCCCGCACCCGTCGTCCCGGACGACCACCCCACGCACCCGCCCCGACAGGAGGACCCCGATGAGTACCCCGACCCCGCCGCCGTACGGCACCCCGCCCGGCCCCGGCACGCCGCCGCCCTACGGCACCCCGCCCGCCGCCGCGCCCTACGGCGGTTCCCCCTCCGGTGCGGGCCCCTACGGTCAGCCGTACGTCGCGCGCCGCACCAACCCCTTCGCCATCGCGGCGTTCGTCACGGGCCTGCTGGGCTTCGCGCTCATCCCCGTGGTGCTCGGCCACATGGGGCTCGCGCAGATCCGGCGCACCGGTGACGGCGGTGGCTGGATGGCCGTCATCGGCCTCGTGCTCGGGTACGGCATGTGCCTCGTGTACGCGGCGATGGTGCTGCTCGTCGGCGGCAGCCTGTGGTGGGGGACCCGCTAGTGGACGACGCGCCCCACGTGCTGCTCGTCGACGACGAGCGCGCCATCCTCGACGGCCTCGCGCCGTTCCTCGAGCGGTCGGGGCTGCGCGTCAGCACGGCGGGCGACGGGCAGCAGGCGCTCGACGTCCACGCGGCCACGCCCGCGGACATCCTGGTGTGCGACGTCCTCATGCCGCGGCTCGACGGCCGCAGCCTGGTGCGGCGGCTGCGCGCGGGCGGCGACTGGACGCCCGTCGTGCTGCTGACGCAGGTGGGGGAGTCCTACGAGCGCTCGGCCGCCCTCGAGGAGGGCGCCGACGACTACCTCAACAAGCCGTTCGACCCGCAGGAGCTGCTCGCGCGCGTGCGGGCCGTGCTGCGCCGCGCGGTGCCCGGGCAGCCACCGCTCGCGACGGCCGAGGTGCTGGTCAGCGGGGACCTGCGCGTCGACCGCGCGGCACGGCGCGTGACGCTCGCGGGCGCTCCCGTCGCGCTGACGCCCAAGGCGTCGCTGCTGCTCGACTACCTCGTGACGCACCCGGGCGAGCTGCTCACGCGCGAGCGGCTGCTGTCGGCGCTGTGGGGGTTCGAGTCGATGGTGACGACGCGTGCGGTCGACCACCGGGTCGCGGAGATCCGGCGCGTGCTCGGGGACGACGCGGGTGCGCCGCGGTTCGTCGAGACCGTCCCGCAGGCGGGGTACCGGTTCTGCGGCTCGGTGACGCGCGGGGTGCGCGCGTGAGCGTGCCGCGCGGCCTGCGGCCGTGGATCGTCGCGGCCGGTGCGGTCGCGCTGCTGGGCCTGGTGGCAGGCGGTGCGCTCGCGCTGAGCGGCCGCGCGTGGGTGCTGGTCGTGACGACGCGGCTGCCGCTCGCGCTCGCCGTCGGCGGGGTGGTCGTCGCGGGTGCGGTCGTGGCCGTGGGGCCGCGCGGGGTCGGCGGGTGCGCGTGCGCGCCGCGACGGTCGCGGACGCCGAGGCCGCGGCTCGCGCGGACGAGCGCGCGCGGCATCGGCGGTTCCTGCAGCGGCTCGACCACGAGCTGAAGAACCCGGTGACGGCCATCCGTGCCGCCGTCGCCGGCCTGGGCCCGGCGGCCGCGTCGGACGACGGCGCGGCGCGCGCGCACGCGACGCTCGACGCGCAGGCGGGCCGCCTCGCGCACCTGGTCGCTGACCTCCGCAAGCTCGCCGAGCTCGAGACGCAGCCGATCGAGCAGGAGGACGTCGACGTCGCGCAGGTCGTGCGCGACGCGGTGGACGACGTGCTCGCGCAGGCGCAGGCGGCGGGCCGCCCACGCCCCGCGGTGACGGTGTCGCTGCCGACCGTGCCGTGGCCGCTGCCGCACGTCCGCGGCGACGTCGACCTGCTGTACCTGGCGGTCTACAACCTGCTGGGCAACGCCGTGAAGTTCTCGCCGCCGGGCACGCCGGTGGAGGTCCGCGGGTCGGACGAGGGCGGGACCGTCGTCGTCGAGGTCGCGGACTCCGGCCCGGGCGTGCCGGACGACGAGGTGGGCGTCGTGTTCGACGAGCTCGCGCGCGGCCGCGACGCGCGCGGCACGCCCGGCTCGGGGCTGGGCCTCGCGCTCGTGCGCGTCATCGCCGAGCGGCACGGCGGCCGCGCGACGCTCCGCTCACGCGTCGGCCACGGCACGGTCGTCCGCCTGCACCTGCCCGCCGACCGCCCCTGACGCCGGCTGGTGCGTCTGCTGGTGGTCGCGGATCTGGCTGGTGCACCCCCTGGTGGTCTCTGACCCGGATGCTGGGTCCTGAGGCCCCTCCCGCCGTGAACTGGTCAGGGATCCCCGCGGGTGCGCTTGAACTGGTCGCTTCTCTGACCAGTTCGCGCCGTCGAGCGGATCCGGTACTCGCCTCGGACGCCGGACTCACCCGGCGACCTGGCCGGTCGGCCCGGTCGCGCGGCCGGTGGGGCCCTGTGGGGGTGTGGCCCCGGCGGTGGCACCTGGTCACGTCTTCCGATCGGAGGTCGGCAGACGGTCACTCGTGTGACCAGTTCGCGCGGCTGGGGCAGAAGAGTGCGGCGGGCGGGTCGGGAGGGGTGGCGGGCGTCCCGCGGCGGGGGAACTACGCTGGCGGGGTGTACGAGGGCGCGATCCAGGACCTGGTCGACGAGCTCGGGCGGCTGCCCGGGGTCGGCCCCAAGAGCGCCCAGCGCATCGCGTTCCACATCCTGGCGGCCGACCCGGCCGACGTGCGCCGGCTCGCGGACGCGCTGACCGAGGTGAAGGCGCGCGTGCAGTTCTGCGAGATCTGCGGCAACGTCGCGCAGGAGCCGCAGTGCCGCATCTGCCGCGACCCGCGCCGGCTGCCCACCACGATCTGCGTGGTCGAGGAGGCCAAGGACGTCGTCGCGATCGAGCGCACGCGGGAGTTCCGCGGCAGGTACCACGTGCTCGGCGGCGCCATCAACCCGATCGCGGGCGTCGGCCCGGACGACCTTCGTATCGCGCAGCTGATGACGCGCCTGGCCGACGGCACGGTCACCGAGGTCATCCTCGCCACCGACCCGAACGTCGAGGGCGAGGCCACCGCGACCTACCTGGCGCGGCTGCTCGTGCCGATGGGTCTCACGGTCAGCCGGCTCGCGTCCGGCCTGCCCGTGGGCGGCGACCTGGAGTACGCGGACGAGGTGACGCTCGGCCGCGCGTTCGAGGGCCGTCGCCGGCTCAGCGCGTGACGTCGACGACGACGGAGGGGACACCATGACGACCGACGAGCGACCCGTGGCGGACGCGGACCTGCGTGAGATCGGCGAGGCCGTCGCGGGCGAGTCCCGGGGCTTCCTCACGACCGTGACGGAGGTCGCGGCGGGCTCGGCGCCCGAGGCGTCGCTGCCGCTGCTGCTGCTCGCGCTGTCCGACCTGCTCGCGGCCGGTGCGCGGCTGGGTGCGACGACCGACGTCGTCCCGACGTCCCGGTTCGAGCCCGACGTCGGCCCCGAGGCGGACCTCGAGCCGCTGCGCACCAACCTCGCGAACCTGCTCGACGGCATCGACGAGTACGTCGAGGTCGTCGACCCGCTGCTCGGCCCGGAGGTCGAGGAGTCGACGATCTCGGGCGACCTCGTGGCCATCGTCGGCGCCCTCACGCAGGGGCTCGCGCACCACGAGCGCGGCCACGTGCTCGAGGCCCTGTGGTGGTGGCAGTTCAGCTACCTGTCCGACTGGGGCGAGCGCGCGGCGTCGACGCTGCGCGCGATCCAGACGATCCTGGCCCACGTGCGGCTCGACGTCGCGGACGACGTCGCGGCCGAGGCGGAGTACGACGCGCTGCAGCCCTGACCCGCGCCTGACACGGGCGCGTCGGCCCGACCGGGGACACCCGGCCGGGCCGACGGCGTCAGGCCACGCGCGTGCCGCGCGGCAGCGTGCGCTGCGGGATGCGCAGCCGCCGCACCGCGGTGACGAACCCGAGCGCGCCCAGCAGCAGGTTCGCGGCCAGGCCGTAGGGCCAGATCGGGCCAGCGGCGTCGCGCTCGGCGGGTGCCCCGTCGCGGTCCTCGGTCCAGCACTCGTCGAGCACGGCGGGGGCGCCCAGACGCGTGGCGCGCAGGCCCTGCGTCGTCTCGCGCACCTCGTCGACCACCGAGGCGGTGCCGTCCGACGTGCCGGGCAGCGCACCGTCGGCGACGATCACGAACGGGTTGATCGCGAGCAGCCACCACGTGGCCTCGGTGTGGGCGACGGTCCGCTGGGCGGTGAACAGCTCGCACGTCGGATCGGGCGGCGTGGACGACGCGAGGTCCTCGTCGTCGAGCGACGCCCAGTACTCGTCGGGCACGCCGTAGACCTGGACCTCCTGCGTGCTCGACAGGAACGGATAGGTGAGCCCGAAGAACACGGGCGAGAACACCGTGAGGGCGGCCACGGTGACGAACGTCAGCACGGTCGACCCGGCGGGCCGCGCGGCACGCGCCGACCAGCCCAGGCCGATGCCGCACACGGCCGCGAGCAGCAGCGCCGTCAGCAGCAGCACGCGCGGCAGCGTCCAGACGGGCACGCCGCCCATGAGCAGCGCGATCACGTAGAACGGCAGGCTCACGACGAGGAACGCGCACGCCGACGCCCACGCGGCGAGCAGCTTGCCGAGCGCGATCTCGACCGGGGACAGCAGCGTGACCTGCAGCGTCGCGAGCGTGCCCGCGCCGCGGTCGCCGTTGACGGCCGTCGACGTGAGCGTCGGCGTGACCAGCAGGCCGAGCCCGAGCACGAGCACGGTGACGACCGCGCCGAGCGCGACGCCGCGGCTCTGCGCGTCGGGCGCGCCCTCGTCGACGAACAGCAGCACGCCGCCCGCGAGCAGCGTGATCGCGGCGACGACCGCGAACCACACGAGGAGCGCGACCTTCCACCGCGAGGACCGCACGCGCTGGCGCAGCTCGAGCGCGGCCACGGTGCGCACGCCGTGCCACGTGAGCGTCCAGGTGCCCACGGCGGGCGGGGCGGCGGGCGGGGTCGCGGCCGCGGGGGCCGGGGTCTGCACGGTCATCGCCGCTCCTCCTCGAGGGCCAGGTACGCCTGCTCGAGCGCGCTGCCGGCGGGCGCCGACGACACGACGGGCACGCCCGCGGTCACCGCGTCCCGCAGCAGCGCCGCGGCGGCGGTCTCGCCCGCGACGTCGACGAGCACGCCGCCCGTGACGGTGCCGCCGGGTGCCGCGCCGAGCGCGCGCTCGTCGGGCCGCCAGGGCACGTCCGCCGACTCGAGCCACGTCGTGAGCGCGCCCAGGTCCAGCGCGCGCACGTGCCACGTGCGCAGGCCGGTCGCGGCGTCGCCGCCGGGGCGTCCCACGACCGTGCGGCCGCGCGACAGGAACACGGCGTCGTCGGCCATCTCGTCGAGCTCGGACAGCACGTGCGACGACACGAGCACCGTGCGGCCCTCGTCGGCGAGGCGGCGCAGCAGCAGGCGCAGGTCGACGCGCGAGCGCGGGTCGAGGCCGCTGGCGGGCTCGTCGAGCAGCAGCACCTGCGGGTCGTGCACGAGCGCGCGCGCCAGGCCGAGGCGCTGCTTCTGCCCGCGCGAGAGCACGGCGGCGGGCTGGTCGGCGTACTCGGTGAGGTGCACGGTCGCGAGCAGCTCGTCGACGCGCGCGCCGGCGACGGCCCGGTCGACGCGGTACGCCGCGGCGAACGTCGTCAGCACCTCGCGCGCCGTGAGGGAGTCCCACGTGCCGAACGCGTCGGGCATCCACCCCGTGCGGGCGCGGGCCGCGGCGCTCTGGGTCACGGGGTCGTGGCCCGCGACCCGCACGTGCCCGGCGTCCGGGACGAGCAGGCCGGCGAGGACCAGCAGGAGGGTGGTCTTGCCCGAGCCGTTGGGCCCGACCAGCGCGGTCACGGCACCGGCACGGGCGACCAGGTCGACGCCGTCGAGGGCCTTGACGGCACCGAACGCGCGGCGCAGTCCGCTGACCTCGATGCCGACCGACGGCGCGGGGGTGGGAGGCGTCTCACCAGGCATGACGTCACGCTAGGACGCCCCGGGTGGCGCGGGCGTCCACCCGGAGGCGGACGGGTGCAGGGCGCGGGTCCGTCGAGGGTGGTGCCGCGGACGGGCGTTGAGCAGACCGGTTCGGTCGGGTTATCGTGCCCGGGTCCGATGGCGTCCGTGCCGTCGGCGGGGTGAGGAGGACGCCGTGCGCGGTCCCGTCCTCGTGCTCGCCGTCCTGGCGCTCGCGTCCGTGATCGGCCTGGTGTGGCGGGCTCGCAACGGTCGGTTCCGCGCGTCGGGTGGGTCGGGGTCCGCGGCCGACGACGCCCGGGACGCGCGCCTGGGCGCCGAGGACCTGGGCGTCGCGCCGGGGGAGCGCGCGACGTTCGTGCAGCTCTCCAGCGAGGTGTGCGCCGCGTGCCGCAGCACGCACCGCGTGCTCAGCGCCGTGGCGGCGACCGAGCCGGGCGTCGTCCACGTCGAGCTCGACGCGGCGCAGCGGCTCGACCTCGTCGAGCGGTTCGGCGTCCTGCGGACGCCGACGACCCTCGTCCTGGGGCCGGACGGCGCCGTCGTCGGGCGCATGTCCGGTGCGACCGACCGCGCGCAGGTGCTCGCCGCGCTCGCGTCCTGTCCGCGGCCCCGCCGGGACGCCGCTGCCCGCTGACGTCGCCCGGACGTCGGCCGCGGCCCCGCCGGGGCCCTGCCGCACACCGTCCCGCGACGCACCAGGAGCACCGATGACCTCGTCCCGTCCCACGCCGTCCGTCCCCACCGCTCCCGCTCCCGCGCCCGGTGGGATCGACCCGCGAGGTCCGCGCGTGGGGGCCGCCCTCACCGCCGTGCTGCTGGTCGTCGTCCTGCTGCTGGGCGGCGGCCTGCCCGCGACCCTGCTGCTCGCGGTCGTCGCCGCGGGCTTCGCGACCGGCGCCGCGCGCGGCGTCGGCGGCACGTGGCAGGCGTGGGTGTTCGCGCACGTCGTGCGCCCTCGGCTGGTGCCGCCGACGGAGCTGGAGGACCCGCGCCCGCCGCGGTTCGCGCAGCTCGTCGGCCTGGTCATCACGGGCCTCGGGGTGCTGCTCGCGCTGCTCGGGGTGGCCGCGGCCGTGCCGGTGGCCGCCGCGCTGGCGCTGGTGGCCGCGTTCCTCAACGCGGCGTTCGGGCTGTGCCTCGGCTGCGAGCTCTACCTGCTCGGTGCGCGCCTGCGCGCGCGCACCTGAGTCGTCCGCTCGGGCCTGCGGGGGCGCGCGGTCGCCCATCGTCCGGCATGCGAAACCGTGCCCGTCCGCATCCTGGGCCCGGCCTACACTCGCGGGGTCCTGCCCGTCTCCCGGAAGCGTCCAGACCCGTGGCCCTCATCGTGCAGAAGTTCGGCGGCTCGTCCGTCGCCGACGCCGCCAGCATCAAGCGCGTCGCGAAGCGGGTCGTCGAGACGAAGAAGGCCGGGCACGACGTCGTCGTCGTCGTCTCGGCCATGGGCGACACCACCGACGAGCTCATCGACCTCGCGCAGGAGGTCACGCCGCTGCCGCCGGTGCGGGAGATGGACATCCTGCTGACCGCGGGCGAGCGCATCTCGATGTCGCTGCTCGCGATGGCGATCAACACGCTCGGCGTCGAGGCCAAGTCCTTCACCGGCCAGCAGGCCGGCGTCATCACCGACGAGGTCTACGGCAAGGCGCGCATCATCGACGTGTCGCCCAGCCGCATCAAGGACACGATCGCGCGCGGCGAGGTCGCGATCGTCGCGGGCTTCCAGGGCGTCAACCCGTCGACCAACGACGTGACGACGCTGGGCCGCGGCGGCTCGGACACCACGGCGGTCGCGCTCGCGGCGTCGCTCAAGGCCGACGTCTGCGAGATCTTCACCGACGTCGACGGCGTGTTCACCGCCGACCCCCGCATCGTCCCGACCGCGCGCAAGATCGGCCGCATCGGGTACGACGCGATGCTCGAGATGGCCGCCAGCGGCGCCAAGGTGCTCGGTCTGCGCTGCGTGGAGTACGCCCGCCGCTACGAGGTGCCCGTCCACGTGCGGTCCTCGTTCTCGACGCACACCGGCACGCTCGTCACCGACCAGGAGGACCCCAGCATGGAGCAGCCGATCATCTCGGGCGTCGCGCACGACCGCAGCGAGGCCAAGATCACGGTCGTCGGCGTCCCGGACGTGCCCGGCAAGGCCGCGCGGCTCTTCGAGATCGTCGCCGAGGCCGGCGTCAACATCGACATGATCGTGCAGAACGTGTCCGCGGCCGCGACGGGCCTGACGGACATCTCGTTCACGCTGCCCGCCACGGACGGCGCCACGGCCACGGCCGCCCTGACGGCCGACCAGCCGTCGATCGGCTTCGAGTCGCTGCAGTACGACGACACGATCGGCAAGCTCTCGCTCGTCGGCGCGGGCATGCGCTCGCACCCGGGCGTGTCCGCCAAGCTGTTCGCCGCGCTCTCCGAGGCGAACGTCAACATCGAGATGATCTCGACGTCGGAGATCCGCATCTCCGTCGTCACGCGCGCCGACCAGCTGGACGACGCGGTGCGCGCCGTCCACACGGCGTTCGACCTGGACGACACCGAGACCGAGGCCGTCGTGTACGGCGGGACGGGGCGCTGACGTGGCCGAGGGACTGAGGATCGCCGTCGTCGGGGCGACGGGCCAGGTCGGCGCGGTCATGCGCCGCCTGCTGGACGAGCGCGACTTCCCGGTCGCGTCGGTGCGCTACTTCGCCTCCGCGCGCTCGGCGGGCACGACGCTGCCGTGGCGCGGTGACGACGTCGTCGTCGAGGACGTCGCGACCGCCGACCTGTCCGGCATCGACCTCGCGCTGTTCTCCGCCGGTGGCGGCACGTCCAAGGAGCACGCGCCGCGGTTCGCCGCGGCGGGTGCGATCGTCGTCGACAACTCCTCGGCGTGGCGCCGCGACCCGCGCGTGCCCCTCGTCGTGTCCGAGGTGAACCCCGACGCGCTCGACGAGATCGAGATCGGGATCGTCGCGAACCCCAACTGCACGACCATGGCCGCGATGCCCGTGCTCAAGGTGCTGCACGAGGAGGCCGGCCTGCGCCGGCTGATCGTGTCGACGTACCAGGCCGTGTCCGGCTCCGGCCTCGCGGGCGCGCAGGAGCTCGACTCGCAGGTGCGTGCCGCGGTCGAGCAGGACACGCTCGCGCTCGTGCACGACGGCGGCGCCGTCGCGTTCCCCTCCCCGGAGAAGTACGTCGCGCCGATCGCGTTCGACGTCATCCCGCTCGCGGGATCGATCGTCGACGACGGCCTGCACGAGACCGACGAGGAGCAGAAGCTCCGCCACGAGTCGCGCAAGATCCTCGACGTCCCCGACCTGCTGGTCTCGGGCACGTGCGTGCGCGTGCCGGTCTTCACGGGCCACTCGCTGAGCGTCAACGCCGAGTTCGAGCGCGAGATCACGGTCGAGCGCGCGACCGAGCTGCTGTCGACGGCCCCGGGCGTGCAGCTCGCGGACGTCCCGACGCCGCTCGTCGCGGCCGGCCAGGACCCGTCGTTCGTCGGCCGCATCCGTCAGGACGAGGGCGCGCCCGAGGGCCGCGGCCTCGCGCTGTTCATCAGCAACGACAACCTGCGCAAGGGCGCCGCGCTCAACGCGGTCCAGATCGCCGAGGTCCTCGCGGAGCGCCGCTTCGGGATCACGCGCGCCTGACGCCGCGCATCCCCTGGCGTGAGAGGGCGATCCAGCACCACGACCGGTGCCGGATCGCCCTCTCGTGCGTGCGCCGCCCCCGCGTGGCGCCCCCGCCCCCCCGATAGCCGTGAGAGTGCGATCCAGTCGCGCCCGTGGTGCGTGAGAGTGCGATCTAGTCGCGCCCGTGGTGCGTGAGAGTGCGATCTAGTCGCGCCTGCGGTGCGTGAGAGTGCGATCCAGCCCCTCGGCCCGTGCTCGATTGCACTCTCGCGGGCGGGGAGGGGAGAGCGGGGAGGGGGAGGTGCGGGAGAGAGGGCCGCGAGCCGGGCGTCCGGTGCCGCGTCCGCGGCTCAGCGCGTCGGGGTGGCCAGGCCCGTGCGGTAGGCCCACACGACGGTCTGCAGGCGGTCGCGCGTGCCGAGCTTGGTCATCGCGCGGCCCAGGTGGGACTTCACGGTCGACTGCTCGACGAACAGCGCGTCGGCGATCTCGGCGTTCGACATGCCCTGCGCGAGCAGCCGCACGATGTCCGTCTCGCGCGGCGTCAGGAGGTCCGCCTCGGCGCCCGGAGGGGGTGCGGGGCGGCGGCGGGCGAACTCGGCGATGACGCGCCGGGTGACGGTCTGGTCGAGCATGCCGTCGCCGCGTGCGAGGCGGCGGATCGCGTCCGCGAGGTCGGCGGGGTCGGCGTCCTTGAGCACGAACCCGTCGGCGCCGGCCTCGAGCGCGCCGAACACGTACTCGTCGAGGTCGAACGTCGTCACGACGAGCACCGCGGGCAGGTCGCCCGTGCGGTCGGCGACGATCCGCCGC
This sequence comes from Cellulomonas sp. FA1, assembly GCF_000986825.1. NCBI lineage: Bacteria > Bacillati > Actinomycetota > Actinomycetes > Micrococcales > Cellulomonadaceae > Cellulomonas > Cellulomonas sp. FA1. The sequence goes on along the minus strand of NZ_LBMY01000001.1, from coordinate 2,395,307 downwards.
GTCGCGGTCAGCCCGTCGCCGCCGGGCATGCGCACGTCCATGCACACGACGTCGGGGCGCGTGCGGGCCACGACGTCGACGGCCTCGGGGCCGCTCGCCGCCTGCCCGACCACCTCGATGTCCCCGGCGTCCTCGAGCAGCACGCGGAACCCCGCGCGGACCACCGCCTGGTCGTCCACCAGCACGACGCGGATCACGCCGTCACCTCCGTCCCGTCGTGCGGTGCGGCCGGTCGGCCGCCCGGCAGGTCCTCGTGCGCGCGGGGCGCGGGCGCGTCCTGAGCGTGCGTGTCGCGCTCGCGGGCGTCGTCCCCGGCCGACGCGACACCGCGCGCGTCGGTCTCTCGCGCGTCGTCCCCGTGCGCGTCGGCCTCGACCGGGACGCGCGCGTGCACGCGCCAGCCGCCGTCGGGCGTCGGCCCGGCGTCGAGCGTGCCCCCGACGAGCGCGGCGCGCTCGCGCATGACCGCGAGCCCCGCGCCGCCGTGGTCGCCGCGCGTGCCGCGCACGCCACGGCTCGCGGGTCCGTTCGTCACGTCCACCACGACGGCGCCCGGCGCGTGCTCGACCCGCACCCGCACGCGGGCGCCGGGTGCGTGCTGGCGCGCGTTCGTCACCGCCTGCTGCGCGATCCGGTAGAGCGACACGTCGCCGAGCGGTGCGAGCGGCGCCGCGTCGCCGGCGACGACGAGCTCGACGTCGTCACCCAGGTCGCGGGCCTGCGCGACGAGGTCCGGCAGCGCCGCGAGCCCCGGCAGCGGCGCGGTGCCGTCGGGAGCGTCGTCGCCGCGCAGCAGCCCGACCACCTGCCGCAGGTTGTCGAGCGTCGCGCGGCCCTGGTCGCGCAGCCAGCGGGCGCCCTCGCGCGCCGCGTCGGGGTCGCGGCCGACGAGCCGCTCGACGGCCGCGGCCTGCACGACCATGCCCGACAGGTGGTGCGCCGCGACGTCGTGCAGCTCGCGCGCGAGCCGCGCGCGCTCGGCCGCCACGGCCGCGTGCACGCGCGTGTCACGGTCCCGCTCGGCCTGCTCGGCGCGCTCGCGCAGCAGCACGAGGTGCGCGCGCCGCGTCGCGACGTACACGCCGACCAGCGCCGACGCGAGCCACACCGCCAGCGACGTCGACACGTGCGTCGCGACGTCGAGCGCGGTGCCGCCGCGCACGAGCACGGCGACCGTCGCGAGCGCGGCCTCGGCGACGCCGGCCCCGGCGGCCAGGCGCAGGGCCCGCGCCGCCGGGAGCAGCGTGCCGACCGTTGCGGCGGCGACGAACGGCGCGAACGAGCGCACCGACAGGTCGGGCGCCACCGCGACCAGCGCCACCTGCGTGGCGACGACGAGCGCGACGCACGCCGCGAGCCGCACGCGCCGCAGCACGAGGGCCGCGGACTGCGCCGCGATCAGCAGCAGCAGCGCGAGCCGCCGCGCGGGGGAGACCGCGAGCTCGTCGGGCAGCAGCCCGACGCTCGCCACGCTCAGCAGCACCGCCACGACCGTGCACGTGGCGGCCAGCAGCGCGTCGCGCGCCACGGGACCACGCACCCCGCAGCGGTCCAGGAACGCGTCCCAGCGCGCGCCGGGCGCCGTGAGGTGCGTGGTCGCCATGGTCGTCATCCTCTCGTGCGGGTCGGTCGACGGCAGGTCGTCAGTACGTCAGGTCCGGCGAGAGCAGGTGCACCTGCAGCGCGGCCCACGACGTCCCGACCAGCGCGGCCAGCACGACGGTCGCGGTGACCGTGCGCCACCACCCGGTGCGGGCCCGGGCCTCGGCGACCACGCGCCACGCGGCCGCGAGCACGCCCAGCACGCCCAGCGCGGTGAGCGCCTGCAGCACGCGCAGCACCGCGTCCGGCACGGGCTGCAGGCCCACGAGCGTGAGCACGACCAGCACCCAGCCGGCCAGCGCGACGAGCGTCGCGAGCGCCGCGAGCCGCGTCGTGAGGCGTGCGCGGCGGACGTCCGTCGGCGGCGTGGCCGACGCCCCGACCGGCGGCGTGGCCGACGCCCCGACGGGCTGCGCGCCGGACGTCGTCGCGGGCACCGCGCCCGTGGCCGTCACCGACCCGGCCGGCACTGCGGACGGGCGCGCCGCCCGGCGTCGGCGCACCCGGCGCACGACCGCGCCGACGGGCCACGCGAGCACCGTGAGCAGCAGCACGAGGGCTCCGACGGCCAGGACGGGCACGACGGCGGCGCGCGCGGGCGTCAGCGGCAGCAGCGTCATGGCGGAGTCGTGCCCGATCACCTGGACGCGGCCCGCGTCGTCGAGCCGCACGGCCAGCCGCCGGTCGGAGTCGACCTGGCGGAACACCCACGGCTCGACCTCCTCGTACACCGCGGGCGTGAGCTGCCCGGGGCCGGGCGTGAACAGCACGCGGTCGCCGTCGACGACCTGCGCGGCCGTCGGCTGCAGCACGCCCGTGGCCGTGAGGAACGTCGAGACGAACGCGCGGCCCGGCTCGTACCGCCCGGCCAGCGCCTGCGCGTGCGCGGCGCGCGTCGCGTCGTCGACCGTGCTCGCGGCCGGTGCCTCGTCGGCGGGGAAGTACCGGTCCGCGAAGCCCGCGAGCAGGTCCTCGCGCACCTGGTACGCGGCACCGCCGGCGCCCGTGCTGTTGAGCGACAGGTACAGGCCGGTGTCGTCGTCGGGCCACAGCTGCAGGTGCGAGTGGAACGCGGTCGTGTCGCCGCCGTGCCCCACGACCCGGTGGCCGTGGCGCGACTCGTCGAACCAGCCGAGGCCCATGCGCTCGCCCTCGGCCAGTGCGCCGAGCGTGTCCGCGCCGAGCGCGGGCTCCTGCATGAGCGCGCGCGTCGCGTCGGACAGCAGCGGCTCGCCCGTCGTCGGGTGGCCCAGGTGCGCGAGCATGAACCGCGCCATGTCGGTCGCGGGCGCGCTGAGGCCGCCCGCGGGCGGCTGGCCGACGACCTCGAAGCCCACGGGTGCGTCGTCGGACGTCGCGTAGCCCTGCGACACGCGGTCCGCGAGGTCCGCGGGCAGCGGCTGCGCGAACGTCGAGGACGTCATGCCCGCCGGTGCGAGCACGTGCTCGGCGACGTAGTCCTCGAACGGCTGCCCGCTCACGGCCTCGACGACGTACCCGGCCAGGGCGTTGCCGTAGTTCGAGTAGGCGGGCGTCGTGCCCGGCGCGTACACCTGCTGGGGCGGGTCGGTGACGAGCGACGCCCGCAGGTCGGGCACCGTGCCCTCGCCGCCGATGAGGCCCGTGAGCCGCTCCTCGAACCCGCCCGTGTGGGTCAGCAGGTCACGCAGCGTGACCGGCCGCTCGTACCCGAGGTCGAGCCCCGTGTACTGCTCGACGTCGGTGTCGAGGTCGACGCGGCCGTCCTCGACGAGCTGCATGACGGCCGTCGCGGTGACCATCTTCGACACCGAGCCGGGGCGGAACAGCGTGCGGTCGGGGTCGACGGGCGTGCCGGCGGCGACGTCGGCCTCGCCGAAGCCGCGGGCCGTGACGACCTCGCCGTCGTGCACCACGGCGACGGTCGCACCCGCGATGCGGCCCTCGGCGAGCGCGTCGGGCACGGTGGCGTCGAGCCACGCGTCGACGTCGGCGGTCGTGAGGCCCGCGGTCGACGCGGGCTGCGGGGTGCGCGGCTCGGGGACCTCGGGCGCGGCGCCGCACGCCGTGAGCAGGCCGAGGCCCGCGACGAGCGCGAGGGCGGGGGCGACGCGGCGCGCGAGCCGCCGACGGGTCGTGGCGTGCGGCGTCTCGGGCGCCGCGGGGGCGTGGGGCGGGTGGGGCAGCGCGCGGTCGGTGCGCGGTCCCGGCGGGGTGACGGGCATGGCTCCTCCTGCGCCGCGAGGGCCCGGACGTGTCCCGGGACGTGACCTCGTGGCCTGCGTCCAGGCTGGTCGCCGCGGGGTGCCCGGGTCTTCGGGCGCAGCGGGGAACCTCGCTTGCGACCTTCGGGGGAGACGACGACGGTCGGCCCCCGCCGGGAGCGGGAACCGGCCGTGCGTCGACGGGCGGGTGACGGCGCCGGGTGCGGGCCCGGTGCCGCGTCAGAACGCGCCGATCGGTGTGCCCTGCGCGTCGGCCTCGAGCGTGTACGAGCCGTAGGGCCCGCTCAGGTACACGCGGACGGTCACGGCGCGGTCCTCGTCGGACCCGATCCAGCCGACACCGATGTGCCCGCTCGAGATCTCGTCGGCCGGGATGCCCGACGCCTCGACGGCCTGGTCGTACAGCCCGGGCAGCGCCGACCAGTCCACCGCGGAGAGGTCGAACTCCTCGCTCGGGTCCGGCTGGATCGTCGCGGGACGCTCGCGGGTCGCGTTGCTCGCGACCGCCCACCACGTGTCGTACGCGGCGCGGCCGGGCGCGACCGGTGCGGTGACCCACACCTGGTCGTCGTACGCGAGGACCTCGGTGACCGTGGTCGTGCCGGCGGCGTCGGCGAACCGCTGCACCGCCTCGGCGACCCGGCCGGGCCCGCTGAGGTACGACGCGTCGCCGTGGCCGACGCCGCCCGAGCGCACGCCCAGCAGCACGTCGTCGCGCTGCTGCCACGTGGGCACCGCGACGCCGACGGCGGCGATCAGCAGGTACACGAGGAACCGCACGCCGCGGCCCTTGCGGCCGACCGGCAGGATCGGGCGCCTGCGGCCCGGCACGGGCTTGTCCGGGTCCCGCTCCCACAGGGGCGCGTCGGGCGTGGCGTGGATCCGCACGGGCGGCGCGGGCTCGTCGACGATCGCGACGTCGGGCGCGTCCTCGCCCACGCGGACGACCGCCAGCACCGTCCCAAGCAGGCGCCCCGGCATCTGCGCCGCGTCGATGAGCTCGCGCACGACCGTGCGGTACGGGCCGCGGTCGCGGGGGTCGACGAGCAGCTCGACGTCGTACTGCGGGACGTCGTTGATGACGGTGCCGGTGCGGCGCACGTCGAGGACCTTCGCGCCCGCGAGGCGACCCGCGGCGCGGGCCGCCTCCACCGCCTCGGGGTCCGGCGGCGCCATGCTCGCGAACGAGCGCGCGACGTTCACGAGCACCAGGCCGATGATCGTGATCGGCAGCGCGGCCATCCAGACCCACGAGTACCGGTCGTCGCCGGTGGACCAGTGCAGGAGCGACGCGCCGATGCCGGCGCCGGCGACGAACGCGATGAGGAGACGGATCACGTACCGCACGGTAACAAGCGGCGCCGCTGACCTGCTGTGATGGGGACGACACGTGACGTGCGGCGTCCCGGCGGACTGCCCGCCGGAACGCCGCACGAGGCCCCGGGCCTCAGCCCCGCGGGTCGATGGGGAAGTTCTGGTCGAACACGTGGTCCGGGTCGTACGTGCGCTTGAGCGCGCGCAGCCGGTCGAGCGTGAGCGGCGGGAACGCGTCGAGCAGCCGCTCGGGCCGCGGGTCGGTCTCGAACGACAGGTACAGGCCGTCCATGTGCGGGTGCGCGAGGCGGTCCCACGCGTCGTCCAGGCCCGTGCGCGCCGACCGGCCGGCGAACGCCGTGACCGAGAACTGCTGGTGCCGGTGCGCGTACGCGGTCGCGTCGGGCGCGACGTCGTTGCCGGCGCCGCCCGTCGCGCGCAGCTGCACGAGCATCGTCTCGCCCGAGGCCAGCAGGCGCGTGAGGTCCGCCGCCGCGACGTCGGTCATCGCGGGCAGCAGCCCCGAGCGCGTGACGGGCGGCGCGCCGCCGTCGTGGTGCCGCGCGACCGGCCCGACCACGCCCGCGTACGGCGTGAGCGTCGCGCGCTGGTCGAGCACCGGCCCCGCACCCAGCAGCTCCTCGAGCGCCGCGACGGCCGCGGTCGTGTCGTCGTCGGCCCACACGGTCATGGCCTGCGCCATGGGCGGCCGCCCGCCCCCGCCCGCCTGCACGTGCAGGAAGCTCGTGAGCTGCCGCGGCGCGTCCTGCACGGTGCGGCCCCAGCGGTCGAGCAGCGCGGCCGGGTCCGACGCGTCGAACGTCATGGTCGCGAAGACCACGTCGGGGTACTCGCGCGCCTCGATCTCGACCCACGTGACGACGCCCAGGTTGCCGCCCGCGCCGCGCAGGCCCCACAGCAGCTCGGGCTCGTGCTCGGCGTCCACGACGTGCACCGTGCCGTCGGCCGTGACGACCTCGGCCGCGACCACGTGGTCGACCGTCAGGCCGAACGACCGGCCCAGCAGCCCGATGCCGCCGGTCGTCGCGAGCCCGCCGACGCCGACGCCGCCGTAGTCGCCCGAGGAGATCGCCCAGCCGCGCGGCGCGAGCGTCGCGGCGACCTTGCCCCAGGTCGCGCCCGCGCCCAGCCGGACGCGTCGCGACGCCTCGTCGACGACCGTGACCTCGTCGAGCGCGGCGACGTCGAGCAGCACGCCGCCGTCGTTGGTCGAGCGGCCCGAGATGCCGTGCCCGCCCGAGCGGACCGCGAGCGGCCCGCGCTGCTGCCGGGCCCAGCCCAACGCGTCGACGACCTGCGCTGTGGTGCGGGGCAGCAGCACGACGCCGGGCGCGCCGCGGCGCATGTACGTCGAGCGCAGCGCGCCGTAGCCCCGGTCGCCCGGCTCGACCGCGCGCACGTCGGACGGGACCGTGTCGTACGCGATGCCGTCGACGCGCTTCGCGAGCGCCGCCGCGGGGCGGACCGCGCCCGTCACGGTGCCGGACGTCGCGCGCGCGGCGTCGACCTGGTCGCGGACCGCGGGCACGACCCGCTCGGCGAACGTCTGGAGGGTGCGCGGGTCGTCGGTGCCGAGCACGAACGTGCCGATGCCGTCCTCGAGCGCGTACCGCACGAGCGTGTCGACCCACTGCTCGGGCGGGCCGTCCAGGCCGTCGCCGGGCGCGGGGGAGAAGCGCCCGTTGACGTTGAGCAGGCGCCGGATCTCGCGCGGGTCGCGGCCCGCGGCCGTCGCGGCCTCGTCGACCGTCGCGTTGCCGCGCGCGAGGTCGCCGGGCTGCAGGTAGCCGAGGGACGGCAGCCAGCCGTCGGCCTTGCGGCCGACGAGTCGCAGCATGCGCGGCTTGTACGCACCGACCCAGATGCCGATGTCGTGCGCGGGCGCGGGGCCGCGCTTGGCGCCCGCGAGACGGTGGTGCTCCCCGCCGACGCGCAGCGCGCCGCGGCCGTCGGCGTCCCACAGCGCGCGGATGACGTCGATGGCCTCGTCGAGCGCGTCGACGGCCTGGCCGGGCGTGAGGCGCGGCGTGCCCATGGCCTCGATCGCGTCCCAGAACGCGCCCGCACCGAGGCCGAGCTCGACGCGCCCGCCCGAGAGCAGGTCGAGGCTCGCGGCGGCGCGCGCGAGCACGGCCGGCGGGCGCATCGGCACGTTGAGGACGTTGCCCGACAGGTGCACGCGCTCGGTGCGCGCGGCGACCCAGGACAGCAGGGTCCAGGTGTCGAGGAACGACGGCTGGTACGGGTGGTCCTGGAACGTCACGAGGTCGAGGCCGACCTCCTCGGTGAGCACCGCGAGCGCGACCGGGGTCTGCGGGTCGGCGTTCTGCGGCGTGAGGAACGTGCCGAACCGCAGCTCGTGCCCGTAGTCGGTCATGGTGGCTGTCTCCCGTGGTCGTGTTCTGCGCAGATCATATGCATGACAGACGATCTTGTGCGCCGCGCGTATGCTGCGGACGTGAGCACGCAGACGCCCGCCCGCGCGGCCGACGACCTCGGCTGGCAGCTCGGCGCGCTGCTGACCCGCTGGCGGTCGGCCGTCGGCGCCGTGCTCGACGGCATCCCCGCCGGTCCCCGCGGCTACCACCTGCTGCGCGTGGCCGTCGCGGCCGACGTGCCGCCGACGCAGGCCGCGCTCGCGTCCCACCTCGGCATCGACCGCACCGTCATGACGTACCTGCTCGACGACCTGTGCGACGCGGGCCTGGTCGAGCGCTGCCCCGACCCCGCGGACCGGCGCGTGCGCCGCATCGCCGCCACCGACGCCGGCCACGCCGCGCTCGCCGACGTCGAGGGTCGCATCGCCGCCGCCGAGGACGACGTGCTCCGCGCGCTGACCCCCGCCGACCGCGCCGCGCTGCGCGGGCTGCTCGCGCGCGCCACGGGCCCGGCCCCCGACGGCCAGGACCTCTGCGCGGTCGTCACCCCCGCCTGACCCCCACCCCGGCCCGGCAGTCGGCCCACGACCGACCGTCACCGGCTGGCCGGTCGGCCACCACCTCGGGCCGGCCGCCGGACCACCTGACCCGCCGCTCCATCCTTGCCCTCCCCGCCCGAGCGCGGGGTTCTGCCGTTCCTGAGGGCCCGTGACCGGCGGAACTCCGCGTTCGCCGGCCGCGAAGAGGGTCGCCGTGGGTGGGAGTGCATCGCCGCGGACCGGTGTCGAGTGCGGGGTTCTGCGGTTGACGAGGGCTCATGGCCGGCGGAACCCCGCGTTCGGCGGCGTGGGCGGTCTCGGTGGCGGGGGTCGTCGACCCGGGTGGTGTCGAGTGCGAGGTTCTGCCGGTGGTCGGGCCTCATGGGCGGCGGAACTCCGCGTTCGGCGGCCGGGGTGCGTTCGGCGACGGGGTGTGGGGCGGTGGGGGCGCGGGGAGCGGTGGGATCGGGGGATCGGGGGTCCCTGGACGGTCGTGGCCTTCTGCGGGTCGATGGTCGCGCGCACGCTGACGGGACGGCGCCACCGACCGGGTGGTGCGGGAGCCCGAGGAGACCTCATGACCGACATCCGCATCGCCCTCGTCACGGGCGGCAACCGCGGGCTGGGGCGCGCGGCGGTCGTCGCGCTCGCGGCCGACGGCCTCGACGTCGTGCTGACCTACCGGCGGCACGAGGACGAGGCCGCCGAGGTCGTCGCGCAGGTCGCGGCGCTGGGGCGGCGTGCGGTCGCGCTGCGCCTCGACACGGCGGACCTCGCCGACGTCGACGGGTTCGCGGCCCGCCTCGCCGACGCGCTGCGCGGCACGTGGTCGCGCACGACGTTCGACGTGCTGGTCAACAACGCGGGCCACGCGGTGCCCACACCCCTGGGCGGCACGACCGCGGACGACCTGCAGCAGCTGTTCGACGTGCACGTGCGCGGGGTCTTCCTGCTGACGCAGGCCCTCGCGCCGCTGCTGGCCGACGGCGGCCGCGTGGTCAACGTCTCGAGCGGGCTCGCGCGGTTCGTGCAGCCCGGCGACCACTCGGCGTACGGCGCGATGAAGGCCGCGGTCGAGGCGCTCACGCGGTACTGGGCCGTCGAGCTGGACGGCCGCGGGGTCACCGTGAACGTCGTCGCGCCCGGGCCGGTGGCGACCGACTTCGGCGGCGGGGCGGTGCGCGACGCGGCGGGCCTGCGGGACGCGCTCGGCGCGCAGGCGGCGCTCGGGCGCGTCGGGGAGGCCGCGGACATCGGGCCCGTGGTCGCGGCGGTCGCGTCGCCGGCCCTGGGCTGGGTCACCGGGCAGCGGATCGAGGCCTCGGGCGGCACGCGGCTGTGACGTCGCGGGCGTCGCGTGCCCGCCCCTTGTGCGCCCGCCGGTTCTGTGGTTCATTAGTCGAGTAATGAACCACAGAACCGGCAGGGAGGGGCACCGTGTTCGACGGCCGTGACCCCGTGTACCTGCAGATCGCCGACCAGATCCGCCAGGACGTGCTCTCCGGCGCGCTGGCCGCGGAGGAGCAGGTCATGTCGACCACGCAGTACGCGACGACGTTCCGCATCAACCCTGCGACGGCCGCCAAGGCGTTCGCGCAGCTCGTCGACGAGGGCGTGCTCTACAAGCGGCGCGGCGTCGGCATGTTCGTCGCCCCCGGTGCCCGCGAGCGCCTCGTCGCCGACGCCCGCGAGTCGTTCTTCGCCGACACGGTCGACCCCGTCGCCGACGCCGCGCGCGTGCTCGGCGTCGACGTCGAGGACGTCGTCGCCCGGCTGCGCGCCCGCGCCGCGAGCGAGCCCGCCGCACCCGTCGCGGCCCCGCCCGCCACCCCCGTCGCACCCGAGGAGGGCTCCCGATGACCGCGACCACCGCCGGCTGGGGCGTCGACCTGCAGGGCGTCACGCAGCGCTTCGGCGACGTCGTCGCGCTCGACGACGTCAGCCTGACCGTCCGCCCCGGCACCATCACCGGTCTGCTGGGCCGCAACGGCTCGGGCAAGTCCACGCTCGGCTCGCTGCTGGCCGCGTTCCGCCGCCCCACGGCGGGGCGCGTGCTCGTCGACGGCGAGGAGCCGTGGGAGAACGAGCGCGTGGTCCCCGGCGTGTGCTTCGTGCGGGAGTCCGGCGACGTGCTGGACGACTTCTCGATCAAGGACAACCTCGCGTACGTCTCCGGCGCCCGCCCGACGTTCTCGCACGACCTCGCGGGGGAGCTGCTCGACCTGTTCGAGCTCGACCCCAAGCGCAAGCCCGGCAAGCTCTCGCGCGGCAAGAAGTCCGCGTTCGGCATCGTCCTGGGCCTCGCGTCGCGCGCGCCGCTCACCGTGCTCGACGAGGTCCACCTCGGTCTCGACGCGCCCAGCCGCTACGCGTTCTACGACGCGCTGCTCGCCGACTACGCCGCGCACCCCCGCACGATCGTGCTGTCGAGCCACCTCATCGGCGAGATCGAGCGCCTGGTCGAGGACGTCGTGGTGCTCGACCGCGGGCGCGTGCTCGTCGCGCAGGACGCCGAGACGCTGCGCGCCGAGGGCGTGTCCGTCACCGGCCCCGCCGCCGCGGTCGACGCGTTCGTCGTCGGGCGCGAGGTCCTCGCGACCCAGCGGCTCGGCGGCACCACCCAGGCCACCGTGCGCGGCGGCGTCGCGGAGGGCGACGTGCGCCGCGCACGGCAGGACGGGCTCGAGCTCGGGCCCGTGCCGCTGCAGGACCTGTTCGTGCACCTCACCGACCCGCAGCGCGCCACGCACGTCGGGGGTGCTCGGTGACCGCCACGACCGCAACGGCGCTCCCCACCGGGAGGCAGGCCCGCACGTCCCCCGCGCTGCACGTCGCGCGCCGCCAGGGCGTCGCCGCGCTGCGGCTCGCCGCGTGGTTCTGGCCCATCGCGCTGCTCGCGCTCGCGGCCGCGACGGTCGCCGTGTGGGTGGCCGAGGGGCGGGTCGACGTGTCGATCGCCGTGCACGGCCGGCAGGCGCTCGTCTGGTTCCTGTTCTCGCAGGCCATCCAGGTCGCCGCGACGTACCCGCGCGTCCACGTCGCGGCCGGCATGACCCGGCGCAGCCTCGTGCGCGGCACGCTGCTGGCGTCGGGTGCCACGGGCCTCGCGTACGCGCTCGTGCTCACCGGCGTCGTGCTGGTCGAGCGGTGGCTGCACGGCCTCGCGGGCTGGGGCTCCGCACTCCGCGAGGTGCAGCTCGCCGGCGAGCGCGCTCCGCTGTGGGCGCTGCCCATCGACACGGTCGTCCTCACGCTGCTCGCGATCACCACGGGGCTGCTCGTCGGCATCACCTACCAGCGCTGGGGTGCCTGGGCCACGCTCACGCTGCCGCTGACCGTCGGGCCGCTGCTCGCGCTGCTGTTCCTCGGCATCGCCCCGACGGGCGACGTGCCCGGGCTGGGGGACGTCGCGCCGCGCGCGCTGGTCGGCCTCGCCGGCGGCGTCGGTGCCCTCGGCGTCCTCGTCGTCGCCGCCGCGTTCGCGGTGATCGCGCGGCGGCTGCCCCTGTCCGCGCAGGCCTGACGGCGACGAGCCCGGGAGACCCACGATGACCACCACCACCGCACCGGCCCGGCCCCGCGGCCCGGTGCTGCGCGCGGCCGCGCGGATGGCGCGGCTCCACCTCCGGCTGTTCGCGTGGTTCTGGGTGGTCGTCGTGACCGCCGTCGTCCTCGGCGTCGTCGTGCTCTGGCGCGTCGACGGGGAGGTGGGCACCGCGGTGTCGCTGTACGCCCGGCAGGGCGTCGTGTGGTTCCCGTTCTCGCTCGCCGTGCTCGTGGTCGCCGCGCAGCTGCGCGTGCACGTCGCCGCCGGGCGGACCCGGCGCACGTTCGTCCGCGCGTCGCTGGCGGTCGCGGTCGGCGCAGGGGTCGCGTACGCGGTGGTGCTGCAGCTGCTGGTGCTCGCGGAGCGCGCCGTGCACGACGCCGCCGGGTGGGGCTGGCGGATCGCGGACCCGATGCTCGCCGACGAGTCCTCGCCGGCCGGCGTGCTGCTGGCCGAGCTCGTCGTCTTCCTCGTCGCCGCGCAGGTGTCGGGCCTGCTGGTGGGCGTGGTCTACCAGCGGGCGCCCGGCTGGTGGGGGACGCTCGCGCTGCCGCTCACGGTCGGGCCGCTGCTGGGCGTCGCCGCGCTGCTCGACGGCACCGGCGGGGACGCGCACGTGGCCCGCACGTGGTCCGCCGCCGCGCCGCCGCTGCTCGGCGGGGTCGCACTGGTCGTCGTCATGGCCGTGGCGTACGCCGCGGTCACCCGCACCGTCGAGATCCGTCAGCGCACCACCTAGCCGCGCCCTCGCCCGCACGAGCACGACGTCACCACGGGACCGTCCGCCGGCCCCGCGGCACCGCGCACCCGCGCGCACCCCGCCTCCCCACGTCCGTCCACCCCTGGAGGTCACGATGACCACCGCACCCGTCGTCCGGGCCGAGCACCTGCGCAAGGCCTACGGCAGCACGCTCGCCGTGCAGGACGTCTCCCTGACCGTCGAGCGCGGCGAGATCTACGGCGTGCTCGGCCGCAACGGCGCCGGCAAGACCACGACCGTCGAGATGATCGCCGGCCTGCGCCGCCCCGACGGTGGCACGGTCGAGGTGCTCGGGCTCGACCCGACCCGCGACGCCGCGGCGCTGCACGAGCAGGTCGGCCTGCAGCTGCAGGAGTCCGCGCTGCCGGACCGGCTGCGCGTCGCCGAGGCGCTCGACCTGTACGCGTCGTTCTACGCCGACCCCGCCGACCCGGCGGACCTGCTCGACCTGCTGGGCCTGGCCGCCAAGCGCGACGCCGCGTTCAAGGACCTCTCGGGCGGCCAGAAGCAGCGGCTGTCGGTCGCGCTCGCGCTCGTCGGGCGGCCGCAGCTCGCGATCCTCGACGAGCTCACCACCGGGCTCGACCCGCACGCGCGCCGCGAGACGTGGGCCGTGGTCGAGGCGATCCGCGACGCGGGCGTCACGATCGTGCTGGTCACGCACCTCATGGAGGAGGCCGAGCGGCTGTGCGACCGCATCGCGCTCATCGCGTCCGGTCGGGTCGCGGCGGTCGGCACGCCCGCCGAGATCGTGCGGCTCGCGCACGGCGAGCAGGTGCTGCACGTGCGCCCCGAGGTCGCCGTGCCGGACGCCGCGCTGCTCGCGGCGCTCGCGGACGTCCCCGACGTGCGCGACGCGCGCGTCGCCGACGGCGCGCTCGTCGTGCGCGGCGGCGGCGCGCTCGTGCAGGACGCGCTCGTCGCGCTCGCGCGCGCCGGGGTGCGCACCACCGACGTCCACCTCGAGCGCGCGTCGCTCGAGGACGCGTTCGTCTCCCTCACGGGCGCCGACGCCGACCCGTCCGCGCCGACCGACGCCGACGCCCGACCCGCCACGACCGCTGCGGAGGTGTGACATGAGCCCCACGACCCCTGTCCCGGCGGGTGCGCCCGTCCCCCCGCGCGCGCCCGCCCCGGTGCGAGCACACGGCACGCTCGCACCGGCCCCGCACGACGCGCGCCGGCGCGCGGCCCGCGGCGGCGCGCTGCTGCGCATGACCCTCGTCGAGGCGCGGCTGTTCCTGCGGGACCCGTCGGTGCTGTTCTTCTCGTTGCTGTTCCCGGCCCTGCTGCTCACGGTGCTGGGCCTGGTGATGCCGTGGGCCGACCAGCCGTACGACGACGGCGACCCCGCGCTCGCGGGGATCTCGGCGATCACCGGGTACACCCCGACGGTCCTGAGCCTCGCGGTCGGCACGGTCGCGCTGTCCACGTTCCCCGCGGTCGTCGCGACGTACCGGCAGCGCGGCGTGCTGCGCCGGCTCTCGACGACCCCGGTCGGCCCGGGGCGGCTGCTGGTCGCGCAGGTCACGGTCCACCTCGTCGCGCTCGTGGCCGCCGCGCTGCTCGCGGTCGGGGCGGGCGTCGTCGTGCTGGGCATCGCGACGCCCGCGCACGTGGGGACGGTGCTGCTCGCGTTCCTGCTGGCCGTGCTGTCGACGTTCGCGCTGGGGTCGGTGGTCGCGGCGCTCGCGCCGACGGCCGCCGCGGCGAACGGCTGGGGCATGACGCTGTACTTCGTGTCGCTGTTCTTCGCGGGCGTGTGGCTGCCGCTGCCGCTCATGCCGGACGTCGTGCAGGCGCTCGCGCGGTGGACGCCGCTGGGCGCCGCGACGCAGGCCATGACGGCGGCGTGGGTCGGGCAGCCGTTCCCGGGCACGGAGCTGCTGGTCATGGGCGCGTGGGCCCTGCTGGGGCTGCCGCTCGCGGTGCGGCTGTTCCGCTGGACCTGACGTCCGTGCGACGCGGTGGTGCGGCGCCGTCCGGCGGGTCCGGGCGGCGCCGTCGCGCGTCGCGCGGCGGGTGGTCTGGTCGCGCTCCCACCAACCGGCTTCCCTAAGCGTTTCGCGACCTGGACGGCACCTGTGCGCCCCCACAGAGTGAGCGCGTCCAGGCCGCGCCCGGGCGCGACGCCCGTCGTCGCGACCCCCGCGGTCCGTTCCTTCGTGCAGGACCGGGCGGCGGCACCGAGGCCGCCGCCCGGGCCCACGCCGGCACCGAGGCCGCGCGTGGTCGACGCCAGGAAAGGTTCGCACCATGACCTCACCCACCCGACGGCGCGCCGTCAGAGCGGCCTGGGCCGTCCTGACGAGCGTGACGCTCGTGGCCGCGGGCGGCGCGCAGGCCGCCTCCGCGCTGTCCGGCGGCGGGCCGGCCCCGGCCGCCGCCATCGTCAGCGACGAGTACAAGACGCGGTTCCTCGAGCAGTACGAGAAGATCAAGGACCCGGCCAACGGGTACTTCAGCGCGCAGGGCATCCCGTACCACGCGGTCGAGACCCTCATGGTCGAGGCGCCCGACTACGGGCACGAGACGACGTCGGAGACATACTCCTACTGGATCTGGCTCGAGGCCCTCTACGGGCAGGCCACCGGCGAGTGGGCACCGCTCAACGCCGCGTGGAAGAACCTCGAGACGTACATGATCCCGCAGAAGGAGGACCAGCCGACCAACGCGTCGTACGACGCGAGCAAGCCGGCCACGTACGCCGCCGAGTACAACCACCCGAGCAACTACCCGTCGCAGCTGAGCAGCGGCGTCTCGGTCGGCCGCGACCCGCTCGCCGCCGAGCTGCGCTCGGCGTACGGCTCGCCGGACATCTACCAGATGCACTGGCTGGGCGACGTCGACAACGTCTACGGCTTCGGCGCCGCACCCGGCCCGGGCTGCCAGCTCGGCCCGTCGCACCAGGGCATGTCGCTCATCAACACGTTCCAGCGCGGCCCGCAGGAGTCGGTGTGGGAGACCATCCCGCAGCCCACGTGCGACGACTTCACGTCGGGCGGGCGCAACGGGTTCCTCGACATCTTCACGGGTGACGCGTCGTACGCGAAGCAGTGGAAGTACACGTCGGCGTCCGACGCCGACGCGCGCGCGATCGAGGCCGTGTACTGGGCCAACAAGTGGGCCACCGAGCAGGGCAAGCAGGCGCAGGTCGCCGAGACCGTCGCCAAGGCGTCCAAGATGGGCGACTACCTGCGGTACACGCTGTTCGACAAGTACTTCAAGCAGATCGGCTGCACGTCGCCGTCCTGCCCGGCCGGCAGCAACCGCGAGTCCGCGCACTACCTGCTGTCCTGGTACATGGCGTGGGGCGGTGCGCTCGACACGTCGTCGCCGTGGTCGTGGCGCATCAGCTCGTCGCACGCGCACTTCGGCTACCAGAACCCGTTCGCCGCGTGGGCCCTGGCCAACGACCCGGCCCTGACGCCGAAGTCGCCGACCGCCAAGTCCGACTGGACGAAGGCGCTCGACCGGCAGCTCGAGTTCTACACGTGGCTGCAGTCGAGCAACGGTCCGATCGCCGGCGGCGCGACGAACAGCTGGGACGGCGCCTACGCGCAGCCCCCGGCCGGCACGCCGACGTTCTACGGCATGGCCTACACCGAGGCGCCCGTGTACGCCGACCCGCCGTCGAACCAGTGGTTCGGCATGCAGGCGTGGGGCGTCCAGCGCGTCGCCGAGCTCTACTACGAGACCGGCAACGCGAAGGCCAAGAAGATCCTCGACAAGTGGGCCGACTGGGTCGTCGACCACGTCGAGACCGACGGTGCGGACTGGTCGGTGCCGTCCGAGCTGACGTGGTCGGGCAAGCCCGACACGTGGAACCCGACCAACCCGGGGTCGAACGCCGGTCTCACGGTCACAGTCAAGAGCTCGGGCCAGGACGTCGGCGTCGCCGGCGACACGGCGCGCGCCCTGCTCTTCTACGCCGCCCGCTCGGGCGACACCGCGGCGCGCGACACCGCCAAGGACCTGCTCGACGCGATCTGGGAGCACAACCAGGACGGCCTGGGCGTCACCTCGGTCGAGACGCGCGGCGACTACCAGCGGTTCGACGACGTCTACACCGCGGGCGGCAACGGCGTGTTCGTGCCGAACGGCTGGTCGGGCACCATGCCCAACGGCGACCAGATCAAGCCGGGCGTGTCGTTCCTCGACATCCGGTCGTTCTACAAGCAGGACCCGCAGTGGTCGAAGGTCCAGGCGGCGCTGAACGGCGGGGCCGACCCGCAGTTCACGTACCACCGGTTCTGGGCGCAGACGGCCATCGCGGGCGCGCTGTCGGACTACCACCGCCTGTTCGAGAGCGACGGCACGACGCCCACGCCGACCCCGACGCCGACGGTCACCCCGACCCCGACGCCGACCGTGACGCCGACGCCCACCCCGACGCCGACCGTCACGCCCACGCCCACGGTCACGCCCACCCCGACCCCGACCCCGACGTCGACCGGTGCGTGCACCGTGAGGTACACGGCCAGCAGCTGGAACTCCGGCTTCACGGCCTCGGTGCGCGTGACCAACAACGGCACCACCGCGCTGAACGGGTGGAGCCTGCGGTTCACGTTCGCGAACGGGCAGACCGTCCAGCAGGGCTGGAGCGCGACCTGGTCGCAGTCCGGCACGAGCGTGACGGCCACCAACGCCGCGTGGAACGGCGCGCTCGCACCGGGCGCGTCGGTGGACATCGGCTTCAACGGCTCCCACTCGGGGACCAACACCGCGCCGACGTCCTTCACGCTGAACGGCGCGACCTGCGCCGTCGGCTGACGCACCCGCCGGCCCTGCGCCGGCGGACCTGACCGTGACCCCATGCACGGCAGGGGAGGGGCCGGTCCCGGGACGATCCCCGGGGCCGGCCCCTCGGTCGTGCCCGCCGCCGTCGTGACGGCAGCGGTGCCGGGGGTGGGGGCAGCCCTACCCCCGGTCCGTGGGCGAGCACGGGCGCGGGCGCCGCGCCCCGCGCCCTAGGTTCGTGGTCATGACCTCCGGCCCCGTCACCGCCCCGCCCCGCGCGGGCCGGTCCACCCCGTCCTCCACGGCCCTGCGCGACCCGTCCGACCACGTCCCGGCCGCCGTCGACGTGCAGCACGTCGCACCCGCGCTGCGCGGCGGCCGCGCGCTCCTGCTGGCCCCCGTCTCCGCCGCCACGTGGAGCGGCGCGGGTCAGCTCGCGGTCTCCACGCTCTTCACGGTGCTCGGCGCGATCCTGCTGATCACCGGTGTCGCGGTGGGCGTGGGCACCGCGCTCGTCGTGGTCGGCGTCCCGGTCCTGCTGGGCACGCTGGCGCTGGCCCGCGTCTACGGCCGCGTCGAGCGCACGCGGCTCGCCGCACAGCTCGGCGTGGTCGTGCCGCCGCCGTCGCCCGCGCCCGCCGGGTGGGGCCGGCGGTCGTGGTGGCCCCGTGCCCGCGACGACCGCGCGTGGCTCGCCGTCGCGCACGCCGCGGTCACGAGCGTCCTGACCTCGGTCGCG
This sequence comes from Cellulomonas sp. FA1, assembly GCF_000986825.1. NCBI lineage: Bacteria > Bacillati > Actinomycetota > Actinomycetes > Micrococcales > Cellulomonadaceae > Cellulomonas > Cellulomonas sp. FA1. The sequence continues at coordinate 2,377,463 of NZ_LBMY01000001.1, read as the reverse complement.
GTCCCGCTGGCCGCGTCGTTCGCGGCGGTGCCGTGGGTGCTGCTGGCGACGCCGTTCGTCGACGCCTCGCGGCAGCCGTTCGACGTGATCCGCGTGCCGGCGTACGTGGCGGTGCCGGTCGCGGTCGTGCTGCCCTGGGTGTCCGCGCTCGTCGTGCAGCTCACGACGCTCGCGCAGGTGCGGCTGGGTCGTGCGCTGCTGGGCGGCCGGTCGCGTGCCGACGTCGAGCGCGCCGCCCGCGAGGCCGAGACCCGCGCGAACGCGGCCGAGGGGCGTGCCGAGCACCTGCGCGAGACCCGCAGCGCGGCCGTGGACGCGGCCGACGACGAGCGCCGCCGCATCGAGCGCGACCTGCACGACGGCGCGCAGCAGCGCCTGGTCGCGCTGGGCGTCGAGCTCGGGGTCGCGCGCCGCGCCGCCGCGCACGACCCGCAGGCCGCGGTCGCGGCGGTCGACGCCGCGCACGGCGAGATCAAGGAGGTGCTCGCCGAGCTGCGCGACCTCGTGCGCGGCGTGCACCCGGCGGTGCTCACGGACCGCGGCCTCGACGCGGCGCTCTCGGCGCTCGCGGCGCGCAGCCCGGTGCCGGTCGACGTCGAGACGCGCGGCCTCGAGCCCGGCATGTGCGTGCAGGCCCAGGCCGCCGCGTACTTCGTGGTCGCCGAGGCGCTCACCAACGTCGCCAAGCACGCGCACGCCGCCCAGGTGGTGGTGCGGGCGACCGTGGCGGGCGACCGGTTGCGCGTCGAGGTCGCCGACGACGGCCGCGGCGGGGCCACCGCCGCACCCGGCGGCGGGCTCGACGGCCTGCGTCGCCGCGTCGAGGCGCTCGACGGCGCGTTCCTGCTGCTCAGCCCGGCGACGGGCGGCACCGTGCTCACCGTGGAGGTGCCGTGCGCATCGTGATCGCCGAGGACTCGGTCCTCCTGCTCGACGGGCTCACGCGGCTGCTGACCGCCGAGGGCCACGACGTCACCGGGTACCGCACGGCCGACGAGCTCGTCGCGGTGCTGGGCGACCCCGACGCGGACCTCCCGGACCTGCTGCTGACCGACGTCCGGATGCCGCCCACGCACACCGACGAGGGCCTGCGGGCCGCCGTCCACCTGCGCGGCCTGCACCGCGGGCTGCCGGTGCTGGTGCTCTCGCAGTACGTCGAGGCCCGCTACGCGCGGGAGCTGCTCGCGGCCGACGCCCGCGGCCTCGGGTACGTCCTCAAGGACCGCGTGGCCGACGTCGACGACTTCCTCGACGCGCTCGCGCGGGTCGCGGCCGGCGGCACGGTCGTCGACCCCGAGGTCGTCGCGCAGGTGTTCGCCCGGTCGCGGCGCAGCACGCTCGACGCGCTGACCCCCCGCGAGCGTGACGTCATCGGCCTGATGGCCGAGGGGCGGTCCAACGCGGCCATCGCCGAGCGCCTCGTCATCGGCCTGCCGGCCGTCGAGAAGCACGTCACGTCCATCCTCACCAAGCTCGACCTCCCGCCCGACGCGTCCGACCACCGCCGTGTGCTCGCGGTGCTGCGCTGGCTCGAGGACGCCCCCACGAACGGAACCCCGCGATGACCACGCCCACCACGCCCGCCGCACCCGCACCGGCTGCCGCCGACGCCCCGCCGCCCGTCGGCCGCCCGTCCCGCCGGGGGCGCGTCCTCACCATCGTCGGTGCCGTGCTCGCCGGCATCTGCGTCGCGCAGCTCGCGCAGCAGGGCCTCGCCGAGCTCACCGCGACGACCGAGACGACGACCGAGTCGGTGCCCGCCGCGAAGGTCGTCGAGATCGTCGCCGACGGGTCCGTCACGGTGCTCGCGACCACCGGCGACACGGTCGAGGTCGAGCGTCGGACGCGCGCCCTGTGGCGCACCCCGGACTCGTCCACCGAGCAGGGCGACGACCGCGTGGTGGTGCGCCACACGTGCGGGTGGCGCTTCATCGGCACGTGCCGCACGAGCACCTCGGTGCGCCTGCCCGAGGGCACCGACCTCGTGGTGCGCACGAGCGACGGCGACGTCGACGCGGAGGGCGCGCTCGCGGCGGCGACCGTGCGGACGTCGTCCGGGCACGTCACCGTCGTCGGGGCGCGCGGTGCGGTCACGGCGCGCTCGTCGGACGGCTCGGTGACGGTGTCCGACGTCGGTGGCGCCGTGCAGGCGCGGACCTCGTCGGGTCGCGTCGAGATCATCGGGGCGAGCGGTACGGTCGCGGCCCGTTCGTCGGACGGCGACGTCATGGTCCGCGACGCGGGCGGCGGCGTCGAGGCGCGCACGTCCTCGGGGCGCGTCGAGGTCGACGGCGCGGGCGGTGCGACGTCGGCGCGGTCGTCGGACGGTGCGGTGCTCGTCGCGGGCGTCGACGGCGACGTGAGCGCCGTGACGAGCAGCGGGCGCGTCACCGTGCACGGCACGGGTGTCCCGGTCGCGCTGGACATGAGCACGAGCAGCGGTCGCCAGACCGTCGACGCACCGACCGACCCGGGTGCGTCGCGCTCCGTGACGATCCGGTCGTCCGACGGCGACGTGTCCTACCTGGGGCCGCGCGGCTGAGCGGCGCGTCGTGCGGTGCGCAACTCGTGTGCGCACCGCACGACGCCCGGGTGAGCGTGGGGGCCGTGCGTGCGCACGGCCCCCACGGGTCGTCCGCGCGTCCCAGCCGACGCCCCGCCGACGACCCCGCCGGCGTCCCGCCGACGAGAGGCCCCGCATGCCGTCCGACCCTGCCCCGTCGTCCGACCCCGCCCCGTCGTCCGTCGCCGCGCTGCGGGCCGTGCTGCGCGAGCGCACCGGCCCGGACGCGGACGTCGACCCCGCGCCCCTGCACGACTCGTCGCCCGTGCACGCCGCCCGGTTGGGCGACGGCACGCGCGTGGTCGTCAAGCCCGCGCTCGACGACGGCCCCGGGCAGCGTGCGCTCACGGCGTGGGCGCGTGCCCTGGTCGCCGCGGGCGTCGGCGCCGTGGCCCCGGTCGACGGCCTGCCGGTGCCGATCGCGGTGCCCGGCCCGGAGGGCGTCGAGCACCGTGTCGCGTACCCCTTCGTCGACGGACGTCCGGTGCGCCTGCCCGACGACCTCGCGCTGCTCGGTGACCTGCTCGGGCGCCTGCACGCCGCGTCCGCGCCGCTCGCCGACGACCCGGCGCTCGCGGACCTGCCGCGCTTCGCGTGGCCCGAGCACGACGCCGCGTCGGTCGCCGAGGACGTCGACGCGATCGCCGGCGTGGTCGCCCGGCTGGGGCTGCCCGACGAGGTCGCGGCCCGCTGGGCCGACGAGCTCGAGGGGTTCTGGGACGCGCAGCTGACGCGCGTGCGGGACGCGGCGCTGCCCGCCTGGCCGGTCGCGCTCGACGTGCGCGCGGTCAACGTCGTCGTGGGCGACGACGGCCCGGTCATGGTGGACCTCGAGAACGGCGAGGTCGCGCCGCGTCTGCTCGACCTCGCGTACACGGCGCTCTTCGCGGGTCACGAGGCGGGCCCGGCGGCGCTGCCTGACGCACGCGAGTGGGCGGTGCTGCGCGACGCGTACCTCGCGGTCGCGCCGCCGCTGACGCCCGCCGAGCGCGCGCGGTGGGAGGACGCGCTGGTGTACATGCGCCTCGAGTGGGGCACGTGGATGCTCACCGCGGGCACCGACGACGCGGAGTGGGCCGACCCGGCCCGTCGCGGCTACCTCACCGACCTGCTGCTGCTCGAACCGGGGCGCTGGCCGCTCTGACCCGCGGGGCCCGGGAACGCGAAGAGGCCGGACCCTGAGGGTCCGGCCTCTTGCGTCGGTGCCCGTGGACACCGTCTGTCGGGGTGGCGGGATTTGAACCCACGACCTCTTCGTCCCGAACGAAGCGCGCTACCAAGCTGCGCCACACCCCGGTGGAGCCTGGTAAGGATAGCCGACGAGCGGCCCGGACACGAAATGCGTCAGGGCGACGTGAGTGTGAGGAGCGTCGCCTCGGGCCGGCACGCGAACCGCACGGGCGCGTACGGCGACGTGCCGAGGCCCGCCGACACGTGCAGCCACGATGACCCCGCGCCGGCCGGGCGGTCGGGCCGCGCACCCGGCCAGCCGTGCAGACCCTTGGCGCGCCGCAGGTCGAGGTCGCAGTTGGTGGTGAGCGCGCCGAGGAACGGCACCGCGAGCTGGCCGCCGTGCGTGTGCCCGGCGATCGTCAGGTCGACGCCGTCGGCGTGCATCGCGTCGAGCACACGGCGGTACGGCGCGTGCGTCACGCCCAGGTGCAGGTCGACCGCGGGGGACCTGCCGTCGGACGTCCGCGCGTCGTCCGGGCCGCCCGCGGGCGGCATGCGGTCACGGTCGAGGTGCGCGTCGTCCGTCCCCACGAACGACAGCGTGCGGCCGTCGACCTCGAGCACGTCGCGGCGGTTCGACAGGTCGATCCAGCCCGCGCCCGTCAGCCGCGCGACGAGCTCGCGCCACGGCAGCGCGACGGGCGGCCCGGCCGGTGTGCGGCGCGCGTCGGGCAGCAGGTAGCGCGCCGGGTTCTTGAACGACGGCGCGACGTAGTCGTTGGAACCGAGCACGAACGCGCCCGGCAGCTGCAGCAGCGGCTCGAACGCGCGCAGCAGCGCAGGCATCGCCTCGAGGTGCGCCCAGTTGTCACCCGTGTCGACCACGAGGTGCGGGTCGAGCGACGCCAGGTCGCGCACCCAGTCGACCTTGCGGTGCTGCCCGGGCGTCAGGTGCAGGTCCGACACGTGCAGGATCCGCAGCGGGTCCTGCCCCGCCGGCAGGACCGGCACGGTCACCTCGCGCAGCGCGTACCAGCGCACCTCGACGAGCGAGGCCCACGCGAGCGCGGCGGCGCCGGCGAGCGCGAGCCCGCCGGCCGCGCGCAGCGCACCCGCGCCGGGGTGCGCGGTGCGCGCCGTCACGGGTTCTGGTTCCCGGGGTTGCCCTGACCGTTGTTGCCGCCGGGGCCGCGCCCGTTACCGGGCCCGCCGGGCTGGCCGCCTCCTCCGCCGGGCTGGCCACCGCCCGGCGCGGCCGGGTCGGGCGCCGGGGGCTGACCGTTCGACAGCGTCAGCGTGATCGTCGCCCCGCGCGTCGCGCTCGACGCGGACTGCTGCGCGACCGTCCCCGCCGGGTACGGCGACTGGACCTGCTCGCCCGAGACCGACACCCGGAAGCCCGCGCGCTCGAGCGCGCTGCGCGCGTCGGACTCGGACCGTCCGACGACGGACGGCACGGACACGCGCTCGCCGAAGACCTCGCGGTCGCCGGCGTTGCTGAACCCGGGGTTCTCGGCGCCTGCGAGCACCTGCGTCATGAACCGGCTCCACGTGGGCCCGGCGATGGACGAGCCGTACGGGCCGCGGTAGTAGGTGCGGCCGTTGATCGTCTGACGGTTCATCGAGCGCATCTCGCCCGGGAACCCGACCCAGACGGCGGTGGCGCGCAGCGGCGTGTAGCCGACGAACCAGTTGTACTCGTTGCTCGAGGTGGTGCCGGTCTTGCCCGCGGCGGGGAACGGCGGCTTCGCGATGTCCTTGCCGGTGCCGGTCCAGACGTTGCTCAGCGCGAAGTTGATGGCCGACGCGTACTTGGGGTCGATGGCCCCGTCGCGGCAGTCCGCGCTGGGCACGGGCAGCTCGGCGCCGGTCGAGTCGACGATGCTCGTGATCGCGACCGGCTTGCAGTAGGTGCCGTTAGCCGCGAACGTCGCGTAGGCGGCCGCCATCTGCAGCGGCGACGTCGAGTTGGTGCCGAGGACCGACGACGGGTACGGGCTGAACGGCACGTCGCCCATCGGGCGGCCCTCGAGGTCGTTCGCGTTCGGGTTGCCGGCGCGGGTCACCCCGAGGTCGGCGGCGCCCTGCATGATGTTGCACAGGTCGAGCTGCTGGGCCATCGCGATGTACGCGGAGTTGACCGAGTTCTTCGTCGCGTCGATGACGGTCTGGTTGATGGCTCTGCCGCCCTCGGAGTTCCGGAACGGGTACTCACCCGTGAGGCGTCCGCTGCACGACGCCGTGAACTCGCTGTTGTTGTACTTCAGGCGCGTGCCGTTGACCGTCTCCTGCAGCGCGTGCCCCTGCTTGAGCCACTCGAGCAGCGTGAACACCTTGAACGTCGACCCCGGGGCGAAGCCGCCCGATCCGCCGTACCGGTAGCTCGTGTTGTAGTTGACCGACGTCTCGCGCTCGCCCTGGTTCTGCAGCGCCGAGTAGGTGCGGTTCTGCGCCATCGCGGTGATCTTGCCGGTGCGGGGCTCGACCGAGACGATCGCGGAGGCGACCCCGGACGGGTCGTCGACCGGCACGCCGTTCTTCACCTCGGCGTCGGCGACGGCCTGCTCGCCGGGGACGAGCGTGGTCGTGATGGTGAGGCCGCCGCGGTAGAGCCTGTTCGTGCGCTCGGCCGCGGTCTCGCCGAAGACGGGGTCGTTCCCGATGACCTTGGTGACGTAGTCGCAGAAGAACCCGGACCCGGGCACGGCGTCGCCGGCCGTCATGCAGCCCTGCCGCAGCGGCTGCACGTTGAGGGTGTCCTGCACGGGGGTCGCGAGCCCGGTGTCGAGCTCCTCCTGCGTGATGAAGCCCTCGCGGTGCATGTCGCGCAGGACGCGGTCGCGGCGGGTCTGCGACGTCTTGTAGCGCGCCTGGTGCTCCTCCTCGGTCTGCGAGGCCGCGCCGACCGGGTCCCACTTCGCGGGCGACTGCGTGATGCCGGCGATGGTCGCGGACTGCAGGTAGTTGAGCTGGCTCGCGGGGATCCCGAAGTAGTACTGCGCCGCGGACTCGACCCCGTACACCGACGAGCCGAACGCCGCGATGTTGAGGTACTTCTCGAGGATCTCGTCCTTGGACATGTTCTTCTCGAGCGTGATGGCGATCTTCGCCTCGCGGAGCTTGCGCGCGATGCCCGGCAGGCCCTCGCTCTCCTGCGCCTCGCGCGTGAGCCGGTCGCGCTCCTCCTTGGTCTCGGCCCGGAGCGCGGCGTCGACGAAGACGTTCTTGACGTACTGCTGCGTCAGCGTCGACGCGCCGCCGCCGTCGCCGCCGGCGAGCGTGGCGATCGCCGCGCGCAGCATGCCCTGCGGGTCGACGCCCGCGTGCTCGTAGAACCGGCGGTCCTCGACCGCGACGACCGCCTTCTGCATGATCGGGGCGATCTCGCTGAGCGGCACCACCACGCGGTTCTGGTAGAAGAACGTCGCGAGCAGCGTGCCGTCGGCCGCGAGGATCTCCGACTTCTGCGGCAGCGTCCGCTGCTCGAGCTCGCTGGGCACCTCGTCGAACGCCGTGGCGGACATGGTCGCCACGCCGTTGGCGGCCGCGACGCCGGGCAGCACGAGGCCCGCCGTGAGCAGGCCGCCGATCCCGGCGACGAGGACGAAGGACAGGAGCAGCGCCAGCGCCTGGACGGCGTTGACCTGGCGTCCACGCGAGCGGGCAGGGTTCGGCATACCCGTGAGGGTACCGGCGGCGCCTGACCCCGGGCCCTCGGCTCCTTGCTCGGCGCCTCACCTCCACCGGACCTGCACACCCGGACGGGGCCGTCCGGCGGAAAGACACTTCCGGGGGCTCGTCAGGGGCGCCTGCGGGCCAGTACCTTCGGCGACACGCTGGGACGACACGCGGAGGTTCACGGTGGCAGGGCAGGGGGCGCAGGGGGTGCAGGTGCACGACGGGCACTGGACGGCTCGGGCGCAGTGCGGTCAGGGCAAGGTGGCCCCGGACGCGCTGTTCGTCGAGGGGGCGGCGCAGCGGGACGCGCGGGAGGTGTGCCACCGGTGCCCGGTGCGGCTCGAGTGCCTCGCCGACGCGCTCGACAGCCGCGCCGACTTCGGCGTGTGGGGCGGCATGACCGAGCGTGAGCGTCGCGCGCTGCTGCGCCGCCGCCCCGAGGTGGTCTCGTGGCGGGCCGAGCTGGTCGACGCCGACGACATGGCGGTCCTCGGCGTGTGAGCGCTACCACGACGCCCGCGGGGCAGGTGCGTCGAGGCCTCGGGGCGGGGTGCCGGCGCGATGTCGCCCGCGGCTAGGGTGGGCGCATGGCGACCCAGTGGGAGTACGCGACCGTTCCGCTCATCATCCACGCCACCAAGGCGATCCTCGACCAGTGGGGCTCCGACGGGTGGGAGCTCGTCACGGTGATCCAGGGTCCCGACGCGGGGCTCGTGGCGTACCTCAAGCGGCCCAAGGGCGCCTGATGGCGACGTCGCGCGTCGCGGCCCGCCTCGCGGAGCTCGGCCTGACGCTGCCCGACGTCGCGGCACCCGTCGCCGCCTACGTCCCCGCCGTGCGCTCCGGTGCGCACGTGTGGACCTCGGGGCAGCTGCCGTTCGTCGCCGGCACGCTCGCGGCCACGGGCAAGGTCGGCGCGGCCGTCGACGTCGAGACGGCGACGGACCTCGCGCGCACGGCGGCGCTCAACGCGCTCGCGGCGGTCGGTGCGCTGCTCGCGGCGGAGGAGGGGGGCGACCCCGTCGCCGCGCTCGACCGCGTCACGCGCGTCGTCAAGGTCGTCGGGTTCGTCGCGAGCGACGCGGGCTTCACCGCGCAGCCCGCCGTGGTCAACGGGGCGAGCCACCTGCTGCACGACGTCCTCGGGGACGTGGGCGTGCACGCGCGCTCGGCGGTCGGCGTCGCGGTGCTGCCGCTGGACTCCCCGGTCGAGGTCGAGCTGGTCGTCGAGACGGCCTGACCGCCTCCGGCGTCGGCGCCGGACGACGAGGGGCCCGGTCCGCCTGCGCGGATCCGGGCCCCGTCGTCGTCGGGCGTGGCCTCAGCGCGCGCGGCGCTCGAGACGGTCGACGTCGAGCAGCACGACCGCGCGGCCCTCGCGGCGCACCCAGCCGCGGGCGGCGAAGTCCGCGAGCGCCTTGTTCACCGTCTCGCGCGACGCGCCGACGAGCTGCGCGAGCTCCTCCTGCGTGAGGTCGTGCGCGACGCGGATGCCCTCGTCGACGGGCTGGCCGAACCGCGTCGACAGGTCCAGCAGCGCCTTGGCGACGCGACCGGGCACGTCGGAGAACACGAGGTCGGCGAGCGCCTCGTTGGTGCGACGCAGCCGGCGCGCGAGCGCCTGCAGCAGGTGCTCGGCGACCGTCGGCTTGTCCGCGAGCCACGCCACGAGGTCGTGGTGCCCGAGCTCGAGCACGACCGCGTCGGCGACCACCGTCGCGGTCGCGGTGCGCGGCCCCGGGTCGAACAGCGACAGCTCGCCGAACATCTCGCCCGGGCCGAGCACGGCGAGCAGGTTCTCGCGGCCGTCGTTCGACCGGCGTCCGAGCTTGATCTTCCCGTCCCGCACGAGGTACAGCCGGTCGCCCGGCTCGCCCTCGTGGAACAGCACCTCGCCGCGCGTGACGTCGAGGACCTTCATCGACGCGATCAGCGCGGTCGACGACCCCTCGTCCATGCCCGCGAACAGCGGTGCCGTCAGCACGATGTCCTCCGCCACGGCGGTCCCTTCTCCTCTTCCCGCGGAACCGCGGGCGTGCATCGCGTCCGACGCTCACGGCCGGACGCCCCGTCCGCCAGTGTGCCCCATCCGGGGCCCGCCGCGCGCCCGCGGGCGCACCGGGCGTCGGTCAGCGGCCCTCGACGGAGCGTGTGCGCCGCCGCGCCGCGGCGGTGGGGTCGGCGGCCACGTGCGCCACCAGGCGCGAGGTCGTGCGGGCGAGCGCCTCCAGCACGCCCGCCTCGTAGCGCGCGAGCTGCGCGTCGAGCGACCGCAGCTGCGGAAGCGCTCCCACGTCGTGCCCCGTCGTCCCCTCGCCGAGCGTCGCGCGCAGCTCGTCGGGCCGCGGCACCTCGAGCGCGACCTCGAGCGGCAGCGCGAACGCGACGTGCTCGCCGAGCGGCCCGGGCGTCGCCGCCCCCGCGACCGCGAGGTCGATCCGGGCACGCACCAGGCGCCGCCACCAGGCCACGAGGTCGCGCTCTGCGCGCAGCGCCCGACGCTCCAGGCGCAGGTCGTGGAGCGGTCGCTCGACGCGGGACGGCATGACCCTGGTTCGGCGGGCGACGGCCCCGCCTTGACCGTTCCGCGACGGATCACCCGATCTCTTCACCCGCTGGGAGCAACGGGAACGCTTGCCTGTGACCGGCTTTACTCTCGAGGCATGGCGCCCACCCGTGCAGAGACCGCGCTCGCGCGCACGCGCCGCGCGCGACGGATCGACCGGGTGCTGGCCGAGCGCTACCCCGACGCACGCTGCGAGCTCGACTTCCGGAACCCCTTCGAGCTGCTCGTCGCGACCGTGCTGTCCGCCCAGACCACCGACGTGCGGGTCAACCTCACGACCCCCGAGCTGTTCGCGCGGTGGCCCGACGCGCAGGCGATGGCCGGCGCCGACCCGAGCGAGCTCGAGGAGGTCCTGCGCCCCACCGGGTTCTTCCGCGCCAAGGCCCGCTCGCTCACCGGCATCGGGCGCGCGCTCGCCGAGCGGTTCGGCGGCGAGGTGCCCGCGCGCCTCGAGGACCTCGTGACGCTGCCCGGCGTGGGCCGCAAGACCGCGAACGTCGTGCTGGGCAACGCGTTCGGCGTGCCGGGCCTCACGGTCGACACGCACGTGCAGCGGCTCTCGCACCGTCTGGGGTACACGACGAGCGACGACCCGGTGGTGATCGAGGCCGAGCTGGGGGCGCTGCTGGAGCGCCGCGACTGGACCATGGCGTCGCACCGGCTGATCTTCCACGGTCGGCGCACGTGCTTCGCGCGGCGACCCGCGTGCGGTGCGTGCCCGGTCGCGTCGCTGTGCCCGTCGGCAGGCATCGGCGAGACCGACCCCGTGCGGGCCGAGGCGATGCTCAAGGGCTGACCGGAGCCCGCACGTCGCTCAGCGCGGCGGGTCGACCTGCGCGAGCCAGTCGACCAGCAGCTCGCCCACGATCTCGGGCGCCTGGTCGGTGAGGTAGTGGCCGGCGTCGCGCAGCAGCTCGAACCGGTACGTGGTCGCCACGTGCGCGGTCCCGGGGCGCAGCGCCGCGGACGTGGCGGGCCGCAGGCCGTCGCGCCGCCCGTGCACCTGCAGCACGGGTACGGGGCGCGCGTCGCGCAGCACCGCCCGGTACCGCCCGCCGTCCGGGCGCGGCGTCGAGCGCACGAGCCAACGCACCTGCTCGAGCTGGCTGTGCGCGGCGAACGGCACCCGCGCCGCGCGCCGGTACGTCTCGACGGCCTCGGCGTCCGGCCGGCCCGCGACCCCGCCCCAGTGCGCGAGCATGCGGTCCACCAGGTCGCCACGGGTCATGGCCCGCTCGGGGAACGACGGGAGCTGCGCGAACGCGAGCAGCGACGTCGCCGCGGGCCTCGGGGGCGTGCGGGGCAGCGCGAGCGCGTCGAGCGGGTGCGGCGCGCCCAGCACCGCGACCGCGCGGACCACGTCGGGGTGGTAGGCGGCGGTCGCCCACGCGACGTCGCCGCCCGTGCCGGCGCCGACCACGACCGCGTCGTCGGCGCCGAGCGACCGCACGACGCCGGCCGCGTCGGCGGCGAGCGTCGGGACGTCGTAGCCCTGCGGCGGCTTGTCGGAGCAGCCCGTGCCGCGCAGGTCCATGGCCGCGACGCGGTAGCCGGCGGCGGCGAGCACGGGCAGCTGGTGCCGCCACGCCCACCACAGCTGGGGGACGCCGTGCAGCAGCAGCACGAGCGGCGCGTCCTGCGACCCGGACAGCGCCACGTGGAACCGCGCACCGTTCGCGGTGACGAAGCGGTGCTCCCACGGGCCGTCGAGGAGGAGCGACGCGGAGTCTACGGTGGTCATCGGGTGCGAACCTACCGGTTCGCCGTGCCGTCGGGGCGGTCGTCGGCCGTGACGTCCGCGGCGCGGGCGATGTGGACGCGGGACCTCCAGGCCAGCAGCACGGAGCCGATCGCCGCCGCGACCACGGACGCCGCGAGCACGGCCACGACGACGTGCTCGTCGTGCGCGGAGCCCTCGCCGAACGCGAGCACGCCCACGAGCAGCGACACCGTGAACCCGATGCCGGCGAGCGCGCCGACCGCGAGCACGTCCGCCCACGAGAGCCCGGGCGCCAGCCGCGCGCGGGTGAAGCGCGCCAGCAGCCACGTGGCGCCGAGGATGCCGAGGGGCTTGCCGAGCACGAGGCCCAGCGCGACACCCTGCGCGACGGGGTCGCCCAGGGCCGCCCCGAGGGTCTCGGGGGCGATCGTCACACCCGCGGCGAACAACGCGAAGACCGGTACCGCGAGGCCGGCGGACACGGGACGCCACACGTGCTCGTAGCGTTCCGCGAGCGAGCCGTCCGGCTGGCCGGGGTCGGCGTCCTCGACCGTGGCGGCGGTGGGCGCGCGGGGGTGGCGCGCGGAGCCGGGGGAGGCCGGCACGGCGAAGCCGAGCAGCACCCCCGCGATCGTCGCGTGCACGCCCGACGCGTGGAGCAGGCCCCACGCCGCCAGCGCGAGCGGCACCAGGAGCCACGGGCTGCGCAGGCCGCGTGCCAGCGCGACGCCGAACGCCGCCACCGCGACCAGCGCCCCGGCGAGCAGGCCGATCGCGACGTGGTCCGTGTACGCGACGGCGATGACGACGATCGCGAGCAGGTCGTCCACGACCGCGAGCGTGAGGAGGAACGCGCGCAGCGCGACCGGCAGCCCGCGACCGACGAGCGCCAGCACGCCGACCGCGAACGCGATGTCGGTGGCCGTCGGCACCGCCCACCCGACGGGTGCGCCGTCGGGGCGCGCGAGGTTGACCGCGAGGTAGATCCCGGCGGGCACGAGCATGCCCCGACCGCCGCGACGGCCGGCAGCACGGCCGTGCGCACGTGGCGCAGCTCGCCGACGACCATCTCGCGCTTGAGCTCGAGCCCGACGACGAAGAAGAAGATCGCGAGCAGCCCGTCGGACGCCCAGTGCGCCAGGCTCAGGTCGAGGTGCAGCGCGGCCGGCCCCACGACCGTGTCGGAGACCGCGCGGTACGTGCCGGGCGACGCGTTGGCCCACACGAGCGCGGCGAGCGCACCGACGAGCAGCAGGACACCCCCGGTGCGCTCGTCGCGCAGCGTGTCGCGGAGGTTGCGCTCGGCACCGACGGACGGGCGCGTGAGCAGGCGCGGGCGAGGGCGGGGTGAGATCGGCACGGGGCCTCCGAGGGGTCGACGCAGCGGCTGCCGACCAGGCTTCCCGGCGCTCCCTGCCCCCAGCGTACGGCCCGGTCGGCGCGCGTGCGCACCGCGTCCACCCGCCCCGGCGGGGGCGTCAGGCGTCCGCGGGCTCCGGCACGTCGGCGCGGTCGTCGACCGGGCGGCGGTCCTTCGGCGGGTCGAACCGGTAGCCGACGTTGCGGACCGTGCCGATGAGCTGCTCGTGCTCGGGCCCCAGCTTGGCGCGCAGGCGCCGCACGTGGACGTCGACCGTGCGCGTGCCCCCGTAGTAGTCGTAGCCCCAGACCTCCTGCAGCAGCTGCGCGCGCGTGAACACGCGGCCCGGGTGCTGCACGAGGTACTTGAGGAGCTCGAACTCCTTGTACGTGAGGTCGAGGGGCCGGCCGCGCAGGCGGGCGGTGTAGCCGCCCGCGTCGATCGTCAGCTCGCCCGACGAGATCTCCTGCGGCGCGTCGTCGTAGGCGGCGGTCGCCGCGCGCTCCATGACGAGGCGGAACCGCGTCTCGACCTCGGCGGGGGTCGCGTGCTCGAGCACGAGGTCGTCGGCGCCCCACTCGGCGGTGACGACCGTCAGGCCGCCCTCGGTGAGGACCAGCACGAGCGGCACGGTCAGACCGGTGGCGCGCAGCAGGCGGCACGTGGTGCGCGCGGTGACCAGGTCGCGCCGCGCGTCGAGCACGACGATGTCCGCGTCCGGCGCGTCCACCAGGGCGGACGGCTCGACGGGAAGCACACGGACCCGGTGGGACAGGAGCCCCAACGCGGGCAGCACCTGTGCCGAACCCCCGGACGCAGGCGTGAGGAGCAGCAGATCCGCCACCGGTCACCTCCTGGCTGCGAGTGGGGACACGCTACAACGTGCCGCCCCGCGCACGGGCACGGTCTCGCGGTACGACCCTCCGCACCACCCGTCCGCGCCCTGCGTCCCGCCCGGGCGGGACGCGCGGTCTGCGAGAATCGCCCGCGTGCCTGCCGACCCCCGCTGGACCCGACGCGCCCCGGAGCGACCCGTGACGACGCCGCACGGCGGCCCGCGAGGTGCGCGATGAGCGTCGAGACCCGGTCGGTCGTCACGGCGGTGCTGGCCGCGGTCGTCGCGGTCGCGGGCTACTTCGGCATGCTGCCGCTCGCGGTGGTCAGCGCCGTGCTGGTGGTCGCGCTCGCGGTCGGCTGGCCCGCGCTCGCGGGGCTGCCGTTCACGCCCGGGGCGGGTGCCGTCGTCGGGCTCGGCGGCCTGGGCGCCGTCGCGGCCGTGACGATCACGCCCGAGGACCCGTTCCTGCAGCACATGGCGCTCGTGCTCGCGGGCGCCGTCGTCCTGGCGTTCGTCAACGAGCTGCTGCGCCGCGACGGGCGCGTGCGCATGGTCGAGTCGGTCTCGGGCACCGTCACCGGCACGGTGCTCGCGGTGTGCGTCACGGGCTGGGTCGCGACGGCCCGCCTGACGGGCGGCGACGAGCTGGTCGTCGCGGGTGCGATCGCGCTCGCGCTGGGCTCGGCCGCGGTCGCGCTGCGCGGCCGCCCGTGGGTCGTGTACCTCGTGACCGTGGCCGCGGCGACGGCCGGCGGCACGCTCGTGGGGTGGCTGCTGCCGACCGTGCACCTGACGGCGGGCGTCGCGCTCGGCGTGGGCGTGGGCGTGCTGGTCGCGGCGATGCACGCGCTGTTCGACCGGCTGCCGGCGCTCGTGCGGCGCGTGCCCGCGCTCGCGGTGGTCGTGCTGCCGGTGACCGTGTCGGGCGTGCTCGTGTACGTCGCGGGGCGCGTGCTCGCCGGCTGAGCGGGGCCCGGGACCACGCGGTGCCGGCCGCTCGGGACGATCCGAGCGCCGTGCGTCGTTAGGATCGGTGCATGACTGCGCTCGAGGGCTTCTTCATCGGCCTGCTCGTGGCCGCCACGCTGACGATCGGGTGGTTCGCGACCTTCGTCGTGTACCGCCTCTACAAGGGCCAGCGCTGAGCCCTCGGCGCTGACCGCGCCCGCGTGCCGCCGACCCGGCGGTGCGCGTCCCGTGCACGTCGCCGGCCACCGCCGGTGCGCGCCCGAGCCGAGGAGGCACTGTGCCGTTCGTGCTGCCCGAGGGCCTCGCGCCCGAGGTCTACCCGCTCGCCTGGCTGGTCGGCCGCTGGCGCGGCGAGGGCGTCGTCGGGTACCCCGGCATCGAGGAGAGCGCCTTCACGCAGGAGCTCGAGGTCACGCACGACGGCGGGCCGTACCTCGCGTACCGCACGACGATCCGCCTGGTGGTCGCACCCGACGACGCGGCCGCGCTGACGGGCGACGACGCCCCCGCGCCCGACGGCGACCCGGACGCCGCCCGCGGCGGCGCGACCGCCGACGCGCACGACGGCCCCGTGTGGTCCACGGAGTCCGGGTACTGGCGCGTGCCGCCCGAGCGCCCGTCCGACCTGCCCGAGGACCAGCACCCCGTCGAGCTGCTGCTCGCCGACCCCTCCGGGAACGTGTCGGTCTACGTCGGGGCCGTCGGCAAGGGCCGCATCGACCTCGCGTCGGACCTGATCGCGCACACCGCGTCGGGTGCGGCCGTCAACGCGGGCAAGCGTCTGTACGGGCTCGTCGAGGGCGACCTCATGTGGGCGCACGACCTCGCCGCGTTCGGGCAGCCGCTGCAGTCGTACGCGTCGGCACGCCTCAGCAGGGTGGACGACTGACGTGACCACGCAGCCCGGCACCGAGCCCGCCGCCACGCCGACCGACGCGGACGTCGCACCGGGCGAGCCGCGGCACCGCAGCCCGCTGCTCGCGCGGCGCGGCGCCGTCGCCGGCGCCGGGCCCGACGCGGGCGTGGCCTGGCACTACGGCGACCCGACCGCCGAGCAGCGCGCGCTCGCGCGCGGCGGCGCGGTCGTCGACCAGTCGCACCTCGGGGTCGTCACCGTCACCGGGCCGGACCGGCTCACGTGGCTGCACTCCCTGACGTCGCAGGACGTCGCGACGCTCGCACCCCGCACGTCCACCGAGCTGCTGGTGCTCGACCCGCACGGCCACGTCGAGCACGCCGTCGGCGTCGTCGACGACGGTGCGACCACGTGGCTGCTCACCGAGACGGCGCCCACGCTCGCGGCGTGGCTCGACCGCATGCGGTTCATGCTGCGCGTCGAGGTCGCCGACGTCACCGACGCGTGGGCAGCGATCGGCGAGCCCGTCGACGCCGAGGGCGCCGAGGGCGAGCCCGTGACGTGGCGCGACCCGTGGCCCCGCACGGCCCTGGGCGGGACGCGCTACGGCGCCGAGGACGCCGCGCACCCCGGGGTCGACCGGCCCTGGCGGCTCGTGCTCGTACCGCGCGAGCGGCTCGCCGACGAGGTCCGGGCCCGCGAGGCCGCGGGCTGGCCGCTCGTCGGCACGTGGGCGTCCGAGGCGCTGCGGGTCGAGGCGTGGCGCCCGCGCGCGACCCACGAGGTCGACGACCGCACGATCCCGCACGAGGTCGACTGGCTGCGCACGGCCGTGCACCTGCACAAGGGCTGCTACCGCGGCCAGGAGACCGTCGCGCGCGTGCACAACCTGGGCCGCCCGCCGCGCCGGCTCGTCATGCTGCACCTCGACGGCTCGGGGCACCTCGTGCCCGAGGTCGGCGCGGCCGTGCGCCTGCCGGGCGCCGCGGCGCCCACGGCCGGGGCGGCGAGGCCGCCGAGCCGGGTCGCGCCGTCGGGCGCGTCACCACGGTCGCGCGTCACCACGAGCTTGGCCCGGTCGCGCTCGCGGTCGTCAAGCGCTCGGTGCCCGAGGACGCGGTCCTGCTGGTCGACTGCGACGGCGGTGCCGTGTCCGCCGGCCAGGAGGTCGTCGTCCGCGGCGAGGGCGTCACGGCCGACCGGCCCGCGCCGCGCGGTCCGCTGACCCGGGGGCTCGGGCAGCACCCGATGCTCGGCCCGTGACGCGCGCGGCGGGCGCGTCGTGAGCGCGGCGTCCTCGCTCGCGTCGTCCGCGACGCTGCGGCTGCAGGTCGAGTCCCGGCTCCGCGCGGGCTGGGCGCGCGTGCGCGCGTCGTGGCTGCTGATCCTCCAGGCGTCGCTCGCGGCGGGTGTCGCGTACGGCATCGCGCGGTACGTCGCCGGGCACCCCGCCGCGTTCTTCGCGCCCGTGAGCGCGTGGATCGCGCTCGGGTTCTCGCGCAACCGCAACGTGCGGCGCGTGGCCGAGCTCGCCGTCGGGGTGGCGATCGGCGTCGGCGCGGGTGACCTGGTGGTGCACGTCATCGGCTCCGGCGTGTGGCAGATGGCGCTCGTGCTGCTGGTCGCGGCGCTGCTGGGCCGGTTCCTCGACCGCGGCCTGATGCTCACGACGCAGGCCGGCGTCCAGGCGATCGTCATCGTCGGGCTGCCGCAGACCACGGGCTCGCCGTTCGGGCGCTGGGTCGACGCGCTCATCGGCGGCGGCGTCGCGCTCGCGGTCGCGCTGCTCACGCCCACCGACCCGCGGCGGCACCCGCGCACGCTCGCGCAGGCCGCCGTGCAGGAGCTCGCGGCCGTGCTGCACCTGCTGTCGCGCGGCCTGCGGGCCCGCGCGGTCGACGACGTCGAGTCGGCGCTGCTCACGGGGCGGGCCTCGCAGCCCGCGCTCGACGAGTGGCGCGAGGCGGCGCGCTCGGCGGCCGACCTCGTGCGGCTCGCGCCCGCGCACCGTCGGCACCGCGGCGAGCTGCACCGGCTCGTCGACGAGTCCGTGCTGCTCGACCGCGCGATGCGGAACGCGCGCGTGCTCGCGCGGCGCGCGATCGCCGCGGTCGAGGACGGGCACGTCGCGCCCGGGCTCGCGGACGCGGTCGCGTCGGCGGCACGCTCGACCGACGACCTCGCGGCCGCCGTCGGGTCGGGGCACGACGCCCGGGCGGCGCGCGAGCGGCTGCTCGACCTCGCGGCGACGCTCGACCCGCACACGCTGGTGCCCGAGGACTGGCAGGCGCAGTCGCTCGTGCTGCTGCTGCGCTCGCTCGTCGTGGACCTGCTCGAGGCCGCGGGGGCGTCGCCGCAGGACGCGCGCGCGGCCCTGCCCGAGCTCTGACGGCACCGCCCGGGCGCGCCCCGCGCCGGTCGACCCGCCGCGCCCGGTAGCGTCCGGGGGCATGGAGGTCGCGGTCAGCGCGTTGCGCGCGGAGCTCAGGCAGTGGATCGAGACGGCGCGGTCGGGGCAGGACGTCGTCGTGACCGAGCGCGGCGTGCCCGTCGCGCGCCTGGTCGGGATCGAGTCCGCCGACCTCGTCGCGCGGCTCGAGCGCGACGGCCTGCTCACGGCCGCCGAGGGCGACCGGCCCGCCGCCGAGCCCGAGCGTGCCGCGGGCGCCGCGCGCGCGGTCTCGGGCCTCGTGCGACGGCTGCGGCGCTGACCGTGGCGCTCGCGTACCTGGACACCAGCGCGCTGGTGAAGCTGTGCGTCGCCGAGCCGGGCACCGCGCTGGTCGCGGCCGTGTGGGACGGTGCGGACCTCGTCGCGACGTCGCGGCTGGCCGACGCCGAGGTGCGGGCGGTGCTCGCGTCGGGGCGGCGCGCGGGCGCGCTCGACGACGACGCGGCGCGCACCGCGGCGGCGGCGTGGCACCGGCTGCGGCCCGGCCTGCGACTCGTCGAGACGACGCCCGCGGTGCTCGACGCGGCGGCGCGGCTCGTCGACCGGCACCCGCTGCGGGCGGCCGACGCGGTGCACCTCGCGTCAGCCCTCGCGCTGCGCTCGCCCGACCTGCTCGTGCTCGCGTGGGACGAGCACCTCGCCGCCGCGGCGCGCGCCGAGGGTCTGACGGTGCTGCCGCGCGGCTGACCGTCACGCCGTCTCGTAGGGTCGGGGCGTGAACTTCATCTGGTCGGTGCAGGCGCTGCTGTTCTTCGTCTTCTACCTGACGATCTTCGTGCTGAGCGCGTGGGCGCTGGTCGACTGCCTGCGGCGCCCGGCGGGGGCGTTCACGGCGGCGGGCAAGCGCACCAAGCAGTTCTGGACGTGGGTGCTCGTGGCCGCGGCGGTCGTCGCGTTCATCTCGGTGCCGATCCCCGGGTTCCCGTCGTTCGGCCTGAGCTTCCTCGCGCTCGGCAGCGCGGCGGCCGCGATCGTCTACCTGGTCGACGTGCGGCCCGCGGTCGGGCCGTACTCGGGACGCCGGGGCGGCGGCTCGCGGGGCGGGTGGTGAGCGGGCGCGCCGTCGCGGCGGCGGCGGTCCCGCTCGCGGACGTCGTGCGCGGCGACCTCGTGGAGTCGGTGCACCTGGGGCACGTCGTCGTGCTCGCGCCCGACGGTGCGGTGCGGCTCGCGCTCGGCGACCCCGAGGTCGTGGTGTGGCCGCGGTCGTCGCTCAAGCCGGTGCAGGCCGTCGCGATGCTCCGCGCGGGCCTCGACGTGGACGGCGAGGAGCTCGCGCTCGCGTGCGCGAGCCACTCGGGCGAGCCCGGGCACCTCGACGTCGTGCGGCGCGTGCTCGCGGGCGCCGGGCTGGGGGAGGGCGACCTGCAGAACACGCCCGACTGGCCGCTGTCGGCCGACGCCGCGTGGCAGCGGCGCACCGACGGGTACGCGCCCGCGCCGCTCACGCAGAACTGCTCGGGCAAGCACGCCGCGATGCTCGCGACGTGCCGCGCGGCGGGCTGGGACGTCGCGGGGTATCGCGACCCGGCGCACCCGCTGCAGCGGGCCGTGGTGGCGACGACGGCCGAGCTGACGGGCGCGCCGGTGGACCACGTGACGGTCGACGGGTGCGGCGCGCCGCTGCTGTCGACGACCCTGGTCGGCCTCGCGCGCGCGTTCGGCGCGATCGCGTCCGAGGGCGACCCGGCGTCGCCGCTCGCGCGGGTCGCGCGCGCGATGACGTCGCACCCGTGGCACGTCGGCGGCACCGGTCGTGACGTCACGGACGTCATGCGGGCCGTGCCGGGGCTGGTCGCCAAGGACGGCGCCGACGGCGTGTACGCGGCGGGTCTGCCGGACGGCGGCGCGGTGGCGCTCAAGGTGCTCGACGGGTCGGCGCGCCCGCGCGCCGCCGTGCTGGCCGCGGCGCTCGCGGTCGCGGGGGTCGACCCTGTCCTCGTCGCGCCCGTGGGCGCGACACCCGTGCTGGGCCACGGGCAGCCGGTCGGCGAGGTGCGCGCGACGTTCGGCGGCGCCGCGTGAGGGCGGTCGTCCAGCGGGTCACGCGCGCGGCCGTGCGCGTCGACGGCGAGGTCGTGGGGCGGATCGACCGCCCGGGTCTGCTCGCGCTGGTCGGCGTGACCCCCGGCGACGGGCCCGCGCAGGTCGAAGTCGTCGCGCGCAAGATCGCCGAGCTGCGCATCCTGCGCGACGAGCGGTCGGCCGTCGACGCGGGTGCGCCCGTGCTCGTCGTCAGCCAGTTCACGCTCTACGCCGACGTGCGCAAGGGCCGCCGGCCGACGTGGAACGCGGCGGCGCCGGGGCCGGTCGCCGAGCCGCTGGTCGACGCCGTGGTCGCGGCGCTGCGGGCGCGCGGGCTCGAGGTCGCGACGGGCCGGTTCGGCGCCGACATGGCCGTCGAGCTGGTCAACGACGGGCCCGTGACGATCCTCGTGGAGTCCGCGCCCGCGTGACGTCGCCGCGCTCGCGCCGAGCCCGGCGGGGGAGCGCGCGCCGGGACGCGAGGAGGGCCCCTCGGAGTAAGCGTCCGAGGGGCCCTCCCGTGACCGCGTGCCCACGCGCCACCGGTCGCCCGGTGGCCGGCGCCGCTGTTGACGGTGCGGCTCCGTCCCGGCACCCGACGGGTCCGGCGCACCGGTCCGCCGCGGGCGGGACGACCACGATCGACCTCGCGGTACCGGTGCGTCCCCTGCGTCATCATCCACAGGTCGACGGGTCTCCCCGCCGAGGCGTCCACACGTTCTCCGCTCGGTCCGTCCCCGCCGGTCGCACGCCCTCCACGGGCACTCCCGGAGGAGTGTTTCCGCAGGTGGCGGGCGGTCGGTCGAGGCCGATGACCCATGTCTAGTCCTGTGCGGCGAGCGCCACAAGAGGGTGGCGCGGGGCGATTTCGTCCACCGCTCCGTCCACAACGCTCTCCACAGGGATACCTGGGAATCCACCCGTCAGACACAGGGGTGTGGACAGAATCTGTGGACACGCCACCTGCCGGTCACCCGACGGCCCACCGCGCTCGGTAACCTGGACCCCGGTACGAGGCCCCTCGGAGTAAGCGTCCGAGGGGCCTCGCCGTGTCCCGGGCGGGCTCACGTCACCGCGGCGTCCAGCGCGGCGACCTCGTCGGCCGTCAGCTCGAGGTCCGCGGCGCGCACCGAGTCCTGGATCGACGCGGGGCGCGACGCACCCGGGATCGGGATGACGACGTCGGCCTGCGCGAGCTCCCACGCGAGCGTCACCTGCTGCGGGCTCACGCCGTGCGCGTCGGCGACCTCCTGGAACGCGGCGTAGCGCGTGCCCAGGTCGCGCGCGCTGCGGATGCCGCCCAGCGGGCTCCACGGGAGGAACGCGACGCCCAGCTCGGCGCACAGCTCGAGCTCGGGCTGCGACGAGCGGAACGACGGCGAGTACTGGTTCTGCACCGACGCGAGCCGGCCGCCCAGCAGCTCCTGCGCGAGGCGGATCTGGTCCGGGTCGGCGTTCGAGATGCCGGCCATGCGGATCAGCCCCGAGTCGAGCAGCTCGACGATCGCGCCGAGCGACTCGGCGTACGGCACCTGCGGGTCGGGGCGGTGGAACTGGTAGAGGCCGATCTGCTCGACGCCCAGGCGGCGGGCCGACGCCTGCGCCGCGGCGCGCAGGTGCTCGGGCGAGCCGTCGAGCGTCCAGGAGCCGTCGCCCGGGCGCAGGTGCCCGCCCTTGGTCGCGACCACGACGCCCGACGTGTCGCCGCCCCACGAGCGCAGCGCCTGCGCGATGAGCTCCTCGTTGTGGCCGACCTCGTCCGCGTGCAGGTGGTACGCGTCCGCGGTGTCGATGAGCGTGACGCCCGCGTCGAGCGCGGCGTGGATCGTGGCGACCGAGCGCTCCCGGTCGGGGCGGCCCTCGATGCTCATGGGCATGCCGCCCAGGCCGACGGCGCTGACGGGGACTCCGGCGAGGTTGCGTGTCTTCATGCGTCCATCCCACCCCGCGCGGGCCCGTGCCGCACGCCGTCGCGCGTCGGTCAGGGCAGTCGCAGCAGCGCGCGCAGCGTGCGGACCACGCCGTTGTCCGCGTTGGACGGTGCCACGTACCGCGCGTGCGCCCGGACGTCGGGGTGCGCGTTGTCCATCGCGAACGACCAGTGCGCCGCGTCGAGCATGCCCAGGTCGTTGAGGTAGTCGCCGAACGCGACGGTCTGCGCGGGCGTGACGCCCAGCGCGGCCTGCACGTCGCGCAGCGCGTGCCCCTTGTCGGCCGTCGGGCTCATGACGTCCACCCAGTGCTCGCCGCTGACGAGGACGCGCGCCGCGTCCGAGAACGCCGCGAGGGCCGGTGCCACGCCCGTCTCCGCGGCGCCGAAGTCGAAGACCGCGACCTTGAGCACGGTGTCCTCGACGGCCGTGAGGTCCGGCACGTGCTCGAGCAGCGCGTAGTACGGCTCGCACTGCGCGAGGAACGCGGCGTCGGTGCGCTCGACGTACGCCGACGCGCGCCCGCACAGCACGACGCCCACGTCGGCGCCGCCCGCGGCGTGCGACCGCACCGTCCGCACGACGTCCCGCGCGGTCGCCGGGTCCAGGCCGTCGACCGCGAGCACGTCGCCGTCGCGCACCACGAGCGCCCCGTTCTCCGCGACGTACACCAGGTCGTCGCGCCCGAGCTGCCGCCGCAGCGTCGCGTACTGCCGGCCGCTCGCGGGGCACACCGCGACGCCGCGCGCCACGAGCGCGTCGAGCAGCGGCCAGAACGACGGGTCGACGCGCTTGGCGTCGTCGAGCAGCGAGCCGTCCATGTCGACGGCGACGAGGCGCACGTCGGGCACGACGTCGAAGGCGGGGGGATCGGTCACGCGCACGTGCTCGATCCTCGCACCCGTCGTCGCCTCACCAGTTCCGGCCGCCGCGCCCGCCGCCGCCGGTGCCCGGCTGGTCGCCGCCGCCGCGCCCGCCCGAGCCGCCCTCGCCCTCGCCCTCGGCGCCGTCACCACCGCCACCGCCCGCCTGGCCGTTGCGCTCGGCGAGCTGCTGCTGGCGCTCGGCCTCCGCCTGCGCGGGGTCGGGTGCGCCCTGGTCGCCCGGGCCTGCGCCGGGCGCCGGGACGTCGTCGACGGTGCCGTCCTCGGCCGCGCGAGCGAGCTGGTCGACGCCCGTCGCGAGGTCCAGCAGGTCCTGCATGCGCTGCTCGGCGGCGGCCTGCGGCGAGGACGACGCGTCGTCCTCGCCGCCGCCCTCCTGCTCGTCCTGGCCGCCGCCCCCGCCGCCCTGGTCCTCCTGGTCGTCCTCGCCTCCGCCACCCTGCGAGGGCGGCGGCGTGCACGCCGGGTCGCCGAGCGCCTCGGCCGCCAGGGCCGCGTGGTCGGCGGCGATGCGGAGCAGGAACGAGGCGTACGACATCTCGTCGGCCAGGACGGGCGGCTCGTCGCCGTACCGGGGTTCGAGGTCCGCGGGGTCGTACGGCTCGCCCGCGGCCTGCGCCGCGAGCGCGTCGGCGAGCTTCCTCGCGTACTCGAGCTGCTCGTCCGCGCTCTTCACCGCCGAGGCCTCGGCGGCCTGCAGCGCGAGCGCGCGGTTGGTCTGCACGTCGCACCGGTGCTGCTCGGGCACCCCGGCGAGCGCCTCGTCGAGGTGCTGCACGGCGCGCGTGTACCGGCCCGCGCGGTAGGCCGCGGTGCCCGCGTTGAACGCGGCCTTCCACCGCTCGACGATCGTGCGCTCCTTGACCTGCTCGAACGCGTCGAGCGCACGCCACGCGTCGTCGTGGTCGTAGACGTCGCGCGCCGCGGCGTAGCCGGGCGCCATGCGGGAGACGTTCAGCGCGAACGCGAGCAGCAGGAGCGCGGGCAGCCAGCTCCAGAGCAGCAGCCGCCGGCGCCGCCGTCGGTGCAGCGGCATCGCGGCGATGCGGGCGCGCTTCGCGGCGCGGCGCTCCTTGCGGGTGGCCGGACGGCCCGCGCCGCGCGCGGCCGCCCGCGCCTGCGCGGTGCGCTGGCTCAGCTCGACGGCCGCGCGGCGCGCGGCGCGGCGCTGCTCCTCGGCCTCGCGGCGGCGGCGCTGCTGCTCGGCCCCGCGGCGACGCCGGTCCCGGCGGTCGTCGTTGCTCATGAGGTCCTCCTGCGGCGACGGCTCGACGCACGCGCCCACGTCCACGCCTCGGCGGCGAGCAGCGCGCCCGCGAGCAGCGCGAACGGCCACACCAGGTCGCGCTGCGTCGACAGGTCCGCGCGGCCGTCGGCGGCGATCGCCGCGACGTCGACGTCGGCCACGAGGTCGGCCGTCGGGGTGGGGCCGTCGCGGTGCACGTACGGCACGCCGAGCTCGGCGGCGACCTCGCGCAGCGCGGCCTCGTCGGCGCGCGACAGCGCAGGGCGCGACGGGTCGTCCGGGTCGGGGATGTAGGGCGCGTCGGGGCGGGCCACGCCGTCGAACTCACGCATCGGCGCACCGGCCGCCGTGCCGTACCCGAGCACGGCGCCGCCGTCGACGAGCTCGGCGACCTCCGCGAACGAGCCCGGCTCGGCGTCGGCGGTCTGCTCGCCGTCGGACAGGTAGAACACCAGGCGCACCATGGCGGGGTCGCGGTCGCGCGCGTCCTGCAACGACCGCGTCAGCACCTCGAGCGCGCGGTCGCGGCTCGTGCCCGCCGACCCAGCCGTGACCTCCTGCGTCACGGTCTGCGCCCACGCGCGCACGGCGTTCACGTCGTCCGTCAGGGGCAGCTGCGTGCCCGCCTCGTCGGCGAAGCCCACCACCGCGTACGAGCCGCCGGGCAGGTCGCCCGCGAGCGAGACCACGTCGTGGCGCACGCCGTCGAGACGCTGCACGGCCGGCTCGGGCGGCAGGCCCGGGCCGCGGACCACGGCGTCGCCCGGGCCCAGTCCTCGGCGGCCATCGAGCCCGTGCGGTCCACCACGAACCACACCTGCACGCCGACGCGCGCACCGCCGGCCTGCGTCGCCGCGGTCGTCGGCGTGAGGCCCACGACGCCTAGCACGACCACGAGCGCGGCCCGCCGCCACCACGTCCACCCGCCCGCGCGCGGCGCGTCGGACCGCCGCACGCGCAGCCGTCCGCCCGCGCGCTCGACCCGCAGCCCCAGCGCCTGCCCGACGCACAGCAGCAGCACCGGCACCGCCGTGAGCAGCACGACGGCGACGGGCACGACCGTGCGGGCGCTCATGCGCGCACCCGCCAGGCCAGCACGACCGCCGCGAGCCCCGCGGCGTACAGCAGCACGAGCCAGCCGTCGGAGTCGTCGGTGACGACGCGCTCGGGGTCGGCGTCCATCGCGGCGAGCTGGCTGGCCTGCACGCGCGCGAGGATCGCGGGCACGGCGCCCGCGTCGTCGGCCGTCGAGAACGTGCCGTCCGTCGACTCCGCCGCGAGGCGCATCTCGGTGGCCGTCGACGCCGCGAACGTCTCACGCCCGGCGGCGTGCAGCGCGTGCAGCACGACGCCGCGCGACGCCGCGAGCGCGGCCGCCTCGGGCAGCGTGTAGATCGGGGACCCCCACACCTCGTTGTCGGTCGCGAGCACGACCGAGCGCGACCGGTCGGCGTCGAACTGGTCGAACAGCAGCGTGCACGACGCGAGCCCGTCGCCGACCAGCGACGCCTGTCCCTCGAGCCCGGACGTGCCGCGGTAGATGGCCTCCGCCTCGGGAGAGCGGGGGTCGGCGAACGCCTCGCGCGCCGCGCGCAGCTGCTCGGACACCAGCGTGTAGTCGTCGGTCAGCGGGAACACGGTCGACGACGTCGAGTCGAACACCGCGAGGGCCACGCGCTCGCCCGTGAACCCCTCGACGAGCCGCTCGAACGTCGCGACGACCCGTTCGTCGTAGTCGACCATCGACCCCGACACGTCGAGGCACAGCACGATGTCGCGGTTCGCGAGCTCGCGCGTGCGCTCCTCGACCGTGACGGGCCGCGCCGCGAGCACGCCCGCACCGACGGCGGACGCGGCGACCGCGAGCGCGAGCCCCACGCGCAGCGCGCGGTACCGCACGCGCCACGCGCGCAGCGCCGGCACGCGCCGCAGGTCCTCGGTGTTGGCGACGCCGGTGGTCGCGCGGCGGTCGCGCAGCAGCAGCCCCACGAGCACGGCCGCGGCCACGACGCCCAGCACGACCGGCACCAGCCACGGCACCTCGAGGCCCGCGCGCGTCACCACGAGCGCACCCGTGCCCGGGCCTGGTCCAGCGAGCGCGTGACGCGCGTGCGGGACGACCGGGCGAACGCGGGCACCGACGACTGCTCGAGCAGCGGTGCGAGGGGGCGCGTCTCGCGGCGCTCGCGCGCCTGCGAGGCCGTCATGGTCGTGGTGTCGACGCCCGTGCGGACGGTCGCGAACTCGCGGACCGCGGCGCGCAGCTCGAGGTGCGCGCCGCGCGCGTCGACGTCACCCGCGCGGTAGCGCCGCTCGACCTCGTCGAGGCGCGCGAGCGTCGTGGCGCGCAGCATCGCCCACGGGTCGGTGCTCGCCTTCGCCGCGGGGCGCGCGGCGGGGGCCGGGGTGGGCTCGGGCGGTGCGCCGGCGGGGCGGCGCGTCCACAGCAGCACGCCCACGAACCACGCGGCGACCAGCACGACGATCGCGCCGGCGACCCACGGCCACCACCACGAGAACGGCATCGGGTCGACGAGCTCAGCGGCCGGCACGGCGCGACCTCCCCAGCAGCGCGACCATCTCGTCGAGCACGTCGTGCGTGCTCTCGACGCTCACCGACCGCACGCCCAGCCGCCGCAGCCTGCCCTCGACCTGCGCGTGCCGCTCGGTGCGCGCCGCGGCCACGGCGTCGCGCACGGCGCGGCGGCCCCGCAGGTAGGCGGGCAGCGACCAGCCCGTCACGACGTCCCGCACGCGGCGCCCGCGCGGCGGCGCGACCACGGGCCGGCCGCGCTCGGTCGCCGCCGAGCCGCCCGCGAGCGACCCCGGCGCGGCGCCCAGACCGGCCGCGAACAGATCCGCGTCGACGACCTGCACGACCATCACCTCGTGCCGCGTGCGCAGCCGCGCGAGCGCGCGCTCGTCGGCCTCGCCCGGGCGCGCCTCGTCGGTCACGACGACCACCAGGGACCGGCGCGGCGTGCCGCGCAGCACGCGGTCCAGCAGGCGCGCCAGGTCGCCCTCGGGCGCGTCGGGGTCGAACGTGCGCTGCACGCGCCGCAGCAGCACCTCCAGGTGCGTCGTCCCCGCGCCCGACGGCACCTCGACCACACGGCCCGCGTCGCCCGCCACGAGGGACACGCGGTCGCCGCGCTGGTGCGCGAGGTGCGCGACCACGTCGGCCACGAGCTGCGCGACCTCGTGCTTGGGCTCGCCGCCGGCCGACGTCGCGGTCATGTGCCGCCCGGTGTCGACGACCAGCACGAGCGTGACGTTCGACGTCTCGACGTACCGCTTGACCACGGGCTGCGCCGAGCGCGCCGACGCCCGCCAGTCGATGTCGCCCACGTCGTCGCCCGGCGTGTAGACGTGCAGGTCGTCGACCTCGTCGCCGTGGCCCTTCCACACCGCGCGGTGCCGTCCGTCGAGCAGGCCCGTGGCGCGCCGGAGCGTGGGCAGCTCGAGGCGCGCGCGGACGAGCGCGAGGCGGGACCGGGCGGGCACGGGGCTCAGGGCACCGGGACGGCGTCGAACACCGACGTGATGATCGACTCGGTCGACACGTCGTCGGCGATCGCGTCGAACGTGCGCACGATGCGGTGGCGCAGCACGGCGTTGCGCAGCGTGTGGACGTCGTCCGGGACGACGTGCCCGCGACCCGCGCGCAGCGCGACGGCCTGCGCGACCCGCATGAGCGAGATCGACC
Organism: Cellulomonas sp. FA1; assembly: GCF_000986825.1. Lineage (NCBI taxonomy): Bacteria > Bacillati > Actinomycetota > Actinomycetes > Micrococcales > Cellulomonadaceae > Cellulomonas > Cellulomonas sp. FA1. Next base: position 2,349,496 of record NZ_LBMY01000001.1, on the reverse strand, counting down.
CGCGGGGGCTCGCGCCCATCCGCACGAGCCGGTCCAGGCCCGGGACCTGCACGGGGCCGCGGCCGCGCGTCGTCGCGACGAGGTCGACGACGTACCGGCGGATCGACGCGTCGACGTACACCTGGTCGACCAGGCGCTGCAGCCACGCCACCTCGTCGAGCCCCAGCCGGTCCGCGTCGAGCGGGCGGACCATGCGACCGTCGGAGATGCGGTCGAGGATCTCGACCTCCTCCGCGGGGTCCGGGTAGTCCAGGACCTCCTTGAGCAGGAACCGGTCCATCTGCGCCTCGGGGAGCACGTGCGTGCCCTCCTCCTCGACCGGGTTCTGCGTGGCCAGCACCATGAACGGCGACGGCACCGCGTGGATCTCGCCCGCGATCGTGGTCTGGCGCTCCTGCATCGCCTCGAGCATCGCCGACTGCGTCTTGGCCGACGAGCGGTTGATCTCGTCGAGCAGCACGACGTTGGCGTGCACGGGGCCCAGCTGCGTCGTGAACTGCGACGTGCCGTAGTTGAAGACCTGCGTGCCCACGATGTCCGACGGCATGAGGTCGGGCGTGCACTGGATGCGGTGGAACGACCCCGACACCGCGTGCGCGAGCGTCTGCGCGGCCGTCGTCTTGGCGAGGCCCGGCACGGACTCGAGCAGCACGTGCCCGCCGCACATCAGCGCGACGACGAGCGACGTGCGCAGCTGCCGCTGCCCGACGACGCGCTGGTCGAAGACCGCGTCGATGCGCTCGCACAGCGCGATCGCACGCGAGCGGTCGGACGGGGAGACGGTGTCGCGAGTCACGGCGGGCAGGTTACCTGTGACAACGCCCGCCCGCGCGCTCGGGCGTGTCGGGCGGGCACCGCGTGTCGCCGTGCCCCGCCGCCACCACCACCCGCAGTCGAGTGCGGGGTTCGGCCGGTTCTCGGCACCGGGTAGCGGCAGAGCTCCGCGTTCGACGGGGGTGACGGCGGTGGGTCCGGTGGTCGGTCAGGTGAGCCAGGTGCGGACCGCGTCGACGACGGGCGGGTCGGCGGGGGCGTGCCCGCCGGGGACCGTGACGAGCGTGACCGGCCCGGCGAGCGCCGCGAGGTGCTCGGTCAGCTCGGCGGGGCTGCCGTAGGGGTCGCTCGCGCCGCTCACCGCGAGCACGGGGACGGTGACGCGCGGCAGGTGCGCGACGCGCAGCGTCTCGGGCTTCGCCGGCGGGTGCAGCGGGTACGACAGCAGCAGCAGGCCCGCGACCGGCAGCCCGTCGGCGACCGCGACCGAGCACATGCGCCCCCCGAACGAACGACCGCCGACCACGAGCCGGTCGGTGCCGACGCCCAGGTCGGCCGCGAACGCCGTGGTCTCCTCGACGATCCGGGCCGGGGCGGCCTTCGCGCCGCGCGGCACGTCGACGCGCCGCACCGGGACCCCCACGGCGGTGAGGGCCGCGTCGAGCGCGACGAGCGTCGCGTGGTCCCGCGTCGCGCTCGCCCCGGGCGTCAGGAGCACGCCCGCGACGTCGGTCGGCCCCGGTCCGTCCCGCAGCACCCGCACGTCCGCCATCCCTGCATCCTCGCGCATCCTCGCGCACAACACCGTGGCACGGGCGTCGCCGTCGCGCTCCCGTGCACGCGCGACGAGGTCGGACGTGCACGGACGGACCGCGCGGTGCGCCGGTGGTGCTCGATCGCTCTCTCGCGCGGGTGCTCAGGTCCGCCCGCACGCCGGTAGGAGGTGCTGGATCGCTCTCTCGCGGGCGGGTGGTGGTGCGGCGGGTGGGTCAGGGGGCGGTGAGGAGGTCGCGGACGAGCGCGGGGACGGCCTCGTCGATCGGTGCGCGCACGACCTCGTCGGCGAGGTGGTCGTACGGCGTCGGCTCGGCGTTGACGACCACGAGGCGCGCACCCGCGTCGACCGCGAGCGGCGCGAGGCCCGCGACGGGGTGCACCGTCAGCGTCGTGCCGATCGCGACGAACGTGTGCGCGTCGGTCGCCGCCGCCACGGCGCGCGCCAGGGCGTCGTCGGGCAGCAGCTCGCCGAAGTACACGACGTCGGGCTTGAGCACGCCGCCGCACGCCGCGCACGCCGGGTCCGGCTCCGCGGCCAGCCGGTCGAGCACGTCGCGCGTCGGGACGCTCGCGCCGCAGCGCAGGCACGACGTCGTCGCGAGCGACCCGTGCAGCTCGACGACCGACGCGGGGTCGGCGCCCGCGGCCTGGTGCAGGCCGTCGAAGTTCTGCGTGAGCGTCGCGATCAGCACCCCCGCGCGCTCGAGCTCGACGAGCGCACGGTGCGCCGGAGTGGGTCGCGCGTGCCACACCGGGTGCCCGGCCCACGTGCGCCAGCCGCGTGCGCGGACGCCCGCGTCGCGCACGTACCGGTCGATCTCGAGCAGCTCGGCCGCGGCCGGGTCCCGCGTCCACACGCCCTGCGGCCCGCGGAAGTCGGGCACGCCCGACGACGTCGAGATCCCCGCGCCGGTCAGCACGGTGACGGTCGGGGCGTGGTGGTGGTGCGGCACGGTTCTCCCGGGGTCGGCGTCTGCCGTCGAGCGTAGGCGCCGTCGGCGCGCGGTCACGCCGCGTCGAGCGCGGCGACCACACGGTCGACGTCGTCGGCGTCGTTCCAGACGTGGAACGCGAGCCGCACGCCGCCGCCGCGGCCCGCGACGCGCAGCCCGGCCGCGTCGAGCCGCGCGCGCACCGTGCCGTCGGGGTCGGGCAGCGACACGATCGCCGACCCGGCGGGCTCCAGGCCCAGCCGCGTGCGCAGCGCGTCGGCGAGCCCCACGTCGTGCGCGTGCACCGCGGCCACGTCGACGCGCGCGAACGCGTCCAGCGCGGGCGCCGCGCCGACCCAGCTCAGCCACGCGGGGGACGTGTCGAACCGGCGGCCGTCCACCGCGAGCCGCATGTCCGTGCCGTAGACGGACGCCCACGGGTCGTCGCCCGCGTACCAGTTGGCCGCGAGCGGGCGCAGCCGCGCGGCCGCGGCGGGCGTCGTCGTCGCGAACGCCGTGCCGCGCGGCGCGCACAGCCACTTGTACGCCGAGCACACCGTGACGTCCGCGTGGTCCGCCGGTGCGGGGACGAGCGGCAGCCAGCCGGCCGCCTGCGTGACGTCGACGAGGCTGACCGCACCGACCTGCGCGGCCGCGGCGCGCACGGCCCCGACGTCGGCGACGCGCCCGTCGCGCGACTGCACGAGCGACGTCGCGACGACGTCGCAGCCGTCGGCGGCCGCCTCGGCCAGGTGCCCGACCGGCACCGCCCGCACGGTCACCCCGCGGTCGGCGTGCGCGAGGAACGGGTACGTGACCGACGTGAAGTCGTCCTCCGCGACGACGACCCGACCACGGTCCGGCACCGCCGCCGCGACGAGCCCCACCAGCGGGGACGTCTGCGCGCCGATCGCCACGCGGCTCACGTCGACCCCCACGATCCGGGCGTACGCCGCACGCGACGCCGCGACCGCGACGTCGTAGCCCGCGGGGGTCGCCTCGCCGGCGGCCCACGCGTCGAGCGCGGCCCGCAGCGCGTCGCTCGTCGCGGTGAGCGGCAGCCCGCCCGTCGCGGCGTCGAGGTGACCGGGCACGCGCGCGACCATCGCGCGCAGGTCGGCGAGGCCGAGGGGCGGGGGAGCGGACGTCGTCATGCACCCAGCCTCGCGGTGCACCGGTCGTCGCACAACGACGCCGGACCGTCGTCCGGCCGGGACGGGCCGCCGACCCCGTGACCGGTCGGCACCCGGGCGTCGGCCACGCGACGGACGACGGGGCCGGCGCCCGAGGGCCGGCGCCCCGGCGGTGGGTAGCGTGGGGGCGTGGACGTGAGCGGACGAGCCGGGGCGGAGGACGGCGCGCGCGGCCGCGTCGTCATGCAGGTGCGGTGGTCGGACGTCGACCTGTTCGGGCACGTCAACAACGCGGCGTTCCTGCGGTACCTCGACGACGCGCGGTTCACGCTCTTCCCGCGCATGGGCGTCGACGAGGCCGGTGCCATGACCGCGTCGCTGCTGGTGGTCGTCAAGCACGAGATCGACTACGTCGCACCCATCCGGTTCCGGCTCGCGCCCGTCGTCGTCGAGGTGTGGGTGCCGCGCCTGGGTCGGTCGTCGGTCGACTTCGCGTACGAGGTGCTCGACGGCGACGGCCCCGACGCGGGCGTCGCGCTGCGCGCGCGCTCGCGGATGGTGCAGCTCGACCGCGCGACGCACACGCCGCGTCCCTTCACCGACGAGGAGCGCGCGACGTTCGCCGCGTTCCCCGGGCCCTCCCCGGAGCTGCGCGGCTGGTGACCGCTCCCACCGGGTGACCGCTCCGACCCGGTGACGGCCGGACACCCGTCGCGGTTGTCCGGGATCGTCCGGACCCGCGCCGGTCGGGTGCGCCGCCGCCCGTGCCGCGGCGAGCATCGCCGACGGGGCGAGCGGCGTGCCCGCGGCCCCGCGGACGACGCGCGACCCCCGCGCGCGCCGGAGACCGGGAGGACCCATGGGACGCATCACGCGCGTGGCGGGCGCGGCGGCGGTGCTGGCGCTGCTCGCCGCCGGCTGCACGGCGGCCGACGAGCCGGACACGGACACGACCATCACCGACGCGGCGACGCCCGAGCCGGGCCCCGGCTCGCTGACCATCCGCTGGCTCGCGTACACCGGGTCGGGCGAGGGGGCGGTCGGCGAGACCGAGCTGACGCGCCGCCCGCACGACGACGGCGACTTCCGCGTCGAGTTCTCCGAGAACGAGGTCGGCGGCATCGGGCCCGCCGCGCAGGCCGGCGCGTGGAACGCGGCGATCGTCTCGACGCTGCTGCTGGGGCTGCCGCTGAGCGGCGAGTTCCGGTTCGAGACGAGCGGGCGCGTCGACGGCCCGAGCGCGGGCGCCCTGACGACGGCCGGGCTCATCGCGCTGCAGCGCGGCGACACGTTCCTCGACGACGTCACGATGACCGGCACGATCAACCCGACCGGCACGATCGGTCCGGTCGGCGGCATCCCCGAGAAGGTGCAGGCCGCGGCCGACGAGGGCTTCACGACCGTCCTCGTGCCGCTGGGGCAGCGCAACTCGCCGAACCAGGCCGGCGAGGTCGTCGACGTCGTCCGGCTCGGCGACCGCGAGGGCGTCGAGGTCATCGAGGTCGGCGACGTCTACGAGGCGTACGGGCACCTCACCGGCGAGCCGCTCGAGGCGCCGCGCCTGGGCGGCGACCCGCGGCTGTCGAACCAGTCGTACGACAAGGTCTCGGCGCAGGTCGAGGCGACGCTCGCGCGCTACGACACCGCGTTCCGCCGGTTCGAGGCGCTGCCCGCGGAGATCCGCACGACGCTCGCGTCGTCCGGCCTGCTCGACGCGGCCGCGACCGCGTCGGTCGACGCGAGGGACCTCGCGCAGCAGGGCCAGCAGGCCGGGGCGTTCCTCGAGGCGCAGCAGGCCGCGATGCTCGTCGAGACGCTCGTCGGCGCCGGGGAGTGGATGAACCCGCTGTTCACGCAGGGCCTGCCGGGGCTCGAGCTGCTGTTCCGCGACGCGCTCGACCTGGGCCCGACGAGCGCACGCGTGACGTCGTTCCTCGACCAGCTCTCGACGTACTCGCCGCGCACCGTCGCCGACGTCGAGGGCCTCGTGCAGGGGTACGCGGGCACGTTCGACGCGTACTCGCTCATGGTGTTCGCCCACCAGATGATCGCGAGCATCAAGGCACGGTCCGACGCGGGCGGCTACGCGTCGCTCGAGCAGCTCTTCACCGACCTGTCCGGGCCGCTGCTGTACGCGCGGCTCAGCGAGGCGATGCTGACGTCGACGCAGGCCACGTTCGAGCTCGGCCGCGACAACCCGGGCACGCCCGTGCACGAGGACGTCGACCTGGGGGCGGTCGGCGACTTCTTCCGCCGCGGCGCCGACGCCAACCACACGGCCTTCCGCGAGATCGTCGTCGCGCCGCTCGCGCAGCAGCACGGCCTGAGCGAGGAGGACGTGCTCGCGCGGCTGAGCGGCGCCGACATGGCGGTCGCGTACGCGACCGTCGAGCGCAGCCTGCTGCCGGTGATCACCGACTACATCGGCGAGGGCAAGCCGAACGCCGACTACGCGGCCCTGGCCTACGGCGTCACCAACTACGTGCGCAACGCGGGCCTCATCGACAAGTACTACAACAACGCCGACCTGGGCCCGGGCTTCGAGATCACGGGGGTGCGGTGGCAGGCGGCGCTCAACCGCGCGCTCGACCTGGGCCGGCAGCAGCTCGGCGCCGAGGTCGACGCGCTGCGGGCGCACGACGTCGACCCGGTGCTCGGCGTCGGGTCGTACGAGGCTGCCGGGGTCATGCGCAACGGCACGGACTCCGAGCGGTTCAGCGCCGTGAACCAGTACGCCTCGGGCTTCGTGACGGCGCGGATGATCTCCTACCTCACCGGCCGCGACCTCGCCGAGGCCGCCGGCTGAGCCGGGGGCCGACGTTCAGGCCGGGTCCGCCGCGAGCGAGCCGTCGTGCGCGGGCCCGGCCGGCAGGCCCAGGGCGGCGAGCCCGGCGGCCGCACGCGTGGCCTCGTGCGCGTACCGCAGCGTGGCGGCCAGGTCGGCGGCCGTCCGGTAGCCGGCCGCCGCGAGGTCCGCGCGCCCCAGCGCGCGGTGCGTGTCCGCGAGGTTGTTGAGCACGGACACCTCGAGGTGCGGGTCGCCGATGCGGCGGCCCTGCGCGAGCGCCTCCCGGTGGTGGTCCGCGGCCGCGTCGTGGTCGCCCGTCGCGTCGAGCGCGATGCCGACGTTGGTCAGCGCGTACGCGACGACCCGGTCGTCGCCGCACGCACGGCCGATCGCCAGGGCCTCCCGCGCGGTGGCCAGGCCGTCGACGGCGTGCCCGAGCGCGAGCAGCACGTCCGACAGGTTGACCAGCGCGTTGCCCTGGCCCTCGCGGTCGCCCGCCGACGCGCTCTCGGCGGCGGCGCGGCGGTGCTCGGCCGCGGCCTCGTCGAGCCGGTCGAGGCGGCGCAGCACGATCGCCAGGTTGTCGCGCGCACGCCCGGCGTCGCGGACCCGCCCGCCGGCCACGAGACCGTCGAGCAGCTCGCGCAGCAGCGCCGCGGCCTCGTCGTACCGCCCGGTCTGCGCCGCGACGATCGCGAGCGCCTGCGTGCACTCCTCGGCCTGCTCCCGCACGCCGTGCCGCTCGAACCCGCGGCGCGCGGCCGTGAGGAGCGCCGTCGCGTCGTCCCACTCCGCGCGCCACACGCTGAGCCGCCCGAGCGCGAGCGTCGCGCGCAGCACGCCGACCTCGTCGCCCGCCGCACGCGCGACGTCCCGTGCCCGGGTGTGCAGGAGGCGCGCGGTGTCCCACCGCGAGTACTGGTTGAGCGCCCACCCGAGCGCCTCCGACAGCTCGACGACCTGCTCGGCGTCCGGCCGGGTCGCGGGGTCGACGAGCAGCAGCACGTCGGCCGTGAGCCGGTCGAGCCACGCGCGGGCCTCGCGCGCGCCGACCTCGGGCCAGCCGGACCGGGTGCGGCTCGTGAGGCGCACGCGCTCGCCGCCGAGCGCGTGGTGCACGGCCCACGCGCGCTGCACCCACAGCTCGCGCAGCCGCGCGAGCGCCTCGACGCGCTCCGACGGCGGGTCCTCGTCGGCGCCGACACCCGACGCGTACGCGCGCACGAGGTCGTGCAGCGCGACGCCGTCCGCGTCGCGGTGGACCAGGTGCACGGCCTCGAGGCGTGCGACGTCGCGCTCGGCGCCGCCCGTCGTCGTGCCCGTGAGCACCGCGACCTCGCGCGCCGACAGCGTGCGGCACGGCTGCGCGGCCAGCAGGCGCAGCGTGCGCGCGGTGCGCGGCTCGAGGTCGAGGTAGCTGAGGTGGAACGCCGCTTGCACGGCGTCCTCGACGCGCGCCGTGCCGAGACGTTCCGTGACCCGGTCGGCGTGGTCGGCCAGCGACCACGACGGCGTCCCCGCGACGTGCCGGGCCGTCAGCTCGAGCGCCAGCGGCAGCCCGCCCAGCGCGTCGACGAGACGCCCCGCGGCGGCCGGCTCCGCGTCGACCCGCTGCGGGCCGACGACGGCGCGCAGCAGGTCGAGCGCCGCGTCGGCGGCGAGCGGCCGCACCGTGACGCGCTCGTGCGGCAGCGTCGCGGGCAGGCGCAGCCGGCGCCGCGACGTCACCACCACGCGCAGGCCCGGGACCTGCGCGAGCGACGTGACGTGCTCCGCCGCGGGCACGTCGTCGAGCACGAGCAGCACGGTCCGCCCCGCGAGGTGCCCCGCGAGCGCGGTGCGCGCCGCGGCGACTCCGGCCGCCGCGGGCAGCCGCACGTCGAGGTGCCGCGCGACGGCCGCGACCACCGCCGTCGGCCCGGCCGGGCGGCGCGACGGCGACGACCCGTGCACGTCGAGGTGCAGCGCGCGCTCGGCGACGCCGGCCGCCACCAGGTCGTGCGCGACGGCGCGCGCGAGCGTCGACTTGCCCACGCCGGCCATGCCCTCGACCAGCACGACCGGCACGTCGCGCTCGACGACCGCGCGCCGCGCGACCTCGCGCTCGCGCGCCCGCCCCACGAGGAGCCCCGGGTCGCCGGTCGCGAGCCCTTCGCCGTGCGCGGCCTCCGTCCAGCGCGCCGGTGCGCCCGCGAGCCCGGCCGCGGCGAGCCACGCGGACGTCTCCTCGGCGCCCAGCCCGAGCGCCGCGAGCACGTCGCGGACCAGTGCGACGTCGACGCGGGCGCGTCCCGGTCGGAAGCAGTCGTACACGGTGCTGCGGGCGGGGGCCGCGTCGGGTTCGCCGCGCGCGGCCCGCACCTGCCCGACGCGCGCCGCGATCGCGGCGTACGACGGCGACCCCGCCTGCGCGCGCAGCGCGACCAGGCGTGCGGCGACGTCGTCGAGCCCCGCGTCCTGCGCCATGCCGCCCCTCCCGCCGTGCGACCAGGCCCTCGACCCTAGCGACGGACCGCGCGCCGGCGCGGGCGGGTCCACCCGGGACCGCGCGGGACGCACCGGAACGGCCGCGGGGGTGTCCCCCGGGTGGGTGATCTGGGTAGGTTCCTCCCCGTGCCCGAGCAGCCCCCGGCCGTGCCCACCGTCACCCCCGCGTCCGGCGCCGTCGCCGTCGTGCCCGAGGACGCCGACCACGCCTCCGCCGGACCGGCCGGCGTCGCCGTCGCGGCACTCGCGCTCGCCGCGGTCGTGGCCGCGTGGGTCGGCCTGACGCACCTGGGCGGGCTCGTCCCGGGCGTCGTCGGGCGCGTCGCCGCCGACGGCCCGCAGGCGCGTGCGCTCGCGTTCTGGGCGCTCGCGTGGGGTGCGCTGCTGCCGTGGGTCGCGACGCTCCTCGTCGCGCGCGACGGCCGCACGCCGCGGTGGCGGGGCTCGCGCGGGTGGGCGCGCGCCGGTGTGCCGCTCGTGCTCGTGCCCGTCGCGGCCGCGCACGTCGTGCTGGCGCTCGCGACGCTCGGGCCCCGCGGGACGTCGCCCGAGGAGTCGGTCGCGCAGGTCGCGCTGCTGCTGCCCGCGCACCTGCCCGCGTACGACGTGTGGGTCGGGGCGACGTGCGGCGCGTTCACCGGTCTCATCGGCCTGGTGCTCGGCGTGGCGGCCGCCGCGGGCGCCCTCGACGCGCGCGCGGGGCTGCTGCCGCGCGCGGTGTGGTGGTCGTGGCTCGTCGGCTGGCCGGCGCTGCTCGTGGGCGTCGCGCTCGTGGTCCGCTGACGCGCCGGACGGCGTCGGGCCGCGCGGCGTCCGGCCGCGCACGACGCCGAGTCGGGACGTGTCCGCTCAGTCCGCGGCGTCGAGCCGGGCGGCGACGTCCGCCGGGAAGCCGCCGGTCGCCAGCGGGCCCCACCGCTCGGGCGTGATCCGCAGCAGGCTCTTGCCCTGCAGGCGCATCGCGGCGCGGTACTCGTCCCAGTCGGGGTGCTCGCCCGCGATGCACCGGTAGTAGTCGACCAGCGCGTCCTCCGCCTCCGGCATGTGCAGCACCTCCGCGCTGCCGTCGACCTGCACCCACGGGCCGTCCCACTCGTCCGACAGCACGCACACCGACACGCGGGGGTCGCGCTCGGCGTTGCGGGTCTTGGCGCGGCCCGGGTACGTCGAGACGACGAGCCGCCCGGCGTCGTCGACGCCGCCGCTCACGGGGGAGACCTGCGGGCGCCCGTCGGCGCGGGTCGTCACCAGCAGCATGCGGTGCCGGGGACGGACGAAGTCGAGCAGCGTGGTGAGGTCGACGGGCGTGGCGGTCGCGACGGTGCGGGGCATGCCGCGACCCTACGTCGCGCGCGCCGTCGCCACCCGGCCGCCGTGCGGGCCGCTCAGCCCAGGCCCAGCAGCCCGCGCCACGTGCGGTAGTGCTGCACCGCGATGCCCTCGAAGCCGGGCGTGCCCCGCAGCGCCTGCGCGGCCAGCGCCGTCTCGCGCGCGAGCGCCTGCGCGCCGTCGTCGCCGAACGTCCACTGCGCGCCGCCCGCGACGGCCGGCGTGTCCGTCTCGACGCCCACCGTGAACGGCAGCCCCGCGCGCACGGCCGCGGCCACGGCGTCGGCGGACAGCGCGAGGATCCCGTCGTCGCCCTGCGCGTGGTCGACGAACGCGACGACGTCGACGCGGTCGGCGCGCGCCATCGCGGCGTCCGCCACCGACCCGTCGCCCCACGGCTCCCACGCGAGCCAGTAGGGCACGTCGACGCCCAGGCCCACGCCGGGCGGCAGCTCGGCGCGCACCGCGTCGAGCAGCGCGAGCCAGCGCGTCACGGACCCGGCGCGGTCGGTGCCCCACGCGGGCAGCGTCCAGGGCTCGACGTTGAGCTGCACGTGCGTCACCGCGCGGTCGTGCGTCGCCGCGTGCATCCACTGCACCGCGAGCTGCGGCTGGTCGAGCCACGGCGGGTCGCCACCGAGCACGCCCACCGACGCGCCCTCGGCGCGCACGGCGTCGACCGCGGCCGTGAGCCACGGCGCGACGGGGCCCTCGTCGGACGCCCACGGCGCCGACAGGTGCACGGTCGTCAGGCCGTGCTCGCGGACGAACGCCGCGAGCTGCGCGGGCTCGGCGGGCGCGTAGCCGGTGCCCCGGGGGTCGACCGCGCGGTCCACGGGGTTGTCCCACACCCACATCGCGCTGGTCACGGACGGCGGGGGCGGGGTGGCGGTCGCGACGTCCTGCGCGAACGCGAGCGACAGCCCCGCGAGCGGCAGCGTCGTCAGCGCCACGACCACGGCCGCGCGCCGCAGGTGGTCGCGCGCCGTGCGCGCGGGGGCTCCCGCGGCGGTCTCCGCGGCGGTGCGTGCGGTCGTGCGTGCTGCGGCCATGCGACGTCCCCCCGGAGGTCGGTCGCGACCCGTGAGTGGCGTGCGTCACGGATCGCTGTGCGACCCCGATCGTCACCTGCCGGGGCGACCCGCGCGAGGGGAGCGGAGCAGGTTCCCCCGGACGGCCGCGGACGGGCCGGGACGTTCCGGGCCAACCCCGCGGTCAGGCCTCGCCCGGGAGTGCGCGGCGTACGACCAGACGGGTCCACGACCCGAGGTACAGCCGGTCGCCGTCCTGCAGCTCGTGGCGCTGACCTGCGGGGATGGGCACCTCGGGGAGCGGCTCGCCGACGCGCGCGACGTACGTGCCGTTCGACGACTGCAGGTCCTCGACCCACCAGCGCTGCCCGTCGGTGTTGAGCTGGCAGTGCCGCCGCGAGACGCCCGAGTCGGCGCCCGCGTCGACCTGCGGCCGGATGTTCCGCGACGCCGACGGCCGCCCCACGAGCACGCTGCGCTCGCGCAGCGGCACGAGCACGGGCAGCCCGACCGACGGCATGGGGTCCTCGGCCTGCTGCGCGGCGTACCAGTCGGGGTCGACCCACAGCTCGGCGACCCACGCGTCGTCGCCCGGGGTCGGCGGCGCGAGCGGCGGGTCGGCGGGTGCGGGCTGCTGCGCACCGGGCGCTCCCGGCGCACCGGGCGCGGCCGTCGCGGCCGGCGATGCTGCGGGCTCGCCGGCCGGGTCCGCCGCGTCGACGCCGGGTACGGCCGGGGGAGCGGCCGGCGGCGTGACGCCGGGCGGCGGGGTCAGCGGGGTCGGGCCGGTCCCGGTGCCGGCCGCGGGGGCCGGGGCGGGGGCCGGTGCGCCGAGGTCCAGCGACGACGTCGGCGCCGCGGCCGCCGGGGCCACGGGCGTCGCGCCGGTCGTGAAGTCGTAGCCGCAGTTCTCGCAGAACAGCGCACCCGACGCCGCGGGAGAGCCGCAGTGCGGGCACGTCGACGGGCCCGCCGCGGCCGGTGCGGGCGTCGCCGCCGCGGGGGCCGCCGACGCGATCGGCGTGCCGCACACGTCGCAGTAGTCGGTGGCCTCGCTCGCGTGCCCCTGCGGGCAGGTCACGGCGCTCACCGCCGCACCCGCGTGGTCTTCGTCGAGGCGGTGTCCAGGGCCATCTCGTCCAGGCGCGACGCGCCCCGCTTGAGCCTCACGGTGCCGTGCTCCTCGTCCTCGACGTCGACCACGCGCCGCAGCTTGCTCGTGGCCTCCTCGTTGCCGGTCTCGGCCGCGAGCTGCACCGCGCGCCCGAGCTTGACGGTCGCGGTCGCCTCGTCGCCCGCGGCCTTGGCGGCCAGGCCCTCCTGGATCGCGTCGGCCAGCTCGGCCTGCCCCGTGTAGTGCGCGACCTCGGGGCTGATGCGCGCGGTGAGCGACGCGTCGTCCGACCACGCGGCCTTGACGAGGCCGGACGCGAGCACCTCGTCGCCGACCGCGATCTGCACGCGTGCCGCGAGCTGCTCGTTGCCGACCGTGCGCGAGGGCACGCGCACCGCCACGTGGTAGTCGCGGGACTCGTCCGCCCACGCGCCGGTCGGGTAGGCGCCGACCAGCGGCGTGACGTCGGTGCGCCGCGCCGTGAGGTCCTCGACGGTCGGCGCGACCTGCCGCACGAACAACACCTGCCCGCCCTGCGGCGTCCACACCCGCAGCTGCGCGTCGGCCACGCCGCGCGCGAGCGACGCCGCGAGCAGCGCCCGGAAGTCGTCGGCGATGTCCGCCGGGTCGGCGATGAGCTCGACCGTGCCGAGCAGCGCGGTGGAGATCTCGCGCAGCTCGTCGACCTGCCAGTGCTGGCCGACGCCGCGCGCGTCGCACTGGAACCGGCCCGTGACGTCGCGGATCGCGGCCGTGAGCTGCTCGCGCGGCTCGGACTCGTTCTTGCCGTCGGTCAGCAGGATCGCGTGCCGCTGGGTGGCCGCCGGCTGGGTCGCGAAGATCTGGTCCGCGAGGCGCAGCCACGTGCTCATCGCGGTGCCGCCGGTCGCCTTGAGCGCCGCCACGGCGCGCTTGGCCTCGGCGCGCGCGCCGGGCTCCATCTGCACGATCGCGACGCGCGCGTTCGGGTACGGGAACACGCGCTGCGCGACGTGGCTGCCGCTGACGATCGCGAACCACGTCCCGTCGGGGATGTGGTCGAGCGCGACCTGCGCGGCGTGCTTCGCGGCCTCGAGGGTCGGACCCGTCATGGAACCCGACGTGTCGATCATGACGACCTCGGCGACGCCGCCGTCGGCGGTGACCGCCCGGCCCACGCCCTCGGCGGTGACGGTGACGATCGCGTGCACGTCCGTGCCGCCGTCGGGCAGGAACTCGTTCTGGAAGACCTCGGCGCGGAACGTGGCCACGGTGCTGGCTCCTCGGGGGTGGCGAAGCGGGCGGGACGGGGTCGGCGGCTGGTCAGGCGGTCGGCGGGGCGGCGGTGCGGGGTCCTCCCGCGAGGCTACCGGCCGGTCGACGGCGCACGGTCGGGACGGTGCCGGGGTCGTCCTCGGCCGTCGTGCCGGGCGCGACGTCGGTGCCCGCGGGGCCGGTGACGCGCGCGAGCGCGACGGTGACGTTGTCGTGCCCGCCGCGCGCGTTGGCCCAGCCGACGAGGTCGCGCGCGACGGCCACGGGGTCGGGCCCGAGCCGGTCGACGGCGTCCCGGACCAGCCCGGCGACGACGTCGGGAGCCGACCCGTAGTTCCACAGGCCGTCGGAGCACGCGAGCACCCAGCCCGGCCCGGCGGGCCGGGTCGCGACGGTCCGGGCCGTCGCGTCCTCGGCGTCCGCCCCGAGCCAGCGCGTGATCGCGTGCGCGTCGCGCGAGCGCTCGGCCTGCTCGCGCGTCATGCCGCCGGCCACGAGCTCGGCCGCGAGGGAGTCGTCCTCGGTGAGCTGCTCGGCCGGGCCCGCGTCGGGCAGCCAGTACACGCGCGAGTCGCCCAGCCACCCGGCCGCCACGAGCGCCGGCCCGACCAGCGCGGCGGCGAACGTGCACGACGGCGGGTCCTCGCGGGACGCCGCGTCGTCGACCGCGGCGCGCACCGCGACGTCCGCCGCGTGCCCCGCCGCGACGAGCAGCCGGGACCACGCCGCGGCGTCCTCGACCGGCGGGGCGACCGCGCCGACGCCGCCCACGAGCAGGTCGCGCGCGGCCTGCGCGGCCGCGCGGCTCGCGCGGTCGGAGTCCGGGGCGGACGCGACGCCGTCGCACACCACGAGCACCGCGACGTCGCCCGCCGTGCCGAGCGCGAGCGCGTCCTCGTTGCGGCGGCGTCGCACGCCGACGTCGCTCACGCCGCCGACGTGCTCGGACGCACGCCGCTCGACGTGGTCGCGCTCGCGCGGTGCGCGGGCGCCGCACTCGAGGCAGTACCCGTCGGGGGCGATCTCGCCGCCGCACGCGGGGCACGGGGCGGGTTCGGCGTCCGCCGCGTCGGGGGCGCCGTCGCGTGCTCCCTGCGGCGCCGCGGCGCCGGCCGCGGTCGCGTCCGGGTCGCCCAGGTCGCCCAGGTCGCCCGGGTCGCCCTGCTCGCCCGGGGTGGCAGGGGCGGCGGGCCTGGCGACGCCGGCGGCTGCGTCCGCCGGGCCCGTCGACGGCGCGGCCGTCCCGTCGGGCGTCGTGCTCCCGCTCGCGGGTGCGAGCACCGCGCCGCACGCCTCGCAGAACCGCGCCCCCGGGCCTGCGGCCTCGCCGCACGCCGGGCACGCGGCGGCGTCGGGAGCCTCGGCCGTCACCACGCCGTCCACCGCCGCACCCGGTTCGCGCGGTCCACGAGCGCGACGCGCTCCGCCCGGTCCGCGGTGAGCGCGGCCTGCTCGCGGTACGCGCCCTCGAGCGCCGTGCGCAGGTGCGGCTCGGTGGCCTCGGCACCGTCGAACGTCGCGCCGCGCGTCGTGCGCCCGGTCGTGACGAGCTCGAGCGCGGTGCTCAGCACGTCGACGCGCAGCGCCGCGCGGTCCGCCGGCGCGAGCGTGACCGACCGCACCGAGTCGAGCGCCGCCGACAGCGCGCGCAGGTCCTGGCGCGAGCGCGCGAGCACCCGCGCGCGCAGCAGCCGCGCCTGCGGGTACGACGAGCGCGTCGGCGTCACGAGGTCGAGCGCGGCGAGCGCGCCGTCCACGTCGTCCGCGGCGCGGCGCAGGCGCGCGAGCCCGAACGCCGCCGGTGCCGTGTAGTTCGCGTCGGCGTACGCGCACGTCGCGTAGAGCTGCTCGGCGACGAACGGCTCGTCGGACAGCTCGCACGCCGCCGCGAGCGCGAGCTTGGGCGCGAGCTCGCCCGGCACCTGCCCGTACACCGCGTTGAACGACGCACGGGCCGCGACCGCGTCGCCCGCCGCGAGCTGCGCGAGGCCCTGCGTCCACACCGCGCGCCACTCCCACGGGTCGTCCGCGAGGATCGCGTCCACCGCGGACGCCGCGACCTCGGGCCGCCCGGCCTCGATCGCGGTCGTGGCGCGCAGCAGCCGCACCTCGACGCTCTCGTCGGGGGCCGACGCGAGCGCGACGAGCCGCTGCTCGGGGTCGGCCACGTTGACGCCCGCGAGCCACCCGGCCATCGGGTCGTCGGGGTCGACCCGCAGCGCGGGCAGCTCGTGCCACGCGAGCGGCCGCTCGACCTGGTCGGTCGTGGGCGGCTCGAACAGCACCGACGCCGCGCTGGTCAGCGGCGGGTCGCCCGCGCCGCGGTCCGCGGCGACGACCTCGCGCAGCACGCCGAGCACCTGCGCGCGCATCTCGTCGACCGTGCCGAACCGGTCCGACGGGTCCGGTGCGCACGCCTTGGCGAGCAGCCGGTAGAACGAGTCGTACCGCTGGAACACCGGCGTCTGCTCGACGGGCGGCAGCGCCGCGACGTACGTCGTGGTGTTGCCGCGGAAGTCGAGCACGAGCGTCGCGAGCGTGCGGCCGATCGTGTAGACGTCGGACGCGACCGACGGGCCGTCCTGCGCGACCTCGGGCGCCTGGTAGCCGACCGTGCCGTAGATCGCGGACTCGTCGTCGTCGACGCGGCGCACGCCGCCGAGGTCGATGAGCTTGAGCGCGTCGCCCGCCTGGATGACGTTGTCGGGCTTGAAGTCGCAGTACAGCAGGCCCACGTCGTGCAGGTACCCGAACGCGGGCAGCACCTCGAGGACGAACGCGAGCGCCTGGTCGACGGGCAGCGGGTCGACCGTGCCGGCCGCGTCCCGCCGGTCGGTGAGCAGCTGCTTGAGCGACCGCCCGCCGACGTACTCCATGACGGTGTACCCGTCGCCGTCGTGCTCGACGAAGTTGTAGATCTCGACGATCAGCGGGTGCTCGACCCGCGCGAGGAACTGCCGCTCGGCGATGGCCGCGGCGACGGCGTCCTCGTCGCCCGTGTTGAGCAGGCCCTTGAGCACGACCCACCGGCCCGACACGTTGCGGTCGCGCGCGAGGTAGATCCACCCCATGCCGCCGTGCGCGAGGCACCCGACGACCTCGTACTGCCCCCCGACGAGCGTGCCGGGCGTCAGCCGCGGGTCGAAGTCGAAACGCGCGCCGCACTTGGGGCAGAAGCCCTGCGTGCGCGCGGGCACGCCCTCGCGGCCGCGGCCCACGGGCTCGCCGCACGACGCGCAGAACCGCTTGCGCTCGGGCACCTGCGGGTCCGCCATCACCGCCTGCAGCGGGTCGGCCACGGGTGTGGGCGGCACGCTCGTCAGCCCCGCGCCGAGGCGCGCGCGCCGCAGGCGGGTCGACGACGTGCCGAGCCGACGCGTCGTGCGCGAGCCGGTCGCCGCGGTGCGCGCCGAGCCGAGCGCGGCCGACGCGAGGCGCGTCGAGCTGGTGCGGCCCGTGCGGGTCGAGCGCTCGGCGTCCGGGTCGCCGCCCGCACCGGGCGTGGGGACGCCGCCCGCGATGCCCGTGCCGAGCATGGCCGAGGGCGTGCGCGCGGCCGCGGTGCGACCGGTCGCCCCGGCGGGGGAGGCGGGGACGGCCGCGGGCGGGGGCGTGGTCGTGCCGGTGCTCGTCGACGCGGCGCCCGCGGGCGCGGGCGAGCCGCACACGTCGCACCAGCCGTCCTCGTAGCTGCCGGTGCACCCGGGTTCGCGGCACGCGGTGGCGCTGGTCATCGGGGTCCTCCCTGTCCGCCCGGCAGCGGCCGGGCCAGGTGCTCGTACTGCTCGACGAGGGCGCGGGCGAGGTCGACGTCGCACGGCGTCGCGTCGACCGCGGCGCGCGCCTCGTCGTGCGCGGCCCGCACGGTCGGGGACGCGTCGCGGCCGTTGCCGGCGGCGAGCGTCGTGGCCTGGCCGACGCGGTAGCGCAGCTCGGCGCGCTCGCGCAGCGGCTCGCTGTACGCGTCCTGCGCGGCGTCGAGCGCGCGACGCACGGCGTCGAGGCGCGCGACGTACGCGTCGAGCCCTGCGCGGTCCTCGGGGACCGGGCCCAGGCGCGAGACGTCGGGCACGGCGTTGCGCGGCGGGTCGACGACCTCGCGGCGGCACCGCTCGGCGAGCTCGTGCAGCGCGGGCTCGCGCGCCTCGAGCGCCGCGGCGGTGGTGTGCGCGTCGACGCGCGCGCGGGCCAGCGAGCGGCGCTGCGACACCGCGACCATGAGGTCGCGCTCGGCGCGCGCCGCCTGCGTCTCGAGCTCCGCGAGCGGCCCGGTGACGTCGCCGCCGCGCGCGGCCTGCTCCGACAGCCGCTGCTCGCGCGTCCGCAGGCCCGCGACCCGCTCGTGCGCGGCGGCGTCCGTCCCCGCGAGGTCCTCGGCGCGCACGAGCGACGCCCGCACGCCGCGCAGCCGCGCGACCACGTCCGCCGTGTCGGGGTCGAACGCGAGGCGCGTGCGCAGCGCCGAGACCATCGCGTCGCACAGCGTCAACGCCTCCGGCAGCGACACCGGCGCGGCCCCGGCGCGCGTGTCGACGCGCCCCCACACGAGCTGCGACATGCGTTCGCGCTCGACCTCGGTGACGCGCCCCGAGTCCCACACGGCCAGCAGCTCGTCGGCGCGCGTGCGCACCGACTGCCACACCGTGAGCGCGAGCACCACGTCGGGCGTGTACCGCTGCGCGTCGGCCGTGGCCTGCGCCGCGGCGTCGAGCGCGTCGAGGCGCGACCGGCGGTCGTCGAGCCACGTGAGCAGCCCGTCGAGGTACGTCATGAGGTCGCGCGCCGGGATCGCCTCGCCCAGGCGCCCGGGCGCGACCGGCGCGACGACGTCCCCGCTGGCCATCACGCTCACGAGCGCCCGTAGACGGACGCGGGCGGCGCCGGCGCGGGGCCGAGCGCCTCACCGAGCCACCGCTCGTACAGCGCGGCCCAGCGGCCGTCGGCCTTCATCGCGTCGAGCACGCCGTTGACGTACCGCACGAGGTCGACCTGGTCGGCCGCGACGCCCAGGCCGTACGGCTCGGCGCTGAACGCGTCGCCGACGACCTTGGCGTACGGGTCCTGCGCGACGAACCCCGCGAGCACCGTGTCGTCGCCCGTGATCGCGTCGACCCGGCCCTGCTGGAACAGCGCCAGGCACGCCGAGTGCGTGCGGGCGCCGACGGCCTCGACGTCGTAGTCGGCCAGCCGGTCGAGCGTCGTCGTGCCCTCGGGCGCGCACACCCGCTGACCCGACAGGTCGGTGATGCCGGTCGCGTCGGACTCGGTGCTGACGAGCACCTTCTGCCCGGCCTGCAGGTACTCCGCCGAGAACGCGATCTGCTGCCAGCGGTCGCAGTTCATGGTGAACGCGCGCGCCACGAGGTCGACCTCGTGGTCCTCGAGCACGCCGATGCGGTCGCCCGCGGTGATGACGCGGAACCGCACGGCGTCGGGGTCGCCCAGCAGCGCCGCGGCCACCTGCCGCGCGACGTCGACGTCGAAGCCCTCGATCGTGCCGGTGAACGGGTTGCGGGCGCCCATGCGCAGCGTGTCGGCGGACACGCCGACCAGGAGGTAGCCGCGGTCGCGGATCGCGGCCATGGTCGACCCGTCCGGGACCGAGCCGTCGCCCGGGGCGTACGAGGTCGTCGCGTCGTCGCACGTCACGGCCTGCGGCGCGGGCGACGCGGGCGGCGGCGCGGACGCCGTGCCGGACGCGGACACCGTCGCGCTGGTCGTGGGCGCGCAGCCCGCGAGCACCGCGAGCACCGCGACGACCGCCGCGGCGCGCGCGAGCCGGGGTCGGCGGCGCGCGACCGCCGCGTGCTGCGTGGTGCGTGCGCTCACCGGTACTCCTCCCGTCGGGGCCGCAGCCCGGTCCACGCGAGCACCGCGCCCGCACCTCCGACGGCCAGGAGCGCCCAGCCGAGCCACGCGCCCGCGGGCCGCAGCCCGTCGGCGACCTGCTGCCCGCCCGCGTCGACCGCGGCCGCGAGCGCGCCCGACAGCGCGTCGAACAGCGCGGGCGGTGCGCTCGGGTCGTCGCTCGTGACGAACGCGACCGCGCCGTCCCAGTCGCCGTCGTCGTCGCGCTGCCGGACCTCGTCGTGCGCCGCGACCCACGCGTCGAGCCGGTCCACGAGCGAGCCGTCCAGGCGCACGCCGTCGCGCGCGAGCGCGGTGCGCGCGTCGGCGACGTTCGCGCGGAACGTCTCCTCGTACGACGCGCCCGAGCCGCGGCGGATCAGCGTGAACGCCTCCTGCGAGCGGGCGTCGTTGACCAGCGCGAACGCCTGCGACGTCTGCACGGTCGCGCGGTACGCGTCGTCCCGCACCTGCGCGGCCCGTGCCCCCGCCCCACCGAGGACGGCGCCGCCGACCGCGCCGACCAGCACGACCGCGACGGTCGCCGCGACGAGCCCGACGTTGAACGTGCGGCGCGTGCGGCGCGCGACCCACACCTGCACGAGCGCCAGCACGACGAGCGCGAGCACGGCCACCGCGACGACCATCGGCGCCGCGAACCGGGCCGTCGCGATCTCGTCGTCCACCTGCTGCTGCTCGGCGGCGACGAGCGCGTCGAGCGCCGGCACGACGTCGTCGCGCAGCACGGCCGACGCCTCCTCGAGGTACGCCGACGCGACCGGGAAGCCCTGCCGGTTGTTCGCGCGCGCCTGCTCGACCAGCCCGGTGTACCGCGTGAGGTCCGCGCTCACCGCGGCGAGGCCGTCGGCGCCGTCGGGGCCCGTCGCGGCGAGCGACGTCAGCGCCTGCGCGCCCGCGTCGACGGCCGCGTCGTACCGCGTGCGCAGCTCGACCGGCTCGAGGCCGCCGACGAGGAACGCGGTCGTCGCGGCGGCGTCCGCGGCGACGAGCTGGTTGCGCGCGTCCTGCAGGCCGACGAGCTGTGCGGCCGCGTCGCGCGCGTCGTCGACCGCGAGCGACTGCGAGGACACCGCGAGCACGCCGAACAGCCCGGTCAGGGCGGTGACGACCGCCGCGAGCGCACCCCACGTGCGCAGGCCGCGGGGCGTCGAGCCCCAGCCGCTCGTGGGGTGCGGGGGCGGTGCGGTGGCGGGCGCGGTCGGGGCGGGTGGCGCCGCGGGGGACGCGGTCGTGGTCACGCGGGCTCCTCGGTGGGCTCGGAGTCGGTGCGGGGGGTGGTGCCGAGGGTGGATCGGCCCGGGTCGGCGCCCGGCGCGGCGGGGCCGTCCTCGTCGGGCGGGTCGGCGGGCGCGGCGTCGGCGCCCGGGACGGGCAGGTCGGGCGCGACGTCCTCGACGTCCGTCGCGAGGTCCTCGGGCAGGAGCGTGCGCAGCTGCTCGACGGTCGGCTCGGCGACGTCCCGCAGCCGCCACGCGTGCCGCAGCACCGCGCGGTCGAGCAGGTTGCGCGCGTACCGGCCGTTGCCGAAGCCCTCGTGCCGCGGCTGCGCGGCGACGATCTCCTCGAGCAGGTCGAGGCACGCGGGCGACGGCTCGAAGTCGGCGCGGCGCGCGGCGAGCGCGAAGATCTCGCGCAGCTGGCCGTCGGTGTAGTCGTCGAACGTGATGGTCGTCGCGAACCGCGACTCCAGGCCCGGGTTCGTCGCGAGGAACCGCGCCATCGGCAGCGGGTAGCCCGCGACGATGACGACGAGCTCGTCGCGGTGGTCCTCCATGTCCTTGACCAGCGTGTTGACGGCCTCGGTGCCGTACTGGTCGTCGGCCAGCGCGTACGCCTCGTCGATGAACAGCACGCCGCCGATCGCGCGCTGCACGACCTCGGTGGTCTTCGCGGCGGTCTGGCCGAGGTACCCGGCGACGAGCTCGGAGCGGTCGACCTCGACGAGGTGCCCCTGCGCGAGCAGCCCGAGCGCGCGGTACAGCCCGGCGACCAGGCGCGCGACGGTCGTCTTGCCGGTGCCCGGGTTGCCGACGAACACGAGGTGCCGCGTCAGCGAGGGACGGGCCAGGCCCGCGTCGGCGCGCAGCCGCTCGACGCGCAGCAGCTGCGCCTGCTGCCGGATCTCGCGCTTGACGCGGTCCAGGCCGACGAGCGCGTCGAGCTCCGCGAGCAGCTCGTCGTAGGTCTTCTCGGGCGGTGCGCCGCCCGCGTCGTCAGGCCTGGTCGCCTCGCCGACCGTGACCCCGGTCCTCGCCGCCGCGCCCACCTGGCCTGCCCCACCCCCGTGGGCGTGAGAGGTCGATCCAGCACCCCCGCCGGGTGCGGTCCCCCCACCCCCCTGGGCGTGAGAGGTCGATCCAGCACCCTCGCCGGGCACGCCCGCCCCGCCCCCCGGGGCGTGAGAGGTCGATCCAGCACCCGCGCCGGGACTCGTGATCACCGGGTCGGCCACCGCGACGCCCGCGGCCGCACGCTGCACCGCGGCGGTCACCGAGGCGGCCGCGACGACGCCGAGCGCGGGCGTGCCGAGGTCGCACGCGGCCGACGTGACGTGCGCGAGCGCGTCGGCGTACGCCCCGGCGTGCGGCGACCGTGCCGTGGTCAGCGACGTCAGCAGGTCGGTCGGTGCGTGCCGCCACCGGCGCGCCGACCCGGCCGCCGTGAAGAACGCCGTGAGGTCGTCCGGGTCGCGGGCCGTCGCGGCGAGCCACGCCGACGCGGCGCCGGGCGCGGACTCGGCGACCGCGGCGGCCAGCCGCTCGCCCTCGTCGTGCACCGCACCCGCGCCGAGGCCCGCCGCGGTGCCGGCCGCGACGAGCGCGTCCAGGGCCTCGGCCAGGGTGGCCGTCACCGGCTCGGTCACGGCGCCCCCGCCCCGGGCACGTCGAGCGACGACTGCCCGAACTTCTCGGCGAGGAACTCGCCGTGCGCGACCAGCGCCTGCGCGTCGGCGCGGTACACCGCGTCGGAGATCTTCTCGAGCGTGACCGCGAGCAGGTCGAGCTGGTCGCACAGCACCATGAGCGACGTCCGCCCGCGCGAGACCACGCGTCGGTCCGCGAAGTCGCGCGGCAGCCGCAGGTACCCGTCGACGGCCTCGGGCAGGTAGCTCGTCGCGGTCGCGACGACCGTGTACGCCTGCCGGTCCCCGACGCCGAACCGGTCGAGCCGCGGCACCATGTCCTCGACCGTGCCCGTGATGCGGTGCACGCGCGCGGTGACCGCGGCGGGCACGCGGCCCTCGATGCGCGCCTCGACGTCGCGCACGGCCGTCGCGATCTGCTCGGCCGTGGGCACCGGGTCCTCCTCGACGACGACGGCCGGGCGCGCGCGCCCGAGCAGGCGCGCCACGAGGTCGCCCAGCGCGCTCATCGCCCGACCCCCGTCCCGCTCGTCGTGCTCATCCGTCCGCCCGCCGCCGTGACCGCTGCCGTGACCGTCGCCGGGCTCGCCCCCGTGCGCGTCGGCCGCGTCAGCGCAGGCCCAGGTCGAGCGAGCCGCTCGACGCGTCCGTGCCGTCCGACCGCGACACGCGGTCCAGGTACTGCTTGGCCTTCGCGGTCTCGGTCTCGAGCACGCCGACGGTCTGCGCCATCGAGTCCAGCGCCTGCACCTTGAACGTGTCGATCGAGTCCATCGCGGCGAACACGTCGGCGAACGACTGCTGCAGCTGCGGCAGCCCGATCGTCGCGCTCGCGGCCTGCTGCTGGATCGTCACCGACTGCTCGCGCAGCATCTTCGACGTCGACGCGATCATGTTCGACGTCGTGGTGTTGAGCGCCGAGATCTGGTCGAGCACGAGCTTCTGGTTGTTGAGGGCCTGCGCGACCAGCACCGCGGTGCGCAGGGCCGCGACGGTCGTGGTCGTCGCGCGGTCGACGCCCTTGATGAGCTCGACGTTGTTCTTGATGATGATGTCGATCGCGAGGTAGCCCTGGATCGACACCGCGAGCTGCGTGAGCAGGTCCTGGTGCTTCTGCCGCACGTAGAACAGCACGTCCTCGCGCAGCGCCCGCGCACGCTCGGGGTCGGTCGCCTCGGCCTGCGCGATCTTCGCGGAGAGCTGCGCGTCGAGCGCGCTCGCGACGTAGATGTACTGGTTGAGCCGGCCCATGGTGTCCCACAGGTGCTGCTTCTCGAGGTTGAGCGCCGCGTTGTCCTTGCGCAGCTCGTCCTGCCCCCGGTACAGCGCCTTGACGATCGCGTCGATCTGCTTCTGCGAGCTCTCGTAGCGGCGGAAGTAGTCGGTCAACGATTCGCCGAACGGCAGGAACCCGAGCAGCTTGCGCCCGACCGTCTTCTCCGACGGGTCGAGGTCCTCGACCGTGCGGCGCAGGTCCATGAGCGACTTGCCGACCTGCGACGTGCCCGACACGCCGCCCTCGCGCAGCTCACGCACCGGCACCTGCAGCAGCCGGTTCGACGTGTCCGCCGCCTGGCGGATGTCGGTGTCGCCCATGAGGCGCACGTCGTCGCCCTTGGCCGCGAACTCCGGCGAGCCCGCCTGCACGGCGTCCAGGCCCGCGAGGTACGCCGCGACCTTCGCGTCCAGGCCCGGCAGCGCGGCCGGGTCGACGCGCGGCGCCATCGCGGGCGCGTCGGTCGCCGCGACGGGCGCGACGGGCGCGGGCGCCTCGAGCGCGAACGCGGCGCTGGGCGCGGGCGGCTGCAGGGGGCTGGGCTCGCTCATGCTGGTCCTCCGGGAGCGCGGGCTGCGCGGCGCCGCCTGACGTGACGGTCCAGGTCAACGTACCGGACGGGGGTCCGGCGAGAACGGGAACGTCCGGCGTGCGGGCACGGTTCCCCCGGCGGCCTCGCCACCGCGCGCCCGGGCGCGCCGGGAGCGTCCCTGGCGGGCCTCTCCGCCTGCGGCGAACACGGGACGTCCGGGAGGTACCCCGCCGTTAGCATCGAAACACGCCGCTCTGCCGGCTCCGTGCGCACCACCGACGCACGGCGCCGCCGGGGCACGCCGCTCGTGAGGAGTGCACATGTTCGAGAGATTCACGGACCGAGCCCGTCGCGTGGTCGTCCTCGCCCAGGAAGAGGCGCGGATGCTCAACCACAACTACATCGGCACCGAGCACATCCTCCTGGGCCTGATCCACGAGGGTGAGGGTGTCGCGGCCAAGGCCCTGGAGTCGCTCGGCATCTCCCTGGAGGCGGTCCGCGCCCAGGTGCAGGAGATCATCGGCGAGGGCCAGCAGGCGCCGAGCGGGCACATCCCGTTCACGCCGCGCGCGAAGAAGGTGCTGGAGCTGTCGCTGCGCGAGGCGCTGCAGCTCGGCCACAACTACATCGGCACCGAGCACATCCTGCTCGGGCTCATCCGCGAGGGCGAGGGCGTCGCCGCCCAGGTCCTCAACAAGCTCGGCGCCGACCTCAACCGCGTGCGCCAGCAGGTCATCCAGCTCGTCTCGGGCTACCAGGGCAAGGAGCCGGTCGCCTCGGGCGGCCCGGCGGAGGGCCAGCCGTCCGGCTCGGCCGTGCTCGACCAGTTCGGCCGCAACCTCACGCAGGCGGCCCGCGACGGCAAGCTCGACCCGGTCATCGGGCGCGAGAAGGAGATCGAGCGGGTCATGCAGGTGCTGTCCCGCCGCACCAAGAACAACCCGGTGCTGATCGGTGAGCCCGGCGTCGGCAAGACCGCCGTCGTCGAGGGCCTCGCGCAGGACATCGTCCGCGGCGACGTCCCCGAGACGCTCAAGGACAAGCAGCTCTACACGCTCGACCTCGGCGCGCTGGTCGCCGGCTCGCGCTACCGCGGCGACTTCGAGGAGCGCCTGAAGAAGGTCCTCAAGGAGATCCGCACGCGCGGCGACATCATCCTGTTCATCGACGAGATCCACACGCTCGTCGGTGCGGGCGCCGCCGAGGGCGCGATCGACGCCGCGTCGATCCTCAAGCCCATGCTCGCGCGCGGCGAGCTGCAGACCATCGGCGCGACCACGCTCGACGAGTACCGCAAGTACGTCGAGAAGGACCCGGCCCTGGAGCGGCGCTTCCAGCCGATCCAGGTCTCCGAGCCGAACCTGCAGCACGCGATCGAGATCCTCAAGGGGCTGCGCGACCGCTACGAGGCGCACCACCGCGTGTCCATCACGGACTCCGCGCTCGTCGCCGCGGCCACGCTCGCCGACCGGTACGTCAACGACCGGTTCCTGCCGGACAAGGCGATCGACCTGGTCGACGAGGCCGGTGCGCGTCTGCGGATCCGCCGCATGACGGCCCCGCCGGAGCTGCGCGAGCTCGACGAGCAGATCGCCGAGACTCGTCGCGACAAGGAGTCCGCGATCGACGAGCAGGACTTCGAGAAGGCCGCGCGCCTGCGCGACGAGGAGAAGCAGCTCGGGCTCAAGCGCGCCGAGAAGGAGAAGGCCTGGAAGAACGGCGACCTGGACGCCGTCGCCGAGGTCGACGAGGAGCTCATCGCCGAGGTGCTGGCCAACGCCACGGGCATCCCGGTGTTCAAGCTCACCGAGGAGGAGTCCAGCCGGCTGCTCCACATGGAGGAGAACCTGCACAAGCGGGTCGTCGGCCAGGACGCCGCCATCAAGGCGCTGTCGCAGGCCATCCGCCGCACGCGCGCGGGCCTCAAGGACCCCAAGCGCCCCGGTGGGTCGTTCATCTTCGCGGGCCCCACGGGCGTCGGGAAGACCGAGCTGGCCAAGGCGCTCGCCGAGTTCCTCTTCGGGGACGAGGACGCGCTGATCCAGCTCGACATGTCGGAGTTCTCCGAGAAGCACACCGTCTCGCGGCTCTTCGGCTCGCCCCCCGGGTACGTCGGGTACGACGAGGGCGGTCAGCTCACCGAGAAGGTGCGCCGCCGGCCGTTCTCCGTCGTGCTGTTCGACGAGGTCGAGAAGGCCCACGCGGACATCTTCAACTCGCTGCTGCAGATCCTCGAGGACGGTCGACTGACCGACTCGCAGGGCCGCGTGGTCGACTTCAAGAACACCGTCATCATCATGACCACGAACCTCGGCACGCGGGACATCGCCAAGGGCGTCATGACCGGCTTCCAGGCCGGCGGCGACCTGTCGACGTCGTACGAGCGCATGAAGGCCAAGGTCAACGACGAGCTCAAGACGCACTTCCGTCCCGAGTTCCTCAACCGCGTCGACGACGTGGTGGTCTTCCCGCAGCTCTCGCAGCCGGAGATCTTCGCGATCGTCGACCTGATGATCGCCAAGCTCGACAAGCGTCTGCGCGACAAGGACATGGGCATCGAGCTCACGCCCGCCGCGAAGAAGCTGCTGTCGGAGAAGGGCTACGACCCGGTGCTCGGCGCCCGGCCGCTGCGCCGCGCGATCCAGCGGGAGATCGAGGACACGCTGTCCGAGAAGATCCTGTTCGGCGAGCTCAAGGGCGGCGAGCTGGTGGTCGTCGACGCCGAGGGCGAGGGCCTGCTCGGGGAGTTCACGTTCCGTGGCGTGCCGCGCGGCACGCAGGACAAGGAGCCGGTCGCCGTGGGTGCGTCGTCCGGCACGCCGGGCTCCGGCACCGACGTCCCGCCCGCACCGCCCGCGGCCAGCCGCGGCGACGCCGGCACGGGTCTCGCCCCCGCCTGACCCACCCCGCACCACCGACGGCCCCGGTCCCCTCGCGCGAGGGGACCGGGGCCGTCGTCGTGCCGACGGGAGGCTCACACCGCCGGCCGGCTCACCGCCCGTCGGTCGACCCCCCGAGCTTCAGCACGCGGGTGACCCAGACCAGCTCGGTCGCCGCCTTCGCGACGTTGTCCTGCCACGCACCGGCACCCGTGTGTCCGCCGGGCAGCGCCAGCAGCAGGACCGGCCCACCGTCCGTGTCGTGCCGCGCGCGCTGCACCCACTTGAGGCACTCGACGGCCGCGACCCGGCTGTCCGCACGACGGCACGTCACCAGCACCGGTGGCAGGCGCACGCCCGGCCGCAGGTTCTCGTAGGGGGAGTAGGCGCGCATCGCGGCGAGCACCGCCGGGTCCGTCCCAGGGTCGCCCCACTCATGGCGGTCGCTCACCGTCAGCGCCTGCTCGGGGTCGAGCATCGACGTGACCGGGTCGAGGAACGGCACGTCCAGCACCGCACCGGCGAACCGGTGCGGAGCGGACGTGAGCGCCGCCCCCATGAGGAGCCCGCCGGCGCTCGCCCCGCTCAGCACGACCCGGTCGGCGTCCGCCACGCCGCACGCCACGAGGTGGTCGAGGCAGGCCAGGAGGTCGTCGACGCTGCGCCGCTTGCGGGTGCCACGGGCCGCGTCGTGCCACGCGCGGCCGCGCTCGCCGCCACCGCGCACGTGCGCCACGGCGTACACGCCGCCGCGATCCAGCAGGTGGCGCAGCATCGGGTTGTACCGCGCAGGGACGGACGTGCCGTACGCGCCGTAGCCGCTCAGGAGGAGGGGGGCCGGCCCGGTCGTCGCGCGGTGGCGCACGACCGTCACGGGCACGCGCGTGCCGTCGTCGGCGGACGCCTCGAGCACCTCCTCGACGTACTCCACCGCGGGCCGTGGGGCACCACCCCGGCGGCGTGGGGCGGGTGCCCGCAGCGGCACGCGACGGGCGGCAGGCGGCTGCACGTACGAGGCGGGTGACGCGATGAGGTCGTCGTCGTCCCACTGCGGCTGGACCGCGAGCGTCAGACCGGTGCCCGCCCCGACCAGGTCGAGGGGCGCGAGATCGAGCCGAGGGGGATCGCCGGCCGTCCACCGCCCCGCGAGCAGGACGTCACGGCCGTCCCGCCTGCTCGACACGAGCACGTGGTCGCGCAGCGCGAGCGGCGTGGACACCGTCACCTCCGGCCCCCAGCGGGCGACCTCGTGCCACGCGTCGGCAGGTGCGGGCCGGCCACCGCGCAGCGCCCCGACACGGCACACCGTCCCCGCCGCGCCCACGGTCGTCACGATGAGGTGGTCGGCACCGTCGACGACGACGTGGGCCACGGACCCGCGCCCGGGCGGCGTCGGCACGGCACGGGCGACCGCCTGCGCGTCGCGCGCGTCGACGACGGTGTGCCGGGCGTCGTCACGCGTCGCGCTCGTGACGACGAGCCAGCCGCCCGACGTCGTCAGCTCCACCCGCACGCGCCGGGCCGGGTCGTGCTCGTCGTGCAGCGTGGAGCCGGCGCCGCCCTCGAGGGGCACGCGGACCGCGGTGGCGGGGCGGTGCGCCCCGTCCAGCCGGACCGCCACCACGTGCCCGGCGCCGTCGATCACGACACCCGCGCTCGTCCTCTCCACCAGCGTGCGGACCCGTTCAGGGTCGGCCGTGCCGGTCGGCGCGGCCCGCACGGTGTACGCCTCGGCACCCGTGGCGTCCTGCGTCCACGCGACCCACCGGCCGCACGCGCTGATCTGCACCGTGCCGAGGGTGACGTCCTCGCCCGCGAGCAGGTGCCCGAGGTCCGTGAGGGTCCGGCCGCGGGACTCGACCTCCCCCACGGACGGCACGTGGTCGCCGTCGACAGCGTCACGTGGCATCGCGACGATCCGGGGGTACCGCCCGCCGTGGCCGACGGCCGGCGCGAGCCACAGGTCGCCGCGCCGCTGGGGGAGGCCGAGCTCGGCGCGCACGGCGTCCCGCCCGTGGCCCGCCGCGAGCGCCTCGGCCTCGGCGGCGAGCGGAGCGAGCGCCGCGGCCGCGTGCCGTGTCTCCGCGTCGAGGACGTCCGCGAGTCCCGGGGCGCTGCGCAACCACTCGTAAGGGTCCGACCAGCTCACGCCGAGGACCGTCCGCACGTCGTCGTGACGCTCGCACACGGGCGGCGACGCCGTCACCGCGCCGCCTCCGTGCGCTGCTGGTCGGCCCGGGACGCGAGGCCGGTCGTGAACGCCCAGACCACGATCTGCAGGCGGCCCTGCAGCCCGAGCTTGCTGCCGATGTTGCTGACGTGCGCCTTCACGGTGGACACCTCGAGGCCGAGGGCCGTCGCGACCTCCCGGTTGCACGACCCCTTGGCGAGCTCGCGGACGACCTCCAGCTCGCGCGCCGACAACGGGTGGTCCGGGACGGGACGTTCGCGCGCACGACGGCGGGCGAACTCGGCCACCAGCCGGGGCGTCAGGTCCCTCGCGACCGCGCAGCCGCCGCGAGCGACGACGCGCACCGCCTCCGCGAGCTCGTCCGGGTCGGCGTCCTTGAGGAAGAACCCGGACGCACCGAGGTCGAGCGCGGTGAACAGGTAGTCGTCGACGTCGAACGTCGTCATGACCACGACCTTCGGACGGTGCTGCTCGGAGGTGCGCAGCACGCGCGTGGCCTGCAGGCCACCGCCCTCGGGCATGCGCACGTCCATGAGGACCACGTCGGGGCGCAGCCGCTGCGCCTGGACCACGGCGTCGCGCCCCGACTCGGCCTGGCCGACGACCTGGATGCCGTCCGCGGCGTCGAGGAACGTCGACAGCCCGTACCTGATGAGCGGTTGGTCGTCGGCGACGAGGACGCGGATCATGGGCTCTCCATCTCGGGCGGTGCGGGCAGGTGTGCGCGGACGCGCCACCCTCCTGCGACGGTCGGTCCGGCCTCGAGCGACCCGCCGACCAGCGCGACGCGCTCGTGCATCCCGGTCAGCCCGAGACGTTGGCCGCCGCCCGTGCCGGGGTGCCGCGGCGGTCCGTTGGTGATCTCGAGGGTCAGCGCGTCCACGGTCCGACGCACCACCACCTCGACGTCGCTGAGGGGCGCGTGGCGGGCCACGTTGCTCACGGACTCCTGGACGATCCGGTACCCCGCGAGCTGGACGGCGTCCGGCAGCGACCGCAGGTCGCCCTCGGTGGCCAGGCGCGCCGCCCCGAGCGCGTGCTCGAGCCCCTTCAGGAGCTCGCCGACGGTGTCGAGGCTGTGCACGGGTGGCGTCTCCGAGGCGTCGGTACGCAGGATCGTGACCGTGTGGCGCAGGCTCGTGAGGGCGCGCCGACCGTGCGAGACGACCGCCTCGAGCGCGGCGTCGCGCAGGGTGGGGTCGTCGTGCGAGAGGGCCAGGCGACCCTGGACGACGACGGTGGTCAGGTGGTGGGCAGCCACGTCGTGGAGCTCGCGGGCCATGCGATGGCGCTCGGCCTCGACCGCGTCGACGGTCGCGCGTTCCTGCTCGTGGCGCGACCGGGCGAGCTCGTCGAGCATCTGCCGCTGCCGCAGCCGGTGCTGCGCGACCAGCTGCCCGACGGACATGCACACGACGTACGTGAGCACGATGTTGAGCAGCGGTCCCGCGAACGCGTAGGTGTCCTGCACCGTGATGAGGTCGTGCTGCAGCAGGAGGCCGAACTGCACGGCCGCCTCGACCAGCACGCCCGTGACCGCGAGCGTCGTGCGCAGCGCGGGCTGGGCGTGCAGGCCCAGGGCGACGATCGCGGCGAGGTAGGCGGGCGTCACGGAACCCGTCCTGCTGGAGGTCACGACCATGAGCACGCACGTGCCGGCGAGCGTCGGGAGGAAGCACCAGGCGGGGCGGCGTGCGCGCGCCGTGAGAGCGACGGTCTGGGCGGCGCACACCAGGACGACCACCGTCAGCTGGAGCCACAGATCAGCACCCGTGTCCGCCCCCGCGCTGCGGGACGCGACAGTCACGACGAGCGTCGCGTACACGAGGCTCGCGGCGCCGACGGCGAGCGGCAGCGCGTGCCTGCGGGCGGCTGACGCCGCCCGGGCAGGCTCGACGGCGCGCCTCTCCTGCCGTTCGAGCATCCGTGCTCCCCGCTGCCTGCGCGGCCCCCTGACCGAGCGCGCCCAGTGTGGCAGCCGGTGCCGGGGTGCGTCACGCACCGCACGGTGCACCCCGACCTCCGACGGATCGTCCGCTCGTCCTTTGGTCGGAGCGCACCGTCCTCCCGCCGACACGCGCCCTGCTGCGATGCGCGCCGCTGACCTGCGGCGTCGTGCCGTGACGACGGATCCGCGCGCAGGTGGGGCCTCGTCACGGGCTCCGGGAGAGGCGTTGACCGCGACGTGGACGCGCTGGTGGTCTTCGCTCGCCGCCCGGCGACGACGAGGACCTGAGGAGACCCGGTGGACACGAAGTACCTCGAGTACTGCTACGCCGACCCGAAGTTCTACGACCTGCCGCTGTCGCGGCCCGCGCCCGGCAACGGGGTCACGCCGTACCGCCTGCACCCCGACCTCGACTGGGACGCGTGGCGCCGCGAGGTCACCGGCGGCTGGCTGCACGTCGTCCCGGCGGGTGAGCCCACGCTGCCGCGCCAGGGCTGGAAGGTGCACTGCTCGGCCACGACCGGCAACGCCCAGGACCTGCTGCTGCAGATCTCGGCCTACTGCCACGCGCACCGCGTCGCGTTCAAGCACCTGCCGACGTCGTCCGAGCTGGTGCGCAGCAACCTCAAGTACGCGGGACGCGGTGGCAGCGGCAAGTTCGTCACCATCTACCCGCGCGACGACGACGAGTGCCACCGCGTGCTCGAGGACCTCGACGCGCTGGTCGGCGGGGCGGACGGACCGTACATCCTCAGCGACCTGCGCTGGCGCGAAGGTCCCCTGTACCTGCGGTACGGCGGGTTCGCGTTCGACCTCGTGCGCAGCGAGGGGGACGAGCTCGTCCCGGCGATCCAGGCGCCCGACGGCTCGCTCGTGCCCGACGACCGCTCACCCGTGTTCCGCCCGCCGTCGTGGGTCGAGCTGCCGGCGTTCGTGCGTGAGCAGCAGGAGCTGATGGGTGGGGCGCAGCGACCGGAGTCGTTCCGGTACGAGGTGCTCGAGGCGCTGCACTTCTCGAACGGTGGCGGCATCTACCGGGCCCGCTCGCTCGACGACGGCCGCGAGGTCGTGCTCAAGGAGGCGCGCCCGCATGCCGGCCTGACGCCCGACGGCCGCGACGCCGTCGTGCGGCTCGAGCGCGAGCTGGCGATGCTCCGCCGCTTCGCGGACGTCCCGGCGGTCGTCGACGCGGTCGAGCACGTCGTGGAGGGCGGACACCACTTCCTCGTCGAGGAGCTGGTCCAGGGGCAGACCCTGAACAAGGAGATGGTCATGCGCACGCCGCTCGTGCGTGGCGACGAGACCCGCGCCGACCGGCTCGCCTACCGCGACTGGGTCGTCGGGGTCGTCGACCAGGTCGAGGAGACGCTCGACGTGCTGCACGCGCGCGGCGTGGTGTTCGGCGACCTGCACCCCAACAACCTCGTCCTGCAGCCCGACGGGCGGGTCCGGTTCATCGACTTCGAGATGGCCTACGAGGTCGGGGAGACGGGGGTCGCGCCCGCCGGCGCGCCCGGGTACATGCCGCCGGACGGCCGAACCGGGGTCCGCGCGGACCGCTACTCGCTGGCGTGCCTGCGCCTCGGCATGCTGCTGCCGCTCACCGTCCTGGTGCCGCTCGACGAGCACAAGCTCGAGCACCTCGTGTCCCGCGTGCAGGAGATGTTCGAGCTCGACGACGACTACTGCCGCGCGATCGTGCGGGACGCCGCGACCGACCTCCCCGGCCGCCCCGAGAGCCGGTGGGTGGCGCGTGCGCGGGACGTCGTCCGGCGGTGGGACGTCGCGACGCCGCAGGGCGCCCGCGACGTGTCGGCGATGATCGGGCGGGGGATCTGGGAGCAGCGCACGCTGGAGCGGCGCGACAGGGCGTTCCCGGGGGACATCCGGCAGTTCAGCGAGAGCGCGCTCGGGATCGCGCACGGCGCGTGCGGCGTCCTCCTCGCGTCGCCCGCCGAACCCGCGCTGCAGGACGAGGTCCTGGAGTGGGTCCTCGACGGCGTGGACGGGCCGCAGGTCGCACCCGGCTTCTACGACGGGGTCACCGGGGTCGCCTACACCGCGCGCAAGCTCGGGCGGCACGACGTCGCGGACGCACTCGTCCGGCGCGTCGCCGAGTCGCGGCTCGAGGGGCTGACGTCCGACCTCTACGGCGGGCTCGCGGGCATCGGCTGCTTCCTGCTGGCCGAGCTCGAGGAGCACCCCGACGTCCGCACGGCCGAGGCGCTCGAGCGGGTCCGCTCCGAGCTGGCCGCGCGGCTCCTGGTGCCGCCGTCGCACATCCACGCGGTGAACGGCGTGAGCACGGTCGAGACCGGTCGAGGCGGCCTGATGTGGGGGCTGACCGGGCAGGCCCTGTTCTGGCTGCGCAGCTACGAGCGCTCGCAGGACCCGCTCGACCTCGAGCGCGCGACCGTCACGCTCCAGCAGGACGTGGACCTGCTCGTGACGTGCGTCGACGGCAGCCTCCAGCTCAACGAGGGATGGCGCACCCTGCCGTACCTGGGGTCGGGGTCCGCGGGCGTCGGACTCGTGCTCGCCCGCGCGCTGCGGCACGTCGAGCGACCCGGGTGGCGCGACGTGCTGGCGGGCGTCGAGCGGGCCGTGCGCCCCGAGTTCGTCGTGCAGTCGAACATGCTGAACGGCCGGGCCGGGTTCGTGACGTACCTCGGGCGCACGGTGGCCGAGGGCGTGGCCGGGCCGGACGCGCCCGGGCTGCTCGGTCGGCTCGTCCACCAGCTCGGGCTCTACGCGATCGTCCACGGCACGGGCGTGCACTTCCCCGGCGAGCAGGTGATGCGGCTCTCGACCGACTGGGCGACGGGATCGGCGGGGGTGCGCGACGTCCTCGACGGCTACGCGAGCCACCTCGAGGAAGGCGGGTGGGCGCCCGGTTCGGTGCCCCTGCTCGGCCTCGACGACCTCTACCGGTGACGCGGCGTCGCCGGGACCGGACCAGGGGAGGGGGTGAGAGACATGAACGGATTCGTCCTCGAGCTGCAGGCGTCGTCCGTCGAGCGCGCGTCGACGCGTGGGCTCAGCACGACGTCGAACTGGCTCTGCTACAGCACGACCAGCTGGTTCCTGTGCTGACCGACCGACGACGCGGCCCCGGCCGTGCGACCACGAGGGAGACGAGACATGTACGTGCTCGACCTGCAGACGCTGTCCTCCGACGAGGGCACGACGCGCGCCCCCAGCGCCAACAGCTGGGTCTTCTGCTTCAGCACCGGCAGCATCTTCGGCTGCTGACCGGACCGACGAGAACCAGGGAGTCACGGTGAGCTACATCCTCGACCTGCAGCAGCAGGGCACCGACCGCGCCGAGGCGCGGTGGATCAGCAGCTGGAGCCTCATCGGCTGCGCCAGCACCCTCAGCGTCGGCGCCTGCTGACGATGGGCTTCGTCCTCGGCCTCCAGAGCCGGACCACAGAGCGGGAGGACGCCAGGATCCCCAGCGTGCTCAGCCACAGCATGTGCGCGAGCACGCTGAGCCTCCTCTTCTGCTGACGCCGCGCGGCGGGACGGCCGAGGCGCGAGACGACGAGGAGGTGAGACATGAGCTACGTGCTCGAGCTGCAGAAGTTCGGTGACGGCCCCGACGAGGGAGCCCGCACCATCGGCAGCACCATCAGCATCGCGCTGTGCGGCAGCACCATCAGCGCCTTCTGGTGCTGACCCCCTGGACCACCGAGAGAGGACAAGAGATGAACTTCGTGCTGAACCTGCAGGAGGCGGCCCCGGCGGAGCCGACCGACGCGGACCGCTGCAGCCTCCTGAGCTTCGCGAGCTGCTTCGTGTGCTCGTTGAGCGTCGCGAGCGTCGCGCTCTGCCTCGGCTGACGCGCTGAGGACGGTCGCACCGTCCGCCCGGAATGCGGACGGTGCGACCGGGCCAACGATCCTAGTTCCCGTTCAGAGGTGGCACATGACCAACGTCCAGGCCCCGTCCGACGTGCCCGCGCAGGGCCGCGCCGACGTCCCGTACGCGCTGCTGTGGCGCGTCGTCCGTCCGCGTCGCGCCGACTTCGCGGTCGCGCTCGTCCTCTCGCTGCTCGTGGCCGTCCTCACGGTCGTGCAGCCCCGTTACGTCCAGCGCGCCGTCGAGTCCCTCGTGCAGGGCGTGCCGGCGTCCGGCGCGCTCGTCTGGCTCGCGGGCGTCACGCTGCTCGCCGCGATCGCGTCGGGCTTCCAGGTGTACATGACCCAGCGGGCCGCCGAGGGGTGTGCGCGCGACCTGCGCGAGCGGGTCGTCGACCGGCTCATGCGGGTGACGGTCGAGGCGCACGACCGCGCGAACTCCGCGGACCTGCTGTCGAGGGCCGTGTCGGACACCGCACTCGTCAAGACGTCGATCTCGGGTGGGCTGCTGCCCGTGCTGGGCGCGGGAGTCACCCTCGTCGGCATCGTCGTGTTCATGGTCGTGCTCGACCCGATGCTCGTCGGGATCACCCTCGCCGTCGTCGTGGTCGCGTGCGTGCTGGTCGTGCTCGTGGGCCGCACGGCACGCGAGACGTCGATCGAGATGCAGGACCGCACGGGCGCGTTCGCGGCGGCGACCGAGCGTGCGCTCGCGGGGATCCGCACGGTCAAGGCGTTCAACGCCGAGGAGGTGGAGGCGGCGGCGGTGCGCGGCCACTCGCGCCGGATCTGGGCCGCCAGCATGCGTCTCGCGCGGCTCGTCGCGCTGGTCCAGCCCACCGTGAACCTGTGCATGCAGGCCGCGCTCGTGGTCGTGGTGGTCGCCGGCGCGGCCCGCGTGGCGGGCGGCCACCTCAGCTTGGGCGGGCTGCTCGCCTACACGATGTACATGGTCCTCATGGTGATGCCGGTCTCGCAGCTCAGCCAGGCCTTCACGCAGCTGCAGGTCGGCCGGGGCGCGCTCGCGCGGCTCGACGAGATCGACCGGATGGAGACGGAACCCGCCCTGCGTGACGGCCGCGCGAGCGCCGTCGCCGCGTCCGACGTGCCTCGGCTCGAGATGCGCGGCGTCAGCCTCGCCTACGAGCCAGGTCGCGAGGTGCTGCGCGACGTGTGGTTCGCGGTCGGGCGCGGTCAGAAGGTTGCGGTCGTCGGCCGGTCGGGCGCGGGCAAGTCGTCGCTCGTCGAGCTCGTGGAGGGATTCTACGAGCCTGATGCGGGCGTCGTGCTCGTGGACGGCGCGCCGCTCGACGAGCACGGCCGCGCCGCGGCGCGCTCGCGCATGGTGCACGTGCCGCAGGACCCGGCGGTCCTCACGGGGACGCTGCGCGAGAACCTCGTCCTCGGCCGGGGCGACGTGCCGGACGCCGACCTCCTGGACACGTTGGCTCGGGTCGGGCTGGAGGAGCTCGCCCGGCGTTCGGACGCGGGGCTCGACGTCGACCTCGGCCAGGCGGGCATCGCCCTGTCGGGCGGCCAGCGGCAACGACTCGCGTGGGCGCGGGTCCTGCTGTCCGACGCCGACCTCGTGCTGCTCGACGAGCCCACGTCGAACCTCGACCTGGGGACCGAGGCCCTCATGGTCGACCTCCTCGAGGAGCACGGGCGCGGGCGGACCGTCATCACGATCACCCACCGGCCCGACGTCGCGCGATCGGCGGATCTCGTGCTCGTCGTCGACGACGGGCACGTGCACGTGCACCCCTCGGCGGAGGCCGCCCGGGCGGCGCACCCGGGACTCGTCGGGCTCGTCGACACGCGCTCGGGAGCGGCGGCGTGAACGTGGGTGCGGAGGCGCTCGCGGTGCGGGGTCTCGTGAAGTCGTACGGCCGGACGCGCGTGCTCGACGGCGTGACGTTCGTGGTGCCCGAGGGATCGGTGGTCGGGCTGCTCGGCCCGAACGGCTCCGGCAAGTCGACGACCGTGCGGATCCTGCTCGGCCTGGCCCGTGCGGACGAGGGGACGGCGACGGTGCAGGGCCGGCCGTACCGCCGTCTTGCCGCACCGGGGCGCGTCGTGGGTGCGACGGGGGAGGAGCTCGGCCTGCACCCGCGGCACACCGCGCACGAGCATCTGGCGATCCTCGCGGCGGGGCTGCGCGTGCCCGACGTGCGGTGCGACGCCGTGCTGGAGCAGGTCGGCCTGGCAGGTGTGGGGCGCCGTCGGCTGGGCACCTACTCGCTGGGCATGCGCCAGCGGCTCGGGATCGCCGGTGCGCTGCTCGGGGAGCCGCGCGTCCTGCTGCTCGACGAGCCGGCGAACGGTCTCGACCCGGAGGGTGTCGTCTGGCTGCGGGGACTGCTGCGCGCGTTCGTCGCGCGCGGCGGCTCGGTGCTGGTGACGAGCCACCAGCTGGCCGAGCTCGAGCGCGTCGTCGACGCGCTCGTGGTCCTCGAGCGGGGCAGGGTCGCGGCGGCCGGGACGCTCACGGAGCTCGTCGGGGACGGCACGCTCGAGGACTTCTACCTCGACGTGCGGCGGCGGGCCGCGGTGACGGTCGGCGACGAGGGGGCGGACGGGTGCTGAGGTCGGAGTGGCGACGGGTCCGGGCGTCGCGCGCGGCGCGCGCGGCGGCGTGGGTCGCGGGGGTCGTCCTCGTGGGGCAGGCGGCGTTCCTCGTGGCGCTGCGGCCGCTCGTGGACGCGCTGGTCGGACTGAACGACGTGGTCCCGAACGCGACGCAGGCGGATCGGATGGATCCGGCCCAGCTCGCGGCGCTGGGGCTGGACAACCCGCCGATGCAGCTCGCGACGCTGGACGTCACGGGGTCGGCGGGCGGTGGTCTCGCGATCGCGGGGGTGCTGGCGGCCGTGGCCGCGGCCCTCGTGGTGGGCAACGAGTTCCGTCGCGGCTCGATCGTCGCGTCGGCGCTGCTCGAGCCGCGACGGGAGCGGGTCCTGGCGGCGAAGGTGGCGGCGTGGGTGCTGCCCGTGGCGACGGCGATGGTCGCGCTCGCGGTGGTCCGTGCGGGCCTCCTGGCGCTCGGTGTCGCGTGGCAGGGGGCGACGGTCCGGTTCGCGGTGCCCGCGGCGCTCGGGGTCACGGCCCGGGGCGTGCTCGCGGTCGTGATGCTCGCGGTCGTGGGCGTGGGGGTGGCGATGGCGGTGCGCTCGGCGGGTGTCGCGGTCGCGGTCCTCGCGGGTGTCGCGGTCCTGGAGTCGAGCCTGCGGCCACTTCTGTCGTTCCTGGTGGACGGCCCCACCCTCGCGGACCTGCTGCCCTACGGGTTGGTCGGGCAGGCGGTGGCGCTCCCGGCCCCGGGCGGTCTGACGGTGGGCGGCGCTGACGGGGGGCTCTCCCCGGTCCTCGCGCTCGGCGTGCTCGGCGCCTGGACCGTGGGGGCGCTGGGGCTCGGCTGGTGGCGGTGGAGCCGTTCGGACGTGTCGGCGCGGACCTGAGGTACTATTTCGGTGTGACGCGAAATAACGAAGGACGGGCGGGTGGCGTGTTCGACGCGCTCGCGCACCCGACGCGTCGCGAGATCCTGCGCTACCTGCGCACGCGCGACTATGTGCGGGCCGGGGCGCTCGGCGACGCGCTCGGCGTCGTGCCGTCGACGCTCTCCGGGCACCTGCGGGTGCTGCGCGACGCCGGACTCGTCGAGTCCCGGCGTCGCGGCACCGAGATCCAGTACCGCGTGCAGCTCACGCTGCTCGACGAGGCGATCCTCCTGCTGCAGGGTCTTCGGTCCGGCACCCACGACCCGGCAGGCCCGGCCGCCGATGCCGCACCCACCGACGCCGCACCCACCGCACCGCCCGAGGAGGCGCCATGACCAGCACGTCAGGTGAGCCCGCACCACCCGTCTGGTCGTGGCACGGTCCGGGCGCCGCCATCACGGCCGCGGCCGTCCTCGCGATGGTCGTCGCGTCGATCCTCGCGTGGCCCGACATGGCGGCCGAGGTCGTCACGCGCGAGGCCGCGGGCCGGCACGGCGCGAGCGTCGTCCCGCGCGGGGTCAGTGCGGTCCTGCTGCCCGCGACCGCTTCGCTGCTCGCCGCCCTGTTCGCGCTCGGGCCGTGGGTCGAGCACCACCTCGGCTCGCTCACGCCGGCGCTGCAGGAGCGGTCGCCCGAGCGGGTGCGTCGCGTGCTCGGGTGGACGTCCGCAGGGCTCTCCGTCGTCCTGCTCGTCGTGCACCTCGGCGTGCTGTCCCTCTACACGGGGCACGACTTCCGCTGGGAGCAGGCCGTCGGCGCCGCCGTCGGCGTCCTGCTCGTCGTGCTGGGCGGCGTGCTGCCGCTCGCCGCCCCCGGCGGCCGCTTCTCCTCGCGCCGTGCGGAGGCGTTCCGGGCCGCGCAGGGCCCGGCCTACCGCGACGCGGGCGTCGTCGTCGCGATCACCGGGGTGGCCACGGTGGTGTGCGCGTTCGCGGCACCCGCCGCGGCCGTCGTGGTCGCGGTCGGGGGTGTCCTGTTCGGGTTCGGCCTCGTCGCGGTCCGCGCCGCGCTCGCCGCGGTGCGCTCTCCCGGCGGCCGCACGGGCGCCTGACCCGCCGGTCCGACTTGCACCTCTCCCGCGGAACGGGGACGGTGGCGCCGGGCCGCAGCGCGCGGCGACCCGCCGCGGCGGGTGGACGAAGGTGGTGCCGGTGGCGGAGACGGACCTGGTCGAGCTGGTCGACGAGCACGGCACGGCCGGCGGGCGCACGACGGTCGCGGACGCGCACGCCGCGCCGGGTCGGCTGCACCGCGCGTTCTCGGTGCTCGTGACGCGACCCGACGGCGCGCTGCTGCTGCAGCGTCGAGCGCACGCCAAGGTGCGGTTCGGCGGGCTGTGGACCAACTCCTGCTGCGGGCACCCCGCGCCCGGCTCCGACCTGCTGACCAGCGCGACCACGCGCGTCCGCGACGAGCTGGGCGTCGCCCTGGTCGACGCGCACGAGGTCGGCACGTTCGTGTACCGCGCACCCGACGCCGGGTCGGGCCACGTCGAGTGGGAGCACGACCACGTGGTGGTCGGGCGCGTCGAGGGCGAGCTGGCGCCCGACCCCGACGAGGTCGTCGAGACCGCGTGGGTCACACCCGCACAGGCGCGGGCCCTGGTCGCCGCGGGTGAGGTCACGCCGTGGTTCGCCGACGTCCTGCGGGTCGCCGCCGCGGCGTCCTGACCACGCGTCGTCGTCATCCGCACGGCCCGTCCGCACGGATCGCCGCGCCGAGTGCGGTAGATCCCCGCCGAGTGCGCCACTCGTTCCACCCGCGCTCGGTGGCGAAGTACCGCGCTCGACGGTGAGGGCCGTGCCCGGCAGTAGCGGGGCCGCGGGGCGGTCGGGCGTCAGGCGGGCGGGGCGGCGACCGTCCACCACGTCGACGCGTCGGGGGTGAACGTCGTCGTCGGGCCTTCGCGGGTGCCGGCGAGCAGGGCGCCCGTCGCCGCGTGGACCAGCCGGACGCGGGAGCCCTCGCGCCACGCGCCACCGCCGTCGACGACGACGGTCCAGCGCGCGATCGCGCCCTCGCCGCGGTCGGCGTGGGCGGCAGCCTCGTCGTGGGGCATGCCTGTGCGCTGGTCGTGCCCGCCGAGCGCGTCCACGTCGTCGTCTCCCCGTCGTGCGTCCGCGTCGTCGTCCTCGCCCGTGAGCGCGGGCTCCGCGTCGACGACGGTCAGGCGCTGGCCGTCCTCGGCCGTGGCCGCACCGGCCCGCGACGCCGCGGAGACCGGCGGGGCCGTGAGCAGGTGCCCGGCGGCACCGTCGACGGGCGGGGCCACGCGGAGGTGCACCGCGTCGCCGTCGGTGAGCGCCCGCGCCGTGCCGTCCGCGAGCGTGGGCACCCACGGCGAGCCGGTCGAGGCGGCCGTCGCGAGGGCGGGCCGGTCGCCGTCGACGACGAGCAGCAGCCCCGTCGCGACGTGCACGAGCCCGACCGGCGCCCCCGCCCGCACGGCCGCACGCGGACGGCGCGAGGCGCTCGGCAGCGGCGGCGGCGTGCGCGGTGCGTACGCGTGCCGGAAGAACCCGCGCCACAGCCGGCCGTTGCTCGCGCGCCACCCGTCGGAGGCCTCGACGAGCGTCACGGCGCGCCCCGGCGAGTTCGGGTCGTGGAGGGTCAGCGTGACCGCGTCGCCGTCGCGCGTGAAGCCCGTCGCGACGACCTGGTGGTTGTCGCCCGCGCGCAGCAGCGACCGCGCCACGACCATGCCCAGCACGACCGGCCGCCCCTGCGCGAGGGCGCGCAGCACGCCGGGCAGCTCGCG
Source organism: Cellulomonas sp. FA1 (assembly GCF_000986825.1). NCBI lineage: Bacteria > Bacillati > Actinomycetota > Actinomycetes > Micrococcales > Cellulomonadaceae > Cellulomonas > Cellulomonas sp. FA1. The sequence goes on along the minus strand of NZ_LBMY01000001.1, from coordinate 2,308,202 downwards.
CCGCGTGCGCGTGCGGACGCCCGCGAGCGGGCCGAGGTCCGCGTCGGGCAGCACCGACCACGTGAGGAAGCGCAGCGCCGACGGCGTGCGGAACGAGTCGAGCTGCCGCCGCGCGAGGTGGTCCGCGACCACGTGACCGTCCGGCGGGACCCGGTCCGGCGCGAACAGGTGGGGGTCCCACGCGGGCACGTCGCGCCCGGCGAGCGCGTGGTCGAGCACCGAGTACGCCATGCCGCCGCAGCGCCCCGCCGTCGCGACCCGCGTGCCGGTCGGCAGCGTCGCGAGCACGTTGACGAACCCGTTGGCGAACGCGTACCCCTCGACCACGTCGTCACCTCCCGACCGCACCCGCCCACCCTGCCACCGGGGACGGGTGGCGGCGCGACGGCCCGGGGCCGGGTGCGCCCGCGCGCCGACGGGCGACGGTCGGGCCGGTCGCGGGGGGCCGGTGGATGCGTCGACGACCCCTCCGCGGCGCCCGGGCCCGGATGCGGGCCTCGCGTGCCGTCGACGTGCCGCTCGTGCGGCCGTCGTCGACGGTCGCACCCCGCGGTGGCGGCGGGTGAAGCGGGGTCGTCGCGACGGCCGCGCGAGCCCGACGGGCGCCGCGCGGTCTACTGTGCACTGACGCGTACACCCGGCGTGCGCGTCTGCCTGGTTTCGGAGGTGGCCCGGTGCGCGGTGCTCGTGCGCTCCCCGGAGGTGCGGCGTGAGCGCGCGCCCCCGGCCCCCTGCCATCACCGACGTCGCGACCGCGGCGGGGGTGTCGTACCAGACCGTCTCGCGCGTCATCAACGACCACCCGAACGTCGCGACCGAGACGCGCGAGCGCGTGCTCGACGCGATGCAGCGGCTCGGCTACCGCCGCAACATCGCCGCGCGGTCGCTCAAGACCCGGCGCTCGGGCGTGTTCGGCGTCGTGTCGTCGGGCTCGCACCTGTTCGGGCCGACGCGCACGTTGCTCGCGATCGAGCAGGCGGCGCGGTCGAAGGGCCTCTTCGTGTCGCTCGCGACCGTCGACCTGCAGCACAAGGACGAGGTCGCCGCCGCGATCGAGCACCTGCTGGACCAGGGTGTCGACGGCATCGTCGTCGTCGCGTCGCACGACCAGGCGGCGGCCGCGGTGCTCGAGGCGCGCGCCGACGTGCCGGTCGTCGTCGCGGGGCGCGTGGGGCCCGAGCACACGCTCGCGGTCGCGATCGACCAGGAGGCGGGGGCGAAGGTCGCGACGCAGCACCTGCTGGACCTGGGGCACCGCGACGTGCTGCACCTGGCGGGCCCGGCGCCGTGGGTCGACGCGCGCGCCCGTGCGGTGGGGTTCCGCGAGACCATGGCCGCGGCCGGGCTCGCGCCGCGCACGCTGTGGGCCGACGACTGGAGCGCCGAGGTCGGGTACCTCGCCGGGCGCGAGCTCGTGGACCGCGTGCGGCGGCTGCGCACGACGCTGCCGACGGCGGTGTTCGCCGCGAACGACCTGCTCGCGCTGGGCATGATCCACGCGCTGGCCGACGCGCGCGTGCGCGTGCCGGACGACGTGTCGGTGGTCGGGTACGACGACGGCGACGGGTCGGCGCACTTCGTGCCGCCGTTGACGACGGTCGCGCAGGAGCTCGACGAGCTGGGGTACCGGTGCGTCGAGCTGCTGCTCGCGGCGCGCGACGGCGTGGCGACGTCGACGGCGGTCGCGGTGTCGCCGCGGCTGCTGGTGCGCGAGAGCACGGCCCCGCCGCGCGACCCCGCGCGCGTGGTGCTGCCGCCCGTGCGCGGCGCGGTGGCCGTCACGGCGCCCGAGCCGGCGCAGCGCGGTGCCGACGGCTGATCGGCGCAGGTCAGGACGGTCGTCCGACCCGACCCCGCATGTGATCGCTCACATCCCATGACCCGTGCGGGCGTCCAGCGCCGTGGCCTGCGACGACACCCGTGACCGAAACGCAACACGAACGCGTTGACGGAACCTGTTGAGAACGTTCACACTCGTCCCGTCACACACCCGGACGGGCCGTCGAGGACGACGGCCACGCTGCTCGAGGAGGAGCTGCATGAAGGGCAACACGCGTACGCGCACCGCGATCGCCGGTGCCGTCTCGGCGATCACGATCCTGGCCCTCGCCGCCTGCGGCGGCGGCGACACCGACGCCGGCGGCGACTCCGGCAGCTCGGGCGGCAGCTCGGGCGACACCATCCGCGTCGGCTTCTCGCAGCTCGGCGCCGAGTCGGGCTGGCGCACCGCCAACACCGAGTCGGTCAAGGCCAGCCTCACGAAGGACGCGGGCTTCGACCTCACGTTCGTCGACGCGCAGCAGAAGCAGGAGAACCAGATCAAGGCGCTGCGCGACTTCGTCGCGCAGGACGTCGACGTCATCGCGTTCTCCCCGGTCATCGAGACCGGCTGGGACGAGGTCCTGCAGGAGATCAAGGACTCCGGCATCCCGGTCGTGCTCGTCGACCGCACGGTCGACACGACCGTCGACGACCCGTACGTCACGTGGATCGGCGCCGACTTCAAGCAGGAGGGCACCACCGCCGGCGAGTGGGTCAAGGAGAACGCGCCCGACGCCAAGATCTTCGAGCTCCAGGGCACGCTCGGCTCGGGCGCGCAGGTCGACCGCGAGGCCGGCTTCGGCGAGGTCGTCGGCGACCAGATCATCGGCAAGGCGTCCGGCAACTTCACGCGCGCCGAGGGCAAGACGGCCGTCGAGGCGGCCCTGCAGGCCTACCCCGACATGACGATGATCTTCACGCACAACGACGACATGGGCCTCGGCGCCATCGAGGCGATCGAGGCCGCGGGCAAGGTCCCCGGCAAGGACATCCAGATCGTGTCCGTCGACGGCGTCCGGGACGGCCTGCAGGCCCTCGTGGACAAGAAGTTCAACTACGTGGTCGAGTGCAACCCCGTGTTCGGGGACCAGCTCGCCGACCTCATCAAGAAGGTCGCCGACGGCGAGGACGTGCCGAAGGAGACCATCGTGATCGACAAGGCGTTCGACCAGACGATCACGCAGGCCGACGTGGACGCCCGCGCCTACTGACGCCCGCAGCACCGGCCCGGGCGGGGGACACCACCCGCCCGGGCCGGGCCCGTGCAGGCCCGCGCAGGAAGGACACCGATGTCCGCAGCACCCCCCGCACCCGTCGTGCAGATGACCGGGATCTCGATCGCGTTCCCCGGCGTCAAGGCGCTCGACGACGTCGCGTTCCGGCTTTTCCCGGGCGAGGTCCACGCCCTCATGGGCGAGAACGGCGCCGGCAAGTCGACGCTCATCAAGGCGCTCACGGGCGTCTACCAGATCGACTCCGGGCGCATCGAGGTCGACGGCCACGAGGTCCGCCTCGACGGCCCGAGCCAGGCGCAGGCCGCCGGGATCTCCACGGTCTACCAGGAGGTCAACCTCTGCGCGAACCTCACGGTGGCCGAGAACGTCATGCTCGGCCACGAGGTGCGCCACGGGCCGTTCATCGACTGGCGCGCGACGCGCCGCAAGGCTGCCGAGTACCTGCGCCGCCTGCACCTCGACGTCGACCCGCGCTCGATGCTGTCGTCGCACACCATCGCGGTGCAGCAGCTGTGCGCGATCGCGCGCGCGCTCGTCGTCGACGCCAAGGTGCTCGTGCTCGACGAGCCCACGTCGAGCCTCGACAACGCCGAGGTCGCCGAGCTGTTCCGCGTCGTGCGCAGCCTCAAGGACGACGGCGTCGCGGTGCTGTTCGTCTCGCACTTCCTCGACCAGATCTACGAGATCTCCGACCGCATCACGGTGCTGCGCAACGGGCGCCTCGTCGGCGAGCACAGGGTGGCCGACCTGCCGCGCCGCGACCTCATCGCCGCGATGATCGGCAAGTCGGGCGACGCGCTCGCCGGCATCGAGGAGAAGGCGCGCTCGACCATCACGATCCACTCCGACCGCGAGACGCCGTTCCTCACGGCCGTCGGCCTGGGCAAGAACGGCTCGGTGCAGCCGTTCGACGTCGACCTGTACGCGGGCGAGATCCTCGGCGTCGCGGGCCTGCTCGGGTCCGGCCGCACCGAGCTCGCGCGGCTGCTGTCCGGCGCCGACCGCCCCGACACGGGCGACGTGCGCGTGCAGAGCGCCCTGACCCGACTGACGTCGCCGCTCGCGGCGCTCGCGCGCGGCATCGCGTACTCGACCGAGGACCGCAAGAAGGAGGGCATCGTCGGGGACCTCACGGTCCGCGAGAACATCGCGCTGGCGATGCAGGCCCGCCGCGGCACGTGGCGGCGCATCCCGCGGCGCCAGCTCGACGACGTCGTCGCGCGGTACATCACCGCGCTGCAGATCAGCCCGCCCCACCCGAACGCGCTGATCCGCAACCTGTCGGGCGGCAACCAGCAGAAGGTGCTGCTCGCGCGGTGGCTCGCCACGGCGCCGCGCCTGCTGATCCTCGACGAGCCGACGCGCGGCATCGACGTCGGCGCCAAGGCCGAGATCCAGAAGCTCGTCACCGAGCTCGCGCAGGACGGCATGTCCGTCGTCTTCATCTCCTCCGAGCTCGAGGAGGTGCTGCGGCTCAGCCAGCGGCTCGTCGTCATGCGGGACCGTCAGAAGGTCGACGAGCTCGTCAACACCGACGACGTCACGACCGCCACCATCCTCGAGACGATCGCCGAGAGCGGAGCACGCGCATGAGCCCGACCACGGCCCCCGGCCAGCGCGCCGCCGGACCCGCCCGCGGGTCGCGCGGCGCCGACGTCTGGCGCGAGGTCACCCACCACGGCCTGTTCTGGCCGCTGCTCGCGCTCGTGCTGCTGATCCTGGCGTGCGGCGTCGCGAGCCCCGGCTTCCTCGACGTCACGGTCCGCGACGGGCACCTGTTCGGGCAGCTCGTCGACCTCATGCGCAACAGCGCGACGCCGCTGCTGCTCGCGCTCGGCATGTGCCTCGTCATCGCGACGGGCGGCATCGACCTGTCCGTCGGCGCGGTCATGGCGATCGCGCTCGCGGTGTCGCTCACCTACCTCGACAACGCCGCCGACCCGTCGGCGCCCGGCACCGTGCTGACCGCGGTGCTGCTGGGGCTCGCGGTCGGCGGGCTGGGCGGGATGTTCAACGGCGCGATGGTCGCCGGGCTCGGCATCCAGCCGTTCATCGCGACGATGATCCTCATGGTCGCCGGGCGCGGCATCGCGATGCTCATCACGCAGGGGCAGATCACGACCGTCACGAGCCCGCCGTTCAAGTCGATCGGCTCCGGGTTCGTGCTCGGAATCCCGACGCCCGTCGTCATCGCGGTCGTCACGTTCGGGCTCGTCGTGCTGCTGGTGCGGCGCACCGCCCTCGGGATGTTCCTCGAGTCGATCGGCATCAACCGCGAGGCGAGCCGCCTCGCGGGCGTCCGGTCGCGACGCACCACGTGGACCGTCTACGTCATCGCGGGCGTCCTCGCGGGGCTCGCGGGCCTCGTGTACGGCGCACCGACCATGGCGGCCGACGCCAACAACATCGGCCTCATGAAGGAGCTCGACGCGATCATGGTCGTCGTGCTCGGCGGCACCAAGCTCGACGGCGGCCGGTTCTACCTCGGCGGGCTGCTGGTCGGCGCGATGCTGCTCAGCACGCTCGAGCGGGCCGTCATCATCTTCCAGCTGCCGTCGCAGACCACGCCGCTGTTCAAGGCGATCGTGCTCATCGCGGTCTGCGTCGCGGCGTCGCCGACGCTGCGCGCGACGCTGCGCGGGCGACGACGCGCCGACCGGTCGGACGCCCCGGCCGCCCCCGTCGAGACGACGCCCGCCCAGGAGGTGACGGCATGAGCACCGACGAGATGGTCCGCACCGACCGGCCCGCCGGCACGGTCGTGCACCGCGCGCGCCGCGCGCTGAGCGGGTTCGACCGCCGGTTCCTGCCCGTGCTCGGCACGGTCCTCACGCTCGCGATCATGCTGGGCGTGGGGCAGGAGCGGTACTCCACCGAGCGCGTCGACTTCATCAGCATGAAGCTGCTGTCGAACCTGCTCGTCGACAACTCCTACCTGCTGGTGCTCGCCGTCGGCATGACGTTCGTGATCCTCACCGGCGGCATCGACCTGTCCGTCGGTGCGGTCGTCGCGCTCGTCGGCCTGTCGATCGCGGAGATGTTCACCGCGGGGCTGCCGCTCGTGGTCGTGCTGCCCGTGGCCGTGCTCATCGGCACGGCGTGCGGCGTGCTCATCGGCGTCATGGTGCAGGTGTTCGACATCCAACCGTTCATCGCGTCGCTCGCGGTCATGTTCCTCGCGCGCGGCCTCGCGAACGTCATCAGCGTCAACTCCCTCAAGATCGACGACGCCGAGTTCTCCGGCCTGGCCGCGTGGAGCCTGAAGTTCGGCGAGGGGCGCGAGCTGTGGCGCATCAACGCGAGCATCCTCGTGGCGCTCGCGGTGCTGTTCATCGCGTTCCTCGTGCTGCACTACACGCGGTTCGGCCGGTCGGTGTACGGCCTGGGCGCGGGCGACGGGGGCGCGGCGGTCAACCTCATGGGCCTGCGCCCCGCGCGCACGCGCGTGTGGGTCTACGTCATCTCCGGCACGTGCGCCGGCATCGCCGGCGTCCTGTTCGCGCTCTACACGAAGTCCGGGTTCAACCTCACGGGCATCGGCATGGAGCTCGACGCGATCGCGGCCGTCGTCATCGGCGGGACGCTGCTGTCGGGCGGCGTCGGGTTCGTGCTCGGCACGGGAGCGGGCGTGCTCGTCTACGGGCTCATCCAGGTGCTCATCGCGCGCGAGGGCCTCGACTCGTGGTGGACCCGCGTGTTCATCGGCGTCGTGCTGCTCGCGTTCGTCGTGCTGCAGCGCGTGCTGGCGGTCCGGCGCCGCTGAGGGGCCGCGCCCGGACGTGCGACGCGCCGGCACCCGCGAGGGGTGCCGGCGCGTCGTGCCGTGCGGGGTTCGCGGGTCAGGCGTAGGCCGCGACCACCCGGGCGCCCGACGCGCTGCGGGCGCGGGCCACCGCGGCCGTGCTCGCCAGCACGCTGCCGACCGCCCACAGCGCGAGCGCCACGACCGCACCGGCGACCGACGCGCTCGACTCGCCGAGCGCGCCGCCCAGCGCGTCGGCGACCGCACCGACCGGCAGCCAGCCCACCGACGTCGCGACCCAGGACGGGACGGTCGCCGCGAGACCCGCGACGAGGAACCCGAACCCGGCCACCAGCGCGATGCCACGCCCCACCGTGCCGAACCACGCGGCGAGCGCCTGGTGGAACGCCGCGAGCGTGACGGCGGCGAGGCCGCCGAGCCCGGCGAGCGCGAGCGTCCGCCCGACCCCCTGACCCGTGATCGCCCCCGCCAGCGCACCGGTCGCGACGCCCGCGACCAGCGCGACCGCGGCCGGGACGCCGAGCGCGCTCAGCGCGAGCGCGAGCGCGGGACGCGTCGAGCCGGCGGCGCGCGCCGGCAGCGGCCGGAACGCGAGGAACAGCACGAGCGCACCGACCCACAGCGCGACCGCGACGAGGGTCGACACGCGGCCCAGCGGTGCCGTGACCGTCGAGGACGGCGCCGCGACGGGCGCCGTCACGACCTGCGCGAGGGTCGCGCGCTCGTCCTCGGGTGTCGTCGGCAGCTGGTCGACCGCCTGCGTGAGGCCCGAGCCGAGCGTCGCCGAGCCGTCGGCGAGCTGCCCCGCACCCGCGTCGGTCTGCCGTACGCCGTCGGCGAGCTGCGCGCTGCCGTCGGCGAGCTGGTCGGCGCCGCCGCCGAGCTGAGCGACACCCGCCGCGAGCTGCGACGTGCCGCCCTGCAGCTGCGACGCCCCCGACGCGAGACCGGACGCGCCGGACGCGAGGCCGGACGTGCCGGTCGCGAGCTGGTCCAGGCCGCCCGCGAGCTGGTCGGCGCCGGTGGCGAGCCGGCGTGCCCCGCCGTCGAGCTGCGCGGCGCCGTCGGCGAGCTGGCGCAGGCCCGCGACCAGGCCGGGGTTCTGCGGCGTGCCGTCACCCTGGACCGCGAGCTGTGCCCCGTCGGCCACCTGGTCGGCGCCCGCGACGAGCGGGGCCAGCTCCGGCAGGAGCGAGGGGATGACCGCGACCGCGCCCTGCGCGGCGACCAGCTGCTGCTCGAGCTGCGCCCGCTGCGCGAGGAGGTCCGAGCACGGAGGCGTCGTCGCGTCGGGCGCGCACCCGAGGTCGGCGATGAGCCCGTCGACCTGGTCGAGCCCCGCCTGGAGCCGCGGCAGGCCCGCCCGGGCGTCGGCGAGGTTCTTCTCGAGCCCCGCCACGAGCGCGGCCGTGCCGTCGGCGACACCGCGCGTGCCCGCGGCCAGCGCGGGGAGCCCCTGAGCGGGGTCGCCGGCGCCCGCCGAGGTCTGCGCGAGCCCCGCGGCGAGCTGCCCGGTCCCGGTCGTGAGGTCCTGCGCACCCTGGGCGAGCTGTCGCGCCCCGGCCGCCGACTGCCCGGCGCCGTCGGCGAGCTGCGCCGCGCCGCCCGCGAGCTGGCGTGCGCCGCCCGCGAGCTGGGCGGTCCCGCCGACCAGCTGGTTCGCACCGCCGCCGAGCTGGTGCACGCCGTCGGCGAGCTGCGTCGCGCCGCCCGCGAGACCGTCGGCGCCCGTGGCGAGCTGCCCCGTGCCGTCGGCGAGCTGCCGCGTGCCGTCCGCGAGCTGCGTCGCGCCGTCCGCGGCCTGGCCGAGCTGGTCCTTGAGCGTCGAGAACCCGACGAGCACGTTCTCGACGTACGTCGTGGTGAGCTGCTCGCCGAGCACGCGCGTCGCGGCGGTCGCGACCGCGTTGGCGACGACCTGGTCGACGGCGGTCGCCGAGTCGGGCGTCGTGACCTGGACCGTCGCCTGCTGCGGCGTCGACGCGGGCGTGCCCGTCTCGATGCCGGCCGCCGCGGCCTGCGGTGCCTCGCCCTGCGCGTCCGTGCCCGTGGCACCGGCCGTGGCGTCGTCCGTACCGGCCTCGGCCGACCCGCCGCCCACGGCCGCGGTGAACGACGTCGCCGCGGACGAGAAGTTCTCGGGGATCGTCACGGCCGCGGCGTACGTGCCGTCGGCCAGGCCGGCGGTCGCGTCGTCCTCGTCGGTGACGACCCAGTCGAAGTTCGCGCTCACGTCGTCGCCCGAGGTGAGGGCGCTCGCGAGCTGACGACCCAGCGGCGTGTACTGCCCCTGGACCGTGACCGGCTGGTCGAGGTTGACGACGGCGGCCTTGACGCGCGGCAGCGCGTCGGCCGGGGCCCACGCGGCCGCGAGCAGCAGCACGACGAGCGCGAGCGGCGCGGCGATCGCGACGACCACGGCCGGCCAGCGGCGGGCGGGGGAGGTGCGGGTCATGACAGGTCCTTCCTGCGCGCTCATGCGAGGGCGCCGGCGGAGGGCGCGAGCGTGGTCACGGGGGTGCCGTCGGGCAGCAGGTCGTCGGCGGGCTGCGGGCCGACCGTGCCGAGCACGAGGGTCGTGCCGCCGGTCGCCGCGTCGGCGAGCAGCGCGGCGACGCGGCGTCGTTCGCGCACGTCGGTGACGACGTCGGTGCGGTCGACCGCGAGCACCGTCGGTCCCTCGGCGACAGCGGCGGCGAGCGCGTCGACGCCCTCGGTGCGCAGGTCGACGTACCCCGCGCGGCGGCGGACCGCCGCGGCGCGGACCGGCAGCAGGTAGCCCGCGACCTTGAGGTCGCCCGCCGCGGGCTCGAGCCGCCCGGTGACGGTGAGCAGCAGCGCGGCCAGGCGCGCCGGGTCCTCGGCGTGCACGACGAGCGCGTCGCCGCGCCGCACGTCGAGCTGCACGAGGTCGGCGCCGTCGGCCACGGCCAGGCGCAGGTCGCGCGCCGCGACGACCACGTCGTCCGACCCGGGCCACCCGCGCATGGTGATCTCGCGGTGCAGCGACTCGCCCTCGACGTCGAACGACGGCAGCGCGCGCTCGAGGCTCTTCGGCATCCACCAGGCCTTGTCGCCGAGCAGCTGCAGCACGGCGGGCACGAGGGTCATGCGGACGACGAACGCGTCGACCGCCACGCCGACCGCGAGCCCGAGCGCGATGGGCTTGATGTTGATGTCGCCCTCGGGGACGAACGCGAAGAAGACGGCGACCATGATGACGGCGGCCGCGGTGACGACCTTGGCCGAGCTGACGAAGCCCGTCGCGATCGACGCGCGCGCCTTGCCGGAGTGCACGTAGTCCTCGCGGATGCGGGACACGAGGAAGACCTCGTAGTCCATCGCGAGGCCGAACAGCACGCCCATGAGCACGATCGGCATGAACGAGATGACGGGGCCGAGCCGCGACACGTGCAGCAGGTCGGCGCCGACGCCGTGCTCGAACACGCTCGTGACGACGCCGAACGCGACCGCGACGGACAGCAGGTAGCCGACCGTGGCCTTGAGGGGCACCGCGACCGAGCGGAACACCATCGTCAGCAGCACGAGCGACAGCCCGACCACGAAGACCGCGAACGGCAGCAGGGCCGCGCCGAGCTTGGCCGAGACGTCGATGCCGACGGCCGTGAAGCCGGTGACCGCGAGGTCGAACCCGTACTTCTCCTGGATCTCGGGCCGCAGGTCGCGGATCGCGTTGACCAGGTCGGCGGTCTTCGGGTCCGTCGGGCCCGTGGTGGGGACGACCTGCACGATGCCGGTGTCGATCGACGCGTTGGGCGTCGCGAGCGGCACGCCCTGCACGCCGGGGAGCGCGCGCAGCTCGTCGGCGACGTCCTGCATGAGCTGCAGCGGGTCGTCGCTCGTGACGATGCTGCCGGTGACGACGAGCGGGCCGTTGGCGCCGGGGCCGAAGTGCTCCGAGATGCGGTCGTACGTGACGCGCTGCGAGGACCCGGTGGGCTGCACGCCCGCGTCGGGGAGCGCGAGGCGCAGGTCGAGCGCGGGGAACGCCAGCGCGGCCATGGCGCCGACGGTCACGACGACGGTGATCCACGGCTTGGCGGTCGCGAGCCGCACCCAGCCGGCGAAGAACCGGTTGTGCTGCGCGGGCAGGTCCCACTCGTCGTCGCCGTGCGGGGCGGGGTCGGAGGCGTCGGCGGGGGTGGCAGCGGGTGCCGCGTCGCGCCCGGCTGCGGGCTGCGCGGCGGCAGGCTGCGCGGCCGCGTGGCGGCGCGCGCGGCGCGACGGCCGCGGCACGAGGCGCGTGCCGGCGACGCCGAGCATCGCGGGCACGAGCGTGATGGAGATGAGCACCGCGACGCCGACGGCCATCGCCCCGGCGACGCCCATGACGCCGAGGAAGGGGATGCCCGCGACCGACAGGCCGACCAGCGCGATCATGACCGTGAGGCCCGCGAAGATGACGGCGGAGCCGGCGGTGGCGTTGGAGCGTGCCGCGGCCTCGTCCGGTGGCAGGCCGGTCGCGAGCAGCTCGCGGTGGCGCGACACGATGAACAGCGCGTAGTCGATGCCGACCGCGAGCCCGAGCATGAGCGACAGCAGCGGCGTCGTGCTCGTGACCGACGTGAACGCCGCCGCGACCAGCACGAGGATCGTCGAGATGCCGACACCGAGCAGCGCGTTGAGCAGCGGCATGCCGGCGGCGGCGAACGAGCCGAGCGTGAGCAGGAGCACGACGAACGCGACGACGACGCCGAGCGCCTCGGTGATGCTCAGGCCGGGGAACTCCTGCGAGAACAGCTGCCCGCCGATGGTCGCGTCGTACCCGTCGGGCAGGGCGGCCGCGAGGTCGTCGGTGAGCGCCCGCAGCTCGTCCTTGACGTCGGCGCCGATCGCGACGCCCTCGCCGCGCAGCGACAGGACCATGATCGCGGCCTCGCCGTCGTCGCTCGTCTCGGACGCCCCGGGCGTCGTCGTGTCGAACGGCGAGACGGCGGACGTGACGCCCTGGACGTCGGCGAACCGCTGCGCGGCGTCGTCGACGGCGGCGACCACCGCGGGGTCGTCGACCTGGCCGCCGTCGGTGCCCACCACGAGGACCTGCGCGGTGGTGCCCGCCGCCTCGGGGAACGTCGCGGCGAGCCGGTCGAGCGCGGCCTGCGACTCGGTGCCGGGGATCGTCACGGAGTTGTCGAGCTTGCCGCCGAGCAGCACGGCGCCTGCGCCGAGCAGGACCAGCACGGCCAGCCAGGCGCCGATGACGGCACGGCGGCGCGCGTACGCGGCGCGGCCGAGGCGGTAGAGCGCAGAGGACACGGCTGCTCCAGGGTCGGTGGGTGCGGGGGAGGACGGCGGCGTCCGGCGACGCGGCGCACGAGATGCGACGCGCTTCGATACGAGACTGTATGCGATACGGGGCCGTATGCGATACACGGCTGTATCCAAGCGCTAGGATCGACGCCGGACCTGTGAGAGCCCGACGACCCCACGACGCCCCGGGAGGTGGCCCATGACCGACGCACCCGTCGACGTCGCCGCCGACCCGGCCGTGTCGCGCCGCCGTCAGCACACCCGCGAGCGCCTGCTCGACGCCGCGTTCGGCCTGTTCGCGGAGGAGGGCGTCGACGCGACGTCCATCGAGGCCGTGTGCGAGCGCGCGGGCTTCACGCGCGGCGCGTTCTACTCCAACTTCGAGAGCAAGCACGAGCTGCTGCTCGCGCTCGCGGCCCGCGAGCACCGCCGCCGCATCGCCGAGCTGCGCGACGCGCTCGCGGTCGCGCAGGCCACGTGCGCCGCGGGTGCCGAGCTCGACCTGCAGGACATCTCGTCGTTCCTCGAGATCCTGCTAGAGCGCATCTCGCACGACCGCCGGTGGCGCGTCATCAACGCCGAGCTCACGCTGCTCGCGATGCGGCACCCCGAGATCGCGCGCCGGCACCACGACCTCGACCGGCAGATGTCGGACGAGGTCGCCGACGAGATCGAGCTGCTCATGCCACGCCTCGGCCGTCGCCTCGTGCTGCCCGCCCGCCAGCTGCTGCGGCTGCTCGCGGCCGGCTACATGGCGGACCTCGAGGCCGCCGACCTGTCGGCCGACCCCGAGCCCGCGGCCCGCGCGCGCGCCGACGCGGCCGCGTGGCTGCCGATCGTCGCGGACCGGCTGACCGAGCCCCTCTGACCCCGCGGGCCGTCCGTCGTCTTCCAGGCTCGGCGTGCCCTGCGCGGGCCGAGGGGCGCGCCGCCGGGCGTCAGGGCGGGTAGGCCGCCGCCAGCGCCGCGTGCCGTGCGCGCGTGAGCGGGACCACGACGCCGTGCTTGGTGTCGGGCGGCAGGCAGAACCCCGGCACCTCGCGCCAGTCGCCCGACGCGAGGTCGTCGGTGCGCAGCGCGAGGTAGCCCTGCGGCCGCACCGAGTACTGGTCGACCCACAGGTACCACGTGCCGTCGCGGTGGTCGCGGAAGACCAGCGGCGCCTCGACGTGCGCGTACCGGTCGTCGGCGAGCCGCGCGGCGACGACCTCGAAGTCGTCGGCGTCGAGCGCCGAGCCCGCCTCGTGGAACAGCCTGAGCGACCCGGGCGCGTCGGCGTCCTGCTTGGAGAAGCGGTGCACGCGCCCGTCGGGCGCGAGCGCGGCGGGCACCACGGTCGTGTCGATGACGCCCGTGCCGTGGTCGATGAGCACGCGCGCGGGGGTGACGGTCCGGAAGTCGTGCGTGCGGGCCACGAGCACGCGCGGGTACGACGCCGCGGCGTGGTGCACGTCGTCCGGCGGGTACAGCGACGACGAGAACGTCACCGCGAACTCGCGCGTCGCCGGGTCGTACGTCGCCTCGGGCGCCCACGCCATGCCCGCCTCGGGCGGCGCGACCTCGAGCAGCCACGGCTCCGACCAGCGCACGAGGTCGGTCGAGCGCCACACCACGAGGCTGCGGCTGCCGTGCCGGGTCCACGCGTCCCACCCCGCGTCGTCGCCGCCGTAGATGCGCAGGTCCGTCGCGAGCAGGAACCACTCGCCGTCGCCCGCGACGAGGTGCGGGTCGCGCACGCCCGTGGTGCCCAGCGTCGACGTCAGGACGGGGCGGCCGCCGTTGGCGCGGTACCAGCGCAGCGGGTCGTCGCCCGCCGAGAGCGAGAAGTAGATGCGCTCGCCGTACCCGTCGGGGTCCTCGACGTGGTGCACCAGCAGGTAGCCGTACGGCTCGTCCACCAGGGCCTCCGGGGTGACTGGATCGCGCTCTCGCGGTTCAAGAGGGGGCGGGCCGCCCTCCCCGGGGTCGGGGAGGGCGGCCGGATCGTCGTCGGACGACCGTGGTCAGACGACCGTCGCGGTGCCCGACAGCGCGGTCCAGGACTCCGGCGCCAGGCGCACGGTCGTGGTGCCGGTCGCGCTCGCGGTCACGGGGGCCGCGTCGAGCGTCGTCACGTGCTCGGCGGCGACCTTCGCGGCGTGCGCGGGGCCGTGCACGGCCGGCTCGTGGTCGGCCGTGACCTGCGTGCCGCCGCCCAGCGTGAGCGCGACGCCGGGGTGGCGCAGCTCGACCTCGACGGCCTCGGCGGTGCGGTTGACGAGGAACACGCCCAGCTCGCCGGCGTCGGGCTCGCCCGCCCACGTGACCGCGGCGGTGACCGTCGGGACGTCGCCGTGGCGCGCCGTCGTGTACGTCGGGGCCTGCACGCGCACGTCGAGCACGTCGCCCTGCGCGAGGCGCGTCGTGGCCGCGAACGGGTGGTAGGTGGGCTGCTTCCACGCCTCGCCGCCCGGCTCGGTCATGATCGGCGCGATGACGTTGACGAGCTGCGCGAGGCACGCGACGGGCACGCGGTCGGCGTGGTTGAGCAGCGTGACCATGAGGTCGCCCAGGACCACGGCGTCGAGGCCCGAGTAGACGTCCTCGATGATGCGCGCGGGCTGGTGCTGCAGCGGCAGGTTCGACTCGCCCGGGAACCGCGTCTCGAGGTACCAGACGTTCCACTCGTCGAACGAGATGGTGATCTGCTTGTCCGAGCGCTTGCGCGCGCCCACCGCGTCGGCCGACGCGACGACGCGGCGGATGAAGCGGTCCATGCTGGTCCCGGAGCCGAGGAACGACGCGCGGTCGCCGTCGTGCTCCTCGTAGTACGCGTGCATCGAGATGTGGTCGACCAGGTCGTACGTGTACGACAGGACGGTCTGCTCCCACTCGCCGAACGTGTCCATGGTCATGGACGACGACCCGCACGCGACGAGCTCGATGGTCGGGTCGACGAGCTTCATGGCCTTGCCGGCCTCGGCGGCGAGCTTGCCGTACTCGTGCGCGTCCTTGTGGCCGATCTGCCACGGGCCGTCCATCTCGTTGCCGAGGCACCACAGCTTGACGCCGTACGGCTCGGTGCGGCCGTTCGCGATGCGCAGGTCGGCCCAGCGCGAGCCGGCGACGCCGTTGCAGTACTCGACGAGCGCCGCGGCCTCGGCGACGCCGCGCGTGCCCAGGTTGACGGCCATCATGGGCTCGATGCCCTCGCGCTCGGCCCACTGCAGGAACTCGTCGGTGCCGATCAGGTTGGGCTCGACCGTGCGCCACGCGAGGTCGATGAACGGCTTGCGCTGCTCGACGGGCCCGACGCCGTCCTCCCACACGTAGTTGGAGACGAAGTTGCCGCCCGGGTAGCGCACCACGGTGACGCCGAGCTCGCGCGTGAGGTCGGCGACGTCGCGACGGAAGCCGTGCTCGTCGGCGGTCGCGTGGTCGGGCTCGTAGATGCCCGTGTAGACCGCGCGGCCGAGGTGCTCGACGAACGAGCCGAAGAGGCGGCGGTCGAGCGTGCCGGTGCGGAAGTCGGGGTGCAGCAGGACGGTGGCGTGCGCGGTCATCGGTGCTCCGGGGTCGGTCCGCGGCGCCGACGCACGGGTGCTCGGGGCGCGCGGGATTTCACAACGTTGTAAACCCGCTCAGCATACCCGCCGCGAACCCGCGTCTGCCGGGACCCTCGCGGCCACGGCCGGCGCGTCGGACCAATGCGTCGGAACTGGTCAGAGAGGTGACCAGTACCGGCGGGTCGCCGCCAAGACGTGACCAGTTCCGCGGCGCCTGCGCGACGGAGACGGGCCGGGTCAGGGGCGGGTCGACGCCGTGAGGACCCGGTGGCGGTCGGTCGTGACCGCCGCGAGGAGGTCCCGTTCCGACTCGGCGTGCCGGCGCAGGTCGGCGCGGCCGGACAGGGCCTGTTGCCGCAGGAACGCGAGCGACGTCGCGTCGCGCTGGAACCGGCGCATCGCGTCCGCCGCGGCCGGACCACCCGTGCGGGACGCCCAGCCGACGGCCGTGCCGCGCCGCGGCAGGGACGCGAGCATCTCGACCTCGTGCGGCGCGAACCACCCGGCGTAGCCGTACTCCGTCAGTCGCCGCCGGATCACCTCGGACTCCTGGCGGCGCAGCCACACCGCGATCCCCACGACTCCCGCGAACAGGGGCACCTGCACCACGGCGAACACCACGAGGTACGCGTCGCCCGCGGCGAGGTTCGTCGCGTTCCACAGCCCGTGACCCACCATCGCGCCGAGCAGGCCGAGCGGGAACAGCCACCACGCGGCCCCCCGGTGCCGCGAGCGTGCCGCCATCCCCAGGGCCGCACCCGTGCACGCCGTGAACAGCAGGTGCGCGAACGGCGTGGCGAGGCCGCGCATGACGAACGTGCCCGCGAGCGCCTCGCCCGCGCTGCCGAAGTAGAGGACGTTCTCGGTGAACGCGAAGCCCGCCGCGACGACGCCCGCGTACACGATCCCGTCCACGACGCCGTCGAAGTAGCGCCGCCGCGCCAGGAACAGCACGAGCACGCCCGCGCCCTTGGCGGCCTCCTCGACGATCGGCGCCGACACCAGCGCGGCCGCACCGGCGCCGGCCTGCAGGTCGCCCGTCGCGCTCGCGACCGTCCACAGCGTCAGGTCGTTGACGACGAGCGACACGAGCACCGCGACGCCCGCGCCCCACAGCAGCCCGAACGCGAGCGCGCCGAGCGGCTCGGGCTCCCAGCGGTCGAGCCACCGGATGCCGGCCAGCACCACCGCGAGCGGCACGAGCGCGAGCACGGTCCCGACGACCCCCGCCGCGACGCCGACCTCCACGAGCACGAGCCCGAGCGCGGCCAGCGCCGCGACCGCGAGCAGCGCGCCGGCCAGCAGGGCCAGCACGTCACGGGTCGTGGTGCTGCGCCGCGGGGGCACCCACTGCGGCGGGACCGCCCCGGGCGGTGCGGCCGGGCGCGCGGGGTCGTCGAGGCTCACGCGCACACCCTAGGGGCGGCGCGGTGCGCGCGGCTCGGCGTGTGCGGGGCCCGCCGCCCGTGGCGACGCTGCCGACGATGCGCTCACGGCGCGTCGTCGTCCCGGTAGGTGCGCGGGACCGCGGCGGCGACACGACTCACGACCTCGTAGGGGATGGTCCCGGCGCTCGCGGCCCAGTGCGCGGCCGTGGGGACGCCGCCCGCCCCGGGCGGGCCGAAGAGCGTCACGACGTCCCCGGGGGCGTCGCCGGCCCCGGGCCCGAGGTCGACGACGAGCTGGTCCATGCAGATCCGCCCGACGACCGGGGCCGCGCGGCCGCCGACGTGCACGCGGGCCGGCCCGCGACCGTCGGTGGACGCGTGGCGCGGCACGCCGTCGGCGTAGCCGAGCGGCACGAGCCCCAGCACCGTGCGGCGCGTGGTCCGGTGCTCGCTGCCGTACGACACCGGGGTCCCGGCCGGCACCGGGCGCACCGCCGCGAGGCGGCTGCGCAGCGTCATGGCGGGCGTCAGCATGCTCGCGCGCGGGTCGCCGGGCGGCAGCGGCGACAGGCCGTAGACGGCGAGGCCCGGGCGCACGAGGTCGTAGTGCAGGCGCGGGTCCGTGAGCGTGCCCGCCGACGCGGCGACGTGCCGCAGCGGGACCTCGATCCCCACGCCTCGCAGCACGTCGGTCGCGTCCTCGAACCGCGCGACCTGGTCGTGGGTCGCGGGGTGCCCTGGGGTGTCCGCGCACGCGAGGTGCGTCCACAGGCCGACGACCTCGACGTGACCGGCTGCGGCCAGGGACGCGGCGCGGCGGGCGAGCGACGCGAGCTGGTCCGCGCCGACGCCGTTGCGGCCCATGCCCGTGTCGACCTTGAGGTGGACGCGCGCGACCCTGCCGGTGTCCCGCGCGGCGGCGGCGACCTCCTCGAGCGCCCACGGTGCGCCCACGGACACGTCGACCTCGGCGGCGAGCAGGCGCGCGAAGGGGGCGCCGGGGGTGTGCAGCCAGGTCAGGACGTGGGCGTCGGCGGGGCGCAGCTCGGTGCGCAGGAGCAACGCGTCGGACGCCCGGGCGACGCCGAACCACGTGGTGCCCGCGGCGAGCGCGGCGCGGGCGACGGGGAGCAGGCCGTGCCCGTAGGCGTCGGCCTTGAGGACTGCCATGACCTGGGCTCGGCCGGCCGCGGTACCCAGGACGCGCAGGTTGTGGCGGATCGCTGCGAGGTCGACGACGGCTGCCGACTCCGGCTCGTCGTCGCCGGTCGGCGGGGTCGTGCTCGGGGTCCGGGTCGTGGTCGCGACGTCAGCGGCGGTCACGTGTCGCCTCCGGCCAGTACACGCTGTCGGGGACGGCCCGGGCGCCGAAGATCGCCTGCCCCACGCGCACGCACGTGGCACCCTCCTCGACGGCGATCTCGTAGTCGCCCGACATGCCCATGGACAGCTCGCCCGGGCCGATCAGGTCGGGGTCGGTGTCCCGTGCGCGGTCCCGCAGGGTCCGCAGCAGCGCGAAGCACTCGCGGACCCGCGCGGGGTCGTCGCTCAGGACGGCCAGCGTCATGAGGCCACGCACCCGCAGGCGCGGGTAGGCGGGCAGCGCGGCGAGGAACGCGGGCAGCTCCTCGGGCGGCAAGCCGAACTTCGAGTCCTCGGCCGACGTGTTGACCTGGACGTGGACGTCGAGCGTGCGGTCGGCGGCCGCGAGCCGCCGGTCGAGGGCCTCGGCGACGCGCAGCCGGTCGAGGGCCTGGAGCTCGGACGCCCAGGCGGCGACCTCGCGCGCCTTGTTGGTCTGCAGGTGGCCGATCACGGACCAGCGGACGTCGAGGTCCGCGAGGGCGTGGCGCTTGCGCGCGGCCTCCTGGACCTTGTTCTCGCCGAGCTCGCGGCACCCCGCCTGCACGGCGAGTCGGAGGCGGTCCTCGGGGACGGTCTTGCTGACGGGCAGCAGCCGGACCTCGTCGGGGGACCGCCCGGCGCGCTCGGCGGCGGCGGTGATCCGGGACCGCACGTGGGCGACGGCGCGGACGAAGTCGCCGACGTCGTGCGCCGTGGGGTAACGCTCGGCGGCGGTCACCGGAACGACGTTTGGCATAGGTCAAACGCTAACATAGGCTCAGGCTGAACCTGGAGGTGCCGCATGGGCGTGACGATCGACGGCCGGACGGCGGGCGACATCGCCGCGAGCGTGCGCGCGCTCGTCGACGGCGGCACGCTTGCGCCCGGCGACCCGCTGCCCCCCGTGCGGACGCTCGCCGCGCAGCTCGGCGTCAACCGCAACACCGTGGTCGCCGCCTACCGGCAGCTCGCCCAGGCGGGCGCGGTCGTCACGCGCGGGAGGGCCGGCACCCGGGTCGCCGGCGCCGAGGAGCTGCCCGAGGAGGGGTTCGCGCGCGACACCGTGCTGCGCGACGTCGGCAGCGGCAACCCCGACCCGCGGCTGCTCCCCGACCCGGCCGCCGTGCGCGTGCCACCCGCGGCGCCCGTCCTCTACGGGCAGTCGGCGCTCGACCCCGCTCTCGCCACCTGGGCCACCGACCACGTCACGGCGGACTGCCCGCGCGAGCTGCGCGTCTCGGTGACCGGCGGCGCCGTCGACGGCGTCGAGCGGCTGCTCGCCACGACCCTCGCGCCGGGGGACCTCGTCGCGCTCGAGGACCCGTGCTACCTCACGAGCATCAGCACGGTCCGCCGGGCCGGCTACCTGCCCGTCCCCGTGACCGTCGACGCGGAGGGCATGACCGTCGACGGGCTGCGCGCCGCGCTGACGGCCGGGGCCCGCGCGGTCGTCTGCACGCCGCGCGCCCACAACCCCACGGGCGTGAGCCTGAGCGAGCGGCGGGCCGCCGCGTTGCGCCGCGTCCTCGCGCCGCACCCGAACGTCCTCGTCGTCGAGGACGACCACTTCTCGCTGCTGTCCCGCTCGCCGTACCGCAGCGTCGTCGGCCCGCGGCACGCCCGGTGGGCGGTCGTGCGCTCGGTCTCGAAGTTCCTCGGGCCCGACCTGCGGCTCGCCTACGTCGCGTCGGACCCCGAGACCGCCGACCGCCTCGCCGCGCGGCTCGGCCCCGGCACCACGTGGGTCAGCCACCTGCTGCAGCGCACGGCCGCGGCGCTGCTCACGGACCCCGCGACGCACGACCTGCTCGCCACGGCGCGCGACCGCTACGCGCACCGCAACGCGGCCTTCGTCGACCTGCTCGCCTCCCGCGGCCTCGCCGCGACGGCGCCGGACGGCCTCAACGTGTGGGTCGCGCTGCCCGCCCCGTCGTCCGACGTGACCGCGCGGCTCATGCGCCGCGGGTGGCTCG
The DNA here is from genome assembly GCF_000986825.1 of Cellulomonas sp. FA1. Classification (NCBI taxonomy): domain Bacteria; kingdom Bacillati; phylum Actinomycetota; class Actinomycetes; order Micrococcales; family Cellulomonadaceae; genus Cellulomonas; species Cellulomonas sp. FA1. The sequence continues at coordinate 2,287,862 of NZ_LBMY01000001.1, read as the reverse complement.
CGCGCGACGGCGCGGACTTCGCGCTCGAGCGCCGCGTCCCGCGTGCGCCCCACCTGCGGCTGACCGTCCACGACCTCGACGACGACGACGCGGTCCGGCTCGCCGACGACCTCGCCGCCGCGACCCGACCCGCGGGCCGTCCCTCCCGCTGAGCGGGGCCTCCCGCGTCCCGGCGTGCCCGCCGGGGAGGACCCAGGTCTCGCCGACGCCCGCGCCCGGCGTCGTAGGGTGACCGCGGCCCGTGCTCAGGTCGCCGGGCCACGACGACGGGGTGGTGGCATGAACGAGGTCGAGCGCGAGGTCCGGGCACGGATGCGCGCCCAGGGGCTGTACAACGACGAGGGCCCGGGGCTCGAGGCGCTGGTCGAGGAGCGGCAGCGCGCCAAGGAGCTCACGTGGCGCTTCAACATGATGAACCCGACGGACGTCGCGGGCCGCCAGGCGCTCGCGCGCGAGCTGTTCGGGCCCATGGGCGAGCGCGTGTGGATCGAGGCGCCGCTGCAGGTGTCGTACGGGTACAACGTGTCGTTCGGCGACGACGTGTTCGTCAACGTGGGCTTCACGCTGGTCGACGACATCGAGGTGACGATCGGCTCGCGCGTGATGATCGCGCCGAACGTGACGATCACCGTCACGGGCCACCCCGTGCACCCCGAGCTGCGCGCCGAGATGGAGCAGTTCTCGGCGCCCGTCGTCATCGAGGACGACGTGTGGCTCGGCGCGCACGTCGTCGTGCTGCCGGGCGTGACGATCGGCGCGGGCTCGATCGTCGCGGCGGGCAGCGTCGTGACGAAGAACGTGCCGGCGGGCGTCGTCGTGGGCGGCGTGCCCGCGCGCGTGCTGCGCCCGATCACCGACGCGGACCGCGAGTTCGCCTACCGCGCGCCGGGCACGCTGGCCTGACGAGGGTCGCCCGCGCGGACGTCCGGCCCCGGGCCGGGCGTCCGCGCCGCGGTCCCCGGGGCGGCGCGCCGGTCGAGCTCGGCGTTGACGACGCCGCCGGTGAGGATGACGATCGCCGACACCCAGAGCCACAGCACCGCCGCGAGCAGCGCGCCCAGCACCTGCGCGGCGACCTGCACGAGCCGCCCGCCGTCGACGTCGGGCCCGGACGGCCCCGCGACCTGCAGGTAGACCGCGAACGCGGCGGCCACGAGCACCAGGCCGACCGTGCCGACGAGCGCACCGGGCACGGCCCGGCGCCACGTGGTGCCGCGCGGCAGGTTCGGCCCGTAGCGGTACAGCAGCGTCAGGTAGGCGCCCGCGACGAGCACGACGACGGGCCAGCGCGCGAGCGCCCACACCGTGCCGAACGCGTCGCCCAGCCCGAGGCGCTGCGCGATCTCGTCGCCACCGCCCAGCAGCGGCCCGACGACGACGAGCACGAGCACCGTCACCAGGGTGACGAGCCCCCCGAGCGCGAGCGCGAGCCCCAGCACGACCTGCGCGACGACGCCGCGCCGCTCGGGCACCGTGTACGCGTCGTCGAGCGCGCGGATCGCGGCACGGAACATGCGGCTCGCGAGCCACAGCGTCAGCAGCACCGACCCGATCGCGAACCCGGTGCGCTCCTCGCGCAGCAGTCCGCGCACCAGCGGGACGAGCGCCTCCTGCGCGACGTCGTCGGCCAGCACGTGCGACACGGCCCCGACCACGGCGTCCTCGACCTGCGCGACGCGCCCCGGGTCGGTGAGCCGCTCGAGGTACCCGAGCGACGCGCCCAGCGCGGTGACGAGCGGCACGGCCGAGATCAGCGCGAAGTACGTCATCTCGGCGGCCAGGCCCGTGATGCGCACGTCCACGACGCGGCGCACGCACCGCACGACGAACGGCAGCACGTCGAGCCGACCGACCCGCACGGGGTGCCGGTGGGCCCACGCCTCCACGCGGTCCAGCGCGGTGCGCGGGTCACGCGCGGGCAGCCGCGCGCGCACGTGCGGGACGGCGTGCGCGACGCCCAGCACCGCGGACGGGGCGACCACCGCGACGGCGACGAGCACGAGCCACGCGGGTGCGCGCTCCGCCGTGGCCGCCGCGACCGCACCCCACGCGGCCAGGCCCGCCGCGAGCGCCACGAGCGTCGTCGTGGCCACCGCGAGCGCCGACGCCGCGGCCGACGCGCGCCGGCACGCGGCCGCCCCCAGCACCGCGAGCGCGGCGACGGCGACGAGCAGCACGGGGTCTCCGGGAGGGTCGGGGGCGTCCCGGCATCGTAGGCGCGGCGGGGTACGTGGGCGTGCGCGGCGTGCGCCGTGCCGCGTCGGACGGGCGCCCGGGGCCGGACGCGCACCGCCCCGGTGACCAGAGGGGTGGTCACCGGGGCGGTGGGTGCGCGGCGCGGGCCGCGCGGTGCGGAGCCCGTCAGCCCCGCAGGCGGGCCCGACGTCGCAGGGCCACGGCCGCCGCGCCGCCGAGGACGAGCGCGAGCCCGACCCCGAGCGCGACGCCGACGTTCGCGCCGGTCGTCGCGAGCGGCCGCGAGGCGCTCGTCGGCGTGGTCGTGCCGGTCGCGCCGCCGTCCGTCGACCCGCCGGCGGACCCCCCACCGGTCGAGCCGCCGTCCGTCCCGCCCGCCGCGGTGACCGTGAGCGTGGCCGGCGCCGAGTACGCGCCGCCGAACTCGTTGGCCGCGTAGACGCGGAACTGCGCGCCCGAGTCGGCCAGACGGGCCGGCACGGTGAGCGTGGTGCCGTCGGCGAGCGCCGCGGCGCGCGCCGTGCTCACCGTGCGCGCGTCACCGCTCGCGTCGGCGACGTCGGTCCACGTGCCGTCCACGAGCTGCTGCCACGTCACCGACGGCGCCGGGGACCCCGTGACCGCGACGGTGAACGTCGCGTCGGTGCCGTCGACGGCCGTGGTGTCGGCCGGGTCGGTCGTGACCCACGCGACAGCCCCCGCGTCGGAGCGGTCGCCGGCCTGCTGGTCGGCGACGAACGACGCGACCCACGACAGCGCCGAGTTCCAGTTGACCGTGATCTCGTTGGTCGACCAGGACTGGATGTTGTCGACGTAGCAGAGCTGCGGCGCGCACATGTGCTCCGGGTTGTACAGACCCTGGATGATCGGGTCCCACGTGCCGAAGTCCGAGTTGGGGCCGCCGGCCACCGACCCGCGGGGCGGGTTGGGCAGCGACTCCGTCAGGGAGTGCGAGAACCACCGGCTGTGCTGGTTCTTCGAGAACACCGTGCCGTAGCCCGTGACGTACGACTGGTTGAGCGCGTTGCGGCCCATGAGGTAGTCCATGGACTCGACCACCGCGTCGGCGAACCGCTGGTCGCTCGTGAGGTCGAACGCCGTGCCGAGCACCACCTGGTTGTTGAGGACCGCGGAGTTCGAGCCCCACTCGTACACGCCGTCGACGTTGCCCGAGTAGGCCGTGCCGAACGGCTCGGCGGCCTGCCGCGACAGGTACAGCTCGGCGCCGTCGACGACGGACTGCCGGATCGCGGTGCGGCCGGGGATCGCGGACTCGACCGTGGCGAGGTCCATGCGGCCCAGCGCCGCGACGTCGCCCCAGAAGAAGCCGCCCTTCGTGAACAGGTCGGCCGTGTGGTACTCGTTCGCGAGCACCGCGTCCTGGTAGACCTGCTCACCCGTGGTCAGGTAGAGCTCGGCGGCGGCCCAGTAGAACTCGTCCTGGACCTCGTCGTCGTCGTACGGGCCGCCGCCCGGGCTGGGGTCGGCGTTGGGCGCCGGCTGCAGCAGGTCGGGGTGCGCGACGGCCGCGTCGTACGCCACGCGGCCCGCGGCGAGCAGGTCGGCGGCGAACTCGGGGTCGTACTGCTCCCACAGGCGAGCGCCCTGCGCCGCGACGGCCGCGAAGTTGAGCGTCGCCGCGGTCGACGGGCGGTGCAGCCGGCGGGGCTGCGGGTCGTCGGCGGGCAGCAGCGGCAGGCCCGTCCAGTCCACGTCGTGCACCTTGTGGTGGACCATGCCGGCGAGCGGCTGCCCGGCCGGCACCTGCATGCGCATCATCCACTCGAGCTCCCAGCGGGCCTCGTCCAGCGGGTCCGGGACGCCGTTGGTCTGCTCGTCGCGCGGGATGTCGAGGCTGCCGTCGCCGAGCGGCGCGGCGTCACCCGTGGGTGAGGTCAGCGCGCGCTCGTACGTGCTGAGCACCTGCGCGACCGCGATGCCGCCGTTGACGACGTACTTGCCGTGGTCGCCGGCGTCGTACCAGCCGCCGACCACGTCGAGCGTGTAGTCGCACGTCCAGTCGCCGTAGAGGCCCTGCGCCTCCTCGGGCGTGATGCAGGGGACCGCGTAGTCGCCCTGGTTGGGCGTCGCGTCGCCCGGGCGGCCGACGTGGCCGGCCTCGCGGCTGTACGCCTCGTCGCCCATGATCGACCCGTCGATCGCGATGCCGCTGCGGGCCGGGTAGAAGTAGTTCAGCGCGTCGTGGCGCAGGTCCTGGTAGAGGTCCGCGCCGATCGTGAACGGGTGGCTCGTGTCGTCGTCGGCCGTGAGCGTGTAGGTGCCCGGGGTCGTGACGTCGTCGAACTCGATCTCGTGCACGTTGACGCCGGCGGTCGGGTCGACGCCGCGGGGCGTCGTCGTGCCGGACGCCACGACGGTCGACCCGGAGGTCAGCCGCCACTCGACGGGGTCGGTCGCCTCGGTGACGAGCGTCGCGCGCTTGGGGCCCGCGGGCAGGTAGCCGACCTGGTTGACGCGCACGCGGGGCCCGGTCTCGGGCTCGTAGGCGGGCGGCGCCTCGGTGGTCTCGACGAACGACACGTCGTTGACGCAGAACGTGTACGGCGTCGCGCGGCGGCCGAGCTCGACCTGGATCCGGCCGAACGCCGCGGCGGGGTCGGCGCTGAAGGACGCGTTGGCCGTGAACGGGAACGTGAAGGTGCGCGGCTCGGACGTGAGCGACGCGCTCGCGTCGAGCACGCGGTGCCACGGGTCGCCGTACTGGCCGACGAGCACGTTGACGTCGGTCGACGCGTCGCCCGCGCCGGGCACGTACGCCGTGAGCTCGAGCACGTAGTTGCGGCCCTCGGTGACCTCGACGTACTTGCGCTCGAGGCCGGCCTCGTAGGCGGCCGCGTAGCCGCCGCGCAGGTCGATGCAGGCGCCCTGGCCGTCGGCGCTCGCGCGGGCCGTGCCCGCACCGGCGCCGGGGGCGTCGTAGAGGTCGAAGTCGCCGGTGTCGCCGCCCGCGAACGAGTGGACGATGCGCGTGCCCGACGTCATCGAGAAGTTGTCGACGCAGAACGTGTAGGGCGCCGCCTGGCCGCCCAGCTGGAACGAGATCTGCCCGGTGCCCGTGGTCCAGTCGTCGGCGACCGGCGAGTCCGGGTTGCCGGGCCGCGTGGGCCAGTCGGCGGGCGTGAACGTGAACTCGACGCGCTGCGGCGCGTCGGTGCCGTCGAGCACGACCTGGTGGCCGAACGCCGCGGGGTACCCGAGGCCGCCCTGCATCGGGATCGTGACGGGCGCCGACGCGCGCGCGTCGAACGAGACCGTGTACGTGGTGGCGCGGTCGTACGTCACGTCGTCGTGCTGGAGCGCGCTGTCCCACGGGTTGACGCCGCCCTCGGCGGTCGCGCACAGCTCGCCGTCCGTGACGCCGGAGGTGACCGTCCCGGCGTTCGCGTACGAGATCCAGCCCTGCGCGTCGCCGTCGGCGAAGTCGTGCACGCCGGAGACGGGGGCTCCGGTCGCGGTCGACGCGAGCGCGGGCAGCAGGAGCAGGGCGGCCGACGTGGCGCCGGCGAGCCATCGGGTGCGCCGCCGTCGGCGCGGGGCGTGAGAGGGAACCACGGTGTCTCCGGGGGGACGTGCGCTCCGGCGGGCGGCGCGCGGGCTGGTCGGGCGGGCGGACTGCGAACTGCGGACTGGAAGCGCTTCCACGCTCCGGCGGACGGGGCGACCTGGTCGCCGGGCGGTGGGTCAGGGGGCGGTCGGGGGTGGTGCTTCGCGGTCGCGGCGAGCGGGGCGTGCGGTGCCGGGTGGCATCGGGACCCCCTCGTCGCGGGCCGGCGGCGGCGTCGCAGCGGTGCGGGCGTCGAGCCGGTCGGACTGGACGCGCTTCCAGTCCGGTTCCCGATGGTCTGACGCCGGCCGTCGGCGTGTCAAGGTCGTCGCGCTGCTCATCACCCTGACGGGCGGTGGTGCGCGCGCACGCCGTGACAGGGAGCGCTGCCCGTCGTGACGGGTGCGCGACGCGTCCGGTGGTAGCCTCGCGCCGACCACCACGCCGCGAGGGGGCACCGATGACAGGGCGGACCGGACGGGCTCCGACCCTCGACGAGGTGGCCGAGCGGGCCGGCGTCTCGCGGTCGGCGGCGTCGCGCGTCATCAACAACGCGAACCACGTCAGCCCCGCCACCCGGCGCGCCGTCGAGCGGGCCGTGCGTGACCTGGGGTACGTGCCCAACGTGACGGCGCAGGCGCTCGCGCGGCAGCGCGTCGGCGCCGTCGTCCTCGCCGCGTCGCACGACAACGCCGAGCTGTTCGGCGACCCGTTCTTCGGTCAGGTCATCGTCGGCGTGACGTCCGCGCTCGAGAACACCGACCTCGACCTCAAGCTCCTGCTGTGCCACTCGGAGCGGGGCCACGACCGCGTGCGTCGCATGCTGCGGCGGCCGCGCGCGGACGGCGTCATGGTCATGGCGCTGCGGGGTGACGACCCGCTGCAGCGCATGGTCGAGGAGTCCGGGCTGCCGGCCGTGTACGGCGGGCGTCCGCTGCACGGGCAGCCCGCGTGGTACGTCGACGTCGACAACCGCGGGGGCGGCCGGAGCGCCGCCGAGCACCTCGTGGGCCTGGGGCGACGGCGGGTCGCGTCGATCGCGGGGCCCACCGACTCGCACGCGGCCGTCGCGCGGCAGGACGGCGTGGCCGACGCGCTGTCGGCGGCGCGCCTCGACCCGACGCTCGTCGAGCACGCCGACTTCACGCGCGACGGCGGTGCGCGCGCCATGGAGCGGCTCCTCGAGCGGGCCCCCGACCTCGACGCGGTCGCGGTCGCGTCCGACAACATGGCGGTCGGCGCCGTCCAGGTGCTCCGGCGCGGCGGGCGCCGCGTCCCGCAGGACGTGGCCGTCGTCGGGTACGACGACCTCCCGGTCGCGCAGCTGGCCCAGCCCGCGCTCACCACCGTGCAGCAGCCGATCCGCGCGCTCGGGTACGAGATGGCGCGCCTGCTGCTCGCGGTCGTGGCGGGCGAGGAGCCGAGCTCGCTGCTGCTGCCGACGCGCCTGGTGGTGCGCGACTCGGCGCCCGCCGCCGTGCCCGCGCACGGGGCGTGACGCGCGCGGCGTCCACCGCGTCGTCAATGCTCAGCATGCTGAGAAATTCGGCCGTAGCCTGGGCGCCATGACGTCCGACCATCCCGACGCCCCGCCGGCCCGGCCCGCGCAGGACCGCCCCGCGCGCCCGGCCGCCCACCCCTCCGGCCACCGCGCGGGGCTCGCCGTCCGCGCGCTCGTCGGCCTCGCGCTCGTCGCCGCACCCGCGTGGGTCGCGGCGACCGCCGGGGGAGTCGTCGTCCACCAGCACGCGAGCCTCGGCGTCCTCCTCGTGTCGTCCGCCGTCGCGGGCGTGTGCGTGCTGCTGCGGGTCGTCGTGCTCGCGCGCCGCCCGGCGCGGCCGGGGCGCCGCGGCGCCCGCCGCGTGGTCGTCGGCCTCGGCGCGGGCCTCGGGTACCTCGTGCTCGCGGTGCTCGCGGTCGCCGCCGCGTGGCTGCGCCCGTTCGGCGCCACCGACGCCGCGCTCGCCGCACTGCGGCCCGACGCGACCGTCGACGTGCAGGAGCACGCCGGCTGGTACGCGTTCGTCCCGCGCGGCACGTCGCCCACGACCGGCCTCGTGTACTCGCCCGGTGCGCGCGTCGACGTGCGCGCGACCGCCGCCGTGCTGCGCCCCCTCGCCGAGCAGGGCTACCTCGTCGTCGCGCTCAAGGAGCCCCTCGGTATCGCCCTGACCTCGCCGCAGCAGTCCGCCGGCGCGATCGCCGCGTTCCCCGACGTCGCGCGCTGGGCGGTCGGCGGGCACTCGCTCGGCGGCGTCGCCGCGGCGTCCTTCGCCGCCACGCACGACGACGTCGACGGCCTGCTGCTGCACGCGTCGTACCCCCTCGGCGACATGAGCGGGGCCGACCTCGTGGTCGCGTCCGTCTCCGGGTCGCGCGACGGGCTCACGACCCCCGCCGACGTCGACGCGTCACGCGCCCACCTGCCGGCCGGCACCACGTTCACGCAGGTCGACGGCGCCGTCCACGCGTCCTTCGCCGACTACGGGCCGCAGCCGGGCGACGGCGAGCCCGGCGTCCCGCGCGCGCAGGCGCAGGCCGCGATCGTCCGCGCGAGCCTCGACCTGCTCGTCGTGGTGGACCGCGGCTGACCAGCGCGGCGACGCCCCCGACGTGCCGTGTCCCCGCACCGGGTCGATGCTGGGGGGCAAGGGGGCAAGGGGGCAGGGCGCGACGACGAGGCGTGCCGCCGCGCCGCCCCACGGCCGACGACGACGGGGGCTCGTCATGTGCACAGGCATCCGCTTCACCGACGCCGAAGGGCACGGCTACCTCGCCCGCAACCTCGACTGGACCACGGGCTACGGCCAGCGCGTCGTGGTCACGCCCACCGGCTACGCGCCGAGGTCGCCGTTCGGCGCGGTGCCGGACGTGCGCCACGCCGTCATCGGCATGGGCATCGTCGAGGAGGGCGTGCCCCTGTACTTCGACTGCGGCAACGACGCCGGGCTCGCCGTCGCGGGCCTCAACTTCCCCGGCTACGCGGACTACGCGCCCGGGCCGCGCGACGGCGCGACCAACGTCGCCGCGTACGAGCTGCCGCTGTGGGTGTGCTCGCAGTTCTCCAGCGTCGACGAGGTCGCCGCGGCGGCGCAGGACCTGGTGATCGTGGACAAGCCGATCAACGACCGGTTCCCCAGCTCGATGCTGCACTGGATCGTCGGCGACGCCGACCGCGCGATCGTCCTCGAGCAGACCGCCGACGGCCTGCACGTGCACGACGACGACGTCGACGTGCTGACCAACCAGCCCGGCTTCGGGTGGCACCACGAGAACCTGCGCAACTACCTCAACGCGTCGCCCGCGTTCCCCGAGGAGGTCGTGCTCACGCGCGCGCGGCTGCACCCCTTCGGGTCCGGTGCGCACATGCGCGGCATCCCCGGCGACTACTCCTCGCCGTCGCGGTTCGTGCGCGTCGCGTACGCGCACGCCCACCACCCGGTGCGCGCCACCGAGGAGGAGAACGTCGTGCGCGCGTTCCGCACGCTGCAGCAGGTCCAGATGCTCGACGGCAGCGCCGCGATGGAGTCCGGCGAGTTCGAGACCACGATCTACACGGGCCTGTTCTCGTCCCGGACGTCGACCTACTACTGGTACACGTACGACGACCTGACGATCCGCAGCGTCGCGCTCGCCGACCACGCGCCCGACGGCGGCGAGCTCGTCGTGGTGTGAGGTCGTGTCGTTGGCCGCGACTAGGTGCCGCCACTTCTCCCGCCGAAAGCTCCCCGCAGCCACACTTCGCCGAGGAAAGTACCTATCAATTGAAAAGGCGAACAGCCAATCCAACCCCCGGCCGCCAGGCTACGTGGTGTATATCTGCCGAATGTTGAGCGCCTTGTAGAAAAGCGGACTGATTCGGACGGATTCGGCAGTCCTTATGTCTACGCGGGGGTCGTCTGGTGATCCCGGGCGTGCGCCGCTCATAGTCTGCTCCTTGTGGAGGACTTGAACGAAACCCACGCGCCATAGGACTTCGAGAATTCTCTCGGGGTCCATCCCGTCGAGCCAGAATGGGCGATTCGCGGAGTCGATCGCAGATCCAACCGAGAGCTCCAGGAGGTGCTCGAGGATGGAATCCCTGTTCCAGTTGGAACGCTTTCCCCTAAAGGTCGAGAAGACTAGTCCGAGCTCTGGATATTGCCACCTGTATTCGGCGGCAAGATCACGAGCTCGCTCAGTTGAGAATGCAGCCTCGACATCGCTGACAGTGTCGCCAGATATCGGTATTCGCCGCTTTGAGGTGCGAGCGAGCGTGAGGGCTTCGGTGGCGTAGATTATGAGTTCGCGGGGGCGGTAAAGCGATCGTTCTAGCATGTAGCGGTAACTGTCGCGCCGCTCAAACACTGCTGACCAGGTTCGGTTGTCATCGACACTGCGCAATTCAGGCACGTAGTACCGAATCCTAGAGAGCAACATCGTCAAGAGATCCGCAGAACTCCAGGAGATTGTCTCAAAAAGGTCACGGTATTTCTGTGTGTCGTCGTACAGGGCTGGTATGTTGTCGTACAACTCTTGTCGCAAGGAGACGAATACCCGGAACTTAGGGCTCAAGGTGTTCAGTGAAGTGCACGCCTGAAAGAGGCCCGCCACGAAAGCCTTAGCGTCCTCAGAGGCGTCCCATCCCAGGTCTAGTTCGTCCACAAAGACGCTCACTTGGGTGCGGCGGCAAAGGTTGATAAGAGCAGGTATGAACGGCTCAATCTCTTCAAGCTTGTAGAGTCGAATAAGCTCCCTCGACTTCACCCCAGCCTCGTATGGCCCGATTTTGACGCCCTCCAGCCGTCGCACGTAGGAGATGAGTATGTCTAGGGGGCGTTCGGCGACGTTGGAGTGATTAGCCGCGAGGTACCGGAACATCTTTTTCTCATCGGACCCCCAGCGCTCCTTGTGCTTTGGGAGTTTGGCCACCTTCTTCATAACCAGCACAAGAATAAGGTATTTCCACGCGGCAGCGTAGGCGCCAGATTTTGCCCATGAGCCGTCAGATTCCTTAGCAAGGACTTCGTTCAACATTTGATACGAGTAGTCCTCCGGGGCGAGCTCAAGAACCAGATTCCCGGCCATCTTTTCGCGCATCGCAACCATGCGAAAGATCGCACTCTTTCCGGCGCCGCGGTTTCCAAGGAGGAAGCGTTTTTCGCCGCTTGAAATGCGCCCAAAGGCGCCGCTTTCAATAAAGTATGTACGCAGGCCGTCAATGTCTCGTTCCGCCGAGGGCTTTCCAAATTGCAGTCGACTGAAATCCATCTGGCCCTCGTCTAGGTCGTGGGTGGCTCCGATGTGACGGAACCTACGCCTGATGCCTCGCGTTCGGGCCTCTTCTGAGGGTGATAGTGCCTCTGCCCATGCGCGGCGGCCCGCCGCTCACGCGTCGGCGTACGACTCCACGACGGACAGGTCGAGCGCGAACTCCACCGGGTAGTCGCCGAACAGCAGCCGTCCCGCCTCGTCGGCGGCCGCCCGCACGGCGTCCGCCACCTGCGCGGCGTCCTGCGCGGGGGAGTGCACCACGACCTCGTCGTGCAGGAAGTACGCCAGGTGGGCGCGCCCGTCGCCGATGCCGCGCAGGCGGCGGCGCAGCGACGCGAGCCAGCACAGCGCCCACTCGGCGGCCGTGCCCTGCACGACGAAGTTGCGCGTGAACCGCCCGCGGTCACGGGCCCGGCGCCGCACGTCCCGCACGTCGTCGGCGTCCGCGCCCTCGGCGCCAGCCGCACCCAGCCGGTCGAGGAACCCCGCGCTCGCGGGCGGCGACGTGCGGCCCAGCCACGTCGAGACCACCTCGCCGCGCTCGCCCGCGCGCGCCGCGCCCTCGACCAGCGCGACCGCCTGCGGGTACGCGCGCGTCAGGCGCGGCATGAGCATCGCGCTCGCACCCGTCGTCGCGCCGTAGATCGCCCCGAGCAGCGCGTACTTCGCGTCCGTGCGGGTCGCGACGATCCCCGCGTCGGCGATGCCCTGGTACAGGTCGCTCGCACGCGCGGCGTCGGACATCGCGCGGTCGCCCGACATCGCGGCCAGCACGCGCGGCTCGAGCTGCGCGGCGTCCGCGACGACGAGCCGCCACCCGGGGTCGGCGTGCGCGGCCGCCCGCAGCGACACCGGCAGCTGCAGCGCACCGCCGCCGTCGGTCGCCCAGCGCCCGGTGACCACGCCCCCGACCACGTACGTGGGCCGGAACCGGCCGTCGTGCACCCACGCGTCGAGCCACGCCCAGCCGTTCGCGCTCAGCAGCCGTGACAGCCGCTTGTACTCCAGCAGCGGCTCGACCACGGGGTGGTCGAGCTCGCGCACCTCCCACTTGCTGGTCGACGCGAGCGAGAACCCCTGGCGGCGCAGCGACGCGAGCAGGTGGGGCTGCGAGTCCGGGTTGAGGCGCGGGTCGTCGAGCAGCGTGCGGACCGTCGCGACGAGCTCCTCGAGCCGCCGCGGCCGGCCGCCGCCCACGGGCCGCGGCCCGACGAGCGCGGTGAGCAGCGCGTCGTGCCGCACCGGGTCCCACGGCAGGCCGTCGTGCTGCATCTCGGCCGCGACGAGCGCGCCGCTCGACTCGGCCGCGAGCAGCAGCCGCAGCCGCCCGGGAGCGCTCGACCCCGCGACGGCGGCCAGCTGCGCGTGCAGCTCGGCGAGCAGCACGGCCGCGGACGCCTCCGCGGACGCCTCGTCGGGCGTCCCGGCGGCGCCGGTCGTGGGCGCCGACGCGCGCGGGGGCGTCGCGGCGCGCGCGTCGTCCTGCTCGTCGAGCTCGCGCAGCGCGTCGAGCAGGTCGGGCTCGTGGGGCGGCGGCTCGTCGGGCGGTGGCGCGTCGAACGGGCCGGGCGGTGCGGCCTGCAGCGACGACCCGGCGGCGGCGCTCGCGTGGCGCAGGATCGCGTGGCACAGCCGTAGGTCGTGGCAGCGCTCGACGCGCACGCCCGCGCGCAGCAGGTCCGGCGCCCAGCGGCGCGTGTCGTCCCACACCCAGCGTGGACGGGACTCGGCCTCGGCGGCGACGACGGCGTCGACCCACGCGTCGACGCCGACCGTCCGGGCGCCGGTCGGCCGGGCGTCCGCGTCGAGCGACGTCAGCGTGACGGTGCGCGCGGACGCGTCACGGGTGAGCAGGACGGACGCAGGCACGGCTCATCCTCGCGCGGACCACCGACACCGGGCGCCCGGTGCCAGCGGGGGCTCAGCGCGCGAGCGCCGCCCGGACCGCGGCGCCGGGCACCGCGAGCAAGGTCCCGCCGTCGTGCCCGTCGAGCGTCGCGACGAGGTCGGTCGTGTCGGGGTCGATGAGGAGCTGCACGTCGTCGTCGCCGCGCACGACGCCGGGTGTCCGCAGCGCCGCGGTGACGAGGTGGCACGGCCACTGCCGCCGGGTGACGCCGACGTCCTGCAGGAAGTGGACCACCAGGTGCTCGCCGTCGCGGTGCACGGTCGTCGCGACGGTGGCCGCGGTGTGCACGAGCACGCACTCCGCCGACGTCAGCACGGGTGTCGCCCCGGACTCGCGCATGGTTGCCGTCCCTCGGTGGTCGCCGTCGTGGTGGCCCTGCCCCTGCCCGACCGCGGCGGTGGCCGGGTCGCGAGGGACGCTATCCGGCCCCGCCGACACAGGGGGGTGGCGGGGCGGGTGAGATCCGTCGCGATCGGGTGACGTGCGGCGGCGCGTGACCCGTGCGGCCCACGAACGGTGCGCGCACGGGTGCCGCCGTGCGGCGGATCCGACGGTTTCCGCACGGTAGGTCTCCTGCGTTAGCGTCGGGAGCAGCCAGGTCGTATCGATCCGAACGTCGAAGAGGACCCCGTGGACACGCTCCCCTACCAGGACCCGTCGCTGCCCATCCCGCAGCGGGTCGCCGACCTGATCAGCCGCATGACCCTGCCCGAGAAGGCGGGTCAGATGCTGCAGCTCGACGCGCAGCCGGGCGTCGAGGACCTCGTGCTCGAGAAGCACGTGGGCTCGATCCTGCACGCGTCGCCGCAGCGCGTGCTCGAGGCGCTCGACGCGGTCGACCGCTCGCGCCTGCGGATCCCGCTGCTCATCGCCGACGACGCGATCCACGGCTACTCGTTCTGGCGCGGCGCGACGATCTTCCCGACGCAGCTCGGCGCGGCGGCGTCGTTCGACCCGGCCGCGGTCGAGGCGATGGCGCGCGTGACGGCCGTCGAGGTGTCCGCCACGGGGCTGCACTGGACGTTCTCGCCGGTCGTCTGCCTCACGCGCGACCTGCGCTGGGGCCGCGTCAACGAGACGTTCGGCGAGGACCCGTTCCTGCTGGGCGAGCTCGCGTCCGCGATGGTGCGCGGCTACCAGGGCGACGGCCTGACCGACCCGACGGCGGTCCTCGCGTGCGCCAAGCACTTCGCCGGGTACTCCGAGACGCAGGGCGGGCGCGACGCGTCCGAGGCGGACATCTCGCGCCGCAAGCTGCGCTCGTGGTTCCTGCCGCCGTTCGAGCGGGTCGCGCGCGAGGGCGCGCGCACGTTCATGATCGGCTACCAGTCGACCGACGGCGTGCCGATCGTCGTCAACCGGTGGCTGCTGCAGGACGTGCTGCGCGGCGAGTGGGGCTACACGGGCACGCTCATCACCGACTGGGACAACGTCGGGCGCATGGTCTGGGAGCAGAAGATCGCTGTCGACCCCGAGGACGCCGCCGCCAAGGCCGTCGCCGCGGGCAACGACATGGTGATGACGACGCCGTCGTTCTTCGAGGGCGTGCAGAAGGCAGTCGCCAACGGGCGCGTGTCGGAGGAGCAGCTCGACGCCGCCGTCGCGCGCATCCTCACGGTGAAGTTCGAGCTCGGCCTGTTCGAGGACCCGCGCCGCCCCGACCCGGTCCGCCAGGCCGAGGTCATCGGGTCCGACGAGCACCAGGACATCAACCTGCACGTCACGCGCAAGTCGCTCGTGCTGCTGCAGAACTCGGGCGTGCTGCCGCTGGGCGGCGGGCTCGTCTCCGACCTCGACGGCCGCGCGACGGCGCCCGACGGGTCGGCGCCCGCGCCGCTGCGGCTCGCGCTGGTCGGCCCCAACGCCGACGACGTCGACGCGCAGCTCGGGGACTGGGCCGGCCGCTCGGGGCAGGTCGACTGGATGCGCGAGGAGGGTCACCCGCGCGAGATGACCGAGACGGTCCTCGACGGCCTGCGGGGCCTGCTGCCCGAGACGTGGGAGCTCACGTACGCCAAGGGCGCCGAGATCGGCTGGCTCGGCCCGGACCCCGAGGGCGAGTTCCACCCCGACGGCCAGCCGCGCATGCCGATCATGCACGCGGCCGAGCCGGACGCGGCGATGATCGCCGAGGCGGTGGCCGCCGCGCAGGCGGCCGACCACGTCGTGGCCGTCGTCGGCGACACGATCGGCCTCATGGGGGAGACGCGCTCGACCGCGACGCTCGACCTCGTGGGCGGGCAGGTCGCGCTGCTCGACGCGCTCGCGGCCACCGGCACGCCCATGACCGTCGTCGTCATCGCGTCCAAGCCGCTCGTGCTGCCGGACTCGGCGCTGGCCGCCGACGCGATCGTGTGGGCCGCGAACCCCGGCATGCGCGGCGGGCGCGCGATCGCCGAGCTGCTGCTCGGCACGATCGACCCGGCCGGCCGCCTGCCGGTGACGTTCCCGCGGCACGTCGGCCAGCAGCCGGTGTACTACAACCAGCTGCGCGGTCAGCACGGCAACCGGTACGCCGACCTCACGCAGGACCCGGCGTTCGCGTTCGGCGAGGGGCTGTCGTACTCGACGGTCGAGTACTCCGACCTCACGGTCGCCGAGCCGGTGCTGGGCCGGGACGACGTGGTGCGCGCCCGGGTCACGGTGACGAACACGGGCACGCGCCCGTCGCACGAGGTCGTGCAGGTGTACGTGAGCGACCTCGTGACGTCGCTGACGTGGGCGGACAAGGAGCTCAAGGCGTACCGCCACGTCGACGTCGCACCGGGCGAGTCGGTCGTGGTCGACGTCGAGCTGCCGGTCGCGGACTGCACGATCGTCGACGCCGAGGGGGCGCGGGTCGTGGAGCCGGGCGACTTCGAGCTGCTGGTGGGCCGGTCGTCGCGCGACCGCGACCTGCTGCGCGCGGGGTTCACGGTCACGGCCTGACCGCGGGTCGTCGAGGGGCCGGGGCGGCGGGTGCCGCCCCGGCCCTTCGTGCGTGCGGCGACGGGTCTCTTGCCATGATGGAAAGTGAGGCATAGTCTTTCCATCATGGAAAACGATTCGGATCTCGCCGACCCTCGCCACGCGTCCGCCGCGCTCGAGGCGCTCGAGGCCGACCGCGCGAGCATCGCTGCTCGCGTCACGTCGCCAGGCTGGTACCTGACCGGGATCTCTGCCCTCGTCGCGGTGTTCATCGCAGGCCCGGCCCTCGGCGGCGACCGGTCCGGACTGTTCGCGATGCTCGCGTTGGGCCCGATCGTGCTTGCCGCCGTGCGCGACCGCCGGCGTCGCGTGCGCCCGCCCAAGGTCGGCGGCGTCGCCTGGGGGTGGGTCCTGCTGCTCCTCGCGGTCGTGCTGCTGCTGCTCAGCGTCTCGTTCGGACTCGTCGCGGGCGGGCTCGCCCCGTGGGTCGCGATCCCCGCGCTCGCCGCCGGCGGTGCGACGTTCGCCGTCGGCCGCCGCATCGACGCGCAGGTCCGGCGGCAGGTCGCCCGTGTCCGCTGAGACGCAGGGCGACGTGCACTTCGACGAGCTCATCCACGCGCCCGTCCGGCTGCGGGTCTGCGGGCTGCTCGCCGCGGCCGAGGAGGTCGAGTTCTCGGTGGTGCGCGACGCGGTCGACGTGTCCGACGCGACGCTGTCCAAGCACGTGAAGGTCCTCGTGGACGCCGGCTACGCGGCCGTGCGCAAGGCGCCGTCGTCCGTCCGGACCGACGCGCGCCTGCTCACGTGGCTCCGACTGACGCCTGCCGGCCGGCGCGCTTTCTCGGCGCACGTCGCCGCGCTGCGCGCGATCGCCCAGGGCCTCGCTCCCTGACCCCGCGCCCCAGCCCCCACCCCCTCTGTCGTGAGAGGTCGATCCAGTCCACCCCTGCTGGCGTGAGACGTCGATCCAGTCCACCCCTGCTGGCGTGAGATGTCGATCCAGTCCACCCCGCCTGCGTGAGACGTCGATCCAGTCCACACCTGCTGGCGTGAGAGGTCGATTCAGTCCACCCCGCTCGCGTGAGACGCCGGCAGCGCACCCGTCCGCCGGGAGCGGGCGATCACGCCCCGTACCGGGGTCCGCTCCGGGGCGTCGCCGCGACGGCCGGTGACGAGCCGTCGACCGCTCGGTGACGATCGGTCGAACCTTGCCGGACGACCGGACGACCCGGACCGCGTCCGACCGGCGGGAGCATCACGATGACCCGGTGACCGTCCCGTCCGCCCCGCCCGTCCACCACGTCCGTCCGCCCAGCGTGCCGTCCGTGCCGTCCGCCGTCGGCGCGCAGGTGCTGCGGGGCCTTCGATGACGGCCGCCGCCGAGGTCGCGGCACCGACCGCGCAGGTCGTTGGCGTCGTGCCCCGGCACATCGGCCAGGTCGCGGTCCCGGTGCGGGCCGTGCGGGCGGTCGACCGGGTTGCCGACGTCGAGATCCTGTTCCGCGCACCGGCGTGCCAGGGCGTCGTCGTGCGCGACGGCGACGGCGCGGGTCGAGTGGGGCTGCTGACGCGTCACCGCTTCACCGAGGTCATGACCGGGCGCCTGGGCTACGGGCGTGCGGTGCTCGCGCGCCGCGTCGTGGGGGAGGTCGCCGACTGGACGCCGCTCGTGCTCGACGCGTCGACGAGCGTCGTCGACGCCGCGCGCGCCGCGATGGCCCGCGACGCCGCGGTCCGGCACGACGACGTGCTCGTGCCCGGCCCGTCGTGGTCCGCCGCGAGCACGGCCGACCTCGTGCAGGCCCTCACGGCGGCCGTCGCCGACCGCTCAGCCCGCGACCCGCTCACCGGCACGCTGAGCCGCGCGCACCTCGTGGCGACGACCGCGCGCTGGGCGTCCGACGCGCTGCCCGGCACGCAGCGCCGCCTCCTGCTCGCGGCGGTCGACGTGGTCCGCATGGACGACGTCAACGCGACGCACGGCCTCGCCGCCGGGGACGCGCTGCTGCGGGCGCTGGCTGACCGGGTCACCGCGGTGGTGCCCGAGGGCGGCGTCGTGGCTCGTCTCGACGGCGACGCGTTCGCGGCGCTCGTGCTGCTGCCCGCGGTCCACGAGGACCGTGCGCGCGAGGTCGGCGCGTCGCTGCGGCAGCGGCTGCACGGCGCGTGCGCGGGCCTCGGCGTCGACGTGCGCGTCGCGGTCACCGCGTCGGTCGCGGGGTGGGCCGACCCGGGGCTGCTGCTCCTGGAGGTCGAGCGCGAGCTGCGCTCGACCCGCACCCACGGCGCTCCGACCCCGTCGGCCCCGCTGAGCGCCACGCTCCCCACGCGCCACTGACCCTGCTCGCGAGAGGGCGATCCAGTCGTGCGCGCGGGGTGTGGACCGCCCGGCCGGCTGCGGTGGACGTGACTCGATCGCGCTCTCGCGGCAGGGGGTGGGTGGTGGCCGTGGATGATCCTTCTGCACGTGAGAGGGCGATCCAGTCGTGCGTGCGGGGCGTGGGGACGCCCTGCCGGCGGCGGTGGACGTGACTCGATTGTGCTCTCGCGGAGAGGGGTGGGTGCGCGGGCGCGGGCGCGGGCGGTGGGTGGCGGAGTGCGTCAGCGGTCGGGCGGTGACGGTGCGTGAGCGGGGCGGGTGGCCGTCCGTCAGCGGGTCGGGCGCGCCCCGAACGCCTCGGGCACGGCCTCGGCGAGCGCGCGCGTCTCGGGGTGCTGCGGGTCGCGCAGCACGTCGCGCAGCGGTCCGGACTCCACGATCGTGCCCTCGGCGAGCACGAGCACGTGCGACGTCAGGCGGTCGAGCAGGCGCACGTCGTGCGACGCGACGAGCAGGCCGATGCCGTCGGCACGCACGAGCGCGCGGATGTCGCCCGCGATCTCCTCGCGCATCGCGGGGTCGACGGCGGTCAGCGGCTCGTCGAGCAGCAGCAGGTCGGGGCGCGCGGCCAGCGCGCGGGCGATCGCGACGCGCTGCCGCTCGCCGCCCGAGAGCGTGCCGACACGGCGCGTGACGAACCGGATGGGCATGCCGACGACGGCCAGCGCGGCCTCGACGTCGTTGCTCGTGGTGCGGCCGGCCTTGCGGGCCTCGGTGAACGCGTCCTGGACGGTCTGCTCGACCGTGCGCTGCACGTCGATGCCCGCGAGCCCGTTCTGGTGCACGGTGCGCAGGCGCGCCTTGACCTCCTTGCGGCGGCGCATCGGGGTCTTGCCGACCGGGATGCCGTCGAGCGTCACCTGGCCCTGCGCGGGGCGCATGCCGCCGCCGAGGATCTCGACGAGCGTGGACTTGCCGACGCCCGAGCGGCCCAGCAGCCCGACCGCGTCACCGGGGCGCAGCGTGAGGTCGACGCCCGCGAGGACGGGCGGCCCGCCGTAGCCGGCCCGGACGTCGGTGGCCTCGAGGACTGCGCGGGTGCTGCTCATGCGTGCTGCTCGTCTCGTCTCGTCGTCGGCGCCCGGCCGGGTCGCCCTGCTGGTCCCAACGTACGGGCCGCGCCGGGAGATCCCATGATCCGCGCGCGGGTCCGGCGCGGGTCGCGGGCGGCCCGCGTCAGCCGCGCGGCCGGTACGGGCCGGTGCTGCCGCGCACCACGAGCTCGGTGGGCACGGACTCGAAGCTGCCCTCGCGGCGCCCGGACTCGATGGCCTCGAACAGCTTGAGCACGGCCACGCGGCCGGATTCGTCGAACCGCTGGCGGACGGTCGTGAGCGGGGGCCACAGCCACCCGGACTCGTCGATGTCGTCGAACCCGACGACCGACACGTCGTCGGGCACGCGTCGTCCGGCCTCGTGCAGCGCGCGCAGCAGCCCGACGGCCATCTGGTCGTTGGCGCTGAACACCGCGCTGACGGCGGGGGCGGCCGCGAGCGTGCGACCGGCCTCGTACCCGGACGCCGCGCTCCAGTCGCCGCGCACGACGGGCGGCACGTCGCGGCCCGCGGCGCGCAGCAGCCGCTCCCACTCGGCCTCGCGCTCGGCCGCGGAGTGCGACGTGGTCGGGCCGCCGACCATGTGGACGGTGGGGTGGCCGAGGTCGAGCAGGTGCTCGACGGCCTGGCGCGCGCCGCCGCGCTGGTCGGCGTCGACCGCGGGCCGGTCGCCCGGCGCGGCGGAGTCGAGGATGACGACGGGCGTCGCGGACGGGATCTGCGTCGAGTTCTCGAGGTGGATGTGCTCGTCGCGGATGACGAGGATGCCGTCGACCGACTTCTCGTCGAGGTGCGTGAAGGCCGTGCTGATGTCGGACTCGCTGGTCGAGCGCACGGGGTTGAGGACGATCGAGTAGCCGCGGTGCGCGGCGGCCTCGGCGAGCGCGTCGATCGACCGCGTGTTCCCGTACGACGCGAGGTCGTAGACGATGACGCCGATGGTGCGGAACGACCCGCGGCGCAGCGCGCGGGCGGCGCTGTTGGGGCGGTACCCCAGGCTGTCCATCGCGGCGAGCACGGCGTCGCGCGTGCGGGGGGCGACCTTCGGGCTGCCGTTGGTCACGCGGGACACCGTCTGGGTCGACACGCCTGCGAGGCGTGCGACGTCGATGAGGGACACGCCCCGGCCGTCCGCGGCGGGTGGCTCGGTCGTCATCGTGGGGGTCTCCGGTCGCTGCTGGCGTCGTGGGGGACCGTACCGCGACGCCGGTCGGCAGCTGTGCCGGGGGTCCGGATCGCGGTCCGATCACGGTTCGATCACGTCGGTTGACGCGGCTCGATGAGGCCATGTTAACGTCAACACATCCGATGTCGACGTTAACACCGTCGACGGGTGGCCGACACAGGAGTCGGCAGCCGAAGGGAGACGACGATGTCCGTGGCGGCAGCACCGCCCCCGGCGCTCGCGGAGACAGCCCCGCGCCGCCGGACCCAGCGCTCGTTCACGGGCCTGTTCTTCACCGCGCCGTTCCTCGCGGTGTTCGCGTTCGTGTTCGTCACGCCGGTCCTCTACGCGCTCTACCTCAGCTTCTTCCGCGACCGGCTCGTGGGCGGGCGCTCCTTCGTGGGCGTCGAGAACTACGTCCAGGTCTTCGGCGACGCGAAGTTCTGGGAGGGCGCCGGACGCGTCGGGCTGTTCCTCGCCGTCCAGGTGCCGGTCATGCTCGCGCTCGCGCTCGTCGCGGCCCTCGCGATCGACAGCGCACGGCTGTACGGCACCGGCTTCTTCCGCATCGCGATCTTCCTGCCGTACGCCGTGCCCGGCGTCGTCGCCGTCCTCATGTGGGGCTTCATGTACGGCGACCGCTTCGGCCTCGCCGGCAACATCAACGACCTGCTCGGCAGCCAGGTGCTCGCACCGCTCACGCCGCAGTGGATCCTCGTCGCGATCGGCAACATCGTGACCTGGCAGTTCGTGGGCTACAACATGCTGATCTTCTACTCGTCGCTCAAGACGATCCCGAGCGAGCTGTACGAGGCCGCCGCGATCGACGGCGCGGGCCCCCTGCGCATCGTCCGGGCCATCAAGATCCCCGCCCTGCGGGGCGCGATCGTCATCGCCACGATCTTCTCGATCATCGGCTCGATGCAGCTCTTCAACGAGCCGAACATCCTGCGCACGATCGTCCCGAACGTGATCTCGACCTTCTACACGCCCAACATGTACGCCTACAACCTGTCGTTCGTCGGGCAGCAGGTCACCTACGCCGCGACCGTCGCGATCGTCATGGGCGTGATCACGGGCGTGATCGCCTACGTCGTGCAGCTGCGCGGGCAGCGGGAGGCCACGCGATGACCGCCGCCACGACCCCGCGTCTGCGCCGCGCCGCGGCCCCGCGGCTCGACACCCGCGCCGACCGTCCCGTGCGCCGCTCGCCGGGCCTGACGATCGCGATGACGCTGTTCCTCGTCTACTCGCTCGTGCCGCTCGCGTGGCTCGTCATCAACGCGACCAAGACGCAGCCCGGCCTGCTCGACTCGTTCGGGCTGTGGTTCGCCGACGACTTCGCGCTGGTCGACAACGTCCGGCAGGTGCTGACCTACAACGACGGCATCTTCGTGCGCTGGTTCGCCAACACGCTGCTGTACGTCGTGGTGGGCGCCGGGGGAGCGACGGTCCTCGCGACCTTCGCCGGCTACGGCCTGGCCAAGTTCGACTTCCCCGGCAAGCGCGCGGTGTTCGCGGTCGTGCTCGGGTCCATCGCGATCCCCGGCACCGCGCTCGCGGTCCCGACGTTCCTCATGTTCTCCGAGCTGGGCCTGACCAACACCATCTGGGCGATCATCATCCCGTCGCTCATCTCGCCGTTCGGGCTGTACCTCGTGTGGATCTTCGCGCAGGACTCCGTGCCCACCGAGGTGCTCGAGGCGGCCCGCGTCGACGGCGCGAGCGAGCTGCGCACGTTCCTCACGATCGCGCTGCGCATGATGGTGCCGGGCATCGTCACCGTGCTGCTGTTCGCGGTCGTCGCGACGTGGAACAACTACTTCCTGCCGCTGATCATGCTCAACGACCCCGCGCTGTTCCCGCTGACCATCGGTCTGCAGAACTGGAACGCGCAGGCGGTCGGGGTCGGCTCGACGCCGATCTTCCACCTGGTCATCACCGGGTCGGTGCTGACGATCCTGCCGATCGTCGTCGCCTTCCTCCTCCTGCAGCGCTACTGGCAGTCCGGCCTCACCGCCGGGAGCGTCAAGGCGTGACGAGCGTCCCGGGCGCGGGAGTGCGCCCGGGCACCCCACCCCCCCGGCCCGTCGGGCCCACACGATGAAGTGGAAGGACACCCCATGGATGCACGGACCCACCGGCGGCCTCGCGCGGTGCTCGCCGCGGTCGCGCTCGTCGCGACGCTCGGTCTGACGGCCTGCTCGGGCGGCGACGACGGCGGCAGCGGGGGCGGCGGGGGCGGCGACGCCTCGGCCGACGCGGTCGACGCGGCTCTCGAGAAGGGTGGCGAGATCACGTACTGGACGTGGACGCCGTCCGCCGAGGCGCAGGTCGCCGCGTTCGAGGACGCGTACCCGAACGTCAAGGTCAAGCTCGTCGACACCGCGGCGGCCGCCGACCACAACCTGCGCCTGCAGAACGCGATCACCGCCGGCAGCGGCGCGCCCGACGTCGCGCAGCTCGAGTACCAGTCGCTGCCGCAGTTCGTGCTGCCCGGCAGCCTCGTCGACCTCACCGAGTACGGGTTCGCGGACCTGGAGGACAAGTACACAGCCTCGACGTGGGGCTCGGTGACCATCCAGGACGGCATCTGGGGCCTGCCGCAGGACTCCGGCCCGATGGCGCTGTTCTACAACAAGCGCGTCTTCGACGAGAACGGCATCACGGTCCCGACGACGTGGGACGAGTACGTCGAGGCGGGCCGCAAGCTGCACGCCGCGGACCCGACGAAGTACATCACCAACGACGCGGGCGGCGACGCGGGCTTCGGCACGTCGATGATCTGGCAGGCCGGCGGCCGGCCGTTCCAGGTCGACGGCGAGACGGTGACGATCGACCTGCAGGACGAGGGCGCGCAGCGCTGGGCCGACACGTGGAACACGCTCGTGCAGGAGGAGCTCGTCTCGGAGATCTCCGGCTGGAGCGACGAGTGGTTCGCCGCGCTGGCCGACGGCTCGATCGCGTCGCTGCCCATCGGCGCCTGGATGCCGGGCGTGCTGGAGTCCGGCGCGGCGGGCGGGTCGGGCGACTGGGCCGTCGCGCCCATGCCGACGTACGACGGCGGTGAGGCCGTCACGGCGGAGAACGGCGGCTCGGCGCAGGTCGTGATCGAGCAGTCGAAGAACAAGGCGCTCGCGGCCGGGTTCCTGCGCTGGCTGAACTCGTCGCAGGACTCGATCGACGTCTTCCTGGAGTCCGGCGGCTTCCCCGCCACGGTCGCGGACCTCGAGTCCGACGACTTCCTCAACCAGGAGTCGGAGTACTTCGGCGGGCAGCAGATCAACAAGGTGCTGGTCGACGCCGCGAACTCGGTCGGCAAGGGCTGGCAGTACCTGCCGTGGCAGGCCTACGCCAACAGCATCTACTCCGACACGGTCGGCCAGTCGTACCTCAACCGCGCCGACATCAACGACGGCCTCAAGGCGTGGCAGGAGCAGAACGTCACGTACGGCCAGGAGCAGGGCTACACGGTCGAGGAGGGCTGACCCGCCGGGTGCGCCCGGCCGGCACCCCCTCGGCCGGCCGGGCGCACCCGCCCCACGCCCTCGCGCGCCCCGCCCGCACCACCCGAGCACCACCGCACCGCCCGGAAGGACGCACCCGTGCCCGCACAGCCCCGCATCCGCTACGGCGGCGACTACAACCCCGAGCAGTGGCCGCAGGAGGTGTGGGACGAGGACGTGCGGCTGATGCGCCGCGCGCACGTGACGACCGCGACGGTCGGGGTGTTCTCGTGGTCGCGCCTCGAGCCCCGCCCGGGCGAGTACGACTTCGCGTGGCTCGACGACGTGCTCGACCGCCTGCACGCCGGGGGCGTGCGCGTCGACCTCGCGACGGCGACCGCGTCGCCGCCCGCGTGGTTCGCGCAGCGGTACCCGGACTCGCTGCCGGTCACCGAGGACGGCGTGCGGCTCGCCTTCGGGTCGCGGCAGCACTACTCGCCGTCGTCGCCGGACTACCGGCGGCACGCGCTCGCGCTCGTCGAGCAGGTGGTGCGGCGGTACGCCGACCACCCGGCGCTCGAGATGTGGCACGTCAACAACGAGTACGGCTGCCACGCGGCGCTGTCGTACGACGCGCACACGGTCACCGCGTTCCGGGCGTGGCTGCAGGACCGCTACGGCACGGTCGACGAGCTCAACCGCGCGTGGGGCACCGACTTCTGGTCGCAGCGCTACACGGCGTTCGACCAGGTGGGCGTGCCGTCGGCGGCGCCGTCGTTCCGCAACCCGGGCCAGCTCCTGGACTTCCGGCGCTTCAGCTCCGACGCGATGCTCGCGCTGCACCGCGCCGAGGTCGAGGTGATCCGCCGCCACAGCCCGGACGTGCCGATCACGACCAACTTCATGGGCTTCTTCCCGCACACCGACTACTGGGCGTGGGCGCGGCACGTCGACGTCGTCAGCGACGACTCCTACCCGGACCCGGCCGACCCGGCCGCGCACGTGCGGCTCGCCGCGCAGCGCGACCTCATGCGCGGCCTGGGCCAGGGGCGGCCGTGGCTGCTCATGGAGCAGGCGACGAGCGCCGTCAACTGGCGCGAGCGCAACGCGCCCCGCCCGCGCGGGCAGCACCGCGCGCACTCGCTGCAGGCCGTCGCGCGCGGCGCCGACGGGGTCCTGCACTTCCAGTGGCGGCAGTCCGCGGCCGGGGCCGAGCGGTTCCACTCGGCGATGCTGCCGCACGCGGGCGAGGACACGCGGCTGTTCCGCGACGTCGTCGCGCTCGGCGAGGAGCTCGCGGGCCTGTCCGACCTCGTGGGGCAGGGCGTCGACGCGCGCGTCGCGATCGTCCTCGACTGGGACGCGTGGTGGGCGCTCGACCAGCCCGCGACGCCCGCGCGGCTCGACTACGTCGACCGGTTCCTCGACTGGTACGCGCCGTTCCTGCGGCGCGGCGTGACCGTCGACGTCGTCGCCGCGGGCGCCGACGTCACCGGGTACGACCTGGTCGTCGTGCCGCTGCTGCACGCGGCACGCCGCGAGCACCTCGAGGCCTACGACGCGTACGTGCGCGGCGGCGGGCACCTGGTCGTCACCTACGCGACCGCGCTGGTCGACCAGGACCTGCACGTGTACCTCGGCGGGTACCTCGGGCCGCTGCGCGCGACGCTCGGCGTGCGCGTCGAGGAGGTCGCGCCGACGGCCGGGCCCGACGGCACGCCCGGCCCGGGGCTGCGCCTCGCGGGCGAGGTCGCGGGCGACGCGGCGCTCTGGCAGGACGTCCTGGTGGTCGACGACGCGCAGGTCGTCGCGACGTTCGCCGACGGGCACGCCGCCGGGGGAGCGGCCGTCACGCGCCGCGCGCACGGCGACGGCGCCGCCTGGTACGTCGCGACGCAGCCGGCCGGGGACGTGCTCGACGCGCTCGCGGACCGGTGGCTGCGCGAGGCCGGCGTGCTCGCGCTGCTCGCCGCGCCCGTGGCCGGGGTCGAGGCCGTGCGCCGCGGCGACCGCCTCGTCGTCGTCAACCACACCGCCGCGCCCGTGTCGCTCGACGTCGCCGGGCGGCGCGTGGACCTCGACGCGCACGACGCGCACGTGCTGGACGCGGGGGCGGGCGCGTGAGCACGTTCGAGATCGGCGAGCGCGACTTCCTGCTCGACGGGCGCCCGCACCGCGTCGTGTCCGGGGCGCTGCACTACTTCCGCGTGCACCCCGACCTGTGGGCCGACCGCATCCGCTCGGCGCGCCTGCTGGGGCTCAACACGATCGAGACCTACGTCGCGTGGAACTTCCACGCGCCGCGCCGCGGCGAGTTCGACCTCACGGGCCCGCGCGACCTGGGCCGGTTCCTCGACCTCGTGGCCGCCGAGGGCATGCACGCGATCGTGCGCCCCGGCCCGTACATCTGCGCCGAGTGGGACAACGGCGGCCTGCCCGCGTGGCTGCTGGCCGACCCGAGCATCGGCGTGCGGCGCCACGAGCCCGGGTTCATGGCGGCGATCGGCGAGTACCTCGACGCGGTCCTGCCCGTGGTCGCGGCGCGCCAGGTGGACCGCGGCGGGCCCGTGGTCGCGGTGCAGGTCGAGAACGAGTACGGCGCGTACGGCGACGACAAGGGCTACCTGCAGGCGCTCGTCGACCTCACGCGCGCGGGCGGCATCACGGTGCCGCTGTTCACGTGCGACCAGGCCGACGACGCGATGCTCGAGCGCGGCGGGCTGCCCGGGCTGCTGCGCACCGCGACGTTCGGGTCGCGCGCGGCCGAGCGGCTCGCGATCCTGCGGCGGCACCAGCCGACGGGCCCGCTCATGTGCATGGAGTTCTGGAACGGCTGGTTCGACTCGTGGGGTCTGCCGCACCACGTCGCGCCCGCCGAGGCGAACGCGCAGGACCTCGACGACCTGCTCGCCGCGGGCGCGTCGGTCAACCTCTACATGGTGCACGGCGGCACGAACCTGGGGCTGACGAACGGCGCCAACCACAAGGGCACCTACCTGCCCATCACGACGTCGTACGACTACGACGCCCCGATCGCCGAGCACGGCGCGGCGACGGCCAAGTACCACGCGATGCGCGCCGTGCTCGCGCGGCACGTGCCCGTGCCCGACGAGCTGCCGGACACCCTCCCGCCCGCGCCGGTGCGGGCGGTCGCCCTGACGCACCGCGCGCCGCTGGCCGCGCTCCTCGACGTCGTGGCGGGCGTGCCGCGCGCGTGGGACCACGTGCCGACGGCCGACGAGGCCGGCCACTGGAACGGGTTCGTCGTGTACCGCACGCGCGTGCGCGCCGACGACCGCGTGCTCGTGGTCGGCGAGGTGCGCGACCGCGCCGTCGTGCTGCTCGACGGCGAGCCGGTCGGCGTGCTGTCCCGCACCGCGCACGAGCACGTGCTGCCGCTGCCGGCACGTGCGGGCGAGCTCACGGTGCTCGTCGAGGACCAGGGGCGCGTCAACTACGGCCCGCGCATCGGCGAGCCCAAGGGGCTCGTCGGCCCCGTGCGCACCGCGGTGCGCGAGCTCACCGCGTGGACGACGTCCGCGCTGCTCGTGGACCCGCTGCCCGCGGCCGCGACCGACCGGCTCGCGCCCGTGCCCGCCGACGAGCCTGTCGCGGGCCCCGCGCTGCTCGCGGGAGCGTTCGACGCCGAGCCCGGGGTCGACCACTTCTGGTCGACCGACGGGTGGGGCAAGGGTCTGGTGTGGGTCAACGGCACGCTGCTCGGGCGCTACTGGTCGGCCATGCCGACGCGCACGCTCTACGTGCCGGGCCCGCTGGTGCGCGAGCGCAACGAGGTCGTGGTCCTCGAGCTCGGCGGCGCGGTCGACGCGGTCGTGCGGTGCGTCGCGGAGCCCGTGCTCGGGCCGGTCGACGTCTGACGGGACCGCCGGTCGACGAGGTCCGTCGGGCGACCGTCGCCAGAGACGACCCGCCGCCGTCCCGGTCCGTGGGACGTGGCCGTGACGAGACCGGGCTGACATCGCTCATCCGCCGTGAGGGTGACGTCAGCCCGGTCTCGTCGACCGTGCGTCTCGCGGTACGGGCGGCTCGGTGAGGGGCCGTCGGACCCGGGCGGACCGGTCGCGCCGGGCGGGACCGGTCGCGGGCCGGGCGAGGGCGGGTCGACGCCGGTCGGTGCCGACGGGAGCCGGTCCGTGCGGTGCTCAGCGCCGCCGGGCGACCAGCACCGCGTCCCGCACGGCCACCTCGACCCCGTCGTGCTCGATCGTCCGCTCGAGCACCTGCGGCTCGATCGAGTCCCACTGCGCCGGGTCGAGGTCGGCCGCCACCTGCTCGGCCGTGTGCCCGAGGCGCGCGAGGTGCGGGCGCGGCACGGGCCCGTCGACGTCCGACAGGTCGTGCCCGACGACGAGGAGCGTGCCGCGCGGCGCGACCGCGTCGGCCAGCCACCCCCAGCCCCGACCGCCCTCGGCGTGCAGGTAGTGCGACGTCACGAGGTCGTACGTCGTCGGCGGCGTCCACGTGCGCAGGTCCGCCTCGACCCACGTGACGTCGAGCCCGCGCCGGGCGGCCTCGGCCGCGCCGCGGTCGAGCGCCGTGCGGGACGCGTCGACGGCGGTCACGCGCCAGCCGCGCGCCGCGAGCCACACCGCGTCACCGCCCTCGCCCGCACCCGCGTCGAGCGCGGTGCCGGGGGTCAGGTCGCACGCGACCTGCGCGAGCGACGCGTTGACCCGCCCGCTCCACAGCGTGCCGCGCGTGCGGTACCGCTCCTCCCACCACGCGGGGTCGAGCGTCACCGCGGGGTCGTCGAGGTCGTCGTGGCGCTGGTCGTGGTGCATGGTCTCTCCTCGGTCGTGGAGCTGGTCCGTCGGTGGGGTGGGCTGGATCGCGCTCTCGCGGGGGTGTCGTGCTCCCGGGGTGGGCTGGATCGCGCTCTCGCGACGTGGGGGCGGCGCCGGTGGTGCGGTCCGGGGTCAGGGGCGGGTCGTGACGCGGGCAGCGCGGGCGGCGGCGACGTCGGCGGTCACGAGCGACGCGTTGACGTGCGCGCCCGCGAGCGAGCCCGCCGCGATGCTTGCCGCGAGCGCGTGCTGCGGGCCGGTGACGTTGCCCGCGGCCCAGACGCCCGGCACGGACGTCGCGCCGGTCGCGTCCACCGCCACGGCGCGACCGACGTCCTCGCCCAGGAAGTCCAGCGCGGTGGTCTGCAGGCCGAGGCCGTCGACCACGGCGTCGTCGAGCACCGCGCGCGTCCCGACGAACACCGCGTCGCACGGCACGACGTCGCCGTCGGCCGGCACGATCCCGGTGAGCGCGTCCTCCTCGACCCGCACGGCCGTCACGCGGCCGGGCACGACGCGCACGCCGCGCGCGGCCAGGTCGGCGCGCTGCTCGGCGTCGGGCGCGAACGCGTCGTGCGTGAGCAGCGTGACGTCGGCGCTGAGCTGGCGGACCAGCAGCGCCGCGTGCACGGCGCGCGGGCCGGTCGCGAGCACCGCGAGGCGCCGGTCGCGGACCTCCCAGCCGTGGCAGTAGGGGCAGTGCAGCACGTCGCGCCCCCAGCGCTCGCGCAGGCCCGGGACGTCGGGCAGGACGTCGCGCATCCCCGTCGCCACGACGAGCCGGCGCGCGTGGTGGGTGCGGCCGTCGGCGGTGCGGACCGCGAACGTGGGCTCGTGCGTGGCACCGCTCGACCCGGCGCCCGCCCACCCGGCACCGTCCGACCCTGCACCGTCCCTCCCCGCGTCGCTCGGGACGTCGACCGCCTGCGCCGCGACCGCCCGCGCCGTGACGACCTCGACGCCGTAGCGGGCGACCTCGTCGCGGCCCGCGGCGAGCAGCGCGGACGGCGGCGTGCCGTCGTGCGTGAGCAGGTTGTGGGCGTGCGGCGAGGTCGCGTTGCGCGGCTCGCCGGCGTCGAGGACGCGCACGGTGCGGCGCGAGCGACCGAGGCTCAGCGCGGCGGACAGGCCCGCGGCGCCGCCGCCGAGCACGAGGACGTCGACCGGGGTCAGGGGTGCGTCAGGCATGGCACGAGCCTGCGCGGCGTCGTGCCGTCTTGACAAGAGCCGTTGCCATCATGGCAAATGGAGCCGTGGACGACCTCGACGCCGTGCTCGACACCGTCGGCCCCCGGCTGCGCGCGCTCCGTGAGCAGCGCGGCGCGACGCTCGCCGACGTCGCGGGCGTCACCGGCGTCTCCGTCAGCACGCTGTCGCGCCTCGAGTCGGGCCTGCGGCGCCCCACGCTCGAGCTGCTGCTGCCGCTCGCGCGCTTCCACGACGTGACGATCGACGAGCTCGTCGACGTCCCCGCGGGCGACGACCCGCGGGTGCCCGCGCACCCCACGGTCCGCCACGGCGTGACGTACGTGCCGCTGAGCCGCCGCACCGAGGGCCCCCGCGCGTTCCGGATGGTCTACCCGCCGCGCGTGCACGCCGACGCCGACCGCGAGCCCCGCGTGCACGACGGCTACGAGTGGCTGTACGTGCTCTCCGGCTCGCTGCGGCTCGTGCTCGCCGGGCGCGAGCTCGACCTGGCCGCGGGCGAGGCCGCCGAGTTCGACACACGCGTGCCGCACTGGCTCGGCAACGTGTCCGACGGCGCCACCGAGGTGCTCGCGGTGTACGGGCCGCAGGGCGAGCGCATGCACGTGCGCGCGCGTCCGCGGCGTCGCGACTGACCGGTCACCGTCCGGTCCGTGGGACGGCCGGCGGGCGAGCCCGGGCTCGCGACCGGTGCAGGGCTGGCCCGGCGGACCGAGCCCGGTCTCGCGGTGGCCGCCGCCCGGATCGTGGATCACCGGGGCGTCCGTGGCGCCGTCACCCGGCTCAGCCGAGCGTCGCGGCCACCACCAGCAGCACCGGCACGCACAGCACCGTCGAGACGAGCCCGGCGTCGCGCGCGAGCGCCTCGCCGTGGCGGTAGCGCATCGCGTACACCAGCACGTTCTGCGCGGTCGGCAGCGCCGCCATCGCGACGACCGCGAGCAGCGCGGGCGCCGGCAGCCCCAGCGCGGTGCCGACTCCCCACGCCACGAGCGGGTGCACCGCCGCCCGCAGCGCGACGGCGAGCGCGAGGTCGCGCCGGGGCGCGCGGCCCCCGTGCCGCGCGGGGCCGCGAGCGACAGGCCGAACGTCACGAGCGCGAGCGGCGCCGCCGCGGCGCCGACCAGCCGGAACGGCTCGTACAGCACCTCGGGCGCCGACCACGGCAGGGCCGCGAGTGCGAGGCCGGCGAGCGTCGCGAGGATGATCGGGTTGGTCAGCGTGCGACGCGCGACGGCGGCGACGCGGAGCCGCGCGGGCACCGGATCGGCCGGGACGGCCCCGGTGCCCGTCGTCCCGCGGTCGGGTGCGTCGACGGCGCCGTCCCGCGCCGCGTCGTCCTGACCGGACCGTGCGCGCGCCGCGTGCGCGTCGAGCACCGTGAACGCGACGGGTGCCAGCACGAGCAGCTGGAACAGCAGCGTCGGGACGACCGCGACCGGGTCGTCGAGCAGGTACACGGCGAGCGGCAGCCCGATGTTGCCGGCGTTGACGTAGGACGACGCGAGCGTGCCGACCGTGACGTCGGCGGCCGGGCGCCGCCAGACCACGCGCAGGACCAGCGCGGCCGTCGCCGCGAGGAGGGCCGTGCTCGCCCACGTGGCGGCCGCCGTGCGGGACACCAGCAGGTGCAGGTCGGCGTGCGCGACGGTCGACAGCAGCAGCGCGGGCGTCGCGACCGCGAACACGACGCGCGCGAGCACGGGCGCCGCGCGCTCGCCGAGCACGTGCCACCGCCCGAGCGCCCAGCCGAGCGCGACCACGGCCGCCATGGTGCCCAGCGCGGTGAGCACGGCGGTCATCGACGCGGGTCCCGGGTCACGCGTCGATCCTCGCACGGGGCGCCCGCGCCTTGGAAAGCGCTAGCCGTCGGGTCGCGCGCACGGCTCCCCGCACGGCGCGGCCCGCCCCGGTGCCGACCTCGTCCGGGATGTCCGACCACGTCACGCGCGTGTGATGCCGCGCGCGCGGCGGTGCGACGGCGGCAACGCGCACGCAACGCCCGCGACACGTCCGGCTGCGAGCCTTCCCGGGCGCAGGGGGCGCCGCCTCGGTCACGCCGGATCTCCGGCGTCGGCCGTCCGTCCCCGGAAGGACCCGCCCATGCGCGACCGCTCACCCCGCACGAGGGCGCGACGCCGTGCGCTGCACGCGACCGTCGCCGCCCTCGGCCTGCTCCTCGTCGCCGCGGCCCCCGCCGCCGCCGCGCCCGCCGTCGACGAGGTCGCCCTCACCGGCCCGACCGCCGCCGTCCCCGCGGGCGCGTCGGTCGACGTGCGGCTCGACCTGCGAGCGGCCGCCGACGTGTACGCCTACGAGGCGACGCTCGCGTTCGACCCCGCCCTGCTCGCGTACGACCAGGTCACCGACGTCCCCGCCGGCGGTTTCGACGACGTCACGACGGCCCCGGGCAGCGTCACCGTGCGGCACACGCGTCTCGGCACGTCGCCGTCGCTCACGGGCGACGTCACGACGACCGTGCGTCTCACTGCCCTCGCCGGCGGCACCGCGACGGTCCGGCTCGCCGACCTGACGCTCGTCGGCTCGGACGCCGCCACCGACACCCGGGCGGACGTCGCGTCGCTCGACGTCGTCGTGACGCCCGCCCCGACGCCGACGCCGACCCCGCCCGCCCCGACCGCACCCGCGCCGTCGCCCTCCGACGGCGGCGCCGCGGCGCCGTCCCCCTCGGCGACGACCCCCGCCGGCGCGGCCGCAGGCACGGGCACCGGCACCGGCACCGGCACCGGCGCGGGCGCGCTGAGCGCGACCGGTGCGCAGGTCGCGGGTGTCCTCGTGGTCGCGCTCGCCGCGCTCGGCCTCGGTGCCGTGCTCGTCCGCCGGCGGGCGGTGGCGTCCCGATGACCCGACCGACCCACCCGACCTCGTCCGCACGCCCGGACCTGCAGACCCCCACCTCCCCGACCCGCAGGAGCCGACCCGTGCACCGACAGCACCAGCGCCGCGGCGTCGCGGCCGTCACCGTGGCGGGGGGCCTCGTGCTCGCCGCCGCCCTCGCGACCCCCGCGGTCGCCGAGCCCGTCCCGTCCGCGGGGCAGGCGGGCGCGGCGTTCCTCACGCCGTACCTCACCGAGCTCGACGTCACGGGCGACCGGCAGGTCACCGCCGCCGACCTCGACGTCGTCGCCGCGCACCTCGGCGCGACCCCCGCGTCGCCCGGCTGGGCGGACGTCGCCGTGGCCGACGTCGACGGCGACGGGACGCTCACGGTCGCCGACCTCGCCGCCGTCGCGCAGCGCATGGTCTACGACGACGGCCCGTTCGAGCTCGTCGAGGCGAGCGTGCTCGACATGCAGGCGGCCATGAACGCGGGCGTCACGACGTCCGTGGCGCTCACGCAGGCGTACCTCGACCGGATCGCGGCCTACGACCGGACCCTCGTCGACACGGGTACCGGCGGGCGCCCCCTGAGCTCGGTCATCGCGGTGAGCGACGTCGCGCTCGCGGCGGCCGCCGCCGCCGACGCCGAGCGGGCCGCCCACGGCATGACGAGCGCGCTGCTCGGCGTCCCGGTCGCCGTCAAGGACAACTACGACACGCTCGACATGCCCACCACCGGCGGCTGCGGCTGCTGGACGGACAACCAGACCGCGACCGACGCGACGATGGTCGCCGGCCTGCGGGACGCGGGCGCCGTGATCCTCGCGAAGGCGAGCCTCGACGAGTTCGCGTACGGGTTCGTGTCCGAGTTCTCGACCGGGCAGCCCGTCGGGTCGACCGTGCGCGTCGCCAGCCCGTACGCGACCTCGCGCAGCGCGGGTGGCTCGTCGGGCGGCACGGGCGCGGCGATCGCCGCGAACCTCGCGGGCATCGGGTTCGGCACCGACACGGGCGGCTCGATCCGCGTGCCGTCGTCGTACAACCAGCTCGTGGGGGTCCGGCCGACCGTCGGCCTGGCGAGCCGCGACGGGATCATCCCGCTCGCGCTGAGCCAGGACACGGGCGGCCCCATGACGCGCTCGGTGCTCGACGCGGCGGTCGCGCTCGACGCGGTCGTCGGCGTCGACGAGGCCGACCCGGCGACGGCCGCGCAGACGGGCCACGTGCCCGAGTCGTACACGGCGGCGCTCGACCCCGAGGCGCTCGACGGCACGCGCATCGGCTACGTCGCGTCGATGGTCGGGACCAACCGCACGACCGTGCGGCTGTGGGCGCAGGCCCGTGCGGCGCTCGAGGCGCGGGGCGCGACCCTGGTCGAGATCCCCTCGTCGCCCGAGCTCTCTGCGGTCCTCAACGAGCCGAGCGGCAGCACCAACGAGTTCCGCCGCGACCTCGCCGCGTACGTCGAGCGGCACCTCGCGCCGCAGGTGCAGGCCCGCACCATCGAGGACATCCTCGCGACCGACCACTTCGTGACGTCGCGCCGCGGCGTGTACGAGCAGCGGGCCGCGGTCACCGACGCGCAGTACGACGCGTGGGCGGGCCCCACGGGCAGCCACACGGTCGCGCTCGCCACCGGCCGCGCGTACGTCACGCAGCTCATGGACGACCTCGACCTCGACGCGATCGCCTACCCCGGTGGCGTGCCCTACGGCACGCAGGGCACCAACATGCGGCTGAGCCCCAACACGGGCCTGCCGGCCGTGACGGTGCCGATGGGGCAGGCCACGGCGGAGGACGCGACCGTCCCGGGCGCCGGGGTCAACCTCGAGCTCGTGGGTCGCGCGTTCGACGAGGGCACGCTGCTGGGCCTCGCGTACGACTTCGAGCAGACGACGCGGGCGCGCACGACGCCCGCGCTGTACGGGCCGCTCGGCTGAGCGGCGACGCGTGGTCCCGTCCCCCGGGGCGGGACCACGCGGGACGACGACGACCCCCGCCCGGTGCTCCGGGCGGGGGCCGTCGTGGGTGCGGCAGGGGTCAGAGGCCCGAGTCGCGCATGGTGCCGGTGAGGCCGCCGTCGAGGTGCACGACGATGCACTGCAGGACGTCGTCGCCGGCCGCCCAGCTCTCCGAGGTCGGGTACAGCAGCGTGTAGTCCAGCGCGGAGTCGAGGTACTCGGTGCCGACGAAGCCGGCGAACTCGCCCTCGCAGTACTGCGTGTAGAACTCGTCACCGGCCTCGTACTGCTCGTCGGTGAGCTTCGTCTCGGCGTAGATCTCCGCGTCGTGCTGCTCGGAGCACGGCGTCGCGGGCAGCGACGAGAACTCGGTCGCGTCCGACGAGTCGAGGTAGTTGAGGCAGTCGCCGACCTGGAGCGAGAACACGTCGGCCTCGGCGGACGCGGTGATCTCGCCGCCGGGCTGGTCGCGCTGCGCCTCCGGGGCGGAGTCGCCCGTGACGGCGTCGAGGATGGAGCCGCAGCCCGTCAGGGTCACGGCGAGCGCGACGACGGCGAGCGGGGCGAGGGCGGAGCGGAAGGTACGAGAGGTCACGTCCAGCGATCCAACCAGGACGTTCGTCCGGTGGATACCGAATTGGGCACGCGTCCGGGTGAATCCCTGTGAGACGGCTGTGGGTCGCGTCACGTCTCACCCGGACGGGTGTTCGCGCAGGTCACGGGCGGGGGCCCCATGACGCGCGTGACGCCCCGCCATGAGCGCGACCTCGTCACCGCCGCCCACTGGTCACATCGGTGCCGCACCGCACCCCCGCACCCCGCACCCCCGCACACCCGCACCGACCACTGGTCAGATCGAGCGCCGCGTCACGGCGTTTCGGGCCCCGAAGTGACCAGTGGTCACCCGGGAGGGGTGGTGTCGGGCTCCGAGGTGACCAGTGGTCACCCGGGGTCAGCGCGTCAGAGCCGGCTGCAGGTCGCGCAGCGCCGACCGGACGGCGGCGCGGAACGCGGTCGACCCGGCGACCTCGGCCGGGAACACGTCGCGCAGCGCGAGCAGCCCCTCGACCGGGTCCGGGCCCGTCGCCGCGGCCGCCAGCCGGTCCGCCACCGGGTCGTCGAGCGCGACCGCCCGGCCGCCGACCACGAGGTCGCCGGCCGCGGCCGCGCGCACGTACGCGACCCACCCGGCGACCGCGTGCGCGGCCGCGTGCGGCACCGCGCCGGCGGCCAGCCGGTCGGCCACGGTGCCGAGCAGGCGGACGGGCAGCTTCTGCGACCCGTCCATCGCGACCTGCACGGTCGTGTGCCCCGTGCGCGGGTTCGCGAACCGGTGCAGCACCTCGTCGCGGTACGCCCGCAGGTCGGTGCCCTCGGGCGCCACCAGGGTGGGCAGCACGTCCTCGTCGAGCAGCTCGCGGACGACCGCCGCGAGCTCCGGGTCGGCCACGGCCTCGGCGATCGTCGCGTGGCCGCGCAGCGCCCCGAGGTACGCCAGGGTCGAGTGCGACGCGTTGAGCACGCGCAGCTTGGCGCGCTCGAACGGGGCGACGTCGTGCGTGAACGTCGCACCGGCGCGCTCCCACGCGGGGCGGGGCGCGGCGAACGCGTCCTCGACGACCCACTGGAAGAACGGCTCGCCGACCACGAGCGCCTCGTCGTGCAGGCCCAGCAGCGCCGCGGCCTCGGCACGGTGCGCGTCGGTCGTCGCCGGCACGATCCGGTCGACCATGGTCGACGGGAAGCGCACCGACGACGCGACCCACGCCGCGACGTCGTCGGACCCCGGCACCGCCGCGAGCGCCTGCCCGACGAGCCCCGCGAGCACGCCGCCGTTCTCGGTGAGGTTGTCGCAGCACACGACGGTCAGCGGCGCGCCCGACGTGCGGTGCCGCCGCACGAGGCCGCGCACGAGCGTGCCGATGGGGGTGCCCGCGGCCACGTCGTCGTCGGTGCGCAGCTCGGCGGCCGCCGCGGCGAGGTCGGCCGCGACGTCGGGCGCCGTGGTGTCGAGCGCCCCGTCGGCGCGGCGGCGGTAGCCCTTCTCCGTCACGGTGAGGGTCACGACATGCGTCGTCGGCGCCGCGAGCGCGTCCAGCACGCGCGCCGTGTCGCGCCCCGGGTACGCGACCTCGCGCACCGAGCCGACGAGCCGCACGCTCGACGCGTCCGCCCCCGTGGTCAGCACGCCGTACAGGCCGTCCTGCGGGCCGAGCTGCTCCGCGACGCGCGGGCTGCGCTGCGTGACGCCCAGCAGCCCCCAGCCGGTCTCGCCCGTCGCGGCCGCCGCGTCCTCGGTGCACACGGCCTGGTGCGCGCGGTGGAACGCGCCGATCCCCAGGTGGACCTGCCCGACCGTGAGCTCGCGCGGGTCGACCGCGGGGCCGCGCACGGCGTCGGGCAGGCCACGTGCGGCGCGCTGCGCCCAGGTGGTCGCGGACAGGCGGGGCGGCGTCATCGGGGCTCCACGGGGTCGGGTCGGCGGTCGGGCGGCGGTGCGGTCGACCCGCGCACCACGAGCTCGACGGGCAGCACGGTGCGCGGCGCGGCGTCGTCGCGCGGTGCCAGCAGCAGGTCGACGGCGGTGCGGCCGAGACGTGCGAGCGGCACCGCGACGGTCGTGAGCGCGGGCGTCACGAGCGTCGCGACGGGCGCGTCGTCGAACCCGACGACGGACACGTCGTCCGGCACCCGGACGCCGCGCGTGCGCAGCCGGTCCAGGACGCCGAGCGCCACGAGGTCGTTGTGCGCGAGCACGGCGGTCGCGCCGCTCGCGAGCGCGAGGTCGGCCGCGGCGACGCCGCCCGCGAACACGGGGGCGTGCGCGCCGAGGTCGACGACCTCGACGTCGACCCCGGCGGTCGCGAGGCAGTCGCGACGACGCGCGTCGGACCACGAGCCGGCGGGGCCGCCCGCGTACGCGACGCGGCGGTGGCCGAGCGCGCGCAGGTGCCGCACGGCCTGCCGCACGCCGTCGCCGTTGTCGACGACCACGGACGGCAGGCCCGCGCCCTCGCGGTTGACGAGCAGCACGGGCCGGTCGCCCGCGGCGACGTCGGCGAGGTCCTCGGCGGACATGCGCGGCGAACACAGCAGCACGCCGTCGGCCTGCGCGCCGAGCTGCGCGACGAGCTCGGCCTCGAGCAGCGGGTCCTCCTCGGCGTCGGCGACGACGACCGCGTGCCCGGCGCCGCGGGCGCGGGCCTGCACGGCCTTGGCGACGGCCGAGAAGAACGGGTTCTCGAGGTCGGGCACGACGAGGCACAGGTGGCCGCTGCGTCCGGTGATGAGCTCGCGTGCGGCGCGGTTGGGGCGGTAGCCGAGCTCGCGCGCGACGCGCTGCACGAGCTCGCGCCGCTCGGGGGCCACGAGGTCGGGCGCGCTGAGGGCGCGCGACGCGGTCGCGGGGGAGACGCCGGCGGCGCGTGCGACGTCGCGCAGCGTGACGGCCATGGGTGCTCCTCCGCGTCGGGGCCGGACGGCCCGCGGGCGCCGGTCCCGGTGCGCCGACGCGATGAATGCGATTTCACCATGCGGCTCTCGGCGCGTGCAAGCGATCGCGCATCGGCCTTGCGTTGTCCGGTGATCGCCTGGCAGGGTCGTCCTGCAAACGTATTCATCGTGGTGGGCGAGGACGCCCGCACCGCGGCTGCGCACCGCTGCGCCGCCGCGGCCCACCGCCGGAGGACCGCATGACCGATCCCACCGCCCGCTGGGCGCTCCACCCCGACCGCGCCCTGCCGGCCGACCCCGTCACGCGCCCCGTGGCCCGGCAGATCCTCGACGCCACGCAGCACCTGCCGATCGTCTCGATGCACGGCCACGTCGACGCGGGCCTGCTCGCGCGCGACGAGCCGTTCGGCGACCCCGCGTCGCTGCTGGTCGTCCCCGAC
Source organism: Cellulomonas sp. FA1 (assembly GCF_000986825.1). Classification (NCBI taxonomy): domain Bacteria; kingdom Bacillati; phylum Actinomycetota; class Actinomycetes; order Micrococcales; family Cellulomonadaceae; genus Cellulomonas; species Cellulomonas sp. FA1. The sequence goes on along the minus strand of NZ_LBMY01000001.1, from coordinate 2,249,277 downwards.
CACTACCTCGTGCGCATGCTGGTCTCGCAGGGCGTCCCGCACGACGCGCTCGGCGTGCCGCGGCGCGACGGCCGCCCGGTCGAGACCGACCCGCGCGAGATCTGGCGCGCGTTCGCGGCGCACTGGCACCTGTTCCGCGGCACGCCCACGCGGTTCTGGCTCGAGCACGTGCTGGTCGACATCCTCGGCGTCGAGGAGCGGCTGTCCGCCACGACGGCCGACGCCGCCTACGACACGATCGCGGCGCGCCTCGCCGAGCCGGGCTTCCGCCCGCTCGCCCTGCTCGACCGCTACGACATCGAGATCATCGCGACGACCGACCCCGCGTGGGCGTCCCTGACGGACCACGCGGATCTCGCGGCGCGCGGCTGGGGCGAGCGGGTCGTCCCGACGTTCCGCCCCGACGCGGTGCTGCACCCCGACCGGCCCGGCTGGGCGCAGGACGTCGCGCTGCTGGCCGAGCGTGCCGGCGCGTCGATCGGCTCGTACCGCGAGTTCGTCGCGGCGCTCGAGGCGCGCCGCTGGGCGTTCGTCGAGGCCGGCGCCCGCGCGACCGACCACGGCCACGTGCGCGCCGACACCACGCCGATGGACGAGGTCGACGCGGCCGCGGTGTTCGCGGCGGCGCTGCGCGGCGACGTCGACGCGGCGGCGGCGCAGGCGTTCAGCGCGCACATGCTCTTCGAGATGGCCCGCATGTCGACGCAGGACGGCCTGGTCATGCAGCTGCACCCCGGGTCGCTGCGCGACCACGACCCGCGCGTGCTCGCCGAGCGCGGGCCCGACGTGGGCTACGACATCCCCGTCGCGACCGAGTACGTGCGCGCGCTGCGCCCGCTGCTCACCGCGTTCGGGCACCACCCGAACCTGCGGCTCGTGCTGTTCACGCTCGACGAGGACACGTTCAGCCGCGAGCTCGCTCCGCTCGCGGGCGTGTACCCGGCGGTGCGGCTCGGCGCGCCGTGGTGGTTCCTCGACACGCCCGACGGCATGCGCCGGTTCCGCGAGGCCGTGACCGACACCGCGGGCTTCGCCAACACCACCGGGTTCGTCGACGACACGCGGGCCTTCCTGTCGATCCCGGCGCGGCACGACCTGTCGCGGCGCGTGGACGCCGGCTTCCTCGCGCGCCTCGTCGTCGAGCACCGGCTCGACCTCGACGAGGCGCTCGAGACCGCGGTCGACCTCGCGTACGGCCTGCCGCGTCGCGCGTACGCACGCCCGGGCGCCGCCGAGCCCGGCCCGGCCGCCGCGGTCCCGCAGGGGGCCCGGTCGTGACCGGCTCGCCGGCCCGGGCCGCCGCGGTCGCCGCACCCGCGGACGTGCTCGCGCGGCTCGCCGCGCACCGGCTCGTCCCGGTCGTCGTCGTCGACGACGCGCACGACGCCGACGCGCTGGGCTCCGCGCTCGTCGGCGGCGGGCTGCCCGTCGCCGAGGTGACGTTCCGCACCGCCGCCGCACCCGACGCGATCCGCGCGCTGCGCGCCCGCGGCGACGTGCTCGTCGGCGCCGGCACCGTGCTGACGGCCGCGCAGGTCGACCAGGCCGTCGCGGCCGGCGCCGACTACGTCGTGTCGCCCGGCACGTCGCGCGCCGTCGTCGAGCGGTGCGCCGAGCACGGCGTGCTCGCGCTGCCCGGCGCGGTCACCGCGAGCGAGGTCCAGGCCGCGCTCGAGCTCGGCGTCACCACGGTGAAGTTCTTCCCCGCGGGCACGTCCGGCGGTGCGGCCGCGATCGCGGCGCTCGTCGCGCCGTTCGGCGGCGTGCGCTTCGTCCCCACCGGCGGCGTCGGGCCCGCGAACCTCGCGGAGTACCTCGCGCTGCCGGCCGTCGCCGCGGTCGGCGGCTCGTGGATGGTCCCGCGCGACCTCGTGCGCGCCGGCGACGTCACGGGCGTCCGCGCGCTCGTCGCCGACGCGGTCGCCCTCGCCGCGTCCCTGCGCCCCGCCTGACCCGCCCCACCCTCTCCGCGAGAGCGCGATCCAGTCCCCGCCCTCTCGGTGAGAGCGCGATCCAGTCCCCGCCCTCTCGGTGAGAGCGCGATCCAGTCCCCGCCCTCTCGGTGAGAGCGCGATCCAGTCCCCGCCCTCTCGGTGAGAGGGCAATCCAGTCCCGCCGTCAGGAGCCGACGATGTCCGACCTGCGTCTCCGTCCCGCGTCCGAGTGCCGCTACGACGCCGTCTCGCTGGGCGAGGTGATGCTGCGGCTCGACCCCGGCGAGGGGCGGATCCGCACCGCCCGGCAGTTCCGCGCGTGGGAGGGCGGCGGCGAGTACAACGTCGCGCGCGGCCTGCGACGCGCGTTCGGCCTGCGTGCCGCGGTCGTCACCGCGCTCGCCGACAACGAGGTGGGTCGGCTCGTCGAGGACCTCATGCTGCAGGGCGGCGTCGACACGTCGCTCGTGCGGTGGGTGCCCTACGACGGGACCGGGCGCGAGGTCCGCAACGGGCTGAACTTCACCGAGCGCGGGTTCGGCGTGCGCGGCGCGGTCGGCGTGTCCGACCGCGGCCACACCGCCGCGTCGCAGCTCGCCCCGGGCGACGTCGACTGGGAGCACCTGTTCGGCGAGCTCGGCGTGCGGTGGTTCCACACGGGTGGCATCTTCGCGGCCCTCTCCGACACCGCCGCGGCGACCGTGCTCGAGGCCGTCACGGCCGCGCGCCGCCACGGGACGGTCGTCTCGTACGACCTCAACTACCGCCCGTCGCTGTGGAAGGCGGTCGGCGGCCGCGCGCGGGCGCAGGAGGTGAACCGCGGCATCGCCCCGCACGTCGACGTCATGATCGGCAACGAGGAGGACTTCACGGCCTCGCTCGGGTTCGAGGTCGAGGGCGTCGACGAGCAGCTCGCCGACCTCGAGGTCGACGCGTTCGCCGCCATGATCGAGCGCGTCGCCGCGCGGTACCCGAACTTCCAGGTCGTCGCGACGACCCTGCGGACCGTCCGCTCCGCGACCGTCAACGACTGGGGTGCGCTGGCCTGGTCCCGGGCCTCCGGTCTCGTGCAGGCGACCCACCGGCCGGGCCTGGAGATCCTCGACCGCGTCGGCGGGGGCGACTCGTTCGCGTCGGGCCTCGCGTTCGGCCTCCTCGACGGGCAGCCGCTCGCGACGGCCGTCGAGTACGGCGCCGCGCACGGCGCGCTCGCCATGACGACCCCGGGCGACACGTCCATGGCGTCGAAGGCCGAGGTGGTCCGGCTCGCGGGCGGCGGGGGCGCGCGCGTCGACCGCTGAGACGTGCCCTGGCGTCCGGGCCCGGCCGCGGCGCGTCGACGCCGGCCGCAGATCGAGGGCCGGAGCCTCCACGGCCCGACCGGGCCGTGCCCTAGCCTTCGAGCATGGCCACGAGCGTCACGCTGAGCGACGTCGCCCGCGAGGCGGGCGTGTCGCTCGCGACCGCCTCGCGCGCGATCAACGGCAGCGCGACCCGCACGGTCCGGCCCGACCTGAGGGAGCGCGTCCTCGAGGCGGCGCAGCGGCTGCGCTACACGCCCGACGCCAACGCGCAGGCCATGGCGCGCGGCCGCACGACGTCCGTCGGCCTCGTGGTGCACGACATCACCGACCCCTACTTCTCCTCGATCGCCGCGGGCGTCACGGCCGCCGCCGACGCCGCGGGCCTCCAGGTCACGCTCACCGACACGCGGCACGACCCCGAGCGCGAGGTCGAGCTCGTGCGCCTGCTGCAGCGGCAGCGGGCCCGTGCGATCGTCGTGGTCGGCGGCCGGCACGACGACGAGGCCGGCAACGACGTCATGCGGCGCACCCTCGCGGACTACGCGGCCTCGGGCGGGTCGGTCGCGCTGGTCGGGCAGCCGGTGCTCGACGTCGACACGGTCGTGCTCGAGAACGTCGCGGGCGCCGGCGCGCTCGCGCGGGCGCTGCACGCGCGCGGGTACCGACGGCCCGCGGTGCTCGGCGGTCCCGACACGCACCTCACGGCGCGCGAGCGCCGCGACGGCTTCACGCGCGCGTTCGCGGCGCTCGGGACGCCCGTGGACCCCGCGCACGTGGTCCCGAGCGCGTTCACGCACGAGGGCGGCGAGGCGGCGATGCGCGAGCTGCTCGCGGTCGGGGCGGACGTCGACGTGGTGTTCGCCGTCAACGACGTCATGGCGCTCGGGGCGCTCGCGGCCGCGCGCGACCTGGGCGTGCGCGTGCCCGAGGACGTCGCGCTCGCGGGTTTCGACGACATCCTCACGCTGCGTGACGTCGTCCCGGGGCTGACGAGCGTGCGGGTCCCGCTCGTCGAGGTCGGTCGGCTCGCGACCGGGCTCGCGCTCGACGCGCACGCCGAGGGTCCCCGCGTGCGCACCGTGCCGACCGAGGTCGTGCTGCGCGCCTCCACGCCCGACCGCAGGGCCTGAGGCCCCTCAGCGCTCGGCGACGAGCGGCGGGATGCCGTACACCTCGACGGCGGTGCGTCCGAGGACGCGGGCGACGGCGTGCGTGTCGAGGCCCGCGAGCGTCGCGCGCAGGCCGTCCCACACCTCGGGCCAGGACGCGTGCGCGTCGAGCGCGGTCGGCCAGTCGCTGCCGGCCATGAGCCGGTCGGCGCCGAAGACGTCCACCGCGTGGTCGACCGCGGGGCGCACGTCGTCGACCGTCCACCCGGGCCCGGCCGCGCGCCCGAGCCCGGCGAGCTTCGCGACGACGTTCGGCAGCTCGGCGGCGCGGCGCAGCGCGTCCGCCCAGGTCCGCCACGTGGCGTGGTCGCCCGCGCGGAGCGCCGCCAGCGGGGGCGCCCCCAGGTGGTCCACGACGACCGTGAGCTTGGGGTGCCGGTCCGCGACGGCCGCGACGTGCGCGAGCAGCGCGGGCGTGGTCGCGGGGACGTCGAGGACGAGCCGCCGCTCGCAGAGCAGCGCGAGCCCGTCGTCGACCGCGTCGCGCAGCAGCCACTGCGGGTCGCTCTCGCGGTCCACGTGGTGGCTCACGCCGACCACGGGCTCGGTCCGCCAGTGGTCGAGCTGGGCGGCGGCGTCGTCGGGCTGGTCGAGCGGCACCCACGCGACGACGCCGAGCACGTGCGGCGAGCAGAGCGCCTGGAACAGCAGGTGCTCGCTGTCGGCGCGGTTGTCCGCGGACTGCACGAGCACCACGCCGTCCACGTGGTGCTCGTGCAACGCTCCGCCGACCTCGTCGACCCGGTAGGTCCGCCGCAGCAGCGCCGGGTCGTGCGACATCCAGGGGTAGTGGACCGTCTCGGGGTCCCACGCCTGGAGGTGCGCGTCCACGACGTCGTAGGGCATGTCAGCGACGGTAGCCCGACCGGCTCGTCCGAAACGTGTCACCGGTCAGATCCTCATAGAACCCTCATAGAAAGGGCTGTGACTGGAAGCGCGTCACGTCCGTCCACGCGTGCGAGTCGGACGAGCGTCCATGCAGGTCAACACGGTTGAGCGGCAGGTCACGAGCCTGTCGGCGGGTGAGTCACGACCCAGTCACGGGACGGGTCATCGACCCACCGCGTAGCCCTGCCTCCCGCGCGGGTTCGCCGCCGCCTGCAGCAGGCCGTCGGCCCGCACGCCGGCCGCGCTGATGCGGCCGAGCGTCCAGGGCCCCGCGTCCGCCACCGCGTGCCCGCGCGCGGCCAGCCCCGTGAGCACCGCGGGCCCCAGCCGCGACTCCGCGACCAGACCGCGCGGCACGTGCGTGCGCGGGTGGAACGACCCGTGCACGTGCGACGAGTGCCACGCCGGCGCGTCGATCGCCTCCTGCAGGTCCAGCCCGCCCAGCAGGTGCCGCAGCAGGAACGGCACGGTCCACTGGTCCTGCTGGTCGCCGCCCGGCGTGCCGAACGCGAACCCGTGCCCGTCGCCCAGCGCGAGCGCGGGGCTCAGCGTCGTGCGGGGCCGTCGACCGGGCGCGAGGCTCGCGGGCAGGCCGTCCTCGACCCAGAACATCTGCGCGCGCGTCGGCAGCGCGAACCCCAGCCCCGGCACCACCGGGCTCGACTGCAGCCACCCGCCCGACGGCGTCGCGGACACGCGGTTGCCCCACCGGTCCACGACGTCGACGTGGCACGTGTCGCCCGGGCTCAGGCCGACCGGGGACACGGTCGGCTCGCCCAGCCCCGCGACGCCCGGCCCGCGCGCGTCGCCCGCGTCCGCCGCGGCGCGGGCGGCGACGAGCGCCCGGGCCAGCCGCGGCGTGCGGCCGTCCGGCGACCCGGGCCGGTACCCGCCGTCGGCCTCAGCACCGACCAGTCGCGCGCGCTGCGCGGCGTACGCGGGGGACAGCAGCGCGTCGAGCGGGACCTCGCCGTCGTCGCCGTACCAGGCGTCACGGTCGGCCGCGGCGAGCTTGGCGACCTCCGTGACCACGTGCACGAGGTCGGTGAGCGGGCCGTCCGGCGCGTCGCCCGCACCGGGGGCGGTCGCCGCGCGCACCAGGTCGTCGACCCCCAGCGCGTCGAGCAGGCGCAGCTGCTGCAGCAGCACGGGGCCCTGGCCCCACGCGGCCGTCTTGTGCACCTCGACGCCCGCGAACGGCACCGCGACGGTCGGCTCCTCGGTCGCGCGCCAGGCCGCGAGGTCGTCGCCCCGCAGGAACCCCGTGTGCGCGCGACCCGTCGCGTCGTGCACGGGCGTGCCGGACACGAATGCGTCGACCGCGTCGGCCACGAAGCCCTCGTAGAACGCGCGGCGCGCAGCCTCGACCTGCGCCTCGCGGTCCGGTCCGGCGGCCGCGGCCTCGGCGAGCAGCCGCTCGAACGTCGTCGCGAGGTCCGGGTTGGTGAACCGCGCGCCCGGTGCCGGGAGCGCACCGCCCGGCAGGTACACCGCGGCGCTCGTCGGCCAGTGCGCGCGGAACATGTCCGCGACGGTCGCGACCGTGCTCGCGGCGGCGGCCACGAGCGGGTACCCGTCGCGCGCGTACCCGATCGCGGGTCCCAGCACGTCCGCCAGCGGGAGCGTCCCGTACCGCGCCAGCAGGTCGAGCCACGCGCCGAACGCGCCCGGCACGACCGCCGCGAGGTGGCCCGTGCCGGGCACCTCGTCGACGCCGAGCGCGCGGTACGCGGCGGTCGTCGCGCGCGCCGGGGCGACGCCCTGCCCGCAGATCACGAACGTGCGCGCGTCCGACGCGCGGTGCCCGATCAGCGGCGCGTCGCCCCCGGGGCCGTTGAGGTGCGGCTCGACGACGGTCAGCGCGAACCCGGCCGCGGCGGCCGCGTCGAACGCGTTGCCGCCCGCCTCGAGCGTGCGCATGCCGACCGCGCTCGCGAGCCAGTGCGTCGAGGCGACCATGCCGAACGTGCCGGTGAGCAGGGGGCGGGTGGCGAACACCGCACGATCCTCACACGGTGCGCCGACGCGAGACCTCAGACGCCGCCCGGGAACCCCAGCGCGCGCCACGCCTCGTACGTCGCGACCGCCGCCGCGTTCGACAGGTTCATGGACCGGCGGCCCGGCAGCATCGGGATCCGCACCTGGTCGGTCACGCGCGGGTGCACCAGCACGTGCGGCGGCAGCCCGCTCGGCTCGGGGCCGAGCAGCAGCGCGTCGTCCGCGCGCCAGTCGACGTCGGTGTACCGGCGGGTCGCCTGGGTCGTGAACGCCAGCACGCGCGACGTCGGCAGCGCGGCCAGCAGGGCCTCGAGGTCGGCGTGCACCACGACGTGCGCGAGGTCGTGGTAGTCCAGGCCCGCGCGGCGCAGGCGGGCCTCGCTCAGGTCGAAGCCGAGCGGCTCCACGAGGTGCAGCGTCGCGCCGGTGCCGGCGCACATGCGGATCGCGTTGCCGGTGTTGCCGGGGATGCGGGGCTCGTAGAACACGACGTGCACGGGCCGATCCTGCCACCCGGGACGCGGGTGCCCCGCGCCGGCGGCGGGTGGTTGGGTGGGGGCGTGGACGACGAGGTCGGCGCGACGACGCGCCTGCAGCTGCGGCTCGACGCACCCGCGGAGCGCTGGACGGACGCGTTCCCGGTGGGGAACGGGCGCCTCGGTGCGATGGTGCACGGCGGCACGGCGCACGAGCTCGTGCAGGTCAACGACGACACGTGCTGGTCGGGCGCACCGCTCGACGGGCCGCCGCGGCCGGTCGGCCCGCTGGGCGACGACGACCCGCCCGCGGTCGTCGAGCGGGCGCGGGCCCGGCTCGCGGCCGGCGACCCGCTCGGCGCCGAGCGCGAGGTGCAGCGGCTGCAGACCGGCTGGTCGCAGGCGTACCAGCCGCTCGTCGACGTCGAGCTCGACCACCCCGCGGCCGCGGGCGACGACGGCTACCGGCGCGTGCTCGACCTGGGCCGCGGGGTCGTGACCACGACGTGGCGGGCGGCCGACGGCACGCCGTGGCGGCAGGACGTGCGCGTGAGCCACCCCGACCGCGCGCTGCTGCTGGAACGTGCGTCGCTGCCGGTGGTCGCGTCGCCGGGGCCGCGGCGCCGGGGGGCGGGGGCGCCGCGTCGCCCGGGCCCGTGCCCGCGGGGGCGGGCGCCGCACCGCACGACGTGCGCGTGCGCCTCGCGTCGCGGCACCCGTGGGCCGTCGCCCCGACGTCCGCGCACCGCGGGTCCGCGGACGACCCCGCCCGCGGGCGTGCCCGCGTCGTGCTGCGCGCGGCCGTCGACCTGCCGTCGGACGTCCTGCCGGACTACTCCGGCGAGCCCGACCTCGTGACCTACGGCGGCCGCGCCGTGCACGCGGGCGTCGCGGTCGCGGTGCTCGCCGACGGGCCGGGTGCGACCGTCGACGTCGCGGACGGCGAGGTGCGCGTGCGCGGCGCCGGCCGCGTGCGCGTCGTGCTGACGACTGCGACCGACCACGACGTCGCGGCCGGGACGCTGCACGGGGACCGGTCGCGCGTCGCGGCCGAGGCCCGCGCCGCGCTCGACGCCGCGCTCGCGGACCTCGACGGCCTGCCCGCCCGGCAGGAGGCCGACCACGGCGCGCTCATGGGGCGCGTCGAGCTCGACCTGCGCGCGCCCGGCGAGGACCCGCCGACCGCGGGGGCGGACGGCCCCGGTCCCGTGCCCGACCTGCCGCTCGACGCGCGCCTCCTGCGCCACGCCCACGGCGCGCCCGACCCGCACCTCGCGGTGCTCGCGTTCCAGTACGGGCGGCACCTCACGGTCAGCGGGTCGCGGCCGGGCACGCTGCCGCTGAACCTGCAGGGCATCTGGAACCCGCACGTGCAGCCGCCGTGGAACGCGAACTACACGGTCAACATCAACACCGAGATGAACTACTGGCCGACGCTCGTGGGGGACCTCGCCGAGTGCCACGAGCCGCTGCTCGCGTGGCTCGACCGGCTCGCGGCCGCGGGCGAGGCCACCGCGCGCACGCTGCACGGCGCACGGGGGTGGGTCGCGCACCACAACAGCGACGCCTGGTGCTTCACGGGCCCCACGGGGCGCGGGCGCGACTCCGTGAGCTGGTCGTGGTGGCCCTTCGGCGGGGTGTGGCTCGCGCGGCACGTCGTGGACCACCACGACTGGACGGGCGACGACGACGCGCTGCGCCGGCACTGGTCCGTCGTGCGCGGCGCGGCGCTGTTCGTGCTCGACACGCTCGTCGAGCTGCCCGACGACTCGCTCGGCACGGCACCGGCCACGAGCCCCGAGCACCACTACCTGCTGCCCGACGGTCGCCCCGCGGCCGCGGGCGTGTCGACCACGTCCGACCTCGCGATGGCCCGTGACCTGCTCGACCACGTGCGCCGTCTGGCGCCCGTCGTGGGCGAGCGCGACGAGGACCTGCTGGCCGCCGTCGACGGCGCGCTCGACCGCCTGCCCACGGAGCGCGTCGCACCGGACGGGCGGCTCGCCGAGTGGTCGGCCGACGTGCCGGACGCGGAGCCCGCGCACCGCCACCAGTCGCACCTGTACCGCGTGTTCCCCGGCACGTCGATCGACCCGGACGCGGCGCCCGCGCTGGCCACGGCCGCGCGGCGCACGCTCGACGCGCGCGGGCCCGACTCGACCGGCTGGTCGCTCGCGTGGCGGCTCGCGCTGCGCGCCCGCCTGCGCGACCCCGACGGGGTGACCGCGCTGGTCACGGCGTTCCTGCACCCGGTCGACGCGGACCCGGCCGACCTGCCGCCGGCCGCCGCGCCCGCGGCGGAGCGCGGCGGGGTCTACCGCTCGCTGCTGTGCGCGCACCCGCCGTTCCAGATCGACGGGAACCTCGGGTTCACGGCGGGCCTCGCCGAGGCGCTCGTGCAGGCGCACCGCCGCGGTCCGGACGGCGTGCGCGAGGTGCACCTGCTGCCCGCGCTGCCCGCCGCGTGGCCGTCCGGACGCGTCCGCGGGCTGCGGCTGCGCGGCGGGCTGCGGCTCGTGGACCTCGCGTGGCGGGACGGGCGCGTCGTGCGGGCCGTGCTCGCGGCGGAGCGCCGCGTCGTCGTGGACGTGCGCGAGGGCGCCGAGCGCCGGCAGGTCGTGGTGCGCCCGGGCGAGCCGACGGTCGCGGTGGGCTGACCCTCCGCGGCGGTGCGGGGAGGGCCGTCAGGCGGGGGCCGGGGCCGTGGACTCCCGGACGACGAGCTCGGTGGCCAGGTCGATCCGCAGGTTCGCCGGGCGCTCGCCGGCGGCCAGGCTCAGCACCATCTGCGTCGCGGTGCCGGCCATCTCGCGCAGCGGCTGCCGCACGGTCGTGAGCGACGGCCCGAGCCACTGCGCGAGCGGGATGTCGTCGTAGCCCACGACCGAGACGTCCTCGGGGATCGACAGGCCCAGCTCGCGCACGGCGCGCATGACGCCGAGGCACTGGTAGTCGGACCCCGCGAAGATCGCCGTGGGGCGGTCGGCGCGCTGCAGCAGCCGCAGGCCGTGCTCGTACCCGCCGGTGACGTGGAAGTCTCCCCAGCGCACGAGGTCGGGGTCCGCCTCGACGCCCGCCTCCGCGAGCGCGCTGCGGTAGCCGTCGACACGGGCGCGCGAGCACAGCACGTCCGGAGGCCCGGCGATGACGCCGATGCGCCGGTGCCCGAGCGCGAGCAGGTGGCGGGTCGCGATGAGACCGCCGTTCCAGTTGTTGGACCCCACGGTGGGCACGCCGGCCGGCGGCTCGCCGAACGTGTCGACGACCACGAACGGGATCGAGCGCGACTCGAGCTGGTGGCGCTGCGTCGCGTCGAGCGTCGAGAGCACGAGCAGCACGCCGAGCGGGCGGCGCGCGAGGATGTCGTCGATGAGGTCCTGCGGCGGGCGGTGCGCACCGCCGAGCTCGGACAGCACGACGCCCACGCGGCGCGCCGCCGCGGCGTCCTCGACGCCCTTGATGACCTCCTGGGCCCACGCGTTGTCGATGTGGTGGAACACCAGGTCGATGAGGCTCGGGTCGCCCGAGCCGCGCCCGCGGCGCCGGCGGTAGCTGTGCTCCTCGAGGATCGCCTCGACGCGGGCCCGCGTGGCCGCGGCCACGTCCGCGCGGCCGTTGAGCACCTTGGAGACCGTCGGCACGGAGACCCCCGCGAGCGCCGCGATCTCGGCGATGGTGACGGTGCGTCGTCCGTCGGTCGACGTGGTCACGGGGCCTCCTCCGGCCGGGCTCGCCTGACTGCGGGTGGTGACGTCGTCGTCGGGTGCCCGTGATGTGTCCGCAAGTTTCGAGGGCACGGTAGCACCCGGGAGGGTGCGCGGGGGAGCGTCCGGCAGGGCCGCTCGGCGCCGGTGCGCGGCCGTCGTGGGACGTCCGGGGCGCCGCCGGAGGCTGTCCCGGACACCCGTCCGGTCTCGGTTCGGCCACGGAGGTTGACGGCACCGCAAACGTTTGCCTAACGTGGCAGCCCTCACGTTCGGCGGAATGGGCCGCCGACACGTTTCGACCACGAGGGCGTGGAGAACCGATGCAGGCGGAGCAGCACGAGACGGGGCCGGCGGACGCCGGGACGCCGCCGCACGACCACGTCCCGCACCTGACGAGCACCACCACCCCCGGGGTGCTCCTCACCCGCGAAGGGTGGTGAAGCCATGTCCACGCAGGACGGAGTGACCGTCGACGGCACGGTCGCCGCGCAGACGACGGTGGACCGCACGCAGCGCGCCGCCGCACCGGTCGCGCAGGGCGCCGGCCCGTCCGGCCCGCGCGACCGCGCGGCCCGCAGGCGCCGCGAGGGTCACGTCACGTGGGGGCGCGCGCTGCGCCGGGACTGGCAGCTGTACTCGCTGCTGGTCCTCCCGCTCGTGTTCTTCCTGGTCTTCCGCTACGTGCCGATGCTCGGCAACGTGATCGCGTTCCGCCGGTTCCGGCCGGGCGGCTCGATCTTCGGCGAGGAGTGGGTCGGTCTGCACTACGTGCGGATGTTCATCAACGATCCCACGTTCTGGAACGTCTTCCAGAACACCCTGGTGCTGGGCGTCCTCAGCCTCGTCATCATCTTCCCGCTGCCGATCGTGCTGGCGCTCATGCTCAACGAGCTCCGCTCGCAGCGGTTCAAGCGGATCATCCAGACGATCTCGTACCTGCCGCACTTCATGTCGATCGTCATCGTCGCCGGCCTGGTGTTCCAGCTCACGGCCATGCGCGGCACGGTCAACCAGGTCATCACCGCGATCGGCGGCGACGCGATCGGGTTCATGCAGCTGCCCGAGTGGTTCCGGACCATCTACATCAGCTCCGAGATCTGGCAGACCGTCGGCTGGGGCACGATCCTCTACCTCGCCGCGCTGTCGACCATCGACCCGCAGCTCTACGAGGCCGCGCGCATCGACGGCGCCAACCGGTGGCGCCAGACGTGGCACGTCACGCTGCCCGGCATCCGGCCCACCATGGTCGTCCTGCTGATCCTCAACATCGGCACGTTCATGGCCGTCGGGTTCGAGAAGATCCTGCTGCTGTACAACCCCCTGCTCTACCCGACCGCGGACGTCATCGCGACGTACCTGTACCGCGTCGGCATCGGGTCCAGCCAGTTCTCCTACGCCACGGCCATCGGCCTGTTCGAGGCGCTCATCGGCCTCACCCTCGTCCTGTCGGCCAACGCGATCTCGCGCCGAGTGGTGGGAGCCTCCCTGTGGTGACCGTCGACAACGTCACGCGCCTCGACAAGAAGCTGTCGAAGCCGACCGTCCGGGCGGTCAAGGAGACGCGGGCCTACACCGCGTTCCGCGTCGTCAACGCGACGCTCCTCGTCCTCATCGCGGCGATCACGCTCTACCCGTTCGCGAACCTGGCCGCGCAGGCGTTCAGCTCCGAGTCGTACATCAACTCGGGGCAGGTCACGATCTGGCCGCGCGGCTTCAACCTCACGACGTTCGACCTCGTCATGAGCGACTCGATGTTCTGGCGCAACTACCAGAACACGGTCTACTACACGGTCGTCGCGACGCTCGTCGCGATGGTCCTCACCACCACGTACGCGTACGCGATCTCCAAGTACCGCCTCAAGGGGCGCAAGGTGTTCATCGGCATCGCCGTGTTCACCATGTTCTTCAACGGCGGCCTGATCCCCAACTACGTGCTCGTCAACGAGCTGGGCCTGCGCAACACCGTGTGGGCCATCGCGCTGCCCAACGCGATCAGCGTGTTCAACCTCCTGGTCATGAAGTCGTTCTTCGAGAACTTCTCGACCGAGCTCGAGGAGGCCGCCGAGATCGACGGCCTGAGCACGTACGGCAAGCTCTGGCGCATCGTCCTGCCGCTGAGCAAGGCGGTCATCGCGACGATGGTGCTGTTCTACGCGGTCGCGTTCTGGAACTCGTGGTTCGCCGCGTTCCTCTACATGGACCACCGCGAGCTGTACCCGGTGACCGTCTACCTGCGGAACCTCATCGCGGGCGCCACGAGCGTCGACGGCGCGGCCGGGTCCTCCGAGGCGACGCAGATCGCCGCCAACGTCAAGGCGGTGACGATGCTCCTCACCGTCCTGCCGATCGTGTGCCTGTACCCCTTCATCCAGAGGTACTTCGTGTCGGGCGTGATGCTCGGCTCGGTCAAGCAGTGACCTGATCGCCCCACCCGCGCCCCGCCGGGGTCGCGGTGCCACTTCCACGGATCCGGACGACGACGTTCCCCCGGAAGGAGAACCATGAGGACCACCAAGAAGCGGTCGGTGGCGTACGCCGCGACCGCCGCGACCCTCGCGCTGGCGCTGGCGGCCTGCGGCAGCGGTGGCGACGGCGGGGACGGCGACAAGCCGTCCGCCGAGGACATCGGCTCGGTCGGCGCGATGGAGGACTTCGCGGTCGGGACGACGTTCAAGGCGACGGAGCCGGTGACGTTCGGCCTGATGTACCGCGACCACCCGAACTACCCGCTCAAGGACGACTGGGACATCCTCACGAAGTTCAAGGAGAACCAGAACGTCTCCTTCGACATCACGTCGCGTCCGCTGTCGGACTGGGACCAGGCCAAGTCGGTCGCCATCGGCGCCGGCAACGCGCCCGACATCATCTCGGTGACGCACCCCGGCCAGGAGGTGCAGTTCGTCGCCGGCGGCGCGATCCTGCCGGTCAGCGACTACATCGACTACATGCCGAACTTCAAGGACAAGGTCGAGAAGTGGGACCTGCAGGACGACGTCGACCGGATGCGCCAGGAGGACGGCAAGTTCTACCTGCTGCCCGGCCTGCGTGAGTCGGTCCGCCCGATGTACACGTTCGCCGTGCGCAAGGACGTCTGGGAGCAGCTCGGCCTGAGCCTGGAGCCCGAGACGTTCGACGACTTCGCGGCCGACCTCGCGAAGGTCAAGGAGGCGTACCCCGACAAGTTCCCGATGTCCGACCGCTGGTCGGCCAACGGCCCGCTCGAGGCGACGCTCAACATCGCGGCCCCGAACTTCGGCACCGCGGCCGGCTGGGGCTTCGGCGAGGGCACCTACTGGGACGCCGACGCGAAGGAGTTCGTCTACGCCGGTGCGATGGACGAGTACCGCGACCTGCTCGAGTACTTCCACGGGCTCGTCGAGGACGGCCTGCTCGACCCCGAGAGCCTCACGCAGGACGACGACCAGGCGCAGCAGAAGATCGCGTCGGGCCAGACGTTCGCGCAGCTCACCAACGACCAGGAGATCCTCAAGGTCCGCACCGCGTTCGCCGAGCTGGGCACGCCCGGCGAGGTCACGATGATCCGCGTGCCGGCCGGTCCCGCGGGTGACTACGTCGCCGGCGGCCGCCTCGTGAGCGGCGCGATGCTGTCGTCGAAGGTCAAGGACTCCGACCACCTCAAGGCGATGCTCCAGTACCTCGACTGGCTGTTCTACTCCGACGAGGGCCTCGAGTTCTCCAAGTGGGGCGTCGAGGGCGAGACGTACACCAAGGACGCCGACGGCAAGCGCACCCTCATGCCGGAGATCGACCAGAACGACCTCAACCCGGGCGCGCCCAAGAAGCTCAACGTCGACTACGGCTACCACAACGGCGTCTGGATGCTCGAGCACGGCTCGTCCGACGAGCTCGACCAGTCGATGCTGCGGCCCGAGGTCGTCGAGTTCGTGGAGTCGATGTCCGACAAGGAGCTCGCTCCGGTCTCGCCGCCGGCCCCGCTGAACGAGCTCGAGCGCGAGCAGGTCTCGCTGTGGCAGACGGCCCTCAAGGACCACGTCTGGCAGAACACGGCCGCGTTCATCCTGGGCCAGCGCTCGCTGGACGACTGGGACGCCTACGTCAAGGAGCTCGAGGGCAAGAACATGCAGCAGTACCTCGACGTCGTCAACGGCGCGCAGGAGCGCTTCGCCGAGAAGAACGGCTGACCGGTGACGGCCGGGTCGCCCTCCGCAGCGGAGGGCGACCCGGCCGTCGCTCATCGGGGCCCGGCAGGGTCCCGCACCCCCGCATCACCCCGACACGCCCCGACCCGTCCTTGGAGCACCGTGCGCACCGTCGTCCCGTCCCAGCCGTCCGGCCCCCTGCCCACGTCCTGGCGCGAGTGCGTCGGCACCGGGCGCATGAACCTCGCGCTGCGCGCGGACTACCGCGACTCGCTCGCGCAGGTGCAGCGCGACATCGGCTTCCGGCACATCCGCGGGCACGGCCTGCTGTCGGACGACATGGGGCTGCTGCGCACCGACGAGGTCGACGGGCGCACGCACACGCGGTACGCGTTCACGTACGTCGACCAGGTGCACGACTTCTTCCTGGAGGTCGGGATCCGGCCGTTCCTCGAGCTCGGGTTCATGCCCTCGCAGCTCGCCTCGGGCGACCAGACCGTCTTCTGGTGGAAGGGCAACGTGACGCCGCCGCGCGACCACGCCGAGTGGGTCGCGCTCGTGCAGGCGCTGCTGCGGCACCAGATCGAGCGGTACGGGATCGAGGAGGTCCGGCGCTGGCCGGTCGAGGTCTGGAACGAGCCGAACCTCGCGGGCTTCTGGAAAGATGCCGACCAGGCGGCCTACTTCCGGCTGTTCGAGGAGACCGCCCGTGCGGTCAAGGACGTCGACGCCGAGCTGCAGGTCGGCGGCCCCGCCATCTGTGGCGGCTCGGACGACGCGTGGTGGGCGCCGTTCGCGGACTTCGTGACGAGCCGCGACGTGCCGATCGACTTCGTCAGCCGGCACGCGTACGCGACCGGCCCGACGCAGGAGATCCCGTTCGGCACCTACCAGACGCTGCAGCCGCCGGCGTGGCTGCTCGGCGAGTTCGACGTGCCGCGCCGCTACCTCGAGGGCACGGCGCTCGCGGGCCTGCCGGTGCACATCACCGAGTTCAACACCTCGTACCGGCCCGACAACCCGATCCACGACACCGCGTACAACGCGGCCTACCTGGCACCCGTGCTCGCGGGCGGCGGCGACCTGGTCGACTCGTTCTCGTACTGGACGTTCTGCGACGTCTTCGAGGAGACGAACGTGCCGACGTCGTTCTTCCACGGCGGGTTCGGCATGCTCACGCACCGGCAGGTGCCCAAGCCGACGTACCACCTGTACGCGTTCATGGCGCGCATGGGCCGCGACGTGCTGGCCCGCGGCGACGACCACCTGGTGTGCGCCGACCCCGACGGCCGCGTCACGGTGCTCGCGTGGCAGCCGGTCGGCGGCACCGACGCGCCCGACGCCGCGGCCGAGCACCGCGTCTCGTTGTCCCTGCCGGTGCGCGGCGACGTCGCGTTCGCGCTGCGCGAGCGCGTCAACGAGCACGACGGCAACGCGTTCGCCACGTGGCGCGAGCTCGGGCGTCCGATGTCGCCGACGTCGCGCGAGCTCGACCTGCTGCGCACGTGTGCGGCGCCCGCCGTCGAGCACGACGTGCTGCGCGCGCACGACGGCCGCGTCGACCTCGACCTCGCGCTGGCGCGCCACGAGGTGACGTTCGTCGAGCTGACGCCCGTGACGCCCACGCACCACGAGGGGCTCGACGACCGCCGCATCCTGGGCGTCGACGACGACCGGCTCGTCGCGGCGCACGAGCGCGTGCGAGCATGACGACGATGACGCAGCGCAGCGACCCGCTCGACGAGGTCGGCTCCGGCCCGCTCTCGCGGGGTGCCGCCGTCGTGCTCTGGGTCCTGACGATCAGCGTGCTCGTGGCGCTCACGGGCGGTGTGCCGCTCGCGCTCGTGCCGTTCCTCGCCGCCGACGCCGCCAACGTGTGGATCGTCGCGCTGCTCGCCCTGCCGCTCGGGCCCGCGCTCGCCGCCGCGATGTTCGCGTGGCGGCGGTTCCTCGCCGAGCGCGACCTGCACCCCGGGCGGCACTTCTGGCGCGGGTACCGCGTCAACGCGGTCGACGTGCTGCGCTGGTGGGTGCCGTTCGTGGCCGTGCAGGCGGTGATCGGCTTCTCGCTCGCGAACCGTGAGGCGGCCGGCGTGCCCGGTGCGTACGGCGTCGCGCTCGTGGTCCTGGCCGTCGCGACGCTGCTGTGGGCCGTGCTCGCGCTCGCGCTGTCGTCGCACCTGAGCCTGCGCACGCGCGACGTCGCGCGCCTCGCGTCGTACTACCTCGCGGCCCGGCCGCTGGTCACGCTCGGCGTGCTGTCGCTGCTCGTGCTGTGCACCGGGGTCGTGCTGTACACGTCCGACTGGGTGCTCGTGCTGCTCGCGGGTCTGCTCGCGCTGGCCGCGACGACCACCACCGAGCCCGTGGTCCGCGACGCGACCGCGCGCTTCACGGCCTGACCGACCCCTCTCCCACGGCCCGCGCCCCGACGGCCCGGCCGTCCCCGTCCGTCCCCACCCCACCGCGAGGTGTCCCGTGACCCTGCCCGCAGGCGACCACGTCCGCTACGGCGGCGACTACAACCCCGAGCAGTGGCCCGCGCCCGTGTGGGACGAGGACCACGCCGCGTTCGACCTCGCGCACGTCACGACCCTCACGGTCGGCGTGTTCGCGTGGGCGCACACGCAGCCCGCCGAGGACCGCTACGACTTCACGCGGCTCGACGCGATCGTCGAGCGCGTGCACGCCGAGGGGCGGCAGGTCGTGCTCGCGACGCCGAGCGGCGCGATGCCGCCGTGGCTCGCGCGTGCGTACCCCGACGCGTGCCGCGTCGACCTCGAGGGTCGCCGCCACGTCTACGGCCAGCGGCACAACCACTGCCCGTCGTCGCCCGCGTTCCGGCGGCTGTCGGTCGCGATGGCCGAGCGCCTCGCCGGGCGGTACGGCGACCACCCGGCGGTCGTCGCGTGGCACGTCGGCAACGAGTACGGCGGCGCGTGCTACTGCGACCTGTGCGCGGCGGGCTTCCGCGAGTGGCTGCGCGCGCGCTACGGCACGCTCGAGCGGCTCAACGACGCGTGGAGCACGCTGTTCTGGTCGCACGTCTTCGGGGACTGGGACGAGGTCGTGCCGCCGTCGATGCTGTCGGAGCACTGGCGCGGGCCGAACCACACGGCGTTCCAGGGCATCACGCTCGACTACCGGCGCTACATGTCCGACCGCCTGCGCGAGGGGTTCGCCGCCGAGAAGGCCGCGATCCGCGCGCACGACGCGACGACGCCCGTGACGACCAACCTCATGGGCTTCTACCAGCCGGTCGACTACCACCGCTGGGCCGACGACCTCGACTTCGTGTCGTGGGACAACTACCCGCCGCTGCCCGACGACCCGCTGCGCACGGCCGCGCGCATGGCCGCGACGCACGCCGCGATGCGCGGCCTCAAGGGCGGTCAGCCGTTCTGGGTCATGGAGCAGACGCCGTCGATCACGGCGTCGCGCGACGTCAACCCCGTCAAGCGGCCCGGCGTGCTCGCGCTGTGGACGTGGCAGTCGGTCGCGCACGGCGCCGACGCGACCCTGTACTTCCAGATGCGCCAGTCGCGGGGCGCGTGCGAGAAGTACCACGGGGCGCTGCTCGACCACTCGGGCCGCACCGACACGCGCGTGTTCCGCGAGGCCGCGGACCTCGGCGCGGCGCTCGCGACGACGGGGTCGACGCTGCTCGGCGCGCGCACGCCCGCCCGCGTCGCGCTGCTGCTCGACTGGGACTCGTGGTGGGCGGTCGAGATGACCGACGGCTACAACCGGCACGTGTCCTACCTGCAGACGCTGCTGGCGCACCACCGCGCGCTGTGGGACGCGAACGTCGACGTCGACGTCGTCCCGGTCACGGCCGACCTCGCGGCGTACGACGTGGTCGTCGCACCCCTGCTCCACGTGCTGAAGGGCGACGTGGCGCAGCGGCTGACGGCGTTCGTCGAGCGCGGCGGCTCGCTCGTGACGACGTTCTACGGCGGGCGGGTCGACGCGTCCACCAATGCCTTCCTCGGGTCGCCGCCGCTCGACGCGCTCGTGGGCGCGCGCGTCGAGGAGACCGACTCGGGCGTGCCCGGCGCCGCGAACCCCGTGACGCTCACGCTCGACGGTGCGACGACGACGCACGACGCGACGCTCGTGTTCGAGCTGCTCGTGCCGGACGAGGGCACCGAGGTGGTCGGCACCTACGGCGCCGACTTCTACGCGGGCCGCGCGGCCGTGACGCGCGCGCGGCGCGGCGCGGGGTCCTCGTGGCACGTCGCGACCGGGCTGGACGACGCGGGCCTCGCGCGCGTGCTGCGGCACGTCGTGGCCGGGCACGGGCTGCTCGGCCCGCACGCCGACGACCGGGGCGTCGAGGTCACGCACCGCGTGGCACCCGACGGGACGCGCTTCACGTTCGTGCTGCACCACGGCGACGAGCCGCGCACCGTGACGTCCGAGGTCGCGGGCGTCGACCTGCTGACCGGGCGGACGGTCGCGGCGGGGGAGGCGCTCGTGCTGCCGCCGCGGCAGGTGCTGGTGCTGCGCGGCTGACGCCCGGACCCGGTCCGGGATGCGTCACAAATCCCGAAGTCGATACCATCGCGGGATGACCATCCAGATCACCGTGCGCCTCGACGACGGGCTCGTCGAGGCCCTCGACTCCCTCGTCGCCGCGGGTCGAGCCCGGAGCCGCGCGTCCGTGGTCGAGGACGCGCTCGAGCGGCACCTGCGGCGCGAGCTCGCCGCGCGCGACGCCGCGCTGCTGACGGGCGACGCGGCCGGTGCTCACGACCTCGACGCGCTCGCGGCGTGGGCACGTCGGCAGTCGTTGCCCTCGATCGACTGATGCGCCCGATCCACGTCGCGCAGCTCGACAAGGCGCGGCCCGTGCTGGTGCTCACGCGGGAGCTGGTGCGGCCGCACCTGGCGAGCGTCACGGTCGCGCCGATCACCTCGACGGTGCGCGGCCTCTCGACAGAGGTGCCGCTCGGTCCCGCCAACGGGCTCGACCACGCGTGCGTGGTGAGCTGCGACAACGTCCAGACGGTGCCCGCGAGCGCGCTCGGCCGTGTCGTCGGGTACCTGCTTCCCGACCAGGAGCGCGACCTGGCGCGTGCGCTCGTGCTCGCGTTCGACCTCGACGCGTGAGGTCGACCACACCGCTCACCGCGTCATGGCCGTCAGTCACAGGGGATTCGCCCGGACGGCCGAACGGACATGTCGGACGCGGTGGCTAGGCTCGACCCTCGGGTCGAGCCGGTGCCCACGGGTCCCGGTCCGCCCTGCCGTTCCACCACCACCCGACCGGGGAGATCATGGGCTTCTTCACCAAGGACACGTCCGCACCGCCGCCGCCGGCGCTCGGCCCGCTCAGCCGCGACCGCGTGACCGCCGCGCTCGACGCGCGCGACATGCGCTACGGCATCGACGACGACGGCGACGTCGGCGGCTACTGGGACGGCCACCTCTTCTACTTCTTCATCATGGGTCAGAACGGCGAGTACCTGCAGACCCGTGGCCGCTGGAACCGCAAGGTCGGCCTCGACCAGCTCCAGGCGATCACCGAGATCGTCAACGAGTGGAACGCCTCGAAGCTGTGGCCCAAGGGCTACGTGCGGGCCGAGGACGGCGTGGTCGGCGTGTACGCCGAGCACACGGTCGACTACGAGCACGGCGTGAGCGACGCGCAGGTCGACCTGCAGCTCGCGTGCGGGATCTCGACCGGGCTGCAGCTCTTCGAGCACCTGGACGAGAAGTACCCCGCCGAGGCGGCGGCCGCCCGGGCGGAGATGGACGAGAACTGACCGTGGAGAACCAGTCCACCGCGGCGGGCCGGGCCTTCCAGGTCGACCTGCGCGGCGTCGTCGACCTGCTGGCACGGCACCTGTACTCGGGGCCCCGCGTCTACGTGCGCGAGCTGCTGCAGAACGGCGTCGACGCGATCACGGCCCGCCGCGCCGTCGACCCGGACGCACCCGCCACCGTGCGGCTGCGTCCGGGCCCCGACGGCACCCTCGAGGTCACCGACACCGGCGTCGGGCTCACGCCCGCGCAGGCCGAGGAGCTGCTCGCGACCGTCGGGCGCTCGTCCAAGCGCGACCTCGACCTCGGGCTCGGCCGCGAGGAGTTCCTCGGGCAGTTCGGCATCGGTCTGCTGTCCGCGTTCATGGTCGCGGACGAGATCGAGCTCGTGTCGCGCTCGGCCACCGACCCGCAGGCGCCGCCCGTGCGCTGGGTCGGCTACGCCGACGGCCGGTACGACCTGACGGTCCTGCCCTCCGACGCGCCCGTCGAGCCCGGGAGCACGGTGCGCCTGCGCGCGCGCCGCGACACCGACCACTGGCTCGCGGCCGAGACGGTCGTCGCGCTCGCCGAGGAGTTCGGCGCGCTGCTGCCCGTCGACGTCGCGGTCGAGGTGCCGCTGCCCGGCGCGCAGGGCACCGCGTGGCGCCGCACGAGCGAGCCCGTCCTGCCGTGGCGCGCGCAGTACCGCGACGACGCCGAGCGCACCGCGGCGCTCGCGGCGTACTGCGAGCGCACGCTCGGGTTCACGCCGCTCGCGCACATCGACCTCGAGGTCCCGCTCGCGGGCCTGTCGGGCGTGGCGTTCGTGCTGCCCACGGCGGTGCCGCCGGGTGCCGGGTCGCGGCACCGCGTGTACCTCAAGCGCATGCTGCTCGGCACGCAGGTCGAGGACCTGCTGCCCGACTGGGCGTTCTTCGTGCGCTGCGTCGTCGACACCGGCGTGCTGCGGCCCACGGCGTCGCGCGAGCAGCTCTACACCGACGACACGCTGCTGGCCGCGCAGGAGGCGCTCGCGGCCCAGGTGCGCGCGTGGACCGTCGCCACGCTCACCTCGCCGTCCTCGACGAGCCGCAAGGTCGTCTCGACCCACCACCTGGCGCTGCGCTCGCTCGCGGTCGTCGACGACGAGGTGCTCGACCTCGCCGCGCAGGTCCTGCCGTTCGAGACCACGGACGGCACGCAGACCTTGGCGGCGGTCCGCGAGTCCCACGGCGACGTGCTGCACACGACCCGGGTCGAGGACTTCCGCCGGGTCGCGCCCGTCGCCCGCGCGCAGGGCATGACGGTCGTCAACGCGGGCTACGTGTACGACGCCGACCTGCTGGCACGTCTCGCGCGCCGGCCCGGCTGGCGCGTGCGCGAGCTGAACGCGCAGGACGTCGCGCAGGTGCTCGAGCCGCTCGAGCCGCTCCGCGAGCTCGAGGTCCTCGACCAGGTGCGCGCGGCCGACGCGGTCGTGCGCCCGCTGGACTGCGACCTCGTGGTGCGCCGCTTCGAGCCCGAGGAGGTGCCCGCTGTCCTGCTGGAGGACCGGGAGGGGCGGCACCGCAGCGACGTGCGCCGCACGGTCGCCGAGGCGGACGACCTGTGGGGCGGCGTCCTCGCGGGTCTCACCGACGCGACCGACGACGCGCCCGCGCGCCGGCTCGTGCTCAACGACGCGAACCCCACCGTGCGGCGGCTGCTCACCGCCGCACCCGACGCGCCCGTGCTCGCGGCCGGCGTGCGGTCGCTCTACGTCACAGCGGTGCTGCTGGCCGGCGAGCCGCTGCGCGTGCGCGAGGCCGAGCTCATGAACGACGCGATGGGCGTGCTGCTCGACGCGGGGCTGACGCCCCGCCCCGAGCCGCGCGTGCCCGACGAGACCCAGGAGGACGTGTGACCCGCTCGCTCGACGAGGCCAACCGCGAGATCTCGAGGGTGCGGTCGCTGCCGTACGGCGCCGCGCGCACGCAGGCGGCCGAGCAGCAGGTGCGGCTCATCGAGGCCGAGGGGCCCGACAAGGCGCGCGCGTTCGCGCTGTCGGTGCTCGTCGAGTCGCTCGTGTGGAACGGCGAGGTCGACAAGGCGTACCTGCCGTTCACGCAGCTCGTGCGCTGGTACGACCAGCACCCCGAGCACTTCGACGACATGGACGTCCAGGGCATGTTCTGGACGTTCAAGTGGATGGTCGGGCACCTGTCGGACTTCCCGAACGTCCCGGCCTCGCAGATCGAGGCGACGCTCGAGGACATGGAGCGGCGCTACGCGCTGGCCGGTCTGGGACGCGACGCGGTCGCGTTCGAGCGGTTCTCGCTGGCCCGCACGCGCGGCTCGGCCGACGTCGACGCGCTCTACGAGGAGTGGGTGCGCACGCCACGCGACGAGTACTCGCAGTGCGAGGTCTGCGACCCGGGCGACCGTGCGACGTACCTCGTCGAGCGCGGTGACGCCGAGGAGGCGCGCCGCCTCATCGAGCAGACCCTCGCGACGGGGCAGACGTGCGCG
Organism: Cellulomonas sp. FA1; assembly: GCF_000986825.1. Classification (NCBI taxonomy): domain Bacteria; kingdom Bacillati; phylum Actinomycetota; class Actinomycetes; order Micrococcales; family Cellulomonadaceae; genus Cellulomonas; species Cellulomonas sp. FA1. Next base: position 2,225,424 of record NZ_LBMY01000001.1, on the reverse strand, counting down.
ACCGAGCCGGCCGACATGCTGTCGACGCTCGCGCTGATCCACCTCGACGCGGGCCGCGCGCCGGAGGCCGCGTCGGCGCACCGCCGCGCGGTCGCCGCGCTGGCCGAGGCCGAGTCCGACATGGCGGGTGCGCGCGGCGAGCGGTTCGAGCTGCTCGCGCGCGGCGGTCAGCCGACGCGCGCGCTGCGCGCGCTCGTGGTCGACCAGCGCCTGCTCGTGCAGGCCGACACGCCGCGGGACCGCCTGATCTTCCTGCTGCACGTGGTCGCCGGCACGTCCGCGCTGCTCCCCGAGCACGCCGACGTGCCCGTCACGCTCGACGGCGTGCCCGCGACGGACGTCGCGTCGCTGCGCACGTGGGCGGACGCGGAGGCCGAGACGCTCGCGCGCGCGTTCGACGCGCGCAACGGCACCGACCGGTACGCCACGCTGCTCGCCCGGGCGCGCGCGACCCGCCCGGCGGACGTGCGCCTCGACCTCGACGTGATCCGCGCGGGGGGGCCCGACGGCGCCCCGGTGGCGGCCGCACCGGTCGCCGCCGCACCCGCACCCGGTTCCGACGACGCCGGGGCGCCCGAGTCCGCGGTCCAGCGCGCCGAGCGCCTCGTCGCCGCCGGGGACCTCGTGTCCGCCGCCGCCGCGTGGCTCGACGCGGCCGCCGAGGCGGAGGCCGCGGGCCGGCTCGCCGAGTCGGGGTTCGCGACGGCCGAGGCCGCGCGCTGCGCGCAGGAGGCCGGCGACGAGGACGGCGCCGCCGCGACGTACCCCGGCGCGGTCGCGCGCATGCGGGCCGGCGGCGTGCCGCCGGTCGACGTCGTGCCGGTGGTCGTCGCGTGGGGCCCCGTCGCGGTCACCACCGGCACGGGGCCCGCGCTGCTCGAGGCCGTCGACGGCCTGCTGGACGGCCTGGCCGAGCCGACGCCCGACGCCGACGCGCCCGCCCCGGCCGACGCCGCCGCGCACGCCGCGGGCGCCGAGCTCGACGAGCGGGTCGCCCGCGCCCGCCGGCGTGCCCGCGCCGACCTCGACGACACCGCGGCGCGCGTGCTCGCGTCCATGGGGCCCGAGCACGCGGCCGACGCCGCGGCGCGTGCGTCGCGGGCCGCCGAGACGTACGCGGCCGTCGACGCGGTCGCCGACGCCTCGCACGCGTTCTGGCTGGCCGGGCGCCTGCACCACGCGATGGGCGGCGTCGACGACGCGATCTGGAACCTCGAGTCCGCCGTCGAGGGCTTCGGCATCGCCCGCGCCACCGAGCCGCGCGGCGCGGCCGCGTCGATGCTCGTCGACATGCTGCGCGCCGCCGGTCGTGACGACCGCGCCGACGAGGTCGTCGCCTCGCTCACGCGCTGAGCGCACCGCGGGCCGGGACGCCGAGGTGTCCCGGCCCGCGGTGTCCGTGCGTGCCGCCTCCGTGCGTGCGGCGTCCGTGCGTGCGGTGATGGCCGCTGCGGTGGTGGCCCCTGCGGGGGACGCCCTCACACGGGCCCGGTGGCGCGGTGTCGTCCACAGGGGCGCCGGACCGCGCCCGCGCAGTGTCCGGAATCGGTAGGTTCTTGCGCCATGGGTCGGCAGGGGACGAGGACGCCGCGGGTGCGGGCGGATCGGCGAGGACAGAGGGTTCGGGTGGCGGCGAGCGCGCTGCTCGGCGCGCTGGTGCTGGTCGCCGGCTGCACGCCGGGCGGTGGGCAGGGGGCCGCGACACCGACGCCGTCCACGACGCCCACGGCGACGACCTCGCCGACGGCTGCCCCGACCCCGACGCCGATGCGGTTCCCGACGCCCGACCCCGCCATCGCCGAGCCCACCCCCGAGGGAGCGATCGCCGCGGGCACGCAGTTCCTCGCGCTGTACGACTACGCGTACTCGACGGGTGACGCCGCGCCGCTGCTGGAGATGTCGGCGGAGGGGTGCGTCTTCTGTACGTCGACTCGCGACGAAGTGCGAGCGATGGTGGAGGACGGCTATGCCAGCCTCCGCGAGCCCGCGTCCGTCGTCTGGTCCGACAGTGCCGAGATCCGCGAGGACGAGTGGTTCCGCGTCCATCTCCGTGTGGAGCAGGGGCCGCTCTTCACGATCGCGTCTGACGGGTCGCGGCATCAGACGTCGGACGGTGGAACGGTCGACCTGATCTTCGCGATGTCATGGCTCGGCGATCGCTGGCGCGTCGAGCAGGCCGACGTCGTGCAGCCCGAGGGATGAGGCTGAGGAGCGGCGTCGCCGCCGCCTGTGCTGTGTTCGTCGTCGTTCACCTCGCCACCGGTGCCGTGGCGGCGGCTGCAGACGTGCCCGACCTCGGCGGTCTCGTGAGGAAGGCGGAGGTGTCGTCAGAGCGTCACGCGGTGAATCTCGTCGGCGGCTGGTCCGGGAATCAGACCTCACGTCCTGCGTCGGGCGGAGCTGGAACGGGACCGAACGTCGAGCACGAGGAACGGTTCGCGCGTGCGTGCGCTGGCCCGGACAGCGAACGGCTGACCCCGGGCGACGCGACCTGCTTCGGCTTCGGCGCGCCCGTGTGCGAGGAGGGCGAGACCCCGCGCGCGCCGCGGTGGACCCGGTCGCGGGTGCTCCCGTCGGGTGCGTGGAGCGAGTGGAGCCTGCAGGACTACGGCGCGTGCGTCGGGCCGGACGCCGCGGTCCCCGTGCTGACGGCCGAGGACTTCCGGCGGCTGCCGCTGCCCGCCCCGACGCTGCACGTGCAGCCCGACGGGGACTGGGTGCTCGTCAACGTCGAGACCATCGTCTACACCGACCCGAGCCCGGTGACGCTGACGACCGACCTGCTGGGGCACGAGGTGACGGTCGAGGCGACCCCGCGGGAGTTCACGTACGACTGGGGCGACGGGCACAGCACCACCACGCGCGACGCCGGCCGGCCGTACCCGGCGCTCGACGTCGTGCACCGCTACGAGCGGCCGGGGCGCGTCGCGATCACGCTGACGACGCAGTGGTCGGGCCGGTACCGGGTCGCGGGCGACCCGCAGTGGCGCGACGTCACGGGCACCGCGCAGACCTCGGTGACCGGGCCCGAGCTCGACGTCGAGGAGCGCACGTCGCGCCTGGTGTCCGGCACGTGCCGGCAGCAGCCCGACGCCCCGGGCTGCGCCGGCACCGCCGGCGGGTAGCCCCGCCCGTGGGCGCACCGGGCGCCGACCCGTGGCGTTACCTGCGTCGGCGCCCGACGCCGACCCCGCGCAGCGCGGCGTCCGACGGGGACCACGTGCAGTGCGGAAGAGCCCGAGGTCCCGATGCCGCGGTCGCGCTTCCTCACGTCCGGGCCGCGACCGTCGATAGGTGCGGGGACGGCGACGACGCGTCGAGGCACCGACGCGAGGGGGAGCGAGCGCATGCGGACGTCCACAGGGACGCGGACGGTGGTGCCCACGGGCGAGGTCAGGACCTTCGCCCCCGACGAGCTGATCGTGTCGAAGACCGACCTGCAGGGCCGCATCACCTACGTCAACGGCACGTTCCGCCGCGTGTCCGGCTACGACGAGAGCGAGCTGCTGGGCCGCCCGCACAACGTCATCCGGCACCCCGACACGCCCCGCGCGGTGTTCCGGCTGCTGTGGGACGAGCTGCGCGCCGGCCGCGAGATGTTCGCCTACATCAACAACCTCGCCAAGGACGGCGCGTCGTACTGGGTGCTCGCGCACGTGACGCCGTCGCGCGGCGCCGACGGCGGCGTCGTCGGGTACCACTCGAGCCGCCGGCTGCCGGAGCCCGCCGCGGTCGCCGAGATCGAGGCGCTCTACGCGCGGCTGCGCGCCGCCGAGTCCACGCAGCCCACGCCCCGTGCCGCGCTCGAGGCGTCGTCGACGCTGCTCGACCACGAGCTCGCCGCACGCGGCTGCACGTACGACGAGCTGGTCTGGCAGGTCGTCGCCGGCCAGGGGCGTGCCGCGTGACGCGCCCCCGCCGCCGTCCCGCGCCGACCGGGACCGTGCCCGCACCGTCCGCGGCGCCGGACGACCGGGCCGCCGGCCCGGACCCGCAGGCCGAGGCGCTCGCCGCCGTCGTCGACACGCTGCGCGCCGCGAGCCGTGGCGACCTCGAGCGCCGCGTCCCCGAGCTGCCCGGCACGACGCTCGGCCCGGTGCGCGAGTCCCTCAACGACCTGCTGGACGTCGTCGACACGTTCGTCCGCGAGGCCGCCGCGACGCTCGGCGCGGCCGCCGAGGGCCGCTACCACCGCCGGCTGCTGCAGCGCGGCCTGCAGGGCGCGTACCGCGACGCCGCGAGCCGCATCGACGCGGGGCGCGACATGCTCGCGACCGCGCACGCCGACCGAGCCGCGCAGGAGGCGCGGCTCGTCTCCGAGACCGGCCGGGTGTCCGGGCTCGTGGCGCAGGCGTCGGGCGAGCTCGCGTCCTCGGCGCACGCCGTCGCGGCGTCGGCCCGCGCGGGCGCCACCGAGGTCGACCACGCGCGCACGATCATGGCCGAGCTCGAGCGCACGTCGGCGCAGATCGACGCGGCCGCCGCGCTGATCCGCACGGTCGCGTCGCGCACGCGGCTGCTCGCGCTCAACGCGACCATCGAGGCGGCGCGCGCCGGCGACGCGGGCCGCGGGTTCGCCGTCGTCGCCTCGGAGGTCCGGACGCTGGCCGACGAGGTCACCGGCAACTCCGCGCAGATCGCCGACGAGGTCGCGGCCGCGCAGGCCGCCTCGACGGCCGCCGTCGCGGCGATGGAACGCATCGGCGTCGTCATCGACGACATGACCGGCGAGGTCGACCGCATCACGCGCGCCGCGGGCGACGACGGGCTGGGCAGCCTCGCCGGGACCCTCGAGCAGGAGGTCCTGCGCTTCTCGCGGGGATGACCGTGCGTCGGGTCGCGCGGACGGACGCGGGCCGCGCGCAGTGCGGTCGCCGTCCGGGCGGCCGCGCGGCCTAGCCTGGTGCCACCCCCACCCGCGAGGAGCGACGATGCCCAGCCTGGACCCGTACCGTGCCGCCGACGACCGGTACGCCACGATGACCTACCGCCGCACCGGGCGGTCGGGCCTCGACCTGCCCGCGCTCTCGCTGGGGCTGTGGCACAACTTCGGCGACACGACGCCGTTCGGCACGCAGCGCGACATCCTGCGGCGCGCGTTCGACCTGGGCGTCACGCACATCGACCTCGCCAACAACTACGGACCCCGGCCCGGCGCGGCCGAGGAGAACTTCGGCCGGCACCTCGCCGCCGACCTGCGGCCCTACCGCGACGAGCTCGTGATCTCGACCAAGGCCGGCTACGACATGTGGTCGGGCCCGTACCAGGACGGCGGGTCCCGCAAGTACCTGCTGCAGTCGCTCGACGCGTCGCTCACGCGCATGGGCCTGGACCACGTCGACGTCTTCTACCACCACCGCCCGGACCCCTCGACGCCGATCGAGGAGACCATGGGGGCGCTCGCGCACGCCGTGAGCAGCGGCAAGGCCCTGTACGTCGGGGTGTCCAACTACTCGCCGGCGCAGACCCGCGAGGCGCACGCCGTGCTCGCCGAGATGGGCGTGCGGCTGCTGATCCACCAGCCCAGCTACTCGATGTTCAACCGGCACGTCGAGAACGTGGGGGAGGGGCAGCGCGAGTCGCTGCTCGACGCCGTGGGCGACCTCGGCGTCGGCATGATCGTGTTCTCGCCGCTCGCGCAGGGTCTGCTCACGGGCAAGTACCTGGGCGGTGACGCGCCCGCCGGGTCGCGCGCGGCCGGCGCCAGCCCGTTTCTGTCCGACCGCTCGCTGTCGCAGACGTACCTCGCGCGGGCCCGCGCGCTGAACGAGGTCGCCGCGTCGCGCGGGCAGAGCCTCGCGCAGCTCGCGCTGTCGTGGGTGCTGCGCGACGACCGCGTGACGTCCGCGCTCATCGGCGCGAGCTCGGTCGCGCAGCTCGAGGACAACGTCGCCGCGCTGAGCGCACCGCCCCTGACCGACGCCGAGCTCGCGGCGATCGACGAGCACGCCGTCGACGGCACGGGACGCTGACGCCCGGTACCTGACGCAGGCCCGTGACCGGCCGCGGCGAGACGCGCCGCGGTCAGTCCGGCGCGCCTAGGCGCTCGCGCAGCCGGTGCGCGTCGGCGAGGTGCCGCAGCATGATCGCGGCGGCGCGGTCGCCGTCGCGCTGCGCGAACGCGTCGAGCAGCTCGCGGTGCTCGCGCGCGCTCTTCTCGCGGTCGCCGCCCTGCGCGCGCACGAGCGCCGCGAGGTAGAAGCTGCTGATCTGCCGCAGGTTGCGCAGCACCTCGCCGAGCCGCGGCGAGCGCGCGTAGGTGATGACCTCGAGGTGGAACCGGCGGTTGAGCTCGAGCCACGTCGCGTGGTCGGGCGCCGCCTCCATGTCCTGCTCCGACCGGCGCAGCGCCGCGAGCTCGGCGTCGGTGATGCGCTCGGCCGCGCGGCGGGCCGCGAGCGGCTCGAGCAGCAGCCGCATCTCGTTGATCTCGACGGCCTCGTCGAGGTCGACGTCCCGCACGGTCGCGGCGCGCTGCGGGTGCACCTCGATGAGCCCGTCGTTGGCGAGGTCGCGCATGGCCTCCCGCACGGGCGTGACGCTCGTGCCGAAGCGCTCGGCGATCTCGCCCTGCACGAGGCGCGCGCCGGGCGCGTAGACGCCCGAGAAGATCGCCTCGCGGATGCGCTCGCGGACCCAGACGTGCGCGGTGACCGGGGCGTCGGCTCGCGTCGCGTCGGTGGGGCTCACGGCGGACATGCTCGCACGCGTCGCACGGTCGCGGGCGGGCCCCGCGGGTCGGGGTCCGGCCGGGGCGAGCGTCATCGGGGCCTCCGTTACAGCGCCTTTACGTGGGACGTACGCCGGCGAAACGAGCCCGCCGTAGAACATCTATAGATTATAGAACCGACGAGAAGGAGCCCCCGTGACCACGACCCTGGCACCGGCCCCGAGCGGGTCCGCCACCGGCACGACGAGCGACGCGCAGCTCGTCGTCGAGCACGTGCACCGCCGGTTCCCCAGCCCCGAGGGCGGCACGGTCGACGCGCTCGTCGACGCCGACCTCACAGTCCGCCCCGGCGAGTTCATCTCGCTCATCGGCCCCAGCGGCTGCGGCAAGAGCACGCTGTTCAACCTCATCGCCGGGCTCGACACCCCCACCGAGGGGCGCATCCTCATCGACGGCGTCGACCGGTCCGGGCAGCAGGGCCTCGTCGGCTACATGCTCCAGAAGGACCTGCTGCTGCCGTGGCGCACCGTCCTGGAGAACGTGGTCCTCGGACTCGAGATCGGCGGCGTGCGCCGCAAGGCCGCGCAGGCCATCGCCAAGCCGCTGCTCACCACGTACGGCCTCGGCGGCTTCGAAGGCCGGTACCCCGCGCAGCTCTCGGGCGGCATGCGCCAGCGCGTCGCGCTGCTGCGCACGATCCTGTTCAACCGCGACGTGATCCTGCTCGACGAGCCGTTCGGCGCGCTCGACGCGCAGACCCGCGAGCACATGCAGGAGTGGCTCCTCGACCTGTGGGACGACTTCCAGAAGACCGTCCTGTTCGTCACGCACGACATCGACGAGGCCATCTACCTGTCCGACCGCGTCGTCGTGATGTCCGCCCGACCCGGGCGGATCGTCGCGAGCTTCGACGTCCCCCTCGACCGGCCCCGCAAGCCGTCGGTCGTCACGAGCGCCGAGTTCGTCCGCCTCAAGGCCGACGCGCGCGAGCTGCTCAACGGCGCCCACCGGACCCACGACGCCCAGGAGACCCGATGACCGCCACGGCCACCACACCCGCCACGACCCCGCCGGCCGGCTCCGCGGCCGCGCCCGTCACCGCGCAGGACTCGCTGCGCGAGCTCGGCCGCCTGCGCAGCAGCGTGCTCCCGGTCGTCCGGCGCCGCCGCGGCGCGAGCGAGCCCAGCTCCTGGAGCGTCAACCTGCTGCGCGTCGGGGTGGTCGTCGCGGTGCTCGCGGGCTGGGAGCTCGGCGTGCGGGCCGGCTGGATCGACGCGTTCTTCTGGAGCCAGCCCTCGCGCATCTGGGACACCGCGGTCGTCGCGTTCACGCAGGGCGGGATCCTCGCCGACGTGCGGTTCACGTTCACGTCGACCGTGCTCGGCTTCGTCATCGGCGTCACGGGCGGCGTGGTCCTCGGGCTGTCGTTCTGGTGGTCGCGGCGCTACGCGCTGGTCGCCGAACCGCTCGTCATCGCGTTCGAGGCGATGCCCAAGCTCGCGCTCGCGCCGATCGTCGTGCTGGTGCTCGGCCTCGGCATGGGGTCGAAGGTCGCGATGGCGACGGCTCTGGTCATCGTCATCCAGACGCTCAACACGTACGCCGCCGTGCGGTCGGTCGACAAGGACCTCACGACGCTCCTGTACTCGCTGGGCGCGTCGCGCTGGCAGGTGTTCCGCAAGGTCGTCGTCCCCTCGACCCTGCCGTGGATCGCGTCCAGCCTGCGCGTGGGCATCGGCCTCGCGCTCACCGGCGCGATCGTCGGCGAGTACATCGGCTCCAACGCGGGCCTCGGCCGGATGATCCACTACGCCGGCTCGACGTACGACATCGCGCTCATCTGGGTCGGCGTGTTCACGCTCGCGATCCTGTCGATGCTGCTCTACGTCGTCGTCTCCGGGCTCGAGCGGCGCCTGCTCAAGGGCCTCGCGCACACCCGCTGAGCCCTCCGCCGGCACGCGCGGCCTCCGCCCGCACGCGCCGCCCCCGCGCGTCGACCGCGCACCCCCGAACCCGGGCCCGGACCCCGCCGGCCCCGTCCCCCCGCGTCACCCCACCCTCGGAGGACCCGTCGTGAAGACCCTCTCCCGTGCTGCCCTCGTCCCGGTCGCCGCGGCCCTCGCGCTCGCCCTCGCGGCGTGCAGCCCCGGCTCCGGCACCACCACCGCCGCGGCCGCCGACGCGCCGACGTCGCTCACGCTCGCCGAGCCCGTGCACGGCGTCGGCTACCTGCCGCTCTACGCCGCGCAGGACCTCGGGTACTTCGCCGACGAGGGCCTGGACGTCGAGGTCACGACCCTGACCGGCGGCGGGCACGTCAACGCGACGCTCGCGGGCGAGGTCTTCGGGTTCATCGGCGGCCCCGAGTCCGGCGCGGTCGCCAACGTCAAGGGCGCCGACCTCGTGACCGTCGCCAACGTCGTCAACCGCGGGAACGTGTACTTCGTCGCCGCCACCGGCGAGGAACCCGCCCCGGGCGCCGACCTGGGGGAGTACCTGCGGGGCAAGACGATCGCCGGCGGCCGCTACGGCGGCACCCCCAACGCGATCCTGCGGCACGTCCTCATCGGCCTGGGGCTGGACCCCGAGACCGACGTGACGCTGCTCGAGATCGAGGACTCCAGCGCGATCCCGTCGGCCGTGCAGGCCGGGCAGGCGCAGGTCGCCGTCGTCGCCGAGCCGCAGCTGGGCCTCGGCATCCAGCAGGGACTGTGGGGCGAGCCGATCATCAACCCGCTGCAGCTGCTCGGCCCGTACGCCTACTCGTCGATCGTCGTGCCGCGCGCGACCGTCGACGACGACCCCGAGCTCGTGCAGGCGTTCGTCGACGCGCTCGCGCGGGGGCAGGAGCGCATCGAGGAGGACCGCGCGTACGCCGAGGAGCTCGCCGCCGCGCAGTTCCCGACCATGGAGCCCGCGGTGCTCGCCGCGACCCTGGACCGCGCGTACGCCGACGGCCTGTGGGGCGGCAGCGTGCTCACCGAGGAGGCCGTCGAGACCGCGCTCGAGGTCGCCCGCAGCGGCCAGATCCTCGACGACTCCGCCGTCCCCCAGACGTTCGACGTCATCGCCGACACCCGGTTCGTCCAGGACTGACCCCCACCACCACCCGGAAGGACCCCCCATGACGTACCCCACCTCCCGCTTCGCGCCCGGCACGGCCGCCGTCGTCGTGGTCGACGTGCAGAACGACTTCTGCGACCCCGCCGGTGCGTGCGCGCAGCGCGGCAGCGACGTGGCCGGCGCGGTCGCGATGGTGCCGCGGCTCGAGCGGTTCCTCGACGCGGCCCGCGCGGCCGGCGTGCTCGTCGTGTTCATCCAGACGACGCACGACGCGACGACGAACTCCCCGGCGTGGCTCGCGCGCCGCGGCGACCCGGTGCCCGGTGCGCCGACGCCGGTCGCGACGTGCGCGACCGGCACGTGGGGCGCCGAGTTCTACCGCGTCGCGCCGCAGCCCGGCGAGCCGGTCGTGGTCAAGCACCGGTACTCGGCGTTCGCGGGCACGAACCTCGACGTCGTCCTGCGCAGCGCGGGCGTCGACTCGCTCCTGCTCACGGGCGTCTCGACCAACGTGTGCGTCGAGTCCACGCTGCGCGACGGGCTGTTCGCGGAGTACCGCGTGACGCTCGTCGAGGACTGCGCCGCGAGCTTCGAGCCCGAGGCGCACGCGGCCACGGTCGCGAACGTCGAGCAGTACTTCGGCGTCGTCGCCACGAGCGAGGAGATCGGCGCGACGTGGTCGGCGCTCTCCCGCGCCGCGTGAGCACGGGACGCCCCGGCACGGCTCGCCCAGGCACGGTTCGCTCAGGCACGGCTCGCGCGGGCGGCCGACGCGCGGGCACGGACCGGCCGGTGCGCCCCGCGCGCGCCGGCCGGTCGGCCTCCGCGCTGCTCGCGGTGCTCGGCGTGACCTACTGGGCGGCGCACACCATGCTCCGCCCGCTGATCGGCCCGTACGTGCTGGCCGGCGGCGGCAGCGAGCAGCAGGCGAGCCTCGCGCTCGCGTCGTTCGCGATCCTGCCGACGCTGCTCGCGATCCCGCTGGGCGCGCTGACCGACCGCTGGGGCGTGCGCACGCTGCTCGTCGTGGGCGGCGCGACCATGGCGGTCGGCGGCGGCGTCCTGGTCCTGCCTCTCGGGCTGCCGGGCGTCGTCGCGAGCCAGGCGGTGATCGGTGTCGGGACGCTCGCGGTGTGGGTGAGCCTGCAGACCGTGGCGACCCTGCCGCAGTCGGCCGACGAGGCGCCGCGTGCGCGCAACGCGCGGCTCGCGACGTTCTCGCTGTTCCTCGCTGCCGGGCAGGCGGTCGGTCCCGCGCTGGGCACGGGCGTCGCCGAGGTCGGCGGGTACGCCGCGAGCTTCGTGGTGTACACGGCGCTCTCGCTCGTGCTGGTCGGGCTGGGGCTCGCGGTGCGCGTCGAGCGGCCCACCCGCGGAGCCGCGCCCGTGCCCGTGCTGCGCTCGTTCCGCGACGCGGCGGCGATGGTGCGCGTGCCCGCGGTCGCGACGACGCTCGTCGTGAGCTTCACGGCGCTCGTCGTGCTCGACATCCGCACCGCCTACCACCCGCTCGTGCTGGGCCAGGCGGGCGTGCCGCAGTGGCAGGTGGGCCTGCTGCTGTCGGTCGCCGCGGCGGCGGCGTTCGTGTCGCGCCCGTTCTTCCCGCTCGCGATGGCGCGGCTGCGCGAGTCGACGACGGTCGGGCTCGTGCTCGTGGTGTCGTCGGTGTCGGTCGTCGCCGTCGCGTTCGTGCCGCCCGCGCCGTGGCTGCTGGCCGCGCTGGCCGCGGTCAACGGGTTCGCGCTCGGGTTCGCGCAGCCGCTCACGCTCGCGCTCATGGCCGACCACACGCCCGCCGACCGGCGGGGCCTCGCGTCGGGGCTGCGCTCGACCGCCAACCGGGGTGCGCAGCTCGCCAACCCCGCGGCGTTCGGCCTGCTCAGCGGGGTCGTGCCGCTCGTCGGGGCGTTCGGCGTGGTGGGGGGTGCGCTGCTGGTGACGTCGGTCGCGAGCACGTGGGCGCTGCGGCGCGCGGCGCGGCCGACGACGGCGCCGTCGTCCCCGGCCGAGGTCGCGCCCCCGGCCGTCGCGCGCCCGGAACCCGGCCGGGCGGCCGCAGCCCCGGCGCCGGTCGCGGTCCCCGACACGGCGTGAGGGGGTGCCGTCGGCGGACGACGGCACCCCTCACGCGTGGTCGGCGGCGGTCAGTAGATCGGGCGACCGCTCGCGTCGGGCACGCCGGACTTGCGGAAGAAGTACGTCCGCACCTGGTCGCGCCACTCGGTCGCCGAGCGCACCTGCTCGGCGAGCCGCTCGGCGACGCGCGCGTGCAGGCGGTCGTCGACGAGCCCGCGCAGGGCCTCCCAGCGCGGCACCCACGACTCGACGACGTCGACCGCGTCGGCGCGCGTGTCGTAGATGTGCTGGATGACGGTCGTGCCGCTCTTCAGCACGTGCTGGTAGGGCACGTGGTGGAAGAACAGCAGCAGCTCGTCCGGGCACGTCGCGAGGTCCTCGTACACCGCGTCCCACGGCGCCGGGTACTGGCCCGTGAACCCGGTGCCGGTCGCGACCGTGCGGTCCACGCCGAGGCCGTCGCGGTCGGCGAAGTGGTACGTGCCCCACTTGGAGTACTCGTACCCGTCGACGTTGGGCCCGTAGTGGCCGCGCAGCGGGTCGACCATGAAGCACACGCCGAGCGGCGCGGTGTACTTCTCGTAGGTGAGCCACGAGTCGTCCATGAACGCGTGCAGGGTCTCGCGCACGCGCGGGTCCGCGCCGGGGAACGTGAGGTCCAGCCACTCGTCGAGCAGCGCGACCGGGTCCGCCGACGGGTCCCACGTGAGCCGGCCGTACGCGTACAGGTTGGCCTGCGCGAGCGGGTGCCCGGTCCAGAACTCGTCGTCGCCGACGTTGGACACGGCCGTGATGCCGCCGGCCCGCAGGTCGGCGCCCTCGGGGGTGCCGGGGCCGGGGACGCCCGACGCGATGCTCGCGACGGTGCGCGTCGCGTTCTCCGCGAGCGGGAAGTTGAGCACCTCCGACCACAGCGGCCCCAGGTAGCACACGTGCTTCTGGTGGCCCGTGTACTCCTGGGTCACCTGCAGCTCGACCGCGACCCGCGTGCGCGGCATGGCCGCGATCACGGGGGACACGGCCTCGCGCACCTGGAAGTCCAGCGGCCCGTACTTCACCTGCAGCACGACGTTGTCGTCGAACCGGCCGTCGAGCGGCGCGAAGTGGTCGTAGGCCGCGCGCGCGCGGTCGGTGCGCCGGTCGCGCCAGTCCTGCTCGTGGTTGTACACGAACGCACGCCAGAACACCGTGCCGCCGTGCGGCGCGACCGCGCGGGCCAGCAGGTTCGCGCCGTCGGCGTGGTCCCGCCCGTACGCGAACGGCCCCGGCTGCCCCTCGGAGTCCGCCTTGACGACGAACCCGCCGAAGTCGGGGATCGCCGCCCACACGCGGTCGGCCGTCGCGGCCCACCACGCCTGCACGTCGGGGTCCAGCGGGTCGTTGGTCGCGAGCCCGCCCAGGCGCATGGGCGACCCGAACGACACCGACAGGTACGTGCGCACGCCGTGCGGGCGGAACACGTCGGCGACGCGCGCGACGTCCGCGAGCCCGTCCGTCAGCAGCCGCGCCTCGGTGGCGTGCACGTTGACGTTGTTGATCGCGACGGCGTTGATGCCGATCGACCCGAGCAGCCGCGCGTAGTCGGCCACGCGGGACAGGTCGTCGCGCACCCGGCCGTCGGCGTAGAAGATCGACCCGCCCGCGTACCCGCGCTCGACCTGCCCCATCACGGGGTGCACGTCGATGTTGTCCCAGTGGTCGAGCATCCGCACGGGCGCGCCGGGCGCCTCGACGACGGGCGCGTGGTCGTCGCCGAACGCGCGCTCGCCGAGGCGGACGACGTCGTGCAGGCCGTAGAGCAGGCCCGCGGCGCCGCCGGCGACGACGGTCGTGACACCTCCGGAGCGCCGGCGGGTGAACCCCTCGGGGTGCTGGGTCCCGTCGGCCACGACGCCGAGCACGAGGTCGTGGTGCCGATCGTCCGCGGCGTCGCCCGCGTCGACCACGGTGAGCGCGCCGCCGTGCGCGGCGGTCGCGCGCCGCAGCTCGGCGACGACGGTCTCGCCGACGGGGCCCGCGTCGGGCCCGACGGCGACGAGCACGCGTCGCGAGCCGACGGGTGCGAACGCCGCGTCGGGCAGCCACGCGGGGTGGACGGGCGGGGGGCCGGTGGTGCGGTCGGTCATGGCGGTCACCAGTCGTGCACCGTCCCGTCCTTGAGTCGGTTGAACGGCAGGTACGCCGCCTGGTACGGGTGGCGCGCGGCCGCCTCGTCGTCGTGCTCGACGCCCAGACCGGGCGCGTCACCGGGGTGCAGGTAGCCGTCCTCGAACGTGAACGACGTGCGGAACACCTCGTGCGTCGTCGCCGAGTGCTGCATGTACTCCTGGATCCCGAAGTTGTGGATCGCGAGGTCCAGGTGCAGCGCCGCGGCCATGCCGACGGGCGAGATGTCGGTGGGCCCGTGGATGCCGGACTTGATCTGGTACTGCGCGGCGTAGTCGAAGATGCGGCGCAGCGCGCTGATGCCGCCGGTGTGCGTGACGGCCGAGCGCACGTAGTCGATGAGCTGCTCGCGGATCAGCGTCTGGTAGTCCCACACGGTGTTGAAGACCTCGCCGATCGCGAGCGGCGTCGTCGTGTGGTGGCGCACCAGTCGCAGCGCGTCCTGGTTCTCGGCGGGCGTGCAGTCCTCGAGCCAGAACAGGTCGTACGGCTCGAGGTCCTTGCCGAGGCGCGCGGCCTGGATGGGCGTCATGCGGTGGTGGCCGTCGTGCAGCAGCGGCAGCTCGGGGCCGAACTCGTTGCGCACGGCCTCGAAGACCTGCGGGATGTGCCGCAGGTAGGCGCGCGTGTCCCAGTCCTCCTCGGCGGGCAGCGGCGCGCGCTGCGCGGGCTCGTAGTCGTACCGGCCCGACGACGACGGCTGCGCGGCGACGCCGTACACGGCGTCGATGCCGGGCACGGACGTCTGCACGCGGATCGAGCGGAAGCCCGCGTCGAGGTGCTCGCGGATCGAGTCGAACAGCTCGGGAAGGTCACGGCCGGACGCGTGCCCGTACGCCATGAGACCGTTGCGCGACGCGCCACCGAGCAGCTGGTACAGCGGCAGCCCGGCGATCTTGGCCTTGATGTCCCACAGCGCGACGTCGACCGCGGCGATCGCGGCCATCGTCACGGGACCCCGGCGCCAGTACGCCGAGCGGTAGAGGAACTGCCAGGTGTCCTCGATCTTGTGCGCGTCCCTGCCGATGAGGAGGGGGACCACGTGGTCGGTGAGGTAGCTCGCGACGGACAGCTCGCGTCCGTTGAGCGTCGCGTCCCCCAGGCCGACCACGCCGTCCTCGGTGACGACGCGAAGGGTGACGAAGTTGCGGCCTGGGCTGGACACCAGCACCTCGGCGGTGCGGATGGCGGTGCCGGACATCGGGATGGCTCCTTCCGCCCGTCCGCGACGTCGCGGCGGGCACTGGTGAGACTAGGCCTCGACACGGTAGGCTGGCAATCGTTTGCCAGCAACAGCGGCCCCGCGCACCGTCGCACGGGGTCCGACGAGCACACCGGGAGGGTGCATGGCCGTCCGGCGCCAGCCCACGTTGCGTGACATCGCCGCGGCCGCGGGGGTCGCCGTCTCGACCGCCTCGCGCGCCCTCACGCGCCCCGGTCGCGTCAACGCCGACACCGCCGAACGCGTCATGGCCGTGGCCAAGGAGCTCGGCTACATCCCGAGCGCGTCGGCCCGTGCGCTGCTGTCCGGGCGGACCGCCACCGTCGCGCTCGTGCTCCCCGACGTCACCAACCCCGTGTTCTTCGGCCTCGTGCGCGGCACGTCGGCGCGACTGCGGGAGTCCGGGTACGTGCAGGTGCTCGCGGACACGGAGGAGTCGGTGGAGGTCGAGGCCGACACGCTGCGCAAGCTGCGGGGCCAGGTCGACGGCGCCGTGCTCGCCGCCTCGCGTCTCACCGACGAGCAGATCGCGGCCGCCGCGGCCGACCTCGCGCTCGTCGTCGTCAACCGCACGATCCCCGGGACGCCGGGCGTGCTGCTCGACACCGCGGGCGGCATGGTGCAGGCCATCGAGCACCTCGCCGCGCTCGGTCACACGCGCATCGCCTACGCGGGCGGCCCCGCGACGTCGTGGTCCGACCGGCGCCGCCGCGAGGCGCTCGTCCCCGCGGCCGAGCGGCTCGGCGTCGAGCTCGTCGTGCACGGCCCGTACTCGCCGGTGCGCGACTCCGGGCCCGCCGCGGCGGACGCCGCGCTCGCGGCCGGGGTCACCGCCGTCATGGCGTTCAACGACCTGCTCGCGTTCGGCATCCTCGAACGGCTCGACGCGCTCGGCGTCGACGTCCCCGGGCGCATGAGCGTCACGGGCTGCGACGACATCTTCGGCTCCGACCTCGTCCGCCCCGCGCTGACCACCGTGCGCTCGCCCGTCGAGCGCGCCGGACGCATGGCCGCCGACCTGCTCCTCGCGCGCCTCGACGGCGACGGGAACGGCGCCGACGACGCGGACGGCGACGCGCAGGACGACGCCGAGGGCGCCGTGACCGCCGAGCCCGTGCTCATGCCGACGGACCTCGTGCAGCGCGCGTCGACGGGCCGCCCGACCGTCTGACCGCCCCGAACGAACGCCCCGACGCCGCCCGGCGTCGGGGCGTTCGTCGTCATGCCCGAGGTTCACGGACCCCCGAGGCAGAGGTGTACATCGCACGGATGCGCCGATGTACGTCGACGTGCGAGGTGGTCGGCGCGAGCGGGCTGCGCGGCGCCCCGCTCGGACTCGTCCCGGCGCCGATCCGTCCTCGCTCGCCGGGGTGGGGTGCTCCGGCGTCCAGATCACGGTTCAGAAACGACTGTCGTACGTACGACAACTGCGTGTTAGCGTACGACAACCGCCAGCGACGGCGGCAGCACAGGCGAAACCGGGGGCGCTCGCCGACACGTCATCGAAGGAGATGAGCAATGAGCGTCATCCGGGTGGACGCCACACGCGTGCTCGGACGCGTCGACCGACGGCTGTTCGGCGGGTTCGTCGAGCACCTCGGCCGCAGCATCTACGGCGGGCTCTACGAGCCCGGTTCGCCGCACGCCGACGAGCACGGGTTCCGGTCCGACGTCGTCGCGGCCCTCAAGGACCTGCGGGTCCCGGTGCTGCGCTGGCCGGGCGGCAACTTCGTCAGCAACTACCACTGGACCGACGGCATCGGCCCGTTCGAGGACCGCCCCACCCGCATGGAGCTGGCCTGGCACCTCACCGAGAGCAACCACGTCGGCACCGACGAGTTCCTGCGCTGGTGCGAGCGCGAGGGCATCGAGCCGTTCCTGTGCGTGAACATGGGCTCCGGGTCGCTCGACGAGGCGCAGTCCTGGGTCGAGTACTGCAACGCGCCCGTCGGCACCTACTGGGCGGACCTGCGCGCCGCCAACGGGCACCCCGAGCCGTACGGCGTGAAGCTCTGGGCTCTCGGCAACGAGATGTACGGCTCCTACCAGGTCGGCTCGCTGCCGGCCGAGCAGTACGTGGTCAAGGCGCGGCAGTTCGCCGCCGTCATGAAGCGCACCGACCCCTCGATCCAGCTCATCGCGTGCGGCAAGGACGGCCTCGACGAGTGGGACCGCATCGTCCTCGAGGGTCTCGCCGACATCGTCGACATGCACTCCATCCACACGTACACCGGGTCGCCGAACTACTGGGTCAACCAGTTCGCGCCCTACCAGGCCGAGCGCGCGCTCACGCGCATGCGCGCACTCATCGACGACGTCGCCTACCGCAAGGGCCTCGACAAGAAGGTCCGCATCTCGTACGACGAGTGGAACGTCTGGTACCGCTACACCGAGGGCATCTTCGCGCCGTCGGACCAGCCGCCGCTCGAGGAGCGGTACGACCTCGGCGACGCGCTCGCGGTGTCCACCTACCTCAACATCTTCCTGCGGCACTGCGACCTCATCGGCATGGCCAACCTCGCGCAGATGGTCAACGTCATCGCGCCGATCTTCACGCGCACCGACAGCCTGTTCCTGCAGACGATCTACCACCCGTTCCGGCTGTACTCCGAGCACACGCAGGCGCTGTCGGTCGACACGTTCGTCGACGGCCCCACGCACGTGCTCGAGGAGCGTCCCGAGTGGGAGCACTGGATCTGGCGGGCCCCGGTGTCCGACATGAACCCGTTCCAGATGCTCGACGCCAGCGCGACCCGTGACGAGGACGGCACGACGGTCACCGTGACGGTCGTCAACCGGGACCGCGAGAACGCGGTCGACGCGCGCCTCGACCTCGTGGCCGCGCAGGTCACCGGCCTGGCGCAGGTCTCGACCGTGGTCGGCCCCGAGCCCTACGCGACCAACGACTTCGACCACCCCGAGACCGTGCACGTCGTCGAGGACCAGGTCGACCTGCGTGGTGACGCCACGTACCGCTTCGCCCCGCACAGCACGACCGTGCTGCGCATCCCCCTCGCGCTCGTCTGAGCGCGCGGATCCGAACGCACCACAGGAACAGAGAGGTTCTGAGGACATGAAGAAGCGCATCGCAGCGCTCGCGGTGGCCGTCGCGCTGCTCGCATCGGCCTGCACGACGGGGAGCCCCTCGGCGTCGGGGGGGAACGCCGAGCCCGGCTCGCTGCCCACGCTCGAGCAGAAGGACACCTACACGATCGGGTTCTCGGCCCAGCAGTCCGACCACCCGTGGACGATCGCGCTCAACGAGTCGATCAAGTCGGAGGCCGAGAAGCGCGGCCACAAGGTCGTCACGACCGACGCGCAGGGCTCGACCGCCAAGCAGGTGTCGGACGTCGAGTCGCTCATCGCCCAGCAGGTCGACGTGATCGTCATCAGCCCGCGCGAGGAGAAGCCGCTCGCCGAGGCGACCATCAAGGCGCGCGACGCGGGCATCCCGGTGTTCATCGTCGACCGGAAGGTCGACACGTCGGTCGCCGAGCCCGGCAAGGACTACGTCGCCTACATCGGCTCCGACTTCGTCGCCGAGGGTCGCGCCGCCGGCGAGTGGCTCGTCAAGCGACTCGACGGGACGGGCAAGATCATCGAGCTCACGGGCACGACGGGGTCGTCGGCCGCCGACGACCGGCACAAGGGCTTCATGGAGGCGCTCGAGGGCTCGAGCATCGAGATCGTCGCGTCGCAGGACGGCGACTTCGTGCGGGACAACGGGCGTCAGCTCATGGAGACGCTCATCCAGCAGTACCCCGACGTCGACGGCGTCTTCGCGCACAACGACGAGATGATGCTCGGCGCCATCACGGCCATGACCGCCGCCAGCAAGAAGCCGGGCACCGACATCGCGACCGTCTCCGTCGACGGCCAGAAGGAGGCCCTGCAGGCGATCGTCGACGGCACGCTCGGCGCGACCGCGGAGTGCAACCCGCGCTTCGGCCCCGCCGTGCTCGACGCCATCGAGGCCTACGGCAAGGGCGAGAAGGTCACGCCCGAGCAGGTCAACACCGACGCGTTCTACGACGCGTCGAACGCCGCGGCCGAGCTGCCGAACGCCTTCTGACCCACCGGCCGGCGCCCCGGCCCGCCCGCCACGAGCGGTGCGGGCCGGGCGTCGGCACTCACAGATCGGTCACCACCATGGAGAACGCGCCACTGCTGCGCATGGCAGGGGTGAAGAAGGCCTTCGCGGGCACGATCGCCCTGAGCCAGGGCGACCTCACCGTGCAGCGCGGTGAGGTGCACGCCCTCATGGGCCAGAACGGAGCGGGCAAGTCGACGCTCATCAAGGCCCTCACCGGCGTCGTCGCACCCGACGCCGGCACGATCGAGCTCGACGGGGTGCCCGTCGCGTTCCGCTCGCCGCACGACGCCCAGCGCGGTGGCGTCAGCCCCATCTACCAGGAGATCAACCTGGTGGGGCTGCGCACCATCGCCGAGAACGTGTTCCTCGGCAAGGAGCTGCGGCGCGGCCCCTTCCTTGCCCGTCGGGCCATGGAGGAGCAGGCCGCCGAGCTGCTGCGGCGGGTCGGCGTCGACGCCGACCCGCGGCTGCCGCTCGACGCCGTCAGCACCGCGACCCAGCAGATGGTCGCGATCGCCCGCGCGCTGTCGTTCGAGTCGCGGCTGCTGATCATGGACGAGCCGACGTCGTCGCTGCACGACCGCGAGGTCGACACGCTGTTCGAGGTCATCTCGGGCCTGCGCGACGACGGCGTGTCCGTCGTGTTCGTCAGCCACAAGCTCGACGAGCTCTACCGGATCTGCGACGCCGTGACGATCCTGCGCGACGGCCGGACGGTCCGCTCCGGGTCGCTGCGGGAGATCAGCCGCATCGAGCTCGTCTCGACGATGCTGGGACGCGCGCCCGAGACCATCGAGACCGCCGGGCAGACCGCGTTCGTGCGCGCCGGCAACCCCGACGCGTCCGCACCGGTGCTGCTCGACGTGCGCAACGTCGCCTCGGGCGACCTGTGCCGCGACGCGTCGTTCACGCTGCACGCGGGCGAGGTGGTCGGCGTCGCCGGGCTGCTCGGCTCGGGTCGCAGCGAGCTCGCGGGCGCCGTCTACGGCGCGCAGCCGCGGACGGCCGGTGACGTCGAGCTCGACGGCGCCGAGCACACGCCGCGCTCGGCGCGCGACGGCCTGCGTGCGGGGCTCGCGCTCACGCCCGAGGACCGCAAGGTCACGGGCCTCGTCGGTCAGATGAGCATCGCCGAGAACGTCACCCTGTCGATCCTCGACCGGGTGAGCCGCTGGGGCGTCGTCGACGAGAAGGCCGAGGCCGAGCTGGTCGGGCGCTACGTCAAGCGGCTCGGCATCAAGGCGTCGGGGCAGGACCAGCCGGTGGACCAGCTGTCCGGAGGCAACCAGCAGAAGGTGCTGCTGGCGCGGTCGCTCGCGTCGACGCCGCGCGTCCTCATCCTCGACGAGCCGACGCGCGGCGTGGACGTCGGGGCCAAGCAGGAGATCCAGCGGCTCGTGTCCGAGCTGGTCGCGGAGAAGAAGGACGTCGGGGTCCTCATGATCTCGTCGGAGATGGAGGAGATCATCGAGGGCTCGAACCGGATCATGGTGATGCGCGACGGCGTGACCGTCGCGTTCCTCGACGCCGGGTCCGTCACCAACGGCCAGCTCATGATGTACATGGCCTCGGGCGGCGCGCGCGAGTCGGCGGAGGTCGCGTGATGGCCACCACCCTCGCATCGCAGGCGTCCGTCGACAACCTGCGCCGCCAGTCCTGGATCCGCCGGCGCGACCTGCTCGCGACCAACGGCGTGTGGGTCGCGCTGATCGGCCTCGTGCTGTTCAACGTGGTCGCGACCCGCGGCTTCGTGTCGGTGCAGACCCTGCAGACCAACCTCGGCCAGATGGCCACCGTCGGCATCTGCGCCGTGGGCCTCACCCTCGTCATGGCCACCGGTGGTATCGACCTGTCGGTCGGCTCGCTCATGGCCGTCGCGGGGGCCTCCGCGGGCGTGCTCGTGCTCGCGGCGCCCGCGGTGCTCGACGTCCCCGTGCTCGGCCTCGTGCTCGTGGTCCTCACCGGCATGGCCGCCGCGGCGGTGCTCGGCGCGGTGAACGGGTACCTCGTGGGTCACCTGCGGATCCAGCCGATCGTCGCGACGCTCGTCGTCATGATCACCGCGCGCGGCATCGCGCAGATGGTCACCAGCGGGCGTCTCTACACCGTCGAGAACGACTCCGTGGTGTGGCTCGGGCGGGGTTCGATCCTGGGCCTGCCCGTCATGGCGTGGGTCATGCTCGTCGTCGTCGTGGTCGCGAGCTGGGTCGCCCGGCGCACCGTCCTGGGGCGGCGCATCGTCGCCGTCGGCGGCAACGAGACCGCCGCGGCGCTCGCGGGCATCCCCGTGCGGCGCACGATCACCACCGTCTACGTCGTGGCTGCCGCGCTCGCGGGCCTCGCGGCGCTGCTCAGCGTGGGCGTCAACGGCACGGTCGACACGGCGAACCTCGGGCTCGGGTACGAGTTCACGGTCATCAGCGCGGTCGTCGTCGGCGGCACCGCGCTGACCGGCGGGCGCCCCCGCATCTGGGGGAGCATCGCGGGGGTCGCGCTGCTGCAGCTGCTCGGCTTCACGCTGGCCAGCCACGACGTGGCCAAGGAGGTCGCGTCCCTCGTCCAGGCGGCGGTCATCGTCGCGGCGGTCACCACCCAGCTCCGGCGACGTCGGTAGGGAGACGCACATGAGCACCTCACAGACCCTCCCGGCACCTGCCGCCCCCGCACCCGCGGGTGCAGGCGGACCGGCCCGCCGCGCGTGGCGCGCGGTCACGTCGCGGCCCACCACCGCGATCCTCGCGGGTGTCCTCGCGCTCGTCGCGGTCGCGATGCCGCAGTTCTACAACCCGTACAACGTCGTCGCGATGCTCGGCTCGCAGGACCTCGTGTGCATCGGCCTCATGGCCATCGGTGCGACCTTCGTCATCTCGGCGGGGGAGATGGACCTCTCGCTGGCGGGCGTGTGCGTCGCGTCGAGCATCGTCGCGGGCCTGCTGGCCCCGCAGGGCGGTCTCGTCGCGGTCGCGGGCGCGGTCGGGCTCGGCCTCGTCGCGGGGCTCGTCAACGGGCTGCTCGTCGGCCGGCTCGGGCTGCCGTCGTTCATCGTGACGCTCGCGATGCTGATGGCGCTGCGCGGCCTGTCGCTCATCATGGCGGGCAACGGGCGCGTGCCCGTCGACCGCGGGTTCGGGCTCGTGACCTTCTACAACACGCGCGTCGGCCTCGTGCCGCTCGTGTTCGTGGTGTTCGCGCTCATCGCCGTGCTCGCGAGCCTCGCGTACACGCGCACGTCGTTCGGCACGCACGTGCTGGCGGTCGGCGGCGACCGGCGGTCCGCCGAGATGATGGGCCTGCGTTCCGGGCGCATCCAGATCGCCGTGTTCGTGGTCTCGGGCGCGCTGTCGGGTCTCGCGGGCGCGTTCCTGCTGGCCAAGACGACGACCGGCAACCCGCTCGAGGCGCAGGGCTGGGAGCTCACCGCGATCGCGGCGGTCGTCCTGGGCGGCACGCTGCTGAGCGGCGGGCGGGGATCGGTCAGCGCGACCATCTCGGGCGTCGCGCTGCTGGCGATCGTCTTCCAGATCCTCAACTACGTCAACGGCATGGGCCTGGAGATCAACACGTACCTGCAGAACGTGATCCGCGGACTGTTCATCCTCGCGGTCGTGGTGATCCAGGCGGTCGCGCTGCGGCGTCGGTCGTCCGCCCCACGGGTCCGCGCGGCCTGACGTCCACCGGTGCCCGGTGCCGCCCCGCGGGGTCACGCGCCGGGCATCGGCGCGGGTCCGGTGCTGCGCCGCACCACCAGCTCGGGCTCGACGAGCACGCTCGTCCGCTCGTCGCCGCGCACGAGGTCGAGCAGCATCGCGATGGACTGCCGGCCCACCTCGTCGAAGTCCTCGCGGATCGTCGTGAGCGGCGGCGAGTAGAACTCGGCGTCGTCGACGTCCCCGAACCCGATGACCGACACGTCCTGCGGCACCCGGTACCCGTCGACCGCCAGGGCGCGCAGCACGCCGAGCGCCATCTGGTCGTTGGCGGCGAAGATCGCGGTCGGCGCGACCTCGCGCATGATCTGCCGCCCGCGCTCGTACCCCGAACGCGCGGTCCAGTCGCCGACGAACGTCGGCAGCACCGGCAGCGACGCGCGCTGCACGCGGTGGTACCAGGCTTCCATGCGGACGTTCGCGTCGACCCAGTCGAGCGGCCCCGCGAGGTGCACGAGCCGGCGGTGGCTGAGCGAGACGAGGTGGTCGACCGCGAGCCGCGCCGTCGCCTGGTTGTCGAGCTCGACCGTGTGGTGCGGGAACCTCGTCGAGGGTGCGACGACGACGGTCGGCACCGACACCTTGAGGTCGTGGATCACCGACAGCGCCTCGTAGTGCGGCGCGACGAACACGATGCCGTCGACCGCCTGCTCGAGCAGCGAGTCCAGCACGCTGCGGACGCTCGCGGCCGTGAGGCTCGGCGAGTGCGCGAACGACACGAAGTAGCCGGCCTCGTGGGCCGCGCGGTGCACCGCGCGGATCGTCTCGTACGGGCCGGTGCGGTCCATGCCGCAGTCGACGACGCCCAGCACCTTGGAGAACTGCGTGACGAGCGCGACCGCGGCCGTGTTCCGGTGGTAGTCGAGCTCCTGGATCGCGCGCTGCACGCGTTCGCGCGTCTGCTCGGACACGTTCGGCTTGTCGTTGAGGACGCGTGACACGGTCTGCACGGACACGTCCGCCAGCTGCGCGACGTCCTGCATCGACGGCTTGCGGGGCCGGGCGTGGTCGGACGGCACGTCGCTCCTCGTTGCGGGACGTCGGCACGAACGTGCCGGTCAGGGCGTTGGTATACGCCCGACAAGGGCACGAGTCTAGGGGGTGGTGGACGCGGACGCGCGGGGCGGTGCGTCCTGGGCGACCGCGGGCGGCGCGGGGTCAGGCCGTCCCCGCGAGCGCCGCCAGCACCCCCTCGGCGTACCGGTCGAGCTTGGCCGCACCGACGCCGCTGATCGAGCCGAGCTCGTCACGGCTCGCCGGCCGCCGCGTCGCGATCTCGCGCAGCGTCGCGTCGTGGAACACGACGTACGCGGGCACGCCCTGCTCCTTCGCGGCGGCGGCGCGCCACGCGCGCAGCGCCTCGAACAGGGCCGCGGCGTCCGCGTCGAGGTCGGCGGCGGCCGCCGGGCGTCCCCCGCGCGAGCCGCGTGACGTGCGGCCCGTGCGCTCGGGCTCGCGGCGCAGCCGGACCTCGCGCTCGCCGCGCAGCACCGCGCCGGACGCCTCGGTGAGCCGGATCGTGCCGTAGCCGTCGGTGTCGACCGCGAGCAGCTCGGCCGCGAGCAGCTGACGCACGACGCCCCGCCACTCGCCGTCCGACAGGTCCTGCCCGATGCCGAAGGTCGACAGCGCGTCGTGCCCGAGCTGCTGCACGCGCGGCGTCGCCTTGCCGCGCAGGATGTCCACGAGGTGCCCGACGCCGTAGCGCTGCCCCCGCTGGTCGAGCCGCACGACCGTCGACAGCAGCTTCTGCGCGGGCACCGTGCCGTCCCACGACTGCGGCGGCTCGAGGCAGGTGTCGCAGTTGCCGCACGGCCCGTCGGACTCCTGCCCGAAGTACGCGAGCAGCTGCACGCGGCGGCAGTCGACCGTCTCGCACAGCGCGAGCATCGCGTCGAGGTGCTGCGTCAGGCGTCGTCGGTGGGCCGCGTCGCCCTCGGACGTGTCGATCATGCGGCGCTGCTGCACGACGTCCGCGAGCCCGTACGCGAGCCACGCGGTCGACGGCAGGCCGTCGCGCCCCGCACGCCCCGTCTCCTGGTAGTAGCCCTCGACCGACTTGGGCAGGTCGAGGTGCGCGACGAACCGCACGTCGGGCTTGTCGATGCCCATGCCGAACGCGATGGTCGCGACCATCACGACGCCGTCGTCGCGCAGGAACCGCGACTGGTTCTCGGCGCGCACGCGGCGGTCGAGGCCCGCGTGGTACGGCAGCGCGTGCACGCCCGCGTCGACCAGCGCGGCCGCGGTCTGCTCGACCGACGCGCGCGACAGGCAGTAGACGATGCCCGAGTCGCCCTCGTGCTCGGTGCGCAGCAGGTGCAGCAGCTGCGCGCGCGGGTTGTCCTTCGGCACGATCCGGTAGCGGATGTTGGGCCGGTCGAAGCTCGCGACGAACTGCGCCGCGTCGGTGAGCTGCAGGCGCTCGCAGATCTCGCGGTGCGTCGCGCGCGTCGCGGTCGCGGTGAGCGCGACGCGCGGCACGCCGGGCCACCGCTCGTGCAGCAGCGACAGCGCGAGGTAGTCGGGCCGGAAGTCGTGCCCCCACTGCGACACGCAGTGCGCCTCGTCGATCGCGAACAGCGCGACGTGGCCGCGGTCCAGCAGGTCGAGCGTCTCGGGCACGCGCAGCCGCTCGGGCGCGAGGTACAGCAGGTCGAGCTCGCCCGCGAGGAACGCGTCCTCGACCGCGCGGCGCTGGTCGCGCTCCTGCGTCGAGTTGAGGAACCCCGCGCGCACGCCGAGCGCCGACAGCGCGTCCACCTGGTCCTGCATGAGCGCGATGAGCGGCGACACGACGACGCCCGTGCCCTCGCGCACGAGCGCGGGCACCTGGTAGCACAGCGACTTGCCGCCGCCGGTGGGCATGAGGACCACCGCGTCCCCGCCTGCGACCACGGTGTCGACGACCGCGGCCTGGTCGCCGCGGAACGCGTCGTACCCCCACACGCGGTGCAGCACCTCGGCCGGCGTGCCGTGCGACGGTGCGGGCCGGCCGGCCGCGGTGCTGCGCGGTCGCGTCGTGCGGGGTCGCGCGGCGCCCGCGTCGGGCGGCGCGGCCGCCCACGGGTCCTCGCCCCAGGGGGCGTCGTCGGGCGGCACGTCGTCCGGCGGGGGCGCCTCGTCCCACCACGGCTCGACGGGCGCGTCGTCCCACGCGGCGTCGGGCGGCGCCTCGGCGGGGCGGCGGGCGCGTCGGCGGTCCGGTCCGCGCGGTCGCGGCGCAGGGGGCGGGGCGAGGGGTCCGGCAGCACCCGCCCACCCTACGAGCCGACGCCGACGTCCGGCCCGTGCCCGCCGCCCCTGTGGACGGACGGTGCGGGTCCGGGTGCGGTCACGCGCACGGCGAGACGCGGCGCCCGCGCGATCCGTAGGCTGACGCCATGGGAACCGCACTGGTCACCGGCGCGAGCGCCGGCCTCGGTCTGGAGTTCGCCTGGCAGCTCGCCACGGCGCGGCACGACGTCGTCCTCGTCGCGCGCGACGAGGAGCGGCTGACCCGCCTGGCGCGGCAGCTCGAGGCGGCCGCGGGCGTGCGCGCCGAGGTGCTGCCCGCCGACCTCACCGTGCCCGAGGACGTCGAGCGCGTCGCCGAGCGGCTGCGCACGGACGAGCGACCGGTCGGCCTGCTCGTCAACAACGCGGGCCTCGGCCTCAACCAGCACTTCGTGGAGGGCGACCTCGACGCCGAGCTGCGCGCCCTCGACCTCATGGTCCGCAGCGTCATGGTGCTGTCGCACGCCGCTGCCGGCGCGATGGTCGCGCGCGGGCGCGGCGCGATCCTCAACGTCGGCTCGGTCGCCGGCCTCATCGCGTCCGGCACCTACTCGGCGCACAAGGCGTGGGTCCGCACGTTCACCGAGGCGCTCGCGGTCGAGCTCAAGGACACGGGCGTGACCGCGACGGTCGTCTGCCCGGGCTTCACGCACACCGAGTTCCACGAGCGGGGTCGCATCGACACCGCCCACTACCCGGAGATCGGCTGGCTGCAGGCCGAGGACGTCGTGGCCACCGCGCTCGCCGACGTGCGCCGCGGCGTCGTCATCTCGACGCCGAGCCTGCGCTACAAGGCCGCGTCCGCGCTGCTGCGGATCGCGCCCCGCTCGGCCGTGCGCGCGTTCGGCGGGTACCGGCGCGCGCTTCTCGACGAGGCGATCGAGGGTCGCGACGGCGCCTGAGCCGTGCCGGCGGCCCGCACGGGGCGCGGCCGTCGCTAGTCTGTCGGCCGTGAGCAGCGACCTGACGTCCACCCCGCGCGAGCAGCTGCGGGACCTCATCGTCGAGCTGGCCGTCGTGCACGGCCGCGTGACGCTGTCGTCCGGCAAGGAGGCCGACTACTACGTCGACCTGCGCCGCGCGACGCTGCACCACCGCGCGGCCCCGCTGATCGGGCACCTGCTGCTCGACCTGCTCGAGGAGGCGGGGCTCGGCACGGCCGAGATCGACGCGGTCGGCGGCCTGACGCTCGGCGCCGACCCGGTCGCGACGTCGCTGCTGCACGCGGCCGCGTCGCGCGGCCAGGACCTCGACGCGTTCGTCGTGCGCAAGGAGGCCAAGGCGCACGGCATGCAGCGCCGCATCGAGGGTCCCGACGTCGCGGGCCGGCGCGTCGTGGTCGTCGAGGACACGTCGACCACGGGTGGCTCGCCCATCGCGGCGGTGCAGGCCGTGCGCGAGGCCGGCGGCGAGGTCGTGGGCGTCGCGACGATCGTCGACCGCGGCACGGGTGCGCGCGAGGCGATCGAGGCGCTGGGCGTGCCGTACCACCACCTGTTCGGCCTGGCCGACCTCGGCCTGGCCTGAGCGACGCGCGCCGTGCAGCGGGGGGTGCGGGTCGGCGCGGTCGTCGTGCTGGGCCTCGTCGGGTTCCTCGTCGTCGGCAGCCAGCTGTCGGCCGACCACCCGGGCGGCGGGGTGCTGGTCGTGGGCCTGCTGGTCGGCGGCGGCATCGCGGCGGCCGGCTGGTGGTTCCGGCGGAAGCGGCAGGAGCAGCTCGCCGCGTGGGCGCTCGCGACCGGCTGGGCGTACGCGCCGCGCGACCCCGGGCTGGGGCTCGCTCAGCTGCACACCGCCCGCCCGTTCGGCCAGGGGCACAGCCGCACGACGTCGGACGTCCTGACGGGCACGTACGACGGGCTGCCCGCGGTGTCGTTCACGTACGAGTGGACCACGGGCTCCGGTGACGAGAAGCGCACCTACCAGGTGCACGTCGTGGGGCTCGCGCTGCCCGCGTTCCTGCCGACGCTCGACGTCACGCCCGAGGGGTTCGGTGCGCGGGTCGCGAAGGCGTTCGGTGCGCGCGACCTGCAGCTCGAGTCGGCGGCGTTCAACGACGCGTACCGCGTCGACGCCCCCGACGCGCGCACCGCGCACGCGATCCTGCACCCGCGCACGCTCGAGCGGCTCCTGCAGGCGGACGCGCTCGGCACGTCGTGGCGGATCGAGGGCACGTGGCTGCTGTCGTGGGAGACGGGCACGACCGACACGACGCGGATCGCGCCGCGGCTCGGCGTGCTCTCGGCGGTCGTGCGCGGCGTGCCGCGGCACGTGTGGCAGGACCACGGCTACGACCCGGCGACCGACGGCCCGCCGGGGGACCGTGCGCGGCGGTGGGCGCCGTGGGGTGCGCCGACCGTGTGACGTGCGCCGGGGGCGGGGCACCGCCCGCGCGGCGGGACCGACGGTGTCGCTACGATCGGACGACGTCCCGACCCCCTGGAGGATCCCCCGTGACCGGTGGCCTGATCGCCGTGCTCGTCGTAGTCGCCCTGGTGGTGGTCGTCCTGCTGTGGGCGGTCGCCCAGTACAACGGGTTCGTCCGCCTGCGGAACCTCGTGCAGGAGTCGTGGCGGCAGATCGACGTCGAGCTGCACCGCCGGCACGACCTGATCCCCAACCTCGTCGAGAGCGTCAAGGGCTACGCGGCGCACGAGCGCGGCGTGTTCGACGAGGTGACGCGCGCCCGCGCGGCAGCGGCCGGACCCGGTGCCGGGCCCGCCGAGCAGGCCGCGCAGGAGAACGCGCTGAACGCCGCGCTGGGCCGGCTGCTCGCGGTCGCCGAGAACTACCCGGTGCTGCGCGCGAGCGAGAACTTCCAGCAGCTGCAGGCCGAGCTCGCCAACACCGAGGACCGCATCGCGGCGGGCCGCCGGTTCTACAACGCGAACGTCCGCGAGCTCAACACCAAGGTCGAGACGTTCCCGGCCAACGTGATCGCGAACATGTTCGGGTTCACTCGCGCCGAGTACTTCGAGGTCGACGACCCGCAGATCCGGCAGGCGCCGTCGGTCAGCTTCTGACGCACGCCGCTCGACGGGGCCCCGGTGACGCGCGCGTCACCGGGGCCTCTCGCGTCGATCGCGTGCCGTCAGCGGCCGCCCGCCGGGCTGGGGTCGGGGATCTCGTCCGGACGGTAGCGCGGTAGCCGGCTGGCCGGCAGGACCGCCGTCGCACTGACCCCGGCCAGGACCAGCAGCCCCAGTCGCAGCGTGTCGAGCCGCGCCTGCTCGTTGACCGCGACCGCTGCCTCGACCTGGCCCGGTGTGGCGTCGGTGCGCGCGAGCGCCGCGCGCAGGTCGTCGTTGCTGACGAAGTTGACGTCGTCGAGGTCGACCTGTGCGACCAGGGACGGCGGGAGCTCGACGTGCTCGGCGACCGCGCGTCCCACGTTGACCGACAGGACCGTCACCAGGAGCGCGCCGGCGAGCGCGGTCCCGACGGCCGACGCGAGGTTCTGCGTCGTGCCACGGACCGACCCCACGTCGCCGGCGAGCGTGCGCGGCGCCGCGCTGACCAGCACGTTGAACACGAGCGTCACCAACGCGCCCTGGCCGACCCCGAAGACGACGAGGCCCAGCACCGTCGGGACCGTCTCCCAGTTGTTGGTGACGACGAACGACAGCCACACGAGCGCGACGGTGGTGAGGGCGAACCCGACGACGCCGATCGTCCGCGGCGGGTACCGGCCGTACAGCCGCACGACGAGCGTCGCCGTGACGAACACCGTGAGGTTGAACGGCATCATCGCGAGCGCGGTGTCGAACGGCGTGCGGCCCTGCACGATCTGGATGTACAGCGGCACCGTGAAGTTCAGCGCCGCCTCGAGCGCGACGACCACGAACATCGCGTAGACCGCGGCGCGCTCGCTCGGACGGGCGAGGACGCTCAGGGACACGAGCGGGACGCGACCGGCGGCGGTCCGGCGGCGCGTCCACCAGAAGAACACCTGGCCGAGCACGACGCCCAGCACCACCATGACGGGTGCGGGCGAGAGCCCGCCGAGGTCGAACGGTGCCGCGGCCGACGCCCGCAGCGCGCCCCACGCCCGCAGGTTGTTGAACCCCAGCGTGAGCAGGACGACGGCCGCACCGATGGTCACGGAGGCGACGACGTCGATGCGCACGTCCGGGTCGCCTCGGTCGGAGCGCAGCGTGAAGCTGAAGGCGAGCACGGCGACGGCCAGCGCGAGGACGACGCCGAACACGGGCCGCCACCCGACGAGCGTGCCGAGCGCACCCCCGAGGAAGAACGCGGTGACGCCCGAGATCGCGCGCGCCGAGCCCAGCGAGCCGACCGCGGTCGCCTGCTGCGCGCCGCGGTAGTTCTCGGCGATGAGCGCGACGAGCGCCGGCACGATGATCGCGGCCGACGCACCGGCGATCGCCTGGCCGGCGACGGCCCAGCCGATCGACGGCGACAGGATCATGAGCAGCGCCGACCCCGCGAACGTCGTGACGACGACGCGGAACATCGTGACCCACCCGACGCGCTGGCCGAGCTTGGCACCCGTCATCACGAGCGCGGCGACCACCACGCCGTAGATGACGATGGTCGTGCTCGCGACCGTCGGCGGGACGCCGAAGTCCTCGACCATGCCGCCGAGCGACACCGGCAGCGCGGCGACGTTGAACGACATGAGGACCTGCGCGAGGAACAGCCCGACCATCGGCAGCCAGGACCGACGCTCCTCGGTCGGAGGCGTGGCGCGTCCGACGGCGGGCGGGTGGGGCGTCGTGCTCACGGTGCGACCTCCGGGTCCTGGTGGGGGCGCCGCGGCGCGACGTGCGGCGCGGAGGCGAAGAGGTTGAGACCGAGCGCGCGCGACAGGTACGCCGTGGCACGCTGGCCGCGGACGCTGTTGCCCGCGGCGTCGAGCCGCGGCGAGAACGTGCCGATCGCGCCCTTGCCGGGGGCGACGGCGACGACGCCGCCCGCGACGCCCGACTTCGCGGGCAGACCGATCTCGAACAGCCAGTCGCCCGAGCGCTCGTACATCCCGGTCGACGCGAGGACGGCGAGCGTGTCGCGGCACACCTCCTCCGACACGACGCGCTCCCGCGTGACGGGGTTGACGCCCCCGTCCGCGAGCGTCGCGCCCATGACCGCGACGTCGCGCGCGTCGACGAGCAGCGCGCACTGCCGCGTGTACACGTCCACGACGCCCGCGGGGTCGGGGTCGATGCGCCCGTAGCTCTGGAGCAGGCGCGCGATGGCCTGGTTCCGGGCGTTCGTCGCGCTCTCGGAGCGGTGCACCTCCTCGTCGAGCACGAGCTCGCGGCCGGCGAACCGAGACAGCCCCGCGCGGACGTGCTCCCACCGCTCCTGCGGGTCGGCGCCGGGCACGAGCGCGGTCGTCGCGAGCGCACCGGCGTTGACCATGGGGTTCATCGGGTGACCCCGCTGGAGCTCGACCGCGACGACCGAGTTGAACGGCAGCCCCGTGTTGTTCACGCCGACGCGTTCGCGGACCGCCTCGTGACCGAGCTCCTCGCACACCAGCGCGTAGACGAACGCCTTGGAGATCGACTGCACGGAGAACTCGACGCTCGCGTCCCCCACGGCGTGCACGCTGCCGTCCGTCTCCGCGACGCAGACCGCGAACAGCGCCGGGTCAGCGGCGGCGAGCGCCGGGATGTAGTCGGCGACGGCGCCGTCGTCCAGGTCGCGGTACCGCGTGTGCGCGGCTCTCGCGAGCTCCTCGACCCGGTCCCACCCCGGCAGCGACCCGGTCGCCACCTCCTGCCGGACCTCCGCAGCCAGCGTCTGCACGTGCGACCTCCCTCGACGGGCCCCGACGGCGCGATGCTCCCACGTGCGGCGACGCGCTGACCAGGGCGTGTCGCACCCTGGGCGGCGGGGCGGGGCCGGTGCGGGCCGTGGGAGCATCGCGGCGTGAGCGACCTCGACGCGACTCCCCTCGCCCCGCTCTGGCTGCGACGCCTCGGGGCGTGGTCCGGGCGGCTGCTGCTCGTGTGCGCCGTGCTGGGAGTGCTGCTGTGGGTCCTGGTGCAGCTGCGGCTCGTCGTCGTCGCGCTGTTCCTCGGCCTCGTGCTCACCGCCGTCCTGCGGCCCGTCACGCTGCGCTACCGCACGTTCGCGCACCCGGCGCTCGCGGCCGCCCTCGCGGTCCTCACGGGGCTCGTCGTGGTGGTGGCCGTGGTGGGGCTGGCGGTCACGGGGATCGCCCGGCAGTGGCCGGAGGTCGTCGCGCGAGTCGGGGCGGGTGTCGGGGAGCTGCTGGACGCGCTGCGCTCGGGCGGCCTGCCGGTGACGGTGACCGACGCGGACCTGGAGCGCTGGGGTGCCGGCGTGGTGTCCTGGCTCGCCGACAACGGGACGTCGCTCGCGGGTGCGACGGCGACGCAGGTGGGCGGCGTGCTGGTGGCGCTCATGGTCACGGCGCTGGGCGTGTTCTGCGCCGTGTGCTTCCTGGTGGGCGGGGAGGGGATGTGGGCGTGGCTCGTCGGGCAGGTGCCCGTGCGCGCCCGGGCCGCGTGGCGGACCGCGGGCGACGCGGCCTGGCGGGCGTTCGGGGACTTCACGCGAGGTGCGGTGCTGACGGCGCTGTGCGTCGGCGTCCTCGGCTACCTCGTGCTGCTGGTGCTCGGGGTGCCGCTCGCGCTCCCGCTGGGCGTGCTGGTGTTCGTGGGGTCGTTCGTCCCGCTGGTCGGCGCGCCGGCCGCGATGCTCGTCGCGATGCTGGTCGCGCTGGCGTCGAACGGCCTGTGGAACGCGGTGCTCGTCGGCGTCGGCATCGCGCTGGTCGGGCAGCTCGAGGGGCACGTCGTGCAGCCGCTCGTCATGGGGCGCCACGCGCGGCTGCACCCGTTCGTGGTCGGCGTGGGGGTGAGTGCGGGGACGGTGCTCGGCGGCCTGTTCGGTGCCGTGGTCGCGGTGCCGCTGATCGCCGTGTCGTGGTCGGTGTGGACGGCCCTGCGGCCCGCGCCGCGCCCGGAGGGGCTTCCCGGCGAGGTCGCGGTGCCGGGGGAGCCGGGCCCCACGGCGGACGAGCCGGGCTCGCCCGAGGGCTGACCGCGGGGCGCCGCTGCCCGGTGGTGCCCGCCCGGTGGCGTCAGGCCGGGGCGCGCAGCCCGGGGACGTCGGCGACGGCCGCGCGCCACCGGTCGACGAGAGACGTGGTCGGGTCGCGCAGCCACTGCAGCTGCAGGCCGTCCATGAGGCCGAGCGCGACGCTCGCGAGGTGGTCGGGGTCGTGCGGCGGGGGCACGACGGCGGCGAGCGCGGCGAGCGCGGTGCGCTGCCGGTCGGCGAAGTACGCGTGCGCGGGGTGGTCGGGCGTGAGGGACTCGGCCTCGAGCACCGCGTAGAGGCGCACGACCTCGGGCTGGGTCGCGTTGTGCTGGACGAGGTGGTCGCACAGCACGTCGAGCGTGACGCCCGCGGCGGTGAACAGGTCGGTGCCCCAGATGCCGCGCCCGGGGCCGTGGGGGACGCCGAGGCGGTCGGCGATCGCGAGCGCGTCGAGCGCGTCGCGGCGCTCGAGCACCGCCACGAGGAGCCCGGTCTTGGAGCCGACGTGGTGCAGGAGCCCGGGCACGGTCATGTCGCACGCGTCGGCCACGTCCTGCGTGGACAGGCCCCAGTAGCCGCGCTCGGCGATGAGCGCGGTGGCGGCGGCGAGGATCTGGTCGCGCCGGCGGGGGCCGTCCATGCGGACGCGCGGGCGGGTGCGGGCGGCGGGCACGTCCCGATGCTCTCACGCCACCCGTTCGGGCGAGGGTGCTTCCGGGGTCGTCCCGCGACTGTTTAACTAGTACCTACTAGGTACTAGTTAGCGGCGACGTCGCCGCGAGTGAGGAGACACCGGTGTCACCCGTCATCACGAGCTACCCCGAGGCCGTCGCCGCCGTGCGCGCCGGCACCCCCGCGCCCGACGCCGCCCGCGCGCTCTACGACCTGCTCACCGACGACGAGCGCCTCGGCCTGCTCGACGGCGACCAGGAGTTCTGGCCCGGCATGGCCGAGATGATGCAGGTCGGCTACAACACCCGGCCGCTCGTGCACGGCGAGGTCCCGCGACTCGGCATCCCCGGCCTGCGGTTCAGCGACGGGCCGCGCGGCGTCGTCATGGGCCGCTCGACCGCGTTCCCCGTCTCGATGGCGCGCGGCGCCACGTGGGACCCCGAGCTCGAGGAGCGCGTCGGCGCCGCGATCGGCGCCGAGGTCGCCGCGCAGGACGGCAACTTCTTCGCGGGCGTCTGCATCAACCTGCCGCGCCACCCCGCGTGGGGCCGCGCGCAGGAGACCTACGGCGAGGACCCGCTGCTGCTCGGCGAGCTCGGCGCCGCGCTCACGCGCGGCGTGCGTCGCCACGTCATGGCCTGCGCCAAGCACTACGCGCTCAACTCGATGGAGAACGCGCGCTTCACGGTCGACGTCACGTGCGCGCAGGACGTGCTGCACGAGGTCTACCTGCCGCACTTCCGCCGCGTCGTCGAGGAGGGCGTCGACGGCATCATGTCGGCCTACAACTCGGTCAACGGCGAGTGGGCGGGGCAGCACCCCGAGCTGCTCACCGACGTGCTGCGCGGCGACTGGGGCTTCGAGGGCGTCACCGTCTCCGACTTCATCTTCGGCCTGCGCGACGCCGCCGCGTCCCTCGAGGCCGGGCTCGACGTCGAGGAGCCGTTCCGGCAGCAGCGCGCGCAGCACCTGCCGCGGCAGATCGCCGACGGCGCGACGTCCTGGGACGCCGTGCGCCGCTCGGGCGAGCGCGTGATCGCGACGCAGCTGCGGTTCGACGCCGAGCACGACGCGCCGCGCCCGCCGCTCGACGTCGTCGCGAGCCCCGAGCACCGCGCCCTGGCGCGCGAGGCCGCGGCCCGCGCCGTCGTCCTGCTGCGCAACGAGCCCGTCGACGGCGTGCCCGTCCTGCCGTTCGCACCCGGGTCGCTGCGCCGCCTCGCGGTCGTCGGACGCCTCGCCGACCTGCCCAACACCGGCGACCACGGGTCGTCCGACGTGCGCGCCCCCGAGGTCGTCACGGCCCTCGCCGGCCTGCGCGCCGCGCTGCCCGGGACCGAGGTCGTGCACGTGCCCGAGGACGACCCGCGGGCCGCCGCCGCGGTCGCCGCGACGTGCGACGCCGCGGTCGTCGTGGTCGGCTATACCGCCGACGACGAGGGCGAGTTCACCGACGCGTCCGCCATGGCGCGCCCCGAGATCACGGCCCTGTACCCGCCGCTGCCCGACGGCACGACGGCGACGCACGTCGCCGCCGCGGGGGAGTCCTCGCTCGGCGCGGGCGGCGACCGCGAGCGGCTCACGCTGCGCCCCGTCGACGAGGAGATCGTGCGCGCCGTCGCCGCGGCCACGCCGCGCACCGTCGTCGCGGTGGTCGCCGCGGGCGCCGTGCTCACCGAGTCCTGGCGGCACCACGCGCCCGGGCTCGTCATGTCCTGGTACGCGGGCATGGAGGGCGGGCACGCCCTCGCCGACGTCCTGCTGGGACGCGTCGACGCCGCCGGGCGGCTGCCCTTCAGCATGCCGACCTCGCAGGACCACCTGCCGCCGTTCGACCGCGACGCCACCGCCGTCACCTACGACGCCTGGCACGGCCAGCGCCTGCTCGACCGCGACGGCGTGCCCGCCGCGTACCCGCTCGGGTTCGGCCTGTCGTACACGACGTTCGCGCTCGGCGACCCGGTCGCGCGCCTCACGGGCGTCGAGAGCGCGCAGGTCGACGTCACGGTCACCAACACCGGTGCGCGCGACGGGCGGCACGTGGTGCAGGTCTACGCGACGCACGCGGGGGACCCCGTGCGCGCGCTCGTCGGCTTCGCCGCCGTCGAGGTCCTCGCCGGCGGCGCGCGGCGCGTCACGGTGCCGCTGTCGCTGCGCCCCCTGCAGCGCTGGGACGCCGCGACCCGTACCTTCACGACGCCCGTCGGTGTCGTGCACCTCGAGGTCGCCGCGCACGCGGGCGACCCCGACGCCACCACCACGACCCTCGCCCTCGCCTGACCCACCCGCCCGACGCCCCGGGTGGGCCCGGGGCGTCGGGCCCTCGAGAAAGCCGGACGACGATGTCCACCACCCTCCCCGCCGACGACGCGACCGCGCCGTCGCACGCACCGTTCACGCGCGGCGGCCACGCACGGCTCGGCACGGCGCTCGTGCTCGGCGCCGTGCTCTGGATCGGCCCGTACGTCGCGGGCATCACGGTGCTGCTGCCCGCGCGCCTCGAGCAGATCGCCCCCGACAGCAAGGTCCAGGTCGTCGCGACGCTGTCGATCGTCGGGTCGGTCGTCGCGCTGCTCGCCAACATCCTGTTCGGCGCGCTGTCCGACCTCACCCGGTCGCGCTTCGGCAAGCGCACGCCGTGGATGGTGCTCGGCTCGGTCACGACGTGCCTGCTGCTCATGCTGCTGTCGCGGGCCGAGTCGGTCACCGCGCTCGTCGTGACGTGGTGCGTGTTCCAGCTGTTCCTCAACGCGATCGTCGCACCCCTGGTCGCGGTGATCCCCGACCGCGTGCCCGAGCGGCTGCGCGGCACGTACTCCGCCGTGTACGGCGTCGGCATGATGGTCGGGATGGCCGGCGCCAACGTCGTCGCGTCCCGGTTCGTCACCGACCCCGCGACCGGGTTCCGGCTCATGGGGTTCGCGATCCTGCTGGCCGGTCCCGTGCTCGCGCTGCTCGCGCCCGACCGGTCGAACGCCGGTGAGCCGCGGCCCGCGTTCTC
Organism: Cellulomonas sp. FA1; assembly: GCF_000986825.1. Lineage (NCBI taxonomy): Bacteria > Bacillati > Actinomycetota > Actinomycetes > Micrococcales > Cellulomonadaceae > Cellulomonas > Cellulomonas sp. FA1. The sequence goes on along the minus strand of NZ_LBMY01000001.1, from coordinate 2,188,443 downwards.
GCGCGCGATGCTGCTCGACAACTTCTCGTTCCCGCGGCGCGGCGCGCGCGACTTCTACCTCGCGATGTCCGGCAAGCTGCTGTTCGTCCTCGCGATGTTCTCGATCACGGGCTACCAGCTGTACATCTTCACCGACCACCTCGGCATGGACGCCGCGGGCGCGGGCGGCATGATCGCGACGATGGCGCTCGTGCAGCTCGTGCTGTCCCTCGTGTGCGGGGCGGTCGCGGGTCCCGTGTCCGACCGGCTCGGTCGGCGCAAGGTCCTCGTCGTCGGCGCGACGGTCCTCATGGCCGTCGGCCTGCTGGTGCCGTTCGTGTGGCCCGTGCCCGCCGCGATGGTCGTGTTCGCCGCCATCAGCCTCGGGGTCGCGTCGGGCGTCTTCAACTCGGTCGACCAGGCGCTCAACTACGACGTGCTGCCGAACCCCGAGGCGGCCGCCAAGGACCTCGGCATCCTCAACATGGCCAACACCGGCGGCCAGATCCTCGGTCCCGTGCTCATGGGGGCGGTCGTCGGCGTGACCGGCGGCTACGGCGCGGGCTTCCCGGTCGCCGCGGTCGTGGCCCTCGTCGGTGCCGTGCTCATCCTGCGGATCCGTTCGGCGCGCTGAGCCCGACGACGCCCGCGCCGCACCGTGACGGTGCCGCGCGGGCGTCGTGCTGCGCGGGTGCGGTGCGTGCCGCACCGCGGCGCCGCGTCGGCGGGGCCGGGCGTCAGGACGAGAAGGCCGCGATGTGCGCGTCGGACGGCGCGGTGTGCCGGTCCGGCGCCAGCAGCGACGGCAGCCGGTGCAGCAGGGGGTCGACGAGCCCGCGCCGCGGGTCGAGCGCGTGCGCGTGCTCGAGCCGCTCGAGCAGCACGCCCACCTCGCACGTCGTGAGCCCCAGGGTCGTGGCGAGCGCCGCGGGCTCGACGAACCGGTCGGTCGTCGCGCAGACCGCCGCGAGCAGCCGGTCGAGCGGGCAGCGCTCCTCGCCGCGGCACACGTCGTGGTGCAGACCGGCCGCGACCCGCTCGACGAACGCCGGGCCGACGTCGCCCAGGTCGCGGTGCTCGGCGATCGCGCGCGGCAGGCCGCCGTGGCGCAGGAAGGCGGCGCGCACCTGCGCGGCGTCCGCCGCGGGGTCCGCGGTGACGAGCTCGGCGAACGTCGCGGGGCGCAGGTGGAGCACCTGCACGGCTCCGCACGGCGTCGCGGCGCGCAGCGCCGCGAGGTCCGCGGGGTCGAGCACCGACGTGGTCGCGAGGACCTGGTGCCCGCGGCGGCACGCCTCGGCGACCGCAGCCGGCCAACGGGGCACCGTGCCGACCTCGTCGACCACGAGCACCCGGGCGCCGTCGCACGCCGGCGCGCCCGTGCGGGTCGGCAGCCGGAGCACGGCGGCGACGTCGACGCCGCCCATGCGGCGCGGCCGGTCGTCCTCGTCGAGGTGCTCGACCGGCACGAGCACGACGCGGCGCGGGTCGACGGCCGGGTCGGCCACGAGGTGCGCGACGACGTCCTTGACGGCCGTCGTCTTGCCGACGCCGCGCGGCCCGACCACGAGCGTCACGGTGCCCGGGCGCGGCCCGGCCGCGAGGTCCGCGAGCACCGCGCGGGCCGTCGCGGTCGCGAGCGGCCACTCGTGCGCGTCGCGCGTCGTCAGCTCGGGGTCGTCGAGCACCCAGGACGCGCGGCGGCGGCGCGACCACCAGGGGTTGGTCGCGCGCAGCACCTGGGCGAGCTCGTTGTTGCGCACACCTCAGCGTGCGCCCTCGTCAGAGCCCCGACGAGGGACGAACGGCCTCGCCGGGCCGTGGTACGGGCGTGCGCGTCAGACCATCTCGAGCAGGTCCTGGACGGAGTCCAGGACCTGGGTGGGGCGGAACGGGAACCGCTCGACGTCGGTCGCGCGCGTCGAGCCCGTGAGCACGAGGTAGGTGCGCAGCCCGGCCTCGATGCCCGCGATCACGTCGGTGTCCATGCGGTCGCCCACCATGACGGTCGTCTCGGAGTGCGCGTCGATCCGGTTGAGCGCCGAGCGGATCATCATCGGGTTCGGCTTGCCCACGAAGTACGGCTTGCGCCCGGTGGCCGCCGAGATCATCGCGGCGACGGCGCCGGTCGCGGGCAGGTCGCCCTCGGCGCTCGGGCCCGTGACGTCGGGGTTCGTCGCGATGAAGCGCGCGCCGCCCTGGATGAGGCGGATGGCCTGCGTGATCGCCTCGAACGAGTACGTGCGTGTCTCGCCCAGCACGACGAAGTCCGGGCGCGCGGCGGTGAGCGTGTAGCCGGCCTCGTACAGCGCGGTCGTGAGGCCCGCCTCGCCGATGACGTACGCCGAGCCGCCGGGCATCTGGTCGGTGAGGAACTGCGCGGTCGCGAGCGCCGACGTCCAGATGGCCTGCTCCGGCACGTCGATCCCCGTCGCGGCGAGTCGCGCCCGCAGGTCGCGCGGCGTGTAGATCGAGTTGTTCGTGAGGATGAGGAACGGGCGCTCCGCGGCCTGCAGCGCGCCCACGAACTCGGCGGCGCCCGGCAGCGCGTGGTTCTCGTGCACGAGCACGCCGTCCATGTCGGACAGCCACGAGCGGATCTCGCGCGTCATCGCGCACCCCGCCCGGCGTCGTCGCCCGGCAGGTCGACGACCTCGGTGCCCGCCTGCCCGGCGACGGGCTCGGTGGCCGCGTGGCCGAAGACCTCGCGCTCGACCGCGGCGCGCTCGACCGGCTCGTCGTACGCCGTGTCGCGGCCCTCGACCGTCTCGCCGGCCTTCTCCTTGCGGCGCGCGCGCCACAGCTCGAACGCCACGGGCAGCAGCGACGCGAGCACGATGACGACGAGCAGCGCCTCGATGTTGTCCTTGATGAACGTGACGTTGCCCAGCAGGTAGCCCAGGAGCGTCACGCCGACGCCCCACAGCAGGGCACCGACCACGTTGAACGACACGAAGTGCCGGTAGCTCATCTTGCCGACGCCGGCCGCGACCGGGGCGTACGTGCGCACGAACGGCACGAAGCGCGCCACGATGATCGTCCGGCCGCCGTACCTGTCGAAGTACGCGTACGTCTGGTCGATGTACTTCTGCTTGAAGAACCGCGAGTCGGGGCGGCTGAACACGCGCGGGCCCAGCTTGCGGCCGATCGCGTACGCGACCTGGTCGCCCGCGAACGCCGCGAGGAACAGCATCAGGCACAGCACCCAGATGTTGAGCTGGAGCGAGTCCTGCGCGACCAGCGCGCCCGCCGTGAACAGCAGCGAGTCGCCGGGCAGGAACGGGAACAGCAGCCCGGTCTCGATGAACACGACGGCCGTGATGCCGATCAGCGCCGCCGTGCCGAACGACGCGATGAGGTGGTCGGCCTGCAGGAAGTCCGGACCGAGCGCCGGCAGCGGGCCGCCGGCCAGCAGCGGCGCCACGTCGGTGGTCAGTGCGGCGGCGAGCGCCGACGTCGTCAACATGGTCCTCAGCCTACGGCGCGGGACGTCGCCGGACGGCGCCCCGGAGCGCCTGGTTAGGGTGGAGCGGTGGCTCATGACGCGACCTCCCCGGCCGACGCCCCCACCACCTCGACCCTCGCGGCACCGCGCACGACGTGGTCCCGTGCCCCCCTGCACGTCGCCCGCGGCGGGCTCATCGGCGCCGCCGAGTCCGTGCCCGGCATCTCGGGCGGCACCGTCGCGCTCGTCGTCGGCCTGTACGACGAGCTGATCGCCGCGGCCGCGCACGTCGTGCACGCGGGCCGCGCGTTCGTCGTCGGGGTCGTGCGCCGCCGCGGCACCGCCGAGGCCGCCGCCGCGCTGCGCCGCGTCGACTGGCGCCTCGTGCTGCCCGTGCTCGCGGGCATGGCGGTCGTGCTCGTGCTGTCGTTGCGCACGCTCGCGCCGCTCCTGGAGAGCCACCCCGTGCCGACGCGCGCCGTGTTCGCGGGGATGATCGCGGCGTCGGTCGCCGTGCCGCTCGGCATGATGCCGGCGCGGCCGCGCGTGCGGGACGGCGCCTACGCGCTGGTCGCGGCCGTCGCCGCGTTCCTGCTCACGGGTCTGCCGCCCGTCGCGATCGAGGAGCCGTCGCTCTGGTACGTCGTGCTGGGCGCCGCGATCGCGATCAACGCACTCGTCGTGCCGGGTCTGTCGGGCTCGGCGCTGCTCGTGGTGCTCGGGCTGTACGTGCCCGTGCAGGCCGCGCTCGACGGCCGCGACGCCGCGTTCGTCGGCGCGTTCGCGCTCGGGGCCGTGCTCGGGTTCGCGGCGTTCGTGCGCACGCTGCAGTGGCTGCTGCACGAGCGCCGCCAGGTCACCATGGCCGTGGTCACCGGTCTCATGGTCGGGTCGCTGCGCGCGCTGTGGCCGTGGCAGGACGACGACCGCGGGCTGCTCGCGCCGCAGGGCGACGTCGGCCAGGTCGTGGCGCTGGTCGTCGCCGGCGCCGTCGTCGTCGGCGGGCTCGTCGCGTGGGAGCGGCGACGTGCCGCCCGGGTGCGGGTCGTCGCCGACGCGGCGACCGCGGTGTCGTGACGCACGACCCGGCAGCGCCCGACGGGGTGCCGCCGGCCGCCGAGGTGGGCGTCGGGCCGTGGCCCGGCGGGCCCGGCGCGTGGCCCGACGACCCGCGCTACGACCCCGAGCTGCTCGCGCACGGCGACCGCCGCAACGTCGTCGACCGCTACCGGTACTGGACCGTCGAGGCGATCGTCGCCGACCTCGACACGCGCCGCCACGCGTTCCACGTCGCGATCGAGAACTGGGCGCACGACCTCAACATCGGGTCCGTGGTCCGCACCGCCAACGCGTTCAACGCCGCGGGCGTGCACGTGGTCGGGCGACGGCGCTGGAACCGGCGCGGCGCGATGGTCACCGACCGGTACCTGCACGTGCACCACCACCCCGACGCGGCCGCGCTCGTGTCCTGGGCCGCGGGCGCCGGGCCCGGCGGGACGCGGCTGCCGCTCGTCGGCGTCGACAACGTCCCGGGGTCGGTGCCGCTCGAGGGGTTCGCGCTGCCGCGCGCGTGCGTGCTCGTGCTGGGGCAGGAGTCGACCGGCCTGACCCGGGAGGCGCAGGACGCGTGCGACGTCGTCGTGCACGTCACGCAGCACGGCAGCACGCGCTCGCTCAACGCCGGGGCCGCCGCCGCGATCGTCATGCACGCGTGGGCCGTGCAGCACGTGCCCCGCTGAGCGGCCCCGGGCGGCACGGGGCTGCCCCGGGCGGCACCGGGCGGCACCGGGACGAGGGTCCCGGTGGACGTCCCGGACGGCGGGTGCCCCGGTGGTGGCAGACTCAGGTCGTACCGCTCCCCGACTCTTCAGGAGAACAGCGATGCCCATCGCCACCCCCGAGGTCTACGCCGAGATGATCGACCGGGCGAAGGCCGGCAAGTTCGCCTACCCCGCCGTCAACATCACGTCGTCCCAGACCGTCACCGCCGCCATCCAGGGCTTCGCGGAGGCCGAGTCGGACGGCATCATCCAGGTGTCGGTCGGCGGCGCCGAGTACGCGTCGGGCTCGACGATCAAGAACCGTGTGTCCGGCACGCTCGCGCTCGCGGCGTACGCGACCGAGGTCGCCAAGCACTACGGCGTCACGATCGCGCTGCACACCGACCACTGCGTCAAGAAGAACCTCGACTCGTGGGTCCGCCCGCTGCTGGCGCTCGAGGCCGAGCAGGTCAAGCGCGGCGAGAACCCGACGTTCCAGTCGCACATGTTCGACGGCTCGGACATCCCGCTCGACGAGAACCTCGTCATCGCGGCCGAGCTCCTCGAGCTCTCGCAGGCGGCCCGCACGATCCTCGAGATCGAGGTCGGCGTCGTCGGTGGCGAGGAGGACGGCCACGAGGCCGAGATCAACGAGAAGCTCTACACGACGGCCGAGGACGGCCTGAAGACCGTCGAGGCGCTCGGCGCGGGCGAGAAGGGCCGCTACCTGACGGCCCTCACGTTCGGCAACGTGCACGGCGTGTACAAGCCGGGTGCGGTCAAGCTGCGCCCGTCGATCCTCGCGGACATCCAGCGCGAGGTCGGCGCGAAGATCGGCAAGGAGTCGCCGTTCGACCTCGTCTTCCACGGCGGGTCGGGCTCGACGGCCGCGGAGATCGCCGAGGCGGTCGACAACGGCGTCATCAAGATGAACATCGACACCGACACGCAGTACGCGTTCACGCGTCCCGTCGTCGCGCACATGTTCACCAACTACGACGGCGTCCTCAAGGTCGACGGCGAGGTCGGCAACAAGAAGGCCTACGACCCGCGCGCCTGGGGCAAGCTGGCCGAGGCCGGCATGGCCGCGCGCATCGTCGAGGCGTGCCAGCAGCTGCGCTCGGCGGGCACCCGGATCTCCTGACCCGGAGCCGCCACGCGAACGGCCCCGACCTCCTGCCGGGGGTCGGGGCCGTCCTGCGTCGCGGGTGCGGCCGCGCCCGTGGTGCGAAGGGGGTCGGCGTCAGGCCGGCGGGTCGACCGGCTCGAACGGCGCGGCGTCGTCCTCGTCGACGACGTCGAGCAGCTCGCCGATCCGCGTGACCTCGAGCAGGAACCGCACGGTGGGCGGCACGCGCAGCAGCCGCACGCGGTGCTCGCTGCGGATCGACAGCCGCGCGAGGAACGCGACGCCCGACGAGTCCATGAACGTCACGTGGTGCGCGTCCACCTCGATGGGCAGGCCGCGCTGCTCGGCCTCGGCCGTGGCCTCCTGCAGCTCCGGGCCCAGGTCGGCGTCGACCTCGCCCGAGAGCACGATGCGCGTGCGGTCCGTGCCGACGATGACCTGCACCGCGCCGGGCTCGCCGGCCGTCGCGGGGGCGGCCTCCGGGGCCGTCGCCTCCGTCGTGGCGGCGTCCTCGCCTGCGGAAGGGCTGTTACCGTCTCGCACGATGCTCCTTCCGAGCGCCGGGGGGCTCGCCGAGGTGGCCGAGCGGTTCGTCCGTTCGGCACGCTAGACGATCGGAGGTGGTGATGGTCAACTCCCACGCCATCGGGCCGGCGGTCGAGCGTACGTCGTCGGCGCGTCGGCGGCGCGTCGCGCACCCGGCGCCGCAGGTGGGCCCCGGTGCGCTCGGCGCGGCGGCGGCCGCGACCCCCGTGCCGCTCGCGCTGCTGCACGCCGCGGACGACGCGCTGCGCGTCGCGTGGGTCAACGACGCGCTCGCACGTGCCGTCGGCTACGCCGCGGACGACGTCGTCGGCGTCGACGTGCTGACCGACCCGCGCGTGCGCCCCGCGGACCGCGCGGCGGCCCGCGCCGTGGCCGCGGCGGGCGCGTCGTCGTACGACGTCGTGCTGCGCCGCGCCGACGGCGTGCACGTGCACTGCGTCGCCCACCTGGCGCCCGTGGACGGCGCCGACGTGCCCGACGGCACGCTCGTCGCCGCCGTGCAGGACCTCACGGCGGAGCTCACCGCGCACGCCGAGCAGCAGGCGATCGTCGCGCACGAGCGCCGCGAGCGCCGCAGCCTCGCGCTCATCGCGCGCGTCTCCGACCTGCTCATGGACGTCGACGAGCCGCAGGGGCTGCGCGAGATCGCGGCGCTGCTGGAGTCGCAGGTGGTCGCGACCGCGGCGTTCTTCCTGTCCGAGAAGGGCCTGTGGGCGGCCGACGGGCTGGAGCAGTACCACGCGAGCCCCCGGCACCCGGCGCTGCCCGGGCGGCCGCCCTCGCGCTGCCCGCACGACCCGGTCGCGACGCTGCTCGCGGGCGGCGGCGACGAGCCCGTCGAGCTCGACCTGTCCGCCGAGCACGCCGAGGGCTCGTACGCGCGCTGGCTCGCCGAGCGGCTCCGCGGCGAGGGGCTCGACCCGCGCGTGGTCGTGCAGCCCGTGCCGGGGCGGCGACGCACGGTCGGCCTGCTCGTCGTGCGGCCGCGCACCGGGTCCGGGCTCGCGGGCCTCGACGGCGCCGACCGGACCGTCGTCGAGCTCGTCGCGCGCCGCGTCGGCCTGTCGATCGACAACGTGCGCCTCTACGACCGCGAGCACCGGCTCGCCGAGACCCTGCAGCGCGCGATGCTCCCCGAGCAGGCCGAGGTCGAGGGCCTCGACGTGTGGACGTACTACTCGCCCAACGCCGACGACGCGCAGGTCGGGGGCGACTGGTACGACGTCCTGCAGGTCGACCCGACCACGGTGGGGGTCGTCATCGGCGACGTCGTGGGCCACGACGTCGAGGCGGCCGCGACCATGGGCCAGCTGCGCTCGGTGGTGCGCTCGTACGCGTTCGACAACACGACGCCCGGTCCGGTGCTCGAGCGGGTCGACCAGCTCTTCGCCGGCATGCGGATCCCGCGTGCCGCGAGCCTCGTGCTCGCGACGCTGCGCCGCGCCGACGCGGGCGCCTGGACGCTGCAGTTCTCGCGCGCCGGGCACCTGCCGCTGCTGCACGTGCGCGACGGGCACGCGCAGCACCTGCTGGGCCGCGGCGGCCCGCTCGTCGGGTTCGGCGGCGGACCGCGCGCGACGGACGAGGTCGCGCTCGCGCCCGGCGACGTCGTCGTGTTCTACACCGACGGCCTCGTCGAGCGCCGCGACCGCAGCCTGCGCGACGGCCTGACGGTCCTCGAGTCGGTCGCGGCCGCCGTGACGGCGCGCGACGCCGCGGGCATCGGCGAGGACCTGCTGTCGCGCCTCGCGGACCACCCCGAGGACGACGTCGCGGTCGTGGTGGTGCGCGTCCCGGCGCTCGACGAGCACCTCGGCGGCGCCGTCAGCCCGCGCCGCCGCCGCTGGGCGCTGCCCGGCGAGCCCGCGTCGATCGGCCGTGCGCGGCACGCCGTGGTGCGCACGTGCGAGGCGTGGGAGATCGACGACGCCTCCAACGCCGAGCTCGTGGTGTCCGAGCTGGTCGCGAACGCGGTCCTGCACGGCTGGGGCCACGTCGCGCTGCAGCTGCACGACACGGGCGACGGCCTGCGCATCGAGGTCGAGGACGCCAACCCGACGCCGCCCGTGACGACCGACGGCCACCCGGGCCGCGTGGGCGGGTACGGCATGCAGATCGTCGAGCGGCTGGCCGACTGGGGCTGGCGGCAGTCGCGCGGCGGCAAGGTCGTGTGGGCCAAGATCCGCCCGGGCGCGCTGCCCGCGTCGGCGTCCGAGGCGCCGCGTCGCGACGTCTGACGCCGCGGGGCACGGTCAGAGCGGGCGGTCCGCAGACGCGTCCCGCGGGGCGGGACGTCAGGCGGGGGCGGGGGCGCCCGCGGGGCTGCCGGCCTGCGCGCCGGCGTCGAGCTCGCAGCGGTGGTCGGGGTCGATGCGGAACAGCTCGAGCGCACCGCAGATCTCGAGCACGAACAGGTCGCGGTCCGCGGCGCCGCGCAGCACGGTCGCGCCGCCCCGGCGGCGGCCCGCGTCGGCGAGCGAGATGAGGAACGCCGCGCCCGTGGAGTCCATGAACGTCACGCGGCACATGTCGATGACCAGGAGCTGGCGTCGCAGCCCGACCACGCGGGCCGTCACCTCGGGGAACTGCTCGCGCTCGGCGAGGTCGAGGTCGCCGGCGACCACCAGCGTCGTGGTGGTGGACGACGTCGCGATCTCGATCATGAACGTCCCTGGGCTGGGGGGCCGCGCGGCGGCGGGCGGGCTGCTGGTCGGTCGTTCGACTGTAGCCGCGGGCAACGGCCCCCGCGACCGGGGTGGGGCCCGCGGTGCGAGACTGGCGCCATGAGCCACGAGAACCTCCTGGGCGGTCCCGCGCCCACGCTGCTGCCCGCCGACGGCGCCGACGCGACGGCCCGCGCGACCCTCTCGACGGGCGTCGACGCGCGCGCCGCGGTGCCCGCCGCGCCTGCGTCGTCGCTGCTGTGGGCGCTGCTCGCGGAGCAGTCGGACGACGCCGTGGCGGCGTACGCGTACGCCCGGACCGGCTACCACCGGGGGCTCGACGCGCTGCGCCGCGCGGGCTGGCGCGGGCAGGGCCCGGTGCCGGTCGCGCACGAGCCGAACCAGGGCTTCCTGCGCGCGCTGCTCGCGCTCGCCGAGGCCGCCGCCGCGATCGGCGAGGACGACGAGGCCGCGCGCTGCCGGCAGTTCCTCGCGGACTGTGGCACGTCCGCCGGCGAGGTCGCCGCGCTGCGCTGACGCCGTGACGCGTGCCGGTGCCCGGCCGCGCGGAGCGGGACGGTGCGGTGCGTCGCGGGGCCGGGCGGCGGGACGCCCCGCAGTCGTGCCCCCGCGCTCCGGTACCCTTCCGGGTGGTACGCGTCACCTGCCGCGCGTGCTCGGGTCACCCGCGCCGCGAGCCCGCTCGCGCCCGTCTGCGGGGCGGAGCCGCATCGCTGGGCAGCGGGAAGTGGTGATCGCACATGCCGGCCGTCGTGGTGCTCGGTGCCCAGTGGGGCGACGAGGGCAAGGGCAAGGCGACCGACCAGCTCGGTGGGCGCACCGACGTCGTCGTGAAGTTCAACGGCGGCAACAACGCCGGGCACACGGTCGTCATCGAGGGGGAGAAGTACGCGCTGCACCTCCTGCCGTCGGGCATCCTCACGCCGGGCGTCGTCCCGGTGATCGGCAACGGCGTCGTCGTCGACGTCGAGGTGCTGTTCGAGGAGATCGACGCGCTCGAGGCGCGCGGCGTCGACACCTCGCGCCTGCTGGTGTCGTCCGCCGCGCACGTCATCGCGCCGTACAACCGCACGATGGACAAGGTCACCGAGCGGTTCCTCGGCAAGCGCCGCATCGGCACGACGGGCCGCGGCATCGGTCCGACGTACGCCGACAAGATCAACCGCATCGGCATCCGCGTGCAGGACCTGTTCGACGAGGGCATCCTGCGGCAGAAGGTCGAGGGCGCCCTCGACCAGAAGAACCACCTGCTGGTGAAGATCTACAACCGCCGCGCGATCACGGTCGACGAGACCGTCGAGGACCTGCTGCGCCACGCCGAGCGCCTGCGCCCGTACGTCGCGGACACGCCGCAGTTCCTCAACCACGCGCTCGACGAGGGCAAGACCCTCGTGTTCGAGGCCGGCCAGGCGACCATGCTCGACGTCGACCACGGCACGTACCCGTTCGTCACGTCGTCGGCGTGCACCGCGGGCGGCGCCTGCACGGGCTCGGGCGTCGGGCCCACGCGCATCGACCGGGTCGTCGCGGTCGCCAAGGCGTACACGACGCGCGTCGGCGAGGGGCCGTTCCCGACCGAGCTGCTCGACGCCGACGGCGAGTGGCTGCGCCAGACCGGCGGCGAGTACGGCACGACCACGGGGCGCCCGCGCCGCACGGGCTGGTACGACGCGGTCGTGGTGCGGTACGCGTCGCTCGTCAACGGCCTGACCGACCTCGTGGTCACCAAGCTCGACACGCTCACGGGGCGCGACCGCATCCCGGTCTGCGTCGCGTACGACGTCGACGGCCGCCGCGTCGAGGACATGCCGATCGACCAGACCGACTTCCACCACGCGAAGCCCGTCTACGAGTACCTCGACGGCTGGACCGAGGACATCTCGCAGGCGCGGCACGTCGACGACCTGCCGGCGGCCGCCCAGCGGTACCTGCAGTTCCTCGAGGACGTGTCGGGCACGCGCGTCTCGTCGATCGGCGTGGGCCCGGGCCGCGAGGCGATCATCGTCCGGCACGAGCTGCTGGGCTGACCTGCCGGCCCGACCCGTCGGGGCCCAGACCCCCGTGACCGCCCCGGGAGCCGCGCGACCGCGACTCCCGGGGCGGTGCGCGTTCAACCCTCGACGGGCGCCGGGGCGGGCAGCTCGTGCGCGTCGACGTCGCGCTGCCGCAGCACGGCCGCCGCGGCGGCCACCGCGACCACGCTGAGCGCGGTCGCGCCGAGCAGCACCGGGGCGAGCCCGTGGCTCGTCGCGAGCACGCCCGCGACGAGCGCACCGGCGGGCATGAGGCCGTAGCCGAGCGTGCGCGCGGCGCCCGCGACGCGGCCCAGCAGGTGGGCCGGCACGAGGCGCTGGCGGACGGTCTCGCTGATGACGTTGCCGACCGTGCTGAGCAGGCCGAGCAGCACGAGCACCGCGGCGAGCGGCGCGACGCGCGGCACGAGCACGGGCACCGCGAGCAGCGAGAACGCCAGCGCCCAGCACGTGACCATGAGGCGCACCTCGCCGACGCGCCGCACGAGGGGCTCGCCGAGCACCGAGCCGGCGACCGCGCCGACGGCGATGCCGAGCGTGAGCAGGGGGTAGGTCCGCTCGGTCATGCCGACGGCCGAGCCGGGGCCGACGACCCACAGCACGAAGACCGCGAAGTAGGCGGCGCTGCACATGTTGAGCACCGCCCCGGTGAGCACGACGACGCGCAGCACGCGGTGGCGCGTGACGAACCGCAGGCCCTCGCGGACGTCGGACCAGGCGCTCGTGCGGCGCGCCGGGGCCTCGGCGTCCGGGGTCGCGGGGTCGTCGAGGGTGCCCGTCGCGGCGGTGGCGGGTGCGGCGGTGGTCGGCGCGGTGCGGCGGTAGCGGCCGGGGACGTGGCGCCACAGCACGAGCGCGCCGGCGACGGCGAGCGCGGCGGGCACGCCGAGCACCCAGCCGGCGCCGAGCGTGAGCAGCGCGCCGGCGACGGGTGCGCCGAGGAACGCGTTGGCGACCTGCTGCACGGCCATGACGCGACCGTTGGCGGCGGCCAGGCGCTCACGCGGGACGAGGTCGGGGACGATCGCGCCGGCGGCGAGGTCGACGACGACCTCGGTGACGCCGTACGCGAGCACGAGGCCGACGAGCAGCGGCAGCGTGAGCGCGTCGCTCGCGGCGAGCCAGCCGCCGACCGCGAGGAGCGCGGCGCGCGCGGCGAGGCCGGCGATCTGCAGGCGGCGGCGGTCGCCGCGGTCGACGAGGACCCCGGCGGTGAGACCGAGCACGAGCCAGGGCAGCCAGGTCGCGGCGGACAGCAGCGCGATCTTGTCGGGGGAGCGCGTGAGGCCGAGCGCGACGAGCGGCACGCCGACCGCGACGATCCCGTCGCCGAGGTTGGCGGCGCCGGTCGCGGTGAGCAGCGCAGCGAAGCGCCGGCCGAGCGGGCGGGGTGCGTCGGGGGTGGCGTCGGTCGCGGGCTCGGGGGCGGCCGGCGGAGGGGCCGGGGAGGCGGGCGGGGCGGTGGCGGTCACGGTGTCCTCGCGGCGGCTAGGGTGGGAGGAAGCTTTGCAGAGGATCTCTGCAAAGAAGCTCTGCAAAGGTATCTCTGCACATGACGGATGACAAGAGCGCGGACGAGCGCACCCTCGGGCCCGAGGCCCTCAAGGCCTTCGCGCACCCCCTGCGCATGTCGATGTACGCCGAGCTGCGCAACGGCGGGCCAGCCACCGCGACGATGCTCGGCCGGCGCCTCGGGGAGTCCAGCGGGCAGACGAGCTACCACCTGCGCCAGCTCGAGAAGCACGGCTTCGTCGAGGACGACCCCGACCACCCGGCCGGGCGCGAGCGCTGGTGGCGCGCCGTCGGGTTCCGCATGGACGACCTCGACGCGCTCGACGACCCGGGGTCCGCGCAGGCCGTGCGCGCGGTGCTGCAGAGCATGATCGCCGAGCGCGCCCAGACCCTCACCGCGTGGGCCGCGTCGCTCGACGAGGTCCGGCAGGACTGGGACGTCCAGGTGTTCTCCAACATCACCGCCGACCTCACGCAGGACGAGGCCGCCGAGCTCGTCGAGCGGCTCACCGCCGTCGTCGAGGAGATCACCGAGCGCGGCCGCGTCGCCAAGGAGGAGGGGCGCACCGACGGGCGGCGCCGCGTGCGGCTCTACCTCGACGTCCTGCCCCTGCCCGAGACGCGCGGCACCTGACCGGGCGGGGTGCGCGCCCCGTCGACGACGCGTGCGGACGCCCCGGCTGCCGTCGCGGGCGCGGCCGGTAGGGTCGGGGCCCGTGGAGATCCTCGTCGTCGGCACCGGTGCCCGTGAGCACGCCCTCGTCCGCACGCTGTCGCTCGACCCCGCCGTGAGCGCGGTGCACGCGGCCCCCGGCAACCCGGGCATGGCGCGCCAGGCGACCCTGCACGCGGTCGACCCGCTCGACGGCGCCGCCGTCGCCGCGCTCGCGACCGGCCTCGGCGTCGACCTCGTCGTCGTCGGGCCCGAGGCGCCGCTCGTCGCGGGCGTCGCCGACGCCGTGCGCGCCGCCGGTGTCCCGGTCTTCGGGCCGTCCGCGCAGGCCGCGCAGCTCGAGGGCTCCAAGGCGTTCGCGAAGGACGTCATGGCCGCCGCGGGCGTCCCGACCGCAGCGGCGCGCGTCGCGACGACGCTCGACGAGGTCGCCGCCGCGCTCGACGAGTTCGGTGCGCCCTACGTCGTCAAGGACGACGGGCTCGCCGCCGGCAAGGGCGTCGTCGTCACCGAGGACCGCGACGCGGCCCTCGAGCACGCCGCCGCGTGCCTCGCGAAGGACGGCGGGCGGATCGTCGTCGAGGAGTACCTCGACGGGCCCGAGGTCTCGCTGTTCGTGCTGTGCGACGGCACCGACGTCGTGCCGCTCGTGCCCGCGCAGGACTTCAAGCGCGCGTACGACGGCGACGAGGGCCCCAACACCGGGGGCATGGGTGCCTACACGCCGCTGCCGTGGGCACCCGCGGGCCTGGTCGACGAGGTCGTCGAGACCGTCGCGCGCCCGACCGTCGCCGAGATGGCCCGGCGCGGCACGCCGTTCGTCGGCGTCCTGTACTGCGGGCTCGCGCTCACGAGCCGCGGCGTGCGCGTCGTCGAGTTCAACGCGCGGTTCGGCGACCCCGAGACGCAGGTCGTGCTCGCGCGGCTCGGCACGCCCCTCGCGGGCGTGCTGCTCGCCGCCGCCGAGGGCCGCCTGGCGGACCTCGACCCGTTGCACTGGCGCGCCGACGCCGCGGTCACCGTCGTGGTCGCGTCGCACGGCTACCCGGGCGACGTGCGCACGGGCGACCCCATCACGGGCCTCGACGGCGCCGACACCGTGCCCGGCGTCCACGTGCTGCACGCCGGGACCGCGGTCCGCACGACCGACGACGACCCCGAGAACCCGCTCAACGACCCCCTCCTGGTGTCGGCGGGCGGGCGCGTGCTCACCGTCGTCGGCGTCGGCGAGACCATCGCCGACGCGCGCCGCGCCGCTTACGTCGCGGTCGACCAGGTCGCGCTCGCCGGGTCGCACCACCGCACGGACATCGCGCTGGCAGCCGCCGAGGCCTGACGCGCCCGGCGCGCGCCGCACCGACCCGCAGCCACCCGCCCGGGTGGCGTCGGGGTGCTACCACCCCCGCACGTGCTGGGTGCTACCACCTCACTTTCGCCGGATCTCCTGCCGTGCCTTCAGATCCGGGTGACGCGCTGTCGATGGGACGAACGACCCACAGACAGGAGCACACCCATGCGCCCGACGCCGTCGCACGCGCCCTCCACCCGCCCGCCGAGGGCGCGCGCCCGCCGCGCCCTGAGCGCGGTGGCGACCCTCGCCCTCGCCGTCGGTGCGCTCGTCGCCGTGCCCGGCGCGGCCCACGCTGCCGTCGCGGTGCCCGGCGGCACCAGCCGCCCCGCGGCGGTCCCGCTGCCCGTGGCCGACCTCGACTCGAGCTTCACCGCGACCAACGCCCACATGAGCACCGCGCGGGGCCAGGACGGCCAGGCCTGGTACAACGTCACGTGGTACTCGTGGACGCCCCCGGCGGACGTGCGCGTCTACATGCGCGCCACGTCCACCAACCCCGTGGGCTGGGACAACACGCTCGAGGTCTGGTCGGGCTCCACGATGCTCGCGCAGAACGACGACTCCTACGCCCTCGACGCCGCGCTGCGGCTCGACCTGCGTGCCGGGACGTCCTACCGGATCGGCCTCGGCGGCTACCACCAGGGCTCCCGGGGCGAGGTCACGCTGCAGTTCGCGACCCGCACGCCGACCGCGCCGCGCGAGCCGTCCGTGACGGCCGCGCCGGGCGGTGCGACCGTCACGTGGGCGGCCCCGTCCGACCTCGCCGGCGGCGTCACCGGGTACCGCGTGCTCTGCACGCCCGAGGGCGGGCAGGAGGTCGAGTGCGGCAGCGTCACCGGCACGCCGCCGCCGACCTCGACGACGGTCGTCGGCCTGACCAACGGCACGCGCTACGCGGTGCGCGTCGTGGCCACCAACGTCATCGGCGACTCCGAGGGCTCCGCACCCGTCACGGTCGTCCCGCAGGCCACGTCCGCCACCACGGTGACGACCCAGCCCGAGGTACCCGTGAGCGGGCAGCCGTTCACGGTGCGTGTCGCCGTCACCTCGTCGGCCGCGGTGACGGGGACCGTCGACGTCACGATCGGCGACGAGGTGCGCACCGGCGTCCCGCTCGTCGACGGCGCAGCCGTCCTCGAGGGCCTCGTCCGATCGGCCGGGCCGCTGCGCGTGAGCGCGGCCTACGCCGGCACCACGTCGCTCGCCGGCTCGGCGGCCACGCACGACACGACCGTGGTGCGGCGCGCGCAGCAGGTCACGCTCGACGCGCTGCCCGCCGACCTCGTCTACGCGGGCGCGCCCGTGCGCCTGCACGGTTCGTCCGACCAGGGCCTGCCCGTGACCTACTCGGCGGACGGTGCGTGCGCCGTGCGCGGCGACGTCCTCGACCTCGTCGACGTCGGCACCTGCACAGTCACGGCCGCGCACGCCGGCGACAGCGAGACCGAGCCCGCGTCGGCCACGGTGACGGCCGAGATCGGCCGCCGCTCGCAGTCCGTGGCCCTGGCGCCGCTCCCCGCGCTCGTGTACGGGCAGGCGCCCGCCGAGCTGTTCGCCGCGTCGAGCGTGGGCCTGCCCGTGCAGGTGGACGCGCAGGGCGCGTGCCGCGTCGAGGACGGGCTCCTCGTCGTCACCGACGTCGGCCCGTGCACCGTGACCGCCGTCCAGGACGGCGACGAGCGCACGAGCCCGGCGCAGGCCGTGGTGCGCACGGGTGACGTCGCACGCCGCCCGCAGACCGTCACGATCGGCGCGTTCGCCGCGCCGACGCTCGGCCGGCCCGTGCCGACGGTCGTCGCGACCTCCGACCTGGGCCTGCCCGTGACGCTCACCGCGACGGGCGCGTGCACCGTGGTCGACGGCGCGCTCGTGGCCGTCAGCACCGGCGAGTGCGTCGTCACCGCGCAGCAGGCGGGCGACGCCCGCACGCTGCCCGGCAGCGCGTCGACGACGGTGGTCGTCAGCGGCCCCGACGCGACCGTCACGCTCGTCCTCGACGCGCGCCTCGGCTCGACCGCCGCCGGCGCGCCGGTCTCCGGGCGCGGCGAGGGCCTGCGTCCCGGCACCGAGGCGACGCTCGTCGTCCACTCGACGCCGCGCACGGTCGCGACCGGCCTCGTCGCGGCGGACGGCACGGTCGAGCTCACGGGCGTCCTGCCCACCGACCTCGAGCCCGGCACGCACCGGCTCGTCGTCAGCGGCACCGGCTTCGACGGCCGCGCCGTGACCACCGAGACGACGTTCGTGCTCGCCGACGACGGCACGTTCGTGCAGATCGGCGACCGGCGCGTCGCCGCGCTGGCGACCACGGGCGGGGACGCCGCGTCGACCGCCGGTGTCGCGGCCCTGTGGCTCGTGCTCGGTGCGGGGCTCGTCGTGGTGGCGCGCCGCCGCGCGGCCGCCGCGCGCTGACACGACCCCGGGGTGCGGGCGGACGCCGCCCGCACCCCGGGGCGACCGGGCGCGGCGCGCCCGGTCCCTGGTCACTGCTCCCGCCGGGCCGTCGGGCACGCCAGACTGTGCGCGTGAGCGACGCGCACCCCACCCCCTCGGGCCACGGCGACCTGCCCGGCTGGCGCCACGTCTACTCCGGCAAGGTCCGCGACCTCTACGAGCCGGACTCCTCGGCCGCGGGGGTCGCGCTGCGCGACCGGCACGGCGACGTCGTGCTCGTCGTCGCGTCCGACCGCGTGTCCGCGTACGACCAGGTGCTGAGCCCCGGCATCCCCGACAAGGGCGTCGTGCTCACGCAGCTGAGCCTGTGGTGGTTCGACCAGCTCGCGGACCTCGTGCCGAACCACGTCGTCGGCACCGACGTGCCCGCCGCGGTCGAGGGCCGGGCCATGGTCTGCCGGCGGCTCGACATGTTCCCGGTCGAGTGCGTCGCGCGCGGCTACCTCACGGGGTCGGGCCTGGCCGAGTACCGCACGAACGGCGAGGTCACCGGCATCCCGCTGCCCGCCGGGCTGGTCGACGGCTCGCGGCTGCCCGAGCCGATCTTCACGCCCGCGACCAAGGCCGAGCTCGGCGAGCACGACGAGAACGTGCGGTTCTCGGTCGTCGTCGACACCGTCGGGCCGCAGGCCGCCGAGACGCTGCGCGACCTCACGCTCGCGGTCTACGCGCGCGCCGAGGCGATCGCGCGCGAGCGCGGCGTGGTCCTCGCGGACACCAAGCTCGAGTTCGGCACCGACCCGACGACGGGTGCGGTCACGCTCGGCGACGAGGTCCTCACGCCCGACTCGTCGCGCTTCTGGCCCGCCGACGCGTGGCAGCCGGGGCGCGCGCAGCCGAGCTTCGACAAGCAGTTCGTGCGGGACTGGCTGACGTCGGACGCGTCGGGCTGGGACCGCGCGTCGGACGCGCCGCCGCCCGCGCTGCCCGCCGACGTCGTCGAGCGCACGCGCGCGCGCTACCTCGAGGCCTACGAGCGGCTCACGGGCGCACCGCTCGCGCTCTGACCTCAGCGCAGCGTGACCTCGGCGAGGTCGTGCAGCTCGCGCCACGCGAGCGCCTGCGGCGCCGTCACCGCGAGCACGTCGGCGGCCGGCAGCGGCCCGAGGTCGAGGCCCGTGAGGTCGGCGACGTCCGCGACGGGCACCTGGAACGTGCGGAACGGCCCCAGCGGCGGCGGGTCGTCGACGGCCGCCGCCGCGTGCGTGCGGGCCGCGAGCTCGTCGGCCCGCAGCTGCGGCGTCTGGTCGAGCACGAACCCGGCGGCCGCGAGCCGGCGGCCCGCGTCGAGCGCCCACGCGACGACCTTCCAGAACCGCCGCGGGATCCCGACGCCGCGGTAGACGGGGTCGTCGCCCGCGAGCACCGGGCCCGTGAGCACCGCGAGCCGCAGCCGCTGCGCCTGCGCGTGCTCGAGCACGTGGTCCTCGAGCCCGAGCCACAGGTCGCGCCCCTGGTTGAACCCCGACGCCTGGGGCGCCGCGTTCGGGTACGCGAACGTCTCGCGGTTCGCGCGCGCCGCGACGCCGGGCTCGCCCCACACGGGGTCGCGCCGCCGCACGAGGTGCCCGCGGTCGAGGTCGTTGCGCGCGTACAGCTCGGGTCCCGCCTGCTCGTCGGCGGGCACGCGCGGGTCGAGGTGCCAGTCGTCGCCGCGCGGCACGTCGCGCAGCGCGGTCCCGTCGACGGTGACGGCCGTGGCCGCCGCGAGCCGTCGCACGGGGTCGAGCAGCACCGTGAAGTGCGTCGACGGCAGCGTGCGCACGCGCTGCGCGGGGACCGGCAGCGGCACCACCGGTCCCAGGAACGTCGGGTCGTACCCCTCCACGTGCCACCGCTGCCCACGAGCGGTCGGACGGACGTCTCCACGCTACCCACGTCGGCGCGGGCGCGCCGCGTCCGCGATCCACGATCCGGTGCGAGGGTGCCCACCGCGGCCGCCTGCCCGGCGGACCGGCGGGCGGGCCCCTGGTGGGACCTCCTGGCTGGACCGCCGCCGCCCCGCCGGGTCGGTGACGCCTCCGCGGCCGCCCCGCCTACGCGGTGTCCGAGCCGTGAGACGGGAACCGCGCGAGACCGGGCGCAGGTCGTCCACGCGGCTCGTGGACGACCCCGAGCCCGGTGTCGTGACCGTCGCGTCCCGCAGGTCGGGACGTGGCCGGCCGCGGCGTAGCCTGCGAGACGTCCCGTCGCACGTCCCGGAGGTCCGGTGGTCCCGCCCCGTCCGCTCGTCCTGCACCGCGCCCGTCTGCTCGGCGCCGACGCGCCCGTCGACGTCGTCGTCCGTGACGGTCGGCTCGCGGCCGTGCGCCCGGTCGGCGAGGCCCTGGACGTCGCCGCCGGCGCCGACGGCGCCGAGGTCGTCGACCTCGACGGGCGGTGGGTCGTGCCGGGCCTGTGGGACCAGCACACGCACCTCACGCAGTGGGCGCTCGCGCGCGGGCGGCTCGACGTGTCGACGGCCGGGTCCGCCGCCGAGGCCGTGGCCCTCGTGGCCGGGCGGCTGCGCGCGCAGCCGCCCGCACCGGGGCGCCCGCTGGTCGGCATCGGGTTCCGCGACGGCACGTGGCCCGACCTGCCGTCGGCGGCGCTGCTCGACGCGGTCGCGGGCGACGTGCCCGTGGTGCTCGTGTCGGGGGACCTGCACTGCGCGTGGGTGTCGACCGCGGGCCTGCGCATGTTCGGCGTGACGGCGCACCCCACGGGCGTGCTGCGCGAGGCCGAGTGGATGCCGCTCATGGGCGCGCTCGACCACGTGACGCCCGACGAGCAGGACGCGCTGGTGGCGGACGCGCTGCGCGTCGCGGCCGCGCGGGGCGTCGTCGGCGTGGTGGACCTCGAGATCGCCGACAACCTGGCCGCCTGGCGTCGCCGCGTCGTGGCCGGCGACCCGCCCGTGCGGGTGCGGGCGGGCGTGTGGCAGCCGTACCTCGACCGCGTCGTGCGCGAGGCCCTCCACACGGGCGACCGCGTCGCGGGGGACCGCGTCACGCAGGGTCCGCTCAAGGTCATCGTCGACGGCTCGCTCAACACGCGCACCGCGTGGTGCCACGACCCGTACCCGGGCGTCGAGGGCGCGCTCGCGCACGGCGTGCTCACCGTGCCGGCCGACGAGCTGGTGCCGCTGCTGCGGCACGCGCACGCGCACGGCCTGGCGTGCGCGGTGCACGCGATCGGCGACGCCGCCAACACGCTCGTGCTCGACGCGTTCGCCGCGACCGGCGCACACGGGTCGGTCGAGCACGCGCAGCTCCTCGACCCGGCCGACGTGCCCCGGTTCGCCGCGCTCGGCGTGACCGCGAGCGTGCAGCCCGCGCACGCGCCCGACGACCGCGACGTCGCCGACCGGCACTGGGCCGGCCGCACCCACCGGGCGTTCCCGCTGGCCGACCTGCACGCCGCCGGCGCGACGCTCGTGCTCGGCTCCGACGCGCCCGTCGCCCCGCTGGACCCGTGGCTGGCGGTCGACGCGGCGGTCTGGCGCACGGGCGACGACCGCCCGTCGTGGCACCCCGAGCAGGCGCTTGACGCGGTCACCGCCCTCGCCGCGTCGACCGACGGGCGGCCGCTCGGTCTGCGCGTCGGGGACCCGGCGGACCTCGCGGTGCTCGACGACGACCCGCTCGCGCTCGCGGCCGCGCCCGGCGGGATCCGCGGCGTCCGCGTCGCCGCGACCCTGGTCGCGGGCACCTGGTCGCACACGACCCTCTGACGCCGGCACCGGCACCGCCGGGTCGTCGCCCCGTCCCGCCGGGCCCACCGCTCGCCGAGTGCGGCCTTCTGCCGGTCCCGAGGTCCCCCCCGTCGGCTCCAAGACTCGCCGAGTGCGGCCTTCTGCCGGTTCCGGTGGCTCATGACCGGCAGAACCCCGCGTTCGGCGGTGTCGGTCGCCGTGGTGGGCTCACCGTGACGCGAGTGCGGGGTTCTGCCGGTTCGGCTGGCTCATGACCGGCAGAACCCCGCGTTCGGCGGGGTGGGGCGAGGGGGGCGGAGGGGAGGTGGGAGGCTCGGGCTTCGGCGGGGTGCGGTGGTCGGGCACCGGGGGCGCGGGCGTGGACGGGCACCGGACGGGACCGGCCCGGGCCGTAGGATCAGCACCGACCCCCCACCGTCGCGAACCAGGGAGCACACCCGTGGGACGAGTCGTCGTCGACGTCATGCCGAAGCCCGAGATCCTCGACCCGCAGGGCAAGGCCGTGGCCGGTGCGCTGCCGCGGCTCGGGTTCGGGCAGTTCACGTCCGTGCGCCAGGGCAAGCGGTTCGAGCTCGAGGTCGACGGGCCCGTGACGCCCGAGGTCCTCGAGGCCGCCGCGGCCGCCGCCGAGCAGGTGCTGTCGAACCCCGTCATCGAGGACGTCGTGCGCGTCGCGGACATCGAGGCCGACGCGGCCGCGACCGTCTCGTCGCAGGGCCTGGCCTGATGGGACGCATCGGGGTCGTCACGTTCCCCGGCACGCTCGACGACCGCGACGCGGCGCGGGCCGTGCGCCTGGCCGGCGGCGAGCCGGTCGCGCTGTGGCACGCGGACGCCGACCTCAAGGGCGTCGACGCGGTCGTGCTGCCGGGCGGGTTCTCCTACGGCGACTACCTGCGCGCCGGCGCCATCAGCCGGTTCGCGCCCGTCATGGGCGAGATCGTCGACGCCGCGGGCAAGGGGCTGCCGGTGCTGGGCATCTGCAACGGCTTCCAGGTCCTCACCGAGGCGCACCTGCTGCCGGGCTCGATGATCAAGAACGACCACCTGCACTTCGTGTGCCGCGAGCAGGTCCTCAGCGTCGAGAACGCCGACACCGCGTGGACGCGCGCGTACGCGCCGGGCGAGCGGATCACGATCCCGCTGAAGAACCAGGACGGCCAGTACGTCGCCGACGAGCGCACGCTCGACGAGCTCGAGGGCGAGGGTCGCGTGGTGTTCCGCTACCAGGGCGGCAACCCCAACGGCTCGCGTCGTGACATCGCGGGCGTCAGCAACGCCGCGGGCAACGTCGTGGGCCTCATGCCGCACCCCGAGCACGCGGTCGAGGCCGGTTTCGGGCCTGACGGCCCGGACGGTCCGCGCCGCGGCACCGACGGGCTGCGGTTCTTCACGTCGGTCCTGCAGGCCCTCGTCTCCTGACCGCGCGCTGACGACGGGCGTGCCGGGGACGACGGGCGACGTGCGGGTCGAGCGCGTCGCGTGGGACGACGCCGACGCGCGCGTGCTGCGCGACGAGCAGCAGGCCGAGCTGCGCGCACGCTACGGCGACGACGACGTCGGGCACGCCATGACGGGTGACGGGATCGTCGCGACGGTGCTGGTGCGGCTCGACGACGCACCCGTCGCGTGCGGGGTGCTGCGCGACGTGTCCGCCGGGCTGGGCGCAGGCACGGGCGAGGTCAAGCGCATGTACGTGCGCCCCGACGCGCGCGGGCGCGGGCTCTCGCGGCGCGTGCTCGCCGAGCTCGAGGACGCGGCCCGTGCGCACGGCTGCACGCGGCTCGTGCTCGAGACCGGTGTGCTGCAGCCCGAGGCGATCGGGTTGTACCTCGCCGCCGGCTACCGGCCGGTCGAGAACTACGGCGAGTACGTGGGTGTCGTCGACTCGCGCTGCTTCGAACGCGACCTCGCCGTGGCGGCCCCGCCCCCTCGCGGCTCACGCGGGGCCGCCGGGCGCCGGGACGCCGTCGACCAGGTCGCCGAGCGCGCCGTCGAGCACACCGAGGACCCCATTCAGGACCACGCCGTCGAGCACGTCGCGTGGCGGCACCCCGACGCGGTCACGTTGCGGCGCGCCATGCTCGACGAGCTCGCGCCGCTGTACCCCGAGCACGCGCCGGGCGGGCCCGCGGCGTCCCCGCTGGCCGAGGGGCGCCCGACGGCACCGCGCTGACGACCGTCCTGCTGCGTCGCGACGGCGTCGCGGTGGCGTGCGCGACGCTGCGGGCCGCACCCTCGTGGGGTGCGCGCACGGGTGAGCTCAAGCGCCTCTACGTCGCGCCCGCGGCGCGCGGTGCGGAGCTCGCGCGGCACCTCGTGCGGCTCGTCGAGGAGGCGGCGCGCGAGCGGGGCCTGACGCGCGTCGTGCTCGACACCGGCATCCGGCAGCCCGCCGCGATCGCGCTGTACCGGTCGCTCGGGTACCGGCCGGTCCGCCCCGTCGCGGGGTGGGAGGCGCTGCCGTTCTGCCTGTGGTTCGCGCGCGACCTGTGACGCGCCGGGCGGGCCGCGCTACGGCGTGAGGCCCGCGACCACGTTGACCAGCAGCGCGACGATCACCGTGCCGAACGTGTAGGACAGCAGCGCGTGCGCGAGCAGCGTGCGGCGCAGGTCGGACGACCGGACGTCGGGGTCGGACATCGCGAAGCTCATCGCGACCGTGAACGCCACGTACGCGAAGTCGGAGTACCGCGGCGGGGCGTCCTGGTGGAAGTCGATGCCGCCCGCGGGCGGCGTGAACCACATGCGGGCGTACCGCATCGCGTAGACCGTGTGCAGCGAGGTCCAGGACGCCACGACGGCGACGAGCGCGGCGGCGAGCGCGACGACGCGCCCCCGGTCGTGCGTCGCGAGCACGACGCCCACGCCGGCGAGGCTCATGACCCCGGCGACCAGCACGATCGCGTGCGTCGCGAACCGGGTCGGCTCCTCGCGGGTCGCGTGCGTGCGCGTCTGCTCGGCGTCGAGCGGCCAGCAGAACGCCCACGTCCACACCGCGTAGACGAGGCCGGTCGTGGCCCAGCCGCCCAGCACCGCGGCGACGACGGACGACCACGGGACGGCCGTCTGGACGACGAGTGACACGGCGACACCCGCGACGGCGGCGACCACGAGCCGCGTCGCCGGTGTCACGTCCCCGCGTGCGACGTCCCTGGCCACGGCCCCATCCAACAGCGCCCCGGCCGTGCCCGCACGGGACCGGCGCGGTGCGCGGTCCGGAGCGGTGCGGTGCCGGGGCGACCGGGCAGGTGCGTCCACCGCCCGGGTGGCGGGCGGCGCCTCACCTGGGCGGCCCCGGCGAGTGCGGGGCGGACGGAGGTCCCGGGCCGCGGGGCCCGGCCGCTGCCAGTGTCGGGCCATGTCGACGAGCACCCGCCCTGCGCCCGTCCTCGGCACGGCCCCCCGGTGGCGGAACCTGGCGCTGTACGCGTTCGCGGTCTTCGGGTGGGAGCTCGTGGTCGGCCTCGCGCTCGACGGTGCGATCCGGGGCGCCGTCGGCGAGCGGTGGGCGCCCGCCGTGCACTGGCTCGTCACTGCCGCCGGGTGGCTCGCCGGGGCGCTGCTGCTCCTGCGGCACGCGCCGTGGCGTGCCGACGACCCGGTGGCGACGCCCGCCGGGGGCGCGCGTCGTGCCGCGTACGCCGCCGCGGCCCTCGTGCTCGCGGTCGGGTCGCGCGCGGCACTCACGCATGAGTGGAAGCCGCTCGCCGAGGCGACGCGGCTGCGCGACGACGTCGGCTCCGCGTTCGCGCCCAGCCTCGCGGCGCTCGTCGTGTACTACCTCGTCGAGGTGCTGGTGATCGTGACGCTGCTGGGCTACGGGCAGCGCTGGGGCGAGGCCTCCCGGGGGCGGCCCGACGTGCCGTGGGGCGGGTTCGTGCTCGCCACCACGTGGGGGCTCGTGCACGTGCTGCTGCAGGGCCCCGCGGGCGGGGCGTACGCGATGGGGGCCGCGGTGCTGTACGGCGTGCTGCACCGCGCGGTGCGCGGTCGCCTCGGCCCGACGTACGCGCTCGTCGCCGCCGCGTTCGTGCTGTAGCGAGGCCCCGGGACGCCCGAGGTGTGACCAGGGGTGGTCCTGGCGCGTGCGCGCGGGCTAGGGTGCCTCCATGTTCTCGGTCCGGGTGTGTTGTCGCTGAGCTGACGACCCCGCGCGCGTGCGGCACGGCCCACGCGACGCACCCCGTTCGACCCGAGGGAACTCCCCGTGGCTCAGCCCGTCCTCGCGCCCACGCGCGCGACCCGTGGTCCGTCGTCCACCCGTCCCGACGTGCCCCGCGTCGAGGTCGCGCGACCCGCTCCGCGCGGCGTGGAGTTCCTGCTCGACGCCGCCGCGCTCGACCCGACCACGATCGCCCTGGCCGCCGCGCGCGCCGACGTCGTGCGGCTCGTGCACTCGGCCGCGCTGCCCACGCCCGCGGCCGTGCGCGCGCTCGTGAGCGTGCTCGAGGACGAGATCCGCGCGGTCGGGCGCGACCGCGCGGAGGTCCGCGTGGTGCTCGAGGTCGAGACCGTGGTCGCCGCCGACGAGGCCGACGCGGCCCGGCGTCGCACGGCCGTCGCGTACGCCGAGGCGTTCTCGGGCGTCACGTGGTCGCCGTCCGCGACGTGGCTCGTCGCGCCGCGCGACCGCGTGCTGCGCGACGCCGCCGACCTGGCGGCGCGCACGGGTGTCGACACGGTCGCGCTCGCGCTCGTCGGGTCGTCCGCGCGGCACGCCGGCTCGCTCGCCCGCTGACCCGCTGACCGGCTGAGCCGCTGACCCGCGGGCGCCCGCCCCGGGCCGTCCCGCGCGTGCCCGCCGCGACGTGGCGCCCGCGGGTGCGGCGTGGCGCGCACGTGCCTAGCGTGGCCGGGCGGGCCACCGGGTCCGCCCGACGGACGGAGGGCACCATGGCCGGCACGACCTGGAACGAGCAGGACGACGCCCCGACGCACGAGGAGGCGGTCGCCAAGGTCGGCGAGCTGCTGCGCGACCACCACCTCGCGATGCTCACCACCGTCGACGCCGACGGCGCGCTCGTGAGCCGCCCGATGGGTGTGCAGGACGTCGAGTTCGACGGCGACCTGTGGTTCTTCACGGCGCTCGACAGCCACAAGGTCGCGGAGATCCGCGCGGGCAGCCCGGCGAACGCGGCGTTCGCGGGGTCGTCGTCGTGGCTGTCGGTGTCGGGGACGGCCGAGGTGCTGAAGGACACCGCGAAGGCGCGCGAGCTGTGGGGGCCGGTGGCCGAGGCGTGGTTCCCCGACGGCCCGGAGACCCCGAACCTCGGGCTGATCAAGCTGCACGCGGACACCGCCGAGTACTGGGACAGCCCCGGCGGTCGTCTGGCGACGGTCATCAGCCTCGTCAAGGCGAAGGTCACGGGCGAGGCGTACGACGGCGGTGAGAACGCCACCGTCGACCTCTGACCGCGACTCGCCGGCACGTCCGCACGCACGACGCCCCGCCCCGGTGACCCGGGACGGGGCGTCGTGCGTCTGCGGTCGGTCCGCGGGCCGCGGCCCGGCGGGTCAGACCAGGCGCTGGGCGGGCGAGGCCTTCGCCGTCTCGGACGGGTCGGACACGACCACGTCGCCGAGCACCTCGTCGATGCGGGTCAGCACCTCGGCCGGCAGCGTGACGCCCGCGGCCTTGGCGTTGTCGTGCACCTGCTCGGGGCGCGACGCACCGATGATCGCGGCGGCGACGTTGTCGTTCGACAGCACCCACGCGATCGACAGCTGCGCCATCGTCAGGCCCAGCTCGTCGGCGATCGGCTGCAGGCCCTGCACGCGCTCGAGCACCTCGTCGCGCATGAACCGCGCGATCATCTTCGCGCCGCCCTTGTCGTCGGTCGCGCGCGAGCCCTCGGGCAGCGGCGCACCCGGCTTGTACTTGCCGGTGAGCACGCCCTGCGCGATGGGGGACCACACGACCTGCGAGACGCCGAGCTCGCGCGAGGTCGGCACGACCTCGGGCTCGATGACGCGCCACAGCGCCGAGTACTGCGGCTGGTTCGACACCAGCTGCACGCCCAGGTCCTTCGCGAGCGCGTGACCCGCGCGGATCTGGTCGGCGGTCCACTCGCTCACGCCGATGTACAGCGCCTTGCCCTGGCGGACGACGTCGGCGAACGCCTGCATCGTCTCCTCGAGCGGCGTCTCGTGGTCGTAGCGGTGCGCCTGGTAGAGGTCGACGTAGTCGGTGCGCAGGCGACGCAGCGACCCGTCGATCGACTCGCGGATGTGCTTGCGCGACAGGCCCGTGTCGTTCGGGCCGCCGGGGCCGGTCGGCCAGTAGACCTTCGTGAAGATCTCGAGCGACTCGCGCCGCTCGCCGGCCAGGGCGTCGCCCAGCACGGACTCGGCGACCGTGTTGGCGTACACGTCGGCCGTGTCGAACGTCGTGATGCCGACGTCGAGCGCGGCGCGCACGCACGCCGTCGCGGTGTCGTTCTCGACCTGGGACCCGTGGGTCAGCCAGTTGCCGTAGGTGAGCTCGGAGATCTTGAGGCCGGAGTTGCCGAGGAATCGGAAATGCATGCGCCCAGCCTCTCACCCGCGCCCGACACGGGCCCGCCCGTGCGTCCCCGTGGCCGGTGACGGGGGACGGGCCCGGCCCTGGTCGGGCCCCGGCCCTGCGCTAGCGTCCCCGCCATGCGACCCCGACGACGCCTCGCAGCCCTCCTGCTCGCCCCGGCGGCGGCCCTGGTGCTCGCCGCGTGCTCCGACGGCGAAGCCCCCGCCCCGGGCCCGACGTCGCCCGTTGCGCCGAGGGCCGGGGCGGGGGCGTCCGAGCCGCCGTCCCCGGACGACCAGCGTGCCGTGCTCGCGCAGACGGGCGACGCGACCGAGGCGTTCGCGGGCGCCGTCGCCGGCGGCGGGACGCAGCGCGCGACGCTCGCCGACGTGACCGCCGGGTCGTACGCGCCGCGCGTCGTGTGCACGTCGGACGACGGCGCGCCCGTCACGGTCACGGTCGTCGCCGACGGCGCCGAGGTCGCGTCGTCCGAGGCGCCGTGCGTGCCCCTCGTCGAGGGCGGCGCCACCATGGCCGACGGCCCGTCGTTCGACCTGCCCGGCGGGGCGGTCGACGTGACGGTGACCGCCGCGACCGACGCCGTGGTCGCGGTCGGGCTGGTCGCTGCGGGCTGACCTCCGCCCCGACCGCGGCCCGTCCCGACCACCGCCGGCCCCGACCGCGACCCGCCGTCAGCCCGTGAGCGTCGCGAGCGCCTGCGCGAGGTCGTCGCGCAGGTCCTCGACGTCCTCGAGCCCCACCGACAGCCGCACGGTGGCCTCGCCGATGCCGACCGCGGCGCGGCCCGCGGGGCCGAGCTTGCGGTGCGTCGTCGTCGCGGGGTGCGTGACGATCGACTTCGCGTCGCCGAGGTTGTTCGAGATGTCGACGACGCGCAGCGCGTCGAGCACGCCGAACGTGGCCTTCTTCGCGACGTCGGCGGGTGCGTCGGGCGGGACCGCGAGGTCGAACGTGACGACCGTGCCGCCGCCGGTCTGCTGCGCGCGCGCCAGGTCGTGCTGCGGGTGCGACTCCAGGAACGGGTACCGGACGCGCGCGACGCCGGGCTGCTCCTCGAGCCACCGCGCGAGCGTGAGCGCCGACGCCGCCTGGTGGCGCACGCGCACGCTCATGGTCTCCAGGCCCTTGAGCAGCACCCACGCGTTGAACGGCGAGAGCGACGGCCCGGTGTTGCGCAGCAGCGTCTGCACGGGTCCGCGCACGTAGTCGGCGGACCCGAGGATCGCGCCGCCGAGCACGCGCCCCTGCCCGTCGACGTGCTTGGTGGCGGAGTACACGACGACGTCGGCACCGTGCTCGAGCGGGCGCGAGAACACGGGCGTCGCGAAGACGTTGTCGACGACGACGGTCGCGCCGGCCGCGTGCGCGAGCCGGCTCACGGTCGCGATGTCGACGAGGTCCTGCATCGGGTTCGACGGGGTCTCGAAGAACACGACGTCGGCGGGTGTCGCGAGCGCGGCCTCCCACTGCGCGGGCACGTGCCCGTCGACGTAGTCGGTGCGCACGCCCCACTTGGCGAGGATCTCGTCGAAGATCACGACCGACGACCCGAACAGCGCGCGCGCCGCGACGATGCGCGAGCCGGACCGCACGAGCGCGGCCAGCGCGGTGAACACCGCGGACATGCCCGACGCGGTCGCGTAGCACGCCTCGGCGCCCTCGAGCAGCCGCAGCCGCTCCTCGAACGTCGTCACGGTGGGGTTGCCGTAGCGCGAGTACAGGAAGCGGTCGACGTCGCCGGCGAACCCGGCCTCGGCCTGCGCGGCCGTCGCGTACGTGTACCCCTGCGTGAGGAACACGGCCTCGGACATCTCGCCGAACTCGGTGCGCACGAGCCCGCCGCGCACCGCGAGCGTGTCGGGACGCAGCGTGGTCCGGTCGAGGCGGTGGTCGTCCCAGTCGCCCGGGCCCGGGGGCAGGTCGGGGGTCGCGCCGCTCACGGCTGGACCCACGGCAGGCCGTCGGCGCGCCAGCCGACGTGGCCGCGGTGGCCGTCGGGGCCCGTCGGACCCTCGAAGCCCTCGAGCACGTTGTACGCGGGCCCGTAGCCGGCCGCGGTCGCGGCCTGCGCCGCGCCGATCGAGCGCTGGCCCGAGCGGCACAGGAACACCACGGGCCGGCCGTCGCCCGGCGTGACGCCGGTCGCGGCGAGCTGCTCGAGGAACCGCGGGTTGGGCTGCCCGGACGGGTACTGCACCCACTCGACGAGCGCGGCCTGCCGGCCGACGGGCCGCAGGTCGGGCACGCCGACGTAGCGCCACTCGGCGTCGGTGCGCACGTCGACGAGCACGGCGTCGTCGCGCTCCTGCAGGATCTGCCAGGCCTCGGTGGCGGTGACGTCCCCGGCGTAACCGGGGGCGGGACGCGGCTGCACGGTCATGGTCCTCCCATCGTCTCTGGCGGTAGCACCCTGCGCCACGGTCGCCCGTGCGGGTTGCTGCGGCGTCGTCGAGCCAGATCTCTCGGCCGCTCTGGATGGTCGCGGCGATGCTACGCCCGCGCGGGCGGCGTCGTCGCGGGCGTCTCACGGCGGGCGTCTCACGGCGGGCGACGGGCCGTGCGGACGGCCGCGACGCCGTGCCAGGCTGGGCGCCGATGGACGTCCCCGAGGGTTTCGTGCTCCGCCCCACGACCGTCTCCGACGTGCCCGCGCTCACGCGCCTGCTGCACGCGGCCTACGCCGACCTCGCCGCCGCCGGACTGAACTTCACGGGCGCGACGCAGAGCGACGACGTGACGGCGGCCCGCACGCTCGGCGTCGGCGCGTCCTGGGTCGTCGTCGACGCCGCCGGTGCGCTCGCGGGGACCGTCACGTGCAGCAGCCCTCCGGGCGGTGGGCTGCTGGCGCTGACGCCCGCGGCGCGCGAGCCCGGCCGGGTGTGGCTGAACCAGCTCGCCGTCCGCCCGGACCTGCGCGGCCGCGGCCTGGCGTCGGCGTTGTGGGGTGCGCTGCGCACGTGGGCGGTCGACGGCGGTGCGCGGTCGATCGGCCTCGACACGGCCGTCCCGGCGCAGGGGCTGCGGCGGATGTACGCGCGCTGGGGGTTCGTCGAGGGCGACGTGATCCAGTGGCGGGGCAAGGCGTACCGCAGCGTCGTGATGGTGCGCGACCTGCCCTGACGTCGGTACGGGCTCGCCGTCCCGTCACGCGCCGCGTCCTGGCCCCGTCCCTCGTCGCGAGACGTCGCGTCTCGCATGCCGAGAACGACGGCGCGTCGGCGTTGACACGCGCCGGACGCGGCCCCGATCCTCGACCCAGGTCAAGAGTGTCAGCGCGAAGCCCCGGCTCGCTGGCCGGCAACCCTCCAACCGCGGTGGGGTGCCCCGGGTGACGACCTGGTCGCGCGCCGTCCGGCGCCGGCAAGCGCGGGACCGGCCGGTCCCGAGGGACCCGTACCGGAGGACCACCATGACCACCGTCACCGAGCTGTTCGCGTGTGCCGACGAGGCGTCCGGCGCCGCCGTGCCGACGGGCCGCGCCGCCTTCGACCGCGGCCCGCTGCTGGCCGTCACCGGCGCGTCCACGACCGTGCCGCTCGTCGACGGCACGAGCCGCACCTACGCCAACCTCGACTGCGCCGCGAGCGCGCCCGCGCTCGCGTCCGTCGCGGCGCGCGTCGCCGAGGTGCTGCCGCTCTACGCGTCGGTGCACCGCGGCGCCGGCTACCTGTCGCAGGTGTCGACCGCGCTGTACGAGGCGTCGCGGCAGTCGATCGCCCGGTTCGTCGGCGCGCGCGAGGACGACGTCGCGATCGTCACGCGCAACACGACCGACTCGCTCAACCTGCTCGCGGGCGTCGTGCCCGAGGGTGGGGCCGTGCTCGTGCTCGACGTCGAGCACCACGCCAACCTGCTGCCGTGGGTGCAGCGCAGCACGGGCGCGCGCGCCGGCACCGGCCGGGTCGCGACGGTCCTGCCGATCGCGGAGACGGTCGCCGCGACGCTCGACGCGCTGCGCGACGAGCTCGCACGCCGCCCGTACGCCCTGCTCACGCTCACCGGCGCGTCGAACGTCACGGGCGAGTCGCTGCCGCTGGACCGCGTCGTCGCGCTCGCGCACGCGGCCGGCACCCGCGTCGCCGTGGACGGCGCCCAGCTCGTGCCGCACCGCGGGTTCTCGCTCGCGGCCTCGGACGTCGACTACGTCGCGTTCTCGGGCCACAAGACGTACGCGCCGTTCGGCGCCGGCGCGCTCGTCGGGCGCCGTGACTGGCTCGACACCGGCACGCCCTACCTCGCCGGCGGCGGCGCCGTGCGCGACGTCCGCACCGACCGCACGGTCTGGCAGCCCGCACCCGCGCGGCACGAGGCCGGTTCGCCCAACGTGCTCGGCGCGATCGCGCTCGCGCAGGCCTGCGACACGCTCGCGGCGCTGCCCGCCGGTGCGCTCGAGGCGCACGAGCAGGCGCTGCGCGAGCGGCTCGTGGCCGGCCTCGAGGCGATCGACGGCGTGCGTGTCGCGCGCATCTGGCCCGACGCGGTCGACCCCGTCGGTGTCGTGACGTTCACGGTCGGCGACCTCAACCCGGGGCTCGTCGCCGCGTACCTGTCGGCCGAGCACGGCATCGGCGTGCGCGACGGCCGGTTCTGCGCGCACCCGCTGCTCGCGCGCCTCGGCGCGTCGCACGGCGCGGTGCGCGCGTCGGTGGGCGTCGGCACGACCGCCGAGCACGTCGACCGGCTCGTCGTGGCGCTCACGACGCTGCTGACGCGCGGCCCGGCCGCGTCGTACGAGGTCGTCGACGGCTGCTGGACCGTCGCCGACGACACGCGCCCCCTGGTCGAGGTCCGCGGCCTCGACCACCTGGCCGCCACTGCGGCCGCCGCCTGCGGCCCCGCGCTCGACGACTGACCTGCCCCGGCCCGCGAGAGGTCGATCCAGCCCACCCCGGGGGTGGTGAGAGGTCGATCCAGCCCTCCGAGCGGCGAGAGGTCGATCCAGCCCCACCTCCGAGCGGCGAGAGGTCGATCCAGCCCCACCTCCGAGCGGCGAGAGGTCGATCGGGTCCACCTCCGGCGGGCTCCGCGGCGAGACGACGCCACGCCTGACGGGGACGCCCGCCAGGATGGGCCGCGTGCAGCACGATCTGACCCTCGAGGGCCACGGCGTCCGACTCGTCCCGCTCACGCGCGAGCACGCCGCGGCGCTCGCGGCGTTCGTCGACGAGCGCGTCTGGCGCGGCATGACGACGCCCACGCCGCGGGGCGTCGACGACCTGCTGGGCGTCGTCGAGACCGCGCTCGCGACACCCGCGCGGTACGCGTTCGCGGTGCTCGTCGACGGCGAGGTCGTCGGGTCCACGTCGTTCTACGACGTCGACCTGCGCATGGGGCGCCTCGAGGTCGGGCACACGTTCTACGACCCGCGCGTGTGGGGCACGCACGTCAACCCGGCGTGCAAGCTCCTGCTCATGACCCACGCGTTCGAGGCGTGGGAGGTCGCGCGCTGCGCGTACCGGGTCGAGGCGCGCAACGCGCGGTCGATCGCCGCGGTGACCAAGCTCGGCGCACGGCCCGAGGGTCGGTTGCGCGGCCACCGCGTCGCGGCCGACGGCACGCGCCAGGACTCGCTCTACTTCTCTGTGCTCGCCGACGAGTGGCCCGACGTCCGCGCACGGCTCGTGGACCGGCTCGCGGGGCACGACGTCGCCGACGGCCGCACGTCGGTGCTGCTGATCGGCGGCCGGTCGGGAGTCGGCAAGTCGACCGCCGCGAACGCGGTGCACGACCTGCTCGTCGCGCGCGACGTGCCCCACGCGCTCGTCGAGGGCGACGCGCTCGACCTCGCGCACCCCGCGCCGTGGGAGCACGGCGTCGCGGCCGCGAACCTCGCCGACGTCTGGCGGCGCTACCGCGCGCTCGGGCACCGCCGCCTCGTCTACACCAACACGGTCAGCGTGCTCGAGACCGAGACGCTCGCGGACGCCGTCGGGGACCGCCCGCACGTCACGTCCGTGCTGCTCACGTCGTCCGACGCGACAGCGCGCGAGCGCCTCGCGCGCCGCGAGCAGGGCGCGTCGTACGACGCCCACGTGGCGCGCTCCGACGCCGCGGCGGCTCGGCTCGAGCAGGCCGCTGGGCCGCACGTGCACCGCGTGCCCACCGACGGCCGCACGCCCGCCGAGGTCGCGGCAGACCTGGTCGCGCTCGCGGGCTGGTGAGCACGACGACGACCGGGCGCTGACCGCGGGCCGGCATCCGCGGACCGGGGGACCGGGGTACCGGGATCCGCGCCCGGGACCCGTCGACCGGGGCCCGGGGGCCGCGACCCGCGGCTGGCTCCCCCCAAGCAGGGCCGGCGCAGTCAGTCCTCGACGACCAGCCCGACGTGGTGCGCGAGCAGCGGCGCGAGGTCGTACAGCTGGTCGGTGCTGACCCGTGCCCCGCCCAGCCCGCCCACGCCGTCGACCGCGCGCAGCCGCGCACCGCGCAGGTCGCACGCCGTGAGCCGCGACTGCGAGGCGTCGAGGCGCCGCACGTCGCAGTCGACCACGACGAGCCTGCCGACCCGGGCGTGGCTGAGGTCGAGGTCCCCGAGCGTCACGCCCTCGAGGTGCAGCTCGTCGACCGTGGACTCGCGCAGGTCGAGGTAGTCGACCTTGCCGCCGGTCACGCGCACCCGGGTCCAGCTCGACCCGAACGCGCTCAGCGCACCGATCCGCACGTCGGCGAGCGTCGTGTCGCGCCACGTCGACGACGGTGCGCGCAGCGTGCCCGCGCGCACGGCCCGCCACGTCGAGTCGAGCACGCGGGCGCGGTCCAGGTCGACGTCGTCGAGGTCGCAGTCCTCGACCTCGCACTCGAGGAAGCGCGCGCCCGTGGCGTCGCGGCCGCGCAGGTCGAGGCCGCGGAACGCCAGCCCGTCGAGG
Source organism: Cellulomonas sp. FA1 (assembly GCF_000986825.1). NCBI lineage: Bacteria > Bacillati > Actinomycetota > Actinomycetes > Micrococcales > Cellulomonadaceae > Cellulomonas > Cellulomonas sp. FA1. The sequence goes on along the minus strand of NZ_LBMY01000001.1, from coordinate 2,153,788 downwards.
TCGGCGTCGGGCTCGAGGTCGTACGCGTCACCGGTGAGCATGTCCCGACCCTCCCACGCGTGTCGGACACCGGAGGCGGGACCCCGCCCGACGTCAGGCGGTCAGCGGCGTGACCGTGCCCGTGAGGTGCGGCTTCCCCGACCGTGCGTGCCACACAGCGAACGCGTGGCCGTCGCCGTCGCGCGCTACGCGCACGTCGGGCGTCGCGGGCAGCAGCACGGGGGCCGCGAACTCGACGTCCCACGCGAACGCGTCGCCGCGCGCCGCGCCGACGTCGGCCAGCGCGCGCGACGCCGTGAACATGCCGTGCGCGATGGCCCGGGGGAACCCGAACGCGCGCGCGGTGAGCGGGGACAGGTGGATCGGGTTCCGGTCGCCCGAGACCGCCGCGTACCGCCGGCCCGTGTCGGCGGGCAGCTCCCAGCGGCCCGTGCGCACCGGTGGCGTGAAGGCGGCACGCTCGGCCCCGCCGTCGCCCCCGCCGCCGTCCCGGGCGTCCGGCAGCCGCACGCCCTTGGCGAGGTACGTCGAGACGCCTCGCCACGCGACGTCGCCGTCGGCGGCGACCTCGGTGACGAGGTCCACCTGCGTGCCCGACCGGTGCGGCCGCAGGTCGCGCGCCCACGCACGGACGCCCAGGCGGTCGCCCAGGAGGAGCGGCCGACGCTGCTCGACGCGGTTCGCCAGGTGCACCATGCCCAGCAGCGGGAGCGGGAAGTCGTCGCGCACCATGACCGCGGTGGCCACGGGGAACGCGAGCACGTGCACGAACCCCGCGGGCAGCGCGTCCGTCGCCGGCTCGCCCAGCAGGTGCTGGTACGCGGTGAGGTGGTCGACGTCGGCGCGCACGTCGTCGACGCCGTACGTCACGTCGGGCAGCGACCAGCCGCCACCGCCGCTACGCCGCCGTGCCGACGCGACGAGCCCCCGCGCGTACAGCCTGCCGAGCCCGGGCACCCGCGGCAGCGCGACCAGCGCGTCCGGCGCGCCGCGCGTCACCGGCCCACCAGGTTCTGCCCGCAGACCCGCAGCGTGCGGCCCACGACCCCGCCGACCGCGGGCGACGCGAGGAACGCGATCGCCTCGGCGACGTCGACCGGCTGGCCGCCCTGCTGCAGCGAGTTCAGGCGCCGTGCGACCTGCCGCGTGAGCGCCGGGATGCGCGCGGTCATCTCGGTCTCGATGAACCCCGGCGCGACCGCGTTCGCGGTGCCGCCGAACGGCACGAGCAGCGGCGCGGTCGCGCGGACCATGCCGATGACACCGCCCTTGGACGCCGCGTAGTTGGTCTGCCCGCGGTTGCCCGCGATGCCCGACGTCGACGCGAGCGACACGATGCGCGGCGCGTCCGTGAAGTCGCCCGACGTCAGCAGCGCCTCGTTGATGCGCAGCTGCGACGCGACGTTCACCGCGAGCACCGACGCCCACCGGTCCTCACCCATGTTGGCGAGCAGCTTGTCGCGCGTGATGCCCGCGTTGTGCACGACGACGTCGAGCCGCCCGTGCCGCGCCGTGGCGTGCGCGAGGATCCGCTCGCCCGCGTCGGGCGCGGTGACGTCGAGCTGCAGCGCCGTGCCGCGCACGCGGTTGGCGACCTGCGCGAGCTGCTCGCCCGCGGCCGGGACGTCCACCGCGACGACCGTCGCGCCGTCGCGCGCCAGCACGTCGGCGATCGCGGCACCGATGCCGCGCGCCGCACCGGTGACGACCGCGACCTTGCCGGCCAGCGGGCGGTCCCAGTCGGTCGGGAGCTCGCCCGCGTCGGAGTCGACCTCGAGCAGCTGCCCGTCGACGAACGCCGAGCGCGTCGACAGGAAGAACCGCAGCGCGCCCACGACGCTCGGGGCCGTCACCGGCACGCCGTCGGCGACGACCACGCCGTTGCCCGTCGCACCGCCCCGCAGCTCCTTGGCGAGCGAGCGCAGCAGCCCGTCGACGCCCTGCCGTGCGGCCGCGACCGCGGGCGCGTCGTCGGCGCCCGCGGGGCGCGACACCGTGACGACCCGCCCGCCCGCCCGCAGGCCCTTGAGCACCGAGCCCGCGGCGAGCACCGGCCCCTGCAGGTCGTCCGGGTGCGTGACGTCGGTGAGCACGAGCACCACGGCCGCGTACCGCACGTCGGGGGTCGCGTGCCGGTGCACCTCGAGGTCCCAGCCGTCGAGGACCGCGGGGGCGTCACCCGTCGGCGCCACGCCGCCCGCGGGTGACGAGAGCAGGGTCGCGACCGCGTCGGCGTCGGCGCCCGTGCCGAGCACGAGCGCGGGGCCGTCGAGCAGCGGCTGCCCGGGCCGGTGGCGGCGCAGCACCGCGGGGCGGGGCAGGCCCAGCTGGGCGGCGAGCTTCTTGGTCAGCCCGCTGTTGACGAGCTCGAGGTACCGGTCGGTCATCACGACTCCTGCGTCGTCGGTGGGGCGGGGCGCACCCGAGCGGGTGCGGGTGCGGTGCGCGGTCAGGCGGCCTCGAGCAGCGCGGTCAGGCCCAGGCCGCCCGCGGCGCAGATCGACACGAGCGCGCGCACGGGGGACTCGTCGCCGGCCGCGACCTGCGCGGCCCGGCGGGCGTGCAGCTCCTTGGCGATCGTCGCGACGATCCGGCCGCCGGTCGCGGCGAACGGGTGCCCGGCGGCGAGCGACGAGCCGTGCACGTTGAGCCGTGCGGGGTCGACCGTGCCGAACGCGCCGTCGAGTCCGAGGCGCTCACGGCCGAACTCGTCGGACCCCCAGGCGGCGAGGGTCGTGAGGACCGTCGACGCGAACGCCTCGTGGATCTCCACGTAGTCGAGGTCCTCGAGCCGCAGGCCGTGCCGTGCGAGCAGCCGCGGCACGGCGAACACGGGCGCCATGAGGAGCCCGTCGACGCCGTGCACGAAGTCGACCGCGCCGGCCTCGGCGTCGACGACCGCGGCGAGCGGCGTGAGGTCGTGCGCCGCGGCCCAGTCCGCCGACCCGAGCAGGACGGTCGACGCGCCGTCGGTGAGCGGCGTCGAGTTGCCGGCGGTCATGGTCGCGGGCGTGTCGAGGCCCAGGCCGAACGTGGGCCGCAGCGCGACGAGCTTCTCGAGCGAGGAGTCGGCGCGCAGGTTCGCGTCGCGCGTCAGGCCGCGGTACGGCGTGACGAGGTCGTCGAAGAAGCCCGCGTCGTACGCGGCTGCCAGGCGCTGGTGGCTGCGCAGCGCGAGCTCGTCCTGCGCCTCGCGCGTGATGCCCCACTGCGCGGTCGTGAGGGCCTGGTGCTCGCCCATCGACAGGTGCGTGCGGGGCTCGGACGTGCGCGGCGTCGCGGGTGCGAGGTCCTTCGGCCGCAGACGCGCGAGGGCCTTCAGGCGCTGCTGCGGGGTCTTCGCGTGCGACAGGTCGAGCAGCACCCGGCGCAGGCGGTCGCTCACGGCGACGGGCGCGTCCGACGTCGTGTCGACGCCGCCCGCGACCGCGGACTCGAGCTGGCCGAGGCGGATCTTGTTGGACAGGGACACGACCGTCTCGAGGCCGGTCGCGCAGGCCTGCTGGACGTCGTACGCGGGGGTGGTCGGGGCGAGGGCCGAGCCGAGCACCGCCTCGCGCGTGAGGTTGAAGTCGCGGCTGTGCTTGAGCACGGCACCCGCGGCGACCTCGCCGATCGTCTCGCCCTGCAGCCCGAACCGCGCCACGAGGCCGTCGAGCGCGGCGGTGAGCATGTCCTGGTTGGACGCCTGCGCGTACCTCCCGCCGGCGCGCGCGAACGGGATCCGGTTGCCGCCGAGGACGTACGCGGGGCGGGGGAGCGTGTCGGAGGCTGCGGTGCTCGTGCGGGTGGCCATGGGGCGGTCCCTCTCGGCGTCGATGACGGTGGGTCGCGAGCGGCGCCGGGCGGCTCTGCGCGAGGGCCGTTGGTCCCGGACCTGTGTCCGAAACCCACAGTACCTGATACCTTCGGTTTCGTGAGTTCTGTCACACAGGGACCGTCGACGACGACGTCCCCCCGCCGCCGCCGCGACGACGCGCCCGGACCGTCCGCCGCCCGGACGCTCCCGGTCGCCCTCGCCGGCGCCCCCGTCGAGACGCCCCTCGACGGCGACCACGACGCCCCCGAGGACGGCCGCTCGACGCGGTGGGCCGACCACCGCGAGGCGCGCCGCGCCGAGCTCGTGCGCGTCGCGCGCCGCACCGTGCACCACCACGGCCCCGACGTCTCGATGGAGGAGATCGCGGCCGCGGCGGGCACGTCCAAGTCGATCGTCTACCGGTACTTCAGCGACAAGACCGGCCTGCAGATCGCGGTCGCCGAGGCCGTCGTGCTGCAGATGCAGGGCGCGCTCGAGGGCGTGCTGCGCGTCGCGCCGACGCCGCGCGAGGGCCTGCGCGCGATGGTCGCGGTGTACCTCGAGATGATCGAGTCCTCGCCGCACGTCTACGCGTTCGTCACGCGCCACGGGTCCGTCGAGTCCGACGGTCCGCTCGGCCACTTCCTCGAGTCCGTCACCGCGCTCGTCGCCGCGCCGTTCGCGCGCGGGCTCACCGACGACCGCGACGGGCGGCGCGTGGCGCGCCGGCCCTCCTCCCACGACCCCGCGACGCCCGGTGCCGCGGCCACCCTCGCCGACCCCTGGGCCGCGGGCGCGGTCGGGTTCGTGCGCGGCGCGGGGGAGTGGTGGCTCGCGCACCGCGGCGAGCCGGGCGTGCCCGACCGCGAGGCGCTCACGGCCCAGCTCGCCGCGTGGCTCTGGGCCGGGCCCGTCGGCCTCCTCGCGCGCGACCACCCGCGCGCCGGCGACCCCGGACCCGCGGCCCCCGACCCTCGTCCCGCCCACCCGGCGGCGCACCACCCCACGGCCGGCGACGACGCCGGCACCACCCCCAGGGAGCAGCGATGACGACGACGACCGACCGCCCCACCGCCCGCCCGGCCGCCACCGACCCGCGCGTCGACGTCGCCGCGCTCGAGGAGCTCCTGCTCGGGCGGTACGCGGACCTGCGCCGCTCGGCGCGCGCGATCGTCGCCGACCCGGACTTCCAGAAGATCGAGGGCCAGCCGGTGGCCGAGCACCGTGAGCGCGTGCTCGCGCAGCTGCGGCGGCTCGAGTCGGAGCACGACGTGCTGCGCGCCTTCCCGGCCCGGCACGGGGGCTCCGACGACCACGGCGGCTCGCTCGCGCGGTTCGAGGAGCTCGTCGCGGCCGACCCGTCGCTGCAGATCAAGGCCGGCGTGCAGTGGGGCCTGTTCGCCTCGGCGATCCTGCACCTGGGCACCGAGCAGCACCACGACACGCTGCTGCCCGACGCGATGCACCTGCAGGTGCCGGGCGCGTTCGCGATGACCGAGACGGGCCACGGGTCGGACGTCGCGTCGATCGGCACGACCGCCGAGTACGACGCGCAGACGCAGGAGTTCGTCATCCACACGCCGTTCCGCGGCGCGTGGAAGGACTACCTCGGCAACGCCGCGCTGCACGGCACCGCAGCGGTCGTCTTCGCGAAGCTGATCACCGCCGCACCGGGGCAGCCGCGCGTCGACCACGGCGTCCACGCGTTCTACGTCCCGATCCGCGACCCCCGGACCGGCGAGTTCCTGCCCGGTGTCGGCGGCGAGGACGACGGCGTCAAGGGCGGGCTCAACGGCATCGACAACGGCCGCCTGCACTTCGACCACGTCCGGGTCCCGCGCACCCACCTGCTCAACCGGTACGGCGACGTCGCCCCCGACGGCACGTACTCGTCGCCCATCGCGAGCCCGGGGCGGCGGTTCTTCACGATGCTCGGGACGCTCGTGCAGGGGCGCGTCTCGCTCGACGGCGCCGCCGCCAACGCGAGCAAGATCGCGCTCGCGATCGCCGTGACGTACGCCAACCAGCGCCGGCAGTTCGCAGGGGGGACCGCCGACGAGGTCGTGCTGCTCGACTACGGGCAGCACCGCCGCCGCCTGCTGCCGCTGGTGGCGGAGGCGTACGCCGCGACGTTCGCGCACGAGGAGCTGCTCGCGGCGTTCGACGAGGTCTTCTCGGGCCGCGGGGACACGCCCGAGAAGCGCGAGGACCTCGAGACGCTCGCGGCGGCGCTCAAGCCGACGTCGACGTGGGCGGCGCTGCGCACGGTCCAGACCGCGCGCGAGGCGTGCGGCGGGCAGGGCTTCCTCGCCGAGAACCGGCTCACGGGCCTGCACGCCGACCTCGACGTGTACGTGACGTTCGAGGGCGACAACACCGTGCTCTACCAGCTCGTCGCCAAGCGCCTGCTCGGCGACTACGCGGCCTCGCTCAAGGCCCTGCAGTCCGACCGCGGCGACCTCGCACGGTTCGTCGTCGACAAGGTCGCCGACGCCGCGCTGCACCGCACGCCGCTCGTGCGCGCCGTGCAGACCCTCGGGGACCGGGGCGACGCGCGGCGCTCGGTCGGTCAGCTGCGGGACGAGGCGACGCAGCGCGAGCTGCTGACCGACCGCGTCGAGGCGATGGTCGCGCAGCTCGCGCAGGCGCTCGCGCCCGCGCGGCGGATGAGCCCCGGGAAGGCGGCCGCGCTGTTCGACGCCCACCAGCACGAGCTCATCGAGGCGGCGCGCGCGCACGCCGAGCGTGTGCAGTGGGAGGCGTTCACGCGCGGCCTCGCGCGGGTCGAGGACCCGGGAACCCGGCAGGTGCTCACGTGGGTGCGCGACCTGTTCGGGCTGACGCTCGTCGAGCGGAACCTCGCCTGGTACCTCATCCACGGGCGGCTCTCCGCGGGCCGTGCGCGCACCGTCACGTCGTACATCGACCGGCTGCTCGAGCGGCTGCGCCCGCACGCGCAGGACCTCGTCGACGCGTTCGGGTACGGGCCCGAGCACCTGCGCGCACCGATCGCGTCGGGCGCCGAGGCGCAGCGGCAGGACGAGGCGCGCGCGTACCTGCGGGCGCAGCGCGCGAGCGGTGACGCGCCCGTGCCGGAGAAGCACCTGAAGGGCTGACCCGCGTCGGGCACGCGGCGCGCTACCGTGCCGCGTGCCCGAGACGGTCCTGCGGTCGACGCCCGACGCGCCCTGGCTGCCGCCCGGCGGCCGCGCCGAGGTGGTGCGGTCGGCGGTCGCGCCCGTGCCCGCGGGGCTGGTCCGGCTGCTCGTGCGACGCGGCGACGCGGTGCTGTGCGTGCCGCGCGACGACGGCCGCGCCGACCTGCCGACGCGCGCCGTCGCCGCGGACGACCCCGACGGGTCCGCGGCGGCCGCGGCGCTCGCGCGGGACGTCCTGGGCCCGGGTGCGCGGCCCGTGCCCGTGGGGCACGTGCGCAACGTCGTGACCGCGCCCGACGCCGGGTACCCGTGGCCGGTGCCGCTCGCGCACTTCACGGTGTGGCGGGCCGACGGGGACCCCCGCGACGCGGGGACGTGGGTCGACGTCCGCGACCCCGCGTGCGTGCTGCGCGAGCGGCACTGGTGGCCCCTGGTCGGCGACGACCCGGCCTGACGCGCCGCCGCGCCGTCGAGTCGTCGAGTCGTCGGACGACCGTCCCGCGCGCGCGTCGCGACGTGCGAGGCTGGACCACGCACCCACCCCTCGCCGCACCCGACTGGAGCCCCTCGTGGTCGACCTCGCCTACGTCATCGCCGGTTCGGAAGCCACCGGCGGCGCCGGCATCCAGGCGGACCTGCGCACGTTCCAGCAGCTCGGCACGTTCGGGCTCGGCACCGTGACCTGCCTCGTGTCGTTCGACCCCGCGCACGACTGGAACCACCGGTTCTTCCCGGTGCCCGCCGAGGTCATCGCGCAGCAGATGGAGGCCGCGACGGCCGCCTACGACCTCGACGTCGTCAAGATCGGCATGCTCGGCACGCCCGCGACGATCGACGTCGTCGCCGAGGGCCTGCGTCGTCAGCCGTGGCGGCACGTCGTGCTCGACCCGGTGCTCATCTGCAAGGGGCAGGAGCCCGGCGCCGCGCTCGACACCGACAACGCGCTGCGCGAGCAGGTCGTGCCGCTCGCGACGGTCGTGACGCCCAACCTGTTCGAGACGCACGCGCTGTCCGGCATGGCGTCCATCGAGACGGTCGAGCAGCTCACCGAGGCCGCGCGCCGGATCCAGGAGCTGGGCCCGCGCGTCGTCGTCGCGAAGGGCGGGGTCGACCTGCCCGGCGACGACGCGGTCGACGTGCTGGTCGACGGCGACGAGGTCACCGTGCTGCGGACGCCGAAGGTGGGGCGCGAGCGCGTCGCCGGCGCGGGCTGCACGCTCGCCGCCGCGATCACCGCCGAGCTCGCCAAGGGCGCCGACGTCGAGGACGCCGTGACCGCGGCCAAGGCGTTCGTCACCGCGGGCATCGAGGGCCGCATCGGCGGTCGCGCGCCGTTCGAGGTGGTCCGCCAGGGCGCCTGACGCGCCTCGTGGCACCGGGTGTGCGGCGTCCCGGCCGTCTGGCGGCCGGGACGCCGCACGCCTCGACCGTGCACGGACCGGGCGCGGGCACGTAGCCTCCCGTGCCGTGGGCGTGCGGCGGTGGCGGGTGGCGACGACGGTCGCCGTGCTGCTGCTCGTCGCCGCGTGCACGACCGGCGCGCCGGACGCCGCCGGGCCGGGCGCGAGCGCGTCGACCAGTGCCGCCGGGCCCGCGTCGCCCTCGCCCTCCGCAGCGCCCGACGCGGCAGCCGTCCGTGCGGCAGGGCTGCCCCTGGGCGGCCCGCCCGCGCGCGGCAGCCTGCTGCCGGCGCCGGAGGGCGCGGACGTCGGCGTCGAGCAGCGCGAGGACGGGGCCGCGACCTACACGATCACCGTGGCGGAGCCGGGCGCCGCGGGGTCCGCCGCCCCGGGCGGCCGCGACGTGGGTCCCGACGGCGCAGGCCGCGCAGGCGCGGGCTCCGACGCCGCGGCGCCCGACGGCGCGGAGGGCGTGCGCGCGCGGGTCGCACCGCCCGACGGGGGCGCCGTCGAACTGCTCGCGGACGCCTCGGCGGTCCTGCGCGACGCCGGCGGCGCCGTCGTGACCGCGCTCGGGCGTGCGACGGGCGCCGACGGTGCGGCCGCCGCGTGGCGGGTCGAGGGCGACCTGCTGGTCCTGCACGTCGGAGCCGCCGCGGGTGGTCCGGTGTCGTTCGAGGTGGGCGCCGCCGCGCTGGAGTCGGCGACGTGGGGCGAAGCCGAGGGCGGGCGCTCGCTCGCGGTCGTCCCCGCGCCGTGGGTGCGCGGCGGCAGCCTCGCGGCGCAGGAGGCGCTCGCGTCGCAGCTCGAGGCCGCCGAGCCCGAGGCGGCGACGCCGAGCATGCGCGCGCAGCTGTGGTGCCACGTGCTCGGCGCACCCGACAAGGCGTCGTGGAACCTCGAGCCGTGGCGGCCCGAGGTCGGCACGGGAACGTTGATCGCGACGCGCTGCAACCCCACCGACGCCGACGCCTGACCCCGCGCACCCGCCGGGAGGCGCCGCACGGCCGGGGTCCCTACGGTCGGTCCCAGGGCCTCGCGTCCGCGGGGCCGGCCCGGCGAGGGGGCAGGCAGATGGTGACGACCACGCGGCGAGCAGGGCGAGACGACGACGAGCCGGACGTCATCGAGGTGAACCCGGTCTTCAGCCGGCCGGGCGAGGCCACGAGCGTCCCCAAGTTCCGCTTCCCGCCGCACGAGGCGCTGCCCGAGACGGCGTACCAGCTGGTGCACGACGAGGCGATGCTCGACGGCAACGCGCGGCTCAACCTCGCGACGTTCGTCGGCACGTGGATGGACGACCACGCGACGCGGCTGTACGCCGAGTCCGCCGACAAGAACATGATCGACAAGGACGAGTACCCGCAGACGGCCGCGATCGAGCAGCGCTGCTGGACCATGCTCGCCGACCTGTGGCACGCGCCCGCGCCGCGCCGGGCGGTCGGCACGTCGACCATCGGGTCGTCCGAGGCGGCCATGCTCGGCGGTCTCGCGCTCAAGCGCCGCTGGCAGCACGCGCGTCGCGCGGCCGGCCGGCCCACGGACCGGCCCAACCTCGTGATGTCCAGCGCGGTGCAGGTGTGCTGGGAGAAGTTCTGCAACTACTTCGAGGTCGAGCCGCGCTACGTCCCGCTCTCGCTCGAGCACCGCGTGCTCGACGGGCACGACCTGGCGGCGTACGTCGACGAGAACACGATCGGCGTCGTCGTCATCATGGGCGTCACCTACACGGGCGCCTACGAGCCGGTCGCGCAGGTCGCCGACGCGCTCGACCGCGTGCAGGAGGCGACGGGGCTCGACGTGCCGATCCACGTCGACGGCGCGTCGGGGGCCATGGTGGCGCCGTTCGTGCAGCCCGACCTCGCGTGGGACTTCCGCGTCCCCCGCGTCGTGTCGATCAACACGTCGGGGCACAAGTACGGGCTGGTGTACCCGGGCCTGGGGTGGGTCGTGTGGCGCGACGCCGCGGCGCTGCCGGAGGACCTGGTCTTCCGCGTGTCGTACCTGGGCGGTGACATGCCCACGTTCGCGCTCAACTTCTCCCGGCCCGGGGCCCAGGTGCTGCTGCAGTTCTACCTGTTCGTGCGCCTCGGGCGTGCCGGGTACGCCGCCGTGCAGCGCACGTCGCGCGACGTCGCGACCTGGCTGGCCCGCGAGATCGCACGCGTGCCGGCGTTCGAGCTGTGGAACGACGGGTCGGACATCCCGGTGTTCGCGTGGCGGCTGCGCGAGGGGCACACGACGCGCTGGGACCTGCACCACCTCTCGGAACGGCTGCGTACGCGCGGGTGGCTGGTGCCCGCGTACCCGATGCCGGCCGACCTCGAGCACGTCACGGTGCAGCGCGTCGTCGTGCGCAACGGCTTCAGCCACGACCTCGCTGCGGCGTTCCTCGCGGACCTGCGCGCCGAGGTCCGGTACCTCGACGCGCTGACGGGACCGCTGCCGACCGAGGGCCGCAGCTCCGGCTTCCACCACTGAGCGACCGCGTTGCGCTGCGCTCGCGCGGCGCGTCCCGGCCGCCTCGCCGCCGACGGCCGTCGCGGGCGGGTGCCGACGGGTCCTCGACGCGGCGGGTCGCCCGACGTCAGCCCCGGCGGCCCGCCGGTCGTCGTCGCTCGGGCCGGCACGGCTCACCCGGCCGCGGCCGCCGCACGTCGGCGGCCACGTCAGGCCCCGGCGGCGCGACGGCGCCGCCACGTCACGAGCCCGGCGCCGAGCCCGAGCGCGAGCGCGCCCGCGGCGAGCAGCACACCCGTGCGCGCACCGGTCGCCGCGAGCACCTCGGAGCGCTCCTGCGCCGAGGCGCGCACCTGCGCGCGGGCCGCCGGCGTCGCGTCGTCGGAGGCCGCGAGGACCTCGGAGCGCTCGGTGGGCGACGGCGCCGGGCTCGGGGCACCGACGGGCTCGTTCCCGACCTCGGCGGCGGGAGAGGGCCCCGGGACCTCGCCCGCGGGTGCCGGCGTCGGGGCCGCGGGGGGTGCCGGGGTCGTGGGCGGCGTGACCTCCGGTGCGGGCGGCGCCGCCGGCGGCGCGGGCGGCGGGGTCACGGGCGGCGCGACGGGCGGCACCACCGGGGGCGGCGTGGCCGCCGTGCGGCACACCGGCGCCTGGCCGCCCTCGCCGTGGTGCTCGTCGTACCCGGCGACCTGCACCCACGTCACGCACGCGTCGGCGGGCAGACCCGCGCGGTCCCACGTGAGCGTCGACGTGCCCGCGAGGTCGGCGTAGGGCGTGCCCGGACCCTCGACGTGCACGTTGCGCGACGCGCGACCGGCGGCCGTGGTGTAGACGACGTTGACGTGCCCGTGGACCTCGAAGACGTCGCCCGCGGGCAGCTCGAGGCCGGTCGGCGTGACGCGGTACGGCGTCGGGGAGTCGGAGCCCGCGCTCGCGGACGTCGCGGCCCCGACGAGCGTGAGCGCGGCGGCCGCGGCGGCGGCGGGGGCGGTGAGCAGGGCGGTGCGACGGCGCGACATCGGGTCCTCGTGTCCGGGGGAGGTGCCGCCCGTGGTGCGTTCGGGTGACGCACGGGGCGGCGGGCACGCGCAGGCTATCGGGCAGAACGGACGAAAAGTATGAGAACCGTGTGAGAAGTGGACGTACGTCGCACGGGCGGAGCAACGGGACGTCTCGCCGACGCCTGCTCCCCGGCGTGCGTCGGCCGTGGACGCGCCGCCGTCGCGCCCTCGCGCGCCGGTACCCTGGGGCCGTCTGCCGACCTTGCGGCGCGGGTACCTGCGCGGGCGAGCGCCCCCCACGGACCCGGCCCCCACCGAGGGAACCGATGACCACCGCACCTGCGCGCCCCGACGTCCCCCAGCACACGTCCGACACCGTCGAGCACGCCGCCGCGACGCCCGACCTCGAGCAGCCGTTCGCCGAGCTCGGCCTCAAGCCCGACGAGTACCAGCGGATCCGCGACATCCTGGGCCGGCGCCCCACCGCGGCCGAGCTCGCGATGTACTCCGTCATGTGGTCGGAGCACTGCTCCTACAAGTCGTCGAAGACGCACCTGCGGCAGTTCGGCGACAAGACGACCCCGGCGATGCGCGAGCACCTGCTCGTCGGCATCGGCGAGAACGCCGGCGTGGTGGACATCGGCGACGGCTGGGCCGTGACGTTCAAGGTCGAGTCGCACAACCACCCGTCGTACGTCGAGCCGTACCAGGGCGCCGCGACGGGTGTCGGCGGGATCGTGCGCGACATCATCTCGATGGGTGCGCGGCCCGTGGCGGTCATGGACCAGCTGCGGTTCGGCGCACCCGAGCACCCCGACACCGCGCGCGTCGTGCACGGCGTCGTGTCGGGCGTCGGCGGGTACGGCAACAGCCTGGGCCTGCCGAACATCGGCGGCGAGCTCGTGTTCGACGCCTGCTACCAGGGCAACCCGCTGGTCAACGCGCTGTGCCTGGGCGTGCTCCGGCACGAGGACATCCACCTGGCCAACGCCTCGGGCGTCGGCAACAAGGTCGTGCTGTTCGGCGCGCGCACGGGCGGCGACGGCATCGGCGGCGCGTCGATCCTCGCGTCCGAGACGTTCGACGACGAGAAGCCGTCGAAGCGCCCGTCGGTGCAGGTCGGCGACCCGTTCATGGAGAAGGTGCTCATCGAGTGCTGCCTCGAGCTGTACGCCGCGCGCGTCGTCGAGGGCATCCAGGACCTGGGGGCCGCGGGCATCTCGTGCGCGACGAGCGAGCTCGCGTCCAACGGTGACGGCGGCATGCACGTCGACCTCGAGAACGTGCTGCTGCGTGACCCCACCCTGACGGCCGGCGAGATCCTCATGTCGGAGTCGCAGGAGCGCATGATGGCGGTCGTCAGCCCCGAGAAGCTCGACGAGTTCCTCGCGATCACCGCGCGCTGGGACGTCGAGACGGCCGTGATCGGCGAGGTCACGGGCACCGGGCGCCTGACCATCGACCACCACGGCGACCGCATCGTCGACGTCGACCCGAAGACCGTCGCGCACGAGGGGCCGGTCTACGACCGCCCGTACGCGCGCCCCGCGTGGCAGGACGGGCTCGTCGCCGACTCGGTGAGCACGCCCGAGGGCGCGCGGCGGTACGCGCGCCCGGAGTCCGCCGACGAGCTGCGCGCGACGCTGCTGCGGCTGCTCGCGTCGCCGAACCTCGCGTCGCCCGCGTGGGTCACCGACCAGTACGACCGGTTCGTGCAGGGCAACACCGCGCTCGCGCAGCCCGACGACTCGGGCGTCGTGCGCGTCGACGAGACGACGGGCCTGGGCGTCGCGCTCGCGACCGACGCGAACGGGCGCTATGCCAAGCTCGACCCGTACACGGGCGCGCAGCTCGCGCTCGCCGAGGCGTACCGCAACGTCGCGACGGTCGGCGCGCGGCCCATGGCCGTCACCGACTGCCTCAACTTCGGCAGCCCCGAGCACCCCGACTCGATGTGGCAGCTCGTCGAGGCGATCCGCGGCCTGGCCGACGCGTGCCAGACGCTCGAGGTGCCGGTGACCGGCGGCAACGTGTCGCTGTACAACGGCACGGGCGAGCCCGGGCAGATCGACTCGTCGATCCACCCGACGCCCGTGGTCGGCGTGCTGGGCGTGCTCGACGACGTCGCGGACGCCGTGCCCTCGGGGTGGACGCAGCCGGGCCAGGCCGTCTACCTGCTGGGCACGACGCGCGCCGAGCTCGACGGGTCGGCGTGGGCCGACGTCGTGCACGGGCACCTGGGCGGCGTGCCGCCGCGCGTCGACCTCGACGCCGAGCGCCGCCTCGCGCAGGTGCTCGTCGCCGCGGCGCGCGACGACCTGGTCGACGCGGCGCACGACCTGTCGGAGGGCGGGCTCGCGCTCGCGCTCGTCGAGTCGAGCCTGCGCTACGGCGTGGGCGTGCAGGTCGACCTCGACGCGTTGTGCGCGCGCGACGGCGTGACGCCGTTCGAGGCGCTGTTCTCCGAGTCGCAGGCGCGCGTGCTCGTCGCCGTGCCGCGCTCGGAGGAGGTGCGCCTGCAGGACCTGTGCACCGCGCGCGGCGTGCTCGCGCTGCGGCTGGGGGAGACGGCCGAGGCGTGCTCGCCGGGGGCCGGGACGCCCGTCGACGACGCGGACCACGCGCACGCGGCCGCCGTCGAGGTGCGGGGGCTGTTCACGCTGCCGCTCGCGGAGGCCCGTGCCGAGTGGGAGGCGACGCTGCCGCGCCTGTTCGGCTGACGGCGCCTGCTCGACCCCGACGCCCGCCCTCGCGCCCCGTGCGCGGCGGCGGGCGTCGTCGTGCCCGGAGGGGTGTCGGGCCTGCGTGCGTCCCGGATCGTGGACGCGGTGTCCGCGGGCGTTGACACGGCCCGTGGGCGGGCATAAATTTCCGATCAATCAAGTCGGCTTTATGTCGACGACACAGGTCACGAGCTCCGACGCGAAGCCCCGGCTGGTCGGACGGCAACCCACCCGCGCGGCGGGGTGCCCCGGGTGAGGACCAGGCGCACGCCGTGCGCAACGACCGCGAGGGACGGACCGACATGGAGCGACAGGTGAGCAGGCAGACGGCCGCGCGGCGCGAGCACGCGACCTGTCCGGCGCCGTGCCGGGCCCTGCGCGACTGTCGCTGACCCGACCTCCCGCGGCGCCGTCGTGCCGCCGCCCGCGTCGTCGGCGACGAGCCCGTCGTGCTCGACACCGGCACCGCTGACCCCGTCGCGACGCGCACGCCGCGCTCGACGCCGGCACCGCTGACCCGGTGGCGACCCCGCCGGGGCGGTGACCGCACCCGCGGCGCCCGCCGTGGACGTGAGCCGTCGTGCCCTCGGCGGACCGGCCGCGTCCCCCATCACGCGGACGCCGCGGCGTCGCCTCGCCGCACCTCGGAACCCCCACCTCCCCACCCCGGGGACCCGCACGCCCCGTCGACCGACGCGGGCGCGGTCCCGCGCACCCCTGGAGCATCCGTGCCCGACACCCGCCCGTCCCTGCACCTCGGCGTCGACCTCACCGACGCCGGCGCCCACCCCGCCGCGTGGCGCACCGTCCCGGCCGCCGCGCACGGCTGGTTCGACCCCCGCCGCACCGCCGAGCTGCTGGCGACCGCGCAGCGCGGCCTGCTCGACCTCGCGGTCCTCGACGACGACCACGTGCTGCAGGAGGCACCCGCCGGTGGCCTGCAGGGCCGGCTCGACGCGGTGCTGCTCGCGGCGCACCTCGCACCGCGCAGCGCCGGCATCGGCCTGGTCGCGCGCACCGACACGACGCACACCGAGCCGTTCCACGTCTCCAAGGCGATCGCCACGGTCGACCACGTCAGCCGCGGGCGCGCGGGGTGGCAGGTCGGCTGGTCCACGGGCCCCGCGCAGGCCGCGGCGTTCGGGCGCAAGGACCCGCAGGACCACGACGACGCGGTCGACGAGGCCGCCGAGGTCGCGCACGTCGTCGGGCTGCTGTGGGACTCGTGGGAGGACGACGCCGTGATCCGTGACGTCGCGACCGGCCGCTACGTCGACCGCGACAAGCTGCACCGGGTCGACCACGCGGGCCCGCGGTTCTCGGTCGCCGGGCCGTCGATCACGCCCCGTCCGCCGCAGGGTCGCCCGCCGGTCGTCGTGCCGGTCACGTCCGACGCGACGCTCGCGCTCGCGGCGCGCCACGCCGACGTCGTGCGGCTGCGCGCGACCGACGTGAGCGCGGCCCGCGCGCAGCGCGACCGCCTGCACGAGCAGGCCGTCGCGGCGGGGCGGGACCCGCGCGACCTGCGCGTGCTCGTCGACACCTCCCTGCTGCTGGCCGACGACCGGTCGTCGGCGGCGGCCCGGCTCGCGGTCCTCGACGACCTGGCGGGCGAGCCGTGGCGCCCGGCGTCGCTCACGCACGTCGGCACGCCGGCGGACCTCGCGGCCGTGCTCGACGCGTGGCGCGAGGTGGTCGACGGGTTCCACCTGCTGCCGGCGGTGCTGCCCACGGACCTCGACGCGGTGGTCGACGGGCTGGTGCCGCTGCTGCAGGACGCGGGTCTGTTCCGCACCTCCTACCCGGGCACGACGCTGCGCGACACCCTCGGGCTCGCGCGCCCCGCCAACGTCCTCGCCGCGACGGCCTGAGAGGGGTCCGCCATGACCACGCGTCCGCGCAAGCAGGTCCGGCTCGGGGTGCACTTCCCGGGCGTCAACAGCACGACGGTCTGGAGCGACCCCACGGCGGGCAGCCAGGTCGACTTCTCGTCGTTCGAGCACCTCGCCACGCGCGCCGAGGCCGCGCACCTGGACTTCTTCTTCCTCGCCGAGGGCCTGCGGCTGCGCGAGCACAAGGGCCGCATCCACGACCTCGACGTCGTCGGGCGACCCGACACGCTGCCCGTGCTCGCGGCCCTCGCCGCGGTGACCGACCGCCTCGGCCTGGCGGGCACCATCAGCACGACCTTCAACGAGCCGTGGGAGGTCGCGCGGCAGTTCGCGACGCTCGACGTGCTGTCGCGCGGACGCGCCGCGTGGAACCTCGTGACCAGCCCCGACGCGTTCACGGGCGCGAACTTCCGTCGCGGCGGGTACCTGCCGTACCCGCTGCGCTACGAGCGGGCCCGCGAGGTCGTCGACGCGGCGCGCGCGCTGTGGGACTCGTGGGACGACGACGCGGTGCTCGCCGACCCCGCCGCGGGCAGGTTCCTGCGCGACGGGGCCGTGCGCCCCGTCGCGCACCACGGCCCGCACGCGGACGTCGTCGGCACGTTCCCCGCACCGCGCGGCCCGCAGGGCCACCCCGTGCTGTTCCAGGCCGGCGACTCCGCCGACGGACGCGACTTCGCGGCCGCCACGGCGGACGTCGTGTTCTCCATGCACTCGACGTTCGACGCCGGGCAGGCGTTCTACACCGACGTGAAGTCGCGGCTCGCCGCGCACGGACGCACGCCCGACGAGCTGCTGATCCTCCCGGCGGTCACCGCCGTGATCGGCGACACCGAGGCCGAGGCGCACGAACGCGCCCGGCACGTCCGCCGCCAGCAGGTGTCCGGTCCCACCGCGATCGCGTTCCTCGAGCAGGTGTGGGGGCGCGACCTCGAGGCGTACGACCCCGACGGCCCGCTGCCCGACGTCGACCCCGACGTCGAGAACGCGTCGATCACGCGCGGTCGCGTGCGGCACGCGAAGGACCCGCTCGCGGTCGCCCGGCAGTGGCGCGAGCAGGCCGAGGCGAACCGCTGGTCGATCCGCGACCTCGTCATCCACGCGACGACGCGCGGCGGGTTCGTCGGCACGGCGCAGCAGGTGGCCGACGACATCGACCGCCACGTCCAGCAGGACGCGTCCGACGGTTTCATCCTCGTGCCGCACCTCACGCCGCACGGCCTCGACGACGTGCTCGACCGGGTCGTCCCGCTGCTCGTCGAGCGCGGCTCGTTCCGCGCCGGGTACACGGGCGAGACGCTGCGCGACCACCTCGGGCTGCCGCGCCCCGCGCGCCGCGACCACGCCGCGCACGCCGCCGCGTCGACCCCCCGCCCGCTCGCCGCCGTCGGCCGCTGAGCCCCGCCACCCCTGTCCCCCGGAAGGACGTCATGACCACCGCACCGCACGCCCCCGCACGGCGCCCCCGCGCACGCCTCCGGGCGGTCGCCGCGCTCGTCCCGGCCCTGCTGCTCGCCGCGTGCTCGACGGCCGCGGCCCCCGCCGTCGGCCCGTCGGACGCGGCTGCGGCGAGCGCCGACCCCGTGCCCGGCGGCACGCTGCGCTTCGCGCTCGGCGCGTCGCCCAGCGGCGTCGACCCCCAGCAGGTCGGCTCGAACGTCAGCATCTACGTGGCCCGCCAGCTCGCCGACTCGCTCACCGACCAGGACCCCGAGACCGGCGAGATCGTGCCGTGGCTCGCGACGAGCTGGGACGTGGGCGACGACCTCACGCGGTTCACGTTCCACCTGCGCGACGGCGTCACGTTCTCCGACGGCACGCCCCTGACGGCGGCGACCGTGAAGGCGAACCTCGACGTGCTGGCCCGCGGGCTCGGCGCCGGGTCGGCGCTCGCGACGAGCTACCTCACCGGGTACGTCGAGACGCGCGTCGACGACGAGCGCACCGCGACGGTCGTCTTCGAGGCGCCCAACGCGCAGTTCCTGCAGGCCACGTCGACGGTGTCGCTCGCGATCCTCTCCGACGCGACCACGCAGGCCGCGCCCGAGGAGAGGCTGCAGGGTGACGTCGTCGGGTCCGGCCCGTTCGTGCTCGAGAGCTACACGCAGGACCAGGGCGCCGTGCTCACGCGACGCGACGGGTACGCGTGGGCGTCGGGCGTCTCCGACCACGCCGGCGAGGCGTACCTCGACCGGATCGAGTTCACGGTCGTCCCCGAGTCCGGCGTGCGCGCCGGCGGGCTCGCGTCCGACCAGTTCGACGCGATCGGCGACGTGCTGCCGCAGGACGTCGCGCAGGTCGAGGCGACCGACGGCGCCGTGCTCACGCGCACCAACCCCGGCGTCGTGTTCGTGCTGCAGCCCAACGTCACGGCCGCGCCGCTCGACGACCCCGACGTGCGCCGCGCGGTCAACCTCGCGATCGACCGGCAGCAGATCGTCGACACCGTGCTGTCCGACGCGTTCCGGCCCGCCACGAGCGTGCTCGCGTCGACCACGCCCGGGTACGTCGACCTGTCGGACGAGCTCGCTCCCGACGCCGCCGCCGCGTCCGACCTGCTCGACGACGCCGGCTGGGAGCCGGGCGACGACGGCATCCGGCAGAAGGACGGGCAGCGGCTCACGTTCGACGTCGTCTACGCGCCCCTGTTCACCGGCTCGCAGGCCGTGCTCGAGCTCGTGCAGCAGCAGCTGCGCGCCGCGGGCGTCGACCTGCAGATCCGCCAGCAGACCCCCGCCGAGCAGCAGCAGTCGCTGACGGCGGGCACGTTCGGCACGTACTACTACAACGTCACGCGCGCCGACGGCGACATCCTGCGCACGCAGTTCTCGTCGACGCTGCGCAACATCAACCAGCGCCCGGCCGACGACGTGCTCGACCCGCTGCTCGACGCGCAGCTCGCCGCCGCCGACCCCGCCGCGCGTGCCGACCTCGTCGCGCAGGCGCAGCGCGAGGTGCTCGACCAGGGGCTCGCGATCCCGCTGTTCGAGCTCGCGCAGTCCATCGGCGTGGCCGGCGGCGTGCACGGCGTGGCGTTCGACGCGTCCTCGCGGCTGCTGTTCCACGACGCGTGGATCGAGCCGACGCCGTGACCCGGTACGTCCTGCACCGCGTCGTCGGCGCCGCGGCCGTGCTGCTCGCCGCGTTCACCGCGGCCTTCGCGGTCCTCTACCTGCTGCCGAGCGACCCGGTGAGCATCATGCTCGACCAGAGCTCGACCGGCGGGTACGTCGACCCCGCGCAGGTCGACGCGCTGCGGGCCAGGTACGGGCTCGACCAGGGCCCGCTCCAGCAGTACCTCGGCGCGCTGGGGCGCACCCTGCGCGGCGACCTCGGCACGTCCGTCGCGTCGGGCGCACCCGTGGTCGGCCTGATCGCGGCCGCGCTGCCCGAGACCGCGCGGCTGGCCGCCCTGGCCCTGGGCCTCGCGGTGGTCGGCGGCGGTGCGCTCGCGACCGCCGCGACGTGGACGCGCTCGACGCGCCTGCGCGGGTTCCTGCTCGCGCTGCCGCCGCTCGGCGTCGCGGTCCCGACGTTCTGGGTCGGGCTCGTGCTGCTGCAGGTGCTGTCGTTCCGGTACCC
Organism: Cellulomonas sp. FA1; assembly: GCF_000986825.1. Taxonomy (NCBI): domain Bacteria; kingdom Bacillati; phylum Actinomycetota; class Actinomycetes; order Micrococcales; family Cellulomonadaceae; genus Cellulomonas; species Cellulomonas sp. FA1. The sequence goes on along the minus strand of NZ_LBMY01000001.1, from coordinate 2,133,773 downwards.
GCTGTTCCCGGCCGTCGGCAACCGGGGCGTCGCGAGCCTCGTGCTCCCGGCCGTCACGCTCGCGATCCCGCTCGGCGCGACCGTCGCGCAGGTCCTCGCGCACGGCATGGGCGCCGCGTGGCGCGCGCCGTACGTCGAGACCGCGCTCGCCAAGGGCGCGACCCGCACGCGCGTGCAGCTGCACCACGTCACGCGCAACGCCGTGCTGCCCGCGCTCACGCTGCTCGGCGTGCTGGTCGGCAACGTGCTCGCGGGGTCCGTGGTCGTCGAGACCGTGTTCTCGCGGCAGGGGTTCGGGCGGCTCGTGCAGTCGGCCGTCACGACGCAGGACATCCCCGTCGTGCTGGGTCTCGTCGTCGTGGCCGCCGCGGTGTTCGTCGTCGTCAACCTGCTGGTCGACCTCGCGTACCCCCTGCTGGACCCGCGACTGACCCGGGGGAGGGCTGCCGCATGACGCTCATCGGCACCGCTCGGCCGGACCGCACCGCCGTGCCCGTGCGCGGCGCCGCCGCCGCGACCACCCGCGCCGCCCGCGTGCGGCACGCGCTGCCCGCGCGCCTGCGGCACCACCCGCTGACCCGGCCCGGCGCGCTGCTCGCGCTCGCGGTCGTCGTCGTGGTGCTCGCGTGGGCGCTCGTGCCCGGCGCGTTCACGTCCCACGACCCGGTCACCGGCGTCCCGGCCGACGCGCTCGCACCACCCGGCGCCGCGCACTGGTTCGGCACCGACCACCTCGGCCGCGACCTGTACGCCCGCACCGTGCACGGCACGGCGCTGTCGGTGCGCGCCGCGCTCGTCGCGGTCGCGGTCGCCGCCGTGGCCGGGTCCGCGATCGGGGTGGTCGCCGGGTTCGTCGGCGGGCGCGTCGACGACGTGCTCATGCGCGGCACCGACGTCCTGCTCGCCGTCCCGAACCTGCTGCTGTCCCTCGCGGTCGTCACGGTGCTGGGGTTCGGCACGCTCGAGGTCGCGCTCGCCGTGGGCGTCGCCTCGGTCGCGACGTTCGCGCGGCTCATGCGCGGCGAGGTGCTGCGCGTGCGACGCGCGACGTACGTCGAGGCCGCGCACCTCGCCGGCGCGGGGCGAGCGTCGGTCGTCGTGCGGCACGTGCTGCCCAACGCGGCCGGCCCCGTGCTCGCGCTCACGACCGTCGAGCTGGGCGGCGTCGTGCTCGCCGTGTCGGCGCTCAGCTTCCTCGGCTACGGCGCGACGCCCCCCACGCCCGAGTGGGGCTCGCTCGTCGCCGAGGGGCGCAACTACCTCGCGTCGGCGTGGTGGTATTCGACGCTGCCCGGCGCCGTGATCGCGGTGGTCGTGCTCGCCGTCGGGCGCCTCGGGCGCGCGGTCGGACGACCCGGGAGGACCGCCCGATGACCGCCGACGTCCTGACGGCCCGCACCGCCGGCCACCCGTCCCGGCCCGGGGGAGACGCTCGGCCCGTGCTGGCCGTGCGCGACCTGCACGTCACCTACCGCGGCACCGACGGCGACGTGCCGGCCGTGCGCGGCGTCGACCTCGACGTCCACGCGGGCGAGGTCGTGGCGCTGGTCGGCGAGTCCGGCTCGGGCAAGTCCAGCACCGCGCACGCCGTGGTCGGCCTGCTGCCCGCGAACGGCGCCGTCACCGGCGGTGCGCTCACGCTCGGCGACGACCCGCGCACGGCCCTCGACCTCGCGACGCTGCCCGAGCGCGCGTGGTCGCGCGTGCGCGGCGCGCGCCTCGGGCTCGTGCCCCAGGACCCGGGCGTCGCGCTCAACCCCGTGCAGCGCGTGGGCGACCAGGTCGCCGAGGTGCTGCGCATCCACCACCGCACGACGCGCCGCGCGGCGCACGCCCGCGCGGTCGAGATCCTCGACGCCGTCGGCCTCGACGCGCCCGCCGCCCGGGCCCGGCAGTACCCGCACCAGCTGTCGGGCGGCATGCGGCAGCGCGTGCTCATCGGCATCGCGCTCGCGTGCGAGCCCGAGCTGCTGGTCGCCGACGAGCCGACCAGCGCGCTCGACGTCACGGTGCAGCGGCGCGTGCTCGACCTGCTCGCCGACCTCACGGCACGCACCGGCACCGCGGTGCTCCTCATCACGCACGACCTGGCCGTCGCCGCCGACCGGGCCGACCGCGTCGTCGTCATGAAGGACGGGCGCGTGGTCGAGCACGGGGCGACCGCGCAGGTGCTGCGCACCCCGCGCCACGCGTACACGCGGGAGCTCGTCGCGGCGGCGCCGGGGCTCGCGCTCCGGGGCCCGGGCGGCGCGGCGACGGCGGGCGGTGCCGCCGCGCCCCCGGCCGTGGGCCCTGCCGCGAGGACGGCGCCGCGCGCGACCCCACGGGTGGACGTCGCGGCGAGCGGGGCGCGCGCGCTCGTGGAGGTCGACGGGCTCACCCGCACGTTCCGCCTCGGCCCGCGGCGGTCGGGCGACGTGCTGCGGGCGGTGGACGGCGTGACCTTCGCGGTGCCGCGCGGCTCGGCGTTCGCGCTCGTGGGGGAGTCGGGGTCCGGCAAGTCGACGACGGCGCGGCTCGTGCTCGGCCTCGACCGGCCCGACGCGGGGGCGGTCCGGTTCGACGGCGTCACCGTCGCCGCGGCCCGCGGCGTCGCCCTGCGCGACCTGCGCCGCCGCACCCAGCTGGTCCACCAGGACCCGTCGACCGCGCTCGACCCGCGCTTCACGGTCGCACGCGCCGTCGACGAGCCGCTGCGCGCGCACCGGGTCGGCACGCCCGCCGAGCGGCGCGAGCGCGTCGCCGACCTGCTGGCCCAGGTGCACCTGTCGCCCGACCTCGCGCGTCGCCGACCCGCCGAGCTCTCGGGCGGGCAGCGCCAGCGCGTCGCGATCGCGCGCGCCCTCGCGCTCGACCCCGAGCTGCTGGTGCTCGACGAGCCGACCAGCGCGCTCGACGTGTCCGTGCAGGCCCGTGTGCTCGACCTGCTCGCGGACCTGCGCGAGCGCCGCGGCCTGACCTACCTGTTCGTCTCGCACGACCTCGCCGTCGTCCGCCGCGTCGCCGAGCACGTCGGCGTCATGCGGGCCGGCCGCCTGGTCGAGACGGGGCGCACCGCGGACGTCCTCGACGACCCGCGCGACCCCTACACCGCCGAGCTCGTCGGCGCGATCCCCGGCACGCACGCACGAGAGGACCAGCCATGACCCTGCAGGACACCGCCACCCGACCGGCCGCCGACACCCCGACCGACGCCCCGTCCGCGTCGGACCGGGCCGCGACCGCCGCCGCGCACGCCGCGTGGCGCGCCGCGCGCGAGGACGAGCTGCGCGCACCGCACGGCTGGCTCTCGCCCGTCGCGTACCTCGCCGTCCCGCACGCCCCGACCGTGCTGGGCGACGTGCCCGGCCGCTGGTGGGTCGACGCCGACCAGGTGCACCACGCGGTCGGTGCCGACGTCACGACGCACGCGGTCGCCGAGGGCGGCTCGCAGGTCGTGACGACCTACCTGCCCGCCGGGCGCGCCTCGGCGGGCGACGCCGATCCCTCCGAGGTCGCGGTCGAGCTCGTGCGGCGCACGGGCCGGTACGCGCTGCGGCTGCGCGACCCCCAGGCGCCCACGAGGGTGGCCTTCACGGGTGTCCCCGCGTCCCCGCACGACGCGTCGTGGGTGCTCGACGTGCCCGTCCGGTGGTACGCCGAGCCGCGCGAGGTCGTCGTGGGAGCGGCTCGGCCCGGTCTCGTGCACCGCGTGCAGGTCGTGGGCGAGGTCGACGTCGCGCGGGACGGGCGGCGCGCGACCCTCGCGCTGACCGGCGCGCCCGGCGGCGCGGTGACGCTGCTGTTCAGCGACGAGGCCGACGACGTCGCGCCGTGGCGCGTCGTGCAGGCCGGGGTCCCCGGCCCCGGTGCGACGACGCTGCGGCTCGACCTCAACCGCGCCGTCAACCTGCCGTACGCGTTCTCGGAGCACGGCACGTGCCCCGCACCCGTGCCCGGCAACCACCTGCCGTTCGCGGTGACCGCGGGTGAGCGGGTGCCGCGGTGACCACGACCGCGCCCGTGGGGGCCGGCCCCGTGCCCGGCGACGCGCTCGAGGTGCGCAGCGTGCACCTGCACGACCCGCTCGTGCGGCCCCTGATCGACGAGCTCGCGCACGAGTACTGGTCGCGGTACCGGCGCCTGCTGACCGCCGAGCAGCTGCGCGACGAGATGGAGCACTACCCGGCGGAGGAGTTCGCACCCCCGGACGGCGAGCTGCTGCTCCTGCTCGCCGACGGCGCCCCGCTCGCGGGCGGAGCGTTCCGGCGTCGCACCGAGGCCGAGCTGGGGGACGCGGCGCGCCTGGAGCGGGCCGGCACCCGGCGCCGCGACGGGACGCCCGCGGTCCGCACGGCCGAGCTCAAGCGCATCTGGACCCACTCGGCCCACCGCCGCCGCGGGCTCGCGCGCCGCGTGCTCGCCGAGCTCGAGCGGCGCGCCGCGGCCCGCGGCTACCGGCGGCTCTACCTCACGACCGGTCCGCGGCAGCCGGAGGCCGCCGGCCTCTACCTGACCACGGGCTACCGCCCGCTGTTCGACCCGACGGTCGCCCCCGCCGGTCCGCTGCCGTTCGAGAAGTGGCTGGAGGTCACGACGTGAGCACGCACCTCGCGCAGGACGAGTCGCGCCTGCTGGTCCCGCCGCCCGCGCGGCACCCGGCCGACCCGGCGGCCGGCGCCGGACCCGACGCCGGGGCCGCCGACGGACGCAGCGGCCGCGACGACCGGCTCGACGACCTGCGGATCGTCCCGGCACGGCACCCCGGGCGCTGGGTCGCGACGGCCGCGGTCGCGGTCCTGCTCGCGATGGTCGTCAGCTCGCTGGTCACCAACGACCGCTGGGAGTGGGGCGTCGTCGCGCAGTTCCTCACGTGGCCGTCGGTCGTGGAGGGCGCGTGGGCGACCGTGCGGCTCACCGCCGTCGCGGCGGTCGTCGGGTTCGCGCTCGGCACGGTGCTCGCGCTCATGCGGCTGTCGCGCTCGCCGCTGCTGCGGTCGGTGTCCTGGGCGTACACGTGGGTGTTCCGGTCGGTGCCGCTGCTGCTGCAGCTGCTGCTCTGGTACAACCTCGCCTACCTGTACCCGCACCTCAGCCTCGGCGTCCCGTTCGGCCCCGAGTACCTGTGGTTCGACACGCTGTCGGTCGTCGACAAGTTCTGGGCCGCGATCCTCGGGCTCGGGCTCTCGCAGGCCGCGTACTCCGCCGAGATCGTGCGCGCCGGAATCCTGTCGGTCGACCAGGGCCAGCACGAGGCGGCCGCGTCGCTCGGGCTGCCGCGTCGCCGCCAGGTGAGCCGCATCATCCTGCCGCAGGCCATGCGCACGATCGTGCCGACGGCCGTCAACGAGGTCATCGGGCTGCTCAAGGGCACGTCGATCGTCTACGTGCTCGCGTACGGCGAGCTGTTCTACATCGTCAGCGTCATCTACGGCCGCAACGGGCGCGTCGTGCCGCTGCTGCTGGTCGCGTCGCTCTGGTACCTCGTGCTGACCACGCTCATCACGGTCGTGCAGTACTACGTCGAGCGGCACTACGCGAAGGGTGCGCTGCGCACCCTGCCGCCCACGCCGCTGCAGCGCGCGCGGTGGACCGTCCAGGTCGCGGTCGCGCGGCTCACCGGGCGTGACGTGCCACCGGGCGTGCCACCGGCGTACGCCGCGCGGGCGCGCGTCGGGGTGCTGACGCGCACGTCGCGCACGGTCGCGCCGACCGCGGGGGAGCGGGCGTGAGCGCCGCGACGTCCGCGACCGTCGACCGGCTCGCGGACGCGACGGGCCGCGTCGAGCTGCACGACGTGCACAAGGCGTACGGCACGCTCGAGGTGCTGCGCGGCGTGTCGCTCACGCTCGAGCCCGGGTCGGTCACGGTCGTGCTCGGGCCGTCGGGGTCGGGCAAGTCGACGCTGCTGCGCGTCGTCAACCACCTCGAGAAGGTCGACCGCGGGTTCGTCGCGGTCGACGGCGAGCTCGTCGGGTACCGCCGGCGCGGGCGCACGCTGCGCGAGCTCACCGAGCGCGACGTGCTGCGGCAGCGCACGCGCATCGGCTTCGTGTTCCAGTCGTTCAACCTGTTCCCGCACCTCACCGCCGTGGAGAACGTCGTCGAGGCGCCCGTCGCGGCGCAGGGCAGGCCGCGCGCCGAGGTCGAGGCGGAGGCGCGCGAGCTGCTCGCGCGCGTCGGGCTCGCCGACAAGGCCGACGCACGCCCGCGCCAGCTCTCGGGCGGTCAGCAGCAGCGCGTCGCGATCGCCCGGGCGCTCGCGCTGCGGCCGTCGGTGCTGCTGTTCGACGAGCCGACGTCGGCGCTCGACCCCGAGCTCGTCGGGGAGGTGCTCGACGTCATGAAGGACGTCGCGCGCACCGGCACGACGCTGCTCGTCGTCACGCACGAGATCGGGTTCGCGCGCGAGGTCGCCGACACCGTCGTGCTGCTCGACCGCGGCGTCGTCGTCGAGCAGGGCCCGCCCTCCCAGGTGCTCGACGCGCCGCGCCACGAACGCACGCGCGCCTTCCTGCAGAAGGTCCTCTGACCCCGACCCGCCCGCACGTCCCCTCCTGCCACCCGCCGGTCCCGCGGCGCGCCGTACCGCGCGCCGTCCTCCCCACCCCGAGAGGTCTCCCGTGACACCGACCGCCCGCACCTCCCGCGCGCTCGCCGCGCTCGCCCTGCTGCCGCTGCTCGCGCTCACCGCGTGCTCCGGCGTCAGCACGCAGGCGCCCGCCGCCGCGGCGCCCGACGACGCGGGCACCTCGACCGCCGCGGCACCCGCCGGGCTCGCCGTGAGCACGAGCCCCGACCAGGACCGCGTGCGCACCACCGAGTCGCCCGAGGCGATCGCGCTGCTGCCCGCCGCGTGGGCCGCCAAGGACGAGCTCGTCGTCGCGGTCAGCGCCGGTGCCGCACCGCCCCTGGGGTTCCTCGCGGACGACGACAAGACACCCATCGGCAACGAGACCGACATCGCCCAGCTCGTGGCCGACGCGCTCGGCAAGGAGCTGCGCCTCGAGGTCAAGGCGTGGGCCGACTGGCCGCTCGCGCTCGGCTCGGGCGACGTCGACGCCGTCATCTCCAACGTCACCGTGACCGAGGAGCGCAAGGAGACCATCGACTTCTCGACGTACCGCAACGACGAGCTCGGCTGGCTCGTCGCGGCCGACTCCGACGTCGAGCGCATCGCCGAGCCGGCCGACGTCGCGGGCCTCGTCGTGGGCGTCGGGTCGGGCACCAACCAGGAGAAGATCCTGCTCGAGTGGGACCGGCAGAACACCGCCGCCGGGCTCGACCCGGTGCAGGGACCCGAGTACTACGAGCAGTTCTCCGACGTCCTGCTCGCGCTGCAGTCCGGGCGGCTCGACGCCTACGTCGGGCCCAACGCGTCGCTCGCGTACCAGGCGGCGGTCAGCCCGCAGGACTTCAAGGTCGTCGGCACGCTCAACGGCGGCTGGCCCGACACCGCGCAGATCGCCGTCGCGACCCGCAAGGGCGCCGACGCGGCCGGCGCCGTGACCGCCGCGATCAACCACGCGATCGCCGACGGCAGCTACGCGCGGGTCCTCGAGCGCTGGGGCCTGACGTCCGAGGCCGTCGCGGAGTCGCAGACCAACCCGCCCGGGCTGCCGAAGACGTCCTGACGGCGTCCCGCACCCGCTCGCCCACCCACCCACCCACGTACGCGTCGCGCCCGCGACGGGAGAGGAGCACGCATGACCGAGCACGTCGACCACGTCGTCGTCGGCGGCGGCGTCATGGGGTCGGCCGCGGCCTGGCACCTCGCCCGGCGCGGGCGCGACGTCGTCCTGCTGGAGCGGTTCGCGCCCGGGCACGTGCACGGCGCGTCCCACGGCGCGTCGCGCATCTACCGCACCACGTACCCCGAGCCGGTCTACCTCGACCTCGCGCAGGAGGCGCTCCGGTGGTGGCGCGAGCTCGAGGCCGCCGCGGGCGTCGCGCTGCTCGAGATCACCGGTGGCGTGAGCCACGCGCACCCGGGCACAGCGTCGGCCGCGCGCGCCGAGGCCGTGGCCGCCGCGTTCGCCGCGCGCGGGATCGCGCACACGTGGCTCACGCCCGACGCGGCCGGCGAGCGGTGGCCCGGCCTGCGGTTCGAGGGCCGCGTGCTGCACGAGACCGCGACCGCCGGCCGGCTGCACGCCGACCGTGCCGTCACCGCGCTGCAGCGCGCCGCGGCCACGCACGGCGCCGACGTGCGGCACGAGGCGCCCGTGCGGCACCTCGAGCCCGTGCCCGGAGGCGTGCGGGTCGTCACGCGGCACGGCGACCTCGTCGCGCGGCGCGTCGTCGTCACGGTCGGGGCGTGGAGCGCGGGGCTCGTCGGGCCGCTGCTCGCCGCGCCGCCGGCCGGCTCGCGCACCGGCCCGCACGTGGGGCCCGAGGACGTCCTGCCGCTCGTCGTCACGCAGGAGCAGCCCGCGCACCTCGCCGCGCGCGACCCCGCGCTGCTCGCCACGTGGCCGAGCTTCACGCACGACCCCGGCCCCGCCGCGGGCTGGCCCAGCGGCGTGTACGGGCTGGTGACGCCGGGCGAGGGCGTCAAGGTCGGGTTCCACGGCGTCGGGCCCGTCACCGACCCCGACCGTCGCACGTACCGGCCCGAACCCGCGCAGCTCGCGGCCCTGCGCGAGTACGTGCGCACGTGGCTGCCGGGGCTCGACCCTGACGACCTCGCGCCCGTGAGCTGCACGTACACGACCACGCCCGACCACGACTTCGTGCTCGACCGGCGCGGACCGCTCGTCGTCGGCGCGGGGTTCTCGGGCCACGGCTTCAAGTTCGCGCCCGCCGTCGGGCGCGTGCTCGCCGACCTGGCCACGGGCGACGCGCCCGGCCCCGCCCCGTTCGCGCTCGCCCGGTTCGCGCGGTCCTGGCCCGTCCCGGCCCGGCCCGCGCGCGCCGCCGTCCCCACCCCGAGAGGCTGACCGACCCATGACCCACCCCCGCGCGGCCCGCGTGCCGCTGTCCGTCCTCGACCTCGCCGTCGTCCCCGAGGGGTCGACCGGCGCCGCTGCGCTGCGCACCGCCGTCGACCGCGCCGTCCTGCTCGACCGGCTCGGCTACCGGCGCGTCTGGTACGCCGAGCACCACCTCGGCGCGGGCGTCGCGTCGGCGGCGCCGGCGGTGCTCGCTGCGGCCGTGGCCGCTCGCACGTCGCGCATCCGCGTGGGCAGCGGGGCGGTGCTGCTGAGCACGACGAGCCCGCTGGTCGCGGCCGAGCAGTTCGGGACGATCGCGGCGCTGCACCCCGGGCGCGTCGACCTCGGGCTGGGGCGCGCGCTCGCGCCGCGCGACGTCGGCGGACGGCGCCCCGACCAGCCCGCACCGGCGCCCGCACCCGCGCGGGACGTCGACGGGCTGCACGTGCCCGCCGCGCCGCCGCTCGACCTCGGCGACTCGGCGCTGCGCGAGCGGCTGCTCGCGCAGCAACGGGTCGTCGGCGCCTCGCGCACGGCCGCGAGCTTCCGCGCCGAGCTCGAGCTGGTGCTCGCGCTGCACGCCGGCACGTACCGCGACGAGGACGGCCGCCCGTACGTCAGCCCGCCCGTGCAGGGCGCCGACTGGCAGCTGTGGGTCCTCGCGTCGAGCGCCGGCGAGAGCGCCCGCGTCGCGGGCGAGCTGGGCCTGCCGCTCACCGCGAACTACCACGTGAGCCCGGCGACGACGCTCGACACGGTGGCCGCGTACCGCGCGGCCTTCCGGCCCGGCGTGCTCGCGGCGCCGTACGTCGCGGTCTCGGCCGACGTGCTCGTGGCCGACACCGACGAGCGCGCCCACGACCTCGCCGCGCCGCACGCCGACTGGGTGCTGTCGATCCGCCGCACCGCGGGCGGCGCCCGCACCTACCCGCGGCACGCGTCCGTCGCCTGGCAGGACCGCCCCGACGACGAGCGCGCGGTGCTGCGCGACCGCGTCGACACGCGGTTCGTCGGCGACCCGACCGCCGTCGTCGCCGGCCTGCAGACGCTGCAGCGCGTCACGGGGGCCGACGAGCTCGTCGTCACGACGTCGACCCACGACCCTGCCGACACCGCGCGCTCGTTCGCGCTGCTCGCGCACGCGTGGGGGCTGCCCGCCGAGGGTGCGCCCGCACCCGCCGCCGCGCCCGAGCGGCACCCCGCCCCGGCCCTCGCCACCCCCTGACCCACCCGCCCGGCCCGCACCCCTGCCACCTCCCCGCGAGAGGGCGATCCAGCCCCACGTGGAGCGAGACCGGATCGCCTTCTCGGCGCGAGAGGTCGATCCAGTTCGACCCGACCCGACCCGACCCCAGGAGAGCACCGTGCCCGTCGAGTTCCTCGGCATCGCCGCCCCGTCCGACGCGTCCGAGACGTCCGCCCGCACGACGTCCGGCCCGCTCGACCTCGCCTACCTCGAGCGCCTCGTGCGCGCGCACGCCGACCACGGCTGGACGCGCGTGCTGTTCGCCTACGGCTCGTCCGGCGCCGACCCGGCCGCGCTCGCGGCGTACGTCGCGGCGCGCGTGCCGGACATCGAGCTGCTGCTCGCGCACCGCCCCAACGTGTCGGCGCCGACGTACGCGGCCAAGACGTTCGCGACGCTCGACCAGGTGTCGGGCGGGCGGCTGTCGGTGCATTTCATCACCGGCGGCAACGACCACGAGCAGCGCCGCGAGGGCGACACCCTCACCAAGGACGAGCGGTACGACCGCACAGGTGAGTACATCCGGGTCGTCAAGCAGGCGTGGGCGAGCGTGACCCCGTTCGACCACCACGGCACGTACTACGACCTCGAGGACTTCGTGCTCGACGTCAAGCCGTTCGGCGGCCGCACGCCGACCATCTCGTTCGGCGGCTCGTCGGACGCGGCCTACCGCGTCGGCGCGGCCGAGGCGGACGTGTTCGCCGTGTGGGGCGAGCCGCGGGCGCGCACGCGCGAGCAGATCGAGCGCGTGCACGCCGAGGCCGCGGCGGCCGGGCGTGCGACGCCGCCGCGCATCCACGCCGCGTTCCGGCCGATCGTCGCGCCGACCGAGGCCCTCGCGTGGGAGAAGGCCCACCGCGTGCTCGACCGCATCGAGGCGCGCAAGGCCGCGCTCGGCGGCACGCTCAGCCGCCGGCACCCGATCGACGCACCCGAGAACGCGGGCTCGCAGCGGCTGCTGCAGATCGCGGCCGAAGGGGACCGGCACGACGAGGTGCTGTGGACGGCGACCGCCCGGGCGACGGGCGGGGCCGGCAACTCCAACGCGCTCGTCGGGACGCCCGAGCAGGTCGCGCAGGCCCTGCTCGCGTACTACGACCTGGGTGTCCGCGTGATCTCCGCCCGCGGGTACGACCTGCTGGACGACGCGGTCGACTTCGGCCGATACGTCATCCCGCTGGTCCGGGAGGGGGTCGCCGAGCGCGACGCCGCCGCGGCCCGCGTCGCCTGACGCCCGCCCCGCCGACGCCCGCCCGACCCTCTGCCCGCCCGACCCGCTGCCCGCCCGACCCGCCGCCCGCACCGCCCGCCGACCGCGAAGGACCCCCTCGTGCGCTTCCAGCTCCTCGACATCGTGTTCAACCCGCCGCACCCGGTGACGGGGGCCGCGGTGCCGCCCGCCGACCGGCTCGCGCGCGTCGTCGAGCACGCCGTGCTGGCCGAGGAGCTGGGCTTCGACTCGTTCGCGGTCGGCGAGCGGCACGCCGGCGACGTGCTGTCGTCGGCGCCCACCGTGATCCTCGGCGCGATCGCCGCGCGCACGTCGCGGATCCTGCTGTCGACGGGCGTCACGGTGCTCTCGCTGCTCGACCCGGTGCGCGCCGCGGAGGACCTCGCGACGGTCGACCAGCTGAGCCGCGGGCGGCTGGAGATCGTCATCGGCAAGGGCAACGAGGTGCTGCAGTACCCGTTGCTGGGCCTCGACCTCGACAAGCAGTACGAGTACCTCGAGGAGAACCACGGCCTGCTGCGCCTGCTGCTCGCGCGGGAGGACGTCACGTGGTCGGGGCGGCACCGCGCGCCGCTGGAGCACGCGACGACGCTCCCGCGGCCGTTCGCGGGGCCGTTCCGCGTCTGGCACGGCTCGGCGACGTCCCGGTTCGCGGTCGAGCTGGCCGCGCGGCACGGCGAGCCGATCGTCAGCGCCAACGCGCTGCAGCCGCGCGAGGCGTACCGCGTGCTCGTCGACCACTACCGCGAGCGGTACGCCGCGCACGGGCACGACCCGGCGCGCGCGTTCGTCGGCGCCGGGTCGGGCGGGCTGTACCTCGCGGACACCGACGCCGAGGCGGTCGCGCAGTACCGCCCGATCTACGAGGGGCAGGTCGCGGCGGCCGCGCGCCGCGGGTACGGCCCCGACGCGGTCGGCAGGGCGCCGGCGTTCGCGACGGTCGAGGACGCGGTCGAGCGCGGCCCGGCGCTCGTCGGCACGCCCGAGCGGGTCGCGGCGAAGATCCTCGACTACCACGTGTCGTTCGGGCACGACCTGCAGTCGGTGTCGGTGAACCACCTGCTCGACCCCGCGCACCAGGAGGACGTCCTGCGTCGGTTCGTCGAGGAGGTCGTGCCGGTGGTCCGCGCCGCGGCCCCGACACGGCTGTGGGGGCCGGACGACGCGGGCCGTGCCGCGGGCTTCACGGCCGGCACGGGCCCGGTGCCCGCCGACGCGGGCTTCGAGCGCCGGTCCGTGGACGGGACCGGGGGGCTCGCCTCGATCGCGCGCTGACCGCCCGCGTCGGGCCGTCCGTCGACCCGCGGCGGCGGGCTCCGCTGCGCCCGGGCGCTCGTGACGTGCGCGACCCGGCGCTCGTGACGTGCGCGCCCGGGCGCCCGTGACGTGCGCGATCCGGTGCCCGTGACGTGCGCGAGAGGTCGATCCAGTCTCCTTCCGGCGGGACTGGATCGACCTCTCGCGGGGTGGGGTGGGGACTGGATCGACCTGTCGCCGGGGTGGGGGGTGGGGTCAGGTCGGGGGGACGAGCCGGTGGTAGGTGCGGTCGCGGTAGACGAGGGGCTGCGCGTCGGTCACGCCGTGCGCGAGCGCGCGCAGCGACACCAGGTAGCTGTCGCCGACGGGCGTGCGCTGGACCACCCGCGCCCGCACCCACGCGAGCGCGCCGTCGACCACGGCCTCGCCCGTGGGCAGCGCGGTCCAGCCGCCGTCGGCGAACCGGTCGACGCCCGACGTCGCGAACCGCGTCGACACGTCCTCCTGGCCCTCGGCGAGGAACGACACCGCGACCGTCGACGCACGTGACAGGGCGGGCCAGGACGACGACCCGGACGCGAGCGAGAACGCGAGCAGCGGGGGAGCGGCCGACACCGAGATGACGGACGTCGCGGTGAAGCCGACGTGCGCGTCGCCGTCGCGGAGCGTCACGACGGCGACGCCCGCGGCGTGCCGACGGAACACCTGCTTGTACTCGTCGGGCGTGAGCGCGGGCTCGTCGTGGTCGGCCAGCGCGCGCTCGAGGTGGCGCAGGTCCGGCGTGCTGGTGCTCATCGCACGACCTCCAGCGCGGGGGTGGCCTGGCGGGTGGCCTGCGAGGCGGTCGGCGAGGCCGGCGTCGGCGCCTCGGACGCACCGGGTGCGCCGAGCGCCCGGCGCAGCGGCCGCTCGGCCCGTTCCCACCAGCGTGCGACCGCGGGGCCCAGGTCCGCGAGGTCGGCGTCCAGGATGCTGAGCGTGCGTGTCGGGACGGTCGCGCCGAGCTCGACGAGCACGGGCCGCAGGTGCACCTCGCCGACGAGCGTGTGCGCGGGCGTGGCCGAGACGACGAGCGGCACGGCGACGACGCCGGCGAGCGCGTCGGGCCCGTAGAGGTCGAGGAACGACTTGAGCAGCCCCGTGAACGACGCCTTGTAGACGGGGGTCGCGACGACGAGCACGTCGGCACCGGCGACGGTCGCGAGCGCGGCGTCGACGTCGGCCGGGCGGGGCTGCGCGTGCAGCCCGGGCGCGTGCGCGGCGAGGTCGACGACGGCGGGGTCGGCGCCCGCGCCGAGGTGGCCGGCGAGCGTGCGGGCGAGGGCGGTCGCGGCGCCGAGCGTGCGCGAGCCGGGGCGGGGGTTGCCGACGAGCGCGACGACGGCGGGGTGGGGTCGGGTCATGAGGGGTCTCCGGGAGCAGGGGGCCCGCGTGCGGGCGTCGTCGGCGTGACGACGCGACGGCGCGGGGAGGAGCGGACGGGAGGGGGCGCCGCGTGCGGGCGCCGCTGCGTGAGCGGGCTGCGGGGCACGCGGCCGGGCGAGGTGGGCCGGGCACGTCGACATCGGCGCGCGGCGGCGCCGTGGGCGGTCACGCGACCGCCCGCGGGGCGCGTGCGCGGGCGGCGGCGGGCGCGCCGGTGCCGTGCAGCGGGTCGGGGGTCGCGTCGTCGCGCGCGGCGTCCCGGGCGACGTCGCGCACGAGCGTCGGCAGGTCGCCGCCGAGCCGGACGCGCTCGAGGAACTGCACGACGGCGCCGGCGACCGTGCGGTGCGCCGCGTCGTTGAGCACGTCGTGCCGGCCGTCGGTGACGAGCAGCACGTGGCGCGCGCCCAGCGTGCGGTAGGCGGCGACCGCGTGCTCGGCGGGGCTGATGCGGTCGTCCTCGCCGTGCAGCGCGAGCACGGGCACCGGCAGCGGTGCGTCGCGCGGGTCGGTGAGGTCGGCGGCGACGATCGCGGTGACGTCGGCGAACAGGCTCGTGCGCGTGGCCTGCGCGAGCACGCGCTGGTGGGCGGGGCACGCGGACCGTGCGTCGAGCTCGGCGTCCCACGTGAGCGAGCGGACGCCCGCGGCGGTCGGCAGGCCGGCGAGCACGACGCCGGCGACGTCGAGCACGCGCGCGAGGTGGGCGGCGGCGAGCGCGCCCGCGTCCGTGCCGACGAGGACGTGCGGGGCGGGGAGCGTCGTGAGCAGCGCGGCGACGGCCTGCGGTGCGGGGTCGGGCTCGCCGACGGCGACGACGCGATAGGCGTCGGCGGCGAGGCGGCGACCGAACCGCTCGTAGACCTCGGGGGTCTCGCCGCGGCCGACCAGCACGACGACGGTGCCGCGTGCGTCGGGGCCGCCGACCGGCTCGGTCCAGGTGCGCAGGGCGGAGGTGCGCAGCGTCGCTGCCCGGTGTGCGGCGGTCGTCACGGCGGGCTCCTGTCGGGGCGGTCGAGCGGGTTCCTCGCAGCGTAGGCATGTTCCAGATAAAAGGAGATGAATTTGGTCGGGTTTCTCGCGACGTGAGACGTCGCGCGCGTCCTGCCGACGGCGTCGGCCTCGGGGCCGCAGCGGGTCGAGGCGCCGACGGACCCCGGTGCGGACGTCCGGTCGACCGGGGCGCGGTCGACCGGGCCGTCTCCTGCCTCGCCCCCTGGGCGAAGCTCAGTCGCGCCCGTCCGTCGCGGGCGGGTGCGGCAGCCACGGCCCCACGACGTCGGTGCTCGCGCCCGTGGACTCCCGGGCCACGATGCGGAACGCGGCCTTGTGGAAGCGCCGGGGGCGCAGCGCGCGGTCGCCGTCCTCGATCCGCTCGACGAGCATCGCGACGGCCGTCTCGGCGATCTCCTCGCGGCCGGGGTCGACGGTGGACAGCGAGGGCGTGGTGAAGCGGCCGTCCGCGATCGCGTCGAACCCGATGACCGCGACGTCGTCAGGCACGCGGCGGCCGGCCTCCGCGAGGGCGCGCAGCACACCGATGGCGAGGCTGTCGTTGAGCGCGAGGACCGCGTCGAACTCGACGCCCGACGCGATGAGCTCGCGCGTGGCCTCGACGCCGTTGACGGGCAGCCACGGCGCGACGACGACCTCGAGGCGCGGGTCCTCCGGCACGCCCGCGACCGTGAGCGCCTCGCGGTAGCCGCGGACGCGCAGGTCGGAGGGGCGCATCTGCCCGGTGCGGCGGTCGGGGTGCGCCCCGACGACGGCGATGCGCCGCCGGCCGAGCGACAGCAGGTGCTCGACCGCGGCCCGCGCGCCCTCGACGTTGTGCATGGTGACGTGGTCGTTCGGCCCGCCGAAGATGCGCTCGCCGAGCAGGACGAGCGGGTAGGTCACGTCGTCGAGGAGACCGCGGTCCTCGGTGCCGAGGTGCTCGGGGCTGAAGAGCAGACCGTCGGTCTGCCGCAGGCCGTTGGCCAGGACGGCCGTCTCGTGCGCGCGGTCGGCGCCGGCCTGGCCGATGATCACGCTGAGGCCGCGACGCTCGGCGGCCGCGATCACGGCGTCGGCGAGCTCGGCGAAGTAGGGCTGGCGCAGCTGGGGGACGGCCAGCCCGATGACGCCCGTGCGCCCGGACCGGAGCCCGCGTGCGGAGAGGTTGGGCCGGTAGCCGAGCTCGTCGATGGCGCGCTGCACGCGCGCCCGGGTCTCGGGGCTCACGTGCGGGTGGTCGTTGACGACGTTGGAGACCGTCTTGTTGGAGACGCCCGCCAGCTGCGCGACGTCGTGCATCGTCACCCTCACGCCGGAGCCGCCGTCCGGTGTGCCGGGAGGTGCGCCCGGCGGAGCGCCCGACTTCTCGTCATGGGCATGAGGTTGACAGGTCCGTCGCGGGGAAGCAATAGTGGCCGAGCCATTACGACGTCGTAAACGGCCAGGTCAGCGGTGTTCAACGTCAGAGAAGACGCCACACCGCGCCTCTCGGGGCAGTGCTCTGGTGCTGCTCAGCCCGTCATCGACGACGCGCGACCCCGGGTGCCTCCCTCGAGGCAGGAGGAGAAGAAGTGGCTCAGCCCCCAGGACGCCTCGCGTCCCGAGCACCGGCCGCCGGCCGGTGGAAGGACCTGCTGTACTCGCAGCGCCTCGCCCCGTACTTCTTCATCGCGCCGTTCGTCATCACGCTGCTCGCGTTCTGGGCGGTGCCGCTCGTGCGCACGTTCGTCATGAGCACGCAGAACGTGATGTTCGGCGAGGCCGCGTTCGTCGGCACGGACAACTTCGAGCGGCTGTGGCGGGACCGGATCTTCTGGCAGGCGATGTACAACAGCGCCCGCTACATGGTCCTCACGCTCGTCATCCTCATCCCCGTCCCGCTGCTGCTCGCCGTCGTGATCAACTCGCGGCTCGGGTCGCCCCGCCTGAAGAACCTCTTCAAGGCGTCGATGTTCATCCCGGCCCTGACGTCCGTGGTCGTGGCCGGCATCATCTTCCGGCTCATGTTCGCCGAGACGAGCACGGGCCTGGTCAACCAGGTGATCGCGTGGTTCGGGGCGGACCCCGTGCGGTGGCTGCGCACCGACGTCGGTGGTCTCGTCGCGCTGCTGGCGCTGGCGACCTGGCGCTACACCGGCGTCAACATCCTGTACTTCCTGTCCGGCCTGCAGTCGATCCCCGACGAGTACTACGAGGCGGCGTCGATCGACGGTGCCGGCAAGCTCCGGCAGTTCGTGTCCATCACCCTGCCGAACATCAAGCCGACCATGGTCTACGTCACGACCATCAGCATCTACGGCGGCCTGGCGATGTTCCTCGAGAGCTTCATGCTCTACGCCGGCAACAGCTCCCCGAACAACCAGGGCCTGACGGTCGTCGGCTACCTGTACCGCCGCGGCATCGAGGAGAACGACCTCGGCTACGCGTCCGCCGTGGGGGTGGTCCTGCTCGTCGTGATCATGGCGATCAACCTCACCTACCTCACCCTCACCGGCACGTTCAAGAAGGAGTCCCGATGAGCGCGCCGACCACCACGACCGTGCCGACCCCTTCGGGGGAGCGCGTCACGAGCGACCCCGGCCGTCGCCGGTACCCGCTGCCGCGCGCGATGTTCGTGACGATCCAGAGCGTCTTCCTCGCCGTCATCGGGCTCATCGTCCTGGTGCCCCTCGCGGTGATCTTCGTCGGCACGTTCCAGGACGGCGGCGAGATCATGCGCAGCGGCCTGCGGCTCGACGTCGACGTCTCGTCGCTCCGGCTCGACAACTACGTCATGCTCCTCACCGACTCCGGCCTGTACTTCCGGTGGTTCGCCAACTCGGTGGGACTCACGCTCGTCCAGGTGGCCGGCACGCTGCTCGTCAGCTCGTTCGTCGCCTACGGCTTCGCGATGTACGACTTCAAGGGCAAGACCGCCGCGTTCGTCGCGGTGCTGCTCCTGATGACCGTGCCGTTCGAGATCATGATGCTGCCGCTGTACGTCATGGTGAACGATCTCGGGCTCGCGGACTCGTACGCCGTCATCGTCCTCCCGTTCCTCGCGGCGTCCGTGACGATCTTCTTCTTCCGGCAGTACTTCACGGGGATCCCCAAGGAGCTGCTCGAGGCGGGCCGCGTCGACGGCGTCACCGAGTTCGGCATCTTCTTCAAGGTCGTCCTGCCCATCTCCCGGCCGGCGCTGGCCGCCATGGGGATCCTCAACGGCATGGTCACGTGGAACAACTTCCTGTGGCCCCTGCTGGTGCTGCGCTCCGCGGAGAAGTTCACGCTGCCCATCGGTCTGAACACCCTGCTCACGCCGTACGGGAACAACTACGACCTGCTGATCATCGGGTCCTTCTTCTCCCTCCTGCCCGTCCTCGTGCTCTTCCTCTGCTTCCAGCGATTCTTCGTCGCCGGGATGACGGCGGGGGCGCTCAAGGGCTGATCGCCCACCCCGCCACCCGCACCACACAACGAAACGGAGTCACCACCATGGCAGGACCACGCAGGTACCCGGCGCTCGTCGCGGCCGGCCTGGCAGGCGCGCTCATGCTCTCGGCCTGCAGCGGCGGCTCGGACGAGCCCGCGGCGGCCCCGGCCGACGGCGAGGCCACCGCGCTCAGCATGTGGGTGTTCGCCGAGCTCCACGCGGACTACTACGAGCAGATGGCCGAGGAGTGGAACGAGCAGAACCCCGACCGTCCCGTCGACCTCGACGTGACCGTCTACCCGTACCAGGACATGCACAACAAGCTGCAGCTCGCGGTCAACTCGGGCTCCGGACTGCCGGACGTCGTCGACATCGAGGTCAACAAGTTCGGCAACTTCGTGTCCGCGGACGGCCGCACCCCGCTCATGGACCTGTCCGAGGCCGCCAAGCCCTACCAAGACGACATCGTCCAGGCGCGCCTCGACCTCTACACCCGCGCGGACAAGATCCTCGGCTTCCCCATGCACGTCGGGGCGTTCGTGACGTTCTACAACGCCGCCCTCCTCGAGGAGGCCGGGATCGACTACACGACCATCGAGACCTGGGACGACTTCTCGGAGGCCGGCGCGACGTACCACCAGACGACCGGCAAGGCGTTCGGCGTCGCCAGCACGACCGTCAACTTCGTCGAGCCGCTCATCGTCGCTCAGCTCGGGGGCAACTTCTTCGACGAGGACGGCGACGTCGACGTCGCCAACCCCGACGTCGTCAAGGCGTTCGAGATGCAGAAGGCCATGCTCGACGCGGGCGCCATCTCCACCATCCCCGGCGGCAGCCCCGACGACGAGCAGGCGTTCGGCGTCATCAACAGCGGCGACTACGCCGCCGTCGTGTACCCCGCCTGGTACACGTCACGCTTCGTCGACTACATGCCCGACCTCGCCGGTGACGTCGCGATCGCCCCGGCGCCCGTCGTCGAGGGCAGCGAGGTCGCCACGATCGGTGGCGGCGGCACCGGGACGGCCGTCATCGAGTCGTCGCCGAAGAAGGACTTCGCGGCGGAGTGGCTCGCGTTCGCCAAGCTGTCGCCCGAGGCGAACGTCGCCGTGTGGGAGGTCCTCGGCTTCGACCCCGTCAACATGTCGGTGTGGGAGGACGAGGCGGTCACCAAGGACCCGGAGAACAAGTTCAACAAGTACTTCCGCACGAACCTGTTCGACGTGCTCAACGAGGTCAAGGACGGCATCGGCCACTTCGACGGCTTCGCCAACCCGAACCTGCCGACGCTGAACAACCTCTTCACGACCACCACCCTGACCGAGGTCTACGAGAACGGCGTCGCGCCGCAGCAGGCCCTCGACCAGGCGCAGAAGGACCTGCAGAACCAGCTCGGCCAGTAGTCGCGGGTGCCCGGGCGTCGGTACCCCCGGCGCCCGGGCCCGCCGTCCACCCGCGCCCCCGGCCCGTCCCGTGGGCCGTTCGGCCCACTTACCCACGGCGGGACCGTTGAAAACTCGGGGCATGACAGCAGACCTGGCGGCAGCCCCCGGCCGCGTGGTCGTCGTCGGTGCGGGCATGGTCGCGCACCGGTTCGCGGAGCAGCTCTGCCGCCGCGACGGCGACTGGACCCTCACGGTGATCGGCGACGAGCCGCACGCCCCCTACGACCGCGTGCACCTGTCCGAGGTGTTCGCCGGTCGGACCCCCGAGGACCTCGTGCTCGACACGAGCGTGTGGGACGACCCGCGCGCGACGCTCGTCACGGGCGACCGCGTCGTCACGCTCGACCGCGCCGCGCAGACCGTCACCACCGCGTCGGGCCGCGTCGAGGCGTACGACCAGCTCGTGCTGGCCACGGGCTCGTGGGCGTGGGTGCCGCGCGCCGAGGGCACCGACCTGCCCGGCGTGCTGCGCTACCGCACGCTCGCCGACCTGGTCGACCTGCGCACGTGGGTCGAGGGCCGGGCCGCCGCGCTCGGGCGCCCGCTGCGGGGCGTCGTCGTCGGCGGCGGCGTGCTGGGCCTGGAGGCCGCGGCCGCGCTCGGCACGCTCGGCGTCGCGCCGACCGTCGTCGAGTTCGCCGACCGGCTCATGGCCGTCCAGCTCGACGCGGGCGGCGGCGAGGCGCTGCGCGTCCTGGTCACCGAGCTCGGCATGGAGATCCGCACGTCGACCGCCGCGAGCCGCGTGCTCGCGGGCGACGAGGGCACGGTCGCGGGCCTCGAGCTGTCCGACGGCGAGGTGCTGCCGGCCGACGTCGTCGTCTACTCCACGGGCATCCGCCCGCGCGACCGCCTCGCGCGCGAAGGCGGTCTGCCCGTCGCCGAGCGCGGCGGCGTCGTGGTCGGCCCCACGTGCCGCACCGAGGACCCGGCGGTCTGGGCGATCGGCGAGGTCGCGAGCCACGACGGCGAGTGCGCGGGGCTGGTGGCCCCCGGCAACGCGATGGCCGACGTCGTCGTGGACCGGCTCTTCGGCGGCGACGCTGTCTACTCCAAGGCCGCCGACGGCACCAAGCTCAAGGGCGTCGGGGTCGACGCCGCGGCGTTCGGCGACGTGCTCGGCCTGACGCCCGGCGCGCTCGAGGTGACGTTCGCCGACCCGGTCGCGCGCACCTACCGCAAGCTCGTGGTGTCCGACGACGCGCGCGTGCTGCTCGGCGGCGTGTTCGTCGGCGACATCGAGCTGTACGCGCAGCTGCGCCCGCTGCTGGGCCGGCCGCTGGGCGCCGACCCGTCGGCGTTCCTCGCACCCGCGGGCGGCGCCGCGCCCGTGCAGACCGACCTGCCCGACGACGTCGTGCTGTGCTCGTGCTCCAACGTGTCGGTCGGCACCGTGCGCGCCGCCGTCACCGAGCACGGCTGCCGCAGCGTCGGCGAGGTCAAGACCTGCACGCGCGCCGGCACGGTCTGCGGGTCGTGCGTGCCGCTGCTCACGAAGGTCGTCAACGGCACGCTCGAGAAGGCCGGGTTCACGGTCTCGAACGCGATGTGCGAGCACTTCGGCATGCCGCGCGCCGAGCTGTACGCGCTCGTGCGGGCCGAGGGGCTGCGGACGTTCTCCGAGATCGTCGCGCGGCACGGGCAGGGCCGCGGCTGCGCGGTCTGCAAGCCGGTCGTCGCGTCGATCCTGTCCTCGCTGGGCATCGGGCACGTGCTGCAGCCCGACCAGGTCACGCTGCAGGACACCAACGACCGCCTGCTGGGCAACATGCAGAAGGACGGCACCTACTCGGTGGTCCCGCGCATGCCCGGCGGCGAGGTCACGCCCGAGAAGCTGCTCGCGTTCGCGCAGATCGCGCACGACTTCGGGCTGTTCACGCGCGTCACGGGCGCGCAGCGCCTCGGCATGTTCGGTGCGCGGCAGGACCAGCTCCCGGAGATCTGGCGGCGCCTGGTCGACGCGGGGTTCGAGTCCGGGCAGGCGTACGGCAAGTCGCTGCGCGCCGTGAAGACGTGCGTCGGGTCGACGTGGTGCCGGTTCGGCGTGCAGGACTCCTCGACCATGGCCGTGCGCCTCGAGCTGCGGTACCGCGGCCTGCGCGCGCCGCACAAGTTCAAGGTCGGCGTCTCGGGCTGCGCGCGCGAGTGCGCCGAGGCCCGCGGCAAGGACGTCGGCGTGATCGCGACCGAGAAGGGCTGGAACGTGTACGTCGGCGGCAACGGCGGCTTCACGCCCCGGCACGCCGACCTGCTCGCGGAGGACCTCGACGACGACCGCCTGATCCAGGTGATCGACCGGTTCCTCGCGCTGTACGTGCGCAGCGCCGACCGCCTGCAGCGCACCGCGCCGTGGGTCGCGTCCTACCCGGGCGGCATCGACGCGCTGCGGCGCGTCCTGGTCGACGACGCCGACGGCATCGGCGCCGATCTCGAGGCCGAGGTCGCGCGGCACGTCGGCGCGTACGTCGACGAGTGGCGCGCGACCCTCGAGGACCCCGAGATGCTGCGGCGCTTCACGCCGTACGTCAACGCGCCCGACGCGACCGACACCGACCTGTCGTACGTGCCCGTGCGCGGGCAGGCACGCCCGGCCCGACCCGACGAGCAGGGCTACCCCGACCTGCTGTCCGCGCGTGCCGCCGGCACGGAGGAGGAGCGATGAGCACCGTTCCCGAGGGCGTCCGCGTGTGCGCGGTCGACGACCTGCTGCCCGAGTGCGGCACCGGCGCCCTCGTGGGCGAGGACCGGGTCGCGCTGTTCCGGCTCGCGTCCGACGAGGTGCTGGCCGTCCAGCAGCGCGACCCCTACTCGGGGGCCAACGTGCTGAGCCGCGGCATCGTCGGCGACGTCGCCGGTGCCCCGACCATCACGTCGCCCCTGCTCAAGCAGGTGTGGGACCTGCGCACGGGCGCGTGCCTCGACCCGGTCGGCAAGGACCCCGTCGACCTGCGGGTCTACCGCGTGGTCGTCGACGGCGAGGACGTCCGGGTCCTGCCGTGACCCTGCTCGCGGGGCTCGACCTGACGGGCCGCACGGTGCTCGTCGCGGGGGCCGGGCCCGTCGGCGTGCGACGCGCCCGCGCGGCCGTCGCCGAGGGCGCGCACGTGCGGCTCGTGGCCCCCGACGTGGGCGCGGGCGTCGACGACCTCGGCGACGCCGTCGAGGTGCACCGCCGCGCGGTGCGCGCCGCGGACCTCGACGACGTGTGGTTCGTGCACGCGTGCACGGGCGTGGCCGACGTCGACGCCGCGCTCGCGGCGTGGGCGCACGAGCGGCGGGTGTTCTGCGTGGTCGCGTCCGACGCGGCGCGCGGCACGGCCCGCACGGTGGCCACGGCGCGCGTCTCCGGCCTGCACGTGGGGGTCCTCACCGACGGTCCGCCCGACCCCGGGCGCGCGGTCGCGGTGCGCGACCGCCTCGTCGCGCACGTCGCCGCGGGCGGCGTCGTCGTGGGGGAGGTGCGCCCCGGCAGCGGCGGCGACGACGTGCTGCGCGCCGGCGAGGTCGCGCTGGTCGGCGGCGGGCCCGGCGACCCCGCGCTCATGACGGTCCGCGCGCGGGCGCTGCTCGCGCAGGCCGACGTGGTCGTCACCGACCGGCTCGGCCCGACGTCGGTGCTCGACGAGCTCGCCGACGACGTCACGGTCGTGCACGTCGGCAAGGCCCCCGGGCGGCACACCGTGCCGCAGGAGCAGATCGACGCGCTGCTGGTCGAGCACGCGCTCGCCGGGCACCGCGTGGTGCGGCTCAAGGGCGGCGACCCGTTCCTGTTCGGACGCGGCGGCGAGGAGGTCGCCGCGTGCCGCGCCGCGGGCGTCCCCGTGCGCGTCGTGCCCGGCGTGACGTCCGCGGTCGCCGCCGCCGAGGCCGCCGGCATCCCCGTGACGCACCGCGGCACGAGCGCGCGCCTGCACGTCGTCAACGGTCACGGCGCGCTCACCGACGTCGACCTCGCCGCGCTGCGCGCGCCCGACGTCACGGTCGTCATCCTCATGGGCCTGGCCGGCCTGTCCAGGCTCACGGCGCAGGCCCTCGCGGCGGGCGTCGACCCCGCGCAGCCCGCCGCCGTCGTGTCCCGCGCGACCCTGCCCGGGCAGCGCGTCGTGCGGGCACCGCTCGCCGCCCTCGCGCAGCGGGCCGCCGACGAGGGGCTCGGGTCGCCGAGCGTCGTGGTGGTGGGGGACGTGACGGCCGAGGGGCTGCTGGAGCGTCGGCCCGCCTGACCCCGGTCGCGGGACCCGCTCGCCGTGCCGATCCCGCGGCGGCTCGACGTGCCCGGAAGGAGGGCTCGTCCTCACCCGGGCGACGAGCCGCCGCGCCCCGGCGACGGCGCCCGCCCGTGCACGGGCCGCGCGTGCGGCGGCGGTGCCCCGACCTCGGCGACGGTGTGCCCGCTGCACGCGGCGGTCGTGACGGTCGCGCGGTGCACGCGGTCCAGACGGAACCAGCGCATCGCGTCGCGCAGGCGGCACCAGCCGATGAGGTACCACCAGCCGTTCGCGGCCGCGAACAGCACGGGCTCGACGTCGCGCGTGGACACCGTGCCGTCGGCCGCGGCGTAGCCGATGCGCACGACGCGCTGGTCGGCCATCGCCTGCTCGACCGCCGAGCGGACCGCACGGCTCGGGGCCGGCGGCGCGTCGACCCACACGCGCTCGGCGAGCTGCATCGCGCGGTCCCGCGTGCGCGGGTCGAGCACGTCGAGCACCTTCTGCACGGCCGCCCCGGCCAGGTCCGCGTAGGGCGCGTCGGGGGCCGCCGACACCGCCGCGAGCAGCGCGACGGCCTGCGCGGGGCTGAGGTTGACGGGTGGCAGCGACGCGCGAGCGGCCAGCCCGTAGCCGCCGCCGGGACCGGGGCGCGACCACACGGGCGCGCCGCTGCGCTCGAGCGCGGCGACGTCGCGCTTGACGGTGCGCACCGAGACCCCGAACTCGTCGGCCAGGCGCTCGGCGGTGCAGCCGCGCGCGCCGCTGCGCCGCAGCATCTCGGACAGCGCGTGCAGACGCTCGGCTCGCTTCACCCGGCCACGGTACAGATCGTGCCAGAGACGGTGACACCCCGGTGTCCGGGCCCGGGTCGACGATCGAGGCATGAGCACCCCCGACACCACCCCGACCGTCGTCCTCGTCCCCGGCCACTGGCTGGGCGCGTGGGCCTGGGACGACGTCGTCGCCCACCTGCACGCCGCCGGTCTCGCGACCGTCGCCCTCACGCTGCCCGGCCTCGACCCGCACGACCCCGACCGCGCGACCCGCACGCTCGACGACCAGACCGCCGCCGTCGAGGACGCCGTGCGCGCCGCCGCCGAGGCGGGGCGCCCCGTCGTGCTGGTCGCGCACAGCGGCGCCAACGCGCCCGTCAGCCTGCTGCTCGACCGTCACCCCGACCTCGTGACGCACGTCGTGTGGGTCGACAGCGGACCGGTCGCACCCGGCACGGTCTTCGCGCCCGGCGCCCCCGCCGACCTCGTCGAGCTGCCGCTGCCCGACCTCGACGCGCTCGGCGCGCAGGCCAGCCTCGACGGGCTGGACGCCGACGCGCTCGCGCGGTTCCGCGACCGCGCCGTCCCCGAGCCCGGGCCCGTCCTGACGCAGGCCGTCGAGCTGGCGGACCCGCGCCGCCTCGACGTGCCCACGACCCTCGTGTGCTGCTCGATCACCGGCGCCCATGTCCGCGAGCTCGCGGACGCCGGGCACCCGATGTTCGCCGAGGTCGCCGGGCTGCGGCACGTCGACGTCGTCGACCTGCCCACGGGCCACTGGCCGATGTGGAGCCGCCCGGCGGACCTCGCCGACGTCGTCGCCGCGGTCGCCCGGCGGGCGGCCGGCTGAGGCTCGCTCCCCGGCGAGGGCGGGGCCGTCGCGCGCCCCGCCCCCGCCGGGCGGACCGCCGCCGGGGGCGCCTACAGTCGTCCCCGTGCCTGGCCGCCCCGTCCGTCTGCCCGCCCCCGTCGTCGACGACACGACCACCGTCGCCGCGGGGCTCGCGGCCCTGCGCGCCGAGGTCGAGCTGCCCGTGACCTACCCGCCGGCCGCGCTCGCCGAGGCCGCGGACGCCGCGCGTGCGCTGCCGGCCGGCGGCCACGCGCCCGGCGACCGCGCCGACCGCACCGACCTGCCTCTCGTCACGATCGACCCCGCGGGCTCGACCGACCTCGACCAGGCCGTGCACGTCGCGCGCCACGGCGCGGGCTGGCGCGTGCACTACGCGATCGCGGACGTCGCGGCGTTCGTCGTACCCGGCGGCCCGCTCGACGCCGAGACGCACCGCCGCGGCCTGACCTGCTACAGCCCCGACGGGCGCGTGCCGCTGCACCCGACCGTGCTGTCGGAGGGTGCCGCGAGCCTGCTCGCCGACCAGGACCGCCCGGCCGTGCTGTGGCGCGTCGACCTCGACGCCGACGGCGAGCCCACCGACGTGCACGTCGAGCGCGCGCTCGTGCGCAGCCGCGCCCAGCTCGCGTACGACCAGGTGCAGCGCGACCTCGACGCGGGCACCGCCGACGACGTGCTGCAGGGCGTCGCCGCGGTCGGCCGGCTGCGCGAGGAGCGCGAGCGCGCGCGGGGCGGCGCGTCCCTCGACGTGCCCGAGCAGGAGGTCGTGCGCGCCGACGACGGCACGTACGGCCTGCGGTTCCGCGCGACCCTGCCCGTCGAGGGCTGGAACGCGCAGGTCTCGCTGCTCACGGGCGTCGTCGCCGCGCGGATCATGCTCGACACGGGCGTCGGCGTGCTGCGGACGCTGC
This sequence comes from Cellulomonas sp. FA1, assembly GCF_000986825.1. Taxonomy (NCBI): domain Bacteria; kingdom Bacillati; phylum Actinomycetota; class Actinomycetes; order Micrococcales; family Cellulomonadaceae; genus Cellulomonas; species Cellulomonas sp. FA1. The sequence goes on along the minus strand of NZ_LBMY01000001.1, from coordinate 2,107,104 downwards.
CGCCCGCGGACCCGCGCGACGTCGCCCGGCTGCGCCGCACGGCCGTCGCGCTCGGCATCGACTGGCCCGAGTCCGTGCCCTACGCCGAGCTGCTGCCGACCCTCGACTCGCGGCGCGGCCCGCACGCCGCGTTCCTCAACGAGGCCACGACCCTGTTCCGCGGCGCCGGGTACACGGCGTTCGGCGGCGACGTGGCCGCGCCCACGGGCGACGCGGCCGAGCACGCCGCGATCCGCGCGCCCTACGCGCACGTCACCGCCCCGCTGCGGCGGCTGGTCGACCGCTACGGCACCGAGGTCTGCCTCGCGGCGGTCGCGGGCCGCGACGTCCCCGACTGGGCGGCCGCCGCGCTGCCGGGCCTGCCGGCCACGATGTCCGCGACCGGCCGCCGCCTGGGCGCCTTCGACCGCGGCGTGCTCGACCTCGTCGAGGCGGTCGTGCTCGCGCCGCACGTCGGCGCGACGTTCTCCGGCGTCGTCGTCGACGCGGACGAGCCCCGCGAGGGCCGCGCACGCGGTGCGCTGCAGCTGCGCGAGCCCGCGGTCGTCGCGCGCGTGACCTCGCACGACGGCCCGCTCCCGCTGGGCGGCGCGCTCGACGCGCGGCTCGACGAGGTCTCGGTGCCGCAGCGGCGCGTGCGGTTCGTGACGCCGTGACGCGCCGGACCGTCCTGCGGGCCGTGGGCGTGCCGCTCGGCGTCGCGGCGCTCGTCGCGGGGGTCGGTGCGGCCGCGGGGCTGTGGGGTGCGGACCCCGAGCCGCCGCCCGCTGTCGCGACCGTGTCCTGGGAGGGCGTGCTCACCGCGCCCACGACGGCCCCGACGCCGGCCGACCCGACGCCCGAGCCGCCCGCCCCTGCGCCCGAGCCGCCCGCACCGGCGTTCGACCTCGAGCGCCACTCCACGACCGACCCGACCAGCCCCTGGGTCGTCGTCAACAAGCAGCACCCGGTCCCCGCCGAGCACGTGCCGCCCGACCTGGTCGACGTCGCGCCCGGCGTGCAGCTGCGCGCCGACGTCGCGCCCGACCTCGCGGCGATGGTCGAGGCCGCCGCACCCGCCGGTGCGCGCCTCGGGGTCCTCTCGGGGTACCGGTCGTACCGGGACCAGGCGGTGACCCGTGCGGCCATCGAGGCCCGTCGCGGGTTCGAGCACGCCGAGCGGTACTCGGCCCGGCCGGGGTTCTCCGAGCACCAGACCGGGCTCGCGGTCGACCTCGGCTCGGGCACGCAGCCGGGCTGCGACCTGCAGTCCTGCTTCGCGCAGACCGCCGAGGGCGCGTGGCTCGCCGAGCACGCCTGGGAGTTCGGGTTCGTCGTGCGCTACACCGAGGCGAACACCGAGGTCACGGGCTACGCGCCCGAGGGCTGGCACCTGCGGTGGGTCGGCCGCGACCTGGCCGCGTACCTGCACGGCGCGGGCGTCGGCTCCCTCGAGGAGGCGTTCGGGGTGCCCGGCGGGCCGGTCTACGCCGGCGGCTGACCCGCGAGCGCGGGCCGCGGACCCGCGGAAATCCGCGTGCCGGGCGCGGGGCGAGCGGCCTACCGTCGCGGCCATGCCCGACCCCACCGCGTCCGACGCCGCCGCGTCCGAGCACGCACCGTCCGTCGCGCCGTCGGCCGCCGCCGACGGCGGGCCGTCGCGCGCCCGCGTCGTGCGGGTGGACCGGGGTGCGGTGCGGGTCGTGCCCGCCGACGACCTCACGGCCGAGCCGCGGCGCGCGGCCCTGCCCCGTGACGGTCTCGTGCCGCTGCCCGACGGCACGCCCGTGCCGCCCGCGGTGGGCGACGTGGTCGACGTCGAGGAGGTCGACGTCACGGGAGGGGAGCCGCGCGTCGTCGCGCTGCACGAGCGGCGCACGGCGCTCGTGCGGGACTCCGCGGGACGCACGTCGCTCGAGCAGGTCGTGGCGGCGAACGTCGACGTCGTGCTGGTCGTCGAGCACCTCGACCCCGACCCGGCGCCGGGGCGCGTCGAGCGGCTGCTGACGCTCGCGTGGCGCTCGGGCGCTCGCCCGGTCGTGGTCCTCACCAAGGCGGACCTCGTGCCGGACCCGGACGGCATGGCCGCGCAGGTCGCCGAGCTGGCGGTGGGCGTCGACGTGCACGTCGTGAGCGTCGTGACCGGGCGCGGGCTCGACGCGGTGCGCGACCTGCTCGAGCCGGGGGTCGCGCTCGTGGTGGTGGGGCCGTCGGGCGCGGGCAAGTCGACGCTGGTCAACGCGGTCGTGGGTCGTGACGTGATGGCGACGGGCGAGGCGCGTGCGGACGGCCGTGGGCGGCACACCACGACGCACCGCGAGCTCGTGCCGCTGCCCGGCGGCGCCGTCCTCATCGACACGCCCGGCGTCCGTGGCGTCGGTCTGGTGGCCGAGCCCGACGCGATCGACGCGGCGTTCGCCGACGTCGCCGCGCTCGCGGCGGCGTGCCGGTTCCGCGACTGCGCGCACGAGACGGAGCCGGGCTGCGCGGTGCGCGCCGCGGTGGCCGACGGCGAGCTGAGCGAGCGTCGGCTGACGAGCTGGCGCCACCTGCTCGCGGAGGCGGCGCACCAGGCCCGCCGGGCGGACGCGCGACTCGCGGCGCAGGAGCGCGAGCGGCGCAAGCAGGCCACGCGCGAGTACCACCGGCACGTGCGCGGGCCGCGGGGAGCGCGCGGCTGACGTCGGGCCCTGACGGACGTGGAGGCGCAGGTCGGGGCGCTGGGAGCGCTGCCGGTCGGCGAACCGGTTCGACGGCACCGAGTCACGATGCCGAAACGATTAGGAGACCCCGCAGCGCTCGCCATCCCTCACCCGCCTCGGGTGTGATCGACAGGTCGCCCGGGCAGGCGCGTCGACGACGACGCCCGTCCCGGGGGTGCCGGCCGCGGCCGTGCCGCACCGGTGCGCACCCCACGTCGACCCACCCGAGGAGAGCCCATGTCCCCCCGATCGAACGTGTCGCGCCTGCGGCGCACGGTCGTCGCGGCCACCGCCGCCGCGGCGGTCGCGACCGCCGGCCTCAGCGCGCTCACGGCGACCGCCGCGCAGGCCGCGGCCGGCTGCCGCGTCGACTACGCCGTGTCGAGCCAGTGGTCCGGCGGGTTCGGCGCCACCGTCACCGTCACCAACCTCGGCGACCCCGTGTCGTCGTGGGACCTGCGCTGGACCTTCCCGAACGGCCAGAGCGTCCAGCAGGCGTGGAACGCCACCGTCTCGACCACCGGCTCGCAGGTCTCCGCCAAGAACGTCGGGTGGAACGGCAGCCTCGGCACCGGCGCCTCGGCGCAGTTCGGCTTCAACGGCTCGTGGAGCGGCAGCAACGGCGTGCCCGCGTCGTTCACGCTCAACGGCACGACGTGCACCGGTGGCGTCACGCAGCCGACCACGCAGCCCACGACGCAGCCCACGACCCAGCCCACCACGCAGCCGACGACCCAGCCGACCACGCCGCCGGTGTCGAGCAGCCAGTTCTACGTCGACCCCGAGACCGCCGCCTACGCCGCGTGGCAGGCCGCGTCCGGCAACGACAAGAACCTGCTCGCCAAGATCGCCCTCACGCCGCAGGCGCTGTGGATCGGCGACTGGGCGAGCGCCGCCGAGACGCAGGCGACGGTCCGCGACTACACCGGCCGCGCCCGCACGGCCGGCAAGACCGCGCAGATCGTCGTCTACGCGATCCCCGGGCGCGACTGCGGCTCGTACTCCGGCGGCGGCGTCGCGACCTCCGAGTACGCGCGCTGGGTCGACACCGTCGCGGCCGGCATCCAGGGCAACCCGTGGGTCGTCCTCGAGCCCGACGCGCTCGCGCAGCTCGGCGACTGCGCCGGCCAGGGCGACCGTGTCGGCTTCCTGCAGTACGCCGCGAAGTCCCTGACCGCCAAGGGTGCCCGCGTGTACATCGACGCCGGCAACTCGGCGTGGCTCTCGGCGTCGGAGGCCGCCAACCGCCTCAACCGCGTCGGCTTCACCGACGCCGTCGGGTTCTCGCTCAACGTCTCCAACTACCGCACCACCGCCGAGGCCAAGGCCTACGGCCAGGAGATCTCGCGGCTCACGGGCGGCAAGCGGTTCGTCATCGACACCTCGCGCAACGGCAACGGCGCGAGCGGCAGCGAGTGGTGCAACCCGCGCGGCCGCGCGCTGGGCGACAAGCCCGTCGCGGTGAACGACGGCTCCGGCCTCGACGCGCTGCTGTGGATCAAGCGCCCCGGCGAGTCCGACGGCACGTGCAACGGCGGCCCGTCGGCCGGTGCCTGGTGGCAGGAGATCGCGCTCGAGCTCGCGCGCAACGCGACGTGGTGACCGCGGTGGTGCGGTGACGCTCGCGTCGCCGCACCACCCGCACCGGCGCAGCACCGCCCGCCGTGCGGCGGGACGAGGCCGCGGGCACCCCGCACCGGGTGCCCGCGGCCTCGTCGCGTCGGCGCACGGACCTGCGAGAGCACCCCCGGCGTACGCTCGCGCGAAACCCGGACGACCACGGACCGGACGTCCTGTCCAGGACACGGACGCGCGGCTCTAGGCTCGACCAGTTTCCCGATCCTCGCTGAGCAGAGCGGAGTCGACATGAAGCTGCAGCTGCAGCACGCCCTCGAGCAGGTGCTCGCCCGGAACCCCGGCGAGCGCGAGTTCCACCAGGCGGTCACCGAGGTGTTCGAGAGCCTGGGCCCCGTGCTGGACCGGAACCCGCACTACGTCGACGCCGCGGTGCTCGAGCGCCTGTGCGAGCCCGAGCGGCAGATCATCTTCCGCGTGCCGTGGGTCGACGACTCGGGGCACGTGCGCATCAACCGCGGCTTCCGCGTCGAGTTCAACTCCGCGCTCGGCCCGTACAAGGGCGGCCTGCGGTTCCACCCGTCGGTGTACCTCGGCATCGTCAAGTTCCTGGGCTTCGAGCAGGTCTTCAAGAACTCGCTCACCGACATGCCCATCGGCGGTGGCAAGGGCGGGTCCGACTTCGACCCGCGCGGCCGGTCCAACGGCGAGGTCATGCGGTTCTGCCAGTCGTTCATGACCGAGCTGTACCGGCACATCGGCGAGCACACCGACGTGCCCGCGGGCGACATCGGCGTCGGCGGCCGCGAGATCGGCTACCTGTTCGGCCAGTACAAGCGCATCACCAACCGCTACGAGTCGGGCGTCATCACCGGCAAGGGCGTCACGTGGGGCGGCTCGCTCGTCCGCACCGAGGCCACCGGGTACGGCACCGTGCTGTTCGCCGAGCGCATGCTCGCGACGCGCGGCCTGTCGTTCGACGGCATGCGCGTGGTCGTCTCCGGGTCGGGCAACGTCGCGATCCACGCGATCGAGAAGGCGCAGGCGCTCGGCGCGCACGTCGTCGCGTGCTCCGACTCGCGCGGCTACGTCGTCGACGAGAAGGGCATCGACCTCGACGTCCTGCGCCAGGTGCGCGACGTCGAGCGCAAGCCGGTCTCGGCGTACGTCGACAGCCGACCCGGTGCGCACTACGTCGCCGACGCGCGCGTGTGGCAGGTCGACGCGCAGGTCGCGCTGCCGTGCGCGACGCAGAACGAGCTCGACGAGCGGGACGCCAAGCGCATGGTCGACGCGGGTCTGCTCGCGGTCGCCGAGGGCGCCAACATGCCCACGACGCCCGAGGCCGTCGCGCTCCTGCAGGACGCGGGCGTGCTCTACGCGCCCGGCAAGGCGGCCAACGCCGGCGGCGTCGCGACGTCCGCGCTCGAGATGCAGCAGAACGCGACGCGCGACTCGTGGTCGTTCGAGCACACCGAGGAGCGGCTCGCCGGGATCATGGCGCGCATCCACGACCGCTGCGCCGAGACCGCCGAGGAGTACGGCCACCCCGGCAACTACGTGCTCGGCGCCAACATCGCGGGCTTCACCAAGGTCGCCGACGCGATGCTCGCCCTCGGCGTCGTCTGACGCGTCTGACCCGTCCGGCCCCGGCCGGCCCGTCTGCCCGACGACCCCGTGATCGGTCGCGCCCGCCGGCTCCGGCACGCGACCGTTCACGGGGTCGTCGTCGCTCGGCGCGCGTCTGCGCGACGGATCGCGGCGTGGGCGCGGGGGTGGCGGGCTCCGGCGGGTGAGCCCGTCATCGGTCGTCGCGGAGGTGCCGCGGGGCGACCGAGCGCCGTGTCGCAGCGCGCAGCATCCGCCGTGCCGTGTGGGGGAGGATGGGGCCGTGCCGCCCCGCCGACGTACCGACCCCGCCGACGGCCGCGCCGCGCTGCAGGCGTGGCGCGCCGACCCCGACGGCGTGCCGCTCGCGACGCGCCGCACGGCCGTGCGGTTCGCGCTCGAGGAGCTCGCCGACGTCGCACCCGGCAACTCCGTCGAGGTGCGCGTGCCGCCCGACGGCGCCGTGCAGGCCGTCGAGGGCCCCCGGCACACGCGCGGCACGCCGCCCAACGTCGTCGAGACCGACCCCGTCACGTGGCTGCGGCTCGTCACCGGCGACCTCACCTGGGACGACGCTCTGGCCTCGGGTCGCGTGCAGGCGTCGGGCGAGCGCGCCGACCTCGCCGGGCTCCTGCCGCTGCAGGCCGCTCGCCCCCGCTGACCGTCCGCCCCCGCACCCGCTCTACCGCCCCGGCCCACCGCCGCCCGCGTGCCACCTCCTCGCCCGCTCCCCGCCGACGGACAGGCTCGCGGACCGACGGACAGGGGCGTGCACGTGTCCGTCGCGTCGGGACGGTGTCCGTCGGCGGTGAGGCGGGGCCGTCGGAGGGGCTGACCTAGGATCGGTGGGTGCCCGACGCCCCCCGCCCCGACGACGCGCGCCCCGACGAGACCGACGGCGTGCCCGGTGACGTCGCGCGCCCCGACGTGCCCGGTGACGTGCCGTCCGAGGCCGAGCTCGAGCGCATCGCGACGCCCGCGACCGTGCGGCGTGCCCCGCGGTACCGCGCGTTCATGGTGACCGGTGCGCTCGTGGGCGTCGTCGTCGCGCTGGTCGTCGCGTTCGCGACCGCGGGCAGCAGCGGCGTCGCGTCCGACGACGGCGGCGTGCTGCCGTTCCTCGGCGGCCAGAACGGCGTGCGCTGGCTGCTCGCGCTGACCGGCGCGGTCGTCGGCAGCTTCGCCGGCGGTGGCGTCGCGGCGTTCGTCGACCGTCGCAGCGCGCGCCGCGCGCGGGGTTCCGTGCGACCCTGACCTGCGAGGACGCACCCCGAGCGCGGTGGGTGCGACGCCTCGCGGACCGGGTGGACCCGCCCCCTGCGGGGTGTGCGACCATGGTCCCGTGGCCCCCCGCGCAGACGGACGTCTCAACCACGACCTTCTACCCGGCGAGAAAGGCCCGCAGGACGCCTGCGGGGTCTTCGGCGTCTGGGCTCCCGGTGAGGAGGTCGCGAAGCTCACCTACTTCGGGCTCTACGCGCTCCAGCACCGGGGTCAGGAGTCGGCTGGCATCGCGACGTCGAACGGTTCCCAGCTCCTCGTCTACAAGGACATGGGACTGGTCTCCCAGGTGTTCGACGAGACCGCGCTGAACGCCCTGCAGGGGCACATCGCGATCGGGCACACGCGCTACTCGACGACCGGCGGGTCGACGTGGGAGAACGCGCAGCCGACGCTCGGCCCGACGGCCGCCGGCACGGTGGCGCTCGGCCACAACGGCAACCTCACCAACACCGCCGAGCTCGTCGACCTCGTCGCCGAGCGGTACGGCAGCCAGCGACGCGGCGAGCTCGCGCGCGGCAACACGACCGACACGGCGCTCATCACGGCGCTGCTCGCCGGCGACCCGGACCACACGCTCGAGGCCACGGCGCTCGAGGTGCTGCCGCGCCTGCGCGGCGCGTTCTGCCTCGTGTTCATGGACGAGCGCACGCTCTACGCGGCGCGCGACCCGCAGGGCGTGCGGCCGCTGGTCCTCGGCCGGACCGAGCGCGGCTGGGTGGTCGCCTCCGAGACGCCCGCGCTCGACATCGTCGGTGCGTCGTACGTGCGCGAGGTCGAGCCCGGCGAGTTCATCGCGATCGACTCCGACGGTCTGCGCTCGACGCGGTTCGCGCCCGTCGACCGCGCGGGCTGCGTGTTCGAGTACGTGTACCTCGCGCGCCCCGACACCGCGATCAAGGGGCGGTCGGTGCACGCGGCGCGCGTCGCGATGGGGCGCCGCCTGGCCGTCGAGCACCCGGTCGAGGCCGACCTCGTGATCCCCGTGCCCGAGTCCGGCACGCCCGCCGCCGTCGGGTACGCCGCGGAGTCCGGCATCACGTTCGGGCAGGGCCTGACGAAGAACGCGTACGTCGGCCGGACGTTCATCCAGCCGTCGCAGACGCTGCGCCAGCTGGGGATCCGCCTCAAGCTCAACCCGCTGAAGGACGTCATCCGCGGCAAGCGCCTCGTGGTCGTCGACGACACGATCGTGCGCGGCAACACGCAGCGCGCGCTCGTGCGGATGCTGCGGGAGGCCGGTGCGGCCGAGGTCCACATCCGCATCACGGCGCCGCCGGTGAAGTGGCCGTGCTTCTACGGCATCGACTTCGCGTCGCGCGCCGAGCTCATCGCGAACGGTCTGGGGGTGCGCGAGATCGCGCAGTCCCTCGGCGCCGACTCGCTCGGATACCTGTCGGAGGACGGCATGATCGCTGCGACCGAGCAGCCCGCGTCGCAGCTGTGCACGGCGTGCTTCAGCGGCGTGTACCCCATCGAGCTGCCGCCGAGCGAGCAGCTCGGCAAGCACCTGCTCGAGCAGAACGAGCTGCCGCTCGGCCAGCCCGAGGACGGCCTGCTGTCGATCGTCCCGACGTCCGGTGGCGCGTCCGCGCTGGAGCACCCGTGAGCGCCCCGCAGCCGGTGACGTACGCGTCGGCCGGTGTCGACACGGAGGCCGGTGACAAGGCTGTCGAGCTCATGAAGGACGCGGTGCGCGCGACGCACGGCCCGCAGGTGCTGGGCGGCGTCGGCGGGTTCGCCGGGCTGTACGACGCGTCCGCGCTGACGGCGTTCCGCAGGCCGCTGCTCGCGACGTCCACCGACGGCGTGGGCACGAAGGTCGCGATCGCGCAGGCCATGGACGTGCACGACACGATCGGGTTCGACCTGGTCGGCATGGTCGTGGACGACATCGTCGTGGTGGGCGCACGGCCGCTGTTCATGACCGACTACATCGCGTGCGGCAAGGTCGTGCCGGAGCGCATCGCCGACGTCGTGCGCGGCATCGCGGCCGCCTGCTCGGTCGCGGGCACCGCGCTGGTCGGCGGCGAGACCGCCGAGCACCCCGGGCTGCTCGGCCCCGACGAGTACGACGTCGCGGGCGCCGCGACGGGCGCGGTCGAGGCCGACGAGCTGCTGGGGCCGGAGCGCGTGCGCGAGGGTGACGTGCTGGTCGCGCTCGGGTCGTCGGGCCTGCACTCCAACGGCTACTCGCTGGTGCGCCGCGTCGTGCAGGTGGCGGGCTGGGGCCTGGACCGGCACGTGGACGAGCTCGGGCGCACGCTGGGCGCCGAGCTGCTCGAGCCGACGCGCGTCTACGCGTCCGACTGCCTCGCGCTCGTCGAGCGGTTCGGCGTGGCGGGCGTGCACGTGTTCTCGCACGTCACCGGCGGTGGGCTCGCGGCGAACGTCGCGCGCGTCCTCCCGGCGGGTCTCGTCGCGGACGTGGACCGCGCCTCGTGGGTGCTGCCGCCGGTGTTCTCGCTGGTGCAGGGGCTCGGGCAGGTGCCGTGGGGCGACCTCGAGGGCACCCTGAACCTGGGCGTCGGCATGGTGGCGGTCGTCGCGGCCGACGTCGCGGACGACGTGCAGCGCACGGCGCGCGAGCTCGGCATGCCCGCGTGGGTGCTCGGCTCGGTCCGTGCGTGGCGCGACGAGGACGCGACCGCCGTCGACGTGGTCGCCGGCACCAAGGGTGTGCAGGGCGGTGCGGTGCGGATGCACGGCACCTACCGCACCGTCTGACCCTGCACGGCGCCCCGGCTCGGGCTCCGCGTCGCCGTCGGCTCGCGCTCCGCGTCCGACCTCGCTGGCGCCGCGACGCGGGCGCTCGCCGGGCCGGTGACGGCAGCCTCCGCGAGCGGGGTCGGCGGAGCGCCCCGACGTCGCGGCACGGTCGGACGCGCGCCGCACGCCGTGCACGACGAGCCGGCGGCGCGGGACGCACCCGCGCGACGAGCCGGCGGCCGGGGCGGGACGTGCGAACGGTCGACGACGGACGCCGGGTGCAGGTCGGCGCCGCCTCGACGAGGCGGCGCCGACGAGCGCACGACGACAGCACCTCCGTCGTCGACGCGGTGCGTGCTCGAGGCACGACGACGTCGACGGTGTGCTCACACGTCAGTGTCGGACGAGAGAAGCCGACGGGTGCCGAGGGGAACCGCACCCGTACGACCCGAGCGCGGTCAGCGCTCGTCGTCCTCCGAGGGCCAGCGGTCCCAGCCGGCGGGCTCGCTGTCGTCCGTGTCCACCGCGCTGCGGCGGCTGTCCGTGACGACGTCGTTGTGGCGGCGAGACGAGAGCTCCTGCTCGAGAGCCCGGTAGTTCGTGTCGGGGCTGAAGTACTTCAGCTCCCGAGCGACCTTCGTCTGCTTTGCCTTCTGACGGCCGCGCCCCATGGCATCGACCCCCTCTAACGTGGAAGCGGGGCGGCTCCGTGCTCACACGTGCGGCCCCGGGGTGCTGTATCAGTCTCTTCGTGTGGCAACGGTACATGGTCGTGATCCATTCCGACCACCTGCGCGCGGGTGGGGTCGGCCACGATCGCACCTCGTGCTGGTCGGGCGTTCAGGACCGCCGTGACGCCGGTGCGTCGCCCGCTGTGACTCGCGGGGTCGTGATCTCACCCGGCGGGTCCGGACTTCGACCCCTCAGATACCACAATGCGGACGTCATGACTGTGAGGTACGTCACATCGCGACCCTCATTGCGCCCCTCGTGTGGCCCGTGACGGCCGCGTTCGCTCTCCGAACTCATGGTTGGGTCGTGGGAGGGTGATGTTCACGCTGGTCAGCACGCTGCGGCTCGTGCCTGGTGCTCCGCAGGCGCCCTCGTCGCCGAGACGGACGTCACACGAACGGGGGATTCGGGTGGCGGAGGTCGCCCAGATGTGTCCGGGTTCGCGGGGGTTTAGGGTCGTGCCACGGACGGCGCTCCAGGGACGTGGCGACGCCCGGGGCGGTCGAGGAGCTCGTCTCACCGGCCTCCCGGACGAAGCCGAGGTGTCCTGGAGTGCCCGATGTGTCAGATTCGTGTGACGACCGATGTGCCCCACCGGGCAGTCCCGGATCCGGCCTGAAGCTCCATCGCCGGGTCACGAGCAAGGAGGTAGAACCGTGTCCACCCACTCGTCAGAGACCGAGGCCCTCTTGACACCGTCCGAGGTCGCGACGCTCTTCCGAGTCGACCCCAAGACGGTCACGCGCTGGGCCAAGTCCGGCAAGCTGTCGTCCATCCGCACCCTCGGCGGCCACCGCCGCTACCGCGAGTCCGAGGTGCGGGACCTGCTCAACGGCGTGCCGCAGCCTCGCGGCACCGACGCCTGAGGGCGCAGCACCACCAGACGCCCGTCCGGGCCGACGCGCACCGTGGGGGAGTGCGTGCGGACGGCGGGCGTCCTGCGGACGCCGGAGGCGCCCGCCGGGACAGCAGGCAGCGCGACGGCCGCGTCCCGACCCGCGGATCCACCGAGGGCCGGGACGCGGCCGTCGTCGTGCCGGCGGGCGCCCGTCGTCGAGCGTGCGTCAGTCGCGGACGACCTTGCGCACGACCCCGACCACCACGAGCGCGACCACGACGCCGGCGACCACGAGCACCTTCCGTGCGTGGTCCCGGTCCTCGGGGAGCGCCGCGGGATCGGTGGCGTCGAACCACAGACGGCGGCCGCGGGCCTTGGCGCGCTCGGCCTGCCGTGCAGGGTGGACGCGGTCGACCAGCGCGTCGACCGTCGCGGCCAGCTGCTCGCGCGACAGCGTGACCTCGGCCTCGAGCGCGGCGATGTGCGGGGTGGGCGTCGTGTCCTCGGTGCTCACTGCTGGAACCCCTTCTTGACGGCCTCGACGTCCTGCTGGACGTTCTCGAGCGCACGGTCCGGCACGGGCGGCGTGCCCTGCTTGAGGTGGCGCACGCCGAGCAGCGCGAGCACGGCCGTGACCAGGAGCAGCACGACCGACACGATGAGCGCGGCGAGCCACGCCGGGACGGCGTTCGCGAGGCCGATGATGGCCGTCGCGATGAACGCCGACAGCGTGTACAGGCCGAGCACGCCCGCGCCCACGAGCAGGCCCGCGCCGATGCCGACCTGCTTGGCCTTCGACGCGAGCTCCGCCTTGGCGAGGTCGATCTCGGCCCGCACCAGGCGTGCCGCCTGCTCGCCGAGGTCGGCGACGAGCTGACCCAGCGACCGGGGGTCCTGGGGCTCGTCGGGGCGGGCGTCGGTCGCCCATCCGGAGTGCGTTGCCATTCGAGGACCTTCCTCACCTGCGGGGACGGGTGCTGCCGAAGGTCTTCAGTCTGCTGGTCCGCCCGGCTTCGCGCGAGGCCAGCCCGCGTGCCGGCGTGCCGTGCGGCCCGCGGGCGGGGCGCACGTGGGGCGTCGGGCGGGGCTCAGTCGGCCCAGGGGTGCACCTGCTCCTCGGCCGGGTGGGTGCTCGGCGGCACGGGGATGAGGCTGGGGCCGGCGGGCAGCATCGCACGGCCCCACGCGGCGGCGCCGGCCGCGAGCAGCACGAGCGCGGCCCCGACCAGCAGCGCGGACAGCCACAGCGGCACCACCTGGGCCAGCGCGACGACGCCCGCGAACGCGAGCAGCGCGACCCCCAGCGCCGTCAGCAGGGCGGCCGCCGCGAACGCGATGGCCGACGGGCGGATCTGCACGGCGCGCGTCCGCATGCTGCGGCTCACGGCGTCGAGCTCGTGCTGGACGGCGGCGCGGACCTTGTCCTCGGCGCGGACGATCCTGTCGCGCGTGCGCTCGGAGAACGGGTCGGTGATGCGGTCGAAGAGTCGTGTGCGGGGTCGCTCGCTCGTGGCGGTCACGGGGTGTCCTCGGTCGGTGGGCCTGTGATCCCACGCTAGGCGCGCAGGTGGCGCGCGCGGTCGGGACGATGGGCCCGAGCGTGGCGGCGGGCGGGTGAGGTGCCGGGTGGTGCGTGCTGCCGCTCAGGGCGGCGTCCCGTGCGGCGGGGCGGCGCGGCGGGGGAGCTCGGGTGTCGAGCGGGGCGGGCGGCGGACCCGCGGCGCGGCGTCGACTCCCGGCGGCGCGGTGCGCGGAGAGACGCGAAGACCCCCGGGCGTCCGCCCGGGGGTCTTCGGTGTGGTGTGGCTCCGACCGGCGTCGATCCGGTGACCTTTCGATTTTCAGTCGAACGCTCTACCAACTGAGCTACAGAGCCTCGATACGAGGGAGCCGACCTCTCGGTCGGCCCTCGCAGCGACCCCGACGGGACTTGAACCCGCGACCTCCGCCGTGACAGGGCGGCGCGCTAACCAACTGCGCTACGGGGCCTCGTGACGACCGAGGCCGTCGTGAAGCTTCCTGCTGATCCTGCTGCACTGCTCGTACCCCCAACGGGATTCGAACCCGTGCTACCGCCGTGAAAGGGCGGGGTCCTAGGCCGCTAGACGATGAGGGCGGGTGTCCGCCCCGGACGTCGAGGCGTCGGAAGACCGGTGATAACCATACGGGGTCTGCGGCCGATCGCCAAAACGATCCTCGCGCCGCCCGTCGCGGACGTGCTCGCGCCCTGCCGGCGCGCGCGTGACCAGGCAGGATGAGCCCGTGGTCGAGATGACGCGCGAGGAGTTCGAGGACGCGGTGCGCGACGCGCTGGACGAGATCCCGGAGGAGCTCGCCGCGATGATGGACAACGTCGTCGTGCTCGTCGAGGACGACGCCCCCGCCGACGACCCCGACCTGCTCGGTCTGTACGAGGGCACCCCGCTCACCGAGCGCGGCGAGTTCTGGGCCGCGGGGTCGCTGCCGGACCGGATCTTCGTCTACCGCAACCCGACGCTCGCGATCTGCGAGGACCGTGACGAGGTCGTCGAGGAGGTCGCGATCACGGTGGTGCACGAGGTCGCGCACCACTTCGGGATCGACGACGACCGGCTGCACGCGCTCGGCTGGGGCTGAGCCGCGCCGCACGTGAGGGGGCGGGGGCGGTCGCCCTCCACGACCGCCCCCGCCCGCACGCGTCCGTCAGCTGGTGAGCAGCCGCAGGCCGTACGCCTGGAGGATCTCGTTGACCGGCTGGAAATACGTCGTCCCGCCGGTGCTGCAGCTGCCCGACCCGCCCGACGTGACGCCCTGGGCCTGCGTGCCCGCGACGAGCGAGCCGCCCGAGTCGCCGCGCTCGGCGCAGACGTTGGTGCGGATGAGGCCCGAGACGGTGCCCTCGGCGTAGCGGACCGACGCGTTGTAGGCCTGCACGGTGCCGCAGCGCCAGCCCGTCGTGCTGCCCGACCGGCAGACGTACGCGCCGACCGCGGCCTGCTGCGACCCGGTGACCCGCACGGTGCCGCCCGCGTAGTTGTTGACCAGGCCGCGGGGGGTGTCGCCCGACCCGACCTGGACCCACGCGTAGTCGTTGCCCGGGAACGACGAGCCGCGGAACGTGCCGCTGGGCGACGTGGTCGTCGCGCCCGTGCGTCCGCAGTGCCCCGCGGTGACGAACCCGCCCTGCACGGCGAACCCGACCGAGCAGCGCGACGTCTGGTTGATGTAGTACGCGTTGCCGCCGATGACGTCGGCGAACGTCGACGGCGCGTCGGGCGAGGTGGTGAGGGTGACGGCGTCGGCGGGGACGCCCGCCGCGGCGACGAGCCCGGCCGCCGCGTCGGTGGACGCGCCCACGGCCTCGACGACGACCTTGTTGGTGGTGACGTCGACGTACCAGGTCGCGACGTCGGCGGGCAGTCCGGCGGCGTCGAGGCGTGCGCCGAGCCCCTCGAGGTCGGCGAGCGTGCGGTCCACGGCGACGGTGGTGACGCCGGACGCCATGGGGCCGCGCACCTTGTCGGGCGTGGTCGTGGCGACGTGCACGGTGCCGGCGGCGGGGTCGACCCACGAGCCGGCGTACGACGTGCCGAGCGCCTGCGTGAGCGTGCGGACCTTGGTGGCGGCGTCGGCCTGGAACGACAGGCGCTGCGACGCCTCGGCCCGCGGGACGCCGAGGTCCCGCTCGAGCGCGTCGACCATGCCCGCGGGCAGGTCGGCGGAGGGGGCCGCGGCCGGTTGCGGCGCGGCCGTCGCGGGGGCGACCAGCGGGGCGAGGAGGAGTGCCAGCGCGGCGGCGCCGACCGCCGCGGCGCGGCGGGTGCGTGCGGGTGTGCTCATGGGGCTGCCTCTCGAGTCGGTGGTGACCGTGACAGTCACACTAAGCAGTGACTCCCGTCGAGGCAGACATCACTCTTGGGTCATACCGCCGGGCGTGCGTCGCGCCCGGCAGCCGTCTCGGAGCCGTCGCGACGACGCGCGGCGAGGCCCGCCAGCTCGTCGCGACGGGCGTCCCGTGCCGCCGCCAGCAGACGCGTGCGCAGACCCTCGGGGGCGTCGTCGTGCACGCCCAGCCACGTCGACCACGTCAACGGCGCGCCCCGCAGCGCGACCGGGCGGACCCCCGGCGGCAGGGCGCCGAAGGGCTGCGCGAGGGCCACCGCGGCCCCGGCGCGCACGAGCTCGAGACCCGTCGCACGGTCGCACTCGCTCGGCGTCGGCGGCGCGAAGCCCGCCCGTGCGCACGCCCGCAGGAAGCACGCCGCGAAGCAGCTGTCACCGGCGCCCTTGACCCAGCGCTCGCCCGCGAGCTCGGCGAGGTCCGCCTCGTCGCCGCACGCGTGGTCGTCGCGCACGAGCACGTGCACCGCGTCCGTCCCGACCAGCCGCCAGTGCACGCCGGGCGTCCCCGGCGGCAGCGCGTCCCCGCACATCCCGGCCAGCACCACGTCGTGCGCGCCGGCGGAGAGCTCGTCGGCGGCGCGGCAGCACTCTCCTGCCGCGCGCAGCGTCGGCGGCGTCGCACCCCCGCGCGCGAGCCGCGCGACGAACCGGCCCGCGAGCGCCGAGCCCGCGGACGTCACGCGCAGCGTCGGCGCCGGGTCGCCCGACGCGACGCGCCGTGCGTCCTGCAGGAGCGCGTCGACCGCCGGCAGCAGCGTGCTCGCGCGGTCGAGCACGAGCATGCCGAGGGGGGTCGGGCGCACGCCGCGGTGGTCCCGCACGAAGACGGGTCCGCCGAGCGCGCGGTCGATGCGGGAGAGCTGAGCGCTCAGTGCCGGCTGCGCGATCCCGAGCGCCGCGGCGGCCTTCGTGATGCTGCCGAGGGAGGCGACCGTGGCGACGGTGCGCAGGTGCCGGACCTCGAGGTCCATGCGCCCGAGCCTACGGGCGCGTGACGACGTCTGTCACGGGCGGCTGTCATGCCGGGGCCGGTGACCGTGACGCCACGGCGCGTGCTGCGGCCCGGCTAGCGTGGCCGCATGGTGCGAGTCGGGGTGGTCCTGCTGCCGCAGGAGCGGTGGTCCGTGCAGCGCGAGCGCTGGCAGCGCGTCGAGCAGATGGGCTTCGACCACGCGTGGACGTACGACCACCTCGCGTGGCGCGACCTCGCCGACGAGCCGTGGTTCGCGACGGTCCCGCTGCTCGCCGCGGCCGCGGCCGTCACCGAGCGGATCGGGCTCGGCACGTGGGTCGCGTCGCCGAACTTCCGCCACCCCGTGCCCTTCGCCAAGGACGTCATGGGGCTCGACGACGTGTCGGGCGGGAGGTTCGTGCTGGGCGTCGGCGCGGGCGGCGAGGGCTGGGACGCCGGCGTGCTCGGCCCTGCGCCGACCCGCGGCGAGCGCACGCGCCGCTTCGCCGAGTTCCTCGAGGTCCTCGACGCGCTCCTCACGCAGCCCGTGACCGAGCACGTCGGCGCGTTCTACGAGGCGCACGCGGCGCGCATGGTGCCGGGCACGATCGCGCGGCCGCGCACACCGTTCGTCGTCGCCGCCAACGGCCCGCGGACCATGGGGCTCGCGGCCCGGTACGGGCAGGGCTGGGCGACGTACGGGCCGGGCACGGGCGTCGGGGACGGTGTCGACGAGGCGGCCGCGCAGGAGTCCTGGTGGGGCGGCCTCGCGCGCATGGTCGACGCGTTCGACGAGGTCGCGGACGGGCGCCCCGTGGGTCGCTGGCTGAGCCTCGACGGCGCGCCGCGGTTCTCGTTGACGTCGGCCGCGCTCGCGGTCGAGGGCGTCGAGCGTGCGGCGGCCCTCGGGTTCGGCGACGTCGTGCTGCACTGGCCGCGGCCGTCGGGCGTCTACGCGGGCGACGAGCGCGAGCTCGAGCGGCTCGCGGCCGAGCTGCCGCGCCTGCAGGCGCTCGAGCCCGCGCCGCGCTGACCGGGGTGTCGGGGCCGCTCAGCCCCGGGCGCGGCGGTGCGCGTCCCAGGCGCTCGCGACCATCTGCTCGGGCGTGTGGCGCATGACCCAGTCGAGGTCGCGCGCCGCCGCCTCGCCCGACGCGACGATGCGCGCGGGGTCGCCGGGCCGGCGCGGCCCGACCTCGGGCGTGAAGTCGACGCCGGTGACCCGCGCGACGGTCGTCATGATCTGGGCGACCGACAGGCCGTCGCCCGAGCCGAGGTTGTAGACGCGCTCGAGCGGCCGGTCGGCGGCGAGCGCACGGGCGGCCGCGACGTGCGAGACGGCGAGGTCGGCGACGTGCACGTAGTCGCGCACGCACGTGCCGTCGGGCGTCGGGTAGTCGTCGCCGTTGACGCGGGGCGTGCGGCCGGCGGTGATCGCGTCGAGCACGAGCGGGAAGAGGTTGTGCGGGGACGAGTCGTAGAGGTCGGGGGAGCCCGAGCCGACGACGTTGAAGTACCGCAGCGAGGTGTGGCGCAGCCCGGTGGCGACGCCCTGGTCGCGCAGCAGCCACTCGCCGATCAGCTTGGACTCGCCGTAGGGGGACTCGGGGGCGGTGGCGGTCGTCTCGGTGACGACGTCGACGTCGGGCGTGCCGTAGACCGCCGCCGACGACGAGAACACGATCTGCCCGACGCCCGCGTCGGCCATCGCGGCCAGCAGGTGCGCGGTGCCGGTGACGTTCTGCTCGTACGTGTGCAGCGGTCGCTGCACGGAGACGCCCGCGTACTTGAAGCCTGCGAGGTGCACGACGCCCGTGACGGCGTGCTCGACGAGCGCCGCGCGCACGGCCGCGGTGTCGACGACGGACGCGCGCACGAGCGGCACGCCCGCGGGCACGAACTCGGCGTGCCCGCTCGAGAGGTCGTCGAGCACGACGGGGGCCAGTGTGGCGTCCCCCGTGCCGCTCGCCGCGTCCTGGAACGCGCGCACCACGTGCGCCCCGATGTACCCGGCCCCACCTGTCACCAGCCATGTCATGCGGCGAGCATAGCGACGTGATCGAACACAAGGCAACAGATTCGAACAACTTCCGACATCGGCGTCGAGGGGCGGGATCCACCCGCGCTTCCGGTGGCGGCGCGGAAGATGCTCAGTACGCTGAGGATTCCGCAGGCGGGACGGCAGGGAGGGGAGCACGTGAGCCAGGGCGACGTCCACCGGTGCAGCGCCGGTCACCCGATCCTCCCCGACGACGACGCCGCTGCCCAGGGGGGAGCGCACGGTGCGCTCCTCGCCCACGGCGTCGAGCACGTGACCGTCGCGGCCGAGCACCTGCTGCGCGACGTCCTCGCGTCCCAGCGCACGCGCGCCGCCGCCGAGGACCCCGCGTGCGGCGAGCTCTGGGGCGACCTCGACGCCGTGCTCGGCGGCAAGCTCATGCGCCCCCGGCTCGCGGCCGCCGCCTACCTCGGACTCGGCGGCACCGACCTCGGCGCCGCCGCGCACCTCGCGGCCGCGCACGAGCTGCTGCACACCGCGATGCTCGTGCACGACGACCTGCTCGACCACGACGAGGTGCGCCGCGGCCGCGCGAACGTCGCCGGGCGCACGCGCGCACGCGTCGCGGCGCAGGGCCACGGCCCCGCCGCGGCCGGTCAGCAGGCCGTGGCCGGTGCGCTGCTCGCCGGGGACGCCGCGCTCGCGCACGCGTTCGGCCTGCTCGCGGGTGCCGCACCCGCCGCGCCCGGCGCCCTGCCCGAGCTGCTGCGCCTGCTGGCCGACGGCGTCGGCACGACCGTCGGCGGCGAGCTCCTCGACGTGCGCGGCGCGCTCGCGGCACCCGCCGACGTCGACGCGCTGCTCGTCGCCGAGCTCAAGACCGCGGTGTACTCGTTCCGCGTGCCGCTCGAGTCCGGCGCCGTGCTGGCCGGCGCCGCGCCCGGTGCGCGGGCCGTGCTCGCCGACGTCGGCACCGCGCTCGGCGTCGCCTACCAGCTCGTCGACGACGAGCTCGGCGCGGTCGGCGACCCGGAGGTCACCGGCAAGTCCGTGCTCTCCGACCTGCGCGAGGGCAAGCGCACCGAGCTCCTGCGGATCGCGTACCGGCGCGCCGACACCGCCCAGACCGCGGTGCTCGACGCGCACGTCGGACGCCCGGACCTCGACGACGACGGCGCCGACGCGGTGCGCGACGTGCTGCACGCGACCGGTGCCGTCGAGGCCGTCCGCACGTCGGCCGCCCGCCACGCCGACATCGCGCGTACGCTCGCCACGACCCTGCCGGAACCGCTGGCCACGTACCTGCACGGCGTGGTCGACGACCTGGCCGGGCGCGAGCGCTGAGCCCGGCCGCCGAGCCGACCGGCCCGCCGCAGCAGGACCGCACCACCCGCACGACCCGCCCCGAGACGAGGACGCACGACATGCGCACGGCCCCCACCGGCCAGGTCCTGTACGACACGACCGCGACACGGGCGAGCGCCGTGGTGCTGCGCGCCTACTCCACATCCTTCGGGCTGGGCACGCGGCTGCTCGGCGGCCGCGCGCGGCGCGACATCGAGGCGGTCTACGCGCTCGTGCGCCTCGCGGACGAGGTCGTCGACACCTACCGCGGCCCCGACGCCGGCGCCGAGCTCGACGAGCTCGAGGAGCAGGTCGCCCGCGCGCTGCGCACCGGCTACTCGACGAACGTCGTCGTGCACGCGTTCGCGCGCACCGCGCGCCGCACCGGCATCGGCCACGCCGAGATCGACCCGTTCTTCGCGTCGATGCGCGCCGACCTCACGGTCCGCACGCACGACCGCGAGAGCTACGAGCGGTACGTCTACGGGTCCGCCGAGGTGGTCGGCGTCATGTGCCTGCGCGTGTTCCTCGACGCGGAGCGCCGCCCCGGCGACCCGCGCGTCGACCCCGCGCCCGAGGCGGTGGCCGGTGCGCGCGCGCTCGGCGCCGCGTTCCAGAAGATCAACTTCCTGCGGGACCTCGCCGCCGACTCCGGCGACCTGGGCCGCGCCTACCTGCCGGGCGTCGACCCGGCGCACCTGACGGAGGACGACGTGCGGGCCGTGCTCGACGAGATCGCGGGGGACCTCGCGCGTGCGCGCGCCGCGCTGCCGCTGCTGCCGACCCGCGCCCGGTGCGCCGTGGCCGCGACCACCGGCCTGTACGACCGGCTGCTGGCCGACCTCGCCGCCACGCCGGTCGAGGTGCTGCGCGAGCGGCGCGTGCGCGTGCCCGGCCCGGTCAAGGCGCTCGTCGTCGCGCGGGCCGTCGGGGGAGTGCTGGCCGACGAGGCGGGCGACCGCGTGCGGCAGGCGGGCCCCGTGCGGCGCGTGCGACGGGCGGTGGCCCGGTGAGCGCGCACGCGCCCGTGCACGTCGTCGTGGTCGGCGGGGGCGTCGGCGGACTCGCGACCGCCGCGCTGCTGGCCCGGGGCGGCGCGCAGGTCACGCTGCTGGAGCGCCACGACCGGCTCGGCGGCCGCGCCGGCACGTGGGAGCAGGACGGGTTCCGGTTCGACACCGGGCCGTCCTGGTGGTTCATGCCCGAGGTGTTCGAGCACACGTTCGCGCTGCTCGGCCGCGACCTCGCGGACCACGTCGAGCTGCAGCGGCTCGACCCCGCGTACCGGCTGTTCCCCGAGCCCGGGCAGGGCGTCGACCCGTTCGAGGTGGTCGCGGACCCCGAGGCGAACGCCGCGACGTTCGACGCGCTCGAGCCGGGTGCGGGCGCCGCGATCCGACGCTACGTCGACGACGCGGGAGAGGCCTACCGCACCGCGCTCGACCACTTCCTGTACACGACCTTCGAGCGTCCCGACCGCGCGCTGTCCACCGTCGTGCTGCGCCGCACGGGCACGCTCGCGCGCCTGCTGACCGAGCCGCTCGCCGCCCGGATCGCGCGCACGGTCGAGCACCCCGTGCTGCGGCAGGTGCTCGGCTACCACGCCGTCTTCCTCGGGTCCTCGCCCTACCGGGTCCCCGCGCTGTACTCCCTCATGAGCCACCTCGACCTCGGCGAGGGCGTCTACTACCCGCGCGGCGGCATGTACACGCTCGTCGAGGCGCTCGAGAAGGTCGCGGTCGAGGAGGGCGTCGTCGTGCGCACGGGTGCCGACGTCGTCGGCATCGAGGTCGAGGACGCGCCCCGCACGCCGCGCGAGCCGCGCCGCCGGGGCACCGCGCGCGCCGTGCTGCTGGCCGACGGCACCCGGCTGGCGGCCGACGTCGTCGTGTCCGCGGCCGACCGGCACCACACCGAGACCGCGCTGCTCGACCCCGCCCACGCCGACCTGCCCGCCGACGTGTGGGACCGCCGCGGCCCCGGGATCTCGGCGCTGCTCGTCATGGCGGGCGTGCGCGGCGAGCTGCCCGAGCTCGCGCACCACTCGCTGTTCTTCACGCGCGACTGGCCGGGCAACTTCGACGCGATCCTCGGGCCGGGGCGCTCGACGCCGCCGTCGGGGCTGCACGTGCCCGACGTCGCGTCGCTGTACGTGTCGCGCACGACCGCGTCCGACCCGACCGCCGCCCCCGCGGGCCACGAGAACCTCTTCGTGCTCGTGCCGTTCCCCGCCGACCCGGCGATCGGCACGCGTCCCGGCGAGCTCGACGCGCACGCCGACCGGTACCTCGACCAGCTCGCGTCGTGGGCGGGGATCCGTGACCTGCGCGAGCGCACCGTGCTGCGCCGGGTCGTCGGGCCCGCGGACTTCGCGCGCGACATGTCCGCGTGGCGCGGCACCGCGCTCGGCATGGAGCACACGCTGCGCCAGTCGGCGATGTTCCGGCCCGGCGTCGCGTCGCACCGCGTGCCGAACGTGCTGCACGTCGGCGGCGGCACCGTGCCCGGCGTCGGGCTGCCGATGGTGCTCATCGGCGCCGAGCTCGTCGCCAAGCGACTGCTGGGCGAGACGTCCGGCCGCCCGCTGCCCGCACCGCTGCGCCCCGGCTACCTGGGTGCGGGCCTGCCGCGCGGCCTCTGGTCGCGCGTCGCCGCGGGCCGTGACGACGTCCGCCGGGGCGGGGTGCGCGCGTGATCGGGTTCGCCTACCTCGGCGCGCTCGCGGTCTCGCTGGGCGGGCTCGCGCTGCTCGACCGGCGGTTCCGGCTCGCGTTCTGGTACGACGCCCGGCGCTCGGCGTGGACCGTCGGGCTGGGCGTGGTCGGGTTCCTGCTGTGGGACCTCGCGGGGCTCGCGCTCGGCATCTTCGCGCGCGGGGACTCGCCGCACATGACCGGCGTGCTGCTCGCGCCCGAGCTCCCGCTCGAGGAGGCGTTCTTCCTCACGCTGCTGTGCTACGTGGGCCTGCTGCTGTGGCGGTGGTTCGACGTGTCGGCCGCGCAGCGGGCGGCCGGGCGGCGCGCGCTCGCGGAGGCCGACGACGCGGGCCGCTCCAGGCGTCCCGACGACGTGGGAGGCGCCGCGTGACCAACATCGTCATGAACGTGCTGGTGCTCGTGGCGCTCACGGCCGTGTCGTGGCCCGTGCTGCGGCGGATGCGCGGGTGGCCGCTGCTGTGGGCGAGCGTGCACGTGTGCCTGCTGACGATGGTGTTCGACACGATCATGATCGACGTCGGCCTGTACGAGTACGCGACCGACAAGATCCTCGGCGTGTACGTGTGGGGCGCGCCGCTCGAGGACTTCGCGTACGCGATCGCGGCCGCGGTGTTCGTGCCCGTGCTGTGGGTGCTGCTCGGGCGCTCGCCGCGCACGTCGTCGCGCGCCCGTGGCGCCACGACGGCGCCGGCCACGACGACGCCCGCCGTTCCACCGCCCGCGGGGCGTGACGACGAGGTCGCCGGCTGATGCGCGAGGTGCTCGCGGCCTCGCGGCCGTTCTCCTGGGTGAACACCGCCTACCCGTTCGCCGCCGGGTGGCTCATGGTCACCGACGGACTGGTCGACGTCCGGCTCGTCGTCGGGACGCTGTTCTTCCTGATCCCGTACAACCTGTTGATGTACGGGATCAACGACGTGTTCGACTACGCGTCGGACCTGGCCAACCCCCGCAAGGGTGGCATCGAGGGCGGTCTGGTCGCACCCGAGCGGGCGCGTGCCGTGCACCGCCGGATCCTGTGGGCCTGCCTGCTGACGACCGTGCCGTTCGTGGTGTGGCTGCTCGCGCTCGGGTCGCCGCTCGCGGGCGTCGTGCTGCTCGTCGTGCTGCTCGACGTCGTCGCGTACTCGGCGCCGCGGCTGCGGTTCAAGGAGCGGCCCGTCCTGGACTCGCTGTCGTCGTCCGTGCACTTCGTGGGGCCGCTGCTGTACGCGCTGGTGCTCGCCGGCGCCGACCTGACGGCGCGCACCACGTGGCCCGTGCTCGTCGCGTTCCTGCTGTGGGGCATGGCCTCGCACGCGTTCGGCGCCGTGCAGGACGTGCAGGCCGACCGCGCGGGCGGCATCGGGTCGGTCGCGACCGTGCTCGGTGCGCGCCCCACGGTGCTCGCCGCGACCGGCGCGTACGTCCTCGCGGCGCTGCTGCTGCTCGCGCTGCCGTGGCCCGGCGTGCTCGCCGCGCTGCTGCCGCTGCCGTACGCCGTGAGCACGTGGCGGTTCCGGCGGGTGACCGACGAGACGTGCGAGCGGGCCAACGCGGGCTGGCGTACCTTCCTGTGGCTCAACCTGCTCACGGGGTTCCTCGTGACGATGCTGCTCATCGCGGTCGCGCTCGGCGCGTAGCCGCCGGACGGGACGGAGGACCGCGTGCGCGAGGCGTGGACGTGGCCGGCGTACGTGGGGGTCATCGGCGGGACGCTGCTGTTCGCGGCGATCTTCCTGCCCGTCGTCGCGTGGCAGTACCGCCGCTACGGGCGGCTGTCCGGGCGGCGCGTGCTGCTGGTCGCCGCGGTCACGACGTACGCCGTCGGGCTCGCCGCGTACACGCTGCTGCCGCTGCCCACGGGCGACCTCGCGCAGTGGTGCGCGCAGCACGCGGCGGGACACAACCTGCGACCCCTCGGGTTCCTCGCCGACATCCGCACCGACACCGCCGGCCTCGGCGTGCGCGCGACGCTGCTGTCGGCCGCGGTGCTGCAGGTCGTGCTCAACGTCGTGCTGTTCGTGCCGTGGGGAGTGGCCGTGCGCGCGCTGCTGCGCCGCGGCGTGCTCGTCGCGACCCTCAGCGGGCTCGCGGCGTCGGTGCTGATCGAGACCACGCAGTACACGGGGATCTTCGGGATCATCCCGTGCTCGTACCGCGTCGCGGACGTCGACGACGTGCTCATGAACACCCTCGGCGCGCTGCTCGGCGCGCTCGTCGCGCCGCTCGTGCTGCGTGTCGTGCCCAGCGCGCAGGCGCTCGAGGCCGCGCGCCGCGAGCCCCGGCCCGTCACGGTGTGGCGGCGCTGGACGGGCATGCTGCTCGACTGGGCGCTCGCCACGACGCTGGCCACGGTGCTGCTGACGCTGTGGCGCGTCGGCGAGGCCGTCGTCGGGCAGGAGCCCGGGACGCACCCCGGGGTCGAGGCCGTGCTCGGGCTCGCCGTGCCGTGGGTCGTGGTGTTCGTGGTGCCGCCGTTCGTGGGCGACGGCGCGTCGTGGGGGCAGCGCGTCGTGTGGCTGGGACCACGGTGGTCGGGGCGCGTCGGCGGCGTCGCGCAGCGGGTCGCGCGCGCCGGCGTCGTCGGCGGGGCGTGGTGGGTGCTCGACGGGCTCGCCGACGTGCCCGGCGTCCCCGGGCCCGTCGGCTCGCTCGCCGGGCTGCTCGCGACGCTGCTCGTGGTCGCCGCCGTGCTCGCGGTGCCGTTCACGCGCGGGCGGCGCGGGCTGTCGGGGACGCTGACGGGTGCCGACGTCGTGGACGTGCGCGGCTGACGCGACGGGCCGGGCGGGGTCGGTGAGACACGTCGCGGCGTCCCTCCGTGCCGCCCCTCCGCGACTCAGGGCCGCGCGGCGGGGAGCGCGACCCGGACGTCGAGCCCGCCGGCCGCGCGCGGCGTGATGTCGAGAGTGCCGTCGTGCGTCGTGACGATGCGGTCCACGAGCGCCAGCCCGAGCCCGTGGCCGCCCGCGCCGCGCGCCAGACGCCCCGCGCCGCGCAGGAACGGCTCGACGAGGCGCGCCGCGGCCTCGGGGGTGAACACCGCGCCGGTCGTCCCGACGGCGAGCACGGCGGTGCGGTCGGTCGGGTCGGTCGTCGTCGTCAGGTGCGCGCGCCCGTCGGTCCCGCTGTGCCGCAGCGCGTTCTGGACGAGGTTGGTCACGAGCTGCGCCAGCAGGCTCGGGTCGCCCACCACCCGCGCCGGCGCGAGCGCCGTCGTCACCGCGACGCCGCGCCGCGCGGCCTCGTCGGCGTTCTCCGCGAGCGACGCGCGGACCAGCGCGGCGAGGTCCACGACGTCGGCACCCGCGCCCACGGCCTGCGCGTCCGCGAGCCGCAGCAGCGCCTCGGTGAGCGTGATCGCGCGCGCGTTCGTCACGCGCAGCCGCTCGACCAGCACCGGGTAGTCCTGGCCCTCGGGGTCGCGTGCGGCGACCTCCAACATCGTCGCCGTCACGGCCAGCGGCGTGCGCAGCTCGTGCGACGCGTTCGCCGCGAAGCGCTCCTGCACCTCGTAGGCCGCGTGCAGCTCGTCGAGCATGTGGTCGACCGCGTCGGCGACCTGCCGGAACTCGTCGTTGCGGCCGCCCAGCGCGACCCGGTGGCCGCGGTCGCCGGCGGCGACGCGGACGGCCTCGGTGATGCGCTGCAGCGGTCGCAGCACCCACCCCGCGAGCAGCCAGCCGCCCACCATCCCGACGATCGCGAGCGCTGCCAGCGCGAAGCCCGACACGCCGACGACGGCCTGCAGGATCTCGCCGCGGGTCGCGACCACCGTGCCGCCCGAGTCGCGCGGGTTCGCGGCCGTGAGCGGGTAGTCCGGCACGTAGCGCAGCACGACGTACACGCCGAGCAGCAGGATCGCGCCCGCCGCGACGAGGAACAGCGCGTAGCTCAGCGCGAGCCGCAGCCGCGCGCTGACGCGCACGGGCGGGGGCGCGCCGGTCACGCGTCCGCCCCGCCCAGGCGGTACCCGGCGCCGGGCACGGTCGTGATGAGGTCGGGCTCGCCCAGGGCCTTGCGCAGCGTCGAGACGGTCACGCGCGGCGCCGTCGTCAGGGGGTCGGCGTGCTCGTCCCACGCCTTCTCCAGCAACGTCTCGGCGCTGACCACGCCCCCGTCGGCCTGCATGAGCAGGTGCAGGACCGCGAACTGCTTGCGCGTGAGCCGCACGTACCGGCCCGCGCGGTACACCTCGCGGCGGAACGGGTCGAGCCGCAGGTCCGCGTGCTCGAGCACGGGCGGCGCCGCGGCCACGGGCCGACGCGACAGCGCGTGCAGCCGCACCACGAGCTCGGCGAGCTCGAACGGCTTGGTCAGGTAGTCGTCGGCGCCCAGCCGGAAGCCGCCGACCTTGTCCTGCAGGCGGGTGGCCGCCGTGAGCATGAGCACGCGCGTGCCGGGGTGGTCGCGCGCCACGACGCGGCACACGTCGTCGCCGTGCGTGCCGGGCAGGTCGCGGTCCAGGACCACGACGTCGTAGTCGTTCACCGCGATCCGCTCGAGCGCGTCGTCGCCGTCGAGCGCGACGTCCGCCGCGATCGCCTCGAGCCGCAGCCCCGCCTGCAGCGCCTCGGCGAGGAACGGCTCGTCCTCGACGACCAGCACCCGCATCGCGTCCCCCTCGTGGTCGTCGTCCGGACCTCGAGCGTAGGCCGGGCCGTGTTGCGGAAACGTGAGCTGCGCGCGTCACGCCCGCGCAACGTCCTCGCTGGTGGAGTCGGTGCGCACCCCCGGACCAGGGCGGTGCGGAGAGGAACGCATGCACAACCCCACTCGTCGGCGTCGCGCGCTCGTGCTCGTCGGGACCGTGGTCGTCGTGGTCGTGGCGGTCACGTGGGCCCTCACGGGCGCGGGCCTGCTGGGCTCGGCCGCGTCGGGAGCCCCTGGAGGCGGCGTGCCGTCCGCCGCGGGGGACGCACCGCAGCCCGACCTCGACCTCGACCCCGACCGGGAGCCCGGCGTCGAGGACGGCGTCATCGACCGCGGCGACGGCGTGACGATCTTCGACACGCACCTGCCCGCGATCGCGAACCTCGACCCCGCGCTGCGCGCCGCGGTCGAGCAGGCGACGACCGACGCCGGGGCGCGCGGCGTCGAGATGGTCGTGACGTCGGGCTGGCGCAGCGCGCACTACCAGCAGCACCTGCTGGACGAGGCGGTGCGGACCCGCGGCAGCCTCGAGGAGGCCCGCAAGTGGGTCAGCACGCCCGAGCTGTCGCGCCACGTCACGGGCGACGCCGTGGACATCGGTTACACCGACGCCGACAGCTGGCTCGCCCAGCACGGCACGCGCTACGGCCTGTGCACGACGTACGCCAACGAGATGTGGCACTTCGAGCTCGTCACCGAGCCCGGGGGCGAGTGCCCGCCGGCGAAGGCGGACGGGTCGAGCTGAGCGGGGGGCTCGTGGGCGGCGCGGCGTCCCGGCTCGCGCCGGCGTCAGGTGGTCTGGCGGATCGCCTCGCCCGCGATCTCGATGCGGACCGTGCGGCCCACGAGCCAGCCGCCCGTCTCGAGCGCGACGTTCCACACGAGGCCGAAGTCCTCGCGGTCGATCTCCGTGGTCGCGTGGAACCCGAAGATGTCGCGCCCGTACGGGTCGCGCCGCGCCCCGCCGAAGTCCATGCGCAGCGTCACGGGGCGCATCACGTCGCGGATCCGCAGGTCGCCCGTGACGTCGAACCGCGAGCGGTGCCGGTCGGCCCGCTCGATCGTGTCGGCCGAGACGCGCTGCCGGTCGGCGTTGCGGTTGCGCAGCCGCGCCCACTGCAGGATCGCGTCCTGCTGGCCCTGCCACGTGACGCCCGTGCTGCGGAACTCGATCGTGGGGAAGCGCGTGACGTCGAGGAAGTCCTCGCCCTTGAGGTGCGCGTCGCGGTCGTCGTGGTGCGTGGTCAGGCTCTCGGTCGCGATGATCGCGCGCACCGACGACGTGAGCGGGTCGTCGCCGACCACGACGGTGGCCGCCGCGCGCGCGAACTCGCCGCGCACCGGGCTGACCATCATGTGCTGCGCGACGAACCCGACGCGCTTGTGCGCCTCGTCGAGCTCGTACGCGCCCGGGGCGGGGATCTCCAGGCCCTGCCACGCGCGCACGGGTCGCTGCGTGGCCTGCGTCGTGTCGCTCATGCGTCCTCGTCCCCACGTCGTCCGGCCCGGCCCCGGGGGCCGCGCGGGCGCGCGACGCGAGGGGCGGGCGTCGTCGGCTGCTGCGCTCGCCGGCGGGCGTGCCGCCGGCCTCTCCACCGGGGGAGACGTGCGCTCGGTACGCACGGCGATGAGAGAAGATTCAACCATTCGGCGGGGGCGTACCAGGACATCCGGAACGTTTCACCCGCACGGGAGGGTGGGAACGGCGGTGTGTCGCACGGAGTGTCGGCGCGGACGGGTGGGTGGCGGAGGCGTCACCGGTCGAGGCGTGAGACGGCGCGCGCGGATGCGCGCACGGTCCGCGGGGTGGGCGACCGTGGACGGGTGACGCGGGCAGGCCGTCAGACGTGCAGGAGGTCCCGCACGGTCGGCGCGTCGGCGGGGCCGGGCTCGACGACCACCGCGTCGCCCGCGCGCACCTGCCCCCGCTGCACCACCCGCAGGTACGCGCCCACGCGGCGCTCCTGCGCGAACCGCTTGACCCAGCCGCGCTCGTCGTCGCCGCCGACCCAGCGCGCGAACGTCGAGCACGGCGTCCGCGGTCCCGTCACCTCGAGCACGACGCGGTCGCCGACGTGCCACCGCTCGCCGACGCGCGCCGCGTTCGGGTCGAGCCCCGCGACGCGCAGGTTCTCGCCGAACCAGCCCGCAGGCAGGTCGCGGCCCAGCGCGGCCGCCCAGTGGTCGGCGTCGTCCTGCCCGTACGCGTACACGGCCTGCGCCTCGCCGCCGTGGTGCTTGCGGTCCGCCTGCACGTCCGCGTACAGCCCCAGCGGACCCACCTTCACCGGGCCGTCGACCGGGCGCTTGTCGATCGCGGTGACGCCCACCGGGCCGGAGTCAGGACGGAGGGCGTGCACGACGCACACGGCGAGGATCGAGGCCACGGAGCCAGGGTAGGCGGCGACAGCGGGTGGCCCGCAGCCGGGGCCCGTCACGGGTCGGGCGAGGACTCAGGCGCGTGCTCAGGCAAGGAAGGAGCGGGCGCGCTCGTACTGCGGGGCGAGCGCGAGGTCGGCGCCCAGGGCGGCGGCGGCGCGGTGCGGCCACGCCGGGTCCGCGAGCAGCGGGCGACCCAGCGCGACCGCGTCGGCGGACCCGTCGGCCACGACCCGCTCGGCGTCCTGCGGGTCCGTGATGAGCCCCACCGCGACCGTCGGCACGCCCGCCTCGGCGCGCACGCGCGCCGCGAGCGGCACCTGGTACGCCGGGCCCGTGGGGATGCGCACGTGCGGCAGGTTGCCGCCCGACGACACGTGCACCATGTCGACGCCCAGCGGTGCGAGGTCCCGTGCGAGGCGCACCGTGTCGTCGCCCGTCCAGCCGGCCGGCTCGACCCAGTCCGTCGCGGACACCCGTACGAGCACGGGCATCATGTCCGGCACCGCGGCGCGCACCGCCGTGACGACCTCGCGCACCAGGCGCGTGCGGTTCTCGAACGAGCCGCCGTACGCGTCGTCGCGCACGTTCGAGTCCGGCGAGCAGAACTGGTGCAGCAGGTACCCGTGAGCGGCGTGCACCTCGACCACGTCGTACCCCGCGGCGACCGCCCGGCGTGCGGCGTCCGCGAAGGCCGCCACGACGTCCCCGATCTCCTCGACCGTCAGCGCGTGCGGCGCCGGGTGCGTGTCGCTGAACGCCACCGCGCTCGGCCCGACGACGGGCCAGCCGCCCGCACCGTCCGCGAGCGGGCTGCCGCCGCGCCACGGCGCGTCGGTGCTGGCCTTGCGGCCCGCGTGCGCGAGCTGCACGCCCGCGACCACGCCCTGCGCGTGCACCAGGTCGGTCACCGTGCGGTGCGCCGCGACCTGCGCGTCGTCCCACAGGCCCAGGTCGAACGGGCTGATGCGGCCGTCCGCCGTCACGGCCGTCGCCTCGACGATCACGTGCGCGACCCCGCCCACCGCGCGCGAGCCGTAGTGCTGCACGTGCCACGCGTTCGGCGCACCCGCGTCCGGCCCGTCGGCGGCCGCCGAGTACTGGCACATCGGCGCCATCCACACGCGGTGCGCGAACGTCGTGCCACGGATCGACAGCGGGGAGAACAGCGCGGACATGCGGGTGCCTTCCGGGGGAGGGGCGGGGTCGGGGCCGTCGGGCCCGAGGGTCGGGGCGGTCCGGGAGCGAGCGTACGTCCGGTGATGAAGGTGCGCCGGACGGGACCGAGCGACGTGCGGCTGCGCGGGCGCCACCCGCTCGGCGCGCGGGGGACCGGGCGCGCCCGCGTGCGCCCGACGTCGCGCGCGGTTGGCAGGATGGGGGTGTGACGAGCACGCCCGCCCGGTCCGCCGGGCACCCCCGCCAGCAGCCCACCGGCCTCGACGCCGAGGACGCCGCGCTCGCGCGAGCCCTCGCACCGCGCCCCGAGCGCCGCGCCGCACTGGCTCTCGCGGCGGTCGCGCTGCTCACGCTCGGCTGGTGGATGCTGCGGCTCGGCGCGCACGAGGCGAGCCTCGTGCGGTGGGACTGCGGCGGCGGGTCGTGCGCGACGAACGACTTCGCCGGGGCGGCGCCGTCGCTCGGCGGCCTGGCGGTCGTGCTCGGGGCCCTGCTCGGTGCCGGCGTGGTGCGGTGGGTCGCGTCCGCGGTCGCCGCGGTCGTCGCGACGTCGGCGCTGCTGGTCGGGTGGCGAGGCGCCGTCGATGAGGGGCTGGTCACCGCCGGGGCCGTGCGCGTGCCGATGGTCGTCACCGGGGTGCTGCTCGCGCTCGCGGTCGCCGCGACCGTCGTCGCTCTGGTGAGGCACGTGCGTCGCGTGGGCACCCTCGCGCGGCTCGCGGGACGTCGCGCCGCGTGGGCGCGGGTCACCGACTACGACACCGACGAGCTGGGCCGCGTGCTCGGCACCCTGCACTTCGACGACGCCCACGGCGTGCGGCACACGGTGCGGACCGTCGTGCCCCGGCAGGCGTTCGCCGTGCCCGCGCAGGCGCTCTACGACCCGGCGCGGCCGGACGACGCGGCTCGGGTGCGGGTCGGGCTGCCCGTGCAGCCGCTCATGGCAGCGGCCCGGCAGACGCGGGAACGGGCCCTGCGGGTGCGCGTGCCGTTGCCGGGGGACGACCTGTAGGTCGTGGTCGGTGGTCACGCCGTGGGTGGGCCCCGTGGGGATCGAACCCACAACCGCGGATTAGTGGTGGGCTCCTCATCTGGGATCACCCGAGGCCATCGATTCAGGTCTGACCTGCATAGACGCCACATTCGGGCGCATCCTGCCTCAGAGACCCCCATGGGCGGTGAGAGTGATCTAAGAGTGACCCAGTGCCGGGAAGGTGGTTGCCAGCACAGCGTGTTGTAGCCAGTGGCGGGTCGAAACGACCGGCCAGCCGGGACGCCACCGCTTGACGTGCTCGGCACCAGCTGCGAGCGCTCCCTCGTGACCATCGGGCGCCGAACGGACGGGGGGCTGAGCGGCGTCTCGTCACCACGACGATGGATGAGCTTCAGCTTGTGGTGACCGAGCTGGTGGTGCTGACTGAGAGCGACTTTCGTCGCTGGTTCTCGCTCGCGAACAAGCCGGTCTCCTCGCCGTCGGAGCACGACGACATCGGCTGACCCAGGAGTAGTTCCGGGCAGCGCTGCCGCTCGGTGCACGTCTCGGGGTGTCAATCGGCGCCTGATGGCCGGTTCTCAAGCCCGGTGCGGCAGCGCGTTGGGCCATCGCACGTTCCTCGCCGACACGGCGCCGATCCGACGATCCGCGACGCACATGGTGGATAGGCTCTGTTTCGCCGCCCGCGAGCTCGGGCAGTAGTTCCACCAAAATATTGCCGATGGGTGAGAGCAGGGGAGGTTATGCCGCAGGTCGAGTATGGCCACCTTCACAAGTTCGTCGTCTCTATCGGGCTCGTGCTCATCGGGTCGGCGGGGGCGGTAAATTGGGCAGTGCTGCGTGAAGCGTCAGTCCTAACCATACCTCGAAAAGATCTTCGAGAACTCACACCGATCGCTCGCGAAACGATAATGCAGCAGCAGGGTCAGCTCGCCACAGTTACCGACTGGTATCAGTTCTTTTGTGCCATGCTCGTCCTGTGTGGGGTGGCATGCGTGGGCTACGGCCTCTGGAAGTGGCGGCCGCAGCAACGTCAGGCTGACGACCTAACTGCCGCAGAAGCTCGGAAGCGCGTTGAGGATCTCGAGCGAGCGAGCGATGAGGCCCGGGTGGAAAAGCTGGCTGCAGAGGCGGATGAGATCGCGTCGCCCACGACAGGCTTGCTGCGAACCCAGGATGCTGAGTCGACGAGCTCGCCCGATCCCGCGACGTCGGCGGAACGATCGTCTGAGGCTTTCAAATCGAGGAATGATCCGGCAGACCCCGTAACGACGGATGGTCTGGCGCCGGGCGACCTCGAGCGCGAGGCTCGACGGAGGCGAGAGGTTCTTCTAGCGGAGTATCAGGATGTCGAGGCGCGGCTGTCGGGCGTGCTCTCACGCGCGCTGCAGCCATTCTATCTCGTCAGAAGTGATGTATTGGTCGCCACCGAAGGGCGGGGGCGTTCCGAGGTCGCTGACTTCGTGGCGGTTTCTACGAAGGAGCAGTACCCGGACCTGGTGTTTGAGTACAAGTATGCGCCGAATGTAAAGAATTTGCGAAATCGTGCTCGTGACGCTACTGATCGCGCCGCGCGGTTGGCGGAGCGCCTTGAGCGATCGCAGCCAGGTCGGGAAGTGACTCCAATTGCAATCGTCGTCTGCCCTGACGCGGTGAGTCATGAGGCTCTCGCGGATGTTGAGTCACTGTCTCGGGGTCGCAGTTCCGTGACCACGATCGTGATGACGCAGAGCCAAGTGAGTGAGTTCGAGTCTGATCCAGAGATTTTCTGGATCCGACTGCGTCGCCGGATCGAGTCCGGTCGGGTGCGCTAAAATGCTCAAGCCTCGCGAAGCTTCAAGTGCGCCGCCATGCCGAACGGCGCGCCGGCCTGGCGCCACACAGGCGAGGTTGAACCATAGGAACTTGCGTAAAGAGGCATTCACGAGGGCTACGAACTCGTTTGGGCGTCGAGCGGCAGGTCCCTGGCTCGGGACGGTCGGTCCGTGACTGACACGGTGTTGACGGCTGGCTACGACGCACTGCTGGAGCTCGTGACGAGCGCGACTGGCGAGGTGCGGCTCGCTTCGCCGTTTGTAAGCCTGCCGGTAGCGACGGCGCTGGCGATCCGCGCAAAGGGCAGCGCTGCTCGCTGGTCCCTGCTGACGAACCTGGACCCGGCGGCGGTCGCGAATGGCTACCTCAGCCCGGAGGGTCTGCGCAGACTCATGGACGCGGGCGTTGCCGTGCGCTCGCACAGGTCGCTGCACGCGAAGGTCTACCTCGCTGGCGGCCGTGGCATCGCGGGTTCGGGGAACCTGACGCACGCCGGCCTCGGCGCAGGCACCAATCCGAACCTCGAGATGTCCGTGGTGCTCTACGCCGACCAGGCGAAAGCAGCACAGGTCGCGTTCGACGGCTGGTGGGCCCAGTCCGCCGAGGTCAATGGGGCAGCGCTGCGCGATGTGGAAGACCGCGCGCGCGAGGTCCCCGGTGTCATCGTCCCGTCGTCACCGCCCGTGGGAGTTGAGACCGAGGTCGCACAGGTCGCGGCTGAGCTGCTCGCCGAGGCCCGCCACGTGAACCTGTGGGCCAAGGCGGTCTACGGCGACGAGGAAGCGGACTGGGAGGGCGACGACCTCTGGATCGCCAGTAGCAAGCGCGGGCAGCCGACGTTCGCACCCGGTGACTTGGTCTTGATCTATGCCAAGGACCTGCACGTGTGCGACGCGATCGTCGAGATCACAGCCGAAGCTATCTGGGCACCGGACATCATTGCCGAGGACCGACCTCAGGAGGACGCCGACCGGTGGCCCTGGCTCAACTGGGTGAGCGGACGCCTCTGGGTCGCCAGCGCCAACGGCATCACGCCGGCCGACCTTGGGTTCACACCACAGGGACTGCAGGGCGGACACCGGCGACTGGACCTCGCGGAGTTCGCGGCAGCCGTCCGACACTTCGCCGGCGAGAGCATCCAGTAGGTCGCGTCGCGGACACGAGTTCCGGCAGATAAGACGGCGCGCCCCGGACCAGCACTCCGACGAGCCGAGCGGCTGTCCCACTTTCGGTCATTCCCGGAACGGTAATGGTCACTGCCTGGCACGATGGCTTCGTGGCCGACACCCTCTACAGCGACCGAGTGAACGGTCCGCAGACAGCGATCAACGACGCACTGCCCGTCGCGACTTCGCGCGGGCTGCTGGGACTGCTCGACACCAGGATCACCGCGAACTGGTTTGCGAGGGTCTTCCCGGAGCGTTGTCCGGACGGCCAGGGGATCTGCGATACAGATCTCGGCGCGCTGTCGGCGAACCTGCAGGCGCTCGTCCCAGGGGCGCCATGGCCGCTCCTGCACCCGGATGCCTACGCGACCGACGAGGTCGTGTTCGACCTCGTCGAGTACGCCGCCGCTCGGGTCGCGGAACCCGTGGACCGCCAGTACCACAGCTTCTTCGGGCACTACGAGCTCGGCTTCAAGGAGGACGAGGGCCGCGCAGTGTTCCGGTCGGAGGTCAACACCATCCTCCAGCGAGGACGGACGACCTACGAGCTCCGCGACAACGGCGAGATCCATCGGCGTGGCACGCCGGAGGTTCAGACCGTGCTCGCTGGCTTGAACCCGACGTCCGGTGATGAGCGTCTCGACGAGCTGATCGTCGAGGCCCGATCGCTCTACACGTCGCATCGACCGGGTGAGCGTGCCGTAGCGCTCGAACGGCTCTGGGATGCCTTCGAGCGGCTGAAGACGATCGACCTGCCCGGCGGCGACAAGCGGCAGTCCGTGAAGGCGCTTCTGGGTAATCTCGATGGCGGCTGGCGCGACACCGTTCAGGCAGAGATGAAGTCGCTGACCGACATCGGGAACCAATACTCGATCCGGCACCACGAGACCCGTACCACGCCTGTGCCGGAGGACGGCGCCGCCGACTACCTGTTCGCGCGGATGGGGGCGCTCATCACGCTGCTGCTCACGGCGAGCCGTCGGATTGTGCCACCAGAGCTGAAGTACCCCTGGGACGAGTAGGAGCTCGTGGTGGATGCGGATGCGCTCGAACTATGGGCTGAGAACTGGCAGCGCACAGCTGCGCTCGTAGAGGCTTCGGCTGCGGTGCTGACCTTGATCGTGGCAGCGATCGCCGCCGTGTACGCCGCCCGGCAGGTGCGGCTTGCTCGCCTCGATCGGGAGGACCGCAACCGACCGTTCGTGACCGTGATGCTGCGCCCGAGCCACGGGATCGTCGCGAACATCGTGATCCGCAACGAGGGCGCCACAATGGCCCGGAACGTGAAGTTTACTCTCGACCCGCTGTGGGAGTCGACCGACCCGAAGAGGACCGAGATCCGCGAAGCGAAGCTTTGGCGCGACGGGATCCCGAACCTCGCACCGGGTCAGGAGATCGCGATCTTCGCGGACACGTTCCCGGACAGGTTCGACTCGGACCTCCCGCACTCCTACACGGTGACAGTGAGTTGCGACGGGAAGCCGCGGCGGTTCGGGCGACCGCCCCGTCGGCTGACCGAGCAGTACGTGATGGACTTCGACATCTTCTACGGATTCTCGACAGCCACGATCTACGGACTCCATGACATCGCCGATGCGGTGCGCGACATCCGCTCCACGGTCAAGTCATGGAGTGAGACCCCGGCGGGACGCCTCAGCGTCGTCGCCCGCGACGGCGATGCGCGGGACGCAGCCGAACGCGCCGAGTACGAAGCGTGGCGGGCGGCCCGCGCGAAGCCAAAGAGCGAGCCTGAAGCGCCGCAGCCGGACGTGCTCGCGACGGCTGATCTGTCGTCGACCATGAAATCGCAGACACTGATCCGAAGGCCGCGGGCGGTTCGCCGCGCAAGTTCCGCGCGGCGCCCGGATGAGTCAGCAACTCCCGCGCTGCCCGTCACTGATATCGACGCCCAGGAAGCGGACAGCGGTTCGGAGGCCCCATGAAAATCGGCAAGGAACGTCTCGGAACGGGGGACACGGGGCCCATCGTTGACGAGTGGGGTGTCCCGACGATGTTCTTCGGACCGCACTCTGAGGCGTTCTGGGGTGGGATGGGTCGTGTCGCGACTTTGTCGGCGCTCCTCGAAGACCGACTCATTGCACTCTTGGCGTCTCTCCGCAGACAGGCTTTCGACGCTGCTCCACCCCCGGGGTTGGGCTCCCTCCTGAGCCAACTAGGGGCCGAGTACCGTGCCCGAGCCGAGATCACCGCGTGGGTGGATTTCGGCGAGTACCTCGCCCGGGTGCGACGGTGCGTGACCTATCGGAATGACCTCGTGCACAGCCTCTGGCCGGTTCAACCGGGCGGACGGATCCTCTTCGGGCACCGGCTGCGATCGGTTCCTCGCGATCATCGGACCGCGGACGGTCCGGTAGCTGAGTGGCGTCTGGTCACCACGACGATGGATGAGCTCCAGTCTGTGGTGACCGAGCTAGTAGCGCTCGCCGACGGGGACTTTCGCCGCTGGTACTCGCTCGCGAACGCGCCGGCTTCCTCGCCATCGACGCAAGGCGACGTCGGCTGACCTCCTGCGTCAGCGCCGCGTCAGTGCTGCCACTCGGGCGCGTCTTGGGCGCTAATCGGTGCCTCGCGGCCGGTATTGAAGTCGGGTACGGCAGGTGCACTGCCAGGAGCGTCACAACGCAGGTCTAGCGAGCCGTGAGTGCGGGGGTTTGGTCACTCGCGGTGTGCCGGTGCGGCGACCTGGTGATAGCGGCTCTCGCTCGTCGGCCTCTCGCTAGAGTCCGCTGAGGATGATCTACGTACGGTGGTCGTGATCGAGGGGGTCGGGCGGTGGGCAAGTCGGCTCGGGTGCTGGGCGAGGAGTTCGGGCGGTCAGCTCGGGAGATGAACCGTCTGCTGAGGACGCACGGGTACCTCCACGGCGAGCCAGGCGCGTACGGGCTCACCGAGAAGGGCGAGCGGTACGCCGAGGAGGTGTCTCACTCGCGCGGAACGGGTGGATACGCGCACTACAACCGCCACTGGGAGACGCGGACTTGGAGCGACGAGACGGCAGCAGCGCTTGCCGCCGACATCGAAGCGAGTGACGTCGAGGATCACCCAGACCTGCTCGACCCGGTTGACGAGTGGTCGAGCGCGGACGACGCAGACGAGACGGCGCGCGTCACCAGCAACTTCCGCCTGCCAACCACGGCCGTGGTCGCGGTCGTCGCGGTGAGCGGGTTCTTAGTCATTCGGTATGGCAAGCCCGTCTGGGAGCAGCGAGTGAAACCAGCGGCCCGCAGACTGCGAGAGAGACTCGCGGGCGAACGGACCCCAGCGCCCTACGAGGACGAGCCCGCATAGGCGTCGATGTAGGCCGCGGCGCAGCAACGGCTCAGCCGGTCTCGCCTGAGTCACACCGTCCGAAAGGGAACGCCGGATGTCTGGCTTCACTCGCGACCCGCTCCACTACGGCGATGCGTTGGTCTACGAGGCGCTCCAGGGCAAGTGGCGGCGGTACCACCAGCACTGCGGGTGCGGGGAGGACTGGGTCGATGCGCATGCGATTCCGGCCGGGTTCCGTGTAGTTCGACGCCGACCTGGGTTCGTTGCGCTCGTCGGCCCAGGTCTCACTGAAGGCGTCGACGAGGAGCGGCTGACTACCAACGCGCTCTGGCGAGCGGTTGTCGGAGCACCCGGACCGCAGGGCTGGTTCGAGCGGGTCCAGATCTTCGAACGGAGCGAGGAGGAACTAGCGCAGAAGAGCACCCGACGGCGCGCTGCCCGCAGCCCGGAACGACTCGACCGCCGGCGTAAGGGTGTAGCAGGCGAGCCGGTTACCGAAGCCCAGGGTCGCTACCTGAATTCC
Organism: Cellulomonas sp. FA1; assembly: GCF_000986825.1. Lineage (NCBI taxonomy): Bacteria > Bacillati > Actinomycetota > Actinomycetes > Micrococcales > Cellulomonadaceae > Cellulomonas > Cellulomonas sp. FA1. Next base: position 2,068,804 of record NZ_LBMY01000001.1, on the reverse strand, counting down.
TTGGCCACAAAGATCAGTCGGGAGCGTTTCGACGAGCTCTATGCAGTCGCCACGGCGAAGACGGCAACCGAACAGCGCCAACCGGGTGAGAAGACGTCCGCGCTGATCACGCGCTTATCGAAGGCATCGGCACGCGTACTCATCACTCTCCTCGTTGAGGGGCGTTAGTCGGGATGATGCTCTTGCCGGCGTCAGCCAGAGCGTTCCAGACAGGCTGTAGACCGTTGCGGCGATCGTCAGTTCTCGGATGGGAACGGTGGCGGCGAGGCAGGGAGGGGGGTGTCATGGGTGTCACCTCCCGGTGTCACCCACAACCCTAAGAGAACACCTCAGGAGACCCTCAAGGGACCCGAACTGTGAGCTCGCGCGCAACCCGCGCTAGCTTGCGGACGTGCTGCGCACTCCGCTTGAGGGTGATGAAGCCGAGCGGATCAGAGGCACATCGACACGCGAGGAGCGGTTGAGGCTCGCGGCGCCCGTCCCTACGGGGAGGCGAGGTGGCAGTGTTCTCAGGCGCTCGGCTGCCATGATCGCAACATGGCGGAACGGGACGAGCAAGCGGCGCCTACGGCAGAACGATGCCATGAGCTGATCGAGGCTCTCGTCGGGACATGGAACCTCAGTCGGGAGAACGCCCGATTCCCGGCGGCAGTTGATCGGGCCTTCGCGCCAGTGCTGTTCGCTCACGTCGCGCACACTCTGCAGCTCGCGGCCGCGGTCTCTGAACTGCAGAAGGTCGGGCAGGGCCTCGTCATGATGCCGCTGGTCCGACAGGTGATTGAGTGTTCGATCCGCGCTGTGTGGCTCGAGCAGTACCGAGGCAACGTCCAAGCAGTCCTGCGCGAGGGCCTTCGACAACGCAGAAACCTGCTCACGAGTGCCGTGAAGGCGGCATGGCTCGATGAGTCCGACGACGTTGTACGGAACGCCGACCGGAGACTCGAGGACGATCAGGCGACGTCCGGACGCAACTTCGAACGGATCTGTGCGGAGATAGACGGAGGCGACCGCGAGTACGCCCTGTACCGATTCGCGTCCGCCCTGACCCATCCCGGCAACGACCTCATCGAGCACTACCTCGGCACGAGCGACGCAGCGGGTAGCGGGATCGGCTTTGTGCCGGACCCCGAACTCGGGGCCGCTGACGCCTGGCTCGGCATCACCGCGCAGCACGCTCTCGTCGCGGCGTGCGCGTGGGACCGCGCGGAACTTGGGCGTCGTTATCGCGCCGACTTGCGCCCTTGGGCAGAGGAGTTCGGCGTGGAGCGAGCCCGGCCGGGCATGACTGGGAGCGGCTTTCAAGCCGCGAATCGTGCCGAGACGCGCCGACGGCGCGCCCGGAAGGCCGGGCGGAGAGATTAGGTCCGGCGCGGCCTAGCCTCCAGCGCTCGAACTCGTGGCGGTGAGCTTCGCTCGCAGGTGATCGGCTGCTTGCGTGCGCCCTTCGATGCGGAGGCTCACCCAGACCCGCCACGGATCCACCACGTTCATCTTGTCTAGCGTCAGACCAGGTAACGCCCGTGGGTCTTCCACCACGGCGAGAGTCACTGTTGCCTGAGATGCCGGCGCTGGCACGCAACCTGCGGCGGTCAGGTCGGGCCTGATGCACGAGTAGGTGACAGCTGGTCTCGGGCGGCGAGTGCGACCTGAGTGGCCATGATGGTCTCGAACTCGATCGGTGTCAGCCGTCCGAGTCGGTGCTGGCGTCGACGGCGGTGATAGGTCCTCTCGATCCAGGTGATGATCGCGATCCGCAGGTCCTCGCGGGTGGCCCAGCGCCGCCGGTTCAGGACGTTGTTCTGCAGTAGGGAGAAGAAGCTCTCCATGGCGGCGTTGTCGCCGGCGGAGGCGACCTGGCCCATCGAGCCGACCAGGGCATGGCGGGCCAGGACGCGGGCCACCTTGCGGCTGCGGAACTGGCTGCCCCTGTCCGAATGCACCACGCACCCAGCGACCGCCCGACGTCTCTGCACTGCGCTGACCAGCGCGTTCACCGCGATCTGGGAGGTCATGCGGTCGCTGATCGAGTAGCCGACGATCCGGTTGGAGAACACGTCCTTGATCGCGCAGAGGTAGACCTTGCCCTCCGCGGTGGGGTGCTCGGTGATGTCCCACAGCCATAGCCGGTTGGGCGCCTCAGCCCGGAACTGGCGCAGCACGAGGTCGTCGTGGGCTGGCGGGCCGGCCTTCTTGGCGCCCCTGGCCCGTGGCTTCCCGAATGCCGACCACCAGCCGTTGGCGGCGCAGATCCGCCACACCCGCCGGTCGCACGCCCGGCGCCCGGCGCGGGCAGCCTCGTCGGCCAGCAGCCGGTAGCCGAACTCCGGGTCGTCCCGGTGGGCGTCGAACAACGCGTTCGCGAGGTGCGCCTCGTCGAGTTCACGGGCACCAACCGGAGCAGCGAGCCAGCGGTAGTAGGGCTGTCTGGCGAGCTTGAGGACCCGGCACGTCACCGCCACGGGGATCCCGTCAGCGGCGAGCTCGCTCACGAGCGGGTAGAGCCTCTTCCCGGCAGATGAGCCTGCGACAAGTACGCCGCCGCCCGACGCAGCACCTCGTTCTCCTGCTCCAGCAGCCGGATCCGCCGGTGGGCCTCACGCAGCTCGGTCGACTCGGCGCGGGTCACGCCCGAGCGGGTCCCGTCCTCGACGTCGGCATCACGCAGCCAGTTGCGCAGGCACGACTCGGCGATCCCGAAGTCGGCTGCGACCTGCTTGATCGGAGCATCCCCGCGGCGAGCCACGGCCACGACATCGTCACGGAACTCCTTGGGATAGGGCCTGGGCACGGTGCACATCCTTCCAGCGGCGCCTACGGCGCCACAGGTGGGTGTCACCTACTCGTGCATCAGGCCCCCAAGTGCTCCAGGACCGCTACATTGCTCGCGTGCCGGCGTCGACCATCGCGGCGGACCTCCGCGATCGCGCTCCGCGGCTCGCGCTCGTCGTGAACCAAGAGAGTGACTCTGAGAGTGACCCTGCGGTGATCGCCAAATAAAACCCCAGGTCAGGTGGGCCCCGTGGGGATCGAACCCACAACCCGCGGATTAAAAGTCCGCTGCTCTGCCAGTTGAGCTAGAGGCCCGGGTGATGAGGGGCCCGCTCGTGGAGACGCGGGACAGCACCCGTGTCGTCCGCGCGCGGCGGGAGGGCCGCTGCGGCTGACGGACCGACGGTACAGGCTGGGCGGAGCGGGCGGTGCTGGGTGCCCGGGGGCGACGCTCGTCACCGGCTCCCGGACCGTGCTGACCGACGGGACGTGTTACGTCGACGTCGAGCGGTTGCCGCAGGTCGACCGGTCGTGGACGTGGAGATCAGGTGGAACGACATCGCGTAGAGCTCGACCGGATGAGCGAGCGGCCCGCTCCAGGTCCGGCGGCTGCCCACCGTCGGGACGCCGCACTCGCCGAGGTCGTGGCCGGCCGGGGCGCCCCGGCCGGCCGTGACGCTCAGACGGCGTAGTACCAGACCTGCGCGCGCCACGGGTACGACGCAGCGCCGGTGTTGGTGCACGGGGTGTGGTTCTTGTAGATCCCCTGCGCCTTGAGGTCGTGGATGTCGCCCTGGAGCGCGGAGTTGCAGCCGCTCGACGTGGTGGACGCGATGACGTAGCTGGTGACGGTCGCGGCCTGCGCCGGGACGGCGGCGGCGATGCTGCCCGCCGTGAGCAGGCCCGCGGCGGCGAGCGTGGCTCCGAGCTTCCTGGTGATGCGCGGCATGGCGGTTCCCCCTGCGTGTCGGAATCGGACGCGACCAGTGTCAGCGGCGGTGTGACAGCCCGCAACCGTCGTCGCGCGCGGCGTCGTGCAGGGCGCCACGCGGCGCACGTCAGCGGAACAGGTCGACGTGGTCCTCGACCCAGGTGCGGAACGTGCGCGCGGGGCGCCCGGTGAGGCGCTCGTGCTCGAGCGACACCGCGGGCGTCGCGCCGACGGCTGCGCGCCAGTCGCCGATGATCTGCCGCACCCACACCTCGGGGACGTGCCGCGCGAGCAGCGCCGCCGACTCGGCCTCGGTCTGCTCGACGATCCGCACCTCGCGCCCGAGGACGTCGCCGATGGTCGCGACCTGCTCGCGGAGCGTGAGCACCTCCGGGCCCGTGAGCACGGGGGCGGCGCCGAGCAGCGCGTCGCCGGTGAGCGCGACGACCGCGACGTCGGCCACGTCGGCCTCGTGCACGGGCACCTGCACCGCGTCGGGGTGCGGCAGCGGCACCGTGCCGTCGGTGCGGATGCTCCAGCTCCACCGTGCGGCGTTGCTCGCGAACCCGCCGGGCCGCAGGAAGGTGTGCGCCACGCCGGAGTCCTCGACCGCGCGCTCGACCCGCAGGAAGCGCGCGCCGTTGAAGTCGTCCGCCGCGCCCGGTGCCGTCACCGCGGACGACGACAGCAGCACGACGTGCCGCACGCCGGCCGCGGTGACCCGCGCCAGCAGCGGCTCCGGGTGCGTCACGTCCGCGTAGAGGAAGACCCGCTCCACGCCCTCGAGGGCCGGGTCGAACGACGCGGGGTCGTCGAGATCGGCCGCGGACGTGCGCACCTGCGGCGGCAGGCTCAGTCGCTCGGGCGTGCGGCTCGTCGCGCGCACCTCCACACCGCGCTCCAGCAGACCCGCGACCACCGCGCCGCCCACGGCACCGCTCGCGCCCACCACCAGGACCACCATGACGTCTCCCTCCGTCGACACGAACAGTGTTCGCGAACAGTGTTCGTCGCGAACTGCGTTCGTGTCAACTACGCTCGCGCCATGCCGACGCCACCCGAGCCCGCGTCGCGGCGCGAGCGCCCGGCCAAGCCCGCGCTGTCGCGGCAGGCGATCCTCGACGCCACGCTCGCGCTCGTCCGCGAGCGGGGCGTCGAGCGGGTCTCGCTGCGCGACGTCGCGCGAGCCGTCGCGACCGGGCCCGCGTCGCTGTACGCCTACTTCGACAGCCGCGAGACGCTGCTCGAGCACGCGCTCGACCACGTCTACGGCACGGTCGAGCTCGTCGACCCCGAGCCGCACGGCTGGCGGGCCGCGCTCGCGGGCACCGTCGTCGGCACCGTCGAGGCGCTCGAACGGCACCCCGGCCTCGCGACCGTCGCGCTCGGCACCATCCCGACCCTCCCCGGCGCCCTGCGCCTCGCCGAGCACGAGCTCGACCTGCTGCGCCGCGGCGGCGTCCCGGACGACCGGGCGGCCCTGGCCATCGACCTCATCGCGCAGTTCGCCGCCGCGACGGCCGTCGAGCGCACCGCCCGCGGCGGGCCGGGCGGGCGCGGCGCGGACCCCCGGCACGCGCACGACGTCTACGCGGACGTCGACCCCGACCGCTTCCCGCACGTGCACCGGCTCGCGGGCGCGCTCACCGGACCCGACGGACGTGCACGCCGGGACTTCGCGATCGACGTGATCCTCGCGGGGCTCGGCGCGACGGCGACCCCCTGACGCGGGCAGCGTGCGCCGACGACGACGCCCGGTCGAGGACGACGCCCGGCCGGTGACGACTACGGCCTGGGCGTTGCGAGCCGGCACCGCGACTGCGCGATGCCACGACTGCCCGATGCCATGACGGCCTCGTGCGACAGCGGCCCGGGACGTCGGTGACGTCCCGGGCCGTCGTCGTGCGGCCGGAGGGCACCCGAGGGCGCCCGCACGGTCACGCGTCGATGAGGTGGCGCTCGTCGAGGACGACGGCACCCGCGGAGAGCAGCTTGGACTCGTGCGCACGGAAGTGGTGGCCGCAGAACAGCAGCTCGGCGCCACCCGCGGTGGCGAGCGTCGCGCGGACGTACGCCTGCGCGCCGCAGCGGTCGCAGCGGTCCTGGCGGGTGAGCTGGGCGGTGGGGGCGTCGGTGGTGATGACGGACATGGCCGGACTCCTCGTCTCCTCGGGGCCCGCGGCGGGTGTCGGGGCGACGTCCTACCGCGTTCTGCTCACCTGAACCATCGTCCATCCGCGGGTCTTCCGCGAGCGTGTTCGCTCAGCGGGGAACCTGGCACGCGGACGGGGCCGGGGTGCGGCCCTCGGGAGGACCCCACCCCGGCCCCGTGCACGGCGACCGACGGGACGGCTACCGCTGGAGCGTCAGCAGCCCCGGGCGGTACGGCCACGTGTGGTACTCGCCGCCCGAGCCCGGCGCGCGACCCTGGTACAGCATCTGCAGGTTGCACGGGTCGATCGTCATGGTCTGGTCGGCGTTGGTGCGCAGCAGCTCACCGTGGCTGATGTCGTTGGTCCAGGTCACGCCCGTGTTCGTGCGGCCCGCGAACGGGTTGTTGAACGTCGTGGCGTTGGGCGTCCACGTGCCGTCCAGGCTCGTGGCCGTGAAGGACCGGAAGTAGCGACCCTGACCGTTCTGCGCCTCGACGATCATGAGGTACTTCTGCTGGCCCTGGAGCTTGTAGACCTGCACGGCCTCGAACAGGTTCTCGGTCGTGTCGGTCATGATCGTCTGGTACGACGAGCCGAAGTTGCCCGGGAAGTTCCCGATCGGCATCGACGCCCGGTAGATCCGGCCGTTGTCACCCGCGAAGAACAGGTACATGTTCCGGTCGTCGCCGATGAGCGCCTGGTCGATCGGCCCGGTGCCGGAGTTGCTGATCGAGCCGGTGAACAGGTTCTGCGGCGCCGACCAGGAGTTCACGTCGGCCGGGTTGGTGGACGTGCGGTACGTGAACGCCGCGCCACCCCACTGGTAGGCGAGCACCCACACGTTCTTCGGCGCGAAGTAGAACAGCGACGGCGCGACCGCGCTGAACGGCATGCGGTTCTGCGCGACGGAGCCCATCTGGGAGTAGTTCGTGAACAGCCCGAAGTTCATCGAGCCCCAGTTGCGGCCGTCGTTCGTCGTGGCGTAGACGAGCTGCTGGCCGTTGTAGGGCGCGACCGTGAAGTCCTTGAGCGAGACCCAGCCGTTCTGCGGCTGCGCGAGCGCACCGGTCGACGTCCACCGGTAGCTCGTGGGGAGCTGGCACGTGCCGCCGGGGTTGCCGGGCGTCGGCGTCGGCGTCGGGGTGGGCGTCGGGTTGGTGCCGCCGCCCAGGCGCACGAGCTGCCACTGCTGGTTGGCGCCGCCCCAGTTGGTGTACTGCACGACGTTCGCGCCGTCGGCGGTCGAGGCGCCCTGCACCTCGACGGCCTTGTTGGACTGCCGGTTGATGAGGATGACGTACCCGTCGCCCGCGTCCTGCAGCCGGAACCGCTGGTTGGCCTGGTTGTGGTCGGTGTACTGGTTGATCGCGGCGCCGTCGGCGGTCGACCAGTTGTAGACGTCGAGCACCTTGCCGGACAGGCGGGACTTGATGCGGTAGTCGCCGTTGCCGGAGTCGACGAACTGCCACTGCTGCTGCTGGCCGTCGTTGCGGGTCCACTGCGTGATGCGGGCGCCGTCGTTCATGGCCAGGTTGTAGACGTCGAGCGCCTTGCCGCTCTGGCGGTTGATGAGCACGTACGACGCGTTCGTGTCGACGGTCGCGGCCGTCGCGGCGGGGGCCGTGGCGAGCGCGAGCCCGCCGGCGGTCACGGCGGTCGCGGCCGCCACGACGGCCGACGTCCAGCGGCGTCGGGTCCCCCGCACCGGGGCGGCGGCCCCGAGCGCGCGTGCTGGTCTCATGGTGCTCTCCTTCGAGTCGTCCGTGGACGGGGTGGGTCGAAGCGGTTGCTCCGCGTGCGACCTGCGCGGACCCGCGACGTTGCTGGGTCGGCGCAGCCGGGGCGGACCGCGATGTGAACCTTCACATTGCCACGGCCCCTACGCCGGTTTGAAGGGGTCCGTCGTGGAGTTAAACGTTTACTCACTCGCGGGGGGTGCGCTTTCCGGTGGTCCGGACCGGGCGCAGCGGGGACCCGGAGGTGCCGGGTGCCCGGCCCCCGGCGTGCGACCCTCGGTCGGCGTCGGCAGGGTCGGGGCGATGGCGGCACGACTGGTCACGTTCGGGCACGGCACGCTCGCGCAGGAGGAGATCGCGCACGTGCTGCGCGGCGCCGACGTGCGGCACGTCGTGGACGTCCGACGCTTCCCCGGCAGCCGCCGCCACCCCCACGTCGCACGCGAGGCGCTCGCCGCGTGGCTCCCCGCGGCGGGCGTCGGCTACCGCTGGGAGGAGCGGCTCGGCGGACGTCGCCGCCGCGCCGCCGACGACGACCTCGACACCTGGTGGCAGGTCGACGCGTTCCGGGCCTACGCCGCCTACGCGCGGACGGACGTCTTCGGTGCCGCGCTCGCGGACCTGCTCGGCCAGGTGCGGACGGTCGACGGCGAGGTCGCGGTGATGTGCAGCGAGGCGGTCTGGTGGCGGTGCCACCGCCGCGTCGTCGCCGACGCCGCCGTCCTGCTGCACGGCGTCGATGTCCGGCACCTGGGCCACGACGGCCGCCTCGCGCCGCACCCGCCCGCGGCCGGTGCGCGCGTCACGCCCCGTGGCCTCGTCTACGACGCGCCGCGCGAGCCCGCCTGACGAGCCTCGTCGCGCGAGCCTGCCTGACGAGCCTCGCGCCGCGAATCCGCCTGACGAGCCTCGCCGCGCGGGGGTGCCGCCGGTGTGTGGTCGCGCGCTCCCGCCTCGCGTGTGCCCTCGGGCGACCCCGCCTCGCGTGTGCTCTCGGGCGATCCGGCCTCGCGTGTGCCGCCGTCGGGCGACCCGGGCGGCGGTGCGGCGCCCGCCGTCGTCCGGCGCGGGTCGCGGTGACGCGCGACCGCGGCGGCGGCGAGCCCCCGCACGTCGGCGGGCGCGCCCGCGGTGCCGGTCACGCCGTCGCGGGCGCGCGCGGCGAGCGCGCCGTCGTAGAGCAGCAGCAGCTCGGCGGCGAGCGCGGCGGGGTCGGCCGCGCCGGTCGCCGCGGCGAGGTCGTGCAGGCGCTCGCGCAGCAGGTGCGTGTCGGCCACGAGCCACGCGTGCGCGGGGTGACCCGGGTCGGTGACCTCGACGGCCGCGGCGAGGAACGCGCAGCCCCGCCGCGTCGGTGTCGGGCCCGGGAACGCGTCGAGCGCGTCGAAGACCGCGAGCACGCGGGCGTCGGGGTCGTCGCCGCAGCGCGCGAGCGCGTCGTCCCGCGCGGCGCGCCACCGCGCGTGCCGGCGCTCGAGGTAGGACGCGACGAGGTGGTCCTTGCCGCCGAAGTGCGCGTACAGCGTCGCGGGTGCCACCTGCGCGCGGCGCAGCACGGCGTCGACGCCGGTCGCGGCGATGCCGTGCTCGGTGAACAGCTCCTCGGCCGCCGCGAGCAGGCGCTCGCGTGCCTCCGGGGGTGCCGTGCCGCTGGTCATGTGCCTACCGCAACGATCGTGACAGTGAAACGATCGTTACGGCCGGGCGCCGCGGGTGTCGTCGCCGGGGGAGCGGGCCTCGTCGCGGTGACGTACGGCGTCGTCCGGTACGGGTACGGCCTGCAGCTCCCGGCGATCACGGCCGAGCTCGGCCTCACCCCGGGCACCGCCGGGCTCGTGGCCGCGGGCAGCTTCGCCGCCTACAGCGCGACCGCGCTGCTGGCTCGCCGGCTCGTGCCGCGCCGCGGCGCGCGCGTCGTCCTGTGGGTCGCGGCGGTCCTCGCCGCGGCGGGCGGCGTCGTCGTCGCGCTCGCGCCGTCCGCCGCGGTGCTCGCGGTCGGCGTGCTCGTCGCCGGTGGCGCCGCCGGTGCCGCGTCGCCCGCGCTCGTCGTCGCCGTCGCGGCGCGCGCGGCGCCCGCGCGGGTGGACCGTGCGCAGGCCGTCGTCAACGCCGGGACGGGGGCGGGCGTGGCGGTCGCGGGCGCGGTGGCGCTCGTCGCGCCGCACGCGTGGCGGCCCGTGTGGGCCGGGGCCGCCGTCGCGGCGCTGCTCGTCGCCGCCGTCGTCGACCGCGCCACGTCCTGGCCCGCCCCGACGGGCGTGGGGCGGTCCCGTCCCCCGGGCGGCGCGGACGGGCGGTCGCTGCGGCGACCCGCGCTCGCCGCCGTGCTCGCGGGCGTCGGCAGCGCGGCGGTCTGGACGTTCGGTCGCGACCTCCTGACGACGACCGGCGGGCTGCCCGCGCGCACGTCGGCGGTGCTGTGGTGCCTGCTCGGGGTCGCCGCCGTGCTCGGTGCGGTCAGCGGCGACGCGGTGCGCGTGCTGGGGCTGCGCGGCGCGTGGTGGCTCACCGCCGTCGCGAGCGCGGTCGGCACGCTCGGCCTCGCGCTCGCCCCCGACCGTCCCGTGCTCGCGGGGCTCGCCGCCGCGCTGTTCGGTGGTGCGTACACCGCCCTGAGCGGGGTCCTCATCGCGAGGGCGGCACACCTGCGACCCGCCGCGCCGGGCCCCACGACCGCCGTGCTCTTCGTCGCGCTCACGGCGGGCCAGGCCGTCGGCGCCACGGTGACGGGCGCCGTCGCCGACGCCGTCGGCCCCGTCCCCGCGTTCCTGCTCGGTGCCGTGCTCCTGCTCGCCGCCGCCGTCCCGGCACCCCGCCGGACGCCGCAGGCCGCCGGCGTCCGCGGCGGGCCGGCCCCGGGCGTCGAGCCGTCGGAGCGCACGCCCGACGCCGTCGCGCGGGGTCGCCCGCCGGGCGTGCGCACCGCACGCCCTCGTCGTACGGTCGCCGCGCGCCGGGCCGACCCGGGCGCGGGGGGAGGGGTGCGATGACGACGACGCGCACCGGCCTGCCGGCCCCCGTGCCGCGCCTGCTGCTCGCGGGCCCGGGCGGTGTCGTGCGGGCCGCGGGTGCGGTCAGCGTGCTCGTCGCCCTCGTCGCGCGCGGACCCGTCGACGCCGTGCTGCTCGTCCTCGTGCTCGGCGGGCTCGTCGTGCCCGTCGTCGTGCGCGCCCCCGCCGCGCTCGACGCCGCGTACGGCGCGTCGCTGCTGGTCGCGGCGTGGTGCGCGGTCCTCGAGCTCTACCAGGCGGTGCCGTGGCTCGACGTGGTCGCGCACGTCGGCGTCACCGGACTCGTCGCGGCGGTCGCGCACCTCGCGCTCGCGCGCACCACGGGCGCCGTGCCCGACCCGACCGCCGCGCTTCACCCGACCGCCGTGCCCGACCCGACCGCCGTGCACGGCCGCGCCGCGCGCGCGGGCGCCGTGGTCGTCACGGTCGCGCTCGGGCTCGCGCTCAGCGCGCTGTGGGAGGTCGGCGAGTACGTCGGCCACACCTACGTCGACGACGCGATCTTCGTGACGTACGCCGACACGATCGGCGACCTCGTGGCGGGCGGCGTCGGGTCGGTCGCCGCCGGGCTGTGGCTCGTGTCGCCGGGTCGGCGCGGCACCTGACCGGCGTCGGGCCCGCGGCACCGCACGGGCCCGACGCGCGGCGGTCCCGGTGCGCCCGCGCGCCGTCGCGCGACGGCCCGGAGGGTCTCAGTCCTGCTTCGCGGCGCCCCAGCCGTGCCAGTGCTCGACCTCGACCAGCACGCTCACGCGCGCGCGGTCCCGCACCGGGTACGGCTTGCCGCCGTAGTGCACCGACAGGCGGTCGATGTCGACGAGGTCGACGTCGTCGCGCCACTCCACGACGCGACCTTGGACGCTCACGTGCGTGTACCAGCTCTCCTGCGACAGCGCCGTGAGCGAGACCCGCGGGTCGTGCCGCAGGTGACGCAGCCGCGCGCGCGACGCGTCGAGGTTGAGCAGCACGCGGCCGTCGTCCTCCAGCAGGTACCAGGTCGCGACCGTCACCGGGTGGCCGTCGGGGTGGATCGTCGCCATCACCGCGGGGTTGGGCTGCGCGAGCAGCGCGGCGACGTCGGCGGGCAGGGGAGGCGTGGGCACGGCGGGTCCTCTCGACGGGTGCGTCCAGTGTCGCGCGGGCGTGCGCCGACCTCGCCCGCGGGGCCCCTCTCCGTTCACGCGCGGGCGTCGTGCGGCCCGGAGGGCGCGCCGCCGCCGCCATGCTCGCCACCGACATGCTCGCCGCCGTCACGCGCGCTGTCGCTTCCGTCCTCGCCCTCGCTGTCGCCGTCGCTTCCACCCTCGACACCGCTGTCGCTGTCGTTCGCCTCGAGCCGCGGCAGCGGCCCGGTCGACAGCGGGGCGACCGACTCGGGCGTCAGTGCGGCGAGGGACCGCCGCAGCGTCGTGACGACCGCCGCGACGACGAGCCCCACGGCGTCGTCGGCGTCGGCGGACGCCTCGTGACGGCGCAGCTCGTCGGCGAGCCCCGCGACCGCGCGGTCGGCCGCGCGGCGGCTGCGGGCCGTCGGGTCGGGCTCGGCCGTGGTCGTCGCGAGCGCACGCAGCGCGTCCGCGGTCGGGCGGCGCAACGCGTCCGGCAGACCCCGCACGGTCGTGCCCCACGGGGCGTCCTCCGACAGCGACTGCAGGTCGTCGACCAGGCCGGCGACGCGCTGCAGCGCGCGGAACTCCTCGGACCGGTACGCGACGGCGCTCCGCTGCCGGCGCGCCGCGCGGTTGCCGCGCGTGGCGGCGTGCAGCTCGTCGACGGTCAGGCGGGCCCGCCCCAGCGCCTCGGTGAGCCGTGCGCGCTCGTCGGTCGCGTCGTCGGCGGCGTCGTCCTCGGTCGCGACGAGCGCGGTGGCCAGCGCCGTGAGCTGCTGCACGCACGCCTCGCGCAGGGTCGCGAGCGCGGCGTCGGTGCGCTCGAGCGGCAGGCCCGGGCGGATCGCGCTCGCGAGAACCGCGCACGCCGCACCCAGCAGGAACAGCCCGCCGTACGTGAGGGCGTAGCCGACCTCGTCCCCGGCCCCGAGCAGCAGCACGAACATCCCCGCGACGGGGACGTACGACCGTGCGTCGCCGAGCCGCGGCAGGCCCGCGAGCAGCGTGCCGACCCCCACGACCACGGCGATCGCGGCCACGCCCGTGCCGAGCGCGGCGTCGACGCCGATGCCGAGCAGCGCGCCGAGCGCGATCGCGGCGAGCGTGCGGACCGTCGCCGACACGGACTGCGCGACCGCGGAGTACGTCGTGACGGCGGCGCCGAACGGTGCGTAGAAGGCGTACTCGCGGACGTCGGGGAGCTGGAGGGCGAGCAGCCACGCCGCGGTCGCCGCGGCGGCGGCGCGCACCGCGAGGCCGAGGCGCGGGTGGCGCACGAGGGTCCGGACGGGTGGGCGGGGCATCCGGCCAGTCGATCCCGGGCCGGTGGGTGCGGCAAGCCGCGCGACGGGATCCGGGGCGCAGCGCGTCGGGTGGGCGGCTGCGTCCTCTCGCGGGGAGGGCGCGGCGCGTCGCCCGCAGGGCGCGGCGGGGCTGCGGGTCGGACGGCCGCCGGCGAGCCCGCGGGCGGTCAGGCGGCGCCGGCGAGCGCCTCGACGTGCGCGACCAGCGCCGCGCGTCGTGCGTCCGCGGCGGCGTCGGGGTCGGCGCCCGCGCCGGCGGTCAGCACGACGTCGCCGAGCCGCGCGAGCGTCCACCACCCGGTGACGAGCGTGACGACGCTGAGCAGCAGGTGCTGGGCGCGCGCGGCGTCCAGGCCGGGCAGCGCGGCGCGCAGGTGCGTCGCGCGGTCGCGGCACGTGGCCGCCCGGTGGTCGGCCGACGCGGCCTCGTCGAGCTCGAGGCTCTCCCAGGCCAGCAGGCGGGCGAGGTCGGGCGTGCGGCGGTAGCGGTCGAACAGCTGGCCGGCCCAGGCGCCGACCGCCGCGGGGCCGGTGCCCTCGACCTGCGCGCCGTCGAGGAGGCCGCCGAGGCGGTCGGCGAGGACGGCGCCGAACAGTCCGCGCTTGTCGCCGAAGTACGCGTACACGCGTTCCTTGTTGACGCCCGCGTCGCGGCTGAGCGCGTCCATGGTCGTGCCGGCGAAGCCGCGCGCGGCGAACTGCCGTGCGCCGGCGTCGAGCAGCCGACGTCGGGTGCCTGCGGTGTCCCATGCCACGGCGCCACCCTACGCGACTCCAACCGATCGTTTGGTTATCGCGGCGGGCGCGGCTACCGTCTCTCCAACCGATCGCTTGGAGTTCTCGTGCGTCCCCTCCCGCTCCTGCCCCGCATCGCCGTCACCTGGCTCGCGATCTTCCCGCTCGTCGTCGTGGCCCGGGCGCTCCTGCGGCCCGTGGTCGACGGCTGGCCCGACGTCGCCGCGACCGCGCTGCTCATGGCCGTCGTCGTGCCCGTCGCCGTGCTCGTCGCGGTCCCCGCCCTCACCCGCGCGTACACCGCGCTGCGGGGGTCGCGCGCGCCGCGCGCCGCGCAGCCCGGGACGCCCCGATGAGGGCCCTCGTGCTCGGCGCGCGCGGCGCCGTGGGCGCGGTCGCGGCCGACGCGCTGCGCGCCGCCGGGCACCACGTCGCCGGCGCCGGCCGCACGCCCGGGCCCGGCGTGGACCTGCGCGTCGACCTGCGCGCCCCCGACGGCCTGGCCCGCGTGCGCGAGGCCGCCGCCGAGCACGACGTCGTCCTGCACGCGTCCGCCGTCGAGGACCCCGCGCTCGCGCGCGCCGTCGGCCGCACCCCGCTGGTCGACGCGTCCGCGACCGGCCGCTACCTCGACGGGCTCGCGGCGGCCGTGGCACCCGGCGGCACGCTCGTGCTCGGGGCCGGCCTCGTGCCGGGCCTCAGCACCGTGCTGGTCGCGTCGCTCGACGCCCGGCCGGGCGACGAGATCGACGTCGCCGTGCTGCTCGGCACCGGCGAGACGCACGGCGACGCGGCGGTCGCGTGGACCGCCGGGCTCGCGGGCGCGGCGCTGCACGACCCGCCCGAGGGCGGCACCGTCATCAACCTGCGCTCGGCGCGCGTGCTGCCGACGCGGTCGGGCACGCGGCGCCTGCTGCGGGCCGACTTCCCCGACCACGTGCTCGTCGGCCGGGCGCGCGGCGTCACCGTCCGCAGCTACCTCGCTGCCGGCGGCACCGCCACGACCGCCGCGCTCGCGCTGGTCGGCCGGTTCTCCGCGCTGCGCGCGCTCGTCGCGCGCATGCCGCACGTCGGGGACGACCGCTGGGAGGTCGGGGCCGTCAACCGGCGCACGGGCGAGCGCGTCGCCGCGCACGGTCGCGGGCAGTCGGCCGCCACCGGGCTGCTCGCGGCGCGCGCGGTCGAGGCCGCGGCCGCCGCGCGCGGGCGCGGGGTCGTCACGAGCGCCGACCTGCTCACGCTCGACGACGTCGCCCGCGTCCCGGGCGTGCGGCTCGGCTGACGTGCGCCGTCGCGCCCGTGCCACGTCCGCGCGGGGGAGCGGACGAGCGGCGCCGGGCGCGCGGGCCGACGGTCCCGGTGCCGCGCGCCCTGCCGGTCCTAGGCTCGCGGCGTGAGCGACGACGTCGTGCAGGCCGTCCGGGACCGCTTCGACCACCGTGCGCCGTCGTACGACGGTAGCGCCATGCACCGCGACCTGGCGGCCGCGGTCGCCGCGTTCGTCGACCTCGACGGCGTCGCGGACGTGCTGGACGTCGCGACCGGGACCGGTCTGGTGCTCCGGGCGCTGCGCGAGCGGCCCGGCGGGGCGGACCTGCGGCTCGTCGGCGTCGACGTGTCGGCGGGCATGCTGGCCGTCGCGCGCGAGCACCTGCCCCAGGCCGACCTGCGGGAGGCCGACGCGCGGGACCTGCCGCTGCCGGACGCGTGCGTCGACCTCGTGACGTGCGTGACGGGCCTGCACCTCATCCCCGGCACGCCCGCGGTCGTCGCGCAGTGGGCGCGCGTGCTGCGGCCCGCGGGCCGCGTGGTCACGGCGACGTTCGCGAGCTACGACCCCGCGCAGCACCACCGCGAGCAGCCCGGGTCGCAGCCGCCGTACCCGCAGCGGCACGCCGAGTTCGCGACCGTCGAGGCGCTCGACGCGCAGGTCGCGGACGCGGGGCTCACGGTCGTGCGGCACGGCACGTGGACCGACGGCCACGACGTGCTGCTGCTCGCCGAGCTGGCGCGCGGCGCGCGCTGACCGCGGCCCTGCCGGGGCGACGCCGTCAGCGCGCGTCGCGCGCCGGCACCACCGGCGGCGACGACCTGCGACGCGTCGGCCACCATGGCCGCCACGGGTGCGTCGGCGAGGCTGCGCGGTCTGACCTCGGTCCTCCCGGGACGCCCGACCGCGGCGGTGCGGCGCGGGTAGGGTCCCGAGGCGTGAGCGTCGCACCGCCGACCCCGCCCGCCGCGCCGGGCGACGGGCCGCACCGCGCCGACCGTGCACCGGGGGCGCCCGCTGCCGGCGCACCCGACACGACGCACCGGCGCCGCTCGCTCGCCGTCGCGGTCGCCGTGCTCGTGCTCGCGGTGGTCGCGGCGCTGCTGCTGCGCGTCCCGGGCGTGGCCGACCGGCTCCCGGGTGCGGTGGGCTGCGCGACGGTGGCCGGCGACCCGCGGCCGCCCGCCGCGCTGCGCGCCGCCGCGCGGGAGGTGCGGGGCGCGCTCGCGGGCGCGACGGACGAGCTCGCGGTCACGTGCCGCTTCACGGGCCCGGACGACGCCGACGGCACGGACCCCGGCGCGGACCCCGCCCGGTGGCAGCTGGCCGTCGACGCGGGGGTCGCGCAGGCGTCCGCCGTGCCGGACCTCGCGTCCGCCGTGCTCGCGGCGGCCGACCCCGGCGCGCCGTGGACGTGGTGGCTCGGCGTGCACGGCACGCAGCGCACGCTCGAGGTCGTGCTCACGCCCGGCGGCGACGCGGCACCGGCGACCGCCGCGGCCGCGGTGCTCGCCGCGTCCGGCGCGACGTCGGTCTGGGTGGGCCCCGAGTCCGCGCACGTCCTGGTCACCTCCGGCGACCAGGTGGCCGGCGCGGTGCGCGCGGTCGACGCGGTGGACCTGCCGCCCACGACCGTGGGCGCCGACCACCCGTGGGTCGAGGTGCGGCAGGTGCACGCGGGTGCGTGGCCCGGCGACGACGCGGTCGGGCTGGCGGTCGACGTCGCCGGCTGGGAGGGCGTGTACCGCGTCGTGCTCACGGGCGGGGCGCCCGCGTCGGCGTCGCTCACGGTCGAGACCGAGGCGGACGCGTACCGCAGCGAGGTCGCGCGCCGCCTCGACGCCCTCGTGCAGCCGGGCGAGCCCGTCACCTACGACGTGCGCGCGGGCGACGTGGGCGTGCCCGGCGCGGTCGGGTCGGGCGGCGTCGCGCCCGCCCCCGCGCCCACGCCGGGCGCGACGGTCGACGGCGTCGCGGTCTGCCCGGGCGACGCGCTGGCCGTCGAGGTCACGGGCACCGACGCGGCGGCCGGGTCGCGCTTCCTGTTCCTGCGCGCGACGAACGCGGGCGCGACGCCGTGCGCGCTCGCGGGCGTCCCGGCGCTCGCGTTCACGCGCGCGTCCGGCACGCCCGTGCCGGACCTCACGCAGCTCGTCGACGTGGTCGCGCCCGACGCGCCGCCGACCACGGTCCTCGCACCGGGCGACGCGGCGGACGCGCAGGTGCGGTGGGGTGCGATGTCGACGACGAACGACCCGGACGTCGCGGTGCGGGTCACGGTCCGTCCGGTCCCGGGCGGCCCCGACGTCGACCTGGCGCTGCCGACGTCGCTCGACGTGCTCGCCGGGGCGACCGTGCGGGTGGGCCCGTGGCGGCCCGCGCAGGACCCGGCCGCCGCGCCCTGAGGTCGCGCCGGCGTCGCACCGGGCGCCGGGGGACGGACGGACGCCGGGCGGCCGCGCCGCGGGTGCTGCACGATGCACTCGGCGCCCGGTGCACGCCGGGCCCTCAGCGCCCGCGACCGTCGGGCGCCGCGACGAAGGAAGGCAAGGGGCATGCCGTACGTCACCAGCACCGCCACCGACCAGACCGTCGAGCTCTACTACGAGGACCACGGCAGCGGGCAGCCCGTGGTGCTCATCCACGGCTACCCGCTCGACGGGCACTCGTGGGAGAAGCAGACCGTCGCGCTGCTCGACGCCGGGTACCGCGTCGTCACCTACGACCGCCGCGGGTTCGGCCGGTCCACCAAGGCCACGCAGGGCTACGACTACGACACGTTCACCGCGGACCTCGACGCGGTGCTGACGACCCTCGACCTGCGCGACGTCGTGCTCGTCGGGTTCTCGATGGGCACGGGCGAGGTCGGCCGCTACCTGGGCACGCGCGGCTCGGGCCGCGTCGCGAAGGCCGCGTTCCTCGCGTCGATCGAGCCGTTCCTGCTGCAGACCGACGAGACCCCGCACGGTCTGCCGCAGAGCGCGTTCGACGAGATCGCGGCGAACGCGCAGCGCGACCGGTTCGCCTGGTACGACGAGTTCTTCCAGAACTTCTACAACCTCGACGAGAACCTCGGCTCGCGCATCAGCGAGGCCGCGGTGCGCGGCTCGTGGCAGGTCGCCGCGGGCGCCGCGCCGTGGGCCGCGTGGGAGGTCGTGCCGACGTGGCACACCGACCTGCGCGCCGACATCGCCGCGATCGACGTGCCGACCCTGATCCTGCACGGCACGGGGGACCGGATCCTGCCGATCGACGCCACCGGCCGGCCGTTCCACGCGCTGCTGCCGCAGGCCACGTACGTCGAGGTCGAGGGCGCGCCGCACGGTCTGCTGTGGACGCACGCGCAGGAGGTCACGGCCGCGCTGCTGGAGTTCCTCGCGTCCTGAGGGCCGAGGTCGTGAGCCGGGGCCGGGTCGACGCACCGTGCGTCGGCCCGGCCTCGGCGCGTCCGCCGGCGCGCGGGGCAGGATGGGCCCGTGCGCGCGCTGGTGGTCGACGAGTTCGGGGTGCTCCCGCAGGTCCGTGACGTCCCGGACCCGGCGTGCCCGCCCGACGGCGTGGTGGTCCGCGTCGCCGCGACGGGTGTGTGCCGGTCCGACTGGCACGCGTGGCAGGGTCACGACGACGACGTGCGGCTGCCGCACGTGCCGGGGCACGAGCTCGCGGGCACGGTCGTCGAGGTCGGGCCCGACGTGCGCGACTGGCGCGCGGGAGACGTCGTGACCGTGCCGTTCGTGATGGCGTGCGGCGCGTGCGCGACGTGCCGCACGGGGGACCAGCAGGTGTGCCCGCACCAGACGCAGCCGGGGTTCACGCGGTGGGGCTCGTTCGCCGAGCTCGTCGCGCTCGACCACGCCGACACGAACCTCGTGCGCGTGCCGGACGGCCTGTCGCCCGTGGCCGCGGCTGCCCTGGGCTGCCGGTTCGCGACCGCGTACCGCGCCGTCACGGTGCACGCCGCGGTGCGCACGGGGCACGAGGTCGCGGTGCTCGGCTGCGGCGGCGTCGGGCTGTCGGCCGTCATGGTCGCCGCGGCGGCGGGTGCGCACGTCGTCGCGGTCGACCCGTCGCCCGCCGCGCGCGCCGCCGCGACGGATGCCGGCGCGCACGTCGTGCTCGACCCGGGCGACGACGACCCGGCGGCTCTGGCCGCGCGCGTCGTCGACGCGACCGCGGGTGGCGCGCACGCGGCGCTCGACGCGCTCGGCAGCCCCGCGACCGCGCAGGCCGGCGTGCTCGCGCTGCGCCGCCGCGGCCGCCACGTGCAGGTCGGGCTGCTGCTGCGCGACGACGCGTGGACGGCGCTGCCCATGGACCGCGTGGTCGCGTGGGAGCTGTCGGTGCACGGCTCGCACGGCATGGCCGCGCACGAGTACCCGGCGATGCTGGCGGCGATCGCCGACGGCCGGCTCGCGCCGTCGTCCCTCGTGGGGCGGACCGTCGGGCTCGACGACGCGGCGGACGCGCTCGCGGGCCTCGCGCGGCCCGGCGCCGGGGGCATGACGGTCGTCGTCCCGTGAGCCGCGTGCCGCACGGGCTCGGCGGTGAGGGCGGGCGTCGAGCAGGAGACCCGCGCACCGGCGACGTCGGACCCCGGCCGACGCCGTGCGCCGGGCCGGGCGCGGCTACCTCGAGCGGTTCGAAGGGCGGTGGGCGCTTCCTGAAGGGCTCGGCGGGAGTGCCTGTCTCTCAGGACGCGCGCTTGCCGTACCGCTGACGCGCCGCCTCGCCGCTCGTCCCGACAGCAGCGCCGATCACCTTCCACGACGTGTCCGCGCGACGGGCGTTCGCGACGGCCTCGGCGATCTCACGTTCGGCCTCGGCTCGCTTGAGGGCAGCGAGCCGCAGCTGCGTGAGAGGAGCGACGGTGTCACGGTCACCGGGCTCGGGCTCGTACGCCTCGAAGCGGTCGGCCAGGTCGTCCGCCTGGGCCATCATCTCGTCCAGCGAGCGGGGCATCGGCATCACCTCAGGAACTTCGGTCGTGCGGGCATGGCGTGTGCGACGTACAGGTCGTCGTAGCGCTCGACGACGCCGACCTCGACGAGACCGCCGCTGCGGTCCGGACCGATGACCATCGTCATCCCGTCTCCCACGTCGAACAGGTCGACGTGGTTGCGTAGCGCGTGCCTGATCGAGTCCTCTGACACGCCGTGCCGGTAGGCGCTGTGAAGAACGATCGGGTCGCTGTCCACGGCGACAAGTTACCTTGCCGGCCGACGTCCGGGCAAGCGGTGCGTCGATGCCGGCGCCGGGTGTCTCGACAGCTGGTCGCGTCGGGAGGTGCGTGGGTGTTCTGACCACGGGTCTCCGGGCGATCGGCTGTCGCGTGCCCGGCGGGTCGACCGTGCGGCGTGGTGCTGATCCACATCGAGAACGCCGCGCGCCCGCGCACCCCTTCGTCGACGACCGGGCTGCCGGTCGGTGCGCCGGCGGTGGCCTCGACGTGGGCCGGCCCGCCGATGACCCATGCGCGACGCGACCGGGGTGGTCACGTCGCGGTCGTCACGTGCTCGACGAGCCCGACCAGGTTGCCTTCGCTGTCGCGGACGAAGGCCTGCCACTCTGCCGAGCCTGCGGGGCCGAGGCTGTCGTCCTGGTGCTCGAAGAGCACGTGGGGTTCGTTCTCGACGACCACGCCGTGTGCACGGAGCTGCTCGACTCTCCCTGGGAGGTCGGTGACCTCCAGGTAGAGGACGGACGACGGCGCCGCGAGGTCCAGCATCAGTCGAGTGTCCCCGACGGCGTAGAACAGCAACCCGGCGGGATCGACCCGGCCTACCGGCTGCGTCCCGAGGAGCTCCGTGTAGAACGTCTGCGCGCGGTCGAGGTCGCCGGCGTGCTGTGCCACCTGTGCGATCTTCACTGCCACTTCGGTTCAGTAGTGATGCTACGTAATTGTCCATAGGGATGCTATATACAAGGTATGGGAGGCACAAGAGCAGGGATGCTCGAGACCACTGCCGGGCAGTTGAACTCGAGTGCGACCCGGATCCTGCGGTGGCTCGGCGTCGTCGACCGTCGCGCAGGTCTGACGCCCGCGCGCCTCAGCGCGTTGTCCGTGCTCGTGTTCGGCGGTCCGACCACCCTGGGCCGGCTCGCGGCCTCGGAGGACGTGGCCGGCCCGACGATGACGCGGATCGTCGACGGGCTGGAGGCCCTGGGTCTGGCTCGACGGGACGCTCACCCCGACGACGCGCGGGCAGTGCTCGTGAGTGCCACTGCCGACGGAGATCAGCTGTTGCGGCGCGCGGCGTCCGCGCGGATAGCGACGATCGACGTGGCGCTCGACCGGTTGAGCCCCGATGACAGGGACGCCCTGGGGCGGGCCGGGCCCGCGATGCTCAGGCTCGTCGACGCCCTCGCGGAGACCGTGGGTCGGGACCGGCGTGATTGATCGGAGGCCGCTCGTCTCGGAGGCGGCGGGGCAAAGTGGCCGACGCGTGCCGCGTGCTGGGGCAGGACCGGCCGCGCAGGTGTGGATCCTCGACCGGAGGTGCTCGTGGTGGCACGGCGGTGACCAGTGCTGCCGGCACCGCCACCGGCCTGAAGGAGGGTGCGCAGGGTGAGGTCTGGCAGCATCCCGGCGATCGCGGCGAAGGGTGGAAGTGCGGGCGATGGTGATGACATCTGTGGCGACGAGGGTCCGCGCCGGTGCGTACCCCGGTGATGGCCGGCGAGCGACGAGGGGCGCGCCGTGAGGATCGGCGAGCTGGCCGCCGCGACGGGCGTGAGCGTCCGCTCGCTGCGCTACTACGAGGAGCAGCGCCTGCTCGCGCCCGGCCGGACGGCGGCCGGCCAGCGGGTCTTCGTCGCGCAGGACGTGGTCGTCGTCGCACGCATCCAGGAGCTCTTCGCCGCCGGCTTCTGCAGCTCCGTGGTCCGCGATCTGCTGCCCGCGCTCGGTGCGCCGGAGCAGGACCCCGCACGCCTGCGCGCGGCCTTCGGGGCGGCCGTCGCGCGGCTCGAGGGCGAACGCGCGGCGGTCGACGCCGAGATCGCGGCGCTGCGGTCGCTCGCGGCGCGGCTGGGGGTTGCACCTGACACGCGTGTGAGGGTGCACGGTGGTCCGCATGACGCTCCCGCAGCCGCCCCGCCAGCTCCGACTGATCATCGAGACCGCCGACTTCGATGAGGCCGTGCGGTTCTACCGCGACGTGCTCGGACTGCCCGAGCAGCCGGCCTTCGCGACCGCGGGCGACGACCGCGTGTCGATCCTGACCGTCGCGACGGCGACGATCGAGCTCGCGACGCCCGCGCACGCGCGAGCGGTCGACGCGGTCGAGGGTGCGCCCGCCGCGGACGGCCCGACGCTGCGGCTCGCGCTCGAGGTGGCGGACACCGTGCAGGCCGTCGAGGCCGTGACGGCGGTGGGTGCGCGGGTGCTGGCACCACCGATCCCGACGCCGTTCCGCACCGTCAACGCTCGCGTCGAGGGCCCCGCCGGCTGGCAAGTGACGTTCTTCCAGGAGCTCGAGCCGCTCGACGAGCGGCGGTCACGGGACGGCTTCGCGACGGACGACGCCCGTCCGCGGTAGCGGGGGGAGCGCGACGCGTCACCACGTCCCCGACGCACGGTTCATCAGAACGTGTGGCGGGCCCGCGCTGACCTGCACGGGAACCCCTGCGGTCGCGTTCCCACGCAGTCACCCGACACCCTTCGGGAAGTCATCACATCATTGACCGCCCGCTTCGCCCGCCGCTAGCGTCGTACTCGTCCGATTAGTACGCAGTCCTTACATATTCGACGACGGGAGTCGAGATGTCTCGCAGCAGGACGCAGGGGAGATCGGCGGGGGACCAGGGGGAGCCGGGCGTCGCGGGGGAGGGCGAGGTCCGGGGCGGTCGCGTGGCACCCGGCGGCGTGCGGTCGGCGCGGTCGTGGCGTCGCTCGCGCTCCTCGTCGCCGGGCTCGCGGCAGCCCCGGCCGCCAACGCCGCGGGCGGCGTCACGGTGACGTTCACGGCGCGCGACTCGTGGACCACCGGGCACGAGGTCGCCGTGACGGTGACCAACACGGGGACCACGAGCGTCGCGACGTGGTCCGTGGACTTCCGCCTGCCGGACGGTCGGGCGATCACGAGCTCGTGGGACGCCGACGTCACGCGCGACGGCCAGTCGTACCGCGCGAGCAAGAAGAGCTGGGCCGGCCCGCTCGCACCCGGGGCGTCGCAGACCTGGGGCTACGTCGCCTCGGGCGCGTGGGGCGCGCCGACGTCCTGCACCGTCAACGGCGGCTCGTGCACCGGCGGCGGCGCGACGCCCACCCCCACGCCCACGTCGACCCCGAAGCCCACGGCGACACCCACGCCGACGCCCACGACCAGCCCCACGCCCACGCCCACGACGCCGCCCCCGGGCGGGTCGAAGGTCGTCGGCTACTTCGCCGAGTGGGGCGTCTACGGCCGCAACTACCACGTCAAGGACGTCCAGACCTCGGGCTCGGCCGACCGGCTGACCCACATCCTCTACGCGTTCGGCAACACCACCGGCGGCCGCTGCTCGATCGGCGACTCCTACGCCGACTACGAGAAGGCCTACACCGCGGAGCAGTCCGTCGACGGCAAGGCCGACACGTGGGACCAGCCGCTGCGCGGGTCGTTCAACCAGCTGCGCAAGCTCAAGGCCATGCACCCGAACCTCAAGGTCATCTGGTCGTTCGGCGGCTGGACGTGGTCGGGCGGCTTCACGCAGGCCGCCGCGAACCCCGAGGCGTTCGCGCAGTCCTGCTACGACCTCGTCGAGGACCCGCGCTGGGCGGACGTCTTCGACGGCATCGACGTCGACTGGGAGTACCCCAACGCGTGCGGCCTCACGTGCGACGCGTCGGGCCCGCAGGCGTTCGACCGGGTCGTCACGGCGCTGCGCGCGAAGTTCGGCCCGTCGGCGCTGGTCACCGCGGCCATCACGGCCGACGGCTCGAACGGCGGCAAGATCGACGCGACCGACTACGCGACCGCGGCGACCAAGCTCGACTGGATCATGCCGATGACGTACGACTACTTCGGTGCGTTCACCCCGCAGGGGCCGACGGCCCCGCACTCGCCGCTGACGTCGTACACCGGCATCCCGCAGCAGGGCTTCACCTCCGAGGCGGCCGTGAACAAGCTGATCGCCAAGGGCGTCCCCGCCAGGAAGATCCTGCTGGGTGTCGGGTTCTACGGGCGCGGGTGGACGGGCGTGACGCAGTCCGCGCCCGGCGGCACCGCGACCGGTGCGGCCCCCGGCACGTACGAGCCGGGCATCGAGGACTACGAGGTGCTCAAGACGCGGTGCCCGGCGACCGGCACGGTCGGCGGCACCGCGTACGCGAGGTGCGGCAGCGAGTGGTGGAGCTACGACACCCCCCAGACCATGGCGTCCAAGATGACGTGGGCCCGCGGCAAGGGCCTGGGCGGCGCCTTCTTCTGGGAACTGTCGGGCGACACCCCCGACGGCGAGCTGATCCGCGCCGTCGCAGGCGGCTGGTGACGCGCACCCGACCCGCGTGACGCGCCTGCCCCCGGCCGGTCGAGGCCGGGGGCAGGCGCGGGGCGGAACGTCCCCGGACGTGTGGTTGACGTCACGTGTCCGGTTCCGGTAGACCTGCGTCCGGTGCCACAACGGCGTGACGCCGACCGCAGTACGGGCCCGGTCCCTCGGTAGGCCGGACGCCCGACGTGCTCGTCGGTCGCGCAGAGCGACGACGGCGAGCACGTGCGAGGTGGGAGCGCGACCACCTCCCCGGATGCGGCCCTTCCCGCCCCCGAACCCGTCCGCTGCAGCAGCGCGGCCTCCGCAGCAGCGCGACCGCGCCGTGACAGCACGACGGGGCCCGGGCGTCGCCGCCCGGACCCCGTCGCCCGCGTGCCGGCGCCGCGCGCAGCGAGGCAGCGCTCAGCGACCCGCTCTCAGCGACCTGCGCTCAGCGACCCAGCGCGTCGATCGCCGCGACCTCGTCGGCCGTCAGCGAGAACCCGAGCGTGCCGAGGTTCTCCTCGATGCGCTCGCGACGCACCGACTTCGGGATCACGACCACGTCGTGCTCGACGTGCCAGCGCAGCACCACCTGCGCGGGCGTCACGCCGTGCGCGCGCGCCGCCGCGACGATCGGCGCGGCGGCGAGGTCGGTGCGCTTGAGCGGGCTGTACCCCTCCACCACGACGCCGCGCTCGCGGTGCGCCGCCAGCAGGTCCGGGTCGTGGTCGACCGGCGAGTACGGGATCTGGTTGACCGCGGGCGCCTCGCCCGTCGCCGCGATGAGCTCGTCGATCTGCGCGATCGAGTAGTTCGAGACGCCGATCGAGCGGGTCAGGCCCTCGTCGCGCGCGCGGCGCAGCTCCTGCCAGACCTCGGGGCTGGCCTGCTTGTGCGGCGGCCAGTGGATGAGCCACAGGTCGACGTGGTCGGTGCCGAGCGCGGCCAGCGACTCGGTGATCGTCTGCCGCTCGCGGCCCGCGTGGTCCGGCGGCAGCTTGGTGGTGACGAAGACGTCGTCGCGGTCGATGCCCACGGTCGCGAGCGCGCGCCCGACCTGCGCCTCGTTGCCGTAGCCCGTCGCGGTGTCGACGTGCCGGAACCCGAGCTGCAGCGCGGCCGAGACGGCGAGCTCCGCGTCGGAGCCCTCCGCCTGCCACGTGCCGAACCCGAGCACGGGGATCGCGCCGCCGGGGATGGTCAGGGTGGGGGTGGTGATGTCGGCCATGCCCCTCATCGTCACCGAGGCCGCGGGACGCCGCAGGTCGGGGGCGGATCTCGTCCGCGGGACGGAGCCCGTGGCGCGATGTCGGTCGCGCGACGGATCGACCGCACCGCACCCCGCTGCTGGACTGGACGCATGGCCGCCGCACCCGCCCCTCCGGTCGAGACGCCCACGGGCGGGGGCACGCGCGAGCGGTTCCGCGTCCTGCTCGCGCTGGTGCGCCCGCACCGCGGGACGCTCGGCCTCGGCCTGCTGCTGGGCCTGGCGGCCACCGGTCTGGGTCTCGCGACGCCCATGGTCACCAAGTGGGTGCTCGACACCCTCGGCACGGGGCAGTCGCTCGCGCGGCCGGTCGCGTGGCTGCTCGTGCTGTGCGTCGTCGGTGCCGCGATCGGGTACGTGCAGGCCGTCGTCATGGGCGCGCTCGCCGAGCGCATCGTGCTCGACGCGCGCGAGTCGCTCGTGCGCCGGTACCTGCGCGCGACGGTGCAGGCGATCACGGGCCGCCCTCCCGGCGAGCTCGTCACGCGCGTCACGTCCGACACCGTGCTGCTGCGCGAGGCGACGTCGTCGAGCCTCGTCGGGCTCGTCAACGGCGTGGTCGCGCTCGTCGGCACGCTCGTCCTCATGGGCGTGCTCGACCGCGTGCTGCTCGGCACCACGGTCGCCGCGATCGTCGTCGTGGGCGTGTGCATGGCGCTGCTGCTGCCCGGGATCGGCGCAGCCGAGAAGGCGTCCCAGGAGGCGCTCGGGCGCCTCGGCGGCACGCTCGAGGGGTCGTTGCGCGCGGTCCGCACGGTCAAGTCCAGCCGGGCCGAGGCCCGGCAGGGCGCGGCGGTGCTCGCGGCCGCGCGGGACGCGCGCGACCACGCCGTGCGCGCCGTGCGGACGTCCGCGCTCGCGTGGACCGTCTCGGGCGGCGGCATCCAGCTCGCCATCATCGTGGTGCTCGGGTTCGGCGCGTGGCGCGTCGGGCAGGGCGACCTCGCGGTGTCGAGCCTCGTCGCGTTCCTGCTGTACGCGTTCAACATCGTCGGCCCCATCAGCGAGCTCACGCAGTCGCTGACGCAGCTGCAGTCGGGCGTCGCCGCGGCGGCCCGCATCAATGAGGTGGCGACGATGGAGGTCGAGCCCGACGCGTCCGACGTGCCCACGCGCGCGGCCGCCCGGGTCGACGACCCCGCGCCGTCGGGCGAGGGACCGGGTGCCGCGCCCGACGACGCGACGCCCGTCGTCGAGCTGCGCGACGTCACCGCGCGCTACGGCCCGGGCCTGCCGCCGGCCGTGGACGGGCTCTCGCTGCGCGTGCCGCGCCGCGGGCACACGGCCCTGGTCGGGCCGTCCGGCGCGGGCAAGACCACCGTGTTCTCGCTGCTCCTGCGGTTCCTCGAGCCCACCGCCGGGCAGCTGCTGCTCGACGGCCGCCCGTACGCGGCGTGGAGCCACGCCGACGTGCGCGCGCGGTTCGCGTACGTCGAGCAGGAGACCCCGGTCGTGCCCGGCACCATCCGCGACAACCTCCTGTTCAGCAACCCCGACGCGAGCGACGACGAGCTGGCGCGCGCGCTCGCGGCCGTGCGGCTCGACGGCGCGTTCGACGCGCTGCCCGAGGGACTCGACACGCGGCTGTCGGAGACGTCGGTCTCGGGCGGGCAGCGGCAGCGCATCGCGCTGGCCCGCGCGCTGCTGTGCCGCCCGCAGGTCATGCTGCTCGACGAGGCCACCGCGCAGGTCGACGGCCTCACCGAGGCGGCCGTGCACGACGCGATCCGCGCGCTCGCGACCACGGGCGCGGTCGTCACCGTCGCGCACCGGCTGTCGACGGTCGTCGACGCCGACACGATCGTCGTGCTCGAGCACGGCCGCGTCCGCGCGAGCGGCACGCACGCGCAGCTGCTCGCGTCCGACGCGCTCTACCGCGAGCTCGTCGAGGCGCTGCGGATCGCGGACGCGCCGGCGGACGCGCTCGAGGGCGCCGTCGACGCGCCGGACGGCGCCGCGGGCGGCACGCCGGCCGACACGACGGTCGAGACTGCCGCCGGCCCCGCCTGACGCGCGCGCAGGCGTCCGAGCTCAGGCGTCCGCGCTCAGACCTCCGAGCTCAGGCGTCCGAGCTCAGACCTCCGAGCCGGGGTCCGTCCGCCCGGGGCCCGCCGCGAGGCGCTCGCCGGTGCGGCCGGTCAGCCCGAGCTCGTCGGCGAGGAACAGGAACGCCCGTGCGTACGGCTGGCCCTCGACCTCGGTGCGCACCCGCTCCCAGTCGATCTGCTCGCGCAGCGCACGCGCCATCGGCAGCAGCCACGTGAAGTCGCAGTAGTGCTCGCCGAGCACGCGCATCTTCGCCGAGATGATGTCCGTCGCGGGCAGCACCGGCATGCGGACCGCGAGCACCTCGAGCTCGTCGGCCCGCGCGAGGTCCTCGTGCGTCACGGGCTCGCCGACCATGCGGAAGATCACGTCGACGAGCTGCCCGTGGTGGTACGCCTTGAACAGCCAGTTCTCGGCGGGGTCCTGCACGTCGAGGCCCGCGGCCGCCAGCGCCGCGCGCGCGGCGTCCACGTCCTGCTCGGCGACCGCGAAGTCCGCGTCGTGGCTCGGCTCGGGCGCGCCGCGCGCCCACGCGGCGTACCCGCCGACCAGCGCGAACGGGACCTGCGCCTCGAGCAGCGCGACGGCCGTGCGGCGCAGCCCGTCCTGCAGGGCCGCGCGGTCGTCGGGCGTGGCGGCGCCGGTCGGCACCGGCAGCGGCGGCGGGGCCGCGCCCGTCAGGGGCAGGGGCGTCGGGGTGGAGGGCATGCACGGTGTCTACACCGGGCCCGTGCGGCGCGCGCGCCGAGGCGCGGGCGCCGGGCGCGGTCGCACCGTGCTGACCGGACCCGGGCCGGACCCGCACCGCGCCGGCCGGACCGGCGCGCCGCCGGACCCCGGGGCCGCCGTGCGGGCGCCGACGCCCCGGGCCACAATCGCGGCGTGCGGCTCGCGACGTTCAACATCCTGCACGGGCGCTCGCCCGTCGACGGCCGCGTGGACCTCGACCGGTTCGCGGCGGCGGTCCGGCACCTCGACGCGGACGTGCTCGCGCTGCAGGAGGTCGACCGCGCGCAGCCGCGCTCGCACGGCGCCGACCTCACGGCCGTCGCGGCCGAGGCGATGGGCGCGGCGCACCACCGGTTCGTCGCGACGCTGCACGGCGAGCCCGGGCTGTGGGTCGCGGGCACGGGCGAGGAGCAGCCCGCGTCGGCCGCGTACGGCGTCGCGCTGCTCTCGCGCGTGCCCGTGCTCGAGTGGCACGTCCTCACGCTGCCCACGCTGCGCCGGCGCGCGCCCGTGCGGTTCCCGGGCGCGCGGTGGCCCGCGCTCGTGCGCGACGAGCCGCGGACCGCGCTCGCGGCCGTGCTCGACGACGACGGCCGGCCGCTCACCGTCGTCGGCACGCACCTCACGTTCATCCCCGGCTGGAACGTGCGCCAGCTGCGGCACCTCGTGCGCACGGTGCGCGCCCTGCCCGGGTCGCACGTGGTGATGGGCGACCTCAACCTCGCGGGCGAGCAGCCCGCGCGGCTCACGGGCCTGCGCCCGCTCGTGCGGGCCGCGACGTTCCCGGTCGACGCGCCCGTGCGGCAGCTCGACCACGTGCTCGGCGGCCCCGGCGTGCGTGCCGCCGCGGCGGGGGAGTCGGTCGACACGGGCCTGTCGGACCACCGCGCGCTGGTCGTCGACGTCGTGCGCTGACGACCCTCGTGCACGGGCGCGTCGGGGCCGTGACCGCGGAGCGTAGGGGGTCCGCCGCGGCGCCGCAGCACGCGTGCCCGGTGTGTCCGGTCCGGTCTCGCGACGCGGACCAGCGTTTGCGTCCCCGCGCCGCGTCGGGTCACGGTGGACGACGTCCGACGGCGTCGGACCGGGGCTCGTCGTCCCGCCCCCGGCACCTCCCCCCGTGCCGTCGCGGGCGGGGCGTGGTGGCCCGGCCGACGTCACCCAGGCCACCGGAGAGGAGCGCCACGTGCTCACCCTGACCGAGAACGCCCAGACCGCCGTCGAGACCCTCACGACCCGCGCCGGACTGCCCGAGGAGGGCGGACTGCGCATCGCCGAGCAGGACTCGGGCGGCTTCGAGCTCGCGCTCGTCGCCGAGCCCGCACCGGGCGACGACGTGGTGGCGCAGGGCGCCGCGCGCGTCTACGTCGACCAGCGCACGTCGCAGTCGCTCACCGACCAGCAGCTGGACGTCGAGCCCTCGGGCACCGGCACCGCGTTCACGCTCACGCGCCAGTAGGCGTCGCGCCGGCGCCCCGCGCCGGCCCCCACGCACGAGGGGCGGACCACCCACGGGTGGTCCGCCCCTCGTCGTCGTGGCGAGTGGGCCCGCCTCAGGCCCCGCCGAGCAGGTCCTCGAACGACGGCACGGCGTCGTACAGCCCGCCGCGCGCGGCGCGCTGCCGGCCCGCGACGCGCTCGGCGAGCTCGGCGGCCGCGCGGCGCACGCGCTCGGGCAGCGGCTTCACGTCGTCGTCGCCGGCCTCGGCCCAGTCGTCCGTCGCCGCGAACACCGTGGTCGGCACGACGTCGGCGCGCAGGTACGCGAACACCGGGCGCATCGCGTGCTCGAGCACGAGCGAGTGCCGCGACGTGCCGCCCGTCGCGCCGAGCAGCACGGGCGTGCCCTGCAGCGCGTCGGTGTCCAGCACGTCGAGGAACGACTTGAACAGGCCCGCGTAGGACGCGGTGAACACGGGCGAGACCGCGATGACGCCGTCGGCGCCCGCGACCGCGGCCTGCGCGGCCGCGAGGTCGGGGCGCGCGTAGCCGGTGAGCGTCATGTCGACGACGTCGTGCGCGAGGCCGCGCAGCTCGACGACCTCGAGGGTCGTGTCGATGCCGCGCGCCGTGAGGTCGGCGACGGTCGCCTCGGCGAGGCGGTCGGCCAGCAGCCGCGTCGACGACGGCTGGGACACGCCGCCCGAGACGACGACGATCGATCGGGACGTCATGGGTCCTCCTGCAGGACGGTGGTGCGTCCACGCTGCCACCGGCGGTGCCGGTGCGCGCGGCGGGCTGGATCGCCCTCTCGCGGGGGTGGTGGGGTTGGGGCTGGATCGCCCTCTCGCGCGCGGGGTGGGCGAGCGGGGCT
Source organism: Cellulomonas sp. FA1 (assembly GCF_000986825.1). Lineage (NCBI taxonomy): Bacteria > Bacillati > Actinomycetota > Actinomycetes > Micrococcales > Cellulomonadaceae > Cellulomonas > Cellulomonas sp. FA1. Next base: position 2,037,974 of record NZ_LBMY01000001.1, on the reverse strand, counting down.
CGTCCGGTGACGCGCGGGAGGGCGATCCGGTGCCGTCAGGAGACCGTGACCGCGTCGGCGGCGTCGGTGTCGTCCTCGGCCGTGCGGCCGGTCCAGTGGTCGGCGGCCGCGGCCTGCTGCTGGTGCACCTTGCCCGCGGCGCGCGCGGCGGCGACGCGCTCGGCGTGCGACGGCGGGTCCGACGGCACGTCGGCCGGGCGGCGGGACTCGGCCTCGGCGCGCAGCACCGGCACGACGTCCTCGGCGAGCATGTCGATCTGCTCGAGGACGGTCTTGAGCGGCAGGCCCGCGTGGTCGATGAGGAACAGCTGGCGCTGGTAGTGGCCGACCTGCTCCCAGAAGGCGCCGTAGCGGTCGATGACCTGCTGCGGGCTGCCGACCGTGAGCGGCGTCTCGCGCGTGAAGTCCTCCATCGACGGCCCGTGCCCGTAGACCGGCGCGACGTCGAAGTAGGGCTTGAACTCGTTCCACGCGTCCTGGCTGTTCTTGCGCATGAACACCTGGCCGCCCAGGCCGACGATCGCCTGGTCGGCGCGGCCGTGGCCGTAGTGCTCGAACCGCTGGCGGTAGAAGTTCACCATCTGCGCGGTGTGCTCCATGGGCCAGAAGATCGCGTTGTGCAGGAACCCGTCGCCGTAGTACGCGGCCTGCTCGGCGATCTCGGGGGAGCGGATCGAGCCGTGCCACACGAACGGCGCGACGCCGTCGAGCGGGCGCGGGGTGGACGTGAAGCCCTGCAGCGGCGTGCGGAACTTGCCGCTCCAGTCGACGACGTCCTCCTCCCACAGGCGGCGCAGCAGCGCGTAGTTCTCGATCGCGAGCGGCAGGCCCTGGCGGATGTCCTTGCCGAACCACGGGTAGACGGGCCCGGTGTTGCCGCGGCCCATCATGAGGTCCATGCGGCCGTCGGAGATGACCTGGAGCATCGCGTACTCCTCGGCCAGCCGCACCGGGTCGTTCGTGGTGATGAGCGTGGTCGCGGTCGAGAGCACGATGTTCTTCGTGCGGCCCGCGAGGTAGCCCAGCATGGTCGTCGGCGACGACGGCACGAACGGCGGGTTGTGGTGCTCACCGGTCGCGAACACGTCGAGGCCCGCGGCGTCGGCGTGCTCGGCGATCGTGAGCATCGCGCGCACGCGCTCGGTGTCGTCGGGCGTCCGGCCCGTCGTCGGGTCGGTCGTGACGTCACCGACGGAGAAGATCCCGAACTGCATGGTCCACCTCGCTGTCCGCCGGGCGGCCCTGCCGCCCGGGAGTTCTATGCATTTGCATCGACCGCTCGCCACAACACGGCACCTTCCGCACGTATTCCGCGGCCCTCAGCCGTCCGTCGCGGACGCCGGGCCCGCGGTGCCCGGCACCGTCGGCGACGGGTCGGGCGCGGGCTCCGACGGGCCGTCGGGCGCCGCCGACGGCGTGGCCGTCACGACCGTCACGCGCAGCTCGACCGCGTCGTGGTCCGTCAGCACCGCCGACGTCCGCCCGACCACCGGCGCCGCGGCCGCGGCGACCAGCAGCGCCACGACCAGCACGAGTCGCACGCGGGCACCGCGGTCGCGGTGGTCCTCACTCGAGGAGGAGCGCATCGAGCTTCCCGTCCTGCGGCGCCTGCCGTCGTCGTCGGTCCTCCCGCCGCCGGCGGTCGTCCAGCACCGACAGGACCTCGAGCGTCGCGAGCGCGAGCAGCGGGGGTCCGAGCAGCATCGCACGTCCGGCCGCCGACGTGGCCCAGGCGAGCGCGCGCCCCCAGCCCTCGTGCACCGACAGCAGCACGCCGCGCACGCGCTCGACCGGCGTCGCGTCCGGGTCGGGGGCGCTGTTCGCGTCGCCCTGCGTGCGGATGTACGCGCGCGTCTCCGGCTCGCCCGCGGCGTCCAGCACCGGCGCCTGCCGGCCGTCCGTCCCGGGCACCTCGCGCATCACGGGCAGGCGCACGACCTCGACGATCCGGTGCGTCACCAGCTCGGACGAGCCGATCGGCTGGAACGTCACGACGAGCCCGGGCCGCAGCTCCGAGGCGTCACCGACCGCGCGCAGCACCACGACGTCACCCGCCGAGAACCGCGGCTCCATCGACCCCGACGTCACGATCAGCAGGCGCTGGTCGCGCGCCTGGAACCACAGCGGCACGACCGTCGCCGCGACGAACCCCGTCACGCCCAGCACGACGACCGTCCACAGCAGCGCCGTGACCGCGCGTCGCGCCCACGGCGCCCGCGGACGCCGGTGCGCGGGCGCCGCCACGCGCGGCGCCCGGCGCTCGACGAACGGCTGCGGCCGTGTGCGCGGCGTCATGGTGGGCGAGGTCAGGAGTTGTTCACCGTCTGCTCGGAGTCGAACTGCAGCGAGATCGCGACGGCCGTCTGCTGGTACCGGTCGTCGGTGCCGGACGGCACGCCGCTCGCGGGGTCGCCGTCGGCCATGTCGAGCCGCACGCACAGCGCGTCGACGCCGGTCGCACCGGGCCCGACCTGCCGGTCGCCCGGCTGCGCCCCGCGCTCGGGGCTGCCCACGATCGCCGTCGTCGTCGCGGGCAGACCCTGGCCCGTGTCGCCCAGCGCACCCTCGGGCGCGGTCGGCACGCTCAGCGCCGAGCAGCCCGCCGCGGGCGCCTCGTACACGCGCAGCCGCAGCGCCTCGCGCAGGTCGCCGTCGCCCAGCGCGCCGCCGGACGGCGTCGCGACCTCCGCCGCGAGCGAGACCGCGTAGCGCAGGTTGAGGGACCCGTCGTTGCGGACCGTCACGGGCGCCACGGCCCACCCGCCGGGCGCGAGCAGCTCGTCGGGCACCGTGAACTCCACCGGCTCGCCCGGGGCCGTCAGCACGACCGAGCCGGTCGTGATGCCGCTGCTCACGGTGTCCTGGTCGGTGAAGACCGCGGCGGTCGTGAGGGACGTGACGCCGACCCCGGCGAGGACGAGGATCGCGCCCGTCGCCCACAGCCGACGACGCCGCAGGACGTCCTCGCGCGCGGGAGCGGGGTCGATCATCTCCTCGAGGATCTCGTCCATCATGAGCGGGCCTTCCGGTCGAGCGGGGGCGAATCCGGCGTCGGGTGCGTGAGGGAGCACGCGTGCTCCTCGGCAGTCATCGGCAGCGGCGCGGCCGACCTGAGGCATCATGCCGTGAGTTCACCCGGTCGGGTGACTCCGTCCGGGTGCGGGCCGTGCGTGTCGGCCACACCGACCTGCGCGATGGCCTCGGCCGGCGCGGGTCGCGCCCACAGGAACCCCTGCGCCTGGTCCACGCCGAGCCGCGTCAGCACGCGCGCCGTGCCCGCGTCCTCGACGCCCTCGGCCACCACGTCGAGCCCGAAGGAGTGCGCGAGGTCGACCATCGCCTGCACGACCACCTCGGACCCGTCGCGACCCTGCTCTCCGAGGTCGGAGATGAACACGCGGTCGATCTTCAGCGTGTCCACGGGCAGGTCGCGCAGCTGCGAGATCGACGTGGTGCCGGTGCCGAAGTCGTCGATCGCGACCCGCACGCCCAGCGCGTGCAGCCGCTGCAGCACCGGCACGACGCGTGAGGTGTCCGCCACCAGCGCGGTCTCGGTGATCTCGACCTCGAGCAGCCGCGCGGGGACGGCGTGCTCGGCCAGCAGGTGCTCGATGGTGGCGACCACGTCGGGCGTCGTGACGTCGTGCGCCGACAGGTTGACCGCCACCGGCAGGTCACGCCCCTCGGCCTCCCACCGCGCGAGCTGCACGACCGTCGCCTCGAGCGCGAACCGCGTCACGTCGTGGATCAGGCCGGACTGCTCGGCGATCGGCACGAACGCCGACGGCGCGAGCACGCCGCGCGTCGGGTGCGACCAGCGGATCAGCGCCTCGTACCCGACGACCCGGTCGGTGCCGAGGTCGAGCTTCGGCTGGTAGTGCATGACGAGCTGGGTCGCGGCGGGGCGCCCGGCGGGTGCGTCGCCGCGGCCGTCCGGGCCCGAGGCGCGACCCGCCGCGAGCAGCTGCTGCTCGGTGCGCCGCGCCGCGCGCGACGCCGCGAGGGCCTGGTGCAGCTCGCCCAGCAGCACCAGGCGCGTCGGCGACGAGTCGTCGGTGTCCGGGGAGTACACCGCGACGCCCGTGCGGTGGTGCTTCGCGGCGTACATCGCGACGTCGGCCGTCCGCATGAGCGACGACGCGTCGTCGGCGTGGTCCGGCAGGCACGCGACACCGATCGAGGTGTCGATGTGCAGCGTCATGTCGCCGATCTCGAACGGCCGCGCGAACAGCTGCCGCACGCGGCCCGCGAGGCGCTCGGCGTTCGCCACGGACCGCACGTCCGGCAGCAGGACGGCGAACTCGTCGCCGCCGAGGCGCGCGACCACGTCCTCCTCGCGCAGCGACTCCCGCAGCCGCTGCGCGACCTGCTCGAGCAGCGTGTCGCCGTGGTCGTGGCCCAGCGTGTCGTTGATGTCCTTGAACCGGTCGATGTCGAGCAGGATCAGCCCGACGCGCCCGCCGTCCTCCTCCGCGCGCAGGATCGCGCGGCGCATCTGGTCGCCCAGCAGGCGGCGGTTCGGCAGCCCCGTGAGCGAGTCGAGCATCGCGAGCCGCGCGTTCTCCAGCGCCGTGCTGCGCAGCCGCCGCGACGTGGTCCCCACGATCCGGAACAGCAGGAGCCACAGCACCACGAGACCGCCCGCCACCGCCAGCGTCACGGTGCGCGACGTGCGCGCGAGCGTCGCCTGCGTCTCGGTGTGGTCCAGCACGACCTCGGCGACCCCGACGGGCTGCCCCGCCGAGCCGCCCGTGGGCACCGCGTCGTCCGCGGTGTCGTCGGGCAGCACGGGCACGTACACGTCGAGGACCGTGAGCCGCTGGGGCTCGGTGCCCGTGCCGCGGCGCACGTCCTCCTGCACGACGGGGTCCGGCGCGCCGGTCGACATCGCGGCCGCGAAGCGCTCGGAGTGCGGCAGGCCGCTCGTGGTCCCCGGGTCGGACGAGTACATGAGACGGCCGTCGAGGCCCCACAGCCGCAGCTCGACCAGGCGCTCGTCGAACGCGCTCGTGCGCGCCGCGATGGCCGCGGTCTCGTCGGGCGACGCGACGCCCGTGACGAACGAGCCGGCCGCGACGCCGCCGGCCGCGTAGCGCGCCACCACGGCGGCCATCGAGGTGCCGTCGCCGACGGCCTGCGCGCGCATCTGCTGCGCCGTGAGGGTCACGAGGGCGACGCCGAGCGCGACCATGCCGACGAGGCTGACCAGCGCGAACGAGCGCGTGAGGCTGCCACGGCGCCGTGAGCGTTGCGACACGGCCCCTCCCCGGCGCGTCGGCGCGACGCCCCCGGCCGGGGACGTCCCGGACAGAGTAGGACGTCCGACCTGATTCGGTCCGACCCGCCGCGCGGCGTCCGCGTGTCGTGTCGCGGCGGCCCGGGAACGCGCGGGCGCGCCCGGGTGTTGTGCGTGGTGCGACCGCACCCGCGGGACGCGCCCCACGACCCCAGGGAGCTGTGGTGACCGACCGGTACCCCGTGACCAAGTCCGACGACCAGTGGCGTCTCGAGCTCGAGCCGCAGGAGTTCGCGGTCCTGCGGCGCGCGGGCACCGAGCGCGCGTGGACCGGCGCGCTGCTCGACGAGCACCGCGAGGGCGTCTACCGCTGCCGCGCGTGCGGCAACGAGCTGTTCCGCTCCGACACCAAGTTCGACTCGCACTGCGGCTGGCCGAGCTTCTTCTCGCCGCTCGCGGGCGACCGCGTCGAGCTGCTGACCGACACGTCGCACGGCATGGTCCGCACCGAGGTGCGGTGCGCGCGCTGCGGCTCGCACCTGGGGCACGTCTTCGACGACGCGCCGCAGACGCCCACGGGCGACCGGTTCTGCATGAACTCGGTGAGCCTGACGTTCGAGCCCGCGGCCGAGGGCACGACGGACGCCCGTCCGTGAAGGGACCGGTCGGGTGACGACACACGCCCGACACGCCGGTCCGGGGTGAAGTCGCCCGGAGGCGGGACTGAAGTCCACGAGCCGCAGTGCCGATAATGCGGACGTGGACGAGGTCCTGACCGTTCGACGGTGGCGGAGGTACGGTGCCGACCGTCTCTACGTCACGCACGAGACCGGTGCGCGGGTGGGCTCCGTCGACCTGCAGTCGGGCGAGGTGGTCGCCGACGACCCCGTGCTCGAGGCCCGCGTGCGCCGTGCCGCGCAGGCCTACCTGCGGTCCGACGTCCCCGAGCTCGTGCTGCCGGTGACCTCCGAGCTCGCGTCGCTCGACGCGCTCGAGGGGCTCGGCACGGGCCTCGAGGCGTGGCTGGGCGACGTGCGCGACGGTGCGCGCTCCGACCACGGCCTGCGCGGCAGCCCGCTGGGGGTGCGGCTCGAGCGCCTGGCCGACGACGGCTGGGAGACCGTGCACGACGTGCCGCTGGGCCGGCAGGGCTCGGTGATCGAGCACCTGCTGGTGGGCCCGGGCGGCATCTGGACGGTCTCGGAGCGGCGGCACCCGGGGAGCCGGGTGCGGGTCGCGGCGCGCACGATGCACGTCGACGGGCGGGCGGTGACCTACCTGCGGGACGCACGGCTCGAGGCGGCGCGCGTGCAGGGCCTGCTGCAGTCGGTGGGGTGCGCCGGGGTGCACGTGCGGGCCGCGCTCGTCGTCACGGGTGACCTCGAGCGCGACGCGCACCACCCGCCGCAGGACGCGCTCGTGGTCGCGCGGCACGAGGTGCCGAACGTGTTCCGGCGCATGCACCCGCACGTCGACGCCGCGCGCGTGAAGGCCATCGCCGGGCTCGCGCGGCGGCGCACGACGTGGGCCCGCTGACCGCTGGTCCGTGGGCGTGCCGTGCTGCGCGAGGATGGGGCGATGAGCGACGACCCGGTGCTGCGCGTCGAGCGTGAGCTCGGCCTGTTCATGCGGCGGGCGCGGGCCGCGTCGGCGGGCGTCGCGCGCAGCGTGCACCCCGACCTCGACCCGTCGGCGTACCAGCTGCTCGCGACGGTCGCCCGCACGCCGGGCACGCGCGCGAGCGACCTCGCGGACCTGCTGGGCGTGGGGCGCGGCACCATGTCGCGGCAGGTCGCGCGGCTCGAGCGGCTCGGGCTCGTCACGCGCGCGGCGGACCCGCACGACTCGCGCAGCCACCCGCTCGTGCTGACCGACGAGGGTGAGCGCCGGCTGGAGCACGCGCGCGCGGGACGGCAGGAGTACATGCGTCGCTCGCTCGACGCCTGGCGGGCGGACGAGCTCGCGCAGCTCGCGGACCTCATGGCGCGGCTCAACGACGACCTCGTGCGGCACGGCGAACGGCAGACGCCCGCCCCGGACGGCCCCTGAGGGACGTCGGGACGGGCGTCGCGCGCGGTGGTGCCGCGGCCCGTGGGCTCAGGACGCCGCGGCCGGCTCCTGCTGCGCGGCCTGGGCCGCGAGCCGCTGCTCGACGCCCGACGCGTGGCCGAGCGGCACCTCGCGCAGCGCGAGCACGGCGACGAGCGCGAGCAGCGCGATCGGCGCGCCGACGAGGAACAGCTCGGAGACGCCGATGCCGAACGCGTGCTCGACGACCTGGCGCACCGGGCCGGGGAGCGTCGCGAGGTCGGGCAGCGTGCTGGTGCCGCTCGAGCCCATCGCGGCGGGGTCGATGCCGATGCCCGTGAGGCCGTCGACCATGAGGTGCTGCACGCGGTTGGACAGCAGCGCCCCGAGCGCCGAGACGCCGATCGCGCCGCCGAGCGTGCGGAAGAACGCGACGGTCGCGGTGCCGGCGCCCATCTCGGTGATGGGCAGCGTGTTCTGCGTCGCGAGGACGAGGTTCTGCATGAGCATGCCGACGCCCACGCCGACGACGAGCATGTAGCCGCCGACGAGCACGAAGCTCGTGGTCTCGTCGATCGTGCCCATGAGGCCCAGGCCGCCCGTGAGGAGCACGGCGCCGGCCACCATGATCGCCTTGTAGCGGCCGGTGCGCGTGATGCGGCGGCCGGACAGCGTCGAGGACAGGAACACGCCGAGCACCATGGGGATGGTCAGCAGGCCGGACTGCGTGGGGGTCTTGCCGCGCGCGAGCTGCATGTACTGCGACAGGAAGACCTGCGTGCCGAAGAGCGCGATGCCGACGGCGACGGACGCGAGGACCGTGAGCACGACCGTGCGGTTGCGGAACAGGTGCAGCGGGATGATCGGCTCGGCGGCGCGCTGCTCGACCAGGATCACGCCGACGACGCCCAGCAGGGCCCCGCCGACCATGACGGCCGTCTGCCAGGACAGCCAGTCGAACGACTGCCCGGCGAACGTGACCCACAGCAGGAGCGTCGCGACGGACGCGGACAGCAGGACGGCGCCGGCCCAGTCGATGCGCACGCGGCGCCGCGCGGTGGCGGGCAGGTGCAGCGTGCGCTGCAGCACGACGATCGCGGCGATCGCGAACGGCAGGCCGACGAAGAAGTTCCAGCGCCACCCGGCTGCGTCGGTGATGACGCCGCCGAGCAGCGGGCCGCCGACCATGCCGACGGCCATGACGGCGCCCATGAGGCCCATGTACCGGCCGCGCTCGCGGGGGCTGATGATGTCGGCGATGAGGACGGTGCCCAGGGCGGTGAGGCCGCCGGCGCCGATGCCCTGCAGGGCGCGCATGCCGATGAGCATCTCGGTGGTGTGCGAGAACCCGGCGAGCGCCGAGGACACGACGGACACGACGAGCGCGATCTGCACGAGCAGCTTGCGGTCGACGAGGTCGGCGAGCTTGCCCCAGATGGGCGTCGAGACGGTCGTGGTGAGGAGGGTCGCGGTGACGACCCAGGTGAAGGCGGACTGGCTGCCGCCGAGGTCGGTGATGATGCGGGGCAGGGACGTGGACACGACGCTCGTCGCGAGGATCGAGACGAACATGCCCAGGAGGATCCCGGACAGGGCCTCGAGGACCTCGCGGTGCGTCATGGCGCCGCTGGGGGAGTCGGCGGCGGTGCCGTCGACGGTGCTGCTGGTGCTGCTCACGTGGGGGTGCTCGCTTCCGGGCGCGGGGACAGGGGTGACCGGGCGTCGTCGGCGGTCGGGAGCCGTCGCGGGCGGTGCTGGAGCCGGGCGCGACTGTTGCTCGGGGCAACTCTACGACGGGTCGTTACCTCGGGCAACAGTTCAGGGGGGTGACGTGTTCCGCCCCGGGTGCGACGTGCGTCGCACCCGGGGCGGCGGGAGCAGGGCCGGACGTGCCGTCGTCAGGCCGACGCGCGGCGCGACCGCCGCTCGACCTGCAGGCCCTCCATGTCCTCGAGCTCGACCCCCTTGGTCTCCGGGACCTTGGTGAGCACGAAGACGAACGACAGCAGCGCGAACGCCGCGTACATCGCGTACGGCACCGACGCGCCGAACCGGTCCAGCAGCTCGGGGAACGACAGCGTGATGACGAAGTTCGCGATCCACTGCGCGGACGCCGCGACGCCCAGGGCCGCCGCGCGGATCCGGTTCGGGAACATCTCGCCCAGCAGCACCCACACCAGCGGGCCCCACGTCGCACCGAAGAACACCACGAACGCGTTCGCCGCGACCAGCGCGATCACGCCCCACGAGCCGTCCAGGCTGACGTTCTCGCCCGTGCCCGTCGCCTGCGTGAACGCGACCGCCATGGTGCCGAGCGCGAGCGTCATGCCCGCCGAGCCGATCAGCAGCAGCGGGCGCCGCCCCACCTTGTCGATGAGCGCGATCGCGATGAACGTCACCACGACGTTCGTCACGGCCGTGATCGTCGAGATGAGGAACGACTGGCTCTCGGCGAACCCGACCGCCTGCCACAGCGTCGTCGAGTAGTAGAAGATCACGTTGATCCCGACGAACTGCTGGAACACCGACAGCAGGATCCCGACCCACACGACCGGCAGCAGGCCCAGCGCCGGGCCGCGCAGGCTCGCCTGCTGCGCGAGCGCCTCGTCCTTGCGGATCGTCTGCTCGATCTGCTCGACGCGCTGCTCCGGGTCCTCCTCGGCGCCCAGCACGTCCGCCAGCACCGCGCGCGCCTCGTCGCGGCGGCCCTGCGCCACGAGGTACCGCGGCGACTCGGGGATGCGCAGCGCGAGCACGCCGTAGACCACCGCGGGCACGACGCACACCAGGAACATCCAGCGCCAGGCCTCGAGACCCAGCCACAGCTCGTTCGCCGCGCCGCCCGCCGACGTCGCGAGCAGCTGGTCCGACAGCAGCGCCGCGAAGATGCCGAGCGTGATCGCGAGCTGCTGCAGCGACCCGAGCCGCCCGCGCATCGACGCCGGCGCGATCTCCGCGATGTACGCGGGCGCGATCACCGACGCGATGCCGATGCCGACACCCGCCATGACGCGCCAGATCGCCAGGTCCCACGCCGCGAACGCGAACGCCGAGAGCACCGACGACACGAAGAACAGCACGGCGCCCAGCACCATGACGCGCGTGCGGCCCCACCGGTCCGAGAGCCGCCCGCCCAGCCACGCGCCCGCCGCCGACCCGAGCAGCGCCACCGCGACCACCAGGCCCGTGACGACGCCCGACAGCTCGAACTGCCCCTGCACCGCCTCGACCGCACCGTTGATGACCGAGCTGTCGAAGCCGAACAGGAAGCCGCCCACCGCGGCGGCGACCGCGAGCGCGACCGCCTTGCCCTTGTGCCTCGACGCCCCGGGCGTGCCGCCCGGCCCCTGCGCCGCCGACGAGTCCGTCATGACCAGCACGCTCCGTTCCGTCCGGGGCCGTCCCGGTCGTTCTCACTGTGAACCCGCCGTGCACGCGTCGCACCCGGAGCGCGGCGGTGCGACGGACGTCACGTGCCCGCCGGGACGGGGCGGCGGGTGGTGGGCGGGCCGCGGGCGGGGGATCATGCCGCGATGAGCACGGACGGCACGGCAGGCACCGGCGGCACGAGCGGCGGCAGCGGCGGCGGCACGGGCGGCGGGCGACGCCACCACCGCCCGATCGTGGTCGACCCCGCGCTCGCGGACGAGCTGCCGGGCCCGCTCGACCCCGCGCTGCGCGACGAGATCGCGCACACCACGGCCGCCGCGCTGGTCCGGCACGGGCGCGCGACGCAGGACCCGCAGGTCGTCGAGCGGCTCGTCGCGCTCGTCGAGACCGAGGGGCTCGACGTCGTCGCGGCGATGTGGTCCGACTGCCCGGCCGACACGCTGCCCGGCGCGCTGTGGCGGCTGTACGTGCTGCGCGAGTGGGTGCGTCGCGACCCGGGCACGGTCGCCGACCGGTACCGCCAGGGCGTCGCTGCCGCACCCGTGCACGACGCCGTCGCGGGCGTCGTCGACCAGCCCGGACCGCAGGACGTCCGCACGGTCGCCGACGCCGTGCTCTCGGGCGTCTACACGGGCGACCTCGCGGTCGCGCTCGAGCGTGCGGCCGCGTTCTGCCAGGTCCTGGCCACGGGCGCGGCGTTCGACGCCGACCACCTCGACGTCGTCGACCCCGCCGCCGCGCACCGCCAGACCCGCGGCGCCGCGTCGCTCGTGCGCACCGCCGAGGAGCTCGCGCACGCCGCGCAGCTGTGGCGGGCCGACCGGCTCGAGTGACGCGCCGCTCGCCGCGGGGCCGCGCCGAGCCCGTGCGTCGTGCGCGACGCCGCGTAGACTGGACGGGCGACGCCGGGTCGCGGTAGCCCCGGGCTCCATCATCAGCCGCTACGAGCGGCCACGCGCCGAGAGGCGCTCCCGGCCCGGCGTCGTTCACCTCACACCGAGCGCACAGGGGCGTGCGACCTCGGTCCGGCGCACCTGCCGTTCACCGCCCGTTAGGCTGTTGGCGCCCCGGTTCCCGGGGGACACACCGTCGAACGACCCGGAGCCCTCCGTGCGCCTGCGCATCACACCGCGCGACACCCAGTACTTCGACCTCTTCGCCGCTTCCGCGTCCCACCTCGTGACGGGCGCGAACCTGCTGGCCGAGATGCTCGGAGCCGACCGCGCGACCCGCAAAGAGATCAACAAGCGGATGGCGGAGGCCGAGCACGCCGCCGACGACGCGACCCACACGATCATGCGTCGCCTCAACCAGACGTTCGTGACGCCGTTCGACCGCGACGACATCTACGACCTCGCGTCGAGCCTCGACGACTGCATGGACTACATGGACGAGGCGTCCGACCTCATCGTCCTGTACAAGGTCGAGGAGCTGCCCGCGCGCGTCTCCGACCAGGTCCAGGTGCTCCAGCGCGCCGCCGAGCTCACGGCCGAGGCCATGCCCCGCCTGCGCTCGATGGACTCGCTGCAGGAGTACTGGGTCGAGGTGAACCGCCTCGAGAACCAGGCCGACAAGTCGCACCGCAAGCTGCTCGCGCAGATGTTCGACGAGATCTCCGACCCGATCCTGCTGATGAAGCTCAAGGAGATCGTGGAGAAGCTCGAGGACGCCGCCGACGCGTTCGAGAAGGTCGCGAACACGGTCGAGACGATCGCGCTCAAGGAGTCCTGAGCCCCCGTGGAACCTGTGCTCGTCGTCTTCGTCGTCGCGCTCGCCCTCGGGTTCGACTACACGAACGGCTTCCACGACGCCGCCAACGCCATCGCCACGTCGGTCTCGACGCGGGCGCTGACGCCGCGCGCGGCGCTCCTCATGGCCGCGGTCATGAACTTCACCGGCGCGCTGCTGGGCACCGAGGTCGCCGAGACCATCGCGACCTCCATCGTCGACCTGCAGGACGCACCGTCGCACTCGGCGCTCGTCGTCATCGTGTGCGCGCTGGTCGGCGCGATCGCGTGGAACCTCGTGACCTGGTGGTTCGGCCTGCCCTCGTCGTCGACGCACGCCCTCATCGGCGGTCTCGTCGGCGCGGGCCTCGCCGCCGGGTTCGGGATCTACGGCTCGGCGATCGTCGACAAGGTCGTCCTGCCGATGGTCTTCTCGCCGATCATCGGGTTCGGTCTCGCGTTCCTCGCGATGGCCGGCCTGCTGTGGCTGATCCGCAACCGCCCGCCGACCCGCGTCAACCGGCGCTTCCGGTTCGCGCAGACCGTCTCGGCCGCCGCCATGGCGCTCGGGCACGGCCTGCAGGATGCGCAGAAGACCATGGGCGTCATCTACCTCGCGCTCCTCACCGCCAACTGGGCGGACCCGGAGGCGGGCATCCCGCTGTGGGTCAAGCTCGCCGCGGCCGCCGCGATCTCGCTCGGCACCTACGCGGGCGGGTGGCGCATCATGCGCACGCTCGGCCGCAAGATCATCGAGCTCGACCCCGCGCGCGGGTTCGTCGCCGAGTCGGTCTCCGCGGTGGTCCTCTACGTCAACGCGTTCGCGCTGCACGCGCCCGTGTCGACCACCCACACGATCACGTCCGCGATCATGGGCGTCGGCGCCACCAAGCGGCTCTCGGCCGTGCGCTGGGGCGTCGCCAAGAACATCGCCGGCGCGTGGATCCTCACGATCCCGGCCGCCGCGCTCGTCGCGGCCGTCGTGTTCTGGATCATCCACCCGATCCTGGGCTGAGCCCGCACGCCCGACGCCCCGGTGCCGCACGGCACCGGGGCGTCGTCGTGCTCGCGGTCGGCCCGACGCGGCCGAGTCAGTCCGCCCCGGCGGGGGACCGGTGCCGCTCGACCCCCACCACGCGCGTGCCCCGGCGGGTCCGTGCGGCGTGCGCGACGAGCACCTCGCCGGGGGCGAGGAACGGGTTCTCGCGCGGCAGCGCGTCGGCCACCGCCCGGCGGCTCTGCACCTCCAGCACGTCGAGCACGGTCGGCAGCACCGGCCGGTGCGTGCACAGCACGGTGTCGCGCCGCGCCTCGAGCCCGTCCGCCACGATCGCCGCGACCCGCGCGGGGGACTCGTCGTGACGGGCCTCCGTCAGGCCGTCGGCCACCTCGGGGGTCACGCCCGCGGCCTGGGCGTAGGGCGCCACCGTCGTCGCGCACCGCTCCCAGCGGCTCGTCACGACCCGCTCGACGCCGAACGCCGCGAGCAGGGGCGTCAGCGTCGCGGCCTGCCGCAGGCCCAGCCCCGTGAGCGGGCGGTCGTCCTCCGTGCCACCCCACAGGGCCCGCTTGCGGGCCTGCCCGTGCCGCGCCACCACCAGCGCGCGCGTGTCCAGCCGGTCCTTCGCGTACGCCTCCACGAGCGCGTCGAGCGGGCGACGGTCGTCGCGGCGCGTGAGCCGGCGCGCGGCCTGCGCGGTGTCGAACCACTCCCAGTGGTCGATCTCCGAGCGGTCGGCGTGCGGCACGGGCGGGCGCGCGCGCAGCGGCACGTCGTCCCCGCGGCCCGCGACGCGCGCGGCCCAGTAGTGCACGACCTTGCGCCGTCCGTCGGACAACGCGTACCGCAGACCCGGCAGCGGCAGACCCAGCACGACCGCCATGCCCGTCTCTTCCTCGACCTCGCGCACGGCCGCGACGGGCGGGATCTCGCCCGGGTCGAGCTTGCCCTTGGGCCACGACCAGTCGCGGTACCGCGGGCGGTGCACGAGCGCGACCTGCAGCCGCCCGGCGCGCACGCGCCACACGAGCGCGCCCGCCGCCTCGACGGGGTCCGGTGCCCCGGCCCTCACCGGGGGGCGCCCGGCCGGCGCTTCTGGCGCTGGACGAGCACCTCCTGCAGGTCGACCAGCGGGCCGTCGGGCCCGCGGTGGTGCCGCACCCAGACGCCGTCCGGGCCCAGGTGCCACGACGACGTGCCGTCGTCCATCGTCTCGTCGAGGTACTCCACGAGCTCGGTCACCTGCGCGGGCTCCGCGACCCGCACGAGCGCCTCGACGCGGCGGTCCAGGTTGCGGTGCATGAGGTCCGCCGAGCCGATGAACACCTCGGGCCCCTCGAACCCGTCACCGTCGGCGGGCGTCGCGTGCGCGAACGCGAAGACGCGCGAGTGCTCGAGGAACCGGCCGAGGATCGACCGCACCCGGATCGTCTCCGACAGGCCCGGCACGCCCGGGCGCAGCGCGCAGATGCCACGCACGTTGATGTCGACCGGCACGCCCGCCTGCGACGCGCGGTACAGCGCGTCGATCGTCGCCTCGTCGACCATCGAGTTGACCTTGATCTTGATCCACGCGGGCTCGCCGCGGCGCGCCGCCTCGGCCTCGCGCTCGATGCGCTCCAGCAGCCCCGTGCGCACCGAGCGCGGCGCGACGAGCAGGCGGTGGAACCGCGACTTCGGCGCGTAGCCCGACAGCTGGTTGAACAGCCGCGTGAGGTCCTGGCCCACGTCCGGGTCGGCCGTCAGCAGCCCCAGGTCGGTGTACAGCCGCGCGGTCTTCGGGTGGTAGTTGCCCGTGCCGACGTGGCTGTAGCGGCGCAGCCCGTCGGACTCCTGCCGCACCACGAGCGACAGCTTGCAGTGCGTCTTCAGCCCGACGATCCCGTACACGACGTGCACGCCCGCCTGCTCGAGCTTGCGGGCCCACGAGATGTTGTTCTGCTCGTCGAACCGCGCCTTGATCTCGACGAGCGCGAGCACCTGCTTGCCGGCCTGCGCCGCATCGATGAGCGCGTCGACGATCGGCGAGTCTCCCGACGTCCGGTACAGCGTCTGCTTGATCGCGAGCACGTGCGGGTCCGCCGCCGCCTGCTCGAGGAACGTCTGCACCGACGTCGAGAACGAGTCGTACGGGTGGTGCAGCAGGATGTCACGCGCCCGGATCGCCGCGAACACGTCGGTCGGCGTGGCCGACTCCACCTCGGCGAGGTGCCGGTGCGTCGCCGGGACGAACTTCGGGAACTGCAGCTCGGGCCGGTCGAGGTCGGCCACGAGGTTGAGGCCCGTGTGGTCGAGCGGTGCGGGCAGCTCGTACACGTCGTCCTCGGACATGCCGAGCTCGCGGACCAGGAGCTTGCGCACGCGCGGGCTGATGCCCTCGGCGAGCTCGAGCCGCACGGGCGGCCCGAACCGGCGCCGCAGCAGCTCCTTCTCCATGGCCTTGAGCAGGTTCTCGGCGTCGTCCTCCTCGACCTCCACGTCCTCGTTGCGCGTGACGCGGAACGTGTGGAACTCGCGGACCTCCATGCCGGGGAACAGCGCGTCGAGGTGCTGGGCGATGACGTCCTCGACCGGCACGAACGACATGGGCCCGCGCTCGGGCGCCGCCGTCGCGTGGTCCGGGGCCGAGGGGCGGCCCGCCGCGTCGACCGCGATGTACCGCGGCAGCAGCGGCGGCACCTTGACGCGCGCGAAGTGCTCCTTGCCGCTGGCTGGGTTGACGACGCTCACCGCGAGGTTGAGCGACAGCCCCGAGATGTACGGGAACGGGTGCGCGGGGTCCACCGCGAGCGGCGTCAGGACCGGGAAGATCTGCCGGCGGAAGAACTTGTGCAGACGGTCCTGCTCGCCGTCGCCCAGGTCGTCCCAGCGCACGATCGTGATGCCCTCGGCCGCGAGCGCCGGCTGCACGTCCTGCGCGAAGACCCGCGCGTGCCGCTCCATGAGCTCGTGCGCGCGCTCGCTGATCGCCTCGAGCACCTGCCGCGGCGACAGCCCCGACGCGGCCGTGACCGCGATGCCCGTCGCGATGCGCCGCTTGAGGCCCGCGACGCGCACCATGAAGAACTCGTCGAGGTTCGACGCGAAGATCGCCAGGAACCGCACGCGCTCCAGCAGCGGCAGGTCCGCGTCCTCCGCGAGCTCGAGCACGCGCTGGTTGAACGCGAGCCACGACAGCTCGCGGTCGAGGAACCGGTCGTCCGGCAGGGCCTCGTCGACGGGCTGCGGCGCCTCGTCGGGGGTCTCCACGTGCTCGGCGATGCGCTCTGCCAGCGCGGGGTCCATCGCGGGGGCGTCGGTCATGTGCTCATCGTGGCACCGTCCGGTGAACTCGGCGTCTGCTCGCCGTTCACCTCGTCGTCGCCCGCCCGTCGCGCTGCGCGGCGGCCTCCTCGGCGACCGCGGGGACGCCCCGCGGCGGGCTGCCGGGGTCGGGTCCGAACATCACGTCGACGGCGGTGCGCTCGAAGCCCGCACGCCGGTAGGTGTGGATCGCGACGGTGTTCTCCGCACCCGTGTAGAGGATCACCGTCCGCAGCCCGCGGTCCGCGAGGTGCGCGAGCCCGAGCGCCGTCAGCGCGCGCCCCATGCCCAGGCCCTGCGCGTCGGGGTCGACGCCGACGACGTAGATCTCGCCGACCTCCTCGTCGGGCGCACCGTCCGGCGCCTCGCCCGCGGGGTGCACCTTGGTCCACACCGAGCCCAGCAGCTGACCGTCGCGCTCGGCGAGCAGGAACCCCGCGGGGTCGAACCACGGCTCCGCCTCGCGCGCCCGCAGGTCCGCCGACGTCATGCGGCCCTGCTCGGGGTGGTGCGCGAACGCGCGCGCGTTCACCCGCCGCCACGCCTCCTCGTCCTGCCCCGGCACGAACGTCCGCACGTCGACGCCCGCGGGCAGCGTCGGCGTCGTCGGCGGGTGCGCCCGCAGGTCCGTCGCCATGCGCCACAGCTCGCGCACCACCACGAGCCCCGCGCGCGCGGCGGTCGCACGCGCGGCCGGCAGGTCGCCGTGCGCCCACACGTGCAGCCGCCGATCCGGCACGGCGGCGGCCTCGGCGGTCGCGCGGGCCAGCAGCGCGCGTGCGACGCCGCGCCGGCGGTGCGCCGGGTGCACCACGAGCTCGGCGCGCACCGTCGTCGAGCTGCCCACGTCGAGCTGCGCGTAGCCCAGCAGCGGCCCCGGCGCGTCGTCGCCCGCGCCCGGCGCCCGCCGGGCCAGCAGGTGCACGACGCGCGCCTCGTCCTCGGTGAGCCACAGCAGCGGCTGCTCGGACAGCGGGGGCACCGCGTCGTGGTGGGCCGCCGCCTGCGCGAGCGCGCGCACCTCGTCGGCCTGCGCCGGCGTGAGCGGGCCGGAGACGGCCGTGACCAACGTCGGGACCTCGGTGCCGTCGGACGCCATGCGCCCATCCCATCACGGACGGGTGCGCGCGCGGTGGCCCGTCGGGGTGACAGGTGCGGGCCGCGCGGTCCCGCGGGCCGTGCACCCGAGCGGGCGTCCAGGTGCACCGGGTAGCGTGGACGCGCCATGAGCAGCCCCGCCGTCGCCACCGCAGCCCCGGGGGGCCGCCGTGCACGGCGGCGGGCCGACGGGCCCCGCACGGTCGACGTCGACGTGGTCGTCGTCGGCGCCGGGCAGGCCGGGCTGTCGGCCGCGTACCACCTGCACCGCACGGGGCTCGTGCCGGTCGGCACGCGCGGCTGGGAGCGGGCGCGCGGCACGTTCGTCGTGCTCGACGAGAACCCGCGCGCCGGTGGTGCGTGGCAGCACCGGTGGCGCTCGCTGACCATGGCCGACGCGCACCACGTGCACGACCTGCCGGGCATGCCGCTCGCGGTCGTCGACGCCGCCGAGCCCGCCGCCGACGCCGTGCCGTACTACTTCGCGCAGTACGAGGAGGCGTTCGGCCTCAACGTGCAGCGCCCCGTGCGCGTGACGCGCGTGACCCGCGGCGACGACGTGGACGGCGAGCCGCGCTACGCGGTCGAGACGCAGCACGTCGACCACCCCGACGCGCGGGTCGTCTGGTCCGCGCGCGGCGTCGTCAACGCGTCGGGCACGTGGAACCGCCCGTTCTGGCCGAGCTACCCCGGCCGCGCCGACTTCCGCGGCCGGCAGCTGCACGCACGCGACTTCCGCACGGCGCAGGAGCTCGCCGACGGGCACGTCGTCGTGGTGGGCGGCGGGACGTCGGCCGTGCAGCTGCTGCTGCAGGTCGCCGAGGTCACCACGACCACGTGGGTGACGCGCCGCCCGCCGCGGTGGGTGGACGCCGAGTTCACGCCCGAGCTGGGGCGCGAGGCCGTCGCGCGCGTCGAGGAGCGCGTGCGGGCCGGGCTGCCCCCCGAGTCGGTCGTGTCCGTGACGGACCTGCCGCTGACCCCCGCCTACCGCGCGGGCATCGCGTCCGGGGTGCTGCGCGCGCGCCCGGCGTTCTCGCGGATGGTCGCCGACGGCGTCGTGTGGGACGAGGGTGCCGCGACCGGTGCGTGGCGTGCGGCGGCCACGCCCGACGGTGACGAGGGTCCGGACGGTCGGGTCGACGGCGACCGGGGGGTGCGTGGCGACGACGACCCGGGGGCGCGTGGCGACGGCGACCGGGGCGCGCGTGGCGACGTCTACCGGGGCGCGCGTGGCGACGGCGACCCGGGGGCGCGTGGCGACGGCGACGCAGGGGCGCGTGGTGACGGTGACCGGGGCGCGCGTGGCGACGGCGACCCGGGGTCGCGTGGTGGCGACAGCGACAGCGACGGCGACGGCGGGTCGCGTCGCGACGGTGAGCCCGGCCGCGAGCGTCGTCGTGCGCTTGTGGTGCCCCACCCCGCCGTGGACCCCGATCTCGGGGCCTGGGTGGACGGCCCGTCGTTCGTCCCGGCCCGCACGGTGCTCTGGGCCACCGGCTTCCGTGCCTCGCTCGACCACCTCGCACCGCTCGGGCTGCGCGGCCCGGGCGGGGGCATCGCGATGGACGGCACCGAGGTCGTCGCGGAGCCGCGCGTGCAGCTCGTCGGCTACGGGCCGAGCGCGTCGACGGTGGGCGCGAACCGCGCGGGCCGCGAGGCGGCCCGCCGCCTGCGTCGTCACCTGCGCTGGTGAGCACGCACTCCACCCCCTGACCACTGGTCACCTTGTCGTCGGCCCGGCCGACCACTGGTCACCTCGGAGGAGGTTCCGATGCTGCGGTGCCCTCGAAGTGACCAGTGGTCACCGGAGGCGGTCGATCGTCGACCACTGGTCAGATCGGTGATGGGAGAGGCGTGACCGTGTCCCCGAAGTGACCAGTGGGCGTCGGTGCGGGGGTGATCTGTGCGCGAGCGAGCGTTGCGTGGGTGGGTGCTCGTCCGTGGGTGGGTGTCCGAAGGGGGTGCTCGTCCGTGGGAGGGTGCCCGGAAGGGGTGCGCGCCCGTCGGGCGACGTGCGTCTGTCGGTGGGTGCGCGTCCGTCAGACGGCGTCGTCGGGGGTCGGGCGGGCCGCGAGGGCCCTGACCCGCGCCGGCTGGGGCGGGGCCAGGCGGCGTAGGAGCCGAGCGCGCCCGCGTGCGGTGAAGGTCGACTGGTCCAGCAGGGTCGCCCACCGCCGGAGCCGTTCGGGGACGTGAGGTCGTCCGAGTGCCCGGTCGAGGTCGTGCAGCACCTCGGCGGGTCGGTCGCACAGGTCGGACGCCGTGAACCCCCGACGGGTCCAGCCGGCGCCGACGAGGGCGCGGTCGCGGCGCAGGTCTGCGCGGTGCTGGTCAGCCGTGCGGTGCACCGCGCCGTCGTACTCGTGGATCGTCGTCGTGCCCTCGAGCCACAGGTCTGCACGCGCGACGAACCGACCGGCGTCGTCGTGGACCGTGTGCTGGGGCACGACCTGGACGTCGAACGCCACGTGCATGAGGCGAAGCACGCTCTCCCAGGGTGACTCGGCGCGCGGATCGGCCAACGTGAGGGCCTCGCGGAGCGCGACGACGCCGCGCCGTCGCGGAGTGCAGACGGCGCGGACGTCCTCGACCGTGCAGCTCGAGCGCAGCGCCGAGTCGACCAGGACGACGAGGTCGAGCAGCGCCAGGTCGCGCGCGCACGCCAGCAGGGTGTGGGCAGGGTCGGCGACCCGCACGCCCCGGACGTCCGTCGCAGGCACCGGACCATGGGTGCGGGTGACCCGGACGCCGGGCCGACGCGTGCGGTGGGTGGTGGCCGGTTGGTCCACGAGGAGCGGCAGCTGCGGCGCCACCGTCGGCGTCCACCAGCCGTGGAGGGCGGCGGCCGTCAGGTGAGAGACGACCGCCGTCGACGGCAGCACGACCTTCCACGCCAGCAGGGGGTCGAGACCCGAAGGGCGGTGCAGGCCCCACGTCACGCGTTGCCAGCCGCGACCCGGGCGGCGCCCCCGTCGTGCGCCGTCGGCCGGAGCCGCGGCGCCGTCGTGCGCGCTGACGTCGGTCATGACGTCAGGCTGCCCGCCGACCTGCCGCGGTGACCGGCACCGTCGTCGCCCGTGGACCGAGCGAGCTCGATGACCGGTCCTGTGGTCGGCTCGGCTCACTCCGGCACCCCCGGACCCCGGACCCCGGACCTAGGCGCACGCCGGCCGGGGGTGGTTACGCCCCGCCGGCCCCGCCCGGGCGTCGGGCGGGGCCGGCGGGAGCAGGGGTCAGCGGCAGGTGACCGGGATCGTGCCGGTGGGGGCGGTGCCCGAGCCGATGAACCCGTAGGTCGTCGACTGGCCGGCGCCGAGCGCGCCGTTCCACGCGGCGTTCGCGACGGTCTGCAGGCCGCCCGTGCTGCTGAACGTGCCGCTCCAGCCCTGCGCGACGGCCGCGCCGCCCGGCAGCGTGAACGACGTGGTCCAGCCGGTCAGCGCACGCGTGCCGGCCGTGACCGTGACCGAGCCCTGGAAGCCACCGGGCCACGCGCTGCCGACCGTGAGCACCGCGCTGCACGCACCGCCCGGCGTGGCGGTCGGCGTCGGCGTCGGGGTGGGTGTCGCGGTGGGGGTGGGCGTCGGCGTGGGCGTGGGTGTCGGGGTCGGCGTGGGCGTCGCTCCCGAGAAGAACGTCGCGGTGCGGGCGGTCGAGCGGATGCCGTTCGGCCCGTCGAAGATCAGCCGGCCCCAGTCGGTCTTCTGCGCGGGGTCGAAGTTCCGCACCATGTCGAGGTACTCGACGCCGCCGCTGTTGCCGGACCACGACCAGCCGTAGTAGCCGATGCCGCGCTCGACGGCCTCGCGCATGATCGTCGCCTCGTCCGGGTCGCCGTCCGAGTGGTCGTGGCCGAACTCGCCGATCACCAGGGGCAGGCCGGCGTCCTCGAACGCGTCGAGGTAGGCGGTGATGGTCGACGCCTGCGCGTACACGCCGTACATGTGGACCGAGAACAGCGTGTTGCCCTCGGGGTCGGCCGCGGCGACGGTCGCGGCCGTGTCCCGCATGACGCCCTTCCAGTCCTGCCCCCAGTTGGGTGCGTCGACCACGATGTTGTGCCGCAGGCCAGCGGCGCGGACCTTCGCGATCGCGGCCGACGTGGCGGTGGTCCAGCCCGTGACCTGGGGCTCGTTGTTGCCCGTGGGTTCGTTGCCGATGTTGATCTGGACGAAGTCCTCGGTGCCCTGCAGCACGGGCTTGAGCGACACGAAGTAGTCGGCGGCCGCGTCGAGGCTCACGGCGCCGGCCTGCTCGCCGTACCCGGTGGTGTCGTGGTTCTCGAGCATGCACACGAGCTGGTTGTCGCGGCACAGCTCGATGACGTCCGCGACGTCGGCGGCGCTGTTCGCCGTCCAGCGTCCGCCGGACAGCACGACGCGCAGCGCGTTCGCGCCGGCGGCGCGGATCGCGGGGATCGCCGTGGGTGTCTGCGACGTGTACCAGGTGTGGGCGTGGCTGACGCCGCGCGCGACGAACGGCGTGCCGTCGCGCTCGACGAGCTGCGTGCCGGAGACGTGCAGGCCGACCGGGTCGGCGGCGGAGGCGGTCGTGGCGGCGGCCGTGAGCCCGCCGACGGCCAGCAGCGCGGCGCCGCACGCGGCGGCCGCACGCAGGGAGGTGCTCTTCATGGACGTCCTCGTTCCGCGAAGGGTGTCAGGGAGCACCCGGCCGCGGGCCCGGGGGCCGCACGGTGCGGGGTGCGCCGTCAGACAACCAGCGCGCTCGGGAGCCCTCCATCGGTGAAGCGTTTCGTCGACCCCGCGGAAGCAAGCGCTTCGACCGGCCGGTCCGAGCGCAGCGGCGAGGCTGCCCCGTCAGGACGCCGCGAGGTGCTCCGACGCCGTCACGAGCGCGTACGGCAGGGTCGCGCGCGCCATCGTCCAGGTGTGCGTCTGGCCGGGCTCCTCGCGCCACACGACGTCCACGCCGCGGCCCGCGAGGGTCGTCGCGACCTGGGCCGCGTGCCGCACGCTCATGCTGTTCTCGTCCGCGGGCACCGAGAGGAACAGCGTCAGCGGCGACGGCAGCGCGATCGTCGGGGCGTACTTCATGACGTCGTGCGCGTCCCACTCGGCCTGCGTCGCGAGCATGGCGTGCCCGCCCTCGCCCGGGTCGGCGTAGGGGCCCATCGCGAGGATCGCGGCGAACTGGTCGGCGTGCCGCAGGCCGTGGTCGAGCGCGCAGTACCCGCCCGACGAGAACCCGCCGAACGCGCGCCCCGACCGGTCGGCGACCGTCCGGTAGTGCGCGTCGACCCACGGGACGAGCACGTCCGTGAGGTAGGTGTCGACCTGCGAGCCGCCCGTCGTGGAGTCGAGGCACTCGGTGTCGCGGGGCGACGGGCCCGTGCCGTTGACGTCCGGCGCGACGACGATCATGGGCTGCACCCGGCCGGCGCGGATGAGCACGTCCATCGCCTGCGCGACGTTGCCCGCCGCGAACCAGTCGCCCGACGCGCCCGGGCTGCCGTGCACGAGGTAGACCACCGGGTAGCGCGTGGCGGCGGCGGGGTCGTAGCCCGGCGGGGTGTAGACCCAGGTGAGCGAGTCGGTCGGCATGCGCAGGTCGGCCGGCGCGGGCACGTGCGTCGCCGTCGACGCGCCCTGCCCGGAGCCGCCGCCGCGTTCCTGCGCGGTGCCGTGCTTGAGCCCGGGCGCCTCGCCGAAGCCCCACGACGCGAGCGAGACGCGCAGCGCGAGCACGTTGGGCACGTACCCCGCGATGACGTTGGCGGTGAGGCCCAGCCCCAGCACGGTGACGAACGCGGAGACCGCGACCCACGGCCACCCGCGGCGACGGCGGCGGCGTCGCACGACCGCGAGCACCACGAGCGCGACGACCAGCACGCCCGCGCCCACGACGCTCCACCACGACGACAGCCAGTCGCCGCCGCCCAGGAGCTGCCGCATGACCCCGCGGGGGATGACGTCGGGGCGGGGCAACGACGAGACGTCGATCGGGGTCGTGGGGAGAGTGCTCACCCCACCAGCCTCGCGCACCCCGCTGCGGGGCGCCTGCACTCCGCCTGGGCGGGTCCTGTGAGCGACCCGTGCGCGGGGTGCGCAGGCCCGCGGGTCGTGCCCTGCAGACGTGCCGTGACCCGCGGCGCCGGAGCGCCGCGGGTCACGTGCCGTGTCAGCCGTGCGCGGTCGTGGCCGGGCCCGCGCGGGGCGGAGGGGTCAGTCCGCCGACGCCGTCGGGCGGGCGAGCCCCGCCGAGATGAGATCCATGACCGACGAGTCCGCGAGCGTCGTCGCGTCGCCGACCTGCCGGTGCTCGGCGACGTCGCGCAGCAGGCGCCGCATGATCTTGCCGGACCGCGTCTTCGGCAGCTCGGGGACCACGAGGATCTGGCGCGGCTTGGCGATCGGCCCGATCTCCTTGGCGACGTGCGTGCGGAGCGTCTCCTGCACGGTCGCGGCGTCGGACGACGCGGCCTCGGCGGCGTCGCCCCGCAGGATGACGAACGCGACGACCGCCTGCCCCGTGGTCTCGTCGGTCGCGCCGACCACGGCCGCCTCGGCGACCCACGGGTGCGCGACGAGCGCCGACTCGATCTCGGTGGTCGACAGCCGGTGGCCCGACACGTTCATGACGTCGTCCACGCGGCCGAGCAGCCAGATGTCCCCGTCGGCGTCCTTCTTGGCGCCGTCGCCCGCGAAGTACAGGTCGCGGAACCGGGACCAGTAGGTGTCGCGGTACCGCTCCGGGTCGCCCCAGATGCCGCGCAGCATCGACGGCCACGGCTCGGTGACGACGAGGTAGCCGCCGGCGCCGTTCGGGACGGGCTTCGCGTCGTCGTCGACCACGTCCGCCGCGATGCCGGGCAGCGCGACCTGCGCCGAGCCGGGCTTCGTGGCCGTGACCCCCGGCAGCGGGCTGATCATGATCGCGCCCGTCTCGGTCTGCCACCACGTGTCGACGATCGGCGTGCGGTCGCCGCCGATGACGCGGCGGTACCACATCCACGCCTCGGGGTTGATGGGCTCGCCCACCGAGCCGAGCACGCGCAGGCTCGACAGGTCGAACCCGGCGGGGATGTCCTCGCCCCACTTCATGCACGTACGGATCGCGGTGGGCGCGGTGTACAGGATCGTCACGCCGTACTTCTGGACGATCTCCCACCAGCGGCCGCGGTGCGGGGTGTCGGGCGTGCCCTCGTAGATCACCTGGGTCGCGCCGTTCACCAGCGGCCCGTAGACGACGTACGTGTGCCCGGTGATCCAGCCGACGTCGGCCGTGCACCAGTACACGTCGGTCTCGGGCTTGAGGTCGAAGACGTTGAGGTGCGTGTACGCGGCCTGCGTGAGGTAGCCGCCCGTGGTGTGGAAGATGCCCTTGGGCTTCCCGGTGGTGCCCGACGTGTAGAGGATGAACAGCGGGTGCTCGGCGTCGACCTCGACGGGCTCGTGCTGCGGCGACGCGACGTCGACCGCCTCGTGCCACCAGACGTCGCGGCCCGGCGTCCACTCGACGGGCTGGCCCGTGCGTCGCACGACGAGCACGTGCCGCACGCTCGGCGCACCCTTCGCGAGCGCCTCGTCGACCGCGGGCTTGAGCGCCGACGGGTTGCCGCGCCGGAAGCCGCCGTCGGCCGTGACGACGAGCGTCGCCTCGGCGTCGAGGATGCGGCTGCTCAGCGCCTCGGCCGAGAACCCGCCGAACACCACCGAGTGCGGTGCGCCGAGGCGCGCGCACGCGAGCATCGTCACCACGGCCTCGGGGATCAGCGGCAGGTAGATCGCGACGCGGTCGCCCGTGCCGACCCCGAGCGCCGCCATGGCGTTCGCGGCCTTGGAGACCTCGCGCTGCAGGTCGGCGTACGTGAGCGTGCGGGTGTCGCCGCCCTCGCCCTCGAAGTGCAGCGCGACGCGGTCCCCGCGGCCCGCCTCGACGTGGCGGTCCACCGCGTTGTACGCGGCGTTCAGGCGCCCGTCGGCGAACCAGCGCGCGAACGGCGCGTCGGACCAGTCGAGGGTCTGCGTGAACGGCGTCGACCACGTCAGCAGGTCCCGCGCCTGGTCGGCCCAGAAGCCCGGACGGTCCGCGTTGGCCCACGCGTAGAGGTCGGCGCCCGCGTTGGCCTGCGCGGCGAACTCGCTCGACGGCGGGAACCGGCGGTCCTCGGTGAGCAGGTTCTCCAGGCCCTGCGTGGCCTGCGGATCGTGCGGCGCCTCGGGGGCCTCGGGTGTCGTCGGGGCGTCAGACTGTTCGGTCACGGTGTCTCCTGCGCAGCGGCGTCGGTGCGGCGGTGGTGCTGACCTGGGTGGTCCTCGTGAAGGGACATTAGCCCCGGTCCGGACAGGTCCGCACCGGAACGCGTCCGGAGGCCCCCGCGGGGGACGTCTCAGTGCGCGCGGTTGCGCTCGCGGAACACGCCGAGCCGGACCCCGTGGCGCCGGGCGAGCGCGACGACCACGCCCGCCGTGAGCAGCAGCGCCCCGGCCACGATCGCGGTGCCCGAGGTGCCGGCGACGGTCACCTGCGTGACCGTGAGGCGCCACGTGTCGGCGCCGACGACGTCGAGCGACGCCGTGCGCGCGACCCCCGGTGCGTACAGGTAGACGCCGCCCAGGACGCCGAGCACGACGCCGGCCGTGAGCGGCACCGCGGCCGTCCACAGCCCGAGCACGAGCAGGGCGGCGAGCAGCAGCACGCCGGCCGTCACGAGCGCGATGCCCAGCAGCTCGAGGGACGCGTCCCAGCGGTCGGCCTGGACGACGAGGATCCGGCTCTGCCCGACCAGGGTCAGCGCGAGCGCGAGCGGGGCGAGCACGAGGCCCACGAGCACCCCGAGCACGTGGGTGCCCGCGTGCGGCGTGCGCGGCGCGTTCGGGTCCGGGAACAGCTCGTCGTCGTCACGCTCGGCCGGGGGCGGGGACGGGACGGGCGCGCCCGTGGGGGGTGCCGTGCCGGTGCCCGGGTCGTCGCCGGCCGGTGACGACCCGGCCTCCACCTGCGTGGGCGCCGTGCGGTCCCCGACCGACGTGCGCGCGGGGGCGGGGCCGGACGGCGGAGCGCTCGGCGGCGCGGCTGCCGGCGCGGGCGTGGCTGACGGGTCCGCGGCGGCCGGGCGCGAGGTGCCGGGCGCGACCACGGGGTCGGGTGCGTCGGCGGCGGGCTCGGGCGGTGCGGGGGTGGGTCGGGCGACCGCGTGCCGCCCCGTGTCGGTGTCGGCGTCGTCGTCCGGGCGCTTCGGGTCGGAGGTGCTCACGGCGTGCTCCTCGGGTCGCGGCCGCGTGACGCGCGGCGCCTGCGGCCACGCTATTGCGCGCGTGCGCGCCACGCCGCCCGTCGCGCGCGGCGCGTCGGCGACACGCGCCGGGCCCGCTCCGCGATCGACGGGTCGGCCGGACCCGACGGCAGCGGACCCGACGGTCGGCCGGAGCCGATGGTCGGCCGGCCCCGATGGTCGGCCGGCGCGGACGGTCAGCGGGCTGCGGCCCCCGCGGCCTCGGGCCGCGGCGTGTGCGCGGCGTCGTCCGGCACGACGAGCGTCTCGGTGGCGACCACGCGCCGGACGCCGTACGCGTACGCGGCGCCCACGAGCAGCCCGCCGCCGATCGTGTTGCCCAGCCCGACCGCGAGCACGTTCCGGGCGAACTCGGCGACGGTCGCGTGCGGCAGGCCGCCGTACAGCCCGAGCGAGAACGTCGTCATGTTGGCCACGACGTGCTCGAAGCCGGACGTGATGAACACCAGCACGCACGCGAACACGGCCGCGATCCGCGCGATCTCGCTGGTCAGGCGGGCCCAGCACCACACCGCGAGGCACACCATGACGTTGCACAGCACGCCGCGGACCACGAGCTGCAGCGTCGAGGCCTCGGCCTTGTGCGCGATCATCCGCGCGATCGCCTCGCCGCCGGCGGTGCCCGGTGCCAGCACGCCCGACACGTGCAGCAGCCCCGCGAACGCCATCGCACCCAGCAGGTTGCCGGCCAGGCACGCGAGCAGCGTGAGCCCCGCGCGCCCCCAGCCGACCCGGCCGAGCATCGCGCCCTGCGTGAGGATCATCATGGCGCTCGTGGCGAGCTCGCCGCCAGCCACCAGCACGACCATGAGCGCGATGCCGAACACCGCCCCGTTGACGAGCGGCGCCCACGGCGACCCGGCGACCGTCAGCGGACCGCCGGCGGTCACCATGATGAGCACGCCGATGCCGATGTAGGCGCCGGCGAGCATGGTGCGGACGAGGAAGAGCCCGGGGGTGCGGGTCAGCTCGACCTTGTGGACGGCGCCGTCGCCGTGCGCGGCGACGGCCTCGGGGATGCTCAGCACGCGTCCATCGTCGTGCGTGGTCGGAGCCCGGACGTGGGACGAAAGTTCCGGCGGTCCGGGTGGACGCGCGGGGGTCAGTCGTGCTCGCGCAGGCGCACCGCCGCGATCTCCCCGGTCGCGGCGCGCGGCTCGCGGCCCGCGCCGTCGGCCTCGGCCGCGCGGCGCACGGCCGCCGCGACCACC
The DNA here is from genome assembly GCF_000986825.1 of Cellulomonas sp. FA1. NCBI lineage: Bacteria > Bacillati > Actinomycetota > Actinomycetes > Micrococcales > Cellulomonadaceae > Cellulomonas > Cellulomonas sp. FA1. The sequence goes on along the minus strand of NZ_LBMY01000001.1, from coordinate 2,009,722 downwards.
GACGTCACGTCGGGGTGGAACACGCTCGGCACGATGTACGTCGGGTTCAGCTCCTCGGGCCGCACGGTCGACGCGAGCGCCTCCGCCGCCGCCAGCAGCATCGCGTCGGTGATGCGGTGCGACTGCGCGTCGAGCAGGCCACGGAACACGCCCGGGAACGCGAGCACGTTGTTGATCTGGTTGGCGAAGTCCGACCGCCCGGTCCCCACGACGGCGGCGTGCTGCGCGGCGTCGTCGGGGTCGACCTCGGGCCGCGGGTTGGCGAGCGCGAACACGATCGCGTCGGGCGCCATGCGCGCGACGTCGTCCCCGGTCAGCACGTCGGGGGCCGACAGCCCGACGAACACGTCGGCCCCGACGACCGCGTCGCGCAACGTGCCCGTGACGCCCCGGTGGTTCGTGGCCTCGGCGGTCCACCGCAGCGACGGGCTCAGTCCGGGCCGGTCGCGGTGGATCACGCCGTCGACGTCCGCGACGACCACGTCCCGCGCGCCCGCGGCGAGCAGCAGCTTGAGCACCGCCGTGCCGGCCGCACCGGCCCCGGACATCACGACGCGTACGTCCGCGAGCCGCTTGCCGACCACGCGCAGCGCGTTGCGCAGCGCCGCGACCACGACGATCGCCGTGCCGTGCTGGTCGTCGTGGAACACCGGGACGTCGAGCCGCTCGCGCAGCCGGCGCTCGACCTCGAAGCAGCGCGGCGCCGAGATGTCCTCGAGGTTGATGCCGGCGAACGCGGGCGCGATCGCGACGACCGTGTCGACGATGCGGTCGACGTCGGTCGTGTCGAGGCAGATCGGGAACGCGTCGATGTCGGCGAACCGCTTGAACAGCACGGCCTTGCCCTCCATGACGGGCAGCGCCGCGAGCGGGCCGATGTCACCGAGGCCCAGCACGGCCGTGCCGTCGGTGACCACCGCGATGGTGTTGCGCTTGATCGTGAGGCGGCGCGCGTCCTCGGGGTGCTCGGCGATGGCCTGGCACACGCGTGCGACCCCGGGCGTGTACGCCATCGACAGGTCGTCGCGGTTGCGCAGCGGCACCTTCGACTCGATCGACAGCTTGCCGCCCAGGTGCATGAGGAACGTGCGGTCGGACACGCGCTGCACCGTGACGCCGTCGAGACCCTCCAGCGCGCGCACGACGTCGGCCGCGTGGTCGGCGTCACGGGTCGCGCACGTGACGTCGACCGTCATGGTCTCGGTGAACGACGCGGTGACGTCGAGCGCCGTGACGATGCCGCCCGCACGCTCGATCGCGGTCGTGAGGTCCGACACCGCCGTGGGACGGGCCTGCACCTCGAGGCGGGCGGTGATGGACGACGACACGGAGGGCGCGGAGACCATGCCGACATTGTGGACGCGCGCGCCGTGGCGCGCCCGGGGGCCGGTGCGCGCGTCGCCCCGCACCGCCGGCCCGTCGTGCCCGGCGGCGGGGGCCGTAGCATCGGCGCGTGCCCACCCCGCCCTTCGTCCTGGCCCTGCGCGAGCGCGTGGGGCACGACCAGCTGTGGCTGCCCGGCGTCACCGCCGTCGTGCTGCGCGAGCACGACGCACGCACGCAGGTGCTGCTGGTGCGCCGCGCCGACACCGGCGAGTGGACGCCCGTCACGGGCATCGTCGACCCGGCCGAGGAGCCCGCGGTCGCGGCGGTGCGCGAGGTCCTCGAGGAGGCCGACGTCGTGGCGACCGCGCAGCGGCTCGCGCACGTGGGCGTCGTCGGGCCCGTCGTGTACGACAACGGCGACCGGTCGGTGTACCTCGACCTGACGTTCCGGTGCCGGTGGGAGTCGGGCGTGCCCGCACCGGCCGACGGCGAGAACACCGACGCCGCCTGGTACGACCTCGACGACCTGCCCCCGATGTCCGCGTCGGTGCGCGCGCGCCTGGACGCCGCGCTGCCCGAGCGCGGCGAGGCGACGTTCACGGCGTGAGCGGCGCCGCGCCCGACCCGCTCGCCGACCTGGCCGCGCTCCCCGGCGTGCGTGACGCGGTCGACGCCGCGCGCGCCGCGTGCGAGGAGCTGCGCTGGCACGAGGCGTTCCGGCGGCGCTGGCGCGAGGTGCGCGCCGAGGCCGGGCTGCGGGCCGCCGCGGCGTCGGCGGCGCTGGACGGCGCGCCCGTCGGGGTCGAGGCGCTGCGTGCGTGGGCGACCGGGACGTCCGCACCCGGCGGCGGGGTCGAGGCGGTCGCGGCGGGGGCGCTGCGCGCGCAGGCGCTCGTCGAGCGGCACCTGCCCGACCTGGGCGCGCGCCCCGGCGGCGCTGTGGTGCCGCTGCCGCAGCTGGTCGCGCGGCTGCACGCGGCCGCGGGCGCGGGCGTCGTGCCCGACGCCGACCTCGGGCGGCCGCGGACGGGGGCGCCGGGCGACCTGCGCGGCCTGGGGGAGGCGCCGCCGCCGGCCGTCGCGAGCGACCGGGTCGCCGCGGTCCTGCGGGACGCCGACGCCTCGCGCGCGCCGGGCCTCGTGGTGTCGGCGGTCGTGCACGCCGAGCTGCTCGCGGTGCGGCCGTTCGCTGCTGCCAACGGCGTGGTCGCGCGGGCCCTCGCGCGGCTGCTGGCGACGCGCTCGGGCCTCGACCCGACGGGCACCGTGCTGCCCGAGGAGGTGTGGCGCGACGCGCCGCCCGCGTACGTCGCCGCGGCGGCGCGCTACGCGGCGGGCGACGTCGCGGGGGTCGCGGCGTGGCTCGTCGCGCACGCCGACGCGGTCCGCCGTGGCGCGCTGCTCGCGCGCGGCGTCGCGGACGAGGTGCTCGCGGGGCGGCACGCGGGTGCGGGGCGGGGCCGCTGACGGCCGGTCGTGCGTCGTCGTGCACGCCCCGGCACGACGACGGCGCCCCCAGGGAGCGCCGTCGCCGTACCGACGACCGGAGAGTGATCATGCGTGCAACGTCGCGGTCGCTCCGGGACGAGCCCGGTCGACCGGCCCAGAGGGGGGCCATCCTGCGCGTGGGTGCTCTCGCGGTCGTTCAGTTGTGACCCCCGTCCTACACCCCGTCCGCGCGGCGGGGCAACGGTCCCGCGCGTCGGTGCAGGACCCCCGCGCCCGCGGCCCGGATCGTGGGACGCGACGCCCGTCAGGCGGGACGGCGCCGCCGGTGCCACCACCACGCCGCGAGCACCACGGCGACGCCCGCCGCGAGGACGGCGCCCGACGTGACGCCCACGCGGCGGTCGAGCCGGCGCAGCGGCACGGGCCGTCGGAACGTCAGCACGGCCCAGCCCTCGGCGAGCGCGAGGCGCCGCAGCGCGCGGTCGGGGTTGACGACCGCGCCGTGGCCGACCGCGGCGAGCATGGGGGCGTCGGTCACGGAGTCCGAGTAGGCGAAGCACGCGGCGAGGTCGTAGCCGCGCGCGGCGGCGAGGTCACGGATCGCGGTCGCCTTGTGCTCGCCGTATGCGTAGAACTCGATCTCCCCGGTGTACCGCCCGTCCTCGACGGTCATGCGCGTCGCGATCGCCGTGTCGGCACCGACCAGCGCCGCGATCGGCTCGACCACCTCGGCGCCCGACGCCGAGACGACCACGACGTCGTGGCCCGCCGCCCGGTGCCGCGCGATGAGGTCGAGCGCCTCGGCGTACACCGTCGGGTCGATCGACTCGTGCAGCGTCTCGCGGACGATCGTCGACACCTGCGCGACGTCCCAGCCCGCGACGGTGCGCGCGAGCGCCGCGCGCAGCCGCTCGGTCGACGTCTCGTCGGCGCCCCCCAGCAGGTACGCGAGCTGCGCGTACGCGGACGCGACGACCGAGCGGCGCGTCAGCAGGCCCTGCGCGAGGAAGCCCTTGGAGAACGCGGTCGCCGACGACGTGGCGATGATCGTCTTGTCGAGGTCGAAGAACGCGGCGACGCGCCCGCGCGGCGCCGGCCCGCCGCGCGCGACGGGGTCGACGGGCAGCGGGTCGACGGGGTCGACGGGGACGGGGTCGACGGGGACGGCCATGACGCTCCGCGACGCTCGGGGACCGGACGTGCGCGAGCGTAGCGGGAGCCGCCGACGCACGGCCCTCCCCGCCGCGGGCCCGCCCTCCGCCCTCGGCAGGTGGCGGGCCCGTCCCGCGTGATCGCGCGCGAACCGCGGGACCCCGGGCGTCGAACCGACCACAGTCCCTGTCGCGGTCGAGGACTCCCCAGATGGCGGCCGCGGGCCGACGGCGGTGGGCGCGGCGCGCGACGATCGCACGGCCACCCGCCCCACGGCGGCCGCCCGGACCGGCAGGAGCACGCATGGAGCACGCCCGCAGCGCCACCGTGGTCGGGGTCGTCGGCGCCGGCGGCGGCGTCGGCGCCTCGACGTTCGCGGCGCTGCTCGCGCGCCGCCTGTCCCGCGGCACCGCCACGGCGCTCGTCGACCTCGACCCCGCCGCCGCGGGCGTCGACGTCGTGCTCGGCCTCGAGGACGTCGACGGCGCGCGGTGGTCCGACCTGCGCGGCGCCGGCGGCGACGTCCCCGGCGCCGACGTCCTCGCGCTGCTGCCCCGCTGGGGCGCGTGCGCCGTGCTGTCGGCCGACCGGACGCGCCCCGAGCCCGTCGACGCCGGCGTCCGGGTCGACGTGCTGCATGCGCTCGCACGCACGGTCGGGGCCCTCGTGCTGGACCTCGGCCGCGGCTCCGTCGTCGAGGGCGACGCGCCGCTGCCCGCGTGCGACGCGGTCGTCGTGGTCGCCCGCCCCGACCTGCGGTGCGTCGCCGGCACGCTCGCGCTGCGCCCCCGGCTCGCCGCGTCCGGCGCGCCGCACGGGCTCGTGGTCCGCGGCGGGGGCCCCGCGGGGCTGGCCGCCGCCGACCTCGCCGACGCGACCGGTCTCGACGTGTGGCACGCGGGCCGCGACGACCGCGCCCTGGCGGCGCGCGCCGAACGGGTCGGGCTCGGCGGACGCGGACCCGCCACGCGCGCCGCGGAGGCCGTCGCGCGACGGCTGACCAGCGGCGGGGCCGGGTGGTGAGCCCGGACGAGCGGGGCGCCGTGGTCCCCGCCGTGCGGCGGTCCGGTCCACAGCACGGCGCCACGTCGGCCACGTCGGTTGCGGCTCAGGGCGCCGTGGCCGTGCCCTGCGACGCCCCCGCGCGGCGTCCGGTCCCGCCCGCGGTCGTCGCCCGGGTGCGCGACGCGCTGCGCGAGGGGGCGCCCGCCGTCGGCGGACCCGTGGGCGACGGCATGACCCGCCTCGTCGACGCGGCGCTGCGTGCGGGTGGCACGCTGCTCGGCCCCGTCGCGCTCGCCGAGAGCGTGCGCGCCGTCGCCGACGAGCTGCTCGGCGCGGGCCCGCTGCAGCGCTGGCTCGACGACCCCGCCGTCACCGACGTCCTCGTCAACGGCCCGCGCGACGTGTGGGTCGAGCGCGCGGGGCGCCTGCTCCGCGTCGACGTCGACCTCGGCGCGCCCGCCGACGTCCGGGCGCTCGCGGTGCGGCTCGCGGCGGCCGCCGGACGCCGCCTCGACGACGCCGCCCCCACCGTCGACGCCCGCCTGCCCGACGGCACGCGGCTGCACGCCGTGCTGCCGCCACTCACCGACGCGTGCACCACGCTCAGCCTGCGGGTCGTGCGGCCGCGCGCGTTCACGCTCACGGACCTCGCCGCGTCCGGCACGGTCGCGGCGCCGCTCGTCCCGCTGCTGCGGGCCCTCGTCGACGCGCGCGCCAACCTGCTGGTCTCGGGCGCCACGGGCGCCGGCAAGACGACGCTGCTCGCCGCGCTGCTGTCCACGGTCCCGCACGACGAGCGCGTCGTGCTGGTCGAGGAGGCGGGCGAGCTCGTCGCCGACCACCCGCACGTGGTGCGCCTCACCGCGCGCGCCCCCAACGTCGACGGCGCCGGCGGGGTCGACCTCGCCGACCTCGTGCGCCAGGCGCTGCGCATGCGACCGGACCGGATCGTCCTCGGCGAGTGCCGCGGCGCCGAGGTCCGCGAGGTGCTCGCGGCGCTCAACACGGGCCACGAGGGCGGGTGCGCGACGCTGCACGCCAACACCGCCGCCGACGTCCCCGCGCGGCTCGAGGCCCTCGCCGCGCTCGCGGGCCTCGACCGCGCCGCCGTCGCCGCCCAGGCCGCGAGCGCGGTCGACGCCGTGCTGCACGTGCGCCGCGTCCGGCACGGCGCCGACTCCGGGCGTCGCTACCTCGCCGAGGTGGGCGTCGTCGTGCGGCGCGACACCGACGGCGGCCTCGAGGTGCGCACCGCGCTCGACGTCGACGCGGCGGGGCGGGTCCGTCGTGGCGACGGGTGGTCGCGGCTCGCGGCGCGGCTCGGCCACGTCCCGCGGGACGGCCCGTGACACCGCTCGTCGCGGCGCTCGTCGCGCTGGCCGTGGTCGCGGCGTGCGGGCCACCGGTGCGGCGGCCGCCGCGCGCCGCGGGGCGTCCCGGGTCCGGCGGTCCGCGGCGGTCGGGAACCGCGGGGCCGACGTGGTCGTCCGCGGGCGGACGTCCCCGCGAGGGGCGGATCGGAGCCACGGGCGGACGTCCCGGCGAGGGGCACGCCGGGCCCGCGGGGTCGCCGCGCGGCGCCGGCGGTGACCTCGCGACGGTGCTGCACGCCGTCGCGGCGCAGCTGCGTGCGGGCGTGCCGCCGACCGACGCGTGGCGCTCCGTGCTGGGCGTCCCCGGGGCCGACGACGGCACGCCACCGGCAGCCGCCCTGCTGGCCGTGGGCCGCGCGCGCCGCGACGGGCGACGCGTCGGTGCGCGCCGTGCCGCGGTGCCGGACGACGCCGCGCACCGTGCCCGCGTCCGTGCCGTGCTCGCGGGCACGCGCGTCGCCGCCGAGACCGGTGCCCCGCTGGCCGACGTCCTCGCGGACCTCGCGGACGCCGTCGCCGCCGACGCCGAGCAGTCCGCCGACCTCGTGGCCGCGCTCGCGGGTCCGCGCGCCACGGCCCGTGTGCTGGTCCTCCTGCCCGTGCTGGGGCTGCTCGTGGGGGCCGCGATCGGCGCGCGACCGTGGGAGGTGCTGACGGGCGGCGGCGTCGGCAGCGCACTCGGCGCCGCGGGCCTCGTTCTCGCCGCAGCCGGGCAGGCGTGGGTGCGGGCGCTGCTGCGGCGCGCGGTGGTGCCGTGACGGCCGGGCTCGTCGCACCGACGGCCGGTGACGTGGGCCCGGCCGCGGCGGCCGGCGTCGTGGTCGCGCTCGCGGTGCTGCTGGGGTCGCTGCCGTGGCGCGCCGTGCGGGCACCCCGTGCCCCGGGCTCCGGGGAGACCGGGGGACGCACCGGCGCCGGGGGCGGGAGCCTTCGTGCGTGGCGTCGCAGGGCGCGTCGCCGTGCCGACCGTCTTGTGCACGACCTGACGACCGCGCCGCTCGACCCCGCGTTCGTGCTCGACCTGTGCGCCGCCGCCGTCCGCGGCGGAGCCGCAGTGCCCGCCGCGCTCGTCGGCACGGGCCGCCACCTGGGCGGCGCCGACGGCGACGCGCTCGTCCGGGCCGGCACGGCCCTCGGGATGGGCGCGCCGTGGGACGTCGCGTGGGCCGGTGCGCCCGCGGCGGTCGCCGCCGTCGGCGCGGCCCTGCGCGTCGGGTGGGACGCGGGGTCGTCCCCGGGGCCGCTGCTGCGCGCGGCGGCCGACCGGCGGCGGCGCGACCGTCGCGCCGCGGCCCGCGCTGCCGCGGGTGCGCTCGGCGTGCGGCTGACGCTGCCGCTCGGCGCGTGCTTCCTCCCGGCGTTCGTGCTGCTCGGTCTCGTGCCGGTCGTGCTGGGGCTGGCGGGGGACCTCCTCGGCCGGTGAGGTGCGGCTTGTCGGCTCGGTAGCCCGTCGGGCCGTCGGGGCCGTCGGGGCCGTCGGCCCGGCGGCCGGGTGGCCCGTCGGGCCGTCGGCCAGCCCACCCGGCGGCCGGGGTGGCTCGTCGGGCCGTCGGCTCGAAGGCCCGTCAGCCCGGTGACCTGGTGAGCGGGCGGGGTCGGCGACGTCCCGGGAGCGGCGCCCACCCGCCCCCAGTCCCTGCGTCGACTCGGCGCCGGGCAGGTCCGCGTGGCCGCCCCCCGCGGGTGACGCGCGTCCCGCGACTCTCGTGCCGGGCGCCGACGGGGCGTCCGACGAGGGCGACGAGAAGGAGCCGACCGATGGGACGAACGCTGGGACGAGGGTGGGGGCGAGGGCTGGGCCGACGCGTCCGCCGACCGAGCGTGCACGGCGCGTGCGGCGGAACACGGGGAGCACGCGTGGGGGCCCGTGTGGTCGCCCGCGCGCGCCGCGCGACGGACGAGGGCATGGCGACCGCGGAGTACGCGATCGCGACGCTTGCGGCCGTGGCGTTCGCGGGCGTGCTGCTGGTGGTGCTCAAGGGCGGTCAGGTCAAGGCGTTGCTCACCGGTCTGATCGCGCAGGCGCTGGGCGGATGAGCGCGGGGCGTCGCGGTCGTGGGGGCCGTCCCGGCGGTGCTGCCGCGGTCGCGAGGCGCGGCGTCCCCGACCGCGGCGCCTCCGCGCAGCTCGCGACCGGCGCGGGCGCCGGCGACCGCGGTGCCGTCACCGCCGAGCTCGCGGTGGGCATGGTGGCCGTCGCGGCCGTGCTCGTCGCGGTCCTCGCGGTCGGCGCCGCGACCGTCGTGCGGCTCACGTGCCTCGACGCGGCGCGGACCGCCGCACGCGTCGCGGCGCTGGGGGAGACCGACGGCGAGGTCGTCGCCGCGGCCCGTCACGTGCTCGGCCCGCGCGGCGGCGAGGTCCGCGTGGAGCGCGAGGGCAGGTGGGTCACCGTCGCGGTCAGCGCACCGTTCAGCACCTGGGGGACCGGCCTGCGCGCCGCGGCCTCGGCGACCGCCTGGACCGAGCCGTGAGATTTCCGGGCGGCGGCCGCGGGCGGGCGCCCGGCGCGGCGGCTCACGACCGCGGGTCGGGCGCCGTGCTGGTCCTCGGGGTCGTCGCGGTCGCGCTCGTGCTCGTCGCGGCGACCGGGCTGGTCGGCGGCGCGCACGCGGCGCGTGCCCGTGCCGCGGCGGCCGCCGACCTGGCCGCGCTCGCCGGTGCGCAGCACGTCGTCGACGGCGGCGCCGACCCGTGCGGCCACGCCGCGCAGGCCGCGGGCCGCAACGGCGCGTCGGTGACGTCCTGCGCGCGGGGCGCGCGCGGTGACGTGACCGTGCACGTCCGGGTCGACGCACCCGTCGGTGCGGTCGGCGGCGTCGCCCGCGCCGGGCCACGTGCCGCCGGTCGTCGCACGCGCCGGTCGGGCGCGCGTGGCGGACCTCGGCGCCTGGATGGGCGGACCGGTCCCTCGTCCGCGTGCGTCGGTCCCGGCGGGAGCGTGCGCACGGCCCGGCGGCCCGCGGTCGCGGGTGTCGCTGGAGGAGGGCCGCTCCAACGGCCCCGCCGCGCCCGGCCGACGTCAGCGGGTGCTGTCCGGTCCGGCGTCCGTCGGGACCTCGAGAGCGAAGAGGGTGCCCAGCGGCGCCGCGAGCGCACGGCCCAGGGTCGTCTCGTCGAGGAGGCCGCGCTCCGCGAGGACGCGCAGCGCCGCGTCGCGATCGGCCAGGATCGCGACGCGTTCCGCGTCGGGGATGCCGCGCGCGGCCAGCTCGGCGACGTGGCGATCGCCGGTCGTCGTCGGTGCGTCGGGGGTGACCGGCGGCTCGGGGTCGCGCACCCGGAAGCGCAGCACCGTCACGGCGGTGAGCAGGAGCCCGAGGGCCAGCGTGGTCCACACCGGGGCCTGCATGGTCGTCGGGAGGTCGTAGCCGTCGCGCCCCGCGACGGTCGGCATGCTGATCGACGCGAAGACCCCGCACACGGCGAACACCGCTCCGACGCCGCAGACCATGCCCGACCACCGGGCGCCGCCACGCACCCAGGCGACGCCCGTGACGAGGAGCACCACGACGGCGAGGGCGAAGCACACGGCGGCGATCGGCACCGACCGGTCCGCCGGCATGCGCTGGACGAGGTCGGACTCCGCCCCGAGCACGGCGACCCCGGCGACGGGCGCGATCAACGCGGCGATCACGAGGACGACACCGAGGCCGGTGAGCGCGCGCCGCGCGGTGCTGGGCGCGCGGTCCTCGATCAGCTCGGCGATCGTGGCGCCGTCGTCGCCGAACGTCGCGACGACCTCGGGGTACGACTGGCAGGCCATCGCCTCGAGCATGCCGAGCCGCACGGACCCGGCGGCCGAGTGGGCCTCGGCCCAGGACCGCGCGTCAGGATGAACCAGAGCCATGATCGCGCCAGGCTACCAACGCGGTCCTCCCCGCCCGCGGCGCAGCCGGGGAAGGTCAGACGGACGACGTCGTCCCGCTCGTCGCAACGTGCGCGAGCACGGTGGACAGCAGGCGCAGCGCCCCGGCCTTGTCGAGCGGGTCGTTGCCGTTGCCGCACTTGGGCGACTGCACGCAGGCCGGGCAGCCCGTCGCGCACGGGCACGCGGCGATCGCGTCGCGCGTCGCACGCAGCCACACCGGCCCCAGGTCGAAGCCGCGCTCGGCGAACCCCGCCCCGCCCGGGTGGCCGTCGTGCACGAAGACCGTCGCGTGCCCCGTGTCCGGGTGCACGAGCGTCGACAGACCCCCCAGGTCCCACCGGTCGCACGTCGCGAGCAGCGGCAGCAGCCCGATCGACGCGTGCTCGGCGGCGTGCAGCGCACCCGGTGCGACCTCGAGCGTGACCCCCGCCCGCTCCAGCACCTCCGGCGGGGCCGTCCACCACACGGCGGCGGTGCGCAGCGTGCGCTCCGGCAGGTCCAGGTCGTGCGTCGACAGCACCTGCAGGTCGGGGATCCGGCGACGCTGGTAGCCGACCACCTGCGTCGTCACGTCGACCTGCCCGAACGACCACGTGACGGGACCCCACGCGACCTCGCGCTCGACCTCGACGACGTTGGTCGACGTGACCCACCGCGCCCACGTGCCGTGGTCGACGTCGCGCCGCGTCGCGAGCGCGACCCCGTCCTCGAGGTGCAGCTCGTCGACCACGTACGTGACGCCCAGGTGCACGTACACGGCGCCCGGGTGCACGGTCGCGTCCGCCGACGCGGCGTCCACCGTGCCGAGCAGCCGACCCGTCACGCCCTCGACCACGCGCACCGGCTGGCCGCCGGCACCGCGCAGGTCCGTGAGCCGGCTCGCGGGCTCGGCGTGCGTCCAGTACCAGCCCGACGAGCGGCGCCGCAGGACACCGCGCTCGGTGAGCTGACCCAGCACCGCGAGCGCCCGCGGCCCGAACAGGTCCAGCTCCTCGCGGCGCAGCGGCCGCTCCGCCGCCGCCGCGCACAGGTGCGGCGCGAGCACGTACGGGTTGCCGGGGTCGAACACCGTCGCCTCGACGGGTGCGTCGAGCGCGGCCTCGGGGTGGTGCACGAGGAACGTGTCGAGCGGGTCCTCGCGCGCGACGAGCACCACGAGCCCCTCCGCGCCGGCGCGTCCGGCGCGCCCCGCCTGCTGCCACAGCGACACGCGCGTGCCCGGCCACCCCGCGATGAGCACCGCGTCCAGGCCCGAGATGTCGACACCCAGCTCGAGCGCGTTCGTCGTCGCGAGCGCCCGCAGGTGACCCGCGCGGATCGCCTCCTCCAGCGCGCGCCGCTCCTCCGGCAGGTAGCCGCCCCGGTACGACGACACGAGGGCCGGCAGCGTCGGGTCGACCGCGCGCAGGTGGTCCCGCGTCGTGGCGGCCACCGACTCCGCGCCGCGGCGCGACCGCGTGAACGCCAGCACGCGCGCACCGGCCGACACCAGGTCGGCCAGCAGGTCGGCGACCTCGGCCGTCGCCGTGCGTCGCGGGCGGTCCTGCGGCACGGCCACGAGGCGCTCGCCCGTGCCCACGGGACCCGATCCCTCGGTCGGCGGGGCGGGCTGCGGAGCGGGACCGTCGACGCCCGAGCCGCGAGCCGCGAGGCCGTCCGGGTCGCCCGGGTCCGCCGGGCCGTCGGCGGAGCCGGCCCCGTCCGCGCCGCCCGGTCCCTCGGGCACGTCGGGCGGGGGAGGAGCCACCACGACGGTCGCCCACGGGTCCTCGTCCGGCAGCAGCGACGCCCACGGCCCGTCGCCCCCCGGCAGCTCGGGCGGCTGCCACAGCACGAGCGTCTTGCGGCCGGCGGGCGACGCGTCGGCGGTGACCGCGTGCACGTCGTCGGCGTCGACGCCCAGCAGCCGCGCCGCGCTCGCGGCGGGGTCCGACGTCGTCGCCGAGGCCATCACGACCACGGGGGACGCGCCGTACGCGGCCGCGAGCCGCCGCAGCCGCCGCAGCACCAGCGCGACGTGCGCGCCGAAGACGCCCCGGAACGCGTGGCACTCGTCGACCACCACGAACGCGAGCGACGACAGCACGCGCGACCACGACGCGTGCGCGGGCAGCAGGGCGAAGTGCAGGAAGTCGGGGTTCGTCAGCACCACGTCCGCGTGCTCGCGCACCCAGCGGCGCTCGTCGCGCGACGTGTCGCCGTCGCACGTCGCGACGCGCACGTCGCGCGTGCCCGCCGCCGCGAGCAGCCGCTCGAGCGCCGCGAGCTGGTCCGCCGCGAGCGCCTTCGTCGGGCTGAGGTACAGCACGGTCGGGCGGCGCTGCACCGACTCGATGCGGCCCGGGTCGAGCAGCGCTCCCGCGGCACCCCGGCGCACGGCGGACAGCGCGGGCAGCCAGAACGCGAGCGACTTGCCCGACCCGGTCGACGTCGCGAGGACCGTGTGACGCCCCGACCACGCGGCGTCGGCCGCGTCCGCCTGGTGCTCCCACGGCCGCTCGACGCCCAGTGCGCGGTACCCCCGCACCACGTCCGCGTCGGCCCACGCCGGCCAGTCCGCGCGCGCACCCGGCCGTGCCGGCAGGTCCCGCACGTGGGTCGCCCGGTCCGCCCGCCGGCCGCCGGCGAGCAGCACGTCGAGCAGCTCGCCGGGACCCACGCCCCCATCCTCCCACCGGCTCGTCGGGCGCCGGCGGGCACCCGACCCCGAGGCGCCCGTGGTCGGGTGCGCGTGCGGGAGGATCGGGTCATGGCGGTGATCGACCTCAACGCGGACCTCGGCGAGGGGGACGGGCCGTGGCGCGTCGAGCCCCCGGCCGACGAGGCGCTCCTCGACCTCGTGACCAGCGCGAACGTGGCCGCCGGCTACCACGGTGGCGACGCCGCGACCATGGCGGCGACGTGCGCGGGTGCGCTCGCGCGCGGCGTGGCCGTCGGCGCGCACCCGTCGTACGACGACCGCGCCGGGTTCGGCCGTCGCCACGTCGACGTCGCGCCCGACGTGCTGCGGGCGCAGGTGACCGCGCAGCTCGGGGCGCTGGTCGCGGTGGCCGCGAGCGTCGGCGCGCGCGTCACGCACGTCAAGCCGCACGGCGCGCTGTACAACGCGGTCGTGCACGACGCGGTCCAGGCGCGCGCTGTCGTGGACGCGGTCCTCGCGGTTGACCCCGACCTGGCCCTGCTCGGCCTGCCGGGCTCACGCGTGCTCGCGCTCGCGGCCGACGCGGGCCTGCGGACCGTCGTCGAGGCGTTCGTCGACCGCGGGTACCGCGCCGACGGCACGCTCGTGCCGCGCACCGAGCCCGGTGCGCTCGTCACCGACCCGCGGGTCGCCGCCGCGCGCGCCGTCCGGCTCGCGGTCGACGGCGTCGTGACGGCCGTCGACGGCACACCCGTGCGCCTGCGCCCCGACTCGCTGTGCCTGCACTCCGACACCCGGGGCGCCGTGGGGCTCGCGACGGCCGTGCGCGCGGCGCTCGCCGACGCGGGCGTGGACGTCCGGCCGTTCGCCCCGGGCGCTCCGGAGCCGGGCGGCCCCTCCGCGGGCGGAGCACGCACGGCTGCGGCGCGCGCGGCCGGTCGGCGCGCACCCGGACCACCACGGCACGGGCCCACCCCGTGACGACCGTCCAGCCCTACGGCGACGACGCCGTGCTCGTCGAGGTCGCCGACCTCGCCGCCGTGCACGCGCTCGACGCCCGGCTGCGCGCGGACCCGCCGCGCGCCGTCGTCGACGTGGTGCCCGCGGCGCGCACGGTGCTGGTCCGCGGCGAGCCGCGCAGCCGTGCGCGGTGGGCGGCCGAGGTCGCGGCGCTCGCCCGCGACGCGCAGGACGCCGGCCCGGGGCGTGCACCTGCGCGCACCGTCGAGGTGCCCACCGTGTACGACGGCGCGGACCTCGACGACGTCGCGCGCACGCTCGGGCTGACGGTCGACGAGGTGGTCGCACGGCACCTCGCGGGCGGCACCGGCGGGTACCGGGTCGCGTTCGGCGGGTTCATGCCGGGGTTCGCGTACGTCACCGGCCTCGACCCGGTGCTGCACGTGCCGCGCCTCGCGCGCCCGCGCACGCGCGTCCCGGCGGGCTCGGTGGCCGTCGCGGGCGACCTCACGGCCGTCTACCCGGCGCCGACGCCCGGTGGCTGGCGGCTGCTCGGCCGCACCGACCTCGCCCTCTTCGACGCGTCCCGGGGCGCCGCGGACGCCGCCCTGCTGCGCGCCGGCGACCGCGTGCGGTTCGTCCGCACCGCCCCGGCGGCGCTCACGGCGGCGCCGCGCCCGCCGGCCGGCGCGCCTGCGGCCGCGGACCCGCCCGCCCCGTCCCCGTCCGCCCCGCCGGCCGCCGCCGCGACCGGGCGACCGGCGTGCGACCCCGACCGCGACGACGACCCCGTCCGCGACGTGCCGCCGCTGCCCCTCGCGCTCACGGTCGTCGCGGCGGGGCCGCTCACGCTCGTGCAGGACGCGGGCCGACCGGGCCTGGCGGCCGTGGGGGTGCCGCGTTCGGGCGCCGCCGACCCCGCCGCGCTCGCTCGTGCGAACCGCCTCGTCGGCAACGCGCGGGACGCGGCCGTGCTCGAGACGGTGCTCGGCGGGCTCGTCGTGCGGTTCGGTGCCGCGACGGCGTTCGCCCTGGTGGGTGCGGTCGACGACGCCGACCTCGACGGTGCGCCCGTGCCGGTCGGGGTCGCGGTGCGGGCGCCGGGGGGTGCGACGCTCACGCTGCACGCGCCCGCGCGCGGCCTGCGGTCGTGGCTCGCCGTGCGGGGCGGCGTCGACGTGCCGGGCGTGCTCGGCTCCCGCTCGCGGGACGTGCTGTCGGGCCTCGGCCCGGCGCCGCTGCGCGCCGGCGACGTCCTCGCGTACGGCACGGCGTACGACGGCCTGCCGGAGCTCCCGGCGCCGCCCGACCTCCCCGTGCCCCCCGGCCCCCGGGGCGGTGCCGCGCACGCGCGCGACGCGGTGCACCCCGCACCGCCGGCCGTGGTCCACCTGCCCGCCGTCGAGGGCCCGCGCCTCACGCACCTCGACGCCGCGGGCCGGGTCCGGCTGTGGTCGACCGTCTGGGAGGTCTCGCCCGACAGCAACCGCGTGGCCGTCCGGCTCACGGGCCCGGCGCTCACGCGCGCGGCGGCGGGCGAGCTGCCCTCGGAGGGGCTCGTCGCGGGCGCCGTGCAGGTCCCGCACGACGGCCGTCCCGTGCTGTTCGGCCCCGACCACCCGGTGACGGGCGGCTACCCGGTCGTCGCGGTGCTGACGCCCGACGGCCGGGCCCGGGCCGCGCAGCTGCGTCCGGGTGACCGGGTGCGGCTCGTGCGTGCTCCCGGCGGTGCGTCGGCCTGACGCGCGGACCACGTCCGGGACGTTCGCCCCTGCCGCACCGACCGGCGGGTACGACTCCCGGGCGCGGGAGGCTCCCGCCGGCCGCCGCGCGCGTCGGCGACGTGGCGCCGGGCCGCCGCGAGGTGCTGTGCTCGACCCCCACCCGACGAGCACCCGACGAGCACCCGACGAGCACCCGACGAGCACCCGACGAGCGAGGAGCAGCGATGCGGCGACGCACCGACCCGGTCGCCGCGCGCCGCGCGCCGGGGGAGCCCTGCGCGTGACCTCGCCGGCCGGGTGGGAGAGCCGGGCGACCTCCGTGCAGGTCGCGGACCTCGTGGCGCTGTCGGCCGACGACTGGCCGGGCCGCCTCGTCGCGACGGCGTACCTGCAGGGCTGCCCGTGGCGGTGCACGTACTGCCACGGCGGTGCGCTGCTCGACCCGACCCTCCCGGGCACGGTCCCGTGGTCGCACGTCATCGACCTGCTGCGCCGTCGCCGCGGCCTGCTCGACGGGCTGGTCCTCACGGGTGGCGAGCCGACCCGGCAGCCGGGGGTCGTGGCCGCCGCGCGCGAGGTGCGCGCGCTCGGGCTGCTCGTCGCGGTGCACACCTCCGGCGCGTACCCGGCGCGCCTGCCCGACCTGCTGCCGCACGTCGACCGCGTGGTGCTCGACGTCAAGGCGCCCGCCTACCTGTACGGCGCGATCACCCGCGCGGGTGCGGGCGCGGCCGCCGCGGACAAGGCGTTCGCGTCGCTGCGCCTGGTGCTCGACAGCGGCGTCGACCTGCAGGTGCGCACGACCGTCGACCCGGCGGTGCTCACGCCGGACGACGTCGCCGAGCTCGTCGCCGTCCTCGCGGACCTCGGCGTGCGGGACCACGTGCTGCGCGACGCCCGGCCCGGCCCCGTCGTCGACCCGTACGCGGCCGCGCTCGCCCGCGTCCCGCGGGCACGTCTGCACCGCGGCTGAACCTGACTGCCCCGGCGCGCCGACGTCACCCCAGCCGCAGCGGCCACGGGCCGTAGACGAGGTGCTCGCGCGTCGCACCGCCGTCGGCTCCGCCGGGCGTGGTGAGCACCAGGTCGGCCGTGACCCACACCTCGTACTCGCCGGGCGGCAGCGGCCCGGCGTCCGCGCCGGCGTCGGACGCCGCGCACCCGCGCAGGTCGCTCGCGGCCTCGAACGTGCGGGACGCCCCGGCCGGCAGGCTCGCGTCCAGCGCGACGTCCTCGCGCGGGGCCGGCGTCCCGACGACGCGGCCGTCGCGGGTGAGCAGCACGCCGAGGTGCCCGGTCGTACCCGTCACGGCCGCCGTGCCCTCGTTGGTCGCCGTCACCGTGAAGCGCAGCGGCGACCCGGGCGCGGACGTCGACGGGACGTCCGCGTCGAGCGTGACCGCGAACGGGTTGGCCTCCGGGCCGGCGGTCGCCGCCAGGTCGGACGCCGGGGCGCCGCACGTCTCGGGGGAGTCCTGCCCGTGCGCGGCGTCGTCCGACACGCGCACGGGGGCCGTGACCGACGCGCGGCCCGTCGCGGTGCTCCCGTCGGGCTCGGTCCAGGTCACGGTCTGCGTCATGACGACCTCGTAGTCGCCGGCGACGACCTCGGGGTCGCCCTCGCCGTCGGGGTACTGGTCGCACGACACGAGCCGTGCGCCGTAGCCCCAGGACGCCGTGACGGCGGTGACGGTCCCCGAGCCCGGCTCGAAAGTCACCTCGTGGGCGCCGACCACGACGCGACCCTCCCCGCCGTCCACCCCGACGACGACCCCGTCGCGCACGAGCACGACCTCGACGTCGTCGAAGGCGTCGGGGAGGGCCGCCGCACCGTCGACACGCGTCGACGTCGTCGCCAGCCACGTGCGGTCCGGGCCGACCACGTCGCGGGCCTGCAGCAGCGTCTGCTCGACGCGCCCCGGGGGTGCGACGACGTCGTCCACCGGCTGCCCGCACCGCGCGAACGCCGCGGGCCAGTCGCCCGACGACCCCACGGCCGTGCCGCCCGGCGCGCCCAGCAGCTGCGGCACGGCGACGACGACCGCGCCGACGGTCGCCAGCGCGAGGGTCCCCGTCGCGCCCGCACGTGCGGCCCGGCGTCGCCGCACGCGCGCCCGCACGCGCTCGACCGGCACCTCGTACGCCGCGCCGCGCCGCTCGGCCTCGTCCCGCGCCGCGTCCCACAGGTCGTCGTGCCCGCTCATCGTGCCCCCCTCGTCCGGACCGACACGTCGTCGTCCTCGTCGACGTCCCGCCCCAACCGGTCGGCGAGCTTCGCGGAGGCCGTCGACAGGTACCGCTTGACCGTGCCGTCGGCGAGTCCCATGCGGTGCGCGACCTCGGGGACCGTGAGGTCCTCGACGTGCCGCAGCACCACCGCGACCCGCTCCTGCGGGGCCAGCGCCGCGAGCGCGGCGTGCACGGCCGATCCCGTGCCGACCGCGTCGGCGTGGTCGCGCGACTCGTCGTCGCCGGGGACGTGCAGCAGGTGCCGCACGGCGGCCCAGCGGGCGCGCCGCCGCACGGCGTCGAGGTGCCCGCGCAGCACGGCGGTGCGCACGTAGTGCTCGGCGGCGACCACGTCGGTCCCGCCGCGCAGCCGCGCGAACGTGCGGACCAGCGCGTCCTGCACGAGGTCCTCGGCGGTGCGCGCGTCGCCGCACAGCAGGTAGGCGTAGCCGAACAGCGCACGACCGCGCTCGCGGGCGAGCCTGTCGAGCACGTCGTCGGGCACCTCGCGCGGGACGTCGTCCGGCGCGCGTGTCGCCTCCTGCGTCGCCGGCACCCGGACCTCCCGTCGTGGTGACGGGACCGTAGCGCCCGTCACCAGCAAGAGACGCCCGGGCGGGCCGGATCGTTGTACCCGTCGCGCCGCGGACCTCGCCGGGTCAGTCCGTGGGCGTCAGGACGTACACGACGGACGGCTCGCCGTCCGACGTGGACGTCGGGGTCACGCGGACCGACCAGCCGTCGAGGACGGTCCCGCCGTCGGGCCCGGTCAGCACCTCGCCGGCCGCGCCACCCGTGCGCAGCGCGGCGGCGGACAGCATCCTCAGTGCGGCGACCTCGCGGTCGGTCGCGGGTGTCGCGACCTCGACGGTCCACCGGTCGCCGTCGCGCGTCGCGGACACCAGGCGCCCGCCGACGAGCGGCACGCCCGGGGGGAAGTCGGCGGGCAGCGACGAGGCCACCGAGGGCTGCTCGGCAGCGAGCGTGAGGTCGTACGGCCCCACGACCCGTTCGACGCCGTCGGTCCCGGCGTGCGTGGCCCACACCTCGTAGTCGCCCGACGGCAGCGCGCCGCCGGTGTCGCACGCGACGACGTCCACGGTGCTCGTCCAGAGCAGCGAGACCTCGCCGTCCTCGACCACCTGGGACACCAGCAGCCCGGGGACGTCGTCGCCCGACGCCTCCCACGCCGATCCCGCCGCGGCCGCGCGGGACGGGTCGAGCACGGTCTCGGCGACGACGACGTCGTCCCGCGTCAGCACGAGGTCCGGCGACGCGGGCTGCTCCACCGGCACCGTGCCGGTGCCGTCCGGCGTCGCGCCCTCGGGCAGCGGCACCTCGACCTCCACGGCGACCGCGAGCGTCCTGCTCTGCCACGTCCCGAACGACGTCGAGCCCGCCGGGACGGGGACGGTGCCGGCGTCCACGCCGATCGTGAAGCCGGCGTCCCCGGCGTCGTCGCCCGTGCCGGTGAACGGGGTGCCGCACGCTCCCGGTGCCACGGCCGGCGTCGGGTCGACCGTCAGCTGCGGGCCGACGAGGACGACCGCGCCCGCCGCGCTCGCGGCGACCGCCGCCGTCCCGGCGCCCCGCACGGCACGACGTCGTCGCACGCGGCCCGTGAGGCGCCGCACGGTCGCGACGGTGCCGGCCGCGGTGTCGTCGCCGAACGCGGTCGCGTCGCCTGCGGCGTCCGCGATCTCGTGGAGCGCCAGGTCCAGTCGTGTGCTCATCGGGGCCTCCGGGGCGTGACGAGGACGTCGTCGGCGCTGTGCTCGGGGTCGTCGTCGCGCCCGGCCAGGGGGCCGAGCCGTTCCTCGAGCGTGCGCGTGGCGTCGGACAGGTACCGCTTGACGGTGCCGACCGAGAGGGACAAAGCGTCGGCGACCTGCGCGACGGTCATGTCCTCGAAGTGCCGCAGGACGATGCACGCGCGCTCGCGCGGCGGCAGCAGCCCGAGGGCCTGCTGCACCGCGAGGCGGGTCGTGACGACGGGTTCCGGTCCGGCGTTCGGCCCGTCGGTGGGGCTCGTCTCGGGGACGACCGCGAGGTGCCGGATCGTCGCCCAGTGCCGTCGACGCCGGAAGTCGTCGACGTACGTCGTGAGGATCGTCCTGCGCACGTAGGCCTCGGCCGACGCGACCTCACGCACGGGGCGCCCGCGCGTGAAGGTCCGGACGAGGGCGTCCTGCACGAGGTCCTCCGCCTCGCGCACGTCGCCGGTGAGCAGGTACGCGTAGCCGGCGAGCGCGCGTCCGCGCGTCCTGACCAGCTCGTCCAGCGCGTCCTGCCAGCCCGTCACTCGTCTCCCGTCGTCCGAGGCGCTCGCCGGACCTCTGTCACGTTGGTCGAGGCGACGCCCCCTGCACGCCGCCTCACTGAACTAGACGAACGGCGTCGGCGAAAGGTTGGGGCGTCAGCCGATCCGCACCTCGACAGGATCCGTGGACAGCAGGACGAGGGGGACGGAGAGGTCGCTGCCGGGCGCGACGATCTCGCCGCCGGGGGTCGACACCTCGGGCCGTACGACGACCGTGTAGGCGACGATCTCGTAGGTCCCGGGCGCCGGGGCGCCGCCGTCGCAGGTCGTCGTCGACCAGGGTGGGTTCCCCAGGCCCGTCGCGACGCGCCACGGCAGCCCCGGCGGTTGCAGGACGCGCTGGAGCCCGGCGTCGCTGCCGCCCGACAAGGTGGCCCCGACGACGACGCCGTCGCGGAGCAGGGCGACCTCGAGGAAGGGTGTGGTGGTCGCCCGGAGCGTGCCCGGACCCGTGTACTCCACGACGCCCTCGATCTCCGGGACCTGCGTGCTGTCGCCGACGGGCTCGGAGGTGAGGCGCAGCGAGAGGTCGCCCCGCGGGACGGGGGGCCACGGGTCGTCGCACAGGTACGGCATCCCGTCGATCGTCGGCAGGTCGGGTGCGCGGTCGACGGTCGGGGCGGGGCGCGCGGTCGCGGGACCGGCGACGACCACCGGGCCGCCGTCCGCGACGACGACGCGCCCGTCCTCGCCCGTGCCGACCGCCAGGAGGCCGTAGGTGCCGCCCGGCACCGGTGCGCCCGCATCGACCGCGCCGGAGCCGTCGTCGCAGACGACCGCGGGCAGCCGGGTCCCCGCGTTGAGATCGGTCCACGCGCCGTCGTCCGGCCAGGCCACGGGTGCGACAGCGACGGCGACGCCGTCCAGCACGAGCGCGAGGCTCGTCGGCAACGACGGTGCGTCCTCGACGACGGAGGCGACGAGATGGACCCACACGGGGACGGGATCGCCCTCGCCGACGGTGTCGACGAGCGGCGCGACGCGGAGGTCGCCGTCGCCGTCGGGCGCCGTCGCCTCCCAGCCGCACGAGCCCGGTGCTGCGGTCGGGTCCCCTGTCGGGAGCGCCGCGGCCGTCGTCGTCGGCGCGGGCACGGAGGTCGGCGGCGGCGAGGTCACGGCCGTGGTCGTCGTCGGCACGGGCGTCGGCGTGTCCGCCGGCAGCGGCGGCTGCCACGTCCGGGCGAGCGCGGCACCGCCGACGGCGAGCGCGCCGACGGTCACGAGGCTCACCGCCGCGGCGCTCGCGGCGTGCGTGCGCCGACGGCGGCGCGCACGCGCCAGGACCCCGGGCGCGTCCTCGACGGGGTGCTGCACGGCCGGGTCGTCCACGAGGTCCTGCAGGACCCGTCGCAGGTCGGTCATCGCTGGTCCTCCAGGGTGCGGCGTGCCGACGCGGTGCGCGGCAGCACGGGTGTCTCCTCCTGCGTCTCGAGCGGACCGAGCTCGGAGCCCAGCCGCGCGAGCGCGTCGGCCAGGTAGCGCTTGACGGTGCCCTCGGCCACACCCATGCGGCGCGCGACCTCCGGGACCGTGAGGTCGTCGACGTACCGGAGCACGACGGCGGCACGGTGCTGCCGCCCGAGGCGGCCGAGCGCGGCGCGCACGTCCTGGCGTGTCGCGACGTCGGACGCCGTGTCGCTCGCGTCGCTCTCGGGCCGGGCCAGGACGGGACGTGCCCGGTCGAAGAGCCTGCGGCGACGGCCCTCGTCGAGGTAGACGTGCAGGATCGTGCGACGCACGTACGCCTCGGCGGAGTCCGGGCGCACCCCGCTGCGCAGGCGTCCGAACGTGCGGACCAACGCCTCCTGGACCAGGTCCTGCGCGGCCGCCCTCCCCCCGGTCAGCAGGTGCGCGTACCCGACGAGAGCGGGCCCCCTGCTCCTCACCAGCTCGGTCAGCACGGCGTCGGCGTCGCGCACGTCGCTCCTCGGTCCCGGGCCGTCGGAGTGCGGCCCCCTGTGCAGTGAGACGAACTCGGGGCCCGGAACGTTGCAGCGGGTGCGGCGCCCCGCCGGGGTCCGGGATGCTTGAATTGCGTGCAGGGGTCACCGGGGAGGGGACGTCGATGGACGTACGGGTGACGGCCGAGGACGTGGGCGCCCGCACGGTCGTGCACGTGGCGGGCGAGATCGACGTGTCGTCGGCCGATCGTCTGCGCGAGCGCGTGGCCGCGCTCGTGGCGGAGCAGCGCACCGACCTGGTGATCGACCTGACCGAGGTCACGTTCATGGACTCGACGGGTCTGGGGCTGCTCGTCGGCACGCTCAAGCGCGTCCGGACCGCGGGGGGCCGGCTCGTGCTCGTCGTCGACTCCGAGCGGCTGCTCAAGGTGTTCCGCATCACCGGGCTCGTGCAGGTGTTCACGATCCGCGAGACGCTCGCGGAGGCGCTCGCGTCGTGACGACGAGGACGGTCCGGGTCGGCCGGGCCCGCGGACGGGCCCGGCCGACCGATCGTCACCGCAGCGTGAGCGGGACGGGCGTGCCGAGCACGACGTAGGGCCCCTGCGCGCCGACCACGGCGTCCCAGGCCTGCTCGCCGTCCTGCGGCGTCCAGCGGGTGCCGCTGTGGATGACGACACCGGGCACCAGCAGGTACTGCCCGGGCCGCACCCCGTCACCCTCGCCGGTGCAGATCGTGTCGTTCGAGGGTGACGGCTCGCACGACGCGACGGGCATCCGCGCGGCGCCGAGCGGGAGCGGCGTGCCGTGGGCCAGGTCGATGCTCCCCGTGTGCATGTCCGTGGGCACGTAGTCCGAGGCGACGACGCGCCCGTCCTGCACCAGCCACGAGAACGTCGTGAGCTCGGCGTGCAGCCACGTCCGCCCCGGTCCGACGTACGTGAGGCTCCCGGTGACGGTCAGGACGGACGGGGCGAGCTCCACCTCCGGACCGGTCACGTCGACGACCCGCAGGTCGAGCGGCTCGGTGCTGTTCTCGAACCGCCACGGGCCCGCCGTCGTCGGTGCCGGAGGCAGCGTGCCGCCCGGGGTCGGGTACGGCGGCGCGTCCGTCTCGAGGACCGGCGCCGCCGGGCTCGGCGACGTGCCGTCACCCGGTGCGACCGTGAGCGCCCACGGCCCGGCGAGGGCGGTGCGGCGGTGCCCGGCAGCGGGATCCGCGAAGGCGTCCGCGTCGATCTCGTCGAACTCGGTGGTCCCCGCGAAGGACGCGCCCTCGTCCAGGGCCCAGACCTCGTACGTGCCCGGGGGGAGCGGGACGTCCGTGGACGCGGGACCCGCCGCGCCGGGTACGCAGACCTGCGGACGCACGGCGGAGCGGTACACGCGGGGCGCGCCCCACGAGGGCTGGGCGACCCAGTCGGTGCGTGCGCCGTCGTACCCGTCGGCCACGGCGACGACGACGCCGTCGTGGGTCACGAGCAGGCGTGGACCCGCCGTGCGGCGCACCACCGTCCCCCCGCCGTCGACGGTCAGCGCGGCCTCGAACGGGAGCGTCCCGCCCTCGGTGATCGTGCCGGTGAGGTCGTCGACGTCGAGCACGAGCTCGGGGTCGACCGGGAACGCCGGCGCCGCGCCGACGAGCGACCCGCACACGCCGAACGGCAGGGACGGGTCGCCGGCCGGGAGGACCACCGCGGGGGTGGGGGTGGGCGACGGGGTGGGCGACGGCGTGGGGGTCGGGGCAGCGGTCGGCGACGGGGACGTCGTGGGCGTCACGGCCGGCGCGGGCCGGGCGTCGCGCCACGGCAGCGCCGCGGCGCCGATCGCGACGGCCACGACGACGGCTGCCGCGGCGCCGGTGCTCCAGGCGGCCCGTGCCGTGCGGCGGCGTCGCGCCTCGGCGCGCATGCGGTCGACGGGCAGCCCCGGACCGGCCTCGTGCTGCGCGGCGACGTCCTGCGCGAGCGCGTGCAGTCGTGCGGAGACGTCGTTCATCGCCGTCCTCCTCGGTCGGGCGTCGTGGTGGTGGTCAGGTCCTCGGGCTCGCCGAGCGCGTCGGGCCCGAGGATCGGGGCGAGCCGTGCGGCGGCGTCGTGCAGGTAGCGCTTGACGGAACCGGGCGCGAGCCCGAGCGTCGCGGCGATCTCCGGGACCGTGAGGTCGTCGTGGAAGCGCAGGACGACGCACGCCCGCTCGCGCCGCGGCAGCGCAGCCAGCGCGCGCTCGATGTCGACGTCGGCGTGGACGTGCTCGCTCGGGTCGGGCGCTGTCGTGGCGACGGGCACGAGGTGCTCGCGGTCCCGGCGTCGCGCGTTCCGGCGGTGCTCGTCGAGGAAGGCCGACAGCACGACGCGCCGCACGTAGGGCTCCCACCGCTCGACCGGTCCCGTGCGCCGCCGGGAGAACACCCGCACGAACGCCTCCTGCACGAGGTCCTCGGCCGCGGCGCGGTCCCCCGTCAGCAGGTGGGCGTAACCCACGAGCGCTGGCCCCCGCGTCCGCGCCAGCTCCGCCAGCACGTCGTCCGTGCTCATCGACACCCTCGTTCCTCGTCGTCGCACCGTCGCGTCGGCGCTCTCTCCCTGTCGACGTCGCCACGGTGCCCGAACGTTGGGGCGTGCCCGTGCGACGCGTCGCGATCGTGGTGAGATGTGCGTCACACGCGTGGTTAGACTCGCCGGGTCCGGCGGCAACGGGGCCGCGGGGCGGGTGCGTGCAGGGGGTGTCGCACCTCGTCGTCCGAGGAGGATGCATGCAGCTCGGTGCCACGAGCATCACGATCGTCGCGGTCATCGCCGTGATCGCGCTGGCGGCCCTCGTGGTCGCCGCGGTGCTCCGACGTCAGGTGCTCGCCGCGGGCGAGGGCACGGTCTCGATGCAGCAGATCGCGCAGGCGGTCCAGGAAGGGGCGTCGGCGTACCTCAGCCGGCAGTTCCGCACCCTCGCGCTGTTCGCCGCGATCGTGTGCGCGCTGCTGTTCCTGCTGCCGGGCGACAGCGGGGTGAAGGTCGGCCGGTCCCTGTTCTTCCTCGTCGGTGCCGGGTTCTCGGCCGCGATCGGGTTCCTCGGCATGTGGCTCGCGACGCGCGCGAACCTGCGCGTCGCCGCGGCCGCGTCCCGGCCGGGCGGCCGGGCCGAGGGGGCGCGCATCGCGTTCCGCACCGGCGGCGTCGTCGGCATGGCCGTCGTGGGGCTGGGCCTGCTCGGGGCCGCCGGCGTCGTGCTGCTGTACGGCGGCGAGGCGCCTGCCGTCCTCGAGGGCTTCGGGTTCGGCGCCGCGCTGCTCGCCATGTTCATGCGCGTCGGCGGCGGCATCTTCACCAAGGCCGCCGACGTCGGCGCCGACCTCGTCGGCAAGGTCGAGCAGAACATCCCCGAGGACGACCCGCGCAACGCCGCGACGATCGCCGACAACGTGGGCGACAACGTCGGCGACTGCGCGGGCATGGCGGCCGACCTGTTCGAGTCCTACGCCGTGACGCTCGTCGCCGCGCTCATCCTGGGCCGCGCCGCGTTCGGCGAGCAGGGCATGGTCTTCCCGCTCGTCGTCACCGCGGTCGGCGCGCTCGTCGCGGCGCTCGGCGTCGCGATCACGCGCGTGCGCGGCGAGGAGTCCGGGCTCACGGCCATCAACCGCGGGTTCTACGTCTCGGCGCTCGTCGGCGTGCTGCTCGCCGCCGTCGCCGCCTACGCGTACCTGCCGTCGTCGTTCGCGGCGCTCACGGGCGGCACCGCGGGGCTCGAGACCCACGGCGGCGACCCGCGGCTCGTCGCGTCCGCCGCCGTGCTCGTCGGCGTCGTCCTCGCGGGCGTCATCCTGTGGGTCACCGGCTACTTCACCGGCACCACGAGCAAGCCGACGCTGCACGTCGCGCGCACCACGCTCACCGGGCCGGCCACCGTCGTGCTGTCGGGCATCGGCGTCGGGTTCGAGTCCGCCGTCTACACCGCGGGCATCATCGCGGCCGCGATCTGCGGCGTCTTCCTGCTGGCGGGCGGGTCCGTGCCGCTCGCGCTCTTCCTCATCGCGCTCGCGGGCTGCGGCCTGCTGACGACGGTCGGCGTGATCGTCGCGATGGACACGTTCGGGCCCGTGAGCGACAACGCGCAGGGCATCGCCGAGATGTCGGGCGACGTCAGCGACGAGGGCGCGCAGATCCTCACCGACCTCGACGCGGTCGGCAACACCACCAAGGCCGTCACCAAGGGCATCGCGATCGCCACGGCCGTGCTCGCGGCGACCGCGCTGTTCGGGTCGTACGCCGACGCGGTCACGCACGCGCTCGCCGACATCCGCGGCGAGGTCGGCGACGACCTCGTGGCGGCCATGCTGTCGTACGACATCATCAGCCCCGTCACGCTCGTCGGCGTGATCCTCGGCGGCGCGACCGTCTTCCTGTTCTCGGGCCTCGCGGTCGACGCAGTGACCCGCGCGGCGGGCGCGATCGTGTTCGAGGTGCGGCGCCAGTTCCGCGAGCACCCCGGCATCATGACCGGCGAGGTGCGGCCCGAGTACGGCCGCGTCGTCGACATCTGCACGCGCGACTCGCTGCGCGAGCTCGCGACCCCCGGCCTGCTGGCCGCGTTCGCGCCGATCGCCGTCGGGTTCGGGCTCGGCGTGGGGCCGCTCGCCGGGTTCCTCGCCGGCGCGATCGGGTGCGGCGTGCTCATGGCCGTGTTCCTCGCGAACTCGGGCGGCACGTGGGACAACGCCAAGAAGATCATCGAGGACGGGAACTACGGCGGGAAGGGCTCGCCCGCGCACGCCGCGGCCGTCATCGGCGACACCGTCGGCGACCCGTTCAAGGACACCGCCGGACCCGCGATCAACCCGCTCATCAAGGTCATGAACCTCGTGTCGGTGCTCATCGCGCCCGCCGTGGTCGTCGTCTCCGTCGGCGACGACGCCAACCACGTCGTGCGGCTCTCCATCGCGGTCGTCGCGACGGCCATCGCGTTCGGCGCGGTCATCGCCTCGCGCGTGCGCGCCGCCCGGGTGGACCGCGAGGGCCGGCTCGAGCACGAGACGCAGCTCGTCGGCTGAACCTCGTCGCGACGGTCCGGGCCCGCCCCCGCACGAGGGGGGGCGGCCCGGCATCGTCCGGTCGCGTCGGTCCGGGCGGTCAGCGGCGCAGCGTGTAGCTGATCGTCACGGGGTCGCCGCCCTCGTCCTGCGTGAGGTCCGCCGCGAGCACCAGGGTGTCGTCCGAGCACGTCGCCGTCGACAGCGTCGGCGGCAGCGCCTCGATCGCGTCCTCGGGCGCGCCCGGCGGCACGTCGAGGGTCTCGCCGTCCATCTCCGCCGTCGTCGTCACGTCGAGCCCGCTGCTGTCGACGTCCGAGATCGTCAGCCGGTCGCCGTCGAGCGACCACGCACCCGTGAGGTCGCCGCTCGACTCCGACCGTGACGTCAGCTCGGTCTCGTCGGACCGCATCGTCATGCCCGACGTCGAGTCGACCGTCGCCGCGAAGGACCCGTCGGCCTCGAACTCGTAGGTCGACGTGCCCGACACCGTGACCTCCACGGCGTCGTCGTCCGCGGCGGCGAACAGCTGCGCGAGGTCGTCCTGCATCGCGGCCAGGTCGAGGCGCCACGTGCCCGCGAGGCACTCGGCGGTGGCCGGCGGCAGCGGCTCGGCGGGGACGGCTTCGGGGGCGCTCGAGGCCTCGCCCGCGGACCCGCCCGACGGTCCGGTCGGGCCGGGCGACGTCGGGTCGTCCGCACCGCCCGTGCAGGCGGTCAGCAGCAGGGCGGCGGCGGCCGTGACGGCCAGGGCGGGCGTACGTCGCACGGCGTCGTCCTCTCGTCGTGCGCTCACGCGCGGCGGGTCGGTGGATCGGCCCAACCTACGTCGGGCTCGGTGCCGCGTGCAGGGCGCGGGGCCGCGGCGACGGGCTCGGGTACCCTCGCCGCACGCCCGGGGGGACGGACGGAGGACGCGGTGGACGCCCACGGCACGACGCGCGACGACGGCGCGCAGCGCGACACCCGACGGGCCGGGCCCGCGACCGACGCCCCGGCCGCCGCCCTGCGCGTCATGACGTACAACCTGCGCGGCCTGCGCGAGCAGGTGGACGCGCTCGTCGACGTGGTCCGCTCCGCGCGCCCCGACGTGCTCGCCGTGCAGGAGCCGCCGCGCGGGCTCACCGGACGGTGGCGGCTGCGCCGGTTCGCGGCGCGCACCGGGCTGCGGGTCGCGGTCGGCGGGGGCGGGGCGCGGACGACCGCGCTGCTCGTGGCGCCGCACCGGTCCGTGCGCGACGCCGCGGCGGTGCGCCTGCCGTGGCGTCCCGGGCTCACGCGCCGCGGCTCGTCGACCGCGCGCGTCGACGGGGTCCGCGTGGTGGTCGTGCACCTCGGCCTGCGCGCCGACGAGCGCGCGCGCCACGTCGCGCTCGTGCTGCGGCGCGTCGTCGGCGGCGACGACGCGCCGGTCGTCGTGGCGGGGGACCTCAACGAGCGGCCGGGCGGGCCGTCGTGGGTGACGCTCGGGGCCGCGCGCGGCGGGCTGCACGACGCGGCCGTCGTCGCGTCGGCCGAGCACGCGACCTACCCGGCCGCGGCGCCCCGCGTGCGCATCGACGTCGTCCTCGTCGACCACCGGATCTCCGTGCTGGGCGCGCGCGTGCCCGACGACCCGGCCGTGGGTGTCGCGAGCGACCACCGTCCCCTCGTCGTCGACCTGCAGGCACCCGCGCGCTGAGCGGCGCCACGCGAGCGCGCGAGCGCGCGCCCGGGACGCGCGCGTCCCCGAGCGCGGTAGTCGTCCGTCGAGTGCGGTACAGATGGGTACCGCGCTCGGCGCACGAGTACCGCGCTCGGTGCACGGGTGCTCGGCGGCGCGAGCGCGGCTGCGACGATGGGGGGCGTGAGCACACCGCCCGCCCCGGTCGTCGTCCCCGAGCTCGTCGCCGCGCTGCGCGCCGACATCACGGCGGCGGCGTACACCGTCGAGCACGTCGAGGACCTGCTCGGCCCCGTCGCGGCGGGAGCCCTCGACCGCGGCGAGGCGCTGCCCGCGCTGCGCGCGACCGAGCCGGCGGCCCCGACGGGCGGCGACCCCGCGGCGGTGCTCACGCGGTGCTTCGTGCTCGGCGTCCCGGTGCCGGTGCGCGCGCTCGGCGCGGCCCTGCCCGGGGTGGGCGTCGAGGGCGCCGCGCTGCTCGGGCTCGTCGACGCCGCCGGGCGCGGACCCGACGACGAGGTCCGCGCGCGCGTCGACCTGCGCCCCTACGCCGCCAGCGACGGCGCGGGCGAGGCCGCCTGGTGGGTCGTGTCCGACCTCGGCGAGCTCGCGACCGGCGGTGCGCTGCGCACCGACCACGTGCTGGGCGTCGGCGGCGCGTCGGTCACGCTCGCGCAGGCGACCGTGCGCGACCCGCGCCGCCGCGTGCTGGACCTCGGCACGGGCTGCGGCGTGCAGGCGCTGCACGCGAGCCGGCACGCCGAGCACGTCGTCGCGACCGACCTGTCGACGCGCGCGCTCGCGTTCGCGGCGTTCACGACGGCGCTCGCGGGCCTCGGGCCCGACCGGGTCGAGCTGCGCGCCGGGTCGATGCTCGAGCCCGTCGCCGACGACACGTTCGACCTGGTCGTCAGCAACCCGCCGTTCGTCATCACGCCGCGGCGTGCCGACGTGCCGGCCTACGACTACCGGGACGGCGGACGCGCGGGCGACGACCTCGTGCGCGACCTCGTCACGGGCGTCGGTGCCGTGCTCGCCCCCGGTGGCGTCGCGCAGATGCTCGCCAACTGGGAGATCCGCGACGGCGAGGAGTGGCACGAGCGGATCGGCGCGTGGGTCGACGCGTCCGGGCTGGACGCGTGGGTCGTGCAGCGCGACGAGCAGGACCCCGCGCAGTACGCCGAGACGTGGATCCGCGACGGCGGCACGACGCCCGCCGACCGGGCCGCGTGGACGGCACGGTACGGCGCGTGGCTCGACGACCTCGCGTCGCGCGACGTCGCGTCGGTCGGCTTCGGCATCGTCACGCTCCGCCGCCCGGCCACGGGCCGTCCGACGCTGCGTCGGCTCGAGTCGCAGACCGGGTCGCTGCGGCAGCCGCTCGGCCCGGTGCTCGCGGCCGGGCTCGCGGCGCACGACGCCGTCACCGCGCTGTCCGACGACGACCTCGCGGCGCGGCACCTCACGGTCGCACCCGACGTCACCGAGGAGCGCTACCTCGAGCCGGGCGCCGTGGACCCGCGGGTCGTGCTGCTGCGGCAGGGCGGCGGGTTCGGGCGGACCGTGCAGGCCGGGACCGCGCTCGCGGCGTTCGTCGGTGCGTGCGACGGCGAGCTCACGGCCGGGCAGATCGTCGGCGCGCTCGGTGCGCTGCTCGACGTACCCGCGGCCGACGTGGCCGCCGACGTCCTGCCGAGCGTCCGCGGCCTGCTGGCCGACGGCCTGCTCACGCTCGTCTGACGTCTGACGTCTGACGCCTGACGCCTGACGCCTGACGCCTCACGCCTCACCGTGACCCCTCACGCGTGACGCGTGACCCCGGACGTGCGACGCCGGCGGCGCGAGCCGTCCCCGCCCCCGTCGCGGCGGGCCGTGCGGCACTGCGGCTGCCGGGCGGCCGGAACGCCGCACGGCGTGCGGTGCGCGTCGAGACCGCCATGATGCCGACGTGCGGGCGTCGCGGCGGGCCGTGCGGCATTGCGGCGGCCGGAACGCCGGATCGCCGCACGGCGTCGGGGTGCCGACGGGTGCGGGACGCGGATCGCCGCACAGCGTCGGGGTGCCGACGGGTGCGGGACGCGGGACGCCGCACGGCGCCGGGGTGCCGACGGAGCAGGACGCCGCCCCCGCCGTGGCCGCGGCGACCCGTGACGGCGCGAGGTCGCCCGTACCGCTCCGCGGAACCCCGGGAGCCGCGCAGGGTGTGGTCGTAGGCTCACCCAGGGCCGTGGCGGAGCGGCCGTGAGCGGTGACGGAGGCGCGATGACGACGCAGGCCACGCAGGACCCCGGTGCGACGCCCGCGGTGGCGGTGCTCGGCGGCGGCGTGATGGGCGGGACGCTCGTCGCGGCGCTGCGGCAGGGCGGCTGGCCGGGCGACCGCGTGACGGTCGTCGACCAGGACGCGGCGAAGGCCGCGGCGCTCGCCGACGAGCACGGCGTGCGGACCGCGACGCTGCCGGACGCCGTCGCGGCCGCCGACGTCGTGCTGGTTGCCGTCAAGCCCGACGTGGTGCCCGCGGTGCTCGAGCAGGTCGCACCCGTGCTGCGCGGCGGTGCGCTCGTCACGAGCGTCGCGGCGGGCGTGCCGCTGCGCGTCTACGAGGACGCGCTGCCCGCCGGGACGCCCGTGGTCCGGGTCATGCCGAACACCCCGGCGCTCATCGGCAAGGGTGCGAGCGCGATCGCGCCCGGGCGCGCCGTGGAGGAGGGGCACCTCGTGCTCGTCGAGCGCGTGCTCGCGGCGACGGGGCTGGTCGAGCGGGTCGCCGAGAAGCACCTCGACGCGGTCACGGCGCTGTCCGGGTCGGGCCCCGCGTACGCGTTCTACGTGGTCGACGCGCTCGCCGAGGCGGGCGTGCTGCTGGGGCTGTCGCGCGACCTGGCGACGCGGCTCGCGGTCGCGACCGTCGAGGGTGCGGCCGCGATGGTCGCGCAGACGGGCGACCACCCGGCGGTGCTGCGCGAGCGCGTGTCGTCGCCGGGCGGCACGACCGTCGCGGGCGTCGCGGCGCTCGACGCGCACGCGGTCCGGGCGGGGCTGGTCGCGGCGGTGCGTGCGGCGGCCGACCGCTCGCGCGAGCTGGGCGCGGGCTGACCGTGGCCGACGACGCGTCGCCCGTCACCGAGGGCCGCGCCGACCCCGCACGCACCGCCGGGGAGCGCGCGGTGCCGGTGCCGCGCCCGGCCGGTGCGTCCACGGGCCCGGCCCGCGGCGCGGCCCCGGGGTCGCGGGCCGCGCGTCCCGCGAGGGTCGCCCGCCCGCGATGAACGACGTCGCGGCGCTCGCGGGCGTGAGCCACCAGACGGTGTCGCGCGTGCTCAACGACCACCCGAGCGTGCGCCCGGCGACGCGTGAGCGCGTGCTCGACGCGATCGCGACGCTCGGGTACCGGCCCAACCTCGCGGCGCGCGCGCTCGTGACGCGGCGCACCGGCACGATCGGCGTCATCACGCCTGCGACCGTGCTGTTCGGCCCGACGAGCACCCTGGTCGCGATCGAGCGTGCGGCGCGCGACGTGGGGCACTACGTGTCGGTCGCGACGCTGCGGGACTTCAGCGGCCGCGAGGTCGGCGACGCGGTCGAGCACTTCCTCGCGCAGGGTGTCGACGGCGTCGTCGTCGTCGCGCCGAGCACGGGCACGATCGACGCGGTCGCGGTCGCGGACGTGCGGGCGCCCGTGCCGGTGGTGCTCGTGACGTCGGGGCGCGAGGGCGTCGCGGTGCCGACGGTCGCGGTGGACCAGGTCGCGGGCGGGCGGCTCGCGACCGAGCACCTGCTGGCGTCGGGCCGGCGGACGGTGGTGCACGTCGCGGGGCCGCTCGAGTGGTACGACGCGCGGGACCGGCTGCGGGGCTGGCAGGAGGCGCACGAGGCGGCGGGGCTCGCGGTCCCGCAGCACCGCGTGGGCGGGTGGCGCGCGGCGGACGGGTTCGCGGTGGGTCGCGCGCTGGTGCGTGACGGGCTGCCGGACGCGGTGTTCGCGGCGAACGACCAGCTCGCGCTGGGTCTGCTCGCGGCGTTCGCCGAGGCGGGCGTCCGTGTGCCGGAGGACGTCGCGGTGGTGGGGTTCGACGACGAGCCGGGTGCGGAGTTCTACGCGCCGCCGCTGACGACGGTGCGGCAGGACTTCGCGGAGCTGGGCCGGCGGGCCGTCGCGGCGCTGGTCGAGGCGATGGGCGGGCGCGTGCCCGAGGTCGCGTCGATCGCACCCGAGCTCGTGGTCCGCGCGTCGTCCGGGTCCGGGCGGGACGTCTGACCCGGGTGCTGGCACCACCGCTATGTGAGCGTTAACATGACGTCGGCCGAACGCACGCCGGCCGACCCGACCACGACACCCGGGCGACGACGACCGGGGAGGGAGCAGCACGCGATGGGGCAGCAGCGAACGGACGCGCGCACCGCGATCGAGCAGGGCCGCACGGCCCTCGGCATCGAGCTCGGCTCGACGCGCATCAAGGCCGTCCTGGTCGGCGAGGACCACGTGCCGCTCGCGTCCGGCGGGCACGCGTGGGAGAACCAGTACGTCGACCGCACGTGGACGTACTCGCTCGACGCCGTGTGGGAGGGCCTGCGCGCCGCGGTCGCGGAGCTGCTCGACGACGCCGAGCGGCAGCACGGCGTGCGGCCCGCGACGGTCGGCGCGATCGGGGTCTCCGCGATGATGCACGGCTACCTCGCGTTCGACGCCGCCGACGAGCTGCTCGTGCCGTTCCGCACGTGGCGCAACACGTCCACGGGCGCCGCGTCCGCCGAGCTCACCGAGCTGCTGGGCTACAACATCCCGCTGCGGTGGTCGGTCGCGCACCTGCACCAGGCCGTCCTCGACGCCGAGCCGCACGTGCCCGACGTCCGCTTCGTCACGACCCTCGCGGGCTACGTGCACTGGCGCCTGACGGGCCGCAAGGTGCTCGGCGTCGGCGACGCGTCCGGCATGTTCCCGGTCGACCCCGCGACGCACGACTACGACGCCGACCTCGTCGCGCGCTTCGACGCGCACGTGGGCGACCGGCTCCCCGGCGGCCTGCGCGACCTGTTCCCGCAGGTGCTCGTCGCCGGCCAGGACGCCGGTGCGCTCACGCCCGAGGGCGCCGCGCTGCTCGACCCGACGGGCACGCTGCAGGCCGGGATCCCGCTGTGCCCGCCCGAGGGTGACGCGGGCACCGGCATGGTCGCGACCAACTCGGTCGCGCGGCGCACCGCCAACACGTCCGTCGGCACGTCGATCTTCGCGATGGTCGTGCTCGAGAAGCCGCTCGCGACCGTGCACCACGAGATCGACCTCGTGACGACGCCCGCGGGCGACCTCGTCGCGATGGTGCACTGCAACAACGGTGCGAGCGAGCTCGGCGAGTGGGCCGGCGTGTTCGGCCGGTTCGCGACCGCGCTCGGCGCGCAGGCCACGCCCGACGAGGTGTTCGGCGTGCTGCTGCGCGAGGCGCTCGAGGGCGCCGCCGACGGCGGCGGCCTGCTGTCGTACAACTACCTGTCGGGCGAGCCGATCACGGGCCTGGAGGAGGGGCGGCCGCTGATCGTCCGGACGCCCGGCAGCGACCTGTCGCTCGCGAACCTCATGCGCACGCAGGTGTACGGCGCGTTCGCCACGCTGAGCCTGGGCATGCGGATCCTCGCGGCCGAGGGCGTGGGCGTCGACGCGATGTTCGCGCACGGCGGCATGTTCCGGACCGCGGGCGTCGCGCAGCGGCTGCTCGCCGCGGCCGTCGGCGCGCCCGTGGCCGTCGGGCGGACCGCCGGCGAGGGCGGCGCGTGGGGCATCGCGGTGCTCGCCGCGTACCTCGTGCACGGCGGCGGCGTCGACCTCGGCACGTACCTCGCGCAGCGCGTGTTCGCGGACGCCGAGCTCGACGTCGTCGAGCCCGACCCCGCCGACGTCGCGGGCTACACCACCTACCTCGACCGCTACACGGCCGGGCTCGCGATCGAGCGCGCCGCGACCGAGGCGATCTGACCGACCCGACCGAGCGGCGGCCCGTCGACGCGGGCCGCCGCACCGGCGCCGACCGCGCCGGACCCACCCGTGCCCGCCCCGGGCACCGACGCTGGAGGCCCGATGTCTTCCCTGGACGCCTACCCGTCCGACGTCCGCGAGCAGGTCGCCGCGGCGCGCGAGAAGGTCAGCGCGCTGCACGCCGAGCTGCCCCGCTGGGGCCTGGTCGTGTGGACCGCCGGCAACGTGTCGCAGCGCGTCGTCGTCGACCCCGCCGGCCCGAGCGAGCGCGACCTGCTCGTCATCAAGCCGTCGGGCGTGACGTACGACGAGCTGACCCCCGAGTCGATGGTCGTGTGCGACCTCGACGCGAACCTCGTCGAGGGCGACCGTGCGCCGTCGTCCGACACCGCCGCGCACGCGTACGTGTACACGCACATGCCCCACGTGGGCGGCGTCGTGCACACGCACTCGACGTACGCGACGGCGTGGGCGGCGCGCGCCGAGCCCGTGCCGTGCGTGCTGACGATGATGGCCGACGAGTTCGGCGGCGACATCCCGATCGGCCCGTTCGCGCTCATCGGCGACGACTCGATCGGCCGCGGCATCGTCGAGACGCTGCGCGAGTCCCGCAGCCCCGCGGTGCTCATGCGCAACCACGGCCCGTTCACGATCGGCACGGACGCCAAGGCCGCCGTGAAGGCCGCGGTCATGGTCGAGGAGGTCGCCCGGACCGTCCACATCAGCCGGCAGCTCGGCGAGCCGCTGCCGATCGCGCAGAGCGACATCGACTCGCTGTACGCCCGTTACCAGAACGTCTACGGCCAGCACTGACCTGGCGATCGAGGGAGATGCACCGATGAGCAAGGCCTACCCGGACCAGGAGATCTGGTTCTTCACCGGCTCGCAGGACCTGTACGGCGAGGAGACGCTGCGCCAGGTCGCCGAGCAGTCGCAGGAGGTCGCGGCGGCGCTGGACGCGTCGGGCGACGTGCCCGCGAAGGTCGTCTGGAAGCCCGTCCTCAAGGACTCCGAGGCGATCCGCCGCGCGATGCTCGACGCGAACGCCGACGACAAGGTGCTCGGCGTCGTCACGTGGATGCACACGTTCAGCCCCGCGAAGATGTGGATCACGGGCCTGGACCTGCTGCGCAAGCCGCTGCTGCACCTGCACACGCAGGCGAACGTCGAGCTGCCGTGGGACACCATCGACTTCGACTTCATGAACCTCAACCAGGCCGCGCACGGCGACCGCGAGTACGCGTACATCGCGACGCGCCTGGGCCTGGCGCGCACCACGGTCTCGGGTCACGTGTCGAACCCGGCCGTGACCGCGCGCATCGGCACGTGGGTCCGCGCCGCCGCGGGCTGGCAGGCCGCGCAGGACCTGGTGCTCGTGCGGTTCGGCGACAACATGCGCAACGTCGCGGTCACCGAGGGCGACAAGACCGAGGCGGAGATCCGCCTGGGCGTGTCGGTCAACACGTGGGGCGTCAACGACCTCGTCGCCGCGGTCGAGGCTGTCGACGACGCGACGGTCGACGCGCTCGTGGCCGAGTACGAGGAGCTGTACGACGTCGTCCCCGAGCTGCGGGCCGGCGGCGAGCGCCACGAGTCGCTGCGCTACGCGGCGCGCCAGGAGGCCGCGCTCGAGGCGTTCCTCACCGAGCGTGGCGCCAAGGCGTTCACGACGAACTTCGAGGACCTGGGCGAGCTGCGCCAGCTGCCCGGCCTGGCCGTGCAGCGGCTCATGGGCAAGGGCTACGGGTTCGGCGCCGAGGGCGACTGGAAGACGGCCGTGCTGGTGCGCGTCGCCAAGGTGATGGGCGCCGGGCTGCCCGGCGGCGCGTCGCTCATGGAGGACTACACCTACGACCTGACGCCGGGCGCCGAGAAGATCCTGGGTGCGCACATGCTCGAGATCTGCCCGTCGCTCACGACGTCGAAGCCGCGCGTGGAGATCCACCCGCTGGGCATCGGCGGCAAGGAGGACCCGGTCCGCATGGTGTTCGACACCGACCCCGGTGTCGGTGTCGTCGTGTCGCTCGCCGACATGCGCGAGCGGTTCCGCCTCACGGCCAACGTCGTCGACATCGTGCCCCCGACGGCGGACCTGCCGCACCTGCCCGTCGCGCGGGCCGTGTGGGAGCCCCGCCCGGACTTCACGACGTCCTCCGAGTGCTGGCTGACCGCGGGCGGCGCGCACCACACGGTGCTGTCGACGGCCGTGGGCATCGAGGCGTGGGAGATCTTCGCCGAGCTCGCGCGCACCGAGCTGCTCGTCATCGACGAGGCGACCACGCGCCGCGGGTTCGCCGACCAGGTCCGGTGGAACCAGGTGTACTACCGCGTGGCGCAGGGGTTCTGAGCGACGCAGGGCTCCTGAGGCGCTGACGCGCCGACGGCGACGGAGGGCGGGTGCCCGGCTGCGGCCGGGTGCCCGCCCTCCGTCGTGCCCGGGCGCGCGTGCGCCGCCTGCGCGCGCGGCTGCCTAGGGTGGGCCCGTGGACGAGACGCGGACGCGGGCCCGCGGGCGGCGGCCCGCGGGGGAGGACACGCGCGGTGCGATCCTCGCGGCCGCGCGTACCGAGTTCGCCGCCCGCGGGTACGCGGGCACGAGCGTGCGCGCGATCGCCCGGCGGGCGGACGTCGACCCCGGCTCGGTGCGGCACTGGTTCACGGACAAGGGCGAGCTGTTCGTCGCGAGCGTGCTGCCGCAGGGGGTGGAGCCGGCGGTCTTCGTGGAGCGGGTCGTCACGCCGGGCGTCGACGGCCTGGGGGAGCGCCTGCTGGCCGCGGCGCTGCGCGTGTGGGACCAGGACGGCGGGGCGCCGTTCCGGGCCGCGTTCAGCGGTCTGACGGCCGACGACGCGGGCCCGCGGGACGTCGCCGGGTTCCTCTCGCGCGAGGTGTTCGCGCGCGTCGCGGGCGCGCTGGACGGGCCGGACGCGGCGCTGCGCGTGTCGCTCGTCGCGTCGCAGACCGTCGGCGTGCTCGTCGCGCGGCACCTGCTGCGCGTCGAGCCGCTCGCGTCGCTGCCGGCCGCGGACGTCGTCGCGCTCGTGGGCCCGACGCTGCAGCGCTACCTCACGGACTGAGCCGGCGGACGCGCGTCGAGCCGTCCGACGACGGCGGGCCGGTACCGCGCGGAGTGCGGGGCGCGCCGGGCGCGTGCGGGCGGGACCGAGGGCCTGCGGGGCGGGTGCGTGGGTGTGGGCCGACGGCGCGAGCGGGGCTGTGACGTGCCGGTTCACCCGGGGTTCACGTGCCGGTCGCCCGCTGTCGGCCTAGTCTCTGCCTGACGGCGCGTCGACGGAGACGTGCCCGGAAGGAGCGGCGTCGTGCGTGCGCAACCGCGGGCCCTGGTCTGGACGGTACGAGCCCTGCTGTCGGTGACGGGGTCGCTGCTGATCGTCGTCGTCGACGCCGTGCTCAGCCATCCGGTCCCCTGACGCACCTCGCCGTCGCGTCCCCGCACGAGCCTGACCTCGTCCCGGGTCCCGGTGACCCTTGCGGCGGCGTGCCGCCGGGTGCACTATTCCTCACATGGGGAAAAACGAGGGTGCGGCACCCGCCGTGCGGGCGCGCGGGCTGCGCGTCGTGCGGGGCGGGCGCGTGGTCGTCGACGGCCTCGACCTGACGCTGCCCGCCGGCCAGGTCGTCGGCCTGCTCGGCCCCAGCGGCAGCGGGAAGACGACGCTCATGCGAGCCGTCGTCGGCGTCCAGACCCACGTGACCGGCGAGCTCGACGTCCTCGGGCTCCCCGCCGGCAGCCCGGACCTGCGCCGCCGACTGGGGTACATGACGCAGGCGCCGAGCGTCTACGCCGACCTCACCGTCACCGAGAACCTGCGCTACGCCGCCACGCTGCAGGACGCGCCGCGTGGCTCCGTCGAGCGCGTGCTCACCGAGGTCGACCTCGCCCCGCACGCCCGCGACCTCGTCGCGACGCTCTCCGGGGGTGAGCGGTCGCGCGTGTCGCTCGCGGTCGCGCTGCTCGGCTCGCCGGACCTGCTCGTGCTCGACGAGCCCACCGTGGGCCTCGACCCCGTGCTGCGGCGCTCGCTGTGGGACCTGTTCGCGCGGCTGCGGGACGACGGCCGCAGCCTGCTCGTCTCGAGCCACGTCATGGACGAGGCGGCCCGCTGCGACCGGCTCGTGCTGATGCGCGACGGCGCGGTCCTCGCCGACGGCACGCTCGCCGAGCTGCGCGCCCGCACCGGCGCCGACGACGCCGAGGGGGCGTTCCTCGCGCTCGTCGACGCGGCCGACGCGGCGGGTGCGGCGTGAGCACCGCCCGCACGCTCGCGACCGCGCGGCGCGTGCTCGCGCAGCTCCGGCACGACCGCCGCACCGTCGCGCTCGTGCTGGTCATGCCGTGCGTGCTGCTGGGGCTCGTCGCGTGGATGTTCGACGGCACCGACGTGCTCGACCGGTTCGGGCCCGTGCTCGTCGGGTTCTTCCCGCTGCTCGTGATGTTCCTGGTCACGAGCGTCGCCACGCTGCGCGAACGCACGAGCGGCACGCTCGAGCGGCTCATGACGATGCCGCTCG
Source organism: Cellulomonas sp. FA1 (assembly GCF_000986825.1). Classification (NCBI taxonomy): domain Bacteria; kingdom Bacillati; phylum Actinomycetota; class Actinomycetes; order Micrococcales; family Cellulomonadaceae; genus Cellulomonas; species Cellulomonas sp. FA1. Next base: position 1,970,581 of record NZ_LBMY01000001.1, on the reverse strand, counting down.
GGCGTGCCGACCTCGTGCTCGGCTACGCGCTCGCGTTCGCCGTGCTGGCGACCGTGCAGGCGCTCGTGGTGGTCGCGTTCGCGACGTGGGTCTGCGGCATGCACGTCGAGGGGCCCGTCGCGCTCATGGTCGCCGTGGCCGTGCTCAACGCGGTGCTGGGCTCCGCGCTCGGCCTGGCCGCCTCCGCGCTGGCCCGCACCGAGTTCCAGGCCGTGCAGCTCATGCCCGCGGTGATCCTGCCGCAGCTCGTCACGTGCGGCCTGCTCATGCCGCGCGAGGCCATGCCCGTGGTGCTCGAGCGGGTCTCGCGCGGGCTGCCGCTGACGTACGCGGTCGACGCGATGCAGCACATCGCACGCGGCGCGGCGTGGGCCGACGTGCGCGGCGCGGTGGGCGCGATGGCGCTGTTCACGGTCGGTGCGCTCGTGCTGGGCGTCGCGACGCTGCGGCGGCGCACGGACTGAGCCGCCGGGGGCGCCGCCGGACGCGCGCCCTGCCCGGCGCGGCCCCGCCGGTCCGGCCCGTCGTGCCCGGCCCGTCCCGCGTCGCCGCGTCACCCGGCGAGCAGGGTGCGCAGCGCCGGGCCGAACCGGTCCGGCGCACCCGTCTGCCCGTACTCGCCGCCCAGGAACCCGCCGTGGTCGCCGGGCAGCACGGCGACGTCGCCGCCCAGCGCCGCCGCGACGGCGCGCGCGCCGCGCGCCGCGAGGTTCTCGCCCGACTCCTCGCCCACGGCGACGACCACGCGCGTCGGGGCCGCGCGCAGCGCGTCGACCTCGATCTCGTACGGCGGGAGCGTGCGCATGTTCACGCCCAGCAGCGGGTCGTCGCGCGACCCGTCGTCGTCCGTCGGCATGCCGAACGCGGCGGGGTCCGGCGCCGGACGGTCCGCCCAGTCCTCCGGCACCGGGCCCTGGTACGAGACCAGCGCCACGAACGCCGCCATCGCGTGCCCCCAGCCGGCCCGCAGGTACGTCTCGTGCACCGCGCGCATCGCGGCGGTGGCGGCCGCCGCGTCCGGCAGCACCGACGGCAGCGGCGGCTCGTGCGCGACGAGCGTCGCGACGTCCGCCGGGTGCGCGGCCACCCACGCGAGCGCGTTGACCGCCCCGCCGCTCGACGCGAACACGTCGACCGGGCCCGCGTCGAGCGCCGCGACCAGCCGGTGCAGGTCGTCCGCGTGCGTCCGGGGCGTCGCGGGCTCCGCACCGGGTGCCGACGTGCTGCGCTCGACGCCGCGCGGGTCGTACGTCACGACGGTGCGGTCGGTGAACCACGAGGCCAGCGTGCCGAACCCGGTGGCGCCCATCGGCGAGCCGATGAGCAGCAGCGGCCGCGCGACCGCCGTCCCGGTGGCCTCGCGGAGGTCGTACGCGAGCACGGCGCCGGGCACGTCGAGCGAGCGCGTCGTGGGGGTGGTGCCGGTGGGCTGTCCGGTGGGCATGGCGGCTCCTGCGGGTGCGGTCGGGTGCGCGTCGAGCGCGTGCGAGGAGTGGACCACGCGCGCGGCCGGGAGTCATCGGGTGGTGCGCGGCGGGCGTCGTGAGCACGCGTGCCGGGGCTCCGGCGGCGCGGGTGAAGTGTGCACGCGTCGTCCCAGGTGACCGGTCCGGCACCTGGACGAGGGTCTAGACCCGCCTTGCCGCTCCCGTGACTGCGACCTACCGTCGTGATGACACGGCGACGGAGCCGTGCCAGGGGGTGCAGGGGACGTGCAGGTCCAGGGGCAGGGATCACGAGCCGTGACGTGGCTCTCCCGTGCGCTGCTGACCGTGCTCGGGGCCGCGCTCCTCGTGCTGACCGGCGCGGTCCTCGCGTCGGCCGACGCGCACGCGGCGGCGCCGCGGGCCGCCTCGTCCGACGCCGGGGGCCTCGGCTCCGTGCTCGGCGCGGTCGCCGACGCGGCCGACGGCGTGGTGACCCCCGTGGTCGACACCGTGGTGGCCCCGGTGACCAGCGGCGTCGTCGCCCCGGTCGTCGAGGCGGTCGCGCCCGCGCCCGCTCCGGCGGCACCGGCGCCCGCTCCCGCTCCGCCCGTGGCGCCCGCTCCCGCTTCGCCCGTGGCGCCGGTTCCGGCGCCCGCGCCGCCGCCCGCTCCGGCACCCGCCGCTCCGGCGTCGCCCGATGCGCCCGCGACCGGCCCGCTCCCGGACGCTCCGGCGAGCACCGCGCCCGACGCCGCGGCGCCCGTGGCCGAGCCGGTCGCCGACGCCCTCGCGGGCGTGACGTCGGCCGTCGGCGACGTGGCCGCACCCGTGACCGCGGGGCTCGCACCCGTGACCGAGGAGCTCGCGCCCGTGTCGGACGCGCTCGCGCCCGCGGCTGCCGTGACCGGCCCGGTGGGCGACGCGCTCGCCCCGGTGGGGGACGCGCTCACCCCGCTCGCGGACGCGCTCGCCCCGGTCGGTGACGCGCTCGCACCCTTCGGTGCACCGCTGGCCCCGGTGGGCGACCTGCTGGCGCCCGTGGGCGACCTGCTCGTCCCCGTGACGCGCCCGCTCGCGCCCGTCCTGTCTCCGGTGCTGACGCCGCTGGCTCCCGTCCTGACGCCGCTCGCGCCCGTGCTCGAGCCGCTCGCGCCCGTGCTCGGACCGGTGGTCCCGCTGCCGCCGTGGTCGCCGCCCGCGGTCGACCCGCCCGCGGTGCGACCGTCCGACCCGGACGCGCCGCCCTCGGTCGGACCGCGCGCCGCGTCGCCCGCGCCCGGCGCGGTGGTCACCGGCGCCGCTGCCCGCGACGACGCCGCGACGGCGCGCACGCCCGGTGCTCGCGTCACCGGCCCCGCCGCCCGGTCCGCGTCCGGCGCCGTGCCGCCCGTCCTCGCCGCGTCGGGGGTGGGGGCCGACGGGGCGAGGACCTCGGCTCCCGCGACGCCGACGCCCGGCACGTCCGACGCCCCGGCGGTCCCGCCCGCCGCGCCGGTCGGTGCTTCCGGTGCCGCCGCCCCGACCTCCCGCTCCACGACCGACGCGACCCTCGCGGGCGTCGTGGGCGCGGCGACCCTCCACCTGATCACCACCCTCGTGGCCCAGCACGACGCGTGCCCCGCGGGGCTCTCGCCCGAGGTCCCGCACAGCCCGGCCTGACCGGACCGCGCCGCACCCGAGCGTGCGGCACACGCCCATCCGCGCCCCGAGCGGGCGCTCCGGTTCTCAGGCAAGGAGCACGACCATGCACACCTACGTCCGTCGAGCGCTGCACACGGCGCTCCTCGCAGGCGGCCTCGTGGCCGCCGGGGCCGTCGCGGCCCACGCCGCCCCCTCGGACGGCGCCGTCCTCGACGTCGGCATCACGCTGGGCGCCGAGTCCGTGACCGGGGAGGGCGCGCTGCTCGACGTCCCCGTGTCCGTCCCCGTCGACGTCACGGGGGTCGCCGTCGGCGCCCTCGGCGACGCCGACGTCACGCAGCCCGCCCCGGCGCCCGCGGCTCCGGCGCCCGCACCGCAGGAGCCTGCCCCCGCCGCGCCCGCCGTCGTTGAGGTGCCGGTCACGGTGCCTGTCGACGTGTCGTCCGTCGCGGTGGGCGTGCTCGGTGACGGGACCGTCACCGGGACCGCGCCGCAGCCGGCCCCCGCGCCGGCCCCTGCCGAGCCGCAGCCCGCACCCGCTGCCGGGTCGGGCGACGACGCGGCGGTGCAGGTGCCCGTGACCGTGCCCGTCGACGTCTCCGGCGTCGCGGTCGCGGTCGGTGGTGACGCCACGAGCACCGGGGCGGGCACCGCGCCCGCCGGCCCTGCCACGCAGGGGCCCGGTGCGTCGGCGGAGCCGGACGGCGGGCTCGTGTCGGCCCCGGTCACCGTGCCCGTGGACGTCTCCGGCCTCGCGGTCGGCGTCCTCGGCGACGCGGTCGTGACGGGCCCTGCACCCGCACCGTCGCCCGCACCGGGGCCCGTCCCAGCTGGGGCCTCGGGTGAGGGCTCGGACGGTGCGCTCGTGAGCGTGCCGGTGACGGCGCCCGTGCGGGTCGACGGCGTGGCCGTCGGTGCGCTCGGCGACGCCGAGGTCACCGGTGCCGGCGCGCCGGGCTCGCCTGCGCCGGGCGGCGCGTCCCACGACGACGCCGCTGTGGCCGCGCCCGTCGTGGCCCCCGTCACCGTCGACGGCGTCGCGCTGGGCGTGCTGGGTGACGGCACCGTGACCCAGGTGGTCACGCCCGGTGCCGGCTCCGTGGAGCCCGGGGCCCCGGCGCCGGGCTCGGGCGGCGGTCTCGTCGCGCTGCCCGTGACCGTGCCCGTCGACGTCTCGGGCGTCGCGCTCGGCGTCCTCGGGGACGCGACCGTGACCCGGGCCGTGCCGGGTGCGGTGGACCCGACGGACCCGACGGATCCCACGGACCCGACGGACCCGACGGATCCCACGGACCCGACGGACCCGACGGATCCCACGGACCCGACGGACCCGACCGGTCCGAGCGGCCCCTCGGACCCGACCGGTCCTCAGGGTCCGCAGGGACCCGGCGGCCCGGCGGCTGACGGCACCGGCACGACGACCCTCGTCGGCCGGACCCTCACGCTCCCGGCCGCGTCGACCGCCCGGGCGTTCCCGGCCGTCGCCGCGCCGGCGGAGCGCGCGTCGCTCGCACGCACGGGGGCCGAGCTGTGGCTCGCCCCGCTCGCGCTGCTCCTGTTGACGGCGGGCGTCGCGCTGCGGCGCCACGCCGCCCGGGCGCGCGCGCACCACGTGGTGCGCGCCGTGCGGTGCAGCACGGTCCTCGCGGTGCCGCACCAGCGGGGCGCGACGGACGCGTCCTGAGCGGTCCGGTCGGCGGGGCGGGCGACCACCCCGCCGGCCGGCCACCGGTCGTGCGTCGCCGTCCGTCGGGCGGCGACGCACGACCGCGTGTCAGCGCGTCGCCTCGAGCCGCGCGCGCTCGGCGGCCACGTCGTAGCCGGCCGTGGGCCAGCCCAGGTCGAGGTCGGACAGGGCGCGGTGCAGCAGGGCGCTCACGGCCAGGCGGGCGTACCACTTGCGGTCGGCCGGCACGACGTACCAGGGTGCGACGTCGGTGCTGGTGCGGTCGAGCACGTCCTGGTACGCCGCCTCGTAGGCGGGCCGGCGCAGGCGCGCGTCGACGTCGGACGGGTCGTACTTCCAGTGCTTCTCGGGGCGCTCGAGCCGCTCGTGCAGGCGCGCGTACTGCTCGTCGGGGGACACCCACAGCAGGACCTTGACGATCGTGGTGCCCGCCGCGGCGACGCGTGCCTCGAACCGGTTGATCTCGTCGTAGCGGGCCTGCCACACGTCGGGCGGCACGAGCTCGTCGACGCGCGCGACCAGCACGTCCTCGTAGTGCGAGCGGTCGAAGACGCCGATGCGGCCCGCGGGCGGCAGCGCGCGTCGCACGCGCCACAGGTAGTGGTGGCGGCGCTCCTCGGGCGTCGGCACGCCGAAGGACCGCAGCGCGACGCCCTGCGGGTCGACGAGGCCGAGCACGTGCCGCACGATGCCGCCCTTGCCGGCGGTGTCGAGGCCCTGCAGGACCAGCAGCACGGACCGGTCTCCGCCGGTGCGTCCGTGCGCGTACAGGCGTTCCTGCAGGTCGGACAGGTCCTGCCCGATCGCCGCGAGCGCGCGCTCACCGGCGCTGCGCGAGCCGTCGAACCCGGGCGTGGCCCGTGCGTCGACCTCGGCCACGCGCGTCCCGGGCCGGACGCGCAGCAGCTCGACCGCGGCGTCGCGGTGCGTGGTCAGGTCGTCGGCCGCCGCGGTCGGGACGGACGCCAGGTCGGGGGCGTGCTTCCTCCCCGCCGTCGTCTCCGACGTCGTCGTGCCCGCCTTCGTGCCGGACGCCTTGCTCGCCTTCTTGCTCGCCTTCTCGCGCGTCGTCGTGCTCGACTTCTTGCCCGACGTCTTGTCCGACTTCTTGCCCGACTTCGTGCCCGACGCCTTCGCCATGCGCGTGCCCCTCCCTGCTGGTGCGGTCGCCGGGTCGACGCCGTCGCTCAGGGCCGCGCGGCGAACCGCTCGAGCAGGTCCGCGTGGCCGCCGACGATCACCAGGTCGTTGGCCGAGATGCGGGTCTCGGGCGTCGCGTACTGGAAGTCGATCCCGGGGGACTTCACGCCGATGATGGTCACGCCGTAGCGCTCGCGCACCTTGGACTGCGCGAGCGTGAAGCCCTGCGTCTCCTTCGGCGGGCGCATCTTCACGACGGTGAAGCCGTCCTCGACCTCGATGTAGTCGAGCATCTTGCCGCTGACCAGGTGCGCGACGCGCGAGCCGGCGTCGGCCTCGGGCAGCACGACGTGGTGCGCGCCGATGCGCTGCAGGATGCGCGCGTGCTCGCCCGAGATCGCCTTGGCCCAGATCTGCGGCACGCCGATGTCGACGAGGTTGCCCGTGATGAGCACCGACGCCTCGAGGTACGACCCGACACCGACGACGGCCACGGGGAACTCGCGTGCGCCGAGCTGCTCGAGCGCGTCGGGGTTGACCGCGTCGGCCTCGACGAGCGGGATCCGGCCCGACCACTGCGCCACCAGGTCGGGGTTGCGCTCGACCGCGAGCACGTCCTGGCCGAGCCGGTCGAGGGTCGCGGCGATCGCCGACCCGAACCGCCCGAGGCCGATGACGAGGACGCCGGAGTCCTTCTTGGGGGTGCGCGGTGCCGTGCGGGGCTCGCCGCCGCCCGCGCGCAGGCTGTCAGCCAATGATGGGTCTCTCCTCCGGGTAGCGGATGACACGACGACGGTTGCGCAGCGCGAGCGCCGCCGCAAGCGTCATGGTGCCGGTCCGGCCGATGAACATGAGCACGACGAGCACGTACTTGGCGGGCGTCGGCAGGTCGGCCGTGATGCCGGTCGACAGCCCGCACGTCGCGAACGCCGAGATCACCTCGAACAGCACGCGGTCGAGCGTCAGCCCCGTCATCGCCAGCAGCAGCAGCGACGACACGAGCACGATGGTCGCGGAGACGAACCCGACGGCGATGGCGACCTGCAGCGACTCGCGCGGGATCCGGCGGCCGAACGCCTCGACGTCGCGGTCGCCCCGGCCCTCGGCGACGATCGCGAGCAGCATGACCGCGAGCGTCGTGACCTTGATGCCGCCCGCGGTGGACGCGGACCCGCCGCCGACGAACATGAGCGCGTCGAGCAGCAGCCACGTGCCCTCGTGCATCTGGTCGACGTCCACCGTCGAGAACCCGCCCGAGCGCGGCATGACGCCCGCGAACAGGGACGCGAGCGCCGTGCCGCCGGGGTCGAGCGGCCGGAACGTGCCGGGGTTGGTCCACTCGAAGGCGGCGACGACGACCGAGCCGAACACGACGAGCCCGATGCTCGTGGTGATGGTGAGCTTGGAGTGCAGGCTCCAGCGGCGCGGCTCGCGCAGGTGGTTGGCGACGTTGAGGATGACGGGGAAGCCGAGCGAGCCGATGAACACGCCGACGATGATCGGCAGGAGCATCCACCAGTCCGACACGAACGGCGCGAGGCCCTCGGGCGTCGGCACGAAGCCCGCGTTGTTGAACGCCGACACGGCGTAGAACAGCGCGTGCCAGGCGGCCTCGCCGACGGCCTCGTTGTGGACGACGAGCCGCGGGAACAGCACGAGCGCGATCGCGACCTCGAGCACGGTGGACGTGACGATGACGGTCCGCACGAGCGACCCGACCTCGCCGAGCCGCGTCACCTTGGTCTCCGACGAGACGAGGAGGCGCTGCGTGAGCCCGATGCGCCGTGACACGGCCATGCCGAGCAGCGACGCGAGCGTCATGACCCCGAGCCCGCCGATCTTGATGGCGACGAGGATGACGACCAGGCCCCACGTGGACCAGTACGCGCCCGTGGGCACGACGACCAGCCCGGTGACGGTGGTTGCGGACGTCGCCGTGAACAGCGCGTCGATGAGGGGCGCGCGGCCGCCGTGCGCGGTGGCCCAGGGCGCCGACAGCAGCACGGTGATGATCGCGATGACGAGCGCGAACACGCCGAGCGCGAGGCGGGCGGGGGACTGCCGGGCGGACCGGTCGACGTACTCGCGCGCGCGCCAGAGCAGGCCGGGCCCCGCCGCCATCCCGCCTCCCGCTGTGCCTCGCGCGTGTGACTCACGTGCCCTCAGGCACACTCTGGCACGTGCCGGGGGCGCGCACGCACCGACGGTACGTGACGCGCGACGCCGGGGACGGGCGTGCCTCGTCCGTCCGGACGGGTGGCGGCACGGCCCGTCGGGTCGACACCCGCCCGGCGGCGGTGGGAGCGTGGGCGCATGACGGCCCCGGACGCGACGCGCGCCGCGTCCTCGACCCTGCGCGTCGTGTGGGCGACCGAGCTCCTCGCGTACGACTTCGGGTTCGGGCACCCCATGACCTCGGACCGCATCGACCTGACCGTCGCGCTCGCGGCCCAGCTCGGGCTGCTCGACGCGCCCGGGGTCGAGGTGGTCGGCGCGGAGCCCGCGTCGGACGCGCTGCTGGCGACCGTGCACGACCCCGCCTACGTGGCGGCGGTGCACGCGGCGGCCGAGCGCGGCGTGCCGGACCTGGTGCGCGGGCTGGGCACGCGCGACGACCCGGTGTTCCCGCAGATGCACGACGCCGCGGCGCGGGTCGTGCAGGGCACGGTCGACGCGGCGCTCGCGGTGTGGCGCGGCGAGGCGGACCACGCGGTGAACGTCGGCGGCGGGCTGCACCACGCGATGCCCGGTGCGGCGTCGGGGTTCTGCGTCTACAACGACGCGGCGGTCGCGATCCGGGCGCTGCTGGCGGCCGGTGCGCGGCGCGTCGCGTACGTCGACGTGGACGCGCACCACGGCGACGGCGTGCAGGCGGTGTTCTGGGACGACCCGCGCGTGCTGACGGTGTCGGTGCACGAGACGGGCTTCGCGCTGTTCCCGGGCACGGGGTACCCGGGCGAGACCGGCGGCCCGGGCGCGGAGGGCACGGCCGTGAACGTCGCGCTGCCGTCGCACACCGACGACGCGGGCTGGCTGCGGGCGATCGACGCCGTGGTGCCCGCGGTGGTGCGCGAGTTCGCGCCGGACGTGCTGGTCACGCAGCACGGCTGCGACACGCACCGCATGGACCCGCTCGCGACGCTGCGGGTGTCGGTCGACGCGCAGCGCGTGGCGGCGATGCTGCTGCACGACCTCGCGCACGACGTGAGCGACGGCCGGTGGGTCGCGCTGGGCGGCGGCGGGTACGCGATCCTCGACGTCGTGCCGCGCACGTGGACCCACCTGGTGGGCGTGGCGGCGCACCGGCCGGTCGACCCGGCGACGCGCGTGCCGCAGGTCTGGCTGGACGTGGTGCGCCAGCGGTACGGCCGCGACGCGGTGCCGGTGATGACGGACCACGCGAGCGCGTCGTTCCGGCCGTGGTCGGCGGGGTACGACCCGGCGGACGACGTCGACCGCGCGGTGCGCGCGACGCGCACGGCGGTGTTCCCGTCGCTGGGGCTGGACCCCGAGCTCGACTGAGCGGACATCCGTGGGGGGCGCGCGGGGCGAGCCGGCGGCCGGTCCGGCGGTGGCGTGCCGGTCCGTGGCGCGGATGGGTGGCGTCGGTGGCTGGGCCGCTCGGGTGCCGTCGTGCGCCGTGCGGGTGTCCCGGCTTTCCCATGCGTCACACGCGCCACTATCGTTGACACGGCACCCGGTTCTCGGGTGCGCGACGCCGGCGCAGGGCCCGGCCACCAGGAGGGCCGGGACATGAGCGACGCGCAGGGCGGGCCGCAGGGACGCGTGCGGTTCCTCACCGTCGTCGAGGTCGCGGACCTCATGCGGGTCTCGCGCATGACGGTGTACCGCCTGGTGCACGCGGGCGAGCTGCCCGCGGTCCGTGTGGGACGGTCGTTCCGGGTCCCGCAGGACGCGCTCGACGCCTACCTGCGCTCGTCGGCGACGGTCGAGACGCACGCGGTCGACGAGGAGCGTCGCTCGTCCTGACCCCGCGGCGCGGGCGCCCGCGCCGCCCCGGACGGGCGCGCGTCGTGCGGACGGCGACCGCCGTTCGCGGACGCGGGGCCCGATCGCGTAAGGTGGGGCCCCGGACTTCTGCGTGCGTGGGCGATCAGCAACGCGCACCGCGTCGATCGACCACCACTCACGGCTCCCGGGGCCGTGACCGGACACGAGTGAGGACCGCACATGGGCTCCGTCATCAAGAAGCGTCGCAAGCGCATGGCGAAGAAGAAGCACCGCAAGCTGCTGCGCAAGACGCGTCACCAGCGTCGCAACAAGAAGTGAGCCGCGCGCCGCTCCGGCGGCGCGCAGTGCACCCCGGGCCCGGTCGGACGACCGGGCCCGACGTGTGTCCGGGCACGGAAGGCTTCCCCGCGATCTCTACAACGATGTAGGGTGGCGGTCGTCTGCCACGCTGTGCGCGGGCCGGCAGCCCGACGCACGACGAGGTCGCGACGAGGACGAGGACGCACGTGAACGGACGACGCAGCGGTGCTGTGACGATGCACGAGGTGGCCGCACGGGCCGGTGTGTCCATCAAGACCGTCTCCAACGTCGTCAACGGCTACCCGTACATCCGCGACTCGACGCGCGAGAAGGTCGAGCAGGCCATCGCCGACCTCGGCTACCAGGTCAACGTCACGGCCCGGAACCTGCGGCGCGGGCGCACGGGTCTCGTCGGGCTCGCGGTCCCCGAGCTGTCGCTGCCGTACTTCGCCGAGCTCGCCGACTCCGTCATCCGCGCGGCCGAGGCGCGCGGCCTCACCGTGCTCATCGAGCAGACCGGCGCGGTGCGCGAGCGCGAGATCGAGGTGCTGCGCGGCGCGCGCCGCCAGTTCACCGACGGCCTCATCTACTCGCCGCTGGGCCTGGGGCCCGACGACGTGCACGAGCTCGACGGCGTCGACTACCCGCTGGTGCTGCTCGGCGAGCGGATCTTCGGCGGCCCCGCCGACCACGTCACCATGAGCAACGTCGAGGCCGCCAAGGCCGCGACGCAGCACCTGATCGACCAGGGCCGGCGCCGCATCGCGGTCGTCGGCGCGCACGCGGGGGAGACCGTCGGGTCGGCCGCGCTGCGCGTGCAGGGCTACGCGGCCGCGCTCGAGGAGAACGGCCTGCCGTTCGACCCGGCGCTGGTCGGCGAGGCGGGCCTCTGGCACCGCGCGACGGGCGCCGAGACCATGGCGCGCCTGCTCGACGCCGACCTCGGCATCGACGCGGTCTTCGGGCTCAACGACGCGCTCGCGCTCGGTGCGCTGCACACGCTGCACCTGCGGCGCGTCGACGTGCCGGGGCAGGTCGCCGTCATCGGCTTCGACGACATCGAGGAGACCGCGTACTCCTCGCCCACGCTGTCGACCGTGCACCCGGGGCGCGAGGAGATCGCGACCACCGCCGTGGACCTGCTGCTCGCGCGCATCGAGGCGCCCGACGCCGACCGTCCCTACCAGCAGGTCGTCGCGGACTTCTCCGTCGTCGCGCGCGCGTCGACGCTCGGCGAGCACGCCGCCGGCTGACGCCCTCGCGGGCCGTCCGCCGGCTCGCGGACCGGCGCGCCCCTCCGGGCGTCGTCGGGTGTCGCCTCAGGTTGCCGCGGCCACGCGCGCGTCGAGCCGGTCCAGCCGCACGTCGACGAGCCAGCCGGTGGCCAGCAGCGGCACCGCGAGGCCGCCGAGCACCGCGACCGGGGGAGCGACCCAGCACGTCGCGGCCCACACGACGGCCGCCAGCAGCACGGCGAGCGCCGTCCCGGGTCCGAGCGCCGGCGCGAGCGCGAGGAACCGCCACGCGGCGGGCGCGGGGTCGCAGTACCGCCGCAGCACCGCCGGCAGGTACGCGAGGACGACGAGCGTCCACGCGCCGACGATCCCGAGGCCCAGCCCGAGCGCGGCGCGCACCGGCCCGTCCGCGGCCGTCACGACCCACGCGTCGACCGCGAGCAGCGCGCCGACGGCCGCCAGCGGCGCCGCGACCACGTTCGCGCGCCGCCACCCGGCGCGCCACGCGCGCCAGAACTCCGCCCACACGTGCGGCGACGGGTCGCCCGCGGGCAGCCGCGCCAGCACGCGGCCGCCCGCGTCGAGCGCGGGCGCGAGCCCCAGCACCACACCGCCCGCGAGCGTGCCGAGCACGAGCAGCGCCTGCACGGCCAGCACGTGCGCGACCCACCGCAGGGCCGTCATGACCCCGGCGGCCCACCCGTGCGCGTCCACGCCCCGATCCTCCCAGCCCGCTCGTCCTGGTCCGGCCTACGCGGGGCGCGTCGCGGCGGTCACGCGGCCGCGGTCGTCGAGGGCCACGACGACCGTCGCGGCGACGTCGCGCACGGCGTCCCAGCCCGGGAACGCCACGAGCGACACCGCGGCGGCGTCGGACCGGCGGGCCGTGAAGCGGCCCGCGCCGAGCGCGCGCACGTCCGTCAGGTCCAGCTCCGCGGTCCGCGTGCGCTGCACCGCGGCCGGGTCGGCGCCGACGTCGAGCACCTCCCACGCGCCGTCGAGCACGGCCGGGTCGGCGGGCCAGGTCGACTCGTCGTCGACCTCGCGTCCCGGGCCCGCCCACGGCTGCGGCGACACCAGCGGCCAGCCGTCGTGCGTCCACACCAGGCGGCGCACCTGCACGCGGTGCCGCGTCGGGGCGTCCTCGTCGCGCACGTGGTGCACGAACGTCTGCCGGCCGGGGCGCCCCGGCGTCGCGGGCTCGGTGAGCACCGCACCGTGCCCCGGTGCGCGCAGCCCCGGCCCGCCGTCGAGGCGGTGGCCCGCGAGCACCACGGTGCCGGAGTCGGCGGCGGGCTCGCGCAGGTCGCGGCCGAGGCGGTCGCGGTAGGGGCCCGTGACGTGCTCGGCGACGGCCGCGCGCACGTGGTACGTCGAGAACAGCGAGTCCCAGGACGCGAGCATCGCCCACCCGCCGCCGGGCCGGGGGAGCAGGTAGGCGCCCTCGACCGCGCCCTCGACCTCGGGGGCGCGCCGGGCCAGCAGCGCGCCGGGCGCGGCGGCCGCACCGTCCGGGCCGGCGTCGAGCGCGAGCCCCGTGGCGGGGTCGAGCTCGACCGCGTGGACGCCCCCGAAGAACGAGCCGTACGCGAGCCAGTGCCGCTCGCGGCCGTCGCTCGTGTCGACCGCGTACGCGGCGTCGATCGCGTTGGGCGGGCCGTCGCCGTGCGGCGTGCCCGTCGCGTCCGCGGGCACCGCGGGGCTCGTCACCACGAGGCCGCGCTCGTGCCACGGCCCCGCGGGGTGGTCGGCGACCGCCAGGCCGATCGCCGAGCGGCGCGAGCCGAAGGACGACGCGGACCAGTACATGCGCCACTGCCCGCCCACGCGCACCACCTCGGGCGCCCACAGGCCGGCGGCACCCACGTCGACCGCGTCGCGCGGCACGCCGGGCAGCGCCCACCCGTGGAAGGTCCACGTGACGAGGTCGTCGGAGCGGCGCACCTGCACGCCGCCGCGCACCGGCCCGTCGGAGCACGCGTCCGTGGAGAACAGCCAGTAGGTGCCGTCGTCGTCGCGCACCGCGGTCGGGTCGTGGGCGTGCTCCGCCCCCCAGCCGGTGGTGTCCAGGACGTCCGCGGCCGGGTCGAGGGTCGTCACGGCGCTACCCCTTCGTGCCGGTGAGCGCGACGGACTCGATGATCTGCCGCTGGAAGACGAGGAACACCACGAGGATCGGCAGCAGCGCGACGAACGACGCCGCCATGATCAGCGGGTAGTCGCGCTGCGTGGCGTACTCGACGTTGAGGTTCGCGATGACGACCTGCAGCGTCTGCTTGCCGGGCGAGTTCAGGTAGAGGATCGGCGCGAGGTAGTCGTTCCAGATCGTCATGAACCACAGGATGAACTGCGCCGCGATGGCGGGCCGGATCATCGGCACGATCATGCGGCCGAAGATCGTCAGGTACGATGCGCCGTCGATCTTCGCGGCCTCGATGAGCGAGTCCGGGACGGTCTCGAGGTACTGCCGGATGAAGAAGATCATGATGATGTTGCCGAACAGCAGCGGCACGATCAGCGGCAGCAGGGTGTCGACCCAGTGCAGCCGCGAGAACATCACGAACTGCGGGATCATGATCGTCGGGTAGGGGACCATGAGGCCGGTCAGCAGGCCGAGGAAGATCGCGTTCTTGCCGGGCAGCCGCAGCTTCGCGAGCGCGAACGCCGCGATCGCGGACGTCGCCGAGCCGGCGATCGTCACGGTCGACGCGACGATGAACGAGTTGCGGAAGCCCGACAGGATCGGTGCCTCGTTCCACATGCGCACGAACGTGTCCCACTGCGGCTGGGCGGGCCACAGCACGGGCGGCAGCGCGAACACCTCGGCCTTGGTCTTGATCGCGGTCGTGAACATCCACACGAGCGGTGCGACCATCGCGATCGCGAAGACCGCGAGCACGACGAAGAGGATCACGTTGACGGCGCGCGACTCGCGCCGTGCGCCGCGCGCGGGGGCGGCGGTCCGCGCGGGCCGGCCGGCGCGCGGGAGGGCGGGGATGGTGGTCATGGCTGCGTCCCTCAGTCGATGCTGAAGCTGTTGCGCCGGTTGAGGCGGAACTGGATCAGGGTGATGACGAAGACGAGGATGCCGAGCACGACCGCCATGGCCGTCGCGTACCCCATCTGCTGGTAGCGGAAGGCCTGGCGCCAGATGTACCAGACCAGCGACGCCGAGCTGAACTCGGGGCCGCCCGTGGGCGTCATGATGTTGATCTCGGTGAAGATCTGCGCGCCCGCGATGATGTTCGTGACGACCAGGAAGAACGTCACCGGGCGGACCATCGGCATGGTGATCGCGCGCAGCTGCTGCCACCAGCTCGCGCCGTCGAGCGACGCGGCCTCGTAGAGCGAGGCCGGCACCGACTGGATGGCCGCCAGGTAGAGCAGCATCGAGTAGCCGAGGCCCTTCCAGATCATCATGAGGATGATCGCGGGCTTGACGGTCGCGGTGTTCTGCAGCCAGTTGGGGCCGTCGATCCCGAACCACGCGAGGACCTGGTTCACGAGACCGAAGTCGCCGTTGTAGGCGAACTGCCAGACGATCGCGATGGCCGCGAGCGACGAGATGACCGGCACGTAGTAGATGGTGCGGAACGCGGTGCGCCCGACGATGCGCCGGTTGAGCGCGAGGGCCAGCAGCAGCGACAGCGTCAGGCCGATCGGGATGCCGATCATGTAGAAGAACGTGTTGAACAGCGTCTGCCGGAAGTAGTCGTCGTTCAGCAGGCGCGTGTAGTTGTCGATGCCGATGAAGCGCATCGGCCCCAGGCCGTTCCAGCTCGTGAGCGACGCGTACGCGGCGAACCCGAGCGGGTAGAGCGTGAACAGCAGGTACCCGAGCACGGGCGGGGCGACGAACGCGAGCGCCCACAGGGCCTCGGTGCGGTGCAGGCGGTTGCGCTCGCGCCGGGTGCGCAGCGGGGGCCGGCCGTCGGCGGCGACGGTCGCCGGTGGGGCCGTGACGGCCTCGGGACGCGACATCGGGTGGGTCCTCTCTGGTGCGGGTCCGCGGCGGTCCCCGACCCGCCCGGGCGGGCGGGTCGGGGACCGCGGTGCGTCAGCGTCCGGCGAACGCCTGCTCGGCGTTGGCGATGGACTCGTCGAGCAGCGCCTGCATGCGCGGCTGCACGTCGGCCAGGTAGTCGGCGGCGGTCTGCTTGCCGTCGAGGACCGGCTGGATGTTGGTCCAGAGCTCGTCGTACCAGGCGGCGCCGTACGTGAAGGCCGCGGGCATCGCGCGCCCGTAGTCCTGCGCGATGTCCAGGAACTCCTGGCGGTTGGCCGGCTCGGCGTCGGCGGCCTGCGCCCAGTCCGTCGCGACGTCGATGAGGTTGGGGACCTGGATGTTCGCGTCGACGAGCGTCTGCTGCGCCTCGGCGTCGGCCGACAGGTACGTCACGAGCTCGACGGCCTCGTCGGGGTGCTTCGACGTCGCGGAGACGCCGATGCCGAGCGACCCGACCCACGTGGCCGTCCCGCCGTCGCCGACGGTGGGCCAGGGGATGAGGTCGTAGTCGAAGTCGAGGTCGTTGTAGACGCTGACGTCCCACGGGCCGACGGGGAAGAAGCCGATCTCGCCGGCCATCCAGCGCTGGTACGTGTCGAGCGTCGCCGCGTCGGAGGCCGACGGCGTGACGGCGTCGACGTTGGTGAGGTCGGCGAACTTCTGCAGCGCGTCGGCGAACTCGGGGGTGTCGACCGTGACCGTGGTGCGGTCGGCGTCGATGAAGTCCGCGCCGTTGCTCCACACCATCGACTGCAGGTTCCACTGGACGTTGAGCCCGGTGCCCCACTGGTCGACGGCGCCGTCGCCGTCGGTGTCCGTCGTCAGCTGCTTGCAGATCTCGACGAACTGCTCCCACGTGAGCGGCGTGTCCTTGTCGGGCAGCGGGATGCCCGCGGCCTCGAGCATGGTCTTGTTGTAGCCGAACGAGAACGGGCCGATGTCCTTGGGCAGGCCGTAGAGGCGGCCCTCGGGGGTGCCCTGCAGCGTGCCGTCGAAGCGGTACGAGTCGACGCCGTACTCCCAGAGGTTGTCGAGGTCCACGTCGGACGCCTCGACCTGGTCGGTGATGTCGAGCAGCACGCCCGACGCGACGTAGGACTGCAGCGACGCCTGCTCGATGTAGAACACGTCGGGCACGTTGTTGCCGGCGACCGCGGCCTGGAGCTTGGTGGCGTACTGGTCGGCGTCGGTGACGATCATCTCGACGTCGACGCCCGTGGCCTCGGTGTACTTGTCGATCGCGGCCTCGTAGGCCTTCTTCTCGTCGGGGCCGCCGCGGAACATGAAGGTGATCTTCTTGCTCCCGTCGTCACCGCCGCCGCCGCCGTCGCTGCTGCACGCGGTGAGCGCGAGCGCGCCGACCAGCGCGGCACAGGTCGCGCCGACGACCAGCCTGCTCTTCTTCATCTGCCTGCCTCCCGTGGTGGTGGGTCGGTCAGGTCCACGTCCGTGCGGAGCCGCGGTCCCGGTGGCCCGGGGGCGCTGCGGCGCCCCTGCGCGTCGCCCGTCGCTCCTGCTGGTCGTCATTGACCTCTCCGATGCTGCAACGTCTCTACAACGTTGATCTACAACGTTGCACAAACTGACACGGGCACCGGTCCCCGGTCAAGCCACGATCGGGTAACGGCCGGCCGTCGGGGCCGTCGGCCCCCGCGACGTACGCTCGTGCGTGCCGTGCGCCGCGCAGGCGTTTGACGCCGTGCCGCGCGGTGCGGCAGAGTCGACTCTACAACGATGTAGAAGGAGTCGACGATGACGCTGGCCCTGACCCCGCCCATGGGGTGGAACAGCTGGGACTGCTACGGCACGACCGTCACCGAGGCCGAGGTCCTGGCCAACGCCCGTTTCATGGCCGAGCACCTGCTCCCGCACGGGTGGGACACGGTCGTCGTCGACATCGACTGGTCGGACCCCGCCGCCCGCGCGCACGGCTACACCGACGGCAGCGGCCTGGTCCTCGACGAGCACGGCTACCCCCAGCCCGACCCCGCCCGCTTCCCCTCGGCCGCCGGCGGCCGCGGCTTCACCGAGCTCGCCGCGCAGGTCCACGCGCTCGGGCTCAGGCTCGGCGTCCACGTGCTGCGCGGCATCCCGCGCACCGCGGTCGCGGCCGCGCTGCCCGTCGTGAGCCCCGACGGGGCGGTCGTCACGACCGCAGACGTCGCCGACACGTCGTCCGTCTGCACGTGGAACGGCCACATGTACGGGCTCGACCACACCCACCCGGCCGCGCAGGCCTGGCTCGACGGGCTCGTCGCACAGCTCGCGTCGTGGGGCGTCGACTTCGTCAAGGTCGACGACATGCTCGCGCCGTTCCACGCCGACGCGATCACCGCGTGGTCGCGCGCCATCGCGCGCTCGGGGCGCGACATCGTGCTGTCGCTGTCGCCCGGCACGCGACTGTCCACCGCGCACCTGCCCGTGCTGCGCGAGCACGCGCAGATGTGGCGCGTGTGCGACGACCTCTGGGACCGCTGGGAGGACGTGCACGCCAACTTCGCGCGGCTCGCGCGGTGGGCGCCGTTCCAGCAGCCCGGCGGCTGGGCCGACGCCGACATGCTGCCCCTGGGGCGCATCGGGATCCGCGCCGAGCGCGGCGACGACCGCGCGTCGCGCCTCACGCCCGACGAGCAGCGCACGCTCCTCACGCTGTGGGTCATGGCCCGCTCGCCGCTCATGATGGGCGGCGACCTGCCGACGTCCGACGACGCGACGATCGCGCTGCTCACGACGCCCGCGGTCGGCCACGTGCTGCGCACCGGCGTCGACGGCCGCGAGCTGCAGCGCGAGCCCGCGGGCGACGGCGAGGTCGTCGTGTGGGGTGCGCGGTCCGGCAGCGAGGCCACGCGCTACGTCGCGGTGTTCTGGACCGGGACCGGCGTGCGCACCGAGCACCTGCCGCTGTCCGCGCTGGTCGGGGACTCCGCCGCGAGCGCGCACCGCTGGACGGCCCGCGACCTGTGGGACGGTGCGCCGCTGCCCGACCCGCGCGCGACCGCCGCCGAGCACGACGGCGTGCTGACGCTCGACGTGCCCGAGCACGGCGTGCGGTGGGTCGCGCTCGAGCCGGCTCGTCGCGAGGACGCCGCGTGACCGACGCCCCCGACGGACCGGCGCCGGACGTCCTCGCCGGGCCCGTGCCGGACGCCCGGCCGCGGCGCCGCGGCCGGGCGTGGGCCCTCGCGGCGGTCGGGGTCGTGGCCGCGCTGCTCGTCGGCGGCGGTGCGGTCCTGCTCACGCGTCCCGCCGCGCCCGCGGCGACCGCGCTCGAGCTGGCCGGCGACCTGCGCACGCACGACCCGGCGCTCGTCGTCGGCGACGAGGGCGAGCCCTGGTACGTGTTCTCGACCGGGGACGTGCGCGTCGGGCTCGGCGCGCCGCAGATCCGGCGCTCGACCGACGGCGGCCGCACGTGGGAGGAGGTCGGCACAGTCTGGGAGGCCGGCACGCGCCCGCGCTGGGTGTACGACGCCGTGCCGGGGGTCGAGAACTTCTGGGCGCCCGAGGTCGTCGAGCACGACGGCACCTGGTACCTCTACTACGCGGCGTCGACGTTCGGCTCGAACCGGTCGGTGATCGGGCTCATGACGAACACGACGCTCGACCCCGACGACCCCGCCTACGCGTGGGTCGACCGGGGCGAGGTGATCTCCTCGACGCCGGGCGAGGACAACTGGAACGCGATCGACGCGGGCGTGGTCGACGTCGACGGCACGCCGTGGATGGCGTTCGGCTCGTTCTGGGGCGGCATCCAGCTCGTCGAGCTCGCGTGGCCCGACGGCACGCTCGCCGACCCCGACGCGGAGCCCGTGACGATCGCGAGCCGCATCGGCTCGCCCAACGCGATCGAGGCCCCGTACCTCGCCGAGCGCGACGGCTGGTACTACCTCTTCGTCTCGCGCGACTCGTGCTGCCAGGGCTCCGACTCGACCTACAACATGGCCGTCGGCCGGTCCCGCGACGTCACCGGGCCGTACGTCGACCGTGAGGGCCGGGACCTCGCCGCGGGCGGCGGCGAGCCGCTGCTCGCGACGCGCGGCGACATGGTCGGCCCGGGCGGTCAGTCGTACTCGAAGGGCTACCTGGCGTTCCACTGGTACGACGCCGCCGAGGGCGGCGACTTCCGGCTCGGCATCCGCGAGCTCGCGTGGGACGACGAGGGCTGGCCGGTCGCGACGACGCGCGAGGAGCAGGCGCAGGGCGCGGGCTGACGCGCGGGCGACGGGGCGGGTGCCCGTGCCGTCACAGGCCGCCCACGCGCCGTCGCAGCGAGCGTCGCACCGCCCGCACGACGACCGCGCCGGCCCACACGAGGCCCGCGAGGCTCGCGGCGTTGACCCCGCGGCGCGCCTGCGTGCGCCGGTGGCGGAACTCGCGCACGGGCCACCCGACCTCCGCCGCGTGGCGGCGCAGGCGCCGGTCGGGGTTGATCGCGCACGGGTGGCCGACGGTCGACAGGATCGGCACGTCGTTGGTCGAGTCGCCGTACGCGTGGCACCGGTCCAGGTCGTAGCCCTCGCGCTCCGCGAGGGCGCGCACGGCGCTGGCCTTGGCCTCGCCGTGCAGCAGGTCGCCGACGAGCCGTCCGGTGTAGAAGCCCTCGTCGTGCTCCGCGACCGTGCCGAGCGCGCCGGTCGCGCCGAGGCGCCGCGCGATGAGCTCGCCGATCTCGACGGGGGTGGCGGTCACGAGCCACACCGCGTGCCCCGCCGCGAGGTGCGCGTCGAGCAGCGCCTGCGTCCCGGGGTAGATGCGCAGGCTGAGGACCTCGTCGTAGACGTCCTCGGCGATCGCGGTGACCTCGGCGACCGAGCGGCCCCGCATGATGTCGAGCGCGCGGGCGCGGACCTCGTCGATCTGGCGGCGGTTCTCGCCGAAGGCGCGGTACCGGGCCTGCTGGAACGCGAACGTCACGAGGTCGAGGTTGCGGAAGAACCCGCGGCGGTACAGGCCCACCGCGAGGTGGAACGCGCTGGCGCCGCGGATGATCGTGTTGTCGACGTCGAAGAAGGCCGCGACGCGCGTCCCGTCCGGCACGAGGTCGGCCCGCGGCGTCTCGACGGTGGCGGCGACGACGGCCGGCTCGTCGTTCCCCTGGCCCGCGTGCACCCGGCCACTGTAACGACCCGCGCGGGGCGGCGGTCGGCGCGTCCGCGCGCGCTAGCGTGGCGCCGTGACGCGGACGGGTGACGGGCAGGGGTCGGCGGCGACCGCCGCGGCGGGCGGGACACCGGCGCGGGTCGTGCTGTACGGGCGCGCCGGGTGCCACCTGTGCGACGACGCACGGGCGCTCGTCGCGCGGGTGTGCGCGGAGGTCGGGGCGACGTGGGTCGAGGTGGACGTCGACGTGCCCGGCCCCGACGGCGTGCCGCCCGCGGACGAGCTCGGCGAGATGGTCCCGGTGGTCGACGTCGACGGCGTGCGCCGCGGCTACTGGCGCATCGACGAGGGCCGGCTGCGCAGGGCCCTCGCGGCGGGCGGCGGCAGGCTCTAGCGTGACGTCGTCGCCGGGTGCTCCCGGCGCTGAGGCTCGGGGGGTCGACGTGGACGCTCGGCGCACCGCCGCACGCGGCGGCACCGCCCGGGGTGCGGGCCGGGGTGCGGGCCGCGACGGCGGTCGGGGGACGCGCCGCGGCGAGGCCGTGCCGCCGGCGACGGTCGCGCGGCTGCCGGGCTACCTGCGCGCGCTCGAGGCGACGGCCGCGAGCGGTGCCGTGCTGACGTCCTCGGAGGAGCTCGCGCACCGGGCCGGGGTGACGCCCGCGCAGCTGCGCAAGGACCTGTCGCACCTGGGGTCGTACGGCCGCCGCGGCGTGGGGTACGACGTCGAGCACCTGCGCGAGCAGGTCACGGTGGCGCTGGGGCTGTCCGACGTGCGCCGCGTGGTGCTCGTCGGCGTCGGCAACCTGGGGCACGCGCTCGCGAACTACGCGGGCATCGCGGAGCGCGGGTTCTCGCTCGTCGCGCTGGTCGACGCCGACCCGGCGGTCGTGGGCACGACGGTCGCGGGGCTCGTCGTCGAGCCCGCCGACGACCTCGCGGGGGTGGTGGCGCGCACGGGCGCGACGATCGCGGTGCTGACGACGCCGGCCGCGGTCGCGCAGCGCGTGTGCGACGAGCTCGTGGCCGCGGGGGTCGTGGGGGTCCTGACGTTCGCGCCGGGCACGTTGCGCGTGCCGCCGCACGTCGACGTGCGGGCGGTGGACGTCGCGTCCGAGCTGCAGATCCTGGCGTTCCACGACCGTGCGCGCGGTGCGGGCGGCGGGGCGTCGTAGCCCCGCCTGCGGGTGAGACGCCGCGAGGGCGCGACCGGTGCGGTCGCGCCCTCGCGGGACGGTGCTGCGGTGCGTCAGGCCTTGATGGCCGAGACGTCGAGGTCGATGCGGACCTTGTCGGCGACGAGCACGCCGCCGGCCTCGAGCGCGGCGTTCCACGTGAGGCCGAACTCCTTGCGGGAGATCGTCGTGGTGGCCTCGAACCCGGCGCGGGTGTTGCCGAACGGGTCGACGGCGGTGCCGTTGAACTCGGTCTCGAGCTCGACCTCGCGGGTCACGCCGTGGATCGTCAGGTCGCCGACGACCACGTACGACGAGCCGGCCTCGCGGACGGCCTTCGACACGAAGGTCCACTCGCCGAAGACCTCGACGTCGAAGAAGTCGTTGCCCTTGAGGTGGCCGTCGCGGTTGGCGTCACCGGTCGTGACGGTCGACGGGTCGAGCGTCACCGAGACGGCGGACGACTCGAGGTCCTCGCCGACGGTGAGGGCGCCGCCGGTGACCGCGACGGTGCCGCGGACCTTCGAGATGCCGGCGTGGCGGACCGTGAAGGACGCCTCGGTGTGCGAGGGGTCGATGTTCCAGGTACCGGTGGTGAGGCCGGCGGGCAGAGCGGACATGGGTTCCTCCGAGGGGATCGACGAGAATCGTTGACACAACAAGTATGCGGTGGTTGATATTTCTACTACAGTGGGATGCGAGCCGCAACCCCCGACCGTGAGGAGCCCGCCGTGACCGACGCCGCGCCGACCGACGCCGCGCCGACCGACGACGTGCGCTGGCTCACCGCGGACCAGCAGGAGCACTGGCGTGCGTTCCGCGACGGCACCGCGCTCCTGCTCGACGTGCTCGCGCGCGAGCTCGACTGCGGCAGCGGCCTGTCGCTGGGGGAGTACGAGGTCCTCGTGCGGCTCTCCGAGGCCCCGGGGCGCGCGCTGCGCATGTCCGAGCTCGCCGACGACCTCGCGCACTCCCGCAGCCGCCTCACGCACACCGTCGCGCGCATGGAGCGCGCGGGCCTCGTGCGCCGGGAGCCCGTCCCGGGCGACGCGCGCGGCGTCGCGTGCGTCCTCACCGACCACGGCTGGCGCGTGCTCGTCGCCGCCGCGCCCGGTCACGTCGAGTCCGTGCGCCGGCACCTCGTCGACGTCCTCGACGACGCGCAGCTCGCGGCGCTCGGCACGGCGATGCAGGTCGTCGTCGACCACCTGCGCACGCCCGCGTGCGAGCGCGCCCGCGACCAGGCCGACGTGAGCGACGTCACCGCCGCGAGCGCCTGAGGGCCCACGTCCCGGCGCCGGGCACACAGGAGACTTTGCGAGACTGTGCGCATGGTCACCACGACGGTCCACCTGCTCCGCCACGGTGAGGTCCACAACCCCACGGGCCTGCTCTACGGCCGCCTGCCCGGCTACCGGCTCTCCGAGCGCGGGCAGCAGATGGCCGAGCACGTCGCGCGCACGCTCGCGGGCGACGAGGGAGCCCCGCGCCGCGACGTCGTGGTCGTCACCGCCTCGCCGCTGCAGCGCGCGCAGGAGACCGGGACCCCCATCGCCGAGGCGTTCGGCGTCGCGCTCGGCACCGACGAGCGCCTCATCGAGGCCGAGAACCACTTCCAGGGCCTGCGGTTCGGCGTCGGCGACGGCTCGCTGCGCCACCCCGCGCACTGGCCCCACCTGCGCAACCCGTTCCGGCCGTCGTGGGGCGAGCCGTACGTCGAGCAGGTCGACCGCATGCTCGCGGCCGTCGACGCCGCCCGCGTCGCGGCCCGCGGCCACGAGGCCGTGCTCGTCAGCCACCAGCTCCCCATCTGGGTCACGCGCCTCGCGCTCGAGAACCGCCGCCTGTGGCACGACCCGCGCAAGCGGCAGTGCTCGCTCGCGTCCCTCACGAGCCTGCGCTTCGAGGACGACACGCTCGTGGGCGTCGGCTACGGCGAGCCCGCCGCGGCGCTGCTGCCCGGCGCGTCGCAGGTCCCCGGGGCCTGACGTGCGCACCTCCCGCACCTCCCGCACCGGCCGGGCCGCGCGCGTGCTCGCCGCGGCGGCCGCGCTCGCCGTCGTGCTCGCCGGCTGCGCCGCCGGCGACGGGTCCGGCACGCCCGACGACGTCGTCGACCAGGGCTACCAGTCCGGCGACGGGTCGACCACGACGTGGGCGCCCGCCGACCGCGTCGGGCCCGTCGACATCGCCGGGACCGACTACGAGGGCGGCGCCCACGACCTCGCACAGCTGCGCGGCGACGTCGTGCTCCTCAACACCTGGTACGCCGCGTGCCCGCCGTGCCGCGCCGAGGCGCCCGACCTCGCGGCCGTCGCGACCGACTACGCCGACCAGGGCCTGCACGTGCTCGGCATCAACAGCCGCGACGCGGCCGGCACCGCGCAGGCCTTCCAGCGCGAGCTCGCCGTGCCGTACCCGTCGCTCGACGACACCAGCGGCGCCGCGGTCGCCGCGCTCCAGGGCGTCGTGCCCGTCAGCGCGGTCCCCACGACCGTCCTGCTCGACCGGCAGGGTCGCGTCGCCGCGCGCGTGCTCGGCCTCGCCGACGGCTCGGTGCTCCGCTCGCTCGTGGAGGAGCTGCTCGCCGAGGGCGACGCCGGCCCGGACGCGACGCCCGCGCCCGCCCCGGGCGCGACCGGTGGTGCCGCCGCCGACCCGGCGGCCGTCGACCCCGTCGGCACCGCGGACGCACCGCGGTGACCGGGGGCGGCGCGCTCGCGCTCGACGTCGGCTCGACCGTCGCCGGGGGCTCGCTGCTGCTCGCGGTCCCGGTCGCGCTGCTCGCCGGCCTCGTGTCGTTCGCGTCGCCGTGCGTGCTGCCCCTGCTGCCCGGCTACGCGGGTCTGCTCGGCGGGCTCGCCGCCGGCGGCCCCCGCCGCACGCCGGGCGCCGCGCTCGGGCTGGTCGACGCGACCGACGTCGTGCGCGTCGGCGACGGCACGCCCAGCGGCGACGCCGCCGCGGCCGTCCCCGTGACCGGCCCCGCTCCCGCGACGGGAGCGCGCGTCCGGACCGCGCCCGACCCGTCCGACGCCTCCGGCGGACGCCGCGTGCTCGTGCTCGGCGTGACGCTGTTCGTCGCCGGGTTCTCGGCCGTGTTCGTCGCGTTCGGCGCCCTCGCGGGCTCGCTCGGCGCGGTGCTGTGGCAGTGGCAGGACCCGGTGAGCCGCGTGCTCGGCGCCGTCACGGTCGTCATGGGGCTCGCGTTCCTCGGCGCCGTGCCGTTCCTGCAGCGCGAGCGCCGCGCGCACGTCGCACCGCGCACCGGTCTGTGGGGTGCGCCGCTGCTCGGCGTCGCGTTCGGGCTCGGCTGGACGCCCTGCATCGGACCGACGCTCGCGGCGATCCTCACGCTGTCGCTCACGGGCGGGTCGGCCGGGCGCGGCGCGCTCCTCGCCGTCGCGTTCTGCGTGGGCCTCGGCCTGCCGTTCGCGCTCGTCGCGGTCGGCCTGCAGCGCTCGCGGCGCGCCGTCGCGTGGCTCGGGCGGCACCGGCTCGCGGTGCAGCGCACGGGTGGCGCGGTCCTCGTGGTGCTCGGCGTCGCGCTCGTCACGGGTGCGTGGGGCACGTGGGCCGCCTGGCTCCAGGGCCTGCTGACCGGCGCCGACCCGTTCGTCCCGGTGCTGTGAAGGTGGGTGCGCAGATGGCTGTCCAGGTGGGTGCCCAGGTGGCGGCGAGGCGGACGACGTGACCGACCGACCCCGCGGGGCCTCGCGTCCCGGCTACCGCCCCGAGGGCCTCGACGACGCCTTCAGCGACGACGCGGCACGAGCGACGACGGCCGACGGCGCGACGGCCGGTGCGGGCGAGCGCCCCGCGCCCGCCCCGCTGCCCGCGCTGGGCCCCGTCGGCTGGCTGCGGTGGGCGTGGCGCCAGCTCACGAGCATGCGCGTCGCGCTGCTGCTGCTCGTGCTGCTCGCGGTCGCCGCCGTGCCGGGCTCGGTGTTCCCGCAGCGGCCGCAGGACCCCGCGCGCGTCGCCGAGTACCTCACCGAGCACCCCGACGTCGGTCCGTGGCTCGACCGGCTCGGGTTCTTCGACGTGTACGCGTCGGTGTGGTTCTCGGCCGTCTACCTGCTGCTGTTCGTCTCGCTCATCGGCTGCATCCTGCCGCGCACGCGCGTGCACCTGGCCGCGCTGCACGGTCGCCCGCCCCGCACGCCGCGCCGCCTCGGGCGCTTCCCCGCGCAGGGGGCCGGCACGTCCGACGACGCGCCGCGCGCGGTCGTCGAGCGTGCGGCGGCCGTGCTGCGCCGGCGTCGTCTCGGCGTCCCCGCGTTCCGCGTCGACGTGCACGACGAGGGCCGCGGCACGTGGTCGGTGTCCGCCGAGCGCGGCTACCTGCGCGAGACCGGCAACCTCGTGTTCCACCTCGCGCTGCTCGGCCTGCTGGTCTCGGTCGCGACCGGGCAGCTGCTGCACTACCGCGGGCAGGCGATCGTCGTGCAGGGCACGGGCTTCGCGAACGTGCAGGCCGGGTACGACTCGTTCGAGCGCGGCAGCGCGTTCGACCCCGCCGACCTCGAGCCGTTCACGCTGCGCCTCGACGACTTCGAGTCGCGGTTCGACCCGCGCACGCTGCAGTCGCGCGACTTCACGGCGCACGTCACCGTCACCGAGCCCGGCGGCGACCCCACGCCCGAGCAGATCAAGGTCAACCACCCCATCGTCGCCGGCGGCGCCAAGGTGTACCTCATGGGGAACGGCTACGCGCCGCACCTCACGGTGCACGACGCCGCGGGCGAGGTCGCGTTCTCGGACGCCGTGCCCTTCCTGCCGCAGGACGAGGTGTACACGTCGCGCGGCGTCGTCAAGGTGCCCGACGTCTCGGGCGGGCAGGACCAGGTCGGTCTCGTCGGGTTCCTGCTGCCCACCGCCGTCGAGGCGGCCCCGGGCCTGTGGCGCTCGGTCGACCCGCAGCCGGCCGACCCGCTGCTCGTGCTGTCGGTGTGGCGCGGCAACCTCGGCCTCGACACGGGTGTCCCGCAGAACGTCTACCGGCTCGACGAGTCGCGCATGCGGCAGGCCGTCGACGACGCCGGCGACGTCGTCACGCTGTACGTGCGCCCGGGGGAGACGGTCGACCTGCCGGACGGGCTCGGCACGCTGACCTTCGACGACATGCCGCGGTTCGTCGCGCTCGACCTGCGGCACGACCCGTCGCTCGCGTGGGTGCTGACGTTCGCTCTCCTCGCGCTCGCGGGGCTCATGGCGTCGCTGTTCGCGCCGCGTCGGCGGCTCTGGCTGCGCGCCGCGCCCCGAGCCGGCGCCCCGCAGGACGAAGGTCCCGGGGGCGCGGCTACAGTGGTGACCGCCGCCGGCCTCGCCCGCGGTGACGACGTCGGTCTGCAGCCCGAGCTGGACCGTGTCCTCACCGCCGTGCTCGGTGCGCAGCCCGCGGCGCCTCACGGCGACCCCGGGCCCGATCCGCAGGAGGACAGGACATGAACGTCGCCGAGCTGAGCGACCTGTTCGTCTGGTCGGCCGCGACCGCGCTGACCGTCGCCCTCGTCGCGTACGCGATCGACCTCGCGCGCGCGACCGAGGCCGCGCAGGCCGTGCGCGCCGCGCGCCGGCCCGCCGCGGTGGGTGCCGCGGCCGCGTCCGGTGGCGCGGTCCTCACGGCCGACGCGCCGCCCGCCGCGCCCGCCCCGCGGCGCCGCGCCGCCGGCATCGCCGGTGCGACGCTCGTGCTCGGCACGGCGCTGCTGCTCGTCGCGATCGTGCTGCGCGGCGTGGCCGCGGGGCGCTGGCCGACCGCCAACATGTACGAGTTCACGATCGTCGGCACGTTCTGCGCGACGGCCGTGCTCGTGGTCGTGCAGCGCCGCCGCGCGATCGCGTTCCTCGGCGTGCTGGTGACGGGCATCGCGGTGCTCGCGCTCGTGCTCGCGCTCAACACGCTGCACGTGCAGGCGGACGCGGTGCAGCCCGCGCTGCAGCGCTACTGGCTCGTCATCCACGTGGGCGTCGCGATCCTCGCGACGGGCGTCTTCACGGTCGCGTTCGCGACGTCCGTCCTGCAGGTCCTGCAGGACGCGCGCGCCGAGGGTCGCTCGCGCCTCGAGCGCCCGTGGCGCCGCGCCGACGGCCTGCGCCAGGCGTTCCACGGCGCGCGCGTGACCGGCACCGCGTTCGCGTGGCTCGAGCAGGTGCCGGACGCCCGGCGGCTCGAGGCGCTGTCGTTCCGCCTGCACGCGGTCGGCTTCGTGCTGTGGACCTTCACGCTCATCGGCGGCGCGATCTGGGCCGAGGAGGCCTGGGGCCGCTACTGGGGCTGGGACCCCAAGGAGGTCGGCACGTTCGTCGCGTGGGTCGTCTACGCCGCGTACCTGCACGCCCGGACCACGCGCGGCTGGGCCGGGCGTCGCGCCGCCTACATCGTGTTCGTCGGCTACGCCGTCGTCCTCGCGAACTTCACCGTCGTCAACCTGTTCATCACGGGGAAGCACTCGTACTCGGGGCTGTGAGGCCCGCCGGGCGCGTCAGGCGGACGCGGCGTCGTCGGTGTCGTCGCCGCGCGCCTGCTGCTCGCGGCGACGCCGCTCGAGGTCGAGCCGGCGCAGGAACTCGGGGTCGTCGTCGGGTGCCACCGGCCCGCGCGCAGCACGCGACTGGCCCGGGGCCGGCGCGCTGCGGCTCACGAGCAGCCACACGACGCCCCCCAGCACCGGCAGCAGCACCACGAGGACCCACACGAGCGTCGGCACGCCCCGCCGCCGACGGGCGTCGCTGCCCAGCACGTCGAACGCGCAGTACAGCGCGAAGGCGGCGATCAGCACGAACGGCAGGTACCTGAGCACCTGTCCACCCTAGACGGCGACCCGTCAGGGTGGGGTCCGCCGCGGTCCGGACGGGCGTCGTCCTGACCTACGCTGGGCGGGTGCCCGTCGTCGTCTACTCCGCGCTGCGTCTCGTGCTGTTCGCCGCCGCGACCGGTCTGCTGTGGTGGGCCGGCATGCGCTCGTGGCTCGCGCCGCTCCTGGCCGCGTTCCTCGCGTGGGGTCTGTCCTACGTGCTCCTGGGTCGGCAGCGGGACCGCGCGGCCCTCTGGCTCGCGGAGCGCGCCGAGCAGCGTCGCGCGCGGGGCGGCCGCACGGCGCGCGAGGCGGCCGACGCCGACGCGGAGGACGCCGAGGCCGAGGGGTCGAGCGGTGCCGTGCGGGAGTGGCCCGAAGGCCGACGGCCTGCCGGGACCTGACGGTCGGCGACCGGTCCGCGACCGGTCGGGCCGAGGGGTCCGCGACCCCTCGGTCAGAGCGCCAGGCCGAGCCCCAGCGCGACGCCGAACCCGAGCTCGAGCGCGCCCGTGCCCGCGAGCACCGGCACGAGCGCGATCCCGCGGGCGCCCAGCAGCACCACGACCGCCAGCACCACCGCGGGTGCGAGCAGCAGCAGCACCAGCAGCGACCACGGCGCGGCGAGCGCGCACACCGCACCCAGCAGCACCGGCAGCACCACCATCACCGCGTACACGCGGCGCGCGCGGTGCTCGCCGAGCCGCACGGCGAGCGTGCGCTTGCCGACCACCGCGTCGGTCGGCACGTCGCGCAGGTTGTTCGCCATGAGCAGCGCGCACGCGAGCAGCCCGACCGCGACCGCGCCGACGACGGCCGGCCACGTGACGGAGCCGAGCTGCGTGTACGTCGTGCCGAGCACCGCCACCAGGCCGAAGAACACGAACACGCCGACCTCGCCGAGCCCGCGGTACCCGTACGGCCGCCGGCCGCCGGTGTAGGTCCACGCCGCGACGACAGCCAGCGCACCGACGCCCAGCAGCCACCACGCGCCGGACAGCGCCACGAGCCACAGGCCCAGGAGCGCAGCGACGCCGAACGCCGCGAACGCGGCACCGCGCACGTGCGTCGCGGGGGCGGCGCCCGACGCGGTCAGCCGCATGGGTCCCACGCGGTTGACGTCCGTGCCCCGCACGCCGTCGGAGTAGTCGTTCGCGTAGTTGACGCCCACCTGCAGCGCGAGCGCGACGCCCGCCGCGAGCAGCGCGCGGCCCGTCAGCGCGCCGTCGGCCTGCGCCGCGGCACCGGTGCCCACGAGCACGGGCGCGACCGCGGCGGGCAGCGTGCGCGGTCGCGCACCGGCGACCCAGTCGGAGGCGGAGGCCATGGTGCTCCTGTTCGAGGACGTCGGGGCGGCCGCGGTGCGGCGGCTGGGAGGGGACGGGGCGGGTCGGGGCCGGGCTCACGGCGAGCCGGGCGGGTGCACCGCGGTGCGCTCGAGCGCCACGCGTGCGGCGGCGCGCCGGTCGGGCTTGCCGGGACCGCGCAGCGGCAGCGCGTCGACGACGACGACCTGACGGGGTGCGCTCGCGGGACCGAGCGCCGCGGCCACGGCGGTGCGCAGCGTGGTCAGCGGCGGCGGCGTGCCGTCCTGCGTGACGACGAGCGCGACCACGGCCTGCCCCCAGTGCTGGTCGGGCACGCCGACCACGCAGACCTCGCGCACGCCGGGCAGCGCAGCGACCACGTCCTCGACCGCGTGCGGGTCGACCTTCACGCCGCCCGTGACCAGGACGTCGTCCAGGCGGCCGAGCACGTGCAGCACGCCGTCGTCGACGCGTCCGCGGTCGGCGGTGCGCAGCCAGCGCTCGTCGCCGGAGGTCGTGAACGTCGCGGCGTCGAGGTCCGGCCGGTGCAGGTACCCGGCGGCGAGCACGGGCCCGCTCAGGCTGATCCGCTGCTCGGCGTCGACCGCGACCCGCACGCCCGCGAGCGGCCGGCCGTCGTACACGCAGCCGCCGCACGTCTCGGTCATGCCGTAGGTCGTGACGACCCGCAGGCCCGCGGCACGGGCGCGTGCGAGCAGCGGCGGCGGGCACGCGGCACCGCCCACGAGGATCGCGTCGAACGCGCGCGCCGCCGCGGTCGCGCCCGGGTCGTCGAGCACGCGCACCAGCTGGGTCGGCACGAGCGACGTGTAGTGCGGGCCGGGGCCCGCGGTCGCGGCCCGGGCCGCCGCGGCGAACGTCGCGGCCCGGAACGGCCCGTCGGCCAGCACCCGCGGCGGTGCCCCCGCGAGCAGGGCCCGCACGACGACCTGGAGGCCCGCGACGTGGTGCACGGGCAGCGCGAGCAGCCAGGACCCCGGGCCGTGCAGCCGCTCGGCGGTCGCGTCGGCCGACGCCCGCAGCGCGGCGGCCGTCAGCATCACGTCCCGCGGGCGACCCGTGGAGCCCGAGGTCCGCACGACGACCGCCACGTCGGAGGGCACGTGCGCGAGCCCCTCGCGGGGGGTCGTATCGAGGCAGCGCACCGCGGGCCCGGTGCCGTCGAGCGCGGCGGACAGCGCGCCGACGAGGTCCGCCGCACCGGCAGGCACGTCACGCAGCGGCCGTTCCACCCGGACAGCCTAGGTGGTCGCGCCGCCGGGGTCCGCGGGGCGCGTCCCGGGCAGAGGCGCCCCGACGTGGTCGTAGAGTGGCCCGCGGTCCGGGAGCGGGAGGGGGCACGACGCCCCGTCACGCACGACGAGAACCGCGTGAGCGGGGGACGGGAGACACGATGGCGGCGACGGCACGCAGGGACGCGGCGGCCCGCGGACGGGGTGCAGCCCTGCTGGTCGTGGGCGCGCTCGCGCTCGCGGCCTGCGGCTCGCAGCCCGCGGAGCCGGCGCCGACGGTCACCCAGCGCGCCGACGTCGCGGTCGACAAGGGCGCCGTCCCGACCCCGGAGGTCGCGCCGGTCTGGCCCCTCACGGGTGTCGCGGGGCAGCCCGACCCCCGCCCGGCGATCGCCGTCAAGATCGAGAACACCGCGGCCGCGCGCCCGCAGACGGGCCTCGAGCAGGCGGACGTCGTGTGGGAGACCATCGTCGAGTTCGAGGTGTCGCGCTTCGTCGCGGTCTTCCAGTCGCAGGTGCCCGAGGAGGTCGGGCCCATCCGCTCGGTACGCCCGATGGACCCGCTCATCGTCGCGCCGCTCGGCGGCCTGCTCGTCTACTCGGGGGGGCAGCCCGGCATCCTCGCGCTCGCCCAGCAGGCGGGCGTGCAGATCGTGTCGCACGACGCGGGTGCGCCCGGCATGTACCGGTCGAAGGCGCGCAAGGCGCCGCACAACGTGTACGGCGACCCCGCGCAGTGGTGGGCCGCCGCCGAGGCGGGCCGCACCGCACCCGCGCAGCAGTTCGCGTTCGCGCGGTCGGCCGAGCAGGCGTCCGCGACGGTCGGCGGCACGCCCGCCACCACGCTCGACCTCCGCCTGTCGGGGCAGTCGCACCCGGTGTGGTCGTGGGACGCCGCGAGCGGCACGTGGCTGCGGTCGGAGGGCGGGAGCCCGGCGACCGCCGCGAGCGGCGCGCGGCTGTCCGCCGTGAACGTCGTCGCGATCACGGCCGGGCACCCCAACACCGAGTTCGGTGCGCAGGGCGGCGCGCCCGTGCCGACCTACGAGCTCGTCGGGTCGGGCGACGCGGTGCTCGCGACCGGGGGCAAGGCGCTCCCGGTGCGCTGGCAGAAGGACGCCCAGGACCAGCCGCTGCGGCTGCTCCTGCCCGACGGCTCCGAGGCCACGCTGGCGCCGGGCAACACGTGGGTCGAGCTCGTGCCCGCCGGCAGCGGCACGCTCACCGTCTCCTGACGGCCCGACCCGGGCGCCGCGGTGCCCGGGTCGATACCTCAGGACGACGACCGGGTCCGGTCCGTCGTCCCCGCGGGGGAGCCGGCTCCACCCTCCGGCCGGGGCCGCGCCCGCCACGACCCACCCGCGGTGCGACGCGCGCGCGGGGTGCCGGCGGCGAGGCTGAGGGCATGGCCGCACACACCACGTTCCCCGCCTCCGTCCGTCCCGCCCGCACGCGTCGCGATCCCGAGGACCACTCGGTCCGCTCGGCGGTCGCCGTCGTCGCCGCCGGTCTCGTGCTCGTCGCGCTCCTCGTGGGCGGCGGCGCGGTCGTCGCGACGCTCGTCGAGATGATGACCTGGATGAGCCAGGGCTGACGCGGCGTCAGTACGCGTACGGGAACCCGGACCAGTCCGGGTCGCGCCGCTGCAGGAACGCGTCGCGCCCCTCGACGGCCTCGTCCGTCATGTACGCCAGCCGCGTCGCCTCGCCCGCGAACACCTGCTGACCGGCCAGCCCGTCGTCGGCGAGGTTGAACGCGAACTTGAGCATGCGGATCGCCTGCGGCGACTTCGTCGCGACCACGCGCGCGTACTCGAGCCCGGCCTCCTCGAGCTCCGCGTGCGGCACGACGTCGTTGACGGCGCCCCAGAGGTACGCGTCGTCCGCCGAGTACTCGCGCGCGAGGAAGAAGATCTCCCGCGCGCGCTTCTGCCCCACCTGGCGGGCGAGCAGCGCCGAGCCGTAGCCGCCGTCGAACGAGCCGACGTTCGCGTCGGTCTGCATGAACCGCGCGTGCTCGCGGCTCGCGATCGTCAGGTCCGCGACGACGTGCAGCGAGTGCCCGCCGCCGGCCGCCCAGCCGTTGACGAGCGCGACGACGACCTTGGGCATGGTCCGGATCAGCCGCTGCACCTCCAGGACGTGCAGCCGCCCCGCGCGGGCCGGGTCGACGGCCTCCGCGGTCTCGCCCTCGGCGTACCGGTAGCCGTCGCGGCCGCGGATGCGCTGGTCGCCGCCCGAGCAGAACGCCCAGCCGCCGTCCTTGGGGGACGGTCCGTTGCCGGTGAGCAGCACGGTGCCGACGTCGGAGGTGGTGCGTGCGTGGTCGAGCACGGCGTAGAGCTCGTCGACGGTGTGCGGCCGGAAGGCGTTGCGGACCTCGGGGCGGGCGAACGCGACGCGCACGACCGGCAGGTCGTGCGCGACGGCGCCGGCGGCCGCCTGCTCGCGCGTGGGGCGCGCGTACCCGCGGTGGTAGGTGACGTCCGTCAGGTCCGTGAACCCCTCGACGTCACGCCACCGCGCGGGGTCGAAGGTCTCGGAGACACGCTCGGGCAGGGGGGCAGGGGCACCGCTCTCGCTCACGCGGCCACCCTAGCGACGCGCGTCGGCGCCGGGACGCGCGGTGGTGCGCCGCGCGGGCCCGGCCGGCCGGTGCGTGCGGCATAGCCTGGGTGCGTGGTGAGCGCGATGCCGGACCTCGTGGTGTGGGACGTGCCGCTGCGCACCCGGTTCCGGGGGCTGACGCGCCGTGACGGCGTGCTGCTGCGCGGCGACGCGGGGTGGGGCGAGTTCAGCCCGTTCTGGGACTACGACGACGCGGCGGCCGTGCGCTGGTGGCGTGCCGCGCGCGAGGCCGCCGACGAGGGCTGGCCCGCGCCGGTGCGCACGCACGTGCCGGTCAACGTCACCGTGCCGGCGGTCGACCCGGAGCACGCGCACCGCATCGTCACGGCCTCGGGGGGGTGCCGCACCGCGAAGGTCAAGGTCGCCGAGCCCGGTCAGCCGGCCGGCGCGGACGAGGCGCGGCTCGAGGCGGTGCGCGACGCGCTGGGCCCGGACGGCGCGATCCGCGTCGACGCGAACGCGGCGTGGGACGTCGACACCGCGGTGCGCGTGCTCGCGTCGCTCGACCGCGCCGCGGGCGGCCTCGAGTACGCCGAGCAGCCCGTGCCGGGCGTCGAGGACCTCGCCGCGCTGCGCCGCCGCACGCACGTGCCGCTCGCGGCCGACGAGGCCGTGCGTCGCTCGGACGACCCGCTCGCGGTCGCGCGCCGGCACGCGGCCGACGTGGTCGTGCTCAAGGTGCAGCCGCTCGGCGGCGTGCGCGCGTGCCTGCGCCTGGCCGAGCAGCTGGACCTGCCCGTGGTCGTGTCCTCGGCGCTCGAGTCCTCGGTCGGGCTGGCCGCCGGGCTCGCGCTCGCCGCGGCGCTGCCCGAGCTGCCGCACGCGTGCGGCCTCGCGACCGCCGCGCTGCTCGCGGCCGACCTCGTCGAGGACCCGCTGCTCCCGCGCGACGGCGCGATCGCGGTGCGGCGCCCCGAGCCCGCGCCCGCGCTGCTGGCCGCGGCCACCGCCCCCGAGGACGTCGCCGCGCGCTGGGGCGGGCGTCTCGCGGCCGTGCGGGCTCGGGCATGATGGCGCCCGTGACCCCCGCCCCCGACGCCCCGGACGACGCCCCCTCGGTCACCGCGGCGCGCGTGCTGGTGCAGGCGCTCGCGGCGCTCGGCGTCCGCGACGTCGTGCTCGCGCCGGGGTCCCGCAGCGCACCGCTCGCGTACGCGGTGGCCGACGCCGCGCGGCCCGACGGCGAGCGCCCCGCGGGGCCCCCGCGCTGCGGCTGCACGTGCGCATCGACGAGCGGGACGCGGGGTTCCTCGCGCTCGGGCTCGCGAAGGGCTCGGCGCACGCGGGCGAGCGCACGCCGGGGCCGCCGCGGCCGGTCGCGGTCGTCACGACGTCCGGCACGGCCGTGGCGAACCTGCACCCGGCCGTGCTCGAGGCGCACCACAGCGGCCTGCCCCTCGTGCTGCTGACGGCCGACCGTCCGCACGAGCTGCGCGGCACGGGCGCCAACCAGACCACCGAGCAGGCCGGGATCTTCGGCGGCGCGGTGCGGCTCGCGGTCGACGTGCCCGCGCCCACGGGGCGCCCCGGCGAGGACCGCGACCTGCGACGCACGGCGTCGCGCGCGCTCGCGGCCGCGACCGGTGCGCGCACGGGCGACCCCGGGCCCGTCCACCTCGACCTCGCGTACCGCGACCCGCTCGCACCCGGGCGGACGCCGTGGCCGCGTCCGTCGGAGGCGGGGCTGACCCACGTCGTCGGTCGCGGCCAGCCGGCCGAGGCGTCGCCCGCGACGGGCGCCCTCCCCGTGGTCGTCGGCGAGCCGGCGGGCGACGGCGCGCGGCCCTCGCGACGTGCGCGCGGCGCGGTGCCGACGGTCGTCGTGGCGGGCGACGGTGCGGGGCCCGCCGCGGCGCGGCTCGCCGCGGCCAACGGCTGGCCGCTGCTCGCCGAGCCGTCGTCCGGCGCGCGGCAGGGGGCGCACGCGATCGGCGCGTACCGGCTGCTGCTGGCCGACCCGCGCCTGGGCGGGCGCGTGGGGCGCGTCGTCGTGCTGGGTCGGCCCACGCTGACGCGTCCCGTCCAGGCGCTGCTCGCGCGCCCCGACGTCGAGGTGCTCGTGGTCGCGCCGCGCGGCACCGACTGGCCCGACGCCGCCCGCAACGCCTCGCAGGTGCTGCTCGACGTGCCGGCGCGCATGCGGCAGGGCCGCGTGGGTGCGCCCGCCGGGTGGCTCGACGCGTGGCGTGCCGCGGACGCCGCGGCGCAGGACGTGCTCGCCCGGCTGCTCGACGCGCCCGACGACGCGCGCCGCTCGCGCAGCGGCCCGCGCGTCAGCGGGTGGGCGCTCGCGCGGGCCGTCGCGCGCGCCTCCGCCCCGGACGACGTCCTGGTGGTCGGCTCGTCCAACCCGGTCCGTGACCTCGACCTGGTCGCGCGGTGGGACGCGGCCCCGCTCGTCCTGGCGAACCGCGGGCTCGCGGGCATCGACGGCACGATCGCGACCGCGACGGGTGTCGCGCTCGCGCTGCCGCACCGGCGCGTGCGCGCCTACCTGGGCGACCTGACGTTCCTGCACGACGTCGGCGGTCTGCTGCGCGGCGCGGGGGAGGTCGCGGCGGACCTGCAGCTCGTCGTCGCGAACGACGACGGCGGCTCGGTGTTCACGACGCTCGAGCACGGCGAGCCGGGCCGTGCCGACGTGTTCGAGCGGGTGTTCGGCACGCCGCACGGCGTCGACGTCGCGGCGCTGTGCGCGGCGTACGGCGTGCGGCACACGCGGGTCGTCGACACCGACGGGCTGCTGCCCGCGCTCGCGGCGCCGGGCACCGGCACGAGCGTCGTCGAGGTGCGCGTCGACCGCGCCCACCGGCGCGCGCTGGGGGAGCGGCTCGCGGCCGACGTCGCGGCGGCCGTCGACGCGGCGCTCGCGGCGCGGGACTGACGCGTCGGCCGCGCGTCGCACGCGCGGGTGGACCGCACCTGGCGGACTCACAGGAAACCTCCAGGTCCTCTGAAGTGCCGTCCCAGCCCGGCGCGGTGTCATGGGTGTCGACAAGGAGGCAGCCATGACGACCACACCCGAGCCGCAGCACGGCCACCACCCCCAGGACCACCCGACGCAGCCGCTGCCCGCACCCGACGCGACCCAGCCGCTGCCGACTCCGCACGCGCCGGCCGCGCCGGCCGCGCACCAGGAGGCCCCGGCGCGGCTGACGCCCGCGCAGCAGTGGGCCCGCTACGAGGCCGCGCAGCGCGCGGCGCAGCAGCCGGCGCCCCAGCAGCCCGCGCCGCAGCCCGCCGCGGTCGGCGCCGAGGGGCACCACGCCCCCGGTGCCGCGTTCGGCGTCGGCGCCCCGGGCGGCCCCGGCGCGGTGCCGCCCGGCGCGGACCCCTGGGCAGCCCCGGGTGAGCCCCCGGCCCGCAAGCGCTCGCGGGCGTGGGCCTGGGTCGCGTCGGCCGCGGTGATCGGCGTGCTCGTGGGCGGCGGCGCGGTCGCCGGCGTCGGCGGTCTGGTCGGCGACGCCGCTCCCGGGTCGTCGCAGCGCTCGGCGTCGCTCGCCGACGTCGGCCGCTCGACCGCCGAGAACGTGCCGGTCTCCGGCTCGTCGAACGAGAACCCGGACTGGCAGGCCGTCGCCGCCGCCGTGCAGGCGTCCGTCGTGGCCATCGACGTCAAGACGTCCTCGGGCGAGGCGCAGGGCTCGGGCGTCATCATCGACGACGCGGGCCACGTGCTCACGAACAACCACGTGGTCGCGGGCGCCGAGGGCAACGTGCAGGTCACGCTGACCGACGGGCGCATGTTCGAGGCCCAGGTGGTCGGCACCGACGCGAGCACCGACCTGGCGGTCGTCAAGCTCGTCGACGCGCCCTCCGACCTCAAGGCCGCGGCGCTCGGCGACTCCGACGAGGTCGCGGTCGGCGACCCGGTGATGGCGGTCGGCAACCCGCTCGGCCTGGCCAACACGGTGACCACCGGCATCGTGTCCGCGGTCGACCGTCCGGTCTCCACGCAGGAGAACGGCGGCGAGGCGGCCGTGACCAACGCGATCCAGATCGACGCGGCCATCAACCCCGGCAACTCGGGCGGGCCGCTGTTCGACGCGACGGGCCGGGTCATCGGCATCACGTCGTCGATCGCGACGCTCAGCCAGCAGTCGGGCTCGATCGGCCTCGGCTTCGCGATCCCGGTGAACGTCACCAAGAACATCGCGGGTCAGCTGATCCAGGACGGCCAGGCCGAGCACGCCTACCTCGGCGTGACGCTCGCGGACGGGACGGCCACGGCCGACGGCGTGACGCGCCGCGGCGCGGTCGTGCAGACCGTGAGCGACGGCTCGCCGGCCGCGGCGGCCGGCGTGCAGCAGGGCGACGTCATCGTCGCGATCGGCAAGGACCCGGTCGGTGGTGCGGAGTCGCTCACCGCGTTCGTGCGGGGCATGTCGTCGGGCGACGACGCGACCCTCACGGTCGTGCGCGACGGGAAGACCATCGAGCTCGACGTCACGCTCGCCACGCGTCCCGACACGACCGACCAGAACCAGCAGGGCCAGGGCCAGCAGGGCGGCCAGGGCCAGCAGGGCGGTCAGGACCAGCAGGGCCAGCTGCCGGGCGGCATGACCCCCGAGCAGCTCTGGCAGTGGTTCCAGCAGCGTCAGCAGCAGGAGCAGCAGGGCCAGCAGGGCCAGGGCTGACGTTACGGCGGGGCCGGCGGCACGCCGGGCCCCGCCCCCGCACCGGGGCGGGTCCGTGAGGACCCTGCCCGGCGCGCCGGCCCACCCCCTGGGGCCGGTCCGCACCGCAGGCCCGTCGCGGGCAGTCCCCTCCCGCGGCGGGCCTGCGGCACGTCCGCGTCCGGCGGGCCCGCCGGACGGACGGCGCGCGGCCCGGCGTCAGGACGACAGCGCGAACCGCATCGGCACGAGCTTGGCCTGCGACTCCGCGAGCTCCGCGGCGGGGTCGGACGCGGCGACGACGCCGCAGCCCGCGAAGAGGCGCACGCGGTGCGGGTCGGTGCGGTCCACCTCGGCGGAGCGCAGCGCGATGCCCCACTCGCCGTCGCCGTCGGCGCCGAACCACCCGACCGGGCCCGCGTAGCGCGCGCGGTCCATGCCCTCGATGCGCGCGATGAGGTCGCGCGCCGCGGCGGTCGGCGTGCCGCACACGGCGGCCGTGGGGTGCAGCGCGGCGGCCAGCGCGAGCGACGACGGGTGCGCGTCGTCGCCCTGCGGCGACGCGAGCACGCCCGTGACGTCGGACGCGAGGTGCAGCACGTTCGGCAGCGACAGCACGAACGGCACGTCGGGGACGTTGGTCGACGAGCAGTACGGCGCGAGCGCGCGCGCGACGGACGCGACCGCGTACTCGTGCTCCTCGAGGTCCTTCGAGGAGTGCGCGAGGATCCCGGCGCGGGCGACGTCGGCGTCGTCGTCGCCCGTGCGGCGGATCGTCCCGGCGAGCACGCGCGAGGTGACCAGCCCGCGCTCGGAGCGCACGAGCAGCTCGGGGGTCGCGCCGATCATGCCGTCGACGCTGAACGTCCAGCACGAGCGGTACCGCTCGGCGAGCCGGCCCAGCGCCCAGCGCACGTCGAGCGGGTGCTCGGTGCGCGCGTGCACGTCGCGCGCGAGCACGACCTTGTCGACCTCACCGGCCCGGATCGCGGCCACGCCGTCGGCGACGACGTCGAGCCACGCGTCGGCCGTGACCGCGCCGTCGGTGTACGCGACCTCGCCGGGGCAGGCCGCGGGCGTGCGCGCGGGTGCGAGCTCGGCGAGCCGCGGCAGGGGGCCGAGCGCGGCGCCCGTGCTGAGCGTCGTCAGCCACGTGCGGCCGTCGCGCCGCCCCACGACCACACGGGGCACGACGACCACGCCGCCCGCGGCCGAGGCGTCGTCGAACGCGAACGAGCCGAACGCGACGGGTCCCGTGCCGGGCAGCCGCACCTCGTCGCGGACGACCGCGTGCGCGAGCACGTCCTGCCACGCGCGCTCGGCGTCGGCGAACCGGTCGGGGCCGCCGACCTCGATGCGCACGGCCTCGCCCCAGCCGACCAGGCCGTCGCCGCGGCGCACCCAGGCGAGCGGTGCGTCGGGCGGCAGCAGGTCGAGCAGGTCCGCGGGGTCGGGGTGGTCACCGGTCGGCAGGTCGTGGATCTCGACGGTGCGCACCACGAGGTGCTGCGGGACGTGGGCGCCCGCGGCGGCCCGGTTCGGCGTGCTCATCGTCGTCAGCGTAGGACGCGCGGGGCGCCGCGGCGGACCGGCGGGGCGCCGCGGTCGGTGACGTGCGGCACGTCCGGGCCCGTGGACCTGAGACGATGGGACGCATGTCCCGTGCCACGCTCGAGAAGGACCCCCGCGACGTCGCGTCGATGTTCGACGCGGTCGCGCGACGGTACGACCTGACCAACGACGTCCTCTCGCTCGGCCAGGACCGGGCGTGGCGCCGCGCGACGCTCGCCGCGCTCGACGCGCAGCCGGGCGAGACCGTGCTGGACCTCGCGGCGGGCACCGGCACGTCGAGCGAGCCGCTCGCGGACGCGGGCGTGCACGTCGTGCCGTGCGACCTGTCGACGGGCATGCTGCGCGAGGGGCGCCGGCGGCGGCCCGACCTGCCGTTCGTCGCGGGCGACGCGCTGCACCTGCCGTTCGCGGACGCGTCGTTCGACGCGGTCACGATGTCCTTCGGGCTGCGCAACGTGTCGGACGTCGACGCCGCGCTCGCCGAGCTGCTGCGCGTCACGCGCCCGGGCGGCCGCCTCGTGGTGTGCGAGTTCTCGCGCCCGACGTTCGCGCCGTTCCGCGTCGTCTACACGAACTACCTCATGCGGGCGCTGCCGCCGGTGGCGCGTGCGGTGTCCACGTCGCCCGAGGCGTACGTGTACCTCGCCGAGTCGATCCGCGAGTGGCCGGACCAGCGCGCGCTGGGGCGTCAGGTGCGTCGCGCGGGGTGGGACCAGGTGGCCTACCGCAACCTGTCGGGCGGCATCGTCGCGCTGCACCGCGCCGTGCGTCCCTGACGTCGCGACGGCCTCTCCCGGGGGCTGTCCTGACCTCTGTCGACGAGCCCGTCCCGCCGCCCGGCGGGGCGGGCTCGCGGCGTCCCCGGACGTCTCGGGTGTGACGATCGTCGCGCCGCGCGGCCCGGTGGCCGGCCGTTCGGACCGCCCGGACGGCCGCACCCGCGGTGCGGACGCGGCCGCCGCGCGGGACGATGGGGACGGACCGGGCGTCGACGGTGCGGTCCGCGGCGCCCCGGAGGGGGCGTCACCCCTGCTCGGCACGCGTCCCGGGACCATCGTCCCGGGGGTCTACCAAGGTAAGCCAAACCTTCGCAGACAGGCCCTGGGGGCGTGGTTACACTCGCCGGAGTTGCACGTGAACATCGTCACAAGTGGGGTCCCAGCGTGGTGCGCGTACCGACGGATGACGCCGACGTCATCGTCGTCGGCGCAGGTCCCG
Source organism: Cellulomonas sp. FA1 (assembly GCF_000986825.1). NCBI lineage: Bacteria > Bacillati > Actinomycetota > Actinomycetes > Micrococcales > Cellulomonadaceae > Cellulomonas > Cellulomonas sp. FA1. The sequence goes on along the minus strand of NZ_LBMY01000001.1, from coordinate 1,929,505 downwards.
CAGGCGCCTCGACGGCCTACCACTGCGCGGCCGCCGGGCTCGACGTGCTGCTCCTCGAGAAGGCGACGTTCCCGCGCGACAAGATCTGCGGCGACGGCCTGACGCCGCGCGCGGTCTCGGAGCTCGTGCGCATGGGCGTGCCGATCCGCGAGGAGGACGGCTGGATCCGCAACCGCGGCCTGCGCGTCATCGGCGGCGGCCACCGCCTCGAGCTGCCCTGGCCCGAGCTGTCGAGCTACCCGTCCTACGGGCTCGCGCGGGCGCGCACGTCGTTCGACCAGACCCTCGCCGAGCACGCGCGCGCCGCGGGCGCCAAGCTGCTCGAGGGCACGTCGGTCACGAGCCCCGTGCGCGACGAGCGCACCGGCCGCGTCGTCGGCGTGCGTGCGCGGGCCGTGGCGTCCGACGGCCGCCGCACGGTCGACGCGGGTGACCAGGTGGAGTACCGCGCGCCCGTCGTGGTCGCCGCGGACGGCGTGTCCGCGCGGCTCGCGACCGCGGTGGGCCGCACCAAGCGCGACGACCGCCCGATGGGGGTCGCCGTGCGCACCTACTTCCGCACGCCGCGGCACGACGACCCGTGGATGGAGTCGCACCTTGAGCTGTGGGACGGCGCCCCCGGGCGCTCGAACCTCATGCCCGGCTACGGCTGGATCTTCTCGCTCGGGGACGGCACCGCGAACGTCGGGCTCGGCTCGGTGTCCTCGACGGCCGCGGCGACCAAGGTCGACTACAAGGACCTCTTCGCGCGGTGGATGGCGAACGCCCCCGCCGAGTGGGAGTTCACGCCCGACAACCAGGTCCAGCCGGTGCGCGGCGCCGCGCTGCCGATGGGGTTCAACCGCGGCCCGCTGTACGCGAACGGCCTGCTGCTCGCGGGCGACGCGGCCGGCATGGTCAGCCCGTTCAACGGCGAGGGCATCGCGTACGGCCTGCAGGCCGGGCGCGTCGCCGCCGACGCGCTCGCGCAGGGCCTGGCGCGCGGGTCCGCGGCGGGCCGCGAGCGCGCGTTCGCGACGTATCAGCACCGCATGAAGGACGACCTGGGCGGCTACTACACGCTCGGGCGCGTCTTCGTGCGGCTCATCGAGCACCCGCGCATCATGCAGCTGTGCACGCGCTACGGCCTGCCGCGGCCGCTGCTCATGAAGTTCGTGCTCAAGCTGCTGTCCGACTGCTACGAGCCACGCGGCGGGGACGTGGTCGACCGCGTGATCGCCGGGCTCGCCCGGCTGGCGCCGGACGCATGAGCCCCGCACCGTGACGCACGCACCCGACCCCCACCGCCGGCCCCGCAGCGGACCGGCCTCGACGACGAGGAGGACAGCCCGATGAGCAACCCGTACGTCCCGCTCCTGGTGATGATCGGGATCGCCGCGGTCCTGGCCCTCGGCGGCGTCGGTGCGAGCGCGATCCTCGGACCCAAGCGCTACAACCGCGCCAAGCTCGAGGCCTACGAGTGCGGCATCGAGCCGACCCCGCACGCGATCGGCGGCGGGCGGTTCCCGATCAAGTACTACCTCGTCGCGATGACGTTCATCGTGTTCGACATCGAGGTGGTGTTCCTCTACCCCTGGGCGGTGAGCTTCGCGGAGCTCGCCACGTTCGGCCTGGTCGCGATGCTCGCGTTCCTGCTGCTGATCACGGTGCCCTTCGTCTACGAGTGGAAGCGCGGCGGCCTGGAGTGGGACTGACGGTGACGACGGGGACGAGGAGGGTCTGACATGGGCATCGAGGAAGCGCCCTCGGGCTTCCTGCTGACGACGGTCGAGGACCTCGTCGGCTACTTCCGCAAGGCGTCGCTGTGGCCCGTGACCTTCGGGCTCGCGTGCTGCGCGATCGAGATGATGGCCGCGGGCACGAGCCGCTACGACATCTCGCGCATCGGCATGGAGGTCTTCCGCGCGTCGCCGCGCCAGGCGGACCTCATGATCGTGGCCGGGCGCGTGAGCCAGAAGATGGCGCCGATCGTGCGGCAGGTCTACGACCAGATGCCGGGGCCCAAGTGGGTCCTGTCGATGGGCGTGTGCGCGTCGTCCGGCGGCATGTTCAACAACTACGCGATCGTGCAGGGCGTCGACCACGTCGTGCCGGTCGACATCTACCTGCCCGGCTGCCCGCCGCGGCCCGAGATGCTGCTGCACGCGATCCTCGCGCTGCACCAGCAGATCCAGGACCAGCCGCTGGGCGTCAACCGGGCCGAGGCCGCGCGCAAGGCGCAGGAGGCCGCGATGGCCGCCACGCCGACGTCGCACATGACGGGGCTGCTGCGATGACCGACGAGAAGAGGACGACGCCCGCGGGCGAGAAGGCCGACGCGTCGGCCGCCGTGAAGCCGGGCGAGAGCGCACCCGTGGGTGCGCAGCGCACGAGCGCGGCGGCCCTCGAGGCCGGGTCGCAGAACCTGCCGGCGGACGCCGGCGCACGCACGCCGCTCGAGGTGGTCGACGTGCGCACCGGCATGTTCGGCGCGCACGGCACGGGCGACACGTCCGGCTACGGCGGCCTCGTGCGCACGGTCGCGATGCCCGGTCCGAGCGAGCGCCCCTACGGCGGCTGGTTCGACGAGGTCGTCGACGTCCTGACCGAGCTGCTCGACGAGTCCGGCACGGGGTACGCCAACGCGGTCGAGGCCGTGGTCGTCGACCGCGGCGAGCTCACGCTCGTCGTGGCCCGCGCGCACCTCGTCGAGGTCGCACGCGCGCTGCGCGACGACCCCGACCTGCGCTTCGAGCTGTCGCTCGGGGTCTCGGGCGTGCACTTCCCGCACGACGCGGGCCGCGAGCTGCACGCCGTCTACCACGTCGTCTCGGTGACGCACGGGCGCCGGCTGCGGCTCGAGGTCGCGGCGCCCGAGGCCGACCCGCACATCCCGTCGACCACGGGGGTCTACCCCGCCAACGACTGGCACGAGCGCGAGACCTGGGACTTCTTCGGGATCGTGTTCGACGGGCACCCCGGCCTCGCGCGCATCCAGATGCCCGACGACTGGCCGGGCCACCCGCAGCGCAAGGACTACCCCCTCGGGGGCATCCCGGTCGAGTACAAGGGCGCGACCGTGCCGCCCCCGGACCAGCGGAGGTCGTACAGCTGATGACCGCCCCCACGTCGCACACCCCCCACGCGACCCGCAGCGTCCCGCAGGACCAGACCGAGGGCGTGCCCTCGTTCGAGGCGTCCGGCGGCGACTGGTCGCAGATCGCCGAGGAGGCCGCTCGCCTCGGCGAGGAGCGCATCGTCGTCAACATGGGTCCCCAGCACCCGTCGACGCACGGCGTGCTGCGCCTCATGCTCGAGATCGACGGCGAGACCGTCACCGAGGCCCGGGCCGGCATCGGCTACCTCCACACGGGCATCGAGAAGAACATGGAGTTCCGCACCTGGACCCAGGGCGTGACGTTCTGCACCCGCATGGACTACGTCGCGCCGCTGTTCCAGGAGGCCGCGTACTGCCTCGCGGTCGAGAAGCTCCTCGGCATCACCGACGACGTGCCCGAGCGCGCGAACGTCATCCGCGTGCTGATGATGGAGCTCAACCGCATCTCGTCGCACCTGGTCTTCCTGGCCACGGGCGGCAACGAGCTCGGCGCCACGACGATCATGATCATCGGCTTCACGGCCCGCGAGGAGATCCTCAAGATCTTCGAGATGATCTCCGGCCTGCGCATGAACCACGCGTACATCCGCCCCGGCGGCGTCGCGCAGGACGTGCCCCCTGGCTCGATCGACGCGGTCCGCGAGGCGCTCGGCAAGGTGCGGGGCTACCTGCGCCAGCTCGAGGACCTCATGCTGGCCAACCCGATCCTGCACGCGCGCATGAAGGACGTCGGCACGCTGAGCCTCGCGGGCTGCATGGCCCTGGGCGTCACGGGTCCGATCCTGCGCTCGACCGGCCTGCCGTACGACGTGCGCAAGGCGAACCCGTACAGCGGCTACGAGACGTACGACTTCGACGTGCCCGTCAACGACGGCGCCGACGCGTGGAGCCGGCTGCTGCTGCGCGTCGAGGAGTGCTACCAGTCGATGCGGATCGTCGAGCAGTGCCTCGAGCGGCTCGCGAAGCCCGGCCCGGTCATGGTGGCCGACAAGAAGGTCGCGTGGCCCGCGCAGCTCGCGATCGGCACCGACGGCATGGGCAACTCGCTCGACCACATCAAGGAGATCATGGGCACCTCCATGGAGTCCCTGATCCACCACTTCAAGCTGGTCACCGAGGGCTTCCGCGTCCCCGCGGGCCAGGTGTTCCAGACCGTCGAGCACCCGCGCGGCGAGCTGGGCGTGCACCTGGTGTCCGACGGCGGCACCAAGCCGTACCGGGCGCACTTCCGCGACCCGTCGTTCAACAACCTGCAGGCCGTCTCCATGATGTGCGAGGGCGGGCAGATCGCCGACGTGGTCGTCGCCGTGGCGTCGATCGACCCGGTGCTGGGAGGGGTGGACCGCTGATGTCCGTCGAGCACGCAGACGCGGCCGCGCCGCACGGGCACGGTCGCGTGCCCGGCGAGCGGCACGCCACCGGCTACGACGACGAGACGCGCGCGCGCCTGACGCGCGACGCCGACGAGATCGTCGCGCGGTACCCGCAGGCCCGCTCGGCCCTGCTGCCGATGCTGCACCTGGTGCAGTCCGAGGACGGCTACGTCAGCCCGCGCGGCATCGCGTTCTGCGCGGCGCACCTGGGCCTGACGACCGCCGAGGTGTCGGCCGTCGCGACGTTCTACACGCAGTACAAGCGGCACCCCAACGGCACGTACACGGTGGGCGTGTGCACCAACACGCTGTGCGGGGTCATGGGCGGCGACGCGATCTGGGAGGAGCTCAGCGAGCACCTCGGGGTCGGGCACGACGAGACGACCCCCGACGGCGCGATCACGCTCGAGCGCATCGAGTGCAACGCGGCCTGCGACTACGCGCCGGTCATGATGGTCAACTGGGAGTTCTTCGACGAGCAGACGCCCGCCTCGGCGGTCGAGGTCGTCGACAGGCTGGTCGCGGGCGAGGCGGTGGCGCCCACGCGCGGAGCGTCGCAGGTCGGCACGTTCAAGGAGATCAGCCGCGTGCTCGCGGGGTTCCCCGACGGCCGCGCCGACGAGGGCGTGGGCGCGGGGGAGGCCACGCTGCGCGGCACGGCGCTCGCCAAGGAGCGCGGCTGGACGGCCCCGTCGTTCGACGCCGACGAGCGGGCCGCCGCGACGGCCGCGCAGGTCGACGACGGCGCGCCCGAGGTCGGCGAGGAGCAGTCGAGCGCGCAGCACGCGCCGACGACCCCGGCCGACACCTCGCCCACGGGCGAGCAGCGCAAGCAGAAGTCCGACGACGCGAAGGAGTCGTGATGACGACCCTGACCCCCGTGCTGTCCGCGCACTGGGACGCGGACCGGTCGTGGAAGCTCGCGCGCTACGAGGCCGACGGCGGCTACCGCGGCCTGCGGCGCGCGCTCGGCATGCCCGCGGCCGACGTCGTGACGACGGTCAAGGACTCGGGCCTGCGCGGTCGTGGCGGCGCCGGCTTCCCGACGGGCATGAAGTGGGGCTTCCTGCCCGCGCCCGACGGCGGCCCCCGCTACCTCGTCGTCAACGCCGACGAGTCCGAGCCGGGCACCTGCAAGGACATCCCGCTCATGATGGCGAGCCCGCAGGAGCTCATCGAGGGCGTGATCATCACGTCCTACGCGATCGGCTGCCACCACGCGTTCATCTACCTGCGCGGCGAGGTCGTGCACGTCTACCGCCGCCTCCTGGAGGCCGTGCGCGAGGCGCGCGAGGCCGGGTACGTCGGCACCGACATCCTCGGGTCGGGCTTCGACCTCGAGATCACGGTGCACGCGGGCGCCGGCGCGTACATCTGCGGCGAGGAGACGGCGCTGCTCGACTCGCTCGAGGGCCTGCGCGGCCAGCCGCGGCTCAAGCCGCCGTTCCCCGCGGTCGCGGGCCTGTACGCGCGCCCCACGGTCGTGAACAACGTCGAGTCGATCGCGTCGGTGCCGGGCATCCTGCGCGGCGGTGCCGAGTGGTTCACGTCGATGGGCACCGAGCGCTCGGCGGGCCACGGCATCTTCTCGCTGTCGGGGCACGTGACGCGCCCCGGCCAGTACGAGGCGCCGCTGGGCATCACGCTGCGCGAGCTGCTCGACATGGCCGGCGGGGTCCGCGAGGGCCACGAGCTGAAGTTCTGGACGCCCGGCGGGTCGTCGACGCCGATCTTCACCGCCGAGCACCTCGACGTGCCGCTCGACTACGAGTCGGTCGGCAAGGCGGGGTCGATGCTCGGCACGCGCGCGCTGCAGATCTTCGACGAGACGACGTCGGTGGTCCGCGCGGTGTCGCGCTGGATCCAGTTCTACAAGCACGAGTCGTGCGGCAAGTGCACGCCCTGCCGCGAGGGCACGTTCTGGCTCGCGCAGATCATGGCGCGCCTCGAGGCCGGTCAGGGCACGAGCGCCGACATCGACCTGCTGCTCGACCTGTGCGACAACATCCTGGGCCGCGCGTTCTGCGCGCTCGGCGACGGGGCGACGAGCCCCGTGACGAGCGCGATCAAGTACTTCCGGGAGGAGTTCGAGGCGGGCACGCACACGCCCGCCGACGTCCTGTTCCCGCCCGAGCGCAGCGCGCTCTTCGACTACACGCCGCGTCGTCGCACGCAGCTCGCGGGGGTGCACGCATGACGATCACGACCCCGAGGAACACCTCGGGCACGCCGCTCGTGCCGGCCGCGCCGCCGGTCACCGCGCCCGAGCCGGAGGCGACCGTGACGTTCACGGTCGACGGCATCGAGACGACCGTGCCCAAGGGCACGCTCGTCATCCGCGCCGCCGAGCAGCTCGGCATCCAGATCCCGCGGTTCTGCGACCACCCGCTGCTCGCACCCGCGGGCGCGTGCCGGCAGTGCCTCGTCGAGGTGTGGGCGCCCGGCCGCGACGGCAACGTCGCGAAGATGCCCAAGCCGCAGGCGTCCTGCACGCTCGAGGCGACGCCCGGCATGCAGGTCAAGACGCAGCACACGTCGCCCGAGGCCGACAAGGCCCAGCACGGCGTCATGGAGCTGCTGCTCATCAACCACCCGCTCGACTGCCCGGTCTGCGACAAGGGCGGCGAGTGCCCGCTGCAGAACCAGGCCATGAGCAACGGCCGGGCGGCGACGCGGTTCGTCGACGTCAAGCGCACGTTCCCCAAGCCGATCGCGGTGTCGACGCAGATCCTGCTCGACCGTGAGCGGTGCGTGCTGTGCCAGCGCTGCACGCGGTTCTCCGAGGAGATCGCGGGCGACGTGTGGATCGACCTGCAGAAGCGCGGCGCGCAGCAGCAGATCGGCACGTTCGACACGCAGGTGCTCGGGTTCGCGGGCGACGCGCCGGTCGGCGCGTCGACGGTCGACACCAGCGGGCGCCCGTTCGCGTCGTACTTCTCCGGCAACACCGTGCAGATCTGCCCCGTGGGCGCGCTCACGTCGGCCGCGTACCGGTTCCGCGCGCGCCCGTTCGACCTGGTCTCGACGCCGGGCGTCGCCGAGCACGACGCGAACGGCTCGGCCATCCGCGTCGACCACCGGCGCGGCGTCGTGCTGCGCCGCCTCGCGGGCGACGACCCGGTCGTCAACCAGGAGTGGATCACCGACAAGGACCGCTTCGGCTTCCACTGGCAGTCGGCGCCCGACCGCGTCACCACCCCGATGGTGCGGCGCCGCGACGCGGACGGCACGCGTGGCGAGCTCGAGCCGTGCTCGTGGGTCGAGGCGCTCGACACGGCGGCCGAGGGCCTGCGGGCCGCGATCGCGGGAGCGGGCGTGGGCGTGCTGCCCGGCGGCCGGCTCACGCTCGAGGACGCGTACGCGTACGGCAAGCTCGCGCGCGTCGCGCTCGGCACCAACGACGTCGACCACCGCGCCCGGCCGCACTCGGCCGAGGAGACCGCGTTCCTCGCGCACCACGTCGCGGGGCGCACGCTGCAGGTGACGTTCGGCGACCTCGTCGCCGCGCCCGCCGTGCTGTGCGTCGCGTACGAGCCCGAGGAGGAGGGCGGCATCGTCTTCCTGCGGCTGCGCGGCTCCGTGGTCGCGGGCCGCACGCGCGTGTTCTCGGTCGCGGCCCTCGCGAGCCGCGGCCTCGAGCGGCTGGACGGCACGCTCCTCGCGGCCGCGCCCGGCACCGAGCCCGAGGTGCTCGACGCGATCGCGACGGGTGCGGACGACGTGCTCGGCGCGACCGCCGACGCGCTGGCCGCCGAGGGCGCCGTGATCGTCGTCGGCGAGCGCGCCGCGACCGTCCCCGGCACGCTCACGGCGGTGCTGCGGCTCGCCGAGCGCACCGGTGCGCGCGTCGCCTGGGTCCCGCGCCGCGCGGGCGAGCGCGGCGCGATCGAGGCCGGCACGCTGCCGACCCTGCTGCCCGGCGGCCGCCCGGTCGCCGACGCGGCCGCACGCGCCGACATCGCCGCGACGTGGGGCGTCGACGAGCTGCCCGCCGCGCCCGGCCGCAGCGCGGACGAGATCCTCGCCGCCGCCGCCGAGGGGCGCCTGGGCGCGCTCGTCGTGGGCGGCGTCGACCCGGCCGACCACGCGGACCCCGTGCTCGCGCGCGCCGCGCTCGACACGGTGCCGTTCGTCGTGTCGCTCGAGGTGCGGCGCAGCGAGGTCACCGACCGCGCCGACGTCGTGCTGCCCGTCGCACCGCCGGTCGAGAAGCCCGGCACGTTCGTCACGTGGGAGGGCCGCCCGCGACCCTTCCCGCAGGCGCTCACGACGACGCAGCTCGCCGACCACCGGGTGCTCGACCGCCTGGCCGACGCGCTCGGCGTCGACCTCGGGCTGCAGACGCTCACGGCCGTGCACGACGAGCTCGACCGCCTCGGCGGCTGGGCCGGCGCGCGCGGCGACGCGCCCGCGACGGCCCCGGCCGAGCCTCCCGCGGTGCCGCCGGGTCATGCCGTGCTCGCGACGTGGCACCAGCTGCTCGACGCGGGCCGCCTGCAGGACGGCGAGCAGTACCTCGCCGGCACCGCCAAGCGGACCGTCGCGCGCGTGTCGCCCGCGACCGCGCAGGCCGCGGGCCTCGCGGACGGCGACGACGTCGCCGTCTCGACCGACCGCGGCACCGTCACCGTGCCCGTGCAGGTCACCGACATGGCGGACCACGTGGTGTGGCTGCCGACCAACCCGCGCGGCGCGGCGGTCCGCGACGTGCTCGGCGCGGTCGCCGGCACGGTCGTGCGCCTCGAGCGCGCGGGGGCGTCGGACGCACCCCTGGTCGTGGACGGCGCGACGGGCCCGGTGAGCGGCGACGCCGCCGACGCGGTCGCCGGCGTCCGCGCGGACGAGGAGGAGCAGGCATGAGCGTGCTGCCCGCGGCGCTGACCGCGCTGCCGAGCGCGGTCGGGGACGGCGCCGTCGCGCCCGTCGTCGCCGACTTCAGCAACGACGTCTTCTGGGTGTGGCTGCTCAAGGCCGTCGCGATCATCGTGTTCCTGCTGACCAGCGTGCTCATCGCGATCTGGTTCGAGCGGCGCGTGGTCGGCATCATGCAGCTGCGGCCCGGCCCGAACGTGCACGGCCCGTTCGGCCTGCTGCAGTCGCTCGCCGACGCGATGAAGCTCCTGGTCAAGGAGGACATCACCGTCAAGGCGGCCGACAAGCTCGTCTACATCCTCGCGCCGATGATCGCGGTGCTGTGCTCGCTGCTCGTGTACGCGGTCATCCCGTTCGGGCCCGAGGTGAGCATCTTCGGCGTCGTGACGCCGCTGCAGCTCACCGACTTCCCGGTCGCGGTGCTGTACATCCTCGCGTGCGCGTCGGTCGGCGTGTACGGCATCGTGCTCGGCGGCTGGTCCTCCAACTCGACGTACCCGCTGCTCGGCGGCGTGCGCTCGACCGCGCAGGTCATCAGCTACGAGCTCGCGATGGGCCTGTCCCTCGTGTCGGTCTTCATCATGGCGGGCTCGATGTCGACGTCGCAGATCGTCGACTCCCAGACCTCGGTGTGGTGGTTCCTGCCGCTGCTGCCCGCGTTCGTCATCTACGTCATCTCGATGGTCGGCGAGACGAACCGTCTGCCGTTCGACCTCCCCGAGGCCGAGGGCGAGCTCGTCGGCGGCTACACCACCGAGTACTCGTCGATGAAGTTCGCGTGGTTCTTCCTCGCCGAGTACATCAACATGCTCAACGTCTCGGCGGTCGCGACCACGCTGTTCTTCGGCGGCTGGCGCGCCCCGTGGCCGCTCTCGGCGATCAACGACGGCATGTTCAACACCGGCTGGTGGCCGGTCCTGTGGTTCGTCGCCAAGGTCTGGATGTTCATGTTCCTGTTCGTGTGGATCCGCGGGTCGGTCCTGCGGTTCCGCTACGACCAGTTCATGAAGATCGGCTGGAAGGTCCTCATCCCGGCCGCGCTCGCGTGGGTCGTGTGCGTCTCGCTCGTGCAGGCCGCGCGCCAGCTGTGGGACGTCGACCTGCGCACGCTGCTGTTCGTGCTCGCGGGCCTCGTGCTCGTCGGCCTCGTCGTGTCGTTCCTGGTGCCGGAGAAGAAGCCCGCGCCCGAGCCCGGCCCGACCGGACCGCAGGAGATCGACCCCTTCGCGGACGGCTACCCCGTCCCGCCCCTGCCGGGGCAGGTGCTCCCGCCCTCGCCGCGCGCGCAGCGTCGCCTCGCCGCGACCGCGACCGACGCGGGCGACCCGTCCGGACCCGAGACCCCGCTGGAGGTGCGCGGTGGCTGAGCAGCGCAAGAAGAAGGCCCGCCCGGGCGCGACGCCCGCGTCGTCGGGCGGCCAGGTGCAGCGCACCGGACGCACGGGCGGCGAGGTCGACCGCCCGGCCGCCGAGGGGTACCGCTCGCTCATCGAGAAGCGGTCGGGCCTCGGCGAGCTGCTGGCGCCCGTCGCCGGGTTCGGCGTGACGTTCTCCAACATGTTCCGGCCCACGGTCACGGAGCAGTACCCGCGCGAGCGCGTCCCCACCAAGCCGCGCTACCACGGCCGGCACCAGCTCAACCGGTACGCCGACGGCCTCGAGAAGTGCATCGGCTGCGAGCTGTGCGCGTGGGCGTGCCCCGCGGACGCGATCTACGTCGAGGGCGCCGACAACACGCCCGAGCAGCAGTTCTCGCCCGGCGAGCGGTACGGCCGCGTCTACCAGATCAACTACCTGCGCTGCATCTTCTGCGGCCTGTGCATCGAGGCGTGCCCCACGCGGGCGCTCACGATGACCAACGAGTACGAGCTCGCGGGCCCCACCCGGCCGGGCATGATCTGGGAGAAGCAGGACCTGCTCGCGCCCCTGCGCGAGGGGCAGCTGTCCACGCCGCACCCCATGGTCGAGGGCACGACCGACACCGAGTACTACCGGGGCGAGGTCACCGGCACCACCGACGAGCAGGTCGCGTGGGTCGCCGAGCACCGCCCCGACGACCCCACGCTGCCGGAGAACCGTGCCAAGGGCGCGGTCGTGCCGGACCTCGGGGCCACGCGCCTCGCGCAGCGGGAGATCACGGCGGGCGCGCACCGCCAGGGGGGTGCCCGGTGAGCCACGTCCTCACGGTGCTGCCGGCGGCCGCCGGCGCCCTGACCGAGTCCGGTCAGACCAGCACGGCCGAGGCCGTCCTGTTCTGGGTGCTCGGCCCGATCATGGTGCTCGCGGCGCTCGGCCTGCTGTTCGCCCGCAAGGCCGTGCACGCGGCCCTCGCGATCGTGCTGGTCATGATCTCGCTCGCGTTCCTGTACGTCGCGCAGGGCGCCGAGTTCCTGGGCGTCGTGCAGGTCGTCGTCTACACCGGCGCCGTCATGATGCTGTTCCTCTTCGTGCTCATGCTCGTGGGCGTCGACCGCTCCGACTCGCTCGTCGAGACGATCCGCGGCCAGCGCTGGATCGGCGCACTCGCCGGGCTCGGGCTCGCGGTCGTGCTCGCGGGCGTCGTGGGGCGCGCCACCTACGGCGCGCCGGTCGGCATCACCGAGGTCAACGACGGCTCCAACCCGACGGCGATCGCGCACGTGATCTTCGGCCAGCACGTGTTCGCGATGGAGGTCGTCGGCGCGCTGCTCGTCACCGCGGCGCTCGGCGCCCTGGTGCTGACGCACCGCCAGCGGCTGACGCGCAAGGTCGGCCAGCGCGAGCGCGCCGAGCGTCGCCTGCGCGAGGGCGGCTACCCCGTGTCGCTGCCCGCCCCCGGCGTGTACGCGCGGCACAACGCGCTCGACGTGCCCGCGCTCGACCCCGAGGGCCGCCCGATCGAGGCCTCGGTGCCGCGCGTGCTGCGCGTGCGCGGCCAGGAGGCCGACGCGCGCGAGTACGCCGCGCGGATCGACCGCGTGCTCGCGGGCGGCTGGGCGTCCGGCGCCGGGACGTTCACGTCCAACCGCGACGTCGACGACCCGCACGGCCGGACCGCACCGACCCCGGGCACCCCCGGCACCGACGCCACCGAGACCGACGACGAGGAGGGGGCCCGGTGAGCCTCACCCACTACCTGGTGCTGGCCGCGATCCTGTTCGCGATCGGCGCCACGACGGTCCTGCTGCGGCGCAACGCGATCATCGTGTTCATGGGCGTCGAGCTCATGCTCAACTCGACGAACCTGCTCCTCGTGACGTTCTCGCGCATGCACGGCAACCTGTCCGGCCAGGTGCTCGCGTTCTTCGTCATGGTCGTCGCGGCCGCCGAGGTGGTCGTCGGGCTGGCGATCATCGTCACCATCTTCCGGACCAGACGCTCGGCGTCGGTCGACGACGTCAACCTGCTGAAGAGCTGAGGGGCTCCGACGTGCACACCCTGATCTCCTTGACGGCCCCTGCCGTCGTGCCGGCCGTCGAGCCCGTCGTGGCCGCCGACTGGCCCGGCGCCGACGCCGCCGTGCTGCTGGTCGCGCTGCCGCTGCTCTCGGCCGCGGTCCTGCTGCTGCTCGGGCGCCGCTCCGACCGCTGGGGCCACTGGCTCGGCGTGCTGGCCTCGGCCGGGTCGTTCGTCGTGGGCCTCGTGCTGCTGCTGGGCATGCTCGGCCTGCCGGCCGAGCAGCGCGTGCACGACGTGCACCTCGGCACGTGGCTCGACGCGGGCGCCCTGAGCATCGACGCCGGGCTGCGGGTCGACCCGCTGTCGCTCACGTTCGTGCTGCTCGTGACGTTCGTCGGCACGCTCATCCACGTCTACTCCGTGGCGTACATGGAGCACGACGCCGCGCGGCGCCGGTTCTTCGCGTACCTCAACCTGTTCGTCGCGGCGATGCTGCTGCTGGTCCTCGCGGACTCGTACGTGCTGCTGTTCGTCGGCTGGGAGGGCGTGGGCCTCGCGTCCTACCTGCTCATCGGCTTCTGGAACCATCACACGCCCTACGCGGTCGCCGCCAAGAAGGCCTTCGTCGCCAACCGCGTCGGCGACGTCGGGCTGCTGGTCGCCATGGGCCTGATGTTCGCGACCTTCGGCAGCCTGGACTTCTCGACCGTGCACGCGAACGTCGCGCAGACCTCGGAGTCGACGCTCACGCTGATCGGCATCGCGCTGCTCGTCGCGGCGTGCGGCAAGTCGGCGCAGTTCCCGCTGCAGTCCTGGCTGGGCGACGCGATGGCGGGCCCGACGCCGGTCTCCGCGCTCATCCACGCCGCGACCATGGTCACCGCGGGCGTCTACCTCATCGTGCGCTCGGGCGTGATCTACGCCGGTGCGCCCACCGCGCAGCTCGTCGTCGCGATCATCGGGGCGATCACGCTGCTGTTCGGGGCGGTCGTCGGCTGCGCGAAGGACGACATCAAGAAGGCGCTGGCCGCGTCGACCATGTCCCAGATCGGCTACATGGTGCTGGCCGCGGGCCTGGGGCCCATCGGGTACGCGTTCGCGATCTTCCACCTGGTCACGCACGGCTTCTTCAAGGCCGGCATGTTCCTCGGCGCCGGGTCGGTCATGCACGGCATGGACGACCAGGTCGACATGCGCCGCTTCGGCGGGCTGGGCCGGTACATGAAGATCACGTACTTCACGTTCATGGCCGGCTGGCTCGCGATCCTCGGCATCCCGCCGTTCGCCGGGTTCTTCAGCAAGGACAAGATCATCGAGGCCGCGTTCGTGCCCGTCGACGGCCAGCCGTGGCGCGCGTGGGTGTTCGGCACCGTCGCGCTGCTGGGCGCCGGCATCACGGCCTTCTACATGTCCCGCCTGTTCTTCATGACGTTCGAGGGGCAGAAGCGCTGGAGCACCACGCGCGAGGGCAAGGAGCAGCACCCGCACGAGTCGCCCGCCCTCATGTGGGTGCCCATGGCCGTGCTCGCGGTCGGCTCCGTCGCGCTCGGCTGGCTGCTGCAGGCCGTCGGGTTCGTCACGTGGCTCGAGCCGTCGGTGGGCCACGCCGAGCACGCGGAGCCCGTGCTGGGCGTGCCCGTGCTCATCGGCCTCACGCTCATCGCCGTCGCCCTGGGCCTCGGCCTCGCGTGGCGCCGGTACGCGGTGTCCACCGTCCCGGTCGTGCCGCCCGTCGGCACGGTGCTCACGCGCGCCGCGCGCGTCGACCTCTACCAGGACGCGGTCAACGACGCGGTGCTGGTCGAGCCCGGGCAGTACCTCACGCGGTCGCTGGTCTACGGGGACAAGGCCGTCGTCGACGGCGCCGTCACCGGTCTGGCGCGCGTGACCGTCGGGATCGGCGACCTCGTGCGCCGCGCGCAGAACGGCTTCGCCCGTTCGTACGCCGCGGTGATGGTCGTCGGCGTGGTCGTGCTCGCGGTCGTCGTCCTGGCCGTACGCGGCTGATCGAGTCGGAGGAGAGCGAGAACTGATGTCGGACTTCCCCTGGCTCAGCGCCCTGGTGGTGCTGCCGCTGCTCGGCGCGGTCGCGCTGTGGGTCCTGCCCACCGGCGCCCGTCGCCACACCCGCGCCGTCGCGCTCGGGTTCGCCCTCGCGCAGGTCGCGCTGGTCGTCGCCGCGTTCTCGGCGTTCGACGTCGCGGACGCCGCGACCCACCAGCTCGTCGAGACGTACCCGTGGATCCCGGCGCTCGGGGTCTCGTGGGCGCTCGGCGTCGACGGCGTGGGGCTCGCGCTCATCGCGATGTCGGTGGTCCTGGTGCCGCTGGTCGTGCTCGCCGCCTGGCGCGAGCAGGGCTCGGTCGACGGGCCCACGGACCGGCTGCGCCACTACCTGGCGCTCGTGCTGCTGCTCGAGGCGTTCATCGTCCTGGTGTTCGCGGCGCGCGACGTGTTCCTGTTCTACGTCGTCTTCGAGGCGATGCTCATCCCGGTCTACTTCATGATCGGCGCGTTCGGCGGCGCCCAGCGGCGCTACGCGGCGGTGAAGTTCCTGCTGTACTCGCTCGCCGGCGGCCTCGTCATGCTGGTCGGCGTCATCGCGCTGTACCTGCAGGGACCGGGCGGGCCGGAGGGCTTCCTCACCGAGAACCTCGTCGGCACGGCGCTCGACCCCACGGTCGAGAAGTGGCTGTTCCTGTCGTTCTTCCTGGCGTTCGCCATCAAGGCGCCGATGTTCCCGGTGCACACGTGGCTGCCCGACGCGGCGCAGCAGGCGCCGGCCGGCACCTCGACGCTGCTGGTCGGCGTGCTCGACAAGGTCGGCACGTTCGGGATGCTGACGCTCTGCCTGCCGCTGTTCCCGAACGCGTCGCGCTGGGCCGCGCCCGTGATCGTCGTGCTCGCGGTGGTCTCGGTGCTCTACGGGGCGCTGCTCGCCATCGGGCAGAAGGACATGATGCGGCTCGTGGCGTACACGTCGGTGTCGCACTTCGGGTTCATCGTCCTGGGGATCTTCGCGTTCACGTCGACGTCGATCGCCGGCTCGTCGTTCTACATGGTCAACCACGGGCTCTCGACCGGTGGGCTGTTCCTCCTCGTGGGCTTCCTCGCGGCGCGCCGCGGGTCGCAGCAGATCGGCGACTTCGGCGGGCTGCAGAAGGTCGTGCCCGTGATGGCCGGCCTGTTCCTCGTGGTCGGCCTCTCCGCGCTGTCGCTGCCCGGCCTGTCGACGTTCGTGAGCGAGTTCCTCGTGATCGTCGGCACGTTCGCGCGGCACCCGGGCGTCGCGGTGGCCGCGACCTTCGGCGTCGTGCTCGCCGCGCTGTACGTGCTGTGGCTGTACCAGCGCGTGTTCACGGGCCCCGTCCGCCCCGAGCTCGCGAGCACGCCCGACCTCGGCGCGCGCGAGCGCTGGGTGATCGGCCCGCTCGTCGCGCTCATGCTCGTGCTCGGGTTCCTGCCCGGCCCCGCGCTCGACCTCGTGCGGCCACCCGCGCACGTGAGCCTCGAGCAGGTCGGCGTCGACGACGTCGCGCCGACCGTGTCGATCGCCACCGCCGGTGCCGAAGGGAGCGACCAGTGAGCGGCTTCACCGTCCCCGAGATCGCGTGGGGACCGATGGTCCCCGTGATGGTCGTGCTGCTGACTGCCGTGGTCGGCGTGCTCGTCGAGGCGTTCGTGCCCGCCGCGCACCGCCGCGCCGTGCAGCTCACGCTCACGCTCGCGGCGCTGGCAGGGTCGATCGTCGCGATCGCCGCGCTGTGGTCCGACACCGAGCGGACGGGCGGCACCGACGTGCTCGGCGGCTCGCTCGTGGTCGACGGGCCCACGCTGGTGCTGCAGGCGACGATCGCGCTGCTCGCGCTGCTGTCCACGCTCGTCGTCGCCGACCGCGTCACGGGCGGCGAGGACGCGTTCGCCCCCGCGGCCGCTGCCGTGCCCGGCTCGGACTACGAGGAGCTCGCGCGCCGCCGCGGGCTGCGCCAGACGGAGGTCTTCCCGCTCCTGCTGTTCGCGACCGGCGGCATGATGGTCTTCCCCGCGACGACCGACCTGCTGACGCTGTTCGTGGCGCTCGAGGTGCTCTCGCTGCCGCTGTACCTGCTGTCGGGCATGGCCCGCCGCCGGCGCCTGCTGTCGCAGGAGGCGTCGATGAAGTACTTCCTGCTCGGCGCGTTCGTCTCGGCGATCATGCTGTTCGGCATCGGCCTGCTGTACGGGTACTCCGGCTCGCTGCGGTTCGCGGACATCGCCGCCGCGACGGCCACGCCCAACGGCATGGAGGGGCTGCTGGTCGTCGGCGCGCTCATGCTGCTCGCGGGCCTGTTCTTCAAGGTCGGCGCCGTGCCGTTCCACATGTGGACGCCCGACGTCTACCAGGGCGCCCCGACCCCCGTCACGGGCTTCATGGCCGCGTGCACCAAGGTCGCCGCGTTCGGCGCGCTGCTGCGCGTCGTGTACGGCATGCTCCCGGGCATGGCGTGGGACCTCGGCGTCGTGCTGTGGGTCGTCGCGATCCTCACGATGGTCGTCGGCACGGTCGCCGCCCTCGTCCAGACCGACGTCAAGCGGCTGCTCGCGTACTCGTCGATCGCGCACGCCGGTTTCGTGCTCACGGGCGTCGTCGCGCTCGACGACGCCGGTCTGACGGCCGTGCTGTTCTACCTGCTGGCCTACGGCGCGGCGACCGTCGGCGCCTTCGGGCTCGTGTCGCTCGTGCGCGAGCAGGGACCGGGGGAGGACGGCACGACCACGCTGCTGGGCGAGGCCACGCGCCTGCCGCAGTGGGCGGGGCTCGGCCGCACGCACCCCGTCGTGGCCGTGACGTTCACGCTCTTCCTGCTGTCGTTCGCGGGGATCCCGCTCACGGCCGGGTTCGTCGGCAAGTTCGCCGTCTTCTCGGCGGCCGTCGAGGGCGGCGCCTGGCAGCTCGCGCTCGTCGGCGTGCTGGCCTCGGCCGCCGCGGCGTTCTTCTACGTCCGCATCATCGTGCTGATGTTCTTCACCTCGCCGCACGACGCGGCCGACGACGCGCCGGCCGGTCCGACCCCCGCGGTCGGTGCGGTCGCGTCCGACGACGTCGCGGACGGGGGGACCCAGGCCGCCGCGACCGGCGTCGCCGTGGCCACGTCTGCGCCCGAGCGCGCGACCACGACGGTCGCGGCCGGCGAGGGACTCACGGTCGTCGCCGTCGCGGTGTGCGCCGTCCTCACGGTGCTGCTCGGCGTCGCCCCGTCGCCGGTCCTGGACGCCATCGCCTCGGTGGCGGTCCTGCTGCCGTGACGTCCGTGTCGTGGCTGCGCGAACCGGGAGCGATCGGACACCGAGCGCTCCCGGTTCCGCGACCGCGCCAGGGTGCGGATAGGTTCGTCCCGTGACGACCGCTCTCGCCCTCCCGTTGCACGACGCCGCGCTCGCCGAGCGCCTGACGGGGCGCCTCGGTCTCGTCGAGGAGCTGCTGCGCAGCGCCGTCACGTACGCCGACCCGATCGCGCACGACGCGTCGAGCCACCTCGTCAACGCGGGCGGCAAGCGCCTGCGCCCGCTGCTCACGCTGCTGACCGCGGAGCTCGGCGACGGCGCACGCCGCGAGGTGGTCGACGCCGCCGCCGTGGTCGAGCTGACGCACCTCGCGACGCTGTACCACGACGACGTCATGGACTCGGCCCCGGTCCGTCGCGGCGCACCCGCCGCGC
This sequence comes from Cellulomonas sp. FA1, assembly GCF_000986825.1. Lineage (NCBI taxonomy): Bacteria > Bacillati > Actinomycetota > Actinomycetes > Micrococcales > Cellulomonadaceae > Cellulomonas > Cellulomonas sp. FA1. The sequence continues at coordinate 1,911,086 of NZ_LBMY01000001.1, read as the reverse complement.
ACGAGGTCTGGGGCAACTCGGTCGCGATCCTCACCGGCGACCTGCTCTTCGCCCGCGCGTCCTCGCTCGTGTCCGGGCTGGGCCCGGAGGCCGTGCGCATCCAGGCGCAGACCTTCGAGCGGCTGTGCCTCGGCCAGCTCCACGAGACCGTGGGCCCCGGTGCGGACGAGGACCCCGTGGCGCACTACCTGCAGGTGCTCTCCGACAAGACCGCGTCGCTCATCGCCACGTCCGCCCGCTTCGGGGCGATGTTCGGGGGCTGCAGCGCCGAGGTGGTGCGCACGGTCACGCAGTTCGGCGAGACCATCGGCGTGGCGTTCCAGCTCGCCGACGACGTCATCGACCTCACGTCCGACGGCACCGTGACGGGCAAGACCCCCGGCACGGACCTGCGCGAGCGGGTCCCGACGATGCCCGCGCTGCTGCTGCGGTCGCGGGTCGCGGCGGCGTCGGCCGGCGCGGCGGACCGCGACGTCCTCGCGCTGCTGGACGGCGACCTGACGGACGACGCGGACCTCGCCACGGCGGTCGCGGCGCTGCGCGACCACGACGTCGTCGCGCAGACGCGTCGACGGGCCGTGGAGCTCGCGCGGCAGGCGGTCACCGAGCTCGCGCCGCTGCCGGCCGGGCCGGTCAAGGACGCGCTGGTCGCCTTCGCGGACGCGCTCGTCGACCGCGCGTCGTGACGCGGCGGTGGTGATGGGTACCCGGGTCCGGCTACGGTCCGCCCTCGCCACCGACCAGGCCGCGCGCGACAGCAACGAGGACACCGCGTGGGCCTCCGACGGGGTGTTCGTCGTCGCCGACGGCATGGGTGGGCACGAGGCCGGTGAGGTCGCGTCGAGCGTCGCCGTGGACGTCGTGCGCTCGCTCGGCGGCACGAACCCGTCCCTCGACGACGCGGTGCGTGTCGTGCGCGAGGCGCACCGCCGGGTGCGCGCGCTGCGTGCCGAGGGGGAGCGGCGGCCGGGGACGACCCTGTCCGGCGTGGTGCTCACCGAGCACGCGGGCGTGCCGTGCTGGCTCGTGGTCAACGTCGGCGACTCGCGCACCTACCGCATGGTCGGCGGCGTCCTCGAGCAGCTCACGCACGACCACTCGGAGGTCGCCGAGCTCGTCGCCCAGGGTCTGGTCGCGGTCGAGGACGCGCCGCACCACCCGCGACGGCACGTCGTGACGCGCGTGCTGGGCGGCGGTGCGTCGCGCGTCGAGCCGGACCTGCGGATGTTCCCCGTCAGCCCGGGCGACCGCATGGTCGTGTGCTCGGACGGGCTGACCGACGCGCTGCCGGACGCGCGCGTGCAGGCGGTGCTGCGTGCCGAGCGTCACCCGCAGGCGGCGGCCGACCGGCTGGTGCGCGAGGCGCTGGCCGCCGGCGCGCAGGACAACGTGACCGTGGTCGTGGTCGACGCGGTGGCCGTCACCCGCCCGTCCGACGCGCGTACCCGCCCTGACGTGGGACGATGACGCCTCACCCGACCCCGGAGGATCGTCCGTGAGCACCCGCGCCTCGGCCCCCCGCTGTGCGTCCTGCGGCATGCCGCTCGCGCCCGACGCGACGGCGTGCGCCGTGTGCGGCGCGCGCGTGCCGCTCATCGCCCGCACGTCCGGCGAGGAGGACGCGCAGGCCGCGCCGGAGACCCCGTCCCGCCCCGTGGGTGGGCTCTCGGGGCGCCGTGCCGCCGCCCGCGGCGGCGCGGACCCCGTCTCCTCGGACCCGCTCTCGGCGGACGCTCCGCGGCCGTCCGCGTGGCCGGCCCCGCGCGCGGGCGACGACCGGGCGGCCGCGTCGTCCGCCGGGCACCCGATCGCCGGGCCGGCCGCGGACGCGTCGCCGTCGGTACCCGGCGTGCCGGCCTCACGCGTGACGTCGTCGCCCGTCGCGCCGCCGACCCCCGCCGCGCCGGGGCCCGGCGCCCCTGCTGCCGCGCCGTCCTCGCCGCGTCTCGAGGCGGCGGCGGCGCGCGACCTGCGGTCGGCCGCGCGCGCCTCGGGGGGCGCGCGCCCGGCCGACGTGCCGCCGTCCGTGGGGCGCCGCGTCGGTGCGTACGCGATCGACCTCGCGCTCGCGTTCGTGGCGGGCCTCGTGGGCGTGCTGCTGGGGCTGGCCACGGGCGTCGACGGCACGCTGCTCGCGTGGGCGCTCGGCCTCGTGGTCGGCGTCGCCCAGATCGTCGCCGAGGGTCTGCGGGGCACCACGCTCGGCGCCCGGCTGCTCGGCGTCCGCACGGTCGACGAGCGGACGGGCGCGGCCCCGGGCGTGCCGCGCGCGTTCGTGCGGCAGCTCGTCGTGGCGCTCGGCACGCCGGTGTGCCTCGTCGGCAACTGGGTGGTCGCGGCGTCGGCGGCGTGGGACAAGGGCCCGCAGAGCCGGGGGTGGCACGACAAGGCGTCGGGCACGCGCGTCGTGCGCGCGACGGCCACGGCCGGCGCCGCCGCCGCGGTGCGGACGGCCCCGGCGGGCGCTCCCGCGCAGGTCCCCGGCCGGGCCGTCGTCCCGCCCGGTGACGCGCTGTACGCCCCGCCCCCGCGCGACGTCCGCGGTCCGGTGCCCCCGCCCCCGTGGGGCCGCCGGCGCTGCGCCCGCCCGCGCCGGCGCCGGACCTGGTCGAGCCGCCGCAGGTGGCGCCGCACGCACCGCGCGCGGAGCGGTCCGCTGCCGACCTGCTGCCGCCGCCGCCCACGCCGGGCGGGACCGACGGTGCGCGGGACGCAGCGGCGCGCTCGCCGCGGGAGCCCGTCGTCGCACCGACCGACGAGGACCTGGCCGAGCTCGAGCACACGCGCGTGCGGCACCCGGAGTCGTTGCGACGTCGCACGGGCACGCTCGCGCTCAGCTTCGACACCGGGGAACGTGTGCGGGTCGTGGGGCGCGGGCTCGTGGGCCGTGGGCCGCGCGCCGAGGACGGCGAGGACATCCTGCACGTGGTCGCGCTGCAGGACGCCGCGCGGTCGTTGTCGCGCGTGCACGCCGAGTTCGGTCCGCACGAGGACGCGGGCGACGGTGCGGCGCTCTGGGTGACGGACCGGGGGTCGACCAACGGCACCGTCGTGGTCGACCCCGCGGGCGTCGCGCGCGTGCTGCCGGCGGGCACCCCGGCGGTGGTGCGCGCGGGGTGGACGGTGCGCCTGGGCGACCGCGAGGTGCGGGTCGAGGACGACTGACGCGGCAGCGCCGCGGCCCGCGGCCGCCGTGCGTCGGGAGCGGTGCGTCGGGAGCGGTGTCAGGCCGTCGGGCCGAGGGGGTGTCGCGGGCCGCGGGGCGGCGCGCGTGGCGCAGCCCGTCGACCGTGAGCACCACGAGCGCGACCCAGACGAGGCCGAAGCCCCACCAGCGGGCGGGTGGCATGCGCTCGCCCGCGACGAGCACGCCGATCGCGAGCTGGAGCACCGGGGCGAGGTACTGCAGCAGCCCCACGGTGGCGAGCGGCAGCTGCCGCGCCGCGGAGTTGAACAGCAGCAGGGGGACGGCGGTGAGCACGCCCGTGCCGACGAGGGCGAGACCGTGCCAGTCGAGCGCGGCCGTGCCGAGCCCGGCGACGTGCAGGACGACGAGGTAGCCGACGGCCACGGGGGCCAGCACGGCGGTCTCGGCGGCGAGGCCCGGCAGGGCCGCGACGCGCGGGCCCACGCGGGACTTGATGAGGCCGTAGGTGCCGAAGCTGCCGGCGAGCACGAGCGCGATCCACGGCAGGCGGCCGTAGGCGACCGTGAGCACGACGACGGCGGCCGTGCCGCACGCGACGGCGGCCCACTGCACGGGCCGGAGCCGTTCGCCGAGCACGAGCACGGCGAGCGCGATGGTCACGAGCGGGTTGATGAAGTAGCCGAGCGCGGCGTCGACGACGTGCCCGGTGGTCACGCCGTGCACGAACACGAGCCAGTTGACGGCGAGCAGCACGGCGGCGAGCGTGAGGCGCAGGACCAGTCCCCGGTCGCGGAGGATCGCGACGAACGCCGCCCACGTGCCGGTGACGCGCAGCAGCACGAGGCACAGCAGCAGCGACCACACGACGCGGTGCGCGATGATCTCGACCGGCCCGGACGGGGTGAGCAGCGGGAAGTACAGCGGCAGCGCGCCCCACAGCAGGTACGCGCCGACGCCGGCGGCGAGCCCGCCGCGGCGGCCGGGGGAGGGTGCGTCCACGTCGCGACTGTACGACGCGGGCCGTCGAGCGGTCGTTCTCATCACGTCCGCATCGCGGGATGTCCGTATCGTGGAGTGGACGTCGAGCAAGGGTGCCCTCACGTCCTAGACTTGCGGGGCATCGCTCTCGCGCCGACGGCGAGGCGCACGGCCGCCGGGGCCCTGGAGGGCGCCCCGTCGTGCGAGGGCTCCCCACAGCGGAAGGCAACCTGGTCCCGTGAGCACCCCGACCCTGCGCGTCGCGATCGTCGGCGCCGGTCCGGCCGGCATCTACGCGGCGGACATCCTGTCCAAGACGGACCTCGACGTGAGCATCGACCTGTTCGAGCGCCTGCCCGCGCCGTTCGGGCTCGTGCGCTACGGCGTCGCGCCCGACCACCCGCGCATCAAGCAGATCATCGTCGCGCTGCACAAGGTGCTCGAGCGCGGCGACATCCGCCTCGTCGCGAACGTCGACTACGGCACCGACCTCAAGCTCGACGACCTGCGCACCTACTACGACGCCGTGATCTTCTCGACCGGCTCGATCCGCGACGCCGCGCTGCCCATCCCCGGCATCGACCTCGAGGGCTCGTACGGCGCCGCCGACTTCGTGTCCTGGTACGACGGGCACCCCGACGTGCCCCGCACGTGGCCGCTCGAGGCGCAGCACGTCGCGGTCCTCGGCGCGGGCAACGTCGCGCTCGACGTCGCGCGGATCCTCGCCAAGCACGCCGACGACCTGCTGCCGACCGAGGTCCCGGCCAACGTCTACGACATCCTCAAGACCAGCCCGGTGACGGACGTGCACGTGTTCGCGCGCCGCGGGCCCGCGCAGGCCAAGTTCTCGCCGCTCGAGCTGCGCGAGCTCGGGCACGTCCCGGACGTCGACACGATCGTCTACCCCGAGGACTTCGAGTTCGACGAGGGCTCGATGGCGGCGATCCACTCGAGCAACCAGACCAAGCAGGTCGTCAAGACCCTCACGGACTGGACGCTCAAGGAGCCCGAGGAGCTCACGGCCTCGCGGCGCATCCACCTGCACTTCCTGCACCAGCCCGTCGAGGTGCTGGGCGAGGACGGCAAGGTCGTGGGCCTGCGCACCGAGCGCACGGCGCTCAACGGCGACGGCAACGTCACGGGCACGGGGCAGCTCCACGACTGGCCCGTGCAGGCCGTCTACCGCGCGGTCGGCTACTTCGGATCGCCGCTCGTCGACATCCCGTTCGACGACGTCGCGGGCGTCATCCCCAACCGCGAGGGCCGCGTGATCGACGTCGACGGCGAGCACCTGCCGGGCGTGTACGCGACCGGGTGGATCAAGCGCGGCCCCGTGGGCCTCATCGGCCACACGAAGTCCGACGCGTCGGAGACGATCCGTCACCTCGGCGAGGACGTCGCCGAGGCCGGCGAGGCGTTCTACACCGCCACCGAGCGCGACCCCCAGGCCGTGCTCGACTTCCTCACGCAGCGGGGCGCCGAGCCCATCGACTGGTCCGGCTGGGAGCTGCTCGACGCGTACGAGCGGTCGCTCGGCGAGCCGCACGGGCGCGAGCGGGTCAAGCTCGTGCCGCGGGACCACATGGTGGCGATCTCGCTCGGCCGCGAGCTGCCGCAGGGCTGACGTCCCGCGACGCGCCACGAGGGCCCGGACGGCACGCCGTCCGGGCCCTCGTGCGTGCGCGTCCGGGTGGTCGGGAACGTCGCCCCCGCGCCTCGCGTTGTCACGGGTGCGGGCGGCGGAGGGTCGCCGGCCGCGGGGAGGACGAGACTGCGATGGGTCACCGGCACTACAACGGCCTGAAGACGGCGGCGCTGTTCGGCGCGCTGTGGGCGGTCCTGCTCGGCATCGGCTGGCTCGTGGGCGGGCCGCGCTACCTGTGGCTGTTCACGCTCGCGGGCCTGGCGATGACGGCGTACAGCTACTGGAACTCCGACAAGATCGCGATCCGCGCCATGCGTGCGCGGCCCGTGAGCGAGCTCGAGCAGCCCGCGATGTACCGGATCGTGCGCGAGCTCTCGACGGCCGCCCGGCAGCCGATGCCGCGGCTGTACGTGTCGCCCACGATGGCGCCGAACGCGTTCGCGACGGGCCGCAACCCGCAGAACGCGGCGGTGTGCTGCACGGACGGCATCCTCGCGATCCTCGACGAGCGCGAGCTGCGCGGCGTCCTGGGGCACGAGCTCATGCACGTCTACAACCGCGACATCCTCACGTCGTCGGTCGCCGCGGCGGTCGCGGGCGTCATCACGTCGCTCGCGCAGTTCGCGCTGTTCTTCGGCGGCGGCGACCGTCGTGACGGCGGCGGCAACCCGCTGGCGGGCCTGCTCATGGTGGTCCTCGCGCCGCTCGCGGCGACGACCGTGCAGCTCGCGATCTCCCGCACGCGCGAGTACGACGCCGACGAGGACGGGGCACGCCTGACCGGCGACCCGCTGGCCCTCGCGTCGGCGCTGCGCAAGCTCGAGGCCGGCACGAACGCCCGCCCCCTGCCCCAGGACCGTGACCTGGTCGACGTGTCGCACCTGATGATCGCCAACCCGTTCCGCGGCGGCGGCCTCGGGCGGCTGTTCGCGACCCACCCGCCGATGGTCGATCGCATCGCGCGCCTCGAGGCCATGGCGGGCGGCGGCGTCACGCGCTACTGACGCGACGACGCCGGGCGTGGTGCGCCGCGCCCGGCGTCGTCGGTGCGCCCGGGCGACCGAGCGTGGGGTCAGCGGTAGTTCGTGAACTGCAGCGCCGCGTCGACGTCGGCGCCCTTGAGCAGCGCGATCACGGCCTGCAGGTCGTCGCGGCTCTTGGCCGAGACGCGCAGCTCGTCGCCCTGGATCTGCGTCTTGACGCCCTTGGGGCCCTCGTCGCGCACGATCTTCGCGAGCTTCTTGGCGACCTCGCTGCTCAGGCCCTCCTTGATGGTGGCCGGCAGGCGGTACTCCTTGCCCGAGGGCTTGGGCTCGCCGTCACCCGTGTCGAGGGCCTTGAGCGAGATGTTGCGCTTGATGAGCTTCGACTGGAAGACGTCGAGCACCGCGAGCACGCGCTCGGCGGAGTTGGCGACCATGAGGATCGTGTCGCCGCTCCACGCGATCGACGCGCCGACGCCCTTGAAGTCGTAGCGCTGCGCGATCTCCTTGACGGCCTGGTTCAGCGCGTTGTCGACCTCCTGGCGGTCGACCTTGCTCACGACGTCGAACGACGACTCGCTCGCCATGTCCTGCTCCTCCCGGCGCCCCGTGCGGGGGCCTTGATCGTCCGTCGGGCGGGGGCGTGCGGTGCGTCGCGCCGGCCGCTGCGGGCCGGGGTGGCGCGAGCCCCCTCCTGGACTTGCTATCCTTCCATCCGCACGCGGCTCACGCGGACGCACCGGATCGTCGTACTCGTACGGCGCCCCGGGGTGGTCGTACCGGGCCCGCGCCCCTTGGCGGGTTACCCGAGTGGCCAAAGGGGGCTGACTGTAAATCAGCTGGCAACGCCTACGGGGGTTCGAATCCCTCACCCGCCACGCCCCGAAGGGGACGTCCTCCACGAGGACGTCCCCTTCGTCGTCCCCGTGCCGTTGCCGGTCCGGGGTTCGTGCGTGCGTCAGCAGGTCCAGGCGCCGGACGTGACGGAGACGGTGGTCCCCTCGTCGCGCGTGTCGAACACGCCGGCGTCCTCCTCGGAGGCGAACAGGACGCCGACGGCCACGGGCTCCGCGATGCCGGTGAGCGCCGCGAGCTGCTCGTGGGCGCCCTCCTGGCACGCCGGGTCGGTGGGCTCGACGTCGTAGCCCTGCTGGTCGAGGCGCGCGACCTCGGCCGTGAGGGCCTCGGCGTCGGCGCTCGCGTCGACGGCCGTCCAGACGGCCCACACGTCGCCGTCGGCCTCGGCGGGGGAGACGGCGGCGGGCCAGTCCGCCGCCGACGGGTCGACCCCGGCGTCCGCGTCGGACGCGCAGGCCGCCGACACGAGGAGCGTGACGGCGGCGAGCACGGTGGGCAGGGCCGCGCGGTGCGCGACGGGACGGGGCCGTGCGGCACCCGGGGAGGGGGTGGCGGGCCGGGCGTCAGGACGACGGCGAAGGGGTGGCATGCGCGGGATCGTGGCACGCGGTCCGCGCCGGCCGCGACGAGCCGAAACGCTTAGGCGGACGACCGGGGGGCCGGGGGCGACGGCGCCGGTGGGTGCGCCCCGCGCCGAGGGTCGCGGGCCCGCGTCCGCGGGGCGTCGCCGGCGTCCGGGGCGCCGCGCAAGACCCCGATTTCGCAGGTGCCCCGTGGCCCGTGTACTCTGATCCGCGCTGCCCCGATAGCTCAGTCGGCAGAGCGTCTCCATGGTAAGGAGAAGGTCAAGGGTTCGATTCCCTTTCGGGGCTCTGTGGTGTGTCACGGGTCGGCCGTCCTCGCGGCGGCCGCCCGGGACATGACCGCTGTGGCGGGATAGCTCAGGTGGTTAGAGCACACGGCTCATAATCGTGGTGTCGCGGGTTCGAATCCCGCTCCCGCTACCACGTCCGGCGAACATCCGTCGCAGCAGCGCGCGTCGGCCGGCGCGCGCCAGGAGAAGAACGCAGCCCCCGCGGGGCGCGAGAGGTGACACGAACATGGCCAGCAAGAGCGCGGACGTCCGCCCCAAGATCACGCTCGCCTGCACGGAGTGCAAGGAGCGGAACTACATCACGAAGAAGAACCGTCGGAACACGCCCGACCGTCTCGAGATGAAGAAGTTCTGCCCGCGTGACAACAAGCACACGGTGCACCGCGAGACCCGCTGACGCGGGTCCACGCCGGCAGCCACGCTGACGTGCAGGTCGACACCTCCTTCGCCGGGCGGGCCTACCCGCCCGGCGACGTGTATGTGGTCGCGCGCGAGAAGCTGCGCGAGTTCGCCGAGGCGACGGGTGCCACGCACCCCGCCCACACCGACGTCGCCGCCGCCCGCGCGCTGGGCCACCCCGACGTCGTCGCGCCCCCCACGTTCGCCGTGGTCATCGCGCAGCGGACCGAGGCGCAGTACGTCGACGACCCGGCCGCCGGTGTCGACTTCAGCCGCGTCGTGCACGCCGACGAGCGCTTCACGCACCACCGCCCGATCCACGCGGGGGACCGGCTGCTCACCACGCTGCACGTCGACGCCGTGACGCAGCGCGCGGGCCTGTCGATGGTCACCACCCGCTGCGAGATCGCCGACGAGTCGGGCGCACCCGTCGCGACCGTCGTCTCGACGCTCGCCGTGCGACCCGAGGACGCCGCATGACCGCCCCCGTGCTCGCCGACCTCGAGGTCGGCCAGGAGGTCGCACGCCGCACCGTCGCGGTCGACCGCGCGCGGCTCGTGCGCTACGCCGGCGCGTCCGGCGACTTCAACCCGATCCACTGGAACGAGCGCGTCGCGACGTCGGTCGGGCTGCCGGGCGTCATCGCGCACGGCATGTGGACCATGGGCGCCGCTGTCGCGGTCGTCGTGGACTGGGTGGGCGACCCCGGTGCGGTCGTCGACTACCAGACGCGCTTCACGCGCCCCGTGCCCGTGCCCGACCCGGGCGAGGCCCACGTCGACGTCGTCGCGACGGTCGGTGCGCTCGACCTCGAGGCCGGCACGGTGCGCGTCGACCTCACGGTGACCGTCGAGGGTGCGCGCGTGCTCGGCAAGGCCCAGGCGGTCGTCCGGCTCGGCTGAGCCGTCCCGGACCCTCGCCGCCGTCGCTCGCGGCGTCCCGCCGGTGCGCGGCGTCGCACGCCCGCCGCGTGCGCCGTGCGCCGGACGTCGTGCCCTGGACGTCGTGATCAGCGTGGCCTGGTCAGCGCGGCGCGGGGCCCGTCGTCGTCCCGACGCGCAGCGCGACCGGCAGCACCTGCGGCTCGGGCATGCGGCCCTCGAGCAGCGCGGACACGGCGGTGCCGATCGCGGCGCCCTTCTCGGCGAGCGGCTGCGCCACCGACGTGAGCACGTCGGGTGCGAGCCAGGCGAGGTCGAGCCCGTCGAACCCCGCGACGGACACGTCCTGCGGGACGCGCAGCCCCAGCTCACGCGCCGCGAGCACGACGCCCGACGCGAGCAGGTCCGACTGGCAGATCACGGCCGTGGGCCGGTCCGGCGCCGCGAGCAGGGCGCGGCCCGCCGCGGCGCCGTTCTCGACGAGCGACGCGGGGGTCTCGTAGACGGTGGTCGGCGTGACGCCCGCGTCCGTGACGCCGGCGAGGCGACGGCGCGTGATCTCCCAGGCGAGGTGCGTCAGTCGCTCGGCGTCCGCGGGTCCCTCCGAGCGGCCGCGGTCGAACGGCAGCGTGACCGTCGCGATGCGCGTGTGGCCGAGGTCGAGCAGGTGGCGCGTGAGCTCGGCCATGCCGCCGCGGTCGTCGATGCCGACGGCCGCGACGTCGGGCTGGGGCGTGCCCTCGACCAGCACGGTCGGCGTGCCGCGGCGGCGCAGGGTCTCGAGGACGGGGTCGTCGGTCGTGCCGCCCCACATCTGCACCGCGACGTCCATCGCGGCGGACTCCAGCAGCGGGTCGACGGCGGGCTGCGACGCGTCGTGCGGGCCGGGGACCAGCAGCACGCCGAGTCCGAGCGGGCCGAGGGTCGCGGCCAGCCCGTCGAGCACCTGCGACGAGACGGGGTCGCGGAACGCGCGGCGCAGGGCGTCGCCCATGATGACGCCGACGATGCCCGAGCGTCCGCGGCGCAGCTGGCGCCCGAGCGGGTTGGGGCCCGCGTAGGCGAGCGTGCGGGCCGCCTCGAGGACGCGCGCGCGGGTCGCGTCGGCGATGGGGCCCGATCCGGAGAACGCGAGCGAGGCCGTGGAGACCGAGACGCCCGCGGCCGCCGCCACGTCGGCCAGGGTCGTGCGCTGCGCGGACAGGGCGGGTACCTCCGGGGGCGGGGTGACGTGCGTCGCGGTCGTTGACGTCCGCGTCAGCGTACCCGCAGAATGTCCGGGACCCCTCATATCGATTCGACCCGGTGCGACGTGCGATCGAATCGATTCGAGCCGTCCGGGCGTCGACCTCGCCGCCCGTCGACACCGCACCACGGAGCGCCCCTGTGACCCGCCACTCCCCGCCGAGCGTCGCTCGCGCGCGGATCCTGCTCGTCGGACTGTTCTGCCTCGCCGGCTTCGCGTTCGCGAGCTGGCTCGCACGCATCCCCACCGTGCGCGACCTGCTCGACCTCGGCACGTCCGACCTCGGCGTGCTGCTCCTGGTCGGCTCCGTGGGCTCGCTCCTCACCGTGACGGCGTCGGGCGTCGTGCTGCAGCGGCTCGGGACCCGACGCGTCCTGGTGCTCTCCGCGTTCGTCCTCGCGACCGCGCTGGCCCTGCTCGGCACCGGCCCGACCGTGGGCTCGCGCGTGCTCCTGGCCGCGGGCATCTTCCTCAACGGCGTCGCCGTCGCGCTCGGCAACGTCGCGATCAACGTCGAGTCCGCGCGCATCGAGCGCGCGGTCGGACGCACGATCATCCCGCAGTTCCACGCGGCGTTCTCGGTCGGCGCGGTGCTCGGGTCCGGCACGAGCGCGCTCGCGTCCGCCGCCGGGGTGCCCGTCGCGGTCCAGCTGCCCCTGACCGGCGCCCTCGTGCTCGTGTGGCGGCTCGCGTCCGTGCGCGGCGTCGTCCTGCCGCCGACCGCCGCCGAGCGGGCCGGGCGGAGCGCCGAGGCGGGCGCGGCCGACGCGGCCGTCGCACCGGTCGCCGCGTCGCGCACGCGCCGGGGCGTCGCGCGCCTGGGCGCCGCGCTCGGCGCGTGGCGCGAGCCCCGCACGCTGCTCGTCGGCGTCGTCGTCCTCGCGGCCGCCTTCTCCGAGGGCGCGGCCAACAACTGGCTGTCGCTCGCGGTCGTCGACGGGTTCACCACGAGCGAGTCCGTCGGCGGTGCCGTGCTCGGCCTGTTCGTGGCCTCGATGACGGCCGTGCGGCTGCTCGGCACACGCCTGCTCGACCGGTACGGCCGCGTCGCGGTGCTGCGGGCCTCGGGCCTCACGTCGGCCGTCGGCCTGCTCACGTTCGGGTTCGCGCCCTCGCTGCCGCTCGCCGCCGGCGGCGTCGCGCTGTGGGGCGTCGGCGCCGCGCTGGCCGTGCCCATCGGCATCGCCGCGGCCTCTGACGACCCCACCCGGGCCGCCGCACGCGTCGCCGTCGTGTCGGCGTTCGCGTCCATGGCCTCGCTCGTGGCACCCCCCGTGCTGGGGCTCGCGGCCGAGCACGTCGGCGCGCGCCACGCGCTCGTGCTCATCGTCGTCGCGATGCTCACGAGTGTCTCGGTGTCGCGCACGGTCGCGCCGCAGACGCGTGTCCCGTCCCCGCGCACGCCCGGCGACGACGCGGCCGACGCGGGACCCTCGCACGACGGGGCGCCGTCCGCGGACCGGGCCGACGCGTCGGCACCCGACCGCGCGACGCACGACGCCGCCGAGGTCGCCGCCGCCCGGGGCCCGCGGTGAGCGGCGAGCGGCCCGCGCGCGCGGTCGCGCCGCGCGACGTACGCGTCGCGTCGGCAGCGGTCTTCACGGTCTTCGTGCTCGCCGGCGTCAACTTCGCCTCGTGGGCGTCACGCCTGCCCGCGGTGCGCGACGCGCTCGACCTCACGCCCGAGCGCATGGGCGTCCTGCTGCTCGTCGGGGCGTTCGGGTCGCTGCTCGCGCTGCCGCTGTCCGGGCTCGTCGTCGAGCGGCTCGGGGCGCGACGCACGGTGCTCGGGTTCGCGCTGCTCAACGCCGCCGGGTACGTCGTCGCGTCGATCGGCGTGGCGCTCGGGCACGTCGCGGTCGTCGGCGTGGGCCTCGTCCTCACGGGTGTGGGGACCGGCGTGTGGGACGCCGCGATGAACCTCGAGGGCGCGCTCGTCGAGCAGCGGCTCGGTCGCACGGTCATGCCGCGCTACCACGCGGGCTTCTCGTTCGGGACCATGGCCGCCGCCGGCGTCGCCGCGCTCGCCGCCTGGGCCCACGTCCCCGTCCAGGTGCACCTGCCCGCGGTCGTCGCGGCGTCGTCGGTCGTGGTCGCCCTGGCCGTGCGCGCGTTCCTCACCCGCACGCCCGCCGAGCCGGAGGCGCACGCGGCGGGCGGCACCACCGACGACGCCCCCCGCGGCGCGCGCGCCGCGCTCGGCGCGTGGCTCGAGCCCCGCACCCTGCTCGTCGGGCTCGTCGTCCTCGCGGCCGCGCTCACCGAGGGCTCGGCCAACGACTGGGTCAGCCTCGCCGTGGTCGACGGGTTCGGCACCGCCCACGCGACCGGGGCCGTCGGCTTCGGGCTGTTCGTCACCGCGATGACCGCGATGCGGCTGTTCGGCACCGCGCTGCTCGACCGGTACGGGCGCGTCGTCGTGCTGCGGCTGTGCGCCGCGCTCGCGGCCGTCGGCCTGCTGCTGTTCGGCCTCGCCGACCAGCTCTGGCTCGCGCTGGCCGGCGTCGTCGTGTGGGGCATGGGCGCCGCCCTCGGGTTCCCGGTGGGCATGAGCGCGGCCTCCGACGACCCGCGCCGCGCCGCGCAGCGCGTCGCCGTCGTCTCGACGATCGGCTACTCGGCGTTCCTCGCCGGCCCGCCGCTGCTGGGCCTGCTGGCCGAGCACGTCGGCTACCGCGACGCGCTCCTCGTGATCCTCGCGCCCGTCGCGCTCGGGCTGCTCGTCACGGGTGCCGCGCGTCCGCTGCCCGCGACGCCGCCGCCCGCGACGCCGGGCGGCCGCGAGGACGCACCCCCGCCCGGCGTCTAGCCTGGGACCGTGGAGCTCGACACCTGCGCCCTGCCCGGCCCGGCCCCGAGCCGGCCCGCACCGGCGTCCCGACGCACGGCGGCACGCCGACCCTCGCGGACCTCACGACGCTGCGCGTCGGCGGGCCCGTCGGGCGGTACGTCGAGACCTCGACCGAGGCCGACCTCGTCGCCGCCGTCCGCGAGGCCGACGCCGCGGGCGAGCCCGTCCTCGTGCTCGGCGGGGGGTCCAACGTGCTGGCCGCCGACGCGGGCTTCCCCGGCGTGGTCGTGCGCGACGTGCGCGGCGGCGTGAGCGTGCCCGACGCGACCGCGTGCGCGGGCGTCACGCTCACCGTCCCGGCCGGCACCGTGTGGGACGACGTCGTCGCGTACGCGGTCGCGCACGAGCTCGTGGGCGTCGAGGCGCTCTCCGGGATCCCCGGGTCGACCGGCGCGACGCCCGTGCAGAACGTCGGTGCGTACGGGCAGGAGGTCGCGCAGACCGTCTCGCAGGTCCGGGTCTGGGACCGCGGGCGCGGGCGCGTGCGCACCCTGCCGTACGTGACGCTGGGGTTCGGCTACCGGTCGTCGCTGCTCAAGCGGTCGCTGCGCGCCGACCCGTCCGACCCGGGAGCGCCGTGGGGCCCGACCCCGCGCTACGTCGTGCTGGACGTGACGTTCCAGGTCAAGGAGGGGTCGATGTCCGCGCCGGTGACGTACCCCGAGCTCGCGCGCACGCTCGACGTCGCCGTGGGGGAGCGTGCCCCGCTCGCCGACGTGCGCGCCGCGGTGCTCGCGCTGCGCGCCCGCAAGGGCATGGTCCTCGACGCCGCCGACCACGACACGTGGAGCGCCGGCTCGTTCTTCACGAACCCCGTGCTGCCCGCCGACCGCGCCGCCGCGCTGCCCGACGACGCCCCGCGCTGGCCGCTCGACGACGGCACGGTCAAGAGCAGCGCGGCGTGGCTCATCGAGCGGGCGGGCTTCGCGCGCGGGCACGGCGCCCCCGGGCCCGCGTCGCTGTCGACCAAGCACACACTCGCGCTCACGAACCGCGGTGACGCGCGGGCCGCCGACCTGCTCGCGCTCGCGCGCGAGGTCCGCGACGGCGTCCGTGAGCGGTTCGGCGTGACGCTCGAGGCCGAGCCGGTCCTGGTCGGCGCGACGCTCTGAGCGGTCGACGGGCGCGACCCTAGGACGTCACGGGGCGGCCGCGCGTCCCCCTCGCGACGGGTTCCGGGTCCGTCCCCCGGGCCGATGCGGCGGCCCTCGCGCGCCCGCGAGGGTGGACGTGCGCCGACGGCCGGGGCGCAGGGGCTCCGGCGGGCGCCGTCCAGGGGAGCACCATGAGACGACCACACCTGAGCCGCGCCGTCCTCGCGACGGCCGTCGCCGCGAGCCTCGCCGCGACGCTCACCGCGACGTCGGCGGCCGCGCACGGCCCCGGCGGACCGGGGCACGCGCCGGGGCACGACCGCACGAGCCGGGCCGAGGCGGCACGCGTCGACCGCGTGCCGGCACCCGACCCGGGCTGGTTCGACTGCACGTCGCTGTTCGGCGCCGGCACCGAGTGTGGCACGGTCGAGCTGCCGCTCGACTACGACCAGCCCCGCCGCGGCACGACCGAGGTCGCGATGCTGCGCGTGCGGGCCACCGACCCGGCGCAGCGCATCGGGACGCTCTTCGTCAACCCCGGCGGCCCCGGGGGCTCGGGCGTCGAGATGGCCGCCGTGGCGTCGGCGTTCCTCTCGCCCGAGCTGCTGGCGCGCTTCGACGTCGTCGGCATCGACCCGCGCGGCACCAACTACTCGGCCAACGTGCGCTGCTTCCGGGACGTCGGCGAGCAGGGGGCCGCGCTCGCGGGCATGGACGTCCGCTTCCCGCAGGGGGACGCGCAGACCGCGGCGTTCGTCGCGTCGGCGCGTGCGCTCGGCGAGGCGTGCTCGACGACCGGCGCCCCGCTGAGCGCGTCGATGTCGACCGCGCAGGTCGCGCGCGACATGGACGTCGTGCGGCGCGCGCTCGGCGACGACCGGCTGACGTTCCTCGGGTTCTCGTACGGCAGCTACCTCGGCCAGGTCTACGTCAACATGTTCCCGGACCGGGTGCGCGCGGTCGCGATCGATGGCGTGCTCGACCCCGTCGCGTGGGCGGGGACACGACGCACGGCGGACGTGCCCGTGACGGAGCGCCTCGCGTCCGGCCAGGCGGCCTGGCGCGCGGCCCAGGAGATCCTCGACCGTTGCGCGCAGGCGGGGCCGGCGCTGTGCCGGACGGCGGGCCTGGGTGACCCGCGGACGGTGTGGGCGGACGTCGAGGCCGGCATGCGCGCGGGTGGCGTCGAGCTCACCGACCCCGCGACCGGCGAGTCGCTCGGCACGTTCGACTGGGACGACACGGTCGGCGCCGTGCTGTCCCTGCTGTACGCCCCGAGCGGGTACGACGCGGTCGACACCGTGGTGTGGGCGCTGTGGTGGCTGCTGCAGCCCGAGACGCCCGAGAACGCGCAGCAGCGCGCGGAGGCGCTCGCGGCGCTGTTCGGCTTCGAGCGGACCCTTCAGGACGCCGCCGCCGAGCGGGACGCGGCGCGTGCCGCACGCGCCGACGCGTTCGGTCTCGGCTTCCCGTACGGCAACGGGCTCGAGGCGTTCTCGGCCGTCCTGTGCACCGACTCGCTCAACCCGCGCCGCCCCGAGGACTGGGTCGCCGCGTCGGCGCGCCAGGACGCGGTCGCGCCCGGGTTCGGGCCGTCCTGGACGTGGTCGTCGCCGCAGTGCGCGTCGCGGGCGTGGACCGCGCGCGACGACGACGCGTGGGCCGGGCGGTTCGACGCCCGCACCTCCGCGCCCGTCCTGGTCGTCGGCAACCTGTGGGACCCGGCGACCGCGTACGAGGGGGCCGTCGCGGCGGCCGCGGTCCTGCCGCGCAGCCGCCTGCTGTCGTCCGACAGCTGGGGGCACACGGCGTACGGCACGTCGCAGTGCGCGACCGGGGCGATCGACCGGTACCTCGTCGCGGTCGAGCTGCCCGCCGAGGGCACGCGGTGCGTGGGGGACGTGCAGCCGTTCGTGCCGGTGCCCGAGCAGCGCTCGGCCCAGGCGCCGCGCGCGCTGCCGCCGGTCGTGCCGCCGGTGCCGGGCGCGCCGCCGCGCGTGCCGTGACGCGCCGACCATGAGGACGTGCGGGGCCCGGGCGGTCGGGCCCCGCACGTCGTCGCGGCGGGGACCGGCGCTCGTGCCGTGCCCCGGGAGTCACGCGTCCGGGCGCGGCGCCGCGTCCCTCAGCGCGCGTCGCCGCCCGGGGCCGCGAGCCACGCGTCGACGCCGGCGAGCAGCCGCGCCCGCGCGCCGGGCGACGCGGTGCTCGCGAGCACGGACGACCGCGCGAGCGCGGCCAGCTCGTCGTCCGTGAAGCCGTGGACGTCGCGCGCGACCCGGTACTGCTCGACCAGGCGCGAGCCGAACAGCAGCGGGTCGTCCGCGCCGAGCGCGACCCGTGCCCCGGCCGCGACGAGCGTGCGCAGCGGCACGTCGCCGTCCGACGCGTACACCCCGAGCGACACGTTCGACGCCGGGCAGACCTCGAGCGCGACGTCACGCTCGACGACCCGCTCGAGGACCCGCGGGTCCTCGGCGCTGCGCACGCCGTGCCCCAGCCGGTCGGGGTGCAGGTGGTCGAGGACCTCGTCGACGTGCGCCGGGCCCAGCAGCTCACCGCCGTGCGGCACGGCCCGCAGGCCCGCGCGCCGGGCGATCGCGAACGCGCGCCCGAACTCCGCGGTGCTGCCGCGCCGCTCGTCGTTCGACAGGCCGAAGCCCACGACCTCGCCGGGGCCGTCCCCGGCGTACCGGGCCGCGAGCCGCGCCAGCGTGCGCGCCTCGAGCGGGTGGCGCATGCGGGACGCCGCGACGACCACGCCGACCTCGACGCCCGTCGCCTCCTGCGCGGCGCGTGCCTCGTCGAGCACGATCTCGAGCGCGGGCGTGATCCCGCCGACGAACGGCGCGTACGACGTCGGGTCGACCTGGATCTCCAGGCGGCCCGAGCCCTCGGCGGCGTCGTCGGCCGCGGCCTCGGCGACGATGCGGCGCATGTCCGCCTCGGAGCGCACGCACGCGCGCGCCGCGTCGTACAGGCGCTGGAAGCGGAACCAGCCGCGCTCGCCCGCCGGGACCCGCAGCGGGTCGGCGTCCAGCAGCACGTGCGGCAGCCGGATGCCGTGCCGCTGCGCGAGGTCCGCCAGCGTCGCGACCCGCATCGACCCCGTGAAGTGCAGGTGCAGGTGCGCCTTGGGCAGCAGGGTCAGGTCACGCACGCGCGCCAGTCTGCCAGCCGTCGCGGCGCGTCACGCGCTCGTGTCGACCAGCCGGTACCCGACCCCGCGGACGGTGTCGAAGTGCTCGGCGCCGAGCTTGCGCCGCAGGTAGCGGACGTACACGTCGACCACGTTCGACCCGGGGTCGAAGTCGAAGCCCCACACCTCGGAGAGCAGGCGCTCGCGCGTGAGCACGTCGCCGGGGTTGCGCATGAACGTCTCGGCGAGCGCGAACTCGCGCGCGGACAGGTCGACCTCGGTGTCGTCGACCCGCATCCGCCGCGTGCGCAGGTCGAGCTGCAGCCGCCCGTGCACCAGCACGTTCCCGCGCTGCTGGGCGCCGGGCTGGCCGCGCAGCCGCAGCCGGACGCGCGCGAGCAGCTCCTCGAAGCGGAACGGCTTGGCCATGTAGTCGTCGGCGCCGGACTCCAGCCCGGTGACGGTGTCGGTCACGGACGAGCGTGCCGTGAGCACGACGACCGGCAGGTCGTAGCCGGACGTGCGCAGCGCGCGCAGCACCTCGAACCCGTCCATGTCGGCGAGCCCCAGGTCGAGCACCAGCAGGTCGACGCCGCCGCCGCCGATGCGCCGCAGCGCGGCCGTGCCGGTCGGCACCGCCGTCGTCTCGTAGCCGTGCGCGCGCAGACCCTTGGCGACGAACGCCGCGATCCGCTCCTCGTCCTCGGCGATCAGGATGTGCGTCATCGGTGCGGCTCCACGAGCTCGGGGGACTCGGACCCGTCGACGAGTCCGACGGCGGGCAGGTCGAGGACGAACACCACGCCCGGGCCCGACGCGGGCGGCGGGTGCTCGAGGAACACGCGGCCGTCGTGCGCGGCCGCGATCGCGGCGACGATGGGCAGCCCGAGGCCCGCGCCGTGCTGCACGCGGTCCGCCTGGCCGCGGTGGAAGCGCTCGAAGATCCGCGCCTCCTCGGCGGGTGGCACCCCCGGCCCCTCGTCACGGACCCACAGCAGCAGGCGCCCCGCGGCGACCTCGCTGCCCAGCCGCACGGTCGAGCCCGGTGCCGAGAACCGCACGGCGTTCGCGAGCAGCTGCAGCCACGCCTGCGTCACGCGCTGCGCGTCGACGTGCGCGACGACGTCGGCGCGGGACACGACGACGAAGCGGCGGTCGCCCAGACCGCGGGCCTTCTCGAGCACGTCGTCGGTGAGGCGCCCGACGTCGACGGGCGCGGGCCGCACGAAGTCCGGCCGGTCGGCGGTCGCGAGCGTCACGAGGTCGTCCACGAGACGCTGCATGCGGTCGAGCTCGTCGAGCGCGAGCGCCTGCGTCGCGCGCACGTCGGCCTCGTCGGCGGGGTCGAGCAGCTCGAGGTGGCCGCGCACGATGGTCAGGGGCGTCCGCAGCTCGTGCCCGACGTCGTCGAGGAGCTCGCGCTGCGAGCCGAACGCGCGCTCGAGGCGCTCGAGCATGGAGTTCACCGACGCCGCCAGGTCGGCGAGGTCGTCACGGCCCCCGACCGCGATGCGCTCGGACAGGTCGGACTCGGTGACGCGGCGCACGGTGTCGCGCAGCACGCGCACGGGCCGCAGCATGCCGCCGACGACGAACCACGCGACGGCCGACGTCACGGCCAGCGCGGCCACGCCCACCGCCGAGTAGGTCGAGAAGATGCGCCACACCGCGGCGTTCTGGGCGGTCCGGTCGAACGCGAACACCATGAGCCCGTCGGCGTCCGCGTCGACCTCGAGGTGCACCGGCACGGTCGCGAGGCGGTACTCGGTGACGTCCGTGCGCACGGTGCGCGGCTCGCCGGCGAGGGGGTCGTCGGCGGGCAGCTCGCGCAGCCAGGCCATGAGCTCCTCGTCGAGGTCGACGCGGACCGCACCGGTCTCGTCCGCGGGCCGCCACGCGAGGTCGCCCCCGACGAGCGACACGATGCCCTCGTGCTCGCCGGGCACCCGGTTCTCGACGGCCTTCTGCAGGAGCAGCGACACCGACGTCCAGCGCTGCACGGGTGCCGTCGGGTCTCGGGGGGTCGTCGACGTGCGGTCGGCGTCCACGAGCCCGGCCGATGCGAACGACTCGAACGCCTGCACCGAGCGGCGCAGCGCGTGGTCGGTGCGGGCGTCGCCGGCGCGCAGCTGCAGCGCCAGCCCGGTGACGCCCGCGACCGTCATCGCGGTCGCCGTGAGCGCGACCACGGCGGTCATGAGCCGCCCCCGCACGGTCGCGCGGCGGCCCGCGGCGCGCGGCGGGTCCGACGGGGTGGCGGGGGCTCCCGCCGACGCCGGACCGTTGCGCATGGCGCTCAGTATGGGGGCGGCCGAACCCCCGCAGAAGGGACGTCCACGCCCGGTGCCCCGGACGTGGACACCGCGCCGCGGCGACCGGGTGGTGCGCGGGCCGGGCTCAGGCCCCGGGCAGGATCCCGCGCTCGATCGCGACCGTGACCGCGCGGGTCCGGTCGTCGACGCCGAGCTTGGCGAACGCGCGCAGCAGGTGCGTCTTGACGGTCGCCTCGGTGATGAACAGCTCGCGTCCGACGGCGGCGTTCGACAGCCCGCGCGCGACCCCCGCGAGCACCTGGCGCTCGCGGGGCGTGAGCCGTTCGCCGCCGTCGCCCCGGACCTGCTGCACGAGCCGCAGCGCGACCGACGGCGACAGCGCGGACTCGCCGCGCGCCGCCGCCCGCACGCCCGCGACGAGCTGCGCCCGCGGCGTGTCCTTGAGCAGGTAGCCCGTCGCACCGGCCTCGACCGCGCGCAGGATGTCGGTGTCCGTCTCGTAGGTCGTGAGCACGAGCACGTGGACCCCGGGCAGCTCGGCGACGATCCGCCGCGTGGCCTCGGCGCCGTCGGTGCCGGGCATCCGCAGGTCCATGAGCACGAGGTCCGGGCGCAGCGCGCGCGCGAGCTCGACCGCCTGCGCGCCGTCGTCGGCCTCGCCCACGACCTCGAGGTCCGGTTCGAGCGCGAGCAGCGCGACGAGCCCCGAGCGCAGCACCGGGTGGTCGTCGGCGACGACGACGCGCACGCTCACCGCTCCTCCTCGGGGTGGGCGTCGTCGGTCGTGCCGTCCTGCGGGGCGCCCGCGGGCACGCGGACCCGCACGCGCGTGCCGTCGCCGGGGGAGCCGGCGACGTCGACGCCGCCGCCGGCCGCGTCGGCGCGTGCGCGCATGCCCCGCAGCCCGACGCCCTCGGCGGCGCCGGCGGTCAGGCCCCTGCCGTCGTCGACGACCTCGAGCACGACGTCGTCGCCCGCGCGGGCGAGCCGCAGCGTCACGTGCGACGCTCCCGCGTGGCGTCGCACGTTCGCGAGCGACTCCTGCGCGGCGCGCAGCAGCACGACCTGCGCCTCGCGGCCCGGCACGCCGTCGGGTGCGTCGTCGACGACGACGACGCGCACGCCGGTCTCGGCGCCGAACCGCTGCGCGAGGCGGCGCAGCGCGTCGGCGAGCGAGCCGTCGCCCAGGCCGGGGGGCGAGAACGCGCCGACGAGCGCGCGCGCCTCCGCGAGGTTGTCGCGCGCGACGTCCTCGATGTGGCCGAGGCGCTCGGCGACGCGCTCGACGTGCCCGCCGGCGAGCTCGGCGGCGGCGGTCTGCGCGAGCATCACGACCGACGTGAACCCCTGCGCGAGCGTGTCGTGGATCTCGCCGGCGAGGCGCTCGCGCTCGGCGACGACGCCCGCCGCGTGGTGCGACGCCGCGAGCGCGTCCTGCGTCGCGCGCAGCTCTTCCAGCAGGTACGCACGCTCCTCGCTCTGCTCGGCGACGTGCGTGATCCACAGCCCGAGCACGACCGCGAACAGCAGCGCGATGCCGAACTGCCCGGCGATCTGCGCGGCGACCCCACTGTCGGCGCCCTCGCGCCACACCGACGCCGCCGTGACGCCCACCGTGAGGGCGGCGCACCACAGGACGCCGGCCCGCCGCGTCCGCGCGAAGAACCAGATCTGCGAGTACGCGAGGAACAGCAGGACCGTCCCGATGCCGCCCAGCACCACCTGCGCCGTGCTCACGGCCGTCAGCACGGCGAGGTACGCGTCGGCGCGGCGGGGGGCGCCGCGCACCGCGGCGACGTGGCCGAGCACGCCGTACGCGACCGCCAGCAGGACCAGCAGCGCGACCGCGACGACCTTGCGCTGCGTCGGCATCGAGTCGAGCGCGATCGCGCCGGCCGACAGCACGACCATCGCGACGAACCCCAGGTCCCACAGCCGCAGCGTGCGGAGCCAGAAGTCGTGCCGGCCCACGACCTCCCGCTCCGGTGCCGACGACGCGCTCATGCCCCGGACTCTGCCACGCGCGGGGCGTCAGCCGTCGTCACGCCGCCGCCAGCGGAACGTGCGCACGCCGACCACGAGCCCGACCACGAGCCACGCCGCGAGCACCGCCGCCGTGGCGCCGTGCTGCCACGACCCCGACGGCTCGACCACGACCGCGGCGTCCGGCAGGAACACCGAGCGCATGCCCTGGGCCATCCACTTGAGCGGGAACACCGACGCCACCTGCTGCATCCAGGTCGGCAGCTGGTCGAACCGGAAGAACACGCCCGACACGAACT
Organism: Cellulomonas sp. FA1; assembly: GCF_000986825.1. Taxonomy (NCBI): domain Bacteria; kingdom Bacillati; phylum Actinomycetota; class Actinomycetes; order Micrococcales; family Cellulomonadaceae; genus Cellulomonas; species Cellulomonas sp. FA1. The sequence goes on along the minus strand of NZ_LBMY01000001.1, from coordinate 1,888,435 downwards.
GCAGGACCAGCACCACGGGGATGACGACCGGGCTCGCGGAGCGCCCGGTGCGCGGCACGGACGAGTAGGCGACGCCGCACACGGCCCCCGCGGCCGTGCCGAGCACGAACACCCACGCGAACGTGCCCCAGCGGGCCGCGTCGTCGGGCAGCGGCACGTCGAACACGAGCGCCGCGACCGCGAGCAGCAGCGCGGTCTGCACGCCGGCGGTCACGAGCACCTGCCCGGTCTTGCCGAGGAAGTACGCGGCCGGGGGCAGCGGCGTCGAGCGCAGCCGCTTGAGCGTGCCGTCGTCGCGCTCGCCCGCGATCGAGATCGCGAGGTTCTGGAAGCTCGAGAGCATGACGCCCGTCGCGACCATCCCGGGCAGGAAGTACTGCGGGAAGTGCACGCCCGACCCGGCGACGACCTCGTCGTCGGTGCCGAAGACCGTCGCGAAGATCGCGAGCATGAGGATCGGGTAGGCGAACACGAACACGACGGCGTCGCGCTCGCGGAAGAACGTGCGGACCTCGAACGCGGTGCGCGACCACGCGAGGCGGGCGGTGCCCGGCAGACGGCCCGCGGTGCGCGGGGCGCCGCGGCCCGTGCCGCGCGTCGGGGCGGGGGTGGTCGTGGTCATCGGGGCGTCTCCTCGTGCGTCGTGCCGGCGGCGTCGTGCGCGGCGTCGATGAGCCCGAGGTAGACGTCCTCGAGCGTCGGGCGCAGCACCTGCAGCCCGGCGACCTCGCCGTCCGGGCCCGCGAGCCGGCTCGTGATCCGTGCGACGAGCGCGGTGGGCGTGTCGGTGGCCTCCTCGCGCGGGGTGCCGTCCTCGGTCCACCGCACGCGCGCGCGCCGCGCGCGGCGCCCTCCCAGGGTGTCGGGCGCCCCTGCGCGACCACGCGCCCGTCCGCGACGACGACCACCCGGTCGGCCAGGTGCTCGGCCTCCTCGAGGTAGTGCGTCGTCAGCAGGATCGTCGTGCCCTCGTCGCGCAGGCCCTTCACCAGGCCCCAGAACTCGTGGCGCGCCTGCGGGTCGAAGCCGGTCGTCGGCTCGTCGAGGAACAGCAGCTCGGGGTCGCCGACCACGCCGAGCGCGACGTCGAGGCGGCGCCGCTGCCCGCCCGACAGGGCGCGCGTGCGCGCCGACCTCTTCTCGCGCAGCCCGACCGCGTCGATCACGGCCTCGGGGTCGCGCGGCGCGGGGTAGAAGCCCGCGACGTGGTGCACGATCTCGCGCACCGTCGCCTCGGCCATGTCGTGGTTGTCCTGCAGCACGACGCCGAGCCGGGACCGCCACCGCCGGTCGCCGTGCGCCGGGTCCTCGCCGAGCACGCGCACGTGGCCCGCGTCCGCACGGCGGAACCCCTCGAGCGTCTCGACGGTCGTCGTCTTGCCCGCGCCGTTCGGCCCGAGCACCGCCACGATCTCGCCGTGCTCGACACGCAGGTCGAGCCCGTCGACGGCGCGCTTGTCGCCGTACCTCTTGTGCAGGCCCTCGACCAGGACGGCCGGGGCACTCGTCGTCGTCATGCGCCCAGCGTGGCCGCCGGGGCGGCCGTCGCGGGACGACCGGGAGACGGGTCCGGGGGTCCACCGATCGGTGGACCCCCGGCTCAGCGCGACGCGGCGACCGACGTCAGACGGCCTCGCCCAGCAGTGCCTGGATGCGGCGCACGCCCTCGACGAGGTCGTCGTCGCCGAGCGCGTACGACAGCCGCAGGTACCCGCTCGGGCCGAACGCCTCGCCGGGGACCACCGCCACCTCGGCCTCGTCGAGGATCAGCGCGGCCAGCTCGGCCGACGTCGTCGGCGTGACGCCGCGGATCGTCCGGCCCAGCACGCCCTCGACCGACGGGTACGCGTAGAACGCGCCCTGCGGCGCGGGGCACCGCACGCCGTCGATCGCCTCGAGCATCTCGACCATGGTGCGGCGACGCCGGTCGAACGCCGCGCGCATCGTCTCGACGGCCGACAGGTCGCCCGTGAGCGCGGCGGCGGCCGCGCGCTGCGACACGTTCGCGACGTTCGACGTGAGGTGCGACTGCAGGTTGGTCGCGGCCTTGACGACGTCCGACGGCCCGATCATCCAGCCCACGCGCCAGCCGGTCATCGCGTACGTCTTGGCGACGCCGTTGAGGACGATCGTGGTGTCCGCGAGCTCGGGGACCACGCGCACGACGGGCGTGAACACCGCGTGGTCGTACGTGAGGTGCTCGTAGATCTCGTCGGTGATCACCCAGATGCCGTGCTCGAGCGCCCAGCGCCCGATCTCGGCGGTCTGCTCGGGCGAGTACACGGCGCCCGTGGGGTTGGACGGCGAGTTGAACAGCAGCGCCTTGGTGCGCGGCGTGCGCGCGGCCTCGAGCTGCTCGACGGTGACGAGGTAGCCCTGGTCGACGCCGGCGAACACCTCGACCGGCGACGCGCCGGTGAGGCGGATCGCCTCGGGGTAGGTCGTCCAGTAGGGCGCGGGCAGCAGCACCTCGTCGCCCGGGTCGAGGATCGCCGCGAACGCCTGGTAGACGGCCTGCTTGCCGCCGTTCGTCACGAGCACGTCGGACGGGCGCACCTCGTACCCGGAGTCGCGCAGCGTCTTGGCGGCGATCGCCTCGCGCAGCGCGGGCAGGCCGGCGGCGGGGGAGTAGCGGTGGTTCGCCGGGTCCTGCGCGGCGCGCACCGCGGCGTCGACGATGTAGTCGGGCGTCGGGAAGTCGGGCTCGCCGGCGCCGAACCCGATGACGGGCCTGCCGGCGGCCTTGAGGGCCTTCGCCTTGGCGTCGACCGCGAGCGTCGCGGACTCCGCGATGGCGGCGACGCGGGTGGAGACCCGCGCGCGGGGGGACGTCGACGTCGCTGCGCTGTGCTCGCTCACGACTCCCATCCAAGCAGAGCCGTCGCCGCGCGCGTCGCGGGTGTCACGACGTGGTACGCACGTGCCCGTCGCCGCAGCGCCGGACGACCGGGTTCGACCACGCGCCGCGGGTCGCGTACAGTGATCCCCCGGCGGTTGACGCCCGCCATGATGAAGCACGCCCTCGCGCGAGGGTCGGCGGACTCGTGGTGGACCAGGCCGTCGTAGGGCAGTGGCGCAATTGGTAGCGCAGCGGTCTCCAAAACCGCAGGTTGCAGGTTCGAGTCCTGTCTGCCCTGCGCACGCGGAACGACCTCGGCCCGGCCGCCCCTCGGGGTCGGCCGCCGGTCGCGGGTCGCCCGCCGTGAGCAGGACCGCCGGACGGTCCGGCGCGACGCGTCGGCCTGTCGGCACGTCCTCGACCCGCGGCACCCACCCGGGAGTCGCACGACGACGAGTCACGAGACAGGGGCCAGACGTGAGCGATACCGCAGCGGCCGCGGCGTCCGACGCCGAGGGCTCGGCCGCCCGCAAGGGCGAGCACGCACCGCGTCGTGGCGAGGAGAAGCGCGGGCTGTTCGCGCGCATCGCGCTCTTCGTGCGCCAGGTCGTGGCCGAGCTCAAGAAGGTCGTCCGGCCCACGCGTCAGGAGCTCGTGACCTACACGGGCGTCGTGCTCGTCTTCGTCGCGGTCGTCATGGCCTTCGTGACGGTCATCGACCTGGGCCTCGGCCAGCTGACGTTCCTCGTCTTCGGGTGACGCGCGCCGGCCCGGCGCCGGCACCCACCCCACCCGCGCGGCCCCGGGCCGCGCACCGCCGGCCCACGGGCCGACCACCGGAGAAAGCAGGTTGCACGTGTCGCAGGAGTCGCAGGAGCCCACGCCGGGCGCCGAGGACGAGCTCGCGGACGCCATCGCGTCGGTCGAGTCGGTCGAGGCGACCGCGGGTGACGAGGTCGACGGCGAGGACGTCGAGGCGACCGAGGTCGACGACGTGGCCGGCGACGACGAGGTCGACGCCGACGAGCCCGTGGCGGACGCCGCCGACGAGGACGAGGACGAGGACGACGAGGACCCGGTCGAGGCGTTCAAGACCGCGCTGCGCCGCCAGCCCGGCGACTGGTACGTCATCCACTCGTACGCCGGCTACGAGAACCGCGTGAAGGCGAACCTCGAGTCGCGCACGCAGAGCCTCAACATGGAGGACTACATCTTCCAGGTCGAGGTGCCCATGGAAGAGGTCGTCGAGATCAAGAACGCGCAGCGCAAGGTCGTCAAGCGCGTGCGGATCCCCGGCTACGTCCTCGTCCGCATGGACCTCACCGACGAGTCGTGGGGCGCGGTGCGTCACACGCCCGGCGTCACGGGCTTCGTCGGCCACACCCACCAGCCGGTCCCGCTGACGCTCGACGAGGTCTTCTCGATGCTCGCGCCCGTCATCGAGGCCAAGGCGCCCACGCAGGCCGCCACCAAGGCGGCCGCGAAGCCCGTCGAGGTCGACTTCACGGTCGGCGAGTCGGTCACCGTCACCGACGGCGGCCCCTTCGACACGCTGCCCGCCACGATCTCCGAGATCAACGCCGAGAGCCAGAAGCTCAAGGTGCTCGTGTCGCTCTTCGGCCGGGAGACCCCGGTCGAGCTGTCCTTCAGCCAGGTCTCGAAGATCTGACCTGCTGACCGCCCCGCGCCGCGGGGCCCTGCAACCGGGTCATCGCCCACGGCGTCGGCCCACGAGGAAGAGAGGGAGGCGTCATGCCCCCGAAGAAGAAGGTCACCGGCCTCATCAAGCTCCAGATCAACGCCGGCGCGGCCACCCCCGCGCCGCCGATCGGCCCCGCGCTCGGTCAGCACGGCGTCAACATCATGGAGTTCTGCAAGGCGTACAACGCGGCGACCGAGTCGCAGCGCGGCAACGTCATCCCCGTCGAGATCACGGTGTACGAGGACCGCTCGTTCACCTTCATCACGAAGACGCCGCCGGCCGCCGAGCTCATCAAGAAGGCGGCGGGCGTCGCCAAGGGCTCGCCCACGCCGCACACCACCAAGGTCGCGAGCCTCACCCGCGAGCAGGTGCGCGAGATCGCGTCCACCAAGCTCGAGGACCTCAACGCGAACGACCTCGCGGCCGCCGAGAAGATCATCGCCGGCACCGCGCGTTCCATGGGGATCACGGTCCAGGACTGAGACCCCCCGGGGCGGCGCCCGCCGGGCGCCGCCCCGCACCACCCCTGTGGCAGGGCCCGCGTGCGGCCCGTTCGACCACGACTGCTGAGAAGGAGACAGGCAGATGCCCAAGCACAGCAAGGCGTACCGCGCCGCCGTCGAGAAGATCGAGGCCGGCCGCGTCTACGCGCCGCTCGAGGCCGTGCGCCTCGCGCAGGAGACGTCGACCACCAAGTACGACGCGACCGTCGAGGTCGCGTTCCGCCTCGGTGTCGACCCCCGCAAGGCCGACCAGATGGTCCGTGGCACGGTCAACCTGCCCCACGGCACCGGCAAGACCGCCCGCGTCATCGTCTTCGCGAACGGCGAGCGCGCCGAGCAGGCCCGCGCCGCGGGCGCCGACGAGGTCGGCGGCGACGAGCTCATCGCCAAGGTCGCCGACGGCTGGACCGACTTCGACGCCGCCGTCGCGACGCCGGACCTCATGGGCAAGGTCGGCCGCCTCGGCAAGGTCCTCGGCCCGCGTGGTCTCATGCCGAACCCGAAGACCGGCACCGTGACGATGGACGTGGCCAAGGCCGTGTCCGACATCAAGGGCGGCAAGATCGAGTTCCGCGTCGACCGGCACGCGAACCTCCACTTCATCATCGGCAAGACGTCGTTCTCCGACGTCCAGCTCGTGGAGAACTACGCCGCGGCGCTCGAGGAGATCCTGCGTCTCAAGCCGGCCGCGTCGAAGGGCCGCTACATCACCAAGGCGACGCTCTCGACGACCAACGGCCCCGGCATCCCGCTGGACCAGAGCAAGACGCGCAACCTCACCGAGGAGGACGCTGCCTGACGGCAGGTCCACCACGCAGGACGGCCCGGCACCCTCGAGGGTGCCGGGCCGTCCTGCGTCCCGGGTGGCGCGCACCCGCCCCGCGCCGTGCGTGGTCCCCCCTGCGGACCGCGCCCGGCGCGCCGGCGGGCTCAGCGACGCGTCACCACGGCAGCCACGGCGTCACGCACGTGCCGTCGGGTGTCTCGCAGACGAGCCGGACGGGCCCCTCGGGCGTGATCCCCAGCCGGAAGTAGCCGACCTCGTCGGTCGTGACCTCGGCGACGTCGCGGTCCGGCGTCCGGAGCACGACGCGCCCCGGACGTGCGGGGATCAGCTGGCCCTCGACGCCGGAGTCGCCCACCTCGACCTCGACGCCGACGCCGTCCCCCTCGAACACGAGGGTCCGTGACGGCTGCCCGCTCCGGTCCCGGACGGCCACGGGGCCGTCCGCCGTGCTCGAGTCGTGGACGAGCTCCAGCAGGAGCAGGTCGACCGCGAGCTCGTCGCGGAGCGCGAGCATGCCGCGGTGCGCGTGGAACGCGGACGACGCGGCGCGCTCGACGCGCCGGCGCAGGTCGTCGTCGGCGACCGCGGCGGCGAGGTCGGCCGCGAGCGCGTCGTCGTCCTGCCAGGTCTCGGGCGACCAGGCCGGTGCGGACGGCTCATCCGAGGGCCAGGGCATCGTGGCCTCCTTCACGCGTGGTGGTCCCGGTCGGGGCCGCGAGGTAGGTGCGGATCGCGGCGGTCCGACGCAGCCGCGCGAGCCCCCGCTGCCGTGTCGGCCCGATGGACCCGATCGGGATGCCGAGCAGCGCCGACACCTCCTGGTAGCTCGGTGCGGGGTCGGTCGACAGCAGGAGCAGCAGCTCGCGCTGGTGATCGGGCAGCTCGGCGAGCGCGGCCCGCAGCGCGGCGTGCCGCTCGGCACGCAGCAGCTCGGCGTCGAGGTCGGCGTGGTCGGGCGCGTCGAGACGCCCGGTGGCGGGGTCGACGGGCACCGAGCGGCGCGCCTGCTGGGTGACACGGATGCACTCGTGCCGGGTCGCGGTCGCGATCCACCCGGGCAGGGCCTCGGGCTCGCGGAGGTCCGCCAGGTGCTCGAGGAGGTTCAGCCAGACGGTCTGGGCGACGTCCTCGGCCTGCTGCGGCGTGAGGCGGAACTGCCGCACGCGGGACATGACGAGCGCCGTGTGGCGGTGCACGATCTCCGACCAGGACCCCTCGTCGCCCGCGAGGGCACCCGAGACGAGCTGCGAGGTCGTGCGCTCGTGGTACGGACCGCCTCGCTGCTCCTGGCTGCTCACCGCGCGCCTCCTCCGACCGTCGGGCTCGTCCCGCAGGCCATCATGGCGCGCCGCGAGGCACGTGCCCAGCACGTCAGCCCTCCGACCTGGGTGCGCGCACGCCGCGGTGCGGCGCGCGGCCCGACCGCGCTGCCGCGTCGGGCAGCCTCGCCGGGCCGGGTGCGGGGCGACGTCGCACGGTTCCTCCTCGGTGGGGCATGCGGTGGTGGCGGCGGGGTCGGCGACGGTCCGGCGCCTCCCCCCGGTGAGAGGCGGTGGCGTGCCGCCCTGATACCTCGCGCGCGTCCGTGCGCGCCGGCGCGGCGTCACAACCCGCCCAGCACGTGCAGCGCGCGGCCGTAGTCCGGCAGCGGGCGACCGGTGGCGCGCAGCCGCGCGTAGGCGCGCCGCGCGCCGACGCCGTGCTCCCGCATGAGGTTCGCGACGGCGCCGGCGACCTGCGGCGCGGCGAACGACGTCCCGCTCCACCACGCGAATGCGTCGGCGGGGAAGTCGTCGGGGTCGGCCGTGAACTCGTACGACTCGCGACCCTCGACGAACGGTGCGCGGATGCCCTCGGCCACGGCCGAGCAGTCGACCCAGAACCCGTGGCTCGACCACGGTGCGGGCCGACCGTCCGGCGTGAGCCCCGCGACCGCGACGACCTGCCGGAACGCGGCCGGCCACACGGGTCGCGTGCTGCCGGAGTTGCCGGCGGCCGCGACCACGAGGATCTCGCGTCCGGTCTCGTCCTCGATCGCCTCGATCGCCTCGAGCGCGGCCTCGACGGCCAGCGACGGCTGGTCGAACCGCGTGCTCGACCCCAGCGACAGGTTGATGACGTCGGCTCCCGCGCGCGCCGCCCGCACCATGGCCGTGGCCACGTCGACCTCGCTGCCGACGCCACCGCCCAGCAGCGCGCGGTGGACGGTGAGGCGCGCGTGCGGCGCGACGCGTGCCACCACGCCCGCGACGAACGTGCCGTGGCCCGCGCACAGGTCGAGGTAGCCGTCGTCGGGCTCGATGTCGAGCGGGTCGATGTTGCGGTCCCGCCCGCGGCGGTGGCGCGGCACCGCCGCGAGCCAGCCGTCGGCGCGCACGCGGGCGTCGATGCCCGTGTCGACCACCGCGACGTGGGGTGCGTCGTCGGCCGGACCGTCCGTCACGGGGGGCAGCGGGTCGGCGAGCGCCGGGCCGCCGAGGTTCTTCATGACGGGGTCGCACGGCAGCACCTGGTTCTGCGACGCCGCGAAGCCGCGCAGGCGCAGCTCGGCCACGGTGTCGTCGAGGTCGTCGAGCGTGACGTCCTCGGCGCGCAGCAGCACGACGCGCTCGGCGATGCCGTCGAGGTCGACGCGCGCGCGGCGCAGCCCGCGCGTCTCGAGGTAGGCGCGTGCTCCCCGGTCCGACCACGTCGCCGCGGTGACGACCAGCTCGCCCTCGACCGCCAGCACGTGCGGCCCGCCGTCGTCCGTGACGGTGCCGATGCGCTGGTCCGTGCGGGCGTGGTACCGGCGCGAGATGGACCGCGCCGCCTGCCGGCGCAGCGCGGGGTCCTGCGCGGTGCGGACCAGCTCGGTCACCTGCCGCCGGACCTTGGTCCGCGCGGCGGACCCCGCGGGGTCGGGGTGGGGGTGACCGGTAGCGTCGGTGGTGCTCATCGTCGGGCTCCTTGGGGGCCTCGTGCTGCCTGGGGCGGGAGGGACATGACGCGGACGTCGCCGCTCGCGGACGGGTCCACGGAGCAGGAGCGCCGCGACGCGCTGCTGATACGTGCCCGTGCGCTCGCGGACCGGGCCGCGTCCGACCCGCGCGCCGTCGAGGAGGACGCGCACGCGCTGGTGCTGGCGGCGCGGCACGCGTCCGCGCACGCCGCGCACGCGGTCGGCCTGCGTGCCCTGGCCGCGGTGCACCGCGCGCGGTGGGAGCACGCCGAGGCGGCCCGCCTGCTCGGCAGGGCCCTCCGCCTGGGGCCGCGGCACGGCGACCGGCTCGTCGACGCCGAGCTGCTCGCGGCGCGTGCCGCGGTGAGGCACGGGCAGGGCCGCGTGACGGGTGCCGTGCGGGACGTCGACGCGGCGCTGCGGGCCCTCGCGGAGGCGCGCGACGCCGCCGCGGGGGAGCGCGAGCGGCTCGGGGCGTACCTCGAGCTCCAGCGCGCGGCGCTCGACCACAACGCGGGTCGCCTGCGTGACGCGGAGGCCCGGTACCGGCGCATCCTCTCCTCGGGCCGGGCGTCGGACGACGTGACGGTCCGCGTGGCCAACAACCTCGCGCTCGTGCTGGCGGCCCGTGGCCGGCACGCGGAGGCGCTCGCCTGGTCGTCCCGCGCCGTGGCGGTCGCGGCGGGCCTCGGACCGGTGCCGCACGTGGTCACGCGGCAGACGCACGCCTGGGTGACCGTGCACCAGGGGCGCCTCGCCGACGGCCTGCGGGAGTTCGCGCAGGTCGCCGACGCGTACCGCGCCGCCGGGCTGCCGCTGGGCGAGCACCACGTCGAGGTGGCGGACGCGATGGCCGACCTGCGGCTGCTCCCCGAGGCGATCGCGGCGGCCCAGGACGCCGCGGACGAGCACGCGCGTGCCGGGACGTGGCTGATGTGGGTCGAGGCGCAGACGCGCCTCGCGCAGCTGCACCTCGCGCGCGGCGACGCCGTGCGTGCGCGTGAGCTGGCCGCCGCGCTGCTGACGCGCAGCCGCACGCAGCGGCGGGGCGCGTGGCTCGCCCGTGCCCGCGTGGTCGACTCGCGGGCGCGCGCGGCCCTCGGCGAGGACGTCGCGGGCGACGTCGCGGCGCTGCGGCGTGCGGCGGCCGGCCTGCGCCGGCACGGCGACCTGGCGGCCGCGGTCGACGCCTACCTGGCGGCGGGGCGGGCGGCGCTGACGGGCCCGCGTCCGGTGCGGGCGTGCGCGGACCTCGACGCGGCGGCGGCCGCCGCGGTCCGCGGGCCGCTGCTGCTGCGCGTCCGCGGTCGTCTGGCCGCAGCGACCGCGGCGCACGTGCGCGGCGACGACGCGCGGGCGCTGCGCGAGGCGCGGGCGGGCCTGCGGGACCTCGCGTCGCACCGCTCGGCGCTGCCGACGATGGAGCTGCGGGCCCTCGCCTCGGGCCACGGCGGCGAGCTCGGGGAGGCCGGGCTGCGCGTGCTGCTGCGCACCGGGGACCCGGTGCGCGTCCTGCGGTGGATGGAGCGCACGCGGGCGGCGGCGCTGGCGGCCCGGCTGCCGGTGGTGCCGCCGGGCGCCGACGAGGCGAGCGCCGGCGAGGCGCGTCAGGAGGAGGAGGGGGGTGCCGCGGGTCCGTCGCCCGTACCCGCGCAGGACGTGCTGCGCGCGGTCGCGCGGGGGGTCGTCCGTGCGGCGCCGACCGCCACGGGCCCGGTGCTCCCCGCGGGGGCGGCGGAGGCGCCCGCCGACGTCACGAGCACCCCGCCGCCGGCCGCGGCCGCGCTGCGGGCCGCGCTCGACGGGCGGGTCCTGGTGGAGCTGGGGGCGTGCGACGGGCGGTACGTCGCGGTCGTGGTGGACCGGCGTCGCACGCGACTGGTCCCGCTGGCCGCGACGGCCGACGTGACGTCCGTGCTGCGGCCGCTGGTGTTCGCGCTGCGCCGCCTCGCCGACCCGCGTTCGGCGGCGGCGGGTGCGGCGGCCCGCGCGAGCGCCGAGCTCTCGCTCGCGCGGCTGCGCGCGTTGCTGCTCGACCCGTTGGGCCTCGCGGGGACCGAGCTCGTCGTCGTCCCCGTGGGGGAGCTGCACCAGGTGCCCTGGGGCGCGCTGCACGACGCGCCGCTCGCGCTCGCGCCGTCGGCGACGGCGTGGTGGGCGACGGCGGTCGCGCCGCAGCGGCCGTCGACGTCGGTCGTGCTGGTCGCGGGCCCCGAGCTGCGCGGCGCGCGGGAGGAGGTCGAGGTGCTGGCGCGCCTGCACGCGGACGCGCACGTGCTGGGCCCCGACGCGAGCCGTGCGCGCGACGTCGTGCTCGCGGTCCGGGACGCGGGGCTCGCGCACCTCGCGTGCCACGGCCTGCCGCGCGGCGACAACCCGATGTACTCGTCGCTGGTGCTCGCGGACCGCGCGCTCACGGTGCAGGAGCTGCACGCCGCCGGGGTCGCGCCCCGACGGCTCGTGCTCGCGTCGTGCCACGCGGGGGCCGACGTCGCGTACGACGGCGACGAGGTCCTGGGCTTCGTGTCGGCGATGCTGGCGCGCGGCACGCGGGGCGTGGTCGCGTCGATCGCGGCCGTGCCGGACGTGGAGGTGGTGGACCTCATGGTCGGGCTGCACGCGGGGCTCGCGCGCGGCGAGACGATGGCGCGGGCGCTGCACGCGGCGCGCGAGGGCGTCGACACGTCGTCGCCGGCGGGGTTCGTCAACTGGTGCACGTTCGGGGTGCACGGCGCGGCGTGACGCGGCCGGTGCGCGGTCGCCGGGGTGGTGCGGCGCGCGACGGAGCTGCGGCGGACGTGCGGAGGGCGCGCGGAGGACGCGCGGAGGACGAACGGCAGCGGGCGCATTTGGTCCTGCCGCGCACGTGCCGTAGTCTCGTGGGGCCCAAGACCGCCGGTCGTCGGTCCGCTCGTCGGACAGGCCGAAGCTCCGCGAGAACGCGGGGGCCAGCGCAGGCGAGAGTTCACCGCACGGCACGTCCGCACGTCCGAGCCTCACGGTTCGAGTGCGTCCCGCCCTGCTCCGAGCCCCGCGCCTGCGCGGGGCTCTCTGTCGTTCTGGGGGTGCGACGCAGACGCCCGGTGGCACCACCATCGGAAGGATTGCCATGGCGAGGCCGGACAAGGCTGCCGCTGTCGCGGAGCTCGCGGAGCGCTTCCGCGGCGCGAACGCGGCCGTGCTGACCGAGTACCGCGGGCTCACCGTCGCGCAGCTCAAGACGCTGCGCAAGGCGCTCGGCGGCAACGCGCAGTACGCCGTGGTGAAGAACACGCTGACCGCGATCGCGGCCAAGGAAGCCGGCCTCGAGGGCCTCGACGACGCGCTCGCGGGCCCGTCGGCGATCGCCTTCGTCACCGGTGACCCGGTCGAGGCGGCCAAGGGACTGCGTGACTTCGCCAAGGCGAACCCCGCACTGGTCATCAAGGCGGGTGTGCTCGACGGGCGCCCGCTGACCGCTGCGGACATCACCAAGCTCGCGGACCTCGAGTCCCGCGAGGTGCTGCTGGCCAAGGCGGCCGGCGCGATGAAGGCCAAGCTCTACCAGGCCGCGTACCTGTTCACGGCTCCTGCCTCGCAGGCCGTGCGCACCGTCGAGGCCCTGCGTGCCAAGCAGGAGTCCGACGCCGCAGCCTGAGCCCGACGCTCCGGCCGCACGCTCTCGTAGCAAGCCCAGCACCCCCCCGCCGCCGACGACCGGACGGCGGGTCCGAACGGAAGGAAGCGCCACCATGGCGAAGCTCACCACCGACGAGCTCATCGACGCGTTCAAGGAGCTCACGCTCATCGAGCTCTCGGAGTTCGTGAAGGCGTTCGAGGAGACCTTCGAGGTCACCGCTGCCGCTCCGGCCGCCGTCGCGGTCGCCGCCCCCGCCGCCGGTGGCGGCGCGGACGCCCCGGCCGAGGAGGAGAAGGACTCGTTCGACGTCATCCTCGAGGCCGCCGGTGACAAGAAGATCCAGGTCATCAAGGAGGTGCGCACGCTCACGTCCCTCGGCCTGAAGGAGGCCAAGGACCTCGTGGACGGCGCGCCGAAGCCGGTCCTGGAGGGCGTCAACAAGGAGACCGCCGACAAGGCGAAGGCTGCCCTCGAGGGCGCCGGCGCGACCGTCGGCCTCAAGTGATCCGATCCGGTCGGGGCGCCTGACGCCCTCACCGGTCGAGCACGGCACGAAGCCCGGTCCCCTCGCGGGGGCCGGGCTTCGTGCCGTCCGCGGGGTGCGCGTCCCGGCGGCGGGGTGGTGCGTGCGGGTGGACCGGGTTCGTCAGCCGTGGTGGCCGTGCGTGCCGGGGTCGAGCAGCAGGCCGTGGCTGCCGTGGGGCACGGCGTGCGCGCCCGCCTCGGTGGCCGCCAGGCCGTGCACGGTCGCGGCCGACGCGAGCAGCGCGCCCACGGCGAGGACGCCGAGTCGCGCCCACGGCCCCGGCGCGCGGCCCGCGCGTGCGACGGGGGTGCGCGCCGCGACCCCGAGCAGGACGGCCCCGCCCAGCGTCAGCGCGCCCGCCGTGACGGCCGCGGTGCCCACGAGGCCCCAGGTGGGGGCCACGACGAGCACGGCCGCCCCCGTCGCGGCCGCCGCCCCCGCGGCGGCGCGAGGGGCACGGCCGGGGCCCCGCAGCGCGGCGACGGCGCCGGCCGCCGTGGTCGCGGCGAGCGCCAGCAGCGCACCGGCGAGCAGCGCGTGGTGCGCGAGGTGGGGGGCCGCGACAGCGATGGTCACGAGCGCGCCGCCGCCGACCGCGAGAGCGCCCGCCGTGCGCGCGCCGAACGACGTCGCGCCCTCGTCGGGCCACGCGGCCCGCGGCCCGGCGACGTGCGCGGACGCGGCGGGCAGCGCGGGCGCCGCGGCGTGGCCCGCGGTGGTCGTCACGCCGTCGCCGTGCGGGGGGCGGTCGCCTTGTCCGCGCCCAGCCCGACCGCGAGCAGCAGGACGGCGCTGGCCAGGTGCAGGACGTTGTCCGCGCCGTTGAGGGCCAGGATGTTGGCGCCCGAGCCGATGAGGAACAGGCCGAGGACGCCGACCAGCAGGTAGACCGCGCCGATCGTCGTGTTGGTCGCGCGGGCGCCGGCGACCGACCGGGAGGCGAGGAGCAGCGCGAGGCCGATCCCCAGGTGGACGACGTTGTGCAGCGGGTTGACGTCGAAGACGACGAGCGCGTTGCCCTGCTGGCCGGCGAAGGGCAGGCCGCCCGTGACGAGGAAGCCGGCGAGGCCGACGAGCAGGTAGACGGCGCCGAAGACGGTGGCGACGAGCCGGTTCGGGGACGAGGTCATGGCGGGGCCCTTCTGTCGCGGGCGGGTGCCCGGGCCGGCGTGCGCCGGGAGGGTGCGCGGTGCGGCTCCCTCGGGGGTGGTTCGGAGCCGCGGGGCCGGCGGATGGGCGGCGTGCCGCGGCGGCCCGGCTACCGCGTGCGCGTGCGGTGTGCCACCATGTCCGTCGACGGACGGTCGCGAGGCTGCGGCCGTCGCACGGGGTTTACTTCGCGCGCCCGCACGGGTATGCTGTCGCTTTGCGCTGGCCTGTGCCCGCGATCTCAGATATCCCGACCACGATGACGACGTACGTGCGCGTCGCACCGTGGGTCGAGGCGGGGGATCGCGCATCGCCTGGCCGCGCAGCGTGCCACGATCCGCAGGGAAGGACCCCTCTTGGCTGCCTCGCGCATCCCTTCTGCACCGTCCGCCGACGCCATCGCGAACCGCACCGCATCTCGTCGCATCTCCTTCGCCAAGATCCACGAGCCCCTCGAGGTCCCCGACCTGCTCGGTCTGCAGACCGAGAGCTTCGACTGGCTGCTCGGCAACGAGCGCTGGCAGGCCCGCGTGGCCGCCGCGCTCGAGCTCGGACGCAACGACGTGCCGGAGACCGCGGGCCTCGAGGAGATCTTCGAGGAGATCTCGCCCATCGAGGACTTCGGCGGCACCATGTCGCTCTCCTTCCGCGAGCACCGCTTCGAGCCGCCGAAGTACACGGCCGAGGAGTGCAAGGAGAAGGACTTCACCTTCGCCGCGCCGCTGTTCGTCACGGCCGAGTTCGTCAACTACACGACCGGCGAGATCAAGTCGCAGACCGTGTTCATGGGTGACTTCCCCCTCATGACCGAGCGCGGCACCTTCATCATCAACGGCACCGAGCGCGTCGTCGTCTCGCAGCTCGTGCGCTCGCCCGGCGTCTACTTCGAGCGCGTCGCCGACAAGACGTCCGACAAGGACGTCCTCACGGCCAAGGTCATCCCGAGCCGTGGCGCGTGGCTCGAGTTCGAGATCGACAAGCGCGACAACGTCGGCGTCCGCGTCGACCGCAAGCGCAAGCAGAACGCGACCGTCCTGCTCAAGGCGCTCGGCATGACCGAGGGCGAGATCCGCGAGGAGTTCGCCGACTACCCGGCCGTCATCGACACGCTCGAGAAGGACAGCGTCCAGACGCAGGACGAGGCGCTGCTCGACCTCTACCGCAAGATCCGCCCGGGCGAGCCGCCGACCGTCGAGGCCGGCCGCGCGCTGCTCGAGAACTTCTACTTCAACCCCAAGCGCTACGACCTCGCCAAGGTCGGTCGCTACAAGCTGAACAAGAAGCTCGGCCAGGACGCGCCGCTGTCCGACTCGGTGCTGACGCTCTCGGACGTCGTCGCGACCATCAAGTACCTCGCCGCGCTGCACATCGACCGCCCCTCCCTGCCCGGCACGCGCGGCGGCGAGGCGATCGAGGTCCGCGTCGAGCCCGACGACATCGACCACTTCGGCAACCGTCGCATCCGCGCGGTCGGCGAGCTGATCCAGAACCAGGTCCGCACGGGTCTGTCGCGCATGGAGCGCGTCGTGCGCGAGCGCATGACGACGCAGGACGTCGAGGCGATCACGCCGCAGACGCTCATCAACATCCGCCCCGTCGTGGCCTCCATCAAGGAGTTCTTCGGGACGAGCCAGCTGTCGCAGTTCATGGACCAGAACAACCCGCTCGCGGGCCTGACCCACAAGCGGCGTCTGTCGGCCCTCGGCCCGGGTGGTCTGTCGCGCGACCGCGCCGGCATGGAGGTCCGTGACGTCCACACCTCGCACTACGGCCGCATGTGCCCGATCGAGACCCCCGAGGGCCCGAACATCGGCCTCATCGGCTCGCTGGCCACGTACGGGCGCATCAACCCGTTCGGGTTCGTCGAGACCCCGTACCGTCGCGTCGTCGACGGCAAGGTCACGGACGAGGTGGACTACCTCACCGCGGACGACGAGGACCGGCACATCATCGCGCAGGCCAACGCGCCGCTGAACGCCGACGGCTCGTTCGTCGAGGACGCCGTGCTCGTGCGCACCAAGGGCGGCGAGCCCGACCTGGTGCCCGGTGCGACGGTCGACTACATGGACGTCTCGCCGCGCCAGATGGTGTCGGTCGCGACCGCGCTCATCCCGTTCCTCGAGCACGACGACGCCAACCGCGCGCTCATGGGCGCCAACATGCAGCGCCAGGCCGTGCCGCTCGTGCGGTCCGAGGCGCCGCTGGTCGGCACGGGCATGGAGCGTCGCGCCGCCGTCGACGCGGGCGACGTCATCGTCGCGACCAAGCCGGGCGTCGTCACCGAGGTGTCGGCCGACCTGGTCACGGTCGCCAACGACGACGCGACCACGTCGACCTACCGCGTCGCGAAGTTCCGTCGCTCCAACCAGGGCACGAGCTACAACCAGCGCGTGCTGGTCGACCAGGGCGCGCGCGTCGAGGTCGGCTCGGTGCTCGCCGACGGCCCGGCCACGGACGAGGGCGAGCTCGCGCTCGGCCGCAACCTGCTGGTCGCGTTCATGTCGTGGGAGGGCCACAACTACGAGGACGCGATCATCCTGTCGCAGCGCCTCGTGCAGGACGACGTGCTCTCCTCGATCCACATCGAGGAGCACGAGGTCGACGCGCGCGACACCAAGCTCGGCCCCGAGGAGATCACGCGGGACATCCCGAACGTCTCCGAGGAGGTCCTCGCGGACCTCGACGAGCGCGGCATCATCCGCATCGGTGCCGAGGTCGCGGCGGGCGACATCCTCGTCGGCAAGGTCACGCCCAAGGGCGAGACCGAGCTGACCCCCGAGGAGCGCCTGCTCCGCGCGATCTTCGGCGAGAAGGCGCGCGAGGTCCGCGACACGTCGCTCAAGGTGCCCCACGGCGAGTCCGGCACGGTCATCGAGGTGCGCACGTTCAGCCGCGACGACGGCGACGAGCTGCCCGCCGGCGTCAACGAGCTGGTCCGCGTGTACATCGCGCAGCGCCGCAAGATCACCGCGGGCGACAAGCTCGCCGGTCGTCACGGCAACAAGGGCGTCATCTCGACGATCCTCCCGCAGGAGGACATGCCCTTCCTCGAGGACGGCACGCCGGTCGACATCATCCTCAACCCGATGGGTGTCCCCGGGCGCATGAACGTCGGCCAGGTGCTGGAGGTCCACCTCGGGTGGATCGCCAAGCAGGGCTGGGACATCCAGCTCGCCGAGGGCGACGTGCAGTGGCGTGACGGCGTGCCCGAGGTGGCGCACCGCTCCGAGCCCGGCAACCCGGTCGCGACGCCCGTGTTCGACGGCGTGCCCGAGGGGACCCTCACGGGTCTGCTCGACTCGACGCTGCCGAACCGCGACGGCGAGCGGATGGTCAAGGGCGACGGCAAGGCCCGGCTCTTCGACGGCCGCTCCGGCGAGCCGTTCCCGGACCCGGTGTCGGTCGGCTACATGTACATCCTCAAGCTGCACCACCTCGTGGACGACAAGATCCACGCGCGCTCGACGGGCCCCTACTCGATGATCACGCAGCAGCCGCTGGGTGGTAAGGCGCAGTTCGGTGGCCAGCGGTTCGGCGAGATGGAGGTGTGGGCGCTCGAGGCCTACGGCGCCGCCTACACGCTGCAGGAGCTGCTCACCATCAAGTCGGACGACGTCCCGGGCCGCGTGAAGGTCTACGAGGCGATCGTCAAGGGCGAGAACATCCCGGACTCCGGCATCCCGGAGTCGTTCAAGGTCCTGCTCAAGGAGATGCAGTCGCTCTGCCTGAACGTCGAGGTGCTGTCGTCCGACGGCGTGTCCATCGACATGAAGGAGAACGACGACGAGGTCTACCGCGCCGCGGAGGAGCTCGGCATCGACCTGTCGCGGCGCCCGAACGCCAGCAGCATCGAGGAGATCTGAGGCCGAGCCCCGGCCCGGTACCGCACCCCGCACGCGCGGGGCAGCGGGTCCGGGCCGGGCGCCGACACCCCTGTTGCAGATTCGCCGGTGAGCCGTCAGGCCCCGGAACGCGAAGGAAGTAGGAACCTTGCTCGACGTCAACGTCTTCGACGAGCTGCGCATCGGCCTGGCCACGGCCGACGACATCCGTGCCTGGTCGCACGGTGAGGTGAAGAAGCCCGAGACCATCAACTACCGGACCCTGAAGCCGGAGAAGGACGGGCTCTTCTGCGAGAAGATCTTCGGTCCCACGCGGGACTGGGAGTGCTACTGCGGCAAGTACAAGCGCGTGCGCTTCAAGGGCATCATCTGCGAGCGCTGCGGCGTCGAGGTGACGCGCTCGAAGGTGCGCCGTGAGCGCATGGGCCACATCGAGCTGGCCGCCCCCGTCACGCACATCTGGTTCTTCAAGGGTGTGCCGTCGCGTCTGGGCTACCTGCTCGACCTGGCGCCGAAGGACCTCGAGAAGGTCATCTACTTCGCGGCCTACATGATCACGTGGGTCGACGTGGACGGTCGCCAGGAGGACCTCCCGAACCTCCAGAACGAGATCGACCTGGAGAAGAAGGAGATCGCGGACCGCCGCGACAACGACATCAACGCCCGCGCCCAGAAGCTCGAGGCCGACCTGGCCGAGCTCGAGGCCGAGGGCGCCAAGGCCGACGCGCGCCGCAAGGTGCGCGACTCGGCCGAGCGCGAGATGGCGCAGCTGCGCAAGCGTGCCGACGCCGAGCTCGACCGCCTCGAGCAGGTCTGGGACCGCTTCAAGAACCTCAAGGTCGCGGACCTCGAGGGCGACGAGATGCTGTACCGCGCCCTGCAGGACCGGTACGGCAACTACTTCGAGGGCTCGATGGGCGCCGCGGCGATCCAGAAGCGCCTCGAGGCGTTCGACCTGGTCGCCGAGGCCGAGTCGCTGCGCGAGACCATCCGCAGCGGCAAGGGCCAGCGCAAGACCCGCGCCCTCAAGCGCCTCAAGGTCGTCAACGCGTTCCTCACGACGAACAACTCGCCGACGGGCATGGTCCTGGACGCGGTCCCGGTCATCCCGCCGGACCTGCGCCCGATGGTCCAGCTCGACGGCGGCCGCTTCGCCACGTCGGACCTCAACGACCTGTACCGCCGCGTCATCAACCGGAACAACCGCCTCAAGCGGCTCCTGGACCTGGGCGCGCCGGAGATCATCGTCAACAACGAGAAGCGGATGCTCCAGGAGGCCGTGGACTCGCTGTTCGACAACGGCCGCCGCGGTCGCCCGGTGACGGGCCCCGGCAACCGTCCGCTCAAGTCGATCTCCGACATGCTCAAGGGCAAGCAGGGCCGGTTCCGCCAGAACCTGCTCGGCAAGCGCGTCGACTACTCGGGCCGTTCGGTCATCGTCGTCGGCCCGCAGCTCAAGCTGCACCAGTGCGGCCTGCCCAAGCAGATGGCGCTCGAGCTGTTCAAGCCGTTCGTGATGAAGCGCCTGGTGGACCTCAACCACGCGCAGAACATCAAGTCGGCCAAGCGCATGGTCGAGCGCGCCCGCCCCGTGGTGTGGGACGTGCTCGAGGAGGTCATCACCGAGCACCCGGTGCTGCTGAACCGTGCGCCCACGCTGCACCGTCTGGGCATCCAGGCGTTCGAGCCGCAGCTCGTCGAGGGCAAGGCGATCCACCTGCACCCACTCGTCTGCGCCGCGTTCAACGCGGACTTCGACGGTGACCAGATGGCCGTCCACCTGCCCCTGAGCGCCGAGGCGCAGGCCGAGGCCCGCATCCTCATGCTCTCGAGCAACAACATCCTCAAGCCGTCGGACGGCCGACCGGTGACCATGCCCTCGCAGGACATGATCATCGGCCTGTTCCACCTCACCTCCGACAAGGAGGACCCGCTGGGTGCGGGCCGCTCCTTCAGCTCGGTGTCCGAGGCGATCATGGCGTTCGACCAGGGGAGCCTCGACCTCAACGCGGTCGTGAAGATCCGGTTCGACGACCTCGTCCTCGACGAGGAGACCGCCCCCGAGGGCTGGGAGCCCGGTCAGACGCTGCTGTTCGAGACGACGCTCGGCCGTGCGCTCTTCAACGAGCTGCTGCCGGTCGACTACCCGTACGAGAACGGCGTGGTCGACAAGAAGCGCCTCTCGGCGATCGTCAACGACCTGGCCGAGCGGTACCCGAAGGTCGAGGTCGCGGCGTCGCTGGACGCGCTGAAGGAGGCCGGCTTCCGCTGGGCCACCCGCTCGGGCGTGACCATCGCGATCTCCGACGTCGCCACCCCGGCGATCAAGCAGGAGATCCTCGAGGAGCACGAGGCGCGCGCGGCGAAGGTGCAGGGCCAGTACGACAAGGGCCTCATCACCGACGACGAGCGTCGTCAGGAGCTCATCGAGATCTGGACGAACGCCACCGACAAGGTCGCGAAGGCGATGCAGGCCAACTTCCCGGCCCGCAACACCGTCTTCCGCATGGTCGGCTCGGGTGCGCGAGGCAACTGGATGCAGGTCCGCCAGATCGCGGGCATGCGTGGTCTGGTCGCCAACCCGAAGGGCGAGATCATCCCCCGCCCGATCAAGGCGAACTACCGCGAGGGCCTGTCCGTCCTCGAGTACTTCATCGCGACGCACGGTGCCCGCAAGGGTCTGGCGGACACCGCTCTGCGGACCGCCGACTCGGGCTACCTCACGCGTCGTCTGGTGGACGTCTCGCAGGACGTCATCGTCCGCGAGGAGGACTGCGGCACCGAGCGCGGCCTGACCATGCCGATCGGCGTGGCCGCAGCCGACGGGACGCTGCGCCGGCACGACAAGGTCGAGACGTCCGTGTACACGCGGACGCTCGCGACCGACGTGTCGGTCGGTGACGAGGTCGTCGGCCGTGCCGGCGACGACGTCGGCGACGTCCTGCTGGACCGGCTGCTCGAGGCGGGCGTGACCGAGCTCAAGATCCGCTCGGTGCTCACCTGCGAGTCGCGCGTCGGCACGTGCGCCAAGTGCTACGGCCGGTCGCTCGCGACCGGCAAGCTCGTCGACATCGGCGAGGCCGTCGGCATCATCGCGGCCCAGTCGATCGGTGAGCCCGGCACGCAGCTCACGATGCGTACCTTCCACACCGGTGGTGTGGCGTCGGCCGACGACATCACGCAGGGTCTGCCCCGTGTCCAGGAGCTCTTCGAGGCCCGTACCCCCAAGGGTGAGGCGCCGATCGCGGAGTTCTCGGGCCGCGTGACGATCGAGGAGGGCGACCGCTCGCGGGCGATCGTCCTGACGCCGGACGACGGCTCGGAGGAGATCCGCTACCCGATCACCAAGCGCTCGCGCCTGCTGGTCGGCGACGGGGACCACGTGTCGGTGGGCACGCAGCTCGTCCAGGGTGCGGTGGACCCGAAGAAGGTCCTGCGCATCCTCGGCCCGCGCGCCACGCAGAAGCACCTGGTGGACGAGGTCCAGGAGGTCTACCGCTCGCAGGGCGTGGACATCCACGACAAGCACATCGAGGTCATCGTGCGGCAGATGCTGCGGCGCGTGACGGTGCTCGACTCCGGCGAGACGGGTCTGCTGCCCGGCGAGCTGGCCGAGCGCGGCCGCTTCGAGGACGCGAACCGCAAGGCCGTGTCCGAGGGTGGCCAGCCCGCGTCGGGCCGTCCCGAGCTCATGGGCATCACCAAGGCGTCGCTCGCGACGGACTCGTGGCTGTCGGCCGCGTCGTTCCAGGAGACGACCAAGGTGCTGACCGAGGCCGCGATGTCGAGCCGTTCGGACCCGCTGCTGGGCCTGAAGGAGAACGTCATCCTCGGCAAGCTGATCCCCGCCGGCACGGGCCTGCCCCGCTACCGGGACATCGCGGTGGAGGCGACCGAGGAGGCGAAGGCCGAGCTGTACCCGGCCTTCGGCTACGACGAGATCGACTTCCCGGCGCTCGGCCTGGGCACCGGCGAGGCGATCCCGCTCGAGGACATCGACTTCGGCGACTACCGCTGAGGTCGACCACCTCCCCAGCACGACCCCGAGGGGCCCGTCGGATGCGTCCGGCGGGCCCCTCGGGCGTTCCCGCGCGCCTCGCGTTGGGCCCGCGGGCCCACGCGGTTGGTGCCGTGGTCACTGGCCGGGCGCACCTCGAGGCCCGGAGGATACGGCCATGACCAGGCACGACGCGCGTCGCGACGCGGAGCAGAGGGACGCCGGCGCCGGCGCCGTGGAGTACGTCGGCGTGATCGTCCTCGTCGTCCTGGTCGTGGCGGGCGCCCTCGCGGCCGTCCGCGCGTCCGGGGTGGGCACGACGCTCGCCGAGCGCGTGACATGCGCGGTGCGGTCGATCGGCACGCAGGCCGGCGACTGCGGCGGCGACGACGCGCCGACCCGGTACGGCGACGACGCGGACGACGACGGCGTGCGGGCGCCGGCACCGGCCGCGGACGGCGCGTCGGGTGGCGGGTCGGGCGACCCGGCGGACGGCGCGGGGTCGGCCGAGTACGCCAACGCCGCGACCGACCGGCAGGAGGCCGACCCGGCCCGGGTCGACGCGGCGCTCGACGACGTGCGGGACGCGCTCGAGGGAGGCTTCTGGGGCGTGCGCGGGGGCGACCTCGAGGACGCGAGGACCGCGGTCGCCGGGCTGAACGGGCGTGAGGTCGACGCGCTCGTCGCGGCGATGAGCGACGCGGAGCTCGAGCACTGGGTCGAGCAGATGGAGGAGGGCTGGCTGTTCGGCGGGTGGTCGCGCGAGGAGCGGCGCGAGCTGTGGGAGCTGCTCGCCTCACGGGCGTCGAAAGAGACGCTCGACCGGTTCGCGGCCGTGACCGACGAGCTGCAGCCCAGCTTCGCCGACCTCGGCGGCGACGGCGCGCGCGACGACCCCGAGAGCGTGCGGAACGTCGCGGAGTACGGCGAGGTGCCGCACCAGCTGTACGTCGGTGGCGTCGACCCGGCGGACATCCAGCAGGGGGCGATCGGCGACTGCTGGTGGATGGCCTCGCTGGGGGCCGTCGCGCAGGCCGACCCCGGCGTCATCCGGGACGCGATCACGGTGAACGAGAACGGGTCGTACACGGTGCGTCTGTACGACGACGGCAGGCCTGTCGACGTCACGGTGTCGCCGGAGATGGTGCTGGTCGACGGCGCGCCCGCGCTCGCGCGCTCGCCGCAGTACCTGCTGGACGACGACCGGACGCTCGGCTACGAGGTCTGGCCGATGGTCATGGAGAAGGCGCTCGCGCTGCACTACGGCGACTACGCGGCCATCGAGGGCGGGTGGCCGTCGGTCGGCATGGAGACCCTGACGGGGCGGCCGTCGACGAGCCACGACCCGGGTGACGTGTCGCTCCAGCGGCTCGCGGACACGCTCGACGACGGCGGCGCGATCGGCGTCGCGTCGCTCACCACCGACGGCGCGAAGAAGAGCCCGTACTACGCGGCGGACGCGTCGACGCGGCTGTACGCCAACCACGCCTACTACGTGCAGGAGGTCGACGTGGAGGCGGGTACCGTGACGTTGGTCAACCCGTGGGGGCTGCGGAGCTACGCGCCCGTGACCCTGCCCTACGCCGACTACCTGCAGCAGTTCCGCCAGGTCGACATGAACGAGGTGCGCTGATGTCCCTCCATCGACGGCTCGCGTCGGTCGCGGTGCTGCTCGCGGTCGTCGTGGGGCTCTCCGCGTGCGGGGACCAGGCGTCCGAGCCGCCCGAGGGCGCCGCGCGCCTGAGGGAGAACGTCCCGACCACGGTCGACGGCGTCGTGCTCGTGGCCGCGAACGTCTGGGACGACTCGATCGTGCTGACGGCGGACGACGGCGAGGGCGCGGCCGAGGACGCGGGGATCGCGGTCGGTGAGCGTGCGACGCTCAAGGGCCGCACCTACGAGCTGGTCTCGGTGCACGAGGACACCTCCTCGTCGGCGCCGGGCGGGTCGGGCAGCTACGCGTGGGTGCTCCCGGTCGAGTGACGTCGGCCGCGTCGGGACCGGGGCGCGGCCACCGGACCGGCGCTCGACGCCGCGTGGGCGGGCGCCACGTGCGCGTCTGGTGCGTGTCGGCGGGGGTGGCCTGCTCCTTTGACGGGCCTGGTGGTGCGCGGTAGCGTAGGACACCGTGCCCGCGCCGTCGGGCCCTTGTGCGTGCACGCGGCCCGACCCCACCCGTGGGGTCGCGGCGAGCGGCACCGGGTGGCTGGCCCACCTCCCACGGAACGCGTCCTGCGGGACCGTCCGCGCGGGAGGGGAGCGAGCGACACGCCCGGGCGCGGGGGTCGGTGCGGGACTCGAGACCTCCGGGGTAGCCGTGCGACGGGCGGCGATCCGGGACGAGCCGGCCGTCCTGGGTGACGGGTGCCGGTCAGACCAGAGAACACCGACAGACGGAGACGTAGTGCCTACGATCCAGCAGCTGGTCCGCAAGGGCCGGCAGGCGAAGACGAACAAGTCGAAGACGCCTGCCCTCAAGGGCTCCCCCCAGCGACGCGGTGTGTGCACCCGCGTCTACACGACCACCCCGAAGAAGCCGAACTCGGCGCTCCGCAAGGTCGCGCGCGTCCGCCTCTCCTCGGGCATCGAGGTCACGGCGTACATCCCGGGTGTCGGCCACAACCTGCAGGAGCACTCGATCGTGCTCGTGCGCGGCGGTCGTGTGAAGGACCTGCCGGGTGTCCGCTACAAGATCGTGCGCGGCGCGCTCGACACGCAGGGCGTGAAGAACCGCAAGCAGGCGCGCAGCCGCTACGGCGCGAAGAAGGGCTGAGACAGATGCCTCGCAAGGGTCCCGCTCCGAAGCGGCCGCTGATCGTCGACCCGGTCTACGGATCGCCCGTCGTCACGCAGCTCATCAACAAGATCCTCCTCGACGGCAAGAAGACCGTCGCCGAGTCGATCGTCTACGGCGCCCTCGAGGGCGTCCGCGAGAAGACGCAGTCCGACCCGGTCGTCGTGCTCAAGCGCGCGCTCGACAACGTGCGTCCCGCGCTCGAGGTCAAGTCCCGCCGCGTCGGTGGTGCGACCTACCAGGTGCCGATCGAGGTCCGCCCCGTGCGTGCCACGACGCTCGCGCTGCGCTGGCTCACGGACTACTCGCGGGCCCGCCGCGAGAAGACCATGACCGAGCGCCTCATGAACGAGATCCTCGACGCGTCCAACGGCCTCGGTGCCGCGGTGAAGCGCCGTGAGGACATGCACAAGATGGCCGAGTCCAACCGGGCGTTCGCGCACTACCGCTGGTGACCCCGCCGCCGCGGCGGGCCGGTCCTTCGCAGGACCGGCCCGCGGCGGCGCGGACGGGCACCGACCGCAAGCCAACCGACAAGGGGCTAACACGTGGCACTGGACGTGCTGACGGACCTCACGAAGGTCCGCAACATCGGCATCATGGCGCACATCGATGCCGGCAAGACGACGACCACCGAGCGGATCCTGTTCTACACGGGGGTCAACTACAAGATCGGTGAGACGCACGACGGCGCCTCGACGATGGACTGGATGGAGCAGGAGCAGGAGCGCGGCATCACGATCACGTCGGCCGCGACGACCTGCTACTGGAAGAACAACCAGATCAACATCATCGACACCCCCGGTCACGTGGACTTCACGGTCGAGGTCGAGCGCTCGCTGCGCGTCCTCGACGGCGCGGTCGCGGTGTTCGACGGCAAGGAGGGCGTCGAGCCCCAGTCGGAGACCGTCTGGCGCCAGGCCGACAAGTACGACGTCCCGCGCATCTGCTTCGTCAACAAGATGGACAAGCTGGGCGCCGACTTCTACTTCACGGTCAAGACGATCGTCGACCGCCTGAAGGCCAAGCCGCTGGTCATCCAGCTGCCGATCGGCTCCGAGAACGACTTCATCGGCGTCGTGGACCTGGTCGAGATGCGCGCCCTGGTGTGGCGCGGCGAGACCGCCCTCGGCGAGAAGTACGAGATCGAGGACATCCCGGCCGACCTGCAGGAGAAGGCGGAGCAGTACCGCGCCGAGCTCCTCGAGGCCGTCGCCGAGACGAGCGACGAGCTGCTGGAGAAGTTCCTCGGCGGCGAGGAGCTCACGGTCGCCGAGATCAAGGCCGGCATCCGCCAGCTCACGGTCACGTCGTCCGCCTACCCGGTCCTGTGCGGCTCGGCGTTCAAGAACAAGGGCGTGCAGCCCATGCTCGACGCCGTCATCGACTACCTGCCGACGCCCCTGGACGTCGCGGCGGTCGAGGGTCACGACGTCAAGGACCCCGAGATCGTCGTCGAGCGTCACCCCGACGCCGCGGAGCCGTTCTCGGCCCTCGCGTTCAAGGTCGCGGCGCACCCGTTCTTCGGCAAGCTGACCTACGTCCGCGTGTACTCGGGCAAGGTCGAGCAGGGCGCCGCGGTGCTCAACTCGACCAAGGGGAAGAAGGAGCGCATCGGGAAGCTCTTCCAGATGCACTCCAACAAGGAGAACCCCGTCCCCGAGGCGCAGGCCGGCCACATCTACGCGTTCATCGGTCTCAAGGACGTCACCACCGGTGACACCCTGTGCGACCCGGCCGCGCCGGTGATCCTCGAGTCGATGACCTTCCCGGAGCCCGTCATCGACGTGGCGATCGAGCCGAAGACGAAGGCCGACCAGGAGAAGCTCTCCACGGCAATCCAGAAGCTCGCCGAGGAGGACCCGACCTTCCGCGTGAAGCTCGACGAGGAGACCGGCCAGACCGTCATCGGCGGCATGGGCGAGCTCCACCTCGA
The DNA here is from genome assembly GCF_000986825.1 of Cellulomonas sp. FA1. Lineage (NCBI taxonomy): Bacteria > Bacillati > Actinomycetota > Actinomycetes > Micrococcales > Cellulomonadaceae > Cellulomonas > Cellulomonas sp. FA1. The sequence continues at coordinate 1,861,800 of NZ_LBMY01000001.1, read as the reverse complement.
CATCCTCGTCGACCGCATGCGTCGCGAGTTCAAGGTCGAGGCCAACGTCGGCAAGCCGCAGGTCGCGTACCGCGAGACCATCCGCCGTGCGGTCGAGAAGATCGACTACACGCACAAGAAGCAGACCGGTGGCTCGGGCCAGTACGCCAAGGTCCAGATGACCTTCGAGCCGCTCGACCCGGCCGAGGGCGAGCTGTACGAGTTCGAGAACAAGGTCACCGGTGGCCGCGTCCCGCGCGAGTACATCCCGTCGGTCGACGCCGGCATCCAGAGCGCGATGCAGCTCGGTGTCCTCGCGGGCTACCCGCTCGTGGGCATCAAGGCGATCCTGCTCGACGGCGCCGCGCACGACGTCGACTCCTCGGAGATGGCGTTCAAGATCGCGGGCTCGATGATCCTCAAGGAGGCGGTGCGCAAGGCGGACCCGGCCCTCCTCGAGCCGATCATGGCCGTCGAGGTGCGCACGCCCGAGGACTACATGGGCGACGTCATCGGCGACATCAACTCGCGACGCGGCATGATCCAGTCCATGGAGGACGCGACGGGCGTGAAGGTCATCCGCGCCCAGGTGCCGCTCTCCGAGATGTTCGGGTACGTCGGTGACCTGCGGTCGAAGACCCAGGGTCGTGCCGTCTACTCGATGCAGTTCGACAGCTACGCCGAGGTTCCTCGGAACGTTGCCGACGAGATCATCAAGAAGACCCGGGGCGAGTAGTCCCACAGGTCGACCCCCGCAGTACCAGCAACACATCCGACCCGTAGGACCGCACGCCGCGCAGGTACCGTCAGGTGGCTGCCGTCGGGCAATCTCTACCAAGTCCTGAGGAGGACACCCAGTGGGCAAGGCGAAGTTCGAGCGGACCAAGCCGCACGTCAACATCGGGACCATCGGTCACGTCGACCACGGCAAGACGACGCTGACCGCCGCGATCTCGAAGGTGCTGCACGACAAGTACCCGGAGCTGAACCCCTTCACGCCGTTCGACGAGATCGACAAGGCGCCCGAGGAGAAGCAGCGCGGTATCACGATCAACATCGCGCACGTCGAGTACCAGACCGAGAAGCGTCACTACGCGCACGTCGACGCCCCCGGTCACGCCGACTACATCAAGAACATGATCACGGGTGCGGCGCAGATGGACGGCGCCATCCTCGTGGTCGCGGCGACCGACGGCCCGATGGCCCAGACGCGTGAGCACGTCCTGCTCGCCCGTCAGGTCGGCGTCCCGTACCTGCTCGTCGCGCTCAACAAGTCCGACATGGTCGACGACGAGGAGATCCTCGAGCTCGTCGAGATGGAGGTCCGCGAGCTGCTGTCGTCGCAGGAGTTCGACGGCGACAACGCCCCGGTCATCCGCGTCTCGGGCCTCAAGGCGCTCGAGGGCGACCCGCAGTGGGTCAAGTCGGTCGAGGACCTGCTCGACGCCGTCGACGAGAACGTGCCGGACCCGGTGCGCGACATCGACAAGCCGTTCCTCATGCCGATCGAGGACGTCTTCACGATCACCGGTCGTGGCACCGTCGTCACCGGTCGTGTCGAGCGCGGTCAGCTCAAGGTGAACGAGGAGGTGGAGATCGTCGGCATCAAGGAGAAGGCGATCAAGACCACCGTCACCGGTGTCGAGATGTTCCGCAAGCTCCTCGACTACGCCGAGGCGGGCGAGAACGTCGGCCTGCTCCTGCGCGGCACGAAGCGCGAGGAGGTCGAGCGCGGCCAGGTCGTCGTCAAGCCGGGTTCGATCACGCCGCACACCGAGTTCGAGGGCCAGGTCTACATCCTGTCCAAGGACGAGGGCGGCCGTCACAACCCGTTCTACGGCAACTACCGTCCGCAGTTCTACTTCCGGACGACCGACGTCACCGGCGTCATCACGCTGCCCGAGGGCACCGAGATGGTCATGCCCGGCGACAACACCGAGATCTCGGTGACGCTCATCCAGCCCATCGCGATGGAGGAGGGCCTCGGCTTCGCCATCCGCGAGGGTGGCCGCACAGTCGGCTCGGGCCGGGTCACGAAGATCATCAAGTGATCACCGCCCCTCGGGGCTGATCCACACGCAGGGCCCGGGAGCTTCGGCTCCCGGGCCCTGCGCCGTCCCCGGCCGGCCGACGGCAGCGGTCCGGACCAGGGGAGTTGGCTTTGCGGCCCGCGTCTGGCAGACTGTCGGGGTTGCCCGCTGGGGTGTGCGTTCACGCGCGCCCATCGCTGGGCGAACAGACGTGGCGGACGCCCAGACCCTCGGGGTCACCCGACGGGGGGCGGACGACAACCACGGCCCCCGTCCGGGAACGGTGCGTGAGCGCCGAGGCGCGTCGCGAACAGCGACACGCCCGAGTGCGGGGGTCGGACAGGACCGGTTCGAGAGAGAGAAGTAGACGACGCCATGGCGGGACAGAAGATCCGCATCAGGCTCAAGTCCTACGACCACGAGGTCATCGACAGCTCGGCGCGCAAGATCGTCGACACGGTGACTCGCGCTGGTGCGTCGGTCGTGGGTCCGGTGCCGCTGCCGACGGAGAAGAACGTCTTCTGCGTCATCCGGTCGCCCCACAAGTACAAGGACAGCCGCGAGCACTTCGAGATGCGCACGCACAAGCGGCTCATCGACATCATCGACCCCACGCCGAAGGCCGTCGACTCGCTCATGCGTCTCGACCTGCCCGCGGACGTGAACATCGAGATCAAGCTCTGATCGCTGGGAAGGGACTGATCTTTCATGGCTACCCAGCAGAACGCGCGCCCCGTCACGGCGCTGCTCGGCACCAAGCTCGGCATGACGCAGCTGTGGGACGAGGCCGGTCGCCTCGTGCCGGTCACGGTCATCGCCGTCGGCACCAACGTCGTGACGCAGGTCCGCTCCGCTGAGAGCGACGGCTACGCCGCGGTCCAGCTGGCCTACGGCCAGATCGACCCGCGCAAGGTCACCAAGCCGCTCAAGGGTCACTTCGAGAAGGCGGGGGTCACCCCCCGTCGGCACGTGGCCGAGATCCGTACGCCGAACGCCGCCGAGTTCACGCTCGGCCAGGAGATCACCGCGGGGGCCTTCGAGGCCGGCCAGGTGGTCGACGTCATCGGCACCACCAAGGGCAAGGGCACGGCCGGTGTCATGAAGCGTCACGGCTTCTCCGGCGTCGGCGCCTCCCACGGTGCGCACCGCAACCACCGCAAGCCCGGCTCGATCGGCGGGGCCTCGACCCCGTCGCGCGTCTTCAAGGGCCTGCGCATGGCCGGTCGGATGGGCGTCGCCCGTCAGACCACCCAGAACCTGACCGTGCACGCGGTCGACGCAGAGAAGGGTCTGCTGCTCGTCAAGGGCGCGGTTCCCGGCCCCAAGGGCGGCGTCGTCGTCGTGCGTACCGCTGCGAAGGGTGCGTGACCTCGATGAGCGACACGCTGACCGTCGACGTCCTCGACGAGAAGGGCAAGAAGGCCGGCACGGCCGACCTGCCCGGTGACGTCTTCGACGTGCAGACGAACGTCCCGCTGATCCACCAGGTCGTCGTCGCCCAGCTCGCCGCCGCGCGCCAGGGCACCCACGACACCAAGACCCGCGGCGAGGTCCGCGGTGGTGGCAAGAAGCCGTACAAGCAGAAGGGCACCGGCCGCGCCCGTCAGGGCTCGACCCGTGCGCCGCAGTTCGCCGGCGGTGGCACCGTCCACGGCCCGACCCCCCGCGACTACTCGCAGCGGACCCCGAAGAAGATGAAGGCCGCGGCGCTCCGCGGTGCTCTCTCGGACCGCGCGCGTGCCGGCCGCGTCCACGTCGTCACGGGCTTCGCCCCGGGCGAGGTCCCGTCGACCAAGGCCGCCCTCGCGGTGCTCGACAACCTCTCCGGTCGCAAGCACGTCCTCGTGGTCGTCGAGCGCCAGGACGAGATCACCTGGAAGTCGCTGCGGAACGTCGAGCGGGTGCACCTGCTCGTCGCCGACCAGCTCAACACCTACGACGTCCTCATCTCGGACGACGTGGTCTTCACGCAGGGCGCGCTCGACGCGTTCCTCGCCGGCCCTGCCAAGGGTGCGAAGGCCGTCGCCACCGAGGCCGAGGCCAACGAGGAGACGAAGTGACCGCCGTCGGTAAGGACCCGCGCGACATTCTGATCGCGCCGGTCGTCTCGGAGAAGAGCTACGGCCTGCTCGACGAGGGCAAGTACACGTTCCTCGTGGACCCGCGGGCCAACAAGACCGAGATCAAGATCGCCGTCGAGCAGGTCTTCGGCGTCAAGGTCGAGTCGGTCAACACCGCGAACCGTCAGGGCAAGGCCCGCCGGACCCGCTTCGGCATCGGCCGCCGCAAGAACACGAAGCGTGCGATCGTCACCCTCCGCGAGGGCTCGATCGACATCTTCGGCGGACCGGTCGGCTGACCGAGAGCGAAGAGGACGAACTCCCATGGGAATCCGTAAGTACAAGCCGACGACGCCCGGCCGCCGCGGCTCGAGCGTCGCCGACTTCGTGGAGATCACGCGCTCGACGCCCGAGAAGTCGCTGGTTCGCCCGCTGCACAAGACGGGTGGCCGCAACTCCACCGGCCGCGTCACGACGCGTCACCAGGGTGGCGGGCACAAGCGCGCCTACCGCGTGATCGACTTCCGTCGTCACGACAAGGACGGCGTGCCGGCCAAGGTCGCGCACATCGAGTACGACCCCAACCGCACGGCGCGCATCGCGCTCCTGCACTACGCGGACGGCGAGAAGCGCTACATCATCGCCCCCAACAAGGTGCAGCAGGGTGACGTGCTCGAGGCCGGCCCCGGCGCCGACATCAAGCCCGGCAACAACCTGCCGCTGCGCAACATCCCGACCGGTACGGTCATCCACGCCATCGAGCTCAAGCCCGGTGGCGGCGCGAAGATCGCCCGTTCGGCCGGTGCGTCGGTGCAGCTCGTCGCCAAGGACGGGCCGTACGCGCAGCTGCGCATGCCGTCCGGCGAGATCCGCAACGTCGACCTGCGCTGCCGCGCGACGGTCGGCGAGGTGGGCAACGCCGAGCAGTCGAACATCAACTGGGGCAAGGCCGGCCGCATGCGCTGGAAGGGCAAGCGCCCGACCGTCCGCGGTGTCGCCATGAACCCGATCGACCACCCGCACGGTGGTGGTGAGGGCAAGACCTCCGGTGGCCGCCACCCGGTGAGCCCGTGGGGTCAGCCCGAGGGCCGCACCCGTCGTCCGAACAAGCCGAGCGACAAGCTCATCGTGCGCCGTCGGCGCACCGGCAAGAAGCGCTGATAGGAGCCCGAGAGAATGCCTCGCAGCCTCAAGAAGGGCCCGTTCGTCGACGGCCACCTGCAGAAGAAGGTCGACGCGCAGAACGAGGCCGGCACGAAGAACGTCATCAAGACGTGGTCGCGTCGCTCGATGATCACGCCCGACTTCCTCGGCCACACCTTCGCGGTCCACGACGGCCGCAAGCACACCCCGGTCTTCGTGACGGAGTCGATGGTCGGGCACAAGCTCGGCGAGTTCGCTCCGACGCGGACGTTCCGCGGCCACGAGAAGGACGACCGGAAGGGCCGTCGCCGCTGACCCCGGTCAGCCTGGTGACGCCCTGACGGCAGAGACAAGAGAGCAGGACAGCGATGGAAGCCAAGGCGAAGGCGCGGTTCGTCCGCGTCACGCCCCAGAAGGCCCGCCGCGTCGTGGACCTCATCCGTGGCAAGCAGGCGGCCGAGGCCGTGGCGGTGCTGAAGTTCGCGCCGCAGGCCGCGGCGGAGCCCGTCCTCAAGACGGTGCAGTCCGCGGTCGCGAACGCGGTCGAGGGGGCCAAGCGCAACAGCGAGCGCCTCGACGAGGCAGACCTCTACATCTCGGAGGTCTTCGTCGACGAGGGCCCGACGCTCAAGCGCTTCCGGCCGCGCGCGCAGGGTCGCGCCGGTCGGATCATGAAGCGCACGAGCCACATCACGGTCGTCATCTCGCAGCGCGAGAAGGCGACCTCCACCAAGGGAGGGACCCGCTAGTGGGACAGAAGGTCAACCCGCTCGGGTACCGCCTCGGCATCACGACCGACCACCGGTCGCGGTGGTTCGCGGACTCGACGAAGCCGGGCCAGCGGTACCGCGACTACGTGCGCGAGGACGTGCAGATCCGCAAGCTCATGAGCACGGGTCTCGAGCGCGCGGGCATCGCCAAGGTCGAGATCGAGCGCACGCGTGACCGTGTGCGCGTCGACATCCACACCGCCCGCCCGGGCATCGTCATCGGGCGTCGTGGCGCGGAGGCCGACCGCATCCGTGGCGAGCTCGAGAAGCTCACGGGCAAGCAGGTCCAGCTGAACATCCTCGAGGTCAAGAACGCCGAGATCGAGGCTCAGCTGGTCGCCCAGGGCATCGCCGAGCAGCTCGCGAGCCGCGTGTCGTTCCGTCGCGCCATGCGCAAGGGCATCCAGTCGGCCCAGCGCGCCGGTGCCAAGGGCATCCGCGTGCAGGTCTCCGGCCGCCTCGGCGGTGCGGAGATGAGCCGCACGGAGTTCTACCGCGAGGGTCGTGTGCCGCTGCACACGCTGCGCGCGAACATCGACTACGGCTTCTTCGAGGCCCGCACGACTTTCGGCCGCATCGGCGTGAAGGTCTGGGTCTACAAGGGCGACGTCACCGAGAAGGAGTGGGCACGCGAGCAGGCCTCGCAGGCTCCCCGCCCCTCGCGTGGCCCGCGTGGTGACCGTGGCGACCGCGGTCCTCGCGGCGGCGGTCGTCGTACCGAGCGTCAGGACGCTCCCGCCCCGGCCGCCGAGCAGGCGCCCGCGGCGGAGGCGCCCACCGAGTCCGGAACGGAGGCCTGAGCCGTGCTGATCCCGCGCAGGCTGAAGCACCGCAAGCAGCACCACCCGAAGCGCTCCGGCGCCTCGACCGGTGGCACCACGATCTCGTTCGGTGAGTTCGGCATCCAGGCTCTCGAGCCCGCCTACGTCACCAACCGGCAGATCGAGGCTGCTCGTATCGCCATGACCCGCCACATCAAGCGTGGTGGGAAGGTCTGGATCAACATCTACCCGGACCGTCCCCTCACGAAGAAGCCCGCCGAGACCCGCATGGGTTCCGGTAAGGGCTCGCCCGAGTGGTGGATCGCCAACGTCAAGCCCGGCCGAGTCATGTTCGAGCTCGCCGGCGTCCCGGAGCCGCTCGCGCGTGAGGCCATGCGCCGCGCGCAGCACAAGCTCCCGATGAAGACACGTTTCATCGTGCGCGAGGGTGGTAACTGATGGCTATCGGAACCAAGGATCTGGCTCCCAGCGAGCTGGACACCTTCGACGACGAGAAGCTGGTCGCCGAGCTGAAGAAGGCCAAGGAGGAGCTGTTCAACCTCCGCTTCCAGTCCGCGACCGGTCAGCTCGAGAGCCACGGGCGCCTCAAGGCCGTCCGCAAGGACATCGCGCGCATCTACACGATCCTGCGCGAGCGCGAGCTCGGCATCCGGACCGCCCCGAGCGCGGAGTGAGGCACTCATGAGCACGAAGCACGAGCAGACCACGGCGACGACGGACCCCCGCGGCTACCGCAAGACCCGTCGCGGCTACGTCGTCTCCGACAAGATGGACAAGACCGTCGTCGTCGAGGTCGAGGACCGCGTCAAGCACCCGCTGTACGGCAAGGTCATCCGCCGTACCAGCAAGGTGAAGGCGCACGACGAGCTGAACGGCGCCGGCATCGGCGACCTGGTCGAGATCATGGAGACCCGGCCGCTGTCGGCGACCAAGCGCTGGCGCGTCGTCGAGATCCTCGAGAAGGCCAAGTGACACGGGCCGGCGGCCCCCTCGTGGGGTCGCCGGCACCTGCAAGCAGCACCATGACAGTTGCCCACGGCGCGGGCGGGCCCGCCCGCCCGCGGCGTGTGCACCACGGCAACCATCCGTATGGCCAGGCTCGGCGCCACGGCTGACCGAGAACCCGCCAGACGACAGGAGTAGCTAGATGATCCAGCAGGAGTCGCGACTGCGTGTCGCCGACAACACGGGTGCGAAGGAGATTCTCTGCATCCGTGTGCTCGGCGGCTCCGGCCGTCGCTACGCCGGTATCGGCGACGTCATCGTCGCCACCGTCAAGGACGCGATCCCCGGCGGCAACGTCAAGAAGGGCGACGTCGTCAAGGCGGTCGTCGTGCGCACCCGCAAGGAGCGCCGGCGTCCCGACGGCTCGTACATCAAGTTCGACGAGAACGCCGCGGTGATCCTCAAGAACGACGGCGAGCCGCGCGGCACCCGCATCTTCGGCCCCGTGGGCCGCGAGCTGCGCGACAAGAAGTTCATGAAGATCATCTCGCTGGCTCCGGAGGTGCTCTGACCATGGCGAAGATCAAGAAGGGCGACCTGGTCGTCGTCATCTCGGGCCGCGACAAGGGGCAGCAGGGCCGCGTGCTCGAGGTGCTCCCCGAGACGCAGCGCGTCGTGGTCGAGGGCGTGCAGCGCGTGCAGAAGCACGTCAAGGCGGGCCAGTCGGCCCGCGGCACCCGCACCGGTGGCATCGAGACCGTCGAGGCCCCCATCCACATCAGCAACGTGATGCTCGTGGACCCGGAGACCAAGAAGGGCACCCGGGTCGGCTACCGCACCGAGCAGGTCGAGCGGGACGGCCGCACGCGCACCGTGCGCGTCCGCGTCGCCAAGCGCTCCGGTAAGGACATCTGATGACCGAGACCACCATCGAGGCCCCGGCCCTGCCGCGTCTGAAGACGCGCTACGCCGAGGAGATCAAGCCGGCGCTCTTCGAGCAGTTCGGCCACGAGAACATCAACCAGGTCGCGCGGCTGGTCAAGGTCGTCGTCAACATGGGCGTCGGCGAGGCCGCGAAGGACTCCAAGCTCATCGAGGGCGCGATCCGCGACCTGACCCAGATCACGGGTCAGAAGCCGCAGGTCACCAAGGCCCGCAAGTCGATCGCGCAGTTCAAGCTGCGCGAGGGCATGCCGATCGGCGCGCACGTCACGCTGCGCGGCGACCGGGCCTGGGAGTTCCTGGACCGCCTGCTGAACATCGCGCTGCCGCGCATCCGCGACTTCCGCGGGCTGTCGCCGCAGCAGTTCGACGGCAACGGGAACTACACGTTCGGTCTGACCGAGCAGTCGGTGTTCCACGAGATCGACCAGGACAAGATCGACCGGGTCCGCGGCATGGACATCACGGTCGTCACGACCGCGACGACGGACGACGAGGGGCGCGCGTTCCTCAAGCTCCTCGGCTTCCCGTTCAAGGAGAACTGACCATGGCGAAGACCGCCCTCATCAACAAGGCGGCCGCGAAGCCGAAGTTCGCGGTCCGCGGGTACACGCGCTGCCAGAAGTGCGGTCGTCCGCACTCGGTGTACCGCAAGTTCGGCCTGTGCCGGATCTGCGTGCGGGAGATGGCCCACCGTGGCGAGCTCCCCGGCGTGACCAAGAGCAGCTGGTAAGAACCACCGGACGTCGGTAGGTCCGCGGCCCCCTGGCGGGGCCGCGGATACCCCGGCGAGAAAGGGCGAACGCCCGATGACCATGACCGACCCGATCGCAGACTTCCTGACGCGTCTGCGCAACGCGAACTCGGCGCACCACGACACGGTGACGATCCCGTTCTCGAAGCTCAAGAGCCACATCGCCGAGATCCTGCAGGCCGAGGGCTACATCTCGGGCTGGACCGTCGAGGACGCCCCCGTGGGCAAGAACCTCACGATCACCCTGAAGTACGGCCCCAACCGCGAGCGTGCGCTCGCCGGCGTCAAGCGCGTGTCCAAGCCGGGCCTGCGCGTGTACGCCAAGTCGACCAACCTGCCGAAGGTGCTCGGCGGCCTGGGCGTGGCGATCCTGTCCACGTCCTCCGGCCTGCTGACCGACAAGCAGGCAGCCAAGAAGGGTGTGGGCGGGGAAGTCCTCGCCTACGTCTGGTAAGCCCGAGACGGAGAGGAGAACAGCCATGTCTCGAATCGGCAGGATCCCCGTCCCGGTGCCTTCGGGTGTCGACGTGACGATCGACGGCCGCGTGGTGACGGTGAAGGGCCCCAAGGGGGAGCTCACCCACACGGTCGCCGCCCCCATCGCGGTGGACCGCGACGACGCCGGCGCCCTCGTGGTGACGCGTCCCGACGACGAGCGCGCCTCGCGCTCGCTGCACGGCCTGACCCGCACGCTGCTGGCCAACCTGGTCACCGGCGTCACGGAGGGCTACACCAAGAAGCTCGAGATCGTCGGCACCGGTTACCGCGTGACGGCGAAGGGCAGCAACCTCGAGTTCGCGCTCGGCTTCAGCCACCCCGTCGTCGTCGAGCCGCCGGCGGGCATCACGTTCGCCGTCGAGACCCCGACGAAGTTCTCGGTCGAGGGCATCGACAAGCAGCAGGTCGGCGAGGTCGCCGCGAACATCCGCAAGATCCGCAAGCCCGAGCCGTACAAGGGCAAGGGCGTGCGGTACGCGGGCGAGAACGTGCGCCGCAAGGTCGGAAAGGCTGGGAAGTAAGCCATGGCGATCAGCATCAAGGGCAAGGGCACGACCATCGCCCGTCGCCGCCGCCACCTGCGCCTGCGCAAGAAGGTCGTCGGCACGGCTGCGCGTCCCCGCCTCGTCGTGACGCGGTCCGCGCGTCACATCACGGCCCAGGTCGTCGACGACGGCCTCGGCAAGACCGTCGCGTCGGCGTCGACCCTCGAGGCCGACCTGCGCGGCCACGACGGCGACAAGACCGCCAAGGCGAAGAAGGTCGGCGAGCTCGTCGCGGCCCGTGCCAAGGCTGCGGGTGTCGAGGCGGTCGTGTTCGACCGCGGCGGCAACAAGTACCACGGCCGTGTGGCCGCGGTCGCCGACGGCGCCCGTGAGGGTGGTCTGGCCCTGTGACGACGAACTCCGCATCGAAGAAGAGGACTTTCTGATGGCTGCTCCTCAGCGCAGCAACACCGGTGCCGGCGGCACCGGCGGCGACCGCCGGGACGGCGGCCGTCGTGACGGCGGGCGGCGCGGTGACGCCGCCGAGAAGAGCGCGTTCGTCGAGCGCGTCGTGACGATCAACCGTGTCGCGAAGGTCGTCAAGGGCGGCCGTCGCTTCAGCTTCACCGCGCTCGTCGTGGTGGGTGACGGCGACGGCACGGTCGGCGTCGGCTACGGCAAGGCCAAGGAGGTGCCCGCGGCGATCGCCAAGGGTGTCGAGGAGGCGAAGAAGAACTTCTTCCGCGTCCCCCGCATCCAGGGCACCATCCCGCACCCCGTCCAGGGCGAGAAGGCCGCCGGCGTCGTCTTCCTGCGTCCCGCGTCCCCCGGTACCGGTGTGATCGCCGGTGGTCCGGTGCGCGCGGTGCTCGAGTGCGCCGGCATCCACGACGTGCTCAGCAAGTCGCTCGGGTCGTCCAACGCGATCAACATCGTGCACGCCACGGTCGAGGCCCTGCGCGCCCTCGAGGAGCCCGAGGCTGTCGCCGCCCGTCGTGGGCTGGCGCTCGACCACGTCGCGCCGGCCCCGCTGCTGCGGGCGCAGGCCGAGGGCCGTGCCGCCTCGGCGGCCGCGAAGGCGGGTGCGTGATGGCGCGTCTCAAGGTGACCCAGACCCGGTCCGCCATCGGCGGCAAGCAGAACCAGCGCGACACGCTGCGCACCCTGGGCCTCAAGCGGATCGGCGACGTCGTCGTCAAGGAGGACCGTCCTGAGATCCGCGGCATGGTCAAGACGGTGACGCACCTCGTCGCGGTCGAGGAGGTCGAGTGACCATGGCCGACGACAAGAAGGCCGACGAGAAGGCGACGGAGACCACGGCTGCGGCCGAGAAGAAGGCTCCGGCGAAGAAGGCTCCCGCCAAGAAGGCTCCGGCCAAGGCGACCGCCACGACGGAGTCCTCGGCCGCGGCCGAGAAGACGGCTCCGGCGAAGAAGAAGGCCCCGACCGCTGCCGCGAAGGCGGCGGCCGAGGCCGCGGCGGCCCCCGGTGCGGGCGGCACGCTCAAGGTGCACCACCTGCGTCCGGCCCCCGGCGCCAAGACCGCCAAGACCCGTGTGGGTCGTGGTGAGGCGTCGAAGGGCAAGACGGCGGGTCGTGGTACCAAGGGCACCAAGGCGCGCTACCAGGTGCCGGACCGCTTCGAGGGTGGGCAGATGCCGCTGCACATGCGGCTGCCCAAGCTCCGCGGCTTCAAGAACCCGTTCCGTGTCGAGTACCAGGTCGTCAACCTGGACAAGCTCTCGGCGCTGTACCCGGACGGCGGCGACGTGACGGTCGCCGACCTGGTCGCCAAGGGCGCGGTCCGCAAGGGCCGTCCCGTCAAGGTGCTCGGCACCGGCGAGCTCACGGTCAAGGTGTCCGTCGCGGTCGACGCGTACTCCGCGTCCGCGAAGGACAAGATCGTGGCGGCCGGCGGCAGCGTCGCGCAGGACTGACGTCCGCGCGGCGCCCGTGGCGCACAGCAGTGACACAGCGGGCGGTCCCGGTTCCACCGGGGCCGCCCGCTGTGGTGTGCGGGGCGCGCCACGGAGCGCCGTCGGCGTGATCCGGAACGTTTCAGACGCGCGGCCCGCACGCCGCGCACGGACGTCGTGCGGGGCGGCGCGAGCCGCAGGGTAGGCTTTCCCGGCGGTCCGTCCCGCTCATCGACGGCGACGGGGTCGGTGGACGGCCCACACAGCAGGAGGACGACAGGTGCTCGGTGCATTCGCGAGGGCGTTCAGGACGCCCGACCTGCGGCGCAAGCTGCTCTTCACCATCGGGATCATGGTGGTGTTCCGCGCAGGCTCGTTCCTGCCCACCCCCGGGGTGAGCTATCCGAACGTGCAGATCTGCATCGACCGCACCGCGGACAACGACCTGCTCGGGCTGGTGAACCTGTTCAGCGGCGGTGCGCTGCTGCAGCTGTCGGTGTTCTCGCTCGGGATCATGCCGTACATCACGGCGAGCATCATCATCCAGCTGCTGCGCGTGGTGATCCCCAAGTTCGAGGAGCTCCACAAGGAGGGCCAGGCGGGCACCGCCAAGCTCACGCAGTACACGCGCTACCTCACGATCGGCCTGGCCGTCCTGCAGTCGACGACGATCATCACGTTCGCGCGCAGCGGCAACCTGTTCCAGGGCTGCACCGTCGACGTCATCCCCGACGACTCGTGGATCACGCTGCTCATCATGGTCATCACCATGACCGCGGGCACCGGCCTCATCATGTGGCTCGGCGAGCTCATCACCGAGCGCGGCGTCGGCAACGGCATGTCGCTGCTCATCTTCACGTCGATCGCCGCGTCGTTCCCCGGCGCCATGTGGTCGATCGCTGGCGGCGCCGGCGGCATCGGCAAGTTCCTCGCCGTGATGGGCATCATCGTCCTGGTGATCGCGCTCGTGGTGTTCGTCGAGCAGTCGCAGCGTCGCGTGCCGGTGCAGTACGCCAAGCGCATGGTCGGGCGCCGCATGTACGGCGGGTCGAGCACCTACATCCCGATCAAGATCAACATGGCCGGCGTCATCCCCGTGATCTTCGCGTCGTCGCTGCTCGCGGTGCCGACGCTGATCGCGCAGTTCGGCGACCCGACGGCCGGCTGGGTGCAGTGGATCACGCGCTACGTCGCGGCCCCCGAGGCGCCGCTGCACATCGGCATCTACGTGCTGCTGATCATCTTCTTCTGCTACTTCTACACGGCCATCACGTTCAACCCGGACGAGGTCGCCGACAACATGAAGAAGTACGGCGGGTTCATCCCCGGCATCCGCGCCGGGCGTCCCACCGCCGAGTACCTCGACTACGTGATCACGCGGATCACCGCGCCCGGGTCGATCTACCTCGCGCTCGTCGCGCTCATCCCGACGATCGCCTTCATCGTGCTCGACGTCGGCAGCAACATCCCGTTCGGCGGCGCGTCGATCCTCATCGTCGTCGGCGTCGGGCTCGAGACCGTCAAGCAGATCGAGTCGCAGCTGCAGCAGCGGCACTACGAAGGGTTCCTCCGTTGAGCGCACGTCTGGTCCTCCTGGGCCCCCCGGGGGCGGGCAAGGGCACGCAGGCCGTCCGTCTCGCCGAGCGGCTGGGTGTCCCGGCCATCTCGACCGGCGACATCTTCCGGTCCAACATCAAGAACGGCACCGAGCTGGGTCGTCGCGTGCAGGACATCACCGCGTCGGGTGCGCTCGTGCCGGACGAGCTCACGAACGAGCTCGTGCGCGACCGCCTCGCGCAGTCGGACGCGGTGGACGGGTTCCTGCTGGACGGGTACCCGCGCAACGTCGCCCAGGTCGCGGCGCTCGACGAGATGCTCGCCGCGGCGGGCCAGCAGCTCGACCTCGCGGTCGAGCTGACCGTCGACCCGCAGGTCGTGGTCGAGCGGCTGACCAGGCGCGCCGAGATCGAGGGGCGGGCGGACGACACGGAGGACGTCATCCGTCACCGCCTCGACGTCTACGCCGAGCAGACCGCGCCCATCTCGCAGGTCTACGCCGCGCGCGGCGTGCTCGCGCAGGTCGACGGGCTGGGCGAGGTCGACGAGGTCACCGAGCGCCTCGTCGCCGCGCTGGCCCCCGTCCTGTCCTGAGGAGCAGCCCGTGTTCGGCCGCGAGAAGATCGAGTACAAGACGCCCGAGCAGGTGGCGATCATGCGCCGCGCGGGTCTCGTGGTCGCCGACGCGCTCGACGCGGTGCGCGGCGCGCTCGCGCCGGGCGTGACGACGGCCGAGCTCGACGCCGTCGCGGAGGACGTCATCCGCTCCGCCGGTGCGACGCCCTCGTTCCTCGGCTACCACGGGTACCCGGCGAGCCTGTGCGTCTCGGTCAACGAGGAGATCGTCCACGGGATCCCGGGGAGCCGGGTCCTGCAGCCCGGCGACGTCGTGTCCGTCGACTGCGGCGCGATCGTCGACGGCTGGCACGGCGACTCGGCGTTCTCCGCGGTCCTCGAGCCGGCCGACCCCGCCGACGTCGCGCTCGTGACGACGACCGAGGACGCGCTCTGGGCGGGCATCGCCGCGCTCGCGACGCCGGGCGGGCGGCTCGGCGCCGTCGGCGAGGCCGTCGAGGACGTGGTCGAGGCCGCCGCCGCCCCCTACGGCATCGTCGAGGACTACGTGGGTCACGGCATCGGGACGGCGATGCACCAGCCGCCCGACGTCCCGAACTACCGCACGAAGGATCGCGGCACCAAGCTGCGGGCCGGCCTGTGCGTCGCCGTCGAGCCGATGCTCGTGCGCGGCGCCGAGGCGAACCACGTGCTCGCCGACGACTGGACGGTCGTGACCGACGACGGTGCGCGCGCGGCGCACTGGGAGCACTCCGTGGCGATCCTCGAGGACGGCATCGTCGTGCTGACGGCCCGCGACGGGGGAGCGGCGCGGCTGCGCGCGCTCGGCGTCGAGATCGCGTCGCTCTGACGTCGCGCACGCCGGGGCGGGGCCCCGGCGACGGGGTCCGCACGACCCGGTTCCCGGCCGTTCCGGACCGGGCCCGCGATGGCGTATGATGGTTCGTTGGTTGTGCGTTCCGTGATACCCACCTGTCGGTGGCGGGATCGGTGCCCAGCCGCCCCACGACCGTCCAGCGGGTTCCGGCACGTCCGGAGCCGCCGGTGGCGCGGGGGTCATGGGTCCGTCGCGAGGCGAGCCTGCAGCAGCACCCGTCAGTACGACAGTTAGCGGAGGACATGGCCAAGAAGGACGGCGTCATCGAGATCGAGGGCAGCGTTGTCGAAGCGCTGCCCAACGCGATGTTCCGTGTGGAGCTCGCGAACGGCCACAAGGTGCTCGCCCACATCTCGGGCAAGATGCGCCAGCACTACATCCGGATCCTCCCCGAGGACCGGGTGGTCGTCGAGCTCAGCCCGTACGACCTGTCCCGCGGGCGCATCGTCTACCGCTACAAGTAACCACCCCCATCGACACGCCGTCTCCCCGGGCCTCGGCCCGGTGCACGGCGGCGGAGGAACGAGCGATGAAGGTCAAGCCGAGCGTCAAGAAGATCTGCGACAAGTGCAAGGTGATCCGCCGGCACGGTCGCGTCCAGGTGATCTGCGAGAACCTGCGCCACAAGCAGCGCCAGGGCTGAGCAGCCGCCTGCACCACCGCCCCTGACCGGGGCAGCAAGCGCACCGCCGCTCCGTGAGGACGACCCCCGGGTCGTGACCACGGCGAACCCCCAGCTCGGAGGCTGGGGCCCGCGAGAAGACGCGGGGGGACGGTGCGGCAGACCTCCGAACGCAGTACAGGAGCCACCAGGCACATGGCACGTCTCATCGGCGTCGACCTTCCCCGCGACAAGCGGGTCGAGGTCGCCCTCACCTACATCTTCGGGGTCGGGCGCACGCGTGCGCACCAGGCCCTCGCCGCCACCGGCATCAGCCCCGACGTCCGGGTCAAGGACCTCGGCGACACCGAGCTCGTCGCGCTCCGCGACTTCCTCGAGGGCAGCTTCAAGCTCGAGGGCGACCTGCGCCGCGAGATCGCGGCCGACATCCGCCGCAAGGTCGAGATCGGCTCCTACGAGGGTCTGCGTCACCGCCGCGGCCTCCCGGTGCGCGGTCAGCGCACCAAGACCAACGCGCGTACCCGCAAGGGCCCCAAGCGCACCGTCGCCGGCAAGAAGAAGGCCGGGCGCAAGTGACGTCGCGGGCCGGTCGCGCCCGTCGCTGACCGCCCGCCCGTCGGCCCACCGAACCGCAGACCCCGAGAGAAGAAGACATGCCTCCCAAGTCCCGCACCGCCGTGCGCAAGCCGCGCCGCAAGGAGAAGAAGAACGTCTCCCACGGCCAGGCGCACATCAAGAGCACGTTCAACAACACCATCGTGTCCATCACCGACCCGTCGGGCGCCGTGATCGCCTGGGCGTCGTCGGGCCAGGTGGGCTTCAAGGGCTCGCGCAAGTCGACGCCGTTCGCCGCGCAGCTCGCCGCCGAGGCCGCCGCGCGTCGTGCCCAGGAGCACGGCATGCGCAAGGTCGACGTCTTCGTCAAGGGCCCGGGCTCGGGTCGCGAGACCGCGATCCGCTCGCTCACCGCCGCCGGCCTCGAGGTCGGCTCGATCCAGGACGTGACGCCGCAGGCCCACAACGGCTGCCGTCCGCCGAAGCGTCGCCGCGTCTGACACGCCGCAGGCCGGGACCGTGCGTCCGCGCACCGGTCCCGGCCCTCGCGCGTCCGCCGCGTCCGGCGTCCCGCACGGGACGCCGAGCGGCGGTACGTCGGACCCGACCGCACCTTCGCCCGGACATGCGGACCGAGGCACGTCCAGGCACGTAGTACCTGCGAAAGCGTCATATGGCGGACGCTCGCGGAGAGGAATCCCACCGTGCTGATCGCACAGCGCCCCACCCTGACCGAAGAGGTCATCTCGGAGCACCGCTCGCGGTTCTCCATCGAGCCTCTCGAGCCCGGCTTCGGCTACACGCTCGGCAACTCCCTGCGCCGGACGCTGCTGTCGTCCATCCCGGGGGCCGCCGTCACCTCCATCCGGATCGACGGCGTGCTGCACGAGTTCTCGACGGTCCCGGGCGTCAAGGAGGACGTCACCGAGATCATCCTCAACATCAAGAACCTCGTCGTCTCCTCGGAGAACGACGAGCCGGTCGTGATGTACCTGCGCAAGCAGGGTGCGGGTGACGTCACCGGTGCGGACATCGTCCCGCCCGCGGGTGTCGAGGTCCACAACCCCGAGCTGCACCTGGCGACGCTCAACGAGAAGGGCAAGCTCGAGATCGAGCTGACCGTCGAGCGCGGCCGCGGCTACGTCTCGGCGAACCAGAACAAGTCGTTCGACGCCGAGATCGGCCGGATCCCGGTCGACTCGATCTACTCGCCCGTCCTCAAGGTGACCTACAAGGTCGAGGCGACGCGTGTCGAGCAGCGCACGGACTTCGACAAGCTCATCGTCGACGTCGAGACCAAGCCGGCGATCAGCCCGCGCGACGCCCTGGCGTCGGCCGGCAAGACGCTCGTCGAGCTGTTCGGCCTGGCGCGCGAGCTCAACGTCGAGGCCGAGGGCATCGAGATCGGCCCGTCGCCGACGGACGCCGCGCTCGCCGCCGACCTCGCGCTGCCGATCGAGGACCTGCAGCTGACGATCCGGTCGTACAACTGCCTCAAGCGCGAGGGCATCCACACGGTGGGCGAGCTCGTGGCGCGGTCCGAGGCGGACCTGCTGGACATCCGCAACTTCGGTGCGAAGTCGATCACCGAGGTCAAGGAGAAGCTGGCCGAGCTGGGCCTCACGCTCAAGGACAGCCCGCTGGACTTCGACCCCACGGCCGCCGGCGCCTACTACGGGGACGACGAGACCGACTTCGTCGAGGACGAGCAGTACTGACGCAGCCGTTGCCCGCAGCCAGGCGCTGACGCGCCGGCTGCGGGGCGTCGCCCTCACTGAGAACTCAAGGAGTAGAGACCATGCCCACGCCCACCAAGGGTCCCCGGCTCGGTGGTAGCCCGGCGCACGAGCGGCTGATCCTCGCGAACCTCGCGACGCAGCTGTTCGAGCACAAGCGGATCACGACGACCGAGACGAAGGCCAAGCGCCTGCGCCCGCTGGCCGAGCGTCTCATCACGTTCGCCAAGCGCGGCGACCTGCACGCGCGCCGTCGCGTGCTCACCGTCGTCAAGGACAAGGGCGTCGTGCACGCCCTGTTCACGGAGATCGCGCCCGCCGTCGCCGACCGTCAGGGCGGCTACACGCGCATCACCAAGATCGGTCCGCGCAAGGGCGACAACGCCCCCATGGCCGTCATCGAGCTCGTGCTCGAGCCGCTGTCGCCCAAGCAGGCCGTCGTCAAGGAGGCCACGAAGGCCACCGCGAAGGCCGCGCCCAAGGCGGAGAAGCCCGTCGAGGACGCCGCGGTCGAGGACGCCAAGGTCGAGGACGCCCCCGTCGAGGACGCCCCGGTCGAGGACGCGAAGGCCGACGACAAGGCCTGAGCCGCGTCGCACCCGCAGGGCCCGGACACCGCACGGTGTCCGGGCCCTGCGTCGTCCCGGGGTGAGGCGTCGCCGCCGCTGGACCGGCGGGCGTCCGGGCGCGGCACCCGTCGAAAGGCGAACGCCTGCCGGGGAGGGCTAGCGTCGTGCGCATGGACGAGCGGCAGGTGCCCGTGGTGCTGGTGCACGGGCTGCGGGCGTCGCGCACCATGTGGCGCGCGCAGGTGGAGGCGCTCACCGCCACCGGTCGCACGGCCCTCGCGGTCGACCTGCCCGGGCACGGGCACCGCCTCGACGAGACGTTCACGCTCGACGGCGCGGTCGACGCGGTCGCAGCCGGCGTCGAGGCGGTGGGAGGACGCGCCGTCGTCGTCGGTCTGTCGCTCGGCGGGTACACCGCGATCGCGCACGCCGCGAGGCACCCGCAGCAGGTCGCGGGGCTCGTCGCGGCGGCCTGCTGCACCGTGCCGCGCGCCGCGGTGGTCCGCGCCTGGGGGCTGGCCGCGGACGGGTTCTTCGCCCGGCTGCCCGACCGCGGCGCGGCGATCAACCAGGCGCTGGTCGACCGCGTGCTGCCGCCGCAGGCCGCCGCCGACGTCGCCGCGGGTGGGTTCGCCCTCGACGTCGTGGGCGACACGATGCGGGCCATGGGGGACGCGACGCCGCTGGCGGACCTCGCGCGCGTCGCGGCTCCCGTGTGGCTCGTCAACGGGCGCTGGGACCACTTCCGTGGTGACGAGCGACGGTTCCTGGCGGCGTGCCGCGACGGCCACCTCGTCGTGGTGCCGCACGCGACGCACCTCGTGAGCCTCGTGCAGCCCGTCCGCTTCACGCGCGTGCTGCTCGACGTCCTCGACGACGTGGACGCGCGCGAGGCGTCAGCCGTGCGGTTCGGCGAGCCCCCAGGCACGCACGCCACCGACGATGCCCGCCTGGTTCGGCACGACGACGACGTCGTCGCCGAGCCTGTCGAGCGTGGACGCCGTGATGCGTCGTGAGTTGCCGCCGCCCAGGTAGAGGCGGTCCCAGCGGAACACGGGCCGGAACCCGTCGACGACCTTGCGGACCCGGCGCGACCACAGCGCGTCGCCGAGGCGGGCGCGCTCGTGCTCGCCCACGTACGCGTCGTACGTCGTGCCCCAGCGCACGGGGGCGTGCGACAGCTCGAGGTGCGGCGCGATCCGGCCGCCGTCGAACAGCGCCGACCCCAGGCCCGTGCCGAGCGTGAGGACCAGCTCGAGCCCCGTGCCCGAGACGACGCCCGCGCCGTGCACCTCGGCGTCGTTGAGCACGAGCGTGGGCAGCCCCAGGCGCTCGGCGAGCAGGGCCCGGACGTCGCAGCCCTGCCACGCCGCGAGCAGCTCGGGCACGACGGCGGTCCTCGGCCCGGAGCGGGTCACGTAGTGCGGGGTCGCGACGACGACGCCGTGCCGGATCATCCCGGGCACGCCGACCGTCGCGCGCTGCGCCGGCGGCAGCCCGGCTGCGATCCCCGCGATCGTCTCGGCGAGGCGCTCCGGGGGCAGCGGGTAGGGCGTGGGGACGCGCACCGGGGGTGCGTGCAGCGTGCCGGCGGCGTCGAGCACCGACGCCTTGATGCCGCTGCCACCGCAGTCCACGGCCAGCGTGTAGGGCTCGACGGGCACGTCACCACGGTAGCCCCACCGCTACCGTGGGCCCGTGACCAGCACGCCCGCCGACCTCGTCCGCCTGCGCCTGGACCTCGCGTACGACGGCACGGACTACGCCGGGTGGGCGCGGCAGCCGGGGCTGCGGACCGTGCAGGGCGTGCTCGAGGACGGGCTCGCGACGGTCCTGCGGGCGGGGCCTCGCGGGGAGGCGCCGCCGCGCGTGACGGTCGCGGGCCGCACCGACGCGGGCGTGCACGCGCGCGGTCAGGTCGCGCACGTCGACGTCGTCGCGGGGGCGTTGGCCGCGGTGCGCGGACGCTCGGACCGCGCGGACGTCGAGGCGCTGACCGCGCGCCTGGCCGGCGTGCTGCCGTCGGACCTCGTGGTGCGGTCGGTGACGCGCGCGCCGGACGGCTTCGACGCGCGCTTCTCGGCGCTGCGACGGCGCTACGCCTACCGCGTGTGCGACGAGCCCGCGGCGCGCGACCCGCTGCGCCGCGCCGCGGTGCTGTGGCACCGGCGCCCGCTCGACGTCGACGCCATGGACGCCGCGGCGCGCACGCTCGTGGGGCGGCACGACTTCGCGGCCTACTGCAAGCCCCGGCCTGACGCGACGACGATCCGCACGCTCGAGGAGTTCGCCTGGGCGCGGCCCGCGGACGGCGCCGACGCGGGCCTCGTCGTCGCGCACGTGCAGGCCGACGCGTTCTGCCACTCCATGGTCCGGGCGCTCGTCGGCGCGAGCCTCGCCGTGGGGGAGGGGCGGCGGCCCGTCACGTGGCCGCGCGACCTGCTCGACGCGCGGCGCCGCGAGGGCGGTGCGACCGTCGTCGCGGCGCACGGGCTCACGCTCGAGGAGGTCGGCTACCCGCCGGACGCCGAGCTCGCGGAGCGCGCCGAGCGCACCCGGGCCCGCCGGGGTGCGCACGAGGTCGACGGTCCGCGCGACGGCGTGACGGACGACGGCCCGCCAGCGCGCGGCTGCTGCGACTGACGGGCCCGGCGTGCGCTCCTCACCGCCCGCTCAGTACCGCGCGCCCTCGTCGTCGGTCGTGAGGTCGTCGTCGTCATCGGTCGGTGCGGCGCCGACGTAGTCCTCCTCGACCAGGTGGACGGCGGCCTCCTCGGCCGACGCCGCGCCGCCCGAGACGCCCGCGTCGATCGCGAACTCGTCGGTGCCGCCGGCCTCCACGGCGTCGTCGTCCTCGACCAGGCGGCCCGCGCGCAGCTCGTCGCGGTGCGGCGGCGGCGGTGCGTCGTCGGACTCCCAGACCTCGGGCTCCTCCTGCGCGACGCGCTGGTCGAGCGTCTCGCCGCGCGACTCCTCCCAGGCGGTCTCGCCGAACCGCGTCGACTGCGGCCGGGGACGCTCGGGAGGGGTGACGCCCTCGTCGAGCGGGTCGTCGACGCCGCGCTCGACGAGCGTGTCCTCGCCGGGCAGCTGGTCGCTGTCGCCCTCCGAGCCGAGTGCGGGGTCGGTGCTGGTGGCTGGGGTGTCCTCGCTCATGGCACGAGCCAAGCACCGCGGGTCGCGGGCCGCCACAGCAGGGCAGGGACGCGGGGGAGAGGGGGCGTGCCCGGCCGGCCGCGGGTCGCGGCGCCGCCTCCGGACGGTGCGGGGCCTAGTCGCCGCGCAGGGCGTCGTCCACGTGCGCGTACGGCCGCAGCACGCGGTCCATGCTGGTGAGCTCGAGAACCGTGCGGACCTGCTCGCCGACCCCGGCGATCCGCAGGTCTCCCTGCGCGACGCGGGTCGCGCGGAGCCCGCCGACGAGCGCGCCGAGCCCCGAGGAGTCCATGAACGGCACGCCCGCCAGGTCCACCACGACGAGCGGGTGCCCCGCGTCGACGGCGCGGTCCACGGCGGCGCGCACGTCGCCGGCGCCGAGCATCGTCAGGCGTCCCACGAGCCGCAGCACGGCCGTCCTACCGTCCCGCAGCTCGAGGTCGAGGTCGAGGCCCATCACCGTTCTCCTTCCGTGCGCCCGGCGGCCCGGTACCCGCGGTACCGCAGCGCCTGGACGACGACGCCCAGGACGACGAGGTCGTAGCCGACCCACGCGACGTTGACGAGCGTGCCGCTCCACGCGGACAGGCCCAGCGCCGCACGGGCCAGCCCGACGGGCACCGCGGCGACCAGCACGACCATCGCCACGAGCTGCGGCAGCACGCGCCGCCACGCGACGGTGCTCGACCGCCCGTCCTTGCGCGTCACCGCGAACTCCAGCGGCCGGCCCCACCACACGTTCGCGGCGGCGGTCACGCAGGCGCGGATCCACACCGGGAAGAGCGCGAGCGCGTACTGCTGGCCGCGCCAGGTGGTCAGGCCGCGCGCCACGACGAGGAACAGCAGCTGGCTCGCGACGAGGAACGGCACGAACCGGGCGAAGAAGTCGACGCTCCACGCGGTGACCGGCATGACCCCGAAGAGCAGGAAGAGGACGGGCGCCACGAGGTAGACCACGGCGGCGAAGCCCGACAGGTAGCTCCACATCGTCGCGGAGTACATGAGGCGCTGGCCCACGGTGAGGCCCGGCACGCGCCACGGGTTGCGCCGCAGCATCGTCTGGACGGTGCCCTGGGCCCAGCGCAGCCGCTGCGTCAGCATCGTCGGGAGGTCCTCGGGGGCGAGGCCGTGCGCGAGGGTCTCGTGGTGGTAGACCGTGCGCCACCCCAGGGCGTGCAGCGCCATGGCGGTCGCCATGTCCTCGGTGACGGACACCGTCGCGACGGGCTGCACCGCCTGCGCCTCGTCGTGCCGGTCGACGTCGACGGCGCGCAGCAGGTCGCGGACCGCCTCGAGGGCGCCGAGGGGGGACCAGTCGCGAGCGGCGAGCCGGGTCAGCGCGGACTGGTCGAGCGTGAGCGTGCCGTGCGCGTCGTGCAGCTCGGCGATCTGCTCGAGGTCCGCCCGCATCCGGGCGACGTCCGCGTCGACGAGCGTGCCGGAGGCCGCGTCGACGGCGCGCTGGAACTCGTAGGTGACGGGCCCCAGGGGATCACCGCCGTCCAGGCGCCGCTGCGCTCGGGCCGCCGCGGCGCGCACCGTCGTGAGGGCGTCGGCGACCGTCGGGTCGGGGGCCTCGCGCGCGGCACGCGCGAGCACGGCGCGCGCGGTGCGCAGCGCCCGGCGCACCGTCGCCCGGGACGCGTCGACGTACCCCACGAGCCCGAGCTGCATGAGCGCGTCGCGACGCAGCACGGCGTTCGAGCCGCAGAAGAAGGCCGCGTTCCAGCCGTCCTTGCCCTGCATGATCGGGCCGTAGAAGAGCGGCGCCTGGCTCCCCAGCGGGTCGGCGACCGGCACGTTGTCGAAGACCTGGGGCGTCTGGACGATCGCGACGCGCGGGTCGTCGAAGTACCCGACCGTGCGGTCAAGGATCGCGGGATCGGGCACCTGGTCCGCGTCGAGCACGAGCACGAGCTCGCCCTCGGTCACCAGGAGCGCGTTGTTGAGGTTGCCGGCCTTGGCGTGCCGCGGGCGCCCCTCCCAGTCCGGCGAGCGCACGACGTAGCCGACGCCGGCGGCCAGCGCGGCGTCCCGCAGCGCGGGCCGTGCACCGTCGTCGAGGACCCACGTGGTGTGCGGGTGGCGGATCCGCTGCGCGGCGAGCGCCGTGCGCATGACGAGGTCGACGGGCTCGTCGTAGGTGGTGACGAGCACGTCGACGGTCGTACCGGGTGCGGGTGGCGGCGGTGCGGGCCGCTCGCGGGCGCGCCACATCGTGAGGCCGAACAGCGTCACGTCGATCAGGGAGTACGTCTCGGCCACCACGAGCGGGACCGCGATCCACCACGCCGCGAGGTTGAGCGACGACGACCAGCGCCAGGCGACGTACGTCCAGCCGAGGACGAGCGTCAGCACGACCAGCACCCGGACGACGACCCGACGTGGCACGGCGACGCACCCCCTGGAGGCGACGGTAGCGCGTGGCCACGCGGCGCGCCGGACCGGGCGGCCGGGCGGAATCTCGTCGCGGGCGGCCCCGCGGCCGGGCGACACTGGTCGCATGGGTCATGTGGACGTCGGCGGTGTCGGTTACACGCTCCCGGACGGCAGGCCCCTGCTGTCGGACGTGACGTTCCGCGTCGGCGACGGCGCGCGGGTGGCCCTGGTGGGACCCAACGGCGTCGGCAAGTCGACGCTGCTGCGCGTCGTCACGGGCGACCTGGTGCCGCACGAGGGGTCGGTGCAGCGCAGCGGCGGCCTGGGCGTCATGCGCCAGGACGTCGGGCGCATCGACGACGACCGCAGCGTGCGCGACCTGCTGGCGGACCTCGCGGCACCGGCGGTGCGTGCGGCCGCGGCCGAGCTGACGGCGGCCGAGCTCGCGATGATGGAGGTCGACGACGAGCCGACGCAGCTGCGCTACGCGCAGGCGCTCGCGGACTGGGCGGACGTCGGCGGCTACGAGGCCGAGGCCGGTTGGGACCGCGTGACCGACGCCGTGCTGTCGGTGCCGTTCGAGCGTGCGCAGCACCGGTACGTGCGGACGCTGTCGGGCGGTGAGCAGAAGCGGCTCGTGCTCGAGGCGCTGCTGCGCGGGCCCGACGAGGTGCTGCTGCTCGACGAGCCCGACAACGCGCTCGACGTCCCGACCAAGCGCTGGCTCGAGGAGCGTCTGGTCGGGTGCGGCAAGACCGTGCTGTTCGTGAGCCACGACCGCGAGCTGCTGGCCCGCGTCGCGACGCACGTCGCGACGCTCGAGCCGACGGCCGTGGGGGCGCGCGTGTGGGTGCACGGCGGCGGGTTCGCGTCGTACGCGCAGGCGCGCGCCGACCGGCAGGCGCGGCTCGAGGAGCTGCTGCGCCGCTGGGAGGAGGAGCACGCGAAGCTGAAGGAGCTCGTGCTCACGCTCAAGACGAAGGCCGCCTTCAACGACGGGCTCGCGTCGCGGTACCAGGCCGCGCAGACGCGGCTGCGGAAGTTCGAGGAGGCGGGGCCGCCGGAGGTGGTCGCACGCGAGCAGCACGTGCGCGTGCGGCTGACGGGCGGGCGCACCGCCAAGCGCGCGGTCGTCGCGACGGGGCTCGAGCTGACGGGGCTCATGCGGCCGTTCGACCTCGAGGTCTGGTACGGCGAGCGCGTCGCGGTGCTCGGGTCGAACGGCTCGGGCAAGTCCCACTTCCTGCGGCTGCTGGCGGCGGGCGGCTCGGACCCCGAGCGCGCGCCGGCCGGCGACGTGCCGGTCGCGCCGGTGGCGCACACCGGGTCGGTCGTGCTGGGCGCGCGCGTCCGCCCGGGGTGGTTCGCGCAGAACCACGCGCACCCCGAGCTCGTGGGACGCACGCTGCTGGAGATCCTGCACCGCGGCGACGGGCACCGGGCGGGCCTCGGCCGGGAGGCCGCGAGCCGGGCGCTCGACCGGTACGAGCTCGTGGAGGCCGCCGAGCAGCCCTACGAGACGCTGTCGGGCGGGCAGCAGGCGCGTCTGCAGATCCTGCTGCTCGAGCTGGGGGGCGCGACGCTGCTGCTCCTCGACGAGCCGACCGACAACCTCGACCTGCACTCGGCCGAGGCGCTCGAGGCCGGCCTCGCGGCGTTCGACGGCACCGTGCTGGCGGTCACGCACGACCGCTGGTTCACGCGCACGTTCGACCGGTTCCTCGTGTTCTCGGCGGACGGCACGGTCGTCGAGACGCCCGAGCCGGTGTGGGACGCCGGCCGCGTCGAGCGCGTGCGCTGACCCGGGCACGCGGGCCCTTCCCGGGCCGCGGTGAGGCGTTGCTCACGGGTTTTGCCGTCGGTGCGGCGTGCCGGTAGTCTGTTGTGTCGTTGTGCGTCCCCTGTCGCGCACCGGTGGCTTCTCACCACCGGGTGCCGATGGCCGTCCTGGTGCGATCCCACTCGCCGGGCGGGATGCTCCGGCAGCCATCCTCGGCCGGTCGCCCCGTGCGGCCTGCCAACGACACGCATCACGAGACAGAGGCACACCGTGCGCACGTACACCCCGAAGCCCGGCGACGTCGAGCGGAACTGGTACGTCATCGACGCGACCGACGTCGTGCTCGGCCGTCTGGCCAGCCACGTGGCCACGCTCCTGCGCGGCAAGCACAAGGCGACCTTCGCCCCCCACGTCGACGGCGGCGACTTCGTCATCGTCATCAACGCGGAGAAGATCGCGCTCACCGGCAACAAGCGTGAGACCAAGCTCGCCTACCGTCACTCGGGCTACCCGGGCGGTCTGCGGGCGACCCGCTACGTCGACCTGCTCGAGAAGCACCCCGAGCGTGCGATCGAGAAGGCCGTCCGCGGCATGCTGCCCCACACGACCCTCGGTCGTCAGCAGCTGAGCAAGCTCAAGGTCTACGCCGGCCCCGAGCACCCGCACGCGGCCCAGCAGCCGAAGACGTTCGAGCTGACCCAGGTGGCGCAGTAAGCCTCCGGCTGCTGCGGCAGAGAAACCAGAACGCGAGGATCCCGTGGCTCAGACCACCGTCGAGACCGAGTACGAGGGCGACGACACGCCCACCAGCTACACCTCCGAGACCGCTGCCCCCGTGGGTCGTGGCCAGTCCCTGACGGCACCGGGCCAGGCGCTCGGCCGCCGCAAGGAGGCCGTCGCCCGCGTCCGCCTGGTGCCCGGCACCGGCCAGTGGAAGATCAACGGCCGCACCCTCGAGGACTACTTCCCGAACAAGGTGCACCAGCAGCTCGTCAACTCGCCGCTGAAGACCGTGGACGTCGAGGGTCGCTTCGACGTCATCGCGCGCATCACCGGCGGCGGCGTCTCCGGCCAGGCCGGCGCGCTGCGCCTGGGCATCGCCCGTGCGCTCAACGCGATCGACGCCGAGAACAACCGCCCGGCCCTCAAGAAGGCCGGCTTCCTCACGCGTGACGCGCGTGTGGTCGAGCGCAAGAAGGCGGGTCTCAAGAAGGCCCGCAAGGCGCCGCAGTACTCGAAGCGCTGATCCAGCGCCTCGGCCCGATGGCCCCGGCTGGTCGACAGACCGCCGGGGCCATCGGCATGTCAAGGCAGGTCGCCGCCGTCACCGGCCGCGACGCAGGAGGAATGACACGACGCCGCGCGGCAGGACCGGGCGCGTCGGGCGAAGGAGTCGGGTGATGGGTCGGTTGTTCGGCACGGACGGCGTGCGAGGGCTCGCGAACCGCGACGTCACGGCGGAGGTCGCGCTCGACGTGTCTGTCGCCGCGGCGCATGTGCTCGGGTCGCAGGGCGCGTTCGAGGGGCACCGCCCGCGCGCCGTGATCGGCCGTGACCCGCGCGCCTCGGGCGAGTTCCTGTCCGCCGCCGTCGCCGCCGGCCTGGCGTCCGCGGGCGTCGACGTCGACAACGTCGGCGTGCTGCCCACGCCCGCGATCGCCTACCTGACGGCCGCGCGCGGCGTCGACCTGGGCGTCGTGCTGTCGGCCTCGCACAACCCGATGCCCGACAACGGGATCAAGTTCCTCGCGAGCGGCGGCCACAAGCTCGACGACGAGGTCGAGGCCGCCATCGAGGCGCGCCTCGGCGAGGCGTGGGAGCGGCCGCTCGGCGCCGCGGTCGGTCGCATCCGCACCGACCAGAGCCTCGCCGGCCAGCAGTACGTCGACCACCTCGTCGCGACGATCGGCGTGCGGCTCGACGGCCTGCGCATCGTCGTCGACTGCGCCAACGGTGCGGCCTCCGAGGTCGGCCCGGCGGCGCTGCGCGAGGCGGGCGCCGACGTCGTCGTCATCAACGCGTCGCCCGACGGGCGCAACATCAACGAGGCCTGCGGCTCGACGCACCCCGAGCAGCTGCAGGCGGCGGTCGTGGCGGCGCACGCCGACCTGGGCGTCGCGTTCGACGGCGACGCGGACCGCTGCCTGGCCGTCGACGCGGAGGGCGTGCTGGTCGACGGCGACCAGATCATGGGGATCCTCGCGATCGCGCTGCGCGACCGGGGAGCACTCCCGCACGACACGCTCGTCACCACGGTGATGAGCAACCTCGGCCTGCGGCTCGCGATGCGCGACGCCGGCATCGCGACCGTCGTCACCGGGGTCGGCGACCGGTACGTGCTCGAGGCGATGCGCGCGGGCGGCTTCGGGCTCGGCGGCGAGCAGTCCGGTCACATCATCGTCGCGGCCCACGCGACGACCGGCGACGGCCTGCTCACGGCGCTGCAGCTCGCGGCCCGTGTGGTCGAGACCGGCCGGACGCTCGCCGACCTCGCGTCGGTCGTGCAGCGGCTGCCGCAGACGCTCGTCAACGTGCCGGGCGTCGACCGCACGCGCACGGACGACGTCGTGCTCGTCGAGGCGGTGTCCGCCGCCGAGAAGTCGCTCGGCGACACGGGACGCGTGCTGCTGCGCGCCTCGGGCACCGAGCCGCTCGTCCGCGTCATGGTCGAGGCGGCGACGCAGGAGGAGGCCGACGAGACGGCGCACGACCTCGCCGCGGTCGTGCGCGAGCGGCTCTCGCTGTAGCGGGCGCCGTGACGACCGGGGGAGGCGCGGTGCGCGACGTCGACCGCTGGGTGCGGGACCACGTGCGCCGGCTGCTCGACGCCGTCCGCGAGGCGGGGCCGGACGCGGTGGCGCCGATCGTGCAGGCGGGGCACCCCGTCCTGCGGTCGGTGGCCGTGCCGTTCGACGGGCAGGTCGACGACGCCGAGCTGCACGAGCTGCTCGGCGTCATGCACCGCACGATGCGCGCCGCGCCCGGTGTCGGGCTCGCCGCCCCGCAGATCGGGCTCCCCGTCGCCCTCGCGGTGGTCGAGGACCCGGGGCCGGGGGACGACGAGATCGCGCGCGTGCGTGAGCGTCCCGCGGTCGTGTACCGCGTGCTGGTGAACCCGCGGTACGCGCCCGAGGGCGACGACGTCGTCGCGTTCTACGAGGGCTGCCTCAGCGTCGAGGGCTACCAGGCCGTCGTCGCCCGGCCCCGCCGCGTCCGCCTCACGGGCGCCGACGAGACGGGGCGGGCGCTCGACGAGGTGCTCACGGGGTGGCCCGCGCGCATCGCGCAGCACGAGACCGACCACCTGCACGGCACGCTGTACCTGGACCGCGCGGACCCGCGCTCGCTGTCCGCGACGGACGCCTGGGGTGCACACTGGGGGACGGAGCCCGTGCCGCGCGCCGCCGCGCGCGCCCTCGGGTTCGGGTTGCCGGACGGGACCCCGGAGGACACCGCGCCGCAGCGGTGACCGCGCCGGGCACCGCGCAGGGCGTCGCGCCTCCGCCCTGCGACGGAGACGCGGGGGCGGGGGGTGAGTCCCGGGGGAGGAGATCGGGGTCGCTCAGGGCTGATTCGGGGGCTATCCCGATGTGCCCGGACCCGACCCCGGCCTAGCGTGGTGACGTCGCCCCACCGGGGGGTGGGCGGGCGAGGGGAGATCACGTGCTGGAGTGGGCGCTGGAGCTGGCGGCCTCGCCGTGGATCTTCGTCGTGCTGTTCGCGTTCTCGGTGGTCGACGGGTTCTTCCCGCCGATCCCGAGCGAGTCGGTGGTCATCGCGCTCGCGTCCCTGTCGGTGTCGACGGGGTCGCCGACACTGTGGATCGTGGTCGCGGTCGCCGCGCTCGGCGCGTTCGTCGGCGACCAGGTCGCCTACCAGATCGGCACCGCGGTGCACGTCCGGCGGCTGCGCGTGTTCCGGGGGCGGCGCGGCCAGGCCGTCCTGGACTGGGCGGAGCGCGCGCTGCGGACCCGCTCCGCGTCGTTCGTCATCGCCGCGCGCTACATCCCCGTGGGGCGCGTCGCCGTCAACATGACGGCGGGGGCCCTGGGCCTGCGTCGTCGGCGCTTCGTGCTGCTCACGGCCATCGCGGCCGTCACCTGGGCGGGGTACTCGACGCTCATCGGGATCGGCACGGGTGCGGTGCTCGGGCACTCGCCGCTCGTGGGCGTGGCGGTCGGCGTGGCGGGCGGGTTCGTGGTCGGGCTCGCCGTCGACTGGGCGTTGCGCCGGTGGCTGCGTCTCGACGACCCGCTGCCGCCGAGCGCACCCGTGACGCCGCTCGCCGCGGCGCCGCGGCCGGCGACGCTCGGCACCGGCACCGAGCCGGCGACACGGCCCGAGGGGTCCGCGGCCTGACCCTCGCCCGTTGTCGAGGTCACGATGACCTCACGATGTGGGACGTGTGACAACGATCCGGTATCGGCCGACCGGGTGACGGCGATCGGCCTCCCAAAGCGGCTTACGCTCGAACGCAGGACGACGTCGACGTCGTCCTCCCCGCTCCCGCGAGGCCCCGGCACCGCCGGGGTCCTGACCGTCGTGCCCGGGGACCGGCAGGACGACGGAGGGTGGGCAGGTGCGAGCAGCGCGACGTGCGGTGACGGCCGTCGCCGTGCTGCTCGCCGCCGCGGCCTGCGCGACCGACGCGCCCTCGGCCGAGGACGCGGCGGGCCCGCCCGCCGAGGTCCGCACGGACGCGGGGTGCCTCGACCCGGGCGTGCTCGACGCCCTCGGTCTCGAGCTCGACGCGAGCCTGCGGACCACGGCGCCGCAGGCCACGACGCGCGGCCTGCCCCCGGCCGGGTTCGTCGCCGACAGCGTGCTCGTGTGCGACCGCGGCGACCCCCTGCGCGACTCCGCGGGCACGTGGTGGTCGGTGACCGCCACGCGTCTCGAGGGGGACCTGGACGACCTGCTCGGGGAGGTCGACGGCACGCGCACCCCGCGCGAGTGCCCGGACGACGCCGTCGTCCCGCAGGTGTGGCTCGTCGACGCGATGGGCGCCGCGGTGCTGCTGCCGGCGGACGTGGCGTGCGACGGCGCCGACGGCATCCCCGCCGCGCTCGGGACCCTCGAGGTCGTGGAGCGCACCGAGCACCCCGTGGCGCTCGCGCAGCCCGTCACGGCGCAGGCCTCGGCGCCGTGACGCGCGCCTGACGCGCGCGGCGCGTCAGATCTTGCGGAGCCGCACGCGCTGCACCGTGTGGTCGGGCCCCTTGGTGAGGACGAGCGTGGCCCGGCTGCGCGTCGGCAGGATGTTCTGCTCGAGGTTGGGCGCGTTGATCGAGTCCCAGATGCTCTCGGCGCGGTCGATCGCCTCCTCGTCCGAGAGCGACGCGTACCGGTGGAAGTACGACGCGGGCTGCGCGAACGCGGTGCGGCGCAGCGAGAGGAACCGGTCGACGTACCACTGCTTGACGTCCGACGTGCGGGCGTCGACGTAGATCGAGAAGTCGAAGAAGTCGCTCAGGGCGAGGTTCGACGTGCCCTCGAGCGTCGGGCGCGCGGGCTGGAGCACGTTGAGCCCCTCGACGATGAGCACGTCGGGCTGCCGCACGACGACCTCGGCGCCGGGCACGATGTCGTACGTGAGGTGGTCGTAGACGGGCACCGCGACCTCGGGGCGTCCGGCCTTGACCTTCGACACGAAACGCAGCAGCGCGCGGCGGTCGTACGACTCGGGGAAGCCCTTGCGCTGCAGCAGACCGCGGCGCTCGAGCTCGGCGTTGGGGTGCAGGAAGCCGTCCGTGGTCACGAGCTCGACGCGCGGCGTGGCGGGCCAGCGCGCGATGAGCTCGCGCAGGATGCGGGCGGTCGTGGACTTGCCGACCGCGACGGAGCCCGCGACGCCGATGACGTACGGCGTGCGGCCCACGTCCTCGTGGAGGAACGTGCTGGTCGCGCCGTGCAGACCCTGCGTGGCCTGGATGTACAGGTCGAGCAGGCGGGACAGCGGCCGGTACGTCGCGTCGACCTCCGCGAGGTCGATCGGGTCGCCGAGGCCGCGCAGCCGGTCGACGTCGGCGTCGGTGAGCGGCAGGGGCGTCGAGGCGGACAACCGGGTCCAGGCGTCGCGGTCGAGGTCGACGTAGGGCGTGGCGGGGACCAGGGACGGCACGACGACGATCATCGCGCATCGCGGGCCCGTGCCGCGCACGGCGCGGTGCGGTGCGGGCGCGACGGGTGTCACGCCTCACCCGGCCGGGCGTGCGCCGGGGTGCCCACTAGGATCGGGCGCATGTGCGGAATCGTCGGTTACGTGGGTGGAGCGGGGGCCAGCGAGCGCCCCCTCGAGGTGGTCCTCGAGGGGCTGCGGCGGCTGGAGTACCGCGGGTACGACTCCGCCGGTGTCGCTCTCGTGGTGCCCGGGGGGCGCCTCGCGACCGCGAAGAAGGCCGGCAAGCTCGCGAACCTCGTGGCCGAGCTGGACGCGCACCCGCTGCCGCCGGCGACGGCGGCGATCGGGCACACGCGCTGGGCGACGCACGGCGGCCCGACCGACGCGAACGCGCACCCGCACGTCTCGGGCGACGTCGCGGTCATCCACAACGGCATCGTCGAGAACTTCGCCACGCTCAAGGCCGAGCTCGTCGCGGACGGCGTCGAGTTCGCGTCGGAGACCGACACCGAGGTGGTCGCGCACCTCGTGGCGCGCGAGCACGCGCGCTCGCAGGACCTGACCGCCGCGCTGACCACGGTGTCGCGTCGGCTCGAGGGGACGTTCACGCTGCTCGCGGTGCACGCGGACGCGCCGGACACGGTGGTCGGTGCGCGGCACGACTCGCCGCTCGTCGTGGGGCTGGGCGACGGCGAGAACTTCCTCGGCTCGGACGTCGCGGCCTTCATCGGCTCGACCCGTGACGCCCTGGAGCTCGGGCAGGACCAGGTCGTGACGATCACGCCGACCTCGGTCACCGTGACCGACCTCGACGGGAACCCGGTCGAGGCGACGCCGTTCCGGGTCGACTGGGACACCGAGGCCGCCGAGAAGGGCGGGTACGGCTCCTTCATGGACAAGGAGATCCACGACCAGCCGCACGCGGTCGCGGACACGCTGCTGGGCCGCACCGACGCGGCCGGGCACCTGGTCCTCGACGAGCTGCGGATCGACGAGGCCGTGCTGCGCGCCGTCGACAAGATCGTGGTCGTCGCGTGCGGGACGGCGGCGTACGCCGGCCACGTCGCGAAGTACGCGATCGAGCACTGGTGCCGCATCCCCGTGGAGGTCGAGCTCGCGCACGAGTTCCGCTACCGCGACCCGGTCGTCGACGAGCGCACCCTCGTGGTCGCCATCTCGCAGTCCGGCGAGACGATGGACACGCTCATGGCCGTGCGGCACGCGCGCGAGCAGGGCGCGACGACGCTCGCGATCGTCAACACGCACGGCTCGACGATCCCGCGCGAGTCCGACGCTGTGCTCTACACGCACGCCGGCCCGGAGATCGCCGTCGCCTCGACCAAGGCGTTCCTGTCGCAGATCACCGCCGCCTACCTGCTGGGTCTGTTCCTCGCGCAGCTGCGCGGCAACAAGTTCCCGGACGAGATCGCGTCGACCCTCGAGGAGCTGCGCGCGATGCCCGACAAGATCCAGGAGGTCCTGGACCGCTCGGGCCGCGTGCGCGAGATCGCCCGGTGGATGGCGGACACGCAGTCGGTCCTGTTCCTCGGCCGGCACGTCGGCTACCCGATCGCGCTCGAGGGTGCGCTCAAGCTCAAGGAGCTCGCGTACATCCACGCCGAGGGGTTCGCGGCCGGCGAGCTCAAGCACGGTCCGATCGCGCTGATCGAGCCGGGGCAGCCCGTGTTCGTCGTGGTGCCGTCGCCGCGGGGCCGGCACTCGCTGCACTCCAAGGTGGTCTCGAACATCCAGGAGATCCGCGCGCGCGGCGCCCGCACGATCGTCATCGCCGAGGACGGCGACGAGGCGGTGCGCCCGTACGCCGACGAGGTGTTCTCGGTGCCGCAGTGCCCGACGCTGCTCGCGCCGCTGCTGACGGTCGTCCCGCTGCAGGTGTTCGCGTGCGAGCTGGCGACCGCCAAGGGCCTGGACGTGGACCAGCCGCGCAACCTGGCCAAGTCCGTCACGGTCGAGTGAGCCGCGCCCGCGGGGGCGCGCGGGGCGCGTCGTGATCGTCGGCGTCGGGATCGACGTCGTCGACGTCGCGCGGTTCATGGCGACGCTCGCGCGCGTGCCGCAGCTGCGCGAGCGGCTCTTCACGCCCGCCGAGCGGGACCTGCCGGACGCCTCCCTGGCCGCGCGGTTCGCGGCCAAGGAGGCGATCGCGAAGGCGCTGGGCGCGCCCCCGGGCATGAGCTGGCAGGACGCGACCGTGCGGCGCGTGATCGGCGCGCAGCCGGTCGTCGAGGTCACGGGCACGGTCGCGGCACGTGCCGACGCGCTGGGCGTCGCGCGGTTCCACCTGTCGATCTCGCACGACGCGGGCATCGCGTCGGCGATGGTCGTGGCCGAGCGCGACGTCTGACCGACGTCGCGCCCGGCGCGCGCTCAGCGCAGGTGCGGCACGACCTCGCGGGCGAAGAGCTCGATGCCCGACCGGTCGTACGCGGCCTCGGCGAAGTACGTGATGGCGTACGTCATGCCCAGGCCCTGCAGCTCGCGCAGCGTCTCGACGATCTGCTCGGGCGTGCCGACGAGCGGGCCGCTGCGGAACTGCTCGGCGACCTCGGGGGCCTTGTCGGGCACCGTGTTCGCGTAGTGCTCCTCGACCCACGCGACGCGGTCGTCGACCTCGGCCTGCGTCGCGCCGATGACGACGTTGTAGTTGGCGGACCGCGTGATCTCGTCGAAGTTGCGGCCGATGGCCTCGCAGTGCCCGCGCAGGATCTCGGACTTGTGCGCGAAGCCCTCGGGCGACCCGTCGAAGTTCGTGTACTGCGCGTGCTCGGCGGCGATGCGCAGCGTCTTCTTCTCGCCGCCGCCCGCGATCCACAGCGGCGGACCGTCGACCTGCAGCGGCAGCGGCGAGAGCTGCGCGCCGTCGACCTGGTAGTGCGTGCCGTCGAGCGTCGCGGTGCCGTTGGTCCACATCTGCTTGAAGATCTGCACGCCCTCGTCGAGCATCGCGATGCGCTCGCCGGCGCGCGGGAACCCGTAGCCGTAGGCGCGCCACTCGTGCTCGTACCAGCCGGCGCCGATGCCCATCTCGACGCGGCCGCCCGAGATGACGTCGGCGGTGGTGGCGACCTTCGCGAGGTAGGCGGGGTTGCGGTAGGCCATGCACGTGCACATCTGGCCGAGCCGCACGCGCGACGTCGACGCCGCGAACGCGTTGATGAGGCTCCAGGCCTCGTGCGTGGCCTCGCCGTTGGGCTCGGGCACGGCGTGGAAGTGGTCGTAGACCCAGATCGACTCGAAGGCGTCGCCGTCGTCGGCCCACGACGCGAGGCCGTGCATGACCTTCCAGTGGTCGCGGGCGTCGATGCCCGTGAGGTCCTGCCGCCAGCCCTGGGGGATGAAGAGTCCGAAGCGCATGCCTCGCACGCTACCCGCGGGTCGGGCGCGCGTCCGGGTGGCGCGGCGAGCCCGTGCACCGGGCCCCCGCGACGTGCGCGCGCGTCGCGCCCGCGCGCGGGCCCGGGCAGGATGGGCGGGTGCTGCTCTCGTGGGACGCCGCCGCCGTGCGCGCGGCCGAGGAACCCCTGCTCGCGGCCGGCGTGCCGCTCATGGACCGCGCCGCCTTCGGTCTCGCGACGCACGTCGCGCGCGTCCTGCGGGACGTGCGCGGGCGCGTCGGCGGCGCGCACGTGGTGCTGCTCGTGGGCTCCGGCAACAACGGCGGCGACACGCTGCACGCGGGTGCGCGGCTCGCGCGCCGCGGTGCGCGCGTCACGGCCGTCCTCGCGTCGCCGCGCGTGCACGGCGACGGTCTCGCGGCGCTCCGGGCCGCGCACGGCCGGGTCGTCCCGGCGCACGACGACGCGGCGGCGGACGCGCTCGCGGGCACGGTGCTCGCGGCCGACGTGGTGCTCGACGGGCTGCTGGGCATCGGTGGACGGGGCGGTGTGCGCGGGCCGGGTGCGCGCCTGGTCGGTGCGCTCGCGGCCGCCGCCGTGAGGCCGGTGGTCGTGGCGGTCGACGTGCCGTCGGGCGTGGGCGTCGACGACGGCACGCGCACCGGTGCCGTGGCGCAGGCCGACGTCACGGTGACGTTCGGCGCGTGCAAGCCCGCGCTGCTGCTGCCGCCGGCGGCCGACGCGGCGGGGCGCGTCGAGGTCGTCGACCTCGGCCTCGACCTCGCGGGTGCGCCGGCCGTCGCACGGCTCGCGGGCGCCGACGTCGCCGCGCTGTGGCCGGTGCCGGGGCGGACGTCCCACAAGTACGCGCGCGGCGTGCTGGGCGTCGTGGCCGGCTCGGACCGGTACCCGGGCGCGGCGGTCCTCGCGTCCGGCGGTGCGCTGCGGGCCGGCGTCGGCATGGTGCGGTACGTCGGGTCGGGCGGGTCGCAGGTGCTCGCGGCGCACCCCGAGGTCGTGGTGGGGGAGGGGCGCGTGCAGGCGTGGGTCGTCGGGCCGG
Organism: Cellulomonas sp. FA1; assembly: GCF_000986825.1. Taxonomy (NCBI): domain Bacteria; kingdom Bacillati; phylum Actinomycetota; class Actinomycetes; order Micrococcales; family Cellulomonadaceae; genus Cellulomonas; species Cellulomonas sp. FA1. Next base: position 1,825,152 of record NZ_LBMY01000001.1, on the reverse strand, counting down.
GCGTCGCGCCCGACGACGACGCGCAGCGGGCCCGCGCCCGCGACGCGCTGGTGCACGCGCTCGCGCACGACGAGCCGGCGGTCGTCGACGCGGGCGCGCTCGACCTGCTGCCGGGCCGCGTGCCGCCGCACGTCGTGCTGACGCCGCACGCGGGCGAGCTCGCGACGCTGCTGTCCGCGCGGGGCGCGGCCGTCGACCGGGCCGACGTCGAGGCGGCACCGCTCGCGCACGCGCGTCGCGCGCACGAGCTCACGGGGGCGACCGTGCTGCTCAAGGGCGCGACGACCGTGGTCGTCGGTGCGCACGGCGCGGTGTACGCGCAGGCCGACGCGCCCGCGTGGCTCGCGACCGCGGGGGCGGGTGACGTGCTCGCGGGCGTGCTCGGCGCGCTGCTCGCGGGGCACGCGGCCGACGCGGTCGACGACCCGACGCTGCCGGCCGCGCTCGCGGCCGCGGCGGCCGCGGTGCACGGGCGCGCCGCGCACGCCGCGAACCCGGGCGGCCCGGTGACGGCGTCGGACGTCGCGGCCGCGGTGCCGCGTGTCGTCGCGGGCCTGGTGACGGCGTGAGCGGGACCGCCGCGCCCGGGCCGCGCGGCGCCGCGGCGCCCGCGCCGAGCGGCACCGCCGGCGCGCGGGACCGGTCGGTCGCCGAGCGGGTCGCCCCGCTCGCGGCACCCCTGGCGGACCGGGTGCGAGCGCTGCTCGCGCGCGGCGGGCGCGTCGTGCTCGGCGTCGCGGGCGCTCCCGGGGCGGGCAAGTCGACGCTCGCGGCGCAGGTCGCGGCCGCGTTCCCCGGCGTGAGCGTCGTCGTGCCCATGGACGGGTTCCACCTCGCGCAGACCGAGCTCGAGCGGGCCGGCCGCGCCGACCGCAAGGGCGCGCCCGACACGTTCGACGCCGACGGGTACGTCGCGCTGCTGCGGCGGCTGCGCGCCCCCGAGCCGGGCCGCGTGGTGTACGCGCCCGAGTACCGCCGTGACCTGCGCAACGGCGTGGCGGGCGCGATCGCCGTCCCCGCGGACGTGCCGCTGGTCGTCACCGAGGGCAACTACCTGCTGCTCGCCGACGACGGGTTCGGGCCCGTGGCCGACCTGCTCGACGAGGCCTGGTTCGTCGCCCCGCCGGACGACCTGCGGCTCGCCCGGCTCGTGGCGCGGCACGAGCGGTTCGGCAAGAGCCCCGACGCGGCGCGCGCGTGGTCGACCGGCCCGGACGAGACGAACGCGCGCCGCGTCGCGCCGACGGCCCGGCGCGCCGACCTCGTGGTCGGGCCCGAGCTGCTCGGCTGACCGTGCCACGCGGGCACGGACACGGACGCGCACCCGCCCGGGTGAGACACTGGCGCACGTGAACGACTTCCCCGCGCGCGCGGTCGTCGACCTCGCGGCACTGCGTGGCAACGTCCGCAGCCTCGCCGCGCACGCCCCGACCGCGCAGGTCATGGCCGTCGTCAAGGCCGACGCGTACGGGCACGGTCTCGTGCCGAGCGCGCTCGCCGCGGTCGACGGCGGCGCGACGTGGCTCGGCACCGCCCAGGTCTCCGAAGCGATCCACCTGCGGCGTGCCGGCGTGACCGGGGCGCGCGTGCTCGCGTGGCTGTACGCGCCGGGCGCGCCGTTGCGCGCCGCGATCGAGGCCGACGTGGATCTCGCGGTCGCGGCGCGCTGGGCGCTCGACGAGGTCGTCGCCGCGGCGCGCGAGGCGGGCCGCACGGCGCGCGTGCACCTCAAGGTCGACACCGGCCTCGGGCGCAACGGCCTCACGCCGGCACAGCTGCCCGACGTGCTCACGGCGGCGCTCGCGGCGCAGGCCGAGGGCGCCCTGCGCGTCGTCGGCCTGTTCTCGCACCTCGCGCTCGCGGACGACCCGGGGCACGCGACGGTCGCGGCGCAGGCCGAGGAGTTCGCGCGGGCCGTCGCGCTCGTCGAGGGCGCGGGTGCGCGCCTCGAGGTGCGGCACCTCGCCAACTCGGCCGCGACGCTCACGTCGCCCGCGCTGCACTGGGACCTCGTGCGGCCCGGCCTCGCCGTGTACGGGCTGTCGCCCGTGCCGCAGCTCGGCGGTCCCGAGCGCTACGGCCTCGTGCCCGCGATGACGCTCGAGGCCGAGCTCGCGACGGTCAAGCCCGTCCCGGCCGGGTCGGGCGTGTCCTACGGGCACGCGTACGTCGTGCCGGGTGACACCGTGCTGGGCGTCGTGCCGCTCGGGTACGGCGACGGGATCCCGCGCCACGCGTCGGGCACGGCCGACCGCTGGGGCGGTCCCGTGCAGGTCGGCGGCCGCCGCCTGGGCGTCGCGGGCCGCGTCTGCATGGACCAGGTCGTGCTCGACCTCGGCCCGGACGCGCGCGAGGCCGCGGGCGACCGCGTCGTGCTGTGGGGCGACGGGCGGGACGGCGGCCCGACCGCGCAGGACTGGGCCGACGTCGCCGGGACGATCTCGTACGAGCTCGTGACGCGGCTCGGGGCGCGCGTGCCGCGCACGTACGTCGACAGCGAGCAGGACGCAGGTGCGGCCGGGACGACGGCCCGCCCCGCGGACGTGGAGGTGACCGCGTGACGACCGACGGGCTGCAGGTGCGCCTGCCCGACGCCGACGCGACGCGCGCGTGGGGCCGCGCGCTGGCCGACGTGCTGCGCGCGGGCGACCTCGTGGTGCTCACGGGCGACCTCGGCGCGGGCAAGACGACGCTCACGCAGGGGCTGGGCGCCGGCCTGCACGTGCGCGGGCAGGTCGCGTCGCCGACGTTCGTCATCGCGCGCGAGCACCCGCCGCTGCCGCGCCCCGACGGCACGCGCGGTCCCGCGCTGGTGCACGTCGACGCGTACCGGCTGGGCTCGCTCGACGAGGTCGAGGCGCTCGACCTGGATGCCGCGCTCGACGAGGCCGTCACGGTCGTCGAGTGGGGCGAGGGCTGGGTCGAGGGTCTGACCGACGACCGGCTCGAGCTGCGGCTCGCGCGCCCGCACGGCGGTGTGGCCGACGACGTCGAGGACGCCGCGGCGGGCGAGCGCGTGCTCACGGTGCGCGCGGTCGGCGCGCGCTGGGACGGCGTCGCGCTGCCGGGCGCCGACGCGGTGGGTCTGACGGACGCGGCGGACCTGACGGACGAGCAGCACGAGGGGCGTGGGCACTGATGCACCTGGGGATCGACACGTCGGGCGCGGTCGCGACCGCGCTGGTCGTCGACGCCGAGCACGGCGAGACGCTGACGGACGACGAGCCTCGGCGGCACGCCGAGCGGCTCATGCCGCAGGTCACCGAGCTGCTCGCGCGGCGCGGCGCGACCGTGCGGGACCTGCGCTCGGTCGTCGTCGGGACCGGGCCGGCGCCGTTCACGGGGCTGCGCGTCGGGCTCGTGACGGCGCGCGTGCTGGGCCTCGCGGTCGGCGTGCCCGTGCACGGCGTGCCGAGCCACGACGCGCTCGCCGAGGCCGCGGCCGAGGTCGGTGGACTCGTGGACGGCACGCCGCTGCTGGCCGTCACCGACGCCCGGCGGCGGGAGGTCTACTGGTCGCGCTACGAGGTCCGCGGCGGCGTGCCGGTGCGCACCGCCGAGCCCGGCGTGGCCGCGCCCGCGGACGTGCCGCGCGTCGCGGACGAGGTCGTCGTGGGCGCCGGGCGCGACCTGTACGCCGACGTGTTCGGCGCCGCGGACGCGCGCGTCGCGTCCGACGTGCCGGGCCTGCGGGAGCCCGACCCCCGGTACCTGGTACGGATCGCGCAGCGCCGCCTCGCGGCGGGCGAGCCGCTGCCGACCGAGCCGCTGTACCTGCGTCGCCCGGACGCCGTCCCGTCGGCGGGGTCCAAGCGGGTCCTGGCGTGAGCGCGGCGGCCGTCGACGTGGCCGTGCGGCCCCTGACGGCCGCGGACCTGCCCGTGCTCGAGCGCCTCGAGGTCGAGCTGTTCGGTGCGGGCGCCTGGTCGGCCGCGACGCTCGCCGAGGAGCTCACGGCCCCGGGACGCACCTACGTGGGTGCGACGCTGCCGGACGGCACGCTCGTCGGGTACGCGGGCCTGTGGTTCGACGGGTGGGACGCGCAGGTCATGACGGTCGGCACGGACGTCGCCCACCAGGGCCGGGGCGTGGGGCGCGCGATGCTGGGCGCGCTCGTCGACCGCGCGCGCGAGGTCGGTGCCGCGTCGGTGCTGCTCGAGGTGCGCGTCGACAACGCCCCCGCGCTGCACCTGTACGAGGCGCTGGGCTTCGAGCGGCTGGGGCGCCGCCGGGGCTACTACCAGCCCGAGAACGTGGACGCCTGGACGATGCGCCTGCCGCTGGGACCCGCCGCGGCCGACGCGCCGGGCGCCTGACCGATCGAGACCGACCGACCGAGGACGAGGGGGAGCGGTGCGCAGCGACGACGACGTGCGGGGTGCCGTGCTGGTGGAGCCGGACGACCTGGCCCGGCTGCTGGCCGACGACGACGGGCCCGTGGTGCTCGACGTGCGCTGGGCGCTGGGGCGCACGGACGGCCACGACCGGTACCTCGAGGCGCACCTGCCCGGTGCCGTGTACGTCGACCTCGACACCGAGCTCGCGGCACCGCCGTCGCCCGCGGCCGGGCGGCACCCGCTGCCCGACGTGGCCGACCTCGAGCGCGCCGCGCGGCGCTGGGGCGTGCGCGAGGGCGGGTCGGTCGTCGTGTACGACGACGTCGCGGGCACGTCCGCCGCGCGGGCCTGGTGGCTGCTGCGCTGGGCGGGCGTGCGCGACGTGCGGATCCTCGACGGCGGGCTGGCCGCGTGGACGGCCGCCGGCTACGCGGTCGAGCCGTTCGAGATCACGCCCGAGCCCGGGGACGTCGTGCTCGTGGCCGGTGCGCTGCCGACGCTCGACGCCGACGGCGCCGCCGCGCTCGCGGGCGACGGCGTGCTGCTCGACGCCCGGGCCGCCGAGCGGTACGCGGGGCGGGTCGAGCCCGTCGACCCGCGCGCGGGGCACGTGCCGGGTGCCGTGAGCGCGCCGACGGCCGACAACGTCGACGCCGACGGGCGGTTCCTGCCCGCCGACGCGCTGGCCGCGCGGTTCGCCGCGCTCGGCGTCGCGCCGGGTGCCACGGCCGCGCGCGTGGGCGTCTACTGCGGGTCCGGCGTCACCGCGGCGCACGAGGTCGCGGCGCTCGCGTCGATCGGCGTCGACGCCGCGCTGTACCCCGGGTCGTGGTCGCAGTGGGCGCACGACCCCGCGCGTCCGGTCGCGACGGCCTGACGGGCGCACCGCCCGGCCGGCACCACCCGGCCGGCACGGCCCGGTCCCGGGGACGGCGACGCCCTCCCGTCGCCCGACGGGGCGGCGGGAGGGCGTGCGGCGCTCCTGCGGGGGGAGCGGTCAGACCGTGCGCGCGGCCTGGTCCCACTCGAGGCGCGGTGCGCGCGGGCGGTCGGTGCCCTCGCCGTCGGGCCAGCCGACGTTGAGCACGGCGAGCGTGCGCCACGCCGAGCCCGCGAAGAACTCGCCGTCGACGCCCGCCGCGTCCAGGCCCGTCATGGGGCCGACGCCGAGGCCCGCGGCGCGCAGGCCCACGACGAGGTAGCCCATCTGCAGCCACGCGTTGTCGCGCGACATGGCGACGCGCGCGTCGTGCTTGTCGGCGAAGCCCTCGCCCGAGGTGGGTGCGTGCGGCACGAGCGTCGCCATGTGCTCGTGGAAGTCGACGTCGGTCGCGACGACGAGCGTCACGGGGGCGGCGAGCACGCGGTCGCGGTTGAACTCCGCGACGTGCGGCGCGAGGCGCTCGCGCCCCTCGCGGCTGCGCACGACGAGCAGCCGCAGCGGGCTCGTGTTCATGGCGGTCGGGCCCCAGCGCACGGTGTCGTACACCTCGCGCAGCAGCTCGTCGGGGACGGGGACGTCGAGGAAGCTCCCGACGGTGCGCGCGTCGCGGAACACGCGGTCCGCGGTCGTGGCGTCGACGCCGCGCGTGGTGCGCAGCGTCCGGATGTCGTCCATGAGGTCGCTCGTGGTCACGCCGCACTCAACATCGATGCGTTCGCACCGATGCCCGTCCGAGGATGTGACGCGTGTCACGTGTCGCGCGCCGCCTATCCTGGACGCGTGAGCGAACCCCTCGTCCTCGGGATCGAGACCTCCTGCGACGAGACCGGCGTCGGCCTCGTGCGCGGCTACGAGCTGCTCGTCGACGCGGTCGCGAGCTCGGTCGACGAGCACGCGCGCTTCGGCGGGATCATCCCCGAGATCGCCGCCCGCGCCCACCTCGAGGCCATGGTCCCGACCATCGAGCGCGCGCTCGCGACCGCGCAGGTCACGCTCGACGACGTCGACGCCGTGGCCGTCACCGCCGGCCCCGGGCTCGTGGGCCCGCTGACGATCGGCGCGTCCGCCGCGAAGGCGCTCGCGGTCGGGCTCGGCAAGCCGCTGTACGGCGTGAACCACGTCATCGGGCACGCGGTCGTCGACGAGCTGGTCGACGGTGCGTTCCCCGAGCGCGTCATGGCGCTCGTCGTCTCCGGCGGGCACTCGTCGCTGCTGATGATCGACGACACCGTCAACGTCACCGAGCTCGGCTCGACGCTCGACGACGCCGCGGGGGAGGCGTTCGACAAGGTCGGCCGCCTGCTCGGGCTGCCGTACCCCGGCGGCCCCCACATCGACCGGCTCGCGCGCGAGGGCGACCCCGAGGCCATCCGGTTCCCGCGCGGCCTGACGGCCCCCAAGGACCAGGCGAAGCACGCGACCGACTTCTCGTTCTCGGGTCTCAAGACCGCCGTCGCGCGGTGGGTCGAGGCGCGCCGCGACGCCGGCGAGGACGTCCCGCTGCCCGACGTCGCGGCGTCGTTCGCGGCCGCCGTCGCCGACGTGCTCACGGCCAAGACCATCGCCGCGTGCCGGCGCGAGGGCGTCTCGACGCTCGTGGTCGGCGGCGGGTTCTCCGCGAACTCGCAGCTGCGCGACATGGCCGCGGCCCGCTGCGCCGAGGCGGGGATCGAGCTGCGGATCCCGCCGATCCGCTACTGCACCGACAACGGCGCCATGATCGGCGCGCTCGGCTCCGCCGTCGTGCGCCGCGGTCTGCCGCCCTCGCCGCTCGACCTGCCCGTCGACTCGACGATGCCGCTCACGCAGGTCCTGGTCTAGCCGCACCGACGGCCTGGACCGGACACGGCCCGACCGGGCCCTGTCGGAGCCGGTCGCGCCGGTCGCGCCGCGCACCCGTGACGGACGTCATGCCTCGACCGTGCGGCCGGGCCGCGGACCGGTGAGCGGACGCACGGGGTCGACGCCGCACCGGCCCGCAGGCTGGAGGCATGTTCGACAACGGCATCCACACCACGCTCTCCGAGCTCGTCGCGGGCCTCGACCCCGTCCTGCAGTTCCTCGCGATCATGGCGATCGGCCTCGTGCCGTTCCTCGAGTCGTACGTCGGCGCGCTCGTCGGCACGGTCACGGGCGTGCCGGTCGTGCTCGCGACCGGCGCCGCCGTGCTCGGCAACCTCGTCGCGGTGGTCGTCGCCGTCGTCGCGGGCGGCGCCGCCCGGCGGCGCTGGCGCGCGAACCGCACCGAGCGGCCCGTGAGCGCGCGCCGCCAGAAGGTCGTCGAGCGCGTCGACCGGTTCGGCGTGCCGGTCGCGAGCCTGCTCGCACCGCTGGTCCTCGCGATCTCGCTGACCGCGTTCATCATGGTGACCGCGGGGCTCGACCGCCGTCAGGTGCTGGTCTGGCAGTCGGTCGCGGTGGTCGCGTGGGGCGCGCTCTTCGCGCTCATCGGCACCGGTGCGCTCGCGGCGCTGGGGTGAGCGCCGCGGTCGTGGCCGGCGCCCGGCCCGTCCGGGCGGTCCGTGACGCCTGGCAGGCTGGTGCCGTGAGCACCACGACGCGCCCCGGTGGCCTGCTCGGCCGCTGGAGCGAGCCGCAGAAGTTCGACGCGTACACGCGCGGTTCGCTGTACCTGGTGTCGGCGAGCGAGCCGGTGCTGGTCGCGCTCGCCGTCGCGCAGCGGCCCGCCGTCGCGGCGTGGGTCGTCCCGGCGGTCGTGCTGACGCTCGCGCACACCGTGTCGTGCGTCCTCGTCCTGCGCGCGGGGCTCGCGCGCGCGTCGGTCGGCACCGGGCCGTCGGTGCGGCAGGTCGTCGCGCTCGTCGCGCTGGGCGTCGCGACGGTCGCGGTGCTCGCGGGCACCGGCGGCTGGGGGTCCGAAGGGCTGCGCGTCGACCCGCGCACCGGCGCGGTCCTCGTGGTGGTCGTCGCGACGCTCGGCGCGCTGTCGCCGCTGCTGCGCACGGTGCCGCTGCTGGCGCTGCTGCTGGGCGCGGTCGCGACCGTGCTGGGCGTGCGGGCCGCCGCCGGTGCGACCTCGGACGAGGTCGTCCGCACGCTGCTGGTGTCCGTGTCCGCCGCCGCGGTCGTGCTGTCGTACCGCGCGTCGGCGTGGACGGTCGCGGTGGTCTGGGAGCTCGAGCGGGCGCGCGTCGCGCACGCGCGGCTCGCGGTCGCCGAGGAGCGGCTGCGGTTCTCGCGCGACCTGCACGACGTCGTCGGCCGCGCGCTGACGGCCGTCGCGGTGAAGAGCGAGCTCGCGGCCGAGCTCGCGTCCCGCGGACGTGACGGCGCGGGCGGTCAGATGCTGGAGGTGCGCGACCTCGCGCACGACACGCTGCGCGAGGTGCGCGCGGTCGTCGAGGGGTACCGCGCCGCCGACCTCGCGGCCGAGCTCGTCGGCGCGCGGTCGGTGCTGCGCTCGGCGGGTGTCGAGGTGCGGGTCACGGGCGAGGACGTCGCTCGCGGCCTCCCCGCGGTGGCCGCCGAGGCGCTCGCGTGGGCCGTGCGCGAGGGCACGACCAACGTCGTGCGGCACGCCGACGCGCGCACGTGCGAGCTCGCGCTGGTCGCGCAGGGCGGGGGCGACGTGCTGCTGCGCGTCGCGAACGACGGCGTCCGGGCCCGCCCGGCCGGACCCGGGGGTGGTGCCGGGCTGCGGGGGCTGACCGAGCGGCTCGCGCCGCTCGGCGGTGCCGTGAGCGCGGCGACCGACGGCGACCGGTTCGTGCTCGAGGTGCGGGTCCCCGCGGTCGCGAGCGAGGTGGTGGCGTGATCCGCCTGCTGCTGGCCGACGACGAGGCGCTCATCCGCGACGCGCTCGCGTCGCTGCTCGACCTCGAGGACGACGTCGAGGTCGTCGCGCGGGCCGCGTCGGCCGACGAGGCGGTCGACGCGGCCCGCGTGCACCGGCCCGACGTCGCGCTGCTCGACCTCCAGATGCCGGTGCGGGGCCGCACCGACGCGCCCGACGGCATCGACGCGGCCACGCGGATCCTCGCGGCGGACCCGCGGGTCGCGACCGTCGTCGTGACGAGCCACGGCCGGCCCGGCTACCTCAAGCGCGCGCTCGAGGCGGGCGTCCGCGGGTTCCTGCCCAAGACCGTGCCGTCGCGCGTGCTGGCCGACGTGGTGCGGCAGGTGCACGCGGGCGGTCGGTACGTCGACCCCGAGCTCGCGGCCGAGGCGATCGCGACGGGTGGCAGCCCGTTGACGGCCCGCGAGGCCGACGTGCTCGAGCTCGCGGCGGACGGGTCGCCCGTCGAGCAGATCGCCGCGCGCGTGCACCTCGCACCGGGCACGGTGCGCAACCACCTGTCGTCGGCCGTCGCCAAGCTCGGGGTGACGAACCGGCACGAGGCGGTCGCGCTCGCGCGCCGCAACGGGTGGGTCTGAGCTCAGCCGCGGCGCAGCCGCCACACGCGCGCACCGAGCGCGAACGCGACCAGCGCGAGGCCCACGCTCAGCGCGAGCGGGCCCCAGGTCACGGACGTCGTCATGGAGATCTCCTCGGCGGTGCGCGTGAGCGTCACGGGCGAGCCGAACCAGCTCAGCTCGACCGTGCCGCCGCCCATCGCGTCGACCGCGTCGAGCGCGCCCATCTGCCAGCCGAGCCACGAGTAGAGCGGCAGCGCGACGCCGACGACCGCGGCGAGCACGGCGCCGTCGGTCCAGCGCGGGCGCTCGTGCTCGAGCTCGGCGAAGTACCCGGCCGCGAGGCGGCGGGGCGACCCGAGGTCGCGCAGCGCGGCGTCGAGGCCGATGCGCGACGCGTCGTCGAGCACGGACGCGCGCAGCTCGCGGCGGATGCGGCGGGCCTCGCGGCCCGGGTAGTCCTGCATCGCGAGCTCGAACCGCAGGAACCACCAGGACAGTCGCTGGCGGTCGCGCCAGGTGAGGCGGTGCGCGGCGTCGTCGGTGGCGGATGCGTCGGGTGCGGTGTCGTGGTGCGTGGTCATCGGATCCCCTCCGGGTGGGTCGGCGCCGCGGTGGGCGCGGTGTCGGTGGCCGCCGTGCCGGCGGCTGCTGTCGCGGCGGCGGCGCGCAGGACGCGGTCGGCGGTCGCGACGAGCGCGGCCCACGACGCGCGCTGCGTGCGCAGCGCGGCGAGGCCCGCGTCGCTGGGTCGGTAGTACTTGCGGGCCGGGCCGGACGACGAGGCCACGAGCCGGGACGTCACGAGGCCGTCGCGCTCGAGGCGCGTCAGCACGGGGTAGAGCGTCCCGGTCGACAGCTCGGCGAGGCCGGCCGCGCGCAGGGCCGCGACGAGCTCGTAGCCGTAGGACTCGTCGTGCGTGAGCGCGGCGAGCGTGAGCATGGGCAGCACGCCCTTGAGGAGCTGGGGGTCGCGGTCGCTGGTCACGCTTTCACGGTAAGGCCTGCTATCTGGTGATGCAAACTAGCGGGTGTGGTCGCGTACCGGTGCGCCCCGTGCGGACGCGCGCTTCAGGCGACGCCCCGACGTGCCGACGCACGGGAGGTGCGAGAAGCCCTGCCGGTCGTCCTCCTCGTCCTCGGAGCGGTGTACGTCCTCGCGTACCTGCCCGCCGGGCCGCTGTTCCGCTGGCGGCTGCGGCGTCGGATGGTCCGGATGCTCGACCCGGGCCTGCCACCGCTCGAGCGCGAGCGCGCCGTCGAGGCCGTCCGTCGGGCGATCCCGCTGCGGGGACGCGTCGCCGGTGCGGACGTCGAGCGGCTGCCGGCGCGGGCCGATCCGACCGAGCTGCGCGTCCGCGCCACCGTGCCGCCCACGCCGGACGGCTGCCCGGGGTTCCGGGTCTGGCTGCCGTGGCACTCGTCGCCGCCCGCCGACGCGGGCTCCGACGGCAGCAGGCAGGTGGTCACCGTGCACCTGGGCAGCGGCCGGGCGCTGCTGGTCGTCGTGCTCGGGCGTGTGGGGCGCGTCGACACCGGCACGGTGCTCGCGGCCGCCGCGGACCGGCCCGCGCTCGGCCGGGCGCTGGGGGTGCACACCCACCCCGTCGGCGAGGTGCTGCGCGCGGCGACGGCGGCCGGTGCGGCATGGCGGCACACGTTCGGCGCGGGGTCGACCGTCGTCACCGACACCCACGTGGACCGCGACGGCTGGGCCTTCGTCGTCGGCCTCGTGCGGCGCGACGGCGACCACGTCGTCGACGGCCTCGACGACGCGGTCCTCGCCACCTGGGAGTGGATCCCCGCGGACGCCCCCGCCGGGGACCCGGCTGCCGCGGACGCCTCCGCCGCGGGCCCCAGCCGTCCGGGTCCCGCCGAGGCCGGCGCGGTGCCCGCCGCGCCGGTCGAGGTCGTCCTCGCCGACGAGACCGGCAGCACGGCAGCGCGGTGCCGTGTGCCCTGCGCGCCGACCGCGGCCGGGGTCCCGGGCTCGCCGGGCACGTGGACCGCTGCGTACGTACGGCTCTCACCGACCGCGTCGCTGGTCGTCGCGGTCCACCCCGCCGACCCGGGCGTGCCGCCGCGCGACGCGCTCGCGGTCCCCGAGGTCGTCGCCTGGGGCCCGGGGGTGACACCGACGGGCGACGTGCGCGAGCGCGCCGTCGCGGCGGGGACCGTCGCGACGCGCACCCTCCAGGTCGCCGGGCTCGCGCGCACCGAGGCCCGGCTCGACCGCCGCGGGCGCACGTGGCGGTGGCTGCTGACCTACGCGCCGGACGAGACCGCGGCGCTCGGGGTGCTCGAGGACGCGCTGCGGACGTGGCGGTGGGAGGACTGACGGGGGAGGGCGGACGGCGGACGTCGACGGCCCGGGTCAGAGCGGGCGGCCGGCCGCGAGCTCGGCGACGAGCGACCGCACGACCGGCTCGAGCTCGCCCGCGTTCCGGCGCGCCACCGCGCGCTGGCGCTGGTACGACGCGCCGCGGCGCAGGATCGTGCGCACCTGCTCGAGCTCGGCCGCGCACCCCAGCCGCTCGGCCACGGGCGCGAGCTCGACGAGCCACCGGCTCACCGAGTCCGTCACGAGCTCCTCGTCGCCCGCCGCGTTCGTGATGACGATCGCGTCCATGCCGTAGCGCGCCGAGCGCCACTTGTTCTCCTGGACGAACCACTGCGGCATGGTCGGCAGCGGCTCGCCCGCGTCGATCAGGGTCGAGAAGTGCTCGACGAAGCAGTGCGTGAGCGCGCTGATCGCGGTGACCTCGAGGAGGTTCGCGGCGCCGTCGGCGATCCGCATCTCGAGCGTGCCGAACCGCGGCGACGGGCGGATGTCCCACCGGACCTCGTCGACCTGGTCGATCACGCCCGTGTGCATCATGTCGCCCACGTACTGCTCGAGCTGCTCCCAGTGCTCGAGCTGCGGCGGCAGCCCCGCGGTCGGCAGCTGCTGGAACAGCAACGCGCGGTTCGACGCGTACCCCGTGTCCTTGCCGCCCCAGAACGGCGACGACGCGGACAGCGACTGCAGGTGCGGGAACACCGTGAGCATCGCGCGGCTCAGCGGCAGCACCTTGTCGCGGTCCTCGACGCCCACGTGCACGTGCACGCCGTAGATGAGCATCTGCCGGCCCCACCACTGCGTGCGGTCGATCAGCGTCGCGTAGCGCTCCTTGTCGGTGACGCGCTGCGCCGCCCAGCTCGCGAACGGGTGGGTGCCCGCGCCCATGAGCTCGATGCGCAGCGGGCGCGCGGCCGCCGCGACCTCGTCGAGCGCGCGCTGCAGGTCCGCCCCCGCCTCGCCGACCGTGCGGCACTTGCCCGACGACACCTCGACCGTGTTGAGCAGCAGCTCGGACGTGATGTGCGGGTGGTCCGTGCCGTCGGCGGGGCGCACGGCCTCGAAGATCGCCTGCGCGGCCTGCCGCAGGTCGCCCGAGTCGGCGTCGACCAGGCCGACCTCCCACTCGATGCCGACGGTCGACCGCTCCGACGTCGCGAACGGCAGCGCGACGGGCGCCGCCATCAGACCGGCTCCACGACGAGCACGCGCTGCTGGCCCGCGACGCGCGTGAGCACGACCGTGCCCTCGGCGGGGCCGCGCAGGTCGAGCTGGCGGCGCAGCGTCTCAGGCACCACGGCCGTGCCGCGCTTCTTGATGGTCAGGCGGCCCACGCCGCGCTCGCGCAGGTAGGTGCGCAGCCGCTTGAGGCCGAAGGGCAGGTCGTCGAGCACGCGGTACGCGGTCGCGAGCGGGTGCCACGCGGTGCGGTCCGCCAGGGCGTCGGAGGTCACGTAGGCGATCGTGGGGTCGATCAGGCGTCCGCGCACGCGGTGGGCGACCGTGCCCACGAGCCCCGCGCGGATCACGGCGCCGTCCGGCTCGTACAGGTACCCGCCCACCGGCCCGACCGGGGGCGCGTCGTCGTCGCCGTCGGGGTCCGCGCGCAGCGTGTGCGCGGCGCCGTCGCGCAGCACGAGGGCCGTGCGGCCGGGGCCGTCGGGAGCGAGCGGCCCGAACCACAGGCCGAGCTCGACGACCTCGCCGTCCGACGACACCCACTGCGCCTCGGCGTCCACGGGCAGGTCGCGGTGGGCCAGGCCGGGGCCGAGCTTGAGGCCGAGCGCCGGGACGACGTCGCGGGTCGCGAGGACCGCGTCCAGCGGCGGGCTGTACGCGCTCGGGTCGAAGACGCGGCGGCCGCTGCCGGTGCGGCGTGCGGGGTCGGCGTAGACGCCGTCGACGCCCTCGGCCGCCAGGTCGAGCGCCGTGCCGTCCGCCATGCGCACCTGCACCTCGGGGAACGCGCGCAGGTTGACGGTCGCGAGCGCCGCGGTCGTCTCGTCGACGTCGGTCGCGAGGACGCGCAGCCCGACGCCCGCGAGCGCGAGCGCGTCGGCGCCGAGCCCGCACGTGAGGTCGGCGACGTACGTGCAGCCCGCGTCGCGGTACCGCCGCGCGTGGTGGGCCGCGACCTCGAGACGCGTCGCCTGCTCGAGGCCCGCGACGGTGAAGAGCATGCCCTCGGCGAACTCGCCGAGCTTGGCGTGCGCCTTGGCGCGCAGCCGGGACTGGGTGAGCGCGGCCGCGACGAGCGCGGGGTCGAGACCCTCCTTCTGGAGGCGTTCGGCGATCGGCATCGCGAGCCGCTCGTCGTACGGCGGCAGGGCCTGCAGCAGGGCCCACCCCTCCGGCTGCAGGAGCTTGACCAGCCCGGCGTCGTCCACGCGCCCAGCCTCCCACGGCCACGCCGCCGGGACGTCACGGGACGTCACGGGGCGGTCCGGGCGCCGCGCCGCGGCCGCGTCACCGTGCAGGTCGGGGACCCGGATGCTGGCACTCGGGTTGACCGAGTGCTAACGCATTCCTAGAGTGAGGAACCGGCGGTCCCGTCAGGGGGCGCCAACCGCACAGGTGGCCCCGGCACCCGCGACGACGGCGGCGACGGTGCGGCGCAGACACTGCCTCAGAACGACTCACATGCGAAGGGGAGGTCCGCTGTGTCGGTCTCCATCAAGCCCCTCGAGGACCGGATCGTCGTCAAGACCCTCGAGGCCGAGACGACGACCGCGTCGGGTCTCGTCATCCCGGACAGCGCCAAGGAGAAGCCCCAGGAGGGCGAGGTCCTGGCCGTGGGTCCGGGCCGGATCGATGACAAGGGGAACCGTGTGCCGCTCGACGTGGCCGTCGGCGACAAGGTCATCTACTCCAAGTACGGCGGCACCGAGGTCAAGTACGCCGGTGAGGACTACCTGATCCTCTCGGCGCGCGACATCCTCGCGATCGTCGGCTGACGACTCCGCTGCACCCGGGGCCCGTCCCCGGCAGCACGAAGGCCCCCTCCGTCCGGAGGGGGCCTTCGTCGTCGTGGGGCGACGCGTGACGGCGGGGCCGCGTCGTGAGGGAGGGGCGGCGCGCGCCGCCCCGGTCGTGGGGCCGACGACGGCGCCGGGGACGAAGACGCCCCGGGCCGACGGCGGCGTCGGACCGGGGCGCGGTCGGTGGTGCGGGGTCAGGTGGTGCGGGTCAGGCGGTGACGCGACGGCCGGCGCGCTCGGCGAGCACGGCGGCGCGCTCGTCCTCGGAGAGGCCGCCCCAGACGCCGTAGGGCTCGCGCACGGCGAGCGACTGCTCGCGGCACTCGTTGAGGACGGGGCAGGTGGCGCAGATGGCCTTGGCGGCCTCGGCGCGGCGGCGGCGGGCCGAGCCGCGCTCGCCCTCGGGGTGGAAGAACAGGTCCTGGTCGGCGTCGCGGCAGGCGCCCTCGAACTGCCACTCCCACAGGTCCATCACCGGTCCGGGCAGACGCGAGATCTCAGCCATGGGGGTCCTCCTCGATTCGTGCGGCACGTCCGGCGGCTCGTGGCCGGGACGAAAGTCGGTCGCCGTCGACGGTTGCCCGTGTTGACGTGCCGTAACCGTACAACCGCGCCAGAAGTTGTTCAAGACCCTCTTCGCTGACGCGATTCGGTGGCGCGATGCGGCGCGGTGCGGCGCGGTTCGCCGGCGGACCGCGCCAGCTCGTGACGCGCTCGAGGCGGGCGGCGCGGCCCGTGGCTGGCACAATCGCGTCATGGTCGCGGCAGCCGAGGAAGGGCTTGACGGTGCGGACGTGTCGACGGGTCCCGTCGACGACCCGCACGACCGCACCGAGCCCGGGGGCGACGGGCCCGCGCTGACCGTCGCGGCCGTCGCGCGCCGGCTCGGCGTCGCCCCCGCGACGCTGCGGACGTGGGACCGCCGCTACGGCCTCGGCCCGTCCGAGCATCACGCCGGGGCCCACCGCCGGTACGCCCCGAGCGACCTCGACCGGCTGCTCGTCATGCGCCGCCTCACGATCGACGGCGTCGCGCCCGCGGAGGCCGCCCGGCTCGCCCTCGCCGCGGACGTCGCCGCCGGCCCGCCGCCCCGCAGCGACGACCTCACCGCGCGGCTCCCGACCGTGCCCACGCCGAGCGGCGCGCCGACCCCGGCCGTCGCCACGGACGCGCCCCCGGCCGGGCGCGCGGCCGGCGCCCGTGGCGTCGTCGAGCTCGTCGACGCCGCCCTGACGGGGCGTGGCGACCGCTGCGTGGCGCTGCTCGACCTCGGTGCGGTCGACGACCTCGCCGCCTGGTGGACGGGGCTCGTCCAGCCCGCGTTCGCCGCGCTCGCGCGACGCACGGTCGTCGAGCGGCCCGGCGTCGACGCGCGCGCCACGCTGGTCGGGGGCGTGCTCGCCGCGCTGCGCGCGCGCACGGCCGCGCCCCCCGCGGCCGACGCCGCGGTCGTGCTGCTGCTCCCGGTGCCGGGGGAGACGCGTCCCGTGGTCGCGCACGCGCTCGCCGCGGCGCTCGTCGACGGCGGCGTCGACGCGCGGCTCGTCGCCGGCCCCGTGTCGACCCGGCACGCCGGCGAGCTCGCGCTCATGACCCGGGCCCGCGCCGTCGTGACCGTCTCCGAGGCTCCCGCGCCGGACCTGTCCGTGGTCGCGGCGCTCGCCCGGGAGCGGGACGACCTCCCGCAGTTCGTCATGGTGCCGGAGGTCGCGGGCGAGCGCGTCCCGCTCGACCGGTCGGTCCACCGCGCCCGCACGCTGACGGGGCTGGTCCACGAGGTGCTGGCGGTCGTCGCGCAGGCCGCACCCCTGTGACGGGCGTCTCATCCGGTGCCGACGCGCTGACCCGATAGCGTGACGGCATATCACGAGGGACCCGTCAACCGTGAGGAAACGGCGCGTTGATTCCCGGTGGTCGGGCGTGAGGGCTAACGTGACGCACCGGTAACGCCGATGCAGGCATGGACCCGTGCACGCGTTGTGGTGCCGGGATCGGCGCGAGGAGGATACCCATGGCTGGAGTCGTGGTCTGCCACGGCTCGGCGACCGTCCGCGAGCGGCTCGTCGTGACATCGATCGGAGTGCCGTCGTTGGCGCCGGTCCGGGCGGCGGCGACCGCGGACGAGCTGCTGGCGCTCGCGCGCCGCATCACGCCCACCGTCGTGCTGCTGGACGCGCACCTGCCCGGCGCCGGGCCCACGGAGGCGATCCGCCGGCTGCGCGCGGTCGCGCCGTCGACGGCCGTCGTGCTGCTCGCCGGGCCCGACGACGGCGAGGCGCTCGACCGGGCCCTGGCGCTCGGTGCGCGCGGCTTCCTCGCGCCCGACGTCGGCCGGGCCGAGCTCGCGGCCGTCGCCGCGCACGTGCAGGCCAGCCCCGTCACCGCGGGCGTGGCCGTGCCGGCCGTGCCGCACCCGGCGACGCCGCTGCAGGAGAGCCACGTGGCGCGCGCCGACGCGGGTGTCGCCGCACGCCCCGTCGAGCCGACCCCGGTGCTGACGAAGCGCGAGATCGAGGTGCTCGTGGGCATGAGCCACGGCCGCTCCAACGCGCAGATCGGCCAGGAGCTGTTCCTCTCGGAGGACACGGTCAAGACCCACGCGCGGCGGCTGTTCCGCAAGCTCGGGGCGTCCGACCGTGCGCAGGCGGTCGCGATCGGGCTGCGGCGCGGCATCATCGACTGACGCCCGCGCCGGACGCCGGCGTCCGGCGTCCGGCTGGCGGGCAGGGCCGTCCTGCCCACCCGCGCGGCCACGTATCCTGGCGTGATGACGGCGCACGACGCTCCCACGGCTCCCACGGACCCGTTCGCCCGGGTCGGTCTCACCTACGACGACGTCCTGCTCCTCCCGGGCGAGACGGACGTCATCCCGTCCGAGGTCGACACCTCGTCGCGCCTGACCCGCGAGATCAGCGTGCGCGTGCCCCTGGTCTCGGCGGCCATGGACACCGTCACCGAGGCGCGCATGGCCGTCGCGATGGCGCGCCAGGGCGGCGTCGGGATCCTGCACCGCAACCTGTCGATCGCCGACCAGGCGCACCAGGTCGACGTCGTCAAGCGCTCCGAGTCCGGCATGGTGTCGGACCCCGTCACCGTCGGCCCCGACGCGACGCTCGCCGAGCTCGACGCGCTGTGCGGCACGTACCGCGTCTCGGGCCTGCCGGTCGTCGACGGCGAGAACCGCGTGCTCGGCATCATCACCAACCGCGACCTGCGCTTCGTGCCGCCGGCCGAGTTCGCGACGCGCCTCGTGCGGGACGCGATGACGCCCATGCCGCTGGTGACGGCGCCCGTCGGCATCGCGCGCCAGGACGCCGCCGCGCTGCTCGCGAAGCACAAGGTCGAGAAGCTCCCGCTGATCGACGACGAGGGCAAGCTCGCGGGCCTCATCACCGTCAAGGACTTCGTGAAGTCCGAGCAGTACCCGCACGCCACCAAGGACGCCGACGGTCGCCTCGTGGTCGGTGCGGCCATCGGGTTCTTCGGCGACGCGTGGGAGCGCGCGACGGCCCTCGTCGAGGCGGGCGTCGACGTGCTCGTGGTCGACACCGCCAACGGGCACGCGCGGCTCATGCTCGACATGGTGCGCCGGCTGAAGTCCGACCCGGCGACGCGGCACGTGCAGGTCATCGGCGGCAACGTCGCGACGCGGCCGGGCGCGCAGGCCCTCGTCGACGCGGGCGTCGACGCGGTCAAGGTCGGCGTCGGGCCGGGCTCGATCTGCACGACCCGTGTCGTCGCGGGCGTCGGCGTGCCCCAGGTGACGGCGATCCACGACGCCGCGCAGGTGTGCCGCCCGGCCGGTGTCCCGGTCATCGGCGACGGCGGCCTGCAGTACTCGGGCGACATCGCCAAGGCGCTCGTCGCGGGCGCCGACACGGTCATGCTGGGCTCGCTGCTCGCGGGCTGCGACGAGTCGCCCGGCGACCTCGTGTTCGTCAACGGCAAGCAGTACAAGCACTACCGCGGCATGGGGTCGCTCGGGGCGATGGCCTCGCGCGGGCGGGTCTCCTACTCGAAGGACCGCTACTTCCAGGCCGACGTCACGACGGACGAGAAGATCGTGCCCGAGGGCATCGAGGGCCAGGTGCCGTACCGCGGCCCGCTGTCGGCGGTCGCGCACCAGCTGGTCGGCGGCCTGCACCAGTCGATGTTCTACGTCGGCGCGCACACGATCCCCGAGCTCCAGCAGCGTGGCCAGTTCATCCGGATCACGCCGGCGGGCCTCAAGGAGTCCCACCCGCACGACATCCAGATGACGGTCGAGGCGCCCAACTACACCGGCCGCTGAGCGGACGGCGGGCCGGCGACGGCCCGCCCGCCGGTAGGCTCGTCCGGTGAGCAGCGAGATCGAGATCGGACGGGGCAAGCGAGGACGCCGGGCGTTCTCCTTCGACGACATCGCGGTGGTGCCCTCGCGGCGCACGCGCGACCCGGAGGAGGTCTCGGTCGGCTGGCAGATCGACGCGTACCACTTCGACCTGCCGATCCTCGCGGCGCCCATGGACTCCGTGGTCAGCCCCGCGACGGCCGTCGCGCTCGGCCAGGCCGGCGGCGTGGGCGTCCTCGACCTCGAGGGCCTGTGGACGCGGTACGACGACCCGACCCCGCTGCTCGCTGAGATCGCCACGCTCGCGCCCGCCCGTGCGACCGCGCGCATGCAGGAGATCTACGCCGCGCCGATCCGCCCCGAGCTGATCCGCGCGCGGCTGCAGGAGATCCGGGACGCCGGCGTCGTCGTCGCGGGTGCGCTCAGCCCGCAGCGCACGCAGGAGCACTGGCGCACCGTGGTCGACGCGGGCGTCGACCTGTTCGTCATCCGCGGCACCACGGTGTCCGCCGAGCACGTGTCGGGTCGCGCCGAGCCGCTCAACCTCAAGCGCTTCATCTACGAGCTCGACGTGCCCGTGATCGTCGGCGGCGCGTCGACCTACACGGCCGCGCTGCACCTCATGCGCACGGGCGCCGCGGGCGTCCTCGTCGGCTTCGGCGGCGGCGCCGCGCACACCACGCGCGTGTCGCTGGGCATCCACGCCCCCATGGCGACCGCGGTCGCGGACGTCGCCGCGGCGCGCCGCGACTACCTCGACGAGTCCGGCGGCCGGTACGTGCACGTCATCGCCGACGGCGGCGTGGGGCGCTCGGGCGACCTCGTGAAGGCCGTCGCGTGCGGCGCCGACGCCGTCATGCTCGGCGCGGCGCTCGCGCGTGCGACCGACGCCCCCGGGCGCGGTTTCCACTGGGGCTCCGAGGCGCACCACCCGCAGCTGCCGCGCGGCGAGCGGGTCGAGGTCGGCACCGTGGGCACGCTCGAGCAGATCCTCTTCGGCCCCGGCCACACGGCCGACGGCACGCTCAACCTCGTGGGCGCGCTGCGCCGCGCGATGGCGACCACGGGCTACTCCGACCTCAAGGAGTTCCAGCGCATCGAGGTCGTCGTCTCGCCGTACCAGCCGCGCTGACGCCCGCACGCAGGGCCGGGCACGCGCCCGGCCCTGCGGCGTACCCGGCTGCCGTGCGCGGGCGCGCCGGTGCGGGTGGGGGAGCGACGGTGGCGACGATCGTCGCGTGACGACGACGCCGTGGTCGGTCGCGGCGCGCCCCGCACGACCGCGACCGATCACGGGGTCGCGCGAGGACGAGCCGGGGGCCGGTTCAGCGGACCCGCTGCGCGGAGGGCGCCTCGGCCGCCGGTGCGGTCGGGCGGTCCTCGCCGTCCGTGGTCGGGTGCGCGGGGGCGTGGTGCCGACCGACCGGCAGCACGAGCGGGCACCCGCTCACCGGGTCCGGGACGACGCGTGCGGCCATGCCGAACACGTCGCGCACCATCCGCTCGGTGACGACGTCGGCCGGGTCGCCCTGCGCGTACAGCCGGCCGTCGGTGAGCGCGACGAGGTCGTCGGCGTAGCGCGCGGCGAGGTTGAGGTCGTGCAGCACCATGACGATCGTCGTGCCGCGCTCGCGGTTGAGGTCGGTGAGCAGGTCGAGCACCTCGACCTGGTGCGCGACGTCGAGGAACGTGGTCGGCTCGTCGAGCAGCAGCACGTCGGTCTGCTGCGCGAGCGCCATGGCGATCCACACGCGCTGACGCTGCCCGCCCGACAGCTCGTCGACCGGGCGGTCCGCGAGGTCGAGCGTGTCGGTCGCGACGAGCGCCTGCTCGACGACCGCGTCGTCCTGCGCGGTCCAGCGGCGGAACCAGCCCTGGTGCGGGTACCGCCCGCGGCCGACGAGGTCGGCGACGGCGATGCCCTCGGGGCTCACGGGCGTCTGGGGCAGCAGCCCGAGCACGGTCGCCACGTCGCGCGAGGGCATCGTGTCGATGGGCGTGCCGTCGAGCAGCACGCGACCCGTGCGGGCCTTGAGCAGCCGGGCCATCGCCCGCAGCAGGGTCGACTTGCCGCAGCCGTTGGCGCCGACGATCGCCGTGATGGCGCCGGGGGCGACCGACAGCGTCATGTCGTGCACGACGACGCGGTCGTCGTAGCCGACGGTCACGGCGTCGACGGCCAGCGTGTGCACGGCGGGGGAGTCCGTCACAGGGAGCCTCCGGAGCGGTTGGTCCTGGCCAGCAGCCAGAGCAGGTAGGGCGCGCCGAGGACGCCGGTGACGACGCCGACGGGGAACCGTGCGGGCAGCAGGTGCTGCCCCACGAGGTCGGCGCCGAGCACGAGCGCGGCACCGACGAGGCCGGCGGGCACGAGGAGCCGTCCCGTGCCGCGCAGCAGTCGGTGCGCGATCGGCCCGGACAGGAACGCGACGAACGCGATCGGTCCGGTCGCGGCGGTCGCGACCGCGATCGTCGCGACCGCGACGACCAGCAGCGCGAGCCGCGAGCGGTCCGGGGCGACGCCGAGGCCGGCGGCCGCGTCGTCGCCGAGCTGCAGCGCGGGCAGGCGGCGTGCGAGCACGAGCAGCGTCGGCACGAGCAGCGCGAGCGACCCGGCGAGCGGCCCGACCGTGGCCCAGAAGGCGGAGCTGAGCGACCCCGTCAGCCACCGCAGGGCCTCGTTCGCGTCGTAGATCCCGGCGCGGGTCATGGCGTAGGCGATGACGGACTGCAGCATGGCGCCGACCGCGATGCCGATGAGCACGAGCCGTGCGCCGTGCACGCCCCCGCGCCACGACAGCGCGTAGATCACCACCGCGACGGCCAGCCCGACGACCACCGCGACGGCCGACAGCGCGGGGCCCGACAGGCCGAACATCGTGATCGCGACGACCGCGGCCGCGCTCGACCCCGCGCTGACGCCGATGATGTCGGGGCTCGCGAGCGCGTTGCGCAGCATGGTCTGGAAGACCGCGCCGGCCGTGCCGAACGCGACACCCACCAGCGCGCCGGTGAGCACGCGCGGGGTGCGCAGCACCCCGACGTTGAACGACGCGCCCGGCACCTGCTCGCCGAGGAGCACGCGCAGCACCTCGAGCGGCGTGTACGTCCGCTCGCCGACGCACAGCGTGACGACGACGAGCGCGGCGACGAGCAGCGACAGCACCGCGACGACCGTGCGGTGCCGGCGCGTGCGCGCGCGGCGGCCGCGCGCGACCAGAGCACCGGGCGTCGCCCCCGGTGCGCCGCCCGCCGCGCGTGCGCCCAGCAGCGCGGTCACAGCTCGCGCACCTTGTGGCGGCGGATGATCGCGATGAACACGGGCGCGCCGAGCACGGCCGTGACGATGCCGACCTCGACCTCCTGCGGGCGGGCGACGACGCGCCCCACGACGTCGGCCGCGAGCAGCAGCGACGCGCCGAGCACGGCGCTGTACGGCAGCAGCCACCGGTGCCCGGGGCCGGTGAGCACGCGCGCGAGGTGCGGGACGACGAGCCCCACGAACCCGATGGGGCCCGCGGCGGCGACGGCCGTGCCGCACAGCAGCACGGCCGCCACGCCGCCGGCGGCGCGCACGAGCCCGACGCGCTGCCCGAGCCCGACGGCGACGTCGTCGCCGAGCGCGATCGCGTCCATGCCGCGTGCGCTGCCGACCGCGAGGACGGCGCCCACGATCAGGAACGGCGCGAGCTGGCCGATCTCGGCGAGCGACGCGCGCCCGAGCGACCCGACCTGCCAGAACCGGAACGTGTCGAGCACGTCGGTGCGGCTGAGCAGCACCATCGAGATCGCCGAGCTCAGCGCGGCGGTGGTCGCGGCGCCGGCGAGCGCGAGCTTGAGGGGGGTCGCGCCCTCGCGCCCGAGCGAGCCGATCGCGTACACCAGCAGCGACGTGAGCGCGGCCCCCGCGAAGGCGAGCCACACGTACTGCGTGAGCGTCGACAGGCCCAGCAGCATGATGCCGAGCACGACCGCGAGTGACGCGCCCGAGCTGATGCCGAGCAGCGCGGGGTCGGCGAGCGGGTTGCGCGTGAGCCCCTGCAGGACGGCCCCGCCGACGCCGAGCGCGGCGCCCACCAGGAGCCCGAGGACGGTGCGGGCGACGCGCGACTGCACGGCGGCCTGCGCGATCTGCGACGTGTCGGGGTGCAGCACGCCCGCGACGACGTCCTGCCAGCCGACGACCCGTGCGCCGAACGCGAGCGACGCGAGGACCGCGAGCAGCAGCGCGACGACGCCGACCACGAGGCCGACGGCGCGGCGTCGGCGCAGCGACGCCGGCCGCACCCGGGCGGGCGCGGCCGGCGTGGCGGCGGTGGGGGTGAGCGTCACCCGACCTTCTCGGCGGCGGCCTGGAAGAGGTCGAGGTAGTCGTCGAGCGCCCACGGCAGCGACAGCACGGTCGGGCCGGACGTCGCGGCCGAGATCGGGTCGGTGTTGCCCAGCACGACGACCGAGCCGCGGGCGACGGCCGGGATCTTGCTGAACAGCGGGTCCGCCTGCAGCGTCGCGAGCATGGAGTCGTCGCCGTACGTCACGAGGATGTCGGCGTCGGCGAGCGTGTCGGCCTGCTCGGACGCGAGGTTGACGAAGAACTGGTCGGTGTCGCCCGCGAGGTCGACGACCGACGGCGCGTTCTCCAGCCCGAGGTCGGCCAGCAGCTGCACGCGCGCGTCGAGCGGCGTGTACACCCCGATCGTGCTGGGGTTCGACGGGTCGAACCAGGCGTAGGCGACGGTCTTTCCCTCGACGTCGGGGCGCTCGGCGAGCGCGGCGTCGATCTGGGCGAGCACGTCGTCGACGAGGGCCTGCGCCTCGTCCTTCTTCCCGATGGCCTCGCCGTCGATGAGGGCCATGTCCTTCCAGCTCGTGCCCCACGCGAACTTCGGGTACGACACGGTCGGCGCGATCTGCGAGAGCGTGTCGAAGTCCTCGCGGGTCATGCCCGAGTAGGCGCCGAGGATGACGTCGGGCTCGACGTTGTTGACGGCCTCCATGGGGATGCCGTCGGTCTCGTCGAAGAGCGTGGGCAGGTCGTCGCCCGTCGCGCCGAGGCCCTCGAGCGCCTCGTACGTCCAGGGCAGGACGCCGTCGCCGTCGTCGTCGCCGTAGGTCTGCGCGGCGAAGCCGACCGGGACCACGCCGAGCGCGATCGGTACGTCGTGGTTGCCCCAGTTGACGGTCGCGACGCGCTCGGGCTGCGACTCGATGGTCGTGTCGCCGAACGTGCTGGTGATGGTCACGGGGAAGTCGCCGGACGCGCCGGACGACGAGCCGTCCGTGGGTGTGCCGGCGGGGTCGCCCGACGAGCAGGCGGCGAGGAGGAGGGACGCGGCGGCGGCGGCGACGAGGGGTCGCAGGGCGCGGCGTGCGGGCGCAGAACGCATGGTGTCCTTCGCGGAGGGGGCGCGGGGCCGGGGCCCGTGCGGGCTCGTCCGGGCGACCCGCGGTACGGGTGCTAGGTGAGGCTTACCTTACGGCATCGCCGACCGCCTGGGCGAGGCGTGGGTGGGGACGGCGGCGGCGTTCGCATGGTGCGCCGCGCGGACGCGCCTCGTGCCGATGGCCCGTTCCCACATTGAGCGGCGCCCGTTCGGCACCGCTTGTGTGGGAATCTGTTGACATCCTCGTGTCGACTCGGTCATTCTGGACACGACGCGGGGGCACGTCACCCCCGCGCGAGGGACGGCCGACGACGACGTCCGCCCGGTGCGGCGTCGCACCGGGACGCCCGCCGCGGCCTCGAGCGCATGCTGCGAGGAGAGCGATGAAGGTCTTCCGGTTCTACGCACCCGGCGACGTCCGTCTCGAGGACGCCCCCGAGCCCGAGGTGGCCGCGGGGGAGGTGAAGATCCGGGTCCGCGCGTGCTCGATGTGCGGGACCGACGTCAAGATCTCGACGTCCGGGCACCAGCGCATCGTGCCGCCGCGCGTCATGGGGCACGAGATCGCCGGTGAGGTGGTCGAGGTCGGCGACGGCGTCGACGGCTGGGCGCCGGGCGACCGCGTGCAGGTCATCGCCGCCATCCCGTGCGGGCGGTGCGCGTGGTGCACGCGGGGCCTGGAGACGATCTGCCCGCACCAGGTGTCGATGGGCTACGACTACGACGGCGGGTTCGCGCCGTTCATGATCGTGCCGCCGACCGTGCTGGCCGTCGACGGGCTCAACCGCATCCCCGACGGCGTCGGGTTCGCCGAGGCCTCGGTCGCCGAGCCGTTCGCGTGCGCGATCAACGCGCAGGAGATCGCCGACGTGCACGACGGCGACACGGTCGTGGTCGTCGGCTCCGGGCCCATCGGCTGCCTGCACGTGCGGCTCGCGCGCGCCCGCGGGGCGTCGGCGGTCTACCTCGTCGAACTCAGCCGCGCGCGGCTCGACATGGCCGCCGACGTGGTCAAGCCCGACGCCGCGGTGTGCGCGTCCGAGCAGGACCCCGTCGAGGCCGTCCTCGAGCTCACGGACGGTCGCGGCGCCGACGTCGTGATCACCGCCGCCGCGTCCGGCGCGGCGCAGGAGCAGGCGCTGCGCATGGTCGCGCCGCGCGGACGCATCAGCTTCTTCGGCGGCCTGCCCAAGGATCGTCCGACCATCACGCTCGACTCCAACCTCGTGCACTACAAGGAGCTGACGATCGTCGGCGCCAACGGGTCGAGCCCCGCGCACAACCGCAAGGCCCTCGCGATGATCGCCGACGGTTCGGTGCCGGTCGCCGACCTCATCACCCACCGGCTGCCGCTCGAGCGCGTCGCCGAGGGCATCGACGTCGTGCGCTCGGGCGCCGGCATCAAGGTGACGATCGAGCCCTAGGGGCCGCCGACGTCACCACCGTCACCACCCGGGCCCACCGCCCGGCACCGCACCACCCAGCACCGCACCACGGATCAACGACGATCACCGGCCGGCGGACGTGCGCCCCGGCCCGACCAAGCGGAGCGTGACCCGGCCATGACCACCACCGCACCAGCCGCGCCGACCCTCAGCCGCGGACGGACCGCCCAGGTCCGCCTCCAGCGCTTCGGCGCCTTCCTCACCGGCATGATCATGCCCAACCTCCCGGCGTTCCTGGCCTGGGGCCTCATCACCGCGCTGTTCATCGCCGTGGGCTGGTTGCCCAACGGCGTGCTCGGCGGGTTCGGGAACGCCGACCTGCCCGGCGCCTGGCAGGGCGCGGCCACGCAGCTCGTCCAGGCCGACGACGGCACGACCTTCCACCAGTACCTCGGGCTCGTCGGCCCGATGGTCACCTACCTGCTGCCGCTGCTCATCGCGAACGCCGGCGGGCGCCTCGTCCACGGCGAGCGCGGCGGCGTCGTCGCGACGATCGCGACGCTCGGCATCATCGTCGGCAGCACCGTGCCGATGTTCCTCGGCGCGATGATCGTCGGGCCGCTCGCGGCGTGGGTCATGCGGCTGGTCGACGGGCTGTGGGAGGGTCATATCCGGCCCGGCTTCGAGATGCTCGTGAACATGTTCTCCGCCGCGATCGTCGGCGGCGCGCTGTCGGTCGGCGCGTTCTTCGGGATCGCGCCGCTCGTGACGCAGCTGAGCGCGTGGCTCGGGGACCTTGTCGGGTGGCTCGCCGACAACCACCTGCTGCCCGCGATGGCGCTCGTCGTCGAGCCGGCCAAGGTGCTGTTCCTCAACAACGCGATCGGCAACGGCGTGCTCGTGCCGCTCGGTGCGCAGCAGGTCGTCGCCGACGGCAAGTCGCTGCTGTTCCTCGTCGAGGCGAACCCCGGGCCGGGCCTGGGGATCCTGCTGGCGTACGCCCTGCTGGGCGTGGGCGCGGCCCGCTCGACCGCGCCGGGCGCGATCGTCGTGCAGTTCCTCGGCGGCATCCACGAGGTCTACTTCCCGTTCGTGCTCATGAAGCCCGCGCTGATCCTCGCCGCGATCGCGGGCGGCGCGACCGGCATCGCGACGAACGTCGTCTTCGGCAGCGGGCTGGTGGGGCCCGCGGCACCGGGCAGCATCTTCGCGGTGTACGCCCAGACCGCGCGCGACAGCTACCTGGGCGTGACGCTGTCGGTCGTGCTCTCGGCGGCGGTCTCGTTCCTCGTCGCGGCCGTGATCCTGCGCGCGACGCGCAAGCGTGACCTCGCGGCGGGCGAGAGCGGCGACCTGGCCGCGGCGGTCGCGCAGACCGAGGCCAACAAGGGGCGGTCCAGCGCGGCGCTCGGTGCGCTGGTGCCGGGTGCGCCTCCCGAGATCGGCGGGGAGGCCGGGCAGGGCGCGGACGTCGCGCCCGTGCGGGTGATCGTGTTCGCGTGCGACGCGGGCATGGGGTCGTCGGTCATGGGCGCGGCGGTGCTGCGGGACAAGCTCCGCAAGGCCGGTGCCGACGAGGTCACGGTCGTCAACAAGGCCGTCGCGACGCTCGACGACTCGGCGGACCTCGTCATCAGCCAGCGCGAGCTGACCGCGCGCGCCCGCCTCCAGGCGCCCACCACGCGGCACCTGTCGGTGGACAACTTCATGAGCAGCCCGGTGTACGACCAGGTGGTCGCCGAGGTCGTCGCCGCGCGGGACGGGACGGCGGCGCGGTGACGGGCGGCGGGGTCGACGTGCTGACCCGCGAGCTGTGCGTCGCGGACGGCCGTGCGACGACGTACGAGGAGGCCGTGCGCGAGGCCGGGGCGCTGCTGGTGGGTGCGGGCGCCGTGGCGCCCGGGTACGTCGAGGGAATGCTCGAGCGCGAGCGGACCATGACGACGTTCATGGGCAACGGCCTGGCGATCCCCCACGGCACGCTCGACGCGACGCCCCACATCCGTCGCTCGGCCGTCTGCGTGGTGCGCTACGCCGACCCGATCGACTGGAAGGGGTCACCCGTGCGCGTCGTGGTCGGGATCGCGGGAGCGGGCGGCGAGCACCTCGAGGTGCTGTCGCGCATCGCGCTCGTGTTCGCCGACCCCGACCAGGCCGACGCGGTCGCCCGCGCGACGACCGCGGACGAGCTGTACGCGCTCGTGGGGCGCGTGAACGTGACCTGACGGCCGCGGCCGCGGGCTGCGGCGGTCGCGGGACTCCGGGGTCCGGTGCGCGCGCACCGGGCCCCGGGCGCATCCGGGCACGGACCGCGCCCGGATCGGACACCGGTTGACCTGCAGCGATGTCCGTCACCACAGAAGCGGATGTTGATTCACTTCCGAACATGCCCGTTTGGCATTGACAGACGTGCCGGACGGGGTGATCCTGGGACGCAGCCGCCACCTCGGCGGCACGGGACGACGGAGTCGATGTGTACGCACCGGAGCGACACCAGCAGATCCTCACGCGCGCGCGGGCCGACGGCCGCGTCGACGTCACGCGGCTCGCTGCCGAGCTCGACGTCACGGCCGAGACGATCCGCCGCGACCTCACCGCGCTCGAGCGGCACGGGCTCGTGCGGCGCGTGCACGGCGGGGCCATCCCGGTCGAGCGGCTCGGGTTCGAGCCCGGGCTCGCCGACCGCGAGGGCCTGCTCTCGGGCGAGAAGGAGCGCATCGCCAAGGCCGCGCTCGACGAGCTGCCCGACGGCGGCGCGATCATCCTCGACGCCGGCACCACGACCGTCCGGCTCGCCGAGCTGCTGCCCACCGACCGCGAGCTCACGGTCGTGACGCACGCGCTGCCCGTCGCGACCGTCCTCGCGACGCGACCCGGCACCACGCTGCACCTCGTCGGCGGCACGGTCCGCGGGCGCACGCTCGCGGCCGTCGGGTCGTGGGCGCTGCGCGACCTCGCCGAGATCCACGTCGACGTCGCGTTCCTCGGCGCCAACGGCATCACCGCCGAGCACGGCGTCACGACGCCCGACCTCGCCGAGGCCGCCGTCAAGCGCGCGCTGGTGACCGCCGCCCGCCGCACGGTCGTCCTCGCCGACCACACCAAGGTCGGTCGGGTCGACCTCGCGCACGTCGCGGCGCTCGCCGACGTCGACACCCTGGTCACCGACGGTGCGGTCGAGCCCGAGCTCGCCGACGAGATCGAGGCCGCGGGCACGCGCGTGGTGCGCGCGTGATCGTCACCGTCACGCCCAACCCCAGCCTCGACCGCGCGCTCGACGTCGAGCGGCTCGAGGTCGGCGAGGTCAACCGCGCGCACGCCGCGCACGTGCACCCCGGCGGCAAGGGCATCAACGTGGCCCGGGCCCTCGCACGGCACGGCCTCGCCGCCGTCGCGGTCGTGCCCGCGGGCGGCGCCGACGGCGCGCGGCTCGTCGCGCTGCTCGGCGAGCACGGCGTCCCCGCCGTCCCCGTGCCCGTCGCGGGCGACACGCGCACCAACGTCACGCTCGTCGAGGCCGACGGCGTCACCACCAAGGTGAACGCGCCCGGCCCGCGGCTGGCGGACGCCGAGGTCGACGCGCTGCTCGCGGCCGTCGAGGACCAGCTGACGTCCGCGCCCCGCGCGGTCGTCGCCGCCGGGTCGCTGCCCGCCGGCGCCGGCGACGCGTTCTTCGTCCGGCTCGCCGGGCTCGCCGGGCGCCACGGCGTGCCGCTCGTGCTCGACACCTCGGGCGCCCCGCTCACGCGGGCCGTGCGCGCCGGCGGCCTGAGCCTCGTCAAGCCCAACGAGGACGAGCTCGCCGAGCTCGTCGGCCGCGACCTCGTCACCGTGGGCGACGTCGTCGCCGCCGCGCGCGAGGTCATCGCGCAGGGCACCACCGCGGTCCTCGTGAGCCTCGGCGCGCACGGTGCGCTGCTCGTGCGCGAGGACGGCACGTGGTGGGCCGGCGGCCCGCCGCTCGTGCCCCTGTCGACCGTCGGCGCGGGCGACTCCACGCTCGCGGGCTACCTCGCGGGCACCGGCTCGTGCGCCGACCGGCTGCGCACCGCCGTCGCGTGGGGCCGCGCCGCCGTCCTGCTCCCGGGCACCGAGGTGCCCGGCCCCGACCAGCTCGACCTCGACGCCGTCCGCGTCGTCGAGACCCCCGACCCCCACCTCGCACTGAAGGAGCTGTGAGACCCGTGAGCACCACCACCCCGCTGATCACCGCGGACCTGGTCGCCGTCGACCTCGCCGCGACCGA
Organism: Cellulomonas sp. FA1; assembly: GCF_000986825.1. Taxonomy (NCBI): domain Bacteria; kingdom Bacillati; phylum Actinomycetota; class Actinomycetes; order Micrococcales; family Cellulomonadaceae; genus Cellulomonas; species Cellulomonas sp. FA1. The sequence goes on along the minus strand of NZ_LBMY01000001.1, from coordinate 1,794,837 downwards.
CCGGACCGACGTCACGCGTCGGCTGATCGACCTGCTCGCGGCCGCCGGCCGCGTCACCGACGCCGACGGGTTCGCCGCCGACGTCGCGGCGCGCGAGACCCAGATGGCCACCGGCATGCCCGGCGGCGTCGGGCTGCCGCACGCGCGCTCCGAGCACGTCGTCGTCCCGAGCCTCGCGGTCGGCAAGCTCGCGCAGGGCGTCGACTGGGGCGCCCCCGACGGGCCCGCGCGCCTCGTCTTCCTCATCGCCGCGCCCGCCTCCGGCGACGCGGACCACCTGCAGATCCTCGCCGCCCTCGCGCGTCGCCTCGTGCACGAGTCCTTCCGGACGTCGCTGCTCGAGGCACCCGACGCCGCGACCGTCGCGCAGATCGTCACGCGAGAGGTCGTGCCGTCGTGAAGCTCGTCGCCGTGTCCTCGTGCCCCACGGGGATCGCCCACACGTACATGGCCGCCGAGGCCCTCGAGCAGGCGGGCAAGGCCGCCGGCCACGAGGTGCACGTCGAGACCCAGGGCGCCGCGGGATCGACCCCGCTCGACCCCGCGCTCATCGCCGCCGCGGACGGCGTCATCTACGCCGCCGACCTCGAGGTCAAGGACAAGCAGCGGTTCGCCGGCAAGCCGTTCGTCGACGTCGGCGTCAAGAAGGCCGTGCACGACGCGCCCGGCGTCATCGCCGCCGCGGTCGCCGCGGTCGAGGCGGGCGTGCCCGCCGGCGCCGCCGCCGCTCCCGCCGCGGCGCCCGCGACCAAGGTCGACCGCGACGCCGGTGCCGGCACCAAGGTGCGGCAGTGGCTCATGACGGGCGTGTCGTACATGATCCCGTTCGTCGCCGCGGGCGGCATCCTCATCGCGCTGTCGTTCATGCTCGCGCAGGTCGCGTGGGGCGGCGCCGAGGGCGCGATCGAGGTCACCAAGGTCGACGCGGCCACGGTCGTCGCGGCGTTCGACCCCGCGTCGCTGCAGGACTGGTCGGTCGTGCTGCTCAAGACCGGGCAGCTCGCGTTCGGGTTCCTCGTGCCCGTGCTCTCCGGCTTCATCGCGTACGCGATCGCCGACCGCCCCGGCCTCGTGCCCGGGTTCCTCGGCGGCGCGGCCGCCGGTTTCGTCGGCGCCGGGTTCCTCGGCGGCCTCGTCACGGGCTTCCTCGCCGGTGGCGTCGCGCTGTGGATCAGCCGCTGGAACGTCCCCAAGGGCGTGCGCGGCGTCATGCCGGTCGTCGTCATCCCGCTGCTGTCGTCGGCCGTGGTCGGGGTCGTCATGCTCGTGCTCATCGGGCGGCCCATCGCGGCCGCCATGGACGGGCTGACGGGCTGGCTCAACGGCCTGTCGGGCACCAGCGCGGTGCTGCTCGGGCTGCTGCTCGGCGCGATGATGGGCTTCGACCTGGGCGGGCCGATCAACAAGGTCGCCTACACGTTCGCGGTCACGGGCCTGGCCACCGAGGGTCTGGCCGCGGACGCGACGCAGTACCGCGTCATGGCCGCCGTCATGGCCGCCGGCATGGTCGCACCGCTCGCGATGGCCCTGGCCACCACGGTCCGCAAGCGGCTGTTCACGCACGCCGAGCAGGAGAACGGCAAGGCCGCGTGGCTGCTGGGCGCGTCCTTCATCTCCGAGGGCGCGATCCCGTTCGCCGCCGCCGACCCGTGGCGCGTCATCGTGTCCTCGGTGGTCGGCTCGGCTGCCACCGGGGCCCTCGCCATGGCGTTCGGCTCGACGCTCGTCGCGCCGCACGGCGGCGTGTGGGTCCTGCCGCTCATCGGCAACCCGCTCGGGTTCGTCGCGGCGGTCGTCGTCGGCACGCTCGTCAGCACCGCGCTGGTCGTGCTGCTCAAGTCCCTCGCGCACGACCCTGTCGTCGCCGCCGAGCGGGCCGCCGAGGAGCAGCGCGACGCGGCGCTCGTCGGGCAGCCCGCCTGAGCCCGGCGCCCGACCGTCCCGCCCCCACCCCCGCACCACCTCGAAGGAGAGCCACCATGGCCGAGCGCACCGTCGCCGTCGCGTCCCGCGTGGGCCTGCACGCCCGCCCCGCGATGCTGTTCACCCAGGCCGTCGCCGCGTCCGGCGTGCCCGTCACGATCGCCCGCGCGGGCGGCACGCCCGTCGACGCCGCGAGCATCCTGTTCGTCATGTCGCTCGGCGTGCCGCACGGCGAGGAGGTCACGCTCGCGGCCGACGGCCCCGACGCCGACCGCGTGCTCGACGAGCTCGTGACGCTGCTGTCGACCGACCTCGACGCCCCCGAGACCGAGGCCGCCGGGGGCGCGTCGTGACGACGACGTCCGCGGCCGACACCCCCGCCGGGACCGGGCTGCGCGGCGTCGGCGTGGGGCGGCGCGCGGTCGTCGGCCCGGTCGCCCAGGTGCGGCCGGCGCCGGACGTCGCACCCGACGCGCCGCTCCTCGTCGACGGGGCGCCGGCCACGCCCGCGCACGTGCGCGCGGTCGTCGAGCGCGCGTTCGCCGACGTCGCCGCCGGTCTGCGCGCGCAGGCCGAGGGGGCGGCGGGGACCGTGCGGGACGTGCTCGCCGCGACCGCGCAGATGGCCGACGACGCCGCGCTGCGTGGCCAGGTGCTCACGCGCGTCGACGGCGGGGAGCCGCCCGTCGCCGCGATCGACTCGGTCGTCGACGCGTTCGCGGCCATGTTCGAGCAGGCCGGCGGGTACCTCGCGGAGCGCGTCACCGACCTGCGCTCGGTGCGGGACCGGGTCGTCGCGCGCGTCGTCGGCCTGCCCGAGCCGGGCGTGCCGCACCTCGCGCAGCCGTCGGTCGTCGTCGCGCGCGACCTCGCACCCGCCGACACGGCCGCGCTCGACCTCACCCAGGTGCTCGCGATCGTCACCGAGCTGGGCGGCCCGACCGGGCACACCGCGATCATCGCGGGCCAGCTCGGGCTCCCGTGCGTCGTGCGCGTCGACGGCGCCACGGCGCTCGCGGACGGGACCGTCGTCGCGGTCGACGCCGCCGCCGGCACCGTGACGCCCGACCCCGACGACGCCGTGCGCGACGCGTTCGAGCGCCGCCGCGCGGCCGACGCCGCGCTCGCGCAGGACACCGGCCCCGGCGCGACCGCCGACGGGCACGCCGTCGCGCTGCTCGCGAACATCGGCACGGCCGCCGACGCGCAGCGCGTCGGTGCGGGCGCCGAGGGCGTCGGGTTGTTCCGCACCGAGGTGCTCTTCCTCGAGCGCACGCAGGCCCCGACCGTCGACGAGCAGACCGACGCGTACGCCGCGGCGCTGCGCGCGGTCGACGGGCGCAAGGTCGTCGTGCGCACGCTCGACGCGGGCGCCGACAAGCCGCTCGCGTTCGCGACGCAGCCCGACGAGGAGAACCCCGCCCTCGGCGTGCGCGGCTACCGGCTCGTGCGCTCGCACGCCGAGCTGCTCGACACGCAGCTCGCGGCGCTCGCCCGCGCGCAGGAGGCCACGGGGTCGACGCCGTGGGTCATGGCGCCGATGATCGCGACGCCCGACGAGGCCCGTGACTTCGCCGCCCGGGCGCGCGCCGCGGGCGTCGCGACCGTGGGCGTCATGGTGGAGGTCCCGGCCGCGGCCCTGCGGGCCCGGGACCTGCTCGCCGAGGTCGACTTCGTGTCGATCGGCACCAACGACCTCGCGCAGTACACGATGGCGACCGACCGCCTGCGCGGCGAGCTCGCCGACCTGCTCGACGTGTGGCAGCCCGCGGTGCTCGACCTGGTCGCCACGACGGCGCGCGCCGGGCTCGAGGCCGGCAAGCCCGTGGGCGTGTGCGGCGAGTCCGCGGCCGACCCGCTCATGGCGCTCGTGCTCGTGGGCCTCGGCGTCACGAGCCTGTCGATGGCCGCCGGGGCGCTGCCCGCCGTGCGGTACGCGGTCCGGCACCACACGCGCGCGACGTGCGAGGCGATCGCGGGCGCCGTGCTGCGGGCCCGCACCGCGGCCGACGCGCGCGCCGCCGCGCTCGCGCTCGTCGACCCCGACGTCGCGGCGACGCTCGCGCTCTGACGTGGCTGTGCTCTGACGTGCGCGTGCTCTGACGTGCGCGTGCTCTGACGTGCCCGAGCCCCGGACGGCTCGGGCTCCGAGACGGCCCCGCCGTGAGACACGTGGTGCGCGAGACCGGGCGCAGGTCGCTCCTCGTCCGGGGTGAGCGACCTGCGCCCGGTCTCGCCCGTGCGTCGTCCCGCGGGGCGGGCGCCGATCGGCCGGATCCAGGCCGTCCGGGCGGCGCCAGCGGGTCGCGGCGGGTCGCGGTCGGGTCGCCCGGCCCCGGCGTAGATTGGCGTGATGGCGCACGAGCATGCCGACCTGCACGACCCCGAGACCGACCCGCTCGCGACCTACGTGCTCGAGCCCGACGACGTGCGGCCCCTGCTGGAGCACGTCGTCGCCGGCCCGGGGCACGCGACGGCCACGTCCATCGCGCCGTTCACGGGCAGCCCCGTGGCGGCGGTCCCGCTGACCTCGGTGGACGACCTGCCGGAGGCGGCCCGGCGGGCGCGTGCCGCGCAGCGGACGTGGGCCGCGCGACCCGTCGCCGAGCGCGCCGCGGTGCTGCTGCGTGCGCACGACCTGCTGCTCGAGCGGCAGTCCGACGTGCTCGACCTGCTGCAGGTCGAGACGGGCAAGGCGCGCACGCACGCGTGGGACGAGGTCGGCGACGTCGCGAACGCGGCGCGGTACTACGCGTTGCGCGCGCGTCGCCTGCTCGCGCCCCGCACCGTCCGGGGGCTGTTCCCGCCGTTCACGTCGGCGCGCGTGCTGCGTCACCCCGTGGGCGTCGTCGCGGTGATCACGCCGTGGAACTACCCGCTGTCGCTGGGCCTCGGGGACGCGCTGCCGGCGCTCGTCGCGGGCAACGCCGTGCTGCTGCGCGCCGACCCGCAGACCGCGCTCACGCTGCTGTGGTCCGCCGAGCTGCTCGCCGACGCGGGCCTGCCCGACGACCTGCTGCAGGTCGTGGTCGGCGGCCCGGACGTCGGCATGGGCCTGCTCGAGCACGTCGACCACGCGGGGTTCACCGGGTCGACCCGCTCGGGGCGCGTGGTCGCCGCGCGGGCCGGTGAGCTGGGCGTGCCCGTGACGCTCGAGCTCGGCGGCAAGAACGCGATGTACGTCGCGGCGGACGTCGACGTCGAGGCCGTCGCCGAGGGAGCCGTGCGCGCGTGCTTCGGCTCCGCCGGGCAGCTGTGCGCGAGCGTCGAGCGGATCTACGTCCACGAGGACGTGCGCGAGGCGTTCGTCGACGCGTTCGTCCGGCGCACCGCCGGGCTGCGCCTGGGCGCCGGGCTCGACTACCGCGCCGACATGGGGTCGCTCGTCGGCCCCGCGCAGCTCGCGCGCGTCGTCGAGCACGTCGAGGACGCGGTCGGCCACGGCGCGACCGTCCTGGTGGGGGCCGAGCAGCGCCCCGACCTCGGCCCGTACTTCTACGAGCCGACCGTGCTGGCCGACGTGCCCGACGTCGCGCGCCTGCACCGCGAGGAGACGTTCGGGCCCGTCGTCGCGGTGTACCCCGTCGCGTCCGACGACGAGGCCGTCGCCGCGATGAACGACTCCGACCTGGGCCTGGTCGCCGCGGTCTGGACGCGGTCGGCCGCGCGCGGGGCCGCGCTCGCGGCGCGTGTGCGCGCCGGTGCGGTGGCGGTCAACGACACGCACCAGCTGATCTGGGGGACCGTCGGCGCGCCCGTCGGCGGCGTCGGGGCGTCCGGGTACGGGCGGCGCCACGGCCGCGAGGGCCTGTGGGAGACCACGTGGACCCAGACGGTCGTCGCGCAGCGCGGTGTGCACACCGGGCGTGGCGTCGGCATGCGGCAGCTCGAGGCGCTCGGCTCCGAGGTCCGGGCGAGCGTGCTCACGCGGCTGCTGCGCGCCGAGCGGGCGCTGAGGCTGCCCTGACGCACGGTCGCACGTCGCACGTCCTGCCGCCGCACGCGCGCGACGTCACCGGTCGGTGCGGATCCGCCACAGCAGCCACAGGAAGTACGGAGTGCCGATGAGCGACGTCACGAGCCCCGCGGGCAGCTGCGCGGGCGCGATCGTGGCGCGGCCCACGAGGTCGGCGACCACGACCAGCGTCGCGCCCAGCAGCACCGTGAGCGGCAGCAGCAGCGCGTGCCGCTTGCCGATCAGCAGGCGCGCGGCGTGCGGCGCGACGAGCCCGACGAACGCGACGACGCCGATCGACGCGGTCGCGGCGGCGGTCAGCACGATCGCCAGGGCGACGTGCACGAGCCGCGCGCGCGGCACCGCGACGCCGAGCACGCGCGGCGTGAGGTCGTCGAGCTGCAGCACGTCGAGGTCGCGCGACGTGCGCACGAGGACGGCCGCGGCGAGCACCAGCACGACGACCATCGGCAGCTGCTGGACCCACGTCGCGCCGTAGGTCGAGCCCGCGAGCCACGTCATCGCCTTGTTCTGGTTCCACGGGTCGGAGCGCACCAGCAGCAGCGTCGTCAGCGCGCTGCTGAACGCGCCGATGCCGACGCCGACGAGCACGGTGCGCACCTGGTCGCCGCCGCGCGTGCCGCCCAGCAGGACCACGGCCGCGACGGCCGCGCCCAGCAGCGCGCCGCCGAACAACGTCGCGAAGCCCGCGGCCGGCACCGCGACGATCGTGACGACCGCGCCGAGCCCCGCCGCCGACGACACGCCCAGCACGCCGGGGTCGGCGAGCGGGTTGCGCGTCACGGCCTGCACGAGCGCACCGGCGAGCGCGAGGCACGCGCCCGCGAGCAGCGCCGCGAGGACGCGCGGCACGCGCGAGTCGAGGATGATCTCCAGCCGCACCGACGCCGCGCCGCGCAGCCACAGGTCGACGTCGCCGAGCAGCAGCGCGCGGTCGCCGAGCAGCACGGCCGCCACGAGCGCGGCGAGCAGAGCCGCTCCGGCAAGGGTCAGCACGAGCCAGGGCGCGCGCCGCCCGAGAGCGGTGCCGGCGCGCATGCCGGCGAGCGCCTCGCCGGTGTCGCCGCTGCGCAGCCGGCGTGCGAGCACGATCAGGAACACGGCGCCGAGCGCGCTCGTCACGACGCCCGTGGGCACGGTGACGCCGGCGACCGACCCGAACACGGCGCGCAGCAGCACGTCGGCGGTGAGCACGAGCGCGACGCCGGTCGCGGCGCTCGCGAGGATCAGCACGCGGTGCCGCGTGAGCTGCCGGACGCGCCGCGCCGCGAGGCGCACGAGCAGTGGCGCGCACAGCCCGACGAACCCGATGGGCCCGGTGACGGACACCGCGGACGCCGCGAGCAGCACCGCGACGACCACCACGACGACGCGCGTGGCGCCGACCCGCATGCCGAGCGACCGCGCCGCGTCGTCGCCGAGCTGCAGCACGTCGAGCCGCCGCGCGAGCAGCAGCAGCGCGACCACGCCCGCGGCGACCACGGGCAGCACGCGCACGACCGTCGCGGAGCCGTTCTGGCTCAGGGACCCGGCGCCCCACGCGAACATGCCCTGCACCTCCCACGGCAGCAGCAGCATGACGACCGACGTGATCGACGCGAGACCCATCGTGACGACCGAGCCCGCGAGGACGAGCCGCACCACCGACACGCTGCGCCCGCTCGACAGGCCGATCACGAGCGCGGCCGCGGCGATGCCGCCGACGAACGCGACGCCGACGCCCGCCAGCGGCGCGAGCGTCGTGCCGAACGCCGAGGCCAGCGTCAGCGCGAGGTAGGCGCCCGCGTTGACCGCCGTGGTGTCGGGCGACGCGAGCGGGTTGCGCGCGACCGCCTGCATCGCGGTGCCGGACGCGCCGAGCGCCGTCCCGACGAGCACCGCGGCGAGCAGCCGGGGCACGCGGGACTCGACGACGACCGCGGCCGCCTGGTCGACCGCGTCACCGGTGACGAGCGCGAGCAGGTCGCGCAGGCCGACGTCGGCCGTGCCCTGCACGAGGTGCAGCACGACCGCCGCGAGCACCCACGCCGCGACGAGCGCGAGCACGACGCCCACGCGCAGGGACCCGCGGCGGGGCGTCCGGGGGAGGGGGACGCCCGGGGCGTCCGGGCGGGCCGCCGCGGCAGCGGGACGCGCGACCGCCGGGGGCGGGGCGTCGTCCCGCTGCCGCAGCGTGCTCACCGGGTCAGGCCTCCGCCGTCAGCTGCGCGACGAGGTCGTCGCTCCACGCCATCATCGACGCCGGGCCGCCGTACGCCCAGATGCCGACGGCCGCGCGGTGCACGTGCCCGGCCTGCACGAACGGCAGGCTCTCCCACACGGCGTTGCCCGCGAGGGCCGTCGTGACGACGTCGTCCTCGTCGTCGTTGCCCCAGTAGAGGAAGCGCGTGTCGGCGGGCAGCTGCGTGAGGCCCTCGAGGTCGATGTTCGCCAGGCCGTACGCGTCGTCGCCCGGGTCGGTCCACGCGGCGGCCAGGCCCATGCGCTCGGCGACGGCCTGCACGGCGGTGCGGGGCCCGTGCATGCGGATCGTGAGGTTGGCGCCGTCGGAGTACGGCGACGTCAGCACGACGGGCGTGCCCGCGAGGCCCGCGGCCTCGAGGGTCGCGGCGTTGTCGGCGAGCCGCGCGTCGAGGTCGTCGAGCACGTCCTGCGCGACGTCCTCCTTGCCGAGGGCCGTCGCGATGGTCGTGAAGTCCTCGGTGACGCGGCCCAGCGGGTCGGACGCGTCCGCACCCGCCATGAGCACCACGGGCGCGACGCGCTCGAGCTGCTCGAGCGCGCCCTCGGGGACCGACGTGAGCACGCCGACGATGAGGTCGGGCTCGAGGTCCGCGATGGCCTCGACGCTCGGCTCGCGGCGCAGGCCGACGTCGACCGTCTCGGACGCGAGCGGTGCGGCCGTGCCGACCCAGCTCGTGTACCCGGTGGGGTCGGAGACGCCGACGGGGTCGACGCCGAGGGTCTGGACCATCTCGACCTGGGCCCACTCGAGCGCGACGACGCGCTCGGCGGGTGCGTCGAGCGTGATCTCCTCGCCGCGCGCGTCGGTGACCGTGATCGGCTCGCCCTGCGCGGCGGCGCCGGTCGAGGTGGGTGCCTCGGCGGCGGCGCCGTCGCTCGTGCCGCACGCCGCGAGCAGCAGCGGCAGGGCGAGCGCGACGACGGCCGCGCGGGCGGGACGGGTGGTGCGCATGGGTGTGTCCTCGGGGAGTCGTGGCGCGCAGGAAGGTGTGCCGGCGCCTGCGCCGTCGCCGGTCGGCCCGTCAGCGGGCCACGGTGCGGCGCACGCGTTGCCGGGGCGTGCGCACGTCGACCTCGCCGGTGGCGGGGTCGACGTCCACGGTGATCTCGATGTCGTACACCGCGGTGAGCAGGTCGGGGTCGAGCGCGCTCGCGGCCGGCCCGTCGGCGACGACGCGGCCCGCGGCGAGCACGACGACGCGGTCGGCGACGGCGGCGGCGTGGTTGAGGTCGTGCAGGACGACGCCGACGGTCACGCCGTGGTCGTCGGCGAGCGCGCGCACGAGCTCGAGGACCTCGACCTGGTAGCGCAGGTCGAGGTGGTTGGTGGGCTCGTCGAGCAGCAGCACGCCGGTGTCCTGCGCGAGCGCGCTCGCGAACCACACGCGCTGCACCTGCCCGCCGGACAGCGTGTCGACGGGCACGTCCGCGAGGTCGGCGGTGCCGGTGAGCTCGAGCGCGCGCTGCACGGCGGCGGGCCCGGCGGCGTCGCGGCCGCGCCACGCGGTGCGGTGCGGGTGGCGGCCCAGCTCGACCGCGTCGCGCACGCTGATGCCCGCGGGCGTGGGGCGCGACTGCGCGAGCAGCGTGACGCGCCGCGCGAACTCGCGCGGCGACAGCGCGGCGACGTCCGGCACGTCGCCGAGCTCGACGTGGCCGCCGGCGAGGCGGTGCAGGCGGGACATGCCGCGCAGCAGCGTGGACTTGCCCGAGCCGTTGGGGCCGACGAGCGCGGTGACGCGCCCGGGCTCGAGGTCGACGTGCACGGCGTCGACGGCGACGACGGCGTCGTACCGGATCGTGACGTCACGGGCGCCGAGCGTCACGCCGGTCGCGGTGGGGGAGGGCACGGGACACGATGTTAGCGAAGCCTTACCTCACCGTGGTGTGGCGTGCGCCACGTCGGCCTCCGAGCGTGCCCGCGCCCGGACGTGCTCGGACGGGCGCGACCCGCCCCCGGACGCGGCACGGCCCGGACCACGCGGGTCCGGGCCGTGCCGTACGTCGTGCCGGTGCTCAGGCGCCGATGACGTCCAGCGCCTGCCGCGCGATCGCGAGCTCCTCGTTGGTCGGCACCACGAGGACCGTGACCTTGGCGCCGTCGGGGGAGATGACGGTCGGCTCCGACTTGCGGCCCTCGTTGCGCGCAGGGTCGACCTCGATGCCCAGGGCCTCGAGCCCGGTGAGCGCACCGAGGCGCACGATGTCGTCGTTCTCGCCGATCCCGGCCGTGAACGTGATGACGTCGAGCCGCCCCAGCACCGCGTGGTACGCGCCGACGTACTTGCGCAGCCGGTGCAGGTACACGTCGAGCGCCAGGCGCGCGCCCGCGTGACCCTCGGCCACCAGGTCGTGCAGCGCGCGGAAGTCGCTCTCGCCGGCCAGGCCCTTGACGCCCGAGCGGCGGTTCAGCAGGTCGTCGATCTCGTCGATCGACATGCCCGCGTTGCGGTGCAGGTGGAACACGACCGCCGGGTCCACGTCGCCCGAGCGCGTGCCCATGACGAGACCCTCGAGCGGGGTCAGGCCCATCGACGTCTCGACCGCGACGCCGCCGCGCACGGCCGACGCCGACGCGCCGTTGCCCAGGTGCAGCACGATCTGGTGGAGGTCCTCCAGCGGGCGGTCGAGGATCTGCGCGACCTGCTGCGACACGTACTGGTGCGACGTGCCGTGCGCGCCGTACCGCCGCACCTTGTGCTCGGCCGCCACCGACGCCTCGACCGCGTACGTCGCGGCCGCGTCGGGCAGCGTGCGGAAGAACGCCGTGTCGAACACCACGACGTGCGGCACGTCCGGCAGCAGCGCCTGCGCGACGCGGATGCCCGTGAGGTTCGCGGGGTTGTGCAGCGGCGCGAGCGGCGACAGCTCCTCGATCTGCTGCTCGACCTCGGGCGTGACGAGCGTCGGGCCGTCGAACAGGTCGCCGCCCTGCACGACGCGGTGGCCGACCGCCACGACGTTGGCCGACGCGAGGTCGGGGCCGATCTCGTCGAACAGGCCCAGCACGAGGCGCAGCGCCTCGGCGTGGTCCGGCACCGGCACCTCGCGGCGCGTCGTGTCGCCGTGCGCGACGTGCTTGACCGAGCCCAGCGCGTCACCGATGCGCTCGACGATGCCCGACGCGATCGCGTCGCCCGACGCGGGGTCGACCAGCTGGTACTTGACGGACGACGAGCCCGAGTTGACGACGAGGACGCTCGTGCTGCTCGCGGGGGTGGACGTGCTCATCGGGCGGAGGCCTCCGTGCTCGGGGTGGTGGCGTCGGCCTGCGCCTGCGCCTGGATCGCGGTGATCGCGACCGTGTTGACGATGTCCTGGACCAGCGCACCGCGCGACAGGTCGTTCACGGGCTTGCGCAGCCCCTGCAGCACCGGGCCGATCGCCACGGCGCCGGCCGAGCGCTGCACGGCCTTGTAGGTGTTGTTGCCCGTGTTGAGGTCGGGGAAGACGAAGACCGTGGCCCGGCCCGCGACCGCGGAGTCCGGCATCTTGGTCTGCGCGACCGACGCGTCGACCGCGGCGTCGTACTGGATCGGGCCCTCGACCGACAGGTCGGGGCGACGCTCGCGCACCAGGCGCGTGGCCTCGCGGACCTTCTCGACGTCCGCGCCCGAGCCGGACTCGCCGGTCGAGTACGACAGCATCGCGATGCGCGGCTCGATGCCGAACTGCGTCGCCGTCTCGGCCGACGAGATCGCGATGTCCGCGAGCTGCTCGGCCGTCGGGTCGGGGATGACCGCGCAGTCGGCGTACACGAGCACGCGGTCCTCGAGGCACATGAGGAAGCAGCTCGACACGCTGCCCACGTCGGGGCGCGTCTTGATGATCTCGAACGACGGCTTGATGGTGTGCGCGGTCGTGTGCGCCGCGCCCGAGACCATGCCGTCCGCGAGCCCGAGCTGCACCATGAGCGTGCCGAAGTACGACACCGAGGACACGATCTCGCGCGCACGCTCGACCGTCATGCCCTTGTGCTTGCGCAGCTCGGTGTACACCTCGGCGAACCGCTCGAGCGTCTCGCCGTTCTTCGGGTCCAGCACCTGCGCGCCGTCGAGGTCGAGGCCGAGCTCGGTGGCACGGGCGCGGATCGCGGCCTCGTCGCCGAGGATCGTCAGGTCCGCGACCTGGCGCTGCAGCAGCGTCGACGCGGCCCGCAGGATGCGGTCGTCGTTGCCCTCGGGCAGCACGACGTGCTTGCGGTCGGAGCGCGCACGGTCCAGCAGGGCGTACTCGAACATGAGCGGCGTGACGACCTCGGGGCGCTCGACGTCGAGCGCGGCCAGCAGGGCCTCGCCGTCGACGTGCTGCTCGAACAGCGCGAGCGCCGTGTCGACCTTGCGCTGCGAGTCGTGCGTGACGCGGCCCCGGGTCGTGGCCGCGGCGCTCGCCGAGCGGAACGTGCCGAGCGACGTCGTGATGAGCGGCAGGCGCGACCCGAGCCCCTCGACCAGGCGCTGGATCGTCGGGGCGGGCTCGAGGCCGCCGTTGAGGATGAGGCCCGCGAGCGACGGGAAGCCGTCGGCCTGGTGCGCCATGAGCAGGCCCAGCAGCACGTCGGCCCGGTCGCCGGGCGTGATGACGACCGCGCCGTCCTGCAGGCGGTCGAGCAGGTGCTCGATCGACATCGCGCCGACCAGCACGTCGAGCACCTCGCGACCCAGCAGCTCCTCGTCGCCGCTGCTCAGCGTGCCGCCGACGGCCTCCATGAGCTGGCGCAGCGTCGGCGCGTACAGCAGCGGCGAGTCCGGCAGCGCCCACACCGGGCGCGTGCCGCCCAGCGCGGTGCGCACCTGGTCGAGCGAGTTCGGCGCGCAGCGGTTCGCGACGACCGCGACGACCTGCGCGTGGTTCGCGTCGATCTCGGCGGCGGCGACCTCGGCCGCGTGGTGGACGTCCTCGGCGCTGCGGTGCGCGCCGTTGACGACCAGCAGCACGGGTGCGCCCAGGTTGGCGGCGATCCGCGCGTTGTACGCGAGCTCGGTGGGGCCCGCGACGTCCGTGTAGTCGGTGCCGACCACCACGACCGCGTCGCAGCGACGCTCGACGTCGTGGAACCGCGACACGATGCGCGACAGCGCGGCGTCCGGGTCGGAGATGACGTCGTCGTACGTCGCGCCGACCGCGTCCTCGTAGGCGACGTCGACGCCGTCGTGCTCGAGCAGCAGCTCCAGCACGTAGTCGCGCTCGTCGGTCGACCGGGCGACGGGTCGGAAGACACCGACGCGCTGCACCGTGCGGGTCAGCAGGTCGACGAGGCCGAGCGCGACGACGGACTTGCCCGTGTCCCCCTCGGCCGACATGACGTAGATCGTGCGGGCCACCGTTCAGCTCACTTCCTCATCGCCCCGGGTGGGGGCTGCTCGTCCTCGACGGACGCGTGCCCGGGCCGGTGGGCCCGGGCACGCACCCGTGACAGTCTGCCTACTCGTTGTCCCCGCCGGTCGAAAGTGAGGCGGAGATCTCCTCGGTCGACGCGGCGTCGCCCGCGTCGGGCCACACCCAGTCGCGCACCTCCGGCAGGTCCTCGCCGTGCTCGCGCGTGTACTGCCGCGCGCGCAGACGCGCGTCGACCATGCGCTGGCGCAGGCCGGCCTGCGACGCGCGCAGCCAGTGCACGTGGTCGATGACGTCGATCACCAGGTGGTACCGGTCGAGGTCGTTGAGCATGACCATGTCGAACGGCGTCGTCGTGGTGCCCTCCTCCTTGTACCCGCGCACGTGGAGGTTCGCGTGCCCGTTGCGGCGGTACGTGAGGCGGTGGATGAGCCACGGGTACCCGTGGTAGGCGAACACGATCGGCCGGTCGGCCGTGAAGATCGTGTCGAACTCCGCGTCGGACAGGCCGTGCGGGTGCTCCCGCGCGTCCTGCAGCCGCATGAGGTCCACGACGTTGACGACGCGCACCTTGAGCTGCGGCAGCTCGCGCCGCAGGATGTCCGCCGCCGCGAGGACCTCGAGCGTCGGGACGTCGCCCGCGCACGCGAGCACGACGTCCGGCTCCTCGTCCTGCGCCTCCGACCCGGCCCACTCCCAGATGCCCAGGCCGCGCGTGCAGTGCGCGACGGCCTGCTCCATCGACAGGAAGTTCGGCGCGGGCTGCTTGCCGGACACGACGACGTTGACGTACTGCCGGCTGCGCAGGCAGTGGTCGTACGTGCTCAGCAGCGTGTTCGCGTCCGGCGGCAGGTAGACCCGCACGACCTCGGCCTTCTTGTTGACCACGTGGTCGATGAAGCCGGGGTCCTGGTGGCTGAAGCCGTTGTGGTCCTGCCGCCACACGTGGCTCGACAGCAGGTAGTTGAGGCTCGCGATCGGCCGCCGCCACGGGATGTCGTTGGTGACCTTGAGCCACTTGGCGTGCTGGTTGAACATCGAGTCGACGATGTGGATGAACGCCTCGTACGACGTGAACAGGCCGTGCCGCCCGGTGAGCAGGTAGCCCTCGAGCCAGCCCTGGCACTGGTGCTCCGACAGCATCTCCATGACGCGACCCGCGCGCTCGAGGTGGTCGTCGACCTCGGGCCCCTCGAACTCCGCGTTCCACTGCTTCGCGGTGACCTCGTACACCGCCTGCAGGCGGTTCGACGCGGTCTCGTCGGGGCCGAAGATGCGGAACGTGTCGGGGTTCCGGCGGATGACTTCGGTGAGGTACTCGCCGAGCACGCGCGGCGCCTCGGCGATCGTCGCCCCGGGTGCGGGCACGTCCTGCGCGAAGTCCCGGAAGTCCGGCAGCCGCAGGTCGCGCAGCAGCAGGCCGCCGTTCGCGTGCGGGTTCGCGCTCATGCGCAGGTCGCCGTGCGGCGCGAGCGCCGTGATGTCGGCGTCGACCCGGCCCGTCGCGTCGAACAGCTCGGCCGGCCGGTACGACTGCAGCCACTGCTCGAGCACCGCGAGGTGCTCCGGGGTGTCCCGCGCGTTCGCGAGCGGCACCTGGTGCGCACGCCACGAACCCGTCGTCTTCTTGCCGTCGATCTCGTCCGGGCCCGTCCAGCCCTTCGGGGTGCGGAACACGATCATCGGGTACATCGGGCGGCTCACGTCGCCGGCGGCGGCGTTCGCCTTGATCTCGGCGATCTCGTCGAGCACCTCGTCGAGCAGCACCGCGAAGCGGCGGTGGATCTCGAGGTCGTCCTCGTCGTCGAAGCCCGCGACGAACACGTGCGGCTTGTGGCCGTAGCCGACCATGAGGTCGTGCAGCTCGGCGTCGCTGATGCGCGCGAGCACCGTCGGGTTCGCGATCTTGTACCCGTTGAGGTGCAGGATCGGCAGGACGATGCCGTCCTGGCGCGGGTTGACGAACTTGTTCGAGTGCCAGCTCGTCGCGAGCGGGCCCGTCTCGGCCTCGCCGTCGCCGACGACCGCGGCGACCAGCAGGTTCGGGTTGTCGAACGCGGCGCCGTACGCGTGGCTCAGCGCGTAGCCGAGCTCACCGCCCTCGTGGATCGAGCCCGGCGTCTCGGGCGCGACGTGCGACGGGATGCCGCCCGGGAAGGAGAACTGCCGGAACAGCCGGCGCAGGCCCTCCTCGTCCTCCGTGATGTCGGAGTACACCTCGGAGTACGTGCCGTCGAGGTACGCGCTCGCCACCAGGCCGGGGCCGCCGTGGCCGGGGCCCGTCACGTAGATCGTCGACTGCTCGCGCTCCGCGATCGCGCGGTTGAGGTGCGCGTAGAGGAAGTTGAGGCCGGGCGTCGTGCCCCAGTGGCCCAGCAGGCGCGGCTTGACGTCGTCGCGGTGCAGCGGGCGGCGCAGCAGCGGGTTGTCGAGCAGGTAGATCTGGCCGACCGACATGTAGTTCGCGGCGCGCCACCACGTGGACAGGCGCTGCAGCGTCGCGTCGTCGATCTGCCCGGATCCCTTGCGCCAGGCGGTGCGGGCTTCGGCGGCCGCGAACGGTCCCGGGGCGATGGGGCCTGCGTCCGCAGCGTTCTGCGGGTCCGAGGCGGTGGTAGTCATGTCCCCTCCTTGAGGGTCTGCCGTGGTCGGCCGGGGTGCTCCCCAGCCTTCCGTGAGGTCGCAGCGCGAGGTGGGACGTCCGGCCCACCGCGGCTGTGCTCCTGACCACAGCCATCCAACCCCACGCGGCACGTGGTCGCGACGAGGGCGCGGAGGGCACGACGGCGCACCTCCAGGGTGCCCCCGCCGCGTCGTCGGCGCCCGTCCGCGGCGGACCACCGGGCAGCACCCGGGTGCCGGGCGGGTACCGTGAGGTGGTGGCCGAGACCTCCCTGTGGCGCGCCGCGGTCCGCCCGCGGATGCTCGGCCTGCTCGTGCTCCTGCTGGCCGCCGCGGCCGTGTGCGGGCGCCTCGGGGCGTGGCAGCTCGAGCGTGCCGAGGTGCGCGGCGCCGCCGCCGCGGAGCGCGAGGCCGCACGGGTCGTGACGGCCGACCCGGAACCGCTGGCCGACCTGCTCGCGCCCGGCCAGACGTTCGTCGGCGACCTGGTGGCGCGCAAGGCCCTCGTGACCGGCACCTACGACGACGACGGGACGCTGCTCGTCACGGGCCGCGAGCACGCGGGCCGCACCGACGGCTACCTCGTGCTCACGCCGCTGCACGTCGCGACGCCCGACGGGACGGCCGTGCTGCCGGTCGTGCGCGGCTGGTCGCCCACGCCCGACGTCGCGCCCGCGCCCGCCGGTGAGGTCGAGGTCGTCGGGTGGCTGCAGGCGGGGGAGGAGGCCGGCACGACGCCCGTCGACGGCCGCACCGACGCCATCAGCGCGCCGCAGCTCCTCACGGTGTGGGGCGGTCCCGTGTACACCGGCTACCTCGTGGTGCAGACCGGCGACCCCGCGGACCCCGCGGCGCTCGAGCCGCTCGACCCGCCGACACGGGCGGGGTCGGGGCTCAACGTGCAGAACCTCGCCTACGCCGCGCAGTGGTGGATCTTCGGCCTGTTCGCCGTCGGGCTGTGGTGGCGCCTCGTGCGGGACGAGGCCGCCGGCCGGCCGCCGCTCCCGGGCGACGGCGACGCCCCGCCCGCGGGACCGGGCGCCGGCACGTCCGCGGACGACCGCACGGGCACGGGCGACGGCGTGGGTGACGGGACGGGCGACGGCACGTCCGGCGGTGCTGCGGCGCCGGACGACCGCAGGGTCACCAGCGGCGCCTGACCACGTCGCCCGGTGCCGTCGGCGGGGCGGTGGGGCAGGGCCTCGCCGTCGGTGGGGCAGGGGTCGCCCGCCGCGGCCGTGCGCGCCGACCCTCCCGACGTGCCCCCGGCGGACCGGTCCACGGAGGCACGTCGGGGTTCAGGGCGGCGACGTCAGGCGGACTCGTGCTGCCACGAGCGCCACAGCGCGGCGTACTCGCCGCCCGCGGCGACGAGCTCCTCGTGGGGGCCGATCTCGCTGATGCGGCCCGCGTCGACGACGGCGACGCGGTCGGCGTCGTGCGCGGTGTGCAGGCGGTGCGCGATCGCGACGACGGTGCGCCCGGCGAGCACCGCGGACAGCGACCGCTCGAGGTGCCGCGCGGCACGCGGGTCCAGCAGCGACGTGGCCTCGTCGAGCACGAGCGTGTGCGGGTCCAGCAGCACGAGCCGCGCGAGCGCGACCTGCTGCGCCTGCGCGGGGGTCAGCGCCGTGCCGCCCGAGCCGACCTCGGTGTCCAGGCCGTCGGGCAGACCCTCGACCCAGTCCCACGCGTCGACCGCGCGCAGCGCGCGCTCGATCTCGTCGTGGTCGGCGTCGACCTTCGCCAGGCGCAGGTTGTCGGCGAGCGTGCCGACGAACACGTGGTGCTCCTGCGTCACGAGCGCGACGTGGCGGCGCAGCTCGTCGAGCGGCAGGTCGACCAGCGGCACGCCGCCGACGGTCGCCGACCCGCCCGTGGGCGGGTGGATGCCCGCGAGCATCCGCCCCAGCGTCGACTTGCCGGCGCCCGACGGCCCCACGACCGCGAGCCGTTCGCCCGGCGCGAGGTCGAGGTCGATGCCGTGCAGCACGTCGTGACCCTCGCGGTACGCGTACCGCAGGCCGCGCGTCGACACGCGGTCGTCGACCGGGCGGGCGCCCGACGCCTCGCGGTCGGACTCGACCAGGCGCACGCCCACGATGCGCGCGAGCGCGGTCGCCGCCACCTGGATCTCGTCGACCCAGAAGATCAGCTCCCACACGGGTCCGGTGACCTGGTACGCGTACAGCACGATCGTCGTGACCGCGCCGAGCGTGACGTGGCCCTGCGACGCGAGCCAGCCGCCCCACACGAGGACCGCGACGGGCGCGAGCACGAACGCGAGGTCGACGCCCGGGAACAGGATCGTGCGCAGCCGCAGGGTCGCGCGCTCGGCGTCGAACGCCTCGCGCAGGTCCTCGTGGACGCGGCGCTCGCGTGCCTCCGCCAGGCTGAGCGCGTCGACCGTGCGCGCGCCCTCGACCGTCTCGGTGATGGTGCCGTTGAGCACCGCGTACGCGGCCGACTCGCGGATGTACGCCGGGGTCGCGCGCCGCAGGTACCAGCGCACCATGACGACCATGGTGGGCACGCCCACGAACAGCGCGACCGACACCAGCGGGTCGATCACGAGGCACGCCGCGACCGTGAGCGTGATCGTCACGACCGCGACGATCACGCGCGGCACGCCGAACCGGACCGCGTGCTGCAGCTTGTTGACGTCGTTGGTCGTGCGGGTGACGAGGTCGCCCGTGCCCGCGCGCTCGACGGTCGACAGCGGCAGCGACGTCACCGTCTCGAGGAACTCCTCGCGCAGCTCGGCGAAGACCTTCTCGCCGAACCGCATGGACGCACGCTGCGCGTACCGGATGAGCCCGGTCTGCGTGACGACGGCCGCGAGGCCGACGGCGACGAGCGTGTTGATGTACCGCGCGTCGGTGCCCCGCGTGACGGCGTCGACGATGCGACCCAGGAGCAGCGGGCCCGCGAGGCCCGCGATCGCGGCGAGCGTGTGCAGCACGGCGATGCCGCCGAGCGGTCGCCGGTGGCGGCGCAGCAGGTCGGCCGCGTAGGCGCGGACGGTCGCCGCGTCGGCGATGGGGAGCTTCACGCGGCACCTCCGGGGGTCGTCGTGGGCTGGGTCAGGGTGCGGGCGTCGGGCTCGGCCGCCTCGAAGGTCTCCTCGACCGGCAGGTCGTCGTCGAGGTTGCGCCCGACCACGCGCCGGTACGTCGCCGCGACCTGCGGGCCTGCGGCGCCGTCGAGCAGCTCGGCGTGCGTCCCGCGGGCGACCAGCCGGCCGTCGTGCACGAGCTGCACCTCGTCGACGTGGTCGAGCACGAGCGGGCTCGCGGTGACGACGAGCGTGGCGCGGCCGCGGCGGGCGTCGGCCAGCCGCGCCGCGATGCGTGCCTCGGTGTGGGCGTCGACCGCGCTGGTCGGTTCGACCAGCACGAGCACCTCCGCCTGCGTGAGCAGCGCACGCGCGAGCGCGACGCGCTGGCGCTGGCCGCCCGACAGCGACCGGCCCTTCTCGGTGAGCTCGCCGTCCAGGCCGTCGGGCACCGAGTCGAGCACGTCCTGCGCGTCGGCCAGGCCGATGGCGGTCAGGAGGTCGTCGCGCGTGGCGCCGCCGCGGACGTCGAGCCCCTCGGCGAGCGGGCCCGAGAACAGCTGCGGCATGGCCTCGGCGACGACGACGCGGCGGCGCAGCTCGGCCAGCGGCAGCGTCGCGAGCGGCACGCCGCCGAGCGTGACGGGCGTCGCGGACTCCTCGGCGTCGTCGAACCGGCCCAGACGCGTGGCGATGCGTGCGGACTCGTCCGGGTCGGCCGACACGAGGGCGACGACGCGGCCGGCCTCGACCGTGACGCCGCTGGCCTCGTCGACGAGCGGCGACCCCGCGGGCGGCATGACGGTGCCGTCCCGCGGCGCCGTCCCGGCCGCGGGCACGACCCGCAGCACGGTGAGCACCTTGCGCGTGCCGACGACCGCGCGGGTCGTGGCCTGCAGGAACTGCGTGGCGTTCTGCACGGGCCAGCCGAGGAACGCCGCGTAGCCGTAGGTCGTCACGAGCTGGCCGGGCGTGATCGTCCCGGCGAGCGCCATGTGCGCGCCGAGCCAGACGAGCGCGACCACGAACACGCCGGGCAGCAGCACCTGGAGCGCGTCGAGCCACGACTGCGTGACCGCGACCTCGACGCCGCGCCGCCGCACGAGCTGCGACTGCTCGCGGTACCGCCCGGTGAAGACGTTCTCGCCGCCGATGCCGCGCAGCACGCGCAGCCCCGAGACGGTGTCCGCGCCGAGCGTCGTGAGGCGGCCCGACGCCTCGCGCTGCGCGGTCTGGCGCCGCTGCAGCGGGCGGACGAGCAGCGCCAGCACGCCCGCGACGGCGGGGAGCCCGAGCAGCACGACGAGCCCGAGCTGCACCGAGACCTGGAGCATGAGCACGGCGACCGCCGCGTACGCCACGACCGAGCCGACGAAGCGCGCGAGGGACGCGTACACCTCGCCCACGCGCAGGGCGTCGTTCGCGACCGCGGACACGACCTCGCCCGTGGGCAGCTCGGCGGTGATCGCGTCGCCCGAGCGCGCCGCGGTGCGCCCGACGAGCTGCGACGTCGTGAACGCGGCCCGCAGCCAGTTCGCGACGTCGTACCGGTGGCCCACGGCCGACGCCGCCGCGCTGACGAGCCCGAGCGCGAGCAGCAGGCCCGCGGCCTGCAGGAGCGCGGGCCCGAAGCCGTCGGCGAGCCCGTCGTCGATCGCGCGACCGGTGAGGTACGGCAGGAACGCCTGGCAGGCGAACTGCACGACGCCGCACGCGACGGCCGTCAGGAGGATGCCCCACTGGCGACGGGCCATCCACCACAGGTAGGCGGCGGGGCCGCGCAACGGCGGGGTGCCGGGGTCGGCGAGAGGGAGCTGGCGCACGTCGACGCACGTTACGGGGGACCACCGACAGCCGCGAACGCCTTTTGCGCGCCGTCGCGGCGCGCACGCGTCGTGCACCGGGCGACGCCGGACGGGTGAAATCGGGGGTCGGGGCTCACCCGGACGGGGGGCCTGGGACCACGGGCCCTTGCCCCCGGGAAGCCGGGCCCAGGGACCGGGCCCGGACGGGGCCGCCGGGCCCGTGCGCGTGGGCCCTGCCGCGCGGCACGATCGGCTCGTGCCACCCCTCCGTCAACCCGCCGTGCCCGCCGGCACGCGCTGCGCCACGCCGCCCACGGCCAGGCCCCAGCGCGCGAAGCTGCCGGCGGGCGCCTCGAGCACGTCGACCGCGCCCGGCCGCGGCGCCACCAGGCCGAACGGTTGCAGCACGTGGACCGCGAGCACGCTGCCGTCGGCGGCGAGCTGCGCGACGTCGAGCGGCACGGTCATGCCGACGCCGTGGACGGACGACTCCCGCACGAACCACATGGCCTCGGGCAGCCGCCGGCGCCACAGCATGCCGCGCGCCCGCGCCCCCCACGTCGACGCGACCGTCACCTCGGCCACGTCCCGGCCGTCCACCCAGAGCCTGGTCACGGGGGCAGTCTGCCGTGCCGCGGGGGCCCCGGTGCGACGCCTGCCCGGCCCCGCCGCGTGCGCGGGGGCGGACGAACCGGGAGGTATCCTCGCCCGTGGTCACGGCCCCGCCCCCCGACCGGGGCGCGCCCAGGGCTGGACGGGTGAAACCTCACGTCAGACATGCGACCCGACCGACGCTGCGGCACCCTCGTGAACCGGGTCGCCGACCTCACCACCACCCCACCGGACCGAGGAGGAGCCCCGTGACGATCCTGGCGCTCGCACCGGCGCACCGGCTGCCGTCGGGCACCGTGGTCGCCGAGCCGGACGCCGAGTCCGTCGTCGCCGCGCTCCTCGCTCTCGACCCCGGTACCCCGGTCCTCGTGGTCGCCGACTCCGCGGCGGGCCGCGACGCGGCGCGTGCCGCGCGGCTCGTGCTCGGGCAGGAGCGCGTCGGGGTCCTGACGCACGAGGTGCCGCCCACCGCGTTCTTCGTCGCGGTCGCCGCGCTGCAGATGCTGCCCGACATCGCGCTCGGGCTCGCACCCTCGGTGCTCGAGGGGCTCGCCGAGGGAGTGCGCACCGTCGCGCTCGTGTCGTCCGTCGCGGCCCTCGAGCGTCCGCGTCCGTCGGTGGCCCTCGACCTCGCGAGCCGGCTCCCGGGCTCCGTCTTCCGCGTCGACTGGACCGCGCAGACGATCACGCGCGACCAGGCGCTCGACCTCCCGGCCGGTGTCGCGACGATCGCCACGGCCTCCGAGAAGCCCGTCGTGGCCGCAGGGCTGCCGCGGTGGGCGCAGCCCCACGTCGACCTCGCGACCGACGGCGCGTTCTGGGGCGCGAAGCGCTGGTGCGAGGCGACCGTCGTCGTGCGTGCGCTCGAGGAGACCGTCGAGGAGCGCCTCAGCCCGTCGTTCGTCGCGGCCGTCCCGCGCTGCGCGAGCTGCGCGCGCCTCGTGACCGGACAGTCCTGCCTCTTCTGCCAGATCCCCGTGCCGGACGGCACGGTCTCCGTCCCCACAGGAGGACACGTATGAACCCGCGCCAGCGGCGAGGGGCGCTCCTGCTCGTCATCACGGCTCTCGGTGCGATCGCCGTGTTCCTCGCGGTGGTCGTGTACGTCGGCGACGTCAGCTCGCGCGTGGGGCCGATGACGCAGGCGTACCAGCTCAACCGTGCCGTCGACGCCTACGAGCCCATCGAGCCCGACATGCTGGAGGCCGTCGAGGTCCCCGAGCGGTGGGTGCCGGCCACGGCCGTGCGCGACGTGTCCGAGACGAGCGGCCTGGTGGCCGCCACCGCGCTGCCCGAGGGGTCGCTCGTGCAGACGGGCATGCTCGTGCCGCGACCCGGCGTCCAGCCCGGGTTCCGCGAGGTCGCGATCGTCGTCGACGCCGAGACGGGTGTCGCCGGCAAGGTCGCCCCGGGCGACCACGTCGACATCCTCGCCACGGTCGACGGCGACGAGCTGCGCCCGCCGCGCGCCGAGGTGTGGGTCTCCAACGCGCTCGTCCTCGAGGTCGGCATCCCCCAGAACATGGAGGACAGCGACGTCGGCGGCAACTTCACGACGACGCAAGGGGTGCCCGTGACGTTCGCCCTCACCTCGGAGGACGCGCTGCGGCTCGCCTACGTGGAGAGCTTCTCGGTCAAGCTGCGGCTCGCGCTGCGCGGTGACGGGGACAGCCAGGTCCTGCCCGACGACGAGCTCGTGTTCCAGGCGGGGTGACGACGATGGTGACGAAGGTCCTGCTCGCCTCACCGGACGAGCGCACGCTCGAGCGCATGAGCCAGGTGCTCGCCGAGGCCGAGGCGATCTCCCTGGTGCAGGTCGTCCGCGACGCGTCGAGCGTCGACGAGGCGCTCGTGCGCCACCCCGACCTCGACGTCCTCGTGGTCGACGAGCAGGTCGACTCGGGCCGGGGGCTCGCGGTCGCCCGCTCGGTCGGCGCGGCGAACCCGCTGCTCGGCGTCGTGATGCTGCTCGACCAGGCCGGTCCGGAGCAGTTCGCCGCCGCGATGGACTCCGGCGCGCGGTCGGTCCTGTCCCGGACGTCCAGCCTCGCCGAGATCGTCTCGCGCCTCGAGTCCGTGGCGCAGTGGGTCGCCGCGGCCCGCTCGGCGGTCTCCGCCGACGCGCGCGGCGGCCGCGCGGGCCGCGTCATCGCGGTCGCGGGGGCCAAGGGCGGCGTCGGCACGTCGACCGTCGCCCTGCTGCTGGCGCAGTCGCTCGTCGCGACGCGCAGCGTCGGTCTCGTCGACTTCGACCTGCAGTCCGGCGACCTCGCGGCCTACCTCGGGGTGCACACCCGGCGCTCGGTCGTCGACCTCGTCGACATCGCGGGCGAGATGACGGGGCGCATCCTGCGCGAGACGTCCTACGACGTGCCCGGCGGCCTGCGGCTGCTGTCGGCGCCGAACGACGGCGAGCGCGGCGAGGAGATGACGGCGCGCGCCGCGCGCTCCGTCGTCAACGCGCTGCGGTACCAGTACGAGGTCGCGATCATCGACGTCGGTTCGCACCTCACCGAGGCGACGGCCGTCGTCCTCGAGGAGGCCGACGCCGCCGTGCTGGTCGTCACGCCCGACCTGCCCGCGCTGCGCTCGGCGCGGCGGACGCTGGCCATGTGGGAGCGGCTCGTCATCCGGCAGCAGGCCGGCGTGCAGGTGCTCCTCAACCGGCAGAACCGCCGCAACGAGGTGACCGAGAGCCTCGCCGCCAAGATCGTCGAGACGCGGATCGCCGCGACCGTGCCCGACGGCGGCCAGCCGTTCGAGTCCGCCATGAACACCGCGTCGGTCGTGACGGCCTCCGGGCCCGCGCACAGCGCGGCGGCGAAGTTCGCCGCGGCGCTCGCGGGCAGCGAGGTCGAGGAGAACCCCGCCGACGCCGTCGACGAGGCCTACGCCGAGGCGACCGCGGGCCGCGGCCGCCGCCGCGCGCGCGGCAACGACGACGGGCAGTCGGCCGTCGAGATGCCCGTCGCGTTCACCGTGGCGCTGCTCGTGCTGCTGCTGTGCGGGCAGGGCATCGCCTGGGGCACCGGCTACCTGCTGGCCCGCAACGCCGCGCACGAGGGCGCGCGGACCGTCGGCCTGCAGCCGTGGGGTCCCGCGACCGCCGGCTCCGCGCGCACGGTCGCGCTCGACGAGCTCACGGGCCCGTGGCGCTCGGGCGCCACCGTGGACGTGAGCCCGTCCGACGTGAGCGTCCACATCGTCGCGCCGACGGTCGTGCCGGGCGTCCGGCTCACGTCGTCGGTCTCCGCCCAGGTGCAGAGGGAGCAGTGATGCGCAGGATCGCCGCCCGGCTCTCCCCGCGGGACGACCGGGGCTCGGCCGCGGTCGAGCTCGTCGGGTACGTCACGATGGTCGTGCTCGCCGGCATGCTCTGCCTGCAGGGCGTGTACGTCTCGCAGGCGGGCGCCGTGGCGCAGCAGGCCGCGCGGGACGGCGCGCGCGCCCAGGCGCTCGGGCAGGACGTCGTGGGCGCCGCCCGCGCGCAGGTCCCGTCGTGGGCGCGGCTGCAGGACGTGCGCGCACGCACCGTGGGTGGCGCCTTCGTCGTCGAGGTCGACGTGCGCGTCCCGATCGTGGTGCGCGGCGTGACGTCCTCCGAGATCGTGGTGTCGCGCGACGCGACGATGCCGAGGAGCTGACGATGGCGCTGCGCGACCGCATCCAGCAGACCGAGCGGACCTCCGACGAGCCCGACCTCGTCGGCCACTACCGGGACCGGCTGCTCGAGGAGATCGACCTCGACGAGCTGTCCCGGCTCAAGCCCACCCAGCGGCGCGCGCGCCTCGAGCGGATCCTGTCGACGCTGCTGTCGGCCGACGGCCCCGTGCTGGCGTCGCGCGACCGTTCCGCGCTCATCCAGCGGGTCGTCGACGACGCCCTCGGCCTGGGCGTGCTCGAGCCGCTGCTGGCGGACGAGTCGATCACCGAGATCATGGTCAACGGCCCGCGGGACGTGTTCGTCGAGCGCATGGGCCGGCTGCAGCGCGTCCCGACGACGTTCGCGTCCGAGGAGCAGCTCTTCCAGACGATCGACCGCATCGTGTCGACGGTGAACCGGCGCGTCGACGAGTCGTCGCCGATGGTCGACGCGCGCCTGCCCACGGGCGAGCGCGTCAACGTCATCATCCCGCCGCTCGCGCTCGACGGCCCGTCGCTGACGATCCGACGGTTCCCGCGGCCCTACCGGCTCGGCGAGCTCGTCGAGAAGGGCAGCCTCGACGTGCACGCCGCCCACCTGCTGGGGGCGTGCGTGCGGGCGCGGCTCAACATCATGATCTCGGGCGGTACCGGCACCGGGAAGACGACGTTCCTCAACGCGCTGTCGGGCCTCATCCCCGACCACGAGCGGATCGTCACGATCGAGGACGCGGCCGAGCTCTCCCTGCAGCAGGAGCACGTGGTGCGGCTCGAGTCGCGCCCCGCCAACGTCGAGGGCCGCGGCCAGGTCACGATCCGCGACCTCGTGCGCAACTCGCTGCGCATGCGACCCGACCGCATCGTCGTCGGCGAGGTCCGCGGCGGCGAGACGCTCGACATGCTCCAGGCGATGAACACCGGTCACGAGGGCTCGCTGGCCACCGTGCACGCCAACAGCGCCTTCGACGCCATGGGACGCCTCGAGACGCTCGCCTCGATGAGCGAGCTGGAGCTCCCGGTCGCGACCATCCGGGACCAGATCAACTCGGCGATCGACGTGGTCGTGCAGCTCGAGCGCGGCGTGGACGGCACGCGCCGCGTCTCGGAGGTCGCGGCGCTCGTCTCCAGCCGGCGCGACGACTACGTGCTCGCGCCCCTCGTGACGTTCGAGCAGGATCTGCTCGGCCCGGACCACAAGGTCACGGGGACCTTCCGCCGGTACCCGCTGCCGGACCTGCTGGCGGCCCGCCTGCGCCGGGCGGGGGAGTCCCTCGCGCCCGTGGGGAGCGAGCCGTGACGCCGGTCGTCATCCTCTTCCTGCTGTTCGCGACGCTCGTCCTGCTGGTCGTCACGGTCGCGGTGCTGCAGGAGGACGGCGCGCACCGCCGCCGGCTCCTCGCGGCGGTCGACGCCGACCGCGACCGCGGGTCGCAGGTGACGGACCGGCTGGACGACGCGCTGCGACGCACCCGGTGGGGTCAGCGGCTGACGGCCCTGCTCGCGGGGTCGGGCCTCGGCTCGCGCTCGCCGTCGCTCGTGATCGCGCTCGTGGGCAGCAGCACGGTCCTCGCCGCGGTCCTCACCTACGCGGTCGCGGGGCGCATCGCGGCGATCGTCGCGGGCGTCGTGGTCGTCGTGTCGTTCCGGCAGTGGCTCGAGCGCCGGCGCGAGGCCCGCATCGAGAAGTTCATCTCGCAGCTGCCCGAGCTCGCGCGCCTGCTCGCCAACGGTGCGCAGGCCGGTCTGGGCGTGCGTCGGTCGATCGAGCTCGCCGCGCGGGAGATGGACGAGCCCGCGAGCGGCGAGCTGCAGCAGGTCGCCTCCGAGCTCGCGATCGGGCAGAGCCTGCGGGTCGCGCTCGAGCACCTGGCCGAGCGGCTGCCGTCGCGCGAGCTCGTCGTGCTCGTGCAGACCCTCGTCATCCAGGGCAAGGCCGGCGGTGCGCTCGTCACGGCGCTGCAGAACATCGCGGCCACGCTCGACGAGCGGCGCCAGCTCCGGCGCGAGATCACGACCGCCGTCGTCGGTGCCACGTTCTCGGGCTACGCGGTCGTGCTCATCGGCGCGTTCTCGGTCGTGTTCATGAACCTGCTGTCGCCGGGCGCGCTCGACACGATGTTCGGCACGCTGCCGGGGCAGATCGCGCTCGTCGCGGCGGCGTCGTTGTTCCTGATCGGCTTCGTCGTGATCCGGCGGATCACGAAGGTGAGGTTCTGATGGCGCTGCTGATCGGCCTCGCCGCCGCACTCGTCACCGTCCTCGGGTTCAGCGGTGCGCGCATGCTGCGCACGACCGGCCTCGAGGAGGTCGAGGAGGGCATGCGCACGACGCCCGTCGCCCAGCGCGAGCGGGGTTTCGGCGCGTTCCTCGACCGGCTCGGCTCGTTGTTCCTCGGCACGACCATGCGCGCCTACGGCCCGGCGCGGCTGCGGCGCCTCGAGGAGACGATCCGGCGCGCCGGGCGCCCCGACGGCCTGACCCTCACGGTCTACCTGCGCCGCCAGGCGGCGTTCGTCGTCATCGGCGTGGTCGGACTCGTCGTCTTCCTGCTCGTCGGGCAGCCGTGGACGGGTCTGCTCCTGCTCCTGCTGCTGTGCGGGTGGATGCGGCTGTGGCTGATGTCGGCCGGGCGGCGGCGCCAGGAGCAGATCGACATGGAGCTCCCCGACTTCCTCGACGTCCTGGGCGTCACGGTCACCGCGGGCCTGGGCTTCCGGCAGGCCGTCGAGCGCGTGTGCGAGTTCCACACGGGACCGCTCGCGGAGGAGATGCGCACGGTGTTGCAGGAGATGAGCGTCGGCATCTCCCGCCGGCAGGCGTTCATCGCGATGCGTGACCGCACGCGGTCGGACGGCGTGGCGGCGTTCGTCACGGCGCTGCTGCAGGCCGAGGAGCTGGGCGTGCCCCTGTCGAGCGCGCTCGACGACATCGCCTCGGACGTCCGCAAGGAGCACGCGCAGCGCGTGCGGCAGGCGGCCGCGAAGGCCGCGCCCAAGGTCTCGCTCGTCGTCACCATGACGATCGTCCCCGGCACCCTCATCCTCATCGGCTCGTCGATCCTGCTCGCGAACCGTGAGGTCCTCAGTGGCATCTTCTGACGCCACCGCGGTCGTGGACCGCCCCGCGCACCTGGCGATCGGGCGGGTCACGCGGCTCCTGAGCGAGGTGCGCCTCGCGACGCTCGCGCTCGCGCTCGTCGCGGCGCTCGTGGCGGGCACGGCGGACGGCGCCGACCTGTGGGTCGTGCTCCTCGCGGTGCCGTTCTCGGTCTTCCCGGCGCTGTCGTGGGACGCCCGGGGTGCGCTCCTGTCGCGCTCGGGGATCCTGCTGGCCTGCGACCTGGTGACGACGGTGCTGGTGCTGCTGGCCCTGTCGGGCGAGATCATGACGGTCTACGCCGCGGCCACGGTCGCGCTGCTGGGCGTCCTGGTCGGCGCGCGGCTCGCGCTCGTCATGGCGCTCGCCATCGCGATGGTGCTGGTGTACGCGAACGCGCTGGACGCGACGGGCACGACCTGGCTCGTGGTGGCCGTCGGCTCGCTCGGCGTCATCGCGATGGCCGGCGCGGGCTCCGCGCTCGGCTCCTGGCTGCGCGCGCAGGACGTCGCGGCGCGCGAGGCCGCGCTCGCGCAGGTGCGCCGTGCGGCCACGCTCGAGCGCGTGCGGATCGCGCGGGACCTGCACGACACCGCCGCCGGCGACCTCGCGGGCGCGACCATGCTCAGCGGCACGCTGCTCGCGCGGCTCGAGCGCGAGGGCGCCGACGAGCGCACGATCGCGCTGGCCCGGCAGCTCGACGAGGCCTGCCGCGCCGCGCACCTCGACACGCGCACGGCGCTCGGCGAGCTGCGGCGCGCGGGTGCGATGCCGGTCGACGACCTCGTGGACGCGTGCCGGAGGTGGACGCGGGACGTCGGCACGCCCGTCGAGCTCGACGTCGACCCGGCGTACGCGGAGGTCGACGTCGAGCTCGCGGCCGACGTGCGGGCGATGGTGCTCGAGCTGCTCGAGAACGTCCGGCGGCACGCCGGGGCGAACCGGGTCGACGTCGAGGTCCGGGTGTCCTGCGGCGGTCTGACGCTGACGGTCACGGACGACGGCCGCGGCATGGACCAGGTGCCGCCCGCACCCGACCTGGTGGCGGAGGGCCACTACGGCCTGCAGGGCATCGACGAGAGGGCGGCCGCGTGGCGCGGCAGCGTCGAGCGCGGCCCGGCCCCGGGCGGGGGCCTGCGCACGCGTGTGACCCTCGCGCTCACTCCCGAGACGGTGGAGGTCCGATGAGGATCCTGGTGGTGGACGACAACGCGCTGATCCGGCTCGGGCTGCGGGCGGCGCTCGAGGAGCTCGACGACGTCGAGAGCGTCGACGAGGCCGGCGACGGTCAGGCTGCGGTCGACCGGGTGGCGCAGGGCGACGTCGACGTCGTGCTGCTGGACGTGCGCATGCCCGGCCGTGACGGCCTGTCGGTGCTGCCCGAGCTCGTCGGGCGCACGACCGTCGTCATGCTGACCAACACGGACGACATGGCCGCGGTCAACGAGGCGATGCGCGCGGGCGCGGCGGGGTACGTGATCCACGGCTCGCTCGAGCCGGCGGGGATCGGCGCGGCCATCCGCGCGTGCCTCGCGGGCGGCCGCGTGGTGTCGGGGCTCGAGCCGTGGGTGTCGCCCGCCGACCCGCCGCCGCCCGCGGCAGGCGTCGCGTCACGCGACGACCTGTCCGCGCGCGAGGCCGAGATCATGGACGTGGTCGCGCAGGGGCTGACGAACACGCAGATCGCACGCCGCCTCTTCCTGTCCGAGAAGACGGTGAAGAACCACATCAACCGCATCTTCGCGAAGCTGGGCGTGACCAACCGCGCGCACGCGGTGGCGGTCTGGCTGGGCACCGCCCCTGGGCCCGGGGACCCAGGGGCGAATGGGACCGGGATGGGTCCTGGGCCGCTCGTGGGCGGGGCGCCGCGACCGTAGCGTCTTCACCGTCAGCACAACGACCTCGGGGCGCTGGCCCCACGCTCAGGAGGAAACACCATGGAGAACCTCACGCGCCGCGCCATCGCCGCCCGCCTCGCCTTCACGGGCCTCGTGCTGGGCGCGCTGCGCCGCGACGACCGTGGCCAGGGCTCTGTCGAGTACGTCGGTATCATCCTGGTCGTCGTGGCGATCATCGGGATCGTGATCGCGGCGGCCTCCGGCCTCGGCGGCACGATCGTCAGCAAGCTCACCGAGGCCATCAACAGCATCGGCTGACCCAGCCACCCGGCCGGACGTGGCCGGGACACCGGTCCGGCCGCCCGCGTGGCGGCCGGACCGGTCTCGTCCTCCAGGAAGGTCCTCCATGCGCCGTGCCCGTCTGACCGCCGTCGCCCTCGCCGTCGTGCTCTCGGCCACCGCCTGCACGGGGTCGGACCCGGACCCCGGTCCGACGACGACGGGGGCGCAGCCCACGTCGTCCGCCCCGGCGGACGACGGGTCGGTCGTGGTGGAGGTCGAGCACCTCGGGGCGCCGGTCGAGCTGACCGTGCACCCCGTGCAGGTCGTCGGGGAGCACGCGCTGCTCACGGTCGACTACACGATGGGCGACGACGCACCCGCGGGCACGAACCTCTCGATCGCGGCCCTGCTGCGCAACGCGGGGTCCTTCCTCAACGTCGGCAAGCTCCGGCTGGTCGACCCGGAGGGCATGCGCGCGTGGGAGGTCGGCCGGGACGGCGGCACGTCGGTCTCGACCAGCGGCGACGCGCTCAACCTGGCGCCGGGCGGGTCGGTGACCTCGGAGGCGTTCTTCGCCGCGCCGGACGCGACGAGCGTCGATGTCCTCTTCCCGTACTTCGGGCTCGTCGAGGACGTGCCGGTCGTGACGGGGCAGGACGTCGGCACGACGCCCGAGGACCTCGGCGCGACCGCCGCGGCGGTCTACCCCGAGGGTGGCGTCGAGGTCTTCTCGGTCGCGTACGACGGCGCCGCCAGCACCCAGGTGCAGGCGGAGGACGCGACCGTCACGCTCGCGTCCGACGTGCTCTTCGCGACCGACGTCTCCGACCTCACGCCCGAGGCCGGGGCGGCCGTCGACGCGGCGGCCGCGCAGATCGCGGCGGCCGCGCAGGAGGGCGAGGTCGTCGTCACCGGGCACACCGACGACGTCGGCTCGGACGACTACAACCTGGCGCTGTCCGACCGCCGTGCGGCGTCCGTGGCCGCACGCCTCGGCCAGACCCTCGGCGGCGGCTTCACGCTCCGCACCGAGGGCAAGGGCGAGACGGAGCCCGTCGCGTCGGGCACGAGCCCGGAGGCCCGCGCCGCCAACCGCCGCGTCGAGGTCCGCTTCACCGTCGCGCAGGCCGGCCAGGCGCTCGAGGTCACGACCGGCGACGTCGCGGTGCCCGAGCCGACGGGCGCCGTCGGCACGGCGGGCTCGCCGGTGCAGGTCGACGTCGCGGGTGCCACGTGGGCCGTGAGCGCGACCGAGGTGCGCCGCAGCGGACCGTTCCTCGTCGGATCGCTCGAGATCGAGCGCGTGTCGTCCGGCACGGGCGCGCCCGTCGGGCTGTTCGGCGACTTCGCCGAGGGCCGCCTGCTGTCGCGCGGGCTGTCGTCGACCACCCTCACCGCGGGCGCCTACGGCGCGACCCTGCTCGGCGAGGGGTCCTACCTGTACCCGGCCGACTACCTGCGCGGCGACGCCGACGGCGACGACGCGCGAGGGGTCCTGGCGGACCAGTTCGTCGACGCCCCCCTGTCGCAGGGCGAGTCCGTCACAGTCACGGTCCTGTGGCCCGACTCGGGCCAGGACACCGTCACCGTCGACGCGCAGGGCCGGTTCCGCATCACCGACGTCCCCGTCGAGGGCTGACGCCGCGGCTCCCCGCCCCGGCGCCGCCCCGAGCAGAGAGCGAGCACCGCATGTCCTGGACCACGCCGCGCGCGTCCGCGCGACGCGTCGACTGGCGCACGGTGGCGCTGTTCGTCGTGCTGGACCTGCTCACCTTCGCGCTCCTGTACTGGCTGCTCCTGCCGGCGTTCGCGACCTTCCTCCTCGCGATCGACCCGACCACCGCGCTCGCGATCGGCTGGGTGCTCTCGGCCGTGCGACTCACGTGCGTCGGCGTCGTCGCGGTGCGCTCCTACCGGAGCCGGCGCGGCTTCGACGAGCGCCGCGAGGTGCTGCCGACCGTCGTCGTCGCGGCGGCGGTCGCGTGGTCGCTGCAGCTCGTCCTCGGCGTCCTCGGCGCCCTCGCGAGCGGGACGTCGCTGTGGTCGTGGCGCCTGGCGCTGGACCTCCTCACGTGGGTGGCCTTCCCGCTGCTGTCCGTGCTGTTCGTCTCGCCCGGCGAGGCCGAGCGGCTCCCGCTGCGCTACCGCAGGTCGCTCGCCGACGACCGGGGCGCGACGAACCTGCTGATCATCCCGGCGGTCGCCGGCCTCGTCGCGGCCGCGCTGCTCGTGGTCGCGGTCGTCGGGTCGGCGACCTCGGACGCACGCGAGTCGCGCACGGCCGCCGACGCGGCCGCCCTCGCCGCGGCCGACACCTGGCGCGACGGCGTGCGGGGTGCGTTCGACCGCGCGCGGTGGGCGAGCGACGCCGACGACTTCTGGGACTTCGCCGGGACGGACCTCGGCGCGTTCACGGGGGGCGCGATGGTCGGGTCGGCGCGGTCCTTCGCGCAGGCCAACGACGCCGAGCTCCTGTCGCTCGACGTCGACGTGCCCCGCGCACGGGTGACCGTGCGCGTGCGCAGCCTCGACGCGGTCCCGCACTCCGGCAAGCGCGTCGAGCAGGTCGCCACCGCCGAGCTGCGCCTGAGCTCGGGCGTGTGCCGTTCGGGTCGCACGCTCGGCTACCTCGTGCGCGGCACGTGCCGCACGGTGGCGCCGGCACCGACGCCCACCCCGACGCCGACGCCGACGCCCACCCCCGACCCGGACGACCCGGACTGGACGCCGCCGCCCCCGCCGCCCCCGCCGCCGCCGTTCGCGCCGCCGTCGGGCATCGGCGCGTTCCTCGCGGAGACGCGCCTGGTGGCGGGCCCGTGACGCGGCGCCGGCTGGGCCCTGCGACCCGGGTCGGGCCTGGGCCCCGTGGGGGAGCCCGGGCCCACGACCGGGCCGCGGCCCGCTCTGTAACGTCCGTCGTGAACCGAGGAGGCAGGCGATGAGCAAGGGTCACGACGGGTGCCGGCCGTCGGACGCGCGCGCCGCGCGCGTCCGCGGCGACGAGGGCGCCGGGCTGGTCGAGTACGTCGGTGCGGTCGCCGTGGTCGTGGCGCTCATCGCGGGCATCGCGATGTGGGTGCTGCCCGTGGGCGACACCATCGTCGCGAAGCTGTGCGACGCGTTCGACGCGGACTGCGGCGGCGCCGGTCAGATCGACGTCGACCGCGAGCCCGAGCGGGCCTGCACGCTCGGCACGGACACCACGACGGTCCAGGCGGGCGTCTCGATCGCGTTCGTCGACCTCGGCAGCGAGGGGCAGCTGTCGGTCGACCGGCTCAGCGACGGCACGTACCGCGTGACGCTGAACGGCGACGTCGCGGTCAAGGCCGTCGCGAGCGCCGGCGAGGCGCACGGCGGTCTCGAGATCATGGGCTACGGCGGCTCGGTCGAGCTGAGCGCCGAGGCGGCCGCGGGCCTGCACGCCGGCGGCGGTGCCGAGTTCACGTTCGACTCGATCGAGGACGTCCAGGACTTCAACGGCTGGGTGCAGCGCAAGTTCGCGCAGAACGTCGTCGCGTCCGCTACGGGGCCCGCCGCGCCGCTCGTCGGCATCGGCCTCGAGGGCGTCTCGCAGCTCATCGACTGGGTGACCGGCAACACGTACGTGCCGCCGGTCCCGAGCGCGGTGTACGCCGAGGGCGGCGTGGTCGCCAACGCGGGCGCCGGTGTCGGGGTCGGCGTGGCCGGCGGCTCGGCGTCGATCGACTACTCGAACGCGCTCGGCACCAAGATCGACACGAAGACCGGCGACATCACCGTGTACTCCAAGGTCGAGCTGACCGCCGAGGCGGCCGCCCAGCTGGGCTTCTCCAGCAGCGACCCGAACTGGGGCCAGGGCGGCGAGGTCAGCGGCCAGGTCCAGCTCGTCGTCGCGGCGACGGTCGGGCCGGACGGCCAGCTGAACCACGTCTCGCTCGACGGTGCGGCGTCCTCCGAGGGCGCGTACGCGCTGAGCAACGGCGCCGGCTACCCGATCGGCGACGGCTACGGCAAGGGGCTGACGCTCACGGCCGACTTCGCGGTCACCGACCGGAACCGCACGCAGGTGACGGCGGCGCTCGCGGGCCTCGGCGCCGTGGCCGTCGCGGGCCAGCCCTCGATGGCGACCTCGGCGGCGATCCCGCTGATCTTCGACGAGGCGCGGCGCAGCGGTGACATCACCGCGCAGTTCGTCGACGTCAGCTCGCAGGACCTCCTGGCGGCGGCCCTCTCGCTCAAGGCGCCGGCCGTCGGTGGCCTAGGGTTCAGCCTCGGGGCGTCGACGTCGTCGTCGGAGACGACGGACGCGTACTACATGACGCCGACGGGCTGGAAGGAGTGGAGCGGGTGCGCTGCATGAGGGTGCTGGGTGCCGCGGTCGCGGTGGTGGCGGCTCTGACGTTGTCGGCCTGCTCGCAGGACGCGGCCGAGGGTGAGGGGGGCTCGTCGTCCACGGCGCCCACGGCACCGACCGGGGGGTGGGACATCACGACGCTCGAGGGCGTCGACGGCGCGTCCCGCTCGACGGTCGACGGCATCGGGATCGACGTGCCCGCGGACTTCACGTCCGACGAGCGCACGTCGGGCGAGGACACGACGCAGCTCGTGCTGCAGCGCGAGGGCGCGGCGCGCTCCGAGGTGAACCTCACGGTCACGCGTGACGAGGACGTCGACGACGCCGGCGTCGACGCGGCCGCCGCGACGGCGTTCGCGCAGCTGGGCGCGTCGGGCATCGCGAGCGACCTCGAGCAGGTCCCGCTGACGTGGGAGGGCTTCGGGCACGCCGTGGCCGTGCGCGGCGTGCTCACGCTCGACGACGGCACCGAGCTCGACGTCGAGTACGTGACCACGCGTGATCCCGCGGGCACGCGCGTCGTCGGCGTGTGGGCCGAGGCCCCGCGCGGCGGTCTCGCGGACTCGGTCGCGTACGAGGTGCTGCGCACCGTGCGCGTCGACGGCTGACCGGGTGGACCCGGTCACGGGGGTGCAGCCCCTGAGCCCGCTCGCGACGGCGGCCCTGGTGGGCGTCGGCGGCGTGCTCTTCCTGGTGGTGTTCGCGGTCGCGTTCTCGTACGTGTACCGGCGCCACCGGGTGTTCCGGCGCGGGCTGCGCGGCACGGGGCGCGTCCTCGAGGTGCGTGGGACCCGCGTCATGGAGCGACGGTCTGTCACGGAGCGTCCGACGGTCCGGGTCGTGGTCGCCACGGCCGCCGTCCCGGGGGGCGTGCTGACGGACCAGAAGCTGCCTGCGGGGGAGTACCAGCCGGGGCAGGAGGTGCCCGTGGTCCAGGACCCGCGCGACCCCCGCCGCCTCTACGTCGACCGGCCCGACCTGGAGCGGCCCGGCTTCCTGGTCGGCGCCATGGCGACGGGTCTCGTCATCTTCCCGCTCGTGCTCGTGCGCGGCCTCGTGCTGGTGCTCGCGGGCGGCTGAGGTCGCGTCTCCCGGGGCGCGCGCCGGGTCGCCCGGGTCCCGGACGCGACGCCGGAGCCCGCTCGCGGGGCGACTAGGCTGGGCTGCGTGACGCAGACCCCCGAGCCCGCGACGCCCCCCCAGTCCACGGCCCAC
Source organism: Cellulomonas sp. FA1 (assembly GCF_000986825.1). Lineage (NCBI taxonomy): Bacteria > Bacillati > Actinomycetota > Actinomycetes > Micrococcales > Cellulomonadaceae > Cellulomonas > Cellulomonas sp. FA1. The sequence goes on along the minus strand of NZ_LBMY01000001.1, from coordinate 1,758,857 downwards.
CGCCCGGTCCTCGTCGTCGACTTCGGCGCGCAGTACGCGCAGCTGATCGCGCGCCGCGTGCGCGAGGCGAACGTGTACTCCGAGATCGTGCCGCACACGGCGACGGTCGAGCAGATGCTGGCCAAGGACCCCGCGGCGATCATCCTGTCGGGCGGACCGTCGTCGGTCTACGCCGACGGCGCGCCGTTCGTGGGGCCCGAGCTGTTCCAGGCGGGCGTGCCCGTGCTGGGCATCTGCTACGGCTTCCAGGCGATGGCCAAGGCCCTGGGCGGCACGGTCGCGCAGACCGGCCAGCGCGAGTACGGCGGCACCGCCGTCGAGATCACCGACGCCGGGACCGTGCTCGAGGGGAGCCCCGAGCAGCAGACGGTCTGGATGAGCCACGGCGACGCGGTGCACGCCGCGCCCGCGGGCTTCGAGGTGCTCGCGACGAGCGCCGGCAGCCCCGTCGCGGCGTTCGAGGACCGCGAGCGGCGCCTGTACGGCGTGCAGTGGCACCCCGAGGTCAAGCACTCGCCGCTGGGCCAGGACACGCTCGAGAACTTCCTCTACCGGGGCGCGGGCCTGACGCCCGACTGGAACCCCGGCAACGTCATCGCCGAGCAGGTCGAGCGCATCCGCGCCCAGGTCGGCGACGCGCGCGTCATCTGCGGGCTCTCGGGCGGCGTGGACTCGTCCGTGGCGGCCGCGCTCGTGCAGCGCGCCGTCGGCGACCAGCTCACGTGCGTGTTCGTCGACCACGGGCTGCTGCGCACCGGCGAGGCCGAGCAGGTCGAGCAGGACTTCGTCGCCGCGACGGGCGTGCAGCTCAAGGTCGTCGACGCGCGCGAGCGGTTCCTCACGGCGCTCGCGGGCGTGTCGGACCCGGAGACGAAGCGCAAGATCATCGGGCGCGAGTTCATCCGCGTCTTCGAGGACGCCGCGCGCGAGGTCGTCGAGGACGCCGGCGCGCACGGCGAGGACGTGAAGTTCCTCGTCCAGGGCACGCTGTACCCCGACGTCGTGGAGTCCGGCGGCGGCGAGGGCGCGGCCAACATCAAGTCGCACCACAACGTGGGCGGCCTGCCCGACGACCTGCAGTTCGCGCTCGTCGAGCCGCTGCGCACGCTGTTCAAGGACGAGGTGCGCGCGGTCGGCCTCGAGCTGGGCGTGCCCGAGTCGATCGTGTGGCGCCAGCCGTTCCCCGGCCCCGGCCTGGGGATCCGCATCGTCGGCGAGGTCACCGCCGAGCGCCTCGAGACGCTGCGCGCGGCCGACGCGATCGCGCGCGAGGAGCTGACGCGCGCGGGCCTGGACCGCGAGATCTGGCAGTGCCCGGTCGTGCTGCTGGGCGACGTGCGGTCCGTCGGCGTGCAGGGCGACGGGCGCACCTACGGGCACCCGATCGTGCTGCGCCCCGTGTCGTCGGAGGACGCCATGACGGCCGACTGGACCCGCCTGCCGTACGACGTGCTCGCGACGATCTCCACGCGCATCACCAACGAGGTGCCCGAGGTCAACCGCGTCGTGCTCGACGTCACGAGCAAGCCGCCGGGCACGATCGAGTGGGAGTGACCGGCGACGACGAGAGGACCAGCGTGAGCACCGAGGCGAACGGCCCGTCCCGACCCCCGCCGCGGCGCCCGCGCCCGAGGTGGCCGCGTGGGCCCGCAAGGCCCGCGGCTCGCTGCGGCGCTACCGCGTCATGGCGTGGGTCACGGGCGTGATGCTGCTGCTGCTGTGCGTCGAGATGGTCCTCAAGTACGTCCTGCAGGTCCCTGGGTTCAACGTCGAGGGCGACCCGCGGTCCGAGGCGGCGCGGATCATCGCGATGGTGCACGGCTGGGTGTACGTCGTGTACCTCGTCACGGTCTTCGACCTGTGGTCGACGCTGCGCTGGCGGCTCGGGCGGCTCGTGACGATGGCGCTCGCGGGCGTCGTGCCGGTCATGTCGTTCGTGCTCGAGCGCCGCGTGCACCGCGACGCGGCGGCGCGCATCGACGCCGTCGTCCCCGCGGAGGCCTGACCGGCGTGCGGGTCGTCCACGTCTCGGACTGCTTCGCGCCGCGCACGGGCGGCATCGAGACGCAGGTCGGGGACCTCGCACGTCACCAGGCCCGCGCGGGGCACGACGTGCACGTGCTCACGGCGACGCTCGGCGAGGGCGGTGAGCGCGGCGGCGTCGTCGACGTCGAGGACGGCGTGCACGTGCACCGGCTGGGGGCCCGGCTGCCGTTCGACCTGCCCGTCAACCCGCTGACCGGTGCGCGGCTGACGCGCGCGGCGCTGCGGGACCTGCGGCCGGACGCCGTGCACGTGCACGCGGGCGTCGTGTCCCCGTTCGCGTTCGACGGCGTGCGCGTCGCGACGGCGCTGGGCCTGCCGACCGCGATCACGTGGCACTGCATGCTCGACGGCCTCGCCGACGTCGGCCGCCACGTGGTGCCCCGCACGCGCTGGCGCGACGTCCCGGCGGCGCTGAGCGCCGTCAGCGGCGCCGCCGCCGAGCGCGTGCGCGCCCTGTTCGGCGCGCGGGTCGACGTCGTGCCGAACGGGATCGACCTCGAGGCGTGGGCGCCGGCGCCGGACGTGCCCGTGGTGCACGACGGCCCGGTGCACCTGGTCGCGACCATGCGCCTCGCGCCCCGCAAGCGGGCCGTGCCGCTGGTCGACGTGGTCGCCGCGGCCGCGCGACGGCTGCCGCCCGGTGCGCTGCGGCTCACGCTCGTCGGCGACGGGCCGGCGCGCGACGCCGTGCGCGCCCGCGTGGCCGCCGCGGGGCTGCAGGACGTCGTGGACCTGCGCGGCCGCCTGCCGCGTGCGCAGGTCCGCGAGACGTACGCCGACGCCGACGTCTTCCTCGCGCCGGCGCGGCTCGAGGCGTTCGGGATCGCCGCGCTCGAGGCGCGCACGGCGGGGCTCGCGGTGCTCGCGCACGCCGGGACCGGCGTGGGGGAGTTCGTCACCGACGGGCTCGACGGCTTCCTCGTCGCGGACGACGCGGAGATGGTCGAGGCGGTCGTGCTGCTCGCACGCGACCGCGAGCTGCTCGCCGCGATGCGCACGCGCGCGTGCACGACACGGCCGCCGTTCGACTGGGAGCACGTGCTGGCGGCCGCCGACGCGCAGTACGCGCGCGCTGCCGGGCTCGCCGCGCGCTGAGCCCGGGCCTCCCGGCAGCGGGGCGGACGCACGCGTCCTCCGTCCGCGGGACACCGGGCGGAACGGGCATCGTGGACGTGCCGATCGCCGGAGTCGGTGGGAAAATCGGGCTGACCTGCGCTTCCGTGTATCGTCGCAGGTCCAGGGGGGCGTCGGGCCTTTGGTCCGGGGTCGAGGGGCGGGTCACCCGCACGGGTGATACGTCGCGGTACCCCGAGGGACCAGAGTCCCACGGGATCCGCTCGACCTGCGACGACGCTTTCTTACGTGAGCAGGACCGCTCACCGGGACCGGCAGCGATGCGGTCCCGACCGTGGGGGTACACCGCAAGCCGATCGGGGAGAACGACCATGTCCGCAGTGCAGAGCAAGCCCGCCCACATCAAGGCCCTGGCGATCGTCGTCATGGTGTTCGGCGCGCTCTTCGCCGTCGCCGGCACCGGCACCTGGATCGCCGTGTCCAGCAACCTGCGCGCCGAGCAGATCACCGTGTCCGAGGACGCCGCGGCGTTCGGCGGCGCGATCGTCGACACGCCGTGGGAGGCGTGGGCGCAGGCCGACATCATCAACCACCATGCGCTCGACGCGTCGGGCGGCAAGACCTACTCGCAGCTCGACCGCGAGGACCCGGTCCGCGAGACCATGATGAACGGCTCGTTCCTGCGGGCCTCGCTGTTCACCTCGGTCGTCGCGTTCGGCGTCGCCCTGCTGGTCTTCGGCCTCGGCGTCGTCTTCATCATCACCGGCGAGACCCTGCGTCGCATCGCCGCCCGGGTCGAGGCGACCACCGCCGCGCCCGTCGTCCAGAACGTCTGAGCACCCGCTCCCTCCACGGGTCGCGCCCCGCGCGGTCCGGTGAGCGGACCGCACGGCAGACGCACGAAGGCCGGTACCCGACACGGGTACCGGCCTTCGGTCGTCCCGCCGGGGCGCACGGTCCCTCCACCGTGCGCCCCGGCGGCGGTTCAGCGCGGCACCCGGGCCCCGCGGCCACGGCGCATCCCCTGCACGAGCGGGCCGAGGATGAGCCCGACGCCCGCCAGGATCAGCAGCACGATCGCCGCGAGCTCGACGTCGATCGTGTACCCCGCGGCGACGAGCAGCACGCCCACGCCGAGCAGGACGCCGATGAGCCCTCCGACGACCGTGCTGACCCGCACGCCCGGCCGCGGTGCCGCCGTCTCCCCGGGGGCGAACCCGGCGGTCGTCGGGTCCGGCGCGGTCGGCTCGGGGTCGGCGGGTGCCGCCAGGGGCTGCGTCTCGTCGGTGCTCATGCTGCGTCCTCCTCGATGATCTTGACCTCGCCGACGCCCGAGCTGATCTCCAGCACCAGGTCGGGCGTCCCCGCCTCGGCCGCGGCGTCCTCGAACACCACCTCGCCGAGCGCGATGCCGCTGCGCTCGTGGTAGTCGTCGTCCAGCCGCCACGAGACCTTGCCGATGCCCGCCGACACCTCGGCGCGCACCGCCGCGTCGGTCGGCACGACGACGGTGAGGTCGCCGGCCCCGATCGAGATCGGCACGTGCAGCGTGTCCCGCGTGATCGGCAGACCCGTGAGGTCGACGCGCGACTGGCCGAACCCGAGGCTGACGCCGTTCGCGGCGACCTTGCGGTTCGTGACCGTGACGTCCGACGCCGCGGGGGCGTCGGTGCGCCACACCACGGGGAAGTCGCCGCGCCAGTCGTCCGACTGGTGGGCGATCGCGCCCGGCACCCACACCAGCGCGGCGACGACGCTCGCGACGCCCAGGAGGCCGCTGCGGCGGCCCCGGAACCCGAGCGAGATCCGGCCGAGGCCCGCGAGGACCAGGAAGACGCCCCCCGCGGTGAGCCACACGGGGCCGTCGAACGTGCCGGTGCGCTCGGCCAGCATGAGCGCGCCCAGCGCGACGACGCTCAGCCCGACGACCGTCGCGACCGTGGTCGCGTCGGGGCCCTGACGGCGCTGCCGCGGCGGACGCGGGGGCGCGGGCGGCGGCACGGGGGTGCCACCCGCGGGGGCGCTGCCGTAGGGCGGTGCCGGCGGACCCGGGGGCACAGGCGGCGTGGCGGCGCCGTACGCGCCGGTCGGGGGCAGCGGGGTCGTCGTGCGGGCGGACCACGCCGCCGCGGGCGTCGTCGCGCCGGCCGTCGGTGCGGCGGTCGCCGCGGGCGGCGTGCCGTACGCGGGTGCCGGACCCGACGCGGCGGGGCCGCCCGGCGGGGGCGTGGGCTGCCACGGCCCGCGCGCCCGGCCGCGACGCTGCATCGACGTCACGACCAGCACGAGCAGCCCGACCAGGAGCACGGCCCAGAGCAGACCGGCGAGCGCGCCGCCGCCGTCCCAGAACCACCACCAGCCGTCGCCGCGCGCGAGCCCGACCACGACCACGACCAGCGACCCGAGCAGCGCGCCGTCGGTCTCCCCGGCCAGCAGCCGCTCGAACAGGATGCGACCGTCGCGGGCGTCCGGGAGCAGCGCCCAGGCGACGCCGTACAGCACGAGGCCGAAGCCGCCGAGCAGGAACGACACCGCGAGGACGCCACGCACGACCAGGGGGTCGACGCCGAGCCGGTCGGCGAGACCGCCGGCGACGCCGGCGACCCAGCGGTCGTCGGACCGGTGCAGGCCCGAGCGGCGGATGCCCGACCAGAACGACGACGTCGAGGGCGGCGCGGGGGGCGTGGCGCCCGGCTGGGGGCCCGTGCCGGGCGTCGGGCCCGGCGAGCCGGTGCCGGCACCGGCGGGAGTCTGCGTGTCCATGGCTCGATCCTGACGGTCGCGGCACCCCGGGCACATCGGGGACCGCCCCTGAGGGCACCCTGGGACGCACCCCCAGATCCCGGGCGCCGGCCCCTGAACCTCCGTCCCGGTGCGTGCCCCGGCGGGTGCGCGCGTGTGACGATCGTGGCGTGACCACCGCCCCCGCCCCGTTCGGCGCGCCCCGCGCCCGGCCGCCGTGCCGCGCGTGCGGCTGCCGCTGCGCCGCCCCGAGCAGGGGCGCTGGTTCGCCGGCGTCGCGACCGGGCTCTCCGCGCACCTCGCGCTCCCCGTGGCCGTCGTGCGCGTGGCGCTCGTGCTGCTGGTGCCGTTCGCGGGCACCGGCCTCGCGCTGTACGTGTTCTGGTGGCTCGCGGTCCCCGTGGGCGACCCGGCGGCCGCCGCGGCCGCGGCGCGGCCCAGCACGCTGCAGCGCCTCGCGCGCCGGCAGCCGCTGCGGGCGGACGGACGGCGCGTGCCGTGGGCCGAGCTCGCGCTCGGCGCGCTCCTCGTGCTCGCGGCCGCCGTGCTCGTCGCGATGCGGCTCGGCGCGCAGATCGACGCGGCGTGGGCGCTGCCCGTGCTCGTCGTGCTGCTGGGCCTGGCGCTGGCGTGGAGCCAGCTGGACGCCGTGCAGCGCTCGCGGGGCGACGGCCGTCGCATCAGCGTGCTGCGGCTCATCGGCGGCGGGCTGCTCGCGGGGGCCGGCGTGCTGCTGCTCGCGGGTCAGGTGGGCGGGCGGGGCGTCGAGCCCGCGCTGCTCGTGCAGTCGGCGGTGGCGGGTCTCGCGGTGCTGCTGGGCGTGGGCCTCGTGCTCGCGCCCTGGTGGGTGCGGCTCGTGCGCGAGCTCGGCGACGAGCGTGCGGCACGTGCGCGGGAGGCCGAGCGCGCGGACATCGCGGCGCACCTGCACGACTCGGTGCTGCAGACGCTCGCGCTGATCCGCGCGCGCGCCGACGAGCCCGTCGAGGTCGCGCGCATGGCCCGTGCCCAGGAGCGCGAGCTGCGCGAGTGGCTGTACGACGACCGCCACGAGCCGGGCACGTCGCTCGTCGCGGCGCTGCGCGCGGTCGTCGCGGAGGTCGAGGACTCGCGGTCGGGGCCGAGCGGCGAGGCGGTGGCCGTCGACGTCGTCGTCGTCGGCGACCGCGTGCCCGAGCCCGACACGCTCGCGCTGCTGCAGGCGACGCGCGAGGCGCTCGTCAACGCGGTCGTGCACGGCCGCCCGCCCGTGTCGCTGTACCTCGAGGTGGGGCCCGAGCTGGTCGAGGTGTTCGTGCGCGACCGCGGCGACGGCTTCGACCTCGACGCGGTCGGTCCCGACAGGTTCGGCGTGCGGGAGTCCATCATGGGGCGCGTACGGCGGCGCGGCGGGACCGCGCGCGTCAGCAGCAGCCCCGAGCGGGGCACGGAGGTGCACCTCGCGATGCCGGTCGGTCGCGGCGGCTCCGGGACGGACGAGGACGAGGAGCGGGGCGCGTGAGCGAGCAGGTCGACGTGGTGCTGGTCGACGACCACCACATGTTCCGGGCGGGCGTGCGCGCGTCGCTCGACGCGCGCGTGCGGGTCGTGGGGGAGGCGTCGGACGTCGACGAGGCCGTGCGGGTGGTGCACGAGCTCGCGCCGCCGGTGGTGCTGCTCGACGTGCACCTGCCGGGCGGCGACGGCGGTGGCGGCGCCGAGGTCGTGCGGCGGTGCGTCGACGTGCCCGGCACGCGGTTCCTCGCGCTGTCGGTGTCCGACGCGTCCGAGGACGTGGTCGCGGTGATCCGCGTCGGCGCGCGCGGGTACGTCACCAAGAACATCGACCCGCAGACGCTGTCGGACGCCGTGCTGCGGGTCGCGGGCGGCGACGCGGTGTTCTCGCCGCGCCTCGCGGGGTTCGTGCTCGACGCGTTCGGCACGGCCGCGGGCGACGTCGCGACGGGCGACGACGAGCTCGACCGGCTCTCGGCGCGCGAGCGCGAGGTCATGCGGCTCATCGCGCGCGGGTACACGTACCGCGAGGTCGCGGGGGAGCTGTTCATCTCGGTGAAGACGGTCGAGACCCACGTGTCGGCGGTGCTGCGCAAGCTGCAGCTGTCGAACCGCAACGAGCTGACCCGGTGGGCGGCGGCGCGCCGGCTGCTCTGAGCCGGCGCGCGGCTCCGCCGGTGCGGTACGTGGCGCGTCTCACGTGACCGCGTCGTGCGCGGTGATCTGACACCGTGTCAGATCGTCTAGGGTGGCGGCATGGACGTGGTCTACGGAGCTCTCGTGGTGCTCCACCTGCTCGGGTGGGCGATGGTGTTCGGCGGCGTGCTCGCCGGGTTGAAGGGCGTGACCCTCAACCCGGGCACGTTCCACGGCGTGCTGACGGCGCTCGTGACCGGCATCGTGCTGGTCGGGCTCGCGTCGTCCGGCGTCGCGGGGCACGAGCCGAACAACGTGAAGATCGCCGTCAAGCTCGTGGTCGCGCTCGCCGTGACGGCGCTCGTGGTCGTCGGGCGCCGACGCCCCGACGTCGTGACGCGCGGCTACCTCGGCGGGATCGCGGGTCTGACGGCGCTCAACGTCGCGATCGCCGTGCTCTGGCGCTGACGCCGGCGCGGGTGCCCGGCACCGGCACGGCGGGCGCCGTCCCGCCGTGTCGGTGGCGGCGCCTAGGCTGGGTGCTGCCATGACGTCGCTGTTCGACTCCCTGCCCCTGTTCGGCCCCGCCACCACCCGCTCGCACGCGGGCGAGTCGTCGGGGCTGCCGCTCGTCGTCCCCCCGCGCGGCGACGACGCGACCGCCGACGAGCGCACCGCCGCCGACGAGGCGCGCGCCGCCGCGCTGCTCGACGGCCTCAACCCGCAGCAGCGCGCGGCCGTGCTGCACGCGGGCGGCCCGCTGCTCATCGTCGCCGGCGCCGGGTCGGGCAAGACCCGCGTGCTCACGCACCGCATCGCGCACCTCCTCGCGACGCGGCGGGCGCGCGCGGGCGAGATCCTCGCGATCACGTTCACCAACAAGGCCGCGGCCGAGATGCGCGAGCGCGTCGAGCAGCTCGTCGGCCCGTCGGCGCAGCGCATGTGGGTCTCGACGTTCCACTCGGCGTGCGTGCGCATCCTGCGGCGCGAGGCCGCGACGCTCGGTCTGCGCACGAGCTTCTCGATCTACGACCAGGCGGACTCGCAGCGGCTGCTCACGCTCGTCGCGCGCGAGCTCGAGCTCGACCCGAAGAAGTACCCGGCCAAGTCGCTGGGGCACAAGATCTCGGCGCTCAAGGACGAGCTGGTCGACCCCGACGCGTTCGCGGCCAGCAACGGCGGCGGCCGCGCCGACGAGTTCGACACCGTGCTCGCGCAGGTCTACACGCGGTACCAGCAGCGCCTGCAGCAGGCGAACGCGCTCGACTTCGACGACCTCATCATGCGGACGGTGCACCTGCTGCAGGCGTTCCCGCAGGTCGCCGAGCACTACCGGCGACGGTTCCGGCACGTGCTGGTCGACGAGTACCAGGACACCAACCACGCGCAGTACGTGCTGGTCCGCGAGCTCGTCGGCGTCGGCGCGCAGGACGACGTCGGCGCGCAGGACGACGCCGGCGCGCCGGAGGGCTTGGGGCGCGGCGAGCTCACGGTGGTCGGCGACGCCGACCAGTCGATCTACGCGTTCCGTGGTGCGTCCATCCGCAACATCCTCGAGTTCGAGGCCGACTACCCGGACGCCACCACGATCCTGCTCGAGCAGAACTACCGCTCGACGCAGACCATCCTCTCGGCCGCCAACGCGGTCGTGTCCAAGGTGCCGGGGCGCCAGCCCAAGCGGCTGTGGACCGACTCGGGCGCGGGCGCGCAGATCGTCGCGTACGTCGCCGACGACGAGCACGCCGAGGCGCGGTTCGTGGCCGAGGAGATCGACCGCCTCGGCGACTCCGACGGCGTGCGCCCCGGTGACGTCGCGATCTTCTACCGCGCCAACGCGCAGTCCCGCGCGCTCGAGGAGGTGCTCGTGCGCGTCGGCCTGCCCTACAAGGTCGTCGGCGGCACGCGCTTCTACGAGCGCAAGGAGATCAAGGACGCGATCGCCTACCTGCGCGCGGTCGCGAACCCCGACGACGACGTCAGCACGCGACGCATCCTCAACGAGCCCAAGCGCGGCCTCGGGGAGCGCTCGGAGTCGATGGTCGCGGCGTTCGCCGAGCGGGAGCGGATCTCGTTCGGCGCCGCGCTCGCGCGCCTCGACGAGGTGCCGGGGCTCGGCACGCGCGCGGTGACCGGCCTGCGGGCGTTCCAGGAGATGCTCGACGGGCTGCGCGACCTCGCCGCGTCGGGCGCCGGTCCGGCGCAGGTGCTCGGCGCCGTGCTCGACCGCAGCGGCTACCTCGCGAACCTGCGCGGCAGCGACGACCCGCAGGACGGCTCGCGCGTCGACAACCTCGCCGAGCTGCACGCGGTCGCCTCCGAGTTCGAGGAGTCCGACCCCGAGGGCGACCTCACCGACTTCCTCGAGCGCGTGTCGCTCGTCGCGGACTCCGACCAGATCCCGACGCCCGACGGTGCCGACGCCGAGGCGGAGGCGGCCGCCGCGGCGGCCGCGGGCGTCGTCACGCTCATGACGCTGCACACCGCCAAGGGGCTGGAGTTCCCGGTCGTGTTCCTCACGGGCATGGAGGACGGCACCTTCCCGCACATGCGGTCGCTGGCCGACCCCGACCAGCTCGCCGAGGAGCGGCGCCTCGCGTACGTCGGGCTGACGCGCGCGCGGCAGCGGCTGTACGTGTCGCGCGCCGCGCTGCGGACGGCGTGGGGCACGCCCAACGAGTTCCCGCCCAGCCGCTTCCTCGACGACATCCCCGACGAGCTCGTCGACTGGCGTCGCCGGGAGTCCTCGACGTCGCGGCTGCGCGGCGGCTGGGGCTCCGGGTTCGGCTCCGCAGGTCGCGGGTCGTCGTCGTGGTCGGAGCGGGGGTCGTCCGGCGCGGGCGGCGGGCCCGTGCGCACCGAGCGGCGCGAGCCGCTGCCGCGCACCGGTGCCTCGTTCGGGTCGGCGACACCCCGCGGGGACGTGCCCGACCTCGACGTCGGCGACAAGGTCACGCACGACTCGTACGGGCTCGGCACCGTGATCGCGATCGAGGGCGCCGGCCAGAACGCCGTCGCGAAGATCGACTTCGGGACGCACGGCGCGAAGCGCCTGCTGCTCCGGTACTCACCCGTCACGAAGCTCTGACCCCGCGCGTCGCACGGGCCGGTGGCTCCGTCTCCCCAGGAAGGCCCACGTGCTGAAGGTCATCGCCCAGGACCTCATCGAGGTCGCCGCGATCGACACGGTGATGCCGCTGTACCGCGAGCTCGTCGTGCTGACGCGCCAGGAGCCGCGGAACATCAGCTACGACCTGTACGTCGACAGGGACGACCCGGGGCACTTCGTGTTCGTCGAGACCTGGCCGGACCAGGAGGCGCTCGACGAGCACTGCGCGAGCGAGCACTTCCGCCGCCTCGTGCCGCAGATCGACGCCTTCCAGCGCGGCAAGGACACCGACATCCTCATGGCGGAGGCCTTCCCGGACCTGGCGCGGGAGCCACGCGCCGAGGGCGTGCGACGGCGGGACGACGTGCCCGCCGCACCGCCGCGATCCGCACCCGGCCCCGACACGCGCGACGTGACCCCGCCCACAGTCTCTTGATGTCGAGGGACCTCGGTCCCGGCGATACGATCACTGCGGCGACGCGGCCGCACCGGGCCGCCGCGGTGGTGACGAGAGGAACCGGACCAGGTGGACCTGTTCGAGTACCAGGCACGTGACATCTTCGAGAAGCACGGCGTGCCCGTGCTCGGCGGCATCGTCGCCACGACGCCCGACGAGGCCCGCGCGGCGGCGGAGCGTCTGCTCCCGCCCGAGGGCGGCGTGGTCGTCGTCAAGGCCCAGGTGAAGACGGGCGGTCGCGGCAAGGCGGGCGGCGTCAAGATCGCCCGGTCCGCCGACGAGGCCGCCGAGAAGGCCGGCGAGATCCTCGGCATGGACATCAAGGGCCACACCGTGCACCGTGTGATGGTCGCGGCCGGTGCGCGCATCGCCCAGGAGTTCTACTTCTCGCTGCTGCTCGACCGCGCCGAGCGTCGCTACCTCGCGATGTGCTCGGTCGAGGGCGGCATGGAGATCGAGCAGCTCGCGGTCGAGCGCCCCGACGCGCTCGCCAAGGTCGCGGTCGACCCGCGCACGGGCATCGACCGGGCCAAGGCCGACGAGATCGTCGCCGCCGCGGGCTTCGCCCCCGAGCTCGCGCCGAAGGTCGCCGACGTGCTGCAGAAGCTGTGGACCGTGTACCGCGAGGAGGACGCGACGCTCGTCGAGGTCAACCCGCTCGTGCTCACCGAGGAGGGCGACGTCGTCGCGCTCGACGGCAAGGTCACGCTCGACGCCAACGCGGACTTCCGGCACGCGGACCACGCGGAGCTCGAGGACGCGGCCGCGGCCGACCCGCTCGAGGCGCGCGCCAAGGAGAAGGACCTCAACTACGTCAAGCTCGACGGCGAGGTCGGCATCATCGGCAACGGCGCCGGGCTCGTCATGAGCACGCTCGACGTCGTCGCGTACGCGGGTGAGGCGCACGGCGGGGTCAAGCCCGCCAACTTCCTCGACATCGGCGGCGGCGCGTCCGCGGAGGTCATGGCCGCGGGCCTCGACATCATCCTGTCCGACCCGCAGGTGAAGTCGGTGTTCGTCAACGTCTTCGGCGGCATCACGGCGTGCGACGCGGTCGCGAACGGCATCGTCGCGGCGCTCGAGATCCTCGGCGACGAGGCGTCCAAGCCGCTCGTCGTGCGCCTCGACGGCAACAACGTGGTGGAGGGCCGCGCGATCCTCGCGGAGGCCGCGCACCCGCTCGTGACGCTCGCCGACACGATGGACGGCGGGGCCGACAAGGCCGCCGAGCTCGCCCACACCGCCTGAGACCCCCGACCAGAGAGAAGCAGACACACCATGGCGATCTTCCTCACCGAGGAGTCCAAGGTCATCGTCCAGGGCATGACGGGGTCGGAGGGCCAGAAGCACACGACCCGCATGCTCGCGTCCGGCACGCAGGTGGTCGGTGGCGTGAACCCGCGCAAGGCCGGCACGTCGGTGACGTTCCCGCACGGCGACGGCACGGTCGACGTGCCCGTCTTCGGCACCGTCGCCGACGCGGTCGCGCAGACCGGCGCCGACGTGTCCGTCATCTTCGTGCCGCCGGCCTTCACCAAGGCCGCGGTCGTCGAGGCCGTCGACGCGGGCGTCCCGCTCGTCGTCATCATCACCGAGGGCGTGCCGGTGGCCGACACCGCCGAGTTCTTCGCGTACGCGCAGGACAAGGGCGTGCGCCTCGTCGGCCCCAACTGCCCGGGCCTCATCAGCCCCGGCAGGTCGAACGTCGGCATCATCCCCGCCGACATCACCGGCCCCGGCCGCATCGGCCTGGTGTCGAAGTCCGGCACGCTGACCTACCAGATGATGTACGAGCTGCGGGACTTCGGGTTCTCGTCGGCCGTCGGCATCGGCGGCGACCCGATCATCGGGACGACGCACATCGACGCGCTCGCCGCGTTCGAGGCCGACCCCGACACCGACCTCATCGTCATGATCGGCGAGATCGGCGGCGACGCCGAGGAGCGCGCGGCGGCGTACATCCAGGCGAACGTCACCAAGCCCGTCGTCGGCTACGTCGCGGGCTTCACGGCCCCCGAGGGCAAGACCATGGGCCACGCCGGTGCGATCGTGTCCGGCTCGTCCGGCACCGCGCAGGCCAAGAAGGAGGCCCTCGAGGCCGCCGGCGTGAAGGTCGGGAAGACCCCGTCGGAGACGGCCGCGCTCGCGCGCGAGATCCTCTCCGCCTGACGCGTCCGACGAGACCGGCGGACCGGGCCCGGAAGGCCCCGGTTCGCCGGTCTCGTGCGTCCCGGCCGGTGGGACGCCGACGCGCCGGGTCGGGGTGCCGCGACCGGACCGGGGGAGCGGCGACCATGGTCGGGTGCCCACCTCCACCGGTCCCGTCCCGACCACGGGACGCGTGCGCCGCGTCCTGCAGGACGACCCGCGCCCGTCGTTCTTCACGTCGGCGATCGACGGTGCGCCGCGCTGGGCCGTCGGGGCGCTGACCGCGCTGCAAGGTGCCGCTCTGTCGCTGCTCGCGGTCACGCTGCCGGCCGTCGCGGTGTTCGTCGCGACCTCGGCCGACCCGGCCAACGCCGACGTCGCGTGGACCCGGGCCGTCGTCGTCGCCGCGAACCTGTGGCTGCTCGCGCACGGCGTGCCCGCGACCCTGGGCGGTGCCGTCGTGTCGATCGTGCCGCTGGGGCTCACGGCGCTCGCGGTGTTCACGTGCTACGCGTCGGCGCGGCGCTCGGGGCAGGCGACGCGGGGCGCGGCCCTCGCGGGCGTCACGGCGTACACCCTCCTCGCCGTGCTCGTCGCGGTCGTGACCGGCGCCGACGGCGGGGGTGTGCTGCGCGCGCTGCTGGGCGGCGTGCTCGTCGGCGGCGTCGGCCTGGGCGCCGGGCTGCTGCGGCGGCCCGAGGCGCCGCCGTGGGCGCGGCTCGTCGCACCGGTGCGCGACCGGCTCCCGGGCGGCGTCGCGGTGGGCCTGCGCGCGGGTCTGCTGGCGACCGCCGGGCTCGTGCTGCTCGCGTCGGTGGTCTGCGTCGTGTGGGTCGTCGCGGGGCACGCCGCGGTCGCGCAGGTCGTCGCCGGGCTCTCGCTCGACGCCGTCGGCGGGGTCGTGCTCGCGGTGGGCGAGCTCGCGTTCCTGCCGAACCTCGTGGTGTGGGCGCTCGCGTGGGTCGTCGGCCCCGGGTTCGCGGTCGGCGCCGGGACGAGCTTCGCGCCCGCCGAGGTGGTCGCGGGCCCGTTGCCGGCCGTGCCGCTGCTCGGGGCGCTGCCCGACGCGGGCGGCGGGCCGCTGCTGGCCGCGCCCGCGCTCGTGCTCGCGGTCGGCCTGCTCGCGGGCCTGGCGGTGCGTCGCTGGTCGACGCCCACGCGGCCGCGCGACGTCGCGCTCGCGCTCGCGGTCCTCGCGGTCACGGTCGGGTTCCTCGTCGCGCTGCTCGTGGCGGCCGCGAGCGGTGCCGCGGGCCCGGGGCGCATGGCCCACGTCGGGGCGCACGTCGGCCTCGTCGCGCTGCTGGCCGCCGCCGGCACGGGCGTCGCGGCCGCGTGCACGAGCGTCCCCTTCGACCCCGAGGTGCGTGCCGCGGTGCGTCGTGGGCGCGAGCGGCGACGCGCGGGCGCCGCGGCGACGGGGGAGACGGACTCTCGTGGCGGCACGGCGCCGTCCGGCACCGACGCGGCCGTGTGACAGCAGGGTGGGCCGGGCCGTCGACCGCTCGACCCGCGACGGCCCGCGGCAGCGGTCGTCAGCCGCCGAGGCCGAACACGGACCCGATGCGCTCGCGGACGTCCCGGTCGAACTGCGACTGGCACGCGCTCTGCGCCTGCTGCGTGAGGGCGGCGCCGCTGCACCGCTGCAGGTCGCGCACGGCGTCGACGTAGAGCAGCGACTGCGCGCTGAGGAACGTCCACATGAGCGACGCGACGACGAGCACGACGGACAGCGCGACGACCGGTCCGCGTGCGCGCGCGCGGGCCGCGCGCGTCACCGCGACGATCGCGAACGCGAGGCTCGCGACGGCCGTGACGGGGGCGACCAGCAGGCCCGGGTACGGCGCGCTGAGCAGCACCACGCCGGCCAGCAGCAGGCACGCGCTCCACACCGCGGCCCGGGTCGCGCGCGCGACGCCCGCGGGGTCGGGCGGGGTCGGCGGTCGCTGCCCCGGGTGCGGCCCGGCCGGCGGCCCGGCGTGCTGCCCCGGGTGCTGGGGCCGCCGTGCTGCGGGTGCGCTCCCGGCGGGTCGGGGTACGGGCCCTGCGGTCCGGGCTGCTGCGGCGGTGCCCCGTGTCCCGGGTGCCACGCGCCCCCGGCGCCGGGCGGGGGCGTCGCGCCTCCCGGCGCACCGGGCGCCGGCGGCGGCGACTGGTCCCGCGGCTGCGACTGGTCCGGCGGTGCCCACGGGTTGCCCATGGCGTCATTCTCGCGCACGCGCGGCGCCGGACGTGCGGTCCGGTCGGCCCGCGGGCGGGGTAGGTTCACCCGCGTGACCCGCACCGGCCCCGGTCCCGTCCCGCCCGCCCACGCCGTGTCCCGCGCGCACCGCCTCGTCGTGCTCGTGTCCGGCACGGGCTCCAACCTCGCGGCCCTGCTCGACGCGCACGACGACCCGGCCTTCGGTGCGCGCGTCGTCGGCGTCGTGTCCGACCGGCCGGGCGTCGCGGCGCTCGACCGCGCACGCGAGGCCGGGGTCCCGACCGCCGTCGTCGCGCTGCGCGACTTCCCCGGCCGCGACGCGTGGGACCGTGCGCTCACCGAGGCCGTCGCGGTGTTCTCGCCCGACACCGTGGTGCTGGCCGGGTTCATGAAGCTCGTGGGCGCGCCGTTCCTCGCACGGTTCGGCGGGCGGACGGTCAACACGCACCCCGCGCTGCTGCCGTCGTTCCCCGGTGCGCACGGCGTGCGTGACGCGCTCGCGTACGGCGTCAAGGTCACGGGCTGCTCGGTGATCGTCGTGGACGCGGGCGTCGACGACGGCCCCGTCGTCGCGCAGGAGGCCGTCGCGGTCGCGGACGACGACGACGAGGCGTCGCTGCACGAGCGCATCAAGGTCGTCGAGCGTCGCCTGCTCGTCGACGTCGTCGGGCGCATCGCGCGCGACGGCCTCACGGTGGACGGCCGGCACGCGCGCCTGGGCCGCCCGGCCGCCGGCTGACGCGCACGCGCCGGTGCGCCGGTAGACTCGTCCGCGGTCGTGACTGGCGAGGGTGGAGGACCACCGGGGAGCGACCGAGCACCACCCTGCCGAGTGCACCGCCCGCCTGGGTGCCGGGGTTCGTCGAAGGTCCTGCCGGACCGCCGCCCGACCCAGGAAGGTGCCACCCATGCCGCACGACCTGCCCCCCGTCGCCCCCGTCGCGGACCCGACCGCCGACGCCACGCGCCGCCCGCTGCGGCGCGCGCTGCTGTCCGTCTACGACAAGACGGGCCTGGTCGAGCTCGCGACGGCGCTGCACGCCGCGGGCGTCGAGCTCGTGTCCACGGGGTCGACGGCCGCGACCGTCGCGGCCGCGGGCGTCCCGGTGACGCGCGTCGAGGACCTCACGGGCTTCCCCGAGTGCCTGGACGGACGCGTCAAGACCCTGCACCCGCGCGTGCACGCCGGGATCCTCGCCGACACGCGTCGCCCCGAGCACCTCGCGCAGCTCGACGAGCTGGGCGTCGCCGCGTTCGAGCTGGTCGTGGTCAACCTGTACCCGTTCACGCAGACCGTCGCGTCGGGTGCGGGCGTCGACGCGTGCGTCGAGCAGATCGACATCGGCGGGCCGTCGATGGTGCGCGCCGCCGCGAAGAACCACCCGAGCGTCGCGGTCGTCGTCGACCCCGCGCGCTACGACGACGTGGTCGCGGCCGTCGCCGCCGGCGGGTTCACGCTCGCGGAGCGCACGCGCCTCGCGGCGCAGGCGTTCGTGCACACCGCGACCTACGACGTCGCGGTCGCGTCCTGGATGGGCAACGTCGCGACGACCACCGACGAGGTCGACGGCGTCGCGACCGGGTTCCCGGCCTGGGTCGGCGCGACCTGGGAGCGGTCGGACGTGCTGCGCTACGGCGAGAACCCGCACCAGCGGGCCGCCCTCTACACGGCGGACCAGGGGACCGGGGGGCTGGCGCAGGCGCGACAGCTGCACGGCAAGGCCATGAGCTACAACAACTACGTCGACGCGGACGCCGCGTGGCGGGCCGCGCACGACCACGGCGACCTGCCCACGGTCGCGGTCGTCAAGCACGCCAACCCGTGCGGCGTGGCCGTGGGCGCGGACGTCGCCGACGCGCACGCCAAGGCCCACGCGTGCGACCCCGTCTCGGCCTTCGGGGGCGTCATCGCGACCAACCGGCGGGTCACGCTCGCGGCCGCCGAGCAGATCGCGCCCGTGTTCACCGAGGTCGTCGTGGCCCCCGGGTTCGACGACGACGCTCTCGCGCTGCTCACGCAGAAGAAGAACATCCGCCTGCTGGTGGTCGACGCGCCGCCCGCGACCCACGTGGAGCTGCGCCCGGTGTCCGGCGGTCTGCTCGTGCAGTCGGTCGACCGCATCGACGCGCCCGGCGACGACCCGGCCACGTGGACGCTCGCGGCGGGGGACGCGGCGGACGCGGCCACGCTGGCCGACCTCGTGTTCGCGTGGCGCGCCGTGCGGGCCGTGAAGTCGAACGCGATCCTCCTCGCGCACGACGGCGCGTCCGTCGGCGTCGGCATGGGGCAGGTCAACCGGGTCGACTCGTGCCGGCTCGCCGTCGAGCGCGCCAACGCCGGGGACGTCGAGCGCGCGCGCGGCGCCGTCGCGGCGTCCGACGCGTTCTTCCCGTTCGCCGACGGGCTGCAGGTGCTGCTCGACGCGGGCGTGCGCGCGGTCGTGCAGCCGGGCGGCTCGGTGCGCGACGAGGAGGTCGTCGCCGCGGCGGCGGCCGCGGGCGTGACGCTCTACCTCACGGGCACGCGGCACTTCGCGCACTGACCCGCGTCCCGCACGGGCCCGGCCGCACGGCGGTCGGGCCCGTGCGGCGTCGAGCCGACGGGGGACGTGCCCGCGGGGGCCTCGCCCGCGTCAGGCCGGGGGCGTCGCGCGCACGAGCGTGCGCAGGTCCGCCGCGGGCGCGGCGTCGTGCCCCAGCGGGAGGTGGGGCAGCCCGTCGCGGGCGAACAGGCGGCGCGCCGCGCCGACGTCGCGCGGACGGTCCACGACGAGGGCGCCGGTGACGGTGCCGTCGTGCGACCACAGCACGGTCCAGCCCGCACCGTCGCGGGGGTCGCCCAGCACGGTCGTCCGGTCGCCCGGGCCCGGCAGGCCGAACATCGTGAGGTCGTGCCCCAGCTGGGTCGAGAACACGTAGGGCACCGGCTCCGGTCCCTCGACCGGCAGGCCGAGCAGGTGGCGGACCAGCACGTCGGGGCCGTGCAGCGCCTCGTCCCAGTGGCCGCCGGGCACCCAGCCGTGCCGCGCCGAGCGCCGCACCGCGACGTCGCCCACCGCGAGCAGGCCGGGCAGCGGGCCGTCGGGACCCAGCGCGCGGTACGCCTCGTCGACGGGGACGGCCCCGTCCCGCAGCGGCAGCGCCCCGTCGAGCCACGCGGTCGCGGGCCGCGCCCCGACGGCGACGAGCACGACGTCCGCCGGCAGGTGGCTGCCGTCGGCGAGCCGCACGCCGGCGGCGTCGAGCGACGCGACGGCGGCCGACGTGCGCAGGTCGACCCCGGCGGCGGCGTACCAGGGGGCCGTGAGCGCGCCGACCTCGACACCGAGCGCGGCCGCGAGCGGCGCCTCGCGTGCCTCGACGACCGTGACGTCGTGGCCCGCCGCGGCCGTGACACCCGCGACCTCGGCGCCGATCCACCCGGCGCCGACCACCACGAGCCGGCGCGGCGACACGCCGAGCGCGGTGCGCAGCGCGTCGGCGTCGGCGGCCGTGTGCAGCGTGCGGGCGCCGTCCCAGCCCGCGACGCGCACCGCCGCGGCGCCCGTCGCCAGCACGACGCAGGACGCCGCGAGCTCGCCGTCGTCGGTGCCGACCGCGGCGCCCCCGCCGGCCAGCGGGCGCAGGCCGCGCGCCGCTCTGCCCAGGTGGACCTCGTCGGCGAGCGCGTGCAGGTCGTGGCCCAGGTCGTCGGCGAGCCAGGCCGGTGACGTCCGGTCCAGCAGGTGCTTCGACAGCGGCGGCCGGTCGTACGGTGCGACGCCCTCGGCGCCGAGCACCCGCACGACGCCGTCGTACCCGTGCTCGCGCAGCGCCGCGACGGTGCGGAGCCCCGCGAGGCCCGCGCCCACCACCAGGACGTCGCGGACGGGGGACGGTGCGGCAGGTGCGTCGGTCGTCACGGTGTCACCGTAACGAGGCGTCGCAGCGGTACGCTGATCCGCACCGCGCACGTCCGCCGGGTCCGCTCAGGGGGCCGACCGGCGGGGCCTCCCGGCCGGCCGCGGTGGTGGACGACGAAAGGGGCCGCATGTCGAGCGCGGCGCGCATCCCCGGCGCGGACCTCCGCACACCGACCTGGACGACGCGGCCCGGCGCCGGCGGTGCGGAGCAGCGCGACGGCGCGCCCGAGACGCCGGCAGACGGTCGTCCCCGCGTGTCGGTCGACCAGCACCCCGGTCTGCGCCCGGCCGCCGCGGCAGCCGGCGCGTCCGCGGCGCCGGTGGACCCCGACGTGCGCCCGGTGCCGCCCGAGGAGCAGGCGCTCGATCCGCGGTCGATCGCACGGGCGTCGCTCGCCGCGGGGCGCAACCGGTCGTTGTGGTGGACGCTCGGCGGCATCGCCGGTGCGGTGGGTGCCGCGTTCGCGTGGGACGCGGTCGTCGGTGTGCTCGTGCTCGCCGCGCTGCTCGTCGTCTACGGCGCCGTCCGGGCCGTGGGCACGTCGCCAGGCCCGGCCGCCGTCGTGGTCCGCTCGAAGGCGCTCGACGTGACGGTCCTGCTCGGGTGCGCCGCGGCCCTCGTCGCGCTCGCAGCGGTGCTGCCGGGCGCCTGACGCGCGCCCCCGCCGCCCGCCACGTGGAGGGCGTGACGGACGTCGGACGGACGACGAGGGCCCCGGGTCGTCCGACGGACGTCCCGGGGCCCTCGTGCGTGGTGGCTCTCAGCGCTCGACGACGAGCACGTCCTCCTCGGCGACGTACAGCTCGTCCTCGCCGAACAGCGAGTCCTCCGGCGGCTCGGCAGCGAACGCGCGGTAGACGAGCGCGGCGATCGCGGCCCCGAGCAGCGGCGCGACCCAGAACAGCCACACCTGGGACAGCGCCCAGCCGTCGGAGAAGATCGCCGCGGCCAGCGAGCGCGCCGGGTTGAGCGAGCCGTTCGTGACGGGCGTCGCGACGAGCAGCAGGACGGCGAGCGCCAGGCCGACCGCGAACGGGACGTGCTGCTTGTTGGCGCGACGGTCGGTCGCGCCGAGGATCACGCCGACGAACACGGCGGTCGCGACGGCCTCGACGAGCAGCGCCACGACGAGGCCGAACTCGGCCTGGCCGCCCGAGAGCGTCGCGAGGGGCGAGTGGTCGCCGTAGCCGTTGGCGACCGAGCTGAAGAACGTGCGCGTCGACGTCTGCGCGCCCTGGCTGACGAGGCCCGGCAGCGCGGCCGGCACGGTGAGGAACAGCACGGCCGCGGCGAGCGCACCGCCGACGACCTGGGCGAGCCAGTAGGGGAGCAGGTCCTTGAAGGACGTGCGGCCCGCGAGGCACGCGCCGAACGTCACGGCCGGGTTGAAGTGCCCGCCCGAGACGCGGCCGACGGCGATGATGCCGGCGAGCGCGGCGATGCCGAAGCCGAGGGCGACGCCCAGGCCGCCGCCGGTGTTGCTGAACGCCGAGTACAGCGCGACGCCGAGGCCGACGAGGACCAGCAGGAACGTGCCGAAGGCCTCGGCGCCGAGCCGCGCCAGCAGGCCGGGGCCGGCGGCCACGACGGAGCCGGCGGGCAGCACGTAGGCGTCGCCCTCGTCGAGCTCCGTCGCGTCGTCGTCCTCCTCGACCACGACGACGACCGGCTCGGCCGGGTCGGCCGGCGCCGGGGGCGCGGGCGTGCTGCTCGCGGTGGTGCCGGCGGCGGCCGCCGTGGTGTCCTCGGGCTCCGGGGTGCCCTCGGTGGGCTCGGGCTTCTGCTGCGACATGTCGGTCCTGTCGGTCGGTGTGTGTGGGTCACCGTCGGATGCCGGGCCGCGGAGCGGCCGGCCGGCGGGCGTCGATGGCGCGGACGGGTGACGCAGGGCCCAGCATGCCAGCCGACCCTGTGCGGCGGCAGGTGGTCCGCCGGACCGAGATCTCTCGATGTCGAGTAACCTGGGCGGCACACCCACGGCACAGGAGGCAGGCCCGCGCATGGCGAAGATCAAGGTCGTCGGCCCCGTCGTCGAGCTCGACGGCGACGAGATGACGCGCATCATCTGGCAGTTCATCAAGGACCGCCTGATCCACCCGTACCTCGACATCGACCTGCGCTACTACGACCTGTCGATCGAGAACCGCGACGCGACCGACGACCAGGTCACGATCGACGCGGCGCACGCCATCAAGGAGCACGGCGTCGGCGTCAAGTGCGCGACGATCACGCCCGACGAGGCGCGCGTCGAGGAGTTCGGCCTCAAGAAGATGTGGGTCTCGCCCAACGGCACGATCCGCAACATCCTCGGCGGCGTCGTGTTCCGCGAGCCGATCATCATCAGCAACATCCCGCGGCTGGTCCCGGGCTGGAACAAGCCGATCATCATCGGCCGGCACGCCCACGGCGACCAGTACAAGTCGACGAACTTCAAGGTGCCCGGCGCCGGCAAGATCACGATGACGTTCGAGCCGGCCGACGGCTCCGAGCCGCAGCGCTTCGAGGTCGTGACGATGCCCGAGGCCGGCGGCGTCGCGATGGGCATGTACAACTTCAACGAGTCGATCCGCGACTTCGCGCGCGCGTCGTTCGCGTACGGCCTGCAGCGCGGCTACCCCGTGTACCTGTCGACCAAGAACACGATCCTCAAGGCGTACGACGGTGCCTTCAAGGACATCTTCGCCGAGGTGTTCGAGGCCGAGTACAAGGACCAGTTCGAGGCCGCCGGGCTCACGTACGAGCACCGCCTCATCGACGACATGGTCGCCGCCGCGATGAAGTGGGAGGGCGGCTACGTCTGGGCGTGCAAGAACTACGACGGCGACGTGCAGTCCGACACCGTCGCGCAGGGCTTCGGCTCGCTCGGGCTCATGACGTCGGTCCTCATGACCCCCGACGGCAAGACCGTCGAGGCCGAGGCCGCGCACGGCACCGTCACGCGTCACTACCGCCAGCACCAGCAGGGCAAGCCGACGTCGACCAACCCGATCGCGTCGATCTTCGCGTGGACCGGTGGCCTCAAGCACCGTGGCAAGCTGGACGGCACGCCCGAGGTCACGCAGTTCGCCGAGACGCTCGAGGACGTCGTCATCACGACCGTCGAGAGCGGCAAGATGACCAAGGACCTCGCGCTGCTCATCGGCAAGGACCAGCCGTGGCTCACCACGGAGGAGTTCCTCGCCGCGCTCGACGAGAACCTCGCGGCGCGCCTCGCCTGAGCGTCGCACCCACGTCACGGGGCCCTCGTCCGTCGCGGACGAGGGCCCCGTGCCCGTGTGACGGCGGCTCCGCACGGGTGCCGCGTGACGCTCAGGTCACGCGCACTCGTAGGCGGTGTTCGCCGCGTCGCCCCGCAGACCCAGGACCCATGCGCCGCCCGGGCCCTCGAACGCGAACAGCGCGTTGCTGGCGAGGAGCTCCTCGACGGAGGCGAATCCGTAGGCGTCCGCACCCTCGGTGAACAACCCGTTCTCGTCCATGCCGTACGAGCTGTCGCGCTGCCAGCCGAACACCCGCGCGGCCAGCTCGAGCCGTCCCGGGGCGGGGACGTGGACCGTGAGGCCGTCGACGGTCCCGCCCGGGACCCAGGCGCTGCGGTCGGGAGGGGTGGGCAGCACCGTGAACGACGGCCCGTTGCACCGCAGCCCCGCGGGGGCGTACGTCGCGGACCCGGGGCCGTCCCGCCGCTCTCCGTCCTGCCAGACGACGGCGGCGCTGTCGCCGCCGGGCACGTCCGCGGGGAGGAGGGTGACGACCGCCCCGTACGGCAGCCGCAGACCGAAGGTCACGTTGCGGGCGCCGGCCAGGGGGTGGTCCGCGGGCGTGGTGTTCAGGACCTGCTCGACGACCTGCAGACCCCCGCCGAGCTCGTCGAGCACGCGGAGCTCCGTCCCGTAGTGGACCGCGGCCATCGAGCCGGGGACCGCACCCGGCGTCCCCCAGGTCGCCCCGGTGCGCAGCGGGTACCCGCCGGGCAGGACGACGGTGCGCGGCGGGGTCAGCGAGTCGTAGAACGTCTCGGTGTCCGGCTGTGCGGGTGCACCGTCGAGCGGCGTCCCGCACGCGTCACCGGTCCGTGCGCTCGGGCAGGCGATGTGGCGCAGGACGTCGCCCTGCTTCTCGTACAGCGCCACCGTGAGACCCGACGACCAGATGCTGAAGGCGTCGCCGTCGTCCGTCCCGCGCGTCGCGGCGTAGATCGGCACGTCGCCGCGGTGGCCCACGAGGTACCAGTCGACCGGTGCGTCCGCCTGCGGCGGGGTGACGGGGTCGACGCGGGTCGCGGCGGTCCAGACCTCGCCCGTGCGCGGTGCGACCAGGCGGGCCAGCGCCGTCGCGTCGTCGATCTCGGCCGCACGTTCCGCAGGGCCGGCGGGCACGTCGGTGGGCGTGGGGGACGGCGTGGGCGTGGGCGTCGGGGACGGGTCGGCCGACACCGTCGGGGACGGTGCCGGCGTGGGGTCCGCGGGGAGGGCCTGCGGGCGCGAGACGAGCAGAGCTGCACCGACGGCGCCCACGAGGGCGACCGCCGCGACGGCCTGCACCGACCGTCGCGCCACGCGGCGGCGGTGCGCGCTCGACCGCACGCGGGCGAGCCCTTCGGCGGAGAGGGCAGGGGTCGCGTGCTCGATGTCGTGAGCAGCGCGTGACATGAGGTCGCCCAGGTCACCGGTCACGGTGCACCTCCTTGCGTGCGGTCGGGGTGACGTGCGCGGTCTCGGGGGTCTGGTCGGGAGGGGCTGCGGCGAGCAACGCGCCCAGCCGTCGGACGGCGTCGGACGTGTACCGCTTGACGGCTCCCTCGCTGAGGCCCAGGGTCGCGGCGGTCTCCGCGACCGAGAGGTCCTCCATCTGTCGCAGCACGATGCACGCGCGCTCGCGGGCGCCGAGCGCGGCGAGCGCCCGGACGACGTCCGCACCCGGCAGCGTGTCGACATCGGTGGTGGTGGTCTCCGAGTACGAGGACACCCGCGTCAGCAGGCGCTGGTCGCGGGCGCGCCTCCGGGAGGCGTCGACCGCGCGTGACGCGATCGCGCGGCGCACGTACGCCTCGGCCTGGTCGGCGGAGCCGAATCTCGCCCGGCCGGAGAACGTGCTGACCAGTGCGTCCTGCACCAGGTCGGGTGCGTCGGCGTGCGACCCCGACACGAGCGCCGCGTGCGCCACCAGGCGTGGCCATCGCCGCTGCGCGACCTCTTCCAGCAGCGCGTCCCATCTGCTTGTCACCGACATCCTCCTGCGTCTCGACCGTCCACATCGTGTCAACGCTCCGGGCGGTCGGCGGGGTTGGGTGCGGCGTGCACCCCTGACCGGCCCGCTGCTCGGGTAGGTTCGTCGTAGGCGTCGACGTCGAGCCGTCGCGCCGCCCGTCGGTCGACCGAAGGAGCCCGCCCGTGTCCGTCTCCACGCCCGCCGTCGTCACCGTCACCGGGGCCGCCGGTCAGATCGGGTACGCCCTCGCCTTCCGGATCGCGTCGGGCCAGCTGCTCGGCCCGGGCACGCCGGTCCGGCTGCGGATGCTGGAGATCCCGCCCGCGGTGAAGGCCGCCGAGGGGGTCGCGATGGAGCTCGACGACTGCGCGTTCCCGCTGCTCGACGGCATCGACGTCACGGACGACGCGACGGCCGCGTTCGACGGCGTGAACGTCGCGCTGCTCGTCGGTGCGCGGCCGCGGACCGCGGGCATGGAGCGCGGCGACCTGCTGAGCGCCAACGGTGGCATCTTCGGGCCGCAGGGCGCCGCGATCAACGCGGGCGCGGCGGACGACGTGCGGGTCCTGGTCGTGGGCAACCCCGCGAACACGAACGCGTACATCGCGGCGGCGCACGCGCCCGACGTGCCGGCCGAGCGGTTCACGGCGATGACGCGGCTCGACCACAACCGTGCGCTCGCGCAGCTGCGGCACCGCACGGGTGCGGCGGTCGACGACATGCGGCGCGTCGCGATCTGGGGGAACCACTCGGCGACGCAGTACCCCGACCTGACGCACGCGACGATCGGCGGGCGACCCGCGCTCGAGGTCGTCGGCGACGACGCGTGGGTGCGGGACACGTTCATCCCGACCGTCGCGAAGCGCGGCGCGGCGATCATCGAGGCGCGCGGTGCGTCGTCGGCCGCGTCGGCGGCGAACGCGGCCATCGACCACGTGCACACGTGGGTGCACGGCACCGCCGAGGGGGACTGGACGTCCGCCGGTGTCGTGTCGGACGGCTCGTACGGCGTGCCCGAGGGGCTGATCTCGTCGTTCCCGGTCACCGCCGCGGGCGGCGCGTACACGATCGTGCCGGGGCTCGAGCTCGACGCGTTCTCGCGCGAGCGCGTCGACGCGTCGGTCGCCGAGCTGGTGGAGGAGCGCGAGGCCGTGCGCGCGCTCGGCCTGGTCTGACCGGCGGGACGGGCGTGCGCGTCGCGATCCGGGTGCGTCCGGGGGCGTCGCGCACGCGCGTCGGTGGTCGGTACGGCGACGCGCTGGTCGTCGCGGTGCAGGCGCGCGCGGTGGACGGCGCCGCGACCGAGGCCGCGCTCGCGGCGCTCGCGGACGCGCTGGGCGTGCGGCGTCGGCACGTCGCCCTGGTGACGGGCGCGACCAGCCGGGACAAGGTCGTCGAGGTGGACGACACCGCGACGCGGGGTGACGCCGGGGCGCGGGTGGCGGAGCTGCTCGACGCCTGAGGGCGGCCGACGGGTCGCAGGGCCGGGCGGATCGTCCGGATCGCGCGGCATGCCCGAAACCCTTGCTGCAAGTTGTTGCAACGGGTTACGGTCACCGGGACAGCCCCCACCGACGGCACGACGACGTGCCTGACGAAGGAGTCCCGATGGTCGGCGCCGCCCTGCCACGCCCCCTCGCCCCCGCGCCGCACGCCGTGCGCTCGCCCTCCTCGCCGCCGGGGCCGTGGCCGCGACCGGCGCGGTCGTCGCGCTGCCCGCACCGACCGCCGTCGCCGCGGCCGGCGCGGTCACGCTCGTCGGCAGCCTGCAGGACGAGCTCGGGTGCGCCGCCGACTGGGACCCCGCCTGCGCGAGCACCGCGCTCGCGCCGACCGACGTCCCCGGCCGGTTCTCGGCGACGTTCGACGTGCCGGGCGGCGCGCACGAGTGGAAGGTCGCGCTCGACGGCACGTGGGACGCGGCGTACGGCGCCGACGGCGGCGACGCGAACACGCCGCTCGTGCTCGCCGGGCCCGCGCGGCTCACGTTCACCTACGACGACGCGACGCACCGCACGTCCGTCGTCGTCGCGGACCTCGCGGGGGGCTACGCGGACGCCGACGCCGACCTCGTGGCGGACCCCGTGCGCGACCCGGGTGCGGGGGAGAGCTTCTACTTCGTGCTCACCGACCGGTTCGCCAACGGCGACCCCGGCAACGACACCGGCGGTCTCGACGGCGACCGGCTGACCACCGGCCTCGACCCCACCGACAAGGGCTTCTACCACGGCGGCGACCTCGCGGGCCTGCGCGAGCGGCTCGACTACGTCGAGGGGCTCGGCACCACGGCGATCTGGCTCACGCCGTCGTTCCTCAACAAGCCCGTCCAGGGCGCGGGCGCCGACGCGTCGGCGGGGTACCACGGCTACTGGGTCACCGACTTCACGCGCATCGACCCGCACCTGGGCACCAACGGCGAGCTCGAGGCGCTGATCGCCGACGCGCACGCGCGCGGCATCAAGGTCTACTTCGACATCATCACCAACCACACGGCCGACGTCATCGACTACGCCGAGGGCGGGTACGGGTACGTCGACCAGGCGACCCGGCCCTACCGCGACGCCGCGGGCGAGTCGTTCGACCCCGCGACGTACGCCGGCACCGACGACTTCCCCGCGCTCGACCCGGCGACGTCGTTCCCGTACACGCCGGTGATCGACCCGGCCGACGCCCAGGCCAAGGTGCCCGCCTGGCTCAACGACCCGACGCTGTACCACAACCGCGGCAACTCGACGTGGACGGGGGAGTCCGTCACGTACGGCGACTTCGACGGCCTCGACGACCTCATGACCGAGCACCCGGACGTCGTGCAGGGCTTCGTCGACGTCTACGAGGCGTGGGTGGACCTGGGGATCGACGGGTTCCGCATCGACACCGTCAAGCACGTGAACCGCGAGTTCTGGGACGTCTTCACCACGGCGATCGCGCAGCACGCGGCCGCGGTCGGCAACCCGGACTTCTTCATGTTCGGCGAGGTGTACGACGCGGACCCGGCGCTCACCGCGCCGTACGTGCGCGAGACCGACATGGACGCCGTGCTCGACTTCTCGTTCCAGGCCGCAGCGGCGGGCTACGCCAAGGGCTTCTCGGCGGCGGGCCTGCAGGGCCTGTTCGCGGGCGACGACCTGTACACGACGCCGACGAGCAGCGCGCAGGCGCTCCCGACGTTCCTCGGCAACCACGACATGGGTCGCATCGGGTACGCCGTGAAGGACGCGGGCGACGCGCAGGCGCGCTCGGGCCTCGCGCACGCCCTCATGTACCTGACGCGCGGGCAGCCGGTCGTCTACTACGGCGACGAGCAGGGGTTCGTCGGCGACGGGACGCTCGGGGGCAAGGACAAGGACGCGCGGCAGTCGCTGTTCGCGACCCAGGTGGACGAGTACGCGGACCAGGCGCTGCTCGACGGCGCGCCCGCCGGCTCGGTCGACCGGTACGCGACGGACACGCCGTTGTACCGGCAGATCGCGACGCTCGCGGAGCTGCGCGCGCGGACGCCCGCGCTGACCTCCGGCGCGCAGGTCGAGCGGTACGCCGCCGGGTCGGTGTACGCGTTCTCGCGCGTCGGCGACGACGGCGTCGAGCACCTCGTCGCGCTCAACAACGCGGCGACGCCGGCCGACGTCGCTGTCGACAGCCTGACGCCGGGTGCGACGTTCACTCCTCTGCTCGCGACCTCGGGCGCCGGCACGGTGCCGGGCGCCGCCACCACCGCCGACGCCACCGGGACCGTCGCCGTGACGGTGCCCGCGTTCGGCGCGGTCGTGCTGCGGGCCGACGGCCCGGTGGCGGCGGGCGACGACGGCCTCACGCTGGCGGCGCCGGGCGCGGGCGCGGCGCTCGAGGGGCTGGCCCCCGTGGTCGCGGACGTCGACGACGACGCGTTCGCCACGACGTCCTTCGCCTACCGCGTGGTCGGCGACGACGCGTGGACGCCGCTCGGCACCGCCGAGACCACGACGCCCCGGGTGTTCCACGACGTGCGCGACCTGGAGCCCGGCACGCTCGTCGAGTACCGCGCGGTGCGCCAGGACGTGACCGGCCACCGCAGCGCCGCGTCGACGTACGCGAGCGTCGGCGTGGCCGTCGACGGCGTCGAGCCGCCGCCGGCGCCGGGCGGCACGCTCGTCACGGTGCCCGGCAGCCACAACGCCGCGATGGGGTGCCCGGGGGACTGGCAGCCGGGCTGCGAGGTGGCGCGCCTCACGTCGACCAACGGGGTCGTCTACTCCGGGACGTTCACGGTCCCGCCGGGGTCGTACGAGTACAAGGTCGCCGTGGGTGGCACGTGGGACGAGAACTACGGCGCGGGCGGCGCACCCGGCGGCGCCAACGTCACGTACACCGTGGCCGGCGACGCGCCGCAGCAGGTGACGTTCGTGTACGACGCGACCACGCACCAGGTGACGTCCTCGGCGCAGGGTCCGCTGCTCACGCTGCCGGGGTCGTACCAGAGCGAGGCGGGCTGCGCGGCCGACTGGGACCCCGCGTGCCTGGCGACCGCCCTGGTCGACGGCGACGGCGACGGGACCGCCGCGCTGACGCTGCCCGACCTGGCGGCGGGCACGTACGAGCTCAAGGTCGCGCACGGCCTGTCGTGGGCCGAGAACTACGGCGCCGACGGCGTCCGCGACGGCGCGAACGTCGCGTTCGCGGCACCCGGCGGCCGGCCCGTGACGTTCGTCTACGACCTCACCACGCACGTGCTGACGGTGCAGGTCACCGACCCGCCGCTGCCCGGTACGGGGCAGGCGCAGGCGCACTGGGTCGACGCCCGCACGCTCGCGTGGCCCGCGGGCCTGGTCGCGAGCGGCACCGACGCGTCGGCGCTGCGGTTCACGCTGCACGGGTCGCCCGAGGGGGCGCTCGAGGTGGTGGACGGGCGGGTGACGGGCGGTGAGGAGGTCGCGCTCGAGGTCGTCGCCGGTGGGCTCACCGCGGCGCAGGTCGAGCGGTTCCCGGCCCTCGACGGGTACGTCGCGCTGCGCGTGCCGTCCGACCGCGCCACGGTCGAGCGGCTGCTCACCGGCGAGCTGCTGGTGCGGCAGGCGGACGCGGACGACGTCGCACAGGCGGTCACGGGCGTGCAGGTGCCGGGCGTGCTCGACGACCTGTACAGCACGAAGGCAGCCAAGCGTACGTTCGGCGCGACGTGGGTGAAGGACGCGCCGCACCTCGCGCTCTGGGCCCCCACCGCGCAGGACGTCGCCGTGCTGGTGTGGCCCGCCGACCGGCGCGGTGCGCTCGACACGTCCCGCGAGCCCGTGCGGACCGCCGCGCAGCGGCAACCCGACGGCAGCTGGACCGTCGCCGGCGCGAAGGCCTGGGCCGGCGCGGCGTACCTCTGGGAGGTCACGGTCTACGCGCCCACCACGGGGAAGGTCGAGGTGAACCGCGTGACCGACCCGTACGCCGTCGCGCTCACGCTGAACTCGACGCACGGCGTGCTCGTCGACCTCGACGACGCCCGCTACCGGCCGCGCCAGTGGGAGCGCACGCCCCAGCCGGTCGTGCGTCCCGTCGACCAGACGATCTACGAGCTGCACGTGCGGGACTTCTCCGTCTCGGACACCACGGTGCCGGCGGCGCTGCGTGGCACGTACGGCGCGTTCGCGGTGCCCCGCAGCGACGGCCGCGACCACCTGCGCGCGCTCGCCGACGCGGGGCTGACCACGGTCCACCTGCTGCCGACGTTCGACATCGCGTCGATCGAGGAGGACCGGTCGGCGCAGGCGGCTCCCGCGTGCGACCTCGCCGCGCTCCCGCCGGACTCGCCCGAGCAGCAGGCGTGCGTGACCGCCGTCGCGGGGCAGGACGCGTTCAACTGGGGCTACGACCCGTGGCACTGGACCGTGCCGGAGGGCTCCTACGCGGTCGACGCGGTGGGCGGCGCGCGGGTCGCCGAGTTCCGCACCATGGTCGGGGCGCTGCACGCCGACGGGCTGCAGGTCGTGCTCGACCAGGTGTTCAACCACACCGCGGCGAGCGGGCAGGACCCGAAGAGCGTGCTCGACCGCGTCGTGCCGGGGTACTACCACCGGCTCGACGCGACCGGGAAGGTCGAGACCTCGACGTGCTGCCAGAACGTCGCGACCGAGCACGCGATGGCCGAGAAGATGATGGTCGACTCGGTCGTCACCTGGGCGCGGGACTACAAGGTCGACGGCTTCCGGTTCGACCTCATGGGCCACCACTCGCGGCAGACCATGGAGGCCGTGCGCGACGCGCTCGACCGGCTGCGCCCGCGCACCGACGGCGTCGACGGGCGCAAGGTCTACCTGTACGGCGAGGGCTGGAACTTCGGCGAGGTGGCCGACGACCGGCTCTTCGAGCAGGCCACGCAGGGTCAGCTGGGCGGCACGGGCATCGGCACGTTCTCGGACCGGCTGCGCGACGCCGTGCGCGGCGGCGGGCCGTTCGACGAGGACCCGCGCGTGCAGGGCTTCGGCTCCGGTGCGTTCACCGACCCCAACGGGGCGCCCGTGAACGGCACCGAGGCCGAGCAGCTCGCGCGCGTGCGGCACCAGGCGGACCTCGTGCGCCTGGGCATGGCCGGCAACCTGCGGTCGTTCGAGCTGCTGACGAGCGACGGCACCGTCAGGCGCGGCGACCAGGTCGACTACAACGGGCAGCCGGCCGGGTACGCCGACTCCCCGGAGGAGGTCGTCACGTACGTCGACGCGCACGACAACGAGACCCTGTTCGACAACCTCTACCTCAAGCTCCCGCAGGGCACCCCGATGGCCGACCGCGTCCGCATGAACACGGTCTCGCTCGCGACGACGACGCTCGCGCAGACCCCGTCGTTCTGGCACGCCGGCGCGGACCTGCTGCGCAGCAAGTCGCTCGACAGGAACTCGTACGACTCGGGGGACTGGTTCAACGTGCTGGACTGGTCGGGCCGCACCAACGGGTTCGGGCGCGGGCTGCCGCCGGCGGCGGACAACGAGGCGAAGTGGCCGTTCCAGCGGCCGCTGCTGGCCGACCCCGCGCTCGTGCCGACCCCCGCCGACGTCGCGGCGGCGCGCGCGGCGTCGGCCGAGCTGCTCGAGCTGCGCGCGTCCACGCGGCTGTTCCGGCTCGGCGACCCCGACCTGATCGAGCGCAAGGTGACGTTCCCGGGCGCGGGCCCCGACGCCACCCCGGGCGTCGTGGTCATGCACGTCGACGACCGGCCGGGCTGGGACGCGGGGACGCGCCGCTGGCGCACCGACGTCGACGCGCGGCTCGACGGCCTGCTCGTGGTCGTCAACGCGTCGGACGAGCCGACGACGCAGCGGGTCGACGCGCTCGCCGGGAGGCGGTACGTGCTGTCGCCCGTGCAGGCCGCGGGGGCCGACCCGGTGGTGCGGACGACCGCGTACGACCGCGGCACGGGGACGGTCACGGTGCCGGCCCGGACGGTCGCGGTGCTCGTCGAGCAGCGGGCGGCGACGCCGCGCCCCGACCCGTGGCGGGACCTGGTGTGCGGACTGCTGGGGCGGTGGTTCCCCGGGGTGTGCCGCTGACCTGCGCGTGCGTGAGCGCGACGCCTCGTGCCTTCGGCGGTCGAAGGCACGGGGCGTCGTCGTCGGGGGTCATGCCCGTTTCGAACGGACTCGGTGCGGTGTCGAGCGCGCGGGTGACGTCAGGACACGGATTGGTCACGGCTCTTGCCTGCTCCAAGCCTTCAGGTCTTGAATGCAACGCGAAGCCGCACCCGGCTCCTCGGCAGCGACGCCGACCCCGGGTGGCCCGGACGACGGACGTCCCGGCCGCAGCAGCGGCGCACACGAGGGAGCGACGACGATGTCACTGGCATGGAAGAAGACGGCGGTCGCGGTGCTCGCCGCGGGCCTGCTCGCAGGGTCCCTGGCCGCGTGCAGCTCCGAGCGCGACACGGGCTCCGGCGGCGGGGCGACCGACGGCGCGTCGGGCAGCACCGAGGACACGACGGTCGGCATCGCGATGCCCACCAAGAGCCTCGAGCGCTGGAACCGTGACGGCGCCCACCTCGAGGAGCTCCTCAAGGACGCCGGCTACGAGACGAGCCTGCAGTACGCCGACAACAAGGTCGACCAGCAGATCACCCAGATCGAGAACATGATCAACCAGGGCGCGGACATCCTCGTCATCGCGTCCATCGACGGCACGGCGCTCGCGCCGACGCTGCAGCAGGCGGCCGACCAGGGCATCAAGGTCATCGCCTACGACCGCCTCATCAACGACACCCCGAACGTCGACTACTACGCGACGTTCGACAACTACGGCGTCGGCAAGATGCAGGGCGAGTTCATCGTCGACGCGCTCAAGCTCGACACGGGTGCGGGGCCGTTCAACCTCGAGCCCTTCGCCGGGTCGCCCGACGACAACAACGCGAAGTTCTTCTTCGCGGGTGCGTGGGACGTCCTCAAGCCGTACGTCGACAAGGGCCAGCTCGTCGTGCCGTCGGGCAAGGCGCCCGCGTCCGACGACGACTGGGCCTCGATCGGCGTCCAGGGCTGGAGCTCGGACACCGCGCAGTCCGAGATGGAGAACCGCCTCAACTCGTTCTACTCGGGCGGCACCAAGGTGAACGTCGTCCTGTCGCCCAACGACTCCCTCGCGCTGGGCATCGCGCAGGCGCTCGAGGGCGCCGGCTACGCGCCCGGTCCGGACTACCCGGTCCTTACGGGTCAGGACGCCGACAAGGCCAACGTCCTCAACATGATCGCCGGCAAGCAGTCGATGTCGGTGTGGAAGGACACCCGCGCCCTCGGCGACCAGGTCGCGAAGATGGTCGACCAGATCGTCAAGGGCGAGACCGTCGAGGTCAACGACGAGAAGACCTACGACAACGGCGAGAAGGTCGTCCCGACCTACCTCCTGCCGCCGCAGGTCATCACGCCGGACAACGTCCAGGTGCTCGTCGACTCGGGCTTCTACACGGCCGCCGACCTCGGCCTGTGAACCACCGCCGGCCGCGCGACCCGTCCGGTCGCGCGGCCGGCACCGCCCGGACGACCCAGCGAGGACCCATGGACACCGAGCACATCCTCGAGATGCGCGGCATCACCAAGACGTTCCCCGGCGTGAAGGCGCTCGCGGACGTCACCCTGTCCGTCCGCCGCGGCGAGATCCACGCGATCTGCGGCGAGAACGGCGCGGGCAAGTCGACGCTCATGAAGGTGCTGTCGGGCATCTACCCGCACGGCACGTACGAGGGCGAGATCGTCCTCGACGGCGAGGTGCAGGAGTTCCGCGGCATCCGCGACTCCGAGCGCCAGGGCGTCGTCATCATCCACCAGGAGCTCGCGCTGTCGCCGTTCCTGTCGATCGCCGAGAACATCTTCCTCGGCAACGAGCGCGCCGAGCGCGGCGTCGTGGACTGGAACCGCACGAACGCCGAGGCAGCCAGGCTCCTCGCGCGCGTCGGGCTGGCCGAGCGTCCCGACACGCGTGTCAGCGACATCGGCGTCGGCAAGCAGCAGCTCGTCGAGATCGCGAAGGCGCTGTCGAAGGAGGTGCGCCTGCTCATCCTCGACGAGCCCACCGCGGCGCTCAACGACGAGGACTCGGCGCACCTGCTCGGCCTCATCCGCGGCCTGCGCGACGAGGGCATCACCTCGATCATCATCAGCCACAAGCTCAACGAGATCGAGGCCATCGCCGACACCACCACGATCGTCCGCGACGGGCGCACCATCGAGTCGCTCGACATGCACGGCACCGACGCCGTCACCGAGGAGCGCATCATCCGCGGCATGGTCGGCAGGCCGCTCGACCACCGCTTCCCCGACCACACGCCGAGCATCGGCGAGGAGGTCCTGCGGATCGAGGACTGGACCGTGCACCACCCCGTCGACCAGGCCCGCAAGGTCGTCGACCGGGCCAGCCTCACCGTGCGACGGGGCGAGATCGTCGGGCTCGCGGGGCTCATGGGCGCGGGGCGCACCGAGCTCGCGATGAGCGTGTTCGGGCGCTCGTACGGCACCCGGATCTCCGGGCGCGTCTACAAGGACGGCCACGAGATCACGCTCGCGACCGTGCAGCAGGCCATCGCGCACGGCATCGCCTACGCGACCGAGGACCGCAAGCGGTTCGGGCTCAACCTCATCGACACCGTGCAGCACAACGTGTCGGCCGCCGCGCTGGGCAAGCTCGCACGCCGCGGCGTCGTCGACCGCGAGGCCGAGTCGACCGTCGCCGAGCGCTACCGCAAGGAGCTCAACATCAAGACGCCGACCGTCGCCTCCGTCGTCGGCAAGCTCTCGGGCGGCAACCAGCAGAAGGTCGTGCTCGCCAAGTGGCTCTACGCCGACCCGGACGTGCTGATCCTCGACGAGCCGACGCGCGGCATCGACGTCGGCGCCAAGTACGAGATCTACACGATCATCAACAGCCTCGCGGACGCGGGCAAGGGCGTGCTCGTCATCTCCTCCGAGCTGCCCGAGCTCCTCGGCGTCTGCGACCGCATCTACGCGCTCAGCCAGGGTCGCGTCACGGGCGAGGTGGCCCGCGCCGACGCGACCCAGGAGCACCTCATGCACTTCATGACGATGGACAAGGACGGGATCGCCCGATGAGCACCACGACCGACGTCAACGTTCCGTCCCCGACGCCGCCGGGTGCGCCCCGCGTGTCGCTCGGGCAGCGGCTGCAGGGCCTGGGCGGCAACGCGCGCCAGTACGGGATCTTCGGCGCGCTCGTCGTCATCGTCCTGCTGTTCCAGGTGCTCACCGACGGCAAGCTGCTGCTCGCCAACAACGTCGCGGCGCTGTTCCAGCAGAACGCGTACGTCATGATCCTCGCGATCGGCATGGTCATGGTCATCGTGGCCGGGCACATCGACCTGTCGGTCGGGTCGGTCGTGGCGTTCGTCGGCGGCGTGGTGGCCGTGACCATGCGCGACCCGATCGGCCTGCCGTGGATCGCCGCCGTGCTCGTGGGCCTCGCAGTCGGCGCGCTGGTCGGCGCGTGGCAGGGGTTCTGGGTCGCGTACGTCGGGATCCCCGCGTTCATCGTCACGCTCGCGGGCATGCTCGTGTTCCGGGGCCTCGCGCTCGTGATCGTCGGCGAGACGCTCGCGGGCCTGCCGCCCGCGTTCATCCGGATCTCGAAGGGCTCGCTGCCCAACGTGCTCGGGTTCGTCGCCAACATGGACGTCGTCACGCTCGTCATCGGTGCGCTCGCGGTCGCCGCGATCGTGCTCACCCAGGTGCGTGCGCGCCGCTCGCTGCGCAAGCACGACCTGCACGTCGAGGCGTTCGGCCTGTTCCTCGCGAAGATCGCCGCGATCGCGGTCGGCATCGGGATCCTCACGGTGATCCTGTCGTTCTCGGCCGGCGGCACGCCCATCGTGCTCGTCGTCGTCGGCGTGCTCGTCGTCGCGTACTCGTTCCTCATGGGGCGCACGGTCTTCGGCCGGCACATCTACGCGATCGGCGGCAACCGGGCGGCGGCCGCGCTGTCGGGCGTCAGCACGCGGCGCGTGGACTTCTGGATCTTCGTCAACATGGGCCTGCTCGCGGGCGTCGCGGCGATCGTCACGACGGCCCGGGCGGGCGCGGCCATCGCGGCGGCCGGGCAGAACTTCGAGCTCGACGCGATCGCCGCGTGCTTCATCGGCGGTGCGGCGGTGACGGGCGGCATCGGGCGCGTGTCCGGCGCGATCGTCGGCGCGCTCATCATGGGCGTGCTCAACATGGGCCTGTCGATCCTCTCCGTCGACCCCGCGTGGCAGATGGCCATCAAGGGCTTCGTGCTGCTGCTCGCGGTCGCGTTCGACCTGCTCAACAAGCGGCGCGCGGGCACGCAGTAGAACCGGACGTGCGTCCGTGACGGGCGTGGGCGCCGGTAGGTTGCCCTCGTGAGCAGGCGAGCGGGTGCGGCGGGCTCGCAGACCGCGCTGCGCGAGGCCAACAAGGCGCTCGTCGTCGGCACCGTGCAGCGGTACGGCGGGCTCACGCAGGTCGAGCTCGCCGCCGCCACCGGGCTGTCGCAGGCGACGGTGTCGACGATCGTCCGCGAGCTGCTCGCGGCGGGCATCGTCGACACCGCCGTCACGACGCGCAGCGGGCGCCGCGCGCAGCTCGTCACGCTCGCGCGGCGCGTCGGGCTCGCGGTCGGCATCCAGGTGGGCCACCGGCACCTGCGCGTCGTGCTGGGGGACTTCGCGCACGAGGTCGTGGCCGAGCAGACGCTGCCGCTGCCGTTCGAGCACCCCTCGGACACGACGCTCGACCGCGGCGCGCTGCTCGTCATGGACCTGCTCGAGCGCATCGGCTCGGACCTCGAGGACGTCGTCGCCGTCGGCCTGGGCGTGCCCGCGCCCGTGGACGTCGGCACGGGCATGGTCTCGGTGCCGGGCCTGCTGCGCGGGTGGGAGGGGGAGCACCTCGCGCAGGTGCTCACCGAGCGCCTCGGGCGCCCCGTGCTGGTCGACAACGACGCGAACCTCGGGGCGCTCGCGGAGTCCACGCTGGGGGCGGCCCGGGGCTACCGCGACGCGGTGTACGTGCGTGCGTCGTACGGCGTCGGCGCGGGCATCGTGCTGGGCGGCCAGGTGCACCGCGGGTTCGCGGGCACCGCGGGGGAGATCGGGCACGTGCAGGTCGACCCGACGGGCCACATCTGCCGGTGCGGCGCGCGCGGCTGCCTCGACACCGTGGTGGGCGCGACCGCGCTGGTCGAGCCGCTGCGGGCGTCGCACGGGTCGCTCGCGCTGCGTGACGTCGTCGCGCGGGCCCGCGCCGGCGAGCCGGGGTCGTCGCGCGTCGTGGCGGACGCGGGTGCCGTGATCGGGGCGGTGCTGGCGGGCCTGGGCACGAGCATGAACCCGCAGTGCGTCGTGGTCGGGGGCGAGCTGGCGGAGACGGGCGACGTGCTGCTGGGCCCGCTGCGGGAGGCCGTGCAGCGGCGCGTGCTGCTCAACCAGGTCGCACCGCTCGAGGTCGTGCCGGCGGCGCTGGGTCAGCGCGCCGAGGTGATGGGTGCCCTGGTGATGGCGCTGCGCTCGGCCGACGTGCCGGTGCGCGCGGACGACGACGCGCCGGTGGGCGGCGCGCAGGACGACGAGGACACGGGTGCGCCGGGCGACGAGGTCGCGGGGGCGCGGGACGGGCGGGTCGATGGTCGGGGTTGACCGGTGCGGGGCGGGGGGCTTCACTGCACGGGGCACGGTGGTGCGCGGCGGACGCACGCGGTGCGGGCGCACGCAGAGCGGACGGGGTCGACGATGACCGAGACGACGGGGGTCCCGCTGCTGGCGATGCGCGGGATCAGCAAGCGGTTCGGCGGCGTCGAGGCGCTCGTCGGCGTCGACCTCGACGTGCACCGCGGCGAGGTCGTGGCGCTGGTCGGCGACAACGCGGCCGGCAAGTCGACGCTCGCCAAGATGGTCGCCGGGGTCCTGACGCCCGACACGGGCCTCATCGAGGTCGACGGGCGGCCGGTGACGATCCCGACGCCGGCGGCGGCGCACGCGCTGGGCGTCGCGACCGTCTTCCAGGACCTCGCGCTGTGCGACAACCTCGACGTGACGTCGAACCTGTTCCTGGGGCGGGAGCTGCGCGACGCGCGGGGCCGGCGCGACGACGAGCGCATGGAGCAGGTCGCGCGCCAGATCCTGCGGGACCTGACGAGCCGTATCCCGA
Source organism: Cellulomonas sp. FA1 (assembly GCF_000986825.1). Taxonomy (NCBI): domain Bacteria; kingdom Bacillati; phylum Actinomycetota; class Actinomycetes; order Micrococcales; family Cellulomonadaceae; genus Cellulomonas; species Cellulomonas sp. FA1. The sequence goes on along the minus strand of NZ_LBMY01000001.1, from coordinate 1,720,224 downwards.
CGGTGCGGGTGCCGCTCGCGCAGCTGTCCGCGGGGCAGCGCCAGGCGGTCGCGATCGCGCGTACGCTCATCGGCTCGCCGCGCATCGTCGTGCTCGACGAGCCGACCGCGTCGCTGTCGGTCGCGCAGACGGCCGAGGTCCTCGTGCACATCGAGGGGCTGCGCGACCTGGGGCTCGCGGTGGTCCTCATCAGCCACAACATGACCGACGTGCGGTCGGTCGCGGACCGTGTCGAGGTGCTGCGGCACGGCCGCAACAACGGGTCGTTCGACGCGCGGTCGACGGCGTACGAGCAGATCATCGCCGCCATCACGGGGGTGTCGCGCGCACCCGGTGCGCGCCGGGTGCCGCTGCCCTCCTGAGGTGGCCGGGCCGGCGGGCCGTGCGCGCCCACGCGCCACGTCGCGCGGCCGGTGCGTCGTCGCACGGGCCGCCCAGACGCCTGGGTGCGGGACCCGAACGGTCGCGGACGCCGTACGTCGGGGCGGGGGCGGGTCGGCCGTGCGGCGACCTCGCGCGTGGTCGCGCTCCCAGATCGCCCGGTCGGACGAGCGTCCGGAAGTTGTGATGAGTTCGTGACCGAGAAGGCATCGTTCGCGGTTGACTTCGGGTTCCGAACTTAAGCATGGTTGTCCCGCTGCACCGGGACGAGGACGACCCCCGTCGCGTCCGAGGCAGCCGGGTACATCCGGTCGGGCCGGCACAGCAGCCGCGTCCGTCCCCGAAGGGCTTCGGGACCGGGAACCTCTCGACGACGAGAAGGAGCACACGATGCGACGCAAGTTCACCATGGTGGCGGCGGCCGGAGCGCTCGCGCTCGGCCTCGCCGCCTGCGGCGGCGGCGGTGCCGGCGCCGGCGGCGGCAGCACCGAGGGCGCCGGCGGCGGCGCCGACCCGAGCGACATCACGATCGGCGTCGCGATGCCGACCGAGACCTCCGAGCGCTGGATCGCCGACGGCAAGGCCGTCAAGCAGGGTCTCGAGGACCTGGGCTACAAGGTCAACTTGCAGTACGCGGGCGACGACATCCCGACCCAGACCCAGCAGATCGACCAGATGATCACGAGCGGCGCCGACGTCCTCATCATCGCGTCGATCGACGGCACCGCCCTCACGAGCCAGCTCGAGAGCGCCGCCGCGCAGAACATCCCGGTCATCGCGTACGACCGCCTCATCCGCGACAGCGAGAACGTCGACTTCTACGTCACGTTCGACAACTTCGCGGTCGGCGTCGCGCAGGGCACCGCGCTGCTGCAGGGCATGGGCCTCATCGACGCCTCGGGCGTCGCGGTCCAGGGCGTGCAGGGCCCGCTCAACATCGAGCTGTTCGCCGGCTCGCCCGACGACAACAACGCCGGGTTCTTCTTCGACGGCGCGATGTCCGTGCTGCAGCCCTACATCGACAACGGCACGCTCGTCGTGAAGTCGGGCCAGACGGACTTCGACACCGTCGCGACGCTGCGCTGGTCGCAGGAGGCCGCCCAGAAGCGCATGGAGGACCTGCTCACCTCCACGTACTCCGACGGCTCGACGCTCTCGGGCGTGCTGTCGCCGTTCGACGGCATCTCGCGCGGCATCATCACGGCGCTCCAGGGCGTCGGCCAGGGCCCGACCATCGAGGCCGGCCTGCCGATCGTCACCGGCCAGGACGCCGAGATCGCGTCGGTCAAGCTCATCAACGACGGCGTGCAGTCCTCGACGATCTTCAAGGACACGCGCAAGCTCGCCGACCAGTCCGTCAAGGTCGCCGAGGCGTTCGTCAAGGGCGAGAAGCCCGAGGCCAACGACACCGAGACGTACGACAACGGCAAGAAGGTCGTCCCGTCCTACCTGCTGACGGTCGACACCGTCTTCGCGGAGGACATCGTCCCGCTGCTCGTCGACTCGGGCTACTGGACCGAGGCCCAGGTCCAGTCGGGCGTCGCCTGACCCGGTGACGCGGCCCGGCCGGGCGATCCCCGGCCGGGCCGCGCCCCCACCGCCCGCCATCCGACCACCACTGAACGGAGGGGTCATGGACCACAGCACCATCCTCGAGATGCGGTCCATCACCAAGACCTTCCCGGGCGTCAAGGCGCTGCAGGACGTCAACCTGACCGTGAGGCGCGGAGAGATCCACGCCATCTGCGGCGAGAACGGCGCCGGCAAGTCGACCCTCATGAAGGTCCTGTCCGGCGTCTACCCGCACGGCACCTACGACGGTGCCATCGTCTTCGAGGGGCAGGAGGTCGAGTTCGGCTCGATCAACGACTCCGAGGGCCGCGGGATCGTCATCATCCACCAGGAGCTCGCGCTGGTGCCGTACCTGTCGGTCGCCGAGAACATCTTCCTCGGCAACGAGGTGCGCGGCGCCGGCTCGCTGATCGACTGGAACAAGGCGAACGCCGAGGCGGCCAAGCTCCTCGCGCGCGTCGGGCTCGACGAGAACCCGACGACGCCCGTGTCGCAGCTCGGCGTCGGCAAGCAGCAGCTCATCGAGATCGCGAAGGCGCTGTCGAAGGAGGTCAAGCTCCTCATCCTCGACGAGCCGACCGCCGCGCTCAACGACAACGACTCCGAGCACCTGCTCGCGCTGCTGCGGCACCTGCAGCAGCAGGGCATCACCTCGATCATCATCAGCCACAAGCTCAACGAGATCGCCGAGATCGCCGACCGCACCACGATCATCCGTGACGGCCGCACCATCGAGACGATCGACATGTCCGACCCGGACTCGACCCAGGACCGCATCATCCGCGGCATGGTCGGGCGGGACCTCGAGCACCGCTACCCCGAGCGCACGCCGGAGATCGGCGACGAGGTCCTGCGGGTCGAGGACTGGACCGTCCGGCACCCCACGCAGGCCGACCGCGTCGTCATCGACCGTGCGTCGTTCTCCGTGCGCGCGGGTGAGGTCGTCGGCATCGCGGGGCTCATGGGCGCCGGGCGCACCGAGCTCGCGATGAGCATCTTCGGCCGCTCCTACGGGCGCGGCATCACGGGCCGGATCTACAAGAACGGCCAGGAGATCCAGGTCCGCAGCGTCGACGAGGCGATCAACCACGGCCTCGCGTACGCCACCGAGGACCGCAAGCGGTACGGGCTCAACCTCATCCAGGACATCCGGCAGAACGTGTCCGCGGCCGGCCTGCGCCGCCTCGCGCGCCGCGGCTGGGTCAACGGCAACGAGGAGGTCCGGGTCGCCGAGGAGTACCGCGCGAGCCTGAACATCAAGACGCCGACCGTCATGGCGGTCGTCGGCAAGCTGTCGGGCGGCAACCAGCAGAAGGTCGTGCTGGCCAAGTGGCTCTACACCGAGCCGGACGTGCTGATCCTCGACGAGCCGACGCGCGGCATCGACGTCGGCGCGAAGTACGAGATCTACACGATCATCAACAAGATGGTCGCAGCGGGGAAGGCGGTCGTCGTCATCTCCTCCGAGCTGCCCGAGCTGCTCGGCATCTGCGACCGCGTCTACACCCTCGCGTTCGGGCGGATCACCGGTGAGCTGCCCGTCGCCGAGGCCACCCAGGAGCGGCTCATGGAGCTCATGACCATGGAGCGCGAGACAGCAAAGGACCTTGCCTCATGACGGCCATCGCCGGCTTCCGCGAGATGGTGACGCGGAACCTCCGCCAGAGCGGCATCTTCGTCGCGTTCCTCGTGATCGTCGCGCTCTTCTCGTTCCTGAACTCGAACTTCCTGAGCCCTGGCAACCTCACGAACATCGTCCTGCAGTACTCCTACATCCTGATCCTCGCGATCGGCATGGTCATGGTGATCGTGCTGGGGCAGATCGATCTGTCGGTCGGGTCGGTCGTGGCCCTCACCGGGGCCGTGTCCGCGGTCCTCGTGATCCGCAACGGCCAGCCCTGGTGGGTCGGCGTGCTCGCGGCGCTCGTCGTCGGAGGCCTGGTCGGCATGTGGCAGGGCTTCTGGGTCGCCTACGTGGGCATCCCCGGCTTCATCGTCACGCTCGCCGGCATGCTGCTGTTCCGCGGTCTCGCGCAGCGCGTGCTCGACAACGTCTCGCTGTCGCCGTTCGGCGGCACGTACTACGACATCGCCAACGGCTTCTCGACCAACGGTCTGCTCGGCGGCTACGGCGTGGACGTGTTCACGCTCGTGATCTTCGGCATCGCGGTGGTCGGGTACGCCGTGAGCCAGTGGCGCACCCGCATGGGCCGCATCGCGTACCAGCAGGTCGTCGAGGCGCTGCCGCTGTTCGTGCTCAAGCTCGTCGCGATCGCCGCGGTCGTCATGTGGTTCGGCTACCAGCTCGCGCAGTCCCGCGGCCTGCCGAACATCCTCATCGTGCTCGCGGTGCTGATCCTGGCCTACTCGGTCATCACGCAGCGCTCGGTGTTCGGCCGGCACATCTACGCGATCGGCGGCAACCTCAACGCCGCGCAGCTGTCGGGCGTCAAGGTCCGCCAGGTGACGTTCTGGACCTTCGTCAACATGGGCCTGCTGGCCGGTGTCGCGGGCGTCGTGTTCTCGTCCCGCATGAACGGCGCCCAGCCGGGCGCGGGCAACATGTTCGAGCTCGACGCGATCGCCGCGGCGTTCATCGGCGGCGCGTCGACGACCGGCGGCGTCGGCCGCGTGACGGGCGCCATGACCGGTGCCCTGATCATGGCCGTCATGAGCAACGGCATGCAGCTCATGGGCGTCCCGCAGTCCGTCCAGCAGATGGTCAAGGGCCTCGTGCTCCTGCTGGCCGTCGCGTTCGACGTCTGGAACAAGCGGCGCGCCGAGGCACGCTGACACCACCCGCGCGCCCCGTGCCGGACACCCGGTGCGGGGCGCGCGACGTGCGGCTCCGGCCGGGACCGACGTACGCGTCGGTGCCCGGTTCCGACCGCTAGGCTCGGCCGACGTGAGGGGACCGATGTCGGGATCGCAGTCGTCCCTGCGGGGCGCGAACCGCGCGCTCGTCGTCGAGACCGTCAAGCGCTACGGCGGCCTCACGCAGGTCGAGCTCACCGCCGCCACCGGGCTCTCGCCCGCGACCGTCTCCTCGATCGTCAAGGAGCTGCTCGCCGGGGGCGTCGTCGACACCCACGGCACCATCCGCTCGGGTCGGCGCGCGCAGCTCGTCACGATCGCGCGCCGCACGGGCCTCGCCGCCGGGGTCGACGTCGGCCCGCGGCACCTGCGGGTCGCCCTCGGCGACGTCACGCGCGAGATCGTCGCCGAGCAGACGCTCCCGCTGCCCGCGGACCACCGGGCCGACACGACGCTCGACCGCGTCGCGCTGCTCGTGATCGACCTGCTCGAGCGGGTCGGCGCGTCGGTCGACGAGCTCGTCGGCCTCGGGGTCGGGCTGCCGGCGCCCGTCGAGCCCGGCACGGGCCTCGTGACCGTGCGCGGCCTGCTGCGGGGGTGGGACGAGGTGCCGGTCGTGCACGTGCTGGCCAAGCGCCTGGCCAAGCCCGTGCTGGTCGACAACAACGCGAACCTCGGGGCCCTCGCCGAGAGCCGGTTCGGCGCCGCGCGCGGCTACCAGGACGCGGTGTACGTGTCGGTGGGCGCGGGCACGGGCGCCGGGATCATCCTGTCGGGGCACCTGCACCGCGGGTTCGGCGGCACGGCCGGCGAGATCGGGCACGTGCAGGTCGACCCGCAGGGGCGCATCTGCCGGTGCGGCAGCCGCGGCTGCCTCGACACGGTCGTCGGGTACCCGGCGCTGGTCGAGCCGCTCACGGTCAGCCACGGCACGCTCACGCTGCGCGACCTCGTGCAGCACGCGGTGGACGGCGACCCCGGGTGCCGGCAGGTGGTCGCCGACGCCGGTGCGGTGATCGGCGGCGTCGTCGCGGGCATGGCGATGGTGGTCAACCCGCAGTGCGTCGTCGTCGGCGGCGAGCTCGCGGAGACGGGCGACCTGCTGGTGCAGCCGATGCGCGAGGCCATCGCGCGGCGCGTGCCGCTCAACCAGATGGTCACGCTCGACGTCGTCCCGGGGGACCTCGGCGTCCGGGCGAAGGTGCTCGGCGCCCTCGCGCTGGTGCTCGAGGCGACCGATCAGATGGGTGCGGACGTCGGCGCCGGGCACGGCACGGGCGGCGAGGACGGTACGGCGGCCACCGGGGAGCAAGGTGGCTGACAGGTTTGACGCCCCCGGGAGCGGGGGAAACACTGGTCGGTACGTGCGCGACGAAGGGCAGGTGGGCGAGGCCGTGGGTGTCGGCAGGCGGACCCCTGTGCTGTCGGTGCAGCAGGTGTCCAAGCGGTTCGGGGCGGTCGAGGCGCTCGTCGGGGTCGACCTCGTCGTCCACCCGCACGAGGTCGTGGCCCTGGTCGGCGACAACGGCGCGGGCAAGTCGACGCTCGCGAAGATCATCTCGGGCGTGCTGCAGCCCGACGCGGGCCTGCTCGAGATCGGCGGCGAGCCCGTCGCGCTGCCGTCGCCGTCCGACGCGCACCAGGCGGGCGTCGCGACGGTGTTCCAGGACTACGCGCTGTGCGAGAACCTCGACGTCACCGCGAACCTCTTCCTGGGTCGCGAGCTGCGCGAGCGCACGCTCATGCGCGAGGGCGAGATGGAGCGGGTCGCGCGGCGCATCCTGCACGACCTGTCGAGCCGGATCCCCGCCGTCCGCACCCCCGTGTCGCACCTGTCTGCCGGGCAGCGGCAGACCGTCGCGATCGCGCGGACCCTCATCGGGTCGCCGCGCCTCGTCGTCCTCGACGAGCCCACGGCGGCGCTGTCGGTCGCGCACACGGCGGAGATCCTCACGCACATCGAGCGGCTGCGGGAGCTGGGGCTCGGCGTCGTGCTCATCAGCCACAACCTCAACGACGTGCGCGCCGTGTCGGACCGCATCGAGGTGCTGCGGCACGGCCGCAACAACGGCTCGTTCGACGCACGCCACGTGTCGCAGGAGGAGCTGCTGGCGGCGATCACGGGCGCGACGCAGGTCGCGCCCGTGACCACCTCGGTCGGGCTGCGGTAGCCCGGCGGTCGAGCGGGGGTCAGCGCGCGGCGACGCTGCGCAGGCCGAACCCGCCGAGCACGAACCCGGTGCCGGTGCCGACGACGGCGAGCGCGACCCCGAACGCGATGACGGACGTGAGCAGCGAGCCGCGCACGAACGTGCCCTGCGCGACGGTGTCGCGCATCGGGTCGTCCTGGTCCATGGTCGCGTAGGTCTCGCCGTCGGCCATGGCGGAGATGTGGCCCTTGATGGCCTCGGTCTGCGCGAACGCGGTCCACGGCGACGAGATCTGCTGACCGGCGAAGGCGGGTGCGTCCTCGGCGACCATGGCGCGCTCGGACGCGAGGCCCTGGGAGACGGCGACCCAGGCGCCGGCGCCGCCCAGGATCATGAGCGCGCCGAGCGCGACGAGGAGCGTGCCGAGCAGGCGGACGCGCCTGGCGTTGCGGCGGCCGGCGTCGTCGGTGCGCGGGGCGGTGCTGGGGGCGAGGTCGGCGGTCATGGGGGTGTCCTTCCGATGGCCGGTCGCGTCCTGGTGGACGTCCGGCGACCACGGTGGTGGGTGAAATCTCAAGGACGCACCCCGTGAAACGGTTCATATGACCCGGGTCACAGACTTTCGTCTCTGGTGTCCGGGACGTGGACCGGCCCCGCACTCGCCCGTGCGGGGCCGGTCACGTCTCAGGCGACCGCGCAGGAGGCCCCGTTGAGCGTGAACGCGGACGGCGCGGTGTTGGTCCCGCCGTGCGTGCCGTTGAACCCGAGCTGCACCGAGCCGCCCGGCGGGATCACGCCGTTCCAGGCCGCGTTCGTCACCGTGACCTGCGCGCCCTGCTGGGTGGCGGTCCCGCTCCACGCCTGCGTCACCTGCTGACCCGACGAGAGCGCGAACCGCAGCGTCCAGCCGTCGACCGCGGTCGCGCCGTCGTTGCGGACCGTCACCGACGCCGTGAAGCCGGTCGGCCACTGGTTCGCCGTGTAGGTCACCGTGCAGGCGCCGGCGGGGGCCGTCGGGGTCGACGTGGGCGTCGGCGTCGGGGTGGGCGTGGGGTCGGGGTGGGGGTCGGCGTGGGCGTGGGCGTGGGCGTGGGGGTCGACGTCGGGGTGGGCGTCGGGGCCGGCTGGTCGAGCCCGAAGAACGCGATCGCGGCCGCGGCGTCGACCGGCAGGTTGTGCGTCGTGCCCTGCAGCCGGTTCGTCTCGAACGGCGCCCGGGTGCCCGTGCCCCCGTACCGGGCGCGCGTGCGGTTGCCGAGGGTCTCGCTCGACGCGGGCGTCGCGCTGATCCCGAGCACGTCGGTCCACTGCTTGGTGGCCTCGGTGAAGTTCTGGAAGCTCAGCGTCTCGTCGTTCGTGCCGTGCCACAGCTGCACGCGCGGCCGCGGGCCGCTGTACCCCGGGTAGGTGGCGCGGGCCAGGTCGCCCCACTGCTGCGCGGACAGCACGCGCCGTCCCTGTGCGCAGTCGCTGTTCCAGCCGGCCTGCGCGGTCGTGCCGGGCTTCGGCCCGCCCGTCGCGAAGCACGTGGCCGGGACGCCCGCGAACGCCGATCCCGCCGCGAACACGTCGGGGTACTCGGCGAGCAGCAGCTGCGTCGTCATGGCCCCCGAGGACACGCCCGTGACGAACACGCGCGAGGGGTCCGTCTGGTAACGCTGCTGCACGTAGCGCACCATCTGCACGATGCTCTGCGGGTCGCTGCCGCCGTCACGCGTCATCGCCGCGGCCGACGAGACGTCGAAGCAGTTCCCCGGCCGGTTGGTGCTCGGGTACACCGCGATGAAGCCGTGCTGCGACGCGAGCTCGTCGAACTGCGAGCCGTTGAACATCGCCTGCGCGCTGCCCGTGCAGTAGTGCACGACGACGAGCACCGCGGGGTCGGGCGCGACGCGGTCGGGCACGAACAGGTGCATCCTGAGCCCGCCGGGGTTGCTGCCGAACCCGGTCACCTCGACGAGCGAGGCCGCCTGCGCCGGGGGAGCGGTCGCCACGCCCGCGCCGCCCGCGGCCGCGAGGGCGAGGACGACGGCGGCCAGCGTCGCGCGCAGCGCGCCGGGCGGCCGGGTGCGTCGTGGCCGGGTGCCGGTTCGGGTCGTGCGCATGGGTCCTCCGCCCCGCCGGCCGTGCCGGCGCTGGTCGCGCGGCCCGTCGTCGTCGGCGGGCCGTCGGCCCGAGCATCGACCCCGCGGTCGCGGCCCGGCAGGGCCCGAACCGTTTCGCGCGGCACCGGGGGTGTGGCCGCCCCGGTGCCGCGCGGTGGTCTCAGCGGAAGACGATCGTGCGGTGCCCGTCGAGCAGCACGCGGTGCTCGGCGTGCCACCGCACCGCGCGCGCGAGCGCGCGCCGCTCGACGTCCTGCCCGAGCGCGACCAGGTCGGCCACGGCGTGCGAGTGGTCGACGCGCTCGACGTCCTGCTCGATGATCGGCCCCTCGTCGAGGTCGCCGGTGACGTAGTGCGCGGTCGCACCGATGAGCTTGACGCCGCGCTGGTGCGCCTGCGCGTAGGGGCGTGCGCCCTTGAACGACGGCAGGAACGAGTGGTGGATGTTGATGACGCGGCCCTCGAGCCGGCGGCACAGGTCGTCCGACAGGATCTGCATGTACCGCGCGAGCACGACGAGCTCGACGTCGAGCTCCTCGACGAGCTCGAGCAGGCGGGCCTCGGCGGCGGCCTTGGTCGCGGACGTCACGGGCACGTGGTGGAACGGGATGCCGTAGAAGTCCGCGAGGGGGCGCAGCGCGTCGTGGTTCGAGACGACCGCCACGAGGTCGACGGGCAGGTTCTCGGCCTGCTGGCGGAACGCGAGGTCGTTGAGGCAGTGCGCCGCGGTCGACACCATGACGAGCGTGCGCACCGGGCGCCCGGCCACGTCGAGCCGCCACGTCATGTCGAAGCGCTCGGCGAGCGCCGCAAGGTCGGCGCGCAGCCGCTCGGCGGGCACGTCGGTCGACACCTGCACGCGCATGAAGAACAGCCCCGACAGCGGGTCCCCGAACTGCTGCGACTCGGTGATGTTGCCGCCGTGCTCGGCCAGCAGCCCCGCGACGGCGGCGACGATGCCCGGGCGGTCGGGGCACGACAGGGTCAGGACGAGGTGGGTCGGGTCGACATCCGAGGTGTGGGACACGAGGCCCGAGAGTAGTGCGCGGGCCGCGCGGGCTGAGACGATGACCGCATGACGGCCCTCGACATCCGCCCGGTCACGGTCGACGACGCCGGTGAGCTGCTCACGCTGCGGCGCGCCGCGTTCGTCACCGAGGCGCAGCAGTACGGCGACCCGAACATCCCGCCGCTGACGCAGACGCTCAAGGAGCTCAAGGCCGACCTCACGGCCGACGGCGTCATCACGCTCGGCGCGTGGTGGGGGCACCGGCTGGTCGGGTCGATCCGCGTCCTCGTCGAGGGCGGCAAGGCGACGCTCGGCCGGTTCGCCGTCGCGCCCGACCTGCAGGGCAAGGGCATCGGCACCGAGCTGCTCTCCGCGATCCTGCCGACCCTCCCGGACGGCATCGAGGAGGTCTGGGTGTTCACGGGCCGCGACTCGCTGCAGAACATCGCGCTCTACAACAAGGCCGGCTACGAGCACCAGCACGACCAGACCGCCGGCGACCTCACCTACGCCTACCTGCGCAAGCTCCTCGGCGACGGCGAGGCCGTCCAGGTCTGACCCCCCTGCGCGCCCGACATCCCGCACGCCCCGCGACGCAACCTTCGCGGGGTGTGCGGCGTGCCGGGGCGCGACCCGGCGCGACGTACCGCTCGAGCCGACGCTGCCGCCCCAGGGCTCGCGGCGATGGAGATGGGCCACCGAGGCGTCAGCGGCCCGCGCTCGCGGGCTCGGCCTGACGGTCGGCGGCGCCGGTCGGCGGCGGCACGGCGGCGGTCGCCGCGGGCCGCCGCCGTCGGCGCAGCAGCGCGTGCGCCGCGGGCTGCCCCACGACGACGCCCGCGAGCACGGCGACGACGCCCGCGACCTGCAGCGGCCCGAGGCGCTCGCCGCCCAGCGCGAGCCCGACGGCGACGCCGGTCACGGGGTTGAGCAGGCCGACGAGGCCGACCGACCCGGCGGGCAGGTGCCGCAGCGCGGCGAACCACGCGACGTAGGCCAGGGCCGTGGCGACGAGCGACACGTAGACGATCCCGAGCCAGCCGCGGCCGTCGAGCGCCGGGGGAGCGCCCTCGGCGAGCGCCGCGACGGGCACGAGCAGCAGGCCGCCGGCGACGAGCTGCCAGGACGTGGTGGCGAGCACGTCGACGTCGTCCTTCCAGCGGGTCGCGAGGACGAAGCCGACCGACGACATGACCATGGCGGTCGCGCCGGCGGCGACGCCGACGGGGTCGACGGCGACGGCTCCCGTGACGAGCATCGCGACGACGCCCGCGAGCCCGAGCGCGGCACCGAGCGTCGAGGCCAGCCGCGGGCGCTGCCCGAGCAGGGGCCACGCGACGAGCGCGAGCACGAACGGCGAGACGGCCATGACGGTCGACGCCACCGACGTGGGCAGGCGCTGGGCGGCGACGTAGACGAGCACGAAGAACGCGCTCATGTTGATCGCGCCGAGCACCAGGGAGCGCCACCACCAGGAGCCGCGCGGGCGGCGCCGCGCGAGCGCGAGCAGCACGAGCCCGGCGGGCAGCGCGCGCAGCACCGACCCCCACAGCGGGTGGCTCGCGGGGAGCGTGTGGGCGGTGACGTAGTAGGCGGCTCCCCAGGTGACGGGGGCGATCGCGGCGACGAGCGACCAGCGCCAGGTGCTTTCCACGGAAGACAAAATATCTGACGAGGAAGATATATTCCAGCCATGCCCGCGTCGCGCACGTCACCCACCCCCGACCGGCTCGACCTCGTCGGCGCCGCCTGGCGCGCCGAGCGTCCCGACCTGGACGTCCGGCCCCAGCAGGTCGTCGGACGCCTGCACCGCGTCGCCAACCACCTGACGGCCGAGCTCGTCGCGGTCTACGAGCGGCACGGCCTGTCCGAGGGGGACTTCGACGTCCTCGCGACCCTGCGCCGGGCGGGCGCCCCCTACGCGCGGTCGTGCGGCGACATCGCCGCGCACACGCTCGTCACCAGCGGCGGCGTCACCAAGCGCGTCGACCGCCTCGAGCGCGCCGGCCTCGTGACCCGCCGCGTCGCCGACGACGACGCCCGCGCACGCCTCGTCGAACTCACGCCCCGCGGCCGCGAGGTCATCGACGCCGCGTTCACCGACCACATGGCCAACGAGCACCGCCTGCTCGACGCGCTCACGCCGCAGGACGCCGACACCCTCGAACGGATCCTGCGCACGTGGCTCGCCGCGCTCGAGGAGCCGCCCGCCACCGCCTGACGGTGCGCGTGGTGCGTGCGGTTGTGCGTCGCAGCACCGGCGGGCCGGCGCCGTCCGGGTGACGCCGCCGCCCGCTAGCGTGGTCCGCGCCCGACGAGGGGCGGACGCGAGGGGGGCGGGCATGAGGCGTCGACGTGTCGTCGCGGCAGGCGTCGCCGTGGTGGTGGTGGCGGGCGTCGCGCTGCTCGCGCCGATCGCCCCGGCGACCGCGGGGCACCGCTCGGTCGTCCTCGAGCCGCGGGACCAGGACCCGTGCGCGACCGTCACGGTCCCGGCCGAGATGTCGTGGTCCGTGCGCCGCGGGCCCGTCGTCGCGCGCTGGACGGACGTCGCGCTCGCGACGACGTCGATCCGCATCGACGTCGACCCCGCCTGCGCGGCCGACGAGCGCGTGAGCTGGGTCGGGGCCGACCTGCGGCGCGCCGACCGGCCCGACGACGGGACTCTCGTGCCTCCGCTCGGGGGCGTCGGGTGGGCGGAGGACGCCGCCCAGGGCGACCTGCGGGGCGAGATCGGGACCCCCGACCTCGACCTCGCGTCGGGCTGGACGGGGGCCGACGGCGAGTGGTGCGGCGACCTCACGTTCGTCGTCGAGGTCACCCGCACCGGAGCCGACGGCGTCACCCGCACGCCGCGTCTGGAGCACCCCGTGCGGGTCTGCACCGGCTGAGCCCCGCCGACCGACGCCCGGACGGCCGTGCCCCGCGGCGCGCACGGTTGCTACGCTGTCCCGGTCGCGACTGGCGCAGCAGGGTGGGTCACCACCGGGGAGCGACGCAGCAGCTGGACCGACGGGTCGGACGCCTGGGCCCCACGGTCACCCCACACCCATCGGTGTGCGGGTGCGCCGGGAGCGACCCGCACAGTTGACTGCGACAGGAGAGCACCGCGCATGAGCGACAACGTGCTGGACCAGAACATCGCCGACCTCGACCCCGAGATCGCCGCCGTCCTCGACCGCGAGCTGGCCCGCCAGCAGGGCACCCTCGAGATGATCGCGTCCGAGAACTTCGTGCCGCTCGCGGTCCTGCAGGCGCAGGGCTCGGTGCTCACCAACAAGTACGCCGAGGGCTACCCGGGCCGCCGCTACTACGGCGGCTGCGAGGAGGTCGACGTCGCCGAGACCATCGCGATCGAGCGGGCCAAGGCCCTGTTCGGCGCGGAGTTCGCGAACGTCCAGCCCCACTCGGGCGCCACCGCGAACGCGGCGGTGCTGCACGCCATCGCACGCCCCGGCGACACGATCCTCGGCCTGGCCCTCGACCAGGGCGGCCACCTCACGCACGGCATGAAGATCAACTTCTCCGGCCGCCTGTACGACATCGTCGCCTACGGCGTGGACCCCGAGACGTCCCTCGTGGACATGGACGAGGTCCGCCGCCTGGCACTCGAGCACCGGCCCAAGGTCATCATCGCGGGCTGGTCCGCGTACCCCCGCCAGCTCGACTTCGCCGCGTTCCGCGCGATCGCCGACGAGGTCGGCGCCTACCTGTGGGTCGACATGGCGCACTTCGCGGGCCTCGTGGCCGCGGGCGTGCACCCCAGCCCCGTGCCGCACGCGCACGTCGTGTCCTCGACCGTGCACAAGACGATCGGCGGCCCCCGCTCGGGCTTCATCCTCACCAACGACCCCGACCTGGCCAAGAAGATCAACTCCGCGGTCTTCCCCGGCCAGCAGGGCGGCCCGCTCATGCACGTCATCGCGGCGAAGGCGACGGCCTTCAAGATCGCCGGCACCCCGGAGTTCCGCGACCGGCAGGAGCGCACGCTGCGCGGCGCGCGGATCATCGCCGAGCGCCTGGGCCGGCAGGACGCGAAGGACGCGGGCGTCGCGGTGCGCTCCGGCGGCACCGACGTCCACCTCGTGCTGGTCGACCTGCGCGAGTCGCCCCTGGACGGCAAGCAGGCCGAGGACCTCCTGCACGAGGTCGGCATCACGGTGAACCGCAACGCGGTCCCGAACGACCCGCGCCCGCCGATGACCACCTCGGGCCTGCGCGTCGGCACCCCGGCGCTCGCGACCCGCGGCTTCGGCGACGAGGAGTTCACCGAGGTCGCCGACATCATCGCCGAGGCGCTCGTCGGCGGCTCCGCGGCCGACGTCGAGGCGCTGCGCGCCCGCGTGCGCAAGCTCACCGAGGCGTTCCCGCTGTACCCCGGCCTGAAGCAGTACTGAGCGGGGGCCCCGATGACCGCTCAGAAGCTCGACGGCACCGCGACCGCGGCCGCCCTCAAGGCCGAGCTCACCACGCGCGTCGCGGCGCTCGCCGCGCGCGGCGTGGTGCCCGGGCTCGGCACCCTGCTCGTCGGCGACGACCCCGGCTCGCGCTGGTACGTCAACGGCAAGCACAAGGACTGCGCCGAGGTCGGCATCGCCTCGATCCGCGAGGACCTGCCCGCCGACGCCACGCAGGCCGACATCGAGGCCGCCGTGCGCCGCCTCAACGACGACCCCGCGTGCACCGGGTTCATCGTGCAGCTGCCGCTGCCGAAGGGCATCGACACGCACCGCGTGCTCGAGCTCGTGGACCCGGCCAAGGACGCCGACGGCCTGCACCCGACGAACCTGGGCCGGCTCGTGCTGCGCGTCAACGAGGAGATCGACTCGCCGCTGCCGTGCACGCCGGCCGGCATCGTCGAGCTCCTCGAGCGGCACGGCGTCCCGCTCGCGGGGGCCGACGTGGTCGTCGTCGGGCGCGGCGTGACCGTCGGCCGCTCGATCGGGCTGCTGCTCACGCGTCGCGCGATCAACGCGACCGTCACGCTCACGCACACCGGCACGGCCGACCTCGCGGCGCACACGCGCCACGCGGACGTCGTCGTCGCGGCCGCGGGCGTGCCCGGCATCGTCACGGCCGACATGGTGAAGCCCGGTGCCGCGGTCGTCGACGTGGGCGTCTCGCGCGCCACCGACCCGGAGACCGGCAAGAGCCGCGTCGTCGGTGACGTCGCGCCCGACGTCTGGGACGTCGCGTCGTGGGTCAGCCCCAACCCCGGGGGCGTCGGGCCCATGACGCGCGCGATGCTGCTGCAGAACGTCGTCGACACCGCCGAGCGCCAGGCCGGCTGAACGACCGCCGGCACGAGGCCCGGACGCGCGAGCGTCCGGGCCTCGTCGCGTCCGGTGCCGGTGCGGCGCGAGCCCGGGGGAGCGGTGCCGGTGCTGCGGCGCGGCCGGGCGGTGACGAGCTCGGGCGGCGATGAGTTCGGCGCGTGCCGCGGGTCTGCCCCGTCGTCCACCCGCACGCGACGAGGAGCCGACCATGACCGCGATCCGCACCCACCTGTGGTTCCCCGAGCGCGGGGCCGAGGCCGCCGAGTTCTGGGTGTCCGTCGTCCCGAACTCGCGCATCACCCGCGTCGTCCACGCGGCGCAGGGCGTGCCCGACGTCGAGCCCGGCGCACCGTTCGTCGTCGAGCTCGAGCTCGACGGGCACGCCGTCACCGTGCTGACCGCGGGGCCGTCCTTCACGCTCGACGAGGCGTTCTCGTTCGTCCTCGCGGTCGACACGCAGGAGGAGGTCGACCGCTACTGGGACGCGCTGGCCGCCGACGGCGGGTCGCACGGTCCGTGCGGCTGGCTCAAGGACCGCTTCGGCGTCTCGTGGCAGGTCGTCCCGCGCGCGCTCGACGACATCATGGGTCGCCCCGACGCCGCGGGCGTGCAGCGCGCGACGCAGGCGATGCTGCAGATGACGAAGCTCGACGTCGCCGCGCTCGAGGCCGCCTACGCGGGGGAGTGAGACCCGCCACGACCGCCCCGGGGGCCGCCGGCGGTGTCGGTGGCGTGGGGCAGGATGGCCGCGTGCTGACAGTCGCCACGGTCAACGTCAACGGGATCCGCGCCGCGTTCCGGCGCGGCATGGGGGAATGGCTCGACGTCCGCAAGCCGGACGTGCTGCTGCTGCAGGAGGTGCGCGGCAGCGACGAGATCCTCGCCGACCACCTCTCGCCCGACGAGTGGCACCTCGCGCACGAGGCCGGCCACGCCAAGGGGCGGGCGGGCGTCGCGATCGCGACCCGGCTGCCCATGAGCGCCGTGCGGATCGGGCTCGGCACGGGTGTCACCGGGGACGCCGGCCGGTGGGTCGAGGCCGACCTCGAGGTCGCGGGGGAGGACGGGACACCCGCCCGGACGCTGACGGTCGTGTCGGCGTACCTGCACTCCGGGACGGTCGGGACGCCGTCGATGGACGAGAAGTTCGCGTTCCTCGAGCACGTCACCGCGCGGCTCGCCGAGCTGACGGCCGACGGTCGGCTCGCGGTGGTTGCGGGCGACGTGAACATCGCGCACCGCGAGGTCGACATCAAGAACTGGCGCGGCAACGTCAAGAAGGCGGGCTTCCTGCCCGAGGAGCGCGCCTACCTCGACCGCTGGTTCGACGACCTCGGGTGGCGCGACCTCGGTCGCGAGCACGGTGGCGACGGCCCCGGGCCGTTCACGTGGTGGTCGTGGCGCGGGCAGGCGTTCGACAACGACGCGGGCTGGCGCATCGACTACCAGCTGGCGACGCCGGCGCTCGCGGAGCTCGCACGCACGGTGACGGTCGACCGTGCCGCGACGTACGACGCCCGGTTCTCCGACCACGCCCCGCTCGTCGCGGAGTACGCGCTCTGACCGCACGCGACGGCGGCCCGCGGACCAGGTCCGCGGACCGCCGTCGTCGCGAGGCGGAGGGGTCCGTCAGACCCCGCCGCGCAGCGCCGAGATCGGCTCGATCGACGCGGCCTTGAGCGACGGGTAGAGCCCCGCCAGCAGGCCGATGAACCCGCCCGCGAGGGCGGCGACGCCGACCATGCGCAGGTCGAGGATCGGGGTCCAGCTCTGCACGGCGGACACGGTCGTCACGGCCGCGACGCCGAGCGCCGCGCCGACCATGCCGCCGAGCAGCCCGACCACCACGGACTCGACCATGAACTGCGCGGCGATCTGCCGCCGCGTCGCCCCCAGCGCGCGGCGCAGGCCGATCTCGCCGACCCGTTCGAGCACCGACAGCAGCGTGACGTTCGCGATGCCCACCCCGCCGATGAGGAGGGCGACGGCACCCAGGGCCAGGAAGATCGTGTTGATGTCCGCCTGGACGCTCTGGCGGACCGACGACGTCGACGGCGGCGCCTGGACCGTCACCGTCTCCGGAGAGTTCGGGTTCAGCGCGGTCGGCAGCTGGGACGCCACCACGGGGCCGGCGGCCACCGCGATGTGCAGGTGCAGCTCCTGCGCCGACGTGAGACCCAGGTCGGTGCGTGCGGTGCCCATCGGCAGGACCACGGCCGACCGCATGTCGGTGCGGCGCACCATGCCGTCCACCACGCCGATCACCTGGTAGGCGCGGTCGCCGATGAAGATCGACGGCTGGCGGTCGACCCGGCTCACCCCCAGGCGCTGCGCCGCGTCGACGCCGAGCACGACGACGCGGTCGCCGCGCGCGTCGTGGCCCTCGTCGAAGAAGCGGCCCTGCACGACCCGCCCGTCGAGGGCGTCGAGCGCGTGCGCGGTCGTCGCCAGCAGCGTGGGGCTCGTGACCCGCGCCGCCGAGGGGTCGTGCACGGGCACGGCGGTGACGTCCCGGTCGCCGGCGTCGACCTCGGCGACGAGCGCGGCGGCGTCGACGCCGTTGAGCCGCTCGGCCCGGTCGGGTGCGTCCCACGGCAGCGGAGCGAGCGAGCGCGCGTTGCCGTCGAACCCGCGGTTCGTGGCCGGCTTCGCGACGGCCTGCGTCGCGGCCACGGCGTCGAACTGCTTGTTGATCTGCCCGGCGGCGGTCTGCGCGAGCCCGACCGTCACGACGACCGACGCGATGCCGAGCACCGTGCCGAGGATCGTGAGGACCAGACGGCCCGGCCGGGCGCCGATGCCGGCCGCCGCCTCGGCGAGCAGGTCGCGCGGGCCGAACCGGTCGGTGCGGGGCACGCGCTGCGCGACGGCAGTCATGCGATCTCCCGCAGGTGCCCGTCGGCGATGCGGACGCGCCGCTGCGCACGTGCCGACACGTCGTCCTCGTGCGTGATGACGAGCAGCGTGAGGCCACCGGCGTGCAGCTCGTCGAACAGCTCGAGCACCGCCTCCGAGCTCTCCGAGTCAAGGTTGCCGGTCGGCTCGTCCGCGAGGAGCACGCGCGGCTGCGACACCACGGCGCGTGCGACGGCGGTGCGCTGGCGCTCGCCGCCCGACAGCACCGTCGGCGGGAAGTCGAGGCGGTGGGACAGTCCGACGCGTTCGAGCGCGGCGACGGCGCGGTCGCGGCGCTCCGCGCGCGGCACACCGCTGTAGATGGTCGCGAGCAGCACGTTCTCCAGCACCGAGCGGTGCGGCAGCAGGTGGAACGCCTGGAAGACGAAACCGATGTGCCCGGCCCGCAGCGCCGCCCGCTCGCGTTCGCCCGCGTGCGCCGTCGGGATGCCGTCGAGCAGGTACTCGCCGTCCGACGGCCGGTCCAGCAGGCCCAGCAGGTTGAGCAGCGTCGACTTCCCGGACCCCGAGGGCCCCACGACCGACAGGTACTCACCGGCGCCGACGCGCAGGTCGGCCGGGTGCAGGGCGTGCACGGGCGGGTCGCCGGGGAACTGGCGCGTCACGCCGCGCAGCTCGACGACCGGCGGGACCTCGGACGGCGACTCCGGGGGCGCGTCGCCGAGCAGGTCCAGGACCGTCACGCGTCCTCCCCGGACTCGTCCGACCCGTCACCGTCGCCGTCGGACGCGGCGCTCACGCCCACGACGACGAGGTCGCCCGCCTTCAGCGGCTGCTTCGCGTCGCTGATCTCGACGAACCCCGAGGCCGCGAGGCCGGTGGTCACCTCGACGAGCGTGCTCGTGCCGTCCGCCATGACCTCGATCCGGCTCTCGCCGCCCGGTCCCGCGGTGAGCGCCGCGAGCGGGACCGCGAGGACCTCGCCGTCGGTCGAGCTGACGGGCACGCGCACGCGCACGTTGCTGCCCTGGATCGACGTGAGCTGCTCGGGCGTGAGCTCGCCGACCGTGAAGACGACCCGGCGGCGGTCGCCCGCGGGGGCCTTCGCGCCGTCGTCGGACCCGGCGCCCGACGCGGCGTCCGGCTTCGCGTCGGGCTCCGTGACCTCGGCGACCGTCACGGGGACGTCGGTGCCGTCGACGCTCATGGTGCCGACCGTGCCGGGCGTGAGGAGCTCGGCGTCGGCGCGCGACGCGCTCGCCGTGACCTGCACCGTCGCGCCGGACACGCTCATGAACTTGCCCTGGACGACCCCGCCGCGCTCGACCGAGACCGCGTCGACGCGCCGCGGCAGCGACGGCAGGTACACGACCTCGTTGGCCGGGAGCGGGGTCAGCGCGTCGGTCTGCGCCTCGGCGAGCGCGTCGCGCGCGGCCTTGAGCTGGTCCTGCGCCGACCGCACCGCGTCCCGCTCGGCGGTGGTGTCCGGCGCGACGTCGAGCGCGGCGCGCTCGGCCCGCGCCGTGCCGAGCGCGGACTCGGCGGCGACGAACGCGGGGGCCGCGCAGCTCGCCACCGACGGGTCCCGGTACTGCGGCCCGGGCTCGGCGCCTTCGGGCGTCGCGGGCACGGGAGGCTTCGCGCACTCCTGGCGCAGGAACGTCAGCTCGGCCTCGGCCACCCGCACGGCGCCGTCGAGCTGGGCGACCGACTGCCCCGCGGCGCCGCCCCTGCCCGCGCTCGCGAGCGCCGACTGCGCCGTGCGCACGCCGGCCTCCGCGCTGGTCACCGCCTCCTGCGCGGCGCGCACGGCGCCCGTGACCTCCTCGCCGCCGGTGGGGGCCTCGTAGCCGACCTTCTGGTACAGGGCGCGCACACCGGCGGCGGTGGTCGAGTCGTAGGTCGCACCCCCCGGGTCGCCGCCGTCGATCCCGACCGCGCGCAGCGCGGCCTTGAGCTGCTGCACGTCGGGCCCGGAGACCCCTGCGCGCAGCGTGCGGTACGTGGGCAGGTCGCCGGGCAGGGCGATCACGGGGCGACCCGCGACCTCGAGCACCACCGTGGCGGGGTCGACCGTCGCGCCGACCTCCTTGACCTGACCGGTGACGACGGCCGGGCCGCCGAGGTCGCCGACCTCGACCGTGAGGTCGACCGGGTCGTCGTAGCCGACGTCGCCGCGCAGGACCACCTCGTTGCCGATGACGCGGCTCTCGACGGGGACCGTGATGGGCCCGGCCGTGGGGGCGGCGGCGTTGGCGGCCGCCTGCCCGGGCGACACGATCAGGCGGGACAGCCCGAGGCCCGCCGCGAGGCACACCACGGCGACGACGGCCATGGCGACGATGGTGCGGCGGCCGCCGCTGACATGGCTCGAGACCGTGCTCACGATGAACTCTTCTGCTCGGCGCGGCGCGTCACTTCGACGCGGTCTGCTTGTCGGCGATCGCCTGGAGCTGGGCGCCGTACTTGTCCCACATGCGCTTCTCCAGCGCGAGGTTGGCCGCCTTCAGGGCGTCGGCGTACCCGGCGGAGTCCTTGCACGTCCAGTCCGCGGTCGCGAGCGCGATCTCCTTCTTCTTCAGCTCGGCCATCTTCGTGGCGTCGGGCTGGTAGTCGAAGTTCGCGAGCTCCTCGTCGGTGGCACCCTCCGGCGGTGCGACCGAGTCGTACAGGCCGCTGAGCTCGTCGTAGACGCTCTGCCGTGCCTCGTCGGGCGTCGCGAAGTCGTAGCCGGCGTCGGCGAGGCACGAGGCCCACTTCTCCTGCGCCTCACGGAGCTTCGGGTCGTCGGCCATGTTCTCGTACTCGGCGCTCATCTCGTCGCTGAGCTGCTTCATCGCCGGGTCGTCCCAGAGCTGGTTCTCCTCGTAGACCTCGTGCTGGGCCTTGCCCTGGCACCCGGCCTCCTCCCAGTTGTACTCGTACTCGGCCTCCGCCTCGGGGTCGGCGTCGGGGTCGACCTCGGGGGCCGCGCCGTACAGCGCCTCGTAGAACGCGGTCTGCTCGCCCTCGGACATGCCGGCGACGTAGTCGGCGTTGGGGTCGACCTGCTCCTCGCCGCTCGTGGCGCCGCCGAACAGCTCGTCGCTCGTCGACGCGCCGTAGCCGTACTGCTCCGCGAACTCGCGCGACTCCCAGTCGGGCGCGTCCTCGCCGCCCATGACGCCCTGCGACCCGGTCTGCGGGACGTTCGGGGCGTACTCGAAGCCCTGCTCGCTCATGCACGCGGCGACGATCTCCTCGGCCCGGCGCTGCTGCTCGGTCGCCTCGTCCTGGTCGTAGGAGCCCCCGATCTTCTCGAAGAAGGCGGTCAGGGGGCCCGTCTCGGCGTCCGACGGCGACGAGTCCCCGCTCGTGCAGCCCGCGAGGACGAGGGCCGCGATCGCGGCGGCGACGGGCAGGACGGTGGTACGACGCATCGGTGGGCCTCTCGGAAGGGGTCGCGACGAGCGGGGATCGGGCACTCGGTCACCGACGCCCGCGACGGGCGTCACGGCGACCCTAGCGAAGCCCCGGTTGCGGGGTGGTCATTCTGCGGTATGAGAGCGAGGCCGGGGTTGGCATCCCCGAGACGGGTGTCCGGGGCCCCCGTCAGTAGCGGATCGCGTCGATCACCTTGACGCGCACGGCGACCGTGGCGGGGATGAGCCCGGCCAGCGCCCCGACACCCGTCGCGCACACCAAGCCGATCAGCGCGGCCGACACGGGGAACGGCGGACGGTCCTGGACGCCCCCGCCGAACAGCACGTCGACGGGCACGTTCTTGATGATCGCGACCGCGAGCACGATGCCCACGAGACCGGCCACGAGGGTCGCGACCACCGACTCCATGAGCACGCCGAAGAAGATGCGCCCGGACGTCGCCCCGAACGACCGACGGATCCCGATCTCACGGATCCGGTGGCGCACGGTCACGAGGGCGATGTTCACGAGGCCCAGGCCGCCGAGCAGCAGGGCGATGCCCCCGACCCCGAGCGCGACCCACCGCGCAGCGCCGTCGAGCGCGCTGTACCCGGACCCGCGGTTGTCCCACACGCTGACCTGCCACCCGGGGAGCACGGCTGCGACGTCGCGCGCCAGCCGGTCGGACAGGTCGCCGGCGACCTCGGGCGGCACCCACACCTTGAGGGTCGGCGCGGGCTGGCCCGGGCCGGTGGTCCCGGCCGGCACGTACCAGCGCACGAGCTGCTCGTACAGCACCATGGCCTGCGGCGTCTCGCCCTGCCAGCGCTGCGGCGTCACCCCGACGATCGCTGCGCGCACGGGGTGGTCGTCGCCGAGCAGGACGGTCGGGTGGCCTGCGAGGTCGTCGAGGCCGAGCGCGGCGAGGAACGCCGGGTTGACGACGAGTACGGGGGCGAACGCGTCGGCGTCGGCGTCGGCGAACCACCGCCCGTCCTCGACCGAGATGCGCTGCATGACCGCGAGGTCGGGGTCCACGGCCCGCACGTCGACGCGCCGGGTGCCGTCGGGGAAGCGGAACGGGACCTGGGTGTACCAGTCGCGCGAGGCCCACGTGATGTCGTAGCGCTCGAGGGCGCGCGCGTACGCGGCGTCGAGCTCGGTCGGCGCCGCCGCCTGCTCGGACTGCGGCCACGCGTCGACCCCGAGGGTCACCTGCCGGCCCGAGTCGCGTTCCAGGGTCTCGGCGTAGCCCTGCGTGAGCATCTGGACCGCCGCCGTCACGGCGGTGATCGCGGCGACCGCGACGGCCACGCCGACGAGTGCGAGCAGGACCCGCAGCTTGTGCAGCCGCAGCTCGTCCCAGGCCTCGACGATCGCGCCGACGACCCCGGTCACGGCTGCACCTGCGCGGGGACGGAGGGGCCGATCTCGGGCACGGCGGCGCCGGGGAGCCGGCGCGTCCCCGGCATGGTCGGCACGTCGCCCACCCACTCGTGCGCCGCGCCGTGCAGGTCGACGGGCACCAGGACGCCCTCGGCGAGCCGGTAGTGGCGCTGCGCGCGGGCCGCCACCGCCAGGTCGTGCGTGATGGTGACGAGCGCCGCACCGGTGATCGACGCGATCTCGTCGAGCAGCGCCATGACCTCCTGGCCCGTCTCGACGTCCAGCGCGCCGGTCGGCTCGTCGGCGAGGATCACGCGCGGTCCGCGGACGAGCGCGCGGGCGATGGCGACGCGCTGCTGCTCGCCGCCCGACAGCTTCTCGGGCAGGGTGTCCAGGCGGTCGCCGAGCCCGACGCGCTCGAGCATCTGCGCGGCGATCGTCCGGCGCCGCCAGAACTGCCGTCCCGGCGCGTACATCAGCGGTGCCGCGACGTTCTCCAGCGCGGTACGACCGGGCAGCAGGTTGAACTGCTGGAACACGAACCCGAAGTCGCGCCCCCGGCGGCGCGTGCGCTCCCTGCCGGACAGCCGCCCGATCGGGACGCCCTCGAGGCGGTACTCGCCGTCCGTGGGCGCGTCGAGCAGGCCGAGGATGTTGAGCAGGGTCGACTTGCCGGTGCCCGAACGTCCGACGACGGCGACGTGCTCGCCCGCCCCGACCGTGAGCGTGACGCCCCGCAGGATCTCGAGCAGACGGTCGTCGGGCAGCCGCACGGACCGGGTCACCCCGGTGAGCTCGAGCAGGCTCATCCGCCGCACACCGCCGGGTCGTACCGGGCCGGGTCGCCGCAGTCGACCTCGTCGTCGCCCACGGGGACCGGCACGAACTGCAGCACCTGGTCACCGAGGGCGAGGCCCTCGGTGATCTGGACGACCTCGCCGTCGGTCAGGCCGAGGCCCACGCTGCGCTGCTCGGGCTCGGCGTCGGGCGACGCGACGACCCACACGTTCCCGCGCTGGACGGTGCCCTGGACCGCCGTGACGGGGACGACGACCGCG
Source organism: Cellulomonas sp. FA1 (assembly GCF_000986825.1). Lineage (NCBI taxonomy): Bacteria > Bacillati > Actinomycetota > Actinomycetes > Micrococcales > Cellulomonadaceae > Cellulomonas > Cellulomonas sp. FA1. The sequence goes on along the minus strand of NZ_LBMY01000001.1, from coordinate 1,696,215 downwards.
TCCGCCGCGGTGCCGTTGACGATCTCGAGGTCGGCGCCGAGGCCGGGGAACGCCGTGACGTCCGCGGGCACCGCGCACGTCACGGTGCCCGACGCCGACGCGCCGTCCGTGCCCGGCTCGGCGGGGTCGGCGCCCGGCGGCGGCGCGGCGGCGCCGACGCGCAGCTGCGTGCACACGAACGGTGCGGGGCCGCCCTTGAGGGTGACCTGGGCCTCGGTCGGCGCGCCGACGAGGCGGTACTGCTGGTCGGGCGTGAGCGTGCCGGTGACCGACAGCGACCCGGGGGCGACGTTGCCGAGCGTGTCGCCGACCGACACGACCTGGTCCTTGAGGGTCGGCAGGGACAGCGTGCCCGCGACCGGTGCCGTGACCTTCTCGAGGACGACCTTGGGGGCGCGCTCGGTCACCGTGGTCTCGCCCGTCTCGGGGTCGGTCCTGGTGAGCGGGTCGCGCGGGGTCTCCTGGCGGATCTCGAGGACGGGTGTGCCGGCGTCGACGTGCTGGCCGTCCGTCGCGAGCAGCTTCGACACCGTGCCGGCGAGCGTGGCGCGGACGGCGACCGGCGGGTCCGCGGCGACCGAGGCGGTGACCTTCACGGTGTTGGTGATGCTGCCCGTGGTCGCCTCGACGGTCGGCTCGACGACGCGCCCGGTGGGCTGCTCGCCGGTGGCCTGGGTGCTGACGTCGGCGCCCGCGAACGCGATCTTCACGAGCGCGACGGCGATCACCGCCCAGACGAGCAGTCGCAGGCTGGGGAAGACGTAACGGCGGACCACGGTGCGTGGTGCTCCTCACGGGGGTCGACGACGGACCGCGGCGACGGGAGGGTGCGTCGGCCACCTGGCGCGTCGCACGCTACTACGCGGTGAGGAGTAGCGGGCCCGAATCGGCGACCGGATCTGCCGCGGTCGTGCACGGGGCGCCGCAGCCCCCGGATCCGCGGGTCAGTCCCCGGCGGGCGGCCACGTGAGGACCCACGCGTCCAGCTCCGCCCGGTGCTGCTCGACGTACGCCGTCTGCGCCGCGCGGACGGCGTCGTCGACGGTCCGCGCGAGCCCCACCCGCTCGTCGCAGCCGACGTCGGCGGTCGCGACGCGCAGCTCGAGCTCGCGCAGCTCGCTGCGCCGCGGCTCGGGGATCGGCCCCGCCCCGCCGGGGCGGGCGGCGTCGACCTTGCCCTGCACGTCGGCGCGCGCGTCGTCCGGGGTCTCGTACCCCGGGACCCCCGCGTCGTCCATGCAGACCCGCCACTCCTCCTCCAGGGCGGCCACGGCGGGGGAGTCCCTCGCCTCGGCGTTCAGGCGCGACGCCTCGTGGAAGAAGTGCACGAACGTCTCGTCGGACCAGGCGTCGTCGCCGTCGGGCTGCAGCGCCGCGCAGCCGGGCTCGCCGACGGGGCCGTCGAGGGCGAGCGTGTACGCCTCGCGCTCGGCTGGGCTCATCGCCGCGACCATCTCCTGGTTGGGGTCCTCGGCGGTCTGCTCCGAGGTGGACGTGCCGAGGCCCTCGACCATGCCGTAGCCGTGCTCACGCGTCCACGCGGAGTCGCCGCCCGGTGCCCAGACGACGCCGGACGACCAGGTGTCCCCGAACGGCACGTGGTCGAAGCCTGCGCGTGCATGCACGCCGCGACGGCGTCGGCGCCGGCGACGCGCGCGCGCTCGGCCGCGGCCGTGGTGCGCGCGAGGTACTCGGCGGTGTACTCGTTCAGCGGGCCGGCCATGGTCGGTGCGTCCGTCGCGGCCCCGCCGTCGCTGCACGCCGCCGGCGCGGCCGCCACCACGACGGCTGCCAGCACGGTCCGGACGGCCCGCTGCACCCCTGCCCCGCGTCGCCCCTGCACGAGCAGGACACTAGCCAGGCGGGCGGTGCGGCGGGGCCGGTTCGGCGGGTCAGCCTGCCGGCGGTGCCGCGACGGCCACCGCGAACGCGGGTGCGGCGAGGCCGCGCTCGGCGAAGGCCGCGGCCACCGCGCCGGCGACCCCGGCGACGTCGTCCGCCCCGACCAGCGCGATCGCCGAGCCGCCGAACCCGCCGCCCGTCATGCGCGCGCCCCGTGCGCCCGCGGCCCGGGCCGCGTCGACCGCGACGTCGAGCTCGCGGCACGACACCGCGTAGTCGTCGCGCAGCGACGCGTGCGACGCGTCCATGAGCGGGCCCACGGCCTCGACGGCGTCGGCGTCGAGCGCCGCGACGAACGCCGTCACGCGCGCGATCTCGGTGACCACGTGCCGCACGCGCGGCACCAGCGCCTCACCGTCGGGCGTCGCGGCGAGCGCCTCGAGCGCCCACGCGTCGCCGCGCGGGTCGTCCGCGACGTCCCGCAGCGAGCCGACGCCGAGGCGGCGCGCGGCCTCCTCGCACGCGGCCCGCCGCTGCGCGTACTCGCCGTCGACGTGCGAGTGTTCGGCGCGCGTGTCCACCACGAGCAGGGCGAGCCCGTGCGCCGCGAGGTCGAACGGCACGTGCCGCACGGCGCCGTCGCGGCAGTCGAGCAGCAGCGCGTGGCCCGCGCGCGCCCGCAGCGACGCGGCCTGGTCCATGCCGCCGGTCGGGGCGCCGGCCATCTCGTTCTCGGCGCGCACGCACACCGCGGCGAGGGTCGCGCGGCCCGCGTCGTCGGTCGCCGCACCGGCGGCGTCCACCGTCCCGGCCAGGCCCAGGCCGTGCAGCGCGTCGAGCGCGACGGCCACCGACGCCTCGAGCGCCGCCGACGAGGACAGGCCCGCGCCGAACGGCACGCACGAGTCGATCGCGAGGTCGAACCCGCCCACGGCGTGGCCCGCCTCGCGCAGCGCCCACGCGACGCCCACGACGTACGCGGCCCAGCCGCCCACCGCGCCGGGCGCCGCGTCGGCCAGGCGCACCTCGCGCACGCCCGACGGCTCCTGCGCCGAGACCAGCCGCACGACGTCGTCGTCGCGCCGCGCGACCGCGGCGTACGTGCGGTGCGGCAGCGCGATCGGCAGCGCGAGGCCGCCGTTGTAGTCCGTGTGCTCACCGATGAGGTTGACGCGTCCCGGCGCCGACCACACGCCCTCGGGCGCGGCGCCGTAGGTCGCGACGAACAGGTCGCGGGCGCGCCGCGCGCCCTCGGCGCGGTCCCACGCGGGGGTCCAGACGGGCGTCGTCATGTCGTGCTCCGGGGTCGTCGCGTCGGTCGGGGCGGGTGCCGTGGCAGGGTTCCGGGCGGCGTCGCCCGCCGGGCTCACGCGAGCTCCTGGAGGCGACGTGCGATGCGCTCGGGGGTCGTGTCGCTGATCCACGACGCCATGGCCGACTCGACGCCCGCGAGGTACTTGAGCTTGCCCGGCGCGCGCAGCACCGAGAACACCTGCAGGTGCAGGCGTGACACGTCGCGGCCCTCGCGCACGGGCGCCTGGTGCCAGCCGCTGATGTACGGCAGCGGGATCGCCCCGCCGTCGCCGTCGACGAAGAACTGGTCGAGCCGGCGCAGCAGCGTGAGGTAGGTCGTCGCGAGGTCGGCCTTCTCGGCGTCCGTCAGCGCGGGCAGGTCGGGCACGTCGCGGCGCGGCGCGAGGTGCACCTCGACGGGCCAGCGCGCGGCGTACGGCACGTACGCGACCCAGTGCTCGGACTCCAGCACGACGCGCTCGCGGTGCCGCAGCTCGGCGTCGAGCACGTCGCGCAGCAGCACGCGGCCCGTCGCGTCGTGGTGCGCGCGCGCCTGGCGCAGCATCGCGCGGGTCTTCGGCGTGACGTAGGGGAACGCGTAGATCTGCCCGTGCGGGTGGTGCAGCGTGACGCCGATCTCCTTGCCGCGGTTCTCGAAGCAGAAGACCTGCTCGACGCCCGGCAGCGCGGACAGCTCGCGCGTGCGGTCGGTCCAGGCCTCGACGATCGTGCGCATGCGGCGCGGGCTCACGGTGGCGAGCGAGGCGGTCGGGTCGGACGAGAAGCAGATGACCTCGCAGCGGCCGTTCGCCGGCCGGCGCTGCCACAGCGGCTGGCCGTCGACGAGCTCGGTCGCGTCGTCGACGCCGGGGACGGCCATGAGCGAGGGGAACCGATTCTCGAACACGACGACGTCGTAGTCGGTGTCGGGGATCTCGCCGTCCTGGTACGTCGCGCCGGGCTTGGCGGGCGCGAGCGGGTTCGCGTCGGCCGGCGGCAGGAACGTGCGGTTCATGCGGTGCGCGGCCATGGGGATCCACTCGCCCGTGAGCGGGTCGAGCCGCAGCTCGGGGCCGGTGACGGGGTGCGCGACGCCGTCCGCGTCGACGACCGGCGCGAACCGGTCGGGCAGCGGGCGCGGGTCGTCGAGGCGTCGCGTGGCGGCGCCCGAGACGTACGGCTCGGAGTCGTCGAAGTAGAGGAGCTCGCGACCGTCGGCGAGGCGGGTGGACGTGCGGCGCACGCGCGCGGCGACGTCGGGGGCGGTGCTGTCCGTGCGGTGGTCGGGGGTGCTCACGGGGCGTCTCCGGTGACGGGTGCGGGGGTGGCGAGGACGAGCCGGTCGACGGCGGCCTCGAGGTGCGTGCGGGCGTCGGCGGACAGCCCGGTGTCGACGACGAGCGTGTCGATCTCGTCGAACCCGCAGATGCGGGCGAGGCCGACGGTGCCCCACTTGGTGTGGTCGGCGAGCACGGTCGTCGCGGCCGCGCCGCGCACGAGCGCACGGTCGGTCGCGGCCTCGGCGAGGTTGGGGGTCGTGGGCCCGTCGGCGTCCAGGCCGTGCACGCCGAGGAACGCGCGGTCGACGCGCAGGCTCGCGAGGGTCGCGTCGGCGACGGGCCCGACCAGCGCGTCGGACGGCGTGCGGGCCCCGCCGGTCAGGACGACCTCGACGTCGTCGGCGCCGTGCAGGACGTCGGCGACCCGCAGGCCGTTGGTGACGACGGTCAGGGGCCGCAGCGCGGGGTCGGCGGCGATCATCGAGGCGAGCAGCCACGTCGTGGACCCGGCGGACAGCGCGAGCGCCTGACCGGGCTCGACGTCGACCAGCGCGGCCCGCGCGACGCCGGCCTTCTCGGCGGACGCCCACGTGCGCTTGGCCTCGAAGCCGGGCTCGTCGGTCGAGCGCGCGGGCGTCTCGGGGGCGACCGCGCCGCCGTGCACCCGGCGCACGAGCCCGGCGCGCGCGAGCTCGGCGATGTCGCGGCGGACGGTCATGTCGGAGACGTCGAGGGCCGCGACGAGGTCGGCGACGCGCACGGCCCCGTGCGCACGGACCTCGGCGAGGATGCGCTCCTGCCTCTGCGTCGCGAGCATGCGAACAGTATCCATCACGCCCGAACAAAAACCAACAGCCCGGGGGTCTGTGACCCACCGTCGGCAGACCCCTCCACGCCCGAGTGCGGGGTTCTGCCGGTCCGCGGCGTCGAGAACCGGCCGAACCCCGCACTGACGGGCACGACCGGGAGAGGCCGGACGGGGGAGACGCCCCGGCGGTCAGCGGCCGACGGGGGACAGGCCCAACGGACGGCCCGCGAGGTTGCGCGGGCGTCCCGCGAGACCGCGCGCCACCTCACGCAGCGCCACGGCCCCCGGCGAGTCGGGCGCCGTCAGCACCACGGGCGTGCCCCCGTCACCGGCCTCGCGCAGCCGCACGTCGATCGGCACCTGCCCCAGCACGGGCACGTCCGAGCCGATCAGCCGCGTGAGGTTGGCCGCCACGCGCTCGCCGCCGCCCGCGCCGAACAGCTCCAGGCGCGAGCCGTCGGGCTGCTCGAGCCACGCCATGTTCTCGACGACGCCCACGACGCGCTGCCGGGTCTGCACCGCGACCGACCCCGCGCGCTCGGCGACCTCGGCCGCCGCCACCTGCGGCGTCGTCACCACGACGATCTCCGAGCCCGGCAGCAGCTGCGCCACCGAGATCGCGATGTCGCCCGTCCCCGGCGGCAGGTCCAGCAGCAGCACGTCGAGGTCGCCCCAGAACACGTCGGCCAGGAACTGCTGCAGCGCGCGGTGCAGCATCGGACCGCGCCACACCACGGGCTGCCCGGCCGGCACGAACATGCCGATCGACACGACCTTCACGCCGTGCGCCTCGGGCGGCAGCAGCATGTCGTCGACCTTGGTCGGCGGGCGGTCCACGCCCAGCATCCGCGGGATCGAGAAGCCGTAGATGTCGGCGTCGACCACGCCCACGCGCAACCCGTCCGCCGCCATCGCGACCGCGAGGTTCGCCGTCACCGACGACTTGCCGACGCCGCCCTTGCCCGACGCGACGGCGATCACCTTCGTCAGCGAACCCGGCTGCGCGAACGGGATCTGCGGCTCGGCGTCCGTGCCGCGCAGCATCGTGCGCAGCGCGCTGCGCTGCTCGGCGGTCATGACTCCCAGGTCGACCCGCACACCGACCACGCCGTCGAGCGGCGCGACCGCCGCCGTGACGTCACGCGTCAGCGTGTCCTTGAGCGGGCAGCCGGGCGTCGTCAGGTCCAGGCCGACGACGACGAACGTGCCCCCGTCGCGCGGCTCGAGGTCGACGGACCGGATCATCCCCAGCTCGGTGACCGGGCGGTGGATCTCCGGGTCCTGCACACCGGCGAGCGCGGTGCGCACGGCGTCGAGCAGCGGGTCGGCGGGGGAGGAGTCGTCGAGGGGCGGCACGCGACCATCGTAGGTCGGGCGGGCGGGCGGTCCGCGGGCCGTGGGGCCCGCTCAGCGCTCGGGCGCGCCCCGCCGGCCCGGGTCCGGCGCCCGGTGCTCGTCGCCCGCGTCCTCGTGCCCCGCGTTCTCCGCCTGCAGGTCCTCGAGCAGGTTGCGCAGCTCCGAGCGCACGAAGTCGCGCGTCGCGACCTCCGACAGCGCGATGCGCAGCGACGCCATCTCACGCGCCAGGAACTCGGTGTCGGCGAGGTTGCGCTCGGCGCGCTGCCGGTCCTGCTCGGCCTGCACGCGGTCACGGTCCGCCTGCCGGTTCTGCGCGAGCAGGATCAGCGGGGCCGCGTACGACGCCTGCAGCGACAGCATGAGCGTGAGCGCCGTGAACCCGTTCGACGCCTGGTCGAACCGCAGCTCGCGCGGGCCCCACGTGTTCCACGCGAGCCACACGACGCAGAACACCGTGAGCCACACGATGAACCGCGGCGTGCCCAGGAACCGGGCGATCGACTCGGAGATCCGGCCCGACGCGTCCTCGTCCCGCGTGCCGCCCCGCGACAGCAACGACAGGCCGCGCGTGCGCGGCTGGTCCAGGCGCTCAGGCACGGGTCACCCCCGGCGGCGCGCTGCGCACCACGGGCGTGGGACGCGTCGGCGGCCCCGCGTGCACGTCGTCGGTCTCGCGCCAGTCGTCCGGCAGCAGGTGGTCCAGCACGTCGTCGACCGACACCGCGCCCAGCAGGCGGCGCTGCTCGTCGACCACCGGCAGCGCGAGCAGGTTGTACGTCGCGAGCTGGCGCGTCACCGACAGCAGCGGCGCGTCGACCGCGACGGGCTCGAGGTCGGTGTCGACGATCTGCCCGATCGACTCGTGCGGCGGCTCGCGCAGCATGCGCTGCAGGTGCACGACGCCGATGTAGCGCCCCGTGGGCGTCTCGAGCGGCGGCCGCGCGACGAACACGAGCGACGCGAGCGCCGGCGTGAGGTCCTGGCGGCGCACGTGCGCGAGCGCCGCCGCGATCGTCGTCTCGGGCCCGAGGATCACCGGCTCGGTCGTCATCAGGCCGCCGGCGGTGTTGTCCTCGTACGCCAGCAGGCGGCGCACGTCCTTGGCCTCCTCGGGCTCCATGAGCGCGAGGAGCTCGGCGGCCTGCTCGTCGGGCAGCTCGCCCAGCAGGTCGGCCGCGTCGTCGGGCTCCATGGCCTCGAGCACGTCGGCCGCGCGGCCCCGCTCGAGGTTGCCGAGGATCGCGACCTGGTCGTCCTCCGGGAGCTCCTCGAGCACGTCGGCGAGGCGCTCGTCGTCCAGCGCGGACGCGACCTCCAGCCGCCGGGTCGAGCCCATCTCGTGCAGCACGTCGGCGAGGTCCGCGGGCTTGAGGTCCTCGTACTGCGCGAGCAGCAGCTGCGCGCCCTGCGCGGCCGACGGCCGCCCGAGGCCCACGACGTCCTCGACCGGCACGAGCAGCGTCTCGCCGCGGCGGCGCAGCAGCCCGCCGCGCGGGTCGACGCGCCGCACGAACACCTTGGTCACGAGCCAGTCGCCGTTGCGCTGCAGCTCGATCGCGACGTCCTCGACGCGCGCCTGGCCCGACCCGTCCGCGAGCTCGACCGTGCGGTCGAGCAGCTCGCCCATGACGACCGTCTCGGACGCGCGCTGCTCGAACCGGCGCATGTTCAGCAGGCCCGTCGAGATGACCTGGCCCGCGTCGACCGCCGTCACGCGCGTGAGCGGCAGGAACACGCGTCTGCGCCCCGGGACCTCGACGACCAGCCCCACGGCGCGCGGCGCACCCGTGAGGCGCACGAGCACGACGACGTCGCGCACCCGCCCCACCTCGTCCCCGATGGGGTCGAACACGGTGGTCCCGGCGAGGCGCGCGACGAACACCCGGGTCCCGACGCTGCTCACGGCCGTCAGCCTAGACGCCGCACCGGTGAGCGGCCGGTCGCGCGCCGGTGGCCGGCCGGTGAACGTCGTGCTGCGGCCCGGGGCCGGTCGTCCGGCCCGTCAGCGGGCGGGTCGGGCGCCGTGCCTCCAGTACCCGCAGAAGGTGATGTCGCGCTTGTCGACCCCCCGGGCGACGAGGTGACGGCGCACGCCCGCGGCGAGCGCCTGCTCACCCACGACGAACGCGTAGGGGCGCCCGGCGGGCAGCGTCGCGGCGACGACGGTGCGCAGCGCGAGCACGCCGGGCACGGCGTCGTGGTCGTCGCGTGCGAGCCAGCGCACCTCGACGCCCGCGGGCCCGACGACCGGCTGGGAGTCCTCGGGGGTCGGGACCTCGAGCAGCGCCAGCCCGCGGGCGTCGGCGGGCAGGGACGCGAGGACCCCCAGCGCGGCGGGCAGCCCCGACTCGTCGGCCACGACCAGCGTCCAGTCGTGCGTGCCGTCACCGGCCCAACCGACGCCCTCGTCGAGCAGCGCGACCGGGCTGCCGACCTCGCACCGCGCGGCCCAGCCCGCGGCGCTCGGGGTGGTGGCCGTCACGTCGCCGTGCGCCACCAGGTCGATGTCGATCTCGCCCGGGCGCGCCGCGCGGACCGTGTAGTTGCGCAGCAGGGCCCGCCGCGAGTCGGGCATGGCGAGGAAGCGGGTGTACCCGCGCAGGGTCACGGAGCCCGGCAGGTGCAGGACGTCCTGCCCGGGGCGCGGGACGAACAGCCGGAACCACTGGTCCCAGCCGCGCGGCGTGAACTCGTCCGCGAGCTCGCCGCCGCCCACGGTGACGCGCAGCATGTGGGGGCTCACGCGCTCGCGGGCGAGCACCTCGCCGCGCAGGATGCGCTGGTTCTCGGGCTTGACGTGCTTGCTGCGACTGGCCACGGGTCCTCCGGCGACGTGCGACGCGGGCCTCACGCCCGGCGGCGCAACGGTAAGGTGAGCCTTACCTCACCGTCAATCGCCGGATCGAGCGGCTGACGTTCGGCCCGCTCCCTGGCGACTCCCAGGCACGTGCGGGAGGATCACCCCATGGCGTTCACGCAGCCCCAGCGGATCCCGACGACGCCCACGCTCCCGACGGGCGAGACCGTCGCGCGCTACGGCACCTACCTCGAGGCGCAGAAGGCCGTCGAGCTGCTCGCCGAGAAGTCGTTCCCGGTGCGCGCCGTGACGATCGTCGGCAGCGACCTGCGCATGGTCGAGCGCGTCATCCGGCGGCTCTCCTACCCGAGCGCGGCGCTCGGCGGCTTCCTCTCCGGCGCGTGGTTCGGCCTGTTCGTGGGGCTGATCCTCACGCTGTTCTCGCCGACCGGCGGGCCCGGCATCATGCTGCCCGCGATCCTGCTCGGCGGTGCGTTCGGCCTGCTGCTGTCGGTCATCGGCTACTCGTTCACGCGCGGCCGGCGCGACTTCGCGTCCGCGAGCCAGATCGTCGCGACCTCGTACTCGGTGCTGTGCCAGGCCGAGCACGCGCACAAGGCCCGGAACCTGCTCGCCGAGACGGGGGGAGTCGTGTCCGGGTGGCCCGAGCCGGTCGCACCGCCCGCGCCGCCCGTCGGTCCGCCGCCCTCGGCCCCGGGCACCGGGTACCCGCCGCCCGTGGCCGACGCGCCCGCCGGGTCGCCCACCCCGCCGCAGCCCGTCCCGCCGCAGCCCGGCACGCCGTACCCGCCGGCCGCGCCGCCCCAGGCCGGGACCCCGCGCAGCCCGGCACCCCGCCGCCGCCCCCGGGCCCGGGCCCGGGGAGCGTCTGACCCCGCGCGCACCACGACGCACGACGAGGGCCGCACCACCCGCGGGTGGTGCGGCCCTCGTGCGTCCGCGTCACGGCCCGTGCGGGCGGTCAGCCCTCGCGCAGGGCCGCCATCCACGCCTCGACCGCGTCGGGGTCGCGCGGCAGCGCGGCCGACAGGTTGACGTTGCCGTCGGCCGTCAGCAGCACGTCGTCCTCGATGCGCACGCCGATCCCGCGGTACTCCGCGGGCACCAGCAGGTCGTCGGACTTGAAGTACAGGCCCGGCTCGATCGTGAACACCATGCCGGGCTCCAGCACGCCGTCGAGGTACAGCTCGGCGCGCGCCTGCGCGCAGTCGTGCACGTCGAGGCCCAGGTGGTGGCTCGTGCCGTGCACCATCCACCGGCGGTGGTGCTGGTTGTCGGGGTCGAGCGACTCCTCGGCGCTCACCGGCAGCAGCCCCCACTCCTCGAGGCGCGCCGCGAGCACGCGCATCGCGGCGTCGTGCACGTCACGGAACCGCGCCCCCGGCACGGCCGCCGCGAAGCCCGCGTCCGCCGCGTCGAGCACGGCCTGGTACACGCGGCGCTGCACGTCCGTGAACGTGCCGTCGACGGGCAGCGTGCGCGTCACGTCCGCCGTGTACAGCGAGTCGACCTCGACGCCCGCGTCGACCAGCACGAGCTCGCCCGCGCGCACCCGGCCGTCGTTGTCGGTCCAGTGCAGCGTCGTCGCGTGCTCGCCCGCGGCCGCGATCGTCGTGTAGCCGACGTCGTTGCCCTCCTCGCGCGCGTGCCCCAGGAACGTGCCCTCGATGACGCGCTCGCCGCGCCGGTGCGCGACCGCGCGCGGCAACGACCGCACGACCTTCTCGAAGCCCGCGACCGTCGCGTCGACCGCGAGCTGCAGCTGCGCGACCTCGTACGCGTCCTTGAGCAGGCGCAGCTCGGACACGGCCTCGGCGAGCAGCGCGTCCGCCTCGCCTGTGGACTCCTCGCCGCGGATCTGCGCGACCACCTCGTCGACGGCCTCGTCGGCCTCCGGGACCACGAGCAGCTGCACGCCACCGGCGCCGACGTCCTTGGCGAGCGCGTCCCGCAGGTCGTCGAGGTGCGCCGTCTCGACGCCCGTGACGGTCGCGACCTCGTCGAGCGTCGGGCGGGCGCCCACCCAGAACTCGCCGTACCGCGCGTCGGAGAAGAACTCGGGCGTGTCGCGGCCCGCGAGCGGGTTCATGTACAGCACCGCGTGGTGCGCGCTGCCGTCGTCGCCCGTGCCGTCGGCCACCGGGTGCAGCACCAGCACGGCGTCGGGCTCCTGCTCGGTGCCCAGGCCCGTGAGGTGCGCGAACGCCGCGTGCGGGCGGAACCGGAAGTCGGTGTCGTTGGAACGCACCTTGAACCGCCCCGCCGGGACCACCAGGCGCCGGCCGGGGAACCGCGCCGACAGCGCGCTGCGGCGCGCCGCCGTGAAGTCCGCGACCTCGGCGCGCGCGGCCGTCGACGGCGGACGCTCGCCCCACCCCGACGTCACGAACTCGACGAACCGTCGCGACTGCGGGCGGTGCGAGCGGTTGGAGCCGCGCGACTCCAGCGGCTGCTCGTCCTGGGCGGGGGTCGGGGTCTCGGACGTGAGGTCGTCCGCGCTCTCGGTGCTCACGCCCCCAGTCTGGCACCGCGGGCCGCACGACGGCCGTCCGGGGTCCCGGTCGCGACCGGCTAGCGTGTGCCGGTGCGCATCGACCTCCACACGCACTCGCGGGCGTCGGACGGCACGCAGACCCCCACCGAGCTCGTGACCGCCGCCCGCGACGCGGGCCTCGACGTCGTCGCCCTCACCGACCACGACACCATGGCCGGCTGGGACGAGGCGGCCGCCGCCGCGCCCGTCGCGGGCGTCGCCCTCGTGCGCGGCACCGAGGTGTCCGCGCGCTCGCACGGCGTCAGCGTGCACCTGCTGTCCTACCTGCAGGACCCCGCGCACCCGGCGCTCGCGGGCGAGCTCGCACGGGCCCGCGACTCGCGCGTGCACCGCGCGCGCAGCATCGTCGAGCGGATGGCGCGCGACGTGCCGATCACGTGGCAGGACGTGCAGGAGCAGGCCCGCGACGCGGTCGTCGTCGGCCGCCCGCACATCGCCGACGCGCTCGTCGCGCTCGGCGTCGTCCCCGACCGGGACGCGGCGTTCGCGCACCTGCTCGCGTCGTCCGGGCCGTACCACGTCGACCACTACGCGCCCGACGCGCCCGCGGCCGTCGCCGCGATCCGCGCGTCCGGCGGCGTCCCCGTGTTCGCGCACCCCGCGGCCGACGCGCGCGGGCGCATCGTGCCCGACCGCGTGTTCGACGAGCTCGCCGAGGCCGGCCTCGCGGGGCTCGAGGTCTTCCACCGCGACCACTCGGCCGAGCAGCGCGAGCGGCTCCTGCGCCTCGCCGACCGGCTCGGGCTGCTCGTCACGGGGTCGAGCGACTACCACGGTGACGGCAAGGCCAACCGGCTGGGGGAGAATCTGACCCGGCCCGAGGTGCTGGACGAGATCGTCCGGCAGGGAACGACGGAGGTGGTGGCGGCGTGAGCGCCGTGCTCGACGTGCAGCTGTTCATCTCGGTGTTCGTCACCCTGTTCGTCATCATGGACCCCCCGGGGACCGTGCCGATCTTCCTCGCGCTCACCGGCTCGATGACGCGCCAGCAGCGCGCACGCGCCGCGCGCCAGGCGATCCTCGTCGCGTTCGGCGTCATCGTCGGCTTCGCGCTGTTCGGCCAGTCGCTGCTCAACTACCTGCACGTCTCGGTCGAGGCGCTGCAGGGCGCGGGCGGCCTGCTGCTGCTGCTCGTCGCGATGGAGCTGCTCACCGGCAAGATGGACAGCAACGAGGGCCTCGAGGGCACGCAGGGCAACGTCGCGCTCGTGCCGCTCGGCACGCCGCTGCTCGCCGGGCCCGGCGCCATCGTCGCGACCATGGTGTTCGTGCAGCAGGCCAGCGAGGCGACCGACTGGGTCGCCATCGCGATCGGCGTCGTGCTCGTCCACCTGTGCCTGTGGCTGTCCATGCGGTTCGCCAACGCGATCCACCGCGTCCTGAAGGACTCCGGGACGATGCTCGTCAGCCGCATCGCCGGTCTGCTGCTCGCCGCGATCGCGGTGCAGCTCCTCGCCGACGCCGTGCTGACGTTCGCGCGCCAGGTCTGACGCGGGCGACCACCCGGGACGACGGAGGCCCTCCCACCGGGCGGTGGGAGGGCCTCCGTCACGTCGCGGGGGCGTCGGTCAGGACTCCGCAGGAGCCGCGGGCGCACCGGCGCCCGACGCGCCGCCGCGCGAGCGACGACGACGGCGGCGACGCGGTGCGTCACCGGCCTCGCCGGCCGTCGACGCGGCGCCGTCCGTCGCGGGGGCGCTCACGGCGGCCGACGAACCGACGGGCTGCTCGGCGCGCGCCGCGCCCTCGCCGCCCGAGCGACCACGACCGCCGCGGCTGCGGCGACGGCCCGCACCCTCGGCGCGGTCGCCGTCGCCCTCCTGGCGCGGGGCGCGGTCACGGTCGCGCGCGCCGTCCCGGCCACCCTCGCGGCGGCCGCCGGCGCGCTCGTCCGAGCGCGTCGGGCGGGCCCCGCCGCCGCGCTTGCCGGTCTCGCCGAGGTCCTCGAGCACCTCGGCGCCCAGGCCGGCGCGCGTCTGCTGCGCCTTCGGCAGCCGGCCCGTCACGCCCTGCGGGATGTCGAGGTCGGTGTGGATGTGGTCGGACGACGAGTACGTCTCGACCGGGTCGGGGATGCCCAGGCCCAGCGCCTTGTCGATGAGGCCCCAGCGCGGCAGGTCGTCCCAGTCGACGAACGTCACGGCCGTGCCCTTGTTGCCCGCGCGGCCCGTGCGGCCCGTGCGGTGCAGGTACGTCTTCTCGTCCTCGGGGCACTGGTAGTTGACGACGTGCGTGACGTCCTCGACGTCGATGCCGCGCGCCGCGACGTCGGTCGCGACGAGCACGTCGACCTTGCCGTGGCGGAACGCGCGCAGCGCCTGCTCGCGCGCGCCCTGCCCGAGGTCGCCGTGCAGCGCGCCCGCCGCGAACCCGCGGTCCACGAGCTCGTCGGCGACCTTGGCGGCCGTGCGCTTGGTGCGCGCGAACACGATGGTCAGGCCGCGGCCCCGGGCCTGCAGGATGCGCGCGAGCAGCTCGACCTTGTCGAGCGCGTGCGCACGGTACGCGACCTGCTTGATGTTCTTGACCGTCGCGCCGTCGTCGTCCGGCGCCGAGGCGCGGATGTGCGTGGGCTGCGACATGTAGCGGCGCGCCATCGCGACGACCGCGCCCGGCATGGTCGCCGAGAACAGCATCGTGTGGCGGTTCGGCGGCGTGGCCGCGAGCAGCTTCTCGACGTCGGGCAGGAAGCCCAGGTCGAGCATCTCGTCGGCCTCGTCGAGCACGACCTCGGTCGCGTGCTTGAGCCGCAGGTGGCGCTGGTTCAGCAGGTCGATCATGCGGCCCGGCGTGCCGACGACCACGTCGGCGCCGCGCTGCAGCGCCTCGACCTGCGGCTCGTAGGCCCGCCCGCCGTACACCTGCACGATGCGGACCTTGCGGCCCGTCGAGGCCATCGCGAGGTCGCCCGCGACCTGCACGGCCAGCTCGCGCGTCGGCACGACGACGAGGGCCTGCGGCTCGCCCGGTGCGGCGAGCTGCTCGTAGCCCTCCTCGCCGGGGGCGATCACGCGGTGCAGCAGCGGCACGCCGAAGCCGAGGGTCTTGCCGGTGCCGGTCTTGGCCTGGCCGATGATGTCGTGGCCCGACAGCGCGACGGGCAGCGTCATGGCCTGGATCGGGAACGGCCGCTCGATGCCGGCCGCGGCGAGGGCCGCGACGATCTCGGGCCGGACGTCGAAGTCCGCGAAGGTCGCGTCGACGGCCTGCACCGAGGCGGCGCGGCGCGTGCCGGTCACCTGCGTGGGGACCGCGTCGGCGGCTGTGCGGTGCTGGTCGGTGGTGGCGTCGGCGGCGGGGGTGACGGCGGAGGCGTCGTCGAGCGGCGCCTGCGCGAGGGTCTGGTCGGTGCTCACGTGTGGCTCTTCACTGCCAGGGTGGCGGCTCACGTGCGGGCCCGGCGGACGGCGCGGGGTGCGCGTCCGGACCGGGCGGCGACGGGCGCCACGCGGGTCGGCCGGCAGCCGATCGTAGAAGTCGCCCCGCGCGGCGCACCCGGCCGGCACGCCCGGCCGGTGACCGGCGGGCGGCGGCGGTGCGCGTCGTGCGAGGTGTGGCCGGGCGTGTGCCGGACCGGGAACCGAGACGACCGGGCAACCGATGTACGGGTTGTACACGCCCAGCGTACCGGACGGGGGTCGCGCGCGGCCGGGAGCCGGCGGGTGACGCGCCGCCCGGCGCTACGATCGCCGGATGACCTCCAGCGCCGGCAACGCCAGCTCCCTGCGCCCCGAGGGCGCGGCGGAGGACCGCTCCGCCAACCCCGGCAAGGACGCGTCGACGGCCCGCGCGGCCGACGCGATCGAGGTCCTCGGGCTGGTCGCGAGCCTCGAGCACCAGGCGTTCGCGCGGCTCGCGACCGACAGCGCGCAGGCGCCGGGGCTCGAGCAGGCCCTCGTGCTGAGCCGCCTCGCGGCACGGTGCACCGAGCGCCGCGACCGGGTCCTGGCCCGCATCGACGAGCTCGGGGGCGACGGCGTGGCGGCGCTGGGGCGCTTCGTCGGCCTGCTCGACGACTTCGACGCCCGCACGCCGCCGACGTCGTGGGCCGAGCGGCTGCTCAAGGCGTACGTCGGCTACGGGGTCGCGGACGACTTCTGCCGCGTCGTGGCACGCGGCCTCGACGACGCGTCGGCGCGCCTCGTCGCCGAGGTCCTCGACGACGCGTCGCACGGCGAGCTCGCGGTGCGCGAGCTGGACGAGGCGTGCGCGGGCGACGACGTGCTGTCGTCGCGGCTCGCGCTGTGGGGGCGCCGCCTGGTCGGCGAGGCGCTCGGGGTCGTGCAGCGCGTGGCGCAGCGGCCCGAGGTCGCGCGCGTGCTGAGCCGCGCGGGTGGCGCGGACGACGCGGCGACGGCCGCGGCGCCCGTCGAGCAGGTGCCGGCCACGGTCTTCAACGAGCTCACGGCCGAGCACACGCGGCGCATGTCGCGCCTGCACCTGACGGCCTGAGCCGACGAGCGGGCCGGCGCCCGGGCGAGCCGGACGCCGGCCGGGGGTCAGATGGAGCCGAAGCCCACGCGCCCCTTGGTCTCGGCGCCGATCTCGACGAAGCCGAGCGCCGCGGTCGGGACGATGACGCGACGACCGCGCGTGTCCGTCAGCTCGATCGTCGGGGTCTTGTCGGTCAGCGCGGCCTGCACGACTGCGGCGACCTCGTCCGCCGTCAGGTCGGACTCGAGCGTCAGCTCGCGCGCCTGGTGCTGCACGCCGATCGTGATCTCCACGGGCACTCCCTCGTCGACACGTTCGTCCGGCACTGCGGTGCCGGGCGGGTTCGTCGTCGATCCTAGGCGCCCTCGTACGGGTAGTCCGGGCGGACGAGCCCGGCCACGCCGCGCCACTGCAGGTCGGTGACGAGCCCGACGACCCGGTGCGCGTCGCGACCCCCGCCGTGGCGCAGCCAGTACGTCGCGGCGCCCTGCGCGCTCGCGACGAGCGCGGCGGCCAGCACGTCGGCGTCCGGGCGGTCGCGCCCCGTGACGTCGACGAGCACGTCGGCGATGCGGTGCGTGACCACCGCGGTGGCGTGCTCGACGCGGCCGCGCACCTGCGCGTCGCGCGTGACGTCCGACTCGAACAGCAGCGACGACGACTGGCCGGCGACCTGCACGAACGCGAGGTACGCCTCGACGACGGCCGCCACGACGGCACGGCCCTCGCCCCGGCCCAGCGGACCGGCCTGCAGCGGTGCGACGGCGTGCTCGACCGCCGCGAGCAGGCCCGCGCCCTGCTCGTCGACGACCGCGAGGTACAGGTCGAGCTTGGACGGGAAGTGCCGGTACAGGACGGGCTTGCTGACCTCGGCCCGCACCGCGATGTCGTCCATCGACACGTGGTGGAAGCCCTCGGTCGCGAACAGCTCCAGCGCCGTGGCGAGCAGCTGCGACCGACGCTCGGCGCGCGCCATGCGCCGCGCGGGCGGGCGGTCCGCGGCTGCGTCGTGGGCGTCGACCATCCGCACAGGGTAGCCACGGCCGGTGACGTCCACCGGGCGGCGACCGTGCGCCGGGATGTCGGTGCGCCGTGATGGGATCGGCACCGTGACGACCGCACCGACGACCCGGCTGGTGGCCGCGCCGCTGGTCGAGCACGAGGCGCTCGGCCGGGGGGCGCGGCCCGTGCTCGACGCGCGACAGCAGGAGGCCGTGGACCACGCCGCGACAGGCGCGGCGCGGGCGCTGGTCGTCACGGGTGCGCCCGGCACGGGGCGCACGACCGTGGCGCTCGAGGCCGCCGCCTCGGCCGTCGAGGCGGGGCTCGCCCCCGACGACGTGCTGGTGCTGGCCGCGAACCGTCGCGCCGCCGGCGAGCTGCGGGACCGGCTCGCGGTGCGGCTCGGCCGCACCGCCGGGCGGCCTCTCGTCCAGACGCCCGCGGCGGTCGCGTTCGCGGTGCTGCGCGCGCGGGCCGGCGCGCTGGGCGAGCCCTCGCCCGTCCTCGTCTCGGGCCCCGAGCAGGACCTCGCGCTCGCCGAGCTGCTGGCCGGGCACGCGGCCGGCGACGTCACGGGACCGGCGTGGCCGCCGGGCGTCCCCGACGTCGCGCTCGGCACGCGCGCGTTCCGTGACGAGCTGCGCGACCTGCTCATGCGCGCGGCCGAGCGTGGCCTCGCGCCGTCCGACCTCGCGGCCCTCGGGCGCCGCGAGGGCCGCCCGGCGTGGGTCGCCGCCGCGCGCGTGTACGAGGAGTACCTCGACGTCATGGCGCTGGCCGCCGCGACGCCCGACGCGGGCGAGCGGCTCGACCCGGCCGTCGTGGTCGACGCGGCCGTCGCCGCGCTGCGCCGCTGGGACGACGACGTGCCCGGCGTCCCGTGCCCGAGCCGACGCCTCGTCGTCGTGGACGACCACCAGGAGAGCACGGCGGCGACCGCGCGCCTGCTCGGGGCGTTCGCCGACCGCGGCGCGCGGCTGCTGCTGCTGGGCGACCCCGACGTCGCGGTGCAGACGTTCCGCGGCGCGCAGCCCACGCTGGTCGCGCGCGCGCTCGCGCCCGCCCCCGACGGCCTGGGTGCCGAGCACGTCGTGCTCGGCACGGTGTGGCGCCAGACCGCGCCGCTGCGCGAGGTGACCGCCCGGGTCGCCGAGCGCGTGCCGGCCGCCGGGACCGTGGCGCACCGCCGCGCCGAGGTGCCCGCGGACCGCGCCGCGGGCCCCGCGGCGCGCGTCGCGATCCTGCCGAGCGCGGCGCAGGAGGCCGCGTGGGTCGCGCACCGGCTGCGGCGGGCGCACCTGCAGGACGCCGTGCCGTGGGACGACATGGCGGTCGTCGCGCGCTCGGGCGCACGCGCGACCGCCGTGCGCCGTGCGCTCGCGCAGGCCGGTGTGCCCGTCCGCGTCGTCGGCAGCGACGTGCCGCTGCGCGACGAGCCCGCCGTGCGTCCGCTGCTCGACGCGGTGCGCGTCGTGCTCGACGCGGCGGCGCTCGACGCCGACGTCGCGACGCGGCTCGCGTGCTCGCCGCTGGGAGGGCTCGACGCCGTCGGGCTGCGCCGCGTGCGACGCGCGCTGCGGGCCGAGGAGCTCGCGGGCGGCGGCGGCCGGTCGAGCGACGCGCTGCTGGTCGAGGCGCTGGCCGAGCCGGGCCGCGCCGCGACCCTCGAGCCGCACGTCGGGCGCCCCGTCGAGCGGCTCGCCGGGCTGCTGCAGGCCGGCCGGGAGGCCGCGGCGGCGCCCGGTGCCGACGTGCAGGCCGTGCTGTGGGCCGTCTGGGACCGCGCGGGGCTCGCCGAGCCGTGGCGGCGCACCGCGCTCGCGGGCGGTGCGGCGGGCGAGCGCGCCGACCGCGACCTCGACGCGGTCCTCGCGCTGTTCCGTGCGGCCGAGACGTTCGTCGAGCGCCTGCCGCAGGCCACGCCCGCGGCGTTCGTCGACTGGGTGCTCGCGCAGGACCTCCCGGCCGACTCGCTCGCACCGGCGTCGCGCGCCGCGGGCGTCGGCGTCCTGACGCCCGCGGGCGCCGCCGGCGCGTCCTGGCGCGTGGTCGCCGTGGTCGGCGTGCAGGACGGTGCGTGGCCCGACCTGCGCCTGCGGGACTCGATGCTCGGGGCGCAGACGCTCGCCGACGTGCTCGACGGCCGCGCGACCGACGGTCCCGACGACGAGCGCGCGCGTGCCGCGCGCGCGGCCGTGCTCGCCGACGAGCTGCGCGCGTTCGCGCTCGCGTGCTCGCGTGCGCGCGAGCTGCTGCTGGTGACGGCCGTCGAGGACCAGGACGCGACCCCGTCGCCGTTCGTCGACCTCGTGCAGCCGGGCGGGGACGACGGTGCGCCCGACCCGCGCCGGACCAGCGCCCCGGCGCCGCTCGACCTGCGAGGGCTGGTGGCGCGGCTGCGCGCGACGCTCGAGCGTGCGGCGGCCGAGGGGCGCGAGGACGTGGCCGCCGCGCGCACGCTCGCGCGCCTCGCGGCGCACGGCGTGCCCGGGGCCGACCCCGCGCAGTGGTTCGGGCTCGCCGACCCGTCGAGCGACGCGCCGCTGTGGCCCGAGGGCGCGAAGGTCCCCGTGTCGCCGTCGCGGCTCGAGACCGCGCAGCGCTGCGCGCTGCGGTGGGCGCTCGAGGCGGCCGGCGGCACGCCCGCGTCGTCCGCGCAGCAGTCGCTCGGCACGCTCGTGCACGCGATCGCGCAGGAGCACCCCACGGCCGACCTGCCGACGCTGCGCGCCGAGCTCGACCGGCGCTGGCACGAGCTGGCGCTGGGGGAGGGCTGGCCGTCGGTCGCGGCGCGCCGCAAGGCCGACGCGATGCTCGTGCGGCTCGCGGCGTACCTGCGCGCGTCGGGCGAGCCGCTGCTCGTCGAGGGCGCGTTCACGCTCGAGACCGACCGCGCGGTCGTGCGCGGCTCGATCGACCGGGTCGAGCGGGCCGTGGCCGTGGCCGAGGCCGACGGCGGCGCCGAGGCGGTCGAGGTCGTCGACCTCAAGACCGGCTCGCGCGTGCCGACGCTCGCGCAGGCCGCCGAGCACGCGCAGCTCGGCGCCTACCAGCTCGCGGTCGACGCGGGTGCGGTGCCGGGCCTGCCGGACGGCGCACGGAGCGTCGCCGCGCGGCTCGTGCACCTCGCGCAAGGGTCCGGCGGGCCCACGCAGCGCCGCCAGGACGGGCTGGGGCCCGAGGACGACGGCCCGAGCTGGGCGCGTGCGCTCGTCGACGAGGTCGCGGGGAGCATGGCCGCCGCGAGCTTCGAGGCTCGCGGCAACGAGCTGTGCGACCGCTGCCCCGTGCGCCGCTCGTGCCCGCTGCGCGGCGAGGGCGGGCAGGTGGTCGCGTGAGCACGCTGTCGGCGCCGCGGATCGCGCAGCTCGTGGGGCAGCACCCGCCGACCGACGAGCAGCGGGCCGTGATCGAGGCCCCGCTGCGGCCGTCGCTGGTCGTCGCCGGCGCGGGGTCGGGCAAGACCGAGACCATGGCCGCGCGCGTCGTGTGGCTCGTCGGCAACGGGCTCGTCGCACCCGAGCAGGTGCTGGGCCTGACGTTCACGCGCAAGGCCGCCGGCGAGCTCGCCGAGCGCGTCCGGCGCCGGCTGCGCGCGCTCGTGCGCGCGGCCGCCGCGGAGGGCGTGACGCTGCCGGCGGGCGCGGCGGTCCTCGACGAGCTCGCGCGGCCGCACGTGTCGACGTACCACGCGTACGCGGCGTCGCTCGTGTCGGACCACGCGCTGCGGCTCGGCGTCGAGCCGGGTGCGCGGCTGCTGGGGGAGGCCGCGCAGTGGCAGCTCGCGTCGCAGGTCGTCGAGTCCTGGGCGGGGGACCTCGAGACGTCGGCCGCCACGTCGACCGTCGTCGACGCCGTGCTCGCGCTGTCGGGTGCGCTCGACGAGCACCTGCTCGACCCCGCGCAGGCGCGTGCAGGGATCGACGCGATCGTCGCCGACCTCGAGGCGACGCCGGCGGGGACCCCGCCGCGCGCGCCCTACGCGCGCGTGCGGGACCTCGTCGCGTCGCTCGGCGAGCGGTCGCGCGTGCTGGACCTCGTGGCCGACTACCGGGCGCGCAAGCGCGCGGCCGACACCCTCGACTTCGGCGACCAGGTCGCGCTCGCGGCCCGTATCGCCCGCGACGTGCCCGAGGTCGGCGCCGGTGAGCGCGAGCGCTACCGCGTGGTGCTGCTCGACGAGTACCAGGACACGTCGTACGCGCAGCTCGTGCTGCTGCAGGCGCTGTTCTCGGGCGGGCACCCGGTGACCGCGGTCGGCGACCCGCACCAGTCGATCTACGGCTGGCGCGGTGCGAGCCCCGGCGGGCTGTCGCGCTTCCCGGCCGCGTTCCCGGTGGTCGGCGGCGACGCCGCGCGACCGACCGACCGCCGCCCGGCGGACGTCGCGCAGCTGTCGACGTCGTGGCGCAACGACACGGCGGTCCTCGACGCGGCGAACCACGTCGCGGCACCGCTGCGGGCCGCGGGCGCGCGCGTCGACGTGCCCCGGCTGGCCGCGCGCCCGGGTGCCGGCACGGGCAGCGTGCAGGCCGTGGTCGCGGCCACGGTCGAGGACGAGGCCGACGCGGTGGCCGCGTGGCTCGCGCCCCGGTGGCGGCCCGGCAGCCACCCCGCGGGGCGGCGGACGGCCGCGGTGCTGTGCCGCAAGCGCTCGCAGTTCGAGCCGCTGCGGCGCGCGCTGCGGGCCGCGGGGCTGCCGGTCGAGGTCGTGGGGCTCGGTGGTCTGCTCGCGACGCCCGAGGTCGTCGACCTCGTCGCGGTGCTGCAGGCCGCGCACGACCCGACGCGCGGCGACGCCGTGGTCCGGCTGCTCACGGGCGCGCGCACGCGCCTGGGGGCCGCCGACCTGCACGCGCTCGGCGACTGGGCGCGCCAGGGCGCGCGCGTCGGCGGCCGGGTCGCGCAGGTCGACGGCGTCGAGGCCGACGTGGTCGACGAGCGCAGCCTCGTCGACGCGCTCGACGACCCGCCGCCCGCGGGGTGGCGCAGCCCCGCGGGGCGCTCGCTCACGCCCGAGGGTCGCCGTCGGCTCGTCGACCTCGCGGGCGTGCTGCGGGCCGTGCGCGCGCAGCAGGGCCTGTCGCTGCCCGAGCTGGTGAACGAGGCCGAGCGGCTGTTCGGCCTCGACATCGAGGTGCAGGCGCGTGCCGACACGACGCCGGCACGCGCACGCGCGCACCTCGACGCGTTCGCCGACGTCGCCGGCGAGTTCGCGCGCGGCGCCGACCGCCCGACCCTCGGTGCGTTCCTCGCGTGGCTCGAGGCCGCCGACGCGCGCGAGGACGGCCTCGAGCTGCCCGTCACCGAGCCGGACCCCGACGCGGTGCAGGTCATGACCGTGCACGCGTCGAAGGGCCTGGAGTGGGACGCCGTCGCCGTGGCGGGCCTGGTCGACGGCGGGCTGCCCGCGACGCCGATGCTCGGCAAGGACGGGCCCAAGGACTCCGCGTGGCTCACCGGGCTCGGCGTGCTGCCGTACCCGCTGCGCGGCGACGCCGACGACCTGCCGCAGCTCGCGTGCGGCGGTGCGGAGTCGCCCAAGGAGCTGGCCGACCGGCTCGAGCGGTTCCGCCTCGACGCAGGCGACCACGAGGTGGCCGAGGAGCGGAGGCTCGCGTACGTCGCCGTGACCCGCGCGCGCGAGGACCTCCTGCTCTCGGCCGCGTACTGGGGCGACCCGAAGGCGCCGCGCCGCGTCTCGCCGTTCCTCACCGAGCTCGTCGACGCGGGGCTCGTCGACGTGGTCGCGCGTGCCGACGAGCCCGAGGCCGGCGCCGAGAACCCCCGTGCCGCGCGCGTCGCGGTCGCGACGTGGCCCGCGGACCCGTTCGCGGTGGACGGTGCCGCGCCCCGCCGGGACGCCGTGACCGCCGCGGCTGCCGCAGTCCGCGCGGCCGCGGACCGGCTGCGTGCCGAGCAGGACGGCGCGCCGGCGCCCGGTCCGCCTCCGGCCCCGGGCGCCGAGGACTGGGACGCGCTCGCCGACCGGCTGCTCGCCGAGCAGGCCGCACGGCGCCGCGGCGACGGCCGCGTCGCGCTGCCCGCGCATCTGTCGGCGTCGTCGCTCGTGCGGCTCGACGCGCAGCCCGAGCAGTTCGCCCTCCACCTGCGGCGCCCGGTGCCGCGCGAGCCGTCGCCGCAGGCCCGCCGCGGCACCGCCTTCCACGCGTGGGTCGAGGCCTGGTTCGGGCAGGCGACGCTCGTCGACGTCGACGACCTGCCGGGCGCGGACGACGACGTGCTGCCGGGGGACCCCGACCAGACCGAGCTCCGTGCGGCGTTCCTGCGGACCCCCTGGGCGCACCGCGCCCCGGTCGCGGTCGAGGTCGACGTCGAGACCACGATCGGGGGGTACGTGCTGCGCTCGCGCATCGACGCGGTCTTCCCGGACCCCGACCGCCCCGACGTGCCCGGCGCGGTCGTCGTCGTCGACTGGAAGACCGGATCGCCGCCGTCCGATCCCGTCGAACGCGCGTCGCGCGAGCTGCAGCTCGCGGTCTACCGGATCGCGTGGGCCCGGTGGACGGGCGTCGAACCCGACGTCGTCCGTGCGGCGTTCTGCTACGTCGGTGCGGGCGTCACCGTCGTGCCCGACGACCTGCCCGGCCCCGACGAGCTCGCGCGGCTGCTCGCCGCCGCCGCGCCCACGTCCGACGCCGCGTCGGGCGAGGCGTCCGAGAGCCAGGGGCGAGCCGCACGGTCGCGAGCCCGACGCGGCGCCCCGCCCGTGCGTCGTCGCTAGACCGACCGGCCCGTGCGTCGTCGCTGGACCGACCGGCCGGATGCGCGCGGCCTCGCCGACGGCGTGCCCCGAGCGCGGTCCGCGTCGCCGCTGACGGTCCGGGCGTCGGTCCGGGCCGACCGTCGGACGGTCGTCGGCCGGGCGAGGGTCAGTGGGCGGCCGCGGTCTCCTCCGCGCGCGTGTGCTCGTCGAGGTCGTGCAGCATCTGCACGGCGTCGTCGACGACGTCCTGCTGGTGCGTGCGCACGCCGTGCAGCAGCCACCGCGCGAGCGCGAGCTCGCCGGCCAGCAGCGCGCGGTCGGCCAGGTGCGGGTCGGTCAGCTCGGTGCGACGCAGCAGGTACGCCTCGAGGATCGCGTCGACCGCGTCCTGCGGGGCCGCGACGAGCAGCCACGACAGGTCGTCGGCCGGGTCGGCCACCATCGCCGACCCCCAGTCGAGCACGCCCGCAACCGCGCCGTCCTGCACGAGCACGTGGTCGCTCGACAGGTCCCCGTGCACGACCGTCGGCCGGAACCGCCACATCGCGACGTCCTCGAGCATCTGCTCCCACCGGCGCAGCAGCGAGGCGGGCACGAGCCCCGTGCGGGCGGCCTCGTCGACCTCCGCCTGGCGGCGCTCGCGGTAGCCCGCGGCGTCGTACACCGGCAGTCCCGCGTTCTCGACCACCGACGTCGGCAGCTCGTGGACGGACGCGAGCGCGCGCCCCACCGCGGCCGCCAGACCGGGGCCCGGGCGCAGGGTCTCGAGCCGCAGCGGACGTCCCGGCACCTCGCGGTGGACGCACGCGCGACCGCCCTCGGGCAGGTGCGCGAACCCCGCCGGGCGGGGCACCGCGAAGGGCAGCCGGCCGTCGTCGGCGAACGGCCCGAGGGCGTCGAGCAGCGCGACCTCCGCCTCGAGGGCGGCGCCCGCGACGGCGTGCTGCGGCGCGCGCACGACCCACCGCTGCCGCTGCGCGTCGATCACGACGGCCACGTCGAAGTCCGTGCCCGGCTGCAGGGGCCGGCGCACGTCGTACGCGTCGAGGCCCGGCAGGGCGACGGTCGCGAGGGCCGCGAGTGCGAGGGGCGAACGGGTCACGTGCGTCAGGGTAGGACGCCGTACGGCGTGTCCCGTGCGGCGCGCCCCCGCGTGTCGGCGCCCGGTTCGTCCGGGACGCCCGTCTCGACCGCGTCGTCCCGGCGGGGCGTCGCGGTGCCGGACGGACCGGCTCGGTCCGTCCGGTCCGGTCCCGTGCCGTGCCATCCGGCCCCGTAGCGCGCCGTGCCGTCCGGTCCGGTCCCGTGCCGCGCCGCCCGGCCCCGTGCTGCGCCGTGCCGCCCGGTCCGGCCCCGCGCCGCCGCGCCGTTCGGACCGTGCGGTCCCGTCCCGTCCCGTCCCGTCCCGTGCCGCGCGGTGCGCGGCGTAGCGTGACGGACGTGACCCGTCCGGCCCCCGTCCCGTCCGCCCCCGCCCCGCCCGCCCTCGTCGACCTGCCCCTCGCACGCGCGTCCGTCGACCGTGCCGCGGAGCTGCGTGCGCTGCCCGGCGCGCTCGACGACGCGCGCGCCGACCCGCGCACGCGCGTGCTCGCGGTGCGTGACGGCGGGCTGCTGCTCGACGACGACGCGCACGTGCGCTGGCTCGACCCGGCGGGTGCGGCCGCGCTGCTCGCGGTCGGGCGCGAGGGCGCGGCCGGCGCGGCACCGGCGCCCGAGCCCGACGACGCGTGGCTGCTGCTCGGCGCCGAGGACGACGGCACGCGCGTGCTCGCGGTCCGGCTGCCGGACGCGCACCCGCTGCCGGCGGGCGGCGAACCCGCCGACGTGCTCGTGCACCTGCCCGACGGGCCCGTCGCGCGGTCGGGCTGGCGCTCGCTGCGCGTGGTCGGCGCGCTGCTCGACGCGCACGACGCGGGGCTCGCCACGACCGCGGTCGCGCTCGACGCGTGGCACGACCGGCACCCGCGGTGCCCGCGCTGCGGCGCGCCGACGCGCACCGCGCAGGCGGGCTGGTCGCGCGTGTGCGACGTCGACGGCTCGGAGCACTACCCGCGCACGGACCCGGCCGTGATCATGGCGGTCGTCGACGCCGACGACCGCCTGCTGCTGGGCCACGCGGCGGCGTGGCCGGCGGGCCGGTGGTCGACGCTCGCGGGCTTCGTCGAGGCGGGTGAGGCCGCCGAGCAGGCCGTGCGCCGCGAGGTGCACGAGGAGACCGGCGTCGTCGTGGGCGAGGTCGAGTACGCAGGCAGCCAGCCGTGGCCGTTCCCCGCCTCGCTCATGCTCGGGTTCCGCGGGCGCGCGACGACGACCGACGTCCGCGTCGACGGCGTCGAGATGGCCGACGCGCGCTGGTTCACGCGCGCCGGGCTCGCGGCCGCGGTGGACGCGGGCGACGTGGTGCTGCCCGGCGGGGCGTCGATCGCCCGCGCGCTGATCGAGCAGTGGTACGGGGGCCCGCTGCCCGGCTGACGTCCGTGGCTCGGCCCGGTGGGACGGTCAGAGGCCGAGGCGCTCGCGGACCTCGGCGAGCGACGGGTTGGTCGCGGCGGAGCCGTCGGGGAACACGACGGTCGGCACGGTCTGGTTGCCGCCGTTGAGCGACTCGACGAGCTGCGCGGCGTCCGGCGTCTGCTCGATGTCGACGACGTCGTAGGCGATGCCGGCGGAGTCGAGCTGCGTGCGCAGCCGGTGGCAGTACCCGCACCACGTCGTCGAGTACATCGTCACGGTGCCGGGTGCCGGGGTGCTGGTCGTCATGGTTCCTCGCAGGTGGCTCACGGTGCCGACGGCGGTGCTGCGTCGTCGTCCCTCGATCCTCGCACGCGCGCCGGGAGTCGGCGGCCCCGGGTGTCGGCGGGTGCTGGGAGACTGGTCGACGATGTCCGCCGACTCCCTCCTCGACGCGCTCGACCCCGAGCAGCGTGCCGTCGCCACCGCCCTGACGGGCCCCGTCTGCGTGCTCGCGGGCGCGGGCACCGGCAAGACCCGTGCGATCACGCACCGCATCGCGTACGGCGTCCGCACGGGCGTCTACCGCCCCGCGTCGGTGCTCGCCGTGACGTTCACGGCACGCGCCGCGGGCGAGATGCGCGTCCGCCTGCGCGACCTGGGGGCGAGCGGCGTGCAGGCGCGCACGTTCCACGCGGCGGCGCTGCGCCAGCTCGGGCACTTCTGGCCCAAGGTCGTCGGCGGCGCGCCGCCGCGGCTGGTCGAGCAGAAGGCCACGCTGATCGCCGAGGCCGGGCGCCGGGTGGGCGTGGGCGTCGACCGCGTCGCCGTGCGCGACCTGTCCGCCGAGGTCGAGTGGGCCAAGGTGTCGCTCGTCACCGCGGAGGACTACGAGCGGGCGGCCGCGGCGGCGCGGCGGCCGACGCCCGCGGGTCAGGACGCGCAGGCCGTGGCGCGCCTCATGGCGGCGTACGAGGACGTCAAGACCGAGCGCGGCGTCATCGACTTCGAGGACGTGCTGCTGCTGCTCGCGGCGATGCTCGCGCAGCGCGGCGAGGTCGCGGAGGAGGTGCGCGCGCAGTACCGGCACTTCGTGGTCGACGAGTACCAGGACGTCAGCCCGCTGCAGCAGTACCTGCTCGACCAGTGGCTCGGCGGGCGCCACGACGTGTGCGTGGTCGGCGACCCGAGCCAGACCATCTACTCGTTCGCGGGCGCGACGCCGCACCACCTGCTGACGTTCGGCCGGCACCACCCCGGTGCGCGGGTCGTGCGGCTCGTGCGCGACTACCGGTCGACGCCCCAGGTGGTCGACCTCGCCAACCGCGTGCTCACCGCGACCCGGCGTCCGTCGGACCCCGTGCCGCTGCACCTCGTGGCGCAGCAGCCCGACGGCCCGCCCGTGCGCTTCACGGCCTACGAGGACGACGAGGCGGAGGCCGCCGGGATCGCCGCGCGCGCCGCGCGCCTCATCGCGGCGGGCGTGCCGGCCAGCGAGATCGCCGTGCTGTACCGGACCAACGTGCAGTCCGAGGCGTTCGAGCAGGCGCTCGCGGCCGCGGGCGTGGGGTACCAGGTGCGCGGCGGCGAGCGGTTCTTCTCGCGGCGCGACGTGCGCGACGCGCTCGTGCTGCTGCGCGGCGGGGCCCGGTCGGCGGATCCCGACGTGCCGCTCGGGCAGACCGTGCGCGACATCCTGACCTCGGTCGGCTGGGCCGCGCAGGCGCCGGCCGCGCGCGGGGCCGCACGGGAGCGGTGGGACGCGATGCAGGCGCTCGTGGGTCTCGCCGACGACCTGGTGGCCGCACGCGGCGACGTGACGCTGGCCGACCTGGTCGCCGAGCTCGACGACCGCGCGGCGTCGCAGCTCGCGCCGACGGTCGACGGCGTGACGCTCGCGTCGCTGCACGCCGCCAAGGGGCTGGAGTGGGACGCGGTGTTCCTCGCCGGGATGTCCGACGGCCTGCTGCCGATCTCGCTCGCGCAGACCGAGGCGGCCGTGTCCGAGGAGCGGCGGCTGCTGTACGTCGGCGTGACCCGGGCGCGCACGCACCTCGAGGTCTCGTACGCGGCGTCGCGCACGCCGGGGTCGCGCTCGACGCGCAGCCGCTCGCGGTTCCTCGCGGGGCTGTGGCCCGGCGACCGCGTGCGGCTGGGCGCGCGCCGCACGACCGCGGTCGCGGACCCCGAGGTCCTCGAGCGGCTGCGCGGCTGGCGTGCGCGCGTCGCCGACGAACGGGGCGTCGCGGCGTTCCGCGTGCTGCCCGACGTCGCCCTGGAGGCCGTCGCGGCCGCGATGCCGTCCACGCCCGCGGACCTGCGGCACGTCCAGGGGCTGGGTGCGACGCGGCTGCGCGAGTACGGCGAGGAGCTGCTGCGGGTCGTCGCGGACGAGGACGATCCGGACGCCGCGAGAAGTGCTCGGACGAAGTTGCGGTAATTCGCTTGTGACGTCTCGACGGGCCCCCCTACTGTGGTCCCGTCCTTGTTCGCGGGGTGCTGCCGAAGAGGCGGGACCCCTCCCCAGAGAGGAGGTGGGTGCACAGATGAAGACCACGACGATCGTGATGTCGGCGACGCAGCACGCGTACGCACGGACCCTTGCGCCCACTTTCGGCTTCCAGGGGATCGCTCTGCCCATCGTCGGGCAGAAGTTCCGTCAGCGTCCCGCGACGTCCCGCACCGATCTTCGACACAGGACCCCGTAGCAGCAGCCACGCACGGCGTGCAGGCCGCGGAGTCCGACCCCTTCGGATCCGCGGCCTTTCTCTTGTCCTCCGGCAGTCGCCGGGGGTGAGCGGCCCGGCATCCGGTTCCCCCAGCTCACCCCGCAAGGACACCAGGAGGACATCGTGCGGCTCACGACGCTGCTCGACACCGTGAACCAGGGCGGATCCGGCCCCTGGCCCACCGGCAGCACCGCGACGACCGATGCGCAGTTCGACCAGATGGTCGCCGAGCTCATCCCGTGCCGCTCGGGCGACCCCGAGCTGTGGTTCGCCGAGCGCCAGGCCGACGTGGAGCGCGCCAAGGCGCTGTGCCGCGAGTGCCCGCTCATCGAGGGCTGCCTGGCCGGCGCCGTCGAGCGGGCCGAGCCGTGGGGCGTCTGGGGCGGTCAGGTCTTCGTCGGTGGTGTGGTCGTCCCGACCAAGCGCGGCCGCGGCCGGCCGCGCAAGGACGCCACCGCCGCCTGAGGCCGGACGGCCACGGACGTGCCCGCCCACGGCACCCACCAGCACCCGCCCATGACGCCGGGCCGCACGAGGTCACGCCTCGCGCGGCCCGGCGTCCGTCGTCCCCGGTGGCGTCACGCACCCGCACGCCGGGTGCGTGGCCCAGCGGCGCTCGCGCGCGACCAGGTCCGGCAGCGCGAGCTCGACGCTCGCCGAGCAGAGCGCCGGGACGGTCCCCGCGAGCAGGGCGAGGACCTGTGCCGCGGCGAGCGCGGCCGCCGCGCCCGCGAGCACGCCGACCTCGGTGACCGCCGGGGCGCGGGCCGAGGTGAGCGACCGCAGGACCGTCGGCCACGCGGGGTCGACGTCCGTGCGGTGCAGGTCGAGGCACCGCAGGCACGGGTCCAGGCCGGGCCGGACCACGGGGCCGACGATCGCGTCGGCGTCGCGCACGACGACCGGCACGTGCGGCACCTGCGCGCTCATGAGCAGCATCGCCCGCCCGGGGTCGGCCGCGTGGTGCTCCACCACCACGACCACGTCCGGCTCGGCGTCGCCGTCGACCCGGACGCCGGGCACGGCGTCGCGCAGCGCGCGGGCGGCGGCGAGCGCGCGGGGCGTGCCGACGTCCGACCAGCGGTGGGTGCCCGCGACGTCGGCGGGGGACACGGGCGCGTCGTCGTCGAGCAGCAGCGTGCCGACGCCCGCGACGGCGAGGTGCCGCGCGACGCCCAGGCCGGTGGGGCCCAGGCCCACGACACCCACGACGGCGTCGGCACGTCGCGCGACCACCGCGTCACCGCCGCCGTCGACCGCCAGCAGGGACCACGCGCGTGCGTCGGCGCCCGCGGGCCCCGCGGTGCCGGGCCCCGGCGGGGGCACCCGGGTGAGGCCCGCGCGTCGCAGGTCGTCGACCGTCGCGGCCACCGACGCGGGGTCGGCGCCGGCGTCCCCGGCCCGCGCGGGCAGCGCCGTCAGGTCCGTGGTGGCGTCGACCGTCGACCACAGCGCCGCCTCGGCGGGCGGCAGGTCGACCAGCCGCACGGCCCACCGGGGGTCGAGACCGACCTGCACCTCGCGGTCGCCGCGGGGCAGCACGGGCAGGCCGGGACGCAGCTGGAGGGGTGCCGGTCGTCGCATGCCGGACACCCTGGCAGTGCGCGACGTCGGCCGTCGGCGCCCGTCCACAGGGGACACCCCCCCGGGAACGACGAGGGCACCGTCGCCGTGCGACGGTGCCCTCGTGCCGCCACGGACGTGCCGCGGCGCGTGCGTCGGTGCGTCAGGCCTTGCCGAGGATCCGGTTCAGCTTGGTGCCGCAGACGGGGCACGTGGCCTTGGCCATGCGGCGCCCCGACTCCGAGACGACGACCTCGCCCTCGGTCTCGCGCTTCTCCTTGCACTTCACGCAGTAGAACTCGCCTGCCCAGGTGTCGGCCATGTGGTCCCTCCTCGTGCTCGTCACCGGGCGGTGGCATCGCGCCCGGGGCAGGGACCGTGATCGGCCGCCGTGCGGTCACACAGTAGTGGTCGCCCCCGCCGTGCACGTGCGCGTCGGGGTGCGCCGCGCACCCGCGCGCGGGTGAACCGGGGAGTCGGGCCCCGTCGCGGGGTGCGGCGCGCTAGCGTGCGGGGGTGCCGACTTCGCGCGAGGCGACGCCGCGCGCGCGAGCGCGCCGTGACGCCGCGCCGCCCGCGGCTCCCGACGCCGCCACGGGCGGTCCGCTCGTCGAGGTCCGGCGGTCGCGCCGCCGCTCGCGCACGGTGAGCGCGTGGCGCGAGGACGGTCGCACGGTCGTCGCCATCCCGGCGCGCTTCACGCGCGCGCAGGAGCGTGAGTGGGTCGGGCGGATGGTCGAACGGCTCGCGGCGCAGGAGCGCCGCCGCCGCCCGTCCGACGCGCAGCTCGCGGCGCGCGCGACCGAGCTGTCCCGCCGGTACCTGGGCGGGCGGGCGGTGCCGACGAGCGTGCGGTGGTCGACCAACCAGGGCCGGCGCTGGGGCTCGTGCACGCCGTCCGAGGGCACCATCCGGATCTCCGACCGCGTGCGGGGCATGCCGCGGTGGGTGCTCGACTACGTGCTGCTGCACGAGCTCACCCACCTGCTGCAGCCGGGGCACGGCGAGGCGTTCTGGGCCGAGCTCGAGGCGTACCCGCACACGCAGCGCGCACGGGGCTTCCTCGAGGGGTGCGCGTTCGCGCGCGACGGCGCCGAGGGGCCGCGCGACGACGGGGACGACGAGCCGTCCGACGACCCGGCCGTGACGGACGAGGTCGGCGCGGTGCCCGACGCCTGACCAGGCCGTCCGCCCCGTGCGGCGGGCGGCGGGTCGCCGACCCGCCCGCGCCCGCCGCCGTGGGCCGTCAGCCCGCGGGGCGGTCCTCCGGCGCGTCGCCCGACGCGCCGTCCGCGTCGTCGAGGATCTGCGCGAGCGCACGGTCGAGGTCGGCGGACTCGTCGACGGCGGCCCGCCGGCGCGCGTCGTAGCCCGCCGGGTCGTCGAGGTCCTCCGACGTCGGGACCAGGTCGGGGTGCGCCCAGACCGCGTCGCGCCCGTCGATCCCGCGCGTCGCCGCGAGGTGCGCCCACACCGTCGCCGCGTCGCGCAGGCGCCGCGGGCGCAGCTCGAGCCCGACGAGGCTCGCGAACGCCTGCTCCGCCGGACCGCCGGCGGCCCGGCGCCGCCGCACCATCTCCCGCAGCGGCACGGCGTGCGGCAGGTGGGGCGTCGCGGCCGCGGTGGCGACCTCGTCGACCCAGCCCTCGACGAGCGCGAGCGCGGTCTCGAGGCGTGCCAGCGCGGCCTGCTGCGCGGGCGTCGTCTGCGGTGCGAACACGCCGCCCGAGAGGGCCGCCTGCAGCGCGCTCGGGTCGGTCGGGTCGATCGACCGCACGGCGTCCTCGAGCTGCTCGACGTCGATCGTGATGCCCCGTGCGTACTCCGCGACGGCGTCCAGCAGGTGCGCGCGCAGCCACGGCACGTGCGCGAACAGCCGGCTCGCGGCGGCCTCCCGCAGCGCCAGGTACAGGCGCACCTCCTCCAGGGGGGTGTCCAGCCCCTCGGCGAACGCGTCGACGTTGGCCGCGACGAGCGCGGGCGCGGGCCGCTCGAGCAGCGGCAGGCCGATGTCGGTCGTGCCGAACGCCTCGCGCGCGAGGGTCCCGGCGGCCTGGCCGACCTGCAGCCCGAACACGGCCGAGCCGATGCCGCGCAGCAGCTGCGACGGGTCGGCCGCCGCACCGCCGGGCAGCCCGCCGGGGAGCGCGCCGCCGAGCTCGCCGAACGCGGGGCCGAGCGCACCGGCGAGCGCGGTCGACAGCGACGTCGCGACCGGCTCGGTCAGCACGCGCCACGTCGGCAGGGTCGCCTCGACCCACTCGGCGCGGCTCCAGGCGTGCGTGGCACCGGTCGACGGCGGCAGCTCGGTCGCGGCGTCGAGCCACAGCTCGGCCACCGACAGCGCGTCGCGCACGTCCTTGACGCGACCGGGCGACAGCGACGGGTCGCCGCCGAGCGCGGCCTGCTGACGCGCCAGGTCGTGGGCCATCTGCCAGTTCACGGGCTGGTCGCCCGAGGCGGCGAGCATGCGCTGGACCTGGGCCATCGCCTGCTGCAGCGCGGCCGGGTCGGTGGGCAGGCCCGAGGCCGCGGCCATCGCGGCGGGGTCGACGCCGAGCTCGCGCATCTCGCGGATCGCGTCGTCGGCCGCGGGTCCGAGCATCGCGCGGAGCATCTGCTCCCACTGCTGGGGGCCGGCGCCGTCGGGGCCGTCGGTGGAAGGGACGTCGGGGCTCATGCGTGCCTCCTGGCGCTGCCGGGGAGATCTCACGGTAACCGCGTGGCCTGTGCGAGGGCGCCGTCGGGGGGTCGGGTTCGCTGACGGCGCACACGCGCCGCCCCGTCGTCCGCGCGGCACGCACGGCGGGGTGGTGGATGATCGGTCCCGTGCGAGACCACGAGCCCACGCCCGACCCCTCCGGCGCGTCGCAGGACGCCGTCGCCCCCGGGGCGGGCGGCACCGCGGACCACGCCGCGGACGCCGTCGCGCGCCTCGCGACGACGCCGCGCGCGCTCGTGCTGTCGTTCGGGATGCTGGTGTCCGCGGTCCTCGCCGGCGTGCTCGCGGTCGTCCCGGCGCCCTACGCCGTGAACAGCCCGGGGCCGACGCGCGACGTGCTGGGCGAGGTCGACGGCGAGCCGCTGATCCAGGTCACGGGCGCCGAGACCTACCCGTCGAGCGGCGAGCTGCGCCTGACGACCATCTCGGGCACGGGCGGCCCGGGCTTCCCGACGTACCTCGCGAACGTGCTGCAGGGCTGGTTCTCGCCGTCCTCGGTCGTGCAGCCGGTCGAGGCCGTGTACCCGCAGGACGCGACGCGCGAGCAGATCGACGAGTCGAACGCGGGGGCGATGGTCTCGTCGCAGGAGAACGCGACCGTCGCGGCGCTCGCCGAGCTGGGCTACGAGGTCCCGGCCACGCTCGTGGTCGCGGGCACCGTCGAGGGCACCGACGCCGAGGGGCGCCTCGAGGAGGGCGACGTCATCACCGCGCTGGACGGCCGGCCGCTGCCCGACTACCAGACCCTCGTCGAGCGGCTCGCCGACCTCGAGCCGGGCACGACCGTCACGCTGACGGTCACCCGGCACGGCGCCGCCGTGGACGTGCCGGTCGTCACGGGCGAGCGCGAGGACGGGGGAGCGCAGATCGGCGTCTACATCGACCCGTCGTTCGACCTGCCCGTCGACGTCGAGATCAACATCGAGGGGATCGGCGGCCCGAGCGCCGGCACGATGTTCGCGCTCGGGATCGTCGACCTGCTGACGCCCGAGGACGAGGCGAACGGCCAGGACATCGCCGGGACCGGCACCATGGACGTCACGGGCGCGGTCGGCCCGATCGGCGGCATCCGCCAGAAGCTCGCGGGGGCCGCGCGCGACGGCGCGACGTGGTTCCTCGCGCCCGCCGCCAACTGCGACGAGGTCGTCGGCCACGTGCCCGACGGCCTGCGGGTCGTGCGGGTCGCGACGCTGCACGAGGCGCGCGAGGCGGTGGTCGCGATCGGCGCGGGGACGGCCGACGACCTCCCGACCTGCACCGCGGCCGCCGCGGGCTGACGCCCCGGACCGCCGGGGCCCGCCGGCAGCGCCCGCTACAGCAGCGTGGCGCGCACGGCCTCGACCAGCCCGGGGACGAGGTCGGGTCCCTGACCGACGGCGTCGTCCGCGTCGTGCGCGCGCGTGCGCACCGCGCACCACGCGGGACCGCCGCGGAGCACGCCGACCGCGAGGCGCACGTCCTGGCGCTGCGGGTGCGCCAGGAGCGCCGTGAGGGCCGCGTCGGGGTCGGACGGCAGGTCCTCCTCCGCGCCCGGGGGCAGCACGACGCGCTCGACCGTGACGGCCGCGCCGTCCACCGTCGCGGGCCACGACAGGCCCCCGAGCAGGCGCTCGAGGTCCTCGGCCGCGGGCACGCCCTCCTGCTCGACCGACGTGAGGTGCTGGTCGTCGGCCCGCGCGGCCTCGAGCACCTCGGGGGCGAGCTGCTCGGCGAGCCCGGGCTCGGCGGCCAGCGCGGCCTGCGTGCGCACGAGCGCGAACACGCGCACGGGGGCGTCCCAGCCCGCGGTCGCGACGTGGTGCTCGATCTCGCGCACCGCGTCGGCGAGCGCGCGGGTCGCGCGGTCCTCGGGGCTGCTGGCGGGCTCGGGGGGAGTCGAAGGCGTGCTCACGCGACCATCGTCGCACCGTGTGGGAACCTGGGACGCGCCGGGCCCGTTGCCACGGTGGGCGCTCACGCCCGCCCGAGAGCCCACCCGCACCGCCGACCGACGACGAGGACCGCCACGCCGTGACCTTCGCCTCCCCGCCCCGCCCCCGACCCGCCACGCCGCGCCGGCGCGGCCCGCTGGTCCCGACCCTCGTCACGCTCGCCGCGCTCGTCGTCGTGCTGCTCGTCCTCGCGCAGGTGTGGACCGAGGTCATGTGGTTCTCGCAGCTCGGCTTCCTCGAGGTGCTGCGCACCGAGTGGGTGACGCGCGGTCTGCTGTTCGTCGCCGGGTTCGCCGTCATGGCGGCCGGCGTCGGGTTCTCGCTGCGCTTCGCGTACCGCGCCCGCCCCGTGTACGCGCCGTCGACGCAGGAGCAGGCGAACCTCGACCAGTACCGCGAGGCGATCGAGCCGCTGCGCCGGCTCGTGCTGATCGTCGGCCCGGTCGTGCTGGGACTGTTCGCGGGCGGTGCGGCGTCGCAGCAGTGGAGCACCGTGCAGCTGTGGATGCGCGGCGGCGAGGTCGGCACCGTCGACCCGCAGTGGGGCATCGACCTCGGCTTCTACCTGTTCACGCTGCCCGGGCTGCGCTTCGTCGTGTCGTTCCTCATGGCCGTCGTGGTGCTGTCCGGGATCGCGGCGCTCGCGACGCACTACCTGTACGGCGGCCTGCGCATCGGCGGCGGTCAGGGCACGCCGCGCACGACGCGGGCCGCGCGCGTCCACCTGTCGGTGCTCGGCGCGCTCGTGCTGCTGCTCGTCGCCGCGAACTACTGGCTGGACCGCTACTCGATCCTCACCAAGCAGCAGACGGGCGAGCAGCGCTGGCAGGGCGCGGGCTTCACCGACGTCAACGCCGTGATCCCGTCGCGCGCGATCCTCGCGGTCGCCGCGATCGTGGTCGCCGCGGCGTTCGTCGCGACCGCGTTCTCCGGCAACTGGCGCCTGCCCGCGATCGGCGTGGGCCTCATGGTGGTCGCCGCGATCGTCGTCGGCGGCGTGTACCCCGCGATCGTCCAGCGGTTCCAGGTGCAGCCGAACCAGCAGGACGCCGAGTCGGACTACATCCAGCGCAACATCGACGCGACGCTCGCGGCGTACGGGCTGGAGGACGTCGAGACCAGCGAGTACGACGCGAACGTCACGGCCGAGCCCGGCGCGCTGCGCGCGAACGCCGAGACGACCGCGTCGATCCGCCTGCTGGACCCGAACATCGTGTCGCCGTCGTTCAAGCAGCTGCAGCAGATCCGTGGCTTCTACAGCTTCCCGGACTCGCTCGCGGTGGACCGCTACACGATCGACGGCGAGAGCCGCGACACCGTGATCGCCGTGCGCGAGCTCGACCAGAACGGCCTCAACGCGGGCCAGCGCAACTGGACCAACGACACCACGGTGTACACGCACGGCTTCGGCGTCGTCGCCGCGTACGGCAACACGCGCGGCGCGCGCGGCGCACCGGCGTTCTGGGAGGGCGGCATCCCCTCGCAGGGCCAGCTCGGCGAGTACGAGCCGCGCATCTACTTCGGCCAGCAGTCGCCGACGTACTCGATCGTCGGCGGCCCCGAGAGCAGCAACGGCTGGGAGTTCGACTACCCGGACGACGAGGGCGGGCAGGGGTCGGTGCAGTACCGGTTCCCGACGCAGGACGTGTCGGCCGGCCCGTCGGTCGGCAACCTGTGGCAGAAGCTGCTGTACGCGCTGAAGTTCGGTGACGAGCAGATCCTGTTCTCGGAGCGCGTCAACGAGCACTCGCAGATCCTGTACGACCGCAACCCGCGCGACCGCGTGGCCAAGGTCGCGCCGTTCCTCGACCTCGACGGCCGCGTGTACCCCGCGGTGGTCGACGGCCGCGTCAAGTGGATCATCGACGGCTACACGACGTCGGACCAGTACCCGTACGCCGCCGTCCGGTCGCTCGAGGACGCGACGACGGACTCGCTCACCGAGCGCAGCGCGAGCGTGCAGGCGCTGCTGCCCAAGCAGGTGAACTACATCCGCAACTCGGTGAAGGCGACGGTCGACGCCTACGACGGGTCGGTCGACCTGTACGCGTGGGACGCCGAGGACCCGATCCTGCAGGCCTGGACCGAGGTCTTCCCGACGACGCTCAAGCCGATGTCCGAGATCTCGGGCGACCTGATGAGCCACATCCGGTACCCCGAGGACCTGTTCAAGGTGCAGCGCGCGCTGCTGGGGCAGTACCACGTGACCAACGCGGCCGAGTTCTTCTCGGGCAACGACTTCTGGCAGAACCCCGCCGACCCGACGGTCACCAACTCGGACGTCCCGCAGCCGCCGTACTACCTGACGCTGCAGATGCCGGGCGAGGACCAGGCGCGGTTCTCGCTGATGTCGACGTTCATCCCGGGTGGTTCGACGGCCCGCAACGTGCTGACCGGGTACCTCGCGGTCGACGCCGAGGCCGGCAACACCCCGGGCGAGGTCGCGGAGGACTACGGCAAGATGCGGCTGCTCGAGCTGCCGCGCGACTCGACCGTGCCCGGTCCCGGCCAGGCGGCGGCGAACTTCACGGCCGACCCGACCGTGTCCGAGCAGCTGAACATCCTGGCGCGCGGCGACTCGACCGTGCGGCGCGGGAACCTGCTGACGCTGCCGGTCGGCGGTGGTCTGCTGTACGTCCAGCCGGTGTACGTGCAGGCCTCGGCGGGCACGACGTACCCGCTGCTGCAGCGCGTGCTCGTGTCGTTCGGCGACGAGATCGGCTACGCCGAGACGCTCGACGGCGCGCTCGACCAGGTGTTCGGGGGTGACTCGGGCGCGGACGCGGGTGACGCGGGCGCGCCGGACCCGGGCACGGGCGTGGACGCGGAGGCGCCGGACAGCGGCGAGGACGGGGCCGTGCAGCCCACGCCGACGCCGACGGCCGAGCCCACCGACGGTGCGACGCCCGCGCCGCCCGCCGGCGGCGGCACGACCAGCCCCGACGCGCGCGCGGCGCTCGACGAGGCGCTGAGCCGGGCGCAGCAGGCGATCCGCGACAGCCAGGCCGCGCTGGCCGACGGCGACTTCGCCGCCTACGGCGAGGCGCAGGCCCGGCTCGACCAGGCCATCCAGGACGCGGTGGACGCCGAGGGCGGCCTCGGCGGCTGACGCCCCTGACGTCTGCTGACGTCGCGCGACGGAGCCCGGGACCCCACGGTCCCGGGCTCCGTCGCGTCCAGGGCGGGACGGGGCCGCGCGACGCGAACCTCCGGGGGAGCGTCGCGGGCGGAGGGTCGGGTCAGCGGTGCGTCGCGTCGACGGGCCGGTCGTCGGTGGCGGCGACGAGCGCGTGCACCAGCGGGTGCCACGGGCGGTGCTGCGGGCCCGAGAGCACGAGCTCGCGCACGAGCCCGGGGCGCAGCGGGCGCATGGTCAGCTCGGGCGGCAGCATCGTGCCGCCGAGCGCGGGCATGACCGAGACGCCGATGCCCTCGGCCACCATCCGGATCATCGTCGCGAGCTCGTGCACGCGCTGCGCGACGCGGAACTCCAGGCCCGCGTCGGCGTGCATCTGGCGGACCTGGGGCTCGCACCCGCCCGCCGAGACGAGCAGCCCGTCCTCGTGCAGCTCGGCGAGGTCGATCGCGGGCTCGGCGGCGAGCGGGTGGTCGGCGCGCACGAGCGCGCGGAAGTCGTCGCGCGCGACGAGCCGCGACCCGGGTGGTGCCGGTGCGGGGTCGACGAGCACCGCGGCGTCGACCGTGCCCTGCTCGAGCCACGGGACCAGCTCGTCGTCGGCGCCCTCGAAGACCTGGACGCGCACGTCGGGCAGGTCGCGCGACCAGCGCTGCAGCAGCCCGGGCAGCAGGCCCTGGCACACCGTGGGCACCGCGGCGAGGCGCACGGTGCCGACGTGCCGTCGCGCGGCGCTCTCGGCGACGAACGCGTCGGCCGACGCGAGCGCGGCGCGCGCGTGCGGCAGCAGGCGCTCGCCGAGCCCCGTGGGGCGCGCGGGTGCGGCGCGCTCGACGAGCCGCCCGCCGGCCTCCTTCTCGAGCGCCGCGATCGCGTGCGACACGCCCGACTGGCTCACGCCCAGCGCCGCCGCGGCGTCGGTGAAGGAGGCGTGGTCGCACACGCCGACCAGGACGCGGAGCTGGGCGAGGGTGGGCATGAGAAGAACCTATCGGGACATGACGGTGATGAGTTCGACTCATGTGGGTGCGACGGGGGATCCTCACGGCATGACGACGGACGGCCGCGTGGCGGCGCAGTACGGGGCAGCGGCCCTCGTGTGGGGCTCGAGCTTCCTGTTCATGAAGGTCGCCCTGGACGGCATGTCGCCCGCGCAGGTCGCGTCCGGGCGGCTGTGGCTGGGCGCGGTCACGCTCGTCGCCGTGATGCTGGTGCTGCGTCGGCCGTGGCCGCGCGGGCCCCGCGCGTGGTGGCACCTAGGGGTGCTGGGCGTGCTGCTGTGCGTGATCCCGTTCCAGCTGTTCGCGTGGGCGGGCCAGCACCTCGCGTCGGGGCTGTCGAGCATCCTCAACGCCACGACGCCCCTGATGACGTCGCTCGCGGTCGCGGCGG
This sequence comes from Cellulomonas sp. FA1, assembly GCF_000986825.1. Classification (NCBI taxonomy): domain Bacteria; kingdom Bacillati; phylum Actinomycetota; class Actinomycetes; order Micrococcales; family Cellulomonadaceae; genus Cellulomonas; species Cellulomonas sp. FA1. Next base: position 1,656,171 of record NZ_LBMY01000001.1, on the reverse strand, counting down.
TGCTGCCGGCCGAGCGGCTCACGGCTCGGCAGCGCCTGGGCCTGGCCGTCGGCGCGCTCGGTGTGGTGGTCGTCGTCGGCCCGTGGACGTACCTCGGCGACGGCGCGCTCGCGGCGCCGCTGCCCGCCGTCCTCGCGTGCCTCGGCGCGACCGCCTGCTACGGCCTGGGCATGACGTACCTGCGCCGGTTCGTGCGGCCCCTCGGGTTGCCCGCCGAGTCGGTCGCCGCCGGGCAGGTCGTCGTCGCCGCGGCCGTCATGCTGCTCGCCGCGCCCGTGATCGCGACCGGTCCGGTCGCGCTCACGTGGCCGATCGTGCTGGCGATGATCACGCTCGGCGCGCTCGGCACCGGCATGGCGTACGTCTGGAACACCCGGGTGGTGGTCGCGTGGGGCGCGCAGCGCGCGTCGACCGTCACGTACCTGACGCCCGTGGTCGGGGTGCTGCTCGGCATCCTCGTGCTGGGGGAGCGGCTGCACTGGTACGAGCCGGTCGGCGGGGTGCTCGTGGTGCTCGGCGTGGTCGTCGCGCAGGGCGCCGCGCGGGCCCGGGCGGGTGCGGTGCCGGCGGTGCCCGCCGAAGGGGCGGCGGATCGGCCGTGACGGCCGTCACGGCCGATCCGGGCCGCACCGATTTGGAGTCCCCGCGGCCCTGACGTAGAGTTGCAGAGCCGACGCGGGGTGGAGCAGCTCGGTAGCTCGCTGGGCTCATAACCCAGAGGTCGCAGGTTCAAATCCTGCCCCCGCTACAAGATGACGAAGGCCCGGACCGTATGGTCCGGGCCTTCGTCGTGCGTGGTGCGGTCACGTCGGCTGCGGTGCTGCGGGAGACCCGGACGACGCACGCGCCGTCGGTCCCGGCGGCGCTCGGTAGGCTCACGGTCGACAGGACGGCCGGAGGGCGCGTCGCAGGAGAAGGTGGCGGTGGACACGGGCTCGGACCAGGCGTCGGACCTGCGCAGCAGGGACGGCAGCGTGCACGTCACGGACGAGCGCATCAACACCGTCACGCACCTCGTGGCGAGCTGCTTCGCGCTCGTCGGGGCCGCTCTGCTGGTCGTGCAGGCGAGCCTCGGGGGCGACCCGTGGAAGATCGTCGGCGTCGCCGTGTACGGGGCGTCGGTGCTGACGCTGTTCGTCGCGAGCACGCTGCACCACGGCATCGACCGCGGCCCGCGCGTCAACGAGGTGCTGCGCACGCTCGACTACGACTCGGTGTTCCTGCTGATCGCGGGCACCATGACCCCGCTGGTCCTCGTGCTGTTCCGCACCCCCTACGGCTGGACCGTGCTCGGCGCGGTGTGGGCGGTGGCCGTGGCCGGGATCGTGCTGCGCTCGCTCGTGCGGGACCTGCCCAAGTACGTCACCAACACGCTGTACATCGCGCTCGGGTGGATGCCGGTGCTGCTGGTCGGCTCCGGGGTGTCCCTGCCCGCGGGCGCGTACGTGCTCATGGCCGCGGGCGGCCTGCTCTACAGCGTCGGGTTCGTCATCTTCGTCGTCGAGCGGCCCAACCCCGTGCCCGGCGTGCTGGGGTTCCACGAGATCTGGCACGTGCTGGTGGTGCTCGCCGCGGTGCTGCACTACCTGCTCGTGTACCGGTACGTGCTGCCCGCCTGACCACCGCGAGACGGCTCGGAAGCGACGTGTGACCTTCGTCGCGTCTGCCGCATCTCACCCGCCCAGCCGTGGTCGGCAAGGCCGCGACCAGGCACGATGCCTCTCACAGGTGTCCCACAGGATGCCGTCGCCCCCGCAGGAGAGAAGGCCTTCATGACCGCATCGTTCCGTCGCGCCACCGGCTCGCTCGCGCTGGCCGTCGCGCTCACGCTCGGCGTCGCCGCGTGCTCGTCGCCGTCGGACGACGACGCCGGCGCCGACGCGGCGCCGACGCCCGCCGCGACGTCGGCGCAGAGCGACCCGACCCCGGCCGAGACGGCGGAGGAGTCGGCCGGCGGGGACCTCGCGGAGCAGCAGGCGAAGCTCGAGGACATGGTCGCGCAGTCGCAGTCGTCGATCCCGGCGCTGTACGACGCGTTCCCCGGCATGTACTCCGAGATCGCGATCTCCTCGGAGGGGCCCAGCACGCTGGTCTACTCGTACACGTACTCCGAGGACGCGGTCGCCGGTGCCACGGTCGACCAGATGCGCGAGGGTCTGTCGAGCATCGAGTCGATGCTGCAGAGCGGCTGCGAGTCGCAGGTCTTCCCCGTCATGGAGGCCGGCGGCGTCACGGTCGACCCGAAGGTCAAGTACACCTACGCCACGCCGTCCGGCGAGCAGGTCTACGAGTACGTCTGCCAGCCCGCGGCCTGACGTCCGCCGGCACGATGACGGGGCGGTCCGCTGCGGCGGGCCGCCCCGTCGTCGTCCTCAGCGCAACGGGCGGCCCGTGCCGTCCTTGCCGCCGTTGGTGAGCAGGACGATCCCGTCGACCACCGACCAGATCCACACCGCGGGGACGATGAAGAACCCGATGCCCACGAACGTGAGCACGAACCCGACGTACAGGCCGATGAGCTGCGCGAGGCCGAGCCCGATGTTGCCCGCGTACAGCCGGCCGACGCCGCACACGCCGACGAGCGGCAGCAGCAGCGACAGCAGCCCCGCCGTGGTGCGCGACTTCTCCGACCACGGCTGCCCCGACACGGGGTCGACGCCGTACCCGGGCTGCCCGTACGCCGGGTAGCCGTAGCCCGGCGGCGGGTAGCCCGGCTGCCCGTAGCCCGGCTGCCCGTACGGCTGCTGACCCGGCGGCGGCACGGCGTAGCCCGGCTGCGCGGCCGGCAGCCCGGCCACGGGCTCGGCGTAGCCGTACTCCGGCACGGGCGGCGGGTACGCCTGCGCGGGCGGCTGGCGCGACGGGTCCGACGGGTCCGCCGGGCCCGACGCGTAGGGCGACTGCTGATCGGTCATGCGCGGACAGTAGCGCGGGCGACCCCGGGGCCGAGAGTGAGGTGGCCCGGTGGCGACGTGAGGTACCACCCAGGCGCACGGATCGACGGAGAAGGAGTCGGGCGAACGCGACCCACCGGGCGGCGTGACCTGCCAGAGTGACCTGGTCGGAAGGGGTGTTCTGGTGGACCAGTGGTTGTCGCCGTTGCTCGCGTTCGTCGGCGCTGGCTTCGGGTCGGTGCTCGTGTACCGCGCCAGCCGGGATCAGGAGCGGAACCGGCGCGTCGCCGCAGCAATCGAGATGCTGGCGTCCAGCGACCCTCGCCAGCGCGCCCTCGGTCGTGCGCGCGTCGTGCACCTCGGTGGTCCGCGGACCAAGGAGGCCCAGAGGACGACCGAGATCGCGGCCGTCCTCCTTGCTGACGTGCGGGAAGTGTGTCCGCCGGAGGTTCGTCAGCGACTCGCCGCGCTCGACCCCGACGACGAACTCTCCGTGCGGGTCTCGGACGACGGGCGATCACGGGTGCAGGGCGACAGCGTGCTCGTCGCTGCGTCGCTCGTCGACGCTGCGCGCGCGTATGTCGAGGTTGTCGGCGGCCCCGATGCGTCGAGCGATCAGGTGGTGGCGCGGATCGCGGAGGCGGTCGAGATCGGTGCCATCCCTGTCGCCGCCCAGGCCGATACGTCCTCGCCGCCGACGTCCGGCGCCGATGAGGCGCTGCCCGCCGATCAGAAGCTCATCGTCGTGAAGCTGCCTCCGCAGGCAGCCGAGCTCAGCCCTGAGGATCTTCGTGAGCGGGCCCGGAAGGCGTGGCGACTGTCGTTGCAGCGTCTGCGCGCGGAGAAGCCGGTGGGGCTCGTCGCCGTGATCGAGCGCTCGGTGAGGGGCGCCTGGCGGATCGACGGCGTCGAGCCCAGCACCGAGGAGGGGCGGGTCGAGTTCCGGCTGGGCTCACCCATGCCGGAGCTGCTCGGTCGCGCGTACCACGACCCTGGGCAGAATCCCGTCCGTTACTGGCCCTGACGGTGCGCGGTGTCCAGTCGTCGAGCGAGATCGGTGGTGCGCATCGGTACGGCACCTCTTAGGGGAGCCGCGGACGGGGGAGGGCGTCGCCCGCGCGGGCCGGGTCCAGCGGGACGGGGCTGACGAGCACGGCCGGTCCCCGGTGCAGGAGCCCGGTGGTCAGCGGACGGCAGCGCACGCCGCCGCGCCCGCCCCGCAGCGCCGGGTGCGCGCCGGGCGCGAGCACGCGGTCCATCCACGCGCACGGGTTCGCGAAGCGCCCGACGCGCAGCGCGACGGCGTCGCCCCCGGACTCGAGCACCACCTCCCGGCCGACGAGCGGCGTGAGGTGCGCACCGCGCAGCACGACGTTGCGGCGCGCGAGCAGCGGGTCGAACGCCGGCACGCCCAGCTCGGCGGCGACGGCGTCCAGCGCCTCGGCGGCGATCAGCGTGATCGACGCGTCGAGGTGCACCGCCTTGCCGTAGAACCGGTCGCCGACGACGCCCTTGCCGGCGACGACCTCGACACGGTCCGCGTCGGTGGTCGGGACGTCCGCGGCGCCGTCGCGCGGGCGGCCGAAGTACGCGTGCGCGGGTGACACGAGCAGGTGGAGGATCTCCACGTCGTACCGGTACGTGTCGCTCACCCGGCGAGTGTCCCCGAGGTCCGTCGCCGCCGCGCGGTCGCGCGCCGCGGACCGCCGCCCGCACGCGCCGCGGTCGCCGGGTGGGGCCGGGCCCCGCGCGGCCCTACCCTGTGCTTCGGCGCGCGACGGGCGCGGCACCGGGCACGGAGAAGGTGGCACATGGCTGGTGGTCTGGCGGCGCTCCTGGACGACATCGCGGCGCTCGCGAAGCTCGCGGCCGCGTCGGTCGACGACGTGGGCGCGGCGGCCGGCCGCGCGAGCGCGAAGGCGGCCGGTGTCGTCATCGACGACACCGCCGTCACGCCGCGCTACGTGCAGGGCGTCACCGCGCAGCGCGAGCTGCCGATCATCGCCAAGATCGCGCGCGGCTCGCTGCGCAACAAGCTGCTGTTCATCCTCCCGGCCGCGCTGCTGCTCAGCCAGTTCGTGCCGTGGCTGCTCACGCCGATCCTCATGGTCGGCGGCACGTACCTCGCGTTCGAGGGCGCCGAGAAGCTCTGGGAGGCCGTGAGCGGGCACCACGCCGCCAAGCCCGAGGTCACGGCCGCCGAGCAGGGCCCCGAGGCCGAGGGGCGGATGGTGTCGAGCGCGATCCGCACCGACTTCATCCTGTCGGCCGAGATCATGGTCATCGCGCTCAACGAGGTCGCCGACCAGCCGATCGTGTCCCGCGCGATCATCCTCGTGATCGTCGCGCTCGGGATCACGGCCCTCGTCTACGGGGTCGTCGCGCTCATCGTGAAGATGGACGACATCGGCCTGCGGCTCGCGCAGACGCGCAACGGCGCGACCGCGGCGTTCGGGCGCGGGCTGGTCGCGGCGATGCCCAAGGTCCTCGCCGTGCTGTCGACCGTGGGCATCGCGGCGATGCTGTGGGTCGGCGGGCACATCCTGCTGGTCGGCGTGCACGAGCTCGGGTGGGACGGCCTGTACGACGTGGTCCACCACCTCGAGGACGCCGTGCACGGCGTCGCGGGCGTCGGCGGGGTGCTCGCGTGGCTCGTCGAGACCGTCGCGTCGGCGATCATCGGGCTCGTCGTGGGCGCGGTCGTCGTGCTCGTCATGCACCAGGTGCACAAGCGCCGGGGCCGCGCCGCGCACTGAGCCGGGTCCCGGCCGGCGCGCGGCGCACCCCGCTCAGACGCGCCGGCCCGCGCGCCGCCCCGCCCGCCCGGGGTGCGGCAGCACGCGGTTGACGACGAGCTGCTGCCCGACCGACCACAGCGCCGACGTCGCCCAGTACAGGACCACGCCCAGCGGCACGTGCACCGCGGCGACCGCCATGACGAGCGGCAGCACGACGGGCAGCGTCGTGGTCAGGCGGGCCATCGGCACCCCCGGGTCGACCGGCGGGCGGTTGCGCGTCGCGAGCCAGCCCGCGAGCACCTGCCCGCCGCACAGCACGACCGTGAGTGCCACGCCCACGACGAGCGCACCGGTCGACGCCGCGGCACCCAGCGTGCCGGCCAGGGGTGCGCCCCACAGCGTCGCGGCGCCGGCCTGCTGCGCGAGGGCACCGGTGAGGGGGCCGACGCCGCCGTCGTGCCCGAGGCCCGCGAGCGTGAGGTACAGCGCGTACAGCACGGGCGCCTGCGCGAGCGCGGGCAGGCAGCCCGCGAGCGGGCTCGCTCCGGCCTCGCCGAGCAGCGCCTGCTGCTCGGCGACGAGCGCCCGGCGCGACGCGGGGTCGGTGCGCCCGCGGTAGCGGGCCTGCACCTGCTGCAGCCGCGGCTGCACGAGCGCCATGGCGTGGGCGCCGCGCACCTGCCGCACCACGAGCGGCAGCAGCACGACGCGGACGAGGACCACCAGCACGACGACCGCGAGCGACCACGCCGCACCCACGGGGTCGAGACCGAGGGCGGTGAGCACGTCGTGGGACGCCACGAGCACGTGCTCGACGAGGACGCGGATCGGGTGGACGAGGGTGGACACCACGGGGACGGCGACGGGCGCGCCGAGGGGCGCGGCGACGGGGAGGGCGAAGGGCACGGCGGACTCCAGCGAGGACGACGGGACGGGACGACGAGGTCCCGCGCGCCGCGCCCGGTCGGGGCGGTGCCGGAGCGGTCAGACGGTCCGGAGGGCGCGCGGGAGCGTCGTCGCTCCCGGTGCCCGGGGGTGCGGCCGGCCTGCCGCGGTGGGGTCCTGCTGACGCGCGGGCGTGCGCGGTGCGCGTGGGTGGGACGCCGGTGCGGGCCGGGTGCGGGGCAGCGCCCCGAGCAGGACCGCGGCGACCGGGACGAGCAGCGCACCCGCGACGGCCAGGCCGGTCGCGCCGACGGCGGCGACGAGCACGAGCTGCAGCGGTGAGGCGACGGGGTCGCCGAGCGACGTGCCGAGCGCGAGCAGCAGCCCGGCGAGCACAGGCACGAGGACGCCGAGGCGGACCGAGGCGACGGCCGTCAGCGGGGTCCGGGGCGTGCGCGGGGCGTGGCGTGCGCGCGCGGCGTCGGTGCGTGGCACGTGCGTCACCCCTCCCGGTCCGGTCGCACCGCAGCCTACGCGAGGGTCACGGGCCCCCGGCGGCGCGGGGCGGCACGCGTCAGTCCGTCGACGGCCCGAACCGCTCGGCGCGGATCGCGCGCGCCTCGTGCCCCAGCACGAGCAGCAGGCGCGTCATCGCCTCGACGAACGCCGTCGGCCCGCACACGTAGCAGACGGGTGCGAGGTCGGCGGGCCAGCCGTGCTGCGCGACGTCCCGCAGCCCGATGCGCCCGACGGCGCGCGGCGCGTCCGGGGGAGCGGCACGCGTGAACCACACGTCGGACTCGACGCCGTCGAGGCGCGCGCCCGTGAGGTCGTCGAGGAACATCGCGTCGGTCGGCATGCGCACCGAGTACAGGACCCGGAACGGCGTGCGGTCGCCCGCGGCGCGCCGCGCGCGCACCATCGCGACGAGCGGCGTGACGCCCGACCCGCCCGCGAGCAGGAGCACGGGTGCGCCGCCCGCGGCGCCGGGCTCCCACACGAACCACCCGCCGACCGGCCCGCGGACCTCGATCCCGGCGCCGACGGGGAAGTCGTCGACGAGGTAGGGCGACACCTCGCCGCCCGCGACGCGCTGCACCGTGACCTGCACGTGCGTCGGGTGCGCGGGGTCGGTGGGCGCGCTCGCGGAGTAGGCGCGCGTGGCGGTGTACCCGTCGGCGGCCGTCAGGCGCAGGTCGACGTGCTGCCCGGCGCGCAGGCCCGGCCAGGCGGGCACGTCGAGCACGAGCGTGCGTGCCGTGGCGGTCTCGTGCGACGCGTCGACCAGGGTCGCGGTGCGCCAGCCGTGCGCGACCGCGGAGCGCTCGCCGAGCCGGGGGACGTCGGACGTCGTCATCTCGCGCGCTCAGTCGCCCTGGTAGCGCTGCTCGCGCCACGGGTCGCCGTAGTCGTGGTAGCCGTACCGCTCCCAGAACCCGCGCTGGTCGTCGCGCAGCAGCGTGATCGACCGCACCCACTTGGCGGACTTCCACAGGTAGAGGTGCGGCACCAGCAGCCGCGCGGGCCCGCCGTGCAGCGGGTCGAGCGGGCGCCCGTCGTACGTGTGGGCGATCCACGCGCGACCGCCCAGCAGGTCCGCCACGGGCAGGTTCGTGGTGTAGCCGCCGTAGCAGCCGACCAGCGCGTGCTGCGCGGCCGACGGGACGTCCGCGAGCAGCACGTCGAGGCTCACGCCGCGCCAGCGCGTGCCGAACTTCGACCACCGCGTGACGCAGTGCAGGTCGACGACCGCGTCGTCCTGCGGCAGCGCCAGGAGCTCGGCCCACGTCCAGCGCCACGTCGCGTGGTCCTCGGTGCGCACCTCGAGCTGCCAGTGCGCGGTGTCGACGTTCGGCGTCGGCCCGGCGGACAGCACCGGGAAGTCGTGGACCTCGTACTGGCCCGGCGGCAGCGCGACGCCCGACGGGCGCGGGCGCCCGTGGAAGCCGGGGGTCAGGGCCGGGGTGCCGCTCGGGTCGGTGCCCGGTGCGTCGCTCGGGGTCACGGGAGCCATGCAACACCCGATCGGGCGTGCGCCGACAGGGGGTGGGCGAGGTCAGTCGCGCACGCGCTCGCAGGCGTCGATCACGAGCTGCGACGCGCGGCGCACCTCGTCGATCTGCTCGACCGTGAGACCGAGCCGCTCGACCATCGTCGCGGGCACCTGCTCGGCGCGGGCGCGCAGGTCCCGGCCGGCGTCGGTGAGGTCGATGCGCAGCGCGCGCTCGTCGTCCTCGGCGCGCGTGCGCGTCACGAGGCCGAGGGCCTCGAGGCGGCGGACCAGCGGGGACGTGGTCGCGGGCTCGAGGTGCAGGTGGTCGGCGAGGTCGCGCAGGGACAGCGGCGCGTACTGCCAGAGCGCGAGCATCGCGAGGTACTGGGGGTGCGTCAGGCCCAGCGGCTCGAGCACCGGCCGGTAGAAGCCGACGAGGCTGCGTGCGGCGGCCGACAGCGCGAGGCAGACCTGCGCCTCGACCGCGAGCGGGTCGGCGGGCGCGGGCGTGGTCACGCGCCCCATCCTAGGCATGCGATAGTGAGTGCACTGAACATGAGTGCACGAACGGAGTCGGCCATGACCCAGCGCAAGGCCCGGTTCGACGCGACCGCCTGGCTCGCGCGCTACCTGCTCGGCCCCGCGCAGGTCACCGACCCGCGGCGGGCCGGCCGCGAGGTGACCGAGGACGAGCGGGCGCGCGAGGGCGAGCTGCGCGGCGGGTTCGAGCGCGTCGTCGACGCGTCGGGCCGCGTGTACCTCGTCGCGCGCGACGACGCCGACCAGGGCTGACGCGCGCGCCCGCCGTGCCCCGGCAGGCACGGTACGGCGCGGTCACTGCGCGGTCACGGGGCGACGAGCCGCAGCCGCCGGTCGGACACGCCCACGCGCACGGTCTGGCCCCACGTCGCGGTGAGCCGGTCGGCCTCGAGCCCGTCGCCGAACACCACGAGCGCGTCCGACTCGACGACGAGCGCGAGCTCCTGCCGCGCGGCCAGCAGACCCGCCGTGCGGTCGGCGCCGGTCGCCGGCGACGGCCACGCCTCGCGCACGAACCACGCGAGCGCGTCGTCGCCGGGCCCGGGCAGCGGGGGAGCGTCGGTGCGGCCGCGCGCGAGCGACGTCGCCCAGCCCGTCGCGCCCGTGCCGGTGGTCACGACGACGCCCGACGACGACTGCCGCTCGACGCCCTCGGGCGCGGCGAGCCGGTAGCGCGCCGACTGGTGGCCGACGTGCCCGACGTAGACGTCGTTGAGCGCGTCGAGCGCCGAGCCGTCGTCGAGGGTCGCGCGCACGAGCGCGCGCCCCTCGACGACGGCCGTGCCGCGCACGACGTCGCCCAGCACGTGCGCGACCCGGTCGGCGCGGTGCCGCACGAGGACGCCCGCGTTGCGCCCCGGCTCGGGGTCGACGCCCACGACCGGCTGGTCGCGCAGGTACTTCGCGGTGTTGGCGACCAGGCCGTCGGGCCCCACCACGAGGCACACGTCGTCGGGGTCGAACGCGAACCGGTGCAGGTCGCCCCGCTCGACGTCCCCGCGCCGCCAGTCCGCGGGGACGGCCGCGCGCACGGTGCGCAGCGCGTCGGCGAGCGCGTCGTGCCGCGCCTGCACGTCGGCCAGGTCCCGCCCGCGCGTGCGCAGGAAGAACTCGACCTGGCCGCGCGTGCCGTGCCGGTCGACGAGCTCGTCGAGCTCCGAGCGGCGGTGCACGACCACCGCGCGCGGTGCGAGCGTCACGTCACTCGCCCCGCCGGGTCGTGAGCGCCGCCAGGGCGCCCGTGAGCAGGTCGGGCGTGACGGTGACCTGCCCGATCTCCGGCAGGTGCGTCGCGAGCTCGCGCAGCGCGGCCGCGAGCAGCACGTCCTGCGGCACCTCGGCCAGCGCGGCCATGCGGGCGCGCTCGGCGGCGCCGTCCGCCTCGCCCTGCAGACGCGTGGCCTCGGCGTCCGACGTGGCCTGCAGGTGGCGGCGCTCGGCACGGCCGCGGGCCTCGATGAGCCCGGCCGCGGCGGCCTCGTCGGCGCGCGCCCGGGCGTTGGTGCCCTCCTGCGCGACGAGCTGCTGCTCACGGCTCGCGAGCTCGATGCGGTTGCTCAGCTCGTTCTCGGCGATCGCGCGCTCGCGCTCGACGGCCAGCGCGCGCCGCTCGTACGTCGAGCGGTCGGCCTCGGCCTGCGCGGTCTCGCGCGCCGGGGTCTGCAGCGCACGCTCGAGGTCGGCGTCGGCGCGCACCGACCCGACGCGGGCGCCCAGCACGCGCAGCCCGGTCGCGGCGACGCGCTCGTCGGCGACGAGGGCCGCGGTGACGCGGCGCCCCAGCGGGCCGGCGCCCGACGTGACGGCCTCGCGCAGGGTCGCGCCGGCGAGCGCGTCCATGACGTGCCCGGCGGCGAGCTCGCCCAGCAGCCGCCCGACCTGGTCGAGCGGGTTGCCGGTCCACCGGCCGGTCGCGGGGTCGATGCTGAAGTCGAGGCGCTGCGCGACGAGGTCGGGCTCCTCGAAGCGGTAGCTCACGGTGACCTGCGCCGTGACGTCCTGCAGGTCGGCGGTGCGGGCGTGCGCGACGAGCGGCAGCTCGCGGTCGTCGACGGGGACCTCCGAGAGCGCCGCGGTGAGCGGCCGGAACCAGAACGCGAGCCCGACGCCCGAGCGGCGCACGCGGCCGCGGCGCAGCTGGAGCACGTGGGTCGTGGGGGTCGAGCGCAGGTGCCGGACCCCGGGGTAGCGCGTGATGGTCGCCATGTCTCCTCCTCGTGTTGTCGTCACCCTGACGATAAACACGAGGATGGTTTCTCGTCAACGTGACGAGATAAGGTGTCGTCATGGCGACCCGCTACGACCCCGCCGACCACCCGCCGTTCGCGGTGACCGTCGACCTCGTCGTCCTCACGTTGCGCGACGACGCGCTGCACGTGCTGCTCGTCGAGCGCGGCGCCGACCCGTGGCGCGGCCGGTGGGCCCTGCCCGGCGGCTTCGTGCGCCCCGACGAGGGCCTCGACGCCGCCGCCGCGCGCGAGCTCGCCGAGGAGACCGGCGTGCGCGACGTCCCCGGGCACCTCGAGCAGCTCGCGTCCTACGGCGACCCCGACCGGGACCCGCGCATGCGCGTCGTGTCCGTCGCCTACCTCGCGCTCGCGCCCGACCTGCCCGAGCCCCGCGCCGGGAGCGACGCCGCCGGCGCCGCGTGGGTCCGCGTCGACGACGCGCTCGCGCGCCCGCTCGCGTTCGACCACGCGCGCGTGCTCGCCGACGGCGTCGAGCGGGCGCGCGCCAAGCTCGAGTACAGCCCGCTCGCCGCCGCGTTCTGCGCCGACGAGTTCACGGTCGCCGAGCTGCGGCGCGTCTACGAGGCCGTGTGGGGCCGGCCCCTCGACCCGCGCAACTTCCACCGCAAGGTCACCGGCGTGCCCGGCCTGCTCGTCGACACCGGCCGCACGCGCGCCGAGGGACGCGGCCGCCCCGCGGTGCTGTACCGGCGCGGCGACGTCACGACCCTGCACCCGCCGCTCAGCCGCGACTGAGGCCTCGCGGGAAGGCGCCGGGGCGGCCCGTCAGCGCACGACCGGCAGCACGTCGTCCGTCAGCGGGTGCGGCGTGCCGAACCGGTGCGCGGTGACGCTCACCGCCTGCTCGCGCAGGAACGGCAGCAGCTCGACGCGCCCCGCCTCGGTCACCGGGTGGTCCCACACCGCGACGTCCGGACGCCCGCCCGTGGCCGCCGCGACGTCCGCCGCCGCACCGCCGACCAGGCGAACGCGACCGCCGTCGAGGCGCGCGACGCGGGCGGCCCACGCGGCGTCGTCCTCGACGTGCACGGCGCCGAGCGCCGCGACCGCGGCAGCGAGCCGCGCGGGCAGGGCCGCGGGCACCGACACCACGACCGGCGCACCGGCCTCCGCGGCCGCGGCCACGACGCGGACCACGTCCGCGACCGGTGCGCCGTCGGACCGCCGCACCAGCACGGGCGCAGGCACGGGCAGGTGCCGCAGCACGTTGCGCTCGGCCGCCAGGCCGCTCACGTCGCGCGCGGCGAACAGCTCGGCCCACGCGGCGGCGTCGCTGCGCGCGGCCCGCTCGACGCGCTCGGCGTCGGACGCCGGCAGGTCGGCGCGCACCGCCGCGAGCAGGTGCCGCACCGCAGGCGACGTGACGGTCGCCTCCGCCGCGGCGGGCGCCGACGCCCACGAGCCCAGGCCCGCGAGGTAGCTGGGACCGCCGGCCTTCGTGCCGGGGCCGACGGCCGAACGCTTCCACCCGCCGAACGGCTGGCGGCGCACGATCGCGCCCGTGGTGCCGCGGTTCACGTACAGGTTGCCCGCCTGCACGCGCGCGAGCCACGTGCCGATCTCGGCCGGGTCCAGGCTGTGCAGGCCCGAGGTGAGCCCGTAGTCCACGTCGTTCACGAGGTCGATCGCCTCGCCGAGCGTCGCCGCGGTCATGACGCCCAGCACGGGCCCGAAGTACTCGGTCCGGTGCGTGCGCGACCCGCGTGCGACCCCCGTCACGACGCCCGGGGACCACAGCCGCCCCGCGTCGTCGAGGCGACGCGGCGCGAGCGCCCACGCCTGGCCCGGCTCGAGCGTCGTGAGGCCCGTGAGCAGCTTGCCCGCGGCCGGCTCGATCAGGGGGCCGACCTGCGTGCGCGCGTCCTGCGGCAGCCCGACGGCCAGCGACGACACCGCGTCGAGCAGCTGCGAGCGGAACCGGCGCGACGTCGCGACCGACCCCACCAGCACCACGAGCGACGCCGCCGAGCACTTCTGCCCCGCGTGCCCGAACGCCGAGGCCACGACGTCACGCACCGCGAGGTCGAGGTCCGCCGACGGCGTCACGACGATCGCGTTCTTGCCGCTCGTCTCGGCCAGCAGCGGCAGGTCGGGGCGGAACGAGCGGAACAGCTCGGCGGTCTCGTACGCGCCCGTGAGCACCACGCGGTCGACGGCGGGGTGCGCGACGAGCGCGCGGCCCAGGGCGTCCTCGTCGACCTGCACCAGCCGCAGCACGTCGCGCGGGACGCCCGCGTCCCACAGCGCCTCGGCGAGCACCGCGCCGCAGCGCTCGGCCGGCCCGGGGGGCTTGAGCAGCACCGCCGAGCCCGCGGCGAGCGCCGCGAGCGTCGACCCCGCCGGGATCGCGACCGGGAAGTTCCACGGCGGCGTGACCAGCGTGAGCGCCGCGGGCACGAACGTCGCGCCGTCGACACGGTCGAGCCCGCGCGCGAGCTCGGCGTACCAGTGCGCGAAGTCGACCGCCTCGGAGACCTCGGGGTCGCCCTGGTCGACGGTCTTGCCGGCCTCGGCCGCCATGACCTCGAGCAGCGCCCCGCGGCGGGCCTCGAGCGCGTCCGCCGCGCGGTCCAGCACGGCCGCGCGCTCGGCCGCCGGGCGCGCGCCCCACGCCTCGCCGGCCCGGCGCGCGTCACGGACCAGCGCGTCGAGCACGCCGGCGTCGTCGACGCGTGCCGCGCCGGCCCCCGCGGCACCGAGCGTCGATCCGGGGACGCGCGCGAGCACGTCGCGCACCCACGCGCGGTGCTCGCGCACCGCGGGGTCCGTGTCGGGCGTGTTCGTGAACGCGCCGGGCGCCGACGGCGGCACCGCGGCGTGCCGGTCGGGGACCCGGTGGCGCTCGGGCGCGGGCGCGTCGACGTCGCGCAGCGCCGCGAGGAACCGCTCGCGCTCGCGCTCGAACAGCGCGTCGTCGTCGGCGAGGTCGAACACCGCGGACATGAAGTTCTCGCTCGACGCGCCCTCCTCGAGGCGCCGCACGAGGTACGCGATCGCGACGTCGAACTCCCGGGGCGCGACCACCGGGGTGTAGAGCAGCAGCCCGCCGACGTCGCGGCGCACGGCCTCGGCCTGGCCGGGCGCCATGCCCAGCAGCATCTCGACCTCGACGCCGTGCCGCACGCCGCGCTCGCCCGCGAGCAGCCACGCGTGCGCGACGTCGAACAGGTTGTGCCCCGCGACGCCCAGGCGCACGTTCGCGATCCGCTCGGGGGTGAGCGCCCAGTCGAGCACGCGCTTGTAGTGCGCGTCGGTCTCCCGCTTGCTGCCCCACGTGGCCAGCGGCCAGCCGTGCACCTCGGCCTCGACGCGCTCCATCGGCAGGTTCGCGCCCTTGACGAGCCGGACCTTGATGCCGGCGCCGCCCGCGGCCCGGCGCCGTGCGGCCCAGTCCTGCAGCCGCTGCATCGCCGGCAGCGCGTCCGGCAGGTACGCCTGCAGCACGATCCCCGCCTCGAGCGTGCGCAGCGACGGGCGGTCGAGCAGGCGCGTGAACACCTCGACCGTGAGGTCGAGGTCCTTGTACTCCTCCATGTCGAGGTTGACGAACCGGGGCGTCGGGGCCGACGCGGCCTGCTCGAACAGCGGCGTCAGGTGGGCGACCACGTCCTCGACGGCTGCGTCGAACGCCCACGGCGCGTGCGGCGCGACGACCGACGACACCTTGACGGACACGTAGTCGACGTCGTCGCGCGCGAGCAGTCGCCGCGTGCCCGCGAGGCGACGCTCGGCCTCGCGGCGCCCCAGGACGGCCTCGCCGAGCAGGTTGACGTTGAGGCGCACGCCGTCACGGCGCAACCGCGCGACAGCCGGGCCCAGGCGCCGGTCGGTCGCGTCGACCACGAGGTGGCCGACCAGGTGCCGCAGCACGCGTCGCGCGACGGGCACGACGACGTCCGGCAGCGCGGGGGCGAGCGCGCCGCCGAGCCGGACCGCGGCGCGCAGGTGCGGCGCGAGGAACCGCGGCGGGCGTGCGGCCAGCTCGCGCAGCCGGTGCGCGGCGACGCGCGTGTCCTCGGGTCGCACGACGCCGTCGACGAAGCCGACCGCGAACGCCAGGCCGTCGGGCTCGCGCAGCAGCGCCGCGAGGTGCGCCGCGGCGGGGTCGACGGGGTGCCGCGCGGCCTCGCGCAGCCAGCGCCGCACCAGCGCGACGACCTCGTCGGCGTGGTCGGCGGCAGGGTCGCGGTCGGTCGTGCCGTCGGGGTGGGTCGCCGTGCCGGTCATCGTGTCCTCGCTGCCGCTGCGTCGTCCCGCCGGTGCCGGCCGGGTGTGGCGTCAGTATCGGGAGCGGTGAGTCGTCAGGGGAAGCGACCGTTTCTCACCGATACTCGTCAGATCTGCTGAACGGTGCCCGGGCGTCCCGCGCCGGGCCGCGTCACCGCCGGAGGCCGCCGTGCTGGACCTGCGCCGTCTCGTCATCCTGCGCGAGGTCGCCGTGCGCGGCACGCTGGCGGCCGCCGCGCAGGCGCTCAGCTACAGCCCGTCCGCCGTGTCGCAACAGCTCACGCAGCTCGAGCGTGAGGCCGGCGTGCCCCTGCTGCGCAAGGTCGGCCGGGGCGTGCGGCTGACCCCGCAGGCGCTCGTGCTCGTCGAGGCCGCCGAGGCCCTGCTCGACACCGTCGAGCGCACCGAGGCCGCGCTCGCGGCGTCGCTCACCGAGGTGCGCGGCACCGTGCGCGTCGCGGTGTTCCAGTCCGCCGCGCTCGCGCTCATGCCCGCCGCGCTGCGCCGCGCGGCGGACGAGCACCCGCAGGTGCGGGTCGAGATGGTGCAGCGCGAGCCCGCGCAGGCGCTGCACGACACGTGGGCGCGCGACTTCGACCTCGTCGTCGCCGAGCAGTACCCCGCGCACGCAGCGCCGTGGCTGCCGGGCCTGGACCGCCGCGACCTCGTCACCGACCCGCTGCGGCTCGCGCTGCCACCCGTCGGCGTCACGCGCGAGCGCGTCCGTGACCTCGCCGACGCCGCGCGCGTGCCGTGGGTCATGGAGCCGCGCGGCACCGCGTCGCGGCACTTCGCCGAGGAGACGTGCCGCGCGGCCGGGTTCGAGCCCGACGTGCGGTACGAGACCGCCGACCTGCAGGCGCAGATCCGGCTCGTCGAGTCCGGCAACGCCGTCGCGATCCTGCCGGGGCTGGTGTGGCGCGAGCGGACGACGACGTGCCGGCTCGTGCCGCTGCCGGGCGACCCGCACCGCACGGTGTTCACGTCGCGTCGCGACGCGGCGGCCGGGGCGCCCGCGGTCGAGGCGTTCCGGGCCGTGCTGGAGGCGGTCGCAGTGAGCTGATGGATGACCAGGGCTCTTGGGAGTGCCGCCAGCCTCGGCCGGGCACGTGTTGCGTCGATCCTGGGCGTTCAGCCCCGCGGATGGCGGTGTCGTCTGTCGTGTTCTCTAGCGCCGCTGGCGGCACTCAGGGCACGTCGCTGGTGGACACGCTGCATCGGCGTTGCCATTAACACTGGGTGCGGCTCGTGAGTACCCGATCGGTCTCGAAGGCGCGAGTGTCGACAGGTCGTGCCTGCCGCAACCCCGGATGAGTGCGCTTCACCCGTCAAACACCCACGCGCGACCGATGGGTCGATGTACGCTCCACGACTATGGCGCGACTTAGTGCACTCGAGGTCTTGGCGGGGCGGGACGATCTTGCCGATTACGGAGATAATGCCGTACTGCTGTTTGCTCTTGAGTTGGCGGTTGCGGTTGACGACATTCACTCAGTGGCGTCGACGGCCCTAACCGACTGTTCGAACGACAAGTCCTGTGATCTTCTCTGGGTTGACCGCGACACCGGACGTGCCATCCTTGCGCAGGGTTATATGAGCCAGCGAAGCCGTGCTTCGGCGCCTTCGTCAAAGGCCGCGTCTCTGCATCAGGCCGTCGGATGGATACTGGGGCGAAAGCGCGACGGAGTTCCCGATCAGCTCCAGTCTGCTGCTGACGAGTTGTGGGCCGCGATGGATGAAGGTGAGATACGGTCGATCGAACTATGGTATTGCCACAACCTTCCAGAGTCGAGCAACGTCAGGCATGAGATCGACTCCACTGTCAACTCAGCCAAGGCCTTGACGGCGCAGCACTGGCCAAAGATCGACCTCGAGATTTCGGGCAGAGAGATAGGTGCGACGTCTCTAGACGAAATGTTTGCCGCTACGCAACTCGACATCGCTGTCGAGGACTCATTTGAATTCCGAATTCCCGGGTACTTCACGGAGGATGGTAAAGATTGGGATGCCTTGTGCACAACGATCTCCGGACGGACGCTGCACGATCTCTATCAGAACCATAAGTCAATGCTCTTCGCCTTAAATGTGCGCGATTACCTGGGGCTTATCAAGTCCGACAAGAATATTAACAGCAACATGCGCGCCTCGGCTGTCGAGCAACCGGATCGCTTCTTCGCCTACAACAACGGGCTGACAATTCTGACCCGGGAGTGGAGCGTCCGACGCAGCGGGCGACACTTCATTTTGAAGATTGACGGCGCTTCGATCGTAAATGGTGCTCAAACCACTGGGGTGCTTGGCAATATTCAAGAGAGCGAGTCCGGCGCGCTGGATACTGTCCGCGTTCTGGTGCGATTTGTTAAGTCTGCCGACCGTGCTGTTCTCGAGAAGATCATTGAATACAATAATAGTCAGAACCGCGTTGAGGCCGCCGACTTTCGTTCGAATGATGCAACTCAGGACAGGTTGCGGCGGGAGTTTTCGAGCATTCCAGAAGCAGACTATCGCGGTGGTCGGCGTGGCGGCGCGCGTGACGTCATCGAGCGCCCGGCGAATCTGATCTCCACCAAGACGGCGGCGCAGGCGCTGGCGTGTTTTCATGGGAGCCCGGAAGCGGCGTACCACGAGATTGGCAGAATCTGGTCGGACAATGACTACTATCTCCGCACCTTTGATCCGAAGGTGACGGCACGACACGTCGTTTTCTGCTACTCACTCTTGAAATCCATCGAGTCGCACAAAGCACTTCTAACAGAAAAGCAGGACCGCACGTCTCGAGACGAGCAGGTCTTGGACTTTCTTCGACTCCGCGGCGGCGGCTTCATGCTGGCTTCCGCGATCGCCGCAAACATGGAGTCGATCGCTGAGATTGCCATCGCGAATCCTTGGGGACTTCGATTTCGAGAGAACCTATCGCCGGCACAGGCCGTTTTGCGCTGGCAGCCCGTGGTGTCTTCGCTTGCTTCGTTTAGTTCCACTCTGCGCGGAGCTGTGGTGCCGAACTTCCGCACGCGGCCGCGAATCGAGTCGGCGCTTGACGAGTTCTCGAACCAGCTTTCAGCGCTCATTTCCCTGAGCGAAGGCGCGTTCGCGGATTTTGCATCTCGCGTAGAGTATGCCGCGGCGGTGGAGCACTGACGCTCGGCTCGGCGGCTCGCGCTTGAGAGTTCTCCCATGAGACGTCCATGTTGCATTGTTCGCACACTCCTCGAATGATGAGCGCCACGCCAAGGATTGGGTTCTCATCTCCTAGTTAATTGGGTGCGGGCATCGGGTCTGAGGGTGCTTGTGATCGGTGCTTTGTGGTGTCTGGTGCCGATCGTCGAGGATGGAATGCAACGAGGGTGCTAATTCTGCGCGCACTCCTGGCACGTCCCGAGGAAGTCGATCGAGTGCTCGACGTCTGTGAAGTCGTGCGTCGACGCCAGCGCCTCGACGAGCTGCTCGAGCTCGGGGGCCGCGACGTCGACCGTGCGTCCGCACACCCGGCACACGAGGTGGTGGTGGTGCTCGCTGCGCGGCTCGCACCGCAGGTACGTGTGCTCGCCGTTGGGCTGCAGCATGACCTCGAGCGCGCCCTGCTCGGCCATCGCGTTGAGCGTCCGGTACACCGTGGCCAGGCCGATCTCGTGACCGCGCTGCTGCAGCAGCTGGTGGATCTGCTGCGCGCTGCGGAACTCCTCGACGTCCTCCAGCAGCTCGCCGATCGCGACGCGCTGCTTGGTGACCCGCTGGCCGATCATGCGTGGACCTCCCGATCGTGGCCCGGACCCTGCCGTTGCCCGGAATCGTTCTCAACGAGACACCGTAGTTGAGAATTCCAGGGCGACCGACGCGAGCCGCTCGTGCCGGACGGCGTGCCCGTAGGCTGCGGCCGACCGTCGCCCGGCTCGTCCGTGGCGCGCGACGACGAGAGGAGCGCCACGTGCCGACCCCGCGCCCGGGCCGCAGCGGTGCCGCGCCGCACGTGGGCCACGATGCGACCTCCGGGTGGGAACCGACGCCGACCGGCGAGGTCCTGCGCTTCGCAGCCGTGCCGGCGCGCCTACGCACGCTCGCGCTCGCGGTCGCCGCTGCCGTCCTCGCCGGCGGTGCGGTGCTGACCGCCGCGGCCGTGCTCCTCGCCGGGCGCGACTCCGCCGCGGGGCGCCTCGTGGTCGTCGCCGGCGCGCTGCTGCTCTGCCTGCCCCTCGTCGCCGCCGTGACGCTGCCGTTCCGGTGGCGCACGGTGCCGTGCACCGCCACGGCCGGCGAGGACGCGCTGGTGGTCGCGATCGGCGACCGGACGCTGCGGGTCGCGTGGGACGAGGTCGACGACCTCGTCTGGCGGACGGGGACCGAGTACGCGCGTGTGGTGCTGCGCGCCGGCGCGACCCGGGTGTCCCTGCTGGTCGGCGTCGCACGCCCCCTGCCGGGGCGCGCGGCCGCCTTGGCGCCCCTCGGGCCCGGTGCGGTGCGTGCGCTCGCGGCGGCGGGCACCGCGGCCGGGACGCGACGCCCGGGTCACGTGCGGTACCGGCGGGTGAGACCCCGCGCGGCCTGAGACGTCTCGTTCCGCGTGACCCGTGTGACCCGTCCGTGTGCGGCGCGGCCGGCTTGCGGTGGTTCCGCCCGGTCGCGCATCTGCCTGCGTTCGGCCGAGCGGTGGAACCTCCGGGCCGGGACGTGCGTGGGAAGGCCGACCCGGTGTGCACAGCGCATCCTGACCGGGCGCCCCACCCGTGGCGCACCCGCCACCAGCGCGCACGAGCACCCGACCGGGCGCGCGCGGGTCGCCTCAGCCCCTGTCGCCCAGCCCGGCCGACGCCCGAAGGACTCGCCATGATCCGCTCCGCCACCCGATCGCACACCGCCCGGCTCGCCGCCGAGGCCGAGGCCGCCCGCGCCGACGTCCGCGCGATCACGCGGCTGGTCGACGCGCTCGCGGGCGTCCGCGACGTGACCGCGGGCCTCACCGCCGCCGTCACCGTGGTGCGCGAGCAGCTCGGCTGGGCGTACGCGTCGGCGTGGACCGTCGACGCCGAGGTGAGCGCGCTGCGGTTCGTCGCCGAGTCCGGCGACGCCGGGGAGGAGTTCCGCCGCGTCACGCGCACCGCCACGTTCCCCGAGGGCGTCGGGCTCGCCGGGCGCGCGTGGCGCGAGCGCCGGCTCGTCGCCGTCGACGACCTCGCCGAGCTCACCGACTGCGTGCGCGCACCCGTCGCGCGGGCCGCGGGCGTCCGGTCGGCCGTGTGCGTGCCGCTGCTCGCCGAGGGCGAGGTCATCGGCACCATGGACTTCTTCTCGACCGAGGTGCTCGAGCTCACCGCCGAGCGGCGCGCCGTCCTCGAGGCCGTCGCGGTCGTCGCGTCGCAGGCGCTCGAGCGCGTCGTCGTGGCGCGCCGGCAGGCCGAGGCCGAGGCCGACACGAACGCCAGCACCGCCGTGCTGCACGCCGTCTCGGGCGCGTCCACCGCCCAGGACGCGCTCGCGGGCGCGCTCGACACGATCCGCACCGGCTTCGGCTGGGCCTACGGCTCGTACTGGGCCGTCGACGAGAAGGACCGCGTGCTGCGGTTCGTGCAGGAGTCCGGCGACGCGGGGGCCGAGTTCCGGCGCGTCACGCGCGAGGCCACGTTCGCCGAGGGCGTCGGGCTCGCGGGGCGCGCCTGGCGGTCCCGCGACCTCGTGTTCGTGCCCGACCTCGCCGAGGTCACCGACTGCGTCCGCGCGCCCGTCGCGCGCGCCGCCGGCGTGCAGTCCGGCGTGTGCCTGCCGATAGTGGTCGACGGCCAGGTGCTCGGCACCATGGACTTCTTCGTCCTCGAGCGGATCGACCTCACGCCCAGCCGGCGGGCCGCGCTGCAGGACACCGCCTACCTCATCGGCCAGGCGCTCACGCGCTTCACCGCGGCCGAGCAGCTGCAGACCGCGGGGCGCGAGCTCGTCGCGTCGATCGAGGAGGTCGAGCGCAACGTCCTGGCCGCGACCACGGTCGCGGGCGAGGGGCAGCGCCTCGTGCAGGCCGCGGACGACGACGTCGCCGGGCTCGGCCGGTCCAGCGAGGAGATCGGCCAGGTCGTGCGGACCATCGGCACGGTCGCGGCGCAGACCAACCTGCTCGCGCTCAACGCGTCCATCGAGGCCGCGCGCGCCGGCGACGCCGGGCGCGGGTTCGCGGTCGTCGCCAACGAGGTCAAGGAGCTCGCCGACCAGACGGCGCGCGCGACCACCGAGGTCGGCAGCCGGGTCGCCGAGATCCAGCGCCAGGTCGCCGCGACCGTCACCGCGCTCGCGGGCATCCGCAGCATCGTCGAGGAGATCAACGGCACGCAGCAGGTCATCGGCGCGGTGCTCACCGAGCAGGTCGCGGTGACGCGCTCGATCCTCGGCTGACCGGGGGCCTCGGACGGCGTCCCCGCGCGGCGGACCGGGCGTCCCCGCGGCCGCCGCGCGTCAGCGGTCGAACCGCAGCCCGCTCGCACGGCGCACGGGACGCTCGACGGCCGCGCGCACGGCGTCGCCCGACCCGACGACCCGCACGTGCTCCCGCGCGCGCGTGATCGCCGTGTAGAGCAGCTCGCGCGTCAGCAGCGGCGACGACGCAGGGGGCAGCACCACCGTGACCGACGTGAGCTGGCTGCCCTGCGCGCGGTGCACCGTCATCGCGTGCACGGTCTCGACCGCGGGCAGCCGGTGCGGGCGCACCAGCCGCGGCGCGGCCGGGTCGCCGAACGCCGCGACGACCCCGCCGTGCCCGTCGGCCACCACGACGCCCGTGTCGCCGTTCGACAGGCCCGTCGTGCGGTCGTTGGTCGTGACGAGCAGCGGCCGCCCCGCGGGCCACGCCCCCGGGGCCGGGTCGTGCGTCGCGTCCTCGACCCACCGCTGCGCGAGCGCCGCCCAGCGCGCGACGCCCGCGGGCCCGCGCCGGTGCGCGAGCAGCAGGCGGTGCTCGCCGAGCGCCGCGAGCGCGCCCGCCGCGTCCCCGGCCCGCGCGGCCGCGACGACGCGCGCCCCCGTGGTCGCGACGGCGTCGCGCACGGCCGCGACCTCGGCGTCGGTCGGCACGTCGCCCGCGGGCTCGACGAGCGACCAGTGCGCGCCGGGCGTGCGCAGCAGCGCGAGCGCCGCGTCCGCGTCGCCGCGGCGCACCGCGTCGGCCAGGACGCCCAGGTCGTGGCCGAACCGGTGCGGCACGACGAGCCGCACGACGCCCGCGTGCAGCGCCGCCGCGTCGCGCGCGCCGTCGTTCGGCGGCTCGGGGGCGTCCGAGGGGGCCGGCGACCCGGCGGGCCCACCTGGTGGCGGTGCGGTCGGGACGTCGTCCGGCAGGAGCGTCGCGAGCCTCGCGGGCAGCGGACCGGGCGGCGCCGGCCGCGCCACGAGGTCGCCGAGCACGGCGCCGACCTCGACCGACGCGAGCTGGTCGGGGTCGCCGACGAGCACGAGCCGCGCGTCGGGGCGCAGCGCGTCGAGCACGCGCGCCAGCAGCGGCAGCGACACCATCGACGCCTCGTCGAGCACGACCATGTCGTGCGGGAGCCGGTGCGTGCGGTCGTGCGCGAACCGCGTGCTCGACGGTCGCCAGCCCAGCAGACGGTGCACGGTCGAGGCGGTGAGCCGCGCGGTCGCCGCGGCGACGGGCGCCGCGACCTCGTCCACCTGCGCGCCGCCGCGCACCTCGTCCTCGCGCGCGAGCCGGTCCAGCTCGGCCGTCACGGCCTCCTGCAGCCGGGCCGCCGCGCGCCCCGTCGGCGCCGCGAGCGCGACCCGCAGCCCGGGGCCGTGCACGTCGCGCAGCACCGCGACCAGGCGCGCGACCGTCGTCGTCTTGCCCGTGCCGGGACCGCCCGTGAGCACCGTGAGCCGGGACAGCGCCGCCGTCGCGGCCGCGACCCGCTGGCGCGCGTCCCGGGGGCCGGGGAACCGCGCGGCCACGGCGGCCCGCAGCGCGGCGTCGTCGACGGGCAGCACGCCGCCCAGTCGGGCGTCCACCTCGCGGCGCACCACCTGCTCGTCGCGCCAGTACCGGTCGAGGTAGACGCGGCCGTCGACCCAGCGCACCGGCCGGTCCGCGGGCCCGTCGGGGCCGTCGGCGACCAGCGGGCTGCGCCGCACCGCGGCCGTCCAGGCGTCGTGCGCGGGCCACGGCAGCGGCACGTCGGGCGGCGGTACGTCGGGTGCGTCGGGCGAGCCCTCGGCCACGAGCGACGGCGCGTCGGCGAGGTCGACGCACACCGACCCCGCCCGCACCGCGCGGACCGCGAGGGCCGCGGCGAGCAGCACCGTCGCGTCGTCCTCGCCGGTCAGCGCGCCGAGCCGCTCCGCGACCCGCACGTCGGCCGACGTCAGCACGCCCGCCGTGGCGAACGTCGCGAGCAGCGGGCCCGCGCGCCACGGCCGCCGGGGGTCGCCAGGATCGGGTGCGGGGGCGACCACCGCGGCGGTCGTCGCGCCGGGCGCCGTACGGTCCGGCGCCGCCCCGTCCACCGTGGCCGCGTTCACCACCGCGCCGTCCGTCGACGCACCGGTCCCGCTCGCGTCCGCCGCGCCCGCCCCCTGCTCAGGCAGCCCGCCGCCGCCCGGCCGCGCCGTCACCGCGCGGCCCCGGCCGTCGGGGCGCCGTCGAGCAGCGCCGACACCGCGACGACCAGCGCCGCGGGCGGGCGCCACGACGCCACGCCGCACGGCGACCCGTCCACCACGGGCGTGCGCGGCCCCGCCATGCCGCGCACGAACAGGTACGCCGCGCCGCCGAGGTGCCGCTCGGGGTCGTACCCGCGCAGCCGCCAGCGCAGGAACCGGTGCAGCCCCACCTGGTACAGCAGGGCCTGCAGCGGGTAGTGCGCGTCGAGCATCGCGGCGTGCAGCGCGGCCGGGCGGTAGTGCCACGCGGTCAGCGGCTCGTCGGGCGGGGCGAGCCGGTTGGTCTTGTAGTCGACGACGACGTACCGGGTGGTGCCGTCGACCTCGGCGCGCAGCACGGCGTCGATGCTGCCGGTCAGGTACCCGCGCAGCGCGCCGGGCCGCGTGCGCTCGTCGGCGTGCAGCGCCGCGAGCCGGTCGGCGTACGCGCGGTACGGGTCGTCGTCCGCCAGGTGCGTGCGCAGCAGGTGCGCGACGTCGTCGAGCGTCGCGGCACGCCGCGCGGCCAGGTCGCCGCCCGCGAGCGGCAGCTCGAGGTCGAGCTCGGCGAGCCGGTCGCCCGGTGCGACGTCCGCCAGCGCGCGCCCGCCCAGCAGGGGGCCGCAGGGCGTGCGCAGCGACGGCAGCAGCGCGGCGGCCAGCGCGTCGGGCGCGAGGCCGAGCGCCGCACCGGCACCCGCGGCCTCGGCGCAGCGGGCACGCACCTCGGCGGCCAGGTCGGGAGCGGCGGTGTCGACGTGCTCCAGCACGTGGTGCACGAGCGTGCCGAACGCCGTCCCGCCCGGCAGGTCGGCCAGCGGCGACGGCACGTCGCGCAGCGCACCGTCGGCGTCGACGCGGGAGCCCGGCGCCACCGGGCCGTCCACCTCGTCCTGCACGCCCGGGTCCTCGGGCTCGTCGGCGACCCCGGCCCGGTGCGGGGCCGCGTCGTGCGCGGCCGCCGTGAGGCCGGAGTACGAGGTGCGGCGCCACGCGGCGTCGACCGTGCGCCGCCAGGCGGCGACCTCGAGCGGCCCAGCAGTGCCGGCGGGGGGCTGCCACCGGACGGCCGACGGCGGCCCGTCGACGACCTCGTGCACGACCGTCCCGCCCGCGCGTGCCGCGAGCGCGTCGAAGGCCGCCGCGACCTGGTCGTCGCGCGGCACCGGCACGGCGGCCGGCGGGCGACCCGCCGCGTCGCGCGCACCCAGCACGAGGCACGAGAGCGCACCCGTCGCGGAGTTCTTGCTCGGCGCCCACCAGACGACCACCTGGTGCGCCGCGCGCGTCAGCGCGACGTACGCGAGCCGCAGCTCCTCGCCCGCCTGCTCGGCCTGGTCGCGCGTGCGGGCGGCCTCGTAGCCCGGGCTGCCGCGCCCGCCCACGTGCAGCCGGCGCGTGCCGTCGTCGTCGTGGTACCGCAGCACCACCGGCGTCGTGTCGACCCACCGGTCCCACGCGTACGGCACCAGGACGACCGGGAACTCCAGGCCCTTGGCGGCGTGCACCGTGACGACCTGCACCGCGGCGGCGTCGGTCTCCAGGCGTCGGCTCCGCTCCTCGGCGTAGTCGCCCCCCGCCTCGTCGATCCGTGCGCGCAGCCACTCGGTGAGCGCGGCGGCCCCGAGGCCGTGCTCGCGCGCCGCCGCGTGCAGCACCTCGCCGACGTGGCGCACGTCCGTCAGCGTGCGCTCGCCGTCGACGCGCGCCGCGAGCCGCTCGTGCAGGCCCGCGGCGGCCGTGGCCTGCAGCAGCGCCGCCACGCCCTGCGCGGCCAGCACGTGCGACCACGCGCGCAGCCGGTCCGCGAGGTCCTCGCGCGCGGCGTCGTCGGCCGCCGCGAGCGTCGCGCCGTCCCACCCGACGAACGGCGTCAGCGCGGCCGCCGCGACGCGCGCGGGGTCGCCGGTCGCCGCCAGTGCGCTCAGCAGCACGAGCCAGTCGCGCGCGGCCGGCGTCGTGAAGACGCTCGACAGGCCCGAGACGACCGCGGGGACGCCGACGTCGGCGAGCGCGTCGCGCACCGCGAGCGCGTCGGCGTTGCGGCGCGCGAGCACCGCGACGTCGCCCGGCAGCACCGCGCGCCAGCCGTCGCCGTCGCGCAGGCGGGCCGTGGTCAGCGTCCGGACGGTCTGCGCGGCCACGTCCCGCGCCACCAGCGCGCGCACCGCCGCGACGGGCGGCACGGCGCCCACCGCGCCGACCGCGCGCCGCGTCACGCGGCGCAGCACGACCGGTGCGCCGCCGTCGAGCCCGTGGCCGGCGTGCTCGGCCTCGACGGGGTGCACGACGATGCGGGGGTCGCCCAGCGCCGCGCCCCCGAGCAGGTGACCGAGCCCCGCGAGCACCGGGGCGTCGGTGCGCCAGCTGCGGTGGAGCGTCGCGGTCGTCGCGACGTCGCGCGCCTCGAGGTAGGTGTGGACGTCGGCGCCGCGGAACGCGTAGATCGCCTGCTTGGGGTCGCCCACCAGCACGAGCGTGCGGTGGCCGTGGAACGCGGTGCGCAGGATCTGCCACTGCACCTGGTCGGTGTCCTGGAACTCGTCGACCATGACGACCCGGAACCGCGCGCGCACGCGCTGCGCGGCCGGCGGGCCCGTCACCGGGTCGGTGAGCGCCGCGTGCAGCAGCGTCAGCAGGTCGTCGTAGTCGACGACGTGCGCGGCCCGCCGGCGCCGCACCATCTCGCGGCGCACGGCGCGCGCGAGCCGCACGCGGTGGTCGGGCGGCGTGCCGGGCGGCGCCTCGTCCGGGGCGAGGACGGCCGCGTGGTCGCTCACGGCGGCCCGGGCCACGGCCCGCGCGTCGTCGACGTCGAGCACGGGCGCGTCGGTGCCCGCGTAGGCCGCGAGGTACAGGTCGTCGACCACCTCGGCCTCGAGGTCCGCGACGTCCGGCAGCAGCGTCGCACCGGGCTCGACGACCCCGCCGCCCGCGGCCGTGCCGAGCGTGCGCAGCATCTGCTGGCAGAACCCGTGCGTGGTGGTGATCGTGGCGGCGTCGACCTCGGACAGCGCGACGGTGAGCCGCGCGCGGCGCCGGTGCAGCTCGGCGTCGTCGACCGCCGCGAGGTGCCGGACCACGGGGTCGTCGCTGGTCCGCGCGCCCGGGTCGCGCAGCGCGCGCTCGGTCGCGACCAGCCGGGCGCGCACGCGTTCGCGCAGCTCGCCCGTCGCCATGCGGCCGAAGGTCACGAGCAGCAGCTCGGGCAGCCGCGCGTGGCCCTCGGCGACGTACCGCGCGGCGAGCGCCGCGATCGTGAACGTCTTGCCCGTGCCGGCGCTGGCCTCGAGCACGGTCGTCCCCGTGGGCAGTGGCCCGCAGACGTCGAACACGGGTGCGCTCACCACGGCACCTGCCCCTCGTGCTCGAGCAGCGCGTCCCACGCCGTGCGCGCGAGCGCACCCAGCAGCGTCGGCTCGTCGGGCCACGCGGCGCGGTCCGCGGGCGTCGGGTCGCCCGCGACCTGCAGCAGCGTGAACCCGTCGCCCCACGCGAGCACGTGGTGCTCGTCGGTGTGCTCGAACCGCGCGCGCAGGGTGTGCTCGGCGTCCGCGAGCGCACCCGCCGGGTCGTCGTGCCCGTGGCGGCGCTGCGCGTACGTGCCGCCGGCGGCCACGGGCAGCGGCAGCGGCGCGCGCAGCGCGCGGTCGTGCAGCGCGAGCAGGTCGCCCAGCACGCGTCGTGCGTCGTCCGGGCCGGGTGCGCGCAGCCACGACGTCGCGGCCGACGGGCGGCGGCCCGGGCCCCGGCCCACGGTCGCGGCACCCCGCACGGGCGGGGCGCCGGGCGACGCCACGAGGGCCAGCAGGTGCAGCCACGCGCGCAGCCGGTGCTTCGCGCCGAGCCGCGAGTACACCGCGCGCACCAGGACGTCGCCGCGCAGGCCGGGCACCGTGCCCGTGAGCGTGCGGCCGCCCGGCAGCGGGACGGTCACGTGGACCGCCGTCGCCGGGGCGCCCAGCAGCGGCACCACGGCCTCGGCGACCACGCCCGCGCGCGTCGCGACGTCCTGCAGCACGGCACCGCCCAGCTGGCCCGGCGGCACGCGGCCGCGCCGACGCTCGGCCGCGGCCGCGCGCGCGAGGTCCACGCCGTCGAGCACCGCCGTGAGCAGCCGGTCGCCCGTCGCCCACTCGTCGAGCGGGCCCAGCGTGAGCGGCAGCCGGTCGTCGAGGTCGTCGGCCTCGCCCGGGACCACGACGCCGAGGCGGCGGCGCACGAACGCCTTGACGGGGTGCTCGAGCACCGCGACCAGGTCGTCGAGCTCGACCACGGGCTGGTCGAGCGGCGGCAGCGGTGCGGTCAGCAGCGGCGGGCGCACGTGCCGCGGCCCGCGCGCGACGAGCGCCGCGCGCCGGTCGACGTCGTCGAAGCTGAACGGCCCCGGGCGGCCCAGCGCGCCGGGCGTGAAGCTGCGCTCGTCGACGGTCTGCAGCGGGTGGTGCACGACGAGCGCCGCCCGCGCCCCGCCGGGCAGGTCGACCGTCTCGTCGACCGCGTCGAGCAGCTCGCCCACGGGCACGGCCGGCGGGCGCGGCGCCCCGGTGCGCTCGTCGGCCCCGCTGTGCACGACCACGAGGTGCTCGCCCGCGGCGGTCACCGCGTCGAGGAACAGCTGCCGGTCCTCGGTGCGGCGGTCGCGCTCGCCGACCAGCGGGTCGCGCGCGAGGACGTCGTCGCCGTCGGGCGTGCCCGCCCGCGGGAACGCGCCGTCGTCGAGACCCAGCAGGCACACCACGCGGTGCGGCACCGCGCGCATCGGCTCGAGCGAGCACACCGTGAGCGCACCCGTGCGGAACCCGGCGCGCGTGGGCCGGCCCGCGAGGCGCGGCTCGAGCAGCGCGACGACGTCGGCGAGCCGCAGCGGCACGTCGGTGCCCGCGGCCGACGCGCGCACGTCGCCGAGCACGGCCCGCGCGCCGACCTCCTGCCACGCGTCGTCGGGGTCGGCGGCGGCCAGCAGCACGAGCGCGCGCTCGAGCGTCGCGAGCCACGCGCTCGCGGGCCGCTCGCCGTCGAGCCCGGCCAGCAGGCCGGTGACCCGGTCGACGAGCTCGGCGAACCGGCCCGCGAGGTCGACGTCGGTCGAGTCGACGTCGTCGAGCGGCAGCGCCGACCCGACGAACCGGTGGTCCTCCTCGGCCATCGCGACCCCCAGCAGCAGCCGGTCGGTCGCGGTGCGCCACGTGCCCTGCGCGACCGCGCCCAGCCCGTACCGCGCGCGCCGCGCCTGGTCCTCGCCCCACCGGGCGCCGGACTCGAGCGCCCACGCGCGCAGCCGCTCGACGGCGGCGTCGTCGAACCCGAACCGTCGCCGTACCGCCGGCAGGCCCGCGAGGTCGACCACCGCGGAGGCCGTGACGCGCGAGCCCGCGAGCGCGAGCAGGTCGGACAGCACGCGCAGCAGCGGGTTGGTGCGCGCGGGCGCGCGGTCGGCGAGCCGGACGCGCAGCGTGCGGCCCGGGTGG
Source organism: Cellulomonas sp. FA1 (assembly GCF_000986825.1). NCBI lineage: Bacteria > Bacillati > Actinomycetota > Actinomycetes > Micrococcales > Cellulomonadaceae > Cellulomonas > Cellulomonas sp. FA1. Next base: position 1,626,567 of record NZ_LBMY01000001.1, on the reverse strand, counting down.
GTGCCGTGGTCCGCGCCGCCGACGTCCGGGGCGTCGCCGCCCGCCGCGGTGCCGAACGCGGCCGCGACCAGCGGCGCGAACGCCTCGACGTCGGGGCACAGCACGACGACGTCGCGCGGCTGCAGCGTCGGGTCGTCCGCGAGCAGCCCGAGCACGACCTCGCGCAGCACCTCGACCTGCCGCCCGCGCCCGTGGCACGCGTGCACCTGCACGCTCCGGTCGCCCGGCGCCACGGCGGCGGGCACGGCCGGCCGCTCGTCGGCGCGCAGCGCGGCCTGCACCGCGCCGAGCACGGTCGGCGGGGGAGCGGGCGCGGCGTGGTGCGTCACGTCGGCGCCCGCGGCGGTCAGGCGCGCGCCGAGCTCGGTCGCGTCGCGCGCGGTCGACGCGAGCAGCGGGTGCACCGCGACAGCGGGCACGTCGCGGCGCCGCGGCGCGGGCGCCGCGGGTGCGGCGGGCTCGACCCCGCGGGCCGCGCGGCGCCACAGCGCGTCCGACGGGTGCGGCAGCCACACGTGCACGTCGCGGTGCACCGCGAGCGCCGCGAGCACGTCGACGTGCGCGCGCGACAGCCGCGTCGGCCCGAGCACCGACAGCCGCCGGGGCAGGTCCACGACGTCGGGGTCGGCGGTCAGCGCGCGCACGGCGTCCGCGAGCCGTTCGGCCGGGCTCGCCACGCCCAGGTCGGCGCGCACCGCGCGCCACAGCGGCGCCTGCCACGCCAGGTCGGCCGGCAGCGGCGCGCCCGCACCGTCCTCGTCGTCGCCCGCCGCCCACGCCGTCACGAGCGACGGGCGCTGCGCGGCGCACGCCGTGAACACGCCCGCGAGACGCTGCGCGAGCCGCACCCGGCGGCCCCGCCGCACGGCGTCGCGCGCGCCCGGCTCGTCGGTGACGTGGCGGGCCAGCGGGTGCGCCCAGGCCTCGCCCGCCGCGACGGCCGCGTCGACCGCGCGCAGCACGTGCCACACGAGCCGCTCGGGCTCCCACGGGTCGTCGTCGCGCGCGGTACCCGTGGCCGCGGCGACCGCGTCGCGCACGAGCCGCGCAGGCGGGTCGAAGTCGATGCGCGCGCACACGCCGGCCTCGCCGTCAGGGCCCGCGCCCAGGCGGTGCGACAGCCGCTGCGCGACCCACCGCTCGACGCCCCGGGTCGGCACCGCGACGACCTCGCGCGCGAACGGGTCGGTGCCGGGCGGCACGTCGGCCAGGACGTCGGCGAGCGCGTCGACCAGCACGTCGGCACGCGGCGAGGTGTGCACGCGCAGCCGGCCCCGCCCGCCCGCCCCGTCGAACCCCGCCGTCACGCGCTGCACGCTAGCCCACGCCGCCGACGCCGACCCGCCCGTCCACAGGTCCGGGTCGGCGGGGCTCGCCGCGCGGGACCGTCCGCTCAGACCCAGGTGCCCCGCGCGCGCAGCACGTCGCGCAGCAGGTCCGCGCGGTCGGTGACGATCCCGTCGACGCCCAGGTCGAGCAGGCGGTGCATCTCGGCGGGGTCGTTCACGGTCCACACGTGCACGCCGCGGCCCGCGGCGTGCGCGGCGGCGACCGTGCCCGCGTCGACGACCCGCAGCCGGCCCTGCGCGGCCGGCACCTGCAGCGCGTCCACCTCGCGCAGGGCGCGTGCCGCGAGGCGGGGCAGGTGCGCGCGGTGCGCGGCGAGGAAGCGCGCGACCTCGCCCGTCGCCGCCGACGTCGCGACGGGTCGGCTCAGCCGCTCGACCGTCGCGCGCCGTCGCGCCGCCGAGAACGACGCGACGCACACGCGGTCGTGCGCGCGCGTGCGCTCGATCGCCGCGACGACCGGGAGCACCGCGCGCTCGCTCTTGACGTCGACGTTGACGCGCAGGTGAGGCCACGTGCCGAGCACGTCGTCGAGCCGCGGCACGGGGTCGACGCCCCCGATGCGGGCGCGCCGCACGACCGACCACGGCAGCTCGGACACCACGCCCTCGGCGTCGGTCGTGCGGTCCAGCGTGTCGTCGTGCAGCGCGACCACGACGCCGTCGGACGTCGCGTGCGCGTCGGTCTCGACGTACCGGAAGCCGAGGTCGACGGCGTTGCCGAACGCGGTGAGCGAGTTCTCGCGCCCGTCGAGCGCGAACCCGCGGTGCGCGAGCGCGACGACGCCCGAGGGGTCGTCGAAGTACGCGTGCCGCGCCCGGGCGCGCCCGGGACCGTCCTCGACCTCCCGGTGCTCGTCCACGCGCCTATCCTCGCGCGCCGCGGGCCCCGCACCGGGCCGCGGCACGGGCTGTTCACCCGGCCGCCCGTCCGCGTCGCCGGCCCGTCACGTGCGCGTCGTCGGGGTGCCGGCGCGTCGGGGCCCTGCGAGTCGAGGCGCGGCGAGTCGAGACGCTGCGCGTCGGGGCGGTGGGCGCACCCGCCGCCCCGACGCGCGGTCAGCGCGCGAGCAGCGCGACGACGGCCCAGCCGAAGAACGCACGGGTGCCCGCGGCGTACCGGGCGGGTTCCTCCGCGAGCAGCCGGCGCACCTCGTCGTGCAGGTCGTGCTGCGGGTGGGCGTCGGCCCAGCGGCGCATCGTGAGCCACTGGGACGCCTGGTACCTGTCCCAGGACTCCTCGGTCGCGCACACCATCTCGACCACGTCGTACCCGAGGTCCCCGTACCCGGCCAGGAGCCCGGGCAGCGTGCGGTACGCGTCGGCGGACGGGACGCCGCACGCGGCGAGCTCGCCGGGCGTCGTCGGCACGGCGCGCCAGTACGGCTCGCCGACCAGCAGCAGCCCGCCGGGCCGCAGGCTGCGCCGCAGCAGCTCGAGCGTGCCGGGCACGCTGCCGCCGATCCACGTCGCGCCCACGCACGCCGCGACGTCGACGGGTGCGTCGGCGACCCAGCCGCTCGCGTCGGCCTCGACGAACCGCACGCGGTCGCCGACCCCGAGCGCGTCGGCACGCGCGCGGGCGTGCGCGAGGAAGTCGGGGTTGAGGTCGACGCCGAGGCCGGTGACGCCGTGGTCGCGGGCCCACGTGGCGAGCAGCTCGCCCGAGCCGCACGCGAGGTCGAGCACGGTCGCGCCGGGGCGCAGGTCGAGCGCGGCCCCGAGCGTCGCGAGCTGCGGCGCGGTCAGCGGGTTGTGGATGCGGTGGCGGGACTCACGGATCGAGAAGAGACGGTGGTCGAACACGACGGTGCTCCTGGTTCCGGTGGGAGTGGTGGGCTGCTCGGTGGTGGACGTGGCCGTCCACCCGCATCGGGACCGTCATCCGTCGTCACGCCTCTCCGGGGGAGCGCCGTCGCGTCGCGCGCGGCGGGGCTCCGTGCGAGCCCGGTCGCACGCTAGGACGGCACGGCCCTGCGGGCCACGCCTTTGCGGAGGTCCCGCCCGGTCGGGACCTCCGACCCCCGGCGACCGCCCGCGCGCGGCCTAGCGTGCACGCTGCGCCTGCGTGCGGCCGCGCCGCCGCCCGTGCGTGCGTCCACCGCCGTGCCACCCCGGGAGCGACCATGGCAGACCCCCGCGGCTTCCTCACGACGCGGCGGCGCGAGCTGCCCGCCGACCGTCCCGTGGCCGTGCGCCTGCTCGACTGGCGCGAGGTGCACGCGCACCGCGCGGGTCACCCCGACGACGTCGCGCTCGTGCGCCGCCAGGCGGGGCGCTGCATGGACTGCGGCATCCCGTTCTGCCACTCCGGGTGCCCGCTGGGCAACGAGATGCCCGCGTGGAACGACCTCGCGTGGCGCGGGCAGTGGGCCGACGCGTGCGACCGGCTGCACGCGACCAACAACTTCCCCGAGGTCACGGGCCGCATCTGCCCGGCGCCGTGCGAGGCCGCGTGCGTGCTGGGGATCAACGGTGAGCCGCTGACGATCCGGAACGTCGAGGTGGCGGTCGCCGAGGAGGCGTTCGACCGCGGGCTGCTGGCGCCGCAGGTGCCCGAGCGGCTCTCGGGCCACACGGTCGCCGTGGTCGGGTCCGGGCCCGCGGGGCTCGCGTGCGCGCAGCAGCTCACGCGCGCCGGTCACACCGTGGTGGTCCACGAGCGCGCGGACCGCGCGGGTGGCCTGCTGCGGTACGGCATCCCCGAGTTCAAGCTCGAGAAGCGCGTGCTCGACCGGCGGCTGGCGCAGATGGCCGCCGAGGGCACGCGGTTCCGCACGGGCGTCGACGTCGGCGTCGACGTCACGGGCGCGCAGCTGCGCGCCCGGTACGACGCGGTCGTGCTGGCCACGGGTTCGACGGTCCCGCGGGACCTGCCGGTCGACGGGCGCGACCTGCGCGGCGTCGAGCAGGCCATGACGTACCTGCCGCAGGCGAACCGCGCGGCGGTCGGCGGCACGGTCCCGGACCAGCTCGTCGCGACCGGCCTCGACGTCGTCGTCGTGGGCGGCGGCGACACCGGCGCCGACTGCCTGGGCACGGCGCTGCGCCAGGGCGCGCGGTCGGTGACCCAGGTCGAGATCCTGCCGACGCCGCCGACGGAGCGCCCCGCCGACCAGCCGTGGCCGACGTACCCGCGTGTGCTGCGCACGGCCAGCGCGCACGAGGAGGGCGGCGAGCGCGTGTGGGCCACGAGCACGGTGCGCTTCCTCGACGACGGCGCGGGCGCCGTGCGTGCCGTCGAGGTCGAGGACGTCGAGCAGGTCGCCGGCCGGTTCGTGCCGGTCGCGGGCACGCGCCGCGAGCTGCCGGCGGACCTCGTGCTGCTCGCGCTGGGCTTCACGGGCGCCGAGCCGGGCGCGCTGCTCGACGAGCTGGGCGTCGCGCGCGGTCCTCGCGGCGCGATCGAGCGTGACGACGACTACGCGACGACGACGCCCGGCGTGTTCGTCGCGGGCGACGCCGGACGCGGGCAGTCGCTCGTCGTGTGGGCGATCGCCGAGGGCCGGGCCGCCGCCGCGGCCGTCGACCGGTTCCTGTCCGGCAGCACGGCGCTGCCCGCGCCCGTGCGCGCGAGCACGGTCGCGATGGGCGTGCGCGACGGGGCGGGCACGCGCTGACCGCGCGCACCCGCCCCGCCCCGACCGCCCCGCCCCGGCCGCGCCAGCCGGCGCCGGGAGGCCTGCGCGTCACGTCCAGGCGGTCCAGTCCGCCTTCGCGATCATGCAGTGCACGCCCTTGACGGCGTCGACCACCTGGCTGACCTCGAAGTCGCCCGCGGCCGACAGGTAGGCCAGCGCGACCGCGCGCGGCACGCCGAACCGGCCGTGCAGGAACGCGACCGCGTTGCGCACGGCCGCGCGCATCGCCTCGTCGAGGTCGGGGTGCAGACCCGTCGGCACCCAGTGCGTCGGGGTCTCGACGACCGGTCCGGCGGCCGCGCCGAGCACGGCCGTGCGGTCGGCGGGCCGCAGCACGCTCAGCCGCAGCGTCGCGCGCAGCGACGCCTCGAGCGCGGTGAGCGCGACCTCGCCGTTGCCCTGCGCGAAGTGCGGGTCGCCCGCGCAGAACAGCGCACCGTCGACCGCGACCGGCAGGTAGAGCGTCGAGCCGACCGTCGTGTGCTTGACATCGATGTTGCCGCCGTGCGGGCCGGGCGGCACCGACGGCACGGGCTCGTCGGTGTCGGGCGCGACGCCCATGAGCCCGAGGAACGGCGCGAGCCCGAAGCGCACGGTGCGCCCGCCGCCGGCGTCCATGTACCCGACGTCGCGCCCCTCGTGCTCGCCGACCCACGCGAAGTGGCTCACGGTGCCGTCGCCGACCATCGCGTCGACGTGCCGCGTGGGCGTCGAGTCGAGGTCCTCGGGGTACTCGCCGGCCAGCGCGCCGTACCCGTGGCGGTTGGACACGAACCCGTACGGCACGCGCCGCGCGAGGTCGAGGACGTCGACGCGCAGCACGTCGCCCGCGCGCGCACCGGTCACCTCGATCGGCCCGGTGACGACGTGGGGGCCGTCGTCGCGCCCGTTGACCAGCGGCGACGCGGCCACGTCGACCGCGTCGGCGAGCACGTCGGCGACCCCGAACTGCGCGAGGTACCGCCGCGGGTCGCGGCCCTGGTCGGCCAGCAGACCCTCGTGGCTGAGGGTGTCGATCGTGACGGTCGCGCCGTCGGGCACCGCGAGCACGGGCGTGCTCGTGCGGTCGGGCAGCCAGCCCCACCGCACCTCGTGCGCGCGGCTGGGCAGGTAGTGCTCGCCGAGCACGGGGCCCTCGCCGGGCTGCAGGACGAGGGGCGTGGCGGGGGCGGTCGTGGTGGCGGTCATCGTGCGGCTCCCTCGGGTGCGGACGGGTCCTGCTCGGTGGACTCGGTGGTGCTGCGGGACGGCCGCAGGCCCACGACGAGATCGACCTCGACGCGGGCGCCGACGGCGAGCCCGGTGACGCCGACGCACGTGCGGGCCGGCAGCCCGGCGGGGAACCACGTGGCGTACTCGGCGTTGAAGGCCGCGTACTCGTCGAAGTCCGTGAGGTACGCGCGGACCATGAGGGTGTCCGCGAGCCGCGCGCCCGCGGCGTGCAGCACGGCCTCGAGGTTGCGCATGACCTGCCGGGTCTGGGTCACGACGTCGTCGCCGACGACGTCGCCCGTGCGCGGGTCGGTGGGCATCTGCCCGGTGACCCACAGCGTGTCGCCCCAGCGCACGGCGTGCGCGAACGGGCCGACCTGCGTCGGGACGCCGGGGTGACCGGTGAGGACGAGCGCCTCGCGCTCGGGTGGGGCGGGGGTGGCTGCCTGGTGCACGCTCACACCTCCGCCGAGTCCATCGCGCCCACGAAGGAGCGCGTGAGCGCGTGCTGCGGGCGCAGCAGGACGTCGTCCGCGGGGCCCTCCTCGACGACCACGCCGCCGGCCATGAAGACGACCCGGTCGGCGACCTCGCGCGCGAAGCGGAGCTGGTGCGTGGCGATGACCATCGTCAGCCCCGACGTGCGGGCCAGGTCGCGGATGACCTGCAGCACCTCGGCGACCTTCTCGGGGTCGAGCGCGCTGGTCGGCTCGTCGAGCAGGAGCACGCTGGGGCGGGGCGCGAGCGCCCGCGCGATCCCGACCCGCTGCTGCTGACCGCCCGACAGGTGGCGGGGGAGCGCGTCGGCGCGGTGGCTCATGCCCACCGACGCGAGGAGCTCGTCGGCGCGGGCCGACGCCTCGTCGCGGCCCAGGCCGTGGACCCACCGCAGCGGCGCCGCGACGTTCTCGCGGACCGTGAGGTGCTCGAAGAGGTCGAAGCTCTGGAACACCATGCCGACGCCCGCGGTGACGCGCTGCCGCGCGGTGCGCCGCTCGGGCAGCTCGCGGCCCTGCCAGTCGTAGCCGATGGCCGTGCCGTTGACGAGGACCGAGCCGCCGTCGAGGCCGTCGAGGTGGTTGAGCGTGCGCAGCAGCGTGCTCTTGCCCGAGCCCGACGGGCCGAGCAGCGCGACGACCTCGCCCTCGCGGACCATGAGGTCGATGCCCGCGAGCACCTCGGTGTCGCCGTAGGAGCGGCGCAGCCCGCGTGCCTCGACCATCGCCTCGCCGAACGAGCGCGGCGGCGGGTCGGCGTGCGTGCGCCGCTCGTCGGGGACGGGGGCGTCCGCCGGTGCCGCCGGCGCGTGCACCGGGGGCAGGGTGGCGGGGGCGGCCGCCGCGGGCCGCCGGCGCCACAGCGCGAGCCAGCCGCGGCGGCGCACGCCGTCGGGGTCGACCAGCGCCTCGACCAGCAGCTGCAGGCCCGTGATGGCGGCCGTGAGCAGCAGGTACATGACCGCGGTGGCGAAGTAGATCTCGAAGTAGTCGAACGTCGCCGACGCGAGCTGCTGCGTGCGCAGCGTGAGCTCGGGGACCGCGATGATCGACGCGAGCGCCGAGTTCTTCATGGTCGCGACCGCCTCGTTGCCGAGCGCGGGGACCATCGAGCGGAAGGCCTGGGGGCCCACGACGTGACGCAGCAGCCCGGCGGGTCCGAGCCCGAGCGCCCGGCCCGCCGCCCGCTGGCCGGCGGGCACCTCGCGCACCGCCGACCGGATGATCTCGGCGAAGAACGTCGCCTCGTTCATCGCGAGCGCGACACCGCCCGCGACCACGGGGGTGAGCGTGACCCCCGCGTGCGGCAGCACGGTGAACACGAACACGAGCTGCAGGATCAGCGGCGTGCCGCGGTAGAGCGTCGTGTAGGCGCGGGCGACGGCGGCGACCGCGCGGTGCCGCGACAGCAGCATCGACGCGAGCACCAGGCCGAGCGCGAGCCCGCCGACGAACCCCATGGCCAGCAGGCGGAGCGTGAACCCCATGCCCTGCAGCAGGTAGGGCAGCGTGAGGTAGTGCAGGAAGTCCGTCATGTCGTGGGCCCCCGCCGTCAGCCGACCGACAGGACGGTCGGCTCGGCGACGGCGTTGGCGTCGAGCTCCCACTTCTCGGCGAGCTCGGTCTGCAGGCCCGTGTCCTGCACGACCGTGAGCGCGGCCTGCACGGCGTCGCGGAACTCGTGCTCGCCCTGCAGCACGCCGATGCCGATCTCGTAGTCGAGCATGACGGTCTCGGCGGAGTCGAGGTCGTCGGGGTGCTCGGCGATGAACCGGTTCACGGTGTTGATGTCGTTCATGTAGGCGTCGGCGCGGCCCGCGAGGATGGCCTGCACGCAGTCGGCGCTCGAGTCGAACAGCGCGACCTCGGGCGCGGCCAGGCCCGCGGCGGTGCAGTCGGGGGCGACGGCCTCGACGAGCGGGACCTCGACGTAGCCCTTGTTGAGCGCGACGGTCAGGCCGCACAGGGACGTGTCGATGCCGGTGATGCCCTCGGGGTTGCCCTTGGCCACCAGGACGCCGTCGAAGACCTTGGAGTAGGAGATGAAGTCGACGCCGCCCGCGGCGCGCTCCTGCGTCGCGTACAGGTTGGAGACGATCCAGTCGGCCTGGCCGGACGCGACCGTGGGGATGAGCTCGGAGAACCCGACGGCGACGTAGTCGACGTCGAACCCGAGGCACGCGCCGATGGCCTCGCCGAGGTCGATGTCGAAGCCCATGAACCGGTCGGGGTTCTCGGGGTCGATGACCTCGTAGCCGGGGGTGTGCGGGTTGATCGCGTTGGTCTGGGTGGTGCCCACGAGGTCGGGGTGCGCCTCGCGGAGGTCGGCGCAGGCGGCGGAGTCGGCGAGGTCGGACCACTGCGAGGCGGGCGCCTCGGCGGCGTCGCTCGTGCTGGTGCACGCGGCGAGGGCCAGCAGGAGCGTGGCGGCTGCGGCGGGTGCGGCAGCGCGGCGGGAGGGGGTCATGGGGGTCCTCTCGGTCGTGCGGCGGGGCTCGCCGGGGGACTGCGAGCCGGGCGCCGGGGGAGGCTCTCGGCCAGATGGTCTGACCAAGTGCGGCTGACGCTAGACGCCCGTCCAGGCCTGATCGCTCGACGTCGAGAGACTGTTACGGCAAGTTCACAGCGCCGAAACAGGCGGTCGGATGGTCAGACCAACAGGCCGCGACCGTGGTAGCGTCCGGCCGTCCGCCGACGCCGTGGCGAAGGAGCACCCAGGTGAGCCCGGTCGAGATCCCGCCCCTGTCCCGCAGGACCGAGAACATCTCGGTCGTGCTCGCCGCCCACCTCGAGCGCCTCATCGCGACCGGCAGCCTCACGCCGGGCGACCGGCTGCCCGCCGAGCGCGACCTCGCCGCGACCCTCCAGGTGTCCCGCGCGACGCTGCGCGAGGCCATGCACGAGCTCGAGAACAAGCACCTCATCGAGCGCCGTCCCGGGCGCGGCACGGTCGTCGTCGAGCGCACCGGCGCCGAGCGCGAGCTGCTCGACCTGTCGGCCCCGGACGCGCCGTCGCGCGAGGAGCGCGACGCGGCCGAGCTCCGCGAGATCGTCGAGCCCGCCGTGGCCGGGCTCGCGGCGCTGCGCGCGACCGCCGCCAACCTGCTCCAGCTCCGCGAGGTGCTCGACCGCACGGCGGACGAGACCCGCGCCGAGGGGTCGCTCGAGTGCGACATCGAGTTCCACCTGCTCGTCGCACGTGCGGCCGGGAACCCGCTGGTCAGCACGCTGCACACGCTCATGACCGACTGGACCATGGGCGTGCGCCGGCACTCGCACACCACCAAGGAGGGGCGTCGCACGTCCCTCGACGGGCACCGCGCCGTCTACGACGCGATCGAGCGGCACGACGCCGAGGCCGCGCGCCGCGCGATGGCCGAGCACCTCGGCTCCGTGCGCGGGCTCATCGCACGCCGCACGCACTGACGCCGCCCGCCGGCCGCGCACGACGACGGGCCCGCCCCCGGCGAGGGGACGGGCCCGTGGACCTCGTGCGTCAGACCCCCGCGGGGGCCGGTGCGGCGGTCGTGCGCGGCAGCAGCCGCTCCACGACGTCGGCGAGCGTCACGACGAGCGCGCGCTCGCCGCCCGTGACGACCGCCAGGTGGTGGCGCCCCTCGCGCATGCCCGCGAACGCGGTCGCGACCAGCGTGTCCGCCGGCAGCTCGTACACCGGCCGCACGAACGGCGCGAGCGGTGCGTCGGGTGCGCTCGTGAGCGTGTCGCGCACGTGCACGACCCCCGACACCGCGTCCCCGTCGCCGACGAGGATGCGCAGGTGCCCGCTCTCGAGCGACACGCGCTGCACGTCCTCGACCGTCCCGCCCGTCGGCACCGTGACCGGCACCGCGCTCGGGTCGGCGAGGTCCCCGACCGTCATGCGCTGCAGGTCGAGCGCCTGCGAGAGCTGCCGCGAGAACGCCGCGTCGAGCGCGCCGACGTTCGCGGAGTGCTCGACCAGGTGGCGCAGCGAGGCCGGGTCGGTGCCCGCGGCCATCTCGTCCACCGGCTCGACGCCCACGCGGCGCAGCATCCGGTTCGCCGTCTCGTTGAGCGCGCGCAGCACGGGCCGCACGGCCCACATGAACGCGCGCATCGGCAGCGCGAGCAGCTGCGCCGACGACTCGGGGTGCGCGATGGCCCAGGACTTGGGCGCCATCTCGCCGACCACGAGGTGCAGGAACGTCACGACGACGAGCGCGAGGACGAACCCCAGCACGTCGGCCGGCACGGCCGGCAGGCCCCACGACGCGAACAGCGGCGTGAGCCAGTGGTGCACCGCGGGCTTGGTGATCGCGCCGAGCGCGAGCGTGCACGCGGTGATGCCGAGCTGCGCGCCCGCGAGCAGGACCGTCAGCTCGTGCGAGCTGCGCAGCGCGGCGCGCGCCGACCGGCTGGAGCCGGCGGCGTCCTCGAGGCGGTGGCGGCGTGCCGCCAGCATCGCGAACTCGACGGCGACGAAGAACGCGGACAGCGCGATGATCGCGACCGTCACGACGACGACGACCCACGTGCTCATCGCTCGACCTCCTGGTCCGCGGCGTCCGCGGGCTCGTCCTCGTGCTGCTCGGCCCGCTCGGCCCGCTCGTCCTGCCCGTCCGGCTCGGCCTGCTCGACGCTCAGGCGCACGCGCGAGGGCACGTGCCGGTCGACGTCGAGGACCTCGATGCGCAGCACCTCGGCGGGCGGGTCGCCCGCCTCGGCGAGCAGCGCCGGGTCGGGCGGCAGCGGCACCTCCAGGACCGTGCCCTCGGGGGGCAGCGCGCCGTGCGCGTCGATCGCGAGGCCCGCGATCGTCTCGTAGTCGTCGCGCGGCAGGTCGCGGCCGAGCGCGCGCTCGACCTCGTCGACGTGCACGTCGCCCGCGACGAGCCACGAGCCGTCGTCCTGCTCGGTCGCGTCGGCCGCGTCGAGCGGGTCGTGCTCGTCGTGGATCTCGCCCACGAGCTCCTCGGCGACGTCCTCCAGCGACAGCGCACCCGCGAAGCCGCCGTACTCGTCGATCACGACCGCGAGCTGGTTGTCCGAGCCGACCAGCAGGCGCACCGCGTCGGTCAGCGCCATGGACTCGGGCACGAGCGCGGCCGGGCGCTGCAGGCGTGCCGCGGTCGCCGACGCGTCGGTGCAGCGCAGCACGTCGGGCAGGTGCACGACGCCCGTGACGGTCTCGTCGTCGAGCACCGGGTAGCGCGAGTGCCCGTCGGACATGAGCTCGCGCAGGCGCGCGACGCCCGTGTCGGGGGTCACCGTGTCGACGCGCGAGCGCGGCACCATGGCGTGCTCGACGTCGCGCTGCGGGAAGTCGATGATGCGGTCCAGCAGCACCGACAGCTCGCGCGGCAGGTCGGTCGAGTCCGCGACGATGTGCTCGAGGTCGCGCGCGGTCGCCGAGTGCTCGACGTCGTGCACGGGCTCGATGCCCAGCACCTTGAGCAGCGCGTTGGACGCCGCGTCGAACACGCGGATGAGCCAGCCGAACCCGCGCAGGTACCAGATGGTCGACGTCGCGAGCCGCACGGCCGTCGGCTCGGGGCGTGCGATCGCGAGGTTCTTGGGGAACAGCTCGCCGAACAGCATCTGCACGAACGTCGAGAACAGCAGCGCGAGCACGGTGCCGACCGCGATGCCGACGCCCGTCGGCACGTCCACCAGGCCGAGGGCCTCGCCGATCGACTCGCCGACCAGCGGCTCGGCCACGTACCCGACGAGCAGGCCCGTGACGGTGATGCCGAGCTGGGCGCCCGACAGCATGAAGGACGTGCGGCGCGTGACGTCGAGCGCCTTGCGCGCGCCGGCGTCACCGGCCTCGGCCCGGGCCGCGAGCCGCGACCGGTCGACCGACATGTAGCCGAACTCCTGCGCCACGAAGTACGCGGTCGCGGCGGTGATCGCCAGGATGACGAGCACGCCGAGCAGCAGGGTCATCACCCACATCGGTGCCCCACCCCCCGTCGCGTCGTCGCGTGGCAGGGGCGGGGCACGGGACTGTGCCCGGGACTGTCGGGGTCCATCGGATCTCCGGGTCGGTGAAGGGGGACGCGTGGGGAACGTGGCGGGGGATCGCCGTGTTCCCGCGGCGTCGACGATCGTAGAGGACGCGCCCGTGCGTGCCCGTGCATGCCCTGCGCGCCCAGGTGTCGCGGTGTCAGCCGTCGCGCGGGTCGTGCGGCGCGTAGACGACGAGCGCCGCGGGCAGCAGCCGCAGGTGCGCGGTCGCACCCGCGGGCAGGTCGGTCGTCTCGCCGTCGTGCGCGAGCACCACCGGCTGCCCGTCGTCACGTGCCCGCACGTGCAGCGCGGTCGTGGTGCGCTGCCGCACGACCAGCCGCCGCCGCACGGGCGGCACGGCGTGCGCGAGGCGCGCACCCAGGTCGCCGCCCGCGGCCTCGAGGAACGTGCGCAGCCGGCTGTGCGCCGTCGCGTCGCGCGCGTCGCGGACGTCGAGCAGCCCGTCGTCGAGGCGACGGCGCGCGACGGGGGCCAGGCTCGTGGGGTGGTAGCGGTCGACACCCGCGAAGACCGACCACCAGCGGCCGTCCTCGTCGTCGACGACGAGCGCGACGGGCTCGGCCGCGCGCAGCGTCCGCGCGGCGGCCACGAGCGCGGCGACGGGCTTGCCCAGCCGCGGCGCGAGCCGGTCGCGGGTCGTCACGAGCTCGGGGTACACGCCCACCGAGAACGTGTTGAGGACCGTCACCGGGGCGTCGTCGCCGACCGTGAGCTCGCCGACGTCGACCGTCACCGCGGTGCCGGCCTCGACCGCGCGGGCCGTCGCGGCGACCGACGTGAGGTCGGCGGCGCGCGCGAAGTGGTTGAGCGTGCCGGTGGGGAAGACCGCGAGCGGCAGGCCGTGCGCGCGCGCCGCGTGCGCGACCGCGCCGACCGTGCCGTCGCCGCCCGCGACGCCGACCGCACGCGCGCCGGTGGCGACGGCCCGCGCCACGAGGTCGGTGGCCGACGTGCCGTCGGCGAGCTCGACGACGCGCGCGCGGGGGAGCGCCGCGCGCACCTGCTCGGTCACGGGCCGCAGGCGCACGCTCGACGCGCCCGAGCGCGGGTTGACCACGACCGTGAGGCCCTCGCCCTCCGGCAGCGCGGGCACGACGGCCGGCGGGCCCGCGGGGACGTCCGGGCCGGGCAGGTCGCCGGACGGCACGAGCCGTCGCCCGACGAGCGCGACCCCGGCCCCCAGCGCGGCGCCGGCGACGACGTCGGACGTCCAGTGCGCGGCGACGTGCAGGCGCGAGTACGCGACGGCCCCGGCCACGGGTGCGACGGCCGCGCCCGCGGCGGGCCACTCGAGCGCGACGCCGGTCGCGAACGCGGCGGCCGACGCGCTGTGCCCCGACGGGAACGAGCCCGACGTCGGCTGCCGCGCGAGCCGGCGCACCCACGGCAGCGTCGTCGCGTCGGGGCGTGCCCCGCCGAACACGACCTTGCCGAGCAGGTTCGCCAGGGCGCTCGCGACCGCGACCGACCCCAGGCCGCGCAGCGCGGCACGCCGCCCGCGCGCGCCCGTCAGCGCCAGGCCCGCGCCGACCGCCCACCACAGGCGCGAGCGGTCCGCGGCGGTCGAGAGCCGCACCAGCGCGGCGTCGGCGCGCGGGCCGAGGCGGCGCGCGGCGGTGCGGTCGTGCGCCGCGCGGTCCAGGCGCCGCACGAGCGTCGACCGCACGTGGGGCTGGAGCACACCGCGCGCGCGGCCCTCGTAAACCCTCGGCATGGCACCCCTCCTGGTGCGCGGCGCGCACGTCCGGCCCAGCGTCGCACGCGGCTCCCGGGGGCGCCGGTCGTGCGTCGTGGCGCTGGTCACACGCACGCGGGAGGGGCACGCTGGTGCCATGACGACCGATGCGGACGCGCGGCTGCGCGAGCTGCGGCTGCTGCGCACGGTGCGTGACCGCATCGACCGGGACTACGCGCAGCCGCTCGACGTCGAGGCGCTCGCGCGGGGCGTGCACATGTCCGCCGGGCACCTCAGCCGGCGGTTCCGCGCCGCGTTCGGCGAGCCGCCGTACGCGTACCTCATGACGCGTCGCGTCGAGCGCGCGATGGCCCTGCTGCGGCGCGGCGACCTGTCGGCCACCGAGGTCTGCTTCGCGGTCGGGTGCGGGTCGCTCGGCACGTTCACGACGCGGTTCACCGAGCTCGTCGGCGTCTCGCCGGGGCGTTACCGGCGCCTCGCGGCCGGGCAGGGCGCGGGGCTCCCCGGGTGCGTCGTCAAGCAGGTCATGCGGCCGCGTCGGGACCCGTCAGGATCCGAGAAGTCCGCGGCGGGCGCGTCGGCCTAGCGTGGCCCGCATGGACCTGTTCCTCCATCTCGCGTTCCTGCCGGCCGACGACCCCGAGGCGTCGCTCGTGTTCTACCGCGACGTGCTCGGGTTCGAGGTGCGCAACGACGTCGGCCACGGCGCGATGCGCTGGATCACCGTGGGCCCGCCCGCGCAGCCGCTCACGTCGGTCGTGCTGCACCCGCCGGCGGCCGACCCGGGCGTCACCGACGACGAGCGACGCGTGGTCGCCGAGCTCATGGCGAAGGGCTCGTACGGCGCGGTCGTGCTCGGCACGTCCGACGTGGACGCGGTGTTCGCGCAGGTGCAGGCCGGTGGCGCCGAGGTCGTGCAGGAGCCCGCCGACCAGCCGTACGGCGTGCGGGACTGCGCGTTCCGCGACCCCGCCGGGAACATGGTGCGGATCCACCAGGTCGCGTGACGGCGCCCCCGGGGCGCCGCGCCGTCCGGTCCGGGTGAAAGATCGCACCAGCGGGATGCGGTCGAACACGTGTTCGATACGATGGGTCCATGCCCGACCGCTCGACCCCGCCGCGCCCGCCCGCGCGGGACGTCGCCAACAGCGAGGTCCCCGACGGCATCCCGACGCGCCCGCAGGGCGACGTCGCGGTCGTCGTCCGGCTCGTGTGGTCCGACGGCACCGAGGAGTGGCGCGCGGCGCGCGCGATCCGGTGGACGCGCACGCACGTGATGGTCGCGTGGCGCGAGCACGACCACGACCCGCGCTCCGAGCGGCACACGTGGCTGCGCGCGGGCGACGTCGCGCGCTCGGTGAGCTGGTTCGTGCCGCCCGAGCGCACGCCCGCCTGACCGCCCACCCGCTCGCCGGTCGGGCGGCCCGTCACGCGCGCACGCGCCGCGCGACCACCTTCCCCAGCTCCGCGAGCAGGAAGACGGCGACCGCGAACGCCGCGGTCAGGCCCCAGTCGCGCGCCCCGATGGGCGCCGAGTCGAACCAGTCGTGCATGAACGGCGCGTACGTGAACACGAGCTGCAGCACCAGCAGCGCGCCGACCGCCATCCACACCACGCGGTTCCCGGTGAGCACGCGCCACGTCAGGCTCGACCCGGTGAGGAACCGGCACGAGAACAGGAACGCGGTCTGCCCGAGCGCGAGCATCGTCACCGCGGCGGTCTGCGCGACGCCGTCGCCGGCGCCGAGCTGCTTCTCGACCAGGTACGTCGCGAGCGTCGCGCCGCCGATCAGCAGCGACGCCCACACGACGAGCACGAGCGCGGGGCGCGACAGCACGGCCTCCTTCGGCGACCGCGGCGCCCGGTCCATGATCCCGGCCTCCGCCGGGTCGTAGGCGAGCGCGAGCGACAGCGTGACCGCCGTGACGAGGTTGACCCACAGGATCTGCACGGGCGTCAGCGGCAGCGCGAGGCCGAAGAGCACGGCCACGAGGATGACGAGCGACTGCGCACCGTTGGTCGGCAGCAGGAACACCACCGACTTGCGGATGTTGTCGTAGATCCGGCGCCCCTCCTCGACCGCGCGCTCGATCGTCGCGAAGTTGTCGTCCGCGAGCACGATCTCGGCCGCCTCCTTGGTGGCCTCGGTGCCCTTGACCCCCATGGCGATGCCCACGTCGGCCCGCGTGAGCGCGGGCGCGTCGTTGACGCCGTCGCCGGTCATCGCGACCACCTCGTGGTGCGACTGCAGCGCACGCACGATCCGGATCTTGTGCTCGGGGCTCGTGCGCGCGTACACGTCGACGTCGCGCACGCGCGTGCGCAGCTCCTCGGCGCTCATGGCCTCCAGCTCGGCGCCCGTGAGCGCCTCGACCTGCTCGCCCGCGGGCACGATGCCCAGCTCGCGCGCGATCGCGACGGCGGTGCCCGCGTGGTCGCCCGTGATCATCTTCACCGCGATGCCCGCGCGGTGGCAGTCGGCGATCGCGGTCACGGCCTCCGGCCGCGGCGGGTCGACGATCCCCACGACCCCCAGGAACGTGAGCCCCTCGTCGACGTCCGCGAGCGTGAGCGCGGACGTCGCGGGGTCGACGCGCCGCTCGGCCGCCGCCAGCACCCGCAGGCCCTGCGCGCCGAGCGCGTCGACCGTGCGCTCCCACGTGGCCGCGTCGAGCGGTGCCGTCCCGCCGCCGGGCGCCCGCTGCGTCGCCGCGCGGTCCAGGAGGCGGTCGGGCGCGCCCAGCACGTGGATGCGCACGTCGTCCTCCGCGAGACGGTCGAGCGTCGCCGCGAGCTTCGTCGCCGACTCGAACGGCACCGCCGCGAGGCGCCGCGCCCCCGCGGTGCCGAGACCGGACTTCAGCGCGAGCGTCGTGAGCGCACCCTCGGTGGGCTGCCCGACGACGCGCCAGCGGCCGGACTCGTCGGCCGTCACGCGCGCGTCGTTGCACAGCGCGGCCGCCCGCACCAGCGCGTGCAGGTCGGGGTGGTCCGCGAGCGGCGCGGGCGTGCCGTCGAGCGTGACGCCGCCGGTCGGCTCGTACCCCAGGCCCTCGACGTCGTACGTGCGCTCGGCCGTGACGACCGTGCGCGCCGTCATCTCGTTGCGCGTGAGCGTCCCGGTCTTGTCCGAGCAGATCGTCGTCACCGACCCCAGCGCCTCGACCGCGGGGAGCTTGCGCGTGATGGCCTGCCGGCGCGCCATCTGCTGCACGCCCAGCGCGAGCGTGATCGTCACGAGCGCGGGCAGGCCCTCGGGCACGGCCGCGACCGCGAAGCCGATCGCGGCCGACACCAGCTCGGGCAGCGCGAAGTCGTGCACCACGCGGCCGATCACGAGCATCGCGAACGCCATGACGAGGATCCCGCGCGACAGCAGCGTGCCCAGCCGGCCCAGCTGCCGCTTCAGCGGCGTCTCGAGGGGGTCGACGTCCGCGATGAGCGACTGGATGCGCCCGATCTCCGTGCCGGCACCCGTGGCGGTGACCACGCCCCTGCCGGTGCCGGTCGCGACGATCGTGCCCGAGAACAGCATGCTCGCGCGGTCGCCGACGCCCGCGTCGGCACCGACCGGCGCGACGTCCTTCGCCGCGGGTACCGACTCGCCCGTGAGCGCGGACTCGTCGACCTGCAGGTGCGTCGCGGCGAGCAGCCGCACGTCGGCCGGGACCTTGTCGCCCGAGCGCACGCGCACGACGTCGCCGGGCACGAGCGTCTCGGCGTCGACGTCGGTCCACGCGCCGTCGCGACGCACGGTCGCGTCCAGCGACAGCATCGTGCGGATGCCGTCGAGCGCGCGCTCGGCCTGCCCCTCCTGCAGGAACCCCACCAGGGCGTTGACGACGGCGACCACGAGGATCACCGCGAAGTCGACCCAGTCGCCGAGGAACGCCTTGAGCACGGCCGCCGCGAGCAGGATGTAGATGAGCACGTCGTCGAAGTGCGACGCGAACCGCACGACCGCGTGCGGGCGGTGCGGGGTCGGCAGCCGGTTGGGTCCCGTCGTCGCCAGCCGGGCTCGCGCGTCGTCGGACGTCAGGCCCGCGCGCGTGCTGCCCAGCGCCTCGAGCACGTCGTCGGCGGGACGCGCGTACGGCAGCAGCGCGTCCTGCCGCGCCGCGCCGGGGCGCTCGTGGTCGGGCGTGATGGTCGACATCGCTCACCCCGTCGCTGCGTCGGTCCGGCGATCACCCTCCTGGCATCGTGGCACGCGCGGCGCGCGCAGGGAACGGCGGGCCGGGAGAACGGCGGGCGGGGAGCACGGCGCGCGGCGGGGACGCCGAGGGGCCGCGTCCGTCGCAGGACGCGGCCCCTCGGACGCCGGGCGGGCCGGCGCACTCGTCACACGTACAGCGGCGTGAGCTCCTCGTAGTCGGCCACCGTGCCGTCGCGCAGGACCACCTCGATGATCTTGCGGCCCAGCGGGTCGAGGTCCTCGGTGAGGAACTGCTCGAGCTCGGACTTGAAGAAGTCCGTGAGGATCCGCGCACCCGCGTCGTACGCGTCGAGACCGACCTGCGACTGGTACTCGGGCTGCAGCAGCGTGGGCCGGATCTGCTGGCCGTCGAGCTTGATCTCCTTGGGCCGGTAGCCGAACAGCGCGCACCGGGCCGGCGTGAGCTGCTCGGGCAGGATCCGCCCGCCGCCGCGCCGCGCCAGGTACTCGCGGGTCAGCCACTCGGCCGAGAACCCGACCTTGTACGCGCCGATGTGCTGGTTCGGCGTCAGGACGTACCGCGTGCGGTCGTTCTCGACGATCTGGCGCAGCAGCAGGTTCGCGGCCGCGACCTTGGTGCCGGTCGAGAACGGCCAGTACGACCCGACGCCCTCGGCGACCATGCCACCGTGCTTGAGGGCCTTCTTGACGTCCTTGCTCTCGCCGATCGACGGGTTCTTGTCGCCGCGCGGCGCGATCAGGCGCCACACCCACGCGAGCGACGGCGGCACGATGTGCATCATGCCCATGACGCCGTACGTGGGCGCCTCGCGCGTGCACAGCGGCATCCGGACGCCGAACGTGCGGACGTCGACCTCCTTGGGCTCGCAGATGACGTTCTTGACGAACGTCCGCGGGATCACGACGCGCGGGTTGGGGCACCGCTTGCCGTTGGAGTCGAGCGTGTGCTCCCACGGCAGCGCGGTGGCGTCCGGCACGCCGTCGATCGACAGGAACAGCAGCGGCTCCTGCGGCTCGATGACGGCCCGCTCGAACGCCGGGTCCTCGCCGTAGCTCGTGAGGTTGTCGACGCGCACGAACCAGCCGGCCTCGGCGTCCGCCACCGACAGCCGCCCGTTGCCCTTCTGGATGGACGGGTGGCACAGCGTCATGTCGTCCGTCACGGGCGCGAGCTTCGACGTCTCGCCGAGCGTGATGTGGTACGGCTCGTCGCGCACGACGTTCGTGCCGACGAGGATGCGCCCGTCGCCCTCGCGCCGGATCTCCTGGCACATCTCGGACTTGCCGCCGCCCGACGCGCCCTCGTGCATGATCACGGTCTCGTTCTCGTACGGCGTGGTCACGCGCACGCTCGACGCGTGCGCCGTGAGCCAGCCCTCGTGCTCGCCGATGTCGAGCAGGACCGAGAACACGCCCTTCTTGGCGCTCGGACCCGGGTACAGGTTGTACGCCCAGACCTCGTGCAGCACCTCGGACCGGTTGTGCACGACGACCTGGCGGCTGTCGAAGTGCGTGTGCCGGAACGGCGGCGCGACGTAGAGGATGGAGCGGGGCGTGAACGCGCCGATCTCGTCGAACGTCACCCAGCCCTGCAGGTCGACGAGCGTGAGCGCGAAGAACGCGCTGTTGAGCGGCACGATCGCGAGCGACGGGTACCCGAAGTGCGGGCCGCCGGCCTTGAACGGCACGACCACGAGCTCCTGCGTGCCGAGCCACTCGAGCGTCTCGGCGCGCGTCGGGTCGAACTCCGCGCCGAACACGTCGCGGTAGCGCGGCTTGTCGGTCGGCAGGTCGTCGGCGATCCGCATGCAGTCCGGGTCGCGCCGGCGCATGTAGTCCTCGGGGTAGTTCACGGCCACGCCGTTGCGGCAGCGCGTGACGGTCGCCTCGGGGACCATCGTGCCGTTCACGTCGTACTCGACCGTGAACACGGGACCGCCGTCGGGGCCGAGCGCGAGCTGGTACAGCTCCTCGCGGGTCGCGGGGATCACGAGTCGCGGACTGGCCTCGAGGGCCGCACGCACCTCGGGTGCGAGAGACACGTCCGCCAGGGGACCGGTCACGGTGGCGCTCACGGCAGCTCCTTCGCCTTCGGGGGGACCGGGCGATGGCGTGCGAGTGCCCGGCGAGCCGCACCGCGGGGGCGACGTGGTGCCGCCTGCGGGCTGCTCTTTGCCAGGAGATTACGACCGGCGGGGACGGCGGCGAAGGGACCTTCGGGCCTCCCCGCGGGTCACGGACGGTCGCGCGCGGGCGGCACCGGACCCGCCGCGGGTGCCGCGCCGGGAGCCGCGGCGGCGGGGGTGCCGGGCGTCGGCGCGCCCGCCGTGCCCGCCGCGGCCCGGCGGCGCCGCTGCCACGCGAGCACGAGCGCGACGACCACGCCGCCCGCGAGGGCCCAGGGCAGCAGCACGCCGAGCACGACCAGCGCGCCGCGGACGGCGGCCGTGAACGACGACCAGCCGGTCCCCAGCCCGTCGAGGAACGTCGCCGGGGCGGTCTGCTCCGGCGCGGCGTCGGCCGCGTAGATGACGAGGGAGACCGTGGACAGGGCGACCCGGTCGGCGAGCCGCGCCCGCTCCGCGCGCAGCTGCTCGAGGGTGGCCTGCCGCTCGGTCAGCGCCTGCTCGGCGGAGATGACGTCGGCGTTCGTCGTCGCGCGGGCCAGCAGGTCCGACATGCGTGCGACCGACAGCTCGGTCGCCGCGACGCGGGCGTCGAGGTCCTGCGCGGCGCTCGTCACGTCCTCGGTCTCGAGCTGGAAGTCGCGCACGTCGCCGATCTCGCGCAGGTCGTCGGCGATCGTCGACATCGCGCTCGCGGGCACGCGCACGGTCAGCTCGGCGGAGCCGGGGTCGCCCGCGTCGTCGCCCGAGCGCTCGGAGCGCGCGTCGACGCGGCCGTCGACGCGCTCGACGAGCGCGACGACCGCGTGACCGGCGGCGACCGGGTCGGGCGCGAGCATCGTCACGTGCGCCGTCTGGACGACCTGCTGGCCGGAGGCGGTCCCGTCGGCGGCGACGTCGGCGGTGTCGACGCCCGGGTCCTCGCCCGCGCGCACGGCGCCGTCGGCCGCGGCCTCGGAGGCGCCGCCGTCGTCGCCGGAGCTGCAGCCCCCGAGCGCGAGCGCCGCGAGCACGAGCGCGAGGAGCGCGGCGCGGCCGCGGCGCGGGGAGGGGCGACGGGCGGGACCCTGCGGCAGTGGCGTCATGCCTGGCCACGGTAGGGACGGTCGGGCCCGTCCGTGGTGGTTCCGCCCGATCGTGACCCTGCCGTCACCGGACCGGCACCGCCCGGTGACCCTGCGGCGCCGTCCGCCGCGCGTGCCGTCAGACCGGCACGGCGCGCGACGCCCACAGGTGCGTCGCGGCGAACGCGCGCCACGGCGCCCACGTGCGGCCCGCGGCGGCGGCGTCGCGCGGGTGCTCGACGCCGAGCGCGCGGCGCAGCACGAGGTCGCCCGCGGGGTACGCGTCGCGGTCGCCGAGCGCGCGGAGCGCAACCACGTCGGCCGTCCACGGCCCGACGCCGGGCACCGCGAGCAGGCGCTCGCGCACCGCGGCCACGTCGACGCCCGGCGCCAGCACCAGCCCGTCGGCGCACGCCACGGCCAGCGCGTGCACGGCGCGGGCGCGGGCGTGCGGCACGCGCAGCACGGCCTGCAGCGCGACCGGGTCGACGTCCGCCACGTCGGCGGGCGTCGGGAACGTCCGCAGCCCCGACGCGTGCGGGCGCCCGTAGGCCGCGGCGAGCCGGCCGCCGGTCGTCGCGCCCGCGCGCAGCGACACCTGCTGCGTGAGCACGGCCTGCACGGCCGTCTCGAAGCCGTCGGGGTGCCCCGCGACGCGCAGCCGCGGGCGGGCCGCGAGCAGCGGACCGAGCACGGGGTCGGCCCCGAGCGCGGCGTGCACGGGCGCGAGGTCGTCCGCGAGTCCGAACCAGCGGTCCGCGAGCCGCGCGAGCGCGGCGGCCGGCACCGGGGCGTCGGTCCGCAGCACCACGCCCTCGGCGGTCACGGCGGCGGTCACGGCGACGTGGCCGCCGCCGAGGTCGACCAGGCGCCGCACCGCGCCGTCCCCGACGCTCTCGACGCCCGGCACCGCGCGCGCGGCCATCGACGCGAGCACGGGTGCGGGGTCGAGGGGCACGCGCACGGCCAGCTCGACGACGGACCCGTGGGCCTCGCCCGGGGGTGGGGTCGTCGACGTGCCGGCGGGCGCAGGTGTGGGCGCGGGGCCGACGGACGGGAGGACGGGCACCACGCCACGGTAACGACGGGGTCCGACAGGGCCTGGCGGCCGACGTCCCGGGCCGGGCTCGGCAAAGCGTCGGTAGCGTCCTGGTCGCACGTTCGAGATGCGCCGGTCACACGACGGTGCCATGCTGTCGGTCAGTAGCCGATCGCGGTCCACCGCGACCGGCCGCCGGCGGGTCACCAGTTTCACGTCACGTCCGCAACGCCACAGGGTCCGGCGAGAGCCGGACCGGCCCCTCGGGGCCAGGGAGCCTGCCACGCCTCGTGCCGGCGAGACGGCTCTTGCACCGGGTCCCGCCTCCGTCCGCGGAGGCGGGACCGGTCGTTCCCGGGCGGTGTGACGTTCGTCGCGATCCGCCCGTCCCCGCTCGCGGACCCCCGCCGGCCCGTGCCTACCGTGGTCGCGTGACGCACCCCGTTCCGGGCGCGCCGACCGCCGTCGCGGCGCCCACCCCCAGCCCGTCCGAGTCCGCCGTCGCCGCCGTCGCGCGTGACGTCGGCGGCGCCCTGCTGCCCGTCGTCGCGGTCGTCGTCGCCGTCGTGGCGGCGTACCTCGCGGCCGCCGCCGTCGCGGCGCTCGTCCGCCGGGTCGCGCACCGCGCGCCGGTGGCGGCCGACCTGTCGCGCCGGTCGCGGCGCCCGTTGCGCGCGACGCTCGTGGTCGCGGCCGTGTGGGTCGCGCTGCGCGTGTCGACCGACGCGGCGTCCGCGTGGCGCCCCGCGGTCGAGCACGTGCTCCTCGTCGCGCTGATCGTCAGCCTCACGTGGCTCGTCGGCTCGCTCGCGTTCGTCCTCGAGGACGTCGCGCTGCAGCGCTACCGCGTGGACGTGCGCGACAACCGGCACGCGCGCCGCGTGCGCACGCAGGTGCAGGTGCTGCGGCGCATCACGGTCGCGGTGCTCGTGCTCGTCGGGGTCGCCGCGGTGCTGCTCACGTTCCCGGGCGCGCGCGCGTTCGGCGCGAGCATCTTCGCGTCGGCCGGGCTGCTGTCGATCGTCGCGGGCCTCGCGGCGCAGAGCTCGCTCGCCAACGTGTTCGCGGGGCTGCAGCTCGCGTTCACCGACGCGATCCGTGTCGACGACGTCGTCATCGCCGACGGCGAGTGGGGACGCATCGAGGAGATCACGCTGACGTACGTCGTCGTGCACGTGTGGGACGACCGGCGCCTGATCCTGCCGTCGACGTACTTCACGACGACGCCCTTCGAGAACTGGACCCGCCGCTCCGCCGAGCTGCTGGGCACGGTCGAGATCGACGTCGACTGGCGCGTGCCGGTCGAGGCCATGCGGGCCGAGCTCGCGCGCCTGCTGTCCGTCACGGACCTGTGGGACGGCCGCGTCGGCATCCTCCAGGTCACGGACGCCGTCGGCGGGCTCGTCCGGGTGCGGGCGCTCGCGTCGGCGTCCGACGCGCCCACGCTGTTCGACCTGCGCTGCCACGTCCGCGAGGGGCTGGTCGCGTGGCTGCAGCGCGAGGCGCCGGGCGCGCTGCCGCGCACGCGCCTGGAGTCCGACGACGCCGCGCCCGCGGCTCCCTCTCCGCACCCCGTGCCCGCCGCGCGGGTGGCCGGCCCGGACGGCGGCGACGCGCGGCTCTTCACCGGCAGCATCGAGGCGGTCGCGCGCTCGCAGGCCTTCGCGGGCCCGGGCCCCGACGTGCTCGCCGAGCGTGCCCGGGGCGACGACGCGTCCGACGGCTCCGCCGACGGGCCCTCCGACGCCGCGCCCGGTGCCGCGTCCGACGCCGCGCCCGCGGTCGGCGCGGACGCCGGACGCGCGGGTGCCGCGCCGCGCGAGCGCTGAGCCGGCGTCGACCGCCGGGACGCCGTCAGTCGTCGAGCCACGGCGTCCAGCGTCGGCGCAGCGCGCGGTCGACCGCCGCGAGCACGGCCGCGCCCCCGAGCCACGGACCCCACGCGTCCGGCGCCTCCCACAGGGCGGGCGCCCGCCACGCGACGTCGACGTGCGCGAGCGCGACCTCGACGAGCCGCAGCGCGGGCGGCACCTGCGCGAGCAGCCCCACGACGAGCGCGAGCCACGCGACGGCCGCGACCGCGCGGCTCGCGGTCGGGTGCTCGCGGTCCATGCGGTCGCGCCACGCCTCCGACGTGCCCGGCAGCGGGTCCAGGTCCCGCCGCCCGGCGGCGGTCTCGAGGTGGGCGTGCCGCACGCCGAACGTGCTGAGCGCGACCCGCACGCTCGCGCCGTCGTCCAGCGCGAAGCGCGCGGGGGAGCGGCGCTCCTCGACCAGCCGGCCGTCGCGGTAGAGCCGGAGCCTCTCGTCCAGGTCGAGGTAGTGCACGTCGACCACCCAGTGGCTGCCGGCGTGGTGCGTGCCGAACGCGCCGCGCCACAGCGCGGACCAGCCGGTCACGGGCCGGAACGTCGCGGCCGGGCCGGTGTCGTCGGGGCGGTGCTTCGCGTCGTCGTCCATGGTGCGGCCAGTCCAGCGGACGACGGTCGCGACCGTCGTCCGGCGGACGGACGGTCGTGCGGGTGGCGTCTCCTCCGGACGGCGGAGGTGGCGTCCGTCCGTGCCCCGTAGGGCCGGCCGGGCGCGGGACCTCACGTCGTGCCCGCCCCGCGCGTCTGCTCCGGCGGGCGCGCGTGACGCGTGTCGGTGGCGGGCGGGAGGATGAGGGCATGACGACGAGGTACGCCGTGGTGGGGTCGCCGGTCGGCGACGTGGCCGTGGCGGTCGCCGACGGCGCCGTGACGGACGTGCGGCTGCCGCACCCCGACGGCTCGGCCGCGACCGACGGGCTCGGCGAGCCCGCGGACCCGGGCGACGACCCCGTGCTGGGCGCCGCGGTGCGGCAGCTCACCGCCTACTTCGCGGGCGAGCTGCGCACGTTCGACCTCCCGCTGCGCCCGCGCGGCACCGCGTTCCAGCAGCGCGTGTGGGAGGGGCTCGCGCGCGTGCCGTACGGCACGACGACGACGTACGGCGCGCTCGCGGCCGCCGTCGGGCTCGACCCACGCACGACCGCGCGCGCGGTCGGGGCGGCGAACGGCGCGAACCGGCTGCCGGTCGTGCTGCCGTGCCACCGCGTGGTCGGCGCCGACGGCACGCTCACCGGGTTCGCGGGCGGGCTCGAGTGCAAGCGCGCGCTGCTCGCGCTCGAGGCGCGCGTCGCGACCGGCGCGAGCACGCTGTTCTGAGCCGGCGGGACGGACGGGACGACGAGGGGAGCGTGACGCGATGACGGTGCTCGTCGCCCTGCTGCGCGGGGTCAACGTGGGCGGTGCCACGCGCGTGCCCATGGCGGACCTGCGGCGCGTCGTCGCGGACGCCGGGTACGGCGACGTCCGCACGCACCTCAACAGCGGCAACGTGCTGCTGACGAGCGACGACGACCCGGCACGCGTCGCCCGCACGCTGCGCGACGCGTGCGCCGCGGCGTTCCCCGTGCAGCCCGACGTCGTGGTCCGCACGCGCGACGAGCTGCACGCCGTGCTCGCGGCCTGGCCGTTCCTCGACCGCGACGACGACCCCACGCACCACCACGTCGTGCTCCTGCCCGGCGACGCGCCCGCCCGGGTGCCCGACGTGCCCGTCGAGCCGCCCGAGGACCTCGCCGCGGCGGGCCGCGAGCTGTACCTGCACCTGCCGCACGGCGTCGGTCGCAGCCGCCTCGCCGCGCGGCTGACGACCGGCGCGCGGCCCGTCGGCACGGCGCGCAACCTGCGCACCGTGACGGCCCTCGCCGCGCTCGCGGACGAGCTCGACGCCACGACCCGCGCCGGCTGACGCGCGACCGCGCGTCAGCCGGCGTCGCGGAGCGCCCGCCGGGATGCGGCGGGCGCGCACCGGTGCGACGGTGGCGGGGCGCCCGGCCGGGCGACGCGAGCCGACGACGAGGTGGTGGTGCGCGTGCGTGCGCTGACGTGGCAGGGCCGGGAGGACGTGCGGGTCGAGGACGTCCCCGACCCGCGGGTCGAGGAACCCACCGACGCGGTGATCCGCGTGACGTCGACCGCGGTGTGCGGGTCCGACCTGCACCTGTACTCGGTGCTCGGTGCCTACCTGCGCCCCGGTGACGTCCTCGGCCACGAGGCCATGGGCGTCGTCGAGGAGGTCGGCGAGGAGGCGGGACGCCGGCTGCGGGTCGGCGACCGGGTCGTCGTGCCGTTCGGCATCGCGTGCGGCACGTGCCACATGTGCGCGCTCGGCCTGCAGAGCCAGTGCGAGACCACGCAGGTGCGCGACCAGGGCAAGGGCGCGGCGCTGTTCGGCTACACGTCGCTGTACGGCAGCGTGCCCGGCGGTCAGGCGCAGTACCTGCGCGTGCCGCAGGCGCAGTACGGCCCGCTGGTCGTGCCCGACGACGGCCGCCCCGACGAGACGTACCTCTACCTGTCCGACGTGCTGCCGACCGCGTGGCAGGCCGTCGAGTACGCGGCCGTGCCGCCGGGCGGCACGGTCGTGGTCGTGGGGCTGGGCCCGGTCGGCCAGATGGCGGCCCGCATCGCGCTGCACCGCGGCGCCGGGCGGGTCGTCGGGATCGACATCGTCGCCGAGCGCCTGCTCATGGCGGCCCGCCACGGCGTCGAGGTGATCGACGCGGCACGCACCGACGACGTCGTGGCCGCCGTGCGGGACCGCACGCACGGGCGCGGCGCCGACGCCGTCGTGGAGGCCGTCGGCATGGAGGCGCACGGCTCGCCCGTCGCGGCGGCGGGGCAGCGGGCGGCGTCGTTCCTGCCCGACGCGCTCGCGCGGCCCTTCATCGAGAAGGCCGGCGTCGACCGCATGGCCGCGCTGCAGACCGCCATCGGCGTCGCCCGCCGCGGCGCGACCGTGTCGGTCGTGGGCGTCTACGGCGGCGCGATCGACCCGTTCCCCATGATGGACGTGTTCGACCGCCAGCTGTCGTTCCGGTTCGGCCAGGCCAACGTGCGGCGCTGGTACGACGACCTGCTGCCGCTCGTCGCCGACGAGTCCGACCCGCTGGGCGTGCACGACCTGCGCACGCACCGCGTGCCGCTCGAGCAGGCGCCGCAGGCGTACGACGTGTTCCAGCGCAAGGCGGACGGCTGCATCAAGGTCGTCCTCGACCCGGCCGCCTGAGCGGCCCGGACACGGAGGCACGCATGAGGGTCGTGGTGGTCGGTGCCAGCGGCAACGTCGGGACGGCCGTGCTGCGGCGGCTCGCGGCCGACGAGACGGTGACCTCCCTGGTCGCGGTCGCGCGCCGCACGCCGCGGCGGCCGCCGCCCGCCCCGTACGACGCGGCGACGTGGGTCGCGTGCGACGTCGGCGCCGACGACGAGGCCGCGACCGTCACGACCCTCGCGGACGCGTGCGCGGGCGCCGACGCGGTCGTGCACCTCGCGTGGGCGATCCAGCCGAGCCACGACCGGCAGCGGCTGCGGGCCACCAACGTCGTCGGCTCGCGGCGCGTGCTGACCGCGGCGGGTCGCGCGGGCGTCCCGCACGTCGTGGTCATGTCGTCGGTGGGCGCCTACGCGCCGTCGCCGGGGGACGAGCCGCGCGACGAGTCGTGGCCCACCGACGGCGTGCGCTCGTCGTCGTACAGCGTCGACAAGGCGGCCGTCGAGCGGCTGCTCGACGAGACCGAGGCCACCACCGACCTCGTCGTGGCGCGCCTGCGGCCGGCCCTGGTGTTCCAGCGCGCCGCGGGCGCCGAGCAGTCCCGGTACTTCCTGGGACCGCTGGTGCCGACGCGTCTGCTCGACGGCGAGGTGCCGGTGCTGCCGTGGCCGCGCGGGCTGCGGCTGCAGGCCGTGCACGCCGACGACCTCGCGGACGCGGTGCGCGAGGCGGTCGTGCGGCAGGTGCGCGGCGCGTTCAACCTCGCGGGTCCCGGCGTGGTGCGCGGTCCCGACGTCGCGGCGCTCGTGTCGCGCGCGCGGCTGCGCGAGGTGCCGCCCGCGGCGACGCGGGCCGCGCTGTGGTCCGCGTGGCACGCGCGCGTCGCGCCGGTCGGTCCCGGATGGCTCGACATGGGCATGTCGGCGCCCCTGCTCGACACCGGGCGCGCCGAGCGCGAGCTCGCGTGGCGGCCCGCCCGCAGCGGCGTCGAGGCCGTGCACGAGGCCGTCCGGGGCATGGCGTCCGGCGCGGGCACCGCGAGCCCGCCGCTGCGCGGGCGCCGCGTCTGACGGTCCCGCGCGCGCGACCGGGGCCGGCGCGTCGGTCGGCGTGCGTCGCGGCGGCGCGCGCGGCACGCTGAGCGCATGACGTCGTCAGCGGCCCCGTCGCCCGAGGTGAGCACCGACCCCGACCGGCACGTGCTCGGCAACCCCGACGCACCCGTGACGATCGTCGAGTACGGGGACCTGGAGTGCCCGTACTGCCGGGACGCCGAGCCCGTGCTGCGCCGGCTGGTCGAGGAGTCCGACGGGCGGGTCCGGCTCGTGTGGCGGCACTTCCCGCTGTTCCAGGTGCACCCGCACGCGCTCGCGGCGGCGCTCGCGGCCGAGGCCGCCGGGGGGCACGGCCGGTTCTGGGAGATGCAGCGCCTGCTGTTCGCGCACCAGGACGCGCTGGGCGACGAGGACCTCGTGCGGTGGGCGGGCGAGCTGGGCCTGGACCCCGAGGAGGTCGTGGGGGAGGCCGCCGACCGGTACGCGCGGCCCGTGCAGGCCGACTACGAGAGCGGCATCGAGCTCGACGTGCCGGGCACGCCCACGATCCTCGTGGACGGTGTGCGGTACCGGGGGCGCGTCGAGCTCGAGAAGCTGCGAGCGGTCGTCTCCGCGGTGTGAATCGGGCCCGGCGGGTCGTGGAACCGTGCCGGGGCGCGTCGTGGGCGACGATGGTTGCGTGACCGACGCGCAGCCCGCCCCCACGTCCGCCGCCACGTCCGACGCCGAGCCGTCCGCCCTCGCGGGTGCCCGGCCCGTCCCTCGCACCGCGCTCGTCACGGGCGCCGGCCGCGGCATCGGCCGTGCGCTCGCCCTCGCGCTCGCGCGCGACGGCTGGGCGCTCGGACTCGTCGGGCGCACGCGGACGCGGCTCGACGAGGTGGCCGACGAGGCGCGCGCCCTGGGTGCGGACGTGACCGTCGCGGTCGCGGACCTCGTCGACGCCGGTGCGGTCGCCGACGCGGTCGGGCGCGTCGAGGACGCGCTCACCGCGCACGGCGGGCTCGGTCTGCTCGTCAACAACGCCGGCGTCATCGAGCGCGCCGAGCTGCCGTTCGCGGCCGACGACGTCGAGGACGTGTGGCGCGTCGTCGAGACCAACGTGCGCGGCCCGCTGCTGGTCACGCACGCGGTGCTGCCGGGCATGCTCGCGCGCGGCGGGGGGCGCGTGCTCAACGTGAACTCCGGCTCGGGCCACCGCGCGCTGCCGACGTACACGGGCTACGCGATCAGCAAGGGCGCGCTCGCGCGGTTCACGACCCAGCTGCACCACCAGTACGCCGCCGCGGGGCTGCGCGTGCTCGACCTCGCGCCCGGCGTCGTGGCGACCGACATGACCGCGGCGATGCCGGTGCACGACGGCCGGAGCGAGTGGACCGACCCGGCGGACGTCGCGGCGCTCGTCCTCGCGTTCGCGCGCGGCGAGCTCGACGACCTGTCGGGCCGGTTCGTGCGCGCGGGGGTCGACACGGTCGCGTCGCTGCGTGCCGCGACGCCCGCGATCCTCGACGCCGACGCGCGCACGCTGCGGCTCGCGACGTGGGGGCCGGACGACCCGGTCGCCTGAGGCGTCCCGGCGTCGGGCGGGTCAGGCCGCGGGCGACCGCCACGGCAGCGGCGGCAGCGTCGGGGCAGGCGCGGCGGCGAGCACAGCGGCAGCCGCTCCCCGAGCCAGCGCAGCAGCAGCGACCCGGCGACGGCCGCGACGAGCGAGCCCGTGAGCACGCCGATCTTGGCGCGCTCGAGCTGCACGGGGTCGTCGAACGCGAGCTGCGCGATGAACAGCGAGATGGTGAAGCCGATGCCCGCGAGCACGGCGCCGCCCAGCACGTGGCCCCAGCGCACGAGGCCGGGCAGGTCGCCGAGGCGGAGCCGCAGCGCGAGGGTCGCGGCGCCCGTGATCCCGACCGCGTTGCCGACCACCAGGGCGACCGCGACGCCGACGGTCAGGCGTGACCCGAACGCGTCGGCGAGCGTCGCCGGGTCCAGCCGGACCCCCGCGTTCGCGAGGCCGAACAGCGGCACCACGACGTACGCGCTCCAGGGGTGCAGCACGCGCTGCAGCCGGTCGCCGGTGGGCACGGCCGCGCGGCCCGCGACCTCGGCCGCGTGCTCGCGGTCCGCGCCGCCCGCGGTGAGGAAGCGCCGCGCGTGCACCGCGACGGCGCGGCGGCGCTTCTCGTGCGGCACCGCGGTCGGCACGAGGAGGCCGACGAGCACGCCCGCGATCGTCGCGTGCACGCCCGACGCGAGCACCGCGACCCACAGCGCGAGCCCGACGGCGACGTACGGCGCGAGGCGCCAGACGCCGCGCACGCGCAGCACCACGAGCGCGGCCGTGAGCGTGCCCGCGACGAGCAGCGCCACGACGTCGACGTCGTCGGTGTAGAACACCGCCATCGCGAGGATCGCGCCGATGTCGTCGATGATCGCGAGCGTCAGCAGGAACAGCCGGAGCCGGTCGGGGCAGCGCGGCCCGAACAGCGCGAGGACGCCGACGAGGAACGCGGTGTCGGTCGACATCACGACGCCCCAGCCGTGCGCCGCGTCGGTGCCGCCGTTGAACGCGAGGTACACGAGCACGGGCACGACGAGCCCGCCGAGCGCGCCGAGCGCGGGGACGGCGACCGCGCGGGGGTCGCGCAGGTCGCCGCGCGTGGCCTCGCGGTTGATCTCGAGCCCGACGACGGCGAAGAACACGGCCATCGCGAAGTCGTTGACCCAGTGCTGGAGGTCCATCACGAGGCCGCCGTCGCCGACCACGACGCCCGCGGGGGTGTGCCACAGGGCGGTGTAGGCGTCGCGCCACGGCGAGTTCGCCCAGACGAGCGCCGCGACGGTGGCGGCGAGCAGGACGACCGCGCTGCCGGCCTCCGTCGCCAGGAACGTCCGCATCGCCGGGGCGAGCGTCGAGACCTTCTCGCGCAGGGGCGGGTGGGCCTGGTGGGACGCGTCGGCGCGGCGCAGCACGCGGTCGCGCAGCGTCGGCCGCGGCGCGGGCGTGCTCAGCGTCGCCGCCGCGGCGCGGGAGCGGGTCGGGCGCCGGTCACGGGGCCGGGACCTCGGGGTCGGCCGGGACGTGCGCACCGTGCCCGGCCGCGCGCAGCGCGTCCCGCAGGCGCTGCGCGGCCGCGTCGAGCTCGGCGCCGGGGACGTCCTGGCGGGCGTTCGCGAACGTGAGGCTCGACTCGTCCCACGCGGGCAGCACGTGGAGGTGCAGGTGGGGGATCTCGAAGCCCGCGACCAGCAGCGCCGCGCGCGGCGCGCCCCACGCGGCCTGCTGCGCGCGTCCCACGGCCTTGGCGACGGACGTGAGGTGCGCGAGCAGGTCGTCGGGGGCGTCGGTGAGCTGCTCGACCTCCTCGCGGGGGACGACGAGCGCGTGGCCGTCGGTGATGGGGGCGATGGTGAGCAGGACGACCGCGCGGTCGTCCTCCCAGACGAGGCGTCCGGGCAGCTCGCCGTCGATGATGCGCGTGAACAGCGTCGGCATGCGCTCACGCTAGCGCGTGCCACTGGCGTGCGCCGGTGCGGTGCGGACGCGTCGGGCCGGGCCTCCGGGGCCCGCGACACGCCGTGCGAAACGCTTCAGTAGTGGGCGGTCCCTTGTGGTGCGCGCGACCGGCCCCTAGGAATCCCGTGTGCGCCTCCACCCCACACCCCGGTCCACCCGCCCCTCGGCCGCACGCGGCGCCCGCGCGCTCGTCGGCGCCGTCGCGCTCGCGCTCGGTCTGCTGACCGCCTGCTCGGCGGGCACCGAGCCCGCGCCGGGCGACGTGACGACGCCGACAGTGCTGGCGAGCCCGCCGGTCGAGATGACGGCGGCCGAGCCGCCGGACTGCCTGCCGGACGGTGTCGCGTACGCCGAGGTCGGCACGGGCATGGCCGCGAGCCGCGTCGCCTGGGCGGGCTCGGGCCCGCGCGGCGTGCTGCTCGCGCCGCAGGTGCGCGGCGACGTGTGCCAGTGGGCCGCCGAGCTCGTGCGGCTCGCGGGGGAGGGCTACCTCGTCGCGACCTTCGACTGGGGCAAGGCGGGCGAGATCGGGTTCCGTGCGGCGCTCGACGTCCTGCGCACCACCGGCGCCCCGGACGTGGCCTTCGTGGGTGCCTCGGCTGGCGGCACGCTCGCGGCCGGCCTGGCCGACGACCTCGACGCGGTCGCCGTCGTCGCGCTCAGCCCGCCGTCGGAGAACGGCGGCGTCGACGCGCGGGCGGCCTCGAACGACTTCACCGGTCCGCTGCAGGTGTTCTCGTCGACCGACGACCCGCAGGTGCCCGCCGCCGACAGCGCGCTGGTCGCCCGGCAGGACGCGTCGTCCGTCGTCACCGAGGTGCCCGGCACCGCGCACGGCATCGAGCTCCTCGCACCCGACGCCCCGCACGCCGACCACGTCCGCGCCACGATCGACACGGCGCTCGAGCAGGGCTTCGCCACGGGCACGACCGGCTGACGCGGGCACCGGGCCCGTCGCCGACGGGCCCGGCCGTGCGTCACAGGTAGCGCAGCGGGTCGAACTCGTCGAGGGGGATGATCCGCAGACGCGGCAGCTGCACGTTGAAGGCCTGCACGTCGGTCTCGAGGTCGAACGTCTGCAGGCCGCGTGCCGTCAGCCCCGCGAGGGCCTGGCTCGTGAACTCGCGGAACGCGAGCAGGCCGACCTGCCGCCCCGCGTCGACCAGGTGCGTCACCTCGGGCGCGAAGTCGCCGTCGTGGCTCGCGAGCAGCACGTCGCCCTCGCGCAGCGCGATCGCCTCGAGCGTGCGCTTGATGCCGATGTCGACGACCTTCTCGTACGACTCGCCCGACAGCGGGATCGGCACGAACCCGATCGCCGTGAGCGCCTGCACGAACGACATCGGCAACGAGCCGTTCGACGCGTTGAGGAAGAACAGCGCCTTGACCGGCTGGTCCCACGCCTGCTGCGCGAACGTCAGCACGCGCTCCCAGCGCGGACGCTGCTCGGGCGTCGGGCGACCGCCGAGGATCGACGACCCCAGGGTCGCGTCGATGTTCTCGCCGTCCACCAGCAGGTAGGTGGTTCCCGTCGCGCTCATCGTCCCAGCGTAGACGTGCTGCTCCGCCCGGCACGCGCGCCGCGCACGCGGCCGGGGTGACATGATTCCTCGCGCGGCGAGGAGCGCCCCCGTGCCGCGGGCGCCGACGCCGCGCGGTCGGTGCGAGGGGGTGGACGGTGCACGACGAGCGTCGCGACGGTGCGCCCGCCCCCGGTGCGGACGCCGGGCCCGACGTCCGCGCGTCCGCCGAGGCGTGGGAGGCGCTGTTCCGCGCGCAGGTGACGCTCGTGCGGCGGTTCGCGCGCGACGACGTCTGGGGCGACCTGTCCATGCGCGAGTACGACGTGCTGTTCACGCTGTCGCGTGCGCCGGGCCGGGCCCTGCGTCTGCGCGAGCTCGCGGCGTCCAGCCTGCTGACCCAGCCGAGCCTGTCGCGGCTCGTCGACCGGCTCGAGGCCGACGGCCTCGTGCGGCGCGGCCCCGTCGAGGGCGACCGCCGCGGGACCGCCGTGCACCTCACCGAGACCGGCGCGCGCCGTCAGCGCGAGGTCGGGCGCCGGCACGTGCGATCGATCGCCGCGCTCGTCGGCGGTGCTCTCGAGCCGGACGAGCTCGCGACGCTCGAGCGCCTGTGCACCAAGCTCCGCGTCGCCCAGCAGGACCTGCCCGACCCCGGCGCGACGACGCCGGACGCACCGTCCGACCTCTGACCTGCGCGGGCGTGTGGGGACCTCCGGCCCACGCCGCGGCCGCTCTCGCCAGGAAGCATGGTGGACGGACCGGTCGCAAGGGGACCCCGGTCCGCAACCGAGCGGCGAAGGAGGGGACGATGCGCATCCTGCTGGCAGTGGCGTCACGTCACCACGGCACGTGGGAGATCGGCGAGGTGATCGCCGACCGGCTGCGTGCCCGGGGGCACGCGGTGGACCAGCGCGCACCCGAGGACGTCGACACGGTGACGGGCTACGACGCCGTCGTGCTCGGGTCGGCCGTCTACACGGCCCACTGGCTGCCCGTGGCGCGGGACCTGGCCGCGCGGTGCGCGGACGGCCTGCGCGAACGGCCGGTGTGGCTGTTCTCGTCCGGTCTGGCCACCCAGCCCGCGAACTCGGCGAACTCGCCGCTCGAGGTGGCCGCGCTGCGCGACCGCGTCGGCGCCCGCGGGCACCGGCACTTCCGTGGCCGCCTGGACCGCTCGGTGCTCTCGTTCACCGAGCGCGCGATCATCGCCGGCGGACGCGCGCGTGAGGGAGACCACCGGGACATGACGGCCGTGGCCGCGTGGGCCGACGAGGTCGCCGACGAGCTCGCGGACCTCCCGGTCGACCTGCCCGACGCGCTCAGCCACAAGGTCTGAGGGCCGGTCCCGGCGGGTCGTGCCCGGGGTCGTCATCCGTCAGGACGCGCGGACCGCGTGCTCCCGCTGGCGGCGCACGCCGCGCAGCTCCGCCGCGACCGCGGCGGTCGACGGCCGCTGCGCCGGGTCGGTGCGCGTCATCGCGCGCAGCAGCGCGGCCATGTCGTGGTCGAGGTCGTCCGTGATCCGCGGCCCGTGCAGCAGGCGCGCGAGCGAGGCCGTGAGGGGGTCGCCCGGGTAGGCGCGCCGCGCGGTCAGGCACTCGAGCAGCACGAGGCCGAGGGAGTACACGTCGCTCGCGGGCCCCACGGGCTCGCCGAGCGCCTGCTCCGGGCTCTGGTAGCTCGCGGTCGCGCGGTCATCCGTCGTGTCCGGCGAGCCGCCCGCGTCCGACGCGGCGATCCCGAAGTCGGCGAGCACGACGGGCACCGCGGGCGCGTCACGCCGGCCCGACGTCGGCGCCGTGTGCGCGACCAGCACGTTCGACGGCTTCACGTCGCGGTGCACGACGCCTGCGCGGTGCGCGTGCGCGAGGCCCTGCGCGAGCTGGTGCCCGACGTCCGCGGTCGTCGCGACGTCCAGCGGGCCGTCGGTCACCAGCTCGCGCAGCGTCCGCCCCTCGACGAGCTCCATCACGAGGAACGCGACGGGTCCCGTGCCGGGCAGGACGTCCGCGCCCACGTCGAGCAGCGCGACGAGCGCGGGGTGCGCGAGGTCCGCGAGCACGCGTGCCTCCTGCGCGTAGCGCCGCACCTGGTCGGGGTCCGCGTCGGCGAGCCGGAACAGCTTGACCGCGACCGGTCTGTCGAGCCGCACGTCCAGCGCGCGGAACACCTGCGCGGAGCCCCCCTGGCCCAGCGGGGTGCCGAGCACGTAGCGCCGCGCCAGGCGCGGTGCCGCGTGGCGTCCGGTGCGCGTCACGGCGTGGTCATCGCTCTCGGGGTCTGCCTCTCGGTGTCCGGCCGGTCGGTCGTCCGGGTGCGGTCGCGCCGGCGGCGTCGTGCCGGGGCGAGGTCGTGCGCGGTGCGCGGGGCACCACGAACGACGGTAGGACCCGCCGGGCGGCCCTGCACCCGGAGGTGCCCGCGCGGCGGTGGCGGGGGGCGGGTGAAACGCGGCGCGTCCGAGGGGCGTGGGACCGCCGGCGGGCGGGCCGACGAGGTGACACGGCGTCGCGACAACGTCACGTGGTGAGCGGGCCCGGTCGACCTGACCGGCCCGCGACGCGGTGCGATGATCGGACCGTGCCCCCCGTGACGCCCCCCGCCACCGCCCTGCCCACGACGGCCGGCCTCGCGCCCTACGACGCCGTCCTGCTGTTCTCGTTCGGAGGCCCCAACGGTCCCGACGACGTGCTGCCCTTCCTGCGCAACGTGACCGCGGGCAAGGGCATCCCCGACGAGCGGCTCGCCGAGGTCGCCGAGCACTACCACCACTTCGGCGGGCGCAGCCCGATCAACGAGCAGAACCTCGCGCTGCAGGCCGCGCTGCGCGCCGAGCTCGACCGTCGTGGCCTCGACGTGCCGGTCGTGTGGGGCAACCGCAACTGGGAGCCGTACACGCGCGACGCGCTCGCGGAGCTGCACGCCGCGGGCGCGCAGCGCGCCGTCGCGCTCGTCACGTCCGCCTACTCGTCGTACTCCGGGTGCCGCCAGTACCGCGAGAACCTGTGGTCGTCGCTGGACGCGCTGAGCGTGCAGGTCGGCGCACCCGAGGGCACGCACCTGGTCGACGTCGACAAGTGCCGCTCGTACTTCAACCACCCCGGGTTCGTGCAGGCGAACACCGACGCCGTGGTCGAGGCCTACGCGGGGTTCGACGCCGACGCGGCGTGGCCCCGTCTCGTGTTCGTCACGCACTCGATCCCCGACACGATGGAGGAGGCGTCGGTCGTCGCCGGCGCGTCGTACAGCGAGCAGCACCTCGACGTCGCGCGCAGCGTCGCCGCCGCGGCGTCCGAGCGGCTCGGGCACGAGGTCGAGTGGGACCTCGCCTACTGCTCGCGCTCGGGCCCGCCGAGCCAGCCGTGGCTCGAGCCCGACGTCAACGACCACCTGGAGGCGCTGTCCGCGGCCGGCACCACGTCGGTCGTGCTCGCACCCATCGGCTTCGTGTCCGACCACATGGAGGTCGCGTTCGACCTCGACACCGAGGCCCTCGAGACGGCCGCCGAGCTCGGCATGACGGCCGTGCGTGCCGACTCGGTCGGCGTGCGCGAGCCGTTCGTGCGCGGCCTGGTCGACCTGCTCCTCGAGCGCGCGGCGATCGCACGCGCCGACGACGCCGGCGAGCCCCGCCCCGCGCAAGAGACGGTCGGCGCGCTGCCGCCGTTCCGCTCGATCTGCGCGCCGGGCTGCTGCCGGCAGCGTGCGGGCGTCGCCTCCGGACTGCCCGCGGCGTGCTCCGAGGACCCCTGGTCCTGACGGCGCCGAGCCCACCACCCGACCGCCCGCACGACCCGACGGAGACCCCGTGACCAGCACGCCCACGCCCGACGCCGAGACGCTCAACGCGACCATCCGCTACACGATGTGGTCGGTGTTCGCGGTGGACGCCCCCCTGCCGGCCGACGCGGCCGCCCGCGCCGCGGTCGTCGCGGACGCCGAGCGCGCGGTCGGCGCGGACGCCGAGCTGGTCGTCCGCGGCTGGTACGACGTCGCGGGCCTGCGCGCCGACGCGGACCTCATGGTCTGGTGGCACGCCGAGACCGTCGAGCAGGTCCAGGCGGCGTACCACCGGCTGCGTGCGAGCGCGCTCGGCGCGCACCTCACGCCCGTCTGGTCGGTCGTCGGGCTGCACCGCCCCGCCGAGTTCAACCGCGCGCACGTGCCCGCGTTCCTCGCGGGCGAACCCGCGGGGGACTACATGTGCATCTACCCGTTCGTGCGCTCCTACGAGTGGTACGTCCTCCCGGACGACGAGCGTCGCGCGATGCTGCACGAGCACGGCGCCGCGGCACGCGACTACGCCGACGTGCGTGCCAACACGGTGTCGTCGTTCGCGCTGGGCGACTACGAGTGGCTGCTGGCGTTCGAGGCGTCCGAGCTGCACCGCATCGTCGACCTCATGCGTGAGCTGCGGGCGACGCAGGCGCGTCTGCACGTGCGCGAGGAGGTCCCGTTCTACACGGGCCCGCGCGTCGCGCTGGGGGAGTGGGTCGAGCGCCTGGCGCGCGTCTGACCCCGGACCGGCCGTCGCCGGGAGGTCCCGGGCGCCGCGGTGCCGGACGGGACGGTGCCGGACGGGACGGTGCCACCCGCACGTGTGCGGCGACGGCCCCGTCCCGTCCCCGTCTCACGGGTAGAGCCCGCGGATCTGGTGCGCCTCGGCGACCCGGCGCACGCCGATCGTGAGCGCCGCCTCGCGCAGCGTCACGGACTCCGCGCGGGCGAGCGCGGACACGGACGCGTGGCTCGCGAGCATCCGCTGCTCGAGGCGTTCGGCGATCTCCTGCTCGGTCCACCAGTACGCCTGGTTGGCCTGCACCCACTCGAAGTAGCTCACGACCACGCCGCCGGCGTTCGCGAGGATGTCGGGGACGACCACGACGCCGCGTTCGGCGAGCACGCGGTCGCCCTCGCTCGTGGTCGGCCCGTTGGCGCCCTCGACGACCCACCGCGCCTTCACGCGCCCGGCCGTGTCGCCGTCGATCACGCCCTCGACCGCCGCCGGCACGAGGACGTCGACGTCCAGCGCGAGGAGGTCGGTGTTGCTCACGGCGTCGGCGTCGCCGAACCCCGTCACGGTGCCGGTGCGCGCGACGTGCTCGAGCAGTGCCGGGACGTCGAGCCCGTCGGCGCGCTGCACGCCGCCGTACTGGTCGCTCACCGCGACGACGCGCGTGCCGGCCTCGTGCAGCAGCCGCGCGGCGTGCGAGCCGACCTTGCCGAACCCCTGCACGGCGGCGCTGACCTCGGCCAGCTCCACGCCGTCCGCGCGCAGCGCCGCGCGCGCGGTGTGGACGACACCCTGCGACGTCGCGGTCGGGCGCCCCAGCGACCCGCCGACGGCGAGCGGCTTGCCGGTCGTGACCGCGGGGATCGTGAAGCCGCGGTTCACCGAGTAGGTGTCCATGACCCAGGCCATCGTGCGCTCGTCGGTGCCGATGTCGGGCGCCATGATGTCCCGCTCGGGTCCGATCATGGGCATGATCTCGCTCGTGTAGCGCCGGGTGACGCGTTCGAGCTCGGCCGCCGAGTGGGCGTGCGGGTCGATCGTGACGCCGCCCTTGGCGCCCCCGTACGGCACGTCGACGACCGCGCACTTCCAGGTCATCCACATCGCGAGCGCCCGGACCTCGTCGATGTCGACGCCGGGCGCGTAGCGCAGCCCGCCCTTGCCGGGCCCGCGCGAGATGTTGTGCTGCACGCGGTAGCCGGTGAAGACCTGCACGCGGCCGTCGTCGCGGCGCAGCGGCACCGCGACGCGCATCTCGCGGCGCGGCGTCGCGAGGACCTCGTGGAGGCCCTCGTCGTACGAGAGGATCTCGACCGCGCGCGCCAGCTGGTGCTGCGCGGTCGCGAGCGGGGCGGACGAGGCGGGAGGGTCGTCGGGCTCGGGGGAGCGGTAGTCGTGAGGCATGGGCCCACCCTGGCACGGGCGCGCCGCACGGTCGCGTCGTCGTGGCCGGTGGCGACGGCCCGTCGCCACCGGCGTCGTTGAGGTGCCGCCTCTCAGGCGGAGGCGCGCACCACGAGCTCGGGCGCGAAGATCAGCGGGTCG
The DNA here is from genome assembly GCF_000986825.1 of Cellulomonas sp. FA1. NCBI lineage: Bacteria > Bacillati > Actinomycetota > Actinomycetes > Micrococcales > Cellulomonadaceae > Cellulomonas > Cellulomonas sp. FA1. The sequence continues at coordinate 1,586,527 of NZ_LBMY01000001.1, read as the reverse complement.
CCCGCGGGTGCGCCGTTGAGCTGGTCCAGCAGCCGTGCGCCGGCGGCGCGGGCCATGGCGATGACCGGCTGGATGACGCTCGTGAGGGGCGGGCTCGTGGACGCCGCGACCCCCAGGTTGTCGTAGCCGACGACCTTGACGTCCCCGGGGACGTCGCGGCCGAGCTCGGTGATGACGCCGAGCGCGCCGGCCGCCATGAGGTCCGAGGCGATGAAGATGCCGTCGACGTCCGGGTGGGCCGCCAGCAGCTCGCGTGCCGCGGTGGCGCCGGAGGCGATCGTGAAGTCGCCGTGCACCACGGCGGACTGGTCGAGCCCGGCCGCGGACATCGCCTGCCGCCAGCCCGCGAGGCGGTCGATGCCGGCGGACATGTCCTGCGGACCGGCGATCGTGCCGATGCGACGGCAGCCGCGGTCGACGAGGTGCTGCGTCGCGAGGCGTCCGCCCTCGGTGTTGTCGGTGTCGACGTACTGCACGTGCTCGTCCGGCGCCGACAGCGGGCGTCCGACGAACACGTTCGGCACGGCGGACGCGAGCAGCGCGCGGTCGAGCTCGTCGTCGCGGTGGTGCGACACCACGATCGCGCCGTCGACGTGGCCGTTGCGCAGGTAGCGGATGGTGCGCTCGCTCTCGCCCGGGCGGGCGATGACGAGGACGACCTGGATGTCGGAGTCCGCGAGCGAGGTGCTCAGCCCGTTGAGGGTGCCCGCGAAGAACGGGTCGGAGAGCACGCGCTCGTCGGGCTCGGGGACCACGAGCGCGATCGAGTCCGTGCGTCGCGTGACGAGGGAGCGTGCGGCGCGGTTGGGGGTGTAGCCGAGGTCGGCGACGGCGGCCTCGACGGCCGAGAGCGCCTCGGGGGAGACCCGCAGGCCACCGTTGATGGCGCGGGACGCGGTGGAGCGCGAGACGCCTGCGCGTTCCGCGACCTGCTCCAGCGTGGGAGCGGCGGGACGGTGCGACTCGCCCCGCGTGCCGAGGTTGTTGACCACCGAGGTCTTCCTCCTGTTGCTGCCAGGCGACGGTGCCTGTGCACTGTCACGCTTCGCGCGCGGTGACGCACGCGTGAGATTACCTCCCGGCCCGGGGCGAGCGTGGGAAGCGCCCCGGGCCGGGTCGGGCTCAGCCCTTGACGGCGCCCGCCATGATGCCTGCCACGAGCTGGCGGCCGGCGAAGACGAACAGGATGATCAGCGGCAGCGTGATGAGGAAGACGCCCGCCATGACCAGCGAGTAGTCCACGAAGTAGTTCGCCTGCAGCAGGCGGACCGCGACGGGCAGCGTCGGGTTGCTCTGGTTGAGCACGATCGACGGCCAGAAGAAGTTGGTCCACTGCGTGACGAACGTGAACAGCGCGAGCATCGCGGCGGCCGGGCGGGCCGCCGGCATGGCGATCGACCAGAACGTCCGGAACATCGACGCACCGTCGACGCGCGCGGCCTCGATGAGCTCGTAGGGCAGCGCCTCCTCGAGGTACTGCGTCATCCAGAACACGCCGAACGCGGTGACCAGCGCCGGCACGATGACCGCCTGCAGGGTCCCGATCCAGCCGATCTTCGCCATGATGATGTACAGCGGGATGACGCCGAGCTGGGTCGGCACGGCCATCGTCGCGATGACGAAGACGAGCAGCGGTCGGCGGCCCTTGAACGTCAGCTTCGCGAACGAGAAGCCCGCGAGCGTCGAGAACAGCACCGTCGTCGCGGACGTGAAGAGCGCGATGATCAGCGAGTTGCCGAACGCCTTCCAGAAGTCGAACGCGTCGGAGTTGATGACCTTCGAGAAGTTCTCGAACAGGCTCGCGTCCGGCAGCAGCTGCGGCAGCGAGCTCTGCGCGATCGCGACCGGGTCCGACGAGCCGAGCAGCAGCGTGTAGTACAGCGGCCCGAGGCCGATGAGCACGGCCACCCCGAGCAGGACGTACGTGACGACGCCGGGACGGCGGTCGTACCCGCCGACCTTGCTGCGGCCGGCCCGACGGGCGGCTGCACGCGCGGCGCCGGCGCCCGCCGTCTGGCGGGTCGTGGGGACGGAGCTCATGCGGACCTCCTCGAGGAACGGGCGGCAGCGCGTCGCTGGCGACGGGTGCGCGTGGTGGTGCGGTCGGCACCCGACGTCGAGATCCGGTTGGTGATCGCGAAGTTGATGAAGCCGATCACGACGACGATGAGGAACAGGAGCCAGGCGACCGCCGCGGCGCGTCCCAGGTTCCGCTGCGTGCCCCAGCCGACGTCGTACAGGTAGAGCGTGGTGGTCATCCACTGCTGGGAGGACCCGCCGCGGCCCGCCTCGTCGAAGACGCGGGGCTCGTCGAAGATCTGCAGGCCGCCGATGGTCGACGTCAGGACGACGAAGATGATCGTGGCGCGGATCTGCGGGATCGTGATCGAGAAGAACTGGCGCACGCGGCCGGCGCCGTCGATGATCGCCGCCTCGTAGAGCTCGCGCGGCACGGCCTGCATCGCGGCGAGGAAGATCAGTGCGTTGTAGCCGGTCCACCGGAAGTTGACCATCGAGGCGATCGCGACGTGGCTCGCGAGCGCGTCGACGTGCCAGCGGATGGGTTCGATGCCGAAGAACCCGAGGGCACCGTTGATGAGACCCGACTGGTCGGCGAACATGCGGCCGAAGATGAGGCCGACGGCGACCGGCGCGACCACGTAGGGCAGCAGCACGCCCATGCGCCAGAACGTCTTGGCGCGCAGGTTCTGGTCCAGCAGGGCGGCGATGACGATCGCGACGAGCACCTGCGGCACCGAGGACAGCAGGAAGATCGAGAACGTGTTGCGCAGCGACCGCCAGAAGGCCGGCTGCGCGAAGATGTCGGTGAAGTTCTGGAACCCGATGTAGTCGCCCTGCCCGCCCAGCAGCGACCACTGGTGGAGCGAGACGTACGCCGTGTAGACCAGCGGGAAGAGGCCCGTGATGGCGAACAGGATGAAGAACGGCGAGATGTAGAGGTACGGGGACAGCTTGACGTCCCAGCGGGACAGCCGCTGGGAGAAGCCGACCCGGCGCGGCGCGCGGGGGGTGCCCGCGGGCGCGATGCGCTCGGGCGCCGGTGACTTGACGGACATGACGGACCTCGTGGGGGTGGTGACCCGCGTGCGGGGGCTCAGGGTCGCGTCGTGCCCGCAGACCCTCGGACGTCAGATGGCGGACCGTGCGGTCACACCGGAGGGCCGGCCGGGGACCGTGTCTCAGGTCCCCGGCCGGCCCGGTGGGTCACAGACCCAGGTTGTCGTACGCCTGGACCGCGCTCGTCCAGCCCTGCTCGATCGACTCCGACTTGTCGATGTCGACCCGGTTCAGCGCGTCGCCGACCGTCTGGTGGATCTGGAAGTAGTTCGGGCCCTTGAACGGCGTGACGTCGATCGCCGCGGCACGCTTGGCGAAGATCTCACCGACCGGCGCGTTGTTGAAGAAGTCGTTCGTCGCGGCCGTCAGGTCCGCCGAGTCCCAGGCCTCGACCTGGCTCGGGAAGGTGCCCGCGTTGAGGAACGCCTTGATCTGCGTCTCGGGCGAGGTCAGCCACTCGGCGACCTTCTTGGCCTCGTCGACGTTCTTGCCCGTCGACGGGACCGTCAGGTACGAACCGCCCCAGTTGCCGCCGCCGCCGGGGAAGACGTCGGCGACGTCCCAGCCGGTGATGCCGCCGGCACGCTCCTCGATGGGACCGGTCATCCAGGCGGGGCACAGCATGGTCGCGAAGCCGTTCTTCTGGAACGCGGCGTCCCAGTCGCCCGACCACTGGCCGAGGTGCGCCGAGAGGTCGGCCGAGGCGTTGAGCGTGGCCTCGTACAGCTTCTTGACGTCCGCGTTGTCCGCGAGGGGCTTCGGCGTGCCGTCGCTCTCCTCGTACGCGTTCTCCAGCTGGTTGACCATGCCCTGGTAGATGGACGACGCCGAGTCGAACCAGGCGACGTCGGGGGACTTCGACTTGAACTCGCGACCGGCCGCGAAGTAGCTGTCCCACGTGGCGTTGTCGCCGCCGAGGAGCTCCTTGACCGACTCGCGGTCCGAGGGCAGGCCCGCGGCCTCGAACAGGTCGGCGCGGTAGCAGATGCCCTCCGGGCCGATGTCCGTGCCGTAGCCGATGAGCTTGCCGTCGGCCGTCGTCGCGGCCTTGACCTTCCAGTCCTCCCAGCGGCCCTCGACGGCCGAGTCCGTGAGGTCGGCGAAGGCGTCGGAGCTCTGGACGAGCTCGGGCAGCCAGTCGACCTCGATGGCCTCGATGTCGGCGAGGCCCGAGCCACCGGCCGCGAGCTTCGTCGTGAGGTTGGTGCGGGCGTCCTCGGACTTCGCGGCCCGCGTCTGCTTGACGACGACGTTCGGGTTCGCCTCGGTGTACTCGGCGAGCAGCTCGTCGGTGTAGCCGAAGTCGTTGAACGTCGCGACGGTGATGGTCACCTTGCCGTCGGCGTCGGTCGAACCGCCGTCGGTGGAACCGCCGTCGTTGGAGCAGGCGGTCGCGAGCAGCGAGACGCTCATGACACCCGCTGCGAGCGCCCACGTCCTGCGTGTGGTCTTGCGCACTGTGACTCCCTTGTCAGTCGGACGGCGACACCGCCGTACGTCGATCCGCCCGGTGCCGCGCGTCGTCGACGTCGGGCATCGTGCGTGGGGTGGTCGGCCCCGTCGTGGGTGCGCTCTCGCCGTGATTGCGGGAGCGTTCCCACGCACTGCGGGACACCTTGCTGCGCCAGATGGTCAGGTGTCAAGGAGCGGGGATCGCGTCAAGGTCGTGGTAGCGGTTCCACCTGAGCGTCGTCGCTGGTCACAGCGATTTCCCACGACTCCCACGTTACCCAATCGTTACGGCGTTCAGCCGTTCGTGACCTTCGCCGGCGGGGCGCTCGGGGGTCGTCCGCTCAGGTGGTCTGCGCGTGGCCGTCGGCACCGCTCAGCCACCGCGCCGCGACGGCCTGCTCGGTCGCCAGCGCGGCGCGCACGGCGCCCCCCGCGGCCTCCTCGACGGCCGCCGCGAACAACGGCACCGCGGCACGCACCTCGCCGTCGTAGACGACCCGGCTCGTGCCCGGTGCCACGGGCTCGAGCGTCGTGCGGCCGGTGACGCGCACCGGTGCGCCCGCGATCTCGACGACCACCGTGCCCGCCCGCGCGCCGTCCTCGTGGGCCGCCTCCCAGGCCTCGACCTGGCGCACGTCGATCCGGTCGCCCACGAACGCCCGCAGGTGCGCGGGGATCTGACCCGTGGGCAGCTGGCGGCGGGTCGTCACGGTGAACGCGCCGTCGACCGTGCCGGTCACGTCCACGTGCTGGTCGACCGCGCCCGCCTCGCGGACCTTGGCGGCGACGTAGGCCGGGTCGGCGAGCAGGCGCGCGGCGCCGTGCGCGTCGGTGGGCAGGTCGATGGTCACGTGCAGGTGCACCGCGGGCTCCCCGGGCCGATGGTGACGGTGCCGCGCGACGGCGCGGACCCCTCGACGGGTCGAGCCGTGGCCGTCCCCCGGTGCGTCGCCGCGGTGTGGACCCGTCGCGTCGAGCCTAGCCGTCGCTGCGTACCCTGGTGCGCGTGTCCACGCTGAGCGACCTGGTCGCGCGCCACGGTGCGCTCGAGCCCGCCGACCTCGAGTGGCTGCACCTCCTGGTCGGCGACTGGCAGGTCGTGTCCGACCTGGCCTTCGCCGACCTGGTGCTGTGGCTGCCCACGACCGACGACGACTTCGTGGCGATCGCCCAGTGCCGCCCGTCGACGGGTGCCACCGTGCACTACGACGACGTGGTCGGCTCGCACCCGCCCGAGGGGCAGCGTGCGCAGCTGCGACGCGCCCTGGACGAGCGGGTCCCGCAGCGCTCGCGCGAGCCGCGCTGGTTCGGCTCCTACGCGGTGCGCGAGGAGGCCGTGCCCGTCGTGCGCGGCGGCCGGGCGATCGCGGTGCTCGCGCGGCAGACGAACCTCGGCGGCGCCCGCACGCCCTCGCGCCTCGAGCTCAACTACGTGGAGGCCGCCGACGACCTCGTGGGCATGATCGCGCGGGGCGAGTTCCCGTCGCCCGACGCGCCGACCGGTCCGCGCCGCGGCGCGCCGCGCGTCGGCGACGGGCTCGTGCGCCTCAACGCCGAGGGTGAGGTGCTGTACGCGAGCCCCAACGCGCTGTCGTGCTTCCACCGGCTGGGGGCGCTCGGCGACCTCGTCGGGCGGTCGCTCGTCGAGGTGACGTCGGACCTCATCGAGCAGGACGCGACGGTCGACGAGTCGATGCCGCTCGTGCTCATGGGGCGGGCGCCGTGGCGCGTCGACGTCGAGGCGCGCGGCGTCGCGCTGTCCCTGCGTGCCGTGCCGCTCACCGAGGGTGCCCAGCGCACCGGCGCGGTCCTGCTGTGCCGCGACGTCTCGGAGCTGCGGCGGCGCGAGCGCGAGCTCATCACCAAGGACGCGACGATCCGTGAGATCCACCACCGCGTGAAGAACAACCTCCAGACGGTGGCGGCGCTGCTGCGGCTGCAGTCGCGCCGCATGAGCTCGCCCGAGGCGCGTGACGCGCTCGCCGAGGCCATGCGACGCGTCGCGACCATCGCGCTGGTGCACGAGACCCTGTCGCAGACGCTCGACGAGAGCGTGCCGTTCGACGACCTCGTCGGGCGGAGCCTGCGGCTCGCGGCGGACGTCGCGACCGCGGGGGCGCACGTCCGCACCACGGTGCGCGGCTCGTTCGGCGCGGTGCCGGCCGAGGACGCCACCGCGCTCGCGCTCGTGCTCACCGAGCTCGTGACGAACGCGGTCGAGCACGGTCTGGCCGGGCGCGAGCAGGGCACGGTCGAGATCGTCGTCGAACGCGAGGGCAACCGCCTGCGGGTCGAGGTGGTCGACGACGGCGCGGGCCTGCCCGAGGGCAAGGGCGCCGGCACCGGGCTGGGCACGCAGATCGTGTCGACGCTGGTCCGCAACGAGCTGGGCGGCTCGATCGTGTGGCGGTCGGGTGACAGCGGCGGCACGTCGGTCGTCATCGAGGCCGTGCTGCGGCAGGGGCGGGACGCGGCGACGGTCGCCTGACCGGGAGGTCGTGGTCGACCGCGGGCTGCGGAAGGGGGAGCGGCCGGGCGGTCCCGCACGATCAGGTGCCCTGACGGCCAGGTGCCCTGACGGCCGAGCGTGGTGCGAGCCGTCGCGGGCGGTCGTCCCGGCCCGGTGCCCGTCCGTGCGCCGGGACGACGACAGGGCCGCCGCGAACGGTCGGCCCTGTCGGTGGTGCGGGGGGTGCGTCGCGGGGGCGCGACGCCGGTGCGACGGTCAGCCGGCGCGGCGCTGGCGCGCGGTGCGGCGCTTGAGCGCGCGGCGCTCGTCCTCAGACAGGCCGCCCCAGACGCCGGCGTCCTGACCGGTCTCGATCGCCCACTTCAGGCACGTGTCGACGACGTCGCACCGGCGGCACACGGCCTTGGCCTCCTCGATCTGCTGGAGGGCCGGACCGGTGTTGCCGATCGGGAAGAAGAGCTCGGGGTCCTCGTCGAGGCAGGCTGCGCGGTGGCGCCAGTCCATGGGATCTCCTTGGGCGCACGCCTGCCCGGCGCGCCCCGAGGGAGCGCGCGGCCGCAGGCATGGAGTCAGTGGTGGGGGGAACGTGCTTGCTCAAGCGTCACACCGGGTGCCGTCGACGCACAAGGGTTACGGCAACGTTTCATCATCGTGACCTCTGAGGCGTTGGTCACATTCTCGCGTCGTCGGGCTGTGACCCGTCGCGAGGGCGCGCCGTGACGGCGCGCCGAACTCGGCCGAACGTCCAGGTCAGAGCCACTCGTCCCGGTCCAGGCCCGTGACCTGGGAGATCGCTGTGTCGTTCACCCCGCCGTCACCTCGACGCCGCCGTCCCGGGTCGCCCGCGCGTGGTCGGCCGCAGGCGTGCCCGAGTGATCGTGACGTGGTTCACGCGAGACCCGGGACGTCTTTCCCGGTCGCGTCGTCGAGACGTGTGGTCGGGCGGGCGTGCCGGATCTGGTATGGCCCCGCCGCGTCGTGGCGTGCGCGCTCCTGGAGGCCCGCCGCGGGCCCGCGCGAGCGGGTCGTGGGGCTGCGCAGGTGCGAGCCGGACCGCCGCACCCGGGTCCGACGACCGACGTCCGAGGTGCGACGTCCTAGGGTCGTCGCATGCCCACGCCTCCGTCGTCGTCGCGTCCCCCGTTGCTCGTCGTCGCGTGCGGCCTCGTGCTCCTCGAGGCGCTCGCGCTCGGGGCGGCGGCCGTCGTCGGCGTCGTGTCGCTGGGTGGCGGGGGCGACGTCGGCTCCGTCCTGTTCCTCGTCCTCCTCGCGCTGGGGGCGGCCGCGCTGCTCGTCGGTGCTGCCCGCGGGCTCTGGGGCGGGCGTCGCTGGCCCCGCGGACCGGTGCTCACGGTCCAGCTGTTCGTCGTGGTGGCCGCGACCACCTGGTGGCGTGCCGGCGGGGGAGCGCTCGCGCTCGTGCCCGTCGTCGTCGCCGTCGTCGTCGGTGCTGCGCTGCTCGTCCCCTCCGTCGTCGCCGCGACGTCGTCCACGGGGCGGCGCACGGACTGAGGCGCACGGACCGAGGCGTCTCGGCCGGCGGCCCGTGACGCGTCCGCTCAGGACGTGCGCGGGTGGTCGTCGACCTGGACGCGGACGAGCCTGCGGTCGCGTCGCAGCACGCCTCGGCCCGGGACCCGCACGCCCGGGTCCCTGTGCAGCGCGGACCCCGCGCCGAGCAGGTCGGCCGCGGCCGGGCCGTGCGGGTCGAGGACGAGCACCTGACCGTGCCGCAGCACCGCGGGCACGACCCCGCGGAACGCGGTCGCGGCGTGCTCGGTGGTGGTCGCGACCGCGGCGACGCGGGGCCGCCCCGAGCGCAGCGCGCGCTCGACGCCCGCGGCGGCCTCGGGTGCGAGGCGCTCCAGCTCGTCGAGGTCGTCGACGACGAGCAGCGGTCCGCCCGTCGTGCTGCCCCCGGGGTCGTCGAGCAGGTCCGCGAGGGCGTCGGGCCCGACCGTACGGACGGGCGACGCGTCCGCCGGCACGCACCGCGGCGCCTCCACCGGGCCCGGGTGGTCGGGCGGTGCTGCCGCGTCGGGCCCGCGCGTCGCGACGAGGAGGACCCGCTCGCCGCCTCGGGCGGCGGCGAGCGCCCGCGTGAGCAGCGTGGTGGTGCGGCCGCTGCCGGGCGGTCCCGCCACGAGCAGCGGCCGCGTGCCGTCGACGAGGACCGGTGCGCCGCCGTCCCCACCCGTGCCCAGCCGGCGGTCGCACGCCCCGGCCGGTGCGAGCGACCGTTCGGGAAGGAGGGCGATCCGCAGGGGTGCCGCGCGCGCGTGGTCGTGCGGCACCGGCGTCCGCGACGGCGTCACCACGTGGGCGACGGCCGTCCCGGTCGGCGTGGACGCGATCGCGCGGCCGGCGCACGTGCGCGGCCCCGTCAGGTCAGCGGGCACGCCCGCCTGCGGGTCGAGGGCCGGGTCGGCGACGGGCAGGACGAGCCGGGTCGGGAACGTGCCCAGCAGGCGGGTGAGCGCCGCGACGACCGGCCCCGCCGCGGCGACGTGCACGCCCGCGGGCGGGCGCCGCAGGAGGGCGGCCAGCAGGTCGGCGCCGAGCCCGCGGGCGTGCCTGGCGAGGTCCTCGAGGAGGACGTCGAGGCCGTCGAGCAGGAGCACCTGCGGCGCTCCCGCCGGCTCGTGCGGGTGCGCGAGCCGGTCGAGCAGCAGCAGGCAGCGGTGCAGGTCGTCCAGGGGCAGGACGGTGCCGAGGGCTCCGGCCGCGGCCGCGTGCAGGCCCGCGACGGCGCGGTCGGGGAGCCCGACGGCGTGCACGTAGGCGCCGGCGTGCAGCGCGTGCGTGCCGGCCGTGAGCAGCGTGGTGGAGCGGCCCGACCGGGGCCCGCCCAGCACGAGCAGCGGCCCGGCGTCGAGCCGCCAGCGGACCTCGGCACGGCGCTGCTCGTCGGGCAGGTCGGCGACCGCGACGAGCAGCCCGTCGTCGCGCGCGGGCGCACCCACGGCGTCGGCCGGCAGGTGCCGGGGCAGCGCCGGGGTCCACGGCACGCCGGGCCCGCGCTCCCCGGCCGCCGCGCGGCACGCGGCGACCCAGGCCGCGACGTCGTCGACGGCGCCCGGGGCGGCGTCGGGTCGCCACGTGCCGCCCGGGCGACCGGCCAGCCGGACCGGTGCCGGCGCGCGACCGTGCCGCGCACGCGCGACCTGGACCGCGACGGCGGGACGCCGGCCGACGCGCAGCAGCGCCCGGCCGGGCGCCGCCGGGTCCAGGGCGGCGGCGTCGGGGACGCCGAGCGCGTCGCGCGAGTCGGCCTCGTCCGCGACGCGCAGCGCGATCCGCAGGTTGACGTTGGCCCGCAGGTCGGCAGGGACGGCACCGGCGGGACGCTGCGTCGCGAGCACGAGGTGCACGCCGAGCGCGCGGCCCTGCGCGGCGAGGCGGGCGAGCGCGGCTCCCGCCTCGGGCAGGTCGTCGACGAGCGCGCGGAGCTCGTCGACGACGACGACGAGGCGGCCGGGTGTCGCCGGGTCGGCCGGGTCGAGGTCGGCGACGTCGGTGCGCCCGGACGCCGCGAGGAGCTGCTCGCGGCGACGCACCTCGGCGCGCAGGCCCGCGAGGGTGCGGCGTGCGGACGCGACGTCGAGGTCGTGGACGTGGTCCACGACGTGCGGCAGACCCGCGAGCGGGCCCAGCCCGGTGCCGCCCTTGAAGTCCACCAGGAGGAGGGCGAGGCGCTCCGGCGGGTGCGTCAGCGCGAGCGCGAGCGTGAGCGTCGTGAGCAGCTCGGACTTGCCCGACCCCGTGGTGCCCGCGACGAGCACGTGCGGCCCGTCGCGCATCAGGTCGAGCCGGACCGGTCCCGCGGCGGGCGCCCCCGGGTCGACGCCGACGCTCGCGACCGGGCGGTGCCGGCGGGCGCCGCGGAGCCAGGCGCTCGACACGGCGTCGGCGGTCGCGGCGGGCAGGCCCGGCAGCGCGCCGAGCACGGGGGCCGCCCCGTCGTCGTGCGGTGCCACCGGGGGCCCGGCCGTCAGGGACCCGTCGTCGGGCCCGACGGTCCGCCCGGCCGCCGCGCTCCGCCACGCCAGCGCGGCGGCCGCACGCGCCTGCGCGTCGGCGACCCCGCGCGAGACCCCCTCCACGCCCGGCTCGACGCACGCCGCCGGTCGGGGCGCTCGCCGCCGTCGCGCGTCGTCGCACGCGTGCGGGCGCGACGGCAGGGCGACGACCGTCGGCACCCAGGCGGGGACCCGCTCGCCCGGAGGCACGACCAGGAGCAGCAGGGTGCGCGGTCCGGTCGACGCCCACCACCCCGCGAGGTCGCGGCCCGCGCCGTCGACGACGACGAGGGCGTCCGCATCGGGACGGGGGAGGTCGTGCGACGGGTACCACCAGCGGGCCCAGGCCCAGTCGTCACCCGGGGCAGACCCGGCGGGACCGCGCAGGACGAGCGAGGTGCTCGTCGCGGCCCCCAGGCTGCGCAGCACCAGGGCGCGCGCGGTCGCCAGTGCCGCCGCGCGTGGCCCGACCAGCGCGATCGCGCGGTCGGCCGGCCACGAGCGGCGGTCGCCGGGCACGGGGGCGGGGCGGCCGCGCACCGCGGCCGCCGTCGCGACGCGCAGCGCGGCCACGTCCCGTGCGGGGCGGCTCTCGTCGGCAGCGTGCGCCGGGGGCGCGCCATCCTCCGTGTCGTCGTCCGTGCCGCCGCGGTCACCGCGCGGCGCGTCCGGCGTCCGCAGGGCCGCGACGAGCGCGAGCAGCCCGACGCCCGCCGTGAGGAGCAGCAGCGGCTGACGCATGGCCACCGCGAGGCCGACCGCACCGGCGGTCGAGGCGACGGTGGTCCAGGCCCACGGGGGGAGCCGCCGGCGGCGGCCCGGCGGCGGCGCCACGCCCGGTCCGCGGACCTCGAGGACCGACGCCCCCACGCGGAGCGGGCGGTCGGCGCGCCACGCCGCGCCGCCCGGCGGTCCCGGCAGCCGCCGCGCCGACGGGCGCGTCGACGCACCGAGCGTCGTCACGTCCCCGCGCGGGCGCGGACCACGACGGGTGCGGACCCTGACGCGACGCCCGCGACGGCGGACCCGCAGCACCAGGCCGGTGAGCGTCGGGTCGTCGACGACCAGGGTGGCGCCCGGGCCGGGGGGCGTCCGCCAGGTGTGCCGTCGGCCCGGCGTGCTCGGGCCGTGCGGGCCGCGGACCGCGATCTGCGCGCCGTCGGGCAGTGCGAGCACGCGACCCGCGTCGGGCCCGGCGACGACCGCGACGTGCGCGTCGGCGGCGACGGCCTCGGCCAGCCCGTCGGAGGCCGCGCGCGGGTCGTGCCCACGGGCGAGCCGCGCGCCGGGCAGCAGCGGCGGGGCGCCGACGGGGTGGTCGTCGGCGAGCGCGTGGCCGTCCACCGTCAGCGCGACCCCGGGGCCCGCCCACCCGGCGTCGCCCGTGAGCACCGCGAGGTGGCGTCGCAGGTCGTCCAGCGGCAGACCGGGCAGGACGTCGACGTCGAGCTCGTCGGGGCCGTCGAGGGGCGAGGACAGCGAGAGGCGCACGTCGCCAGCGTCGCGCGCGCGGCGTGACGCACCACGGCCCGGTGCGGGACGACGTGGACGACGTCTTCCCGCACCGGGCCGTGGTCGGTTCGGTGCCGCGCAGGGCCCTCCACCCGTCGCGGCACCGGACCCTCAGTCGACGCCGAGGGCCGCCACGGGAGGCGTCCGCGCGGCCGACCGCGCCGGCAGCGCCGAGGCCACGAGCCCCGCCAGCAGCGCGACGACCATGACCACGGCCACGTGCGCCCACGGGACGTGCAGGCGCAGGTCGCCGAACTCGCCGAACACCGTCGCGGCCCCCGCCCAGCCGTAGAGCAGACCGAGCACCGTGCCGATGAGTGCACCGACACCCGCGATGAGCATGCCCTCGGTCGCGAGCATCCAGCGCAGCCCGCGTCGCGACAGGCCCACGGCACGCAGCGTCGCCGACTCCCGGCGGCGCTCGATCACCGACAGCGACAGCGTGTTCGCGACGCCGACGAGCGCGATGATCACCGCGACGCCCAGCAGTCCGATGACGACCGCGAGCGTCACCTCGATGATCTGCTCGTTGCTCTGGCGCTCCGCGGCCGAGCTCGTCAGCACCACGTCCTGCTCGACGAGCAGGTCGTTCACGTCGAGCATCGTCCGCGCGGCGTCCGCACCCGGGGACAGCCGCACGAGCACCGAGCTCGCCGCGTCCGGAAGCCCCACGAGGTCGGCCGCCTCGGGCGTCAGCAGCAGGTCGTCGACCCCGCGCGTCGTCACCGGGACGGTCTGCGTCCTGCCGCCCGGGCCCGTCATGGTCGCCGAGGACCCGGTCGCGTCCGCGAACCACGCCGGCACGACGCTGCGGCCCGCGGCGATCGCGTCGGCCGCGGGGGCGTCCCGCAGCAGGTGCGCCGCGCTCGCGTCGACCACGAACGCCTGCACGGGCGCCTCCTTCTCGCTCTGGACGACCGCGCTGCGCGTCGGCACGACCTCGGCGACCCCGTCGACCTCGGCGATCTTGCGCACCATGTCCTCGGGGAACGCCTCGCCGTCGGAGCCCTGCACCACGAGGTCGACGGGCCCGCGCTCGTCGAACTCGCGCGCGAGCGAGACCTGCGCCGACGTCGCGCCCGTGGTCATCATCACCACGAGCGTCACGCCGATGACCAGCGCGGTGCTGGTCGCGGCGGTCCGGCGCGGGTTGCGCACGGTGTTGGCGGCGGCGAGCCGCGCGCTCGTCGAGATCCTGGCGACGGGCCGGCCGACGGCCGACACGACCTTCGGGATCCACAGCGCCGCACCGACCAGCAGCCCGACGAACGACGTCGCACCGCCGAGCACGCCGACGGCCAGCGGCAGCATGCTGTCGACGCCGATGCCCTTGCGCGCGAGCAGGACCGCGCCCACGAGCGCACCCAGGCCGCCCACGGTGAGCAGCAGCGAGAAGCCGAACCGGATCCTGCCCGGGCGCGCCCGCACGCTCGGCGCGTCGGCCGGGCGCAGCGCGGCGACGGGGGCGACACGGGTCGCGGCACGCGCCGGCACGAACGCCGCGCCCACGGTGACCAGCGTGCCCACCAGGATCGGCAGCAGCACGTTCGCGACCGTCGGGTGCGCGGTCGTGGGCAGCGGGACACCGCCCTGCGAGCGGGCCAGCAGCGACAGCGCGCCCTGCGCGAGCCCGAGACCCAGCAGCACGCCGGTCGCGCTCGCCGCGACCCCGAGGATCGCGGCCTCGAGGAGCACCGACGTGCGCAGCTGCCCGCGGCGCGCGCCGACGCACCGCAGCAGCGCGAGCATGCGCGTGCGCTGCGCGACGAGCACCTGGAACGTGTTCGAGATGACCAGGGCCGCGACCAGCAGCGCGACCGCCGCGAAGCCGAGCACGAGCATCATGATGGCGTTGCCGCCGCCCGTGTACTCCTTGACGGTCTTCTCGGCCGCCTCGTCCCGCGTCAGCACCTCGCCGTCCGGGAACGCGCTCGCGAGCGCCGTGCGCACCTGCTCGACGTCGCCGTCGACGGCCACGGTCATGCCCATGACCGCGAGCTCCGACGGGTCGTCCGCGCCGTTCCAGCGCGCGATGTCCTCGAACGTCGCGAGCCCGGCGCCGCCGTAGCCCGCCCACGCCCCGCGCGGGTCGTCGACCAGTCCGACGAGCGTGAGCTCGGCCGTCATGTCGACGGGCTCCGGGTCGGTCTGCGGCTCGTCCGTCCCGGCGGCGTCGACCGTGTCGGCGGTCTCTGGCCACACCGTCCAGCTCGTGGTCAGGGTGTCGCCGACGCCGACGCCGAGGCGCTCCGCGGTCGGTGCGGGGATCGCGACCTCACCGGGCGCCGCGGGTGCGCGGCCGTCGACGACCTCGACCGACGCGAGCCCGGGGTCGGAGGGTGCGGGCACGACGGTCTGCGAGGCCGTGCGGCGGCCGCTCTCGAAGCGCGCCCAGCTCGCGAGCAGCGGGTCGGCGGCGCGGACGCCGGGGACGTCGCGCACGCGCTCCGCCGCACCGGTCAGCTCACCGGAGTCCGACAGCAGCACGAGGTCCGCCGTGCCGTACCGCGCCGTGATCGAGTCGTACCCGCCACGCGTGATCGCGTCGCCGGCCGCGAGCGTCGCGGTCACGAACGCCGAGCCGAGCACGATGGCGATGCCCGCCGCGACGAGCCGGGGCAGGCTCCGCCGCATCTGGGCGAGGGTGAGGCGCAGCATCAGCGCAGCCCCCCCGCGGGGGCCTGGACCACGGGGGTCGCGCCGGTCGGCGTGCCGGCCGGCGCCTCGAGCACGCGCAGGCCCTCGAGGCCCGCGAGCACCGACTCGGGCGTCGGGTCGGCGATGTCGCCGGCGATGCGGCCGTCGGCGAGCAGGAGCACGCGGTCGGCGTACGCGGCGGCCGTCGGGTCGTGCGTCACCATGATGATCGTGCGGCCCAGCTCGCGCACCGAGCGGCGCAGGAAGCTCAGCACCTCGGCGCCCGAGCGGGAGTCGAGGTTGCCGGTCGGCTCGTCCGCGAACACGACCTCGGGCTGCGTGATCAGCGCGCGCGCGATCGCGACGCGCTGCTGCTGACCGCCGGACAGCTCGCTCGGCCGGTGCGTGAGCCGCTGCTGCAGCCCGAGGGTCGCGACGAGCGTGTCGAACCACGCCTTGTCGGGCTTGCGGCCCGCCAGGTCGAGCGGCAGCACGATGTTCTGCTCGGCAGTGAGCATGGGCAGCAGGTTGAACGACTGGAAGACGAAGCCCACGCGGTCGCGGCGCAGGCGCGTCAGCGCGTCGTCGTTGAGCGACGTGATCTCGGTCTGCCCGAGGTGCACCGTGCCGGACGTCGCGTCGTCGAGCCCCGCCATCAGGTGCATGAGCGTGGACTTGCCCGAGCCCGACGGGCCCATGATCGCGGTGAACGCGCCCGTGGCGAAGTCGACGTCGACGCCGTCGAGCGCACGCACGGCCGACGCGCCGGACCCGTAGACCTTGGTGAGCGCACGGGCGCGGGACGCGGGGGTGCCGTCGGCCGGTCGGTCGAGCGGGCGGGGGGCGGAGGTGTCCAACGGGGTGCTCCTGTCTCGAAGGTGTGCACCCAGCCTCGCGTCCGACGACCCCGAGGCGCGTCCCGCCGTGGGTGGGTCCTGCGGCCGACCCCGTCATCCCACGGCCGCACGGGCAGTGCGACCAGGGGGCGGACCTGCGGCCCCGCGGGTCAGGCCCCGGGCCGGACCAGCCCGGTCTCGTACGCGGTGACGACCGCCTGCACGCGGTCGCGCGCGCCGAGCTTGGCGAGGATGCGGCCCACGTGCGTCTTGACCGTCGCCTCGGCGACGTACAGGTCCTGCCCGATCTCGGTGTTCGAGCGGCCGCGCGCCATGAGCACGAGCACCTCGCGCTCGCGGTCCGTCAGCTGCGCGACCGCCTGGTGCGCGGGGTGGTCCGCCGCGGCCGCCTCGTCCTCGGGCAGCGCCGTGACCAGGTGCTCGAGGAGCCGGCGCGTGCTCGACGGCGCGATCACGGCGTCGCCGCGGTGCACGGTCCGGATCGCCGCCAGCATCTCCTCGGGCGGTGCGTCCTTCAGCAGGAAGCCGCTCGCGCCGGCGCGGATCGCGGCGAGCACGTACTCGTCGAGGTCGAACGTCGTGAGCACGATGACCTTGGGGGCCGGCAGCTCGGGCGTCGCCCTCGCCACGATGCGCTCGGTCGCCTCGAGGCCGTCCATCGCGGGCATGCGGACGTCCATGAGCACGACGTCGACGGGCCCGGTCGCGGTGCGCGCCGCCGGGTCCAGCGCGCGCACGGCCTGCGCGCCGTCACCCGCCTCGACGACGACCTCGAGGTCGGGCTGCGAGTCGATGACCATGCGGAAGCCCGCGCGGACGAGCTGCTGGTCGTCGACGAGCGCGACGCGGACGGGCGGGACGGTGCCGCTGCTCGGGGTGCTCACGAGGGGGATCCTCCCGCAGGTGTCGTGGTGGGCTCGCCCGGCGCGCCGGGTGTGGGCAGCGTCGCACGCACGCGGAACCCGCCGCCGGGGCGGGGCCCCGCGGTGACGGTGCCGCCGAACATCGTCGCGCGCTCGCGCATCCCGAGCAGCCCCTGCCCGAGCCCGTCGGTGCCGGCCGACGCCCCGCGGCCGTCGTCGCTGACCTCGAGCGCGACGGCCGTGGGCTGCCACTGCAGCATGACCGTCACGGACGGGTCGGGGCCAGCGTGCTTGAGGATGTTGGTGAGGGACTCCTGCGCGATCCGGTAGATCGTCAGCCCCGCTCCGGGCGGCAGGTGGCGCGGCTGCCCCAGCCGCACGTGGGAGATGCGCATGCCGCTCGCGCGCATCTGCGCGACGAGGTGCTCGACGTCCTCGACCGAGGGCTGGGGCGTCACGGTGGCGGTCGAGGCGCGCACGTCGGGCGCGTCGTCGGCGGTCGCGGTCGGCAGGACGCCGGGGGCGCCCGCCGTCGCGGGTGCCGGGGCCTCGCGGAGCACGCCCAGCAGGCGGCGCATGTCGGTCAGCGCGGCGCGGCCCGTCTCGGCGATCGTGCCGAGCGCGCGCGTCGCCGCGTCGGGGTCGTGCACGGCCGCGTACCGGCCGCCGTCGGACTGCGCGATGATCACCGAGAGGCTGTGCGCCACGATGTCGTGCATCTCGCGCGCGATGCGCGCGCGCTCGGCGGCCGTGGCGATGATCGCCTGCTGGTCGCGCTCGACCTCGAGCCGCTGCGCGCGGTCGACGAGCGCCTCGAGGTGCTCGCGACGGCTGCGCCGGACGAGACCGAACGCCCACGCGACGAGGAACAGGCTGCCCGCGAACATCGCGATGAACACGGCGATGCCGGGGGAGTACGGCATGCCGATCATGCCGCCCAGGACCGCCGACCCCACGAGTGCTCCCGCCATGGCGGTGCGGTGCGCCCAGCGCGGGCCGTGCAGCGCGGCCGAGTACAGCGCGAAGGGCACCACGAAGTCCGTCGGGACCATCGGGACCCGCGCGACCAGGTGCAGCAGCGCGCACGTGTAGACGATCGCGACGGACGCCGCGGGGCGGGTGCGGCGCCAGGCCAGCGGCACGACCATGCCGAACGTGCTCAGCGAGACGACGAACGCGGGCAGGTCCGACAACTGGTTCGCCACGAGCCCGATCGACGGCGGCACCAGGACCACCGTGAGCAGGGCCGCCATCGTGAGGTCGACGCCGAAGCGGTGCTGGTCCTCCCACTGCCACATCCGGTCCCACCACGACATCCCACGAGCGTAGGCGGCGTCACGGCCGCGGTCGTGCGCCCGCGGGCTGATCGTGCGGCCGGGCGGCGTCCGTCCACGGGTGCAGCGGGCGCGGCGGCGACGCGGGCCGCGGCCGGCGTCGCGGCGTGGATCCTCTCGGCGCGTCGGGGACCTGGGGCTGGCGGGAGAGGGGAGTACGTGACCTAGCATGGCGGAATGACCCAGGTGCTGCTGGCCGAGGACGACCCCGCGATTGCCGAGCCTTTGGCGCGCGCGCTGGGGCGTGAAGGCTACGACGTGCGCGTGCAAGGAACGGGTCAAGGCGCGATCGACGGTGCGGCCGGTGCCGACCTCGTCGTCCTCGACCTCGGGCTGCCCGACATGGACGGCCTCGACGTCGCCCGGGCGATCCGGGCGCAGGGGCTGACGACGCCGGTCCTGGTCCTGACGGCCCGCGCGGACGAGGTCGACCTCGTCGTGGGCCTCGACGCGGGCGCCGACGACTACGTGACCAAGCCGTTCCGGCTCGCCGAGCTCCTCGCCCGCGTGCGGGCGCTGCTGCGGCGCACGGTCGGCGACCCGGCCGACGAGGACGAGCTGCACGCGCAGGACGTGCGCGTCGACGTCGCGGCGCACCGCGCGTTCCAGGGCGAGCGCGAGCTGCACCTCACCGCCAAGGAGTTCGACCTGCTGCGGGTGCTCGTGGCCGCGGCCGGCACGGTCGTCGCGCGCGAGACGCTCATGCGCGAGGTGTGGGGCTCCGACCCGACCGGGTCGACCAAGACCCTCGACATGCACGTGTCGTGGCTGCGGCGCAAGCTCGGCGACGACGCGAACGCCCCGCGCTACGTGACGACCGTGCGCGGCATGGGCTTCCGCTTCGAGACCGGCGGCGCCGCGCCCGAGGTCGCGCCACCGGGCCCGTTCGACCAGGTCTGACGTGCGTCGTCGGGTCCTGCAGGCGACCATCGCGGCGGTGACCGTCGCGGTCGTGCTGCTCGGCTTCCCGCTGGCCTTCCTGGGGGCGCAGCTGGTGCGCGAGAACGAGGTGCGCAACCTCGAGGTCCGCGCGGTCTCGGTCGCGCGGACCGTCGACTTCCGCGTCGAGCGCGAGATCGCGCTGTCCAACCGCATGCTCGAGCCGTACACCGGCGGCGGCGGCGACATCGCCGCGACCGTGGTCGTGCGCACGGCCGACGGCGAGACGTACCGGGCCGGTCCGGCGGTCGACGGGCGGCGGCTCACGGTCCAGGACACGTCCGACACGGGCGCGACCGTCCTGCTGTACGTCTCCTGGTGGGACGTCTTCTGGCCGTCGGTGCAGGTCATCGCCCTGGTCGTGGTCGCGGCGGTGGTCGCGTTCGCCGCGGGCATCGCGATGGCGATCTGGCAGGCCAACCGGCTCGCCGCGCCGCTCGTGTACCTCGCGGCGTCCGCCGAGCAGCTGGGGTCCGGGCAGGTGCGGCCCCAGCTCGAGCCGTCGGGCGTCGAGGAGATCGACCTCGTGGCCGCCGAGCTCGCGCGCAGCGCCGACCGCATGGCCGGCCGGCTCGCCGCCGAGCGGCAGTTCGCGTCCGACGCGTCGCACCAGCTGCGCACGCCGCTGACCGCGTTGTCGATGCGGCTCGAGGAGATCATGCTCGCGGCGGGCGAGGAGGAGGTCCGCGAGGAGGCGCGCATCTCCCTCGAGCAGGTCGAGCGCCTCGTGCGCGTGGTCGACGACCTGCTGGCCAGCTCGCGCCGCGCGCAGGGCGGCACCACCGAGGCGGTGCCGCTCGTCGAGGTCGTGCACCAGCAGGAGGAGGAGTGGGCGCCCACCTTCGCGGCGGCCGGGCGTCGTCTCGTGGTCGACGTCGACCCGTCGACGCAGGTGCTCGCGACCCCGGGCGCGCTCGCGCAGGTGCTCGCGACGCTCATCGAGAACTCGCTCAAGCACGGGGACGGCACCACGACGGTGCGGGCGCGCGCCGGCGGGTCGTCCCACGCGGTGGTGGTCGAGGTCGGCGACGAGGGCGCGGGCGTGCCCGACGACCTCGCGTCCCGCATCTTCGAGCGCGACGTCACCTCGGGGGCCGGCACGGGTCTCGGGCTCGCGCTCGCGCGCGACCTGGCGAACGCCGACGGTGGCCGGCTCGAGCTCGCGCAGCGCCGCCCGGCCGTGTTCGCGCTCTTCCTGTCAGGCGTCCCGGCGTCGTTGCGTCCCGACGTGGTGCTCCCGCGCGGCGCCGTGGTCTCCGTGCGGCGCGACAGGCGTCGCTGATCGCGCAGGTGCGCGCCGCCCGCGACCCGGCTCGTCGACCGGGCCTCCGGTACCGGCCACGGGGCTAGGCTGCCGTCGACGTGACCGCGGCGCGAACGAGGAGGAGCACGTGCTGGCTCTCGAACCGACCTTTCAGGGCTATGCCTGGGGGTCGTCGACCGCCATCCCGGAAGCCCTCGGCCTCGCGCCGGACGGGCGCCCCGTGGCGGAGGCGTGGTTCGGTGGGCACCCCTCGGCGCCGTCGGTCCTGGGCGGCCCCGACGGCGAGCCGGTCGACGCCGCGATCACGCGTGACCCCGTGGCGCTGCTCGGCGGCGACGTGGTCTCCCGGTTCGGCCCCCAGCTCCCCTTCCTGCTCAAGCTGATCGCCGCCGCGCGACCGCTCTCCCTGCAGGTTCACCCGAGCGTCGAGCTCGCGCAGGAGGGGTACGAGCGAGAGGACGCACGCGGCGTCCCCCTGGACGACCCCCACCGGTCCTACCGCGACCGCAACCACAAGCCTGAGCTGGTGTACGCGCTCTCGACGTTCGAGGCGCTCGTCGGGTTCCGCGCCCCGCGACGGACGGCCGAGATCCTGCGCGGACTGGAGCACCCGGTCGCGCGCGACCTGCACCGTGCCGTGACGGACGACCCCACGCCGACCGGTGTGCAGGCGGCGTTCACCCGGCTCGTCGGGCCCGACAGCCGTCCGACGCCGGCCGAGGTCGCCGAGCTCGCGGACGAGTTCCGTGCACGCCTCGCCACGGGCTCGCCGTCGCCGCGCACCGACGGTGCGGTGGACCTGCTCGAGCGCGCCTACCCCGGCGACCCCGGTGCCGTCACCGCCGTGCTCCTCAACCCCGTCACGCTCCGGCCGGGCGAGGCGCTGTTCGTCCCCGCGGGGGCGGTCCACGCGTACCTGGGCGGCTTCGCGGTCGAGGTCATGGCGAACTCCGACAACGTGCTGCGGGCCGGCCTGACCTCCAAGCACGTCGACATCCCCGAGCTGCTGAAGGCGGTCGACTGCGTCGCCGCCCCGCCGATCCGCATCGCGCCCGAGCACGTCTACGACGCGACGGACGTCTACTACGTCCCGGTCGACGACTTCGAGCTCTCGGTGACACGGGTCGGCGACGCGGGCGCGGTGCGGCTGCCCGGCGGCGGCCCCCGGGTCGTGCTGTGCGTCGAGGGGGAGGTCGCGCTGCGCTCCGCCGCCGGCGAGGACCTGTCGCTCGCCGCGGGCCGCGCGGCGTTCGTGCCGGCGGCCGACGGCGCCCTGAGCGTCGGCGGCCGAGGCTGCGTCGTCCAGGCGTCCGTCCCGTGACCTCTCGCTGACCACGCCGGTCGCACCGGCTAGGCTCGGCGCCCGTGACACCTCCGACCGTGGCCGTCGTCGGCGGCGGGCAGCTCGCCCGCATGATGGCGGGTCCTGCCACCGCCCTGGGGCTGCGCCTGCGCGTCCTGGTCGAGACCGCGGACGGGCCGGCCGCGCAGGCGGTCGCCGACGCGCCCGTGGGTGCGGCAGGTGACGCCGCAGCCGTGCTGGCGCTCGCCGACGGTGCCGACGTGCTGACCTTCGAGCACGAGCACGTCCCCGGCCACGTGCTCGACGCGGTGGCCGCGCGCGGCGTCCCGGTCCGCCCGGGGCCGGGCGCGCTGCTGCACGCGCAGGACAAGGTCGTGATGCGCGAACGGCTCACGGCGCTGGGCGTGCCCTGCCCGCGCTGGGCGCGCGTGCTCGACGTCGAGGACCTCGAGGCGTTCCGCGGGTCGTCCGGTGGGCGTGCGGTCGTCAAGACCGCACGGGGCGGGTACGACGGCAAGGGGGTCCGCGTCGTCGACGCGGGACCGCTGCCGGACGACGTGGTCGCGTGGTGCGAGGCCGCCGCGGACGGCAGCGGCCCCGCGGTCCTCGTCGAGGAGCTGGTGCCGTTCGACCGCGAGCTCGCCGTGCTGGTCGCGCGGACGCCGTCGGGCGAGAGCGCGGTGTGGCCGGTGGTCGAGTCGGTCCAGCGTGACGGCGTGTGCGCCGAGGTCGTCGCACCCGCTCCCGACCTGGACCCGGCGACCGCCGCCGAGGCCGAAGCCGTCGCGCGTGCCGTCGCCGACGGGCTCGACGTCACCGGCGTGCTCGCCGTCGAGCTCTTCGAGATCCGCGACCGTGCCGGGGGTCGGCCGCGTGTGCTGGTCAACGAGCTCGCGATGCGGCCGCACAACTCCGGGCACTGGACGATCGACGGTGCGGTCACGAGCCAGTTCGAGCAGCACCTGCGCGCCGTCCTCGACCTGCCGCTCGGGGACGTGACGCCCGTGGCCCGGTGGACCGTCATGGCGAACGTCCTCGGCAGCGCCCTCGCGGACCCGACCGACGCGCTCGCGGACGTGCTCGGCGCCGACAGCGGCGCACGCGTCCACCTGTACGGCAAGGCGGTCCGACCGGGCCGCAAGCTCGGGCACGTCAACGTGTCGGGCGACGACCTGGACGACGTGCGCGCCCGCGCGCGCGCCGCGGCTGCGCGGCTGCGCGGCGAGCACGTCGAGAGCGGAGGCACGGCATGAACGAGGCACCCCTCGTCGGTGTGGTCATGGGGTCGGACTCCGACTGGCCCGTGATGTCGGCCGCGGTCGACGCGCTCGCCGAGTTCGGCGTGCCCGTCGAGGTCGACGTCGTCTCGGCGCACCGCCAGCCCGACAAGATGGTCGCGTACGGGCGCGACGCCGCCGGGCGCGGCCTGCGGGTGCTCGTCGCGGGGGCCGGCGGCGCCGCGCACCTGCCCGGCATGCTCGCCGCGGTCACGCCGCTGCCCGTGATCGGCGTGCCCGTGCCGCTCGCGCACCTCGACGGCATGGACTCGCTGCTGTCGATCGTCCAGATGCCCGCGGGCGTCCCGGTCGCCACCGTCTCGGTCGGTGGCGCGCGCAACGCCGGCCTGCTGGCCGTGCGGGTGCTGGCGGCCGGAGCCGGCCCCGACGCCGCGCGGCTGCGGGCCGCCATGGTGGACTTCCAGGACGGCCTGCGGGCCCAGGCCGACGCGAAGGGTGAGCGGCTGCGCGCCCGCACGACCGGGCAGGTCACGGGCTTCTCGGCCTGACGTCGTCGCACGGCGGTCCCCGCGCGGGCCCCCGGCTCGACCTGCGGGACGGTCCGTGCGGCCCTACCGTCGTCGGGTGGTCCTCGCCCCGACACGAGCCGTCGGCGCCCGCGCCTCCTCAGGCCCGCCCGCACGCCTGGTCGCCCTCGACGTCCTGCGGCTGGTCGCCGCGGTCGCGGTCGTCGTCTACCACTTCACGGCCCGCCGCACGTCGGCGTGGCAGGGCGCCCAGGACGTCGCCGTGCCGGACGTGGTGACGCGGTGGGCCACCTACGGCGCGCTCGGACCCGAGCTGTTCTTCGTCATCTCGGGCTTCGTCATCCTCATGACGGCCTGGGGGCGGACGACGGCCGCCGTCGTCGCGTCGCGCATCGGGCGGCTCTACCCCTCGTACTGGGTCGCGGTGCTGCTGACGGGCGCGCTGCTGCTCGTCGTCTGGCCCGAGGGCAAGGCCGTCACGGCCGGCCAGGTCGCGGTGAACCTCACCATGCTCCAGGAGGTCGTCGGCGTCGACCACGTCGACGGCGTGTACTGGACCTTGTGGACCGAGCTGCGCTTCTACCTGCTCGTGGGGCTCCTCGTGCTGGCCGGGGTGACGCGGCGCCGCGTGCTCGCGGTGGCGCTGCTGTGGCCGCCGGTCGCGGCGCTCGTCGCGCAGCTCGGCGCGACCGACCTCGCCGAGCTCCTCATCGGCGACTACGCGCCGTTCTTCGGCGCGGGCATGGCGCTGTACCTCGTGCACCGGGACGGGCACGCCGCGGCGCCGTGGCTCGTCGTCCTCACCAACACGGTGCTCGCGGTCGTGCTGCGGACGTCCCCGACCGTCACCGGCCTGGGGCACATCACCGGCCTCGAACCCTCGCGCGTCGGCGTCGCGGTGGCGATCGGGCTCTGCGTCGCGCTGGTCGCGCTGGTCGCGGTGATCCCGATGCCCGGGCTCGACCGGTCGTGGCTCGTCGCGTCCGCCGCGCTCACGTACCCCCTGTACCTCGTCCACCAGTACTGGGGTCTGTGGGTGATCTCCCGGCTCGTCGGCAGGGTGCCGGCGTGGGTCGCGGTGCTCGCGGCGCTCGTGGTGTCGTTCGTGCTGGCGTGGGCCGTGCACCGCCTGGTGGAGGCACGGTACGCACCGGCGCTGCGGCGGACGGCCGAGCGCGCCCTCGTCCGTGCCCGCGACGCCCTGCTCGAGCGCGTCAACGCGGGGCCGCGCGCCCTGCGGGCGGCGGCGGTCGGGATCACGGCCCCGTCGGGAGCGGGCGTGTCCCGTGCGGCCACCTCGTCGCTCGCGCCTCGGACCACGGCGAGGGGCGGCGACGAACCCGTCGAGGAGATCGTCCGGACTACGAGGTCGGCACGCCGCCGACGGGCCCCGGGGTCAGCGTCCCGTCCCGGAGCGCCGTGAAGAACGCCGGCGCGAGGTCGGGGTCGAGCTGGACCGTGGACCCGACGTTGCCGGGTCGGTAGTCCATGCTGCGGATCGGGGGCGTGCCCGTGACGCCGCCCTCACCGTTGGCGTCGCGGAACGCGAGCGCGAGGCGTGCCACGTCGATCACGTCCGCGTCCTCGTCGAACGTCATCGCACCGGTCCCTGCCTCGACCAGCGCCACCTGCGCGGCCGGGTCGAACGCGAGCGAACGGGGGTCCACCTTCCCCATGACCGCACCGATGAGCTGCCGCTGGCGCAGTGCTCGGCCGACGTCTCCCGTCGGGTCGGACTTGCGCATGCGCGCGAACGCGAGCGCGGCCGTGCCGTCGACGTCATGGCACCCGGAGGTCCAGACCATGCCCGAGTCCGCGTCGTTCACGTCGCGGTCGTAGCAGAGGTTCACGCCTCCCACCGCGTCCACGAGGTGCGCGACGCCGCCCATGCCGATCTCCACGTAGTGGTCGACCGTCAGCCCCGTCAGGCCCTCCACGGTCTGCACGAGCAGCGGTGCGCCACCCCACGCGAACGCCGCGTTGAGCTTCGAGGCGCCGTGCCCGGGGACGTCCACGTACGTGTCCCGGGGCAGCGAGATCAGCGCGGTCGGGCCGCTCGTCGGGACGTGCAGGACGAGGATCGTGTCGGTGCGCTGCCCCTCGGTGCCGTCCGCCTGCACACCGCCGTCGTCGCCGCGCGCGTCGGAACCGGCCAGCAGGTAGGTCGTGCCGGGCGTGCTCGCCGCGCCGGACAGCGCGGGGGTGTGCTGCAGCAGCCCGTTCGCCCAGACCAGCAGCCCGACGGGCCACGCGACGAGCGCGACGAGGACGAGCGCGGCGACGGCCGCGACGACCCGCCTGCGGCTCCGTCGGCGGCCGGCGGGGGTCCGGGGGGCGACGGCTGGGTTCGTCCCGCCGCCGCCCGCGGGGCGCACCTCGGGGCGACGCCCGGCCACGGGCACGGCCGACCCGCCCGCGCGCGCGGACGTCGACCGTGGAGTCGTGCGTGCCGCGGCGGCCGGGCGTGCGTGCGGGCTCGCGGGTCGTGCCGGGCCGGGTGGCTGTCCTCGCCCCGGCACCGGGACGGCGCTCTCGGCACGTGCCGGTCCCGTCGCGCCCGAGCGTTCCGGAGCGATCGAGGCGGGTGCCGCCGTGGCGCCCGGCGCCCGGGGAGGAGCGGACGCGGAGCCGGCGCCCGAGGTCCGGGGCGTGCGGACGCGGGCGGGCGGCGACGCGGGCTCAGGTTCGCCGCGTGGCGGCGTGGGCGGCGTCGGCCTGCTGCTGCGCGCCGACGGACGGGCGGCCGCCGATCCGACGACGCGTGCCCCCTCGGCAGCGGGCCGCGGGCGTCCGCCGTCCGGTGCGAAGCTGGGAGGTGGGGCGTCCCGGTGCTCGGCCACGCGTCTCAGCAGCTCGTGCTCGTCGCGTCCGCGGCCGTGAACGCGTCGACGCCGGGCTTCTTCGTCTCGGTCGGGGTCGGGGGAGCGGCCGGCGCGCCGGGCGTCGCCTCCCCTCCCGGAGCCGCGGGGTCCGCGGGCGTCGCGGGAGCATCGGGGGTCGCAGGGGCCTCGGGCTGCCCGAGCATCGGGACGTCCGCCGCGATGTTCTGCCAGATCTTCGTGGCCTCCGACGTCCACTCGACGCGGTTCTTGTCGCTGCGTGCGGGTGCCCACGGCACGGTCATGAGCGTGATGTTGTCACGGTCGATGCCGCGCAGGCTGAAGGCGAGGCCGGTGAGGTCGGTGACCGACAGGTTGGTGGTGACCGACTGCGTCGCCGCCGACAGGAACTGCATGAGTTGTGCGCCGTCCGTGAGCAGGTTCTTCGAGAGCACCTCGTTCGCGACGTTCGCGATGAGCACCTGCTGACGACCCGCGCGCATGGTGTCGGACCCGTCGAACCCCGTGCCGTGCCGTGCCCGCGCGTACTGCAGCGCCGTCACGCCGTCGAGCATGTGCTGCCCGGCGGTGAGGTTGAGCCCCGTGTACTTGTCGCTCACGTCGTGCTCGATGCACATCGGCACGCCGCCGATCGCGTTGATCATGTTCTGGAACCCAGCGAAGTCGACGACCACGACGTTGTCGATGGCCACGCCGGTGTTGGCCTGCACGGTGTTGACCGTGCAGGCGGCGGCCGACTCGAGGTCGCCGCCACGGTCGTACCCGATCGCGAACGCCGAGTTGAACATGGCCTTGCCCTGCGCACGCGTGGTCTGCCCGTTGGTGAGCGTGCACGAGGGGATCTCGACGAGCGAGTCGCGCGGGATGGACACCATCTCGATGCGCGTGCGGTCCGCCGAGACGTGGACGACGATCGTCGTGTCCGACCGCATGCCCTCCTCCGAGCCGCCGATCTCGGCGTTCTCGCCGTCGCGCTGGTCCGAGCCGAGCACGAGGATGTTGACGGCCTGGCCGGCGTGGACGTCGTCCGGGTCGGGCGGCGTCGTCGGCGTCGGTGCCGCGGCGACGAGGTCGCCGAGGTCGAGGGACTCGACGTTGTTCGTGAGGCGTGCGGCGAACGCCACGCCGCCGGCGACGCCGAACACGAGGACGCTCGTCACCGTCAGGGCCACACCCCGCAGGACGCCGTGCCCGTGCAGCGTGCGGGCGTGACGGGGGGCACGGGCGCGGCGCTGGGTGGCGTGGCGGTGAGTCACTCCTCGATGGTAGGAGAGCCCGCGGCGCGAGGCGGGGGAGCGACGCAGCGGCGTCGTGGAGGATGTGTGCAGATGGCGCCGCAACGCGGCGCCATCTGCACGAAAGCGACGGTCAGCGGCCCAGCAGGGCGTACTTGGCCTCGGTGGCGTCCTTCTGGGGGCGCCACCACGACTCGTGCGAGCGGTACCAGTCGATCGTCGCGGCGAGCCCGTCCTCGAACGTCGTGTAGCGCGGCTCCCAGCCGAGCTCGGTGCGCAGCTTCGTCGCGTCGATCGCGTACCGCAGGTCGTGCCCCGGGCGGTCGTTCACGTGGTCGTACGCGTCCGGCTCGAGCCCCATGAGGCGCAGGATCATCTCGATGACGGTCTTGTTGTCCTTCTCGCCGTCGGCGCCGATGAGGTACGTCTCGCCCAGGCGGCCGTCCTCGATGATGCGCCACACCGCCGAGTTGTGGTCCTCGACGTGGATCCAGTCACGCACGTTCTCGCCCGTGCCGTAGAGCTTGGGGCGCACGCCGTCGATCACGTTGGTGATCTGGCGCGGGATGAACTTCTCCACGTGCTGGTACGGGCCGTAGTTGTTGGAGCAGTTCGAGATCGTCGCGCGCACGCCGAAGCTGCGGGCCCACGCACGCACGAGGAGGTCCGACGAGGCCTTCGTCGACGAGTACGGGCTCGACGGGTTGTACGGCGTGTCGGGCGTGAACTTCGCGGGGTCGTCGAGCTCGAGGTCGCCGTAGACCTCGTCGGTCGACACGTGGTGGTAGCGCACGTCGTGGCGGCGCACCGCCTCCAGCAGCTGGTACGTGCCGATGACGTTGGTCCGCACGAACGGCCAGGGGTCGTGCAGCGAGTTGTCGTTGTGCGACTCGGCGGCGAAGTGCACCACCAGGTCGACGTCCTTGACGAGCTGGTCGACGATGTCGGGGTCGGCGATGTCGCCCTTGGCGAGCACGACCTTGCCGTCGACCGGGTCGAGGCTCCGTTCGTCACCCGCGTATGTGAGCGCGTCGAGCACGGTGACGTGCACGTCGGGACGCTCCCGCACCGTCTGGTGCACGAAGTTGGAGCCGATGAAACCGGCGCCGCCGGTGACGAGCATGCGCATGCGAGGGTCTCCCGCGTGTGAGGTGCCGACTGGGACGAGCCGACCGCGGCGGACCGCAGCCGTTCCCACTAGTCTCTCAGGCTCGTGGACCCGATGCGCACGACCCCTCCCGCGCCCGCCCCGCGGACGCGTCTGCGACCACCGGCGGTCCGTGCGCCGCGCCGGCGCGGCACGGCGCTGGCGTCCCTGCTCGACGGGGTGCTCGAGTGCGCGGTGCTCGCGTTCGCGTGGTGGACGCTGCTCGACCACCTCGCACTGCTGGCCTCGCTGCCGGCGACCCTGACGTGGTGGGTGTGGCTCGTCGGCTCCGCGGCGCTCGTGGCGGTGCGCGTCCTGCTGCAGCGACGCGTGGGTCGGCTGGGCGCGCCCGGCAGGGGGCACGGCTGGGCGGCGCTCGTCGCGCTCGGCATGGCCGCCCTGTCGGCCGTCGTCGTGCGGCCGGACCTGGACGACGCGTCGTACACGGTGCGGTCCGCGTGGGTCGCCTCGCGCGGCGTGCTCGACGGGGGCGACGTCATCTTCTCCGACGGTCGGTGGCCGGGGCTGCCGGAGCAGACCCCGTACCTGCCGTCCTTCGAGAACCTGCTCGGCGCGACCGCCGGGACGACCGGGCTCTCCGCCGGCGCCCTCGTCTACGCGGTCTACGTCCCGCTGGCCACGGCTGCGGCCGTCTGGGCGCTCTGGACGCTCGTGCGGGAGTGGCGCGTGCGCAGGCCCGTCGCGGTGCTGGTGCTGGCGTGCGTGCTGCTCCTGTGGGGCGCGACCGAGCACGCGTCGTGGGCGAACCTGCACCTCGGGCGCATCTGGCAGGGCAAGGTCACGCTGCTGGCGGTGCTGGTCCCGCTGACCTACGCCTGGTGCGCGCGGTACTGGGCGTCGCGCCGCGGCGCGTCCCGCGCCTCGGCGCTCGTGCTCGTCGCCTCCGCGGGCGTCGCAGCCGTGGGGCTGTCGCCCGCCGGGATCTTCGTCGTGCCGGGCGTCGTGGTCGTGGCGAGCGTCGTGGGCCTGCTGACGCGCCGCGCGCGGCGCGCGGCGCTCCTGGTCGCGACCGGTTGCGCGTACCCCCTGCTCGCCGGGCTCGTCATGGCGACCGCCGGCCGGACCGACGACGCGATCCCCGCGAGCACCGCGGCCGGGCCGTGGGAGCGGACCCTGGGCTCGGGCCGGTCGCGTGGGTGGTGCTCGCGGCGGGGCTGGCGGCGCTCGTCGCGCTGTACCCGCCGGCCGCTCGCGCGCGTTCGGTCGTGGCGACCGCGACCGCCGCCGCGTCGGTGGTCGTCGGGATGGTGCTCGCGCTGCCGCCTGTGACCGACCTCCTGGCCGTGGTCATGGGGACGGACGCGATCGTGTGGCGCGTCGTGTGGGTCGTGCCCGTCCCGCTGCTCGTCGGGATGCTCGCCGCGCCCACCCGACGTGGCCCCCGGCCCGCCGCCACCGTGGTCGGCCTCGCGGCGGCGCTGACGCTCGTCGTCGGCGGGCAGGCGGTGTGGAGCGCGCAGAACGGCGCCGTGCTGGCCGCTCCGGGCACGTGGAAGGTCCACGCCGACGACCTCGTCACGGCCCGGTGGGTCGTCGCGCACGCGCCCGCGGGCCGCTACCTCGCCCGCGAGGGCGTCGTGGCGGCGGTGGGCACCACGACGGCGGACCTCGCCCCGGTCGGCAGCCGGCCCGGCTACATCGAGCCCTACCTCGAGCTGCCCGAGGCGCACGCCGCCGACCGGCTGCTCCTGCAGGCGTGGGTCGACGGGGCGCGGGAGCTCACCGGCACCGAGGCGGCAGAGGCGCTGGCGACGCTCGACGTCCGGCTGGTCTGCGGCCGTCCCGCGATGGGCGACGTGCTCGGCGACCGCTGGGCCGCCGTCTGGTCGGGCGGCCCCGACACCTGCTGGGACCTCGTGCCGTCCTGACGTCCCGAGGCCGGCCGTCCCGGGCCGGCCGCTCCCGCCGTCGCCGTCGCCGGGGTCACGGGCTGGTAACGTGGATCGGGTTGCGATCCGCCGGTCACACGGCCCGTCCGGGCGGGGCAGGAACGCAGCCCGGGCAGCACGGACCGACCGAGACCGGGGTCCGACGTGGCAGGAGCCCTGCTCGCAGGAGTCCCGCAGGGAGGAAGTCGATGTTCCGCGTTGCACGTGTCCTTCAGCTGCTGAGGACGGAGGGACCACGCGCGGTCGCGCTCCGGGTGATCGACCGGGTCCGCGCGCGCCTCGTGACCCCGGAGACCCCCGTCGTCCAGCGCACGCCCATCCGCATGCTCGTGCGCACCGAGGACGCGTCGGCGGTCGACTGGAGCGTGCCCGCCCCGTGGGCCGAGTCGCGGCTGACCGTGCAGGACCGACCGGTGCGCACCGCGTGGATCATGCACCCCCCCGGTGAGTCCTCCGGCGGGCACCAGAACATCTTCCGCTTCATCGAGTACCTCGAGAAGGCGGGCCACGAGGCGACGGTGTACCTCTACCACTCCGCCGACCACGCGATCGACGCGCGCTACCTGCAGAAGCTCATCGCGGCGAGCCCGTCCTACCCGCGCGTCGCCGCGCGGTTCCACGCGTACGACGGTGCGGTCGCCGCCGACACCGACGCCATCTTCGCGACCGGCTGGGAGACCGCCTACCCGGCCTACCTCGACCCCTCGCCGGCGCGCCGCTTCTACTTCGTGCAGGACTTCGAACCGGCGTTCTACCCGGTGGGCTCGGAGCACGTGCTGGCCGAGAACACCTACCGCTTCGGGTTCGAGGGCATCACCGCCGGCCGCTGGCTCGCGACGAAGCTCGCCTCGGAGTACGGCATGCGTACCGCCTCGTTCGACTTCGGTGCGGACCTGCGGCACTACTCGTACGTCAACACCGAACGTCGCGACGAGGTGTTCTTCTACGCCCGCCCCGTGACGACGCGACGCGGCTTCGAGCTCGGCGTCATGGCGCTCGAGCGCGTCGCGCGCAGCCGGCCCGACCTGACGATCCACCTCGCGGGGTGGGACGTCTCGAACTACGACCTGCCCTTCCCGTACGTCGCGCACGGGTCGATGCCGGTCACCGAGCTCAACGAGCTGTACAACCGGTGCGGCGCGGCGCTCGTCCTGTCGCTGACGAACATGTCGCTCCTGCCGCTCGAGCTGCTCGCGGCGGGCGTCGTCCCCGTCCTCAACGACGGCGAGAACAACACGATGGTGAGCGACAACCCGTACCTGCGGTACTGCGAGCCCACTCCCGTGGCCCTCGCGCGCGGTGTCCTCGAGGCGCTCGACCGCCCCGACCAGGCGGCCCACGCCCGGGCCGCGGCCGCGAGCGTCACGGACGTGAGCTGGGACACGTCCGGCGCGCAGTTCGTCGACTTCCTGAACGGGGCCATGCGTGGCTGAGTGCCTGGTCGTCGGAGGGAACGGGTTCATCGGGTCGCACGTCGTCGACGCCCTCGCGGCGCGGGGGCACGCCGTCACGGCGTTCGACCGGTTCGGACGCACGCGGTCCCAGTTCACGGCCGCCGACGTCCGCGCCGTGTCCGGCGACTTCCTCAACGTGGACGACGTGCGCCACGCCGTCGAGGGGCACGACACGGTCGTGCACATGCTCTCGACCACCGACCCGGCGACGGCCGAGAACGACCCGACGCTCGACATCCGCACGAACGTGGCGGCCAGCATCGAGCTCTTCCGGGCCTGCGTCGACGCCGGCGTCAGCCGCGTCGTCTTCGCCTCGACCGGCGGTGCGATCTACGGGGACCAGGACCGGGAGGTCTTCGGCGAGGAGGACCCGGCGCTGCCCGTGTCGCCGTACGCCATCGGCAAGCTCACGATCGAGAGCTACCTGCGCTACTTCCGGCGCAAGTACGGCCTGGCGTCCACGGTCGTGCGGATCTCGAACCCCTACGGGCCGCGCCAGAACCCGCAGAAGCGGCAGGGCGTGATCCCGATCTTCCTGCGTCGTCTCGCGGACGGGTTGCCCGTGACGATCTACGGCGACGGCTCCATGGTGCGCGACTACGTCTACGTGACCGACGTCGCCGAGATGGTCGCCGACGTCGCCGAGGGCACGCCGCGCCACGACACGTACAACCTGGGCAGCGGCTCCGGCAGCTCGCTCGAGGACATCGTCCGCACGATCGGCGAGGTGACCGGGCGTGACGTGCGGCGCGAGTACGCGCCCCGACCCGCGACCTTCGTCGACCACGTGACGCTCGCGACCGCGCGCTTCGAGGCCGAGTTCCCGAGCCGTCCCCGCACGTCCCTCGCCGAGGGCATCCGACTGACCTGGGAGGACATCACCGGTGGCAGCCACTGACCGCGACGAGGTCCTGGCGACCGTGGCGATCCTGACCTACAACGGTGAGACGTACCTGCGGGACATCCTCAACGCGCTGCGCGTCCAGCGCGTCGACGGCGAGGTCGAGGTCCTCGTCGTCGACTCCGGATCGACCGACTCCACGCTCGACATCGTGGCCGACTTCCCCGAGGTCCGGCTCCACCGGATCCCGAACTCCGAGTTCGGGCACGGGCGGACCCGCAACCTCGCCGCGCACCTCGCGCGGGGACGGTACGTCGCCTACCTGACGCACGACGCCGTGCCGGCCACCGACCGCTGGCTCTACGAGCTGCTCAAGCCGTTCGAGCTCAACCCCGACGTCGCGGCCGTCATGGGACGTCAGGTGGCGCGGCCGTGGTGCTTCCCGCTGCTCAAGTACGAGATCGACGCGGTGTTCCGCGGCTTCGGTCCCGAGTTCGGGACCACGCTGTTCTACGAGGACGACTTCGTGACGTCCGAGGCGGTGCGCAACGCGATCACGTTCTACTCCGACGTCAACTCGGCCGCGCGGCGGGACCTGCTCGTGGGCCCGCTGCCCTACCAGGACGTGTCCTACGCGGAGGACCAGCTGCTCGGGCGCGACGCGATCGCCGCCGGCTACCTCAAGGCCTACGCCCCGCGCGCGGCCGTGGTGCACTCCAACGACATGACGCTCGCCGAGTACGACGACCGCATGGAGGCCGAGACGCTCGGCCAGCGCGAGGTCGGCATCGACGTCGCGGTACCCTCGGTGTCCGTCGTCGCCCGGATGATCGGCAGGGGAGTCGCCCGGGACACGGTGGGCATCCTGCGCGACCGTGCCTATGGTGTGCGGCGCAAGCTCTACTACCTGGTCGTGAACCCGCTGTTCCACGTGCAGAAGTGGCGTGGCGTGCGCCGCGGCGCCGCGGCGCCCACCCCGCAGCGATGACGCTGCCGACGCGACGTGGACGAACGCAGCGAGCGCTGCAAGAGGAGAAGTGATGTCTGAGCCGACCCCTGTCCGGCAGCTGGGCGAGATCAACGAGCACGGCTGCCGGGTGCTGTCCGACCCCGGCATCGGCTACGCGGACGGCGCGGAGGAGCGGCTCGCCGAGATCGTCGGCGGGGCGACCGACCTCTCGTCGTCGTCCGAGGAGCTCGCGTCGGCCGCCACCGACTGGGGCACCACCTACTCGCTCGTCCCCACCCGCTCCAACCTGCTGCGCTCGTTGGACCTGCGCCCCGGGATGAAGGTGCTCGAGATCGGCTGCGGCTGCGGACCGATCACGCGGTACCTCGGCGAGCAGTGCGGCACGGTGGACTCCGTCGAGCCCATGCCGGCCCGCGCGCGGGTCGCGCGGCTGCGCACGCGCGACCTCGACTCGGTCGAGGTGTTCGTCGGCACGCTCGACGACGTGCCGGCCGAACCCGTCTACGACGTGGTCGTGGTGGTCGGCGTGCTCGAGTACGTCGGCGGCGGCACGGCCGACCCGGCGCCCTACCTGCGCTTCCTCGAGCAGTGCCACGCCGTGCTCAAGGACGGCGGCACGCTCGCGCTCGCGATCGAGAACCCGCTCGGCGTGAAGTACGTCGCGGGTGCGGTCGAGGACCACACCAACCGCCCGTTCGACTCGCTCGAGGGCTACATGCTCGCGTCGCCGGCGCGCACCTTCACGCGGCGCACGCTGCAGGACATGCTCGCGACCGCCGGGTTCGGCAGCGAGGTGCTCTCCGCGTTCCCCGACTACAAGCTGCCGCGGGCCGTGTTCACCGACGACCTCGTGCACCGCAGCCCGGAGCTGGCCGCCCACCTGCCGCGGTTCCCCAGCCCGGACTACCTGGTGCCGCGCCTCAACCTCGCCGACGAGGCGCAGACCTGGCGCACGCTCGTCGACTCGGGCGTCGGTCAGCACTTCGCCAACTCGTTCCTGGCGCTGGCGACGAAGGGCGAGGGGCCGCGGCTGTGGCCCGCGGAACGTCTCGCGCTGCTGTTCAGCACCGAGCGCCGGCGGCCGTACGCGGTCCGCGGCGAGGTCCGGGGCGACGGCGACGGTCTGGTGTTCCTGCGCGAGGTCATGCACCCCGGTGCGGCGCAGCCCGACGGGGCGGCCGACGTGCGCCACACGCCCGCGGCGAGCGAGCGCGTCGTGCCCGGCGCCGAGCTCCTGACGGCGCTGGTCGAGCAGCCGGAGCGGCGGGGCGAGCTGCTGCGTGCGTGGATCGCGCTGCTGCCCGCCGACGACCTCGAGTGGATGCCGGTCGACCTGGTGCCCCACAACGTGGTCGTCGACGACGACGGCACGCTCGTCGCGATCGACCAGGAGTGGCAGGTCCGCGGGTACGGGCGGAGCAGCACGATCGTGCGCGGTCTCTTCCTCGCCGCTCTGCAGATCGCGCAGCTCACCCGTCCTCAGGCAGCCTCCCCGTGGGTCACCGTCGGTGACGTCGTGCGCGGGCTGGCGTCCGAGGCCGGCGTCGAGCTGGACGACGCGGCGGTCGACGCGTTCGTGGCGAGCGAGTCGGCGTTCCAGTCCACCGTGGTCTCCCTCACGGGCCCCGACGCTCCCAGCCGGGACCGGTCGGCTCGCGACCTGCGCTCGATGTGGGACGAGACGCTGTCCGCCGTGCGCGGTGGCGAGCGGTTCGACCTGCAGTGGGCCGAGGCGACGGCGCAGCTGTCCGCGCACGACGACGAGGTGGCGGCGCTGCGCGACGAGATCGCCGGACTGCAGGACGACGTCGCCCGGCGTGACGAGAGCGTCGCGGCCGAGCGTGCTCGCGCCCTCGCGGCCGAGCAGCGGGTGGAGCACCTCACGCGACGGACCGCCTACGGGCTCCTGGTGCGCCTGCGCCGCCGCCTCGCGCGCGGACGCGCCGGCGGCCGTCCCGCGGCCTGACGACGTCCCGTCCCGCGTCGTGACGACGCGGGACGGGACCACGCGGGACGACCCGGGCGCCCCGTCGGCCGCCCGGGTCTCGTCATCCGCTCGCGCGCGTCAGTACGGGTCCCCGGTCGGGAACCGCGAGGCGGTGAAGTCGGACACCTGAAGGGTGTTCGCGGGGGTGCCACCGGCCCCGACGTAGGCCCCGTACGACCGGAACGCGCGCTTGCGCCCGTCCTGCATGAAGTAGATCGTGCCGTCCGGCGTCCGGAGGAAGCGGTCCAGGGGTGCGCTGCGCCGGGGCAGGGCGGCGCACGTGCTCGCCTCGAGCGACGTGAACGTCAGGCCGTACACGGGCACCATCGCGTCGGGCACGGGGGTGAGCGTCCCGCCCAGACCGAGGTACCGGCTCGGGCCGCACTGCACGGCCGTGCTGAGCATCCCGGGACGGAGCCGGTAGCGCGCCAGGTCGGACGAGCCCAGCCACATCAGTCGCGTCACACCGAGCTCGTCCGTCACCGCGAAGGACCCGACCGTGACCCGGCCGTCCATGCCGTCGGCGAGGTACACGGTGCCGTCGTCGGGGGCGATGATGAGCGTCCCCGGCGCGACCTGCGTGGGGCCGGCCGGCATCAGCGGAGCCGTGCCGCGGCCGATCGTGTGGATCCGGGGGTTGCCGTCACCGCCGTTCACGATGACGAGGTCGGTCCAGGAGCGCAGAGCCCGCAGCTCGCCCGAGCGCAGGATGTAGACGGTCCCGTCGTCCTCGGTCTTCACGAAGACGGGGCCGGAGGTGGCACCGGCGTCCGGGACGCGGTCGAGCAGCCCGGCCGGCGCGGCAGGGGCGGACGTCCCCGCCGCGGCGGCGTCCGAGACGACGACGCGTCCGGCCGTCGTCAGGAGCACGGTCCTGCCGCGGTCGTCCCGCATCAGCGGGACGACCGGCGTCGCGCGGGGGACGGTGCGCAGGCTCACGGTGTCCATCGCACGCACGGGCAGGTTCACGAGGCCCGCGGTGCGCTGCATGCCCGCGTCGAGCGGGACGTACGCGCCCTGGGTGCGCAGCAGCCGGTCGGCGGAGTCGCGTGCCGCCAGCACGACGCCGTCGCGCGCGACCGGCTCGCCCGGCGGGAGGTACGCGACGCCCGACTCGAGGAGCGTGACGCCCGAGGTCGGCAGGCCCTGGGCGACCAGTGACGCGTCGTCCGCCACCTCCCGGCGCTTGCCCGCCTGGATGTAGTAGGCCTTGCCCGAGGTCGTGCGGAAGAGGTTGGTCATCCGCGGGCCGGCCGCGAGCGCCGCGATCGGCCCGGCGTCGAGCGCGACCGCGTCCCCGCAGGTCATGCCGAAGTCCTCGACCTGGGCGCAGGAGCCGAACGGCAGGCGGATGCCCGCGTCGACGTAGTACACGGTGCCGTCGGGACCGAGCAGCGCCCGCTGCACGACCTTCCCCGTCGTGCGCCGGTCCAGGTACTGCTGCGACACGAAGCCGACGGACCCCAGCGGCGACAGCGCGTGCAGCAGGTCGCCGTTCGCGATCGGGTACTTCGTGCTGCCCGACACCAGGTACACGGTCGCGTCGCCGTCGGACCGCAGCAGGTACGTGTTGGCCTGCGTGGACCCGAACCAGTCGGTGAACAGGCGCCAGAAGTTGCGGTTGCCGTACGAGCTGCAGCGGTCACCGGTGCCGTACAGGTTGTCGAGTGCCGCCGCGTTCGGGCGGTAGGGCGTGTAGTTGTACAGGCCCGCGGTGGCCTGGTTGACGATGAAGACCTGCGAGGTGCCGCACGAGGCGTCGGGGTGCCAGCGGACCGTGTTCGTGCGGCCGGCGCGGTAGCCGTAGCGCGTCGGGTTCTGCGCGTAGACCTGGTACTGGCGCGCGGCCATGTAGAGCTGGTTGAACAGGCCGTAGTACTGGCTGTCGCAGGGGGCGGTGTCGGGGCACCCGAACCCGGTCGCGGCCTGGTAGCTGCGCGTCGTCGGGCGCGTGCGGGTGACGAGCGAGTTCTCCTTCTCGAGCAGGACCACCAGCACGCGCGGGTTGATGCCGCACGCCTGGGCGACGCCGACGATCACGTCGGCGGCGCTCTGGTCGGGGCGGCCCGTGTAGGCGCGGCACAGACCGGTCTCGCCCGGTCGGTCGGGCGTCGACGTCCGGTAGTCCTTGAGGCACGGCTGCTCGCCGGGCACGCACGTCGCGCCCTTGCTCTGCAGGAACTGCTGCACCTGGCTCGCGGACATGGCGGACGACGCGAAGAAGACCTCGTCGCTGATGATGTTCCCGGCGTCGAAGTCGGCGGCCGACGCGGCCTGCGCGGCGGGGGCGGTCCCGAGACCGGTGAGGCCGGACACGACGAGCGCCGCCGCGAGCAGCAGCGCAGAGCCGCGCAGGCCGAGCGTGCGGCTCACGGGACGACCACCTCGACCGCGGGTGACGTGCCGCGGCCGTGCGCGCCCTGGTAGGTCAGCGTGGCGAGCCACGTGCCGGCGACGAGCTCGTCGGCGGGGACCTCGACGGTCCCGCACGTGGTCGAGGCGGCGTCGGCCGTGCCGGGGGCCTCGCGCACGACGTCCGTGGCGCCGTTGCGCAGCCGGAAGGTGCACGTCCCCCCGTCCTCGACGACGTCCACGACCAGGCCGGAGAGCTCGTACGTCGCGGCGCCGTCGGGCCGTCCGGCGTACACCAGCTCAGGGTGCAGCGTGCCGGCGGGCTCGGGCGCCGGCGCCCCGCCGGTCGGTGCGGCGGTCGGTGCGGCCGGGGTCGTGCCCGTGGGCGCGGAGCCGGTGGGTTCGGGCGACGGCGACGGTGCGACCGACGACGTGGTGGTCGGCGTCGCGGCGGAGGTCGAGGGCCCGGCGGGACCCGGCGCCCCCGTGCAGGACGCGAGCGTCGCCACGACCGCGAGGGTCACGGCGGTGGTCGTGGTGCGTCGCCGGACGGGCGCGGCCGGGTGCCGCGCGGGGGACGTGCTCATGGTGCGCCTCTCGGGTGGTGCCGGGCGGGGGCCCGTGGTCGTCGGGGTCGTCAGGGGGACGCGGGGTCGGTGCGCGTCACAGGCGGGGACCCGTGCGGAGCTGGGACGCGGCGAAGTCCGAGACGCCCAGGGTCGTCGCGGGTGTGCCGCCGAGCTGCTCGTAGCGTGCCATCGAGCCGATGGGCCGCTTGGTGCCGTCGACGACCTGGTAGATCGTCCCGTCGACCGTGCGCCAGAAACGCGGCGCGGGGCGGTCGGACCGGGGGAGGGCCGCGCACGTCGCGGGGTCGAGCTGCTGCCCGGCCGGGAAGTGGACGCGGTCGGCCGACGCGACGGGCCACAACCGGCCGCCCAGACCGACGTAGGTGGTGTCGCCGCAGGCGACGATCGTGCGCAGCACGCCGTCGCGCGGTGCGCGCGCCGCGATCTCCGCGTCCGGCACGACGACGAGCCGGGTGGCGCCCAGCTCGGCCGTGACGGCGAACGTCGACACGGTGACGCGGTGCCCCTCGCCGTCGAGCATGTGGACGGTGCCGTCGCCCGCGGTCTTCACGAGCGTGCCCGGCGGGTCGTAGAGCGGCCCCTGCGGGAGGAGACGAGCCATCGCGCCGGGCACCTCGAGGATCGTGGGCGTGTCGGTCCCCGCGAGCCGCACGAGATCGGTCCACGAGCGGATGCCGCGCGTGCGGCCCTGCCGCACGACGCTCACCGTGCCGTCGTCGGCGCCCTTGAGGAGGAACGGCGCGTAGATCGAGTCCAGGTCCGCGTCGGGCACGCCGGCGTACGCGTACGCCGGCACGATCGGGGCGTCCTGGGGTGCGGCCTCCCAGTCGACGACGCGGTGCGCCCCGGCCGAGGACAGGAAGATCACGCCGCTGTTCGGTGAGGGGCGACGGATGAACGGTTCGAGGCGTACGGCGACGTGGAGGCGTGCCAGGCTCGCCGCGTCCATCTCGATCGGCGAGCCGGGCACGAGCCGCGGCACGGCCGTCAGGGCGTCGGGCATCGCCACGACCCCTTCGCTGGCCAGCTTGTACGTGGTGGTGCCACCTCGCTCGTGCAGCTGCAGGCCGGTGCGGACCACGGGGGTGCCGTAGGGCAGGTAGGAGATGCCGCTCTCCAGCAGCCACACGGCGCTCGACGGCAGGCCCGCCTCGGCCAGCGACCGGTCGTCCGCGACCTCGCGCCTGGTGCCACCCGTGACGTAGAAGGCCTTGCCGTTGGTCGTGCGGTAGAGGTTCGTCATGCGGCCGCCGTAGTGCAGCGCCGCGGTCTGGGCGGCGTCGATGCGGATCGCGTCGGCGCAGTCGAGGCCGAAATCCTGCACCTGCGCGCACGAGCCGAAGGACAGGCGGATGCCCGCGTCGAAGAACGACACGGTGCCGTCCGGCTCGAGGAGCACGCGCTTGACGGGGCTGCCGACGGTCCAGGCCGCGAGGTACTGCGGCGCGACGAAGGCGACCGGCCCGAGCGGGCTGAGCGCCTCGAGCACGGCCATGCTCGTGATGGGGTGACGCTGGCCCCCCGACACGAGGTACACCGTCGCGTCGGCAGACGTGCGCAGCAGGCTGCTCGGGGGAGCCGACCACGACTCCACGCTCGCGTCCCAGGCCGTGTTGCGGATCGCGGCGAGGGCCGCGTATCCGCCGTTGCCCGGGCACGAGGTGTAGGAGACGTCGCGGTGGCCGATCACGCGCGGCAGCGTGACCGTCTGGTTCTGGAAGCGCGAGTTCTCGCCCGTGCCTGTCGCGTACGACATCGTGCCGCGCGGGTCGACGCGGTAGGCGCCCAGACGCCAGCCGATGATCCTGCCGACGGCGACCTGCGTCGCGAGCGGGGGCGCCGCGTCGTACGTGCCCAGCATCGACACGCCGACGGTCCCGGTGTTGAAGCCGCCCGCGTGCACTCCCACGACGGCCTCCGTCATGCTGCCGGCGCGGCCCTCGTAGATGTTGCCCCACTTGTCGACGACGAAGTTGTAGCCGATGTCGCACCAGCCGCGGCTCTGGATGTGGTACGCGGCGTCGTTGCGCAGCTGCTGCATCGCCTCGGCGACCGAGCCGTACCCGTTGCTGCCGGCCGTGTGGTGCACGACGGCCCCCACGAGCCCGGACGCGACGTCGGGTCGGCACGTCTGCGCGGGCGCACCCCACTCGGCACGCGAGATCACACGCGGGGCCGTGCCCGCGGCGGCGGCCTGCGTGCCGGCGGCCTGCGCCGTCGCGACCTGCGGGGCCGAGACCTGCGCGACCGTGCGTCCGACCGTTCCCGACCGGCTCGCGGTCGCCGCGGCCCGGTCGCGCACCGCGGCGGTCGACGAGGTCGTGGCGGCCGCCGGTGCGGTGGCCGTCGCCGGGGTGGGGCCCGCCGTCGGCGTCGGCGAGGCCGGTGGCGGGACCGACGGTGCGGGCGAGGACGGTGCGGGTGAGGACGGGGCGGGTGAGGACGGTGCGGGCTCGGACGGGGCGGGCGAGGACGGGGCAGCGCTCGGCGCGGACGTGCCGCCCGGCGCGGGGGAGCCGTCGGCCGGCGACGCGTCCCCGACGAGGGTGAGCGCAAGCTCGCCGACGTCGAGGGCGACGGTGTCCGCGAACGAGACCTGGACCGCCTCGGCGCCGCCGAGCCACATCGACTCCGTGCCGGC
The DNA here is from genome assembly GCF_000986825.1 of Cellulomonas sp. FA1. NCBI lineage: Bacteria > Bacillati > Actinomycetota > Actinomycetes > Micrococcales > Cellulomonadaceae > Cellulomonas > Cellulomonas sp. FA1. Next base: position 1,545,067 of record NZ_LBMY01000001.1, on the reverse strand, counting down.
CCGCGTCGCGTGCTCGGCGTCGACGCTGCCTGCGTCGGGCGCGGCTCCCGCCTCGAGCGGGGTCCACGCCGACCACCGGCCCTCGTCGAGCACGCGCACCTCGACGTCCAGCGCGGCATCCGCCGCCGGCTCGGGCCACGTCACCCCGAGCGTCTGCGCGTCGGACGCGTCGACCACGGGCGTCGCGCGGCGTCCGGGCGCGACCTCGAGGTCGGCGACGAGGTGGTCGCTCTCCGACGCGTCGACCGTGGGTGCCTCGGGGGCGGGGGCCGCGGCCCGCGCCGAGGAAGGGGCGTCGGGAAGCTCGACCGCGACCTCGGTCACCTCGGCTGCGGGAGGGGCGGCCGGGACCGCGGCCGCCGGTGCGGCGCCCGCGGGCACGGCGGCCGAGGCGGCTGCACCTGCGGGCGTCGCAGCGGCCGGGACGGCCGTGCCGAGCGACACCACGAGGATGCTGGACAGGACGAGGCCGCACAGCGGTCGCGAGTGACGTGTCATGACGATCCCGTTCGTTCGCGGTGAGCGGAGCGGACGCCGTCGCGAGGCAGTCCCCGGTCACCCTCGCACCTTCGGGCCCGTGCGGCGAGGAGGCGCGACGACGCCCCGCCGTCACGCTCGACGGCGGGGCGTCAGTCCGTCACGGCTTGTCCGGATATGCCCGTGGTCGGGTCACGAGACGGGCGTGACGGTCGCGTGCACGTCCACGAGTCCGTTGCCGAGGCTGCCCGACACGACGTCGAACTCGGCGGCCTGCGGCTGGAGGTCGATCATCTCGCCGTTGACCTCGGCGATGCCGACACGGGCGACGTAGCGCCCCGTCCCGAGGCGCAGGTCCGGCAGCCGGAACTCGACGGTGTGCCGTCCCTTGCCCGGCACGAGCCGGACCCCGGAGGTCTCCGAGTTGACGTGGTAGACGCGCTGGCCGAGGGGCGTCTCGAGCGCAAAACCCATCATCCAGCGGTCGATCTGCTCGACGAGGTCGACGTCGACGCGTGCCATGAGGGTGTCGCCCGGGTGCAGCTCGGTCACGGCGGAGCCGTCCGAGTGCAGCAGGGACACCGACGCGATCGTTCCCCGTGCGCCGCTGACACCCTCGGGGGCGTGCTCCGACTCCTGCCGGCGGCGATCCTCCTCGAAGCCGTCGCGCAGCGCCCGGATGGCCACCGAGGGGACGTCGTCGGTCTCGATCGTCCCGTTGCGCAGCAGCACCGCCCGGTCGCACAGGTCGCCCACCTGGTCGGCCGAGTGGCTGACCAGGACGATCGTGCGGCCCTCGGCCTGGAAGCCGCGGATCTTGTCCATGCACTTGCGCTGGAACGGCTCGTCACCCACGGCGAGCACCTCGTCGACCAGCAGCAGGTCCGGGTCCACGTGCACGGCGACCGCGAACGCGAGCCGCACGTACATGCCGGACGAGTAGAACTTGACCTGGTTGTCGATGAACTTCTCGATGCCCGAGAACTCGACGATCGCGTCGAAGTGCCGGTCGGTCTCGGCGCGCGACATGCCGAGGATCGACGCGTTGAGGTACACGTTCTCGCGGCCCGTGAGGTCCGGGTGGAACCCCGCCCCGAGCTCGAGCAGCGCGGCGAGACGGCCGCGGCGCAGCACCTCGCCGGTCGTCGGCTGGACGATCGCGCCGATCACCTTGAGCAGGGTGCTCTTGCCGGAGCCGTTCGACCCCATGAGGCCGATCGTCGTGCCGGCGGCGACCGACAGGTTGACGTCGCGCAGGGCCCAGAAGTCCTCCTGCTCGCGCCGGCGCCGTCCGCCCCGCAGGACGCGTTCCTTGAGCGACTTCTCGCTGTGCAGCACGAACTTCTTCGAGACGTCGGTGACCCGGATGATCTCGGGCGCGGTGGTGGTGACGGTCATGTCAGAGCTCCTGGGCGAAGTTGCCCTCGAGGCGTGCGAACACGCGCTGGCTGATCCACAGCAGGAGGAAGGACACCACGATGCCGACCGCCAGTCGTAGAGAGAGGTCGTGCGGGAAGGGCTGCTCGGCGCCGGCCATCCACATGCCGCGCTGGAACCCGAGCACGGCGATCGTCACCGGGTTCGCGAGGTAGAGCTGCTCCAGCCAGTTGCCGCCGAGGTACTCGTGCACGTACTGGTAGGAGTAGACGATCGGGGAGGCCCAGAACAGCACCATGATGACGATCTCCACGATGTGCTGGACGTCGCGCAGGTACACGTTGAACGCCGAGAGGACGAGCGCCGCGGACGTGCCGACCAGCAGCACGAGCAGGACGGACGCCGGGACGTAGAGGAAGCGCATCGAGATCGGGGCCTGCCCGAGCGCGATCGTCGCGAGCAGCAGCACACCGAACTGGATGGCGAAGTTGACGGTCGCTCCGCCGACGGTGCTGAGCGGGAACACCTCGCGTGGCAGGTACACCTTCTTCACGAGCCCGGAGTTCGCGACGACCGCGCCGGTCCCGCCGGCGACCGTCTCGTTGAACAGGGTCCACAGCGTCAGGCCGCAGAAGACGTAGATCGCGAACTGCGGGACCCCGCGGTTCATCTGCAGGAGCTCGCCCAGGATCAGCGTGTAGATCGCGAGCTGCGCGACCGGCTTCGCGAAGCTCCACGCGAAGCCCAGCGTCGAGTTCTTGTACCGCGCGCGCAGCTCGCGCCGCACCAGCAGGACCAGCAGCTCGCGGTACCGCGCGATGTCGACGATGGACGCCCACGTCCCGCGGAAGAAGTGAGGCTGCGGTCCGACGCGTACGAGCGGACGCTCCGCGAGCCGTTGGGCGCGCAGAGCGCTCTCGTTGTCAGGCATGTGGTTGACTCCCTGTTCCGCCGGCCGGGACGGCTCGTCGGTCGATCGCGTCGCACGCTCGGCGACGTCCTGCCGCCTCATGGTAGGCATGCCGCGGTGTGCCTCATCGGGCCGCCGTCGTGGTGGCCCCGTCCGGGACGGACCGCGCGTCGCGCGGCACGGGCGGCAGCTCGAGGTCGGCGCCGAGGTCGCCGTCGGGCGCCTCGACGAGCGGACCGCGGACCGTGGCGCGCAGCACCAGCCACACCAGGGTGCCGAGCCCGGCGAGCAGCAGCAGGTAGAGCACGGGCACCGGGACGGGCGGGTGCCACTGGTCCGGCGGGCCCACGCGCCAGCCGTGGCTCGCGCCGTTCTGGTAGCGGTGCAGGTTGAGGGCGAACGCGATCACCTGGTAGACGACCCAGGTCCCCGCGAGGAGCACGGACGTGCGCCAGGCGAACCGCAGCCCTCGCGCGCCGGCGACGCGCGCCAGGACGAGGCCGGAGAGCACGGGCAGGCCGATGCTGGCGGGCAGGAAGTACCGGCCCTGCCACACGATGCCCAGGTACTTCGCCTGGCTCGCGTGGCCGAGGACGGGCACCACGATCACGAGCACGGCCAGTGCAAGGATCACGGCCCTCTCGCGACGGTTCCCGAGCGCGACGGCGAGCACGACGAGCAGACCGGCGGTCACGGCGATGGTCATGAGGACCCACGTGGGCAGGTTGGTGTCGACCCAGCCGAACTGGCCCATCTGGTTCGAGACGTAGACCGAGGTGTCGCCGAGCGACCACTGGATCGCGGTCCACAGGTCGAGGGTGGGGTGGTGCACCTTGCCGTCCGACTCGAGCGTGCCGGCCGTCCGGGTCCAGACGAGGGAGGCCACGCCGGCGGCGGCGACGAGCGCGAGCCACGGCCACGTCGCACGACGGCGCAGGATGTCCCACGTGCGGGGCAGCGGCGAGACGGCGACGCTCGCGGCCACGATGATCGCGAGGAACAGCGGCGACAGGCCGCGCAGGTTGACGAAGACGGCGGCGATGACGCAGACCGCGGCGAGGCGTGAGCGCAGCCGCGTGTCGTCGGTGCTGCGCAGCAGCGTCGGCAGCGAGACCCACAGGGCCGTGGCGCACGCGATCTCGAGCGAGGCCGGGTTGATGGCGCTGCTCATGTACACGACCATCGGCGTCATCGAGACCAGCACCGCGAGGCTCGTCCAGTCCGGGCGCGACGACGACAGCGCCTGCGTGAACGCCCAGGCGAGCGCCAGCGCGCACAGCACGGCGCTGACGAACCGCATGAGGTACAGCGTCTCCTCGCCCGTGGGCAGCAGGGACGGCAGCCCGACGACGGCGTAGTAGACCGGGTTGTACGTCGACGCGGTCGTGACGGCCTGCGTGAGCGGTGCGGGGTCCGTGGGGAGCGACGGGATGCAGCTCGCGGTGACGTCGTTCTTGAACGCGAAGCAGTTGGGCATGGACGTCGAGAACGCGACGACCGCGGGAACGTCGACGTGACCCCAGCCCGGGTGCTCCGGGTCGTACACCTCTCCCACGAGCTGGCCGTGCACGACGGCCGCGGCCTTCGTGGCGTGCGCGGGCTCGTCGGGCGCGGCCGACATCGGGTTGGCGACGGCCCACGCCACGAACGTGACGAGCAGGGCGAGGAACGACCAGCCGAACGTGCGGCGGGTGGACCACCGCGCCACGGCGGGCGTGGTCGTGGTCGTGGTCATGAGAGGGCCCCCAGCCTGATCCGTCGTTCGGTGTCCCGGGCCGTCGCGGGGCGCGCGCGACGGCCGGACGGCGTGCGCGTCACCGGAAGACCCACACGCGGTAGAGCACGAAGTTCCAGCAGGTCGTCAGCGCGACCGCGACCGTCTTCGGCACGACGGGCGGCAGTCCCCAGGACGTCCCGACGTGCACGATGAGCAGCGTCACGAGGTAGTTGACGCCCAGCAGCACGCCGTAGCGGACGCCGTGCGACACGGACGACGCGTCGCCCTGCGAGAACACCGCCCGGTTGAGCAGGAAGTTGACGACGACGCTCGTCCAGAACCCGACGGTCGTGCCGAGCCACACGGGACCACCGAGCGGCCCCGTGACGAGCACCAGGAGCCCCGCGTCGACCACGTAGCTCAGGCCGCCGACCAGCACGTAGAGCACGAGCGAGCGCCGACCGGTGGGAGCCGCGCGCCCGGAGGTGACGGGCTCAGCCATGGGCGCCGTCGTCCGTCCCGACGGCGTCGGGCTCGTCCGCGTCGCGGCGTGCCGTGCGCTCCTCGAGGCGGCGCTGCTGCAGCTGCAGCAGCGCGACCTCCTCGGCGAGCGTGCGGGTCTTCTCCTCGAGGGTCGAGATCTCCCCGCTGAGCTGCAGGCACACGGCGAGCAGGACGAGCGCCGCGAGGGCGAACAGGAGGTTGACGGGCGTCTGCACGCCCACGACGTCGGCCAACCAGAACACGACGTGCGGGAAGGCCCCGAGCACGCTGATCGCGACGGCGACGAAGATCCAGATCGCGGCGTACTTCTCGCGGATGCGGCGCGTGCGCAGCAGCTGCACGAGGAGCGCCAGCACGGCGACGCACAGGACGAGCGCGAACACGTACCCGCTCATGACTCCTCCACCGCGTGCGGCTCGACGCTCGGCCTGGACAGCGCGAGCAGCAGGGCCAGCCCGGCACGCGCCAGGAAGACCGCTGCCTTGAGCGGGCTGTGCGACGCGCGCCCGCCGGCCCGCTCGCGCATGGTCACGCCGACCTGGCTGACCCGCAGCCCCGAGCGTGCCGCGATGACGAGCGCCTCGACGGTGTCCCCGAGGTACTCCGCGGGGTAGTTCGTCGCGAACAGGCGCACGGCGCGCGGCCCATGGGCCTTGAACCCGGAGGTCGTGTCGGTCAGCGTCGTGCGCGCGATCCGCGAGATGGTGGCGGACAGGACCCGCATGGCCCAGCGGCGCGGGCCGCGCACCTCGTACGACTCGGTGCCCGCGAACCGTGCGCCGATGACGATGTCGGTGCCCTCGGCGTCGAGCGCGGCGGCGAGCCGGCGGACGTCGGCGGGGTTGTGCTGACCGTCCGCGTCGACCTGCACGACCACGCGGTAGCCCTCGCGCACCGCGTAACGGAACCCCGCGCGCATGGCACCGCCCACGCCGAGGTTGAACGGCAGGTCGAGGACGGCGAGGCCCGCGCGCACGGCGACCGCGGCGGTCGCGTCGGTCGAGCCGTCGTTGACCACGAGCACGTCGGCCTCGGGGACCTCGCGCGCGATCTCCAGGAGCACGTCGGCGATGGTCTCCTCCTCGTTCCACGCCGGGACGACGACGAGGAGGTCGCGTCGGGGCGTCACGGGCGCGTTCACCCGGCCACCTGCGCCGGTGCGGAGTCCGTGGCTCGCTCCTCGGTGCGCTCGGAGCGGTCCGAGGCGGCCCGGCGCTCGTCGAGCCGGGACGTCGCGTCGACGACCAGCACGAGGGTGGCGCACGCGAGCCCGGCGACGAGCGTGAGCAGCACGGGGGCGGCGGGCGGAGACCAGTCGACCGGTGTCTCCTCGAACCAGGAGCCCGCGGTCCCGCGCACGTAGCGGTGCAGGTTGATGCCGAACGCGACGACCTGCGCCACGAGGAGCATCGCGGCCGTGGTGAGGAAGACCGGCCGGGGGCGCAGCTGCGGGACCAGCGGAGCCCCGCGCCGCAGGACGAACCCCGCGACGACGGGCAGCCCCACCATGAGGGGCAGGGAGTAACGGCCCTGCCAGATGATCCCCACGCTGTCGGCCTGCCAGGCCTGCAGCAGCACGGGCAGCCCGAGGCCGAGCGCGCCGACACCCGCGACCGCCAGCGCGTCGCGGCGCCGCGCCGCCACGAGCACGGCGAGGACGATCGTGACGCCGACGGCCAGGGCCAGCCACAGGTACACCCACTGGGGGAGCGCGGTGTCGAGCCAGCCGAAGTGCCCGAGCATGCCGGTGATGTAGTCCGGGGTCTTCTCGACCGCGGTGCGCAGCCCGTCACGGACCGACACGCCCGTGCCGCCCGAACCGCCGCTTTCGAGCGTCCCGGCCGAGAGCGTCCAGGCCAGCGCTGCGGCGAGACCCGCGGTGGCAACCCCCACCCACGGCCACGACCTGCGGTCCCGCAGCACGTCGAGCGTCGTGCGCCACGGGCTCACGGCGACCGCCGCGAGGACGATCACGCCGAGGAAGAGCGGCGCCAGCCCGCGCGAGTTCGCCAGCAGCACCGCCAGCACGCCGACACCGGCCATCCGAGACGGCAGTCGCGCCGGGTCCGGAGCCCGCAGCACCACCAGCAGCGACACCCACAGCGCGACGGCGGCGCTGACCTCCAGCGCCGAGGAGTTCACGGTGGAGCCCAGGAACAGGACCATCGGCGTCACGGCGGAGAGCAGCCCGAGCCCCACGAACCGTCGTCCGCGCAGCTCGGCCACGCCGCGGAACGCCCACGCGAGCACCGCCGCCGTGAGCAGCGCGCTGACGAGTCGCATCGCGTAGAACGTGTGCGCGCCCGGCGTCAGCAGGGTCGGCAGGCCCACGACCGCGTAGTAGAGCGGGTTGTTGCGCACGACCCACGTCGTGACCTCGGTCGGGGCGTCGAGGTCGGCGGGCAGGGCGGGGGAGCACGAGGCCGGCACGTTCGACTGGAAGACGTAGCACTGCGGCATGGCCATCGTGTGCGCGTACAGCGCCGGCACCCGGACCTCGGCCGATCCCGGGCCGCCGGGGTCGGGCACGCCCGTGAGCTGGCCACGGACGACGGCCGCGGCCTTGACGACGTGCGCCGGCTCGTCGGGCGCGGCCATCGGGGGGTTCGCGAAGGCCCAGGCGGCCATCGCGACGAACAGCGCGGCGAAGGACGCCCAGTACACGCGTGCCGGTGAGCGCACCAGTGACGCGAGCGTCAGGTCGCGGGTGGCCGGGAGCGGCGTGGTCGGTTGCTCCACAGGGCACACGGTCCTTCGTCTCGGGCAGGCGGTCGGGGGTGGCGCACCTCGTGCGCCCGACGGGACAGGCTAGCCGATGGTGCCGTGCCCCGCGGTCGTCCGGACCGCGTCCCGCACGGCCGGCGTCGGCTCACGGCAGCAGGTGGCGCGCGACCTCGGAGCGCGCGACGGTCGCCCGCGCCCAGACCGAGCGACGCGCCCGCAGCTCCCGCGGCAGGCGACGCGCCCAGTCGCGCAGCGCCCGTGCCCGGGCGCGCACCAGCGGGTCACGGGGGCCGTCGCGCAGCGCCGCGCGGAGGAGGCCGACGGTCTGCCGCGCCGCCGAGTGCGCGACCACCCGCCACGGCGCGTGCCGCGTGGCGACCACGAGCGAGTTGCGCGTGTTGTAGTAGCGGAACGTCGGGGACGTCACACCCGTGCTCGACGCGTGGCGGTGGACCGCGACGGCCCTGGGCGCGTACCGCACGGTCCACCCCCGCGCGCGCAGCCGCCAGGACAGGTCGGTGTCCTCGTAGTACAGGAAGAGACCGGGGTCGATGCCGCCGACGTCACGCAGCGCGGCGCCGCGCAGCAGCGCGGCGCCGCCGCAGAACCCGAACACGTCGGGGTCGGTCGACTCCTGGCCGTCGGGGACGCACCAGTCGCGGTCGGCGCCGCTGCCGTCGCGGCGCACGACCGAGCCGGTCGAGTTGACCCGGCGGGGGCGCGCACCGTCCGGCTCCGCGAGCAGGATCTTGGCGGTCACGGCGCCCACCCGCTCGGACCCGGGCTCGGCGACGGCGCGCAGCAGCTCGCCGACCGCGTCGGGGGCGAACGTCGCGTCGTTGTTGAGCAGCACGACGTGGTCGCCCGCGTACCCGCGCGTCGCGAGGTCGACGCCGCCGGCGAAGCCGAGGTTGCGCTCGCTGCGCAGCGCACGGACGTCGGGGTAGCGGTCGCGCAGGAGCTCGGCCGTCCCGTCGGTCGAGCCGTTGTCGACGACGACGACCTCGAGCCCCGGGACGGTCTGGGCGCGCAGCGAGTCGAGGCACGCGGGCAGCAGGTGCGCGCCCTGCCAGCTGACCACCACGACGCGGACGGACGGGGGGGCTGCCATACCGCGCATCCTAGGCCGGTGCCGCGGGCCCCGACGGCGGCCGTAGGCTCGGCGCGTGGACCATCCGGTGAGCGTCGCGACGACCGTCGAGCAGTGCTGGCACGACGTCCCGGGCGGGTCCGGGTCGTACGTCGTGGAGCTGCTGCGCGCGCTGGCCGAGGTCGGCGGGGTCGACGTCGTCGGTCTCGCGGCACGGCACGCGGGGCCGCCCGTGGTGGCCCTGCCGGAGGGTCTGCGCGTCGCGCGCAGCGCCCTGCCGCGCGCGGCGCTGTACGAGTCGTGGAGCAGGCTGCGGCGCCCGCGGGCCGAAGGGCTGGCCGGTCCGGTGCAGGTCGTGCACGCCACCACCTGGGCCGTCCCCGGGACCCGGCTGCCGCTCGTCGTCACGGTGCACGACCTCGCGTTCCTGCGTGACCCGGGCCACTTCTCGCGGCGCGGGAACGCGTGGTTCCGCCGAGCGCTGTCCGTCGTGCGGGACGAGGCCGCGGCCGTCGTCGTGCCGTCGCTCGCCACGCGGGACGACTGCGTCGCGGCCGGCCTCGACGTCGACCGGCTGCACGTCGTGCCGCACGGCGTCCGTGCCGAGGTGGTGACCCCGCAGGAGGTGGCGGCGTGGCGGCGTCGCCACGGGCTGCAGCGGCCCTACGTGCTGTGGTGCGGGACCCTCGAGCCCCGCAAGAACCTGCACCGTCTCGTCGAGGCGTTCGCCGCGGTCGCCGCCGACGTCGACCTCGTCCTCGCCGGCCCCGCGGGCTGGGGCGGCGTCGCCGAGTCGATCGGCGCCGTGCTGGCGCGGCTGCCTGACGGGGTCGTGCACCGTGTCGGACGGCTCGGCGACCACGAGCTGCAGGTCGCGTACGCGGGGGCGCGGGCGTTCGCGTTCCCGTCGCTGTGGGAGGGCTTCGGGATGCCCGTCCTGGAGGCGATGGCCCACGGCGTCCCGGTCGTGACCTCGGCCGGCACCTCCATGGCGGAGTTCGTGGGGGACGGCGGCGTGGTCGTGGACCCCACCGACGTCGCCGCGATCTCGGCGGGCCTCGCGGAGGTGACGGGCCCGCGTCGCGACGAGCTGGCCGCGGCCGCGCGCGCGGCGGCCGCGGGAGCGACCTGGGAGGCGGCCGCACGCGCGCACCAGCGGGTCTTCGCCGCCGTGGCCGGCTGACGCCGGCGCGGCGTCGAGCGGCGGGTACCCTCCTGCCGTGCGGATCGCGGTGGCCTTCGACTGTCTCTTCCCCGTCACGACCGGTGGGGGCGAACGGCAGTACCGCGCGTTCGCCGAGGCGTACGCGGCCGCGGGTCACCAGGTCGACTACCTCACGCGTCGGCAGTGGGACGACGAGGCACCCGTCGTGCCGGGAGTCCGCGTGCGGGCCGTCAGCGGGCCGAGCGACCTCTACGACGAGGACGGCAACCGGCGCCCCCTGACGGCCCTGCGCTACGCGGCCGGCCTCTTCGTCCACCTCGCGCGCCGTCGTCACGAGTACGACGTCGTCCTGGTGAGCGCGCTTCCCGTGCTCAACGTGCTGGCGGCCCGGCTCGCGCTCGTCGGGTCCCGGGTCCGGCTGTGCGCGGACTTCCTCGAGGTGTGGCGGCCCGACCAGTGGGTCGAGTACTCCGGGCCGGTCGTGGGGCGCGTCGCGGCGGCGCTGCAGCGGCTGGCCGTGCGGATCAGCCCGGTCGTGAGCTGCCACTCGCGCATGAACGGTCGCCGGCTCGTCGCCGAGGGCGCCCGGCGCGCGCCCGTGGTGAGCCCCGGCCTGATCTACCGGACGGACGTCGGGCCCGCGACCCTCGAGGCCGCGGACCCGCCCACGGTGGTGTTCGTGGGGCGTCACATCCCCGACAAGCAGGTCGAGACGATCCCGGCGGCCGTCGCGTGGGCGCGGCGCCACGTGCCCGCGCTGCGCGCGACGGTGCTGGGCGACGGGCAGCAGCGGGAGGCCGTGCGTGCCGAGGTGGTGCGGCTCGGGCTGCAGGACGTCGTCGACCTCCCGGGGTTCGTCACGCAGGCCGAGCTCGACGAGGCCCTGGCCGGGGCCGCGTGCCTCGTGAACCCGTCACGCCGCGAGGGGTACGGGCTCGTCGTGGTGGAGGCGGCGGCGCACGGCACGCCCGTCGTCCTGGTCGACGCGCCGGACAACGCCTCCGTCGAGCTCGTGGAGCCCGGCGTGAACGGGGTCGTCGCGGCCTCGACGGCGCCCGAGGTCCTCGGTGCCGCGCTCGTCGAGACCGTGACCGCGGGCCCCGCGCTGCGCCGCCGTGCGCGCGACTGGTTCGACCGGACGGTCGTCGAGGGCACCGCGGCCAACGCCGCGGCACGCATCCTCTCCGCCGTCGGCGAGCAGGCCGGCGCGGCCCCCGTCCCGCACCCCTGACGAGCGCGGACACCGGTCAGGACGGCCTTGCGAACCCGCCCCTGGGCAGGTGCAGCGTCGGTATACTCGCCGCGCCCTTGACCGCCGTCCGGACGGATCCGCATGCCCTCGTCGACCGAGAACGTCGAGCTCTCGATCCTGATGCCCTGCCTCAACGAGGCCGAGACGCTCGCGGTCTGCATACGCAAGGCGCAGCAGTACCTCGAGCGCTCCGGGATCGTCGGCGAGGTCGTCATCGCGGACAACGGCAGCACGGACGGCTCGCAGGACATCGCCCGCTCGCTCGGCGCGCGCGTCGTCCCGGTCGCGCAGCGGGGCTACGGCGCCGCGCTGATCGGAGGCACGCAGGCTGCTCGGGGGCGGTACGTGATCATGGGCGACGCGGACGACTCGTACGACTTCTCGCGCCTCGACGCGTTCGTCGAGAAGCTCCGGGAGGGCTACCAGCTCGTCATGGGCAACCGCTTCCGTGGCGGCATCGCGCCCGGTGCGATGCCCCCGCTGCACAAGTACCTCGGGAACCCCGTGCTGTCCGGCATCGGGCGCCTGTTCTTCAACCGCCACATCCGTGACTTCCACTGCGGGATGCGCGGCTACGACCGCGAGGCGGTCCTGCGGCTCCGGCTCGTGACGACGGGCATGGAGTACGCCTCGGAGATGGTCGTGCGAGCGAGCCTCGCCGGGCTCGCCGTCACCGAGGTGCCGACCACGCTCGACAAGGACGGCCGGTCCCGCCCTCCGCACCTGCGCAGCTGGCGGGACGGCTGGCGGCACCTGCGCTTCCTGCTGCTGTACGCGCCCCGGTGGCTCTTCCTCTACCCGGGGCTGGTGGCGCTCACGCTCGGGGGCCTGTCGACGCTCGTCCTCATGCTCGGCCCTCGCGAGGTCGGCGGCATCGGGTTCGACTCGGTCACCATGATCTACACCTCGGCGATCACGGTCCTCGGCTACCAGGCGGTCGTGTTCTCGATCCTCACCAAGCTGTACGCGGCGCGCGAGGGCTTCCTGCCGGTGGGGCCGCGCTTCCGGTGGCTGTCCAACCTCTTCACGCTCGAGCGCGGCCTCGTGCTGGGGCTGGTCATCTTCGTGCTCGGCCTCGTCGTGGGGATCGCCCAGGTCCTCGGCTGGGGCGGTTCCGGCTTCGGCGAGCTCGACACGATCCGCGCGACGCGCGTGGCGGTGCCGGTCATGCTGGGGCTGACGCTCGGCTTCTTCACGCTCATGGCCTCGATGTTCGCGGGCGCTCTGACCGTGGCGACCCGCAGCACGGCGCACCCGACGCCCATGCTCGACATCCCCGCGGTCGACGAGACCGTGGCCGGCCAGGGCGAGGAGGTCCGGTCGTGACGACGCGGACGCGGGTCGCGGTCGATCTGCTCTACTACACGGGCAAGCGCGGCGGCACCGAGACGTACATCCGGCAGGTGCTCACGCGAGTGGCCCGCATGGCGCCCGACCTGGAGTTCGTGGGCCTGACGAACCGTGCGGGCCGCGACGCGGTCGCGGCGTGGTTCCCCGGGTCCCTGCGCACGGTCCCGATCAGCGGTCACGGCAGGCCCGTGTGGGCGGTCGCCGAGACCGTCGCGGTGGCGCCGCTCGCGGCGCGGATGCGTGCCGACCTCCTGTGGTGCCCTGCGAACTTCGGTCCCGGTCGCGGGCGCGTGCCTCGCGTGGTCACGGTGCACGACGTGATCGCGTTCAGCCACCCGAACCCCCAGGTCAGTCCCGTGACGAGGGCCGTCACGTCGTGGATCATCCGGCGCGCCGCGCGCGGCGCCGAGCACCTGCTGACCGTGAGCGACGACTCGGCCGACGCGATCGTGCGTGCGCTCGGGATCCCGCGCGGGCGGATCACCCCCACACCCCTCGCGGGCGGCGTCCCGAAGGAGGTCACCGACGTCGACGTCGAGCTCGCGGCCCTCGGTGTGCCGACCGATCGCCCGATCGTGCTGAGCACGGGCAACCGGATGCCGCACAAGAACTTCGACGGGCTCCTGCGCGCGGTCGCCACCGTGCCGGCCGACCGGCGTCCGTACGTCGTCGTCACCGGCAGCCACGGGCCCGACCCGCTGCGGCCGCTGGCCGCCGAGCTCGGGATCGAGGACGACGTGCGCCTGCTGGGCTGGGTCACCGCGAACCAGCTCGAGGCGCTGTACGCCACGGCCGCCGTCTACACGTGCCCCTCGCTCGTCGAGGGCTTCGGCCTGCCGGTGCTCGACGCCATGAGCCGGGGCTGCCCGGTCGTCGCCAACGACCTGCCCGTCCTGCGCGAGGTCGGTGGCGCCGCCGCGCGCTACGTCGACACCGAGGACCCGCAGGCCTTCGGTGCCGTGCTGGCGGACCTGGCGGCCGACTCCGGCGAGCGTGCCCGGATGCGTGACGCGGGACGTGAGCGCGCGGCCACCTTCAGCTGGGACCGGACCGCGGAGGGGACGCTCTCCGTGCTGCGCAGCGCCGCCGCGGACGTGGTGTCCGGCGCGCGATGAGCTCGCTGTGGGGGCGGCTCGCGGGCTTCGGTGGCCTGCCGGTCATCTCCCTGACGACCCCGTTGCTCGTGCTGCCCGTGGTCGGGCGCGTCGCCGGTGTCGCCGGGTGGGGCAGCCTCGTGGCCGGCGAGTCCATCGGCACCCTCGCCGGCATCGTCATCGCCTACGGCTGGAACGTCGCAGGCCCGCCGCGGGTGGCCGCGTCGCCGGACCGTGCCGACCGCGTGCGCCTCTACCGGGAGAGCCTCGTGGTCCGCGGGGCGCTCGCCGTCGTCACGCTGCCCGTGCTGGCGGTCCTCTGCGCACTCGTCGCCGCCGACGGCTTCGTCCTGCCGACCGTCTTCATGGGAGTCGCGGGCGCCGTGGTGGGTCTGTCGTTCGCGTGGTACGCGGTGGGCGCCGGCGACCCGCGGTCGATCGCCGTGTACGAGGCGGTGCCGCGCGTGGTGGCGGCGCTCGCGGCCGCCGGGCTGCTGCTGCTCACCCGCGAGCTCGTGCTGTACCCCCTGCTCGCGGTCGTCGCGTCGATCGGCGGCGTCGTCGCGTTCAGCCGACGTCTGCTCGCGGGTGCCGAGGGCGCCTGGCCGCGCGTCGCCGACCTCCCGCGGCTGCTCGTGCGCGACAAGGGGCTGGCCGCCGTCGACGTCGCGGGCGGCGCGTACGGCGCGGTGCCGGTGCCGCTCGTCAACGGACTGAGCGACGTCGCTGCGGCGGGCGCCTACGCCTCGGGCGACAAGCTGTACAAGTTCGGCACGTACGTGCCCGTGTCGCTCGCCAACGCCTTCCAGAGCTGGACGGTGGAGGCCGGGCCGGGCGCGCTCGTGCGTCGGCTGCGCACCGCGCTGCTCGCGCACGCGCTCGTGGGGGCGGTCGGCTGGGCCGTCCTCGCGGTCGCGGGCCCGTGGGCGTCCGGTCTGCTGTTCGGGCGGGACGTGGCGGCCCACCGCGACGTGTGCGTGTGGCTCGGTGCCGCGTTCCTCCTCGCGTCGGTCCGCACGTCGATGACGCGCCACGTGCTCGTGCCCGCGGGGCGGGTGCGGGTGGTGTTCGTGTCGGTGACGGCCGGTGCCGTGGTGGGGGTGCCGCTGATCGCGCTGCTCACCTGGGCGCTGGGCCCGGTCGGCGGTGCGCTGGGCCTGCTCGTGAGCGAGGCTGTCGCGACGGGGGTGCTCGTGCACCCGACCCGACAGCGGCTGGAGGACCTGCGCGGTGCGACCGGCGCGGCGGGGACCAGGATCGACGACGGGGTGGTGGGGCAGTGACCGGCACGGTGCGGGTGCTCGTGGACGCGACGGCGATCCCGGCGGACCGGGGCGGGGTCGGCCGCTACGTCGACGAGCTGCTGCCCGCGCTGGCGGCTCGGGGTCTCGACCTCGTGGTCGTCTGCCAGCGCACCGACGTCGCGCACGTGCGGTCGCTCGTGCCGTCGGCCCGCGTGCTGCCGGCGCCCGCGGCGACCTCGCGCCGGCCCGTGCGGCTGCTCTGGGAGCAGGTCGCGCTGCCGTGGATCGCTCGCCGCGAGCGTGTCGACGTCCTGCACAGCCCGCACTACACGATGCCGCTGGTGTCGCGCGTGCCGTCGGTCGTGACCCTGCACGACGCCACCTTCTTCAGCCACCCCGCGATGCACTCGTCGCTCAAACGACGCTTCTTCGGTGCCTGGACCCGGTACGCGGTCCGGCACGCGGACGCGCTCGTCGTGCCGTCCGCCTCCACGCGCGACGCCGTGCTCGAGCACGTCGGGGGACGACCCGAGGCCTTCCACGTCGCGTACCACGGCGTCCGCTCCACGACGTTCCACCCCGTCGACGACGCCGAGCGCGCACGGGTCGCACGCAGCCTGGGGCTCGAGGGTCGGTCGTACGTCGCGTTCCTCGGCACGCTCGAGCCGCGCAAGAACGTCCCGGCGCTCGTGCGGGCGTGGGTCGCCGTGTGCACCGGGCGGGACGCGCCCCCCGCCCTGGTCCTCGCCGGCGGTCGAGGGTGGGACGACGGGGTGGACCCCGCGCTGGCGGCGGTGCCGACCGGGCTGACGGTCGTGCGACCGGGCTATCTCCCGCTCGCCGACCTGCCCGGCTACCTCAGCGGCGCCGCGGTCGTCGCGTACCCGAGCGTGGGTGAAGGGTTCGGCCTGCCCGTGCTCGAGGCGATGGCGTGCGGTGCCGCGGTCCTCACGACCCGTGAGACGTCGTTGCCGGAGGTCGGGGGCGACGCGGTCGCGTACACGGGCGTCACCGAGGGGGAGATCGCCGCCGCGCTGGGTGCGCTGCTCGACGATCCCGGCCGCCGGGCGGAGCTCGCGGCCGCCGCCGAGCGGCGGGCGGCGACGTTCACGTGGGAGGCGGCGGCCGACGGCCACGTCGCGGCCTACCGGCAGGCGCTGGCCCGCACGCGGCGGCGAGCGCGCTGAGGTCGCGCGGGGCAGCGCTGCGCGCGGCCCGTCGTGCTCGCGCCGGTGTGCGTACGGTGCGGCGGGCGACCGGTCAGCGCGCGAGTCGCTCGCGCAGCCGCGCGACGTACGTCTCGGTCGCGTCCCACGTCGGGAGCAGCCCCGACGTACGCGCCTCGGTGAGCGTCGGCGCTGCGGCGTCCTTGTCGGACAGCAGGTTCTCCAGGGGTCGGCCGGCGCGGTCCTGCGCGGGCCACTCGACGCCCACCTCGGCGTCGAGCGGGTCGATGCCGTGCTCGCGGCCCGGCGCGTACCCCGTCGAGCACAGGTAGGTCACGGTGGAGCCGTCCTCGAGGGACAGGAACGCGTGGCCCAGGCCCTCGGAGAGGTAGATCGCGCGGCGGTCGACGTCGTCGAGCAGGACCGAGTCCCAGCGTCCGAACGTGGGGGAGCCGACACGGATGTCCACGACGACGTCGAGCACGGCTCCGCGCACGCACGTGACGTACTTGGCCTGCCCGGGCGGCACGTCGGCGAAGTGGATGCCGCGGAGCACGCCGGCGGCCGAGACCGACAGGTTCGCCTGACGCAGGTCCAGCGCGTGCCCGACGTGCGACTCGAACGCATCGGCCTTGAACCACTCGAGGAACGTCCCGCGGTCGTCGCCGTGCTGACGGGGCGTGATCTCCCACGCCCCGGGGACCTGAAGCTCGCGGTACTGCACGGGAGGTTCCTCTCGACGACGACGGCCTCACCCTACCGGCCGCGGGCCCCGTCCCGCCCCGGGCCCGTCCTCGTGGCCGATAGCATGCCCGGGGTCGACGAGAGGCAGGCGGGTGGAGTTGCGCTGGTTGGTGGCAGGAGCGTCCGGGATGCTCGGGAGCGACGCGGTGGAGCTGCTGCGCTCCCGCGGGCACGACGTCGACGCGCGCGCACGGGAAGGGCTCGACGTGACCGACCCCGCGGCCGTCCACGACGTGGTCGCGCACGGCGGCTACGACGTCGTGCTGAACTGCACGGCCTACACGGCGGTCGACGCGGCGGAGGAGCACGAGGGCGACGCCTTCGCGATCAACGCGACCGGCGCGGCCCACCTGGCGCGGGCCGCGAGCGCGGCGGGCGCCCGCGTCGTCCACGTCTCGACCGACTACGTCTTCGACGGCGCCGCCACGGAGCCCTACCGCGAGGACGCGCCGGTCGCACCACGGTCGGCCTACGGCCGGACCAAGGCCGCGGGGGAGTGGGCGGTCCGGGCGGAGGCGCCCGACCACCTCGTCGTCCGCACCGCCTGGCTCTACGGCCGGAACGGCGCCTGCTTCCCGCGCACGATCGCCCGGCTGGTCGCCGAGCGCGGGAGCCTCGACGTCGTCGACGACCAGGTCGGCCAGCCGACGTGGACGGTCGATCTCGCGGATCTCGTCGAGCGGCTCGTGGCCGAGGGGGCGCCCTCGGGCACGTACCACGGGTCGTCGTCGGGCGAGACGTCCTGGTACGGGTTCGCGCGCGCCGTCGTCGCCGCGGCCGGCCTGGACCCCGACTCGGTCCGACCCACCACGAGCGACCGGTTCGTGCGGCCCGCGCCCCGTCCGTCGTACTCGGTGCTGGGCCACGACGCCCTGGCCGGGCGCGCCATCGGCGCGTGGGACGAGCGGTGGCGCACGGCCGCCGCGACGGTCCTGGGATGACGTCGGGTCGCACGCCCGGGCGCTGTCGGGCGCCCGGGCGTGCGGACCGTCAGCGCTCCTGCTCGAGCAGGCCCAGCAGGTAGGCGCCGTAGCCGGACTTGCGCAGCGCCTCGCCGCGCTCGCGCAGCTCGTCGTCGGAGAGGAACCCGCGACGCCAGGCGACCTCCTCGGGCGCGCCGATCTTCAGGCCCTGGCGGTGCTCGATCGTGCGCACGTAGTCCGACGCCTCCACGAGCGAGTCGAACGTGCCGGTGTCGAGCCACGCGGTGCCGCGCGGCAGGACCTCGACCTGGAGGCGTCCCTGCTCGAGGTAGGTCCGGTTGACGTCCGTGATCTCGTACTCGCCGCGCGCCGAGGGCGCGAGGTCGCGCGCGATCGCGACCACGTCGTTGTCGTAGAAGTACAGCCCCGGAACCGCGTAGCTCGACCGCGGTGCGGCGGGCTTCTCCTCGAGCGACAGCGCGCGCCCGGCCTCGTCGAACTCGACGACGCCGTACGCCGTCGGGTCGGCGACCCGGTAGGCGAAGACGGCGCCACCCGTGAGCGTCTCGAAGCGCTGCAGGCGCGACCCGAGGCCCGGGCCGTAGAAGATGTTGTCGCCGAGCACGAGCGCGGCGGGGTCGTTGCCGACGAAGTCCGCGCCGAGGACGAACGCCTGCGCGAGCCCGTTCGGCTCGGCCTGGACGGTGTACTGGATGGAGATCCCGAACTGCGAGCCGTCGCCGAGCAGGCGGCGGAACTGGTCGGCGTCGTGCGGCGTCGTGATGACGAGCACGTCACGGATGCCCGCCAGGATCAGGGTCGACAGCGGGTAGTAGATCATCGGCTTGTCGTAGACGGGGACCAGCTGCTTGCTGACGCCCAGCGTGATCGGGTGCAGTCGTGTGCCGGACCCGCCGGCCAGGATGATGCCTCGCATGCCGCACAGTCTGGCTCATCACGGCCGCTGCGTGCCGGGTTCGGCGGCGCCGGGACGCGTCAGTCGACGCGGGCCGTGACCCGCTCGGCGCGCAGCAGGGCGTCCAGCGCGTCGGCGTCGGGGGCCGCCGCGGGGTGCACGAGCACCACGGAACCGCCCGAGGCCCACGTCGCGAGCGACTGCAGCAGCGACGTGGTCGGGGCGCCCGACGCGCGCAGCGCGACCCGTCCGTCGCCCGGCACGGGCAGGGCGGAGATCGCCCGTGCGACCAGGTCGGCGTGCGGGACGGTGCCCTCACGCGTCACCAGGGCGGGCGCGGAGGCGTCGACGTGCGGTGTCACGCCGAGCACGTCCCCGTACGTCATGACGGAGGCCGCCGCGTCGAGTGCGCCGGGGGGCAGGGTGCCGTCCCAGCGGCGCGCCAGCGCGGGCAGCGCGACGGCGACGACGTCGGCGCCGGTGGTGTGCTCGTCGGGCTGCGCGGTCACGACCACGTCGACCCCCGTCGCCGCGTCTGGCGTCGCGAGCAGGACGCTGCCGCCCGCGCGCCACGCCGCGAGCGCCCAGACCGGCGTGCGCCAGTGCGCCGGGAGGTCGAGGAGCACGCGTGTGCCGGGAGCCGTGTCCAGCTCGTCGACGAGCAGGTTCGTCGTCTTGGTCACCCAGTTGACGAGGACGGCGCCCGAGAGCTCCACGCGCTCGCCGCGGGGGCCGTACCAGGTGAGCGCGGGCCTGCCGCCGTCGCGCTCGAGGCGCGTGAGGATCGCGGGGACCGTCGGCGGCAGTGCGAGCGCGTCGCGCGGGGTGCTCATGGACCCTCAATCTAGACACGCGTGGACGCCACGCCGTACGCACGCAACTTTCACCCGGACAACTCGGGCATCTAGCACGCCTCCGGTTGACGATCGCGAACGACACGCGTGTAATTCCCTGAGAACTGACTCATGGAGCACGTCGGACGCGGCCGTCCGAGGGACCGGGCCGCACCGGCCGGTCCGTCGGATCAGGGACGAGACCCCGGCAGCCGGCCAGCACGAGCAGCACCGAGCACGAACACCCGCGGAGGCACGTATGTGGCACCTGCTCGACGACGAGAGCTTCCCGACCGACGCCGCGACCCCTGCTCCCGCGCCCGCGAACGGCAACGTGCTGTCGCTGTTCGGCACGCCCGAGGACGACGGCCCCATGGGGTGGCAGGAGCGTGCCCTGTGCGCGCAGACCGACCCCGAGGCGTTCTTCCCCGAGAAGGGCGGGTCGACGCGCGAGGCCAAGAAGGTCTGCACGCAGTGCGACGTGCGGTCCGAGTGCCTCGAGTACGCCCTGGCCAACGACGAGCGCTTCGGCATCTGGGGCGGCCTGTCCGAGCGCGAGCGCCGCAAGCTGAAGCGGCGCGTGGTCTGACGGCCCGCACGCACGGCACGTCGCGCCACGCCGGGGCGACCTGCCGTCGTGGACCCGCGCCGTCGCGCATCATGGCGCGAGCATGACTGACACGCTGTCCCCCGTGGACCCCCTCCTGACGACCGCTGCGGTACCGGTGACCACACCCGTGACCGCCGTGGTGGTCACCCGCGGACGCACGGGCTACCTCACGACGACGCTGCGGGCCCTCGCGTCGCAGACGCGGCGTCCGATGCGCGTGCTGCTCGTCGACGTCGCGCCGGGGGAGGACCAGCACGTCGGGCTCGTGCTCGACCAGGTCTTCGCGACCGCCCCGCAGCCGGTGCCGCGTCTGGCGACTGTGCGCGCCCCGCACGCGCGCACGTTCGGCGAGGCCGTGACGGCGGGCCTGACGACGCTCGCCGACGCGGTCGACGAGCGGCCCACGCCGTGGTTGTGGCTGCTGCACGACGACAGCGCCCCCGCGCCCGAGGCGCTGGCGCGCCTCGTCCGGACGGTCTCCAACGCGCCGTCGGTGGCCGTCGCGGGCTGCAAGCAGCGCACCTGGACCGAGCCCGAGCGCCTGCTCGAGGTCGGTGTGCGCACGACGCGCTCGGGCCGCCGGCACGCCGACGTCGAACCGGGAGAGCTCGACCAGGGCCAGCACGACGGCCGGACCGACGTCCTCGGCGTCGGCGTGGCCGGTGCGCTCGTCCGCCGCGACGTGTGGGACGCGCTGGGCGGCACCGACCCGGCGCTGGGGCCGTTCGGCGACGGGCTCGACCTGTCGCGCCGAGCCCGGCTGGCGGGCCACCGGGTCGTCGTCGTCCCCACGGCCGTCGTCAGGCACGCGCAGGCCGCTTACCACGGGCTCCGACCCGCCCGCGGCGGGTCGCGCGACGGCGACGGGCCCGCACCTCCCGAGGTGGACCTCGACGGCGACGGCGAGCCCGACTCGGCGGACCCGACGCGGTCGTTCGCGGCGCGCCGGTACGCCCTGCTGCACTCGCGGCTCGCGGGCGCCCCGCTCGCGCTGCTCCCCGCGGTCGTGGTCATGGTCGTCGCGGCCGCCGCGCTGCGGTGCCTCGGGCAGATCGCGCTCAAGCGGCCCCGGCTCGCGCTCGCCGAGGTGCGGGTCGCGCTCCTCGTGCTGCTCCGCCCGATGCCCGTGGTCCGTGCGCGACGCCGAGCGCGGGCGAGCCGGGCCGTCTCCCGCCGGACGCTGCGGCCGCTGCAGGCCGGGTGGCGCGACGTCTGGCGGCAGTCCCGCGACCGCCGCCTGGCGCGCCGCGAGGCGCGTCGGGTCACGTCGGCGCCCAGCGAGCTCGAGCTGCGCGAGCTCGCGGCGCTCGCGACCCGCCGCCGCGTGACGGCCGCCGTCGTCCTGGTGCTGCTCGTCGCGGCCTCGGCGGTGGCGCTGGGGCGGCTCGTCGGCCCGGTGGTCGCGGGCGCCCCGCTCGTGGGCGACGCGCTCGCGCGTGCCACGACCTCGCTCGGCGACGTGTGGGACGCCGCGACCTCGGGCTGGGTCTCGGGCGGCGTGGGCTCCCCGGGGCCGGCGGACCCGCTCGTCGTCGTGCTGGCCGCGCTGGCCGCCGTGCTGGGCGGTGACCCGGGTGTCGCGCTCGCGACCGTCGTGCTGGGCGGGGCCGTGATCGCGGGCGTCGGGGCGTGGTTCGCGGCCGGCGCCGCGACGCGCTCGGTCGGCGTGCGTGCCTGGGCCGCGCTCGTGTGGGCCTTGGCCCCGACGCTGCTCCTCGCGGTCGGGGACGGCCGGGTCGGTGCCGTGCTCGCGCACGCCGCGCTGCCGTGGGTCGCGCTCGGCCTCGCGCGCGCCGTCGGCGTGCAGCGCGTCGACCAGGTGCTGTCGGGGATCTCGACCGCGCGGCGCGACGAGCGCCTCGACGCGGACGCCGAGGCGGAGGCCCGGGCCGCCGCCGCCGCGGAGCGCTGGGACACCGCCTCCCACGCACGCGTGGGAGGCGGCCGGTCGACCGACCCCACGGCCGGTCCCGCGACCGCCGCGCCGCCCTCCCCGCCCCCGGCGGACGAGGCGCACGTCGAGACGCCGGTGCGCGGCGTGCCCGAGGTGCCGGCACCCCGCGGTCCCGTCTCGGGCGCCGTCGTCGCTGCCGCGCCGGTCACGCACGACCCCGCGCCCGCGTCGTCCGACGAGGGACCCGCGCCGGCGCTCGTGGGTGCGCCCGACCCCACGGGCTCGGTGGCGGCCGCCGCGGGAGCCGCGCTCGCGCTCGCCGTGGTGACGGCCGCGGCGCCCGTGCTGCTCGCCCCCGCCCTCGTGCTGCTCGTCCTGGTCGCGACCGTCGTGCCGCGGGCCCGGCTGCGCGTGCTCGCCACGGCCGTGCCGTCGCTCGTGCTGCTCGCGCCGCTCCTCGCCGAGGCCGGCGCACGAGGCGTCGAGGGCGTCCGGCTGCTGCTCGCCGACCCCGGTCCGGCCGCCGCGGCGGCGCCCGCGACCACGCTCGAACGACTCCTCGGGGTGCCGACCGACCCCGCGGCCCTCGTGCCCGCCGCGCTCCCCGGCGTGCTCGCGCAGGTCTGGCCGTACCTCGGCGGAGCGGTGCTCCTCGCCCTGGCCGCCGCGGCGCTGCTGCGCGGCCGTGCGGTCGCGCGCGGCGTGCGCACGTGCTGGGCCGTCGCCGCCGTCGGGGTCGGTGCCGGCGTGCTGGTCCAGGCGCTGCCCGCCACCGTGACCGCCGACGCCGTCGCGCCGGCCTGGACGGGTGCGACCGTGTCGCTGACGCTGCTGGGGCTGCTCGGCGCCGCGGTGCTCGGTGCGGACGGCATGACCGACCGGCTCGCCCGCCAGACCTTCGGGTGGCGGCAGGCCGTCGTCGCCCTGGGCACGGCCGCCGGGGTCGTGGCCGTGACCACCGCGCTCGTCGGGTGGGGCTGGTCGGCCCGCACGGGCGACGCGGCGACCCTGCGCGCGCCGTCCGCACCTGTCGTCCCGGTCGTGGGGCAGCAGGGCGCGCGGTCCGACGCGGCGTCACGGATCCTGTCCCTCGAGGCGCGTGCGGACGGCACGGTGGGCTGGGCGCTCCTGCGCGCCGACGGCGACCAGCAGGTCGACCACGCGGCGGCCGTCGCGACCCGCGGCGTCACGGGGCCGCTCGACGCGCCGTCCGCCGTCGAGCGCGACGACGCCGCGACCGAGGTCGACGCGCTGGCGGCGCGGCTCGCGCAGGGCGCAGCGGGCGACGTCGCCCCCGACGTCGCCGCGCTCGGCGTCGCCGACGTGCTCGTCCCGGGGGTGCGCGAGGACGCACCCGCGGCACGGGCCGCACGGTCCAGGCTCGTCGGCGTCCTGGACGCCACCGCCGGGCTCGAGCGCGTCACGCACGACGGCTCGGGCACCCTGTGGCGCGTCCGCGCGGCCGAGGGGACCGCCGTGGCCTCCTGGGCACGCGTCCTGCCGGCGGGGGCGGACGTCGTCGACCCGGGCGCCGAGCCGGTCGCGGCGGACGCGCGTCGGGGCGGCACGGCGCTCCCCGCGGGCGACGGCGACCGCGTCCTGGTGCTGGCCGAGCGCGCCGACGCGGGCTGGCGCGCGTGGCTCGACGGGCGTCCGCTGCCGGCGGCCGACGCGGGCTGGCGGCAGGCGTTCGCGCTGGGTCCCGACGGAGGCACGCTCGAGATCCGCCACGTCACCCCGCTGCGCACCCCGTGGCTCCTGGCCCTCGGGGCGACGACGCTGGTGACCCTGCTGCTCGCGCTGCCGCTACGACGACGTCGAGGAGTGCGGACGTGACGCACGAGACCACCGCCCCGGAACCCGAGGGCACGACGCGCCGCGAGCGTCCTGCCCGGCGGGGCGGGCGCGCCCTTCGCATCGTGTCCGGCGTCGCGGTGCTGGGCCTGACCGCCGGCGCCGTCGTCGCGGGCACGCAGCTCGGCACGGCCGACGCGCGCGCCCTGCCCGCGGTGGACGTCGAGGTGGCGCCGACCCCCGTGACGCTCGAGTGCCCGGGGCCGGTCCTGCTCCCGCAGCGCACGGTCCGTGGCGACGCGGCGTTCGACCCGGCCCCCGTGGCACCCGTGGTCACGGTGGACGCCGTCACGGCGGAGGGCTCCGGCGCCGGTGCGCTGGCGGTCGCGCCGCTGGGCGGGGGCACCGCGCTCGCGGACCTCGGGGCCGGCGGGGGCGCTGCCCACCTCGCCGACGTCGCCGGTCCGCTGGTCGTGCGGGCGGAGCCGCGGGACGACGCGCCCGTGGCGGCCGCGACCGGCGCGTCGGTCGTGACGGACGGCGACGCGCGCGGTCTCGCGGCCGCCTCGTGCCGGGCGCCGTCCTCGGACGACTGGCTCGTCGGCGGCGCGACCGGCATCGGGTCCACGTCGACGCTCGTGCTGAGCAACCCAGGTCTCACCGCGGCCCAGGTCACGCTCGAGGTCTTCGGTCCGAACGGACCGGTCGAGCAGACGACCGCGCAGCACGTCGTGGGACCGGGTGCGACCCGCACGGTCGACCTCGGAGGTACGGCCGCGGGGCAGTCGGCCCTCGTGGTGCACGTCACCGTGGCCGGCGGGCAGGTCGCCGCGCGCGTCCAGGACACCGCCGTGCTCGGCTTCACGCCGGCGGGCACCGACCTCGTCGTCCCGGGGTCCGCACCCGCCGCGCGGCAGGTCGTCACGGGTCTCGACGTGGAGGCCTCGGCCGTGGGGGCGTCGGACGCACCGGTGCTGCGCCTGCTGGCACCCGGGGACGCGGCGACGACGGCGCACGTGTCGCTCCTGGGCGCCGACGGGCCCGTCGCGCTGCCCGGTGCGGACGAGGTGCCGCTCGCGCCCGGCGAGGTCGTGGACGTGCCGCTCGGAGGTCTGCCGGCGGGGACCTGGACCGCGGTGGTCGACGCGGACGTCCCGGTCGTCGCCGCGGCGGTCGTGTCGAGGTCGGGCGTGCCGGGCGCGTTGGACGACGAGGCACGTGTCGAGCGCGCGTGGTCGGCGTCGACGGCGACGGACGTGCACGGCGTCGTCGCCCTGCCCCGGGGGATCGCGGCCCGGCTGGTGGTGGCCGCGGTCGGTCAGGACGACGAGGACCGCGGCAGGACGCGCGCGACGCTGCGTGCGCTGGACCGTGACGGGACGGTCCTGTCGGAGGTCCCGGTGACGGTCGACGCCGGCACGACGGGCGCGTGGGACGTCGCCGACGTCGCGGCGGGTGCGGTCGCGCTGGAGCTCGAGCCGGACGGCGGCACGCCGCTCGCGTGGGGCGTCACGCTGACGGTCGAGCAGGCCGACGGCGACCTGGTGGCGGTGCTCGACCCCGTGCCGGTCAACGGCCGGGCGAAGGACCGCACCGTCCGGGAGGACCCGGCCGCCGCACGCGGCTGACGCGGCGTGCGGGACGTCCCGCACGCCGTACGCGCGGGACGCGTCAGGGGGCGCGCAGCTGCAGCCGCTCGCGCAGCGAGAGACCGATCCGCAGCGCGAGGCGGACCGGCGCCTGGTACCAGTGCGCGTACCGGCGCTCGAGGTACTGGCGGGCGCTCGCGTGGTGCGCACGGATCATCGGCGCCGGCCGCTCGCGCCAGGAGGTGCCGCCGACGTGCGTCACCTGCACGTCGGGCACGTACAGGTTCTCCCAGCCCGCGCGTCCCAGACGCTCGCCGAGGTCGACGTCCTCGAAGAACATGAAGTACGACTCGTCGAACCCTCCGACCTGCTCGAACGCGGTGCGGCGCAGCAGCAGGCAGGCACCCGACAGCCACCCGGCCTCGCGCAGGTAGCCCCCGGCGGACTCCTGCCGTGCGTGGTAGGCGCGGGTCCACGGGTTGCCGGGCCACACGCGGCCGAACAGCGCGTGCCCCGCGCCCTGGCGCAGCGACGGCAGCGCTCGGGCGGACGGGTACATCGTGCCGTCGGTGTTGAGGAGCATCGGCCCCAGGGACCCGGCGCTGGGCTGCTCGTCGCCCGCGGCGACGAGGCGGTCCAGCGACCCGGGGGTCCACTCGATGTCGGAGTTCGCGACGACCAGCCACGGCGCGCCCGCACCCTCGGCACCGCGGTTCGCCGCCGCGCCGTAGCCGAGGTTGCGTCCCGGCACCAGCAGCCGACCGCCGGCCTCGTCGGCGGCGGCCTGCGCGACGGCGTGGTCGGTGCCGTTGTCGACCACGACGAGCTCGACGGGGTGCTCCGACGCGTCCGCGAGCGTGCGGACGAACCGTGCGAGCTCGTCACCGGGGTGGTAGACGACGCAGACGACGCGGACCCGGGGCGCGTCGTGGCCGTCGGTGGGGTGGGCCGGGGGGAGCCGGGGGAGGGGGGCGTGCTCATCGTCCGCTCACCTTAGTGCGCGCAGCTCAGTGCCCGTCGTCGTAGCCGGGGTCGACGTCCTGCGGGCTGCGACCCAGCAGGTCCGCGACCTGCTCGACCACGACCTCGTGCACGAGGTCCGCGAGGTCGTGGTCGTCGTTCGCGCGCGCCTCGACGGGGCGGCGGTACACCACGATCCGCGGGGGCAGCCCCGCGTCCGCAGGGAAGTACCGACCCAGCGGCACGCCCCCGCGCTCCCACGGCGCCGGGTTGGACGGCGGGACGTCCTCGACCGCGAACTCGGCGCCCTCGAGCTCGCGCGCCCAGCGGCGCTCGAGGTCTTCCACGGTGTCGAGCACGAGGTCGTCGAAGCGTTCGGCCCGCGTGCGGTACGCGGGGACGCCCAACGGCAGGACGGGGCCCCGCGGGCCGCGGCCGCGGCGGTCCCGGCGGCGGACCGTGGGCGCGGCTCGCGGCGGCACGGCCGCGTCGGCGCGTCGGCGCCCGGGGAGCGGTCGGGAGCCGTCGGGCGCGGAGGGGCGGTGCGGGCCGGACGGACTCACGACGCCAGTCTAGCGAGCGAGCGGCGCCCCGGGACGGCGGCGACGGTGCGTGGCGCGCGGCGCGTCCCGTCCGACACGCGGCACGGCCGCGCGGCACGGCGTGCGCGACGAAGGGTACGGTCTGCACGTGAGATCCGTCCGACAGTGCTCGCGCACGGCGTGCACGCACGCTGCGGTCGCGACGCTCACCTACGTGTACGCGGACTCGACGGCGGTCCTGGGCCCGCTCGCGCAGAACGCCGAGCCGCACTCGTACGACCTGTGCGTCGAGCACGCGGAGCGGCTGACGGCACCCCGCGGCTGGGAGGTCGTGCGGCTGCTGCCGGACCTCCAGGCGGCGGCGCCGAGCCACGACGACCTCGTCGCGCTGGCCGAGGCGGTGCGCGAGGCGGGGCGTCGGCGCGAGCCCGAGCCCTCGTCGGTCCTGGCGCCCGTGACCGCGCCCGCGCCCGCGCCTGACGCCACGCGGCGTCGGGGGCACCTGCGGGTGGTGCCGGGCGCCGTGCCGGGCGAGGACGCATGAGCGCCCGGTCCCGACGTCCCCCGCCCGACGAGCCGCTCGGGTCGGTGACGCGTCCCGTGGTCGACGACACCGCGACGGTTCCCGGATGCTACGCGTGCGGCGAGCGCGACCTCACCCGGGTGAGGGTGGCGCTGCCGGACGGGCGTCCGTCGGTCTTCGCGGCGTGCCCGTCGTGCGAGTCGACGGCCTGGTTCGTGGTCGACGGTGACGGGACTGCACTCGGCCCCGACGGTTCACCCCGCGCGCTCGCCTGAGCCGCGCCCCCCCGGAAGGATCCCCATGACGACCGACGGACCCACCACCGACCTCGAGCCGTGGGCGCGTGCGCTCCTGCGCTGCCCGCTGACGGGCGCCGAGCTGGTCGACGCCGTCGCGGCGGACGGCTCGCCCGTGCTGCGGTCGACGGACCCGGAGCGGCCCGTGGAGTACCCGGTGCTCGACGGCATCCCCGTGCTGCTGGTCGACGAGGCACGCCCCGTCTGACGGCGCACGGACGACGTACGCACGACGGAGGCCGGCACCCCGCAGGGTGCCGGCCTCCGTCGTGCGCGGGTGCGTCAGACGCCCGCCTTCTCCTTGAGGTCGTCGACGAACGTCGGGTTCTCCTCGAGCCAGGCCTGGACGGCGGCCTGCTCGTCGGCGTGCTCGTCGGAGTTGAACATCATGTTCTCGAGCGAGAACAGCTGCTCGTCGGTCAGCGTGAACGCGCCCACGAGCTTGGTGAGCGTGGGGTAGCGCTCCTCGAAGTCGCCGGTGCCGAACGTGTGGATCTGCTCGGCCTCGCCGAGCGCGCCCTTCGGGTCCTCGAGGTCGCGGATCGGGAACGCGTCGTACGCCCAGTGCGGGCGCCACAGGGTCACGGCGACGTCGCGGCCCGCGTCGGTGGCGCTCTTGAGCTCGGCGAGCATGGCCGGCGTGGAGGACGTCACGTAGTCGAGGTCCTCGAGGCCGTAGTCCGGGATCACGGCGTCCTGCGTGACCTCGGTCAGGCCGGCGCCCGCCTCGATGCCCACGAGCCGGTTGCCGTACGCGTCGCCCATGGTCGCGAGGTCGTCGAGCGTCTTCGCCGGCGAGTCCTCGTTGACCGCGATGGTCAGCTTGGCGTCGTCGTACCAGACGCCGAGGTCGGTGACGTCGTCGCCGTACTTGTCGAGGTACGACTTGTGCGTCAGCGGCAGCCAGGCGTCGAACAGCAGGTCGAAGTCGTCGCCCGCGAGGCTCGTGAACACGACGCCGATGTCGGCGGTCTGCGTCGACACGTCGTAGCCCTCGTCCTCGAGGATCGCCTGCCACAGGTAGGACACCGCGATGCCCTCGTCCCAGCCGGACGGGATGCCGATCGCGACCTTCGTCTCGTCGGAGCCGTCGCCCGCGGGCGCGGCGTCGGCGTCGGCGTCCGACGCGCAGGCGGCGAGCGTGAGGCCGAGGACCGCGGCGGCGGCTGCGGCGACGGTGCGGCGGCGGGCGGTGGTGCGCGTGCGTGCGGGAGTCATGCTTCCTTTCGTGGCGACGGCACGGTGCCGGCGCCGGGGTGGGGGGTGGTGCTGCTGCCCGTGAGGGCGGGGGTCAGGCCTTCGCGGCGGCGAGGGCCTTGGACACGGGGGAGCGCGTGCCGAGCGCCGCGGTCACGCGGTCGAGGAACATCGCGAGCACGACGACCGAGAGGCCGGCCTCGAAGCCCAGCGCGACGTTGACGCGCTGCAGGGCCGCGACGACGTCGGAGCCCAGGCCGTCGGCGCCGACCATGCCGGCGATGACGACCATCGAGAGCGCGAGCATGATGACCTGGTTGACGCCGGCCATGATCGTGGGCAGCGCGAGCGGCAGCTGGATCTGCCGCAGGATGCGACCCGGGGTCGAGCCGAACGCGTGCCCGGCCTCGACGACCTCGGGGTCGACCTGGCGGATGCCGAGCTCGGTGAACCGGACGCCGGGGGCGAGCGCGAAGATCACGGTCGCGACGATGCCCGGCACGGGGCCGGCCAGGAAGATGACGACCGTCGGGATCAGGTAGACGAACGCCGGCATGGTCTGCATGAAGTCGAGGACCGGGCGGACGACGCGCGAGACGCGGTCGTCCCGTGCCGCCCAGATGCCCAGCGGCAGGGCGATCGCGAGCGCGATCACCGACGCGAGGATCACCAGCGCGAGCGTGTCCATCGCGTTGCCCCACTGGCCGACGGACGCGATGACGACGAAGCCGACGAGCGAGCCGACGGCCAGGCGCCACCCCTTGGCGAGGAACGCGAGGCCCGCGAGCACGAGCGCGACGACCCAGAACGGCGGGCCTGACAGGACGACGTCGAGCATGTCGTAGATGCCGACCAGGACGTCCTTGACGAACGAGAACAGCGGGCGGAACGTGTCGGTCACCCACGCGACGCCGCCGTCGACCCACTGGCCGAGCGGGACGCGGGGCACGAGCGTCTCGTTCATCGGGCACCTCCCGCGGTCGTGGCGTGCGCGTCGACGGCGTCGTGCACCTCGTCGGCGGGCACGGCGTCGGTCGACGCCATCGCGTCCGCCGTGGTGCCGTCGTCGGTGGTCCCGGACGTCTCCGGGGGCACCATCGCCTCGAGCAGCGTGACGCGCGGCACGACGCCGACGAGGCGGCCGGCCTCGTCGGTCACGGGCACGGGTAGCGCGGACTCGGCGGCGGGTGCGAAGACGTCGGCCAGCGCGGTGTCCGGGCTCACGGGGGCGACGCCCTCGTGCACGAGCCCGTCCATCGTCTCGCGGCCCTCGCGCACGGCCGCGACGACCTCGTCGTCGCGCACGATGCCGGTGAGGCGACGCTGCCGGTCCACGACGTACGCGGCCGAGACCTGCGCCTCGCGCATCGTGCGGCTCGCCTGGCGGGGGCCGCCGGCGTGCGGCACGACCGCGCGCGGCGCGACCATCACGGACGACGCCGTGAGGACGCGCGTGCGGTCGACGTCCGCGACGAACTGCGCGACGTAGTGGTTGGCGGGGTCGGACAGGATCTGCTCGGCCGTCCCGGTCTGCACGATCCGGCCGTCGCGCATGACGGCGATCCGGTCGCCGAGGTACATCGCCTCGTTGAGGTCGTGCGTGATGAACACGATCGTCTTGCCGAGGTTCTGCTGCAGGTCGAGCAGCTGGTCCTGCATCTCGCGACGGATCAGCGGGTCGAGCGCGCTGAACGCCTCGTCCATGAGCAGCACGTCGGTGTCGGCGGCGAGCGCGCGCGCCAGGCCGACGCGCTGGCGCATGCCGCCCGAGAGCTGCGACGGCAGCGAGTCGCCCCAGCCCGACAGCCCGACGAGCTCGAGGGCCTCGCCGGCGCGGCGACGGCGCTCGGTGCGGTCGACGCCCTGGATCTCCAGGGGGTACGCGGCGTTGTCGAGCACGGTGCGGTGCGGCAGCAGCGCGAAGTGCTGGAAGACCATGCTGACGCGGCGGCGGCGCAGCTCGCGCAGGCGCCTGTCGTCGACCGTCGCGAGGTCGTCGTCGCCGATCACGACGCTGCCGGCGGTCGGCCGCCACAGCCCGTTGAGCATGCGGATGAGCGTCGACTTGCCGGATCCCGACAGGCCCATGACGACGAACGTCTCGCCCGACTCGACGCGCAGGTCGGCGTCGATCACGGCGGCCGTCCCGAACGGTCGGACGTCCTCGCGGGTCGCGCCCTCGCGCAACCGGCGGACGGCCTCGTTCGGGCGCCGTCCGAAGACCTTGAACACGCCCTCGGCGCGTAGTGCTGTCACATCCACCTCGTGCGTCCACGGGCCCGGACCGTGCGCTGCGCGCTCGGCGTCCGCGGGGCGCGTTGCGCGCTCCGCGGTCTCGGGCCCTCCACGGCAGCTCCCGGCCCGCTCGTGCGGGCACAGCCGTCCCGGCACGTCGTGCCCGGGAGCGAGGACGCCACAGGGCGCACCTCGGGAGCCGGTCCCGGCCGGTGGACCGGGACCGATCCACCCTGCCCGGCGTGCTCGGATGCCGCAAACGTGCCGTTGGTCGGATGTCCGGGTCCTCCGGGGTCAGGATGCGTCAAAGAGATGGCAAAAACCGCATGTGACCAGCGGACTCGTGCAGGCCGGGCGTCGTTATCGAATCGTGATCGAACGCACGTGCCGAGAGGTGGGCGCGTCGGCGGTGCGCCCCCCAGGACGTGACGGGGATCACGCGCCCGGTGCCGTGCAGGTCACACCTCGGGGTCGGGGACCCCGTGCGGCAGCCGCCGCAGCAGCACCGCCTCCGCCTGCTCGCGGCGCACACGCTCGAGCTCGACCAGACCCTCCCGGCGGCCGCGCTCCGCGAGCACCGCGGCCAGGAACGCCTCGGGGTGCGTGCCCGCGGGCGGCGGCGGGCTGACGAACGGCTGCAGGTCGCCCGCGAGCCGCACGGCGAGCTCGGCCCGCGACGCGGGGTGCAGCCGCGGCGCACGCGCGACGAACTGCCGCACCGCGAGCGCGAGCCCGTCGGGCAGGCGCGCGACGTCCGCGTGCGTCGCCCAGCCCGCCAGGTGCGGCGGCATCACCGCGGACCCCGTGTCGGGTCGCGCCGAGCGCACGCGCGAGCCGTACGTCCCCGCGAGCACGTCACCCACCCGCTTGCCGCGCGGGTGGAACAGCGAGCACAGCAGCGCGACCGAGCCGGCGGTCAGCCACAGCTCGCCCACGCCCGTCAGCGCGCGCACGAACGCCTGCCGGAACGTGATCGGGCCGCCGTCGTCGCGCACGATCCGCACGCCCGCGACCAGCTTGCCCACCGACCGCCCGCGCGTGAGCGTCTCGACGGTCGTCGGCAGCACGAGCGTCACGACCGCGACCGCGACGATCCCGAGGACGCGTCCCGAGTGCTCGTCGAGCGGGACGTCCAGCCCCCCGAGCGTGAGGATCGCGGCGATCCCGGCGACGAACAGCACGACGAGGTCGACGATCGCCGCGAGCAGGCGCGACGCGACCGACGCCGGCCGGGTGTCCAGCACGACGCCCTCGCCGATGACGACCCCGTCCTCCAGGTGCGTCGCGCGTGCGGTGGCTGCCACCCGCGCAGACTAACCGGCGGCACGTCGGCCCCGCGCGCACGCCACGGGTGGCAGGCTGGGGGCGTGGACCTCGACGCGTACACCCGGGCCCGCACGCCCACCTGGCAGCGGCTCGACGAGCTCACGCGGCGTCGCACGCTCACGGGCGCCGAGGCCGACGAGCTCGTCGCGCTGTACCAGGCGACCGCGACCGACCTGTCCGCCGTGCGCTCGGCGGCGCCCGACCCCGCGACCGTGACCCGGCTGTCGCACGGTCTCGCACGCGCCCGGGGCCGCCTCGCGGGGACCCACGCGCCGTCCTTCGGCGAGGTCGCGGCGTTCGTGACCGTCCGGCTGCCCGCCGCGCTGTACCGGGTGCGGTGGTGGACCGTCGGCGTGACCGTCGCGTTCCTCGTGGTCGCGGTCGCGACGGGCGTGCTCGTCGCGACGTCGCCCGACGCGCTCGCGCTCATGGGCACGGCGGCCGAGCAGGAGGCCTACGTCAACGAGGCCTTCGAGGCGTACTACGCCCCGGGCGCGGGCTTCGCGGCGATGGTGTGGACCAACAACGCGTGGATCGCGGCCGTGTGCGTCGGCACGGGCATCACCGGCCTGCTGCCCGCGTACATGCTGCTGACGAACGCCGTGAACGTGGGTGCGGCGGGCGGGCTCATGGCCGCGCACGGGCGGCTCGACGTGTTCCTCCAGCTCATCGCGCCGCACGGGCTCCTCGAGCTCACCGCGATCTTCGTGGCCGGCGCCGCGGGGCTGCGGCTCTTCTGGACGTGGGTCGACCCCGGCCCGCGCCCGCGCGGACGCGCGCTCGCGCAGGAGGGACGTGCGCTGTTCACGGTCGCGCTCGGGCTCGTGGGCGTCCTCGCGGTGTCCGGCCTGGTCGAGGGGTTCGTCACCGGCACGGCGCTGCCCTGGCCGCTCAAGGTCGGCGTCGGCGTCGTCGCGCTCGCGGCCTTCTGGGCGTACGTGCTCGTGCTGGGCCGGCGCGCCGTCGCGGCGGGGGAGACGGGCGACCTCGACGCCGACCGGGCGGGCTACGCGGTCGCCACGGCGGGCTGAGGTCCTGCCGACGCTCGTCGGCACGGACGAGCCGCGTCAGCCGGTCAGTCGGTCAGCCGCACGGCCCACGCGTCGGCGTCGTCCGCGACCAGCCGGACCGCCCGCTCGGCCTCCGCGAGCACGTCGCGCCGCTCGGTGCGCGTCAACGGCTCGAGCGGCTGCACCGTGAGCGTCGCGGTCGTGCGGCGTGCACCTCGCGCGCCCGTGACGGTGCGCGCCACCTCCCACGTGGCGCGCACGCGCCCGTCGACCAGCACCGCCGCCGGCATCCGCCCGTTCGGGGTCTGCAGGCGCGTACGGTGCGCGTCGTCGATCACGCGCGTGCGCTGCGCGTGCGACAGCCACAGGTCGTCGAAGTCGGGCAGCAGCCGCACGGGCGCCGGGACGTCGGGGTCGGGCCGCGGCGCGTCGGGCAGGTCGAGCAGCTCGCGCACGCGCCCGCCGGGCCGCACCGGCGCCGCGGGCACCACCACGAGCCGGTCGCGCAGTGCGTCGACCACCGGGCGCAGACCCGTGAGCCCCGACCACGCCTGCACGTCGGCGACGCTCGCGGGCCCGTAGGCGGCGAGGTAGCGCAGCACCACCGCCTCGAGCGCGCGGCCGCACACGGCGTCGTCCGCCAGGTCGCCCGCCGCGGCCACCGCGTCCGGCACCCACGCGTCGAGCGTCGTCCACGTGGTGGGCGCCGAGCGGTGCCACAGGCCGCGCGGCGTGACCTGGACGAGCGGCAGCAGCGCGCGGGCGAACGCCGACAGGTCCTGCGGGTGCGCGTCCGGCCACGAGCGGGCGAGGTGCGCACCCAGGTCGGTCGTGACGCGCGGCTCGGCCCGCACGTACGCGGCCGCGACCTCGCGCAGCCGCTCGAGGTCCGTCGCATCGGCCGACGCGCGCCGGCGTGCGTTCGCACGCAGCTCGCGCGCCATCACCGGCAGCGCGAGGGCCGCGAGCACCGGCGCGTCCCGCGCGGTCACCAGGTGCACGGTCGAGCGCTGGCACGCGATCCGCAGCACCGTGCGGTCCACCAGCGCCGCGTCCAGCGCGGCGGTCGTGAACCCCTCGACCCGGCTCCACAACCCGAGGAACGGCGACCACGGGTTCTGCGCCTGCAGGCCGAGCAGGTGCGCCACGACGTCGGGCAGCGCGTCGGACGTGCGCGTCAGCAGGTGCTGGCGCGCGAGCAGCGCGCGGTTGAGGCCGCGGTCGTCGAGCACGGGACGACGCTAGCGGCGACCACCCACGTCCCGCCTACAGCCGTCCCTGGGCCTTGAGCGCGAGGTACGTGTCAGCGAGCCGTGGCGCCAGGTCGTCCGGCAGCGCCTCGACCACCTCGACGCCGCGCTGCCGCAGCCGCGCCCCGACGGCCGCCCGCTCGAGCGCCGTGCGCTCGGCCGCCGCGGCGTCGAACACCTCGTCGACCGTCGAGCGCGCCGCCCGCAGCTGCTCGAGCTCGGGGTCCGCGACCGCCGCCAGCACCACCTGGTGCCGACGCGTCAGGCCCCCGACCACGTCGAGCAGCCCCTGCTCGACGGACGCCGGGTCGAGCGACGTCAGCAGCACCACGAGCGCGCGCCGGCTCAGCCGCGACCGCACCTGCCCGACCAGACCCGGCCAGTCGGTCTCCACGAGCGCCGGCTCGACCACCGCGAGCGCGTCCGCGAGCGCCGGGAGCACGCGCGACGCGTGGCTGTCCGCGACACGGGCGCGCACCCGGCGGTCGTACGCGACGAGCTCGACGCGGTCGCCCGCGTGCGCCGCGAGCACGCCCAGCAGCAGCGCCGCCTCGACCGACGCCTCCAGGCGCGTGCCGTCGAGCACGCGCGCCGCGCTCGTGCGGGACGTGTCGACCACGAGCAGCACGTGCCGGTCGCGCTCGGGGCGCCACGTGCGCACCACGACCTCGTCGCGGCGGGCCGTCGCGCGCCAGTCGATGGACCGCACGTCGTCGCCGTCGACGTACTCGCGCAGCGAGTCGAACTCGGTGCCGCCGCCGCGGACCTGCACGGCCGCCCGCCCGTCGAGCTCGCGCAGCCGGGCCAGCCGGGACGGCAGGTGGCGCCGCGACGCGAACTCGGGCAGCACGCGCAGCCGCCCGGGCACGTCGAGCGAGGCCTGCCGCCCCGCGACGCCGAGGGGGCCGACCGTGCGCACCGTGACGCTGCCGGCCTCGGCGTCGCCGCGGCGCGTGGGGACGAGCGTCGTCGTGACGCGGCGGGCCTCGCCGGGGGGCACGTCGACGCGGTGCCGCGGCGTGCGCGCACCCGTCGGGGCGTCGCCGCCGGGCAGGGTCGACGGCGGCCACGCGTCGCGCACCAGGACGCGCGCCGTGCGGCGCCCGACGTTGCGCAGCGTCAGCACCGAGTCGGCGGTGCCGGTCAGCCGGACCGACGCCGGCAGCCGCCGGGACACGGCGAGCTCGCGCGGCGACGCCGCGAGGGCGACGTCGACCGCGCACAGGGCCGCCACGACGACGGCCCACGCGACGACCGTGATCGGTGCCGGCAGCAGCGCCACCGGGACGAGCCCGGCGAGCGCGACCAGCACCGCGCGGGAGGTCAGCGCCACGGGTCAGCGGGGGACCGGGACGGACGCGAGCACCGTGTCGAGCACGGTCTCGGCGGTGACGCCCTCGATCTCCGCCTCGGGCCGCAGCTGCACGCGGTGCCGCAGCGTGGGATGCGCGAGCGCCTGCACGTCGTCGGGCGTGACGTAGGAGCGGCCCGAGAGCCACGCCCACGCGCGCGACGTCGCGAGCAGGGCCGTCGCGCCGCGCGGGGACACCCCGAGGCTCAGCGACGGCGACGTGCGGGTCGCGCGGCACAGGTCGACGACGTAGCCGACGACCTCGGGCCCGACCTGCACGCGTGCGACCTGCTCGCGGGCGCGCGCGAGCGCGTCGGCGTCCGCGACGGCGCGCACGCCCGCGGCCCGCAGGTCGCGCGGGTCGAAGCCCGCGGCGTGGCGGGTCAGCACCTCGACCTCGTCGGCGCGCTCGGGCAGCGGCAGCAGCAGCTTGAGCAGGAACCGGTCGAGCTGCGCCTCCGGCAGCGGGTAGGTGCCCTCGTACTCGACCGGGTTCTGCGTCGCGACGACCACGAACGGGTCGGGCAGCCGGCGCGGCTGGCCGTCGACCGTGACCTGACGCTCCTCCATGGCCTCGAGCAGCGACGCCTGCGTCTTGGGGGGCGTCCGGTTGATCTCGTCGGCGAGGAGCAGGTTCGTGAAGACGGGGCCCTCGCGGAACGAGAACTCGGCCGTCCGCGCGTCGTACACGAGCGAGCCCGTGACGTCGCCCGGCATGAGGTCGGGCGTGAACTGCACGCGCGTCGTGCCGAGCTCGAGCGCACCCGACAGCGAGCGGACCAGCAGCGTCTTGGCGACGCCCGGGACGCCCTCGAGCAGCACGTGCCCGCGGCACAGCAGCGCGATGATGAGGCCCGTGACGGCGGCGTCCTGCCCGACCACCGCCTTGCCGACCTCGGTCCGCACCGCCGCGAGCGCCGTGCGCAGGTCGTCGCCGGGGGCCGCGGCGGGGGCGGGCGGTGCGACGTGCGCCGGCGGGGTCGGGGAGGCCGGTGCGGGGGCGGGTGCGGCCGTCGGCGGCGCGTACGGCGAGGCGTCCGCGGGAGGCTGCGGGCCCGCCGGTGCGGCGTGCGCCGGGGTCGGCGCGGGGCGTCGCCGCCGGCGTCGTGGCCCGGCCAGGGCGCCGCCGGGCGCTCGGGCCCGGGAGCGGGCGTGGCCGGGGGGTACGGCGTCTCGTCGGTCACGGTCGGTGTACCTCGCTCTCCAGGTGGTGCAGGTCGTCGGCGAGCCGCAGCAGGGCCGCGTCGTCGGTCGGGGGCGGGCCGTACAGCAGCGTCTCGACACCGCGCGCGTCGCGCCCGGTGGCCCGCACGAGCGCGTCGATCAGGGTGGGGGCGTCGGCCGAGCGCGGCAGGCCGAGCCGGTGCGCGACCCGCGCCGCCGTGCCCGCGCGCAGCGCCGCTCCCGCGTGGCCGTGCGCGCGCGCCCGGCGGTACAGGCGCCCGCGCCCGCGCGTCGTCTCGGCCGAGCGCACGACGACCGGCAGGGGCTCGGCCACGACCGCGCCCAGCCGGCGTGCGCGCCACACGACCGTGACGGCCAGCACGAGCAGCAGCCACGCGAGGACCGGCCCGACCCACGGCACGAGGTCCGTGAGCGAGGCGCCGGCCGCGCCGTCGGGCACGAGACCGGCGTCGTCGAGGCTCGGGACGTACCAGACGAGATGGTCCGTGCGTCCGAGCATGCGCAGCACGAGCGCCGCGTTGCCCTCGTCGGCGAGCGCCTCGTTGGTGAGCGGCTCCATGTCCGCGAGGGCCACGAGCCGCCGGCCGTCCTGCTCGACCACCACGTACGCGCCGTCGTCGGCGCCCGGCGACGACGGGAAGCACAGCACCGCGGAGCCGCCGACGTCCTCGTAGCCGCCGGCGGCGGTGATCGTGCCCGCGGCCGTCGCGTCGGGGTCGTCGCACGCGGCCGGCCGGGCGGCCCGGGGAGGTGTGCCGCCGGTCGCGACCACGTCGGGGGCGAGCGAGGTGAGCGCCCACCCGGCGTCGACCAGCACGAGGTCGTTGTCGAGCGCCGCGAGCGCGTCGACCTGCTGCGCCGACAGCCACTGGTCGCCGACCACGAGGACGGTGCCGCCCGACGCGGCCGCGCCGACGGCCGCGCGCGTGGTCGTCACGTACCGCACGTCGACGCCCTGCCGCTCGAGGACGCGGGCCGCCGCGCGCGCACCGGACGCGGTCGGGTTGTCGGGTGCGCCGGGCGTCGTGCTCGTCGGGGGCGAGGGCAGGGCCAGCACGAGCGCGCCGACGACCGCGACCGCGAGCACGACGAGCCACGGGCGCCACCGGCGCCAGCGCTCGGCGCCGCGGCTGCGCGCCGTCGAGCCGTCGCCCAGCACCTCGTCGGGGGCGAGGCCGGGGAGCGTCGTCGGGGGCGCGCTCACGCGTCCACCGCCACCGGGCGGGCCGCCGCGACGGCCGTGTCGAGCGCACGCATCGTGGCGTCGTCCTCGGCGGTGGCCGGCCGCTCGCCGTACACGACGTCGTCGAAGAGGTCGCCGCCGCGGGCCAGCGCCGCGGCGTGCGCGGGCAGCGCCGCACCCGCGTCCCGCGCGGCGGCGTGCGCCGTACGCCCCGGACGCTCGTCGAGCAGGGCGCGCTCCTCGAGCCCGCGGACCACGGCGCGGTAGCGGTCCGCCACGGCCGCGGACCACGCGCCCTCGCGCGCCGCCGCGTCGGCCGCCGCCCGCAGCTCGTCGGCAGTGCGGCGGTCGTCACCGCGTCGCAGCGGTGCGCTGCGACGCCGCGCGGCGCGGCGCACGGGCCCCGCGACGCGCAGCGCGACGAGCACCACGACGAGGACCACCACCGTGACGACCAGCAACCACGTCCCGCCCGACATGCCGATCGAGGGCAGCTGCTCGAGCTGCTCCCGGATCCAGCCGATCACGCGCTCGAGCAGCGACTGCCGCTGGTGGTAGACGGGGTCGAGCAGCTCCTGACGCGCCCAGCCGCGCGCGGTGGCGGCGTCGGGCTCGACCGGGACGCCGAGCCTCATGCGGTGCCGACCCGACGTCGCGCCCGCCG
Organism: Cellulomonas sp. FA1; assembly: GCF_000986825.1. Lineage (NCBI taxonomy): Bacteria > Bacillati > Actinomycetota > Actinomycetes > Micrococcales > Cellulomonadaceae > Cellulomonas > Cellulomonas sp. FA1. The sequence continues at coordinate 1,505,972 of NZ_LBMY01000001.1, read as the reverse complement.
CGGGGCCTCCCGCGTCACGCGTCCGCCGTCGCCGCGCGTGCGAGCTCGAGGTCCAGGCCCTCGCGGCGGATCCGCACGTCGACGTAGAGCAGCGCGACCACGGCCGCCATGAACGTGGTCGACAGCGTCATGCCGACGATCTGGCCGAGCGCGGTGACCAGCACCAGGACCGCCTGCGAGCCCGTCGCCGCGGACACCAGGCCCGCCACGACGCCCGCCGGCAGCACGAACAGGTACATGAGGACGGACACCAGGACGCTCGCCAGCAGGTAGATGCCGAGCAGGCGCCAGAAGGACCCCCGCGTGAGCCGCCACGCGCGCGCGACGGTCGGCCAGAAGCGGCGGCCCTCGAGCATGAGGGCGGGCGGCACCAGCAGCGTGCGGGCCGTCACCCAGACCGTCCCGACGGCGAGCGCGAGACCGCCCACGAGCGTGAGGAGCACGGCACCGCCGGGGGTGCCGGCGGCGGCGAGGCCCACGACCCCGCCGATCCACAGCCCGACCGCGACGACCGACGCGAGCAGCTGCAGCAGCCCGAAGCCGACGACCAGCCACACGCGCCGCGAGCGGGTCACCTCGCGCAGCGCGACCCGCTGCCCGATCACCGAGCGGCTGACCGACACGATGAGCAGACCCGTCAGGACCGAGGTCACCGGGACCAGCAGGGGGGCCGTCAGCGCGGCGCCGGTGTTGGTCGAGAGCATCTCGGACAGCGCCGCGGACTCCGCGGGCGTCACGCCGTCCATCCGGAACGCGTCGCCGATCGCGCCGCTCAGCAGGCCGGTCACGTACAGCTGCACGACGGTCTGGATCGCGACGGCCACCGTCACGACGACCGCCGAGAGCCCGAACATCACCGACGGGTTCGCGCGTACCGCACGCACCGCGCCGTCGAGGATCTCGCCGAGGCCCAGGGGGCGCAGCGGGACGATGCCGGGCTGCAGCGAGGGTGCGCGCCACCCCGGGGCCCCCGCGCCGCCCGGTGCACCGCCCTGCCAGCCGGGACCGGCCGGGGGCGGCGCCGCGCCCCAGGCGGGCGGCGTCGGTGCGGCGCCCCACCCGCTCGCGGGCGGCGGGGGCGCACCCCACGCGCCGGCGGCCCCGGGCGCCGGCCCCCACGCGGGCGCGCCCGGTGCGACGGGGGCGCCGCCCGGCGGTGCGGCGGGCGGGGGTGACGCCGGACCGTGGCTCGACGCACCGGCGGGGCTCGCCCAGGGCGCCGGCGGCGGGGCGTCGTCCTGCGGTGCGGTCATGCGTCCGGCTCCTCGGGTGTCCGTGTCGGCCGCGCGGCGGTGCGCCGCTGCTGGTCGGGGCCCATCGTGCCACGCGGCACCCCCGCGACGACCGGTGCGCGGCGCCGCGGCGGGCACGGCGTCCGCGCGGTCCCGGCGGCGGCGCCCGCACCGCGGTCCGCGTCACCCGGGTGCGCGCCGCGGGGCGCCCCGGGAAGTGCCGTGACGATGAGAGGATCATCACCATGAAGGGACGCGTCCTGGTGGTCGACGACGACACCGCTCTGGCCGAGATGATCGGGATCGTGCTGCGCTCCGAGGGGTTCGACCCCGTCTTCTGCGAGGACGGGGACGAGGCGCTCGGCGTCTTCCGGCAGTCGCAGCCGGACCTCGTGCTGCTCGACCTCATGCTGCCCGGCAAGGACGGCAACGAGGTGTGCCGGCTCATCCGGGCCGAGTCGGGCGTGCCGATCGTCATGCTCACGGCCAAGAGCGACACGGTCGACGTCGTGCTGGGCCTCGAGTCGGGCGCCGACGACTACATCTCCAAGCCGTTCAAGCCCAAGGAGCTCGTGGCGCGCGTGCGCGCCCGGCTGCGGCGCAGCGACGAGCCGGCGCCCGAGCACCTCGCGATCGGCGACCTGTCGATCGACGTCCCGGGCCACCGCGTCGAGCGTGCGGGGCGCCCCATCGCGCTCACGCCGCTCGAGTTCGACCTCCTGGTCGCGCTCGCGCGCAAGCCCTGGCAGGTCTTCACGCGCGAGGTCCTGCTGGAGAAGGTCTGGGGCTACCGGCACGCGGCCGACACGCGGCTCGTGAACGTCCACGTGCAGCGCCTGCGCTCGAAGATCGAGACCGACCCCGAGCGTCCCGAGATCGTGGTGACGGTGCGTGGCGTCGGCTACAAGGCGGGCGTCGGCGGCGCGTGAGCGCGTCCCCGGCCACGGTCGAGCGCACGCCGCGCCGCGGTGCGTGGCGCCGGCTCGGCCGCGCACGCGCGGGGCGTCGTCTGCGCGCCCTGGCGGGCCGCTGGCGCTCGTCGCTCCAGCTGCGCGTGCTCGTCTCGACGCTCGGGCTGGGCCTCGTCGCGCTCGCGCTGATCGGCGTCTACGTCGGCGACCGCATGAGCGCGGGACTCTTCGAGGCGCGCCGCGACCAGGTGCTCGCCGAGAGCGCGCGCAGCACGCAGCAGGCGCAGGACTCGCTCGCGGCGTCCACCGCGAGCACGCCCGGGGACGTCGCGATCCTGCTCGAGGACGTGACGAACGCGCAGCGCGCCGGCGGGTCGGGCGACCGTGACGTGTTCCTGCTGCGCGCGCCGGGCCAGGCGGGGTTCGGCGTCGGCGCGACGGCGAGCGACCTCACGCTCGTCGACCTCGTCAGCCGTGAGCTCAAGCAGGCGACCGCGGGCGACGGCCAGCAGTGGCAGTCCGTCGCGATCCCCGTGGGCGACCGCGTCGAGCCGGGGATCGTCGTCGGGCAGGACGTCGAGGTGCCCACCGCGGGCACGTACCAGATGTTCTTCCTGTACTCGTTGCAGGCCGAGCAGGACCGGCTCGACTTCCTGCTGCGCACGCTCGGGTTCGCGGCCGCCGCGCTGGTCGTGCTGCTCGGCGGCATGACGTGGCTCGTGACGCGCCGCACCGTGCACCCCGTGCGCCGCGCCGCGCACGTCGCCGAGCGCCTCGCGGACGGGCACCTGTCGGAGCGCATGGCCGTGCACGGGCAGGACGAGATGGCGACGCTGGCGCGGTCGTTCAACGAGATGGCGGGCAGCCTGCAGGACCAGATCCACCGCATGGAGGAGCTCTCGACGCTGCAGCGCCGCTTCGTGTCCGACGTGTCGCACGAGCTGCGCACGCCGCTCACGACCATCCGCATGGCGGGCGAGGTCATCCACGGTGCGCGCGACGAGTTCGACCCCGCCGTCAAGCGCTCCGCCGAGCTGCTGGCCACGCAGCTCGACCGCTTCGAGGACCTGCTCGCCGACCTCCTGGAGATCAGCCGCTTCGACGCGGGCGCCGCCGTCCTCGACGCCGAGGGCCGCGACCTGCGGGACATCGTGATGCAGGCCGTCGACAACGCCGTGCCGCTCGCCGCGCGCCGCGGGTCCTGGCTGCAGGTCGAGCTGCCCGACCAGCGCGCCGACGCCGACGTCGACCCGCGCCGCGTCGAGCGCGTCCTGCGCAACCTGCTCGTCAACGGCATCGAGCACGCCGACGGCTCGGCGGTCGAGGTGCGCGTGGGCGTCGACCCGACGGCCGTCGCGGTGACCGTGCGCGACCACGGCGTCGGCATGACCGCGGACGAGGCGCTGCACGTCTTCGACCGCTTCTGGCGCGCCGACCCCGCGCGGGCGCGCACGACCGGCGGCACGGGGCTCGGCCTGGCGATCTCGCTCGAGGACGCGCACCTGCACGGCGGCACGCTCGAGGCGTGGGGGCGGCCGGGGCGCGGTGCCTGCTTCCGTCTCACGCTGCCCCGACGCGCCGGCATCCGGCTCTCGGGCTCGCCGCTGCCCCTCGTCCCCGACCCCGACGCCCCGGTCGCCGACGCCGCCCCGCTGCGCAGCACGGACCCGGCGGCGCTGCCCGAGCTGCCGCCCATGACGGGGGAGATCGCGATCGTGAGCAACGCGTCGGACCCGGCGCGCACCGACGTGCGCCTCGACGACACGGCCGACGTGCCGGCCCACGGACGGAGGCAGCCGTGAGCCGGGTCCGGGGCGCGGCGCCGGCCGTCGTGCTGGTCGTCGGCGTGCTCGTCGGGTGCGCGGCGATCCCCACGTCGGGGCCCGTGACCGAGGGCGACGGCGTGGTGCGCGAGCAGGAGGGGGTCGTCGTGCTGGCGCAGGGCCCGCAGGCGGACGCCGACCCGGCGGCCATCGTCGAGGGCTTCCTGCTCGCGAGCGACGCCGAGGTCACGGGCGACTTCGAGGTCACGCGGCAGTTCCTCGCGGCGGACGAGCGCACCGAGTGGGACCCGGGCGCGTCGACCGTCGTCGCGAGCCGCACCAAGGTCGAGCAGACCGGGGAGGCGCAGGTCACGGTGTCCGTGGACGTGTCCGCACGGCTCGACGCCGACGGGCGGTACGCCGAGGCGCCCGCCGACGCGCGCGAGACCCTGCGCTACGAGCTCGTGCAGGACGCGCGCGGGCACTGGCGGATCGCGCACGCACCCGACGGCGTCGTGGTGACCGCGCGGCGGTTCGAGCAGCAGTTCCGCGCCACCTCGCTGTACTTCCTGTCGCCGGACGAGAAGATGCTCGTCCCCGAGGTCCGATGGTTCCGCGACCGCAACGTCCCGACCGCCGTGGTCCGGGCGCTGCTCGCCGGCCCGTCGCCGTGGCTGCGGGACGCGGTCACGACCGCGGTGCCCGCGGGCGCCGAGCTCAAGCCCGAGGCGGTCACGCTCGAGCAGGGCGGGGTCGCCGAGCTGACGCTCGAGCCCGCGCAGGCCGTGCAGGACGCCGACCGTGGCCTGCTGCTGGCGCAGCTCGAGGCGTCGCTCCGCGCGCTCGGCATCACGACGGTCCACGTGCAGGCCGGCGCGACGGGGCGCCGCTCGAGGGCCGTGCCGCCGACCTGGTGACGCCCGACCCGGGGGAGCTCGAGCTGCTCGTCGACGGCCGTACGCTCGCGCTCGTCGACGGCGTCGCCGCTCCCGTGGACGGCGTGGGGGCCGTGGCCGGTGCGGCGCCGCGCGCGATCGCGCGGTCGGCGGACGGGTCCGTGCGGGTCGCGCTCGCCGACGCGAGCACGCTCGTCGCCCTGCCGGTCGGGGCCGCCGCGCAGCGGACGCTGCTGACGGGAGCGGGGCTCGCGGCACCGTCGGTCGACCGGTTCGGCTGGGTGTGGACCGCGCGCGTCTCGGCGCCGGGGCGCGTCGACACCGTGCGGCTCGACGGGACGACCACCGAGGTGGCGGCCGAGTGGCTGCTCGGGCGCACGGTGCGCGCGGTGCGCGTGTCGCGCGACGCCTCGCGCGTGGCGATCGTCTCGGACGGTCCCGACGGGACCACGCTCGACGTCGCGGGCGTCGTGCGGGACGACGACGGCGCGCCGGTCGCGATCGGCCCGGCGCTGCGCGTCGGGGCGCCGCTCACACCGACCGGCCCGGTCGTGTGGGTCGACGACGTGACGCTCGCGGTGCTCGCCGACGGCGACGCCGGCGCGGCCCCGTACCTCGTGACGGTCGCGGGACGCAGCTCGTCGTTGCCGGCGGTCGCCGACGCGGTCGCGCTCGCGGCGGACCGGGGCGAGCGCACGCTGTACGTCGTGACCGCGGAGGGGGAGCTGCTGCGCCACCAGGGCGGCACGTGGGTCGCGGTCCCGGGCGTGACGGGCGACCTCGACGTGACCGGGGTCGCGTTCCCCGGCTGACGTGCGGCCGGACCCGTGCCGAGCCGTCCACGGCCCCGGGACCCCCGGCGTCGGGCCCCGACGACGGGGGTTCCGGGGTCGTCGACCGTCGTCGGCGCGGGAGGCTGCCGGTGTGCACGACGAACCCCGGCGGACGCGCCGCGACCCCGCCCGGGAGCCCGCGTCGAGGGCCACGGGCTGCGTGGCGCTCGCGGTCGCGGTCGCGCGCGACCTCGTGCGGCTCGTGGTGCCCGTCGCGTGCGCCGGTTGCGGGCTCGCCGACGTGCCGTGGTGCGACGCGTGCGCCGCGCACCTGCACGGTCCGCCGGTCCGCCGCGACCACGGCGCGGGGCGGCTCGACCTGCTCGAGGGGCGGACCCTGCTGCCGGTGCTCGCGCCCGCGGCGTTCGCCGGGCCGGTCCGGCACGCGGTGACCGCGTGGAAGGACGGCGGACGCGCCGACCTCGACCGTCCGTTCGCGGCGGCGCTGCGCCGGACCGGTCGGCACCTCGGCGGTGCGGCGGACCGCGGCGCGTCGGACCCGTCGGTGCCGTCGGCGTCGCGCCCGTCGGGCCGCCGGGCGCCGGCGTCGCAGGCCGGTGCCCGGCGGGTGGCGGGTGCCGTGCTCGTCGTCGCGGTGCCGTCGTCCGCCGCGGCGCGCCGGCGCCGCGGCCGGGCCCCCGTGGACGTGCTCGCGGGTGCCGTCGCCGCGGGGCTGCGCGACGTCGGCGTCGAGGCGCGCCGCGCCGCGCCCCTCGTGCGGGCAGCAGGCCCCGACCTCGCCGGCCTCGGGGCGCGGGCGCGCGGCGCGGCGCTCGTCGGGCGCGTCCGCGTGCGCCGGGCGAGGGCGGTCCGGGGGCGGGAGGTCGTGCTGGTCGACGACGTCCTGACCACGGGTGCGACCCTCGCCGCGTGCCACGCCGCGCTCGTCGCCGCCGGCGCCCGCGTGCGGGCCGCGTGCACGCTCGCCGCGACGCCGTCGCCGGACGACCCGGCGGCCGCGAGGGTCCCCCGGACGGCCGTGGCGCATGTGCGTTCCGGTGCCCGCTCGGGATAGCGTGGGGTCCTGGGAACGACGCCGCGAGGCGCCCGCCGCAGCAGTCGAGCGGTGGTGCGTGCGCGCGGAGGAGGTGATGCCGCCCGTGCCCCCGTCGTGGGGCCGCAGACGTACTCGTCCGGGCGGGCGGCGCCCGCCCCCGACCTCTCAGGAGGCCCACATGGAGATCGTGGTTGCAGGCCGGCACACCGAGGTGACGACGCGGTACCGCGAGCACCTCGCGAACAAGCTCGCCAAGATCGAGCAGCTGGCCCCCCGCGCGCAGCGCGTCGACGTGCTCGTCTCGCACGAGGCGAGCCACAAGCAGTCGGGCAGCAGCGAGAAGGTCGAGCTCACGGTGATCGACAAGGGGCCCGTGATCCGGGCGGAGGCGTGCGCGGACGACGCGTACGCGGCCCTGGACATCGCGATGGGGCGCCTGCTCGAGCGCCTGCGGCGCGCGCGCGACCGGCGCAAGGACCACCGCAACCACACTCCGCTGACGCCCGTCGACGTGCGTCCGCCGAGCCCCCCGCAGGAGGAGGCGGACGCCGCACCCGAGCCCGGGCCGGACGGCGTCGTCGAGACGCCGCTCGGCGACTCGCCCGTGCTGATCCGCGAGAAGGTCCACCGGGCCGAGCCGATGACGGTCGACGACGCGCTGTACGAGATGGAGCTCGTCGGGCACGACTTCTTCCTGTTCGTCGACGCCGAGACCGCGCAGCCGTCGGTGGCCTACCGCCGTCGCGGCTGGAGCTACGGGGTGATCAAGCTCGACGTGCCGGTCGCCACGACGCAGGCCGCCGCGGGCTGACGCCGGCGACGCCGCCGACGTGCGGGGACGGTCGTCGACCGTCCCCGCACGTGCGCCCGGTCCGGTGTCGGTGGTGCCCGGCAGGATCGGCGCATGACCCGCGTGCCACCGACCGAGCGGCTCACGCCCGCGCAGGCCCGCCGGGCCGTGCTGCGCGCGTCGGGGCTGCACCGCCGCCGCCCCGAGCGCCCGACGCCCGCCGGCACGCGCGCGCTCCAGCAGGTCGTCGACCGGCTGGGGCTGCTGCAGATCGACTCGGTCAACGTGCTCGCGCGCGCGCACCTGATGCCGGTCTACGCGCGGGTCGGCGCGTGGGACGTCGCGGCGCTCGACCGCGCGACGTCGCGCCCGCCGCGCCGGCTGGTCGAGACGTGGGCGCACGAGGCGTCGTTCGTGGCGGCCGCGACGTTCCGGGACCTGGCGTTCAAGCACGCCGCGAACCGTGCGCGCGTCGAGCGCCGCGGCGACGCCCTGCACGGCGTCCCCATCGCAGACGCGCCCGAGGTCGCGCGCGTCCGCGCGGTGATCGACGAGCGCGGGCCCCTGACCGCGCGCGAGGTGCAGGCCGTGCTCGGCGGCGACGGCCGCCGCGCGCAGGCGTGGGGCTGGGCGTGGACCGACGCCAAGCGCGCCCTCGAGCACCTGTTCCTCGTCGGCGAGCTCACCAGCGCCGGACGCAACGCGCAGTTCGAGCGGCGCTACGACCGTCCCGACCGCGTGCTCCCGCCCGACGTGCTCGCGGCGCCCCCGGTCGACGAGCCCACCGCGCGCCGACGGCTGGTCGAGCAGGCGGCGCGCGCGCACGGCGTCGCGAGCGTGCGCTGCCTCGCGGACCACTGGCGCACGGCGCTCGCCCCGACGCGCGCGGTGGTCGCCGAGCTCGTCGACGACGGCACGCTCGTCCCGGTCGAGGTGGCGGGCTGGCGCGGGCCGCTGTACCGCCACCGCGACGCGACGGTGCCGCGACGTGCGCAGGGCCGCACGCTGCTGAGCCCGTTCGACCCCCTCGTCTGGGAGCGCACGCGCACCGAGTCGCTGTTCGGCCTGCGGTACCGCATCGAGATCTACACGCCGGCGCACGCGCGTGTGTGGGGCTACTACGTGCTGCCGTTCCTGCTGGGGGACCGGCTCGTCGCGCTCGTCGATCTCAAGGCCGACCGGCGTGACGGCGTGCTGCGCGTCCACGCCGCCCACCGTGCGCCCGGCCCGGCGGGCGACGTGGCCGCCGGTGCGCCCGCCGACGGCGAGGTCGCGCACGAGCTCGCCGCCGAGCTGTGGTCCGTCGCGCGGTGGCTCGGGCTCGACGACGTGCGCACGGGCCCGGACGCGGCGGGCGACCTCGTCGCACCCCTCGCCGGCGCGCTCCGGCCGACCGCGCCCTGAGGGACGCTCACGCAGGTCGCGCGGCTCGCCTACGATGGTCGGGCCCCGGCCGAGCGGTCGGGTGACATGCGCCGCCCCGATGCCGCGAGCGGACGGGCGCCAACGACGTCGGGAGAGTTGCGTGACGGCGATCCTCGAGAAGGTCCTCCGGCTGGGCGAGGGGCGGATCCTCAAGAAGCTGTCCGGCATCGCCGCCCAGGTCAACGCGCTGGAGGACAGCTTCCTGTCGCTGTCCGACGCCGAGCTGCGCGAGGAGACCGACCGGTTCCGCGCCCGGCTCGCCGACGGCGAGAAGCTCGACGACCTGCTGCCCGAGGCGTTCGCCGCGGTGCGCGAGGCGTCGCGCCGCACGCTCGGGCAGCGGCACTTCGACGTCCAGCTCATGGGCGGCGCCGCGCTGCACCTCGGCAACATCGCCGAGATGAAGACCGGTGAGGGCAAGACCCTCGTCGCGACCGCGCCCGCCTACCTCAACGCGCTGACCGGCAAGGGCGTGCACGTCGTCACGGTCAACGACTACCTCGCCGGCTACCAGGCCGACCTCATGGGGCGGGTCTACCGCTTCCTCGGGCTGACGACCGGCACGATCCTGTCGAACCTCACGCCGGCGCAGCGCCGCGAGCAGTACGCCGCGGACATCACGTACGGCACGAACAACGAGTTCGGCTTCGACTACCTGCGCGACAACATGGCGTGGAGCGTCGACGACCTCGTGCAGCGCGGCCACCACTTCGCGATCGTCGACGAGGTCGACTCGATCCTCATCGACGAGGCCCGCACGCCGCTCATCATCTCGGGCCCGGCGTCGGGCGACGCGAACCGCTGGTACGGCGAGTTCGCCAAGGTCGTGCGCCGCCTCGAGCGCGAGCGCGACTACGAGGTCGACGAGAAGAAGCGCACGGTCGGCGTGCTCGAGCCGGGCATCGCGCGCGTCGAGGACTACCTCGGCATCGACAACCTCTACGAGTCGCTCAACACGCCGCTCATCGGGTTCCTCAACAACGCGATCAAGGCCAAGGAGCTGTTCCGCCGCGACAAGGACTACGTCGTCCTCAACGGCGAGGTGCTCATCGTCGACGAGCACACGGGCCGCATCCTGCCCGGCCGTCGCTACAACGAGGGCATGCACCAGGCCATCGAGGCGAAGGAGGGCGTCGCCATCAAGGCCGAGAACCAGACGCTCGCCACGATCACGCTGCAGAACTACTTCCGCCTCTACAGCAAGCTCGGCGGCATGACCGGTACCGCCGAGACCGAGGCGGCCGAGTTCCAGGGCACCTACAAGCTGGGCGTCGTCCCGATCCCCACCAACCGGGACATGGTCCGCATCGACCAGAAGGACCTCGTCTACAAGAGCGAGGAGGGCAAGTTCGACGCGGTCGTCGCCGACATCGTCGAGCGGCACGCCAAGGGCCAGCCCGTCCTCGTCGGCACGACGAGCGTCGAGAAGTCCGAGCTGCTGTCCGCCAAGCTCAAGAAGCAGGGCGTGCCGCACGAGGTCCTCAACGCCAAGCAGCACGCGCGGGAGGCCGCGATCGTCGCGCAGGCCGGGCGCAAGGGCGCCGTCACGGTCGCCACGAACATGGCCGGTCGAGGCACCGACATCATGCTCGGCGGCAACGCCGAGTTCACCGCGATCGCGGAGATGGCCGAGCGCGGTCTCGACCCCGCCGAGAACGCGGAGGAGTACGAGGCCGCGTGGCCCGAGGTGCTCGAGAAGGCGAAGGCGTCGGTCGCGGCCGAGCACGAGGAGGTCACCGAGCTCGGCGGCCTGTACGTGCTGGGCACCGAGCGCCACGAGTCGCGCCGCATCGACAACCAGCTGCGCGGACGCTCGGGCCGTCAGGGCGACCCCGGCGAGTCGCGGTTCTACCTGTCGATGCAGGACGACCTCATGCGCCTGTTCAACTCCGGGCTGGCCGAGTCGATGATGACGCGCGCGGGCTTCCCCGAGGACATGCCGCTCGAGTCGAAGATCGTGACGCGGGGCATCCAGTCCGCGCAGTCGCAGGTCGAGGCGCGCAACTTCGAGATCCGCAAGAACGTCCTCAAGTACGACGACGTCATGTCCCGCCAGCGTGAGGTCATCTACGACCAGCGGCGGCGCGTGCTCGAGGGGGAGGACCTGCAGGAGCAGGTCGCGCACTTCCGCACCGACGTGCTGACGGACTACGTGCAGCTCGCGACCGCCGAGGGGCGCCCCGAGGACTGGGACCTCGAGGCGCTGTGGACGTCGCTGCGGGGCGTGTTCCCGATCACGATCACGCCCGAGGAGGTCGTCGAGCAGGCCGGCGGCGAGACGCGCCTGTCGTCCGAGCTCATCCTGCGTGAGGTGCTCTCGGACGCGGAGCACGCGTACGCCGAGCGCGAGGCCCAGCTGGGCGAGGCGAACATGCGCCAGCTCGAGCGGCGCGTCGTGCTGTCGGTCCTCGACCGCAAGTGGCGCGAGCACCTCTACGAGATGGACTACCTCAAGGAGGGCATCGGGCTGCGGGCGATGGCGCAGCGCGACCCGCTGGTCGAGTACCAGCGCGAGGGCTTCCAGCTGTTCAACGCGATGACCGACGCCATCAAGGAGGAGTCGGTCCAGTACCTCTACAACCTCGAGGTGCAGGTCCAGGAGCCCACGGACGCCGCGACGCCGGGTGCGCCGGTCGTCAGCGCCGACTCGGCCGCGCTCGCGGCGGGTTCTGCGGGTGCCGCGGCGGCCGCGCAGCGGCCCGCCCCGGCGGACGCGGGCGAGGGGCGACTGGTCGCCAAGGGGCTCGACGGCCCGGCCGAGCGGACGCCGCTGCAGTACACGGCCCCGTCGGCCGACGGTGACGGCGCGGTCGTCACGAGCGGCGAGGACGGCGCCCCGGCCCGCAGCGCCGCCTCGGGCGACGGCAACCGCGCGGACCGCCGCAAGAAGGCCAAGGGCCAGCGCAAGCGCTGACCACGTGACGACGCCCGCCGCGGGGAGACCCGCGGCGGGCGTCGTCGTGCTCGGGCGGGTCAGCCGATGTCGAGCGTCGTGACGCGCCACGTCCCGCGGTGCGCCTCGATCCGCAGCGCCACGGCGCGGACGCGGACGCCGTCGTCGACCACGAGGCACGCCTCGGCCGCGTGCGGGTCGACCGCGCACACGCGCACCCGGCGAGCCGCCGGCTGGCGCGCGTGGGTCAGCACGCCGGTGCGGCGCACGAGGTCGGCGCGCCGCTGCAGCGAGTCCAGCACGCCCGGCGCGACCCATCGCGCGAGCTGGGCCGCCGGGCGCCGCCCGAGCGCCGCCTCCACGCACGCGATGCCCACCCCGTGCGCGAACCGCCGCGGGTCGGTCGTGGGAGGCGCGCCCCTGTCGTCCTCGTCGACCACCAGCGAGCGGTCCACGACCGAGAGCCGCCGGACGCGCTCGGTCAGGGTCGGCGGCGGCTCAGCCTGCGGTGCCGCACGCACGGCGGCGGGCTCGGGCGCCGGGACCAGGCGCAGGCGGGGTCGAGACCCGTGGGCGGCGCCGGGTGCGTCGGGCGGCGGTCCTGCCCGGTGGGCGACGGTCACGTCCGGGGCGGGCGCGACCGGGTGCGCGGCCCGCGCGGTGTCCCGTGCGGCGAAGACGGCCTCGAGCGGCGTCGGGAGGTCGTCGTGCGAGAGCTCGCTCATCGGGCGGCCCCCTCGAGCGGGCCGGGGGCGCGCAGCACCTGGCCGGGACGGACGACGTCGGGGTCCGGCCCGATCGTGGCCTCGTTGGCGCGGTACCAGCGCGGCCACTCCGCGGCGATCTGCGCGTCCGTGGCGCCGGGCCCGAGCTGACGTGCCGCGACGGCCCAGAGGCTGTCACCGACGGCCACGACGACCGTCCCCTCCGTGTCGTGCTCGAAGGTCGTGAGGGTCGTCGGGTCTCCGGGCGAGGCGCCGGACGGCCCGTCCGACGCCTCCGTGGCGCTGGGCGCCGCGTCACGCGCGCTCCCGGTCACGGCGGCCGGTGCGTCGGCGCGAACCTCGTCGGCGTCGTCGTGCGTGGCGGTGCGGCCGTGCGCGGGGGACGCGTCGTCGGCGTCCGCGGGCTCCGCGGGCGCCGGAGGGGACGGCGTGCGCCCCTGCGTGGCGTCGTGGGTCCGTGACGGCGCACCGACGGGGCCCGGTGCGTCCGTGGGTGCCCACCCCAGGTCGACGACGGTCGTGACGGCGGCGGCCGGGGGAGCGGCGTCGGTGGTCGCGTGCGCGCCGGTGGCGGCTCCGAGCCCGACGCCCGCGGCCACGGCGAGCGCGAGCGAACGGCGCACGAGCCCGGGCGCCCAGCGCTGCACCACGCGCTCGCCGGAGGCCCAGACGCCACCCGTCGCCCGCGCGAGCGCGCAGACGGCGGCGGTCAGCGCGGAGGCCCCCACCCACGCCGCGGCAGCCGCCCCGGCCGTCACCACGCCCGGACCCACGAACGACTCGACCCGCCACAGGCGCGTGCTCGTGACCTGGTCGAGCGACCACCACGCGAGGAGCAGCGCGACGGCGAGCGCGGCCGCCCCCGTCAGCAGGAGGGTCGTCGCCGCGACGACCGGACGGCGGGCGCCCGATCGGGTGGGTGTCGTCGTCGTCTCCACGTGGCATCTCCCCTGATGATGTCGTTTGATGTCGTTTGATGAAGCGGGATGCCGTTAGGTGTAGTCCATGCGGGGGGATATGTCCAGTAAGGTCCGGCGCGTGACGAGCGACCACCCGGTGCGGCAGCCCCTCCCAGGTCGCTGGGAGCAGCTGTTCGCCGACCTCGAGGCGCAGCTCGCGGCCGGCCGCGAGCAGGACGCCCGCTGGGACGTCGCCGAGCTCACGCGTGCCGAGCGGTCACGGGTCCGGCTGGTCGACCGCCTGCGCGCCTCGGTGGGGAGCCGGGTGCGCGTCGTGACCGGGGGTGGTGACGCTGTCGACGGCCTCCTCGTCGAGGCCGCGGACGAGTGGCTGCTCGTCGACCTCGGGGTCGGGCGGCGCGCCGTCGTGCCCACGGCGGCCGTCCGCGTCGTCGAGGGCGTGGGTGCCCACGTCGCCCCGCCCGCGACGCGGGCCGCGTCAGCCCTGGGGCTCGGCCACGTGCTGCGGGCGCTGGCGCGCGACCGCGTCGTCGCGTCGGTCCGCACCGAGGCGGCCACCCTCGTCGGCCGGCTCGAGAGGGTCGGTGCGGACCACGTCGACGTCGCGCTCGAGGCGCCCGCCTCGCGCGTCGCCGTGGTGCCGTTCGGCGCGGTGCTGGCGGTCGTCTCGCGATGAGGCCGCACGGGCGCGCGGGCTCGACCGGCGGGACCGCGCGACGACGGCCCGGGGCGACGGCCTCCGAGCGCGCGAGCGGGTCAGACGGCGCCGTCGGAGGTCGCGCCGTGCGCGTTGCGTGCGCGCGTCTCGGCGTACATGCGCTCGATGTACCGCTCGAGCTCGGACGCCTCGACGCGCCACTGCATGCGGCCGCCGATCTGGATCGCGGGCAGCTCGCCCGACCGCACGAGCGCGTACGCCTGCGGCGCCGAGACGTTGAGGATCTCGGACACGTCGGCGAGCGTGAGGAACCGCGGTGCCATGGCGGCAGTCTCGCACGGGCACGCGCCGATCGGCAGTCGTCCACAGGCCTGGCCTCCGCACCCCCGGGCGCCGCGCCGACGCGCCACACTCGACCCTCATCCGCCGCTCCTCGCCGTCCGTGCCCGGGCGCCGAGGGCGCGGGTGCGCCACCCGTTCGACCCGACCGACCAGGAGCCGCCGTGGACACCTCCGTACTCGACCTGCCCACCCCCGTCGCCGCGCGCGTCCGCCGGCCGGGCTGGCGCGACCCGCGCCTGCTCGTGGGGATCGCGCTCATCGCGGGATCGGTCGCGCTGGGCAGCTGGGTCGTCACCGACGCGCAGCGCACCGTGCCGGTGTACGTCGCCCGGGACGCGCTCGTGCCGGGCGCCGCGCTGACGGCCGACGCGATGGTCGTCGCGGACGTCCGGCTCGGCGACGACGTGGAGGCCTACCTGCGCGCCGACCGACCGCTGCCGCCCGACGCGGTGCTGCTGCGCACCGTCGGCGGCGGCGAGCTCGTGCCGTCGGCCGCGGTCGGTGCGGCCGCCGAGCTCGACGTGCGCGCCGTGCCCGTGCCGCTCACGGGGCCGGCGCCCAGCGGGCTGGTCGCCGGTGGGCGGGTCGACCTGTGGTGGACGCCGGCCGACGTCGCGGAGACGGGCAGGGCGGCGCCCGAGCAGCTCGCGGACGGCCTGACGGTCGCCGAGCTCAGCACGCCGGACGGCGCGTTCGCCGCCCGCGGGGCACGGACCGTGCACGTCCTCGTGCCGCGCTCCGAGCTCTCGACCGTCCTGGGCGCGCTGGCCGGCGAGGGCACCGTCGGCGTCGTGCCGGTGCCGGGGGCCTGACGTGGGCGTCGGGGTGCTGTGCGCGGTGCAGGGCGCCGCGGAGACGGCGATCGTGCAGGCCGTCGAGGGATCGGGCGGGCTGCTGTCCGTCACGCGGCGCTGCGCCGACCTCACCGAGCTGCTCGCGGCCGCCGAGGCGGGGCTCGGCGGCCTCGCGGTGGTGTCGGGCGACCTCGACCGGCTCGACCGTGAGGCGGTCGCGGTGCTGCACCGCTGCGGCGTGCGCGTCGTCGGCCTGGGCGACCCGGCGCGGCCCTGGCTGGCCGAGCGGCTCGCGGCGCACGGCGCCGACGTCGTCGTCGACGTCACGGCCGACGACGACGGCGCCGACGTCGTGAGCCGTGCGCTCGGCGTGCTGGGGGACGGCCCGCCCGCGGTGGCCGACCCCGTGCCCGTCGCGGCGACGCGCCGCGGCGCGACCGTCGCGGTGTGGGGGCCCACCGGCGCGCCCGGGCGGACGTTCGTCGCGGTGAACCTGGCCGCCGAGATCGCGGCGCTGGGGCGCGCCACGCTCCTCGTCGACGCCGACACGTACGGCGGCGTCGTGGGGCAGGTGCTCGGCGTCCTCGACGAGGCGCCCGGGCTCGCGGCGGCGGCGCGCGCCGCCGGCCAGGGCGCGCTCGACCTGCCGACGCTGGCGCGGCTCGCGCCCGTCGTGCTGCCCGACCTGCGCCTGCTGTCGGGCATCGCCCGGGCCGACCGGTGGCCCGAGCTGCCCGGCAGCTCGCTCGAGGTCGTCCTCGGCCAGGCACGTGGTCTCGCCGACGTGACGGTGGTCGACACCGGGTTCTGCCTCGAGCAGGACGAGGTGCTCAGCTACGACACGCGCGCACCCGCGCGCAACGCGGCCACGCTGACGGCGCTCGAGCAGGCGGACCTCGTCGTCGTGGTCGGCGCGGCCGACCCGGTCGGCGTCCAGCGCCTCGTGCGGGCG
Source organism: Cellulomonas sp. FA1 (assembly GCF_000986825.1). Taxonomy (NCBI): domain Bacteria; kingdom Bacillati; phylum Actinomycetota; class Actinomycetes; order Micrococcales; family Cellulomonadaceae; genus Cellulomonas; species Cellulomonas sp. FA1. The sequence goes on along the minus strand of NZ_LBMY01000001.1, from coordinate 1,489,841 downwards.
CTCGGGGACGCGGCCGACGCCGGGCTCGCCACGACGCGCCGCGTCGTCGTCAACCGCGTGCGCCCGACGGTGGCCGGTGCACGACCGGGGGACGCCGTGGCGGCGGCGCTCGCGCGGTACGCCGGTGTGCAGGACGTCGTGCTCGTGCCCGAGGACCGTGCCGCGGTCGACGCCGCGATGCTCGAGGGGCGAGCGCTGCGCGAGGTGGCGCCCGGGTCGCCCGCGCGGCGCAGCCTCGCGGCGCTCGCGGCCGAGGTCGTCGCGGGGCTGACGGTCGACGCGCCGGAGGTGCGCGTCCCCGTCGCCTGAGGCCGCGCGGCGGCACACTGGTCCCGTGCGCGTCTACCTGCCCGTGACCCTCGACGAGCTGCAGCACGGGTCGCCCGTGCTCCTGACCCCGCGCGTCGCGCACGCCGTGACGCCGCAGCTGCGCGCGACGTGGCCCGACGAGGACGAGGAGGGGTGGGAGTACGCCGCGCAGGCGTGCGCGGCCGACGACTCCCTCGTGCGTGTCGCGGGCAGCCCGGACGCGCCGCCGCTGCGCGTGGTCGTGGCCGCCGACGTGCCCGACGCCGCGGTGCGCGCCCTGAGCGATCCTCCGGTGCCGTCGGCGGTCGAGCTGACGGCGGCCGTGGACCTCGCGGCGGTCGTCAGCGTGCACGTCGACGAGCCCGAGGCCGCCGCCGACGTGCGCGCCGTCGTGGACGGCGACGAGGCGGCGATCGAGCGCCTCGAGGAACGCGACCTGCTCTGGTACGACGTCTCCGAGGTCGCCGACATCCCGTCGGTGTGACGTGCGTCGCGGCCCGGTGGCGGGCGGCCCCGTGACGTGATCCGCACCACCCCGGGCCGGTTGGACCGCACGCCCTCGGCTCGGGTAATGTTCACGGCCGGTGCGAGGCCGCGAGGCGCGCACCGCAGGAGCCGTGGTTTCCCCGTCGGGGCAGGTCACAGCCCTTGGGGTATGGTGTAATTGGCAGCACGACTGATTCTGGTTCAGTTAGTCTAGGTTCGAGTCCTGGTACCCCAGCGTTGCACGGAGAGCTTCGGTTCTTCGTGCTGCACGAGCGCGTCCATCCTGGTGGTGGGTCCGCGGGCCACGGCGAGTTTCGACTCGGCGAGGTCATCGGGTAGAGTGCTCACTCGGCACACGGCCTTCGGGACGTGAGCAAGGCCCCCGTTGTGTAGCGGCCTAGCACGCCGCCCTCTCACGGCGGTAGCGCCGGTTCGAATCCGGTCGGGGGTACGGTCGAAGGCCCGGTCACCACAGGTGACCGGGCCTTCTTCGTGTCCGCTTCACTGCGTGCCCGGTGACTGCCTGCCCGGTGACTGCGTGCTCGCTGGCTGCGTGCCCTCAGGGCGTCGTGTCCCGTGACGTCGCACCCGGGGGTCGTGCCTCTCCGTGGGGTGCCACGCGTCGTGCCCCACGTCCGGGCCGCCCGAGGACGGACCGGCCCCGCCGAGGGCGCTCCGACCGTGGTCGGGGCGCCCGCGACGGGGCCGGTTGCGACGTGCTCAGTCGGCGGTGCGCCGGAGGACCTCGGTGAGGCGGTTGGCGGCCGAGACGACCGCGGCGGCGTGGAGCCGGCCCGGCTGGCGCGACAGGCGCTCGAGCGGACCCGAGACGGAGACGGCGGCGACGACGCGGCCCGACGGTCCGCGCACGGGGGCCGAGACCGACGCGACGCCGACCTCGCGCTCGGAGACCGACTGCGCCCACCCGCGGCGGCGGACGCCCGACAGGATCGTCGCGGTGAACTTGGCGCCCTGCAGGCCGCGGTGCAGCCGGTCGGGCTCCTCCCACGCGAGCAGGACCTGCGCGGCCGACCCGGCCTGCATCGTGAGCGTCGCGCCCACGGGGATCGAGTCGCGCAGCCCGATCGGCCGCTCGGCGGCGGCGACGCAGATGCGCTGGTCGCCCTGGCGGCGGTAGAGCTGCGCGCTCTCGCCCGTGTGGTCGCGCAGGAGCGTGAGCACGGGGCCCGCGGCCGCGAGCAGCCGGTCCTCGCCCGCGGCGGTCGCGAGCTCCGAGAGACGGGGCCCGAGCACGAACCGACCCTGCAGGTCGCGGGCGACCAGGCGGTGGTGCTCGAGCGCGACGGCCAGCCGGTGGGCCGTCGGGCGGGCAAGATGGGTGGCGGCGACCAGCTGTGCGAGGGTCGCGGGTCCGGCCTCCAGAGCGCTCAGCACCGACGCGGCCTTGTCCAGGACGCCGACTCCGCTAGAGTTGTCCATAGGTCGATATTGGCGTCTCGCAGGCTGAGATGCAAGCCGGAGGGCGACACACCCCCCGGCGACGAGGTCGACAGCCACACCGGGAGGCCCCCGCCCCGGACGAGAGGAAACGAACTGACATGGCCCGCACGCTCGCGGAGAAGGTCTGGGACGCGCACGTCGTGCGGCGCGGCACGGACGGCGCACCCGACCTGCTGTACATCGACCTGCACCTCGTGCACGAGGTCACGAGCCCGCAGGCGTTCGAGGGTCTGCGGCTCGCGGGTCGTCCCGTGCGGCGCCCCGACCTCACGCTCGCGACCGAGGACCACAACACGCCCACGCTCGACATCGACCGGCCCATCGCCGACGCGACGAGCCGCACGCAGATCGAGACGCTGCGCGCCAACGCCGCCGAGTTCGGCGTGCGCATCCACTCGCTCGGCGACGCGGACCAGGGCATCGTGCACCAGGTCGGCCCGCAGCTCGGGCTCACGCAGCCCGGCCTCACGGTCGTCTGCGGCGACTCCCACACGTCGACGCACGGCGCGTTCGGCGCGCTCGCGTTCGGCATCGGTACGTCCGAGGTCGAGCACGTGCTCGCGACGCAGACGCTGCCGCTCGCGCCGTTCAAGACCATGGCGATCACCGTGAACGGCGCGCTGCCGATCGGCGCGACGGCCAAGGACATCATCCTCGCCGTCATCGCGAAGATCGGGACCGGCGGCGGGCAGGGGTACGTCCTGGAGTACCGGGGCGAGGCGATCCGCAGCCTGTCGATGGAGGGCCGCATGACGGTCTGCAACATGTCCATCGAGGCCGGTGCGCGTGCGGGCATGATCGCGCCCGACGAGACCACGTTCGAGTACCTCCAGGGCCGCCCGCACGCGCCCGAGGGCGCCGACTGGGACGCCGCGGTCGAGTACTGGCGCACGCTGCGCACCGACGACGACGCGCAGTTCGACGCCGAGGTCGTGCTCGAGGCCGCCGACCTCGAGCCGTTCGTCACGTGGGGCACCAACCCCGGCCAGGGCCTGCCGCTGTCGGGACGCGTGCCCGTGCCCGAGGAGATCGCCGACGCCAACGAGCGCGTCGCCGCCGAGCGCGCGATCGAGTACATGGGCCTGACGCCCGGGCAGCCGCTGCGCGACATCAAGGTCGACACGGTCTTCATCGGCTCGTGCACCAACGGGCGCATCGAGGACCTGCGGGCCGTCGCCAAGCTCGTCAAGGACCGCACCAAGCACGAGGACGTCCGCGTGCTGGTCGTGCCCGCGTCGGCGCGCGTGCGGCTGCAGGCCGAGGCCGAGGGGCTCGACAAGATCTTCCTCGACTTCGGTGCCGAGTGGCGCAACGCCGGCTGCTCGATGTGCCTGGGCATGAACCCCGACCAGCTCGCGCCGGGGGAGCGCTCGGCGTCGACGTCGAACCGCAACTTCGAGGGCCGGCAGGGCAAGGGCGGGCGCACGCACCTCGTGTCGCCGCTCGTCGCGGCCGCCACCGCGATCCGCGGCACGCTGTCCTCGGTCGCCGACCTCGGCGACGACGTGCCCGTGCCCGACGGCAGCCCGCTGGCGCCCGACGCCACGCTGCAGACCGTCTGACGCCCCCGCGACCCCCCGACAGGCAGGCTCATCATGGAGAAGTTCACCCAGCACACCGGGGTCGGCGTCCCGCTGCGCCGCAGCAACGTCGACACCGACCAGATCATCCCGGCCGTCTACCTCAAGCGCGTCACGCGCACGGGGTTCGAGGACGCGCTGTTCGCGGCGTGGCGCGGCGACCCGGAGTTCATCCTCAACCAGGACGCCTACCGGTCGGCGTCGGTCCTCGTGGCCGGCCCCGACTTCGGCACCGGCTCGTCGCGCGAGCACGCCGTGTGGGCGCTCAAGGACTACGGCTTCCGCGTCGTGATCTCCTCGCGGTTCGCGGACATCTTCCGCGGCAACTCGGGCAAGCAGGGGCTCCTCGCGGCGCAGGTCGCGCAGGAGGACGTCGAGCTGCTGTGGAAGGTCCTCGAGACGCGTCCGGGCACCGAGGTGACGGTCGACCTCGACGCGCGGACGGTCACGTGCGACGACGTCGTCGTGCCGTTCCAGGTGGACGACTACACGCGCTGGCGCCTCATGGAGGGCCTCGACGACATCGGCCTGACGCTGCAGCACGCCGACGAGATCACACAGTTCGAGCAGCACCGCGAGGCGTGGCGCCCGGCGACCCTGCCGGCCAAGCACCTGCCGCCCGTGCCGGTGCGCCCCGCGCGCCCGGTCGTGCCGCTCGGCCTGGGTCCCACGCAGACGGCCTGACACGGCCCCCGGGGCCGCGTGACCAGCGGCCCGACCCCTCGGCGGGCGCACGGACGACCGTGCGCCCGCCGAGGTGCGATGTGAGGGTTCTGGGTGGACGCTGGACGCGAGGGGGCGCGATGGCGTCGCCACGCCCGCGCGTGAGGGACGATGTGCACATGACCGACCTGCTGTACGTCGACGGCGGCAACCCGCTGCGCGGTGAGATCACCGTCCGGGGTGCCAAGAACTTCGTCTCCAAGGCGATGGTCGCCGCGCTCCTCGGCGAGACGCCGAGCGAGCTGCGCAACGTCCCCCAGATCCGTGACGTCGCCGTGGTCTCCGGGCTGCTGCGCCTGCACGGCGTGAGCGTCGACATCGATGACGACGCCGGCACGCTGCGGCTCGACCCGACGGACGTCGAGTCCGCGCACGTCGCGGACATCGACGCGCACGCCGGCTCGAGCCGCATCCCGATCCTGTTCTGCGGCCCGCTGCTGCACCGGCTGGGCGAGGCGTTCATCCCCGACCTCGGCGGCTGCCGGATCGGCGACCGGCCGATCAACTACCACCTCGACATCCTGCGGCAGTTCGGCGCGGTCGTGGACAAGACGCACAACGGCATCCACATCCGTGCCCCGCACCGCCTGCAGGGCACCAAGATCGCCCTGCCGTACCCGAGCGTCGGGGCGACCGAGCAGCTGCTGCTCACCGCGGTGCGTGCCGAGGGCATCACCGAGCTGTCCAACGCGGCCATCGAGCCCGAGATCATGGACCTCATCAACGTCCTGCAGAAGATGGGCGCGATCATCTCGGTCGCGACCGACCGCGTGATCCGCATCGAGGGCGTCGACCGGCTCGTCGGGTTCCAGCACACCGCGCTGTCCGACCGCATCGAGGCCGCGTCGTGGGCCGCGGCCGCGCTCGCGACCGGCGGCGACGTCTACGTGCGCGGTGCGACTCAGCCCGAGATGACGACGTTCCTCAACACGTTCCGCAAGGTCGGCGGCGAGTTCACGATCGACGACGAGGGCATCCGGTTCTTCCACCCCGGCGGCGACCTCAACTCGATCCAGCTCGAGACCGACGTGCACCCGGGCTTCATGACCGACTGGCAGCAGCCGCTCGTCGTCGCGCTCACGCAGGCGCGCGGGCTGTCGATCGTCCACGAGACCGTGTACGAGAACCGCTTCGGGTTCGTCGACGCGCTGCGCGGCATGGGCGCGACCATCCAGGTCTACAAGGAGTGCCTGGGCGGACGGCCGTGCCGGTTCGGGCAGCGCAACTTCTACCACTCGGCCGTCATCTCGGGCCCGACGCCGCTGTCCGCGGCCGACATCGAGGTGCCGGACCTGCGCGGCGGCTTCAGCCACCTCATCGCCGCGCTCGCGGCCAAGGGCCAGTCCGCGGTGCGCGGCATCAGCCTCATCGACCGCGGCTACGAGCACTTCACCGAGAAGCTCGACGCGCTCGGCGCGCAGTTCAGCCGGGAGGCCGACGTCCGCCGCTGACGGACGCCCGTCCGGGGCGCGTCGGCACGCGGCTACCATCGGTTCCCGTGCCGTCGCCGTCGCGCTCCAACCGCGCCTACCGCAACGTCGCCCGTGTCGTGCGCACGTTCCTGTTCGCGACGACCCGACCCGACTGGCACGGTGCCGAGCACCTGCCCGTCGAGGGCGGGTTCGTCGCGGCCGCGAACCACATGACCGAGGTCGACCCGCTGACGTTCGCCCACTACCTGTGGGACAACGGCCACGTGCCGCGCGTGCTCGCCAAGGCGTCGCTGTTCTCGGTGCCCGTGGTCGGGCCGGTGCTGCGCGCGACGGGCCAGATCCCGGTGCACCGCGACACGGCCGCGGCGGGCGACTCGCTGCGGTCCGCGGTCACGGCCCTCGAGGCGGGCGAGTGCGTCGCGGTCTTCCCCGAGGGCACGCTCACGCGCGACCCCGACCTGTGGCCCATGAAGGCGCGCACGGGTGCCGCGCGGCTCGCGCTCACGACGCGCGCCCCCCTGGTCCCGGTCGCCCAGTGGGGGCCGCAGGACCTGCTGCCGCGCTACGGCAAGCTGCTGCGCCCGTTCCCGCGCAAGAAGGTCACGGTCGTCGCCGGGCCGCCCGTCGACCTGTCGGACCTGTACGACCGCCCCCAGGACGCCGCGACGCTGCGCGAGGCCACCGAGCGCCTCATGGCGGCGATCACGACGATGCTCGCCGAGATCCGCGGCGAGGAGCCGCCCGCCGAGCGGCACGACATGCGCCGGCGGCCCGCTCCGGGCGGCGGCGCGCACGACGAGGGGAGTGCGGCGTGACGCCGCCGGCCGCACCCCTGCGGGCCGCCGTGCTCGGCTCCGGCAGCTGGGGCACGACCTTCGCCGCCGTGCTCGCCGACGCGGGCTGCGCGGTCACGGTGTGGGGCCGTGACGCCGCGACCGTCGAGGAGATCACGCACGAGCACCGCAACTCGCGGTACCTGCCGGGCGTCGAGCTTCCCGCGGGCGTGTCCGCGACCACGGACCCGCGCGCCGCGGTCGCCGACGCGGACGTCGTCGCGGTCGCCGTGCCGTCGCAGCGGGCGCGCGACGTGCTCGCGCCGCTCGCCGACGCGCTGCCCGACGCCGCGGTGGTCGTGTCGCTCATGAAGGGCGTCGAGCTCGACACCGACCAGCGCATGAGCCAGGTCGTCGCGCAGAGCCTCGCGATCGACCCCGCCCGCGTGGCCGTGCTGTCGGGGCCCAACCTCGCGCGCGAGATCGCGCTGCGCCAGCCGACGGCGACGGTCGTCGCCTCGACGAGCGCCGACACCGCGCAGCTCGTCGCCCGCGCGTGCGCGTCGTCGTACTTCCGGCCGTACACCAACCCCGACGTCGTGGGCGTCGAGCTGTGCGGCGCCGTGAAGAACGTCATCGCGCTCGCGGTCGGCATCTCGCAGGGCCGCGGCATGGGCTACAACACGATGGCCACGGTCATCACGCGCGGGCTCGTGGAGATCACGCGGCTCGGCCTGGCGCTCGGTGCCGACGCCGAGACCTTCCCGGGCCTCGCGGGCATGGGCGACCTCATGGCGACGTGCGCGTCGCCCGACTCGCGCAACCACACGCTCGGCGTGCACATCGGCCGCGGCATGTCCCTCGACGACGCGGTCGTCGCGACCGGCGGCACCGCCGAGGGCGTGAAGTCGTGCCGGTCGGTGCTCGAGCTCGCGACGTCGCTGGGCGTCGAGATGCCCATCACGTCGGCGGTCGTGCAGGTGCTGCACCAGGGCCTGCCGGTCGACGAGCTCGCCGGGCTGCTGCTCGCGCGCCCGCACCGGGCCGAGGGCGTCTAGCGGCCGGCCGACGGCCGCTCGGCGGGGCGCGCCCGGGCCGTCCGGCCGGGAGGCTCAGTCGGCCGACGGCACCGCCGCCGCGAGCGCGGCGTCGAGGTCGCGCCACAGGTCCTCGACGTCCTCGACGCCGACCGACAGCCGCACGAGGTCCTCGGGCACGGTGGGCGACTCGGTCGCGAAGCGGCGACGGCGCTCGAGCGTCGACTCGACGCCGCCGAGGCTCGTCGCGGGCACCCACAGCGCCACGGCCGCGACGAGCGCGTCGGCCGCCGCGGCGCCGCCCGCGGGGCGCAGCCCGATGATCGCGCCGAAGCCGTCCATCTGCGCGGCCGCGCGCGCGTGGCCCGGGTCGCCGGGCAGGCCCGGGTAGCGGACCTCGGCGACTCCCGGGTGCGCGGCCAGCCGGCGCGCGAGCTCGCCCGCGTTCGCCTGCGCGCGCTCGACGCGCAGCGCGAGCGTCCGCAGCCCGCGCAGCGCGAGCCACACCTCGAACGGTCCGGCGATCGCGCCGTGCGTCGTGCGGTGCGCGACCAGGCGTGCGTGCAGCGCGGGGTCGTCCGTCACCGTGGCGCCGAGCACGACGTCCGAGTGGCCCGCGAGGTACTTGGTCACGGAGTGCACGACGACGTCGGCGCCGAGCGCGAGCGGACGCTGCACGAGCGGCGTCGCGAACGTGCTGTCGACCACGACGAGCGCACCGACGTCGTGCGCCGCCGCGACCAGCGCCGCGACGTCGGCGACCTCGAGCATCGGGTTGGTCGGCGACTCGAGCCACAGCAGCGCCGCGGGCGCGTCGTCGCCGGTGCCGCGGACGGCCGCCACGACGGCGTCGGTGTCGGCGACGTCGACCGCGTCGACGCGCAGCAGGCCCCGCTCGGCCTGCTCGCGCAGCAGCACGAGCGTCACCTGGTACGCGTGCCGCGGCACGACGACGCGACCGCCGAGCGGCACGAGCGACAGCGCGGCGTCGATCGCCGCCATGCCCGACGCGAACACCGTGGCCGGCGGCCCGTCGGTGCGGCGGCCGGTCGCGACGTGGTCGGTGCGCTCGAGCGCCGCGAGCGCCTCCTCGAACGGCTCCCACGCCGGCGTGCCGATGCGGCCGTACAGGTGCTCGCCCGCGGTCGGCGCGCCCTGCGACACGAACGTCGAGGTCAGCACCACGGGCGGGTTGAGCGCGCCGCCGGGCGCGCGCGGCGGGCGTCCCGCGCTCACCGCGAGCGTGCGCGGCGACACGTCGGACGCGTGCGGGGCGGGGGACTGGTCCGGGGAGGCGGGCGCCGGGGTGGTCACCCGGGCAGGTTACGTGAGGCCGCCGCGGCGCCGCGCCGCCGGTCCGCGTGCGCACGGTCGGCCGGGACCGCCACCGCCCCGGCGTCGGGAGGGTGACGAACCGGACGTGCGCCGTGCCGGGCCGAGCCCGGCGCGGGCGGTAGGGTCGGTCCGCGATGGACGCCACCAGCACCCCCCTCAGCGACGACGCCCGCCCCGGCGCGACCGACCCGCGTCGGCCCCGAGTCATGGTGCTCTTCGGCGGCCGGTCCGGCGAGCACGCGATCAGCTGCGCCACCGCCGGCGGCGTGCTGCGCGCGATCGACCGCGACCGCTACGACGTGCTCGCGGTCGGCATCACGCGTCGCGGCGAGTGGGTCCTCGCGGACGACGACCCGGACCGGTGGGCGATTCGCGACGGGCACCTGCCCGAGGTCGAGGACACCGCGACGCGCGTGCTGCTGCCGCAGGGCACGGCCGAGCGCGACGTCCAGGTGCTGCACGAGGGCCGGCTCGGTGCGCCGCTCGGCGCGGTCGACGTCGTGTTCCCGCTGCTGCACGGGCCGTTCGGCGAGGACGGCACGCTGCAGGGCATGCTCGAGCTGGCCGACGTCCGCTACGTCGGCTCGGGCGTGCTCGCGTCGGCGGTCGGCATGGACAAGCACATGATGAAGCTCGTCCTCGCGGGCTCCGGCCTGCGGGTCGGTGCGTTCCGCGTGGTCCCGGCCGGTCCGGCCCCCGATCCGGCGGTGCTCGACGCGATCGTCGCGGACCTCGGGCTGCCGCTGTTCGTCAAGCCCGCGCGCGCCGGCTCGAGCCTCGGCATCACGCGCGTCGCCGACGCGGCGGACCTGCCCGCGGCGATCGCCGCGGCCCGCGAGCACGACCCCAAGGTCGTCGTCGAGGCCGCCGTCGTCGGGCGAGAGGTCGAGTGCGGCGTGCTCGGGGGACGCGGCGGCGCGGCACCGCGCGCGTCGCTGCCGGGCGAGATCGTCGTCGCCGAGGCGAGCCACACGTTCTACGACTTCGCCGCCAAGTACCTCGACCAGACCGGCGTCACGCTCGCGTGCCCCGCCGACCTGCCCGCCGACGTCGTCGCGCGCGTGCAGGACGCCGCGGTGCGTGCGTTCGAGGCGGTCGGGTGCGAGGGCATCGCGCGCGTCGACGTGTTCGTGACGGACGACGGCGAGGTCGTCGTCAACGAGATCAACACGATGCCCGGGTTCACGCCGTACTCGATGTACCCGCGCATGTGGCAGGCCAGCGGGGTGGACTACCCGGAGCTCGTCGACGAGCTGCTCGCGCTCGCGCTCGAGCGGCCCACCGGGCTGCGCTGAGCCGCACGGCCGCGCACGCCCGGCGTCCGCCGGTCCGGCGGGGTCGCGTCAGAGGCACTGCCGCAGCTGCTCGGTGCGGGCGACCGCCGGGCCCAGCGCGTCGACGAACGACGTCGACCGGGACTCGGCCACGGCGCCGGGCACCAGCAGCTGCACCGCGGGCTCGCGCCCGTAGGTCGTGAACGTCCAGTCGCCGTCGTCCTCGACGATCACCCAGTCGATCGCCGGCCCGTTCGGCGTGGTCACCGACTCGCACCGCTCGGTCGTGGGGCCGAGGGGCTCGACGCCGCAGCGCAGCACGACCGCGTCGCGCGGCTCGCCCCACGCGGTCGTCGCCTGCGCGTCGGTCGCGACGCGGTCGAGGCCGTCGCCGAGGGAGTCGGGGGTCGCCAGCACGACCGCCGCGCACACGGGGTCGGTCGCGTACGGCGCGGCCGTCACGGGCACGGTGGGCGCGCAGGCCGCGAGGAGCAGGAGGGCGCCGGTCGTGGCGGCCGCGGGGACGACGGGACGCGGGAGCACGCCGCCACGGTACCCGCCCGGGTGAGGTGCGCCGTCGGCACCGGCACCTGCCCCGGTGCACCCCGTGCGCCGCGGACGGTCTAGCGTGGGCGCGTGCCCGCCGAGAGTCCCGTCGTCGCCGACCTGACCGAGCAGGACCTGCTCGACCGGATCTTCCCGCACCTGCCCGTCGGGTCGCGCACGCTCGTGCCGCCGGGCGACGACGCCGCGGTCGTCACCGCGCCGGACGGCCGGTTCGTCGTCACGTGCGACGTGCTCGTCGAGGACGTGCACTTCCGTCGGCGCTGGTCGACCGGGCAGGACGTGGGGCGTCGCGCGGCGATGCAGAACCTCGCGGACGTCGTCGCGATGGGCGCACGACCCGTCGCGCTCGTCGTCGGTCTCGTCACGCCCGGTGCGACGCCCGTGTCCTGGGTCGAGGGCCTCGCGCGCGGCCTCGGCGACGCGTGCCGGCCGCTCGACGTCGGCGTGGTGGGCGGCGACCTGTCGTCCGGGCCCGTCGTGATGGTGTCGATCACCGCGCACGGCGACCTCGAGGGCCGCGCGGCCGTGCGGCGCAGCGGGGCGCGCGCCGGCGACGTCGTGGCGTACGCGGGACGGTGCGGGTGGTCGGCCGCGGGCCTCGCGCTGCTCACGGCAGAGCGACCCGACGTCGACCCCGGGCTCGTCGCCGACCACCGGTCGCCCGAGCCCGTGCTCGCGGCGGGCCCCGACGCCGCGCGCGCGGGCGCGACCGCGATGATGGACGTGTCGGACGGTCTCCTGCGCGACGGCCGACGGCTCGCGCGGGCCAGCGGGGTCACGCTCGACCTCGACGACGTGCGCGTCGCCTTCGCGGCGGACGCCCGACGGCTGGCCGCGGCGGCCGACGCGCTCGGCGCGGACCTCGCCGAGTGGCTGCTGACGGGCGGCGAGGACCACGGCCTGCTCGCGACGTTCCCGGCGGGCGTGCCGCTGCCGGAGCCGTTCCGGCGCATCGGCGTGGTGTCGACGCGCTCGGCGGACCTCGTCCGCGTCGGGGGCGAGCCGCCACGCGCCGCGGGGTCCGGCTGGGACCACTTCCGCGACCGAGGTCAGCCGCGGCGGTAGCGCACCTCGAGCAGGTCGACGCCGCCCCGGTTCTCCAGGCGCTCGACCCCGTCGGGCGTGAACCCGTGCCGCCGGTAGAAGTGCCGGGCGCGCGCGTTGTCGGCGAGCACCCACAGCGACACCGGCGTGCCGTCGCCGAGCTCCGACAGCACGGTGCGCATGAGGTCCCGGGCCACGCCGTGGCCCCACGTCCCCGGGTCGAGGTAGATCGAGTAGATCTCGCGCTCGCCGCGGCGCGCGTCCTCGTCGCGCGCGGGACCGTACGACGCGAAGCCCAGCAGCCGGGGCCCCGCCTCGGCGACGATCGTGCGGACGTGGTCGGCCGGGCCCTGCGCGAGCAGCTGCGCCCAGCGCTGCGCACGCTGCGCCGGGTCGAGCGCGCGCAGGTAGTCGTCGGGCACGATGCCCGCGTAGGCCTCCTGCCAGGAGCGGACGTGCACGCCCGCGATGCCGGCGGCGTCGTCGGTGGTCGCCGGGCGGATGGTCACCTCGTCGATCTGCTCGACCATGCGTCCACCCTGCCACACGGCCCCGCGCGCTTGAAGGGGTCGTGCCGATCCGGACGTGCCGGGCGCGCGTCGCGGCCGCGGGACGGTCAGGGGCCGTCCGACAGCGCGACGAGGAGCGCCGCGACCGCGTCCGGACGGTCGCACATGAGCAGGTGGCCCGCGCGGCGCACCGCGACCGTGCGGGCGCGCGTCCGGGCCGCGAGGCGCCCGTCGGCCCGGCGCTCGCGCGCGGCGCCGCGCACCGGCACCGCGAGCACGACCTCCGCGCGCGGCCGGCCCGTGGCCAGGAGCGCGTCGACGCGTGCCGCGCGGTCCCAGCCCGCCGCCAGCGCGTCGACGCCGTGCCGCCACGCCGCCGGCCCCCGGTCCTGAGCGGTTCGCACGACGCCGCGGCGCGCCCACCAGCGGTCGACCCGCCGCTCGACGGGCGCCGCCGCGCGTGCCGCCGCCGGCGCGCGGGTCGCCGCGCCGGCCACCGCGAGCAGGCCGCGACGGAACGGCGCCGGCGGTCCCTGCTCGTGCAGGCGCGTCGGGTCCAGCAGCAGCACGCGCGGCACCTGGTCGGGGTGCGTGAGCGCGGCCTCGAGCGCGAGCAGGCCGCCCAGCGAGTGACCCACCACGCCGTGGTACGGCCCGTCGGCGAGCGCCTGCGCGACGGTCGCGGTCAGGGTGTGCACGCGCACGTCGAGCGACACGTGCGCGGGCAGCAGGCGCCGCACGGCGTCGAACGACGACGCCGGGCAGGCGAGGCCGGGCAGCACGAGCCAGCGCGAGGCGCTCACGGCCGGACCGCACGGCGCGCGACGCGAGCGGCGCGCAGCAGCGGCACCAGGACGACGAACGTCGCGCACGCCGCGAGGGTCTGCGCGCGCTGCCACAGCCCGACCGGCGGCGCGTCGGCGCCCAGCGTCGAGGCGACGGCGATGGTGCCCACGACCGCGCTCGTCGCGAGGACCACGAGCGGCGCGAGCGCGTGCCGCACCACGCGCGAGAGGCTGCCGCCGCGGGCGCCGCGCACCAGGGCGAGCGCGGCCACGCACGCGGCCACGAGCGCGAGGGACACGAGGCTGCTCGACACCTCGTGGACGGTGTGCTGCGCGCCCAGCTCGCGCGCGGCCTCGGCGGAGGCGCACCAGGCGTCGGCCGACGGCGCGCAGGCCATCGGGCTCAGCACGTCGACGACGGTCGCGGCACCGGCGACCACGAGGGCGACGGCGAGCACGACGGCCCACCGGCGCGGGCCGTCGGGGGTCGCCGGCAGGGCCGCGGCGCGGGCTCCCAGGAGGATCGCACCGGCCGTGGCCACGGCGAGGCCTGCCAGCGCGTCCGCGGTGACGAACACGCCGCGCCACGCCTGCCCGCGCGCGGCGTGCTCCGACAGGTACGACGTGACGGGGTCGAGCGGGAAGCCCGTGATCACCTCGAGCGGCAGTCCCGCGTAGGCGACGGCGGCGACGACGAGCAGCACGTGGACGGTCCGCAGGGCGCGTCCGGGGGCGACGGCGGGGACGGCGCCGGGAGGTGCGTCGCCGAGCGTGCGGGCCGGCGTCACGGCGCGACCCAGCCGAGCTGCCCGGCGCACCACACGAGCCCGTAGGGCAGCATCGTGCGCGCGCCGACCCACGTGTGCCCGAGCCCGGGGTACACCCGCAGGGTCGTCGGCTGGTGCGCGTCGCGCAGCGCGCGCGCCAGCGCCTGCCCCGCGGCCGGCGACTCGGCACCGGGGACGCCGAGGAAGACCGGCTGCACGGTCGCGGGGTCGCGTCGACGCAGCACGGACGTCGGCGTCGACCGCTCCGCGGCCCGCGGGTCGGCGACCACGGCCGGCGTGTCCGGCGCGGCGTACGGCATGAGCGCGACCACGCCGCCGAACACGTCCGGGTGCCCCAGGCCGGTCACGAGCGCGCCGAGCGACCCGGCGGACATCCCGACGACGAGGCGCCCGGCCGGCTCGTCGCGCGTGCGCAGCGTCCGGTCGGCCCAGGCGACGACGTCGGTCCGCAGGTACGTGCCGAGCTGCGGCCCGCCGGGGACGTCGAGCGGCTCGGTGCCCGCGGGCGCGGCCCCCGCGTTGAGGTCGGGTGCGACGACCACCACGGGCGGCAGGTGACCCGTCGCCACGAGCTCGTCGACCGTGGCGTCGGCACGACCGCCCGCGAACCAGTCGGCGGCCGTCCCGGGCGCGCCGTGCAGCGCGTAGACGACCGGGAAGCGCGCCGTGCTCCCGGGACGGTCGTACTGCGGGGGCAGGTACACCCAGGCGGGGGAGTCGGGCACGCCCGGGCTCGTCGACGGGACGGTCACGTGGAGCACGCGCCCGTGCCGCGGGTCGCGCGCGTGCGGGGGCGCGGGCACCTCGGGGCTCGTGGCGTGCGGCGTCCACGTGCGGGTCTGCACCCAGCGTGCGGCGGTCTGGACCGACGGCAGGTACCCGACCCACAGGTTGACGCCCAGCACGGCCGCGAGCGCGACGAGCGCCGAGGCCCCGCCGACGGCGGCGGCCGTGCGTCGGCGGGTGGGCCCGCGGTGCGCGCGGCGGGCGTGCACGAGCAGGACGACGGCGACGCCGAGGGCGAGCACGACGGGGACGGGGGAGCCCAGCAGGAGGTCGCCCTCGACGCGCCCGGGGAGCGTGGTCGGCAGGTCGATCGGCGCGTTGGGGCTCATGCGGCCACCCGGCGGCGGGCGGTCACGGGCGCCGCGCGGTCGCCTGCGGCGAGCGCGCACGGCGCGTCGGGCTGGGTCGTCGTCGTGCGCATCGCTCCGCCGGGCGTCGGGACCCGGCCGCCCGGCACCGGGTCGGTGCGGGCGGGCCACGGGTCGGGCCGCGTCGAGTCAACCCCGCCGAGGTGGCGCGTGTCGTCGGAGCAGGGGTGGGGTCGGGTCGGTCGCGCGGCGGGTGCGAGTCAGCCCCGGGTCGTACGTCGGCACGGCGCGTGCCCGTGCCCCGCCGTCGTCGCCGGGTGCGGTGCCGTGGCTGCCGGGGCAGCACGAAGGCCCGTGAGCGCTGCTCACGGGCCTTCGACGTGCGGGTGCCGGTCGCCGTGCGGGCGGCCGGGGTCTCGGTCAGACGGCGCGCTGCACCTTGCCGGCCTTGAGGCACGACGTGCAGACGTTGAGACGCTTGGGCGTCCCCGCGACGACGACGCGCACGCGCTGGATGTTCGGGTTCCAGCGCCGCTTCGTGCGCACGTGCGAGTGCGAGATGCTGTGCCCGAAGCTCGGGCGCTTGGCGCAGACGTCGCAGTTGGCAGCCACGGTCTTCTCCTGGTTCTGATTCCTGTCGGGCCGACGAGCGGCCCCGTGTCGTGCACGTCCCGCGCACACGTCGACGGACCGGACCCGGAGGCTCGGACCGCGCGACGGTGCATCGGAGGTCTGTGAGGGGTGCCGGACGTGGTCCGGGCAACCGGGCAAGACTAGCCCATCGCGTCCACGTCACCCAAATGTGGGTCCCGTGCGGCAAGGTGGGGCGGCGGCGGACGCGTGCCCCGGCGCTGCGACGGTACCCGTCACGGCCGGCCGCGGTCGCGTCGGCGGCGGCACCGGCCCGGGCCGCCCCCGGGCGGCGACCCGCCGCCCGCACGGACGGCACGGCAGGCACTCGGACAGGAGGAACGGCGTGGACGTGGTCGCGCGGCGTGCCCGGCTGGACGTCGACCTCGTGCGCGGCTGGGCCGCGACGGCGGCCGCGGCGTGCGCGGCGGCGCGGGACCGCATCGACGCCGTCAACGTCTTCCCCGTCCCCGACGGTGACACCGGCTCGAACGTCGCCCTGACGGTCGCGGGCGGTCGCGACGCCGTGCGCGACGTCACGGGCGTGCCCGTGCAGAGCGCCGCGACGGCGTTCGCGCACGGAGCGGCGCGGTCCGCGCGCGGCAACTCGGGCGTGATCCTCAGCCAGTGGCTCGTCGGGTTCGCCGCGGGCATCGGCGACGACGGGCCCGACGAGGGCGGCCGGGCCGACGAGCCGGACGAGCCCGACGAGCGCGGTGCCGGCCCGGCGGCGCGGGACACCGCCGCGCGCGACGCCGTGCGCCTCGTGCGCGCGCTGACCGCCGCCGCCGACGCCGCGACGACGGCCGTGCCGGACCCGCAGGAGGGCACGGTCCTCACGGTCGCGCGCGACGTCGCACGGACCGCGCGCGCGGCGGTCGGCGCGGACGACGACGCCCCGACGGACGGGGCCGACCCCGCAGAGCTGCTCGCGGGCGCCGTCGACGCCGCGCGCGGCGACCTGCGCCGCGTGAGCGCCGCGCACGACGTGCTGCGCGCCGCGCGCGTGGTCGACGCGGGCGCGTGCGCGCTGCTGGTCGTGCTCGACGCGCTGGTCGCGGCGCTGCGCGGCGCGACCGGCGCAGAGGTCGACCTGTCCTGGCTGCCGGCGGCGTCGCCCGAGGTCGTGGCGGGGTGCTCACCCGGCGCGGGCGGTGCGTTCGAGGTCATGATGCTCGTGCGCGGCGTGCCCGCGGACCGGCTCGTGGGCGCGCTGCGGGGGGTCGGCGACGCGGTCGCGGTGGCCGACGCGGGCGGTGCGCTGCACGCGCACGTGCACGCCGACGACCCCGCCGCGGTGCTCGCGCTGGTCCCGGCCGCCGACCGGGAGCGCGTCGTCGTGCGACGCGTCGAGGAGGGGCCGCCCGCGACCCGCGGGCTCGTGGTGCTCACGCGGTCGCCCGGGCTCGCGGCCTGGTACGCGACGTGCGGCGCCGTGACGCTCGTCGGCGACGCGCCCGACGCCGACCAGCTCGCGCGCGCCACCGCCGACGCCCGGACCGGCCGTGCGGTGGTCGTCGACGCCGGGACGGGCGCCGACGTGCGCGACCACGACGTCGTCGCCGCGGCGGGGGACGGCGCGGCCGTCGTCGCGTGCCTCGCGCTGCTCGCCGACCCCGACGGCGACCCGGCCGCGGGGCGGGCCGCGCTCGACCGGCTGCGCACGGGCACGGCGCACGACGCGTCCGGCCTGGCGGCGGTCGTGGACGGTCTCGTGGCCGCCGTCCCCGCGGCGCAGGCGGTGACGCTCGCGCACGGGCTCGACGCCGTCGAGGCCCGCGCCGCCGCCGACGTCGTCGCCCGTGCCCACCCCGAGCTCGAGGTGCTGCTGGTGGGACCCGTCGCGGGCGAGGCGTGGTGGGCGGGGGTCGACTGACGTGACCGCCGTCGACCCGCTCGCCGTGCCCCTGGCCAAGCAGTTCGGGGCGCGCACCGCCAAGCCGCTCGCCAAGCTCGGCCTGGCCACGACCGGCGACCTGCTGCGGCACTACCCGCGGCGGTACGCCGAGCCCGGCACGCTCACCGACATCGCGAGCCTGCGCGTGGGCGAGCACGTCACGGTCATGGCCGAGGTCGTGCGCAGCTCGGCGCGGCCGACGTCGCAGGGGCGCGGTCTGCTGCAGGCCACGATCACCGACGGCACGCACCGGCTCGAGCTGACGTTCTTCGCGTCGAACGTGCACAAGCTCGAGTGGCGCAAGGCGCAGCTACGCCCGGGGCGGCGTGGCCTGTTCACGGGCACCGTCTCGGTGTACCGCGACACGCTGCAGCTCACGCAGCCCGAGTGCCACCTCGACGAGGACGAGGAGGCGGCGCTCGAGGAGGCCGAGCGGCCGATCCCCGTCTACCCGGCCGTGGCCGGGTTCGAGTCCTGGAAGATCGGCAAGGCCGTGCGCGCGGTCCTCGACCCGCTGCGCGAGGAGGACGTCCCCGACCCCGTGCCGGCGCACCTGCGCGAGCGCGACGACCTGCCCACGCTCCTGGAGGCGCTGCGCCTCGTGCACGTGCCCCACGACGAGGCGCAGTGGCGGCGCGGCCGCGCGCGGCTGCGCTACGAGGAGGCGCTCGTGCTGCAGGCCGAGCTGGCGCGCCGCCGCGCGCGCGTGGCCCGCACCGAGGCCGTCGCGCGCCCGCCCCGGGCCGGCGGGCTGCTCGACGCGTTCGACGCGCGTCTGCCGTTCACGCTGACCGACGGGCAGCGCGCCGTCGGTGACGAGATCGCCGCCGAGCTCGCGGCGGCGCGCCCCATGCAGCGCCTCCTGCAGGGCGAGGTCGGCTCGGGCAAGACCGTGGTCGCGCTGCGCGCGATGCTCCAGGTGGTCGACGCGGGCGGGCAGGCCGCGCTGCTCGCGCCCACCGAGGTGCTCGCCGCGCAGCACGCGCGCACGCTGCGCGGGATGCTCGGCGACCTCGCCGACGGCGGGTTCCTCGGCGGTGCGAGCGACGCGACGCGCGTCGCGCTGCTCACCGGGTCGCTGCCGACCGCGGCGCGCCGCGAGGCGATGCTCGACGCCGCGAGCGGCGCCGCGGGCATCGTCGTCGGCACGCACGCGCTGCTCTCGGAGCACGTGCAGTTCGCCGACCTCGGCCTCGTGGTCGTCGACGAGCAGCACCGGTTCGGCGTCGAGCAGCGCGACGCGCTGCGCGCCAAGGCCGCGCGCACGCCCCACACGCTCGTGATGACCGCGACCCCCATCCCGCGGACCGTCGCGATGACCGTGTTCGGCGACCTCGAGACGTCGGTGCTCGACCAGCTGCCCGCCGGGCGCCAGGGCATCACGACGCACGTCGTGCCGGCCGACAACCCGCGGTGGACCGACCGCACGTGGCAGCGCGTGCGCGAGGAGGTCGGCGGCGGCGGCCGCGCCTACGTGGTGTGCCCGCGCATCGACGGCGACGACGACGCGGCGGCCGCCGCGCTGGCGGTCGAGGAGGACGGCACCGACCTCGTGACCGACGCGCCCGACGCGTCCGACGCGTCCGACGCCGCGCAGCGTCGCCCGCTGCGCGCGGTGCTCGACGTCGCGCAGGAGCTGGCGGCGCGCCCCGACCTCGCGGGCGTCGGCATCGGCGTGCTGCACGGCCGCATGGCGCCCGACGACAAGGAGCGCGCGTTCGCCGACTTCGCGTCGGGCGCCGCGCCCGTGCTCGTCTCGACGACCGTCATCGAGGTGGGCGTCGACGTGCCCGACGCCACGGTCATGGTCGTGCTCGACGCCGACCGGTTCGGGCTCTCTCAGCTGCACCAGCTGCGTGGCCGCCTGGGTCGTGGCACGCGCCCGGGCCTGTGCCTGCTCGTCAGCGCGGCCGAGCCCGGGACCGACGCGCGCACGCGGCTCGAGACGCTCGCGAGCACGACCGACGGCTTCGAGCTCGCGGCGCTCGACCTCGAGCTGCGCCACGAGGGCGACGTGCTCGGCGCCGCGCAGCACGGCCGCTCGACGTCGCTGCGCCTGCTGCGCGTCACGCGCGACGCCGCGGTCATCGAGCGCGCGCGCACCGACGCGCGTGCGCTCGTCGAGCAGGACGTCGACCTCGCGCCGTGGCCGCACCTGCGCGCGGCGATCGAGGAGTCGCTCACGGGTGAGCGTGAGGAGTTCCTCGAGCGCGCGTGACTACCCTGGCGCCATGGCTCCCGTGGTGCGCGCGCGCAACCTGCAGGTCGGCTACGGGGAGGCACCCGTGTGCGCCCCCGTGTCGTTCACGCTCGGCGAAGGACGCGCCGTGGCGCTCGTCGGGGCCAACGGCTCGGGCAAGTCCACGGTCCTCAAGACCGTCATCGGCCTGCTCACGCCGATCGGCGGCTCGGTCGAGGTGCTCGGCCGGCCGGTCGACGAGCGGGACGTGCGGTTCCGCCGCGAGGTCTCGGCCGTGCTCGACGACGACGCGTACTTCCCGGCGCTGACGGTCGCCGAGCACCTGTACCTCACGGCCCGCGGCCACGGCGTCATGGGTGCGCAGCAGGAGGTCGACGTGCTGCTCGAGGAGTTCGGCCTGGCGGACCACGCGCGCGCGACGCCCGTGTCGCTGTCCTCCGGCCAGCGGCGGCGCCTGCTGCTCGCCGCGGGGTTCGCACGGCCGCGCTCGCTGATCGTGCTCGACGAGCCCGAGGCGCGGCTCGACCAGCGCATGCGGGCCCGGCTCGCGGACCGGCTGCGCGCCGAGCGCGAGGCCGGCGGTGCGGTGCTGCTCGCGACGCACGACCCCGACCTGGTCGCGGCCGTGTGCACGCAGGCCGTGCTGGTCGACGACGCCGCGTCGGTCGTGCTACCGGCGGCCGAGGCCGCCGACCGCATCGCGCGGGTCGCGCTGTGAGCTCGGGCGTGCGCGAGCCCGACGACCCGGACCTCGACACCGACGCCGACACGGACGCCGTCGACCTCGACGAGGCGGGCGGCGACCACGGCGACCACGACGACCCGCGCGTCGGCGACTTCGAGCTCGGCGAGGTCCCCTCGGCGAGCTCGATCCGCCGGTTCACGGCCCGGGCCGCGCGCTCCCGGGCGGGCGCGAGCGTCGGGTCGCTGCTCACGGACGTGTACACCGCCGTCACGAGCGTCGTCATCTCGGTGCTCATCGTGCTCGGCGTCGTGCAGCAGCTCGGCGAGGCGCTGCCGCCCGCACCGCCCGTGCACGCGCCCGGCGGCCTGAGCCTGCCCGCGCTCGTCGCGGTGCTGCTGCTCGCGGGCGTCGGCGCGCTGCTCTCGACGGCCGGCCGTCTCGGACCCGTCGGGGCGGAGGGACCGCAGGCGGCGTGGTGGCTCCCGCTGCCGGTCGACCGTCGGGGCCTGCTGCGGCCGGCAGCCGCGCGCGGCCCGCTGGTCGCGGCGCTCGCGGGCGGCGCCGTCGTGGTGGTGCTCGACGCCGGGCTGCTCGCGTCCGGCGGCGGCGCGCTCGTGCGGTCGGGGCTGCTCGGCGCGCTGGTCGCCGCGGTCGTCGTGCTGCTCGCGGCGGTCGCGCAGTCGCGCGGGGTGCCGCGCCGTCGCACCGCGGTCGTGGGTGACCTCGTGCTCGTCGCGGCGCCGGTCGTCGCGCTCGTCCTCGTGCTGACGGGGCGCACGCCCGCGTCGCTGCCCGCGCCGTCGTGGGTCGCCGTCGCGGTCGCCGCCGTCGTGGCCGGGCTGCTCGCGGCGCTCGTCGACGCGCGCCTGGGCGCGCTGCCGGGCCGCACGCTCCGGGAGGGCGGCTCGGCGGCGACGCAGGCCGTCGGCGCGGTGGTCTCGCTCGACTCGCGCGAGCTCGGGCGCGCGCTCACGGGCGGTGCCGCGGCGTCGTCGCACCGCCGGGTGTCGCGCCTACGGACGGCACGCGGCCCCGCCACGGCGCTCGTCACGGCCGACCTCGTGGTGCTGCGCCGGTCGCTGCGGCACGTCGTGCAGCTCGTCGTCGCGGCCGGTCTGCCCGTGCTCGCGACCGTCGTGCCGCAGCTCGCGAGCACGGTCGGCGTGCTCGTCGCGGTCCTCGTGGGCGGCTGGATGGCGGCGAGTGCGAGCGCCGAGGGCGCCCGCTGGGCGGAGATGGCGCCCGTCGTCGACCGGCTGCTGCCGCTCGAGGCGCGCACCGTGCGACGCCTGCGGATGGTCGTGCCGGGGATCGCCGTGCTGCTCTGGACGGTCGTCGCGCTCGGTGCCGTGGGCGTCTGGGCGGGCGCGCCCGTGGACTGGGTGCTGCTCGGCCTCGCCGCGGTGCCGGTGTGGGCGGCGGCGGCCGTGCGCGCGGCGTACCGTCCCGCGCCGAGCTGGGACAAGCCGCTCGTCGCGACGCCCGCCGGGGCGCTGCCCACGGGCGTGCTGCAGGTCGTCGCGCGCGGACCGGACCTCATCGCGTTCTGCCTGCTGCCGCTGTGGATCGCGATCGGCCTGCACACGGTCACGACGGTCATGGTGACCGCGCAGGTCGCGCTCTCGGCGATCGCCGTGACGATCGCGTCGTCGGTCCACGACAAGGGATGGCTGGAGCGCATGATGGAGGAGCAGGACGAGCGCAAGAAGGCCGGCGCGTGACGCGCGTCGTCGCGGGTTCCGCGGGCGGTCGCACGCTCGTCGTCCCGTCGTCCGGCACGCGCCCGACCAGCGAGCGCGTCCGCGAGGCGCTGTTCTCCCGGCTCGAGCACCTCGACGCCGTCGACGACGCGCGCGTGCTCGACCTCTTCGCGGGGTCCGGCGCGCTCGGGCTCGAGGCCGTCAGCCGCGGTGCGCGCAGCGCCGTGCTCGTCGACAGCGCGCGCGTCGCGGTCGACGCGTGCCGCCGCAACGCGCGCACGCTGGGCC
The DNA here is from genome assembly GCF_000986825.1 of Cellulomonas sp. FA1. NCBI lineage: Bacteria > Bacillati > Actinomycetota > Actinomycetes > Micrococcales > Cellulomonadaceae > Cellulomonas > Cellulomonas sp. FA1. The sequence goes on along the minus strand of NZ_LBMY01000001.1, from coordinate 1,467,243 downwards.
TCGCCGACCGGGTCGACGTGGTCGCCGATCGGGTCGACCGGTACCTCGCGCGGCTCGCACCGCCGGCGGACGCCGACGGGCAGGGCGACGCGTTCGACCTCGTCCTGCTCGACCCGCCCTACGACCTGCGCGACGACGTCCTGCAGGCCGCCGTCGACGCGGTCGCCCGGTGCGTCGCCCCCGGTGGGGTGGTGGTGGTCGAGCGCTCGGCGCGGGCGTCGTCGCCGACGTGGCCCGCACCGCTCGAGCCGCTCGACGACCGGCGCTACGGCGAGACGCAGGTGTGGTTCGCGGAACGGCCCGCGTAGGACGGCAGGTTCCGCGGGCCCGTCGTCGCGACCGTCCCGGTGTCCGGCACGCGCACGGGGACGTCGACGGCGGTCGCGCGGCGCAGGGTCACCACGCCCGACACGGTAGCGCCGGTGCGTCACGCGGCCGGTCGGTGACGGGTGCGTGACGTAGGTTGGCGTCCGTGAGCACAGCGGTCTGCCCGGGGTCGTTCGACCCGATCACGCTCGGCCACGCCGACGTCGTGCGCCGCGCGCGGTCGATGTTCGACGAGGTCGTGGTGGCCGTCGCCCACAACGCGTCCAAGCGTGCGCTGCTGACGCCGGACGAGCGGGTCTCGCTCGCGGCCGACGCGCTCGCGGACCTCGACGGCGTGCGGGTCGTCGCGACGAGCGGCCTGCTGGTCGACCTCGTGCGCGACGTCGGTGCGAGCGCCGTCGTCAAGGGGCTGCGCAGCGGGGCCGACCTGGACGCCGAGCACGCGATGGCGCTCATGAACCGGCACCTGTCGGGGGTCGAGACGGTCTTCGTCCTCGGCGACCCGGCGCTGGCCCACGTCGCGTCGTCGCTCGTCAAGGACGTGGCGCGGCACGGGGGGCGGATCGAGGACATGGTGACGCCGGCGGTCGCGGCGGCGGTACGCCGCGCGCTCGCGGCCGGGGGAGAGGACGGACGATGACGGAGCAGGACGACACGCAGGAGCGCGTCGAGGGCGTCGGCGGCGTGCTCGACGCGATCGAGCAGGCGGTGGTGCAGGCGCGCGCGATGCCGATGTCCTCGTCGGTGCTGGTCAACCGCGCGGAGCTGCTCGAGCTGGTCGACGAGGTGCGCGCGGCCCTGCCGGCCCAGCTGCACCGCGCGGACGAGGTGCTCGCGGACGCGGACGCGGCGCGTGCGCAGGCCCAGGCGGACGCGGACGCGGTGCTCGCCCGGGCGCGGGCGCGCGCGGCCGAGCTGGTCGACCAGGAGAGCGTCGTGGCGCAGGCCCGCGAGCGGGCCGCGCAGATCGTCGCGGAGGCGCAGGAGACCGCCGAGGGGCTGCGCCGCGACGCCGACGACTACTGCGACCGGCGGCTCGCCGACTTCGAGATCGACCTGGGCAAGGTGCTGTCGCAGGTGCAGGCCGGGCGCGCGAAGCTCGCCGGGCGGCTCGCACCCGGTGACGGGGCCGCCTCGGTCTGACCCGACGCGCACCGGCCGTTTGGGCGGGGCTCGCGGGTGCCGTACAGTTGTCCGCTGGTCCTGCCTGTCGTGGGCGCGGGCCGAGTCAGTCATGTCGCCACAACAGCCGTGCCGCGCACCCGCGGGGCACGGCCGGGAACGAGGGGAACGGACCGTGCGCCCATCCCACCTCGATCCCCGCTCGCCGTTCGTGCTCGAGACCCACGAGCTCGGCCGACGTCCGGGATCGATGCGGACGGTGCAGCGCACGGTCGCGGCCCCCGACGAGCTCGGCAGCGGCATGATCGGCATCCCCTCCGGGAGCGACCTCGAGCTGGACCTGCGGCTCGAGGCGGTCATGGAGGGGGTCCTGGTCACCGGTTCGATCCGCGGCGAGGCCGTCGGGGAGTGCGTGCGGTGCCTGGAGAAGGTCGTCGAGCCTGTCGATGCACCGATCCAGGAGCTGTACGTCTACCCTGAGCGGGCGCAGGCCGCGGTCGCGAGCGGGGACGACGAGGACGAGGACGTGCGTGAGCTGGAGGGCGACCTGGTCGACCTCGAGCCCGCGCTCCGGGACTCGGTCGTCCCGACGCTGCCGTTCCGGCCCCTGTGCCGGCCGGACTGCCCGGGTCTGTGCTCGCAGTGCGGTGCACGGCTCGCGGACGACCCGGACCATGCGCACGACCTGATCGACCCCCGGTGGGCGGCCCTCGGCGGCCTGGCGGGTTCTGACGACGAGAAGAGAGAGAGCTGACCGTGGCGGTTCCGAAGCGCAAGATGTCGCGCAGCAACACCCGTGCGCGTCGGTCGCAGTGGAAGACCACTGCCACGACGCTCACCACCTGCCCCCAGTGCAAGTCGCAGACGCGCCCGCACGTGGCGTGCCCGACGTGCGGTGCGTACAACGGCCGTCGCTACGTCGAGGCCGTGCGCAGCGAGCACGAGGCCGTCTGACCCTCGCGGCCACGATGACCGGCACACCCGTCGACACCGGCGTCGCGTGAGCACGGCAGCGCAGTCGCTCCTCGAGAAGCTCGGGGTCCACCTGGACCCCGAGCTTCTCGTGCTCGCCCTGACGCACCGCTCGTTCGCGCACGAGGCCGGGGGCATCCCGACCAACGAACGTCTCGAGTTCCTGGGCGACACCGTCCTGGGGCTCGTCGTCACCGAGCACCTGTACCGCACGTACCCCGCGCAGTCGGAGGGCGACCTCGCGAAGATGCGTGCGGCCACCGTGTCGCAGCGCGCGCTCGCGCACGTCGCGCGCGACCTCGAGCTCGGCGACTTCGTGCTGCTCGGCAAGGGCGAGCTCGCGACCGGCGGCAAGGACAAGGACTCGATCCTGTCCGACACGCTCGAGGCGCTCTTCGGCGCCGTCTACCTGTCGCACGGCCTCGAGACGGCGCGCGAGCTCGTGGACCGTCTCGTGAGCCCGACCCTCGCGGCCGCCGCGGGGCTGGGCGCCGGGCTCGACTGGAAGACGTCGCTCCAGGAGCTGTCGGCCCACCTCGGCCTCGGCGCGCCGTCGTACGACGTCACCGGCGAGGGCCCCGACCACGCCCGCACGTTCACCGCGCACGCGGTCGTGGGCGGTCAGGTGCGGGGCAGCGGCACCGGCAGCGCCAAGAAGATCGCCGAGCAGGAGGCCGCCGCGGCGGCCTACGCGACGCTGTCCGAGCTGCGCGACGCCCAGGACGCCGGCAGCACGGCCGACGTCCGCTGACGCGTGCCCGAGCTCCCCGAGGTCGAGACCGTCCGTGACGGTCTGGCCCGCCACGTCCTGGGCCGCACGGTCGAGGCCGTTCGCGTGCACCGCGACTACTCGGTGCGCCGCCACGACGGCGGTCCGTCCGACTTCGCCGCCCGGCTGACGGGGCGCCGGTTCGAGGCCGCGGTGCGGCGCGGCAAGTTCCTGTGGCTGCTGCTCGACGAGGGCGCCGGGCGCGGCGACGACGCGCTGCTGGCGCACCTCGGCATGAGCGGGCAGCTGCTGGTGCGCGGGCCGGCGGCGCACGCCGGCGAGGGCGCCGTCGCGGACCCGGTCGCGGCACCGGGGCCGCACGGCTGGGTCGACCACCCGCACCTGCGCGTGCGGTTCGAGCTCGACGACGGCTCGGCGCTCGACTTCGTCGACCAGCGGACGTTCGGCCACCTCGCCGTGCCGGACCTCGTCGCGACGCCGGACGGCGCCCCCGGCGGGCTCGGGTCCGACCGCGCGGTCGTGCCGCTGCCCGTCGCGCACATCGCGCGCGACCTGCTGGACCCCGCGCTCGACCGCCCCGCGCTCGTCGACGCCGTGCGGGCGCGCCGCACCGAGCTCAAGCGCGCGCTGCTCGACCAGACGCTCGTGTCGGGCGTCGGCAACATCTACGCCGACGAGGCGCTGTGGCGCGCGCGGCTGCACGGTGCCCGCCCCACCGCCACGGCCCGCCGTGCGGACGTCGGACGCCTGCTCGACGCCGCCGCCGAGGTCATGCGCGAGGCGCTCGCGCAGGGCGGCACGAGCTTCGACGCGCTCTACGTCAACGTCAACGGGGCCTCGGGGTACTTCGACCGCTCCCTGGCCGTCTACGGCCAGGAGGGCCGCCCGTGCCGGCGCTGCGGCACGCCCGTGCGCCGCGACGCGTTCGCCAACCGGTCGTCGTTCACGTGCCCGGTGTGCCAGCCGCGGCCGCGCGCACGTCGCACCTGAGCGGCACGTCCCTCAGCGGGTGACGACGTTGCGCAGCGGCTCGCGTGCCACGAACCGCGCGACGTTGTCCGCCACGAGGTCCTGCCACCCGACGGGTCGGCCCCCGGCGGCGTGCGGGCTGACGAGCACGCGCGGCTCGTCCCACAGCGGCGACCCGGGCGGCAGCGGCTCGGTCTCGAACACGTCGAGCGCCGCACCCGCCACGGCGCCCGCCCACACGGCGGCGAGCAGCGCCGCCTCGTCGAGCGTCGTGCCGCGCCCCGCGTTGACGACCCACGCGCGCGACGGCAGCAGGTCCAGCACGCGCGGTCCGATCGCGTGGCGGGTCGCGTCGAGCGCGGGCAGCAGCCCGATCAGGACGTCGGTGCGCGGCAGCACGTCGGGCAGCGCGGCGGGCGTGACGACGGGGAAGCCGTGCCGCTCGCCGGGCGTGGTCGCGACGCCCGTCACGTGCGCCCCGAGCCCCGCCAGCAGGGGAGCGAGGCGCGCGGCGATCGACCCGAACCCCCAGACCGTGACGTGCGCGCCGACGAGCGTGCGGACCTCCCCGGCGGGGTGCAGCGGCTGCAGGCCGCCGAGCTCGCCCGCCCAGCGGTGCTCGGCCTGCGCGCGCAGCAGCTCCGGCACGCGGCGCACGCACGCGAGGGTCAGCGCGAGCACGTGCTCGGCGACCGTCGCGTCGTGCAGCCCGCGGCCGTTCGTGACGACGACGTCCCGCCCGAAGCCCGCGGCCAGGACGGCGTCCGGGCCGGCCGCGAGCGTCTGCACCCAGCGCACGCGCCGGGCCGCCGCGGCCAGCTCGGCGAGGCGGTCGGCCGGGTTGCCCCACACGACCACCGCGTCCGCGTCGGCCGCCGCGGGCGGCGGGGGCGCGTCGACGTCGTAGGGCACGACGCGCACGCCGTCGGGGACGGGCGGCACGCCGTCGACGGTCCGGGGGACGAGGATCGTGGTCACGGTCGATACGATGCCATCGTGTCAGCCACGAGCCAGTCGACGCCTGCGCCCGGTCCGGGCGCCCGCACGGCGCCCATCTCCGTCATGATCGTCGACGACCACGAGGTCGTCCGCCGCGGCATCGCCGAGGTCGTCGAGCGGACCGACGGCATGACCGTCGTCGCCGAGGCGGGGTCGGTCGCCGACGGCGTCCGCCGCGCCACGCTCGTGCGCCCGCAGGTCATGCTCGTCGACCTGCAGCTGCCCGACGGCACCGGGATCGACCTCATGCGCGCCGTCAAGGAGACGCTGCCGACCGCGCGCGCGATCGTGCTCACGTCGTTCGACGACGACGACGCGCTGGCCGCCGCGCTCGACGCGGGCGCGTCCGCGTACCTGCTCAAGAGCGTGCGCGGTGCCGAGATCACCGACGTGATCCGCGCGGTCGCCGCGGGTCGCACGCTGCTCGACGACCGCACGGTCGCGCGCCGGCGCGCCGGCCACGAGGACCCGACCGAGAGCCTGACGCCCAGCGAGCTGCGCGTGCTCGACCTCATCGGCGAGGGCCTGTCGAACCGCGAGATCGCCGAGCGGCTCGGCGTCGCCGAGAAGACCGTGAAGAACCACATCACGTCGCTGCTGGCCAAGATGGGTCTGCAGCGGCGCACGCAGGTCGCGGCGTGGGTCGCGTCCCGCAAGAACTCCGGCTGGCGGGCCGAGCCCGGCCACTGAGCCGCCGGTCCACCCCGCCGACGCCGCGCCCTGCCGGACTCCCGGCACGGCGACGTCACGCGTCTGCGACACGACACCGCTGCGACGTCACGACGTGCCGGGCGACGCCGCCCGGCACGTCGTCGCGCCACGCGGGCGTCGTCGGCGCCCGCGACCCGTCAGGCGAGCGGGGCCTGCCAGGTCAGCAGGGTGCCCTTGCCGCTGGGGGCGACGCCGAGGCTGAACGCGCCGCCGTGCTGCCGCGCGCGCGACGCGAGGTTGCCGGTGCCGGAGCTGCGCTCGCGGTCGGCCGGCAGCCCGACGCCGTCGTCCTCGACGTCGACCGTCACCGAGCCCGTGTGCCCCGACCCGCGCACGCTCACGCACACGCCGACGGAGGACGCGTGCGCGTGGCGTGCGGCGTTCGCCAGCCCCTCGCGGACCACGGCGACCACGTCGTCGGTGAGCTCCTGCTCGAGGCGCTCGTCGATGCGGTCCTCGCCCTCGCCGTCGCCGGGCGTGAGCACCTCGCCGTCGAGGGACAGCACGAGCGACGGCGCGAAGCCCAGGCCCGTGCGCGCGAGCGACGTCTCGCGGCGCAGCCGCTCGACGAGGCCGGTCGCCGCGTCGGGGTCGCGCAGCGCGTACACGATCTGGCGGATCTCGCGCACCGAGCTGTCGACGTTGTCGAGGGCCTCCTCGACGATGCTCGTGAGCTCGTGCGCGTCGACCCCGCGCGCCGAGCGGCGCCGCACCGTCTCGAGCTGCATGCCCGTCGCGAAGAGCTGCTGGATCGCCAGGTCGTGCAGGTCGCGCGCGATGCGCTCGCGCTCGTCGAGCAGCGCCGCGAGGTCCTGCGCGTGCCGCGCCTCGGCGAGCACGTACGCCAGCGCGGCCTGCGCGGCGAACGACTCGGCGGTCGCGAGGTCGCCCTCGTCGAACGGGGTCCGGCCGATGCGGCGCAGCAGCAGCAGCACGCCGACGCCGCGCCCCGAGGAGTGCAGCGGCGCGAACATCGCGGGCCCGAACGCGCGCATCTCCTCGAGCTTGACGGTCCGGGACGCGCTCAGCGAGGGCGTCAGCAGGCCGTGGCCCTCCTCGAGGACGGTCCACGCGCGCCCGCCGCGCGGCATCACGAGCCCCGTGAGCACGTCGGCCTGGTAGCCGTCCGCGAGCTCGAGGTAGAGCTCGCCGCCCAGCCCCGGCAGCGCGAGCGCCGCGGTGTCGGCCCCCGCGACCTCGCGGGCCGTGCGCGCGACGTGCTCGAGCGCGGACTCCTCGTCGACGCCCTCGAGGAGCATCGTCGTGATGTCCTGCCCGGCCTGCAGCCAGTGCTCGCGGCGCTCGGCCTCGGCGTAGAGCTGCGCGTTGGAGATCGCGACGCCCGCGGCGGCCGCGAGCGCGACGACCATCGACTCGTCGGTGTCGGTGAACGAGCCGCCGTCGACCTTCTCCGAGAGGTAGAGCTGGCCGTACACGTGCTCGCCGACCTTCACCGACGCGCCGAGGAACGAGCCCATCGGCGGGTGGTTGGCGGGCCAGCCCTGGAACGCGCGGTGCTGCGTGAGGTCGTCGAGACGCAGCGCACCGTCCACGGGGATCTGCCCGAGCACGCCCTCGGCGTGCGGCGGGCGGCGCAGCATGCGCGCGACGGCCGTCGGGATGCCGGTGTACACGAAGGTGGTGGACGCGCCCTGGTCGTCGAGCACGTTGATCGCGCCGTACCGGGCACCCGTGAGCTCGGCGCTGACCTGCACGAACCGGTCGAGGACCGTCGTGAGGTCGAGCTGCCCGGCGACCGCGAGGATCGCGCTCAGCAGGTCCGTCAGCGCGTCGCCCGTCAGGGGCGTCTGCGTGGGGCGGGAGTCGACGAGCACGCCGCGCTGGAACGGCGCCCCCGCGACGGGCGGTGACGCCGTGACCTCGCGCATTTCGCCCCGGTGCTCGTTCACGTCTGGTCCCGCTGCTCGGCTCGCACCGCCTCACCGTAGCCCGGGACGTGCGCCGCGAGGTGCGCGTGCGTGCCGCGCGCCGCGACCCGCCCACCCGTGAGCCACAGCACCTCGTCGGCCGCGGCGAGGGGTGCGAGGCGGTGGCTCACGACGACGAGGCCGCGTGCCGTCCCCTCGCGGGTCGCCGGCGCGTGCCAGAGCTCGTCCAGTACGGCGTCGGCCGTACGGGGGTCGAGGTGCTCGCCCGGCTCGTCCACGAGCAGCAGCGGGGCGTCCGAGAGCAGCGTGCGCGCCAGCAGCAGGCGGCGACGCTCACCGCCCGAGACGGTGCGCGCGTCGGAGCCGAGGACGGTGTCGAGGCCGTCGGGGAGACCGGCGAGCCACGCGCCGAGCCCCGTGCGCCGCAGCGCGTCCGTGGCCTCCTCGGGCGTGACGTCGCCGCGCGCGACGCGCAGGTTCTCGAGCACCGACGTGCCGAAGACGTGCGCGTCCTCGCCCGTCACGACGACGCTGCGCACGACGTCCGCGCGGTCGGCGCGGTCGAGCGGCACGCCGTCGAGGGTCACCGTGCCGGCGACGGGGGGCAGCAGGCCCGCGAGCGTGAGGAGCAGCGTCGTCTTGCCCTCGCCGCTCGGGCCCGCGACGGCGAGCCGGGCGCCGGGCTCGAGCACGAGGTCGACGCCCGCGACGGCCGGGCCGCGCCCGGGCCAGCCGCACGCGAGGCCGCGCGCGACGAGCACCGGTCCGCGCTCCGACGGGTCCGGGGCAGCGTCGTCGTCGACGGACGTGCGCGTGGTGCCGCGGGCGCCGGTCGCGGCGACGGGGGCGTCAGGTGCCGCGCCGCGCGCCCGTGCGAGGGTGGCGGCGTCGTCGAGCAGCGCCAGCACGCGCGCCGCGGCCGCGCGCGAGCGCTGCACCTGCACCGCCGCGGCGGGCAGCAGCGAGGTCGCCTCGAACGCCGCGAGCGGGGTCAGCACGACCACGGCGAGCTCGACGGGCGCGAGCAGCCCGGCCCGCACCGCGGGCACGCCGGTGACGAGCGCCGCGAGCACGGCCACGCCGACCGCGAGCTGGCCCACGGCCGCGGCGAGCGCCGCGGGACGGGCGCCCGCGTCGGTCGCGCGCGCGAGCTCGGCGTCCGCGGCACGCAGGGCCGCCAGCTCGTGCGGCAGCCGGCCCGACACCGCGAGCGGGCCCGCGTCGTCGAGCACGCCCAGCGACACCGCGCTCATGCGCGCGCGTGCGGCCACGCCGCGCTCCTCGGCCGTGCGGGCGCCGCGCGCCGCCAGCCACGGCGCGAGCACGCCGGCCGCGAGCAGGCACAGCGCGAGCGCGAGCCCCGCCGGCGGCCAGAACAGCGCCATCGCGACCGACGTCCCGACGCCCAGCGTCACCGCGACGCCGGCGGGCAGCAGGCCGCGCACCACGACGTCACCGACCGCGTCGACGTCGGCGCCGACGCGCGCGAGCAGGTCGCCGCGCCGCACCGCGAGCAGTGCGCGCGGCGAGCCGGCCGCGAGCCGGTCGTACAGCGTGGTGCGCAGCGTCGCCATGCCGCGCAGCGCCACGTCGTGCGAGACGAGCCGCTCGAGGTAGCGCATGAGACCGCGCCCGATGCCGAACGCGCGGACCCCGACGGTCGCGACCGAGAGCTGGAGCACGGGCGGCATCTGCGAGGCCCGCGCGATCAGCCACGCGCTCGCGGCGGCCAGCGCGACCGCCGAGCCGAGCGCGAGCGTGCCCAGCAGCACCGCGAGGGCGACGCGGCGCGAGTCGACCTCGAGCAGCGCGACCGCGCGCCGCAGCGTCCCGCGCGGCGGCCGTGCGGCGGTGGCTGCGGTCGCGGGGACCGTGGTCGGTGCCGCGGGGGGCGCGGTCATCGGGTCCCTCCGGTCGGGTCGGTGGGAACGGGCCCGGTGGCGCGCGCGGGAGCGACGCCCGCGGCGGTCCCGCCGCGGGCGGTCGGGACGTCCCGGGGCGACGGTGCGCCGCCGCGCGGGTCCGACCCCGTCGGGTCGGGGGCCGACGTGACGTGCACGACGTCGTCGGCGCGCGCCGCGAGCGACGCGCGGTGCGCGACGAGCAGCACCGCGCTGCCCGCGTCCCGCAGCGCGGCGAGCGTCGCGAGCACGACCCGCTCGCCGGCGGCGTCGAGGTGCGCCGTCGGCTCGTCGAGCACGACGACGGGGCTGGGGTGCAGCAGCGCGCGCGTCAGCGCGAGGCGCTGCCGCTGGCCGACCGACAGCCCCGTCCCGCCCGTGCCGAGCGCGGTGGACCAGCCCTCGGGCAGCGTCGCGACCACGGCGTCGAGGCCGGTGAGCGCGGCGGCGCGGTCCCGGTCGGCCGGGTCGGGGGAGCCGAGGACCTCGTGCACCGTGCCGGGCTCGAGCACGGGGCGCTGCGGCAGCCACGTGACCTGGCGCCAGTAGCCGTGCACGTCGACGTCGGCCAGGTCCGTCGCGGTGCCGTCGGCGGCGACCAGCTCGACGCGCCCCGCGTCGGGCGTCAGCAGGCCCAGCAGCACCTCGACCGTCGTGGACTTGCCGGCGCCCGACGCACCGACCAGCGCGACGACGCGCCCGGGCGCGAGGCCGACGTCCAGGGGCGCCGGGGCCCAGCCCGACCGCGCCCGCACCGCGACGCCGCGTGCGCGGACCGCACCGCCCGCGAGGTCCGGCGCGGGGCGGGTGCCCGTGGGCGGGACGGGGACCTCGAGGACCGCGAACGCGCGGTCCGCGGCGGCCACGCCGTCGGTCGACGCGTGGAACTGCGCACCGACCTGGCGCAGCGGGTTGAACACCTCGGGGGCGAGCACGAGCACCGCGAGGCCCGTCACCAGGTCCATCTGCCCGTAGACCAGGCGCATGCCGATCGCGACGGCGACGAGCGCGACGCACAGCGTCGTCAGCAGCTCCAGGACCATGCCGGACAGGAACGCGACGCGCAGCGTGCCCATGGTCGCGCGCCGGTGCGCGTCGCCCAGGTCCCGCACGCGCGCCACCGGCCCGCGCTCGCGGCCGAACGCGCGCAGCGTCGTCAGGCCCGCGAGCAGGTCGAGCACCTGCGCGCCCAGCCGCTGCATGGTCGCCAGGCCGCGCTCGGAGCGGCCCTGCGTCATGACGCCCACGAGCCACATGAACACCGGCACGAGCGGGATCGTGCCGGCGATGATCGCGGCCGAGATCCAGTCGAGCCCCAGCACCACGAGCAGCGTCGCGGGCGTCAGCGTCGCGGCCAGCACGAGCTGCGGCAGGTACCGGACGAAGTACGGCTCGAGCGCGTCGAGTCCGCGCGTCGCGAGGGTCACGAGGCTCGCGCCGTCGGCCGGCGCGGCGCGACGGGGACCCACCGTGGCCGCGTGCGCGACGACGCGCTCGCGCAGCTCGGCGACGGCGCGCGTCGCGGCGCGGTGCGCGTACCGCTCCTGCACCCCGGCCACGAGCGCGCGCACCGCGACGACCCCCGCGAGGCCGCCGACGAGCGGCAGCACGCGGGGGAGCGTCGCGCCGTCGGCGACGGCCGAGCCGAGCGCGTGCGCGAGCAGCAGGGCCTGCGCGACGACGAGCGCGCCGGTGACGACGCCGAGCGCGACCGTCAGCGCGAGGTACCCGCGCGCGGCGCGTGCGTACCGCAGCAGCCGGGGGTCGAGAGGCTTCACGCGGTCCAGGAGATCACGAGCGGGCGCACGGGCGGCGTCACGCGCGGGTCTTCGGCAGGACCTTGTCGAACGTGAGCCCGATCGAGTCCGGGATGTGCTCGACGGTCAGGCGCTTGCGGAACACCCAGTACGTCCAGCCCTGGTAGAGCAGCACGAGCGGGGTGAGGATCACCGCGACCCACGTCATGACCGTGAGCGTGTAGTCCGTGGACGACGCGTTGTCGACGGTGAGCGAGTTCGCCGCGTCGAACGCGGGCATGACGTCGGGGAACATCGAGCCGAAGATCAGCACGACGGCCGCGACGATCGCGACGGCCGAGGCCGTGAACGCGATGCCCTCGCGGCGCACGCGGGTGGCACCCACGACCAGCACGAGCGCGACGGCGGCGACCGCGACGGCCGCCCACGTCCAGGGCTTGCCGCTGAACTCCAACTGCGCCCACACGGCCCACACGCCCGCGAGGACGAGCGTCACGACCGAGCTGCGCGCCGCGAACGCGCCGGCCCGCTCGCGCACGTCCCCGTCGGTCTTCATCGCCAGGAAGATCGCGCCGTGCGTCAGGAAGATCGTCAGCGTCACGAGGCCGCCGAGCAGCGCGAACGGCGACAGCAGCGCGAAGAACCCGCCGACGTACTGGTGGTTCGCGTCGAGCTCGACGCCCCGCACGAGGTTCGCGAACGCCACGCCCCACAGCAGGGCCGGCACGAACGAGCCGAAGATCAGCGCGCGGTCGGCCCAGGCCCGCCACACGGGCGAGTCGATCTTGCCGCGCCACTCGAACGCGACGACCCGCACGATCAGGGCGACGAGGATGATGAACAGCGGGATGTAGAAGCCCGAGAACAGCGTCGCGTACCACTCGGGGAACGCCGCGAAGGTCGCGCCGCCCGCCGTGAGGAGCCACACCTCGTTGCCGTCCCACACGGGTCCGACGGTGTTGATCATGAGGCGGCGCTCCTTCTCGCGCCGCGCCTTGTCGCCCTTCGGCAAGATCGCCAGCAGCATGCCGACGCCGAAGTCGAAGCCCTCGAGGACGAGGTAGCCGGTCCACAGGACGGCGATGAGGAGGAACCAGACGGTCGACAGGTCCATGGTGGCCGCTCTCCTCAGTACGCGAAGGACAGGGGACGGTCGGTGCCGTCCGCGTCGGGGGCGTTGTCGGGGTTGTCAGGGCTGGGGTCGTGCTCGGTGTCGGCGACGCCCTCGACGGCGTAGCGCTTCATGAGCCGGAACCACACGACGGCGAGCACGCCGTACAGCAGCGTGAAGCCGATCATCGAGAACCAGACCATGCCGGGGGAGACGACCTCGCTGACGCCGCGGGCGGTCAGCAGCCACACGCCGTCGACGCCCGAGCTGTTCGGGTTCGGTGCGACGACCCACGGCTGGCGGCCCATCTCGGTGAAGATCCAGCCGAACGCCGACGCGAGGAACGGCGTGGCGATCGCCGCGATGCCGAGCCGCCCGAACCACGGCTTGCCGGTGACCGAGCCCTTGCGGCGCAGCAGCCACAGGGCGGCGAGCGACAGCGCGGCCGAGCCGACGCCGAAGCCGATCATGAGCCGGAACGACCAGTACGTGACGGCGAGGTTGGGGTAGAAGCGCGTGTCGGCGGGGTCGAACGTCGCCTCGACGCCGTTGTCCTGCTCCCACTGCGTGACCCACTGCGTGTAGTGCTCCTGCAGCTCGTCGACGCCGCGGATGCGGGCGCTGAAGTCGCCGGTCGCGAGGAACGACGTGAACCCGGGCAGCTCGATGAGGTGCTTGACGCCGTCGCAGTCGTTGGTGAGGTCGCCGATCGCGAGGATCGAGAACGCCGCGCCGTCCTGCGTCTCGCACAGGCCCTCCGCGGCGGCCATCTTGGCCGGCTGCTGGTCGAACATGAGCTTGGCCTGCCAGTCGCCCGTCAGCGCGACGCCGGCGCCCGAGACGAGCATCGTCACGAGGCCCAGGATGACGGCGGGGCGGTAGACGTCGCGCGCCTTGGCGATGTCGCCGCGGCGCACCAGCCGGACCATCCACCAGGCGGCGATGCCCGCGACGAACGTGCCGGCCGTGAGGAACGCGGCCGCGATCGTGTGCGGGAAGGCCGCGAGCACGGTCGGGTTGGTGAGGACCGCCACGATGTCGGTCATCTCGGCGCGGCCGGTCTCGAAGTTGTAGGTCGTGCCCACGGGGTGCTGCATCCACGAGTTCGCCGCGAGGATGAAGAACGCGGACAGGTTCGTCGCGATCGCGACGGCCCAGATGCACGCGAGGTGGATCTTCTTGGGCAGGCGGTCCCAGCCGAAGATCCACAGGCCCAGGAACGTCGACTCGACGAAGAACGCGGCGAGCGCCTCCATCGCGAGCGGCGCGCCGAACACGTCGCCGACGAACCGCGAGTACTCGGACCAGTTCATGCCGAACTGGAACTCCTGGACGATGCCCGTGGCGACGCCGATCGCGAAGTTGATCAGCAGGAGCTTGCCGAAGAACTTGGTCAGCCGCAGCCACCGCTCGTTGCCCGTGCGGACCCACGCGGTCTGCATGATCGCGACGAGCGGGGAGAGCCCGATCGTCAGCGGGACGAAGATGAAGTGGTAGACGGTCGTGATGCCGAACTGCCACCGTGCCAGGTCGAGGACGTCCACGCGGTTCTCCGTGCTGGTGCGAGGCGGGCGGGCTGACGGGGGTCGGACGGGTCGCGGTGGGGGCCGCGACGGTGCGCACGCCGGGTGCGAGTCCTGCCCCTCGAACCGTAGGCCGGGAGGCCTCGGGCCGACAGGACCAACGTCCCGGGTGCTGACGTCTCGTCGTGAACCTCGTCCCGTGTCGGCCGGGCTGTCGCGGCCGTCTGTGCGATACTGACCACAGGTCCTGACGCCCACACCGTCGGGTCCGACGAGCTCGCCGTCACGTGATCGTGCAGGCCAGCCGCCGCCCCGCCCTCGGCGGGCTTCCCCGGAAGCCCCGAGACGGCCCGGCAGGCGATGGCGCCGAACGCCGCGGCGGGCCCGACCGACGACTTCCGTCGCCGCACCGGGCAGCCGGACGTGAGCGACGACCGACCGCCCGGGGGCGTACGACGTGTGGACGGGGCCCCGGGGTACCCAGGAGCACCCCGCTTGTCTCCCGCGAACACCCCCGAGAACACCACCGACGCCACCGAGGCCACGCAGAAGGCGCCCGCGAAGCGCCGCCGGCGGGTCGTGCGGGACGTCGTGACACCCCCCGAGGCGTCCGCCGCGCCGCCCGTCGCCGACGACGCGCCGGCCACCGCCGCTGAGGCGGCGGCGACGCCTACCGAGGCCCCCGTCGTCGAGCCGCCCGTCGCCGAGGAGCCGCCGGTCGCGGTCGAGGCGCCCGAGAAGCCCGCCGCGCGCGCCCGGCGCTCGCGCCGCGTGACCCGCACCGTCGTCCTGGACGACGCCGCGCCCGCGCCCGTCGCGCCGCCGGCCGAGCCCGAGCCGGCCGCGGTCGAGCCCGCGGCCGACGAGACCGACGAGGACGTGCCGGCGGACGAGGTCGTCGACCCCGCACCCGCCGACGAGGCCGAGGCGCCCGCGGACGAGCCCGAGGCCTCGGGTGTCGCCGAGTCCGTGGCCGAGGACGCCGAGGAGCGCGCGCCGCGCCGTCGCCGCCCCAGCCGTCGTGGCGGCCGGTCCGCGCGCACCGCGAAGGACGCCGACGAGGCCACCGCCGACGCGCCGCAGGAGGACGCCCCGGCCGCCGTCGAGCCCGTCGCCCCCGCGGACCGGGGCGCGCTCGACGTGCTCGCCGAGCTCGGTGCGGTCCGTCCTGCCGGACGCGCCGCGCAGCCCGCGTCCGACGGCACGGCCGAGCGCAGCGCCGGACGCGCAGCCGAGCGTGGCACCGACCGCACCGCGGAGGAGGCGCCCGCGCGCGCCCGCCTCGCGACCACCGCCCTCCTCTTCCAGGCGCCCGACCCCGCCGTCCGCCCCCGGCGTCGGCGCGCGCAGGCGTCCACCGGCTCGCCCGAGGAGATCTCGGAGGCCGCGCGCAGCGACGAGGAGACCGCCGTCGAGACGGTCGAGGAGGTCGTCGTCGACGACGCGCCGGTCGCCGAGGAGGCCGCGCCGCGCGCGCGCCGTCGTCGCGGCCGGGGTCGCAAGGCGTCCGCGGACGACGCGACCGCGGACGACGCGACCGAGGACACGCAGGACGAGACCGAGGACGCGGCCGACGGCGCCGCCGAGGCGGCCGAGACCGCCGACACCGCCGACGACGAGTCCGGCGACGAGGACGGCGGCCCGCGCCGTCGTCGGCGGCGGGGCGGCCGCGGCCGTCGCGGCCGTGCCGAGCAGGCGGGCGACGACAGCGCCGAGGACGCCCCCGACACGGGCGACGAGGACGAGGACGCCGAGCAGGAGGCCGAGCAGGACGCCGGCGACGACGAGTCGACGGGCGGCTCGAGCCGCCGCCGTCGCCGTCGCCGCCGTGGCGCCCGCGCCGAGGGCGGCGACGAGCCGCGCCGCCGCTCGGGCGGCGACGAGGTCACCGCGCTGCGCGGGTCGACGCGCCTGGAGGCCAAGCGCCAGCGCCGCCGCGAGGGACGCGACGCGGGCCGCCGGCGCCAGATCATCACCGAGGCGGAGTTCCTCGCGCGCCGCGAGTCGGTCGAGCGGTCGATGGTCGTGCGCGAGCGCGACGGCCGCACGCAGATCGCGGTGCTCGAGGACGGCGTGCTCGTCGAGCACTACGTGTCGCACCAGGCGCAGGCCTCGATGGTGGGCAACGTCTACCTGGGCCGCGTCCAGAACGTGCTGCCGTCCATGGAGGCCGCGTTCGTCGACGTCGGCAAGGGCCGCAACGCCGTGCTGTACGCCGGTGAGGTCAACTGGGACGCGGCCGGCCTCGAGGGACAGCCGCGCCGCATCGAGCAGGCCCTCAAGTCGGGCGACTCGGTGCTCGTCCAGGTCACCAAGGACCCCATCGGGCACAAGGGTGCGCGCCTGACCAGCCAGGTCACGCTGGCCGGCCGGTACCTCGTGTACGTGCCGGGCGGCGGCATGACCGGCATCAGCCGCAAGCTCCCCGACACCGAGCGCTCGCGTCTCAAGAAGATCCTGCGCGACGTGGTGCCGGACTCGGCGGGCGTCATCGTGCGCACCGCCGCGGAGGGTGCGAGCGAGGACGAGCTGCGCGCCGACGTCGTGCGCCTGCAGGGCCAGTGGGAGGCGATCGAGCGCAAGACGAAGACCGCCAACGCTCCCGCGCTGCTGCAGGGCGAGCCCGACATGGCGATCCGCGTGGTCCGCGACATCTTCAACGACGACTTCTCCTCGCTCGTGGTCCAGGGCGACGACGCGTGGACGACCATCTCGACCTACGTCGGCGAGCTCGCGCCCGACCTCGCCGCCCGCGTCGAGAAGTGGACCGGTACGCAGGACCTGTTCAGCGTGCACCGCATCGACGAGCAGCTGGCCAAGGGCATGGACCGCAAGGTCTGGCTCCCGTCGGGCGGCTCGCTCGTGATCGACCGCACCGAGGCCATGACCGTCGTCGACGTCAACACCGGCAAGTTCACGGGCGCCGGCGGCACGCTCGAGGAGACGGTGACGCGCAACAACCTCGAGGCGGCCGAGGAGATCGTGCGCCAGCTCCGGCTGCGCGACATCGGCGGCATCATCGTCATCGACTTCATCGACATGGTGCTCGAGTCCAACCGCGACCTCGTGCTGCGCCGCCTCGTCGAGTGCCTGGGGCGCGACCGCACCAAGCACCAGGTCGCCGAGGTGACCTCGCTCGGCCTCGTGCAGATGACGCGCAAGCGGGTCGGCCAGGGCCTGGTCGAGGCGTTCAGCGAGACGTGCGAGCACTGCCACGGTCGCGGGTTCATCGTGCACACCGACCCCGTGTCGAAGAGCTCGCGCCAGGACGCGGGCGCGCAGCCCGCACCCGAGCAGGGCGAGTCGAAGCGCTCGCGCCGCAAGCGGGCCACCGCCGAGCAGGGGAGCGCCGCCGCCCCGGTGGCGGCCGCGGCCGTCCCGGTGCTGCCCGAGGCGCGCGAGGCCGTGAAGGCGACCCTCGCGACGATCGCGGCGGCCGCCGCGCACGCGCACGACCACGACCACGAGCGGACCGAGGATGCGGACGCCCCGGAGCAGGACGGCACGGACGCGGCGGCGCAGGCCGACGCCGCGCCCGAGGCCGCCCCGGTGCCGGCGGCGCCCGTGCTGGACGTCCTCGCGGAGCTCGGTGCGGCGCGCGCGGCGGCTGCGCCGGTCGTCGAGACCGACGCGCCGCTCGAGCTCCACGCGGTCGACCCCGACCTGTTCGCGTCGTTCGAGGACGACGAGCCCGCGCAGGCCGGGGCCGCGCCGGCGGACGGCGAGGGCGACTGACGCCCGGGAGCCACCCGGACCCGTCCGTGCGCGTTTGACCCGGCGCGGACGGGTCCGTACCCTAGAACGTCGGTGCGTCGCGTGCGCGCCGTGGCAGTGCCGGTACCGCACCGGGCTCGCGAGAGCCGGGGCCGCCGGCAGGCACCACGGTCGGGCGCCGCGGACGACCTCGCCGACGCGAACCCCTCGCCCCCGTGGCGGGGTGGTGCGCGGGCCTCGGCGGGTCACGGGCACCGAGTGCAGTACCGATGAGCAGTGACGTGCAGGTCCGACGAGCAGAGATGAGCAGCAACGTGGTGTACGCGATCGTGAAGGCTGGCGGCCGCCAGGAGAAGGTCGCCGTCGGCGACGTCGTCGTCGTCGACCGCCTCGCCGCCGAGGCGGGTTCGTCGGTCCAGCTGCCGGCGCTCCTGCTCGTCGACGGCGAGAAGGTCACCACGGACGCCGCGGCGCTCGCGAAGGTGACGGTCACGGCGGAGGTCGTGCGGGACGAGAAGGGTCCCAAGATCGACATCCTCAAGTACAAGAACAAGACCGGCTACCGCAAGCGCCAGGGTCACCGCCAGAAGCTGACCCGCCTCAAGGTCACCGGCATCAAGTGAGCTCGCGCCGCCTCGGCGGCTGCACCCCGTACTCCGGAACACTGAGAGCAGGTCTGTCATGGCACACAAGAAGGGCGCGAGCTCCTCGCGCAACGGTCGCGACTCCAACGCCCAGCGCCTCGGCGTGAAGCGCTTCGGCGGTCAGGTCGTCAAGGCCGGCGAGATCATCGTCCGCCAGCGCGGCACGCACTTCCACCCCGGTGACAACGTCGGCCGGGGCGGCGACGACACGCTGTTCGCGCTGACCGCCGGTGCGGTCGCGTTCGGCACGCGCCGCGGCCGCAAGGTCGTCGACATCGTGGCGGCCGACGCCTGAGGCACTGCCTCACCATCGACGTCGGAGGGGCGCACCGGTGCGGTGCGCCCCTTCGTCGTTGCACGACCGAGGCGGGCGCCCGCCCGCACCCTGAAGGACGAGGAGGACACCCGTGGCGACGTTCGTCGACCGAGTCGTGGTGCACGCGACCGGCGGTGACGGCGGGCACGGGTGCGCGTCGATCCACCGCGAGAAGTTCAAGCCCCTGGCGGGCCCCGACGGCGGCAACGGCGGCAACGGCGGGTCGGTGATCCTCGAGGTCGACCCGCAGGTGACCACGCTGCTGCCGTACCACCACCTGCCGCACCGGCGCGCCGCGTCCGGCACGCAGGGCATGGGCGACCACCGCAGCGGGTCGACCGCCGAGGACCTCGTGCTCGGGGTCCCCGACGGCACCGTCGTGAAGTCGCCCGACGGCACCGTGCTGGCCGACCTCGTCGGCGCGGGTGCGCGCTACGTCGTCGCCGCGGGCGGTCGCGGCGGGCTCGGCAACGCGGCGCTCGCCTCGCCGCGCCGCAAGGCGCCCGGGTTCGCGCTGCTCGGCGAGCCCGGCGAGTCCGCCGACGTCGTGCTCGAGCTCAAGACGATCGCGGACGTCGCGCTCGTCGGCTACCCCTCCGCGGGCAAGTCGAGCCTCGTCGCGGCCGTGTCCGCCGCGCGCCCCAAGATCGCCGACTACCCGTTCACGACCCTCGTGCCGAACCTCGGCGTCGTGCAGGCCGGGGACGCGCGGTACACCGTCGCGGACGTGCCGGGTCTGATCCCCGGGGCGTCGCAGGGCAAGGGCCTCGGGCTGGAGTTCCTGCGGCACATCGAGCGCTGCGCCGTCATCGTGCACGTGCTGGACTGCGCGACGCTCGAGCCGGGACGTGACCCGCTCACCGACCTCGACGTGATCGAGGCCGAGCTCGCCGCGTACGCCGAGGACCTCGAGGTCGCCGCGGGCGGCGTACCGCTCACGCAGCGCCCGCGCGTCGTCGTGCTGAACAAGATCGACGTGCCCGAGGCCCGCGAGCTCGCCGACCTCGTGCGCCCCGAGCTGGAGGCGCGCGGCCTGCCGGTGTTCGAGGTGTCGACCGCGAGCCACGAGGGCCTGCGCCCGCTGACGTTCGCGCTCGCCGAGCGCGTCGTGCAGGCGCGTCGCGACGCGCCGCCGCCCGAGGCCACGCGCGTCGTGCTACGCCCGCGCGCGGTCGACGAGACCGGGTTCACGGTCACGCGGCGCGAGGGCAACGGCCAGGTGTGGTTCGTGGTGCGCGGCGAGAAGCCCGAGCGGTGGGTGCGCCAGACGGACTTCTCCAACGACGAGGCGGTCGGCTACCTCGCCGACCGGCTCGCACGCGCGGGCGTCGAGGAGCGTCTCTACGCGGCGGGCGCGGTCGCGGGCGACGAGGTGCGCATCGGTCCCGACGAGAACGCCGTGGTCTTCGACTGGGAGCCGACGCTGCTGACGGGCTCCGAGCTGCTGGGTGGTCCCCGTGGCACGGACGCGCGTCTCGACGACCAGTCGCGCCCCACGCGCGGCCAGAAGCGGCGCGAGTACACCGAGCGGATGGACGCCAAGGCCGCTGCGCGCGCCGAGCTGTGGACCGAGCGCGAGAAGGGCGTCTGGACCGACCCCGACGCGTGACGCGGGCGGGCCGCGCGCACGCCGTGCGGCCCGCACCCGTCCGGCGCCGGTCCGCGGCCCCGTCCGCGGGGCGGGCGTCGCACGGGCGACGGCGCTCGGCGCGGCATCATGGCCTGCGTGAGTGCCGTCGCCCTCCAGGGCCGAGACCAGCTGCCGCACGCCGGGCGCATCGTCGTCAAGGTCGGGTCGTCGTCCCTGACGACCCCGGACGGTCACCTCGACCCGCAGCGGCTCGCCGCCGTCGTCGACGTGCTCGCGGCACGGCGTGCGGCGGGCACGCAGGTCGTGCTCGTGTCGTCGGGCGCGATCGCGGCGGGCATCGGCCCGCTGGGGCTGCCCGCGCGCCCGCGGGACCTCGCGACGCAGCAGGCCGCCGCGTCGGTGGGGCAGGGCCTGCTCGTCGCCGACTACGAGCGCGCGTTCGCCGCGCACGGCCTCACGGTCGCGCAGGTGCTGCTGACCGCCGAGGACACGTGGCGGCGCGGGCGGTACCGCAACGCGCACCGTGCGCTGACGCGCCTGCTCGACCTCGGCGTCCTGCCGATCATCAACGAGAACGACGCCGTCGCGACCGACGAGATCCGGTTCGGCGACAACGACCGGCTCGCGGCGCTCGTGTCGCACCTCGTGCACGCCGACGCGCTCGCGCTGCTGACCGACGTCGACGCGCTCTACACGGGCCCGCCGTCGCGGCCCGGGTCGCGACGCATCGCCGAGGTGCGCGCGCCGGGCGAGCTCGACGGCGTGGACGTGACGGCCCGCGGCAGCGCGGTCGGCACGGGCGGCATGGTCACCAAGATCGAGTCGGTCGCGATCGCGACGCAGTCGGGGATCCCGGTCGTCCTGACGTCGGCCGCGCAGGCGGCGGCCGCGTTCGCGGGGGAGGACGTCGGCACGTGGTTCGCCGCGACGGGCCGGCGCCGGTCGATCCGGCTGCTGTGGCTCGCGCACGCGGCGCGCACGCGCGGGCGGCTCG
The DNA here is from genome assembly GCF_000986825.1 of Cellulomonas sp. FA1. Classification (NCBI taxonomy): domain Bacteria; kingdom Bacillati; phylum Actinomycetota; class Actinomycetes; order Micrococcales; family Cellulomonadaceae; genus Cellulomonas; species Cellulomonas sp. FA1. Next base: position 1,445,973 of record NZ_LBMY01000001.1, on the reverse strand, counting down.
TGCTCGACGACGGTGCGGTGCGTGCCGTCGTCGAGCGTCGCACGTCGCTGCTGCCCGCGGGCGTGACGGCCGTCGAGGGTGCGTTCGAGGCGGGCGACCCCGTCGAGCTCGTGGACGCCGCGGGCGGCGTCGTGGCGCGCGGCCTGGTGGCCTACGGCTCCGACGAGGTGCCGCAGCTGCTGGGGCACAGCACGGGCGACCTGCGCGACACGCTCGGGCCCGGCTACGACCGTGAGCTCGTGCACCGCGACGACCTCGTGCTGGTGCGTCGGCGGCGGTGAGGGGCCGCCGGGCGGGCACCCGTGGCGAACGGAGCGGGACCGTCACGCGTCCCGGGCCGCGCCGGTCCGCGAGGCGGGCGCCCGGCACGGGCGCGCGCGTGCGCGACTAGCCTGGGCGCATGACCACGTCCCTGGAGCAGTCGACGCCCGCGCTCGCGCAGGACGACCCCGAGGTCGCCGTCCTCGAGGTCGCGCGCCGTGCCCGCGAGGCGTCGCGCGCGCTCGCGACCGCGACACGCGCGACGAAGGACGCCGCGCTGCGTGCGCTCGCGGACGCGCTGGTCGCGGCGACCGACCGCGTGCTGGCCGCGAACGCCGAGGACGTCGCCCGCGGACGCGCCGGGGGGATGTCCGAGGGCCTGCTCGACCGCCTCGCGCTGACCCCGGAGCGTGTCGTCGCGATCGCCGACGCGCTGCGCGAGCTCGCGGCGCTGCCCGACCCGGTGGGCGAGGTCGTGCGCGGCTCGACGCTGCCGAACGGCCTGCGGCTGCGCCAGGTGCGCGTGCCCATGGGCGTCGTCGGCATGATCTACGAGGCGCGGCCCAACGTGACCGTGGACGCGGCGGGCCTCGCGCTCAAGAGCGGGAACGCGGTCGTGCTGCGCGGCGGGTCGGCCGCCGCGAGCAGCAACGCGACGATCGTCGAGGTCCTCGCCGAGGCGCTCGCCGCGCAGGGCCTGCCGCGCGACCTCGTCCAGTCGGTCGACGCCTGGGGGCGTCCCGGCGGCGTCGCCCTCATGCACGCGCGCGGCCTGGTCGACGTGCTCGTGCCGCGCGGCGGTGCCGACCTCATCGCGACGGTCGTGCGCGAGGCGACCGTGCCGGTCATCGAGACCGGCGTCGGCAACTGCCACCTCTACGTCGACGCGAGCGCCGACCTCGCTGACGCGCTGCCGATCCTGCTCAACGCCAAGACGCAGCGCGTCGGGGTGTGCAACGCGGTCGAGACGCTGCTCGTGCACCGCGACGTCGCCGACGCGTTCCTGCCGTCCGCGCTGGCCGCGCTCGGCCAGGCCGGGGTCACGGTGCACGGCGACGCCGCGACGCTCGCGCACGCGCCGCACGGCGTGGCGACCGTGCCGGCGACCGAGGCCGACTGGGGCACCGAGTACCTGTCGCTCGACCTCGCGGTGCGGGTCGTCGACGACCTCGACGCCGCGATCGACCACGTCCGGCGCTGGTCCACGGGGCACACCGAGGCGATCCTCACGCGGGACCTGCGGGCGTCCGAGCGGTTCGTCGCAGAGGTCGACGCGGCCGCCGTGATCGTCAACGCCTCGACGCGCTTCACCGACGGCGGCCAGTTCGGGCTGGGCGCCGAGATCGGCATCTCGACGCAGAAGCTGCACGCCCGCGGCCCGATGGGGCTGGCGGAGCTCACGACGACCAAGTGGGTCGTGCACGGCGACGGGCACGTGCGCCCCTGACACCCGTCGCGTGCCCGGTCCGCACGGGCGGGCATGCGACACTGGGTGGCTGCGGCGCCGGGCGGCCTCCGTCCGACGTGCCGCCCCCGCACCACCCCGTCCCCGCACCACCGACGACCCCCAGGAGGATGCCGTGCAGGCCACCCTGATCGCCGCCGCCGAGGAGACCGCGGCCCACGCGAGCGAGCTGCCGTTCCCGCCCGTCGTGTTCGGCGTCGGCGCCTTCGTGGGGCTCCTCGCGATGCTCCTCGTCACGTACGCCTTCCGGTCCGTCGGGACCCGCCACTGACCGTGCCGGTCTCCGCGGGGGTCCCTGCCCGCCCACGCCTCGGGGTGATGGGCGGCACGTTCGACCCCGTGCACCACGGCCACCTGGTCGCGGCCAGCGAGGCCGCCGCCCGGTTCGACCTCGACGAGGTCGTGTTCGTGCCGACGGGCAAGCCGACGTTCAAGCAGCACGTCGACGTCTCGCCGGCCGAGCACCGCTACCTCATGACGGTGATCGCCACGGCGTCGAACCCGCGCTTCACGGTCAGCCGGGTGGACGTCGACCGCACGGGCCTGACGTACACGGTCGACACGCTCCGGGACCTCAAGACCGCGCGCCCGGACGCCGACCTCTTCTTCATCACCGGTGCCGACGCGATCGCGCAGATCCTCACGTGGAAGGATGCTGCCGAGCTCTTCGACATGGCGCGGTTCGTGGCGGTCACCCGCCCCGGGCACACGCTGTCGGTGGACGGCCTGCCCTCCGGGCGGGTCGACGTCCTGGAGGTCCCGGCCCTGGCGATCTCCTCGACCGACGTCCGCGCACGAGCGCGTGCGGGGGAGCCGGTGTGGTACCTCGTCCCCGACGGGGTCGTCCAGTACATCGCCAAGCACAGGTTGTATCGAGGTCCTGATGAGTGAACCCGGAGAGCGTCGCCGCCGTCGTGAGATGGAGCGCGCGGTCGAGGACGGAGGACAGGGCGCCGGCGCCCCCGTGTCCCCGGCCTCCGGGGGCGGTGCCCCGGCGCCCGGCTCGCGACGCGCCCTGCGCAGCCGTCTGGTGACCCCGCCCGCGGGCACGGACGGCGCCGCACCGTCCGCGTGGTCGGCCGCGCCGGCACCGCAGGCGTCGGCGCCCCGGCCCGGCCCGGTCCCGGCGGGTCCGACGCCGTCGGCCCCCGCGGCGCCCGGTCCCGGAGCGTCGCCCGACGGTGCGCGCTCGCGCCGCTCGTACCGCGACTCGGCGCTCGACCCGACCGCCGCCCCGCGTGCGGCGACGCCTCCCGCGGCGGCACGTCCCGCCGCCCCGACCGCACGCTCGACCGCACCGGTGGCGCCGCGCCCGGCCGCCCCCGCGCCCCGCCCGGCGACCGGTGCGGGACCCGTGCCGGCGTCCGGCGGCGCCTGGGGTGCGGCGTCCGGTGCCGGGTCGACGGACGCCCGCGTCACGTCGCGACCGTCCGCACCGGTGCAGCCGCCCGCCGCGACGCGCCCCTGGGCGCAGCCCCCGGCGGCCTCGGCCCCGGGTGGTGCCCCGACGCCACGTCAGGCGTCCGAGGGTCCGGCCTGGGCCCGGGAGAGCGGCCCCGCGCCCGCCCCGACGTCCGGGGGCCCGAGCTGGGCGGCCGCGGCGGCCCCGTCGTCGGCCGCGTCGGCACGGCCGACGCCGTGGGGCGGCGGTGCTCCCGCGGCGGCTCCCCACGCGTCCCCCGTCCCCGCACCCGCACCCGGGCGGTCGTGGACCCCCGCGGCACCGGCCGAGGCGCCGCGGCCGGCGGCTGCCGAGGCAGCGGCTCCCGCGCTGAGCTCCTTCCAGACGGCCGCGCCGCAGCGCACCGACGCCGACGGGCGCGCGTGGCCCGCCGTCCAGGGTGCGGCCGACGCCGGGGGCACGACGTCCGGTGACGCGTGGCCGCGGCCGGCCGCGACCCCCACGCCCGCGGAGCGCGCGTCCGACGCACCCGCGGCCACGCCGTGGGGCTCGTCGCGCACCGCGTCGGCCGTCGCGCACGACGAGGACGAGGACCTCGACGAGGACGACGAGCCCACGACGCGCCGGCACCCCTACACGTGGCTGCACCTGCTGGTGCTCTCGCTCGTCGCGTTCGTGCTCGGCTTCCTCGCGATGCTGCTCTACATCCAGGCGAGCGGGAACGACGAGCCCGCCGCGGGCGCCGCCGTCCGCGTGGTCGACGGCGTCGTGGCGCACGACGGCTCCGGCCCTCTCTGACATCCCCCTCGCGTTCGGCGCCGCCCCGGCGACCGCGCGCACCGACACCACCCCGAGGAGCCCCGTGACCGCGAGCCCCCGTGCCGTCGAGCTGGCCCACGCGGCCGCCCGCGCGGCCTCCGACCTCAAGGCGCAGGAGATCATCGCGCTCGACGTGAGCGAGCAGCTCGTGCTCACCGACGTGTTCCTCATCGCGTCGGGGACGAACGAGCGCCAGGTCGGCGCGATCGTCGACGCCGTCGAGGAGGCGCTGCACACGATGGGCGCGAAGCCCGTGCGCCGCGAGGGCAAGTCCCAGGGGCGCTGGGTGCTCATCGACTTCGGCGACGTGGTCGTCCACGTGCAGCACGCCGAGGACCGCGTGTACTACGCCCTCGAGCGGCTGTGGAAGGACTGCCCGGTCATCGAGCTGCCGCCCGAGGCGCGCGGCGAGCAGGCCGACGCATGACCCAGCAGCACCTCCTGCTGTGGCGGCACGGCCGCACCGCGTACAACTCCGCCGCGCGCCTGCAGGGCCAGGTCGACATCCCGCTCGACGAGGTCGGCCACTGGCAGGCGCGCACGGCGGCGTCGCGGCTCGCGCAGCGGGCGCGCCCCGCGCGCGTCGTGTCGTCGGACCTCACGCGTGCGGTCGAGACGGCGACCTACCTCACGCGCGCGCTCGACCTGCCCCTCGAGACCGACCCGCGGCTGCGCGAGCGGTCGTTCGGCGAGTGGGAGGGCCTGACGGGCGCGGAGATCGACGCGCGCTGGCCGGGGGAGTTCGGCGTGTGGCGCGCGGGGGGCGACCCGACGGGCGTCGGCGCGGAGACGCGCGCGGACCTCGCGGCGCGGCTCACGGGCGCGGTCGCGGACCAGCTCGAGCGGACGCCGGACGGCGGCGGCCTGGTGGTCGTGTCGCACGGCGCGGCGATCGGTGCGCTCGTGGCGGCGCTGCTGGGGCAGGACCCCGCGTGGCGCGGGGTCGGCGGGCTGCACAACGCGCACTGGGTCGAGCTCGTGCGCTCGGGCCCGGGCGTCGACCCGGCCTGGCGCCTCCTGGGCTTCAACGTGGGCCCGACGGACGCGTCGTCCGACTGGAACGCGGGCCCCGACCCGGAGCCGGCGGGGGACGACGACGACGCGGTCCGCGACCCGGACTGACGTCACACCCGTCGCCCCGGCGCCCGATTCGCTTTCGACGCTCGGATCGTCGTAAACTCTCCGGGCGCCCCTCGGGGCGACGGGGTCCTCTCGGGGACCACGGGGCTGTGGCGCAGCTGGTAGCGCACCTGCATGGCATGCAGGGGGTCAGGGGTTCGAGTCCCCTCAGCTCCACCGGAACGAAGGCACCGTCCAGGGATCTGGACGGTGCCTTCGTCGTTCACGGTGCCGCCGTCGTTCGCGCGGCGCCGCGACGTCGACGACGTCGCACGCGGCACGCCCCTTGACCTCAACCTCTGTTGAGCACCGAGCGTGGGGGCATGAGCACCTCACCACCCCTGACCGACCGCCTGCCCGACACCCTGCTGCGCCACCTCACGCGCGTCACCGGCGACGAGAAGCACGACGCCGCCGCGCAGTCCACGCTCGACGTGCTGTGGGTCCTGCACGACCAGGTCCTGCGGCTCGACCCCTGGTCCGAGCGGGACCGGTTCCTGCTGTCGAAGGGGCACGGCCCGGCGTCGTACTACGCGGTGCTCGCGACGAAGGGCCTGATCCCCGCGTCGTGGCTCGACGACCTCGCGGGGCCCGGCTCGCCGCTGGGGCACCACCCGGACCGGCTGCTCGTGCCGCCCGTGGAGATCTCGTCGGGCTCGCTCGGGCACGGGCTGCCGATCGCGGTGGGCCTCGCGCGGGGCCTGGAGATCGCGGGTGCGCCCGGCCGGGTCGTCGTGCTGGTCGGGGACGCCGAGCTGGACGAGGGCAGCAACCACGAGGCGATCGCGGTCGCCGGCCGCTGGGGGCTCGGTCGCCTCGCGTGCGTCGTCGTCGACAACGACTCGGCGACGCTCGGCTGGCCCGGCGGGATCGTCACGCGGTTCCAGCACGAGGGGTGGACGGGGGCCGTCGTCGACACGGCCGACCACGACGCGCTGCGCGACTCGTTGCGCGTGCACGGCGACCGCCCGCACGTGACGGTCGTCCGCACCGCCAGGAAGGGGTCGTGATGCGCGCCCGGTTCTACGCCACGATGGCCGACCTGCTGCGCACGGACGAGCGGACGGCGCTCGTGCTGGCGGACATCGGCCCCCTCGGGCTCGTCGCGGGCGAGTCGGCCGACGAGCGCGTGCTCAACGTCGGGATCCGCGAGCAGACCATGGTCGGCGTCGCCGCGGGGCTCGCGCTCGCGGGTCTGCGCCCGTTCGTGCACAGCTACGCGCCGTTCCTCGTGGAGCGCCCGTACGAGCAGGTCAAGCTCGACCTGTCCCACCAGGACCTCGGGGCGGTGCTCGTGTCGATCGGCGCGAGCTTCGACGCCGCGAGCGAGGGGCGCACGCACCAGAGCCCGGCCGACGTGGCGCTGCTCAGCGCGCTGCCCGGCTGGCGGCTGCACACCCCGGGGCACCCCGACGAGGTCGAGACGCTGGTGCGTGCCGCGGCGCGTGCCGACGACCGGCAGTACGTCCGGCTGTCGTCGCAGGTGAACCCGCAGGCGTGGCCCGCCGACGGGGGGATCCACGTGGTCCGGCACGGGCGCGGGACGCTCGTGCTCGCGGTCGGGCCCGCGCTCGCGGCCGCGCAGCAGGCGGTCGAGGGGCTCGGCGTGACGCTCGCGTACACGGCCACGCCGTTCCCGCTCGACCGCGGCACGCTGCGCGCGCTCGCCGAGCACCACGTGCGGGTCGTGGTCGTCGAGCCGTACCTCGAGGGCACGACCGCCCCCGAGGTGGCCGCCGCGCTGCGGGGGCGGCGCGTCGAGGTCGAGCACGTCGGCGTGGGGCGCGAGGAGCGGCGGACGTACGGCACGCCGGCCGACCACGCGCGGCTGCACGGGCTCGACGCGGCGGGCGTCCGTGCGCGCGTGCTGGGGCACGGGGGTGCGGCCGCCTGACCACGGGCGGCCCGGAGGCGGGCGGGGCGCACGGCGTCCCGTCCGCCTCCGCGCGCGTGCGCCGTCGGGGTGGTCAGGCCGCCGCGCGCCACGTATGTTGATACGTATCAAGCCGCGCGCGCCCCCCGACGGGCCGGGAGGCTGCCCGTGGGCAGAGCGGCCCGCGCGCGATCGGGAGGACGACGATGCTGAAGGTCGGGATCATCGGCGCCGGAGGGATCTCCGGCGCCCACCTGCAGGGGTACGGCCGGTTCGGCCAGGACTGCGAGGTGGTCGCGCTCTGCGACGTCCAGCCGGAGCGGGCGCGGGCCCGGCGCGCCGAGTTCGGGCTCGACGGCGCCCGCGCCTACGACGACGCGCGCGCCATGCTCGCGGCCGAGGACCTCGACCTCGTCAGCGTCGCGACGCCGCCGGCGACCCACCGCGACCTCGCGGTCGCCGCGCTCGAGGCGGGCGTGCACGTGCTGGTCGAGAAGCCGATGTCGCCGTCGCTCGAGGACTGCGACGCCATGATCGCGGCCGCCGAGCGCGCGGGCCGGATCTGCTCCGTCGTCGCCCAGAACCGGTTCCGGGACGACATGGCGACCCTCAAGGCGGCGCTCGACTCGGGCCTGATCGGCACGGTCTCGCACGCGCGGGTGGACTCCGCCTGGTGGCGCGGCCGGGCGTACTACGACCTCGACTGGCGCGGCACCTGGGCGTCGGAGGGCGGCGGCTGCACGCTCAACCACGCGATCCACCACCTCGACCTCACGCTCTGGCTGCTGGGTCGCCCCCGAGCCGTGACGGCGGTCCTCACCAACGCGCAGCACGACAACGCCGAGGTCGAGGACCTCTCGGTCGCGGTCCTGGCCTACGAGCGCGCGCTGGCCACGGTCACCGCGTCCGTCGTCCACCACGGCGAGGAGCAGGGCATCGTCGTCCAGGGTGAGCGGGCGCGCGTGTCGCAGCCGTGGAAGGTCGTCGCCGACGTCGCCGCGCCCAACGGCTTCGGTGCCCCCGGCGGCGACCCGGAGCTGGTCGAGCGGCTCGAGGCGCTCGCGGCGGCGCTCCCCGCGCTGCCGCACCAGGGGCACACGGGCCAGATCGGCGACGTCCTCGCCGCCGTGCGCGACGGGCGCGCCCCGGCGATCGACGCGCAGGACGGCAGGAACGCCGTCGAGCTGGTCACGGCGATCTACGCCTCCGGCATCGAGCGCCGCACGGTGCCGCTGCCGATCACGCCCGACGACCCGTACTACCGCGCCGGCGCGCTCGTCGAGCGCGCGCCGCACTTCTACGAGAAGACCGGGTCCGTCGCGGGCCTGCCCGGCCAGATCCGGGTCGGCGGCGGCGCCGCGGACGCCCGGTGACCGGACGAGACCGAGGAGAGACCATGAGCACCGCCAACGGGGCCGCGTACGCCCCGGAGCCCGTGCCCGCGCCCGTCGTCGGGCCGGGGGAGTTCCCGTTCGCGGCCGTCGGCCTCGACCACGGCCACGTCTACGGCATGTGCGAGGGCGTGATCGGCGCGGGCGGCACCCTGACCTGGGTGTGGGACCCCGACCCCGTCAAGGTCGAGCGGTTCCGCGCGCGCTTCCCGCAGGCGCGCGCGGCGCGCTCCGAGGACGAGGTGCTGGGCGACCCCGCCGTGCGGCTCGTCGCCGGCGCCGCCGTGCCGTCCGCACGCTGCGCGCTGGGCCTGCGGGTCATCGCGGCGGGCAAGGACTACTTCACCGACAAGGCACCCCTCACGACGCTCGACCAGCTGGCCGCGGCGCGCGAGGCCACGGCGCGCACCGGGCTGAAGTACGCCGTCTACTACTCCGAGCGCATCCACGTCGAGGCGGCGGTGCTCGCCGGCCAGCTCGTCGAACGGGGCGCGATCGGGCGCGTCGTGCAGGTGCTCGCGCTCGGGCCGCACCGGCTCGGGTCCGGACGTCCCGACTGGTTCTTCGACCGTGAGCGGTACGGCGGGATCCTGTGCGACATCGGCAGCCACAACATGGAGCAGATGCTTCACTACACGGGCGCCTCCGGCGGCACCGTCGTGAACGCCTCGATCGCGAACTACGCGAACCCGCGCACGCCCGGGCTCGACGACTTCGGCGACGCGAACGTCGTGCTCGACAACGGCGCGACCGGGTACTGCCGCGTGGACTGGTTCACGCCCGACGGCCTGCGGACCTGGGGCGACGGGCGCACGCTGCTGCTGGGGACCGACGGCTACATCGAGCTGCGCAAGTTCGTGAACGTCGGCACGGACGAGGGCCCGGGCCACGTGTTCCTCGTCGACGGGACCTCCGAGCACCACCTCGTCACGCGCGGCGACGTCGGGTACCCGTTCTTCGGGCGGCTCATCCTCGACTGCCTCGAGCGGACCGAGGCCGCCATGACGCAGGAGCACGCGTTCGCGGCGGCCGAGCTGAGCATCCGCGCGCAGCTGGGCGCCCGCGACCTCACGCCCGGTCCCGGGCGCGGGACGTCCCGGCCCGGGGCGTGACGCGATGACGCCCGGGTCCGGGACGCCGGCCGCCCCGCTGGGGTTCGCGATCGTCGGCTGCGGCAACGTCGCGCGGACGCACGCGCGGGCGCTCGCGGGCCTCGCGGCGCTCGGCGGCGCGACCGCGGCGCGCCTCGTCGCGTGCGTCGACGTCGTCGAGAGCCGCGCGCGGACCCTCGCCGACGAGCACGGGGCGCAGGCGCGGTCGTGGGGCGACGTGCTCGCGGACCCCGCGGTCGAGGCCGTCAGCGTCTGCACGCCCAGCGGCGGGCACGCCGCGCTCGCCGTGCAGGCGGTCGCCGCCGGCAAGCACGTGGTCGTCGAGAAGCCGGTCGACGTCACGCTCGCCGCGGCGCGGCGCCTCGCCGCCGCGGCCCGCCGGTACGGACGGACCGTCGCGGTGGTCAGCCAGCACCGCTTCGACGACGCCACCACGCACGTCGAGCACCTCGTCGCGACGGGCGCGCTCGGCGTGCCCGTGCTCGTCGACGCGCGCGTGCCCTGGTGGCGCGACCCGGCCTACTACGCGGCGGACGCGTGGCGCGGCACGGTCGACGGCGACGGCGGCGGCGCGCTCGTCAACCAGGCGATCCACACGGTCGACCTCATGCTCGCCACCGCCGGGCCCGTCGCGCGGGTCCAGGCGGCGGCGGCCACGCGGCTGCACGACATCGAGGTCGAGGACGTCGTGTGCGCGACCCTGACGTTCACCAGCGGCGCGCTCGGCACGCTCGCGGCGTCGACCGCCGTCGCCCCGGGGTTCCCGGCGCGCCTCGCGCTGCACGGCACGGCCGGGTCGGTCGTCGTCGAGGGCGACCGCGTGGTGGTCGACGCGCGGCTCGGCGAGGTCCCGAGCCCGCGGGCCGAGGTGACCGCGGACGCGCTGGCCGTGGCGGGGACCGGCAGCCGCACGGCCGAGCACGAGGTGGCGGGCGGCTGGGGCGTCGCGCACGAGCGGCAGCTCGCCGACGTGGTCCGTGCCGTGCGCGAGGGGCGACCCCCGCGCGTCGGCGTGGAGGACGGGATCCGCGCGCTGGAGGTCGTCGACGCGGTCTACCGCTCGGCGCGGTCCGGGTCGCCCGTCGACCTGACGTGACCTGACCCGGCCCGACCCCGGGGGCAGCCCGTGCGGGTGGCCGCCGACGGCGGGCCCGGGCCGCGCGTCGTCCGCACTAGGGTGGCGGCAGCGGGGACGCGTGGTCCTGCGCGGGCCGCCGGGTGCGGGCCGGTCGGTGTCCGGGAGGTGACGGGGCGTGACGCGGCAGCCGACCAGCCGGGACGTCGCGCGGCTCGCGGGCGTCGCGCAGGCGACCGTGTCGCACGTCCTCACGGGGCGGGTCAACGTCGCGCCCGCGACGCGGGCGCGGGTGCTGCAGGCGATCGACGAGCTCGGGTACCGCCCCAACCTCGCCGCGCGGTCCATGCGCACGCGCCGGACCGGTCGGCTCGCGGTCGTCCTGGGCGTCGTCATGTACCGGGCGACCGACGTCCTGTCGGGTGCGGGTGCCGCCGCGCGGGACGCGGGCTACGTGCTGGAGGTGCACGACGCCGGACCGTCCGTGGCGTCCTGCACGGAACGCGTGGTCGAGCTCGCGCGCTCCGGGAGCTTCGAGGGCGTGGCCGTGTACGCCCCCGTGGAGGCCGACGCCGTCGCCGACGGCGCGCTCCCGTGCCCGGTGGTCGTGTCCGACGAGTTCGACGCGCGCACGCGCCCCGCGGGCTCGTTCACCGACGCGTCGGCGGTGCGCACCCTCGTCGAGCGCCTGGCCGCCGCGGGCTACCGGCGGTTCCTGCACGTCGGCGGGCCCGGTGACCACGCGGCCGCGCGGTCGCGGTGCCGTGCCTACCTCGAGGCCGTCGACGCGCTCGGGCTGGAGTCGCTCGGCGCGGTCGAGGGCGACTGGGGCGGGCGCGCCGGGTACGCCGCCGTCCGTGACGTGCCGGCGTCCGTCCGGCCGCTCGCCCTCGTCGCGGCCAACGACCTGCTGGCGGCCGGGGCGGTGCGTGCGGCCCGGGAGCGGGGCTGGGCGGTGCCGGGCGACCTGGGCGTGAGCGGGTGGGACGACATGGACATGGGGCGCTTCATGACCCCGTCGCTCACCACGGTGGCCGTGGACCGCGTCGGGATCGGCCGACGGGGCCTGCGGCGGCTGGTCGCCGAGATCGACGGGGCCGAGCCGGACCGGTCGGACGTCGGCGTGATGACGGTGGTCTGGCGCGAGTCCACGGGGGACGCCACGGCGTCGTGACCCGACGACGTGCGGTCGGGCGTGACCGTCGTGCCCGGTGCCGGGCGTCGCAGACCCGGACGTCAGCGCAGGTCACCGCGGCGTGCGCCCCCCGGACGCCCGCGCGCCGGGCGGGCGGCGGACCCTGGGCCCCCCACCACGGCACCGAGCCGCTGCGGGCCCGTCCCGTCGGCGCCCAGCACGTCCTCGGGGTTGAGCAGGTCGCACGAGCGCATCGCGAGGCACCCGCAGCCGATGCACCCGACGAGCTCCTTCTCGAGCCGCACGATCGCCTCGCGACGCTGCTCGAGCCGGACCTTCCACACGCGGGACACCCGCTGCCAGTCGGCGCGCGTCGGCTCGTGGTTCATCGGCAGGTCGCGGAACGCCTCGGCGACCTCGCCCAGCGGGATGCCGAGCCGCTTGGCGACCAGCACCAGCGAGATCCGCCGCAGCATGTGCCGCGGGTAGCGCCGCTGGTTCCCGGCCGTGCGCGACGACGCGATGAGCCCCTCGCGCTCGTAGAAGTGCAGGGCCGAGGGGGCGAGGCCGGTGCGCGCGCCGACCTCGCCCACCGTGAGCAGGTCGTCGGACCGCACAGCGTCTCCCGTCGTGGACGTCGAGCCGACCCTAGACCTCAACCACGGTCGAGGTTCAAGCCTCGCCGTCAGACGTCGCGGCGCGCGGACGCGCAGCCCGCGGCCAGGACGGCCGCCGCGACCCACGCGACGAGCACGAGACCCCCGCCGACCGGACCGAGCACCGGGTCGCGGCCCGGCAGGTACAGCAGCGACCCCGCGCGGTCGGGCAGCCAGCGCGCGTGCTCGGTGACCGTCGCCAGCAGCGGCGAGACGACCATCAGGAGCGTGAGCGTCGCGCCAAGCGCACCGACGAGGGAACGCGTGAGCACCGTCAGCGCGTGCGCGAGGAGGCCGACGAGCACGAGCGCCACGAGGGCCCCGAGCAGCGGGCGGACGCCGGACCTCGCGCCGGGGACGCCGTCGCCCGGCCCCCACGCCGCGGCAGCCGTGAGCGCGGCGGCGAGCCCCGCGCACGCGGTCAGCGCGGACGTCGCCGCGACGGCCAGCGACTGCGCCGCCAGGTGGCGCCACCGGGCGGGCGTGACCGTCAGGGTCGTGGCGATCTGGCGTCCGGCGTGCTCCGTGCCCGCCGCGAGGACGCCGACGAGCACCGTCGCGACCTGGAGGTACGGGACCGTGGCCAGCGCGAGGTCGCCCGCCGAGGTCCGCGCGGCGGCGGCCGCCGCGTACGCCGCCGCGAGCGCGGCCGCCACGACGGGCGTGCCGAGGACCACCCCCACGACCGCGGGCAGGCTCCGCAGCTTGACGAGCTCGGCGGCCACGACGCGGGCGAGCGGCCCGCTCACGCGTCGCGCCGCCTGAGCACGAGACCCGCGACCACGAGGGCGCCGACCGCCCACGCCGCCATGACCAGACCGCCGGCGAGCGGCGTGAGCGCGACACCGCCCGGCGGCTCCCAGTCACGCGCGAACAGCGGGATCCCGGCCGCGTCGGGCAGGAACCGGGCCAGCGGCGTGAGGCGCCCGACGAGCAGCGAGAACGAGACCGTCGAGCTGTTGACGACCAGCACCACGAGGGGCACGACACCGCTGCGCGTGACGACCGTGACCGCGAGCGCGAGGAGGGCGGTGAGGGTCCAGTAGACGGCGGTGCCCACCGTGCGCGCGACGGCGTCGTGCGGTGCGCCCACGTCCGGGACGTCACCGACGAGCGCGTGTGCGACCGTGAGGCACGCGGGCACCGTCACGGCGGCCGTGCCCAGCACGAGCGCGCTGACGGCGAGCGCCTTCGCGACGAGCACGCGCCACCGTGACGACGTCGTCGTGAGCGTCGTGGTGATCTGCCGCCCACCCCCGGCCTCGGTGCCGTTCGGCGTGTACTCGCTGCTCATCGCGACGACGCCCAGGACCACGGCGCCCACCGTGCCGAGCGGGACGGCCGAGAACGCCGCCTCGACGGCCGACGTGTAGCCCAGGGCGGCGCTCTCGCCGGCCGCGACGGCGTCGCGCACGCCCGCGGCGTTGAGGACCGTGACACCCAGCGAGCCCAGCGTCGCGACCGCGACCGCGACCCACGCCGCCGGCAGCGCCGCGAGCTTGCCGATCTCGGCCCTCAGCGTGCGCACCCCGCTCACCGGGCCGCCCCCGTGCCCGTCGTCAGCGCGAAGAACGCGTCCTCGAGCGACGCGTGCCCGGCGGTGACGTCGGCGAGAGGCCCCGCCGCGACGACCCGTCCGCCGGCGAGCAGCACGACGTCGTCCGCGACGCCGGCCACCTCACCCATGAGGTGGCTCGACAGCAGCACCGTGCCACCGGCGTCCGCGTGCCCGCGCAGCAGCCCGCGGATCCACCGGATGCCCTCCGGGTCCAGACCGTTGACGGGCTCGTCGAGCACCAGCGCGCGCGGCTCGCCCAGGAGCGCGGTCGCCAGGCCGAGCCGCTGCCCCATGCCGAGCGAGAACCGTCCGACGCGCGTGCGGCCCGCGCTCGCGAGGCCCACCTGCTCGAGCACCTCGTCGACGCGGCGCTGCGGGACGCCGGCCGCGCGCGCCACCCACGACAGGTGGTTGCGTGCCGTGCGCGAGCGGTGCGCACCGGGCCCGTCGAGCATCGACCCGACCGTGCGCAGCGGGTCGCGCAACGCCCGGTACGGCCGCCCGTCGACCAGTGCCGTGCCCGCCGTCGCGCGGTCGAGCCCGAGCAGGATCCGCAGGGTCGAGGACTTGCCGGCGCCGTTCGGCCCGAGGAACGCGGTGACACGCCCGGGCAGCGCCTGGAACGTGACGTCGTGGAGCACCTGGTGCGGTCCGCGCCGCTTGCCGAGACCCGTGATCGAGAGCATGCCGCCATGTCACCAGCCGGCCCGGCGCCGCGGATCGGGCCCCGGACCGGTCCCACGCGGAGGCGGCACGACCCCGGTCCCTCGGACCCTGGTCCGATCCGCACGCACGTCCGGGTCCCTACGCTGCCGCACATGGACACCGACCGGCCGATCTGGCGCTCCCGGGCCTGGACCGCGGTGGCTGCCGCGGTCGGGGTCGTGGTGCTCGTGTTCGCGACCGTCGGGGTGGAGGGACCCGGGGCGGTCTGGGTCGCCTGGACCCTCGCGGTCGCGGTCGTCGGGGGTGCGACCGTCTCGGCGTCCCTGCGGCTGCGTGACGAGCGGCGGCGTTACGAGGACGAGCTCGCCGGGTGGGCGGCCGAGCGCGCCGCGCAGGCCGAGCGGCTGCGGATCGCGCGGGACCTGCACGACCTCGCGTCGCACGGCCTGGGGCTCATCACGCTGCGGGCCGCCGCAGCGCGCAGCGTCCCGGGCGAGGCCGGCGCGGTCGAGCGGGAGCGTGCGCTCGCGGACATCGAGCACGCCTCGCGGCAGACCACCGACGAGCTGCGACGCATGCTCACGGTGCTGCGCTCGCCCGGTCCCGCGCCGTTGCGCCCGGCGGACACGCTCGCCGACCTCCCCGAGGTCGTCGAGGCCGCCGCCGCGGGCGTGGCCGCCCCGACGCTCGAGGTCGACCTGGACCGTCTCGGCGACGTCGCGCCGCTCGCTGAGCTCACGGTGTGCGCCGTCGTCCGCGAGGCGCTCCAGAACACGGTCCGGCACGCCGGGCCGACCGCCGTCTCCGTCGTGGTGCGTCGCGAGGCTGACGACCTCGTCGCGGACGTGCACGACGCGGGCCCCGAGGTCGGCTGGGAGCCGCGACCCGGTGCCGGTCACGGGCTCGCGGGTCTGCGGGAGCGGGTCGCCGCCGCGGGCGGCTCGTTGACCGCGGGGCCGCACGGCGACGGCTGGGCGGTGCGTGCGCGGGTGCCCGCCGGGGGTGCGGCGTGACCGGCACGGCGGTCGAGGGCGTCGCGCACGACGACTCGCCCGGGCACGACGGCGTCGCGGTGCCGGACGTCCGTGTGCTCGTCGTCGACGACCAGCCGCTGCTGCGCCACAGCCTGCGTGTCCTCGTCGGCGGCGCGCCGGGCACGGTCGTCGTCGGCGAGGCCGCGACCGGCTCCGAGGCCGTCGCCCGGGCGCACGCGCTCGTGCCCGACGTCGTGCTCATGGACATCCGCATGCCGGGCGGCGACGGCATCGAGGCGACGCGTCGCATCACGACCTCGCCCGCGCTCGCGGGCACGCGCGTGCTCGTGCTGAGCATGTTCGAGCTCGACGAGTACGTGTACGGCGCGCTGCGCGCGGGCGCGAGCGGGTTCCTGCTCAAGGATGCGCACCCCGAGCAGCTGCTCGACGCCGTGCGGCGCACGCACGCGGGCGACGCGCTGTTCGCTCCCGCGATCCTCGCGCGGCTCGTGGAGCACTACGTCGAGCGTCCGGCGGCCCGGCCCGCGCGCAGCCTCGCCGCGCTGACGCCGCGCGAGACGGAGGTGCTCGCGCTCGTCGCGCGCGGGCTGTCGAACGACGAGGTCGCCGCCGCGCTGGTGATCTCGGTCAAGACCGTGAAGACGCACGTCGGCAGCCTGCTGGCGAAGCTGCACGCGCGCGACCGCGCCCAGCTCGTCATCGCGGCCTACGAGTCGGGGCTCGTCGGGGTGGCGTGACCGCGCGGTGGTCGCGGGTCGCGGTGGCCGCACGTGCCGGTCGGCGACCCGCCTCGGCCCGTGTGGGTGCCGGGCGCTAGCGTCGCGTCACCGACGGGAGAGGTGGGGCGCGTGGTCGAGGACGGTGCGGCAGGAGCGGTCGAGGACCGGCACGTGCCGGGCGGTGCCGCCGCGGTCGCGACGGTGGTGCTCCCGGGCGACGGCGCCGTGCTCGTGGACGTCACGGGGCCCGCCGACGCCGTCACAGGTGTCGCCGCGACCCCCGGCACGCCGTTCCACCTGTGCTCCGTGGCCAAGACGGTGGCCGCGGTCGTCGTGCTGCGCCTCGCGGCGCGCGGCGTGCTCGGCCTGCACGACGACGTGCGCGCGCTCGTCCCCGTCGAGGTGCCGGGGGAGACCGGGCCGACGCCCTGGCAGCTGCTGGCCCACCGCGGCGGCGTGGTCGACCCCCCGGGGTCGTTCGAGCCGACCGACGGACCCGCCGCGTCGACGTGCGACGTCGTCGAGGGGCGGACCGACGTGTATCCCGGCCCGGTGCGGGTCACCCGTGAGCCCGGCTCGACGTTCTCGTACTCCGACGCCGGGTACTGCCTCGTCGAGCGCGCGGTCGAGGTCGCGACCGGTGAGTCCTTCGCGGACGTGGCGCACCGCGAGGTCGTCGCCCCGCTCGGGCTCACGGCGACGGGCTACTGGGGCGGCGAGGCGACCGTCGCGGGACCGCGACGTGCCGTGGTCGAGCTGTTCGCGCGCGCGGCGGCGAGCGGCCACCACGCCGACGGCACGCGCGTGGCGGGCGGGCGCGCGCACTACGCGGGCCTCGCGGCCTCGAGCCTGTGGTCGTCGCCCGCCGACGTCGCCGTGCTGCTGGCCGATCTCGGGCGTGCGCTCGCGGGTGACGACGGCGTCCTGCTCGACCGGGCTCAGGGCGCTGCGCTGCGGCACGACCCCGACGGCGTGTCCGCGGGACCGGGGACGTTCCTGCTGGGCACGGACGCCCACCCCTGCGTCATGACCCAGGGGTGGGGTCGGGGCTTCCAGGGGCAGGTGCGCTGGTACCCCCGCTCGCGCGGTGCGGCAGCGGTGCTGGTCAACTGCGAGCCGGGCGTCGCGCAGACCGGCTCGGTGGTGGGGCGGCGCCTCGTGGCGCTCGCCGCGGCGCACGGCTGGGCGTGACACCCCGGTGCCGCATGCGTCCGGGTCGCCGTGCTGTCGCGCCGCCGTCAGCGCAGGTCGCGCGACGACATCACGCGGTCCACGGCGAGGCGCAGCACGACGCGCTCGACGCCCGCGCGCGGCGGGCGGTACCGCTCGGCGTACCGGCGCAGGGCCTCGTCGAGCTCGCCGGGGTCGTCGGTGACGGTCACGGTGCCCTCGAGCGTGAGCCAGCGCCGGCCGTCGACCTGGCACAGCGCCGCGCGCGCGGGGCCGCCCCGGCCGTCCCCGCGGCGCGCGTTCGCGGCCTTGACGGTCGCGGGCCCGGTCGTGGTCCGTGCGACGCCCGCCGCCGCGTCCCACGTGAACGCCACGGGCACGACGTGCGGCGTGCCGTCGGCGCGCGGGGTCGTGAGCGTCGCGAGGTGGCGTTCGGTGACGAACGCCAGCTGGGGTGCGGTGAGGGCGTGCACCGCCCGAGCGTACGGCGGACCGACCGGTGGGTCCCCTCGACCCCGGCGGCCGCCCGCGCGGGATCCGCGGCCCGGGTGAAGCGCCATCACGGGGTCGCGCGGGCCTCCAGCACGTGCAGGTCGCGCAGCGCGTAGCGCAGGTGCTCCCACTCCTCCTCGAGGATCGTGTGCAGGCACGCGAGCACGGTCTCGGGGTGGTCGGGCGCCCAGGGGTTGCGGCGGACGCCCGTGAGGTCGTCGGCGGTGACCGTCGCGAGGTGCTCGCGGACGAGTCGCTGACGGTCCGCGCGGGCCGCCAGCACGTCGGCGTACGGCGGGGTGCCCGGGTCGAAGACCGCGGGGTCGTGGCCGTCGGCGGCGTACTCGACGTTCGGCTGGCCGATCGGGTGGTACGGATCGTCGACCTCCAGGACGGCACGCCGCAGCCACGTGTCGGTGGCCATGACGAGGTGGCGCAGCGTCTGCGCGAACGACCACTCGCCGTCCACCGCGAGGTCGACGGACCCGGGCGGCAGCGCCGCGGCGCGCGCGAGCGCGGCGGCCCACGCGGCCTCGACCGTGGCCCACGCCTCGCGGAGCCCGTCCGGCGTGCCGGCGGAGCGCAGCGCCCGGCCCGGGAAGCGGCGGTCGAGCTCGGCGTCGACGTACGGCGCGACGTCGACGCCGTTGACGAGCAGCCGGGTCCGGCCGTCGAGCAGCCACGGCGCGTCGATGTCCGCGCCGCCGATCTGCACGCCGCGCATGACGGCGCCGCTGAGGTCGCTGCGCACGAACCGTGCGCCGCGCAGGTCGCGGTCGACGAACGACTCGACGTGCCGGTGGGCGTCCCCCGTGGCCTCGGTCATGCTGCCGACTCTGGCACGGCCGCGTGCTGCTGTCCTGCCCGCGTCGCCGTCCTGCCCCGCGTGGCCGTCCTGCCCGCGTCGCCGTCCTGCCGGCGTCGCTCGGGACGCCGCGTCCGTCGGGCGGGAGCCGGCCGGGCTCAGCCGGCCGTGTCCCCGTCGAGCGGGGGCGTCAGCCGCCCCTCGGGGTCGAGGCGGCCGAGGAGCGCGCGCGTGATCGTCTCGAGCTCGGCGACCTGTGCGGGCGTGAGCGCGTCGACGACGAGCTCGCGTGCGGTCCGCACGTGGCCGGGAGCGGTCGCGACGACCAGGTCCCAGCCGGCGGGCGTCAGGTGGGCGTTGGTGGCGCGGCGGTCGTCCGCGCAGGGGGCGCGCCGTACGAGGCCGCGGTCCTCGAGCCTCTTGACGACGTGCGACAGGCGGGGGAGCGTGGCGTTGGTGCGCTGCGCGAGCGCCGACATCCGCAGCACGTGGTCGGGTGCCTCCGAGAGCATCGCGAGCACCTGGTACTCGAAGTGCGTGAGGGTCGCGTCCCGCTGGAGCTGGGAGTCGAGCTGCGCGGGCAGGAGCTCGGCGACGGCGACGAGGCCGAGCCACGCGCGCAGCTCGGCGGGGGAGAGCCAGGGGGTCGACGTGGTCACGGCGGCGATCCTACCGGAAAGTTGACGCGACAACTACCGACGTCTACGTTGGTTGCACCAACAAGTTTTCTGGAGGTCGACATGAGCACGGTCACGGTCATCGGCGCGGGCAGCATGGGTGCGGCGATAGCGGGCCTCGCGGCCCGGGCGGGCACGCAGGTCCAGGTGCTGGCGCGCGACGCCGCGCAGGCCGCGCAGACCGCTCCGGCGGGCGCGGCGAGCGGCGCCCTCGGCGACGCGGTCACGGGCGACGTCGTCGTCCTGGCGCTGCCCTACCCCGCCGTGGGCGAGGTGCTCGCCACCTACCGCGACCAGCTCGCGGGGCGCGTCGTCGTCGACATCACCAACCCGCTCGACTTCACGACGTTCGACTCGCTCGTCGTGCCCGCGGGCTCGTCCGCGGCGGCGGAGATCGCCGCGCAGCTGCCCGGCGCCCACGTCCTCAAGGCGTTCAACACGACGTTCGCCGCGACGCTCGCGACCGGCACCGTCGGCGACGTGCCGACGACCGTGCTCGTCGCGGGCGACGACGCCGACGCCAAGGCCGCGTTCACGCAGGCCTTCGGCGGTGCCGTGCGCGTCGTCGACGCGGGTGCGCTCGCGCGGGCCCACGAGCTCGAGGCGCTCGGGTTCCTGCAGCTCACGCTCGCCGTCCGCGAGACCATCGGCTGGACCGGCGGGTTCGCGCTGGTCTGACCGGCCGCTCAGCCGCGGTGGTCGAGCCGCCGGACGGGCACGCCCAGGATCGTCGTCTCGGGCGGTGCGAGCGTGTCCAGCCCGTCGGGCACCGGCGGGAAGCCGCCGGTCGGCACCGCACCGACCCACACGCGCCACGTCCCGTCGACGTGGTGCACCGCACCGGGTGCGACCAGCGTCGCGTCGCCCGCCGCCGCGAGCTGCGCGGCGAGCGGCGCGGTCGCACCCGGGGGCACGAAGCCCACGATGACGTTGCGCCACACCAGGACCAGCCGACCGTCCGCGCCGCCCTCGACGCGCAGCCGCGCCGGGACCACCGCGGGGGCGGGGCGGTCGCCGAGGCCCAGCGCCTCCAGGATCGAGCGCTGCATCGCCGGGGCCTCGGCAGCGCTGAAGCCGTCCTCGACGTGCGCCGGCACCTCGGGCCGGCGGCGGAACAGGGCCACGCGCCCAGCATGCCACGTGGCCTCCGGCGCGCGTCCACGGCCGGAGCGCGCCCAGGTCGTGGCGCCCACCCGTCGGTCGCGACGGGCGCGAGTGGTGGGACGTCCCTTACCTTTGCCCCGTGAACGAACCGCAGATCGGGTCGGACGTCCCTCGCGGCGTCGTCAGCCACGAGGTACCGGAGCCGCTGCGCAACGACGTGCGCCTGCTGGGCGAGCTGCTGGGTCGCGTGCTGCGCGAGGCCGGCGGCGAGGACCTGCTCGCCGACGTCGAGCGCCTCCGCGAGCTCACCATCGCGTCGCACGGCGAGCCCGGGGGTGACGCCCTCGGCGCCGCCGAGGCGCTCGTCGCCGGCTTCACGCGCGAACGCGCCGAGCAGGTGGCGCGCGCCTTCACGTGCTACTTCCACCTCGCGAACCTCGCCGAGGAGTACCACCGCGTGCGGGTGCTGCGCGACCGCGAGTCGCGTCTCGCGCCGCACGAGCTCGCGCCCGACGACTCGCTGCCCGCCGCCTACCAGCAGCTCGCGGCCGAGATCGGCGAGGACGCGGCGCGCGAGCGCCTGCGCGGCCTCGAGTTCCGCCCGGTCTTCACGGCCCACCCGACCGAGGCGCGCCGGCGCGCCGTCGCCGGGTCGATCCGCCGCATCGCCGAGCTCGTCGCCGAGCGCGACACGCTGCACGTCGGCGGCACGTCGCTCGTCGAGAACGAGCGGCGCCTGCTGGCCGAGATCGACACGCTGTGGCGCACGTCGCCGCTGCGCGCGGCCAAGCCGACCGTCCTCGACGAGGTCGCGACCGTGCTGTCGATCTTCGACTCGACCCTCGCGGACGTGCTGCCGACCGTCTACCGCCGCCTCGATGACTGGCTGCTCGCAGGCGACGCCGGCACCACCGCGCCCGTCGTCGCGCCGTTCGCGCGGCTCGGCTCGTGGATCGGCGGCGACCGCGACGGCAACCCCAACGTCACCGCCGAGGTCACGCGCGCCGCCGCCGTGCTCGCCTCCGAGCACGCGCTCGACGCGCTCCTCGCCTCCGCGCGGCGCACCGCCGCGGCGCTCACGCTCGACGGCGTCGGCACCCCGGCGTCGCCCGAGCTCAGCGCCCTGTGGCAGCGGCAGCGGTCGCTCGCCGAGCAGATCGCCGCCAAGGCCGCCGACGACGCCCCCAACGAGCCGCACCGTCGCGCGCTGCTCGTCGTGATCGAGCGGATCGCCGCGACCCGCCGCCGCGACGCGGACCTCGCGTACGCGAACGCCGCCGAGCTCGAGGCCGACCTGCGCGTCGTGCAGTCCTCGCTCGAGGCCGCGGGCGCGCGTCGCGCCGCGTACGGCGACCTGCAGCGCCTGGTGTGGCAGGTGCAGACCTTCGGGTTCCACCTCGCCGAGCTCGAGGTGCGCCAGCACTCCCAGGTGCACGCGGCCGCGCTCGCGGACATCGAGGCCAACGGCGTCGACGGCGAGCTCGCCCCCATGACCGTCGAGGTGCTCGACACGTTCCGGGCGCTCGGCACCGTGCAGCGCCGCTTCGGCGTCGCGGCCGCGCGCCGCTACATCGTGTCGTTCACGCAGTCGCCCGAGCACCTCGCGGCCGTGTACCGGCTCGCCGAGCTCGCGTTCGGCGGCGCCGAGCACGCGCCCGTCATCGACGCGATCCCGCTGTTCGAGACGTTCGCGGACCTCGAGAACAGCGTCGACATCCTCGAGGCGTCGCTGCAGCACCCGCGCGTGCAGGAGCGCCTGGCCGCCAACGGGCGCCGCGTCGAGGTCATGCTCGGGTACTCCGACTCGTCCAAGGACGTCGGACCGGTGTCCGCCACGCTCGCGCTCGACGACGCGCAGCGCCGCATCGCCCGCTGGGCGCGCGAGCACGACATCGTCCTCACGCTCTTCCACGGGCGCGGCGGCGCGCTCGGGCGCGGCGGCGGCCCCGCCAACCGCGCCGTCCTCGCGCAGCCCCCGGGCTCCGTCGACGGTCGCTTCAAGCTCACCGAGCAGGGCGAGGTCATCTTCGCCCGGTACGGCGACGCCGACATCGCGACGCGGCACATCGAGCAGGTCACGGCGGCGACCCTCCTCGCCGACGCGCCCAGCGTCGTGCGGCGCAACGACGACGCCGCCGAGCGGTTCGCCGACCTCGCCAAGCGCCTCGACGTCGCGTCGCGCGAGCGGTTCCACGGCCTCGTGCGCGCCGACGGGTTCCCGTCGTGGTTCGCGCAGGTCACGCCGCTCGAGGAGGTCGGCCTCCTGCCGATCGGCTCGCGCCCCGCGCGCCGCGGCCTCTCGGTCTCCTCGCTCGACGACCTGCGGGCGATCCCGTGGGTGTTCTCGTGGTCGCAGGCGCGCATCAACCTGGCCGGCTGGTACGGCCTGGGCACCGCGCTCGAGTCGGTCGGCGACCTCGCCGAGCTGCGCACCGCGTACGCCGAGTGGCCGCTGTTCGCGACCATCATCGACAACGTCGAGATGTCGCTCGCCAAGACCGACGAGCGCATCGCCGCGCGCTACCTGGCGCTGGGCGACCGCGACGACCTCGCGCAGATGATCCTCGACGAGATGCGGCTCACGCGCCGGTGGGTGCTCGCGATCACGGGCAGCACGGGCGTGCTGTCGAACCGGCGCATCCTGGGGCGCGCCGTCCAGCTGCGCAGCCCCTACGTCGACGCGCTGTCGCTGCTGCAGCTGCGCGCGCTGCGCGGCCTGCGCACGGGCGACGACGCCGAGTCGGTCGACGACCTGCGGCGCCTGCTGCTGCTGAGCGTCAACGGCGTGGCCGCGGGTCTGCAGAACACGGGCTGACCGGGGCCGACCCGGGCCGACGCCCCGTCCCGCACGTGCGGGGCGGGGCGTCGTGCGTGCCGCCGTGCCGCCCGCAGGGTGCCGAGGGCGCCGGTCCGCTCGTCCTGCCGGCGCGGAACGCGGGCGACGCCCGGGGCGTCGCGACGGCTCAGCGGGGCACGGACAGCACGGCGGGCACGGCGGCGCCGGCCGCGAGCAGGTCGAGCACGAGACGCTCGTGGGGGACGACGGGGTCGGGCAGCGCCGCGAGCGGGTACCAGCCCATCGCCGCGGCGCGGTCGGCCTCGCGCAGGGCCGGGTCGCCGCGCCAGCGCGTGACCTGGAAGAAGACGTCGACGCGCTGCTCGACCTGCGGGCCGCCGCGCTCGAACCGGTGCAGCGCCGTCAACGGCTCGAGGTCCGCGGGGTCGACGACGACGCCGGCCTCCTCGGCGGCCTCGCGCACCGCCGCCTCGTGCACGGACTCGCCCGGGTCGACGTGGCCGGCGACCGTGGCCCACCAGCCGTCCATGTACCCCGTGCCGGCACGCAGCTGCAGCAGCACCTCGTCACCCGTCGGGCCCGGGCGGCGCAGCACCACGTAGGCCGCCGCGACGAGCAGGCTGCGACCGTCCACGTGGTCGTCCTCGGGGTAGCTGTCGGCGGCGGGTCCGGGTGCGGCGGGCATGCGGGGAGTCTGGCACGGCGGGCGGGCGGTCGGGCCCGGGTGGCGCGGTGCTCAGGCGGTCGCCGCGGGGTCCGTGTGGAGCAGCTCCCACACGTGGCCGTCGGGGTCGGACACGGCCCGGGCGTACACCGGGCCGTCGTCCTGCACGTCCCGCACCTCGGTGCCGCCGTGCGCGAGCGCGGCCTGCGCGAGCGCGTCGACGTCGCAGCGGTCGGCGGCGGTCAGGCAGAGCAGCACCTGCGTCGTGGCGTGCGCGTCGGCGATCGGCCGCGGCGCGACGTCGGCGAACCGCGCGTGGTCCAGCAGCATGACGCAGATCGTGCCGGACACGACCACGCAGACCACGTGCTCGTCGCTGAGCATCTCGTTCACGCTCATGCCGAGGCCGGCGTAGAACGCGCGGGCCGCGGCCAGGTCGCGCACGGGCAGGGTGACGACGATCATGCGGTCCACGGCGGTGCTCCCTGGCAGGTGGGTGGGGCGTCGCCGGTACCGACCGGCGCGCCTCGTCCGGGTCGTCGGGGTGTGCGATGTCGGTGGCGCGGTCTACCGTCTCAGGTGTGACGACGACCACACCTGGCACTCCGCCCGGCGCCGTGACCGGCTCGCTCCCGGGCGCCGCGCCCGACGGTGCCGCGGGTCGGGCCGAGCCCGTCCCGACCGACCTCTCGGCCGACGAGTTCGCGCAGCGGCTCGCGCCGCTGCGGCGCGAGATCCTCGCGCACTGCTACCGCATGACCGGTTCGGTGCACGACGCCGAGGACATGCTCCAGGAGACGTACCTGCGGGCGTGGCGCGCGATGCGCGGCTTCGAGAACCGCTCGTCGCTGCGGACGTGGATGTTCCGCATCGCGACCAACGCGTGCCTCACGCACCTGGACGGTCGGCGTCGTCGCCCGCTGCCCACCGGCATCGGCGCGCCCGCGGCCGACCCGCGCGACCAGCCGCGCGAGGACCACGCCACGCCGTGGCTCGAGCCGCTGCCCGACGACCTGGTGTGGTCGCGACCGCCGCGGGACCCGGCCGAGGTCACGGTCGACCGCGACACGGTCCGGCTCGCGTTCGTCGCAGCGCTCCAGCACCTGACGGCGCAGCAGCGCGCGGTCCTGCTGCTGCGGGACGTGCTCGCGTGGTCCGCGGCCGAGGTCGCCGACGCGCTCGACCTGTCCGTCGCGGCCGTCAACTCGACCCTGCAGCGGGCCCGCGCGCACATGGCCGGCGTGCAGCACGTCACGCCGCTCGAGCCGACGGACCCCCGGCACAAGGAGCTGCTCGAGCGGTACGTCGAGGCGTTCGAGGCGTACGACGTCGCGGCGATCGTCGACCTGCTCGCGGCCGACGTGGTCTGGGAGATGCCGCCGTACCCGGGCTGGTACGCGGGGCCGCGCGCGGTGGGCGAGCTCATCGCCACGTGGTGCCCCGCGCAGGGGCCGGGGGACATGCGCATGGTCCCGACGAGCGCCAACGGGCTCCCGGCCTTCGCGCTGTACATGCGCGACCCGGACGGCGTGCACCGCGCGTTCCAGGTGCAGCAGGTGACGGTCGGTGCGGACGGCGTGCGGCACGTCACGGTGTGGTTCGGGGCTGCGCTGTTCGCGAGGTTCGGGCTGCCGGTCGAGCTCGCCTGACGGACGCCGTCCCGGGACGCCGGCCCGGGACGACGAACGCGGGCCCACGCCGGTTCTCGCGGACGAGAAGCGGCGTGGACCCGCGTTCGAGGAGCGGGGACGGGGCCCCGGGACGTCAGGCCGTGGTGGATGCGGTGCTGCGGCCGCGACCACGCCCGCCGCGGCGACGGCGGCGCTGACCACCCGCACCGTCGGCCGGGCGCTGCTGGTCGCCCGCCCGGTGCTGCTCGGCCGACGGACCGGCCGACCGACCGGCCGCCGGGGCGGCGGCCGTCGCGGGACCCGCCGGGCGGCTCGCGCTGCGCGCGCCGGTCCGGCGGCGCTGACCGTCGTCGGTCCGGCCGGCCGTGGCCGGTGCGTCGACACGGTCGCGCTGCCCGCCCGCCGGGGCGCGGCCGGTGCGTGCCGCGTCCGCGGGGCGTCCCGCGGCGCGGTCGTCACGCCGCGCGCCGTCGCGGCCGCGGCCGCCCTCGGCCCGGCCACCCTCGGCGCGGCCGCCGGAGCCGCGGGCCGTGCGGGACCGGTCGCCGCGCGCGGCGTCGCCCGACCCGGGCGCCCGGACGGGGGTCGCGGCGGCGGGCGCGAGCGGTGCGCTGCCGGCCGCGGGGGCGACCGAGCCGGGCGCGTCCGCGAGCTGCCGCACGAGCGCGTCGTCGGCGCGCACCGCCACCGGGGTCACCGCGATGCCGGCCGCGCGCGTCATGGCCCGCACGTCGGCGCGCTGCTCGGGCAGCTGGAGCGTGAGCACGGTGCCCGCGGCGCCCGCGCGCGCCGTGCGGCCCGAGCGGTGCAGGTACGCCTTGTGCTCGGCGGGCGGGTCGACGTGCACGACCAGCTCGACCTCGTCGACGTGGATGCCGCGCGCGGCGATGTCGGTCGCCACGAGCACGCGGGCCTCGCCCGACGCGAACGCCGCGAGGTTGCGCTCGCGCGCACCCTGGCCGAGGTTGCCGTGCAGGTCGACCGCGGGGATGCCCGCCTGGTTGAGCTGCTTGGCGAGCTTCTTGGCGTGGTGCTTGGTGCGCATGAACAGCACGCGGCGGCCGCGGCCGGCCGCGAGCGCGTGCACGACGTCGCGCTTGACCGCGACGTCGGCGACCTCGAGCACGTGGTGCGTGCTCGCGACCGCGGTCTGCGCGGCCGGGTCGACCGCGTGCTCGACGGGCGACGTGAGGTACCGGTCGACCAGGGTGCCGACGCCGTTGTCGAGCGTCGCGGAGAACAGCAGGCGCTGACCGCGGGTCGGCGTGCGGTCCAGCAGGCGACGCACGACGGGCAGGAAGCCGAGGTCGGCCATGTGGTCGGCCTCGTCGAGGACCGTGATCTCGATGCCGTCGAGCGTCACGAGGTTCTGCCGGAGCAGGTCCTCGAGGCGGCCGGGGCACGCGACGAGCACGTCGACGCCGCGGTCGAGCGCCGTCACCTGGCGGGACTGCGCGACGCCGCCGAACACGGTCGTCGTGCGCAGGCCGGCCGCGGCGGCCAGCGGCGCGAACGTCGCGTCGATCTGCGTCGCGAGCTCGCGGGTCGGGCACAGCACGAGCGCCCGCGGGCGGCGGGCGCGGCGGGGCGTGCCCGACGCGGCCAGGCGCGCCACGACGGGCAGCGCGAACGCCAGGGTCTTGCCCGAGCCGGTGCGGCCGCGGCCGAGGACGTCCTTGCCGCGCAGCGTGTCGGGCAGCGTGGCGGTCTGGATGGGGAACGGGGAGGTGATCTGCTGGGCGGCGAGCGCGCGGGCCAGCACCTCGGGCACGCCGAGGTCGGTGAAGGTCGTCACAGGATGGTGCCTCTCAGGCCGGGATCGGCCGGTGGGGGTCGGGGTCCGCCGCACGATGCCCGGGGGGACTCCACGACGCGGGGCGCGCGGTCGTCGCGCTGCCACTCGACCCCCAGTGTCGCACACGGCCCGCGGACGGTGCCGGGCGCGTCGCGGTCGCCGCCGCGTCGGCGACCCGGACGCGGGGTCCCACGGGCACCCCTCGGCGCCGGCGCACGGGGCTCAGCGCGTGCCGACCGACGTGCCGTGCGGGTCGTCCAGGACGCCGCGCAGGAGCGTCGTGGCCGCGGGCGTCCACCCGGGTGGCGGCGCGACGGCCGACCACGCGTCGGCGTACTCGCCGACGTACGTGTGCCCGTGCCCGGCGGGTGCCTCGCCCGCGACGAACAGGTCGATCCCGACGCGGAAGAACGTCGCGACGGGGAACCAGTCGACGTCGGGCAGCACGTCCGCGCCGCGG
Organism: Cellulomonas sp. FA1; assembly: GCF_000986825.1. Lineage (NCBI taxonomy): Bacteria > Bacillati > Actinomycetota > Actinomycetes > Micrococcales > Cellulomonadaceae > Cellulomonas > Cellulomonas sp. FA1. The sequence continues at coordinate 1,418,132 of NZ_LBMY01000001.1, read as the reverse complement.
GGCTCGCGCAACCAGTCGGGCTCGGCCAGCAGCAGGTCCGGCGACCACCACACGACGCCGTCCGACGCGTGCTGGAGGTACACGACGCGGGGCCGCTCCCAGCGCGCGCCGCCGCCGAACGTCGCCGCGTCGGCCGTGCGGGACGTGTCGCCCCACCGGACCCGCAGGCCGTCGTCGACCACGGGCAGGATCTCGCGCGAGCCGGGGTCGCGGTGGTCGGTGAGGTCGCGCCACAGCGGCGTGAACCCCGGCGTGCCGGCCCACACGGCGCCGTCGGTGCGCGCGGCGACGTCGGGCAGCGACGCGAACGCGCCCTGCGAGCCGTAGCTGCCCAGCGAGATGCCGAACGCGTAGAGCGCGGGGCGGTCGTCCTCGGGGAGCTGCGACCAGCGCGCGTGCACGGCCTCGAACAGGGCCCGCCCGGCGGCCGGTGGGGTCGCACGGTCCCCGACGAAGCTCACCCAGCTCGGCAGGTACGAGTACTGCATCGCCGCGAACGCGGTGTCGCCGCCCCACAGCAGCTCGACGGCCGCGGCGGCCGGCGGGTCGACCCAGCCCGTGCCCGTGGTGGTCCCGACGACGAGCACCGACCGCTCCCACGCGTCGGTGCGGTCGAGCTCGTCGACGACCAGCCGGGCGACCGCGTCGAGGTCGTCGCCGGCGTCGAGGCCCGCGTACACGCGCACGGGCTCGCGCACCTCGCGGTCCAGTCCCGCGGCCTGCGAGAACCGCGCGAGCTCGTCGACGTCGGGCCCGCCCGAGACGAACCGGCGGCCCTCGCGGCCCAGCGTCCCCCACGCCGCGAGCGAGTCGGGCGAGCCGCTGCGCAGGGACGACGTCGGCGGCTCGTCGCCGGGGTACGTGTCCTGGTCGAGCGCCGCGTACGTCGTCGTCAGCACGTGCTTGACCCCCGCCACCACGGTCCCGTCGAGGACGAGGTACGCCGCCACCGCGACGACCACCACGGCGACGAGCCGTGCCGCGACCGGCGGCAGCAGCCGCCCCGCGAGCCGGGCGACCGCGAGCACGGCCGACCGCAGGCCGCGTGCGGCGAGCACGAGCAGCAGCGCGAGCGCGGCGGCCAGGGCGAGCACGAGCAGCGGCCGGGCGGGCGTCGGGTCGCCCATGCCGAGCAGCGCGCGCGACCGCTCCTGCCAGTCGGCGTCGACGAGCAGCGCCCACACGACGACGACGAGCGCGAGCCCGGCGCAGCAGCGGTGCACGAGCGTGCGCCGCGCACGCGGCCAGGGCGCACGCAGGTCGATGCGGCGTCCGCCCCAGCCGACGAACGTGCCGAGGCCGTAGCCGAGCGCCGCGCACACGCCTGCGATCGCCCCCTGGTACAGCGGGCTGCGGGGCATGAGCGACGGCCCGAGCGCCGCCGCGAAGAGCACGAGCGCACCCACGAGACCCGCGGGGGAGAAGCGGCGGCACCAGCGGGCGAGGGCGGCGACCGCGCGTGCGCCGCGGCGGGGCGGAGCCCCCGGTCGCGGGCGCGAGTCGTCGGCCGTCGTCGCGTCGCTCGACGCCCCCGTCGCCATGCTGGCCACTGTGCCACGCCGCGCGGGCCCGCCACGAGCCTGGCCGCCAGGAGCCGCGGGACGCGCCGGGCGTCGAGCAGGCGCGTCCTCGCTGGTCGAGAGGCCCGTCCCGGTGCCCGGGTGGGTACCGTGGTGCCGGGCGGCCGCGCGGGCCGTCAGGACGGCGGGCGACGATGAGCGACACCGGGTACGGCGACTTCGAGTTCGAGCGGCGCTTCGTCGCGCGCGACGTGCCGGCCGAGCTGCTCGACCCGGCGCCCGCGCTCATCGTGCAGAGCTACTACCTGGCCGACGAGGGGTTCGCGCTGCGCGTGCGCGCGCAGGTCTCCGCCGTGGCGGGCGTCGACGTGCACGACGACGAGGCCACGCTGCTCGAGCGGTACGCCGCGCAGGTCGACTTCTGCGCCGTCACGGTCAAGGGCCCCATGAACGGCGGCACGCGGTACGAGGCGGAGCGGGAGATCGACCCGCTCGTGGGCGTCGAGATGGTGCGTCGCGGCGGTGCGCTCGTCGCGAAGGTGCGGCACTCGGTGTGGCTCGGCGAGGACGGCTGGGTCGTCGACGTGTTCGCGGGCGCGAACGCGCCGCTCGTGGTCGCGGAGGTCGAGCGCGGCGGCCCCGTCACGGACCTCGCGATCCCCGACTTCTGCGTGACCGAGGTGACGACCGACCCGCGGTTCGCGAACGACGGTCTCGCGCACGCGCCCTACGCGGGCTGGGCGACGACGTGGGAGGACGAGCTCGCGCGCACCGGGCCGCGGTTCCTGCAGGGCTTCGGGCACGACCACCGGATGACGGGGATCTGACGCCTCACGCCGTGCGCTCCACCGTGAACGTCATGTCGGCGTACGTGAACGGCGCCTCGGGTCCGTGCCAGACCGCACGCCCCGTGACCACCCGCCGCCCCTGCGCGTCGAGCTCCACCCGGTCCACCGGCGTCGACCAGTGCGTGGGGGTCGACGTGCGGCCGTCCGCGGACGCGCGCCCGCGGTCGTCGGACGCGACGTCGACCAGGTCGCCCGCGGCGTCGAACGTCAGCACCGCGTCGACCGACCCGGTCGCGGTCCGGTAGGTCGCGCGCACACGGCTCGCGTCGACGTCCCGCCAGGTGACCGGGGCGTCGACGAGCGCGGCGGGCGCCAGCAGGCACAGGTCGTCGAGCACGGTGACGACCTCGCTGCGGTCCAGGTCGGGGCCGGCGCCGCGCATCACCGGCACGACGCCGAGCACGTGCGCCGCCATCGTCGCGCGCCCGCCCCGCAGCACGTGCAGCACGTCGACGGGCAGCCCGCCGCGCGTCGCGTCGAGCAGGAACAGCCGTGCGGGGGCGGCGTCGAACGTGTTGGTCTGCTCGCCGGTGAACGGCATCCAGGGCTCGTCCGGGCCGCCGCGCAGGCGGCCCGTGACGGTCGTCCGGACGACGCCGACGTGTGGCCGTCCGACAACGCCGGTGCGGCGCAGCCAGCGCGCGACGAGCGGCGGCAGCGCGTCGACGTCGGCGTCGGACACGGGGGGTGCCGGGTGCGGTCCGGGGGGAGCGGCCAGCGCGGCGACCGCCGAGCGGTAGCGGCCGCGCGGCGACGCGGCGTGCCCGCACCACCACGCGTGCAGCACGGCGAGGAGCAGGAGCGCGTCGGGCACGAGCCCGGCCGCCGCCGCGGGCCATGCCGTCGCGACGAGGGTGACCGACCCTGCGAGCGCGAGGGCTCCGGTCCGCCACCAGCGTGCGCGCCCCGTCGCGAGGCCGACGCCGGCGACCACGGTGAGGGCCGCGACCGCGAGCCACGCGGCGCCCGCCGCGCGCGGCACGCCCAGGGCGGGCACCGCACCCGGAGCCCAGGCGGCGACGGCGCCCAGCAGGTGCACGAGCCCGTGGGCGACGACGACGCAGCCCAGCGCCACGCGGGCGAGCGTGCGGACCGGCCACCGGCTCACCGGTCGGCCGCCGCGCGCAGCGTGCCCAGGCAGCGGCCCACCAGCCGGTCGAGCGCCGCGAGGTCGTCGTCGCCGAGGTCGGCGAACACGGTCGCGACGACCGCGCGCTGGTGCGCGGCCGCGTCGGGGGTGTCGAAGGTGCGCGCGACGAGCGGCGTGACGGCCAGGCGCGTGGCGCGGCGGTCGGCGGGGTCGGGCTCGAGCGCGACCAGCCCGCGGGCCGCGAGCTGGCGCGCGACCTGCGTGACGTTCTGCCGCGACGTCCCGTAGGCGCGCGCCGCCTGCGTGAGCGTCGGCCGCTCGCCGGGGAACCCGCGCACGAGGACCGCGAGCAGCAGCCACTGGCGTGCCGTGACGCCGTAGCGCGCGAGCGCGTCGTCGGCGTACCGCGTGAGGTGCTGCGTGAGGACGAAGAGGGCACCGAGGACGTCGTCCTCGGTCGTGGGGCGATCCATGATGCGCAACGTATTGCGCATCGCGGGTCGCCGAACGGGACCGTCGTCCCGGGCCGGCTCCGGTCGCGCGTCCTGCCACGGGGCCGCGGGGTGCCCGCGGGTGTGCGGGAGGTCAGGCCGGCGCGGCCCCGTGCCCCGCCGGCACGACCTCGCCGTCGCGCACCGGCCCCGGCGGCGTGCCGTCGCCGAACGGCCGCCCACCCAGCACCTCGCGCCCGTGCGCGGTGAGCCACCCGTGCGTCTGCGGGCCCCGCGGCACGATCCCCGACGGGTTGATGTCGCGGTGCACCTCGTAGTAGTGCTGCTTGATCTGCACGAAGTCGACCGTGTCGCCGAACCCGGGGGTCTGGAACAGGTCGCGCGCGTACGCCCACAGCACCGGCATCTCGGTGAGCTTGCTGCGGTTGCACTTGAAGTGGCCGTGGTAGACGGCGTCGAACCGGACGAGCGTGGTGAACAGCCGGACGTCCGCCTCGGTGATCGTGTCGCCCACCAGGTAGCGCCGGTCCGCCAGGCGCTCGGACACGCGGTCCAGCGCGTCGAACAGGCGCGTGTACGCGCGGTCGTACTGCTCCTGCGAGCCCGCGAACCCGCACCGGTACACGCCGTTGTTGATCTCGCGGTAGATCTCGCCCGACACCGCGTCGATCTCGTCGCGCAGCGCCTGCGGGTACAGGTCCGGCGCGCCCTCGCGGTGGAACGCCGTCCACTGCGTCTCGAGGTCGAGCGTGATCTGCGCGAAGTCGTTCGTCACGACCTTGCCCGACGGCACGTCGACGATCGCCGGGACGGTGATGCCCCGCGGGTAGTGCGGGTCGCGTGCCAGGAACGCGTCCTGCAGGCGCGGGATGCCCAGCACCGGGTCGACGCCGCCCGGGTCGAGGTCGAACGTCCACGACCGCTCGTCGTGCGTCGGCCCGCAGATGCCCATCGACAGCGCGTCCTCGAGCCCGAGCAGGCGCCGCACGATCACCGCGCGGCTCGCCCACGGGCACGCGCGCGACACGACCAGCCGGTAGCGGCCCGCCTCGACGGGCCAGCCCTCGGCGCCGTCGGCGGTGATGCGGTCCGTCAGGTAGCGCGTGTCGCGCTCGTACCCGGCCCCCGGCGTCACGTAGACGCCCGGCCGGTCGTGCGCCGACGTGCCGTCGGGCGCCGTCCCGCCGGCCGCGTCGGCGGTCGTCCCGCTGCTCGGTGCCGTGCGCGTCTCGTCGTCCACGCGTCGATCATCCCTCGCCGCACGCGTCGTCGCAGGTGGGCACGCCCGGCCGCCCGTGCCGCGGGGGCTTCGCCCCGGATCACCCCGGTTCCGCGGCTGCGCGGGACGGCCCGCGCCCCTACAGTGGCGACCCGTCGGCGGCCGCCGGCCCGCGGTGGGGGCGCCGCGCGACCGCGGGAGGTGCGGGTGCAGGTGCAGACGTCCGACGGGTCCGAGGTCGCCACCGGGCGCCACGGTCGGCGGCGACCGGGCCGCCCGCGCACGGTCGCGCTCGTCGCTGCCGTCGCCCTCGCGCTCACGGCCGCGTGCTCGTGGGGCACGGCACCCGACGGCGGCGGCACCACCGCGCCGTCCGCGTCGGCGTCCGCGGCCCCGGTGGGTCCGGTCGTGCAGGCGCCCCCGCCGGCGTCGGTCGTCACGGGCGACGAGGTGCGCGCGGCGCTCACGACGTCGAGCACGCTGCTGGCGTCGGCGCCGGTCGTCGTGGTCGCCCCCGGCGGGGACGTCGCCGCGACGCTGACCGCCGCGAGCGCCGCCGTCGCCGTCGGCGCGCCCGTGCTGCTCACGGCCGACGGCGCGGACGTCGCGGGCGAGCTCGACCGCCTGGGCGCCACCCACGTGCTCACGGTCGGGGGAGTGCCCGCGGACGCGCTGCCCGCCGACGCGGTCGTCGTCGCGGTCGCTCCCGGCGCCGACGCCGACGCGCTCGCCGCCGCCACGGGCGCGACGTTCGGCGCCCCGGTGCCGGTCGCGGCCGGCGACGAGGCCGCCGCGGTGCGTGCGCTCGAGGGTCCCGAGCCCGCCGTGCTGCTCGCGGACGACGCCCCGGCGGCCGATCCCGCGGCGACCGCGCCCGGCGCTCCGGGTGGCGGCGCGACCGCCGCGGCCACGACGCCCACCGGCACCGCGGACACGCTGCCCGCGACCGCGCCGGTGACCGCCGACGGCGTCGTCGCGCTCGCGGACGGCCCCGTGCCGCCCGCCGCGGCGGCGACGCTGCGGGCGCTGGGCGTCGCCGTGCTCGACGTCCCGGGCGGCGACCCGCGCGCGACGTCCGCCACGGTGCAGGCCGTCGCGTCGGCGGACCCGACGGCGGTGATCGCCTACGGCGACACGTTCGGCGCGCCCGAGCTGCTCGCGGCCCGCGTCGCGACCGCGCGCACGGGCGTCGAGCTGCCCGGCGGCGGTCAGCTCGTGTTCCCGGCCGTCGCCGGGCAGCCCGGCAAGAAGTACGTCGCGCTGTACGGCACGCCCGGGTCGGGGGCGCTCGGCGTGCTCGGCGAGCAGGACGTGCCGGCGACGATCGCGCGCGCCGAGCAGCACGCCGCCCCCTACCGCGAACTCACGGCCGACACCGTGGTGCCCGCGGTCGAGATCATCGCGACCATCGCGTCGGGCGGGCCCGAGGCCGACGGCAGCTACTCGCGCAAGCGCCCGGTCGAGGACCTGCGCCCGCTGGTCGAGGCGGCCGGCGCGGCGGGGCAGTACGTGGTGCTGGACCTGCAGCCCGGCCGGCAGGACTTCGTGACGCAGGCCCAGCTGTACGCCGACCTGCTCGCCCTGCCGCACGTCGGGCTCGCGCTCGACCCCGAGTGGCGGCTCGCGCCCGACCAGGTGCACCTGCGGCAGATCGGCTCGGTCGGGATCGACGAGGTCAACGCGACAGCGGCGTGGCTCGCGTCGTTCACGCGCGAGCGCGGCCTGCCGCAGAAGATGTTCGTGCTGCACCAGTTCTCGCTGCGCATGATCACCGAGCGCGAGCGTCTGGACACGTCGCACGACGAGCTCGCGCCCCTGATCCACGTCGACGGGCAGGGCAGCCAGCCCGCCAAGGCCGGCACGTGGGCGACGCTGCGCGCCGGCGCGCCGCCCGTGCACTGGGGCTGGAAGAACTTCTACGACGAGGACGTGCCCATGCTCGACCCGGCGCAGACGTACCAGGTGCAGCCGGTGCCGGACCTCGTCACGTACCAGTAGTCCCGCAGCCCTGCAGCCCTGCAGCCCCGTGGCCCCGTGGCCCCCCGCCCGGGCGCGCGACCTGGGCGGTCGCGGGTCTAGCGTGGGCGTGTGACCGAGATCTCCACGGCCGGTGTGCGCATCGGCGTCCAGCTCCAGCCCCAGCACGCCGCCTACGGCCAGATCCGCGACGCGGTGCTGCGCGCCGAGGACCTCGGCGTCGACGTGATCTTCAACTGGGACCACTTCTTCCCGCTGTACGGCGACCCCGACGGCCTGCACTTCGAGTGCTGGACGATGCTCGCGGCGTGGGCCGAGCAGACCGAGCGCGTCGAGCTCGGCGCGCTCGTGACGTGCAACTCGTACCGCAACCCCGAGCTGCTGGCCGACATGGCCCGCACGGTCGACCACATCAGCGGCGGCCGTCTGATCCTCGGCATCGGTGCGGGCTGGTTCCAGCGCGACTACGACGAGTACGGGTACGAGTTCGGCACGGCGGGCTCGCGCATTGCGGACCTCGCGCAGGCGATGCCGCGCATCAAGGACCGGTGGGCGCGGCTCAACCCGGCGCCCGTGCGGGACATCCCCGTGATGATCGGCGGCGGCGGCGAGCGCAAGACGCTGCGCGTCGTGGCCGAGCACGCCGACATCTGGCACTCGTTCGGCGACGTCGAGACGCTGCGCCGCAAGAGCGCGATCCTCGACGAGCACGGCGCCGCCGTGGGCCGCGACACCGCGACGCTCGTCGAGCGGTCCGCGGCCGTCGACGGCCAGGACCCGGCCGACGCCGGGGACGCGATGCTCGCGGCGGGCGTGCGACTGCTGACGACGAGCGCGAGCGGCCCGGACTACGACCTGTCGCTCACGCAGAAGTGGGTGCGCTGGCGCGACGAGCGCCGGTGAGCCTGCGCTGACCCCCGGCTCCGGGAGGCGCCCCGGGCCGCTGCGCAGGTGCGGCGGCCCGGAGGCCCGCGCGCCGACCCGTGCGCCCGCGTCTAGGCTCGGTGCCGATGGACGACCCGACGACCGCCCCGCCCGACGGGGCGCAGCCGCCCGCGGAGCGGGCTCCCCGCACCGTCGGGGCCCGTGCGCGACGCCGGGTGGTCCGCGCGGCGCGCGCCGTCCGGGCGTGGCGGCCCCGGCGGCCGCGGCACGGCTGGTGGCCCGCCGTCGGCCTCGTCGTGCTCGCGGCGGTCGTGTCCGTCGTGTTCGGCGTCACGACCGCGTCGGTGCAGTCGGCGCTGGGGCCGCACGTCACGCGGTACGACGTCACGACCGACTCGACCGTGACGATCGACTTCGGGCCGCTCGGCACGCTGCAGATCGACTCGCCGCTGCCGCTCACCCTCGGTGTGCGCGCCACGGTGCAGGAGATCCCGTCGTCGGTCACCGAGCTCGGCGAGGCCCGCACGCTGCAGGCGCTGAGCAACGACCTGTCGGCGTACGTGCAGTTCTTCTCGGGCCCCGCCGCCGCGATCCGCGACATCGCGGTCGCGCTGGTCAGCGACGCGGCGTTCCGTGCCGCGTCGGCGTTCGTCGTGCTCGTCGTCGCGTGGTGGGTGCTGCGCGCGCTGCTCGGCGTCGCGCGGCGCGACGAGCTCGCCCGCTGGCTCGGCGCGCACGCGCGGCCCGTGACCGCGGGCGGGCTCGCGCTCGTGCTCGGTGCGACCGTCCTCACGTCGAGCGTCGGGCCCGGCGACCGCCCGTCGCAGGCGCACCTGTCGTCCGCGGTGTTCGACGGCACGCCGCTCGCGGGCGCGCGCGTCACCGGTCGGCTCGGCGGCGTCATCGACACCTACGGCGCGTACGCGGTCGACGCGTGGCGGCAGAACGAGACGTTCTACCGCGACGCCGACGCGGCGCTCGTCGCGGCGTGGCAGCAGTGGGAGGACGACGAGTCCGCCCCGGCCGAGGACGATCCCGACGCCGGGTCGCAGGCCGTGCCGGGGGGCGACGGCGAGCCCGGGACGGACGCGGCGGGCGCCGACGCCGCCGCAGACGCGGACGCCGCCGCGGACGCCGACGCCGCCGCGGGCACCGACGCCGGGGGAGACGACGCCGGCCCGGGTGGCTCCGACGGCCCTGACGCAGCCGACGACGACGCGCAGCAGGGCGCGGCAGCCGCCGGCGACGAGCCCACCGCCACCGGCGCACCGACGCGCAGCGCCACGCCGACCCCGTCGCCCGAGGTCGAGCCGGTCGTCCTCGTGGTCGTGTCCGACCTGCACTGCAACGTCGGCATGGCCTCGCTCATCGGCACGCTCGCCGACCTCGCGGGCGCCGACGCCGTGCTCGACGCGGGCGACACCACCATGAACGGCACGTCGGTCGAGCAGTACTGCGTGACGTCGTTCGCGCGCGCCGTCCCGGCCGGGGTGCGGCTCGTGACGTCGCCCGGCAACCACGACTCGCGCGAGACCACCGCGATGTACGCGCGCGCCGGGGCGACGGTCCTCGACGGCGGCGTCGTCGACGTCGCGGGCGTGCGGGTCCTCGGCGACCACGACCCGAAGGAGACTCGCGTGGGCGCCGGGGGCACCGCGGCGGCGTCCGCCGAGACGCCCGCCGAGATGGGCGAGCGGCTCGCCGAGGTCGCGTGCGAGGCGGGCGACGTCGACCTGCTGCTCATCCACACGCCGACCGTGGGCGACGCGGCGCTCGAGGAGGGCTGCGTGCCCGCGCAGGTGTCGGGGCACTACCACCGGCGCGTCGACCCCGAGCAGGTCGGCCTCGGCATCCGGTACATCTCGTCGAGCACGGCCGGTGCCACGCTCAACCAGCCGACCGTCGGGCCGCTGCGCGGGACGGCGCAGCTGACCGTCCTGCGGTTCGACCCGCAGGAGCGGCGCATGCTCGACTACCAGGTCGTCGAGGTGACCCCCCAGGCGACCGTGACGGTGAACCCGCGCCGGCCCTGGCCGCGCGTGGTCGACCCGCAGGACGACGCGCTGAACCCCTGGGCGCCGCCCGCCGGGGAGGGCGCCGCGGACGACGCCGACCAGCCGCCCGAGGCCCCGCTCGCGCCGCCCGCGCAGGACGACGGCACGGACGGCGCCACGGCGGGCTGAAGCGCTTCGGTCGGATGAGAAACGCCCTCGGGGGTTGCGCGACCGCGCACCGGGGTGCTGGCCTGGGTGCTGCGCGCGCACCCGGCACGTCGTCGTGCCGGCGCCCGCGCGGCGTGAGGGGGTGGGCGTGCGACGGCTGCTGGTCGGCGTGGTCGCGGCCGTCGTGCTGCTCGCGGGGGCCGGGCCGGCGCTCGCGGGCCCCGGCGAGGACGTGCTGCGACCCGGTGAGCACCTCGAGCCCGGGCAGTCGCTGCTCGCGCCCGGCGGCGTGCACACGCTCGTCGTCCAGCCGGACGGCGCGCTCGGGCTGTACGCGGGCGACGGCACCGCGCCGCGGTGGTCGTCCGGCCGCGGCGTCGCGGGCTCGGCGCTGACGACCGGCGCGACCGGTGACGTGCGGCTCGTCGCGCCCGACGGCACGCTCGTGTGGAGCACCGCGACGGGCGGGTCGGGCGGCACGCTGCGCGTCCGCGACGACGGCGAGGTCGTCGTGACCGACCCCGCCGGCGCGGTCGTCTGGAGCGCCGGCACGGCCCAGGCGCCGTCGACGCTCGACGGCCCCGCGCGGCTCACGGCCGACGCCGTGCTGTCGTCGCCGGACGGGCGGTACACGCTGCTCGTCGTGCCGGGCGCCGGTGTGCAGCTGCAGGGACCCGACGGGAGCGTGCGGTGGGCGCCCGAGACCGCGACCGCGTCGGCGCGGCCGGGCGCGCCCGCGCCGGCCACGGCCGTCGCGCTCGAGCTGCGCGCGGACGGCAACCTGGTCGCGGTCGACGAGGACGGCGACCGCGTGTGGCGCTCGCGGACCGCGGGCCTGGGTGCGAGGTCGCTCGCGGTCGGCGACGACGGGACGCTCGTGCTGCGCGACGACGCGGGCGACGCGGTGTGGAGCTCGGGCGCACCCGTCGGGCCGTCGACCCTCGACCCGGGCGGCGAGCTCGCACCGGGCGCGTCGCTCGGCTCGCCGTCGGGGCACCTGGGTCTCGTGGTCCGCGACGGTGCGCTCGTCGCGACGTGGGACGGCGAGGACGTGTGGACGTCGGGCGACGTCGGGGGCGCGCTCGTCCGGCTGCAGCCCGACGGCGACCTCGTGCTGGTGGACGCCGACGGGACGCCGGTGTGGGGCACGGCGACGGCCGGGCACGACGGCGCTCGCCTCGTGCTCGAGGAGGCCGCGGTGCTGCTCGTCGGGCCGCAGGGCGGCGTGCTGTGGCAGGTCGCGGTGCCCGCGGACCGCGTCCCGACGGGCGTGCGGCCCGCCGACTGCGCGCAGGTCGACGGGCCCGTGCCGGAGGCCGACACGGTCCGCACGCGGTCCGGGATCCGCGTGCACGCGTGCCTCGCGGAGGCCGTCGACGCGCTCGTCGAGGCGGCGCGCGCCGACGGCGTCGTGCTGGGCGGCGGCGGGTGGCGCAGCCCCGACCAGCAGGTCGCGCTGCGCCGCGCGCACTGCGGCCCGTCCGACCACGACGTGTACGACAAGCCCGCGTCGCAGTGCTCGCCGAGCACCGCGCGGCCGGGGCCTCGCGGCACGAGCGCGGGCTGGCGATCGACTTCACGAGCGGCGGTCGGACGCTCGGCGCCGGCTCGGCGGCGTACGCGTGGCTCGTCGAGCACGCGGAGGCGTACGGGCTCGAGAACCTGCCCGGGGAGCCCTGGCACTGGAGCGTCGACGGCTCGTGAGCCCCCTACGCTGGGGCCCGTGAGCCAGAGCCCTGCACCCCTGACCGCGGTGAGCCAGGACTACCTCAAGGTGATCTGGGGCGCCCAGGAGTGGTCGGACGTGCCCGTGACGACCGGGCTGATCGCCGGTCGCCTGGGCGTGGGTGCCTCGACGGTGTCGGAGACCGTGAAGCGTCTCGCGGACGCGGGGCTCGTGACGCACCGCCCCTACGGCGCGGTCGAGCTGACCGACGCGGGGCGCGCGCACGCGGTCGCGATGGTGCGTCGGCACCGGCTCATCGAGACGTACCTCGTCGAGCGGCTCGGGTACGGCTGGGACGAGGTGCACGACGAGGCCGAGGTGCTCGAGCACGCGGTGAGCGACCGGTTCGTCGAGCGGGTCGCCGACGTGCTGGGGCACCCGGACCGGGACCCCCACGGGGACCCGATCCCGGCGGCCGACGGCACCGTGCACCTGCCCGACGCGCACCCGATGTGGGAGGTCCCGGCGGGGGAGTACCGGGTCGCGCGGATCTCGGACGCCGACCCCGAGCTGCTGCGCTACCTCGAGGACGTCGGCCTGGTGCTGGACGCGCCGGTGCAGCTCGACGAGCGGCGCGCGGTCACGGGCACCGTGAGCGTGCGGGTCGACGGCGCGGCCGACCGGGTCGAGCTGGGCGAGGTCGCGGCCGGGGCGATCTGGCTCGCGCCGCGCGGCTGACGTACCCTCGACGTCATCCCCGCGTGTGGCCGACGGCGTCCTCCCGCCCTGTGTCGAATCGATTCGAGGACCGGCCGTGACCGCCACCGCCCCCACCGCGCCGCGCGTCGGCGAGCCCGGCACGCGCACCGGCGCGGCGCTGTTCGCGCTCGCCCTCGGCGGGTTCGGCATCGGCACCACCGAGTTCGCCACCATGGGCCTGCTGCCCGAGATCGCGCACGACCTCGACGTCACGATCCCCGTCGCGGGCCACGCGATCACCGCGTACGCGCTGGGCGTCGTGCTCGGCGCACCCACGCTCGCGGCGCTCGGCGCACGGCTCGACCGACGCCGTCTGCTCCTGCTCCTCATGGTCGCGTTCACCGTCGGCAACGTGCTCTCGGCGTTCGCGCCCACCGCCGAGACCCTCGTCGCCGCGCGCCTGATCGCCGGGCTCCCGCACGGCGCGTTCTTCGGCGTCGGCGCCGTCATGGGCACCGCCGTCGTCGGGCCCGAGCGCCGCGGGCGCGCCGTGGCCGCGATGATGACCGGGCTGACGGTCGCGTGCGCGGTCGGCGTGCCGCTCACGGCCGTCGTCGGCCACGCGGTCGGGTGGCGATCGGCGTTCGTCGCCGTGGGCGTCATCGGCGTCCTCACGCTGCTCGCGCTGCTCGCCTGGACGCCGTCGCTGCCGTCCGACCCCGCCGCCAGCGTGCGCACCGAGCTCGCGGCCGTCCGCAACCGCCAGCTGTGGGTCGCGTTCGCCGCGGGCGCCGTCGGGTTCGGCGGCATGTTCTCGGTCTACTCGTACGTCAAGCCGCTGCTCACCGACGTCACGGGGCTCGACGTCGGGCTCGTGCCGCTCGTGCTCGCGCTCTACGGCGTCGGCATGACCGCCGGCACGCTCGTCGGCGGTCGGCTCGCGGACCGGTCCGTGCTCGGCACCGTGATCGCCGGCATGGTCGCCACGATCGTCGTGCTCGTGCTCATCGCGCTCGTCGGGCCCTGGGTCTGGGCCGCCGTGCCCGCGATCGTGCTGCTCGGCGTGACGTCGCAGGTGCTCGGGCTGTCGTTGCAGACGCGCCTCATGGACGTCTCGCCCGACGCGCCCTCTCTCGGGGCGGCCCTGTGCCACTCGGCGCTCAACCTCGGCAACGCCGCCGGCGCGTTCCTCGGCGGTCTCGTCATCGCGGCCGGCTGGGGGCTGCTCGCCCCCGCGTGGGTGGGCGCCGCGCTCACCGCCGTCGGCCTGGTCGTCGTGCTCACGGCGGGGCGCACGCCCCCGCCCGCGACGACGCACGCCGCGGCCCCCGCGTCAGCGGCGCCGGCGCCGGGTGCCGAAGATCGTCCGCGTGATCTCCCGGCCGAGCTGGGTGCCCGCTGACCTGAGGAACGCGTCCAGCGGGTCGGCGCCCCGGCCCCGAGCGGTCCCGCTGCCCGCCCGCTCGCTGCGCGCCCGCTCGCGCTCGGCCCGCGCCGCCTCCTGCTCCGCCGCGCGCGCGTCGCGCTCCGCCCGGTCGGCCGCGTCGGCGGCGGCCCGCTCGGCGTCGGCGCGCGCCATGCGGGCCTGCAGCAGCTCGTGCGCCGACTCGCGGTCCACGGGCTGCACGTACCGCGCCGCGACCGGCGACGCCGCCACGGTCGCGTGCACCGTCGCGGGCGCCGCGGGGGACATCGACGCCTCGGGCGCGAACAGCCGGGTCCACGCGACCGGCGTCGGCACGCCGCTCTCGCCCAGCACCGTCACGACGGCCTCGCCCGTGCCGAGCTGCTGCAGCACCCGCTCGAGGTCGTAGGCCGACGCGGGGTAGGTGCGCGCCGCGGCCCGCAGCGCCGCCGCGTCGTCGGGCGTGAACGCGCGCAGCGCGTGCTGCACGCGGCTGCCCAGCTGCCCGAGCACGTCGGCCGGCACGTCCTTCGGGCTCTGCGTGACGAACACGATCCCCACGCCCTTGGAGCGGATGAGACGCACGGTCCGCACGACCTCGGCGAGGAACGCCTTCGACGCGTCGGCGAACAGCAGGTGCGCCTCGTCGAAGAAGAACACGAGCCGCGGCCGCTCGGGGTCGCCCACCTCGGGCAGCACCTCGAACAGCTCCGCGAGCAGCCACATGAGGAACGTCGAGAACAGCGCCGGGCGGTCCTGCACGCCGGGCAGCTCGAGCGCCGAGACCACGCCGCGCCCGTCCGGCGCGGTGCGCAGCAGGTCGGTCACGTCGAACGCCGGCTCCCCGAAGAACGCCCCGGCGCCCTGCGCCTCGAGCGCGACGAGCTGACGCAGGATCACGCCGGCCGTCGCGGCCGACAGCCCCCCGATGCCCGTCAGCTCGGGCCTGCCCTCGTCGCTCGTCAGCCACTGCAGGGTCGTGCGCAGGTCGGCCAGGTCGAGCAGCGCGAGGCCCTGCCGGTCGGCCCAGTGGAACACCAGGCCCAGGCTCGACTCCTGCGTGGCGTTGAGCCCGAGGACCTTGGCCAGCAGCAGCGGCCCGAGGTCGGTCACCGTGGTGCGCAGCGGCACGCCGTCGCCCTCGCCGCCCAGCGCGTACAGCTCGACCGGGAAGCCCGTCGCCGCCCACTCCTGACCGAGGGCCGCGGTCCGGGCGGCGAGCGCCGGGGAGGGCGCGCCCGGCTCGGCCAGGCCGGTCAGGTCGCCCTTGACGTCGGCGACGAGCACGGGCACGCCGGCCGCCGACAGGCGCTCGGCCATGAGCTGCAGCGTGCGGGTCTTGCCCGTGCCGGTCGCGCCCGCCACGAGCCCGTGCCGGTTGAGCATCCCCAGCGGGAGCCGCACGACCGCGCCGGGCCGGGGCGTGCCGTCCTCGAGCAGGACGCCCAGGTCGAGCGTGGGCCCCGCAGCGACGTAGCCCGCGGTCACGGCGCGCTCCAGGTCGGAGACGCCCGCGTCGGGCCCGCCCGGTGCGTCCGTCGTCGCCGACGCGGTCGCGCTCGGCGGGGGCGTCGTGACGTCGTCGCCGGCCCCGCTCGGCGGGGAGGCCGTGACGTCGTCGCCCCCGGAACCGGCGGCGGCGCGGCGGGCGGCCGCGAGCGCGGCGGTCGCTGCGGCGGCCTCCGCCTCGGCGGCGTCGGCGCGGGCGCGCGCGGCGTCGGCCGTCGCGCGCGCCGCCGCGGCCTCGAGCCGCGCGAGCTCGGCGTCCGCGGTGGCTCCCGCGGGCGCGTCCGACGACCTGCCCGACGACGACGGCGTGCTGTCCGACATGACGTGATCCTAGGGACGAACCGGGCGCCGCGCCGGTCCGGGCGCGGGCCGCGGCGCCGGGCGACCGTGCGGCGTCGATAGGATTCCCGGGTGAGCGACCAGTCCCCGAACCCGACCCCCGACGACGTCCCGTTCCGCTACACCGCCGCCCTCGCGCAGGAGATCGAGCTGCGCTGGCAGGACGAGTGGGACCGGCGCGGCACGTTCCACACGCCCAACCCGGTCGGGGCGCTCACCGACGGCGCCGGACGGCACGCCGAGCCGGGCTCGCGCGCGTTCTTCGTCATGGACATGTTCCCGTACCCGTCGGGCGCGGGCCTGCACGTCGGGCACCCCCTGGGGTACATCGCGACCGACGTGGTCGGCCGCTACCGGCGCATGTGCGGCGACAACGTGCTGCACGCGCTGGGCTTCGACGCGTTCGGCCTGCCCGCCGAGCAGTACGCGGTGCAGACGGGGCAGCACCCGCGCGTGACGACCGAGGCGAACATCGCGATCATGCAGCGCCAGCTGCGCCGGCTGGGCCTCGCGCACGACCCGCGCCGCTCGTTCGCGACGATCGACCCCGAGTACGTGCGCTGGACGCAGTGGATCTTCCTGCAGATCTTCCAGTCCTGGTACGACGAGGACGCCGTGCGCCCCGACGGCGGCACCGGGCGCGCGCGCCCGATCGCCGAGCTGGTCGCCGAGTACGAGGCCGGCACGCGCGCGCTGCCCGCCGACGTCGAGGGCGTCACGCCGGGTGCGACGTGGGCCGACCTCGACGCCGCGACCCGCCGCCGCGTGATCGACTCGCGCCGCCTGGCGTACCTGTCCGACACGCCCGTGAACTGGGCGCCCGGGCTGGGCACCGTGCTGGCCAACGAGGAGGTCACGTCCGAGGGGCGCTCCGAGCGCGGCAACTTCCCGGTCTTCCAGCGCAACCTGCGCCAGTGGAACATGCGGATCACGGCGTACGCCGACCGCCTGACCGACGACCTCGAGCGCATCGACTGGCCCGAGAAGGTCAAGTCGATGCAGCGGCACTGGATCGGCCGCTCGACGGGCGCACGCGTGCGCTTCGCGGTGCAGGGCGGCGAGCAGGTCGAGGTCTTCACCACGCGACCCGACACGCTGTTCGGCGCGACGTTCCTCGTGGTCGCGCCCGAACACGCGCTGCTCGACGAGGTGCCCGCGGCGTGGCCCGACGGCACGTCGAGCGCGTGGACCGGCGGCCACGCGACGCCGTCCGACGCGGTCGCCGAGTACCGCGCGCAGGCCGCCGCCAAGACGGCGCGCGAGCGCCAGCAGGACGCGGGCCGCAAGACCGGCGTCTTCACGGGCCACCTGGCCGTCAACCCCGTGAACGGCGAGCTGCTGCCCGTCTTCACCGCCGACTACGTGCTCATGGGCTACGGCACCGGCGCGATCATGGCGGTCCCGGGGGGCGACGAGCGCGACTTCCAGTTCGCCGAGGCGTTCGGGCTGCCGGTGGTCTACACGGTCGACGCGCCCGAGGGCACGCCGCCCGGTGCGCGCACGCACGACGGCCTGGTCGTCGGCTCGTCGAACGACGAGATCAGCCTCGACGGGCTCGACGTCGCGCAGGCCAAGGAGCGCATCGTCGCGTGGCTCGAGGCCAAGGGCGTCGGCGAGCGCACCGTCACCTACCGCCTGCGCGACTGGCTGTTCAGCCGGCAGCGCTACTGGGGCGAGCCGTTCCCGGTCGTCTACGACGAGGACGACACGCCGATCGCGCTGCCCGACTCGGCGCTGCCCGTCGAGCTGCCCGAGGTCCCCGACTTCTCGCCGCGCACCTACGCCCCCGACGACGCCGACTCCGAGCCCGAGCCGCCGCTGGGCCGCAACACCGACTGGCTGCACGTCGAGCTCGACCTGGGCGACGGGCCCAAGACCTACCGGCGCGACGCCAACACCATGCCCAACTGGGCCGGCTCGTGCTGGTACCACCTGCGCTACCTCGACCCGCACGCCGACGACCGCCTGGTCGACCCCGCGCTCGAGGAGTACTGGATGGGCCCGGGCCACGGCTCGCAGCCCGCGGGCTCGCCCGGCGGCGTCGACCTGTACGTCGGCGGCGTCGAGCACGCCGTGCTGCACCTGCTGTACGCGCGGTTCTGGCACAAGGTCCTCTACGACCTGGGCCACGTGCGCAGCGCCGAGCCGTTCCACAAGCTGTTCAACCAGGGCTACATCCAGGCCTACGCGTACACCGACGAGCGCGGCGTCTACGTGCCCGCGGCCGAGGTCGTCGAGGACGAGGCGTCGCCCACGGGCTTCACGTGGGACGGCCAGCCCGTCAACCGCGAGTACGGCAAGATCGGCAAGTCGCTGAAGAACGCCGTGTCGCCCGACGAGATGTACGAGGCGTACGGGGCCGACACGCTGCGCGTCTACGAGATGTCGATGGGTCCGCTCGACCTGTCCCGGCCGTGGGAGACGCGCGCGGTCGTCGGGGCGCAGCGCTTCCTGCAGCGGCTGTGGCGCAACGTCGTCGACGAGACGACCGGTGAGCTCGTCGTCAGCGACGACGCGCCGTCCGCCGAGACGCTGCGCGTGCTGCACCGCACGATCGCCGACGTCCGCGAGGACATGGAGGCGATGCGCATCAACACCGCGATCGCCAAGCTCATCGTGCTCAACAACCACCTGACGACGCTCGAGCGTGCACCGCGCGCGGCCGTCGAGGCGCTCGTCGTCATGACGGCGCCGGTCGCGCCGCACATCACCGAGGAGCTGTGGGCCCGCCTGGGCCACGACGAGTCGGTCGTGCACGCGTCGTTCCCGCAGGCCGACCCGCAGCACCTCGTCGAGGACACCGTCACGTGCGTGTTCCAGGTGCAGGGCAAGGTCCGTGGGCGCGCCGAGGTCCCGACGTCGGTGACGGACGACGCGCTGCGCGAGCTCGCGCTCGCCGACGAGGGCGTGCAGCGCGCGCTCGCCGGGCGCGACGTGCGCACGGTCGTCGTCCGGGCGCCGAAGCTCGTCAACGTGGTGCCGGCCTGACCGGCACGCCGAGGGGCGCCGCGGCGGTGCCGCGCGTCGCGGTCGTGACCGACTCGACCGCGGCGCTCCCGCCCGCGCTCGCCGCGCAGGTCGGGCTGCACGTCGTCCCGCTCGACGTGAGCGTCGACGGCGCGCGCCACGTCGAGGGCGTCGACGTCACGCCCGAGCAGCTGCTGCAGGCGCTCGAGCGCGGCGCGAAGGTGACGACGTCGCAGCCGCCGCCGTCCGCGTTCGCCGCCGCCTACGAGCGCGCGGCGGCCGCCGGCGCGCACGAGATCGTCTCGGTGCACCTGTCGGGCGAGATGTCGGGGACCGTCCGGTCGGCACGCACCGCGGCGACCGTGAGCCCCGTGCCGGTGCGCGTCGTGGACTCGCGGAGCGCCGCCCTCGGTCTCGGCTTCGCGGCGCTCGCGGCGGCCCGGTGCGCCGCGACGCCGCTCGACGCGTCGGAGCTCGCCGGTCCTGACGTCACGGCGGCGCCGGCCGACGGTCGCGCGGCGGCCGTCCGGCGGTGGGTCGCGCGGGTCACGCGCCGTGAGCCCGACGCCGCGCCGACGTGGCCGGACGCCGAGCGGGTCGCGCGCGTCGCGGCGCAGGCGGCGCGCGGCACGCAGGTGTGGTTCCTCGTGGACTCGCTCGACCACCTGCGGCGCGGCGGACGCCTCGGCGCAGGTGCCGCGGCGCTCGGCACGGTCCTGGGTCTGCGTCCGCTGCTGTCGCTGCAGGACGGCCGGCTGGTCGTGGCCGAGAAGATCCGCACGCGGCGTGCGGCGCGCGAGCGGCTCGAGCAGGTCGCGGCCGCCGAGCTCGCCGCGCGACCTGCGGCACGCGTGGGCGTGCACCACGTGGGGCCCTCCGACGTCGCCGACGCGCTCGCCGCCAGGCTCGCGGCGACGCCGGGGGCGCGCGTGGTCGAGACGGTCGTGGCGGACGCCGGTGCGGTGCTCGCCGCGCACGTCGGCCCGGGCCTTCTGGCCGTGGTCGTCGCCGACGCCTGACGCCCGGCGAGCCGCCCACAGCACGACGGACCCGCCGCTCGCTCCCGCGGGGACGAGCGGCGCACCCGCTCGGCGGTCACGGTCCCTAGCGTCGCGACGGTGCGTCCCGACCGTCCCCCCGTCCCGCCCGACGTCGCCCGCCGGCTCGCGGCCCTCGCGGCACCGCCGGCGACGCCCGTCGCGGACCGTCGCGACACGGGCTGGACGCCGCGGCCCGTCGCCCCGGAGCCGTGGCACCCCGACGTCGCCACCGCCCTCGCCGACGCGGCCGACCGGGTCGAGCGCCCGCCCGCGCCGCACCCGCCGCGCACGCGCTGGGCACCGTCCTGGCGGACCGTCGGCGCCGCGGTCCTCGTGCTCGCGCTCGCGGCGGGCGGCGTCGCGCTCCGGGCGTCGACGGCGCCCCGAGGCGACGCCGTCGAGCTGCCCGTACCCGGGGCGGCGGTCCCGTCCGGTGCGAGCGGCCCGGCCCCCGCACCGGACGCCACCGCACCGGGCGGCGTCGTCGTGCACGTGGTCGGCGCGGTCGGGACCCCCGGGGTCGTGCGGCTCGACGCGGGCGCCCGGGTCGCCGACGCGCTCGCCGCGGCCGGCGGCGGCACGCCGGACGCGGACCTCGGCGCCCTGAACCTCGCGCGCACGGTGACCGACGGCGAGCAGCTCCGCGTCCCGGTCGTCGGCGAGCAGCTCGCCGCGGCGCCCGACGGCTCCGCGCCGGACGACGGGCTCGTCGACCTGAACCGCGCCGACGCGACCGCGTTGCAGGAGCTCCCCGGGGTCGGGCCCGTGCTCGCGGGTCGCATCGTCGAGCACCGCACCCGGACGCCCTTCACGAGCGTCGACGAGCTCGACGACGTCCCCGGCATCGGACCCGCGCTCATGGCCGACCTGCGTGCGCGGGTCCGCGTGTGAGCGCGTCGCCGTCGGCCGCGACGACCGCTGCGGACCTGCGCCTCGTGCCGCCCGCCGTCGCGGCGTGGGGCGCCGCGCTCGTCGTCACGCTCGCGCCCGGCGTCCTGCGACCCGCGGCGACCGGCGCGGGCTGGCTGCTGGCGGCCGCCGCTGCGGCGGTGCTCGCCGCGGCGGCGGGCCGCGTGGCGGGCGCGTCGAGCGCCCGGTGGCGTCGCGCGACCGCACCCGCCCCGCGCGCGGCGGGTCGCGGCCTGCCGGGGCGGGTCGCCCGGGTCGCGGCGCTCGCCCTCGCGACCGCCGCGGCCGTGCTGGTCGCGGGCGGTGCGCAGCGGGCGGCGGCGGAACCCGACGTGCTCGCCGCCGCGGCCGCCCGAGGAGACGCGGTCGAGCTGGTCGGACGTGTCGGCGGAGACGCGCGCGCCGTCACCGCGGGCTCCGCGCCGCGCGAGCGCGTGACCGTCGCGGCCACCGCGGTGCGGGTCGACGGGGCGTGGCGGGCCGTCGCGGCGCCCGTGACCACGCTCGGTCCGGCCGGGCTCCCGACCGACGCGGTCGTGCGCCTGCGCGGGACGCTCTCCCCGTCCGACCGCGCGGGACGCGCGGCGGTGCGGCTGAGCGTGCGCGGGCCCGCGTCGGTCACGGCGGACCCGCGCACCGCGCACACCTGGGCGGAGCGCGTGCGTGCCGGTGCGCGGTCCGTGGCGGCTCCGCTGCCGCCCGACGTGCGCGGCCTGCTGCCCGCCGTGACGGTCGGCGACACGCGCGCCGTGCCCGAGGACCTGGTGGCGGCGATGCGCACCGCCGGGCTGACGCACGTGACGGCCGTGTCGGGCGCGCACTTCGCGATCGTGGGTGCGCTGGTCCTCGCGCTCGCCGGCGCGCTGCGGGCACCGCTCGTGGTCCGTGCGGCCGCGGTCGCGGCGGCCGGTGGTCTGATGCTGCTCGTCGTCGGACCGCAGCCGAGCGTCGTGCGGGCGGCCGTGATGGGAGGCGTCGGTCTGCTCGGGCTCGTCGTGGGACGCCGCTCCGTGGGACCCGCGGCGCTCGCCACGGCGGTCGTGGTGCTGCTGGTGGCCGACCCGTGGCTCGCCGTCGACGTGGGCTTCGGGCTGTCGGTCGCGGCGACGGCGGGCCTCGTGCTGCTCGCGCGCCCGCTCGTCGAACGGCTCGCCCCGCTGTGCGGCCGGGACGCCGCCGGCCTGCTCGCGGCACCCGTGGCCGCCCAGGTCGGGTGCCTGCCGGTCGCGCTGGCGGTGTGGCCCACGTTCGGGCCGTGGGCCGTGCTCGCCAACCTCGCCGTGGTGCCCGCGATCGCGCCCGCGACCGTGCTGGGGCTGCTCGCCGCGCTCGTCGCGACCGTGTGGCCACCCGGCGGCGCGGCGCTCGCCGCGGTCGCGGGCGCGGCGTGCTGGTGGGTGGCGGCGGTGGCGAGGTGGGTCGCGCGGCTGCCCGCCGCGGGTCTGGCGTGGTGGCCCGGTCCGGTCGGGGCCGCGAGCGCGGTCCTCGTGGTCGTGGCGGTGGCCGCGCTCGTGCGGCCCCGGCACGGGTGACCGGACGGCGCGCGGCGGTGTCGTCGGGGTCTGGCAGGCTGGACCCGTGGCAGCCCCCGCTCGATCCTCCCGTGGCACCTCCGCGCGATCGGGTCGCGGCGGTGGCACCGCCGGGGTGCCGTGGTCGCAGGCCGAGCCCGCACCGGTCGTGCTCGTCAGCGGCGCCGAGGCGCTCCTGTCCGAGCGCGCGAGCGAGCGGATCGTCGCGCGCGTGCGGGAGACGGACCCCGACGTCGAGGTGACGCGCGTCGACGCCGCGACCTACGCGGCGGGAGAGCTCACGGTCCTCACCAGCCCGTCGCTCTTCGCCGAGGGCAAGGTCGTGCTCGTCGAGGGCGTCGAGCGCGCCGGGGACGCGCTCCTGCTCGACGCCGAGGCGTACCTCGCCGACCCCGTGCCCGACGTCGTCGTGGTGCTCCGCCACGGAGGCGGGCAGCGCGGCAAGCGCCTCCTCGACGCCGCGAAGCGGGCCCAGGTGCCGACCGTGGCGTGCGACCCCGTCAAGACCGACGCCGACAAGTCGGCGTTCGTGCAGGACGAGCTGAGGCGTGCCGGGCGCCGGGCCGACGCCCGGGGCGTGCGCGCCCTCGTCGACGCCGTGGGCTCCGACCTGCGCGAGCTCGCGGCCGCGTGCGCGCAGCTCGTCGCCGACACCACGGGCCTCATCGGCGAGGAGGCGGTGCAGCGGTACCACGGGGGGCGCGTGGAGGCCACGGGCTTCCAGGTCGCCGACGCCGCCGTCGCGGGCGACGCGGGCAAGGCCGTCGCCCTGCTGCGGCACGCGCTCGCGACAGGGCTGGACCCGGTCCCGATCGTCGCCGCCGTCGCGGCACGCCTGCGGACGCTCGCGAAGGTCGGTGCGGTCCGCGGCAGGGGAGCGGCTGCTGCGCGGGAGCTCGGCATGGCGCCGTGGCAGGTCGACCGCGCGGCGCAGGACCTGCGGCGGTGGACGCCCGAGGGTCTCGCGGTCGCCATCTCGGCGGTCGCGCAGGCCGACGCCGAGGTCAAGGGCGAAGGACGAGACCCGCGGTTCGCGGTCGAGCGTGCCGTGCTCCGCGTCGCCGCCGCCGTCGACCGCTGAGGTCTGCGGAGGCGTCACGTCCCGGGGCGGCGGCGGGCTGCGAGCGGCCCGTCGTGCGCGTCCGCGCGTCACGGACCGCTGCGCGAGGCATGACTCGGTGGCGTGCGGGATTCACCCGCCCGAGGTCACGGGCGGAAGGGTCGTCCGCCCTGCTGCCGCCCGGCGTCGCTGCCGACGGGCCTGTCGTCGGCCCGGTCCAGCACGCCCGCGCGCTCGATGAGGTTGCCCTGGAACAGCGTGAACCCGAGGTCGCGCGCCTGCCGCAGCTCGTCCGCGGTCTCGACGTACTCGGCCACGAGCATCGCGCCGAACGACCGCGCGACCCGCACGACGGGGTGGCCCTCGACGTCGAGGTCGCGGACGTCGATCTTGACGAAGTCGGCGTGGGGGAGCAGGCGTCGCTGCTCGGGGCGGTCCGCGAACGCGGGGATCGCGATGCGGAAGCCCTCCTCCCGCAGCCGGCGCAGCCCGGCGAGGGCCGCCGCGTCGACGTCGGCGGTCGCGCTCACCTCGATGACGAGCCGGTCCGGACGGTGCGGCACCGCGAGGTCCCCGACCAGGTGGGCGCGGGGGCAGCGCACGAACAGCAGCCGCCCGTGCGCGACGCGCTCCAGGTCGGCGCGACCGAACGTGGCGCCGAGCACGTGGTCGGTGGCCTGCTCGTGCTCGAGGGGGCCCCACTCCCGCGCGAGCTCGGGGTGGAGACCCGGGCCGCGGTACGACAGCTGGTAGGCGAAGGGGCGGCCGTGCGTCGAGTAGATGCCCTGGCGCGCGACGAGCACGGGCGCGTGCGCCACGTGCTCCTGCCAGGCCTGCGCGAGCGAGCGCGGGATCGCGGCGTCGACCGCCGCCCCCAGCTGCGCGAGGACCGCGTCGGGCCCGTCCGATGTCATGGGGACTATGACACCACAGGTCGCACCGTGTGATCCCTCGGCCGCCGGGTGGAATCGTGGACCACTCGTCCGGGTGAACGCAGGGTCGCGGCGACGGTGTGCCGTGTGTCACCCTGTCCGCGACGGCCCGCCTGCCTGGAGGCCCGTCGGCATCGGTTCCCAGGAGATACGTAGACACCGGACAGGAGATACGACATGAAGGCTCTGGCCAGCGCACTCGCCGCTCTCGCGGTCGTCGGCTCGCTCGCGGTCGCCACGCCCGCCGTCTCGGCGTCCGCCTCGCTCAACGGTGGAGCGAGCGGCTGCTGCAAGGACTTCCACTGATCTGATCGATCCGTGGGTCGCGGCGTCACGCACGGGCGTGGCGCCGCACCCGCGTGGACGCGCCGGGACGATGGGGTCTGGCGCACCCAGAGGTCATACGTACAATGACTTCTCATGACGACTATCGGTGACCGTGTCCGCGAGGCGCGGTTGGCCGCTGGGCTCTCCCAGACGGCCCTGGCGGGCAGCGCGTTCTCGCCCAGCTACATCTCCCTCATCGAGGCCGGGCACCGCGAGCCGACGGACGCCGCGCTCGGCGTGCTGGCCGAGCGGCTCGGCACCACGCTCGAGTTCCTCAAGCACGGCGAGGACGGCCCCAACGAGGCCCGCACGCGACTCGAGCTCGACTACGCGCGGCTGGACCTGGCCAGCGGGGACGCGGCCGGCACCGTCCAGCGGATCGGCGGGCTCGACCTGTCGGTCGTGACGCCCACGCTGCGCATCGAGGCGCACACCACGCTCGCGCGCGCGCACGAGCTGCTGGGTGAGCTCGAGACCGCGATCGCGCTCCTGGAGCCGTTGCTCCTCGAGACGCAGCAGCGCCCGGACCACCTGCGCGCGGCGACCCTCACGACCGCGCTCGTGGGCTGCTACCTCGAGGCAGGGGACCTGCACCGTGCGGTCGAGGTCGGGGAGCGCACGCTCGCCGAGCTGGACGGCGCGGACCTCGTCGGCACCGACGAGCACCTGCGTCTCGCGTCGACCGTGCTGTGGGCGTACGTCGAGCGGGGGGACCTGCTCTACGCGACGCACCGCGCGGCCGAGCTCGTGCGGCTCGCCGAGTCGCTCGGCACCCCCCGGGGGCGTGGCAGCGTCTACTGGAACGCCGCGCTCGTCGCGGAGCAGCGTCGTGACTACGAGCTCGCGCAGCGCTACACCGAGCGCGCGCTCGCACTGCTCTCGGAGGGTGAGCCGGACCGCGACCTGCCGCGGCTGCGCGTCAACTACGCGTGGCTCCTGCTGCGTTCGGACCCGGCGGACCCGCGTGGCGCGCTTGAGCAGATCGAGCGGGCCGAGCCGGGGCTGACGGCGGTCGGGTCGGCGCTCGACGTCGCGCGGCTGCAGGTCGAGCGCTCGCGCGCGCACCTGCTGCTCGGCGACCGTGCCGCGGCCGAGACGGACGCGCGGGCGGCGCTCGCGGGTCTGGGGGACGCGCCGCGTCTGGAGGCGGCCACGGCCCGGATCGCGCTCGGCGACGTGCTCGACGCGCAGGGCGACCACGACGGGGCGGCCGACGCGTACCAGCGCGGCGCCGACATGCTCGGCATGATGGCGGCGACCCGGCACTCGGCGGGCGTCTGGCGTGACCTGGGCGACCGGTACCTGCGGCGCGGTGACGTCGAGGCCGCGGCCCGGGCCTTCGACCGTGCGCTGCGCGAGGCCGGCTTCCAGCCGTCGGTCCCGGCGGGCGTGCCGCGCGAGACGTGGGCGCTGGAGAGCTGAGGCTGCCCCGACGCACGAACGCCGGAAGGGCGGCACCCCCGCGGGGGTGCCGCCCTTCCGGCGTTCGTGCGGTCACCGCGAGGTGACCGTGCGCGCAGGTGGAAGCTGCGCGGCGGGCTCAGAGGCCGTTGACGGCCTTCGCGAGCGCCGACTTGCGGTTCGCGGCCTGGTTGGCGTGGATCACGCCCTTCGACACGGCCTTGTCGAGCTTGCGCGAGGCGACCGTGAGCGCGGTCGCGGCAGCCTCCTTGTCGCCACCGGCGACGGCCTCGCGGACGCGACGCACGTACGTCTTCAGCTCCGACTTGACGGCCTTGTTCCGCAGCCGGGCCTTCTCGTTCGTGCGGATGCGCTTGATCTGGGACTTGATGTTCGCCACGTGTGGACTCTCTTTGTGTTCGCCGAAGCGATCTGACAGGTCGTAGAGGGCGTGCGCAGCGCCGGGACTGGGGCGTGGGGACACCCTCGGGAAAGGCCTGCGCGTGTGTCCACACCGACCCGGAGCGGACACGCAACTGACGATGCTACCAGCCGTGCAGCCGTGCGGCGGCGCGCACCACGGCGTCGTAGCGCCGCCGGTCGAGCGCGGCGCCCTCGCGGCGCACCGCGTCGGCGGGCAGGCGCAGCACGCGGTCGAGCCGGACCTCGCTCGGCCGCCCGCGGGGGTCCCACGCGCCCGTGCCGACGTCGAGCCACGTCCGGCCGTGCCGTGCCTCGTCCGCGGCGTCGCGGTCGTGGTCCTTGCTCGTGAGCATGAGCGCGACGATCACGGGGCCCTCGACGGCCAGCACGAGGACGGGGCGGTCCTTGCCGCGCGTGGCGTCCTCCTCGTAGGGCACCCACGTCCAGACGACCTCGCCGGGGTCGGGCCGGCCGTCGTCGCGCGGCGCGTACGCGGGTCGGACGCCCCCGCCCGGCGGCGTGGCCGCCGCGCCTCCCGCGGACGGCGCGGAAGGGCCGGGTCGGGTCTGCGGCGCCCGCTCGCGCGTCGGCGCGAGCAGGGCACGCGTGGCCTGCCGCAGCAGTCCCGCCAGTCGTCCGGTGCGCACGTCCAGGAGCCTAGGGGTGAGCGGTGCGTCCCGTAACGCGACGTTGACACGGTCCGGCTACATTCGCGGCATGGCGGACCTCTTCGACGACTACCCGGCGGGGACCGCGTGGGACGAGATGATCGGGCCGGAGGGCGAGGCCCGCGCGGCGTACCGGCAGGTGCACTCGGCGCTCGCGCAGCTCTCGGCGGGCGAGCTGCGGGCCCGGGCCGACACGCTCGCGCGCTCGTACCTCAAGCAGGGCGTGACCTTCGACTTCGCGGGCGAGGAGCGGCCGTTCCCGCTCGACGTCGTGCCGCGCGTGCTCGCGGGCGACGAGTGGGAGCACGTCGCGCCCGGGGTCTCGCAGCGGGTGCGTGCGCTCGAGGCGTTCCTCGCCGACGTGTACGGCCCGCAGAAGGCGGTCGCCGACGGCGTCGTGCCGCGCTCGGTCGTCGTGTCCTCGACGCACTTCCACCGCGCCGCACGTGGCGTCGAGCCGCCCAACGGCGTGCGCGTGCACGTGTCGGGGATCGACCTCGTGCGCGACTCGCTGGGCGGGTGGCGGGTGCTGGAGGACAACGTCCGCGTCCCGTCGGGCGTCAGCTACGTGCTGTCGAACCGCCGGGCGATGGCCCAGACGTTCCCCGAGCTGTTCGCGACGCTGCGGATCCGGCCGGTCGTCGACTACTCGCGGCGGCTGCTCGCCGCGCTCATGGCGGCGGCACCGGCGGGCGTCGACGACCCGACCGTCGTGGTGCTGACGCCGGGCGTGTACAACTCGGCGTACTTCGAGCACACGCTGCTCGCGCGCACCATGGGCGTCGAGCTCGTCGAGGGGCGTGACCTGTACGTCGCGGGCGGACGCGTGTGGATGCGCACCACGCGGGGCCGCCGCCGCGTCGACGTGATCTACCGCCGCGTCGACGACGAGTTCCTCGACCCGGTGGTCTTCCGCTCGGACTCGCTGCTGGGCTGCCCGGGCCTCATGACGTGCGCGCGGCTCGGCACGGTGACGCTCGCGAACGCCGTCGGCAACGGGGTCGCGGACGACAAGCTGCTGTACACCTACGTGCCGGACCTCATCCGGTACTACCTGGGCGAGGACCCGATCCTGCCGAACGTCGACACGTGGCGCCTGGAGGACCCCGGCGCGCTCGAGGAGGTCCTCGACCGCCTGCACGAGCTCGTGGTCAAGCCCGTCGACGGCTCCGGGGGCAAGGGGCTCGTGGTGGGGCCGCGGGCGACGCGATCCGAGCTGGACGAGCTGCGCGGGCGGCTCCGCGAGGACCCCCGCGGCTGGATCGCGCAGCCGGTCGTGCAGCTGTCGACCGTGCCCACGCTCGTCGAGGACGGTCTGCGGCCCCGGCACGTCGACCTGCGGCCGTTCGCCGTCAACGACGGCGAGTCGGTCTACGTGCTGCCCGGCGGGCTGACGCGCGTCGCGCTGCCGGAGGGGCAGCTCGTCGTGAACTCGTCGCAGGGCGGCGGGTCGAAGGACACCTGGGTGCTCGGGGGGCGCGTGCCGCGCCGCGCGCCCGGCACGGGGCAGACGGTGCCGCAGACCGTGCCGAAGGACGCGTCGGTCCCGATCGACTCGAACCCGTCGGACCGGCGCGTGCAGGTCATGCAGCAGCAGCAGACGCTCGCGGTCGGGGGGACGACGTGCTGAGCCGCATCGCGGAGTCGCTGTTCTGGATCGGCCGCTACGTCGAGCGCGCCGACGACACGGCGCGCCTGCTCGACGTCCACGTGCAGATCCTGCTCGAGGACCCGTGGGCCGAGGAGGACCTGGCCTGCCGCTCGCTGCTGTCCGTGATGGACCGCCCGGCGCCGCCGGACCACGTCGAGGTGGGGCGCGAGCACGTGCTCGACGTGCTCGGGTACGACAGGTTCTCGCCGTCGTCGATCGCCGGTGCGCTGGTCGCGGCGCGCGAGAACGCGCGGCGCGCGCGCGAGATCGTCTCGACCGAGCTCTGGGAGTGCCTCAACGCGAGCTGGAACCAGCTGCCCTCGCAGATGCGGCCGGCACGACCGCACGACTACTTCACGTGGGTGCGCGAGCGGGCCGCGATCGTCGCGGGGATCGTGGAGTCCACCACGTCGCGCGACGAGACGTGGCACTTCCTGGTGCTGGGCCGCGCGATCGAGCGCGCCGACATGACCGCCCGTCTGCTGACGACGCGCGCGCTGCTCGGGTCCGCCGGCCCGGGGTGGTCGACGCTGCTGCGCTCGTGCGGTGCGCACGAGGCGTTCCTGCGGACGTACCGCGGCACGGCGTCCGACGAGCGTGCCGCGGGCTTCCTGCTGCTCGACCGGCTGTTCCCGCGGTCCATCGTGTACGCGCTCAACGAGGCGGAGGCCTCGCTCACGGCGCTCGAGCCCGTCGCGGACCGCGCCGGCATCGACGACGCGCGCCGGCACATCGGGCACGTGCGCTCGAACCTCGAGTACCGGCCGCTGCTGGAGGTCCTCGACGACCTCCCGCGCGAGATGGAGCTCGTGCAGCGGGCGTGCTCGGCGGCGTCCGACGCGATCCGGGCGCGGTACTTCCCGTCCGGGGCGGAGCTGACGTGGGTCGGGGAGGCGCTGTGAGCAGGTTGCGGATCGTCCACACGTCGACGTTCCGGTATGCCGACCCGGTCGTCGCGTCGTACAACGAGGCGCGCATGACGCCGCTGTCGCTGCCGGGCCAGTCGGTGCTGGAGACACGGCTCGAGATCCAGCCGCAGACGTGGTCGCACGACTTCCGCGACTACTGGGGCACGCACGTCACCGCGTTCGAGGTGATCGCGCCGCACCGTTCGCTCGTGCTGACGGCCGAGCACGTCGTCGAGGTGGCCGAGCGCCCGGCGCCGTCGCAGTCGGTCGCGTGGGACGTGCTGCACGGGCCCGAGGTGCGCGACCGGCTCGCGGAGCACCTCGGCACGACCGACGCCACCGACGTCCCCGACGACGTCGTCGCGCTCGCGCGGTCCGCGGCCGAGGGGCTCGAGCCGGCGGCGGCCGCGGAGGCGGTGTGCCGCGCGCTGCGTGACGAGATGGAGTACATCCCCGGGGTCACCACCGTGCACACGCCGGCGGCCGAGGCGTGGGCGAGCCGGACGGGCGTGTGCCAGGACATGGCGCACCTCGCGCTCGGTGCGCTGCGCGCGATCGGCGTGCCCGCGCGGTACGTCTCGGGGTACCTGCACCCGGACTCGTCGGGCGAGGTCGGGACGACCGTCACGGGGGAGTCGCACGCGTGGGTCGAGTGGTGGGCCGGCGAGTGGTACGGCTACGACCCGACCAACCGCGTGCCGGCGGGCGAGCACCACGTGGTCCTCGCGCGCGGACGCTGCTACGACGACGTCGCGCCCCTGCGCGGCATCTACGCGGGCGCGCAGACGCAGGACCTCGTGGTGCGGGTGCGGATCACGCGCGAGGCGTGACCGGCCGCTCCTCGGCGCGCGTCACGGCGTGATCCGCCCCGCGAGCGCCGCGTCGAGCGCGGCGCGGTCGCCCGTGACGGCCAGCGCGGCGTCGGCGGGCGTCGTGCGGCCCCACAGCAGCAGCGCGAGCCGCTCGGCGGGCCCGTGGACGATGACCGACGGCTCCGCGGGCGCGTCGGGTGCCGCCGTCGTGTCCCACGTGCCGTGCGCGTCGTCGGCCACGAGCCGCACCCGCCCCGGCAGCCCGGGTGCGCGCCCCAGGGCCACCTGGCGCGGGTGCATGACCGTGACGACCTCGTCGACCGTGTCGGCCCAGAGCGCGGGCGCCACGTCGAGCGGCAGGCCGCCGGCCGCGCGCAGGTCCCACAGGTGCACGAGCGTCTCGTGCACCTGACGGCGGTGCCAGAACCGGACGACCCCGGAGTCGTCCAGCGTCCACGCCGGCGCGTCGGGGTCGAGCCCGGCGAGCGTCTCGCGCAGCTCGGCGGCCTGCGCGGCGTAGAACGCGTCGAGCACGAACGGCCCGCGGCCGAGCGACGTCTCCTGGCGGCGGCGCGCCTGCCCGGCCGCCCAGTGGTGGATCCGACCCAGGTGCTCGACGAGGTTCCGCACGCGCCAGCGGCCGCACCAGGGCACGCGCACCTCGGCGTCGACCTCGCGCACCGACGCGAGGAACCGGTCCTGCAGATCCGCCAGCACGGCCGTCGTCGCGACGGGTGGGTGGCCCAGGGCGTCCGTCATGGGACCATGGTGCTGCCCGCCACCGACACCCCGACAGGGCCGGGGCCGCCACCGACCGTCGTGATCACGCCGCGCGCGTGGTCGAGCGCCGTCGGCGCGAGCGCCCGTCGAGCCCGTCCAGAAGCCGGAGAACGCCGAGTTGCCCATCCCGTCCGCCACCGCCGCCGCGCGGATCCGCCCGTCGGCGACCGCGCCCGAGCTGCTGCGCAACTTCTGCATCATCGCGCACATCGACCACGGCAAGTCGACGCTCGCCGACCGCATGCTGCAGCTCACGGGCGTCGTCGAGGCGCGCGCCATGCGCGCGCAGTACCTCGACCGCATGGACATCGAGCGCGAGCGCGGCATCACGATCAAGTCGCAGGCCGTGCGCATGCCGTGGGAGCTCGACGGCACGCCGTACGCGCTCAACATGATCGACACGCCCGGCCACGTCGACTTCACGTACGAGGTCTCGCGCTCGCTCGCCGCGTGCGAGGGCGCCGTGCTGCTCGTCGACGCCGCGCAGGGCATCGAGGCGCAGACGCTCGCGAACCTCTACCTCGCGCTCGAGAACGACCTGCAGATCATCCCCGTGCTCAACAAGATCGACCTGCCGGCCGCGCAGCCCGAGAAGTACGCCGAGGAGATCGCCGGGCTCGTCGGCGGCGACCCGGCCGACGTGCTCAAGGTGTCCGGCAAGACCGGCGAGGGCGTCGAGGCGCTCCTCGACCGGATCGTGCAGACCGTGCCGGCGCCGGTCGGCGACGCCGACGCGCCGGCCCGCGCGATGATCTTCGACTCCGTGTACGACACCTACCGCGGCGTCGTCACCTACGTCCGTGTCGTCGACGGCCGACTCGACCCGCGCGAGCGCATCGTCATGATGTCGACGCGCGCGACGCACGAGCTCCTCGAGATCGGCGTCATCGCGCCCGAGCCCGTGCCGACCAAGGGCCTGGGCGTCGGCGAGGTCGGCTACCTCATCACCGGCGTGAAGGACGTGCGCCAGTCGAAGGTCGGCGACACCGTGACGAACGCGGCCAAGCCCGCGGACCAGGCGCTGGGCGGGTACTCCGACCCCAAGCCCATGGTCTTCTCGGGCCTGTACCCGATCGACGGGTCCGACTACCCGGCGCTGCGCGACGCGCTCGACAAGCTCAAGCTCAACGACGCCGCGCTGAACTACGAGCCCGAGACGTCGGTCGCGCTCGGCTTCGGCTTCCGTGTCGGGTTCCTCGGCCTGCTGCACCTCGAGATCGTGCGCGAGCGGCTCGAGCGCGAGTTCGACCTCGACCTCATCTCGACCGCGCCGAACGTCGTCTACGACGTCACGCTCGAGGACCGCACCGAGGTCGTCGTGACGAACCCGAGCGAGTTCCCCGCGGGCAAGATCCGCGAGGTCCGCGAACCGGTCGTCAAGGCCACGATCCTGACGCCGTCGGAGTTCGTCGGCACGATCATGGAGCTGTGCCAGTCGCGGCGCGGCGACCTGCAGGGCATGGACTACCTGTCCGAGGACCGCGTCGAGATGCGCTACCTGCTGCCGCTCGCCGAGATCGTGTTCGACTTCTTCGACCACCTCAAGTCGCGCACGCGCGGGTACGCGAGCCTCGACTACGACACGACCGGCGACCAGGCCGCCGACCTCGTGAAGGTCGACATCCTGCTGCAGGGCGAGCAGGTCGACGCGTTCAGCGCGATCGTCCACAAGGACAAGGCGTACGCGTACGGCGTCATGATGACGGCCAAGCTCAAGGAGCTCATCCCGCGCCAGCAGTTCGAGGTGCCGATCCAGGCCGCGATCGGCTCGCGGATCATCGCGCGCGAGACCATCCGCGCGATGCGCAAGGACGTCCTCGCCAAGTGCTACGGCGGCGACATCAGCCGCAAGCGCAAGCTGCTCGAGAAGCAGAAGGAGGGCAAGAAGCGCATGAAGACCATCGGTCGGGTCGACGTGCCGCAGGAGGCCTTCATCGCCGCGCTCTCGTCCGACGGCGGCAGCGGCGGCAAGGACGCCAAGGACGCGAAGAAGAAGTGAGCGCGACGGCGCCCGTCGAGGGCGGCGCCGCGTGAGCCCGGCGCTGCCCGACGGCGACCCCGCACCGCCCGACGGCACGCTGCCCGCGTCGGCGGCGGCCGGTGCCGACGCGCGCCGGTTCGGCGTCTACCTGCACGTGCCCTTCTGCGCCGTGCGCTGCGGGTACTGCGACTTCAACACCTACACCGCGACCGAGCTGGGCGGTGGCGCGAGCCTCGACGCCTACGCGTCGACCGCGCTCGGCGAGGTCGCGCTCGCCGACCGCGTGCTGCGCGACGCGGGCGTGCCGCACCGCGCGGTGTCGACCGTGTTCGTCGGCGGCGGCACGCCGACGCTGCTGCCGGTCGACGACCTCGCGCGCCTGCTGGCCGGCGTGCGCGACACGTGGGGGCTCGCGCCCGGTGCCGAGGTCACGACCGAGGCCAACCCCGACTCGGTGACGCCCGAGGGGCTCGCGCGCCTCGCGGCGGGCGGCGTCACGCGCGTGTCGTTCGGCATGCAGTCGGCCGTGCCGCACGTGCTCGCGACGCTCGAGCGCACGCACGACCCCGCGCGGGTCCCGGACGTCGTGCGGTGGGCGCGCGACGCGGGGCTGCGGGTGTCGCTCGACCTCATCTACGGCACGCCGGGGGAGTCGCTCGACGACTGGCGGCGCTCGGTCGACGTCGCGCTGAGCACCGGGGTCGACCACGTCAGCGCGTACGCGCTGGTCGTCGAGCCCGGCACGCGCATGGCGGTGCAGGTGCGCCGCGGCGAGCTGACGTTGCCCGACGAGGACGACCAGGCGACCAAGTACGAGCTCGTCGACGACCTGCTCACGGCCGCCGGGCTGCGCTGGTACGAGGTGAGCAACTGGGCCCGCACGCCCGCGGACGCGTCGCAGCACAACCTCGGGTACTGGCGCGGGGACGACTGGTGGGGGATCGGCCCGGGCGCCCACAGCCACGTCGGCGGCGTGCGGTGGTGGAACGTCAAGCACCCGCGCGCCTACGCGGACCGGCTGGGACGCGGGCTGAGCCCGGCCGCGGGCCGCGAGCTCGTCGACGCGGGCACCGCGCAGCTCGAGCGCGTCATGCTGGGCGTGCGCGTCGCCGAGGGGCTGCCGGTCGCCGACCTCGAGCCCGCCGCACGGGCCGCGGTCGCGGGGCTCGTCGCGGACGGCCTGGTCGACGGCCGCGCCGCGCTGGGTGCCGACGGCGAGCGCCGGGTCGTCCTCACGCGTCGCGGGCGGCTGCTGGCCGACGCCGTAGTGCGCGCGCTCGTCGTCTGACGCGCCGTCCGCCCCGGTGCCGGCGCTCGCCGGACCCGCCACGGACCGGCGGCGTCGCCGTCAGGGGACGAAGCGGATCGTCAGCGGGTAGCGGTACCACTCCCAGCGGCTCGCGGCGACGGCCGCGAGGACGCCGAGCACGACCCACGCCACGAGCACGCCGAGCAGCACGGGCGACAGCAGCCCGAACGTCACGACGGCCACGACGGCCGCCAGGGCGAGGGCGACGAGCGACGCGAGCTGGAAGTTGAGCGACTCCTTGGCGTGGTGCTCGAGGAACGGCCCGCGGCCGCGGAAGACGAGCCACACGACGAGCGGCGGCACGAAGCCGAGGCCGAGCAGCGGGAGCACGTGCGCCAGGATCGCCCACGTGCGCTCCTCGTCGGGCCGCAGCGGCGGGGCGGGTGGCGGCGGGCCCCAGGCCGGTGGTCCGTCGGCGGGGTGGGTCACGTGGGTGCTCCGGTCGCAGGGGGTGAAGTCCGCGCGTAGCGTACAGGTGCGGACGGCTGCACGTGGCGGGATCGGGACTTCTGGACTTGACACGTTCTGTCGCGTTTCGGTTCTCTGACCCGCGGGACGGCCCACGTCCCTTCCTGTGACCTGGAGGGTCCTTGATGAGCGAGAACACCGGGGGCGTGCCGCCCCGCGACGAGGACGGCCGCGACGTGCCGCCGCCCCCGCCGGGCCACGGCCAGCCGGGCGGCGACGTGCCGCCCGCCGCGCCGCAGCCGGGCGCGCCCACCCCGCCCCGGGCGGCGCCTACCCGCCGCCCCCGGGGTACGGCACCACGCCGCCGGCGTCGCCGTACGGCCAGCCGGCGGGTCAGCCCTACGGCCAGCAGCCCTACGGCCAGCCGTACGCGCCGGCACCGGGCCAGGTCGACATCGGCAACGGCTTCTCGTGGGCGTTCTCCAAGTTCGGTCAGAACTGGGTGACGTTCCTGGTCGGCACGCTGCTGTGGTTCATCGGCATCAGCGTCGTGACGTCGCTCGTGTCGGGCATCTTCGGCGGCTTCGGCTCGCTGATCGGCCGCGACGGCAGCGGCGTCGGCGCCGGCTTCGCGCTGGCCTCGGCCGGCATCGCGGGTGCGGTCGTCACGGCCGTGACGATCCTGCTGGGGTCGCTGTTCAGCGCCGCCGTCATCGGCACCGCGCTCAAGGTCACGGCCGGGCGTCCGGTGTCGCTGGCCGACATGTTCGACTTCTCGCACGTGGCCCAGGTGTTCGTGCTGGGCCTGCTGCTCGCGGTCGCCAACGGGGTCCTCACGTTCATCCCGTTCTTCGGCGCGCTCGCGCAGATCGCCATCACGTACTTCGTGTTCTTCGGCTACCACCTGATCGTCGACCGCAACCTCGGCGCGATCGACGCGATCCGCGAGTCGGTGCAGCTGCAGACCCGCAACGTCGGGTCCTCGGTGCTCGTGGTGCTCGTCGCCATCGCGATCGTCGTGGTGGGCATCATCGCCTGCTTCGTCGGCGTGCTGGTCGCCGGCCCGGTCGCCGCGCTGTTCTCCGCGTACGCGTACCGCCGCGTGACGAACGGGCAGATCGCGGCCTGACGGCCAAGGTGCACGGCACGAGGCCCGCCCGGGCTCCCCGGGCGGGCCTCGTCGTGCCGGGTCGTGTCAGGCGGTGACGAAGTCGATGAGCTCCTCGACGCGTCCCAGCAGGCTCGGCTCGAGGTCCGCGTACGAGCGCACCGAGCGCAGGATCCGCTGCCACGCGCGCGCGACGTCCGCCTGCTCGGCGGCCGGCCACCCGAGCTCGCGCAGGATCCCGCGCTTCCACTCGGTGCCGCGCTCGATCGTGGGCCACGACGTGAGCCCGAGCCGCTCGGGGCGCACGGCCTGCCACACGTCGACGTACGGGTGCCCCAGCACCAGCACGCTGCCCGCGGGCACGCCGCGGACGGCCTCGGCGGCGATCCGGCTCTCCTTCGACCCCGGCACGAGGTGGTCCACCAGCACGCCGACGCGCCGGTCGGCGCTCGGCCGGAACTCGCGCAGCGCGTCGGCGAGGTGGTCCACGCCGTCGAGCAGCTCGACCACGACGCCCTCGACGCGCAGGTCGTCGCCCCACACCTTCTCGACGAGCTCGGCGTCGTGCTTGCCCTCGACCCAGATGCGTGAGCCCCGCGCGACGCGCGCCGGTGCGTCGGGCACGGCGACCGACCCGGACGCGGTGCGGGTCGGCCGGGCGGGCGCGCGGGACGTCACGGGCGCGGTGAGGACGACGGGCTCGCCGTCGACCCAGAAACCCGGGCCGAGCCGGAAGGTCCGCGTGCGGCCCCGCCGGTCCTCGAGCACGACGACGTGCTGCCCGCCGGACTTCTCGACCCGCACGACCGCGCCGACCCAGCCGGTCTCGACGTCCTCGACGACGAGGCCGTGCTCGGCCGGCTGGTCGCGCGCCGTGCGCGGCGGGCGGTGGTGCGCGGTGCGCGGGGCGGAGCGGTCCGACGACAGCACGTCGGAGCCGTAGCGGTCGTGGGTCACGCGGGAGACTCTAGGAGGTCCGTGCGGGACGTGACGGGTGACGCGCTGCCTCGCCGTGGTCCCGCCGGAGGGACCGCGTAGAATTGGCACTCGGTCCGGGCGAGTGCTACGTCACGGGCCGCGGGGCGCCCCCCGCACGGGTGGGCGCACGGGCGACGGAGGAGGCGAGATGAGCGAGGACCGTCGGCTGGACGTGCTGCGCGCGATCGTCGAGGACTACGTCGCGACGCGCGAGCCGGTCGGGTCGCGCGCGCTCACGGAGCGGCACGCGCTCGGCGTGTCGCCGGCGACGATCCGCAACGACATGGCCGCGCTCGAGGACGCCGGGCTCATCGTCCAGCCGCACACCTCGGCCGGTCGCGTGCCCACCGACCTCGGCTACCGCGTGTTCGTCGACCAGCTCTCGGGCGTCAAGCCGCTCTCGGCGGCCGAGAAGCGCGCGATCGGCCTGCTGCTGGAGGAGGCGGTCGACCTCGACGACGTCATCGACCGCGCCGTGCGGCTGCTCGCGCAGCTGACCCACCAGGTCGCGGTCGTGCAGTACCCGTCGCTGCGGCGCTCGGCCCTGCGGCACGTCGAGCTCGTGCCCGTCGGCGCGCGGCACCTGCTGGTCGTCATCATCACGACCACCGGGCGCGTCGAGCAGCGCACGCTCGAGCTCCGCGAGGACCTCGACGAGTCGGTCGTCGCGCGGCTGCGCGTGCGCCTCAACGTCGCGGCCGCCGGCATGCGGCTGGCCGAGCTGGACGGCGCGCTGCAGGACCTCGCGGCGGAGTTCACGCCCGCGGGCGGCGACCTCGTGCGCGCCGTCGTCGCGGTGGTCTCCGAGACCCTGGCGCAGGAGAGCGAGGAGCGCGTGGTCGTCGCCGGCGCCTCGCACCTCGCGCGCAGCGCTGGCGCCGACTTCGCGCACACCCTCGGCCCGGTCCTCGAGGCGCTCGAGGAGCAGGTCGTGCTGCTGCGGCTGCTGTCGGAGATGGCCGAGGACGCCTCGGGCGTCGCGGTGCGCATCGGGCGCGAGACGCAGCACGAGGGCCTCGCGGAGACCAGCATCGTCACCAGCGGCTACGGCGGCGACGGGTCGTCGGTCGCCGTGCTCGGGTCGGTCGGCCCGCTGCGCATGGACTACCCCCAGACCATGGCGGCGGTGCGTGCCGTCGCCCGGTACCTGACCCGGATCCTCGCGGGCTGACGGCGCGCCGCGCACGCGCCGTCCGGCGCCCCGCGCAGGCCCGTCCACGCCACGCACGAGCAGGAAGCGAGCACCACGCCACGTGACCGACTACTACGAGATCCTGGGCGTCGCGCGCGACGCGACGCCCGAGCAGATCAAGAAGGCGTACCGCAAGCTCGCACGCGAGCTGCACCCCGACGTCGCGGGGACGGACGCCGCCACCGAGGAGCGGTTCAAGGACGTGTCGCGCGCGTACGACGTGCTCGGCAACCCCGACAAGCGGCGCGCGTACGACATGGGCGCCGACCCGTCGTCGCCTGGCGGCGGCATGGGCGGCGGCTTCGGGTTCCAGGACATCTTCGAGACGTTCTTCGGCGCCGCCGGCGGCGGTGCGCCCCGCGGTCCCGCGCCGCGCGCGCGGCGCGGCCAGGACGCGCTCGTGCGCCTCGACCTCGACCTCGCCGAGGCCGCGTTCGGCGTGCACCGCGAGATCCAGGTCGACACCGCGGTGCTGTGCCCCACGTGCGGCGGCACGTGCTGCCGCCCGGGCACGTCGCCCCGCACGTGCGACGTCTGCGGCGGGCGCGGCTCGGTGCAGCGCGTCGCGCAGTCGTTCCTCGGCCGGGTCATGACGACGCAGCCGTGCGCGGCGTGCCACGGGTTCGGCACGGTCATCCCCGAGCCGTGCACCGAGTGCGCGGGCGAGGGGCGCGTGCGCTCGCGGCGCACGCTGTCCGTCGACGTGCCGGCGGGCGTCGACACCGGCACGCGCATCAAGCTCACGGGCCAGGGCGAGGTCGGCCCCGCGGGCGGCCCTGCCGGCGACGTCTACCTCGAGGTGCGCGAGCGCAAGCACGAGACGTTCGTGCGCAAGGGCGACGACCTGCACGCGACCCTGCAGGTCCCCATGACGGCGGCGGCGCTCGGCACGGTGCTCACCATGGAGACGCTCGACGGCGAGCGCGAGGTCGACCTGCGGCCCGGCACCCAGCCCGGGCAGGTCGTCACGCTCAAGGGGCTGGGCGTCGGCCACCTGCACGTGGGAGGCCGCGGCGACCTGCACGTGCACGTCGAGGTCCAGGTGCCCACGCCCGCCGACGACGAGCAGGCGGAGCTGCTGCGGCGGCTCGCCGCGCTGCGCGGCGAGGAGCGCCCCGAGGCGCGGCTCGCGGCCGCCCACCCGGGCGTGTTCTCCAAGCTGCGCGACAAGCTCACGGGCCGGTGAGCGCACCGGTCTTCCTCGTCGACGCCGGGCGGCTCAACGACGTCGTCGCGGGCGGGGAGTTCCTGCTCGACGGGACCGAGGGGCGGCACGCGGGCGTCGTGCAGCGCCGCGGGCCGGGCGAACGCGTCGACGTCGTCGACGGCGCGGGCGTCCGGCTGCTCGGGCGCGTGCGCGCCGCCGGTCCCGAGGGCGTGCGGATCGACGTCGACGACGTCATGCGCGAGCCCGCGCCGTCGCCGCGGCTCGTGCTCGTGCAGGCGCTCGCCAAGGGCGACCGCGACGAGATGGCGATCGAGGCGGCGACCGAGGTCGGCGTCGACGTGGTCGTGCCGTGGCAGGCCGAGCGCTCGGTCGTCATCTGGCGGGGCGACCGCGCGCAGAAGAGCCGCGCACGGTGGATCGGGACGGTGCGCACGGCCACCAAGCAGTCGCGCCGCGCGTGCGTGCCGCTCGTCGAGCAGGCCCTCGACGGCAAGGGGCTCGTCGCGCACGTCGCCGACGTGGTGGCCGCGGGCGGGGTCGTCGTCGTGCTCCACGAGAGCGCGACGCGACCGCTGCACGAGGTCACGCCGCCCGCCGCCGGCGACCTGCTGGTCGTGGTGGGCCCCGAGGGCGGCATCAGCGACCGCGAGCTCGACGCGCTCACCGGGGCCGGCGCGCTGACCTGCCGGCTCGGGCCGCACGTGCTGCGCACGTCGACCGCGGGCCCGGTCGCGCTCGCGATGCTCGCCGACCGGCTCGGCCGCTGGGGCTGACGCCCGCCCCGGTGCGGTACGCATCGCTGGATCGCGCTCTCGCCGTGAGGGGGTGGGCTGGATCGCGCTCTCGCCGTGAGGGGGTGGGCTGGATCGTGCTCTCGCGGTGAGGGGGTGGGCTGGATCGTGCTCTCGCGGTGAGGGGGTGGGCTGGATCGTGCTCTCGCGGTGAGGGGGTGGGCTGGATCGCTCTCTCGCGGTGAGAGGGCGATCCAGCCCGTCCGTCGCGCCGGTCAGCGCGAGTCGCTGCCCTCGTGCTCGACCGCCGCGCGGCCCGCCTCGAGCCGCGCGACCGGCACCCGGAACGGCGAGCAGGACACGTAGTCGAGGCCGACGGCGTCGAAGAACCGGATCGACTCGGGGTCGCCGCCGTGCTCGCCGCACACGCCGAGCGTGAGGTCGGGACGCGTCGCGCGGCCCAGCCGGACCGCCGTCTCGACGAGCTGCCCGACGCCCTTGACGTCGATCGTCTCGAACGGCGACACCGACAGCACGCCGTTGGCGGTGTACTGCGCGAAGAACGCGCCCTCGACGTCGTCGCGGCTGAAGCCCCACGTGGTCTGCGTGAGGTCGTTCGTGCCGAACGAGAAGAACGCCGCCTGGGTCGCGATGCGGTCCGCCGTGAGCGCCGCGCGCGGCAGCTCGATCATGCAGCCGACGGGCAGCTCGACCGGCACGCCCCGCTCCGCGCCGACCTCGGCCATGATGGTCAGCGCGCGCTCGCGGACGAGCCGCAGCTCCTGCACCGAGCCCACGAGCGGCACCATGATCTCGGCGTGCGGGTCGCCGCCCGCGGCCAGCCGTGCCGCGACCGCCTCGCACACGGCGCGGATCTGCAGGTCGAACAGCCCGGGGACCACCAGCCCGAGCCGTACGCCGCGCAGGCCGAGCATCGGGTTGGCCTCGTGCATGCGCCGCACCGCGGCGAGCAGGGTCACGTCGCCGTCGTCGACCTCGCCGCGCTCGGCCGCGAGCGCGACCTTGACGGACAGCTCGGTGAGGTCCGGCAGGAACTCGTGCAGCGGCGGGTCGATGAGGCGGATGGTCGTCGGCAGGCCGTCCATCGCCTCCAGCAGGTCCGTGAAGTCGGCGCGCTGCAGCGGCAGCAGCGCGTCGAGCGCGGCCTGCCGCTGCGTGTCGTCCGCCGCGAGCACGACCCGCTCGACGAGCACGCGCCGCTCGCCGAGGAACATGTGCTCGGTGCGGCACAGGCCGATGCCCTGCGCGCCCAGGCGGCGCGCCCGCGCGGCGTCCTCCGCCGTGTCGGCGTTGGCGTGCACGTGCAGGCGCCGGGTCGTGTCGGCGTGCCGCAGGATCCGGTCGACGGCGCGCACGAGGTCGCGCGTCTCGTCGTCGGGCGCCGCCTCGAGCGCGGCGTCCAGACCGTCCTCGAGGTACCGCTGCACGGGGGAGGGCACGACGGGCACGTCGCCCAGGAACACCTCGCCGCTCGTCCCGTCGATCGCGAGCACGTCGCCCTCGCGCACCGTGCGGCCGCGCGCGGTGAGCGAGCGGTCGGCCTGGTCGACGACCAGCTCCTCCGCGCCGACGACGCACGTGCGCCCCATGCCGCGCGCCACGACCGCGGCGTGCGACGTCTTGCCGCCGCGCGCCGTCAGCACGCCCACCGCGGCGATCAT
The DNA here is from genome assembly GCF_000986825.1 of Cellulomonas sp. FA1. Classification (NCBI taxonomy): domain Bacteria; kingdom Bacillati; phylum Actinomycetota; class Actinomycetes; order Micrococcales; family Cellulomonadaceae; genus Cellulomonas; species Cellulomonas sp. FA1. Next base: position 1,376,394 of record NZ_LBMY01000001.1, on the reverse strand, counting down.
GCCGCCCAGGTCGTCGGGGTTGGTCTCGCGCCGCACGAGCACGACGTCCTCGCCGCGCGCGGCCCACTCCTGCGCGGTCGCGGGGTCGAACACCGCACGGCCGACCGCGGCGCCCGGCGACGCGGGCATCGCGCGCGTCAGCAGCACGCGGTCGGCCGCACCGTCGGGGTCGGGTGCGAACTGCGGGAACTGCAGCTGCGCGAGCTGCGCGCCCGACACGCGCGAGAGCGCCTCGTCCATCGTGATGAGGTGCTCGTCGACCAGCTGGCACGCGATCCGGAACGCGGCCGGCGCCGTGCGCTTGCCGACGCGCGTCTGCAGCATCCACAGCTTGCCGCGCTCGATCGTGAACTCGATGTCGCACAGGTCGCGGTAGTGCGTCTCGAGGCGGCGCATCGCCTGGCGCAGCTCGGTGTACGCCGCGGGGTCGACCTGCTCGAGGTCGGCCAGCGACAGCGTGTTGCGGATGCCGGCGACCACGTCCTCGCCCTGCGCGTTCACCAGGTAGTCGCCGTAGTCGCCCGTGCGGCCCGTCGCGGGGTCCCGCGTGAACGCCACGCCCGTGCCCGACGTCGGCCCCAGGTTGCCGAACACCATCGTGCAGACGTTGACCGCCGTGCCGAGGTCGTCGGGGATCCGCTCCTTGCGGCGGTAGAGACGCGCGCGCTCGGTGCCCCACGAGTCCAGGACCGCGACGATCGCCATGTCGAGCTGCTCGCGCGGGTGCTGCGGGAACTCGCGCCCCGACTCGTCGCGCACGATCTGCTTGTACGTGCCGACGAGCGCGCGCAGGTCCTGCGCATCGAGGTCGACGTCGGCCGTCACGCCACGCCCGGCCTTCGCCTTGTCGAGCGCGTCGGCGAACAGGTCGGCGTCGATGCCGAGCACCGTGCGGCCGAACATCTGGATCAGCCGGCGGTAGGAGTCCCACGCGAACCGCTCGTCGCCCGACAGCTCGGCCAGGCCCTGCACGGACGCGTCGTTCAGCCCGACGTTGAGGACCGTCTCCATCATGCCGGGCATCGAGAACTTCGCGCCCGAGCGCACCGACACCAGCAGCGGGTCGTGGAAGTCCCCGAGCCGGCGCCCGAGCTCGTCCTCGAGGTGCCGGACCGCCATCGTCACCTCGACGCGCAGCTCGGGCGGCACCTCGCCCGTGCGCAGGTACGCGCGGCACGCCTCGGTCGTGATCGTGAAGCCCGGTGGGACCGGCAGGCCGAGCCGGGTCATCTCGGCGAGGTTCGCGCCCTTGCCGCCGAGCAGGTCCTTCTGGTCCTTGTCGCCCTCGCTGAAGTCCTTCACGTAGCGGGCCACGGTGCCTCCTCCGGGTCGCACCCGTCGGGCTCCGTTGCCCGACGGCCTCCTGCCAGTGTTCTCCTGCCCCGACCCGGACGCCCGGGGACGAAGGGCCCACGACGGCGGGAACTCGCGGGCCCTCGTGGGACCTGCGCCGTAGGATGGAGGCGTGCCCGCAGCAGCCGGGCCACCCACGAGAGAAGGAGCGCACGGCAGCCGCCGAGCACATGGCCGAGCCCACCCCCACCGCCAGCGTCCCCGAGCCGCGGCACGCGCGCGTCGAGCACCGCATCACCGTCCCGCCGGACGTGTCGATGGTCGAGCTGCTCGGGCTGCGCGACGAGGTCCTGCGCAGCATCGAGGACGGCTTCGCGACCGTCGACGTCCACGTGCGCGGCAACGAGGTCACGCTCGCGGGGCCCGCGGGCGACGTCGCGCTCGTCACGCGCCTGGTCGACGAGCTCGTCGAGATGGCCGCCGCGGGCACGCCGCTGAGCCCCGAGGTCGTGCAGCGGTCCGTGACGATGCTCACGGCCGACTCCGGCGCGCGCCCCGCCGACGTCCTGACCTTCAACATCCTGTCGACGCGCGGGCGCACGATCCGCGCGAAGACGGCGGGCCAGAAGGACTACGTCGACGCGATCGAGCGCAACACGGTGACGTTCGGCATCGGGCCCGCGGGCACCGGCAAGACGTACCTCGCGATGGCCAAGGCCGTGCAGGCGCTGCAGGCGCGCAGGGTCAACCGCATCGTGCTGACGCGCCCCGCGGTCGAGGCCGGCGAACGTCTCGGGTTCCTGCCCGGGTCGCTGTCCGAGAAGATCGACCCGTACCTGCGGCCGCTGTACGACGCGCTGCACGACATGGTCGACCCCGAGTCGATCCCGCGGCTCATGGAGGCCGGCACGATCGAGGTCGCGCCGCTCGCGTACATGCGCGGGCGCACGCTGAACGACGCGTTCATCATCCTCGACGAGGCGCAGAACACGTCGGTCGAGCAGATGAAGATGTTCCTCACGCGCCTGGGCTTCGGGTCCAAGGTCGTCGTGACGGGGGACGTCACCCAGGTCGACCTGCCGAGCGCGACCACGTCGGGGCTGCGGGTCGTCGAGAAGGTCCTCGCGGGTGTCGAGGACGTCGAGTTCTGCCGGCTGACGTCGAAGGACGTGGTCCGGCACCGGTTGGTGGGAGAGATCATCGACGCGTACGCGAGGTGGGACGGGGCATGAGCGTCGAGGTGAGCAACGAGTCGGGCGTCGAGGTCGACGAGGCGGAGTTCGCCGCGCTCGGCCGGTACGTCATGGACGCGATGCACGTGCACCCGCAGGCCGACCTGTTCGTGCGGCTGGTCGACACGGCCACCATGACGGACCTGCACGTGCGGTGGATGGACGAGCCCGGCCCGACCGACGTCCTGTCGTTCCCCATGGACGAGCTGCGGCCCGGGCGCGAGGGCGAGCCCGCGGGGCCCGGCGTGCTGGGCGACGTCGTGCTGTGCCCCGAGGTCGCCGCGACCCAGGCGCGCACCGCCGGGCACTCGACGGCCGAGGAGATGCTGCTGCTCACGACGCACGGCATCCTGCACCTGCTGGGGTACGACCACGTCGAGCCCGACGAGGAGAAGGAGATGTTCGCGCTGCAGCGGCAGCTGCTGCTGACGTTCCTGGCCGGGCGATGACCGGGGTCCCCGTCGCCGGCCTCGTGGCCGTCGCGGTCGCGGGCATCGTGCTGGCCGCCGCGCTCTCGGCCGGCGAGGTCGCGGTGCTGCGGGTCACGCGCTCGCGCGTCGCCGAGCTCGAGGCCGAGCGGCCCGGCGCCGCGGAGCGCGTGCGGCGGCTCGTGGACGACCCCGCGCGGGTCGCGCAGGCCGCGTCGTTCGTGCGGCTGCTGGGCGAGATGACCGCGACGGTGTGCCTCACGCTCGCGATCAGCGCCGGCTCGCTGTCCTGGTGGGCGACCGCCCTGCTGGCGATCGCCGCGTGCGCGGTCGTGGCGTTCCTGCTCGTGCGCGTCAGCCCGCGCAGCATGGGCCGGCGGCACCCCGTCGGCGTGCTCGCCGCGCTGTCGCGCCTGCTGCTCGTCGTCACGGCCGTCGCGGGCGGCGTGGGGCGGCGGGCCGACCCGACCGTCGCCGCCGCGGGCGTCGACGACACCGAGCTGCGCGACATGGTCGACCGCGTGAGCGAGTCCGACGGCTTCGAGGACGACGAGCGCGACATGTTCCGCTCGGTCCTCGAGCTGGGCGACACGCTCACGCGCGAGGTCATGGTGCCGCGCACCGACATGATCACCGCGCACGCCGACACGCCGCTGCACAAGGTGCTCGCCCTGCTGCTGCGCTCCGGGTTCTCGCGCGTGCCCGTCGTCGGCGACTCGGTCGACGACATGCTCGGCGTGCTGTACCTCAAGGACGTGGTGCGCCGGATCCCCGCCCGCGGCGCCACGCCCGGCGACGACCCGCTCGACGCGCCCGCGTCGTCGCTCGTGCGCCCGCCCGTCTACGTCCCGGAGTCCAAGCCGGTCGACGAGCTGCTCCGCGAGCTGCGCGACGGGTCGAGCCACATCGCGCTCGTCGTCGACGAGTACGGCGGCATCGCGGGCCTCGTGACGATCGAGGACGCGCTCGAGGAGATCGTCGGCGAGCTCACCGACGAGCACGACACGAGCGCACCGGGTGTCGAGGAGCTGCCCGACGGCGGCTACCGTGTCCCGGCGCGCCTGGGGCGCGACGAGCTGGGGGAACTGTTCGGCATCGAGGTGGAGGACGAGGACGTGGACACGGCAGCGGGACTGCTCGCCAAGGCGCTGGGCAAGGTGCCGCTCCCGGGGTCGGTGGGCGAGATCCACGGCCTGCGGCTCGAGGCCGAGCGCGTCGAGGGGCGCCGCAAGCGGCTCGCGACCGTGCTGGTGCACCGCGCGGCGGACGACGGCGCGGCGCACGACGCCACGCCCGGCCGCGGCGTGCCCGCGGCCGCGGACCACGGGACGGAGGTGGGGCGGTGACGCACCGGTCCGGCTTCGCGTGCTTCGTGGGACGCCCCAACGCGGGCAAGTCCACGCTGACCAACGCGCTCGTGGGGCAGAAGGTCGCCATCACGTCGGGGCGCCCGCAGACCACGCGGCACGTCGTGCGGGGGATCGTCCACCGCGACGACGCGCAGCTCGTGCTCGTCGACACCCCCGGGCTGCACCGTCCGCGCACGCTGCTGGGCGAGCGCCTCAACGACCTCGTGCGCGACACGCTCACCGAGGTCGACGTCGTCGGGTTCTGCCTGCCCGCCGACGAGAAGATCGGCCCCGGCGACCGTTACATCGCCGAGCAGCTCGCGCGGCTCGCGACCCCGGGGCGCCCCGGCGTGCCCGTCGTCGCGGTCGTCACCAAGGCCGACAAGGTCCCGCGCGCGCGTCTCGCCGAGCAGCTGGTCGCGGTCGACCAGCTCGGCGAGTGGGCGGACGTCGTGCCCGTGTCCGCGCAGGACGGCTACCAGGTGGACGTCGTCGCGGACGTGCTCGTGGGGCACCTGCCCGAGGGGCCGGCGCTCTACCCCGAGGGCGAGCTGACCGACGAGCCCGAGCAGGTCATGGTCGCCGAGCTCGTGCGCGAGGCCGCCCTCGAGGGCGTGCGCGACGAGCTCCCGCACTCGCTCGCGGTCGTCGTCGAGGAGATCGTGCCGCGCGAGCAGCCCCCGGGCGCCGACGGCCGTCAGCTGCTCGACGTCCGCGTCAACCTCTACGTCGAGCGCGACAGCCAGAAGGCCATCGTCATCGGCCGCGCCGGCGCGCGCCTGCGCGACGTGGGCACGCGCGCCCGCACGCAGATCGAGGCGCTGCTCGGCGCGCGCGTCTTCCTCGACCTGCACGTCAAGGTCGCCAAGGACTGGCAGCGCGACCCCAAGCAGCTCGGCAGGCTGGGCTTCTGAGGTGACGTGGCTCCCGCGGTGACCGGACCCCAGGAGGACGGCGCACCCGAGCCGGCCGCCACCATGTCGACCTGGCGTCGTGTGGTGCGCCGGCGCGACCCCGGCGCGCCCGCCGGGCGCCCCGAGAACCTGTACCGCGTCGTTGCGGGCGTCGCGCTGGGCGTCGTGCTGCTCGCCGTGCTCGGGGCCGTCCTCGGCCCGCGCTGGACGCCCGAGCCGCTCGAGCGCGTGATCGAGGTCGAGACGGCACGCACCGCGATCGGCGGCGCGCCGTCGCTGCGCACGTACGACGTCCGCGAGGTCGTCGTGACCGTGCCGCTCGACGGTGCGAGCGTCCAGGCGCGGATCAGCGTCCCCGTGGGGGCGCCGGGCCCGCTGCCGGGCGTGGTGTTCGTGCACGGTGCCGGCACGGGGAAGTTCGCGCAGGCGTTCGTCGCCCAGGCGCGCAGCCTCGCGGAGCACGGCGTCGTCGCGATGGTGCCGGACAAGCGCCTCGACACGTACACGACCCGCCACCGCGACTACGTCGCGATGGCCCAGGACTACCTGCGCTCGGTCGACCTGCTGCGGGACCGGCCCGAGGTCGACCCGGACCGCGTCAGCGTGTACGCCGAGAGCGAGGGCGGCTGGATCGCGCCCGTCATGGCCGTCGAGGACCCGGCGATCGAGGGCGTGGTCCTCGTGTCGTCGCCGGTCGTGCCGCCGCGGCAGCAGGCCGCGTTCGCGGTCGACGCGTACCTGCGCAACACGGGCGTGCCGGACGCGGTGTTCCGGGCGATCCCGCGCGCGGTCGGCATGACCATGCCCGGCGGCGGGTTCGAGTACGTCGACTTCGACGTCGAGCCGTGGCAACGGCGCATGACGCAGCCCGTGCTGGTCGTCTACGGCACGGGTGACGCGTCGATGCCGATCGTGCAGGGCGCCCTGCAGGTGCGCGACGACGTCGCCGCCGCCGGCAACGAGGACGTGACGATCCGCTACTACGCCGAGGCCGACCACGGCATCCGCGTGGGCGGGCAGGTCGTGCCGGCGTTCCTGCGCGACCTGTCCGGCTGGGTCCTCGGGCTGCCCGGGACGCGCGACGCCGAGCCGCACGTCGCGGGCGCGCAGCCGTTCCAGCCGTACGTCGCCGGGCCCGTGCCGCAGCCGCGGTGGCTGCGCGACGGCGACGTCCTGCTCGGCCTCGTCGTCGGCGCGCCGGCCCTCATGCTGCTCGCGGGCGCCGCGGTTGCGACCACACGGGTCGTGCAGCGCACCACGCGGCGGCGGTCGCCGTCGCGTGACGCGTCCCACGCGCCGCGCCGGTTCGGCCGCGGGGTCGCCGTGCGGCTGACCGCGCTCGCCGCGGCGAGCGTCGTGACCGTGCTCGCGCTCATCTGGTACCTCGTGGCCATCGCACGGCTCGCGATGGACTACGAGCGCAACGCGTGGGTCGTGCAGGGCGGGTGGGTCGCGGTGCGTCTGCTCGGCGTCGTGGCCGTGCTCGCGGCCGTGCTGCTGGCTCGGCGCGTGCACGACGTGCACCACGCGGGCGCCGCCGTGGCGCCCGGCGTGGTGCGGACCCTCGCGACGTGGGGGGTGCTGACGGGCTCGGCGGTGCTGCTCGTGGTGCTCGCGTACTGGGGCGTGTACCAGCTGGGCATCTGAGGGTGAACTGGACGGACGCACGTGAACCGCACCGCTCAGGTGAGGCACCATGTGCGCCGATGACTCTGGCAGGCGAGGACGGGGTGGTGCAGTGCGCACGTCGTGGGGTTCGGCGACGGATCGGGGACGCGTCCGCGAGGTGAACGAGGACGCCCTGCTGGCGTACCCGCCGGTGTTCCTCGTCGCCGACGGCATGGGCGGCCACGACGCGGGTGACCTCGCGAGCCGGATCGCCGTCGAGGAGTTCGCGCAGCTGGCCGGCCAGCAGTCCGCGACGTCCGACGACGTGCACGCGTGCTTCGACCGCACGTCGGCCCGGATCCGCACCGAGTTCACCGGCGGGCGGCGCGGCGGCACGACCGTCGCGGGGGTCGCGGTCACGCAGCACGACGGCGGCTGGTACTGGCTGGTCTTCAACGTCGGGGACTCGCGCGTGTACCGCTGGGCCGACGGCGAGCTCGAGCAGGTCAGCGTCGACCACTCGGTCGTGCAGGAGCTCATCGACGCGGGCGAGATCACGCCCGACGGCGCGCGGCGCCACCCGGAGCGGCACGTGCTCACGCGCGCGCTCGGCACCGGCGAGCCGCCCGAGCCCGACTACTGGCTGCTGCCCGCGGGCGTCACCGACCGCCTGCTGATCTGCACCGACGGGCTCACGCGCGAGCTCGGCGACGACGACATCGCACGCGTCGTCGCCGCGGTCAGCGACCCCCAGGACGCGGCCGCGCAGCTCGTGCAGCACGCGCTCGAGCGCGGCGGACGCGACAACGTCAGCGCGGTCGTCGTCGACGTCGCGACGGCCGCGACGCCCGCCGAGCAGACGCACGTCACGGCTCCGCGGTCGGCCCCCGACCTGGGGCCGCACCTGTGGGACGAGATGCTCAACGGCGCGACCGTCCCGCGGACGTCGTCCACGGCGCCCGCCGACACCGCCCCGCAGCCCCGGACGACCACGCCCGACCACGCCCAGGAGGACCCCGCATGACCGAGACGCCCCACCACGAGTACCAGGACGGGCAGTGGACCGCCGTCACCGGTGCGGGCTTCCTCGCGCTCGTCGAGCCGGACGCGCCCGCGCACGTGGTCGACGGGCTGTGGCGCGTCGCGCGCGGCGACGGCGACGTGCTCGGCGCGCTCGGCGTGGTCGCCGCCGACGGCTTCGCGTCGCTGCCGCGGTTCGCGGTCGTGCGCACCGACGCCGACGGTGCCGTGCACGCCGTGCTGCGCGGGCCCGTGCTGCTGCGGCTGCACGGGGCCGACGAGGTCCAGGAGGTCGCCGCCGGCGACGGTGCCGTGTGGACCGAGCACCGTGCCCTGGGTGTGCGCGGTCTCGTGCTCGTCACCGGTGCCGCGCAGGAGCCGGCGGCCTCGTGGTGGCCGCTGGTCGGTGGCGTGGTGCGCGCCGCGGGGCTGCGCACCGGGCAGGTGCACGCCGAGCAGCCCGCGGCCGACGCCGCCCCGCTGACGCACGAGCAGCCGGTCGTCGAGCAGGCGCCGTCGGCGCCCGTCGCGGCCCCGGCGCCCGCCGCTGCGGCGGAGCCCGCGCCGGCGGTCGAGCCCGTCGTCGTCGAGCCTGTCGTCGAGCCCGTCGCCCCGACCGAGCCCGTCGCCCCGGCCGTGCCCGTCGCCCCGACCGAGCACGTCGCGCCGGCCGTGCCCGTCGTGGCGCCGGAGCCCGTCGCCGCGCCGGAGCCCGTCGCCGCGCCCGCGCGCGAGGACGACGCCTGGTCCGGGGGGATCGCGTGGCCCACGGCCGCCGAGGTCGAGCCCGAGCCGGTCGCGGACCCGTCGCCGGCGGCGACCGCCACGCCCGAGGAGGCCCCGTGGTGGCAGGTCGGCACGGCCTCGCGGCCCTCGCCCGACCCCGAGCCGCAGCCCGCCGCCGCGGCGCCCGCGGACGTCCCGGCCGCCGTCGCCGCCGCCGTCGCACCGGTCGCGACCGTCGCGCCCGACGACGAGGCCGCCGACGACCACGACGGGATGACGATCCTGTCGAGCGACCTCGCGCGGCTGCGCGACCGGCTCCCCACGTGGAGCCAGGACGCCGTGCCCGGGCCGTTCCCCGCGCCCGAGCCCGCGCCGCTGCCCGCGCGCCTCGTGCTGTCCACGGGGCTGGTCGTCGCGCTCGACCGCGCCGTGCTGCTCGGCCGCGCGCCGCAGGTCGCCCGCGTGACCAACCGCGAGCTGCCGCGCCTCGTGACCGTGCCGAGCCCCAACCAGGACATCTCCCGCACGCACGCGGAGGTGCGCACCGAGGGCGAGCACGTCGTGGTCACCGACCTCGACTCGACGAACGGCGTCCACGTGTCGCGCCCGGGCCAGGGCGTGCGTCGCCTGCACCCGGGCGAGCCGAGCGTCATCGGCACGGACGAGGTCGTCGACCTCGGCGACGGCGTGACGTTCACCGTGGAGCGCAGCGCGTGACAGCTCGTCGCGAGGCGTCCGCGCCGCCGGACCTGCCGGGCTACGAGCACGTCCGCGTGCTCGGGCTCGGTGGCTTCGCGGACGTCTTCCTGTACCACCAGCACCTGCCGAGCCGCGACGTCGCGGTCAAGGTGCTGCTCGCGGGCAGCCTCGACGACGACGTGCGCGCGCGGTTCCAGACCGAGGCCAACCTCATGGCCCAGCTGTCGCACCACCCGTCGATCGTCACGATCCACCACGCGGCGATCGCCGCGGACGGCCGCCCGTACCTCGTCATGGAGTACTGCTCGCGCCCCGGCCTCGCGGAGCGGTACCGCGCCGAGCGCATGTCCGTGGCCGAGGTGCTGCGCATCGGCGTGCGCCTCGCGTCGGCGGTCGAGACGGCGCACCGTGCCGGCATCCTGCACCGCGACATCAAGCCCGCGAACGTCCTCACCACGGACTTCGGGTGGCCGGCGCTGACCGACTTCGGGATCGCCGCCACGACCGGCCCCGGGGCGCAGGCCATGGGCATGTCGATCCCGTGGTCGCCGCCGGAGCTGCTGGCCGAGCGCCCGCACGGCGACGAGCGGTCCGACGTGTACTCGCTCGCCGCGACGATCTACTCGCTGCTGGCGGGCCGCTCGCCGTTCGAGCTGCCCGGGGGCAACAACAGCGCGCAGCAGCTCGTCGCGCGCATCGAGCGTTCGCCCCTGCCCGCGATCGGGCGCGAGGACGTGCCCCCGCAGCTGCAGACCGTGCTCGAGCGTGCGATGTCGAAGCACCCGTCGCGACGCTTCCCGTCGGCCGTCGCGGTCGCGCGCGCCCTGCAGGAGGTCGAGGCGGCGCTGCGGCTGCCCGTGACACCCCTCGACCTGACCGACGACGTACCACCGGCCGCCCTCCCCGCGACGGGTGCGCCGGCGGACGGGGTCGACGACGACGCCACCCGCCTGCGCGGCATCGCGCTGCCCGCGTCTGCCGTGACCACCGGGGGCGAGGAGGAGGCCGCGACCCGGGCGCGGTCGGTCGTCGTCGGTCGCCCGACGCTCGTGCCGCCCGCGCCCAGCGCGGCGCCCGCGCCGACGGGCGTGCCGGTCGACGCGCCGCCGCGCCGCCGGACGCGCCTCGCGGGCGCCCTCGCGGCGGTCGTCGTGGTCGCCGCCGGCGCCGCGATCGCCTACGCGACGCTCGGCGACCGGGGCGGCGGCGGGCAGGTCGCACCGTCGGAGTCCCTCGCGCCCCCGGCCACCGGGCCCGTGGCGGCACCGGTCCCGGCGCCGCACTCGTTGTCCGGCACCCGCGCCGCGGACGGCTCCGTCACGTTCACGTGGCAGAATCCCGACCCGCAGGGCGGGGACAGGTACCTGTGGGGGGTGCTGACGGTGACGGGCGAGCCGACGCTCGAGCTGGTCGACGACGCGACCGTCACGGTCCCCGCGGACCGGGCGACGGGCGAGGTGTGCATCCAGGTGTCGATCGTGCGCGAGGACCGCGCGAGCTCGGCGCGCCCCGCGCAGGGGTGCGTGCCGTGAGCCGGTGGCACCCGCGCTCGTGGCGGCGCAAGCCGATGACCACGGCGGCCGCGGTCGTCACGGTCCCCGCGATCGTCCTCACGCTCGCGCTCGTCGACCGCGGCTTCCCGCTCGCGCGCGTCGACCTCAACGACGGCGGCGTGTGGCTCACGGCCACGAGCCAGCTGAGCCTGGGGCGGTACAACGTGCCCGTCGAGGAGCTCGACGGCGGTCTCGTGACCGAGAGCGGCGAGTTCGACGTGCTCCAGGACGAGGGTGCGGTGCTGCTCGTCGAGCCGACCACGGTGTCGGTCGTCGACCCGGCCGCCGTCGCGACCACGACGCGCGTCGCGACGGGTGGTGCGGACGTCTCGATGGCGGCGGGGCGCGCGGCCCTCGTCGACGACGCGGGCGACGTCTGGGTGCGTGACCTGGTGTCCCTCGACGGGCTGGACCTCACCGCCGACACGCCCGACCTGCAGCTCGGCGAGGGCGGCGCGGCGGTCGTGGCGCGCAGCGGGACGGTGCTGGGCGTCGCGCCCGAGGACGGCGCCGTGACGCGTGTCCCCGCGGCGACGCCGCTCACGCCGGAGGACGCCGGCACGCTCGGGCCGCTCGAGGTGGACGCGGTCACCGCCGTGGGCGACGAGCTCGTCGTGCTGTCCGGCAGCACGGTCCGCACGACGCGGGGCGAGGTCACGCTCGACGGCGAGGGACTCGTGCTGCAGCAGCCCGGGCCCGCCGCGAGCACCGTGCTGGTCGCGAGCCGGGACGCGCTGTGGGAGGTGCCGCTGGACGGCGGCACGCCGCGCGAGCACCCCACGACGGGCTCGGGGACGCCCGCCGCCCCGGTCCGGGTGGGCGAGTGCGCGCAGGCGGCCTGGGCGTCGTCGATCGGGTCGTCCCTGGTGCTGTGCCAGGGACGCGACGCGCAGGTCGAGGACCTCGAGGGCATGACGTCGGGGGACCGGCTCGCGTTCCGCGTGAACCGCGGCCTCGTGGTGCTCAACGACACCGTCGCCGGGCGGGTGTGGCTGCCGCAGCAGGACACGCAGGTGCGGGTGCCCAACTGGCAGGACATCGTCCCGGAGGACGAGCCCCAGGACTCCGAGGACGACTCCGAGTCCGGCGAGGTCACGCAGGAGCCCGTCACCGAGTGCACGGACCAGACCGCGCCGCCGGTGGCCGTCGACGACGAGTTCGGCGTGCGCGCCGGTCGGTCGCGCGTGCTGCCCGTGATCGACAACGACTCGTCGTCGGACTGCGGGATCCTCGTGATCTCGCAGGTCGGGGCCCTGCCGGCCGAGTTCGGCACGGTCGAGGCCGTACGCGGCGGCCGTGCGCTGCAGGTGCACGTGCTCGAGGGGGCGACCGGGTCCGCGGAGGTCGAGTACGTCGTCAACGACGGCCGCGGCGTCAACGCGCCCGCGACCGCGACCGTGCGGCTCACGGTGAGCGACGGCGACGAGGCGCCCGTGCAGGTGCGCACGTCGTCCCTCACGGTCGAGACGGGCGGGCAGATCCAGCACGGCGTGCTCGCGGACTTCGAGGACGCCGACGGCGACGACCTGCTGCTGGTCGGTGCGACCGCCGACGTGACCGTCGGCTCGGTGCGGTTCCGCCAGGACGGCGTGCTGACCTACACCGCCGACGGCGGCGGCCTCGGGCGCACGACCGTGCAGGTCCAGGTGTCGGACGGCACGCACGTGGTCGACGGCGAGGTCGTCGTCGACGTGCGCGCCGCCGGGTCGGTGCCGCCGCGGATCGACCCGGTGCACGCCGTGACCTACGTCGGCCAGGAGGTCGTCGTGCGACCGCTGGACGCCGTCCGGTCGGCGTCGTCCGAGCCGGCGCGCCTCGCGTCGGTGTCCGACACCGTGGGCGCGACCATCACGCCCGACCTCACGGCCGGCACGTTCGGCTTCCGCGCCGCCCGCGCCGGCACGTACTACGTGCCGTTCGTCGTCACCGCGGCCCCGCAGCAGGCGACGGGCCTCGCGCGCATCGACGTGCGGGAGTGGCCCGAGCAGGCGCAGCCGCCGATCGCGGTGCGCGACGTCGCGCTGCTGCCCGCGGGCGGCAGCGTGACGATCGACCCGCTGGCGAACGACGAGGACCCGGCTGACAACGTGCTCGTCCTGCAGTCCGTGACCACGCCCGAGGACTCGGGCCTGCAGGTCGCGGTCCTCGACCGCCGGTACGTGCAGATCCGCGCCGACCGCACGCCCGACCGTCCGGTGCTGCTGACCTACGAGGTCTCCAACGGCACCGCGTCGGCCCGCGGGGAGATCGTCGTGCAGCCGATCCCGCCGTCGGCGTCGTCGCAGCCGCCGTTCGTCCCGAACGTGGAGGCGACCGTCCGCGCGGGCGGCGTCGTCACCATCCCGGTGCTCGAGGGCGCGTCCGACCCGGACGGCGACGCGCTCACGGTGCTGCGCGAGCTGCCCGAGCCGCTGGCCGAGGGCGACGGGCTGCTGTTCGTCTCGGGCGACGTGCTGCGGTACCAGGCCCCGAACCGTGCACTGACGGCCCGTGCGACCTTCGCCGTCGCCGACACCGCGGGCAACGTCACCGCGGCGACCGTCACGGTGCGGGTACACGAGTCCGACGCCGACACGAAGTCGCCGCCGCGCCCGCGCGACGTCGTCGCGCGGGTGTTCGAGGGCGACACCGTCCGCATCCCGATCCCGCTCGTCGGCATCGACGACGACGGCGACGGCGTGACGCTGCTGGGGGAGGCGTCGGCCGGGACCCTGGGGCGCGTGTCCGAGGTCGGGGCCGACTGGCTCGAGTACGAGGCGTTCCCGGGGTCGCGCGGCACCGACACCTTCACCTACGCGGTCGAGGACTGGGTCGGTCAGCGCGCCGTCGCGACCGTCCGCGTCGGCATCGCGCCGCGCCCGACCACGGGGTCGGGCGTCGTCGCGGTCGACGACGCCGTGACCCTGCGCCCCGGTCAGCGCGTCGAGGTGCGCGTGCTGGCCAACGACATCGACTCCACGGGGCGCGAGCTGACCCTCGAGTCGATCGAGGTGCCCGAGGGCGTCCAGGCCGAGGTCCAGGGCCGGCGCATCGTCGTCACGGCCCCGTCGACGCCGGGCGTGGTCCCGATCGTCTACCTCGTCAGCAACGACGTCGGCGGCAGCGACTACGGCACGCTCACCGTCACGGTGACCGACGACGCGCCCGTCGAGCCGCCCGTCGCGCGCGACGTGCTCGTGCCCGCGATCGACACGCTCGGCAAGACGGAGGTGTCGGTCGACGTCCTCGCGGTCGCGCAGAACCCGTCGGGCCCGCTGTCCGACCTCGAGGTGTCGGTGCCCGCGTCGCACGGGGACGTCGCCCGGGTGGCCCCCGACGGCCAGGTCGTCGTCACGCTCGTCGACCACGCGCAGACCGTGCCGTACCGCCTGGTCAACCGCACGGCGCCCGAGGCCGACGCGTACGCGTTCATCACGGTGCCCGCGCTCGGGTTCTTCCCGCCGCAGCTGCGGCCGCGCGCCCCCGAGCTGCGCGTCGCGAGCGGCGAGACGCTGACCATCCCGCTGGCCGAGCACGTGCAGGTCGCGCCCGGGCGCGAGCCCAGCATCGCCGACCCGACCCTGGTGACCGCGACCCGCTCGAACGGCGCCGAGCTCGTGCAGGACGCGCACACGCTCGTGTTCACGTCGGCCGACGGCTACGCGGGCCCGGCGTCGATCTCGGTCCCCGTCACCGACGCGACCGGCGCGTCGGACACGTCCGCCCGCACGACGCTGCTCACGCTGCCGATCACGGTGTTCGCGGTGGACGACCACCCGCCGACGTTCCAGCCCGCGACCCTCGAGGTCGCACCCGGCGAGGCCGCCACGCGGCTCGACCTGCGCGCGCTGACGGTCGGCCCCGAGCAGGGCTCCGGGGCGACCGGCGAGCGCTACGGCTACCGGCTCGTGGCCGGTGTGCCCGCCGGGTTCAGCGCGACCCTCGAGGGGTCGGAGCTGCGCGTCGCGGCCGACGCCACGACGCCCAAGGGCACGACCGGCCGGCTCGACCTGCAGCTGACGTACGGCCGCAGCGGCGTCATGGACGTCGGCGTCGACCTCAAGGTCATCGCGAGCTCGCGCAAGACCGCGACCGTGCGCGACTTCGTCGTCGACGACGCCGTGCAGGGCCGCGAGTCGACCGTGCAGGTGCTCGAGGGGTCCACCAACCCGTTCGCCGAGCGTGGGCCGCTGACGGTCGTCGGTGCGGTCGTCGAGACCGCCGGCGCCGGGACGGCCGCCGCGTCGTCGAGCAGCGTGACCGTGCGGCCGAACGGCGACTTCATCGGCAACATGACCGTGCGCTACCGCGTGCGCGACGTCACCGGCGACCCCTCGCGCGAGGTCGAGGGCCGCATCTCGGTGCGCGTCAGCGGCGTGCCCGACGCACCCGTCCCGCCGCGGATCGGCGAGGTCCGGGACCGCACCGTGGTGCTGTCGTGGACGGCCCCCGACAACCGCAACGAGCCGATCACCGAGTACCGCGTGACCGCGCAGCCCGGCTCGGTGGTCCGGTCGTGCGCGAGCACGACGTGCACGATCGACGGCCTGACGAACGACACCGAGTACACGTTCACGGTCGCGGCCAGGAACCGCGTCGGCTGGTCCGAGGAGTCGCCGCGGTCCGCGCCCGCGCGGCCCGACGCCGTGCCCGAGACGCCCGGCACCCCCTCCCTCGAGTACGGCGACCGCTCGGTGCTCGCGACGTGGGACGCGCCGGTCTCGAACGGGTCGCCCGTGACGAGCTACACGGTCGAGATCAGCCCGGCGCCGCCGTCGGGCGCGGCGACGCGCACGACGTCCTCGACGCAGCAGCGCTTCGACGGCCTCGCGAACGGCACGGCCTACACGGTCCGGGTCCGGGCGCACAACAAGGCTCCCGAGCCCAGCGCGTGGAGCCTGTGGTCCTCGCCGCAGATCCCCGCGGCGGCACCCGGCGCCCCCCAGGGGCTGAGCGCGGCGCGCGTCGACACGCCGCTCGGCGGCCAGATCACCGTCACGTGGGGCGACACGGCCGCGAACGGCGACGCGATCAAGGGCTACGAGCTCGTGGTGCGCGGCACCAACGGCCGGACGTTCACGCCCGGTGCCGACGACAGGTCCTTCGCCTTCCAGAACGCCCGCAACGGCGAGACCTACACGTTCGAGCTGCGCGCTCTGAACAAGGTCGGGCCGGGCGCGACGGCGACCGCGACCGCCCTGACGTACGGGCTGCCCGGCGCACCGGGCACCCCGCAGGCCGAGGCGCTCGTCGGCGAGGGCGCGGCCCGCGTCTCGTGGGGCGCCGCCGACGGCAACGGCGCGCGCGTCGAGCGCTACGTCGTCGCCGTCTCGGACGGCCGTCGGATCGACGTGCCGGGCGGCACCTCGACCCGCGTCGGCGACCTGCGGGGCGGACAGTCGTACACGTTCACGGTCTCGGCCGTGAACGCGCAGGGCGAGGGCCCCGCCGTCACGAGCGGGTCGATCGACGCGTCGCAGCCGCCCGGCACGCCGGGCGTCAACGACCCCGTCGTCGCGGCGACGGCCGGCTTCGGCCGGCCGACCGTGCTGCGCGTCTCGTGGGGTGCGGTGGACGCCAACGCGCGCGACGCCGCGGTGACGTACGACTGGCAGGTCCGCAGCCAGGGCCGCGAGGCGAGCGGCGAGACCACGGGGACGACCGCCGACGTGAACGTCGACGGGTGGAACTTCCCGATCTGGGGTGCCGACGTCACCGTCACGGTCACCGCGCGCACGACCGTCAGCGGCACGCAGCTGCGCAGCGCTGCCGGCTCGCGGACCGCCTCCGTGGGGCGGTGGGGCTCGGCGCCGTCGGCACCCGGGCCCGTCCAGGTGGTCGCGGACGGCACGCGTCTGACGGCCACGTGGAGCGCCCCCGCGGCGGACGGCGGCAGCGAGTACCGGTACGTCGTGACCTGGAAGGTCCAGGGTCGCCGCGACGACGTGCGCGAGCTCGGGGCCGACCGCCTGCAGGACGTGTTCGACGTGCCCACGAACGCGCCGCCCGGCTCCGACGTCGTGGTCACCGTGCAGGCCCGCAACGGCACCGGCACGAGCGCCGCGTCCACCGCGACCTGGACGGTCCCGGCCGCCCCGGAGCCCACGCCCGACCCGCCCGGCGGCGGTGGTGGCGGATGACGTCGCCGCACCGCACGACCCCCTCCCACCCCGCACCGCACAGGAGCCTTCGACGATGACCCCCGAGCAGACGACCTGGTTCGCCGAGACGTTCGAGGCGCTGGTCGCCAACGTGGGGGAGGCGCTCCTGGGCAAGGAGGAGACCGTCAAGCTCGTGCTGACCGCGATGCTCGCGGACGGGCACGTGCTGCTCGAGGACGCGCCCGGCACGGGCAAGACGTCCCTCGCGAAGGCGGTCGCGGCGACCGTGCAGGGCTCGCACCACCGCATCCAGTTCACGCCGGACCTCCTGCCCTCCGACGTCACGGGCGTGACGATCTACGACCAGTCGTCGCAGCGGTTCGAGTTCCACCCCGGCCCGATCTTCGCGTCGGTCGTGCTCGCGGACGAGATCAACCGCGCGTCGCCCAAGACGCAGGCCGCGCTCCTCGAGGTCATGGAGGAGGCCAACGTCACGGTCGACGGCGTCACGCACCCCGTCGGGCGCCCCTTCATGGTGATCGCGACGCAGAACCCCATCGAGCAGGCCGGCACGTACCGTCTGCCCGAGGCGCAGCTCGACCGGTTCCTCGTCAAGACGTCGCTCGGGTACCCCGACCGGGCGTCGGCCGTCGAGATCCTCGCCGGCGCCAAGGACCGCACCGCGGCGCTGCACCCGCGCATCACGACGCAGGCCGTCGGCACGATGGCCGACCTCGCGCTCACGGTGCACGTCGACGAGGCCGTCCTCGACTACGTCGCGCGCCTCCTCGAGGCCACCCGGGACGACGCGCAGACCGCGCTGGGCGCGAGCGTGCGCGGCGGGCTCGCGCTCGTGCGGTGCGCCAAGGTCTGGGCGGCCGCCGACGGGCGCGACTACGTGCTGCCCGACGACGTCAAGGTGCTCGCGCAGCCCGTGCTCGCGCACCGCCTCGTGCTCGACTCCGAGGCCGAGTTCGCGGGCGTCACCGCCACCGAGGTCCTGGGCCGCGTGCTCGGGCAGGTCGCGCCGCCCGCGCTCCGGCAGGCCTGACGCCATGGGCCTGCGCGTCGCACCCCTCGGCTGGGGGGTGCTCGTCGTGGCGCTCCTCGCCCTGGCGGCGGGGCGCCTGCTCGGGTGGGGCGAGCTCGCGTCGCTCGGGGTCGCCGGCCTCGCGGTCGTCGTCGTCGGGCTCCTCATGACGGTCGGCCGCACGCGGTACCGCGTGGTGCTCGACCTCGCGGACCACCGCGTGCGGATCGGCCAGCGCGCCGTCGGGCGCGTCGAGGTGCGCAACGCGGCCCGTCGCCGCGCGCTGCCCTCGCAGGTCGACCTGCCCGTCGGCGACCGCCTCGTCGAGCTGTCGGTCCCGGGCCTCGCGCCCGACGCCGTGCACGACGACCTGTTCGCGGTGCCGACGGAGCGGCGCGCGGTCATCGTCGTGGGGCCCGTCGTGTCGCGCCGCGGCGACCCGCTGGGCCTCGTGCAGCGCCGCCTGCGGTGGACCGAGCCGTCCGAGCTGTTCGTGCACCCCGAGGTCGTCGCGCTCGGCGGCGCGAACGCGGGCCTGCTGCGCGACCTCGAGGGCCAGTCGACGCGCGACCTGTCCGACTCCGACCTGAACTTCCACGCGCTGCGCGACTACGTCGCGGGCGACGACCGGCGCTACATCCACTGGCGCACCACGGCACGCCGCGGCAAGCTCATGGTCAAGCAGTTCGAGGACACGCGCCGCACGCTCACGGTCGTCGCGCTCGCCAACGCGACCGGCGACTACCGGGACCCCGACGAGCTCGAGCTCGCGGTGTCCGTGGCCGCGTCGGTCGCGGTGCAGGCGATCCGTGACGAGCGCGACGTCGAGGTGCTCGCGGGCCCCGGCCGGCTGCGCACCGCGACGCCGCCGCTGCTGCTCGACGACTGCTCGCGGCTCGCGTCGTCGAGCGCGGGCGCGGGCGTCGTCCTGCTCGGGCGGCGCGTGGTGCGCGAGACGCCGGACGCCTCGGTGGCGTTCCTCGTCACCGGCGGCGCGCCGAGCGACACGGACCTGCGCCTCGGCGCGCGGGCGCTGCCCGCCGGGACGCGTGCCGTCGTGCTGCGGTGCGCGCTGGGCGAGGACGTCGCGGTCCGCACGCAGGGGTCGTTGACCCTCGCCACGGTCGGCGCGCTCGCCGACCTGCCCCGCGCGCTGCGGCGGGTGGTCGGATGAGCGCGGGTCGGCGCGTCGGCGTGCGCGAGCCGGTCGACGCGGTCCGTGACGTCGTCGCGCTCGTCGCGGCGACGGGTCTCGCACTGACGCCGCTCGTGCCCGTGTACGGCGTGTCCGCGGTGCTGCCGGCGCTCGTCGGCGGGGTCGTGCTGGGCACCGCCGTCACGCTGGTGGCGGCGGCGCGCCGCTGGTCGGCGCTCGTGGTCGTCGCCCTGCTGGTGGGCGCGTACGCGCTCGCGGGCGGCGCGCTCGCGGCCCCGACGACGACGGTCGGCGGCGTGCTGCCGACCCCCGCGACGTTCCTCGCGCTCGCGCGCGGCGCCGCCTCGACCTGGAAGCAGGTGCTGACGCTCCAGCCGCCGGTCGGCACGGGCGGCACGCTGCTCGTCGCGGCGTTCCTGCTGGCGCTCGTGGGGACGGCGGGGGCGCTCGCGCTGTCGCTGCGCGTGCGGCGCCCGGCCGTCGCCGCGCTCGCGGGTGTCGTCCCGCTGCTCGTGCTCGTCGGGTCGATCGTGCTCGGCACGCGCACGCCGCCGGTGCCGCCGGCGGCGGCCGGCACGGCCCTCGTCGCGCTGGTGCTCACGTGGGCGGCGTGGCGGACGGGGCGCTGGCGCCCGCGCCGCGTCGTCGCGACCGGTGCGCTCGCGGCGGTCGCCGCGGCCGGTGGTCTGCTCGGCGGTCCGCTCGTCGTGGCCGACCAGCCGCGCGTCGTCGTGCGCGACGAGATCGTGCCCCCGTTCGACCCGCGCGACTACCCGAGCCCGCTCGCGTCGTTCCGTCGCCTCGTCAAGCTCGACGACACCGTGCTCATGACGCTCGACGGCCTGCCCGACGGCGCGCGCGTGCGGCTCGCGACGTTCGACCGCTACGACGGCGTGGTCTTCAACGTCGCGGGCGACGGGTCGGCGCAGGCGTCGGGGGAGTTCCGGCGCGTCGGCGACCGGCTCGACGTCGCCGCGCGCGGCGAGCGGGCCCGCGTCGAGGTCACGGTCGGCGACCTGCAGGGCGTGTGGCTCCCGACGGTCGGCCTCGCGACCTCGGTGGACCTCGGCCCCGCGACGGACGACCTGCGGTACAACGACGCCACCGGCGCCGCGGTCGTCACGTCCGGCGTGCGCGAGGGCATGACGTACCGGCTCGACGTGGTCGTGCCCGACGTCCCCGACGACGACACGATCGGCGGGGCGGGGGCCGCGTCGGTCGTCCAGCCCGCGTCGCAGGGCGTCCCGCAGGCGGTCGCGGTCGCCGCCGCCGACGTCGCGCGTGACGCCGGGACCCCGGTGCAGGTGGCGCGCGCCATCTCGAGCTACCTGGCGGACGAGGGCTTCTTCAGCCACGGCCTCACCGACGCGGGCGACCACCCGTCGTTGTCGGGGCACGGCGCCAAGCGGCTCGCGGACCTGCTGGCGGGCCAGACGATGGTCGGCGACGGCGAGCAGTACGCGTCGGCGGCCGCGCTCATGATCCGCGAGATGGGTCTGCCGGCCCGCGTCGTGCTGGGGTTCGTGCCCGGTTCGGGCGACGACGAGGAGGGCGACGGCGACGTCGCGGTGCCGACCGACGACGACGGTGCTGTCGAGATCCGCGGGCGCGACGTGCAGGCGTGGGTCGAGGTCGCGTTCGCGGGCCACGGCTGGGTGCCGTTCGACGTGACGCCCCCGCAGTCGCGCACGCCGGACCAGGAGCAGGAGGAGACGGACACCGACCCGCAGCCGCAGGTCGTGCAGCCGCCCGTGCTGCCGCCGGACCGCGTGACGCCGCCCGAGGACGACACCGAGCAGCCGCAGGCGGAGGACCCGGCCGCGGACGACTCGGCCCTCGCCCGGTGGCTGCGCATCGCCGCGTGGGCGGGCGTCGGCCTCGGCGGCGTGCTGGTGCTGCTGTCCCCGCTGCTCGTCGTCGTCGCGCTCAAGGCGCGTCGCCGCCGCCGGCGACGGCGCGCGGCCGACCCGGTGCGTCGGGTCGCGGGCGGGTGGGACGAGGTCGTCGACACGGCCCGCGACATGGGCGGTGCGCCGCCGGGTGCCGCGACCCGTCGCGAGACCGCCCGCGCGTGGGCGACGACGATCGTCGGTGGCCACCCCGCCGTGGCGGCACGCGTGGAGGCGCTCGCACGCCGCGCCGACCGTGCGGTGTTCGCCGCGGGTACGCCGGACCGTTCCGAGGTCGACGCGTACTGGGCGGACGTGGACGCGACGGTGGGCGCCCTGCGGGGCACGCTGCCGTGGCGTCGCCGCGTGCGGGCGCACGGGTCGCTCGCGTCGCTGCGCGCCCGCCGGGCCGTCGCGGCCGCCGCACGGGCCGACCGTGACCGGGCGACCCGCACGACCGCTGTGCCCGGACGCGGCCCCCGCCGCGCCGGCCGACCCCGCCGAGGTGGACGATGACCCCCGCACCTGCACCCGCCCTCGCCGTCGACGACCGGCCCGCCGGTCTGGGCCGGCGGTTCGTCGCGGCGCTGGTCGACCAGGTGCTGGTCCTCGTGCTGGGCGGCGGGCTGGTGGTCGTGGCGTCGCTGCGCGTCGTCCTCGCGCTGCGCGACGACCCGACGACGCTGCCCGCGCTGCCCGTGCCGCTGCTGGCGCTCGGCTCGGTCCTGGCGCTCGCGGTCACGGTGACGCAGTGGCTCCTGCACGGCCGCCACGGCTGGACGCTCGGTCGCCGGCTGCTGGGCGTGCGCACGGTCGACGCGCACAGCCGCCGCCCGCTCGGCCCGTGGCGCGTGCTGCTCCGCGGGCTCGTGGTCGCGGCGGGCGTGCTCGCGTGCGGCGTGGGGCAGCTCGTCGTGCTCCTGTCGCCGCTGTTCGACCGCACCGGCCGGTGCCGCGGCTGGCACGACCGTGCGGCGGGCGCCGAGGTGCTGCGCGTCGCGACGGTCGCCGTGCCGGCCGGGTCGCGCCCCGGGCGCGGCGCCCACGCCGTGCCGGTGCGCGGCCCGCAGCGACCCGCGGCACCCGCGGCCCCGCCCCCAGCGGCCCGGCGGTGGACGACGCGCCGTTCCGGCCGCCCGCGGCGGCCGCCGTGCCGCCGCCCTTCACCGGCGCGACGCCCGTCGTCGGTGCGCACCGTGCCGGGCCGCCGACCGACGGCCTCGTGCTCGCGCCGCTGCACCAGCAGCGCTCGGCGCCCGACCTCGACACCCGGGCGATCCCCGTGGTGCGCGCCGAGGACCCCGCGCTGACCTTCGGGCTCGCGCCCGAGCTCGAGCTGACGCGCCCCGCGCCGCCGCGGACGGACGTCCTGCCGGAGCCGCGTGCGGCGGCGTCCGGGCTGCGGGTCACGCTCGACGACGGTCGGGTCCTCACCGTCGAACGCGTGGCCCTCGTCGGCCGCAACCCCACGCCCGCGCCCGCCGTGCAGGTCGTGCGCGTGGTCGACCCCGGACGGTCGGTGTCCAAGACGCACCTGCAGCTCGAGGTCGACGCGACGGGGGCGTGGGTCGTCGACCGGGGCTCGACCAACGGGACGGTGGTGACGCTGCCCGACGGCGGGCAGGTCGTGTGCCGCGTCGACCATCCCGTGCGCCTGCGCGAGGGCGTCGTCGTCGCGTTCGGCGACCGGTCGTTGCGCGTCGTGCAGGTGCCCGCCCGGGGGGCCGGGGACCCCGCGTAGCACGCGGCACGAGGGCCGTCCGGGGGTCGTCGGCCGGAACCCCTCCCGGCGGTGACGGCCGTGGCCTAGGGTCGGCGCATGGGCGGCACGCGCCCGGGCGCGCGGATGCGACCGGTCGAGCTTGTCGACGAGGACGACGACCGTCCGGCGTCGGGCACGTCCGCGCGCCACGGAGACCCCGGGCCGGGTGACGACGGGCCCGACGACGGCTCGACCGCGGGAGCCGGCGGCCCGTCGTGGCGCCGGTGGTGGCCGTGGGTCGTCGGGGTCGCGGTCCTCGCGGTGTCGTCGGCGGGCGTCGCGACGGTGCAGGCCGACGCGTTCGCGCGCGAGCGCGCCGACCGGATCGCGCGCGTCCCGGGCATGGTCCGGCCCGTCGAGCAGGCCCCCGCCGTGCGGTGGCGTGCACCGGCCGAGGGCCCGGCGCCGGCCGTCGCGGCGGGCGGTGCGCTGGTCCTGCTGTCGGTCGCCGACGGCACGTGGACCGCCCGCGCGCACGACCCGGCCACCGGCGACGTGCGGTGGGAGCTCCCGCTGGTCGAGCAGCCCGGCGCCGGGTTCGAGAGCCTCGTGGTCACGTGCGCGGCGGGCGACGCGCAGCAGGACGTGCTGCTGTGCGCGTGGGCCGAGCCGGACGTGCTGTACGGCGGCGCCGAGGTGACGACGCCGTACGCGCCGCCGACGCGCGTCGTCGCGGTCGACCCGGCCGACGGCGCGGTGCTGGGGGAGTGGGAGGCCGCGGGGCCGACGCTCGGCGTGACGCGCGTCGACGACGACCTCGTGGTGGCGGTGGCGCGGCCCGACCGCCGGGTGACGGTCGAGCGCCGGGCCGGCACCAGCGGCGAGGTGCGCTGGTCGTGGACGTCGCCGGAGTCGCTCGTGGACCCCACCGGGGTGCGCGTCCCGCCGCGGCTCGTCGCCGACCGGCGGGTCGTCACGATGGCCGGCATCGCGCCCACCGTGCTCGACGCGCGCAGCGGCGACGTCATCAGGTCGGGCGGGCGCGGGCGGCAGATGCTCGCGCGCGGGCTGCCCGACGGCGGGTACGTCCTGTGGGTCTGGACGGTCGGGGCCGAGCTGCGCGCCGCGGACGGCACGGTGCGCGGCGAGGTGCCGGCGCTCCCGGTGCGCGTCGTCACGGACGGGTCGCTCGACGGGTGGCTGCTGGTCGACACCGGCAACCAGGTCGAGGCCGTCGCGGCGCAGGACGGTGCCCCGCGGTGGCGGCTGACGACGCCCGCGGAGCCGGTCGCGGCGGTGGACGGCGTCGTGGTGCTCGCCCGCGACGCGACCGTCCTGGTCGTCGACGGCGGCGACGGCCGCGAGCTGTGGGAGCGTCGCGAGCCGCGCGAGGTGCTGTCCGACCCGGTGACCGACGGCCTGCACGCGATCGTCGCCGTGCCGGGCCGCGACGCGACCGACCTGGTGGCCCGGGGGCTGCACGACGGCGTCCTGGCCTGGGACGTCGCGCTGCCCGCCGACGTCGAGCAGGTCGTCGCGGTGGGCGGCCGGCTCGTCGCGCTCACGGGTGCGGAGGCGCTCGTCCTGGGGTGAGCGCCGCGGCGGTGCGCGCGGTCGGCGCGTCCGACCCGTGGCCACGGGTTGCGGCCGTGGGCACCCACGGGGGTATGGTCGGCGCGTGCGTACACGCTCGCTGCTCCTTCGTCGCCGCGACGAGGCCCTCTAGGCCGGCTCCTCGTCGCGGAGTGCTGGCGTGCCCGGCTGACGACACCGTCCGCACCGTGACGAAGGACCCCCGATGAGCAGCCAGACCCCCGTGACGCCCGCCCCGGCCGCGCAGCGCAACCCGCAGCAGCCGTCCGGCATGCCGGTGCACCGCTACCGCCCGTTCCACGAGCAGATCCGCGTCGAGCTGCCGGACCGCACGTGGCCCGACAAGCGCATGACGCAGGCGCCGCGGTGGTGCGCGGTCGACCTGCGCGACGGCAACCAGGCGCTGATCGAGCCGATGAGCCCGGCGCGCAAGCTCGAGATGTTCGAGCTGCTGGTCGCGATGGGGTTCAAGGAGATCGAGGTCGGCTTCCCGTCGGCGTCGCAGACCGACTACGACTTCGTGCGCATGCTCATCGAGGAGCAGCGCATCCCCGACGACGTCGTCATCCAGGTGCTGACGCAGGCGCGCGAGCACCTCATCGAGCGGACGTACGAGTCGCTCGCGGGTGCCAAGCAGGCGATCGTGCACCTGTACAACTCGACGTCGACGCTGCAGCGCGAGGTCGTGTTCCGCTCCGACGAGGACGGCATCGCCGACATCGCCGTCTCGGGCGCGCGGTTCTGCCGCAAGTACGAGGAGCTGATCCCCGACACCGAGGTGTTCTACGAGTACAGCCCCGAGTCGTACACGGGCACCGAGCTCGAGTACGCCGTCCGCGTGTGCAACGCCGTGCTCGACGTCCTGGAGCCGACGCCCGAGCGCCCGGTCATCATCAACCTGCCCGCGACGGTCGAGATGGCGACGCCCAACGTCTACGCCGACTCGATCGAGTGGATGAGCCGTCACCTGCACCACCGCGAGTCGGTCGTGCTGTCGCTGCACCCGCACAACGACCGCGGCACCGCGGTCGCGGCGGCCGAGCTGGGGTACCTGGCCGGTGCGGACCGCATCGAGGGCTGCCTGTTCGGCAACGGCGAGCGCACGGGCAACGTCGACCTGGTCACGCTGGGCATGAACCTGTTCAGCCAGGGCATCGACCCGCAGCTCGACTTCTCCGACATCGACCGCATCCGGCGGACCGTGGAGCGCTGCAACCAGATGCCGGTGCACGAGCGGCACCCGTACGGCGGCGACCTGGTGTTCACGGCGTTCTCGGGCTCGCACCAGGACGCGATCAAGAAGGGCCTGGACGCGATGGAGGTACGCGCGGCCGCGCAGGGCGTCCCCGTCGCCGACGCCGAGTGGGCCGTGCCGTACCTGCCGATCGACCCCAAGGACGTCGGCCGGTCGTACGAGGCGATCATCCGCGTGAACTCGCAGTCCGGGAAGGGCGGCATCTCGTACCTGCTGAAGTCCGAGAAGGACCTCGACCTGCCGCGCCGGCTGCAGATCGAGTTCTCGCAGGTCGTGCAGCAGCACACCGACCAGCACGGCACCGAGGTCACGGCCGACGACCTGTGGTCGATCTTCAACGACGAGTACCTGCCGGTGACGCCGGGCGGTCCGCTCGCGCCGTGGGGCCGGTTCTCGCTGCGCGGCACGCGTGTCACCAGCACCGAGGGCGGCCAGGACACGCTCGAGGTCGACCTCGTGGACCGCGGCGTCGAGCGCACCCTGACCGGCACCGGCAACGGCCCGGTCGCCGCGTTCGTCGCCGCGCTCGCCCAGGTGGGCGCGGACGTGGCCGTGCTCGACTACGCCGAGCACGCGCTGTCCGCCGGCGGTGACGCGACCGCCGCCGCGTACGTCGAGTGCGCGATCGGCGACGACATCCTGTGGGGCGTCGGCATCGACCCGTCCATCACGACGGCGTCGCTCAAGGCGATCGTCTCCGCGGTCAACCGGCACGAGCGCTGACGCGCCGTCCCCCGATCGTCCGTCCCGGCGCGCGCACGAGCGCGCGGGGCCGGACCCGCGGGGCGTGGCGGCGGCGACCCCGTCCGTCGTGCCCCGCGTCCCCCGTGCCGCCGACCCGTCGTCGGCGACCCCGACCCACGGCCCGGCCCCGGCGCACCCACCCGCGCGCCGCGTTCGGTCCGTGTCGGCGGCACGGGGGACAATGACCGCGTGAGCCTCTACCGCGACGAGGCGATCGTGCTGCGCACCCACAAGCTGGGGGAGGCCGACCGCATCGTCACCCTCCTGACGCGCGAGCACGGCAAGGTGCGCGCCGTCGGCAAGGGCGTGCGTCGCACGACGTCGCGGTTCGGCTCGCGGCTCGAGCCGTTCATGCACGTGGACGTGCAGCTCAGCACGGGCCGCAACCTCGACGTCGTGACGCAGGTCGAGACGCTGGGCCCGTACGGCCGCCACGTCAGCGAGGACTACGCGCTGTACACCGTGGGCACGGCGATGCTCGAGACGGCCGAGCGCCTCGTCGAGGCCGAGCGTGAGCCGTCGGTGCAGCAGTACCGCCTGCTGGTCGGCGCCGTGCGCGCGCTCGCGACGCGCGCGCACGCGCCGGGGCTCGTGCTGGACTCCTACCTGCTGCGGGCGCTCGCGGTCGCGGGCTGGGCGCCGAGCTTCACCGACTGCGCGCGCTGCGGCGCGCCGGGTCCGCACCACGCGTTCGCGCCCGCGGTCGGCGGCGCGGTGTGCGGCGCGTGCCGCCCCCCGGGTGCGGCGGCACCGGCGCCCGAGACGTTCACGTTGCTCGCGGCGCTGCTCTCGGGCGACTGGGAGGTCGCCGACGCGAGCGCCGAGCGGCACCGCGCGGAGGGCAACGGGCTCGTCGCGGTGTTCTGCCAGTTCCACCTCGAGCGGCGGCTGCGGTCGCTGCCGATGGTCGAGCGGGTCTGATCCCCGCCGGGCGGCCCGGCGCACCGGGCGGCCTGGCACGATGTGTCCGTGCCCCGCGAGATCGTGCCGCCCTACCCGCACCCGTCCGGCGCCCGTCCGCCGCAGATCCCGCGGCAGTTCGTGCCGC
This sequence comes from Cellulomonas sp. FA1, assembly GCF_000986825.1. NCBI lineage: Bacteria > Bacillati > Actinomycetota > Actinomycetes > Micrococcales > Cellulomonadaceae > Cellulomonas > Cellulomonas sp. FA1. The sequence continues at coordinate 1,349,075 of NZ_LBMY01000001.1, read as the reverse complement.
GGCACGTCGCCGTGGTCATGGACGGCAACGGGCGGTGGGCCAACGCGCGCGGGCTGCCGCGCGTCGAGGGGCACCGCGCGGGCGAGGCGTCGCTCCTCGAGGTCGTGGCCGGGGCCATCGAGATCGGCGTGCAGCACGTGTCTGCGTACGCGTTCTCGACCGAGAACTGGTCGCGCTCGCCCGAGGAGGTGCGGTTCCTCATGGGCTTCAACCGCGACGTGCTGCGCCGGCGGCGCGACCTCATGCACTCGTGGGGCGTGCGGGTGCGCTGGGCGGGGCGGCGGCCGCGCCTGTGGCGCTCGGTGGTCGCCGAGCTCGAGGAGGCCGAGCGCCTCACCGTCGACAACACGACCTGCACGCTGACGATGTGCGTCAACTACGGCGGCCGTGCCGAGATCGCCGACGCCGCACGGCAGATCGCACGCGAGGTCGCGGCCGGCCGGCTCAACCCGGAGCGGGTGACCGAGAAGACCGTGCAGCGGTTCCTCGACGAGCCGGACCTGCCCGACGTCGACCTGTTCCTGCGGTCGTCGGGCGAGCAGCGCATCTCGAACTTCATGCTCTGGCAGTCGGCGTACGCCGAGATGGTGTTCCTCGACGAGCCGTGGCCCGACGTCGACCGGCGGCACCTGTGGCGCGCGGTCGAGACGTACGCGCGCCGCGACCGGCGCTACGGGGGAGCGGTGGACGCCCCGGCGACCTCCTGACCCGGTTGTCGGTGCCGGTCGCTACGGTCGCCCCATGAGCCTGACGCTGAACATGGTCACCTTCGACACGACCGACCCGCGCGAGCTGGCGGCCTGGTGGCGCGACCGGACCGGTGCCGCCGTGGTGCACGAGGACGACGGGTTCGTCGTCCTCGCGCCGCCCGCGGGGCTCCCGGCGCTGGGGTTCCAGCGCGTGGCCGACGTCGCACCGGGCAAGAACCGCGTGCACCTCGACCTCGCGGCACCGGACCCGGCCGCCGCGGTCGCGGACCTCGTCGCGGCCGGTGCCACCCGCGTCGGCGACCACGGGCTGGCCGACGGGTTCACCTGGACGGTCCTGGCCGACCCGCACGGCAACCAGTTCTGCGTGTCGGCGGCGCACGCCGACTGACGCGGTGCGGGCGCGGCGGGCGTCAGCGTGAGCCGGAGGACGCCGGCTCGTCGACGGCGGCGGCCTCGGCGGGGGCCGTCGTGCGTCGACGCGCCGCGGTGATCACGCCCGCGGCGACCGCGGCGAGGACTGCTCCCAGGACGACGACTCCCCACGGCGACCCGGTGGCCAGGTTCAGGGCGCCCCAGACCGCGCCGATCCCGACGGTCCCCCAGATCACCGCCCACGCGACCGCGCCGGGCAGCGACGCGAGCGTGAAGCGCAGGTAGGGCATGCGCACGAGGCCGGCCGCCGCGAAGACCGCCGTCTGCACACCGACGGTCACGTAGGCCACGGTCACCGCCACCGGGCCCCAGCGGTGCACGAGCGCGACCCCGCGGCGGGCCGCGGGCGTCGACGTCAGGCGTGCCGTGCGGTCGACGGTGCGCCGCCACCAGGCGGGCCCGTGGCGGTGCTCGCCCTCGTAGCGCGCACCACGCGCGACGCCGCGTCCCGCCCAGTAGGTGAGGTGGGAACGGGCCAGGACGATGACGAACAGGCACAGCAGCGCGACCGCGACGGGCATCCCGTCGAGGCCGTACCCCTGCAGGACCTGTGCCGGCGTCACCGTTCGATCCTACGTCGCGCGCGGGCGCGGCCTCACGGCCGTCGGGGCGCCGTGGGGGCCTCGTGCCCGGCGTCCGGTGCGCACGCCGCGTCGACGGCCGGCACGAGCACGTCGTCGGACATGTCGGGGTGCGGGTCGTGCGCGGTGCGCCGGCGTGCGAGGACGGGGTGCAGCAGCGCCGAGAGCGCGTAGAGGACGATCGCGAGCACCACGATCGTCGCGCCCGGCGGCACGTCGTTCCAGTACGTGACGACGAGCCCCACGACGCTCACGGCGACGCCGATCCCGCTGGCCACGGCCATGGTGCGGCCGAACGAGCGCGCGTAGAGCTGCGCGACGGCGACGGGCACGATCATGAGCGCGCTCACCAGCAGCAGCCCGACCACGCGCATCGCGATGGTCACGGTGAGCGCGGCGAGCGTCGCGACGAGCATCGACACCAGGCGCACCGGCAGCCCGCTGGCGCGCGCGAACTCCTCGTCGTGGCTCACCGCGAACAGCGTCCAGCGCAGGCCGACGCCCACGCCCAGCACGAGGACCGCCAGGGCGACGGTCCACCACAGGTCACCGGTCGAGACGGTCGAGATCGAGCCGAACAGGTAGCTCATGAGGTTGGCGTTGGTGCCGCCGGCGACCTTGATGAGGAGCACGCCGCCGGCGATGCCGCCGTAGAACATGATCGCGAGCGCGAGGTCGCCGCTCGTGCGGCCGCGCTCGCGCACGAGCTCGATCACGACGGACCCGACGACGGCCGCCACGACCGCGCCGGGCACCGCGAGGGCGTCGGCGGGGGAGACGGCCGCCCAGCTGCCCACGAGCCACCCGAGCGCGACGCCCGTCAGCGCGACGTGCCCGATCCCGTCGCCCATGAGCGCCATGCGGCGCTGCACGAGGAACGTGCCGACGACGGGTGCGGCGGCGCCGACGAGCACCGCGGCGATCAGCGCGCGCTGCATGAGCGGCGAGCCGAGCAGCGTCAGCACCTGGTCCCACGCGCTCACGGGGTCACCTCCAGCGTGAGGTCGGGGCCGTCGGCGGGCGGCTCGGGGTCGGCGTGCGGGTGCAGGTGGTCGTGCTCGGCGTGACCGTGCTCGCCGCGGGCGGGCGGCGGCGGGCCGTCGTGCACGACGCGGCCGTGCCGCAGGACGACGGCGCGGTCGATGAGCGGCGCGAAGGGCCCGATCTCGTGGAGGATCACGACGACGGTGGTGCCGGCGTCGCGCAGCCGCGACAGCGCCGTGACGAACGTGTCCTGCGTCGGCAGGTCGATGCCCGTGGTCGGCTCGTCGAGCACCAGCAGGGCGGGCTCGCGGACCAGGGCGCGCGCGATGAGCACGCGCTGCTGCTGCCCGCCGGACATCTCCTGCACGCGCCGGTCCACGAGGTCCTCCACGCCCAGCGCGGCGAGCGCCGCGGTCGCGCGGGCACGCCGGTCGCGCGGGGGGCGCAGCCGACGGCCGTGCAGCAGGCCGGACACGACGACCTCGAGCGCGGTGGTCGGGACGCCGCCCGCGGCGGCCATGCGCTGCGGCACGTACCCGACGCGCTGCCACGGCACGCCGCGGCCGAGCGGCTCGCCCAGGAGCCGGACGTCGCCGGACGCGAGCGGCACGACGCCGAGCAGCGCGCGCACGAGCGTGGACTTGCCGGAGCCGTTGGCGCCGAGCAGGGCGACGACCTGGCCGGGGGGCACCGCGAGGTCGACGCCGCGGACGATGGGCTGGCCGCCGAGCGTCACGTGGACGTCGGTGGCGTCGATCGCGTTCACGAGCAGGACAATGCCACGCGCAGGGCCTCGAGGTTCGCCTGCGCGATCGAGAAGTAGTCCTGCGCGTCGTCCGTCAGCCCCTCGATCGGGTCGAGGACGGCGGTCTCGACCCCGAGGTCGGACGCCAGGGTCTGCGCGACCTTCGGGGACGCGAGCGTCTCGAAGAAGATCGTCGTGACGCCCTCGGCGCGGACGAGGTCGCCGACCTCGCGCAGCCGCGCGGGCGAGGGCTCGGTCTCGGGGTCGACGCCCGCGATGCCGACCTGCTCGAGGTCGTAGCGCTGCGCGAGGTACCCGAACGCCTCGTGCGTCGTGACGACCGTGCGGCGCTCGCACGTGGCCAGCCCGGCGGCGTACGCGTCGTCGAGCTCGCCGAAGCGCGTGCCGAGGGCGGCGGCGTTGGCGCGGTAGGTGTCGGCGCCGTCGGGGTCGATCTCGCTCAGCGCGTCGGCGACGGCGTCGGCCACGGTCGGCATGCGCGTGGGGTCGAGCCAGAAGTGCGGGTCGAGCCCGCCGTGGTCGTGGGCGTCGTCGGCGTGCTCGTCGGCGTGCTCGTCGTCCTCGCCGAGCTCGTGCGAGTGGCCCTCCTGCGCGGTCGTCTCGAGGTCGGCGACCTCGGCGGCGTCGACGACGTGCGCGGGACCGGCCTCGGACACGGCGGCGTCGACGGCGGCCTGGAAGCCCGACTGGTAGACGACGAGCTGCGCGGCGGCGACGGACGCGACCTGCGCGGGCGAGAGCTCGACGTCGTGCGGCTCGGCGCCGGGCGGCGTCAGCGAGCCGACGTCGACGCGGTCGCCGCCGACCTGCTCGGCGACCATCTGCAACGGGTAGAACGACGCGAGGACGCTGAGGGTCCCGTCGTCGCCGCCCGCGGCGGTCGAGCACGCCCCGAGGGCGAGCACGGGGACGGCGAGCGCGGCCGCGAGGGTCGCGGTGCGGGAGCGGAGGGGGGTGCGGCGGGTGCTGCTCGACATGAGACCCATTCTCAGGTTGGCGAGAACCGTTGTCAAAACAGTCTCCCCGCCGCCGCGCGGACCGGTCCGGTCCGGAGGTCCCGCACGCGCGACCGATAGCCTGTCCCGGTTGTCCCCCGCGGCACCCAGCCGCGGGCTTCCTCGACCCAGGAGAAGAACCACCGTGGCTGCCGCACCGTCCCGTCTCGACGCCGTCGTCTCCCTCGCCAAGCGCCGGGGATTCGTGTTCCCCAGCGGCGAGATCTACGGCGGCACCCGCTCCGCGTGGGACTACGGACCGCTGGGCGTCGAGCTCAAGGAGAACATCAAGCGCCAGTGGTGGCGCGCGATGGTCCAGAGCCGCGAGGACGTCGTCGGCCTGGATTCGTCCGTCATCCTGCCGCGGCAGGTCTGGGTGGCCTCGGGCCACGTCGGCGTGTTCACCGACCCGCTGACCGAGTGCCTCTCGTGCCACAAGCGGTTCCGCGAGGACCACCTGGTCGAGGAGTACGAGGCCAAGAAGGGCCGCGCGCCGGAGCACGGCCTCGGCGACATCGCCTGCCCCAACTGCGGCACGCGCGGCCAGTGGACCGAGCCCCGCGACTTCAACATGATGCTCAAGACGTACCTCGGCCCGATCGAGGACGAGTCGGGCCTGTACTACCTGCGCCCCGAGACCGCGCAGGGCATCTTCGTGAACTTCAAGAACGTCTACACCTCGGCGCGCATGCGCCCGCCGTTCGGCATCGGCCAGATCGGCAAGTCGTTCCGCAACGAGATCACGCCCGGCAACTTCATCTTCCGCACGCGCGAGTTCGAGCAGATGGAGATGGAGTTCTTCGTCGAGCCCGGCACCGACGAGACGTGGCACCAGTACTGGATCGACACCCGCACCGACTGGTACGTCGACCTCGGCATCGACCGCGAGAACCTGCGCCACTACGAGCACCCCGCCGAGAAGCTCTCGCACTACTCCAAGCGCACGGTCGACATCGAGTACCGGTTCGGCTTCACCGGCAGCGAGTGGGGCGAGCTCGAGGGCATCGCCAACCGCACCGACTTCGACCTCGGCACGCACAGCGAGCACTCGGGCCAGGACCTGTCGTTCTTCGACCAGGCCAAGAACGAGCGCTACGTGCCGTACGTCATCGAGCCGGCCGCGGGCCTCACCCGCTCGCTCATGGCGTTCCTCGTGGAGTCGTACCACGAGGACGAGGCCCCCAACACCAAGGGCGGCGTCGACAAGCGCACGGTGCTCAAGCTCGACCCGCGCCTCGCGCCGGTCAAGGCCGCCGTGCTGCCGCTGTCGCGCAACGAGGCGCTCAGCCCCAAGGCGCGCGACCTCGCCGCCGAGCTGCGGCGCAGCTGGAACGTCGACTTCGACGACGCCGGCGCGATCGGCCGCCGGTACCGCCGGCAGGACGAGATCGGCACGCCGTTCTGCATCACGGTCGACTTCGACACGCTCGAGGACCAGGCCGTGACGATCCGCCACCGCGACGACATGTCGCAGCAGCGGGTCGCGCTCGACCAGGTCACGGCCTACCTCGCGCAGCGCCTCGTCGGCGCCTGACGTCGTGCCCGGCGCGCCGCGCGTCGCGCCGCGCGGCCACGACCTGCCGGGGTCCCTGGCCCCCGCGGTCGTGGCCGCGGTCGACGCGCGCCTGGCCGGCGTCGCGGCGGCCGAGGGCGTCCACGTCGCCTGGGCGGTCGAGTCCGGGAGCCGGGCCTGGGGCTTCCCGTCGCCCGACTCGGACCACGACTGCCGCTTCCTGTACGTCCGCCCGGTCGCGCGCTACCTGGACCCGTGGCCGGCGCGCGACGTGGTCGAGACGCCGCTCGACGCGGTCCTCGACGTCAGCGGCTGGGACGTGCTCAAGGCGGTACGGCTGGCGGTCAAGGGCAACGCCACCGTCGGCGAGTGGCTGCGGTCCCCGCTCGTGTACGGCGGGGAGGCGGGCTTCCGCGACGAGCTGCTGGCGCTCGTCGACGCGGTCGGCGACCGCGCCGGGCTGGTGCGTCACCACCTGAACGTCGGCACGGACCACTGGCGTCGCAGCGGCGCCGCCGACGGCGCGCGCGTGCCGCTCAAGCGGGTGTTCTACGCGGTCCGGCCCGCCGCCGTCCTGCACTGGCTCGCGGCGCGCGACGCGCCCACGCCACCCATGAACCTCGGCGAGCTGCTCGACCAGGCGCCGCCGCCCGCCGAGGTCCGCGCGGCCGTCGACGACCTCGTCGCGGCCAAGGCCGTCACGCGCGAGCTCGGCGACGGCGTCGTGCCGGACGTGCTGCGCGCGTGGGTCGAGGCGCGGTTCGCGGACGCCGAGGCGGCGCTCGCCGGGGGTGCGGGGGGCACGCCCGAGGAGCCGCGCCGCGCCGAGGCCGCGGACCGGTTCCGCGACCTGCTCGCGCGGTGGGCGCCCGACGGCTGACGAGCGCGCCGCCGCGCGCGGACCCGCGTGTCGTCGCCGGTCGGCGGGCGGATGCCCCACGGCGTCGTCAGCTGCCGGGAACCGGGTTCCACGGCCGCTCGACGGTGCCGATCCAGCGCTGCGGTGCGGCCGCGGCGACGGCCTCGGCGGTCGCCCGCGCGACGTCGGGCGACGGTGCGAGGAACAGCCGGTAGCGCACGGGCGGGAGCCCGTCGACGGGGGCGGGATCGGCCGGCACGTGCAGGAGCCGCCGCGACCGGCCGCCGAGCGTCGCCTCGCTCATCCAGATCTCGAGCGACCAGCCCTGCATGCCGATCAGCGCGTTGCCGATCGCGGCACCCGCGCTCAGGGCGACGGGCTTGCGCATGTAGGACACCGCGACCGCGCCGACCTCGTCCCACGACGCGAGCCGTACGCGGTCGTGGCCCTGCCACCAGTCCAGGCCGTCGTGGTCGACGAGCAGGCCGGCCGGGCGCCGCAGGTTCCGTAGCGTCACGACCCCGCCCAGGGCCACCGCACCGAACAGCAGCACGCCGCAGATCAGCACGACCCGCGCCACGGCGATCGTGGTCGGGTCGTCGTTCTCCGACGTCAGCGGGCCGGCGAGCATGACGCCGCAGCCCACCGCGAGCAGCGCGGCCAGCGCGACGCCCACGGTCAGCAGCGGCGTCGCACCCCCGCGGAAGTCGATGCGCGTCGCGCCGGGCGGGGGCGGGGGCAGGTCGGTCACGCCGGGACGTTAGCCGCGCCGTACGGGCCGTCACAACCGCTGCGGCGTGCGGGCGTGGGCCGCGGCGGGGCCGTGGGGGACAATGGGCGGGTGCCCGCGTCCACCCCCGTCCCCGCCACGCCCGTGACCGGTGCGAGCCCGGCGCTCCCGCCGCTGCGCATCGGGCCGATCACGGTCGACACGCCCGTCGTGCTCGCACCGATGGCCGGCGTCACGAACGCGGCGTTCCGGCGGCTGTGCCGCGAGTCGGGTGCCGGGCTGTACGTCGCGGAGATGCTGACGAGCCGCGCGCTCGTCGAGCGCAGCCCCGAGTCGTTCCGGATCATCGCGTTCGAGCCCGACGAGGTGCCGCGCTCGGTGCAGCTCTACGGCGTCGACCCGACCACGGTCGGCGCGGCGGTCCGGCTGCTGGTCGAGGAGGACCGCGCCGACCACGTCGACCTGAACTTCGGCTGCCCCGTGCCCAAGGTGACGCGCCGCGGCGGCGGCGCGGTGCTCCCGTGGAAGCGGGACCTGTTCGCGGCCATCGTCCGCGCGGCCGTCGACGCGGCGCGCCCGCACGGCGTGCCAGTGACCGTGAAGATGCGCAAGGGCATCGACGAGGACCACCTCACGTACGTCGAGGCCGGGCTCGTCGCGCAGGACGCGGGCGTCGCGGCCGTCGCGCTGCACGGGCGCACCGCCGCCGACTACTACTCGGGCACGGCCGACTGGGACGCGATCGCCACCCTCAAGGAGGCGGTCACCGACATCCCGGTGCTCGGCAACGGCGACATCTGGTCGGCCGAGGACGCGCTCGCGATGGTCGCGCACACGCGCTGCGACGGCGTGGTGGTGGGTCGCGGCTGCCAGGGTCGACCGTGGCTGTTCGCCGACCTCGCGGCGGCGTTCGCGGGGTCCGACGTGCGCGTGCGGCCCGGGCTGCGCGAGGTCGCGCAGGTCGTCCGTCGGCACGCCGAGCTCATGGTCGACACCTTCGGCGACGAGGGCAAGGCGCTGCGCGAGATGCGCAAGCACATGGCCTGGTACCTCAAGGGCTACGTGGTGGGCGGCGAGACGCGCGCCCAGCTCGGGCTCGTGTCGTCGCTCGCCGAGCTCGACGACCGGCTCGCGGGGCTCGACCTCGACCAGCCGTACCCGGGTGAGGCCGCCGAGGGCCCGCGCGGCCGCGCCGGGTCGCCCAAGCGTCCGATCCTGCCGTACGGGTGGCTCGACTCGCGCGAGCTGTCGGAGGAGTTCCGGCGCGACCTGCACGAGGCCGAGCTGTCGGTCTCGGGCGGCTGACGCGGGCGTCGACCACCGGCCCCGTGCCGCGGGCCGCGTCGGCCGCTCAGCCCGGTCGGCGCGCGAGCAGGAACGCCTGCGCGTGCCGCTCGTGCGCCTCGGGCTCGCGCACGACCCGCGCCCGCACGTCCAGCCCGGCGCCTGTGAGCACGCCGGCCAGCTCGTCCGGTTGCCAGAGCCACGCGTCCAGGTCGACGTCGTGCCCGTAGGCGCGGGACAGGTGCCGCGGTCCGTCGCCCGCCTGGACGCCGACCAGCAGGTGCCCGCCGGGTGCGAGCACGCGGTGCAGCTCGGCGGCGACGCCCGGCAGCTGCGCGGGCGGCACGTGGATCAGCGAGTACCAGGCCAGCACGCCGGTCTGCGACACGTCGGCGTACGGCAGCGCGGCCAGCGACCCGACCGCGAACGGCAGCGACGGGTGGGCCCGCCGCGCGGCGGCCACCATCGCGCGTGACAGGTCGAGGCCGTGCGCCGCGAGCCCGAGCGCGGCGAGGTGCGCGGTCATGCGGCCCGCGCCGCACCCCACGTCCGCGACCGGGCCCGCCGCGCCGACGAGCGCCGCGAACGCCCCCACGGTCGCCAGGTCGAGGGGCGTCTCGGCCTCGGTGCCCGGCAGGAGCGCCGCGTACGCGTCCGCGACCGTGTCGTAGGCGGTGCGAACGCGCGCGGCGTGCGCGTCCGGGTCGGTCGGTCCGGGGGCGGTCGTCGCGGGCACCGGGAGAGCCTACGCAGCGGCTCGGCGCGCGCACCCGCCCGCGGGGCAGCAGACTGCACGGCGTGCGGAGCATCGGTGTCGAGGAGGAGTACCTGCTGGTCGACGGGCAGGGCGTGCCCACGGGCGTGGCCGACGCGGCCGTGCGCGCGTTCGAGCGCTCGGGGGGTGAGCAGGACCCGACGCCCGGCGGCGGTCTCGAGCACGAGCTGCAGGAGCAGCAGCTCGAGACCGGGACGCCGCCGCGCGTCGACCTGGCCGACGTGGCCGACGAGGTGCGGGCGGGCCGGCGCCGGGCGTCCGACGCCGCGCTCGCGGCCGACGCGCGGCTCGTCGCGCTCGCGACGTCGCCGCTGCCCGGCCCGACGACGCTGACGCACGGCGCGCGGTACGAGGCCATCGCGCAGGCCTACGCGCTGACGGTCCGCGAGCAGCTCACGAGCGGGTGCCACGTGCACGTCGCGGTCGCCGACGACGACGAGGGCGTCGCGGTGCTGGACCGCATCGGGCCGTGGCTGCCGACGCTGCTCGCGCTGAGCGCGAACTCGCCGTACTGGCGCGGCGAGGACTCGGGGTACGCGTCGGTCCGGGCGCAGCAGTGGAACCGCTGGCCGACCGCCGGGCCGACAGCGGTCTTCGGCTCGGCCGCGGCGTACCACGAGGCCGTCGCCGGGCTGGTGGCCTCCGGCGTGGCGCTCGACCCCGGCATGATCTACTTCGACGCCCGGCTGTCGCAGCGCTACCCGACGGTCGAGCTGCGCGTCGCGGACGTGTGCCTGCGCGCCGACGACGCGGTGCTGGTCGCCGCGTTGTGCCGCGCTCTGGTCGAGACGGCGGCGCGCGAGGCGTCCGACGGCGTGCCCCCCGCCGTGCACCGGGTCGAGCCGCTGCGGGCCGCGACGTGGCGGGCCGCGCGCTCGGGTCTCGCGGGCGACCTGCTGGTGCCGCCGTCGATGACGCCGGTGCCGGCGCGTGACGCGGTCGTCGCGCTGCTCGACCACGTGCGACCCGCGCTCGTCGACGCGGGTGACCTCACGACCGTGCAGGACCTGCTGGCCCGGCTGTGGGAGCGCGGCACGGGTGCGGACGAGCAGCGCGGCTGGGCGCACGACGGCGGCCTGCCCGCGGTCGTCGAGCAGGCGGTCGCCGCGACCCTGGCGTGACGCCGACGGCCCGGCCGCCGTGGGGCGACCGGGCCGTCGTCGAGCGTGGCGCCGGCGTCAGGACGCGCGCAGCCAGACCGTCGTGCCGGGCGGGAGCAGGCCGCCGTCGAGCGGGCCGGACGCGAGCAGCACCTGCGCGTCCGCGGGCAGCGCGACGTCCTCGTCGTCGAGGTTCGCGACCACCACGACGTCGCGGTTGCGGAACGCCAGGACGTGCTCGGAGCCGTGCCCCTCGAGCCACTCCAGGCCGCCCGCGCCGAGGTCCTCGGTGCGGCGCGTGCGCAGCGCCGAGCGGTACAGCTCGTACGTCGACCCGTCGGTGCGGCGCTGCCGGTCGGCGGCGAGCTCGGCCCACTCGGCGGGCTGTGGCAGCCACGTGGCGCCGGTGGGGGAGAACCCCAGGCCGGGCGCGTCGCCCTCCCAGGGCAGCGGCACGCGGCAGCCGTCGCGGCCGCGCTCGCCGCCGCCCGTGCGGAAGAACGCGGGGTCCTGGCGCAGGTCGTCGTCGAGCGCGGTGTGCTCGGGCAGCCCGAGCTCCTCGCCCTGGTAGACGTACGCCGAGCCGGGCAGGCCGAGCATGAGCAGCGTCGCGGCGCGGGCGCGCCGCAGGCCGAGCGCGGCGTCGGGCTGCTCGTCGCCGTGGCCGATGCCGTTGGGGCGGTGCGTCGGGTCCGGCAGCCCCAGGCGGGACGCGTGGCGCACGACGTCGTGGTTCGACAGCACCCACGTGGTCGGTGCACCGACCGCGTCGTTGGCCGCGTACGACGACGTGATGACGCGGCGCAGCGACGGGCCGTGCCAGCCGGCCGCGAGGAACGCGAAGTTGAAGGACTGGTGCGCCTCGTCGGGCCGCACGTAGCGCGCGAGGCGGCTCAGCGGCTCGACCCACGCCTCGGTGACCATGGCGCGGTCGCCGTCGTACGTGTCGAGCACGCGACGCCACGCGCGGTAGATCTCGTGCACGCCGTCCTGGTCGAACATCGGTCCGCGGTTGCCCGAGCCGTCGACCGCGTCGACGCCGTCGACGTCGTCGGAGCCCTCGATCATCGTGACGTGGCCGTCCCAGTCGGGCAGGCCCGGCTGCTTGACCATGCCGTGCGCGACGTCGACACGGAACCCGTCGACGCCGCGGTCGAGCCAGAAGCGCAGGACGTCCTCGAACTCCTCGCGGACCTCGGTGTCGTCCCAGTTGAGGTCGGGCTGCTTGCTGTCGAACAGGTGCAGGTACCACTGGCCGGGCGTGCCGTCGGGGTCCGTCGTGCGCGTCCACGCGGGGCCGCCGAAGATCGACTCCCAGTTGTTGGGCGGCAGCTCGCCGTGCTCGCCCCGGCCGTCGCGGAAGTGGTAGCGGGCGCGCTCGCGCGAGCCCGGTCCGGCGGCGAGCGCGGCCTGGAACCACACGTGCTCGTCGGACGTGTGGTTCGGCACGAGGTCGACGATGACGCGCAGGCCGAGCTCGTGCGCGCGCGCGACGAGCGCGTCGGCGTCGGCGAGCGTGCCGAACAGCGGGTCGACGTCGCGGTAGTCGGCGACGTCGTACCCGGCGTCGGCCTGCGGCGAGCGGTAGAACGGCGAGAGCCAGACCGCGTCGACGCCGAGGTCGACGAGGTGCTCGAGACGCGACGTGACACCGGGCAGGTCACCCACGCCGTCGCCCGACGCGTCCGCGAACGAGCGCGGGTAGACCTGGTAGATGACGGCGGTGCGCCACCACTGCGTCCCGGTGTCGGGGTGGTGCGCGATGAGCTCGGTCGAGGGGGACGCGAGGGTCACGGGGTGCCTTCCTGCAGGGTGCGGGGTCAGGGGACGGCGCGGAGGGCGCCGCCGGGCGCGCGGGGCGCCGGGGGTCGGGCGGGGACGACGCGCGCAGTCAGCGCGCGGCGGGGACCGCGGCGGCGACGGGCGCGTCCGCGGGCACCGCGGGTGCGCTGCCGGTCGAGCCGCGCACGACGAGCTCGGGGTGGAACAGCAGCTCGGCGCGCGCGGCGCGCGTGCCGGTGATCTCGGCGACGAGAGCCGAGACCGCGGCGTGGCCCATCGCGGCGACGGGCTGGCGCACGGTCGTCAGCGGCGGGTCGGTGAACGCCACGAGGGGCGAGTCGTCGAACCCGACGACCGACACGTCCTCGGGGACGCGCAGGCCGAGCTGGCGGGCGGCGCGCACGGCGCCGAGGGCCATGAGGTCGGAGCCGCAGACGACCGCGGTGTGTCCCGACGCGAACAGCTCGGTCGCGGCGGCCTGTCCGCCCTCGACCGTGAACAGCGTCGAGACGACGTGCGCGTCGGCGTCGGCGGTCCCGAGGTGCTTCTCGAGGAGCGAGACGAACGCGTCGCGCTTACGCTGCGAGGGGACGAAGCGCGTGGGCCCGACGGCGAGCCCGATCGCACGGTGGCCGAGGGAGTACAGGTGGCGGAACGCCTGGTCCATCGCGGCGGTGTCGTCGGTCGACACGGCCGGGGCGTCCACGCCCTCGGCGTAGCCGTTGACGAGCACGAGCGGGACGCCGCGGCCCCGCAGCCGGTGGTACCGGTCCTTGCTGGCCGTGGTGTCGGCGTGCAGGCCCGACACGAAGACGATGCCGTCGACGGAGTGCTCCATGAGCAGCTCGACGTACTGGTCCTCGGTGGTGCCGCCGGGGGACTGCGTGCACAGCAGCGGCGTGTAGCCGCGGTCGCTGAGCATGGTCTCGATGATCTGCGCGAACGCCGGGAAGACCGGGTTGGTGAGCTCGGGGACCACGAGCCCGACGAGCCCGGCGGACCGCATCCGCAGCTTCTCGGGGCGCTCGTACCCGAGCATGTCGAGCGCCGTCAGCACCGCCTGCCGCGCCTGTGCGGACACGCCCGGCTTGCCGTTGAGCACGCGCGACACCGTCGCGGTGCTCACCCCGGCCTGCTCGGCCAGGTCGGTCAGTCGTGTGCGCACAGACGGCAGCGTAGTCGGGGTCATCGGACCTCCTCGTCCTGGTGCCGCTCCTCGTGCGGAGCACGCTGTGAAACCGTTGCCTGAAAGTTACCGTAACGATTTGCAGCAACGGGTGCAACGCACCTACCTTCACGTCATGGGCCGACGGCGGCACGACCGGCGTCGGTGAGTCGAACGACTTACAGGAGACGAACGATGCGACGAGGCATCCCGGCCGCAGCGGTGGCGCTCGGCCTCGCACTCACGCTCACGGCGTGCGGCGGTTCCAGCGACGACACCTCGGGCGGCTCGACGCCCGGCAGCACGGCCGACGGCGGCTCGGGCGACGGCCTCGTCGTCTGGGTCGACGAGACCCGCAAGGACGCGGTCGAGCAGGCCGCCAAGGCGTTCGAGGACGAGAACGACGTCGACGTCGAGCTCGTGCTCAAGAACTTCGAGGACATCCGCGCCGACTTCCTCGCGCAGGTCCCGACCGGCGAGGGCCCCGACATCACCGTCGGCGCGCACGACTGGCTGGGCGAGCTCACCACCAACGGCGTCGTCGCCCCCATCGAGCTCGGCGACAAGACCGCCGACTTCGAGGACGTCGCGATCCAGGCGTTCACGCAGGACGGCCAGGTGTACGGCCTGCCCTACGCGATCGAGAACATCGCCCTCATCCGGAACACCGCGCTGGCGCCGACCGCGCCCGCCACGTGGGACGAGGCCGTGGCCGCCGGGCAGGCCGCCGGCACCAAGTACCCCTTCCTCATCCAGACGAGCACCGAGGGCGACCCGTACACGTACTACCCGCTGCAGACGTCGTTCGGCGCACCCGTGTTCGCGCAGAACGCGGACGGCTCGTACACGGCCGACCTCGCCATGGGCGGCGCGCCCGGGCAGGCGTTCGCGACGTGGCTGCAGGCGCAGGGCGCGGCGGGCGTGCTGTCGACCGACATCACGTACGACATCGCGGTCGAGGCGTTCAAGAACGGCGAGTCGCCGTTCATCGTCGGCGGCCCGTGGATGCTCGAGCAGTTCGCGGACCTCGACCTCGCGATCGACCCGGTCCCCGCGGCCGGGCCGCAGGCCGCGCAGCCGTTCGTCGGCGTCCAGGGGTTCTACGTCTCGGCGCAGAGCGACAAGGCGCTCCTGGCGAACGACTTCCTCGTCAACTACATCGCGACCGACGAGGCGCAGCTCGCGCTCTACGAGGCCGGCAACCGCCCGCCGGCGCTCAAGTCGGCCGCCGAGCAGGCGTCCGCCGACCCGATCACCGCGGGCTTCGCGGCCGTCGGCGCCGACGCGGTCCCGATGCCCTCGATCCCCGAGATGGGCTCCGTCTGGGCCTTCTGGGGCGTCACCGAGGCGAACATCATCTCCGGCCAGGCCGACCCGGTCGCGGCGTGGGACAAGATGATCGCCGACATCCAGGGAGCCATCGGCTCCTGACCCCCTCGCTCCGGTCGCGCCGCGGATCCCCCCGCGGCGCGGCCGGGCGGTCCGGTCCACCTTCTGCGGCGCACCGACGCGCCGACCTCCACCGCTCGGAAGGCGCGCGATGTCCACGCAGGCTCCCACGGTCGACGGCACGAGCGACGCCGTCACACCACCGGGTCCGTCCGGCCCCACCGACCGCCGCGCGGGCCGCGGCCCCGGGCGCGGCCCCGTCCGACCCGGCACGCTCGTGAAGATCGCGCTCATGGCGGTCGTGAACGCGCTCGGCGTGTTCGGGATCCTCGCGGCGTGGCGCGAGGGCAGCATGGGCATCCTCGTGTCGATGGTCGCGCTCGTCGCGGTCGCCGACTGGGTGTACTTCTCGCGGCGCTCGCTGCCGATGAAGTACATCCTGCCCGGGCTCGCCTTCCTGCTGGTCTACCAGGTGTACGTCGTCGCCTACACGGGGTTCGTCGCGTTCACCAACTACGGCGACGGCCACAACTCCACCAAGGAGCAGGCCGTCGAGGCGCTGCTCATCCAGAACGAGCGCCGCGTCGAGGGCTCCGCGTCGTACCCGCTGACCGTCGTCGAGCGCGGGGGCCAGCTGGGCTTCGCGGTCGTCGAGGACGACGAGGCGCTCGTCGGCACGGCCGACCAGCCGCTCGCCGCGGCCGACGGCGCGACCGTCGAGGACGGCCGGGTCACGCAGGTGCCCGACGCGACCGTGCTGAGCCGCCAGGAGATCCTGGCGCGGCAGGCCGAGGTCACCGCGCTGCGCGTGCCCGTCTCCGACGACCCGAACGACGGCTCGATCCGCACGCAGGACGCGCGCACCGGGTTCGTGTCGACGCCGTCGCTCACGTGGGACCCCGAGGCCGACACGATGACCGACGTCGCCACGGGCACGGTGTACCGCGCGACGTCCGAGGGCTGGTTCCAGGCGGACGACGGGCAACGGCTCAACGTCGGCTGGCGCGTCATGGTCGGCGTCGACAACTTCCGCACCGCGTTCGGCGACGAGCGCTACGCGGGGCCGTTCCTGCGCATCCTGGCGTGGACGTTCGCGTTCGCGATCCTGTCCGTCGTCACGACGTTCCTGCTGGGGCTGTTCCTCGCGATCACCTTCAACGACACGCGGCTGCGCGGGCGCAAGATCTACCGCACGCTGCTGATCTTCCCGTACGCGATCCCGGGGTTCCTCGCGGCGCTGCTGTGGTCCGGCCTGCTCAACCGGTCCTTCGGGTTCGTCAACCAGGTGCTGCTCGGCGGGGCCGCGGTGCCGTGGCTCACCGACCCGTGGCTCGCCAAGCTCTCGGTGCTCGGCGTCAACCTGTGGCTCGGGTTCCCGTACATGTTCCTCATCTGCACCGGGGCCCTGCAGTCCCTGCCGTCCGACGTGCTCGAGGCCGCCAAGGTCGACGGCGCGAGCGCGATGCGCACGTGGCGCTCGGTCACGCTGCCGCTGCTGCTGGTCGCGACCGCACCGCTGCTCATCTCGTCGTTCGCCTTCAACTTCAACAACTTCACGCTCATCTACATGCTCACGGGCGGCGGGCCGCGGTTCGCCGACGCGTCCGTGCCGCTCGGCCACACCGACATCCTCATCTCGATGGTCTACTCGGTCTCCGGGCTCGACGGCACGGCCGCGAAGAACTACGGCCTGGCCAGCGCGTTGTCGATCGTCATCTTCGTCATCGTCGCGACGATCTCCGCGATCACCTTCAAGCGCACCAAGCAGTTCGAGGAGATCAGCTGATGACCACGACGCACGTCACGCCCACGCGCACCGCCGCGGCCCGCGCCGCCGCCCCCCGGATGCGTCCGCACCGCTGGTTCGCCGAGCTCGGGTGGCGGCACCTCGTCGGCGTCGTCGCCGTCGTGTACGCGGTGTTCCCGATCGTCTACGTCATCTCCGCCTCGCTCACCGACGGCGGCACGCTCACGGGCTCCAACCGGCTGTTCGCGTCGCTCAGCCCCGCCAACTACGAGGCGCTCGGCGGCACGATGTTCTGGACGTGGCTCGGCAACTCCCTGCAGATCGCGATCGCCACCGGCGTCGGCACGGTCCTCATGGGCGCCGCGGCCGCCTACGCGTTCTCGCGGTTCCGGTTCACGGGGCGCCGCGCAGGCCTCACGGCGCTGCTCATCATCCAGATGTTCCCGCAGATGCTCGCGTTCGTCGCGATCTTCCTGCTGCTCATCGGCCTCGGCAACGTCGTCCCGTCGCTCGGCCTCAACAGCAAGCTCGCGCTCATCGCCGTCTACCTGGGCGGCGCGCTCGGCGTGAACACGTTCCTCATGTACGGGTTCTTCAACACCGTCCCGCGCGAGCTCGACGAGGCCGCGAAGATCGACGGCGCGACGCACGCGCAGACCTACTGGACGATCATCCTGCGGCTCGTCACGCCGATCCTCGCGGTCGTCGCGCTGCTGTCGTTCATCGCGACGTTCGGCGAGTTCATCATCGCCCGGCTCGTGCTGCAGTCCGAGCGCAACTGGACCGTGGCCGTCGGGCTGTACGGCTGGGTGTCGTCGCTGCTCGAGGCCAACTGGGGGCTGTTCGCGGCCGGTGCGGTGATCGCCGCGCTGCCGGTGCTGCTGCTCTTCCTGTTCCTGCAGAAGTACATCGTGGGCGGGCTCACGGCGGGCTCGGTCAAGGGCTGAGCCCGCCCCCGCCCTCCCGGCCAGGGGCGACGAGGCGACGCGGACGCCGTGCGGCGTGGCCGAACCGGCGCCGGCGACGGGCCTCGCGACGGTCCTCGGCGGCGCCACGCCTACCCTGGGCACGTGACAGCCCTCGACCCCACCGTCCGCGACCTCGACGGCTACTGCGCCGCCGACCGCGACCGCTGGCTCGCCGAGGGGGAGAAGTCGCGGGAGCGCACGCCGTTCGAGCGGGACCGCGCGCGCCTCGTGCACTCCTCGGCGCTGCGCCGCCTCGGCGCCAAGACCCAGGTGCTCGGACCCTCCACGGACGACTTCGTGCGCACGCGCCTCACGCACACGCTCGAGGTCGCGCAGGTCGGCCGCGAGATCGGCAAGGCGCTGGGGTGCGACCCCGACGTCGTCGACACCGCGTGCCTCGCGCACGACCTCGGCCACCCGCCGTTCGGCCACAACGGCGAGCGGGCGCTCGCCGAGCTCGCGCGCGGCATCGGCGGCTTCGAGGGCAACGCCCAGACCCTGCGCCTGCTGACCCGCCTCGAGCCCAAGGTCGTCGCTCCCGACGGCACGTCGGTCGGCCTCAACCTCACGCGCGCGAGCCTCGACGCCTCGGTCAAGTACCCGTGGCGCTACGGGCAGGGCCCGGTGAGCCCGGCGAGCGGGCGTCCCACGCACAAGTTCGGCGTCTACGAGGACGACCTGCCGGTGTTCGCGTGGCTGCGGGCCGACGCACCCGAGGGGCGCAAGTGCCTCGAGGCGCAGGTCATGGACCTCGCCGACGACATCTCGTACTCGGTGCACGACGTCGAGGACGCGGTCGTCGGCGACCGCGTCGACCTCGGCGTGCTCACGCGCCCCGACGAGCGTGCCCGCGTGCTCGACGCGGTCGACACCTGGTACGGCGCGCAGGTGTCCGGGCCGGAGCTCGAGGCCGCGATGGACCGCCTGGTGGCGGCGCGGCTCTGGGAGCCGGGCTTCGACGGGTCGCGGCGCGCGCTCGCGGTCCTCAAGGACGCGACCAGCCAGCTCATCGGACGGTTCGCGAAGGCCGCGCAGCAGGCGACCCGCGCGCGCTACGGCGACGGCCCGCTGACCCGCTACGCCGCCGAGCTCGTCGTCCCGCACGAGACGCTCGCCGAGATCCTCGTGCTCAAGGGCCTCGCGGTCGCGTACGTCATGGCGCCGCGCGAGCTCGAGCCGCTGTACCAGCGGCAGCGCGACGTGCTGCACGACCTGGTGACCGTGCTGGCCGACCGCGGCCCGGACGCGCTCGAGGCGCCGTTCGCGGCGGACTGGCGCGCAGCCGGAGACGACGCCGCACGCCTGCGCGTCGTCGTCGACCAGGTCGCGTCCCTCACCGACGTGTCGGCGGTCGCGTGGCACTCCCGGCTGGTCCGTCCGCCGCGGCACTGACGCCGCGGCGGACGGTCCGGCGCGCTCAGTCGTCGGCGCCCAGCGGCCACACCGGGCGCACCTCGACGCGTCCCGCGCGCGCCATCGGGTGCGCCGCCGCGACCGCGAGCGCCTCGTCGAGGTCCGCGCAGTCGATCACGTCGTAGCCCGCGATCTGCTCGCGGGTCTCCGCGAACGGGCCGTCCGTGAGCACCACGCGGTCGCCGCGGCGTCGCACGGTCGTCGCGGCCTCCACGGGGCGCAGCCGGTCGCCGTGCCGCCACACGCCGCGCGCGTCGACGTCGGCGCCCCACTCCTCGATGGTCGGGTCCCCGGGGGCGGCGTCCTCGCCGTCGGGGTCGGTGCAGATGAGCAGCAGGTACTCCACGTCGTCCTCCTCGTGCCGCGGGCGCGTGCCGCCCGGTCGCCGCCATGACGAGCGACGGTCGCCACATTCGACACCCGGCCGCCCGTCGCCGCGATCCGACCACGCCCGCGGACGCCTAGACTCACGCCCGTGGCGGGACGGATCCGGCGGGAGGACGTGGAGGCCGTCCGCGAGCGCGTCCGGATCGAGGACGTCGTGGGCGCGCACGTCGCGCTGCGGCCCGCGGGCGTCGGCTCCCTCAAGGGCCTGTGCCCGTTCCACGACGAGCGCACGCCGTCGTTCCACGTGCGGCCCCAGGTGGGGCGCTACCACTGCTTCGGGTGCGGCGAGGGCGGCGACGTCATCGCGTTCGTCCAGGCCGTCGACGGGCTGGGGTTCACCGACGCGGTCGAGTACCTCGCGTCGCGCGTCGGCCTCCAGGTGCGCTACGAGGACGGCGGCCCGACGCGCCCCGGCGAGGAGCCCGGTCGTCGTCGGCGGCTGCTCGACGCGCACCGCGTCGCCGAGGAGTTCTACCGCGAGCAGCTCGTGACGCCGCAGGCCGCGGCCGCGCGCGCGTTCCTGTCGGAGCGCGGGTTCGACCGCACGGCCGCCGAGACGTTCGGCGTGGGGTACGCGCCGCAGGGCTGGGACGCGCTGCTGCGTCACCTGCGCGGGCGCGGGTTCACCGAGGCCGAGCTCACCGCGTCCGGGCTCGTGAGCCAGGGGCAGCGCGGCGTGTACGACCGGTTCCGCGGGCGCCTGGTGTGGCCCATCCGCGAGGTCACCGGCGACACCGTGGGCTTCGGCGCGCGGCGCCTGTACGACGAGGACAACGGGCCGAAGTACCTCAACACCCCCGAGACGCCGCTCTACCGCAAGTCGCACGTGCTCTACGGCATCGACCTGGCCAAGCGCGAGATCGCCAAGGCCAAGCAGGTCGTGGTCGTCGAGGGCTACACCGACGTCATGGCGATGCACCTGTCGGGCGTGCCCACCGCGGTCGCGACGTGCGGCACCGCGTTCGGGTCCGACCACTCGCGAATCGTGCGGCGGCTCGTGGGCGACGCGGGCGGCGCCGGGGGCGTGCAGCTCGCGGGCGGGTCGTCGGTGGGCGGCGAGATCGTGTTCACGTTCGACGGCGACGCGGCCGGTCAGAAGGCCGCGCTGCGCGCGTTCGGCGAGGACCAGGCGTTCAGCGCGCAGACGTTCGTGGCCGTCGAGCCGTCGGGCATGGACCCGTGCGAGCTGCGGCAGGCGCGCGGCCCGGACGCGGTGCGCGCGCTGGTGAGCACGCGGCAGCCGCTGTTCGCGTTCGTCATCCGCTCGACGCTCGCGGCGCACGACCTCACGACCGCCGAGGGGCGCGTCGGGGCGCTGCGTGCCGCGGCCCCCGTGGTCGCGGGCATCCGGGACTCGGCGCTGCGGCCCGAGTACGAGCGTCTGCTGGCCGGGTGGCTGGGCATGGACGACGTCGCGGCCGTGCGGCGTGCGGTGTCCGACGCGTCCCGGCGCGGTGCACGCCCGGGTGCGCGGCCCGGGCCCGAGCGGGACGCCCGGCGGCCGGTCGCGGGCGACGCGGCACCCGCACCCGTGCCGGTCGCGCGCATGACCGCGCCCGACCGCCGCGACCCCGTCGCGCAGGTCGAGCGCACGGCGCTCGAGGTCGTGCTGCAGCACCCCACGCTCGTGCCGCCGGACTTCGACGCGCTCGCGCCCGACGCGTGCACGGCACCGGCCTACCGCGCCGTGCACGAGGCCGTCCGCGCGGCGGGCGGCGTGAGCGCGGCCGCCGACCTGGTGGCACGCGGCGGCGAGGCCGCGTGGGTCGGCGCGGTGCTCGAGGAGGCCGCCGAGCCGGTGCGCCCGCTGCTCACCGAGATGTCGGTCGCCCCGCTGCCCGAGGACCGCCCGGAGTCGTTGCCGGGCTACGTGCGCGGCGTCGTCATGCGGCTCGTCGACATCGGGTACACGCGCCGGATCGCCGACGTGCGCGGCCGCCTGCAGCGGCTCGACGCGGCGGCCGACGCGGGGGAGCAGCGCGCGCTGCTCGGCGAGCTCCTCGAGCTCGAGGCGCGCCGTCGGTCGCTGCGCGAGAGCGCCTGACCCGGGGCTCCCGCACGTCGGACGCCCCCGCGGCGGCGTCCGCGCTCAGCCCAGCGTGACGAGCCCCGTGCCGTCGTCCTCGACACGCGTGTCGCTCACGGCCGTGACCGTGAGCGCACGCAGCCGCAGGCTGCCGCCGTAGTACGACAGGAACGCGGTGTCGGTCGCGTCGCGCCCGGTCGCGATGCGCAGCAGCGAGCCGCGCGGCGCGAGCCGGGTCGCGTCGACCACGTGCCACGCGCCCTCGACGTACGCCTCGGCGACGGCGTGGAAGTCCATGGGCCGCAGGCCCGGCGCGTACACGGCCGCGAGCCGCGCGGGCGTGTCGCAGGCGCGCAGCAGCGCGACCACGAGGTGCGCGAAGTCGCGGCACACGCCGCGACGCTTGAGCAGCGTGTCGGTCGCACCGTCGGTCGGCAGGCTCGACCCCGACAGGTAGGTGACGTGGTTGTTCACCCACGCGACCACGGCGTCGAGCAGCGCGGCGCCGGACAGGCCGCGGAACTGGTCGCGCGCGAACGCGAGCAGCCGGTCGGACTCGGCGTAGCGGCTCGGGCGCCGGTACTCGACCAGGTCGACGTCCTCGACGGGCGTCGTGACGGACCGCCCCACGACGGTCGCCTGGTAGTCGACGACGACGCGCCCGGCGGGCGCCAGCACGCGGTGCACGCGTCCGCCGTGCGGCGTCTTGATCTCCTGCACGTCGAGCGGTGCGTCGTCGGACCGCACGTGCAGCGTCTCGGTGCGGTCGAAGGGCCCCTCCGCGACGGCCACGGACAGCAGCAGCTCGAGCGGTGCGTGCACGTCGAGCGAGAGGTGGGCGGCCACGGAGCGCAGCACGACGGGTCCTTCCCCGGCCAGGACGGGCCGGACGACGGGTGGTGACGGGGGAGACGAGCGGGGTCGAGCGGGGTGGGGCGTGCGGGGTCCACGACGTCCCCGGGCGGGCGTCGGAGGGCGTCCGACGGCGCGCGGGGCGGAGCGGGGGAGAAGCAGGGGGAACGGCGGTGCGGGGCGCGGCAGGGCCCGTGCCGACGGGGCGGGAGCCCGGCGTCCGGCGCACGGACGTCGTCAGTGTGAGGCCTGCGCGGACGTTCGTCCAGCCCCGTCGGTGACGCGGGTGTCCGTGCAGGTCAGGGGCGTGTTCGAGCGTGCCGCGACCGCCCGGTCGCACGCCGTCGCGCGGACGGGCCGGCGTCGCGTCAGGCGCGGCCGCCGCGCCGTCGTCCGGTCGCGGCGGGAGGGCCGTCCGCGGGCCGGTCCTCGCGCCGCAGCACGAGCGGCAGCACGATCGTCGCGAGCGCGGTCACGACCCACACGACGAGCGTCGCGAGGACCCACGCCGCGACCCCCGAGATGCGCAGCCCCGACGTGAGCAGCCGAGCGAGCAGCAGCGCGACGAACGTCGACAGGACACCGACGCCGCCGAGCAGCGCGGGGGCGTACCGCGTGGTCGCGCGCACGGCCAACGGCGCCAGCAGCGACTGCGCGACCGCGAACACCACCACGGTGACGACGAACCCGGACGCGGTCACGCGCACGCCGTCGACCAGCAGCGCGGCCGCGAGCAGTCCGAGCGCGGCCGAGCCCAGGAACACGACGGCGCGCAGCAGCAGGCGGGTCATGGGGTCACCGTAGCCCCGGCGTGCTGCCGCGGCGAGGGTCCTCCCGTGCCCGTGCCCGTGCCCGTGCCCGTGCCCGCGCCCGTGCCCGTGCCCGTGCCCGTGCCCGTGGGGTGGCGCGGGTGCGACGGCGGGCGTGGCGCGCGAGCATCGGGGGATGACCACCCGCGTCCCGGCCGTCCCGGTCGCCCCAGCCGTCCCGGCCTCTCCCGTGCGACGTCGCGGTGGGCGGCGGTGACGGCCGCCGACGCGGTGCGGGTCGTGGCCGTCGCGGACACGCACGTCCCGGCCCGGGCCCGCGACCTGCCGCTTGCCGTGTGGCGCGCCGTCGACGACGCGGACCTCGTGGTGCACGCGGGGGACTGGGTCGACGAGGACCTGCTCGACGCGTTCGAGCGCCGCGCGACCCGGCTCCTCGCGTGCCACGGCAACAACGACCCCGCCAGCCTCGTCGCGCGCGTCCCGGAGGTCGCCACGGCCACCGTCGCGGGCGTCCGCGTGGGGGTCGTCCACGAGACCGGTGCGGCCGGCGGGCGCGAGCGCCGTTGCGACGAGCGGTTCGCCGACCTCGACCTGCTCGTCTTCGGGCACAGCCACGTGCCGTGGGACTCCGTGACGCCGCGCGGGACGCGCCTGCTCAACCCCGGGTCGCCCACCGACCGGCGCCGGCAGCCGGCGTGCACGTACCTGACGTTCACGCTGCGCGACGGCGCGGTCGAGGACGTCGTGCTGCACCGGCTGCCGCTGCGCGCGCCGGCGCGGCGCCGTCCCGGCTCGGGAAGAACGAAGGCCCCCGACCCGCGGTGACGCGGGCCGGAGGCCTCGTGGATGCTCCCCCGACTGGACTCGAACCAGTAACCCTTCGATTAACAGTCGAATGCTCTGCCAATTGAGCTACGGGGGATCGTGCGGGAAAACCCTAGCAGGCCCGCGAGGGTGCCTCGGACACCGTCCCGCCCGCGGTCGGTGCGACGTGCGCCACGTCGCACGGGCTCAGCGCGCGAGGCCCGCCTCGGCGCGCACGTGCGCCTCGGCCGCGGCGACGACCCGTGCGACCGCCGGGTCGCCCAGGTCGACCGTCCCGTCGCCGATGACCTGCGTGAACAGGTCGCCGTGCTCGTCGCGCCGCAGCGCGACGCGGACGGGGCCGCGGGCGCCGGGGACCTCGACGTGCTCGACGTGCACCACCGACTGCTGCACGCGCTCGCGGAACGACTGCGCGAAGTCCCACGCGTCCGTCTCGGGGTCGAGCGGCAGCTCGGTGCGCGCCCCGCTGACCCAGTGCACCGTGAGGGTGCTCGTCGCGGCGTCGAGCGACCCGCGGTCGACGTCCGCCCACGGCGTGCGCACCGCACCCTCGTCGCCCACGAGGTGCAGCGCGCGACGCGCCGTCACCGCCCAGCGTCCGTCGGTCAGGGGTGCGCTCGCGAGGATCGCGTCGGCGCGCAGGTCGAGCGCGCGGCGCAGCGGGTCGGGCAGGCGACGGCGTCGGGAGAACAGGGCCACGGCCCCACGGTAGTCCGCGCGTGCCGCGCCACCGGCACGCGACGTGCCGGGGTGCTCAGCGGGCCGGTGCGGGCGACGGCACGCTGCTGCCGGGTCCGGGGGCGTCCGTGACCTCCTCGGGCGTCCGCGGCGAGCGCCGCAGGTAGCCCCACGCGATGACGGCGCAGGTCGCGCCGTTGAGGAACCCGACGGTCACGTCGCTCACCGAGTGCATGCCGCGGTAGACGCGCGCGGTCCCGACCGCGAACGGCACGAGCACGCACAGCACCGTGACTGTCCACCGCAGCGCCGGGCGGCGGATGCGCTGCGCGACGAGCGCGAGCGTGAGGTAGAACGCGGCGGCGGCCCCGGTGTGCCCGCTCGGGAAGCTCGACGTCGGCGGCGCGTGGTCGAGGTGCTCGACGTCGGGCCGCTCGCGGCCGACCACGGCCGCGGCGCTGAGGAACACCGCCGCCTGCAGCGCGACCGCGAGCCCCAGCACGGTCGCGTACCACCACTGCCGCGTGCGCCACCACGTCAGCGCGATGCCGACGAGGCACGCGCCGATCAGCGGTTCGGTCTGGCCGATCGCGGAGAGCCACGTGGTGAGGGTGTCGAGGGCGGGCGTGCGCGCGTCGACGAACCACCGGTTGACGGCCGCCTCCGCGGGCAGCCCGTGCAGCGGACCGGTGAGGAGGAAGCCGGTCCCCACCACGACGCACCACAGCACGGCCGTGGGCAGCAGCGCGCGCCGCAGCACGTCACGCCGCCACTCGCGGCCCGACGGGGCGCGGGTGTCGGTCTCCCAGCGGTGCCAGAACCTGCTCATGCGCCCTCCGGGCGGCCGGCGGACACCGGTGCGGCGTCCGGGTCGTGGGTGCCGCGGCCGCGGAACCCGACGTACGACGCGCCGACGACCGCGACGCCCAGCAGCGTCCCGGCGACGACGTCGGACGGGTAGTGCACGCCCAGCAGGACGCGGTCCGCCGCCGCGCCGACGATCGCGAGCGTCGTGACCGCGACGGCGGTCACGCGGCCGCGCCGCCGCAGCGCCGGCCACGCCAGGACGGTGAGGGCGAGAGCCGCCATGGTCGTGCCGGCCGCGTGGCCGGACGGGAAGCTCGACCCGGGCGCGTGCGCGACCGCGTCCTCGATCACGGGCCGTGCGCGTTGCACGAGGCCCTTGGCGGCGAGCTGCAGCGCCCACCCGGCGGCGACCGTGGCCCCGGCCCACGCCGCGCGCGCGCCGAAACCGTGGCGCCGCCACGCCCACACGCACACGAGCGGCACGACGACGAGGTTGAGCCACCGCGGTGCGAGGACGTCCTGCCACAGCACGAGCGCGGCGCGCAGCGACGGCGACGCGCGCGTGAGGTCCGTGGCCGCGACGACCGTCGACTCGTCGAACCGCACGACGTCGTTGGACCCGCCGCGCACGACGACCGCCAGCGCGACGACGGGCAGCGCGACCGCGGCGCCGAGCAGCACCGCGCGCAGCAGCGCTCGGGACGGGGCTCCGGCGTCGCGCATGGCGAGAGGCTAGGTGCGCGTGGTGCCGCGCGCGCGGCGAGACCTGCCGGGAGGTCCGGGCGCGGTGGTCACGCGGGGGGCCGGACGTGCACGACGCGCGCGTCGTCGCAGGTCAGCTCCTGCCCGTGGCTGTCGGTCGGGATCAGCCGCGGCACCGGCTCGCCGTGGCCGTCGACCAGCGTGGAGCGGGGTTCCCCGTCGGCGAAGGCGTGCCGCTCGCCCCACTGCCGGAGCGCGACGACGACGCCGAACAGGTCCTTGCCGGCGACCGTGAGCTCGTACACCTGACGCCTGCCGGAGGGGGCGTCGACCTGCGCGAGGACGCCGAAGGCGCAGAGCCGCCGGAGCCGGTCGCTGAGGATGTTGCGCGCGATGCCGGTCCGGCGCTGGAGCTCCGTGAAGGACCGTGCGCCGTCCATCGCGTCGCGGACGACCAGCAGGCTCCAGCGGTCCCCGACGAGGTCGGCGGCGCGGGCCACCGGGCACGTCGCGTCCGTCCAGACGGGGGGTGCAGCGTGGGCGGGCATGACCACTCCTTCAAAGTTGCGATCCGCAACCGATCGGGCCTACGGTGCGTTGGTTTCACAATGCTACCGAAGGTGCGAGGGTGACGGCACGGACGAGATCGCTGCTCGCGGTGGCCTGCGGGGTTGCGGTCGCCGGGGTCTACGCCGGGCAGCCCGTGCTCGCGCCGATGGGTCACGACCTCGGGCTTGCCCCCGGCGAGGTCGGCTGGGTCGTGGCGGCCGGGCAGCTCGGCTACCTCGCCGGGCTCGTCCTGCTCGTCCCGCTCGGCGACGTGCTCGACAGCCGGCGGCTCGTCGCCGCGCACCTGCTCGCGCTCGCCGCGGGGCTCGGCCTCGCCGCCGCCGCCCCGGCCGCGTGGGTGGCGTTCGCGGGCCTCGCGCTCGCGGGCCTGTTCGCCGTCGTGGTCCAGACCGTCGTCGCGTACGTCGCTCGCGTGTCCTCGCCCACCGACCGTGGGCGGTCGATCGGCGCCGTCACGTCCGGCGTCGTGGTCGGGATCCTCGGCTCGCGCGTGGTCGCCGGCCTGGTCGCCGAGGCGTGGGGCTGGCGCGCCGTCTACGTGGTCCTCGCCGCCGTGTCCCTCGTCCTGGCCCTGGTGGTGCCGCGCGTGCTCCCGCCCGACCCGCGAGACCCCCCGCCGCGGTACGGCGCGGCGCTGCGCGGCCTGGCCGGCGCGTTCCGCGACCCGGTCCTCCTCAGCCGTGGCACGGTGGCGTTCTTCCTCTTCGCGTCGTTCGGGACGCTCTGGAGCGGGCTCGCCGTCCCGCTCGCCGGTGCGCCCTGGCACCTCGGCGAGACCGCCGTCGGGCTGTTCGGCGTCGCTGGTCTCGCGGGTGCCCTCGGCGCGGCGCGCGCGGGCCGCTGGGCCGACCGCGGGCGCGCCGACCACGCCACGGGCGTCGCCCTCGCGCTCCTGGTCGCCTCCTGGGTGCTCATCGCGGAGCTGCCGCGCTCGCTGCTCCTGCTCGCGCTCGGCGTCGTGCTGCTCGACCTCGCGGTCCAGGTGGTCCACGTCAGCAACCAGCACGTCCTCACCGACGGCCGCGACGACGCGACGGCGACCGTCGTCGGCGCGTACATGGTCTTCTACTCGCTCGGCTCCGCACTCGGCGCCACCACCACCGCGGCGGCCCACGCCGTCGCGGGCTGGACCGGTACGGCTGCCCTCGGCGCGGCGTTCGCCGCGCTGGGCCTGCTGGCCTGGGCGCTGGGCGTCCCGGTGCTCCGCGCCGCGCGACGGTCGCGCGGGCATGCGGTCACGGTGGGCCTGTTGGGGCTTGAACCCACGACCGACGGATGATGAGAGCACGACAGGGGGTGTTGCCCTGTGGTGCGTCGTGATGTCCGATGGTGTGTTCGTGCAGGTCAAGTGCCGTTTCCGACGATCCGTAGATGAGCGCGGCGGTGCGTCGTGGTGTCCTGTGATGCAGCACTCTGCTGCACGTTTGCTGCACGCCCGCGGTCCCCGAGCGCGGCCAGGACGGCCGTCGACGGCACCTCGGCGAGGTGCGCGTACCGCTGGGTGGTGACGGGGACTGGTGCCCCAGGAGCCGGCCGACCTCGGCCAGCGGGACCCCGGCCTGCAGCAGCCACGAGGCGTAGGTGTGCCGCAGGTCGTGCACACGCACGCGCCCCACGCCGGCGGCCCTGCAAGCGGCCGTCCACCGCTTCCGGAAGTTGTCGAGGTCGAGCACGGTGCCGGATGCGCTCGTGAGCACGAGCGGACCGCGGCACACGTCGTACCCGTCGCCGAGGGTGCACGCGCCGCGGCGCGGGGCGCCGAGCTCGAGCCACGGAGCGATCGGGACCTGCCGGGGGCACTTGCCCTTCGGGAACGGCTTCATCGCGCCCTCGGCGTCGGACGAGACCTCGGCGACCTCGATGAAGCCGCGTTTGGCGTCGACGCGGCCCCGGTGCAGCCCGGCGGTCTCACCCCACCGCATGCCGGTGCCGGCTAGCAGGATCGCCATCTGCCGCCACACGCCGTCGAGGTGCGCGACGACGTCGTCGAGCCGAGCTCCTCGTGCGTGAGGTAGCGCTCGACCGACGGCGCGGGCGCCGGAAGGCGCAGGCGCGCGGCGGGATTGGCCGGCAGCACCTCGGCCTCCACGGCGGCGTTGAGCGACGCAGAGAGCAGGTGCACGGTGCGCTGCACGCTCCCGGGCGACAGGCCTCCGGAGCGCAGCGAGGCGGCCCAGGCCTTCACGTCGCGGTGCTCCTGCTGTCCTGCCATCGGCACGAGGGCGCGAGCGCTTGAGCGGACGATGTCGCGCGGCCATGCGGCGGCGGGGCCGAACTTCAGGATCGTCATGAAACCCTCACAAGCTGTTCGATCCGCACTCGAACGGAGTGTGGTCGGTCCGACGCTCCCGGCAGTGGCTGTCGCAGCGTCATGCCCGGCGTCGCCTGGCGGGGCGCTCGCGGTAGGGCAGCACCTCGGGGCGTCCGGGGCCGTGACGCCGCGGGGGGCGGGGTGCACGGCGCGCTACACGATCGGCGGTGGGATGGCAGAGACGTCGCGGACGCGTGCGTGCTCGATCGAGAAACCGCGGAGGACCTGCAGAGCGCGCTCGCTGACGCACAGGTACACCCGACGGACCAGGAGGATGTCGTCACCTTCAGTGCCGGTGGGGAGCAGACGGTTCCAGTTCGGCAGCTCGAGATCAGGCTTGCGCCGCGCGAGCTCCTCCGACCGAGAGACGTGAACGACACCCAACTCCCAGCCGGTCAGCCCAGCGCTTCGGAAGGCATCAGCGAGCCGGTCGGTGACGAGCCAGAACCCCGACGTCGACACGATGTCGTCTCCGAGCCAGTCAGCGAACTCGAAGTACAGGTCGCCCAGGAGCTGGGGCTCACGAGCGACGTCGTAGTCCGATCCCTCACCGAGCCCGCCAGCAACCTCTGGCTTGATCCAGTGCATCAACGCTCCCTCGGGATGAAGTGGTGACCGAGAAGATCATCGATCTTCGTCGTGTACTCAAGCACCTCCGCCTTGGTGGGCGGGCGCCCAGCGTCGGCGAACGCGTCGTAGAAGTCGTCCCAGAGCTCACGGATCCGGACGAGGTGGATGTCGCGGTTCAAGTGGGTGGGGATGCCGCGAAGGTTCTCGATCGAGTGGAGCTCGTACCTGTCGAAGAGCCCGGGGTATCGCCGCATGACCTGCTGCTCGACAGCGTGGTGGATCACGAGATCCTGCATCGGCAGTTCGGGGTAGGCGCGCTCGAAGGTCGTCCGGTACTGCTGTGTGGTGGCCCAGCCGACAGAGGCCGGGTCACCTGGCAGGCGCTTGGACTGGACGACGACGGCGCCGATGTCCTCGTCGGCGTGGCGTAGCTGCCAGCGGATGCGTGCGGCGATGCTGTCGAGGAGCTCGCCGGGGTGGTGGCGTAGCGCCCAGGCCGCCTCGCGCAGGGCGGGGCGCATCACGGTGCCTGTGGCGGCTCCGGCGCCAGCCGGGAGGAACGTGAACACGAACGCGACGCCGTCCATGGCCATCTGGGACGGTGGGGTCGTGGTCAGGTAGTCGCGTGTGGCGGTGCTTGGGTCCTGGGCGAAGGTCGCGATGCCCTCGCGCTTGTCCATCGCCCACGTCAGGGCACCCGTGGTGAACAGGGCGCCGCCCAGCCCGAGCGGGGTCAGGGCGAGCAGCGCTCCGACACCGAAGCCGATCGCTGTCTTCTGGGCCGGTGACAGGCTGTCCCACCACGAGGCGACGGCGGCCATGACCCCTGCCAGCCAGCCCAACAGGTCGTAGGTGCGTTCGAGGTCCTGCGCGGTGAGCGGCGCGAGCACCAACGCCCCGGCCAGCAGCGTGAGCAGCGCCGCCACGGCGGCCCATCGTCGGGTGCGCACGTCGACGTGGCCGGCGAGCTCGGCGTACCCGAGCTCACGAGCGGCGCGTTGACCGGCCAGGAGCGAGGCGCCCTGCCGAGCGGCCGCCAGGTGCGGTTGCCCGGGCTCGGGTGCGAACCCGGCCAGGGCGGTGCGCCAGTCACGCGCCAGGACCCATCCGGTGCCTAGCACGGCGAACGCGCACCGTGCCGGCAGTGCGCGCAGCGCAGCGGGCCACCGCCGGGTCGTCGCGGCCAGTGCGCCCGTGACGCGGTCGATCCATCCGGGTCGAGGGCGAGGGTCGAGCGTCGCGGCGGGCACCCGCGCCAGGCGCGCGCCGTCGAGCAGCAGCAGGACGACGGCCAGCACGACGAGCACGGTCGGGCGGAAGTGTCCATGGCCGAACAGCGACCACGGTGCGCGGATCCACCATGGCACGTTCGTCGTGGCGGGATCCAACCACCGCGGCGTTCCGTCCGGGGCGTTGAGCCCGCCGCCGCCGTTGTACGCCGCGTGGTCGGCGATCGCGACGACCAGCGCCACGAACGGCACCGTCACCGCACCGGTGCGCACCAGCTGCGCTGCTCGGTCCAAGCGGCCCCGAACGTGCCGAACCGCGACCAGCACCAGACCTACGAGACCGGTGACAATCGCGGTGACCACGCCATGTCCACCGAAGCCGCGACCAGCCTGTGCCCAGTCCGTTGGCAGCGGAGGCCACGGCCGGAACGTCGTCCAGTCCGGCGGGAGCCCCTCGGAACGAGGAAGCATCGCCTCGAACAGCCGACCGAGGAGGCTCTGCGGCTCCATGCTCAGAGTAAGGCGCCGCAGGCTCTCCTCGACCAGGAGGAAGGCGGTGCCGGACGCCAGGCCGAGCAGCAGCCAGTCGACCGCGGCGAATCGCGACGCTCGACGCGGCGCGAGCATAGCGACCAGCGCGACAGGTACGAGCTTGAGGGTCTCCTCGGTGATCGAGGCGATCCCCATCGAGGGGCCGACGTCCCGCACGGTCGCGCTCAGCGCCGAGCTAGCGAGCCACGTCGAGATCAGGCCGATCGCGACCGACCACGGAATGCACGCGGCGAAGAACCGCATGAACCCGGTCCACGTCAACGTCTTCGTCCGCGCAAGGGCCCACCACGCCACGACTACCCACACGCACCCCAGCCACGCGCGCATTGACAGGCGCACGTCCGGGACGAACACGAACAACCCGGCCGCCCACGCCAACGCGGCCCATAGCCCGACCGCACGCACCCGTGTCCACCGTTGAGCCAGCACGGGTCGCTCCGCCCACCACTGCGCGCGCCGCTCCGCCCAGACCTGCCACCACTCCCGCAGTGGCGCAGTGCCCACCTGACGGTCGTCGACGACCGACGTCGTCACCAGCACCCCCTGCAAACAGAGCAAAACGGACGCCGAGAACCGTAGCGGCTGGTCATGCGCCTGCCTGGCGATCGGGCGCAGGTCCACCCATGCGGATCAGCGGACTCCACCCGACGAGGGCGCTGGCGTGCCTGTCGCACCCCGGCGCGACCGTGGTCCTCGTGCGCATCCCACCCGGCCACCCGGACTGCTGCCGCTGGGCCGTCAATCACGGCGAGCCCGCCGGCCCCCAGCATGTCGTCGACCCGCCGGTACCAGCGCTCGCGGACGTCGAGCTCTAGGACGGCGCGCGTGAGTGCTCGAGGTGCACGTCCTCGCGACTGCGCGCGGTGCGGTGTGCATTCGGCAGGACGTCCCCGGGCGTGGCCCGTGGCTCGCTTGGGTGCCCACCGAGCGCGTTACGCGGCGCAGAGGGTCCGTTCGACGACGCACACACCCCTGAGGTTGTTCGTCAGGCCTCGGGGTCGCGCGTCTGGCGCAGGTACTGACCGACGCCGTAGGCGATCGCGAGCACGCCGCCGACGAACCCGACGAGGCGCAGCGGCCCGGGTCCGACGAGTGCGCCAACGAGCACCAGTGCGATGCCGACGCCCAGCGGAACGGGCATGGACCGGTCGGCCTTCGTGCGCGGGGAGTCGCTCATGACCTGGGACATCGGCGCGTGGGTTCACCGACCTGAGGGGCTTCCGCTGCTGCACGTTTTGCTGCACGAGGCGCCCGCGAATCCGGTGGCGGCGTGCGAACGTGCAGGTCAGCGCGGTGGGCCAGGTGGGGCTTGAACCCACGACCGACGGATTATGAGTCCGCTGCTCTGACCGACTGAGCTACTGGCCCGCGGGCGGCAGCCTACCGAGGGGAGCGCGCGCGCCCGGTTCGTGGCGTTCCGGTCGCGGAGCGGGCCGCGCGCTGCGAGCATCGCCGCGGGCGTCCGGCGCGGGCCGGCACGGGTGGGGGAGCCCGCAGCGAGGGAGGTCGCATGTCCACGGTCGCGGCGAGGTCGGGTCAGCACGCGTGGGAGGTCGGTGCGCGCGCGGGGTACGCGGCCAGCGGTCTGGTGCACGTCCTCGTCGGGGTGCTGGCGCTGCAGCTCGCGCTCGGCTCGGGCGAGGGCAGCGCCGACCAGTCGGGGGCGTTCCAGCAGATCGCGCAGACGTCGTTCGGGGCGCTCGTGCTGTGGGTGTCGGTCGTGGCGTTCGTCGCGCTGGGCGCGTGGCAGGCCGCGGCGGCGCTGAGCGGGGCGGCGGGGGAGACGTCCGACCGCGTGAAGTGCGGGGCGAAGGCCGTCGTGTACCTCGCGCTCGCGGGCACGGCGTTCTCGGTGGTGCAGGGTGGCGGTTCCTCGAGCAGCGGCCAGACCACGAGCCTGACCGGTCAGCTCATGCAGGCGCCCGCGGGGCGTGTGCTGGTCGGCGCGGTCGGCGTCGCCGTCGTCGTGGTCGGCGGGTACCACGTCTACAAGGGTCTGGCGAAGAAGTTCCTCGACGACCTGCAGCGGCTGCCGAGCGGCACGACCGGACGCGTGGCACGGACCGCGGGGGTCGTGGGCTACGCGGCCAAGGGCGTGGCGCTCGGCGTCGTCGGGGTGCTGTTCGTCGTGGCGGCGCTCCACGCGAACCCCGACGAGGCGTCCGGGCTCGACGGTGCGCTGCAGGCGCTGCGCGAGGCCCCGGCAGGTCCGGTGCTGCTGGTCCTGGTCGCGCTGGGGCTCGTCGCGTTCGGTGGTTACTGCGCGGTCAGGGCCCGCTTCGGCCGCCTGTGACGTTTCACCCGCTCCGGGACAGATCCGGCGGGCTCCGGTTCTTGCACGCTTGTCCAGTTTCGGGCATAGTCGTCCTTCGTCAGCGACAAACGGCAAACCCGCCGCAAGGTGGGGACGCAAAGCCACGGGGCCCACGGGGTCAGCCGAGCTACCGAACGACGAAGGAGCACCACCCATGGCTGTTCAGACGCCTGCCACCGACGCCCCCCTCACGCAGGGCGCGCTGCTCACGCCGGGTGAGGTCGCGGTCCTGTTCCGCGTCGACCCCAAGACGGTGACGCGCTGGGCGCAGGCCGGCAAGCTCTCCGCCGTCCGCACGCTGGGCGGGCACCGCCGCTTCCACGAGGCTGAGGTGCGTCAGCTCCTCACGGGCGTCCCGCAGCAGCGCGCCGGGGAGTGACCCCCGCGTCGTCCGACGACGACGCACCGCACGTCCCGACGCCGGTGGTGACCTGGTCACCACCGGCGTCGTGCTGTGTCCAGCGCCTCGTGCGCACCGCGCCGCGAGAGCCGCTGCGTGGCGCCTCGTGCCCGCGCGACGTGAAAGGATCGGGTCATGGCCCTGCGTGAGATCCGCACCGTCGGCGACCCCGTCCTGCGCACCCCGTGCGACCCCGTCACCACGATCGACGACCGCGTCCGCTCGCTCGTCGAGGACCTGCTCGAGACGGTGGACCAGGACGGTCGCGCCGGGCTCGCGGCCAACCAGATCGGCGTGAGCCTGCGCGCCTTCTCGTGGAACATCGACGACGAGATCGGCTACGTGCTGAACCCCGTGATCGTCGAGCTGTCGGAGGACGAGTACCAGGACGGCGACGAGGGCTGCCTCTCGGTGCCGGGGCTGTGGTACCCGACGCACCGCGCCTGGTACGCGCGCGTCGTCGGCACCGACCTCGACGGCAAGGAGGTCGTGGTCGAGGGCGTCGAGCTCATGGCGCGGTGCCTCCAGCACGAGGTGGACCACCTCGACGGGCTGCTCTACCTCGACCGCCTCGAGCGGTCCGTGCGCAAGAAGGCGATGCGCGCGATCCGCGAGCAGCTCTAGTCTCGCGCGTCCGCTGGACCTGCGCGGACGCATGAGGCATCCTGTGCCTGCACGCCGCGTGCGTGGTGCTGTGCCGTCGACGCTTCCTGTCGGGGTACGAGGTCGTTGGGGAAGGCGACCCTCGAGCCCACTGGGAGGACAACATGGCCGGTGCCGTCACCCGCGGTGTCCTTTTCGTGCACTCCGCGCCGCGTGCGCTGTGCCCCCACGTCGAGTGGGCGGCCGGCAACGCGCTGGGAGTGCGCGTCAGCATGGACTGGACCGCGCAGCCGGCCGGTCCGAGCTTCTACCGCGCCGAGCTGTCCTGGCAGGGCGCACCCGGCACGGGAGCGCGCCTCGCGTCCGCGCTGCGCGGCTGGGCCCACCTCCGGTACGAGGTGACCGAGGAGGCCAGCGTCGGCGTCGACGGCTCCCGCTGGAGCCACACGCCCGAGCTCGGCATCTTCCACGCCCAGACGGACGTGCACGGCAACGTCGTCGTCCCCGAGGACCGCATCCGCGCGGCCCTCGAGCACGCGGGCGACCCGGAGCGGCTGCGGGCCGAGCTCGACCTCGCGCTCGGGCAGGCCTGGGACGACGAGCTCGAGCCGTTCCGCTACGCGGGCGCGGGCGCGCCCGTGCGCTGGCTGCACCGCGTGGGCTGACCGCACCGCCGAGGTTCCACCCGGAGCACGTCGCCCCGCCTGCGCCAGGGCGCGGACGGGGCGACGTGAGCGTGCGGCGATGCGGCGTCAGGCGGAGGTGACCACCAGCGCGACGTTGTGACCGCCGAACCCGAACGAGTTGTTGACGGCCGCGATCGGGCCGTCCGGCAGCGCGCGCGGCGTGCCGCGCACCAGGTCGAGCACGAGCTCGGGGTCGGGGTTCTCGACGTTGATCGTCGGGGGCGCCTGCCGGTCGTGCACGGCGAGCACCGTGAAGATCGTCTCGAGCGCGCCGGCGCCGCCCAGCAGGTGACCCGTCATCGACTTGGTGGCCGAGAGCGCCACGTGGTCGGCGTCGTCGCCCAGGACGCCGCGGATCGACCGGGCCTCGATGAGGTCGCCGACGACCGTCGACGTCGCGTGCGCGTTGACGTGCACGACGTCGCGCGCGGCGACGCCCGAGTCGGCGAGGGCCGCGCGCATCGCGCGGACCTGGCCGTCGCCCGACGGCTCGGGGGACGTGATGTGGTAGCCGTCGGCCGACAGGCCGACGCCGCCGATGCGCGCGTACACGCGCGCACCGCGGGCGGCCGCGTGCGCGGCCGACTCCAGCACCACCACGCCCGCACCCTCGCCGATGACGAAGCCGTCACGGTCGACGTCGTACGGCCGCGAGGCGCCGGTCGGGTCGTCGTTGCGCAACGACAGCGTGCGCGACGCCGCGAACGCGGCGATCGGCATGGGGTGGATGGTGGCCTCGGTGCCACCGGCGACGACGACGTCGGCGCGGCCCGAGCGGATCATCTCGACGCCGTAGCCGATCGCCTCCGCGCCGGACGCGCACGCCGAGACCAGCGCGTGCGCACCCGCTCGTGCACCGAGCTCGAGCGAGACGTACGCGACGGGGGAGTTCGGCATGAGCATCGGCACGGTCATGGGCAGCACGCGACGGCCGCCCTTCTCGCGCAGGGTGTCCCACGCGTCGAGCGTCGTCCAGATGCCGCCGATGCCCGACGACACGACCGCGCCCAGGCGCTCGCCGTCGACCTCGGGGGCGCCCGCGTCGGCCCACGCCTCGCGCGCCGCGATCACGGCGTACTGCGCGGACGGGTCCATGCGCTTGATCTCGGGGCGCGTGAGCACCTGGTCGGGCGTGACCTTGATGGTCGCGCCGAACGACACGCCGATCTCGTAGCGCTCGGCCCAGTCGTTGTCGAACGGGCGGGCGCCGGACTCGCCGGCGAGCGCGGCGCGCCACGTGCTGGGGACGTCACCGCCGAGCGGCGTGGTGGCGCCCAGGCCGGTGACGACGACCTCGGGGACGGTGCTCATGGGGGTTCTCCTCGGGTGGGTCGGGCGGTGCGCACGGCAGGGGTGCCGGCGCACCGCCCGTGGCCGCAGGTGCGGCGCGCAGGCTCAGGCCTGGGCGCCCGCGATGAAGCTCACGGCGTCGCCGACGGTCGCGAGGTTCTTGACCTCGTCGTCGGGGATCCGGACCTCGAACTTCTCCTCCGCCAGCGTGACGATCGTCATCATCGACAGCGAGTCGATGTCGAGGTCGTCGGTGAAGGACTTCTCGGGCAGGACGGCGTCGGTCGGCAGACCGGTCTCCTCGCTGACGATCTCGGCCAGGCCGGCCAGGATCTCCTGCTCGCTGTGCGCCATCGGGGGTCTCCTCGTGTCAGGTGGTGCAGGGACGTGCTGAACGGTACAGGCGCACGGTGCGCCGTCCGCCCGGGTCACGGGTCAGGGCAGGACGACGACCTGCGCGGCGTAGACGAGGCCCGCGCCGAAGCCGATCTGCAGGGCCAGCGCGCCCGAGGGCACCTGGCCCTCGCGCAGCAGCCGCTCGGCCGCGAGCGGGATCGACGCGGCCGACGTGTTGCCGGTGTCGGCGATGTCGCGGCCCACGACGACCGAGTCGGGCAGCTTGAGCTGCTTGATCATCTGGTCGATGATCCGCATGTTCGCCTGGTGCGGGATGAACGCCTCGATGTCCTCGGGGGCGACCCCGGCGGCGTCCATGGCCTTCTGCGCGACGGGCGCCATCTGCCACACCGCCCACTTGAAGACCGACTGGCCCTCCTGGCGCAGCGTCGGCCAGCCGGCGCCCTCGTCGCGCGTCGCGAGCCACGAGTGCGTCTGGCGGATCGCCTGCGCCTGCCCGCCGTCGGAGCCCCAGATCGTCGGGCCGATGCCGGGCGTGTCGGACGCGCCGACGACGACGGCTCCGGCCCCGTCGCCGAGCAGGAACGAGATCGTGCGGTCCGTCGGGTCGACGAACTCGCTCATCTTCTCGGCGCCGATCACCAGCACGTTGCGTGCCGTGCCGGCGCGCACGAGCGCGTCGGCCTGGCCGATGCCGTAGCAGTAGCCCGCGCACGCGGCCGAGATGTCGTACGCCGCGGCGGGCGTCGCGCCGATGCGGTCCGCGACGATCGCGGCGCCGGCGGGCGTCTGGTGGAAGTAGGTGACGGTCGACAGGATCACGGCGTCGATGTCGGCGCCCGTGAGCCCGGCGTTCTCGAGCGCGGCGCGCGCGGCACCCTCGGCGAGGTCGAGCACGTCGGTGCCCGCCTCGGCGCGACGACGCGTGACGATGCCGGTGCGCTGGCGGATCCACTCGTCGGACGAGTCGATGGGGCCCACGAGCTCGTCGTTGGGCACGACGCGCTCGCCGCGCACACCGCCCAGTCCGAGGATGCGCGTGTGCGCGGGGCCGGTGGACTGCGTGAGGGTCGGACGGGTCACGACTGGCTCTCCTGTGCGGTGGTGCCGGCGTGCCGACGCACGAGGTCGCGCGCGGCGTCGAGGTCGGCGGGGGACTTCAGCGCGAGCGTCTCGACGCCCGGCAGCGTACGTCGCGCCAGCCCGGTGAGGACACCACCGGGTGCGACCTCGAGCAGCGCCGTGACGCCCAGCTCGAGCAGCGTGGCCTGGCACAGGTCCCAGCGCACGGGGCGCGCGACCTGGCCGACGATGCGGGTCAGCGCGTCCGCGCCGCTCGTGACGGCCGCGCCGTCGGCGTTGCCGAGCAGCGTGACCACGGGCTCGCGCGGCGTCACCGCGGCGGCCGCCGCGGCGAGCTCGTCGACGGCCGGTGCCATGTAGCGGGTGTGGAACGCGCCCGCGACCTGCAGCGGCACGACGCGCGCACGCGCCGGGGCCTCGGTGCCGAGCGCGGCGAGCGCGTCGAGCGCCCCCGCGGCGACGACCTGCCCGCCGCCGTTCACGTTCGCGGGCACGAGATCGAGCGCCTCGAGCCGCGCCAGCACCTCGTCGGGGTCGCCGCCGAGCACGGCGCTCATGCCCGTCGGGGTCGCGGCGGCCGCGCGCGCCATCGCGGCGCCGCGCACCGCGACGAGCCGCAGCGCGTCGTCGTCGGTCAGGACGCCCGCGGCCGCGGCGGCCGCGAGCTCGCCGACCGAGTGGCCCGCGGCGACGTCGAACGACGCGGGCGCGAGCCGTGCGAGGTCGGTCGTGGCGTCCGTGCCGAGCACCGCGCGCAGGCTCGCGAGCGCGGTGGCGACGAGCAGCGGCTGGGCCACCGCGGTGTCACGGATCGTCTCGGCGTCGGACGTGGTGCCGTGGGCCAGCAGGTCGACCCCGACGACGTCGCTCGCACGCGCGAGGGAGTCGGCGAAGCCGTCGACCTCGGTCCACGGGACGAGCATGCCGGGGGACTGGGCCCCCTGGCCGGGGCAGGCGACGACGAGCACCCGACCACTGTGCCGTGGGCGCGCGCCGTCACCCGGTCACGGCACGTACCAACCTCGGGTCCCGTGCTTGTCGGACCTGTACAAAGGCCGCGTCGCGGCACGCCTCCGGCGGGCGCGGGGCTCAGGGGGCCGCGGCGGCGTCGAGCCGCCCGACGGCCAGGGCCGTCTGCAGCACGTACGACTCCCGCGCGTCCAGCGGGTCCCACCCCGTGACGTCCGCGACGCGCTTGAGCCGGTAGCGGACCGTGTTGGGGTGGACGTACAACGTGCGCGCGGCGGCCTCCAGGGAGCGCCCGGCCCCGAGGTACGCCGACAGCGTCTCGAGCAGCGAGCCCTGGCTCGCGGCGAGCGGCGTGTAGGCCCGTTCGACGAGCGCACGTCGTGCGTCGTCGTCACCGACGAGCACGCGCTCGGGCAGCAGGTCGTCGGCGAGCACGGGCCGCGGCGCCTGCTCCCAGCCCGGTGCGGCCGCGAGCCCGGCGAGGGCCGCGCGCGCCGACCGGGTCGCCTCGGCGAGCCCGGGCGCGAGCGGCCCGATGACGACGGGTCCCGGCCCGAACCGCGGCAGCAGCGACATCGCGGCGGCGCGCAGGTCGCCCTCGCCGCCGAGGAACACCACCAGGCGGTCGCCCATGATCCCGACGAGCGCGTCGTCGGCCGACCGGCGGGTCGCGCGCCGCAGGTCGGCCGAGCGCACCTCGTCCATGTGCGCGGCGGCCGTGCCGACCACGACGAGCGTCGAGCCGCGTCCGCTCCACCCGAGCGCCGACACGCGCGAGCGCAGCGAGTCGTCGCCGTCGCCGCGCACGAGCGCGTCGACCACGAGCGCCTCGAGCCGCGCGTCCCACGCGCCGCGCACCTCGGCGGCGCGCGCGTAGACCTCGGCGGCCGAGAACGCGACCTCGCGCGAGTACCGCATGACCGCCTCGCGCAGCTCGCGCTCGGCGCCGGGCGCCGCGAGCCGGTCGGAGTGCGTCTCGACGACGTCCACGACGACGCGGACCAGCTGGAGCGTGTGCTGCAACGAGATCGACCGGGTCAGCTCGGGCGGCGCGGCCGCGAAGATCTCGCCGACGCCGTGCGGCGGGCGCGTCGGGTCCGCGTACCACGAGATGAACGCCGTGATGCCGGCCTGCGCGACGAGGTTGACCCACGACCGGTCCTCGGCGGGCAGCGCGCGGTACCACTCGAGGTCGGCGTCGAGCCGGCGCATCGCGGCCGCGGCGAGCAGCCCCGCGCCCTCGCGCACGCGGCGCTGCGTCTCGCTCTGGTCGGCCCCGGCCGGGGGGAGGACGGGGGCCGCCGCGCCGGCCTGCGGGGTGGTGCCGCGACGGCGGGGCGTGCGCGCCGCCGGCGTCCTCGGAGACGTCGCCATGGCCGCGAGCATAGGCGGCGGGCTTGTGGGAAGTCGACAAAGCCGTCGCGCGTCGTCGAACGGCGGGGGCGCTCCCAGAACGGGTGCGGACGGGGCAGAACGGATAAGGTCGCGCCATGGCTCTCCTGCCCCGCCTGCGCCAGCTCATGCGGCGACCCTCCTCGGCCTCCCGGGTCGGGGCGCGCCGCCCGACGACGGCCTCGCGCCGGGGGGACACCCTCCACGAGGACGCGCTGCGGTCGATGCTGAGCGACGACCCCAACAACGAACGGGCCTTCCAGGCGCTCGCCGAGATCGTCCGCCGCCGCGCCGCCGAGTCCGTGCCGGAGGACGACCCGCTGACGGCCCCGAACGCCGAGCACGAGCGGCAGCACGCCGCCGATCTGGCGGTCTGGGCCCTGGGGGAGGAGCTCGCCGGCAACCCCCGCGCCTGGTACCCGCTCGTGGAGCTCGCGCGGCTCTCGGTCCGCGACGACCACGAGGGCACCATCCGGCGGCTCACGACCGCGGCCGAGCGCGACCCGTCCGGACTCGCGCTCGCGCAGGCGCTCGCGCTGCTGTCCGAGGCGGGGCAGCCCGTCGAGGCGCTCAACCTGGGCGTCGGGCACTGGCGTCCCCGCGAGCACGACCCCGAGGTCGCGCGCGCGCTCGTGCACGCCGCGCTGCTGGCCGACCGTCCCCTCGAGGCCAAGCAGCACCTGGCGTCGCTCGACCTCTACCCCGACGCCTCGGCCGTCGCTCCGCTCAAGGCGGAGCTGACGCGCGAGGTCGCGCAGGCCCAGCAGTCCATCCCCGGCACCTGACGCCGGGCAGGCGCCGCCACGGCGGCTGCCTCCGCGTCACGGTCCAGGAACGACGAGACCCCCGGCCGCTGCGGCCAGGGGTCTCGTCGTGCGCGGGGGGCGCGCGTCAGGCGTCGCCGCCCGTGTTGCCGGACGTGCCGGCCGTGACGTCGTGCAGGCGGTAGCGCTCGATGGCCTGCGCGGGCAGGGACGGGTCGACCTTGCCCTCGAGCACGAGCTGCTGCAGCACGCGCACGACCGTCGACGGCCCGTCGATCTTGAAGTGACGACGTGCGGCGGCCCGCGTGTCCGAGAAGCCGAAGCCGTCGGCGCCGAGCGTCGCGTACCGGCC
Organism: Cellulomonas sp. FA1; assembly: GCF_000986825.1. Taxonomy (NCBI): domain Bacteria; kingdom Bacillati; phylum Actinomycetota; class Actinomycetes; order Micrococcales; family Cellulomonadaceae; genus Cellulomonas; species Cellulomonas sp. FA1. The sequence continues at coordinate 1,307,393 of NZ_LBMY01000001.1, read as the reverse complement.
GGGGACCCACGCGCGCACCTGGTCGGCGACCAGGTGGTCGAAGTCCGTGGTGGCGACGAACGGGCCCTCGGCGCCCTGCAGCTTGGCGGTGAGGTACGGCGTGCGGGGCTCCTCGCCCGGGTGCAGGAACGCGTGCTGCTCGGCGGCGAGCGCCTCGCGGCGCAGCTCGTTCCAGCTGGTCACCGACCAGACCGCGGCGCGCACGCCCCAGTCCTCGGCGAGCAGGTGCTGCGCCTCGATCGCCCACGGCACGGCGACGCCGGACGCGAGGATCTGGGCGCGCGGCCCGTCACCCTCGGCCGGGGACACCAGGTGGATGCCCTTGAGGATGCCCTCGACGTCGACGCCCTCGGGCTCCGCCGGCTGCACCATCGGCTCGTTGTAGACCGTCAGGTAGTAGATGACGTCCTGGTCGCGGCCCTGCGCGTTCTCGCCGAACATCCGCTCGATGCCGTCGCGCACGATGTGCCGGATCTCGTACCCGTAGGCCGGGTCGTAGTGCACGACGTGCGACATGGTCCCTGCGAGCAGCGGCGAGTGGCCGTCGGCGTGCTGCAGGCCCTCGCCCGTCAGGGTCGTGCGGCCGGCGGTCGCGCCGATGAGGAACCCGCGCGCCATCTGGTCGCCCGCGGCCCAGAACTGGTCGCCGGTGCGCTGGAACCCGAACATCGAGTAGTAGAAGTAGAACGGGATCAGCGGCTCGCCGTGCGTGGCGTACGACGTGCCGACCGCCTGGAACGCGGACGCGGACCCGGCCTCGTTGATGCCGGTGTGCATGATCTGCCCGGCCTCGGACTCCTTGTAGCTCAGCATGAGCTCGCGGTCCACGGCCATGTAGTTCTGGCCGTTGGTGTTGAAGATCTTCGCGCTCGGGAAGATCGAGTCCAGGCCGAACGTGCGCGCCTCGTCGGGGATGATCGGCACCAGGCGGTGGCCGAACTCCTTGTCCTTCACGAGGTCCTTGAACAGGCGCACGAGCGCCATGGTCGTGGCGACCTCCTGCGTGCCCGAGCCCTTGGCGAGCGTCTCGTAGACCTTGTCGCCCGGCAGCGTGAGCTTGGTGTGCGTGCTGCGGCGCTCGGGCACGAAGCCGCCGAGCTGACGGCGACGCTCGAGCATGTACTGGATCGCCTCGTCCTCCGGCCCCGGGTTGTAGTACGGGGGCAGGTACGGGTCGGCCTCGAGCTGCTCGTCCGTGATCGGGATGTGCAGCGAGTCGCGCAGCGTCTTGAGCTCGTCGATCTTGAGCTTCTTCATCTGGTGCGTGGCGTTGCGCCCGGCGAAGCCCGAGCCCAGGCCGTAGCCCTTGATGGTGTGCGCGAGGATGACGGTCGGCTGGCCGGTGTGCTCACGTGCGGCCTTGTACGCCGCGTAGAGCTTGCGGTAGTCGTGGCCGCCGCGCTTGAGCGCCCAGATCTCGTCGTCCGTCATCTTCTCGACGAGCTGCTTGGTGCGCGGGTCGCGCCCGAAGAAGTGCTCGCGGATGAACGCGCCGTCCTCGGCGCGGAACGTCTGGAAGTCGCCGTCGGGCGTCGTGTTCATGAGGTGCACGAGCGCGCGGTCCTTGTCGGCGTTGAGCAGGGTGTCCCACTCGCGGCCCCAGATGACCTTGATGACGTTCCAGCCGGCGCCGCGGAACTGCGCCTCGAGCTCCTGGATGATCTTGCCGTTGCCGCGGACCGGGCCGTCGAGGCGCTGCAGGTTGCAGTTCACGACGAACGTGAGGTTGTCCAGGCCCTGCTGGGCGGCGTGCTGCAGCATGCCGCGCGACTCGGGCTCGTCCATCTCGCCGTCGCCGAGGAACGCCCAGACGTCCTGCTGGCTCGTGTCCTTGATCCCGCGGTTGTGCAGGTAGCGGTTGGTCCACGCCTGGTAGATCGCCGACGACGGGCCCAGGCCCATCGACACCGTGGGGAACTCCCACAGGTCGGGCGCGAGGCGCGGGTGCGGGTACGACGGCAGGCCGCCGCCGGGGTGCGACAGCTCCTGGCGGAACCCGTCGAGCTGGTGCTCGGTCAGGCGGCCCTCGAGCAGGCCACGCGCGTACACGCCGGGGGAGGCGTGCCCCTGGAAGTACACCTGGTCGCCGCCGCCGGGGTGGTCCTTGCCGCGGAAGAAGTGGTTGAGGCCGACCTCGGTGAGCGTCGCGACCGACGCGTACGACGAGATGTGGCCGCCGACCGAGATGCCGGGACGCTGCGCGCGCGTCACCATGACGGCGGCGTTCCAGCGGATCCAGGAGCGGTAGCGGCGCTCGATGACCTCGTCGCCCGGGAAGTACGGCTCGTTGTGCACCGCGATGGTGTTGACGTACGGGGTGTTCAGCGACGCCGGGATCGCGACGTTGCGCTCACGTGCGTGCCGCAGCAGGCTCATGAGGACGTACCGCGCGCGCGGGCCGCCCTTGTCCCCGATCAGGCCGTCGAGGGACTCGAGCCACTCACCGGTCTCCTCCGGGTCGATGTCCGGGACCTGGCTGAGCAGACCGCCGATCAGGGGGCCCGTCTCGTCGATGGAAGCCACCGGTGCTCCTTCGCGTCTCGTGCGCGCCCGGCGCCTGTCGGCGCCTCGGCACGCTCCGTGTCGGCACCCGACGCCCTGACACGTGTCGGCAGGGGGATGGCGGGTGGTCGCACCATTCTCCGTCCGTCGAGGCCCGAAAGTCACACCCGCGGGCCCTGATCAGGGCGTGACGTCCGTGACACGCGTTCCCGCTGCCCGCTTCCCAGGGCCTCGGGGCGTGCGGTGGGCTAACGTGTCCCGACATCAACAGGTGGGTCCGCGTCACGTGAGCGGCCCCGGGAGAAGGGAACCGCTCGACGTGTCACCCACCGCGGACGACGCCGTGTCTCAGGCGGTCGCTCGGCTCGGCTTCAGCTCCGGGCAGACGATCCAGGAGCTCGGCTACGACGACGACGTCGACGGGGACGTGCGCGCGGCGCTCGAGGCCGTCACCGGCAGCGAGCTCGTCGACGAGGACTACGACGACGTCACGGACGGCGCGATCATCTGGTTCCGCGACGACGACGGCGACCTCACCGACTACCTCGTCGACGCGATGACGGTCCTCGACGACTCGGGCCCCATCTGGGTGTTCTCGCCGAAGGCCGGGCGCCCGGGCCACGTGTCGCACTCCGACATCGAGGAGGCCGCGACCACGTCCGGCCTGCACGCGATGACGACGTTCGCCATCGGCCCCGACTGGTCGGCCACGCGTCTGGCGACGCGCGGCCGCGGCAAGTGAGCGCAGGGCAGACCCTGCGCGTCGGCGAGCCCGTCCCCGACCTCACGCTGCCCGACACGCACGGCACGCCCGTGGCGCTGTCCGAGCTGCGCGGCGAGCCGCTCGTGCTCGTCTTCGTCCCCTTCGCGTTCTCGTGCACCTGCACGGGCGAGCTCGGCGAGCTGCGCGACGAGATCGGCCTGTTCGACGACGCCGGCGCCCGTCTCGTCGCGGTGTCGTGCGACGCGATGTTCACGCTGCGCGCCTGGGCGGAGCGTGAGGGCTACCCGTTCGACCTGCTGTCGGACTTCTGGCCGCACGGCGCGGCCGCGCGTGCCTTCGGCGTGCTCGACGAGTCGACCGGGCACGCGCTGCGCGGCTCGTTCCTCGTCGACGCCGACGGAGTGCTGCGCTGGAGCCTCGTGCACCCGCGTGGCCGTGCGCGACCCCTCGAGGCCTACCGCGAGGCCCTCGCGGCGCTGTGACGCCCGTGCGGCGTCGATCACGCGGCGCGTGCGCGACGCTCGGGTCCCGGGCCCGGTGGCGCGTGCTGGTGGGCCCGGCCGGTCTCGAACCGACGACCTCCGCGGTGTAAGCGCGGCGCTCTGACCAACTGAGCTACAGGCCCCTGCGGTCGGTCAGCCTACCGGCGTGCGGGCAGCGCCGACGCCCGCGCCGCCGGGCGCCGCGGGCGGCCCGCGCCGTAGGCTTCCCGTGTGCGAGCGACAGTGATCCACGGCCCCCGCGACGTGCGCGTCGAGCAGGTGCCGGACCCGCAGGTCCACCGTCCCACCGATGCCGTCGTGCGCGTCGTCGCGACGTGCGTGTGCGGCTCCGACCTGTGGGGCTACCGCGGCGTGCGGCCCACCGACGGCCCGCACCGGATCGGGCACGAGTTCGTCGGCGTGGTCGAGGAGGTCGGGTCCGACGTGCGTCGCGTGCGCGTCGGCGACTTCGTCGTCGCGCCGTTCTCGATCTGCGACAACACGTGCGTGCACTGCCGCAACGGCGTCCACACCTCGTGCGAGCAGGTCGCGTGGTGGGGCTCGCCCGACCACGACGGCGTGCCGTCCGACGGCGCGCAGGGCGAGTACGTGCGCGTGCCCCTGGCCGACGGCACGCTCGTCGTCACGCCCGAGCACCCGGACGACGCGCTGCTGCCGCACGTCCTCACGCTCACGGACGTGCTCGGGACCGGGCACCACGCCGCGCTGTCGGCGGGTGTGCGCGCCGGGTCGACCGTCGCGGTCGTCGGCGACGGCGCGGTCGGGCTGTGCGGCGTCATCGCGGCGCGCCGGCTCGGTGCTGAGCGGATCGTCGCGATGTCGCGCAACCCCGCCCGCCAGGCGCTCGCGCGCCGCTTCGGCGCGACCGACGTCGTCGCCGAGCGCGGCGACGAGGGCGCGGCCGCCGTGCTCGACCTGCTCGGCGGCGTCGGCCCGGACGGCGTGCTCGAGTGCGTCGGCACCAAGGAGTCGATGGCGCAGGCGCTCGCGACCGTCCGGCCCGGCGGACGGGTCGGGTTCGTCGGCGTCCCCGCGGGCGGTCCCGAGCTGCCGGTCGGGCTGATGTTCGGCACGAACAAGGGCGTGGTCGGCGGCGTCGCGCCCGTGCGCGGCTACATCGAGGGGCTGCTGCCCGACGTGTGGGCGGGGACCATCGAGCCGGGCCTGGTGTTCGACGGGACGTTCGCGCTCGACGACGTCGCGGACGCGTACCGCGCGATGGACGAGCGCACGTGCACCAAGGCGCTCGTGCTGCCGTGACCGCGACGCTCGCGGACGTCGTCCGCGCCCTGGAGACCCGGTACCCGCCCCGCACCGCCGAGCAGTGGGACCGCGTCGGCCTCGCGGTCGGCGACCCCGCCGCGCCCGTGCGGCGCGTGCTGTTCGCCGTCGACCCCGTCGCGGCGGTCGTCGACGAGGCCGAGGAGTGGGGCGCCGACCTGCTCGTGACCCACCACCCGCTGCTGCTGCGACCCGTGCACTCGGTCGCCGCCACGACGTACAAGGGTGCGCTCGTGCACCGCCTGGTCCGCGCGGGGTGCGGCCTGTACACGGCGCACACCAACGCGGACGCGGCGCACGGCGGTGTCGCCGAGGCGCTCGCCGACGTCCTCGGCCTCGTCGGCACCGTGCCGCTCGTGGCCGCCGACGCGCCCGCGCTCGACAAGCACGTGGTGATGGCGCCGGTCGACGTCGCCGACGCGTTCGTCGACGCGATGGCCGCCGCCGGCGCCGGGCACGTCGGCGCCTACGAGCGGTGCGCCTGGACCACCACAGGGCAGGGCACGTTCACGCCGCTCGAGGGGGCGACGCCCGCGATCGGCGCGGTCGGGCGGCGCGAGACGCTGCCCGAGGTGCGCGTCGAGATGGTCGCGCCCCGCGGCCTGCGGGCGCGCGTCGTCGCCGCCATGCGCGCGGCGCACCCGTACGAGGAGCCCGCGTTCGACGTCCTCGAGCTCGCGGCGCTGCCCGGTGACACGGGGCTCGGGCGCGTCGGGACGCTCCCGGAGCCCGTGCCGCTCGCGCGGTTCGCCGCCGACGTCGCCGCGGCCGTGCCCGCCACGGCGCAGGGCGTGCGCTGGGCGGGCGACCCGGACATGCCCGTGCGGCGCGTCGCCGTGCTCGGCGGGTCGGGCGACTCGCTGTTCGACGCCGTGCGCGCCGCCGACGTCGACGCGTACGTCACGGCGGACCTGCGTCACCACCCCGCGTCCGAGCAGCAGGAACGCGCCGCGTTCGAGTCGGCGGGGGGCCCGCCGCGGCCCGCGCTGGTCGACCTCGCGCACGCGGCGTCCGAGTGGGTGTGGCTGCCGCGCGCCGCGGTGGACCTGCGCGCCGACCTGGCAGCCGGGGGCACTACGGTGGAGACCCGCGTCAGCACGCGCCGCACCGACCCGTGGACGGGACACGTGCGGCAGACGTCCCAGCCGGAAGGATCTCCGTGAGCACCGCCCCCGCAGCCGACCAGCGACGACTCCTCGATGTCCAGGAGCTCGACACCCGACTCGCGCAGCTCGCGCACCAGCGGCGGTCGCTCCCGGCGCTCGCCCGGATCGTCGAGCTCGACGGCCAGCTCGCGGACCTCGACACCGCGCTCGTCACGTCGCGCACGGCGGCCTCCGACCTGCGCGCCGAGCTGGCGAAGGCCGAGGCCGACGTCGCCCAGGTGCGCAACCGCGCCACGCGCGACCAGCAGCGCCTCGACGCGGGGCAGGTGTCGGCGAAGGACGCGCAGGCGCTCACGAGCGAGCTCGCGAGCCTCGCGGCCCGGCAGTCGCACCTCGAGGACGTCGAGCTCGAGGTCATGGAGCGGCTCGAGGCCCACGAGGCGGCGCTCGCCGAGCTCGAGCAGGCGCACGCCGCGCTCGTGTCCGCGCGCGACGAGGTCGTCGCCGAGCGCGACGCCGGCTGGGCGCAGGTCGACGCCGAGGCCGACCGCGTGCGTGCGCAGCGCGACCGCACCGCGGACGGGCTCGACGCCGGGCTCGTGGCCCTCTACGAGCGGCTGCGCGGCCAGCTCGGCGGCAGCGGGGCCGCGGCCCTGCGCGGCAGCCGCTGCGAGGGCTGCCGCCTCGAGCTCAACCCGCTCGACCTCGAGGCGATCCGCGCGCGCCCGGCGGACGCGATCGTGCGCTGCGAGGAGTGCGGCCGGATCCTCGTGCGGGGTGCCGAGGGCTGACGCCCGCGGACCGCGGGCCCGCCGGTGCGGGAGGCCGCGCCCGGGCGGGGGCGGTGGCGCGCCGACCCCGGTTGGACGCCCGACCGCGCACGGCAGAGACTGCGGGGGTGACCCCGACGCAGCCGGCCGACGCCTCGCCCGACCCGACCTCCGACCCGCTCGCGGTCGACCCGGCGGACCCGACCGGGTCGGGCGCCTCGGCCGCGCCGCGGCGCCGGGCGTCCCGGCCGTCCGGCGCGTCGCCGCGTTTCGACGACGAGCAGCCGACGACGGTCGTGCTGGTGCGGCACGGCCAGACGACGATGACGGTGTCCCGCGGGTACTCGGGCTCGTCGGAGCCCGGTCCGCCGCTCGACGAGCACGGCCGTGCGCAGGCCCGGTCCGCCGCGGCGCTCGTCGAGCGCGTCGGACGCGACCTGTGGGGGGACATCCCCTTCCCGAGCGAGGTCGTCGCGTCCCCGATGGTGCGCACGCAGGAGACCGCCGCGGTGATCGCCGAGCGGCTCGGGCTGCCGGTGCGCACCGACGCGGCCTTCCAGGAGGCCGACTTCGGCGCGTGGCAGGGGCTCACGGCCGAGCAGATCGAGGAGCGGTGGCCCGGCGAGCTCGAGCCGTGGCACACGTCGGGCCGCGTGCGGCCGCCCGGCGGCGAGTCGATCGCCGACGTGGGGGAGCGGCTGCGGCGCGGGCTCGACGCGCTGCGCGCCGGCGGCGGGGACCGCACGGTCGTGGTCGTGTCGCACGCGGTCGCGATCCGCGCGGCGCTCGGCGTCACCCTCGGGTCGGATCCGGGCACCTGGAGCCAGCTGCGCGTGGCTCCCGCGTCCGTGAGCATCGTCCGGCTGTTCGCCGACCGGCGCGACGAGATCGCGGTCGCGGGGGCGCCGAGCGAGGGCTGGGCGCGCGGCTGAGGCGCTCGTGTGCGGCGTTCCGGCGGCCTGGCCGCCGGAACGCCGCACAGGGGTCGGCGGGCACGTGGCGGGCGTACGCCGAGCCGCGCAGCCCCAGGACGTCGCACCGGCGAGCGGGCCGCGTCGACGCGGCCCGCGCGGGTGTCAGAGCACGACGAGGCTGAGGGTGCGCGCACCGCGTCGCGGCGCGGGCCCGAGCTCGACCGCGTGCAGCGCGTCGCCCACGAGCGCGCTGGCGGCGTGCGCGAGCTCGTCGGCGTCGCGCGGTGCGCGGCCGCGCCGGGTCACGAGGTGGCGCGTCAGCACGCCGCGCGTGTGCTTGGCGTGGTGCGACACGACCGACCGGCGGCCGTCGACCTCCCGCAGCACGCGCACGTCCACCCACCGGGCCCCCGCCGGCGGCGTCCACGCGGCCCGGTAGGCCGCCGAGCGGCAGTCCACGACGAGGTCGCCGTCGGCCTCGACGTCCAGCGCGTCGCCCAGCGGCCCGCGCCACGCGGCGGCGAGCGGGCCGACGCCGGGCAGGTCAGTCCCCATCGACAGCCGGTAGGCGGGTACGGCGTCGTCCACCGTGAGCACGCCCCACAGCGCCGAGACGACGCGCACGCTCGCGACGGCGCGGGCGCGTGCGGCCGGGCTCAGGGTGTCCAGGGCCGCCGCGCCGTACAGCACGCCGGTGTAGACCCGGGACGCGCGTGCGGCCGGAGCGGTGCGGATCGTCGTGTTGCGCGCCACCTCGGCGGCGAGGCCGGGGGAGACGCCCAGCACGGTGCACGCGTCGGGCCGGGCGCTGACCGCGGCGAGCGCGTCGAGCACGCGCTCGCGGACCGGCGTCAGCGCGGGGTGCGCGAGCGTCGACAGGTCGACCGGGGCGGCGTCGGAGGGGGCGGGCGTCTTGCCCTCGGACGGCGGGAGCAGGACGAGCACCGCACGAGGGTACGGTGTGCGCGCCGGGAGTCCGACGACGCAGGGGTGTGACGTGGCGCAGGTCAAGATCCACGGGCGGCGCTCGGTGTGGGCCGCGCGGCGTGCCGAGGTGTCCGACGCCGTGCACGCCGCGCTCACCGGCGCGTGGGGGCTGCCCGCCGACAAGCGGTTCCACCGCTTCTCCCTGCTGGACGCCGACGACCTCGTCGCGCCGCGCTCGGACGCCTACCTCGTGGTCGAGGTGGTCTCCTTCGGCGGGCGCAGCCCGGCGGCCGTGCGCGCGCTGATCGCGGCGTTCTTCGACGACGTCGCCCCTGCGCTCGGGCTCGACGCCGACGACCTCGAGGTCGTGGTCCTCGAGAGCCCGCCCACGCACTGGGGCATCCGCGGGCGCAGCGGCGACGAGCTCGCGCTGCCGTACCGCGTCGACGTCTGACCCGGGTAGGCTGACGGGCGCGGATGAGTCAGCCAGGCGGCCGCGTCGGGACCCTCGGGTCCCGCCGAGGAACGTCCGGGCTCCGCAGGGCAGGGTGGTGGGTAACGCCCACCCGGGGTGACCCGCGGGACAGTGCCACAGAGAACAGACCGCCACGTCGGCCTCGGCCGGCGCGGTAAGGGTGAAACGGTGGTGCAAGAGACCACCAGCGCACCGGGTGACCGGTGCGGCTCGGCAAACCCCACCCGGAGCAAGGCCAGACAGGGAGCGTTCGAGGGTTGCCCGCCCGAGCTCCCGGGTAGGCCGCTGGAGGCGTGCGGCAACGTACGTCGTAGATGGATGGTCGCCACCCCCGCCCGGGCAACCGGACGGGGGGACAGAACCCGGCGTACCGGCTGACTCATCCGCCCTTCGGGCCCGTGACCCGCGCGGCCCAGCACCGGGTGAAAAGCGTCACCCGGGAGCCTGGTGCAGCGGGTGAATGCTGCCGGACGACGCGCACATTGCGGGCATAGACGCTCATTCTGGACATATGGCAGACGAGACCGACCCTCGTGTGGACGTGACCGACGCGGACATCCTCGCCGCGAAGCGTGCCTGGCTGTCGGCCTGCGACCGTGGGCTCGACCCTGCACGCACCGCTCGCCTGCACGACTCCTACCGCTGGTTGGTGAGCGCGCAGGCCCAGCAGATCGCCGAGCAGTTCCGCCAGACGCACCGGCGTCGGCGTGACGGCGGCGACGGGCCCTCCGCGTCGGCGGACGCGGACGAGGACGTACGCCCCACCCGGGGGAGCGACCCCCGCGCCGGGTGATCTTGTCCGTGACCACCCGGCCGGCGGTTGGCGGCGACGGGGCCGCCCAGTACAACTGGGCGGATGTCCTGATCGTGGACGCGCCGCGGCGCGTCCGGCGCGAACCCGAGGAGGTGTCACGTGCACGAGCTGGCCCTGTGCCGCCTCGGGACGAAGACCGGCGAGGTCGAGGGCCACGTCCGGACCTTCGAGGGCGACCTGCTCGTGCTCGAGGTGGACGAGCTCCCCGAGGGGCGTGAGATCGGCGACGCGGCGACGGTCACGGTGCTCGACCCGGTGCGCGGTCGCTGCCCGTACGTCGGGCTGCTGGGCGGCATGACGGACGGTGAGGTGCGTGTCGTCGTGCTCGAGCGCGGCGAGCCGAACCAGCGCAGGTCCGCGGCGCGCGCGTTCTACCGTGTGAGCGCGCTGGGCAAGCTGGAGACCGCCGACGGCACGCAGGCCCTGCCGGTCACGGTCGTCGACGTCAGCGCGTCGGGCGTGCGGTTCGTGACGCGGCGCCTGCTCCACCGGGGTGACGTCGTGCGCTTCCCCATGCCCGTCGGCGACGAGTCGGTCGACCTCGTCGCCCGCGTGCTGCGCGTCGAGGAGGGGCAGCACGAGTGGCGGTACGGCTGCGAGCTCCTCGAGCTCGACGAGCGCACGCGCGAGCGGCTCTTCCGGCTGGTGCTGAGCCTGCACCGCGCGTGGGCGCGTGAGCGCGCCGCGCGGCACTGAGCCCGGCACCCGTCAGGGGCCCCCGGTCGCGTCGCCGGCTGGCGCCGGGTCGTCGGGCCGCTGCGGCGGGTGCACCCACGTGACGAGCACGACCGAGATGATCATCAGCAGGAACCAGGACCCGAGCTTCGCCCCGCCGACCGGGTGCCACCCGGCCTCCTGCGACGGGTAGAGCCACGCGCCGGCGAACGTCGCGACGTTCTCGGCGAGCCAGATGAACGACGCCACGAGCGTGAACGCCAGCAGCAGCGGCATGCGCAGACGCGCGGCGTGCACGCGGAAGTGCATCACGCACGGGCCGAAGACGACCACGACCGCGCCGACCAGCACCCAGCGGGCGTCGGCCACCCAGTGGTGCGTGAAGAAGTTCGCGTAGATCGCCGCCGCCACGACGGCCGTCACCCAGCGCCGCGGGTAGCGGTCGAACCGCAGCTCGAAGATGCGGCACACGCGCACGAGGTACGAGCCGACCGCGCCGTACATGAAACCCGAGAACAGCGGCACTGCGCCGACGCGCAGCACGCCCTCGGTCGCGTACGACCACGACCCGACGTCGGTCTTGAAGACCTCCATGAAGGTGCCGACGACGTGGAACAGCAGCACGACGCGCATCTCGCGCACCGTCTCGAGCCGGGTCGCGAGCATGCCGACCTGCAGGCCGAGGGCCGCCAGCGTCAGGGCGTCGTTCCGCGCGAGCCACGCGTCGTCGGGGTACCAGAACCGCGCCGCGAGAAGAAGCGCCAGCAGCAGGGCGCCGAACAGGCACGCCCACCCCTGCTTGAGCGTGAAGACCGTCAGCTCGACGAGCCACGTCCGCGCGCGTCGGCCCTGCAGGCGCTGCAGGCGGTCGCGCGCCCACGCGTCGATGCGCTCCTCGACGACCGTGAGCTCGCGCACGCCGGGCCGGGGGAGGTGGAGTCGCAGGTCGCGCAGCACGTGACCATCTCAACGCGCGACGCCCGCCCGCGGGTGCGGGCGGGCGTCGGGTCGGCGGCGGGACCTGTGCAGATCCTGTGACGCGCGTCGTCGGGCGTCAGCCTGGTGTCGTCAGCGCGAGCTGCGCGGGCGGAACCGCTGCACCATGGGGCAGTCGAACGGGTCGCGCGCGGCGAGGCCCACGCGGTTGAGGTACTGCACGACCAGGAGGTAGGAGCGCGCGAGCGACGTCTCGGTGTACGGCATGCCGACGCGTGCGCAGTGCTCCCGCACGATGCGACGCGCTCGTGCGAGGTGGGGCCGCGCCATGCTGGGGAAGAGGTGGTGCTCGATCTGCGCGTCCAGGCCGCCCATGAGCGTCGTCACCCACGCGCCGCCGCGGATGTTGCGCGACGTGAGGACCTGCTTGGACAGGAAGTCGAGCCGGCTCTCGGCGGGGATGACCGCCATGCCCTTGTGGTTCGGCGCGAACGACGCGCCCATGTAGACGCCGAACACCGCGAGCTGCACGGCGAGGAACGCGGCGGCCATGCCCAGCGGCAGCGCCCACACGACCAGCGCGACGTAGACGCTCAGCCGCAGGGCGATCGTCAGGAGCTCGAGGTTGCGTGCGCGCGTCGACGGCGACGCGACGAGGCTGCGGATCGCGAGCACGTGCAGGTTGACGCCCTCGAGCGTCAGCAGCGGGAAGAACAGCCAGCCCTGGCGGCGCGTCAGGGCGCCCATGAACCCGCTCTGCTGCGCGGCGTCCTGCTCGAGGAACGAGATCGTGTCCCGCTCGATGTCCGGGTCCTTGCCGATCCGGTTGGGGTTGGCGTGGTGCCGCGTGTGCTTCGTCATCCACCACGAGTGGCTGATGCCGACGACGCCGTTGGCGAGGATCCGCCCCAGCCGGTCGTTGGCGGGGCCCGTCAGCATGACCTGGCGGTGCGACGCCTCGTGCGCGACGAACGCGAACTGCGTCAGCACGATCCCCAGGCCGGCGGCGACCGCGAGCTGCCACCACGAGTGGCCGATCAGCACGAACGCGGTCACGAGGCCGGCGAGCGCGACGGTGAGGCCGGCGACGAGCCAGGCGTAGAACCCGAGCGTCCGCTCGAGCAGACCGGCCTCACGCACCTCCGCCAGGAGCTCGTGGTAGCTGCCGGTGGCGGCCGCCTGTCGCGGGCGGGTGGGAGCGGTGGGTACGGGTGCAGGAGCCACATGACCTCCAGGGCTCGACGTCGACTTCCCAGCCGTGGAGTGAGCAGGTGCTCGTCTTCCGGATGTCGCCCACCCTACGGGACCGTAGGTTGCGTGTCTCCGTCCGGGGCGGGTCGATCTCGTGGAGGTGCCGCGTCGCCCTCGCGCACGACGTCGAGCCGTTGCCGCTCCTGCTCGGCCACGAGGTGCGTGACGCTCGGCTGGAAGATCTCGACGAAGTCGCCCATCATCCCGCCGCCGCCCGTGATGCCGCCGCCGTCGGCGTCCCGCCCCGAGCGGACGCTCACCCGCCAGCGGTCGAACCACCCGTGCGCCACGGCCCGGTCGAGCGCCACGAGCGCGACGACCACGGCCGCGACGACCACGACCCAGCCGGGCACGTCAGCGACGCCTCGCGGCCAGGTGCGCGGCCCCGACGATGCCGGCCGCGTTGCGCAGCCCCGCGGGCATGATCGGCGTGCGCAGGTCGAGCAGCGGCAGGAACTGGTCGTGCTTCTTGCTGACGCCGCCGCCCACGACGATGAGGTCGGGCCAGAACAGGTTCTCGACCACGGTGAAGTAGCGCTGCAGCCGCGTCGCCCACTGCTCGAACGTGAGGTCCTCGCGGTCGCGCGCCGCGTCGGACGCGCGCGACTCGGCGTCGTGGCCGTCGATCTCGAGGTGCCCGAGCTCGGTGTTGGGCACGAGCACGCCGTCCACGACGAGTGCCGAGCCGATGCCCGTGCCGAGCGTGACGACCAGCACGACGCCCGGGACGTCCTTGGCGGCGCCGTAGACGACCTCGGCGTACCCGGCGGCGTCGGCGTCGTTCACGGCCACGACGCGCCGCCCCGTGGCGGCGCCGATCGTCTTCTCGACGTCGGTGCCGATCCACGAGTCGTCGACGTTCGCGGCGGACTGCGCGACGCCGTGCCGGATGACGGCCGGGAACGTCACGCCGATGGGCACGTGCGTGCCGAGCGAGAACGAGTCCACGACCTCGGCGACGGTCTCGGCGACCGCCTGCGGCGTCGCGGGCTGCGGCGTCGGGATGCGCACCCGGTCGGCGGCGAACTCGCCCGTGCCCAGGTCGACCGGCGCGCCCTTGATGCCCGACCCGCCGATGTCGACGCCGAAGGCCGTCGTCACCTCGTCGTCGTGCGCGTGCTTCTTGCCCGTGTGCTCGTCCTTGCTCATGGCAGCGTCAGGACCTCCGCCCCGGTGTCGGTGACCAGCAGGGTGTGCTCGAACTGCGCCGACCGGCTGCGGTCGGCCGTGACGACGGTCCAGCCGTCGTCCCACATCTCCCAGTCCGCGGTGCCCAGGTCGAGCATGGGCTCGATCGTGAACACCATCCCGGGCTGGATCACGGTGTCGTACGCGGGTGCGGCGTCGTAGTGCGGCACGACGAGGCCCGTGTGGAACGCGGGGCCCACGCCGTGGCCCGTGAACTCGCGCACCACGCCGTACCCGAACCGCGCGGCGTACTTCTCGATGACGCGGCCGATGACGTTGATCTCCCGGCCCGGGCGGACGGCCTTGATGCCGCGCTCGAGCGCCTCGCGCGTGCGCTCGACGAGCAGGCGCGAGTCCTCGTCGACGTCGCCCGCGAGGAACGTCGCGTTGGTGTCGCCGTGCACGCCGCCCACGTACGCCGTGACGTCGACGTTGACGATGTCGCCGTCCTCGATCACGGTCGAGTCGGGGATGCCGTGGCAGATCACCTCGTTGAGCGACGTGCACAGCGACTTCGGGAAGCCGCGGTAGCCGAGCGTCGAGGGGTAGGCGCCGTGGTCGACGAGGAACTCGTGGCCGATCGCGTCGAGCTCGTCCGTCGTGACCCCGGGGGCCACGTGCCGGCCGACCTCCTGCAGCGCCTGCGCCGCGAGCCGCGCCGCGACGCGCACGCGCTCGACGGTGTCCGCGTCCAGCACGTCCGAGCCCCGCCAGGGCGTCGGCATCGGCTTGTCGACGTACTCGGGACGTGGGATGTGCGCCGGGACCGCGCGTCGAGGGCCGACGCGGCCGGGGGTGAGGGCGGTGCGCGAGTGGACCGGCGGCATGACTGGCAGTCTACGTAGCGGCGGTGCCGCCCGGCCCGCCGGGACGGGAGGTGCCCTGGTGGCCGAGTTCTACTTCAACACCCGGACGCACGAGGTCGAGGAGGGCCCGCGCAGCGACTGGTCGCACCGCATGGGCCCGTACGCCACGCGCGAGGAGGCCGCGCGCGCGCTCGAGACCGCGCGCGAGCGCACCAAGGCGTGGGACGAGGAGGACCGCCGCGAGGCCGAGGAGAACGCCTGACGGCGCCCTCGGCCGCCCCGGCGGGGCGGCTCACGCGTCGAAGGAGTGCTCCGCCGTGGGGAACGCGCCCTCGCGCACCTCGTCGGCGAAGGCCCGGGCCGCCGCCGTGAGCGCCTGCCCGACCTCGCCGAACCGCTTGGCGAAGCGCGGCGACCAGTCGCCCATGCCGGCCATGTCGACCCACACCAGCACCTGCCCGTCGCACTCCGCGCCGGCGCCGATCCCGATCGTCGGGATCCGCACGACCTCGGTGATGCGCGCCGCGACCGGCGCGGGCACCATCTCGAGCACGACCGCGACGGCACCCGCCTCGGTGACCGCGACCGCGTCGTCGCTGATCTGCTCGGCCGCCTGACCGCGGCCCTGCACGCGCGGGCCGCCCAGCGCGTGCTCGGACTGCGGCGTGTACCCGAGGTGCGCGACGACCGGGACGCCCGCCGCCGTGAGCGCGCGGATCTGCGGGACCGACCGCTGCCCGCCCTCGATCTTCACGGCCGAGACGCCGGTCTCCTTCATGACCCGCACCGCGCTCGCGAGGGCCTGCTCCGGCCCGGCCTCGTACGTGCCGAACGGCAGGTCGGCCACGACGAACGCGCGCCGCGCGGCACCCGCGACGGCGCGCGCGGCGACGACGATCTCGTCGAGCGTGACGGGCAGCGTGGTCGCGTAGCCGTGCATCGTGTTCCCGATGGAGTCGCCGACGAGCAGCATGTCGATGCCGGCCTCGTCGAACAGGCGCGCGGTGACCGCGTCGTACGCGGTGAGCATCGTCAGGCGCTCGCCGCGGTCCTTCGCGGCCTGCAGGTGGTGCACGCGGACTCGGCGGGGGGTCGGGGCGTCGCTCGTCGACATGGCGCGAGCCTAGCCCGAGGCACCTCGCGGGACGCCCGGGCACGGGCACCCGCGCCGCCGCCGGCACGCGTCCCGGCACGTGCGCGGAGCCCCGGTCGGGCCCGGACGCGCCGCGCGGTGGACGCACGCCCTGCGGGGCCGGGTCATCAGGCAGGATGTACGCATGGACAGGCAGCAGGAGTTCGTCCTCCGGACCGTCGAGGAGCGGGACATCCGCTTCATCCGTCTGTGGTTCACGGACGTGCTGGGCATGCTCAAGTCGGTCGCCGTCGCGCCCGCCGAGCTCGAGCAGGCGTTCAGCGAGGGCATCGGCTTCGACGGCAGCTCGATCGAGGGCCTCACGCGCGTGTACGAGGCCGACATGATCGCCAAGCCCGACCCGTCGACGTTCCAGATCCTGCCGTGGCGCGGCGAGCGGCACGGCACCGCGCGCATGTTCTGCGACCTGCTGACGCCCGACGGCGAGCCGTCGCTCGCGGACTCGCGCTACGTGCTCAAGCGTGCGCTGAACCGCGCGAGCGACCGCGGGTTCACGTTCTACACGCACCCCGAGGTCGAGTTCTACCTGTTCGACGCGCCCGCGGACCCGTCGCGGCCGCTCGTCCCGGTCGACCAGGGCGGCTACTTCGACCACGTGCCGCGCGGCACCGCGCACGACTTCCGCCGCGCCGCGATCACGATGCTCGAGTCCATGGGCATCTCGGTCGAGTTCTCGCACCACGAGGCCGGTCCGGGTCAGAACGAGATCGACCTGCGGTACGCCGACGCGCTCACCACGGCCGACAACATCATGACGTTCCGCACGGTCGTCAAGGAGGTCGCGCTCGAGCAGGGCGTGTTCGCGTCGTTCATGCCCAAGCCGCTGGCCGACCAGCCGGGGTCGGGCATGCACACGCACGTGTCGCTGTTCGAGGGCGACCGCAACGCGTTCCACGAGCCGGGTGCGCCGCTCGAGCTGTCGAAGGTCGCGCGCTCGTTCATCGCGGGCATGCTCACGCACGCGGCCGAGATCACGGCCGTGACCAACCAGTTCGTCAACTCCTACAAGCGGCTGTGGGGCGGCGCCGAGGCGCCCTCGTTCATCTGCTGGGGCCACAACAACCGCTCGGCGCTCGTGCGCGTGCCGATGTACAAGCCCGGCAAGGGCAACTCGAGCCGCGTCGAGTACCGCGCGGTGGACTCGGCGACGAACCCGTACCTCGCGTTCGCGGTGCTGCTCGCGGCGGGGCTCAAGGGCATCGAGGAGGGCTACGAGCTGCCCGAGGGTGCCGACGACGACGTGTGGGAGCTCACCGACGCCGAGCGCAAGGCGCTCGGCATCGAGCCGCTGCCGACGTCGCTCGAGGCGGCGATCGCCGTCATGGAGCGCTCGGAGCTGGTCGCCGAGACCCTCGGCGAGCACGTCTTCGACTACTTCCTGCGCAACAAGCGCCAGGAGTGGGCCGAGTACCGCGCGCAGGTCACGCCGTACGAGCTGCAGCGGTTCCTGCCGCTCGTCTGACCGTGGCCACGACGCCGGGCCGCGGCTCGTCGCTCCCGACGCGGCTGACGCGTGTCGGCGTGGCCGACGTGCCCCGGGCCGAACGGCTCCTGGGCGACCCCGCGCTCGCGGCCGTCGACGCCGAGGTCGTCGAGCACGTGGTCGCCGCGCTCGCGGAGGTCGGGGACCCCGACGAGGCGCTGCTCGCGGTCGCCAAGCTCGCGGGCGCGGTCCAGCGCGACGACCGCCTCACGGCGCTGCTGCACGACGTGCTCGCCGACGACGGCCCCGCGCGCGCCCGCCTGCTGGCCGTGGCGGGTGCGTCGTCGGCGCTCGGGAACGCGCTCGCGGCGCACCCCGCGAACCTGCTCGCGGTCGCCGACCCGACGCCGGGCACGGGCGTCGCCGCCGCCGACGTGCGCGCCGAGCTGCTGCGCGCCGTGGACGCCGACCCCGACGCGGACGTGCCCGTCGCCGGACTGGCCGGCACGCCGGGCGTCGACGCGATGCGGCGCGCCTACCGCACGCGGCTGCTGCGCATCGCCGCGACCGACCTCACCGCCGAGGACCCCCTGACCCGGCTGCCCGGTGTCGCCGCCGCGCTCGCGGACCTCGCGGCCGCGGCCCTCGAGGCGGCGCTCGCGCTCGCGCGCGCCGACCTCGACGACGAGGGACGCGGCGTGCGGCTCGCGGTCATCGGCATGGGCAAGGCCGGAGGGCGCGAGCTCAACTACGTGTCGGACGTCGACGTCGTGTACGTCGCCGAGCCGGTCGACGGCACGCCCGAGGACGAGGCGCTCGTGGCCGGGGCGCGGCTCGCGGCGGGCCTCGCGCGCGCGTGCTCGGCGCCCGCGGGCGAGCCCGCGCTGTGGCCGGTGGACGCCGCGCTGCGCCCCGAGGGCAAGGACGGCCCGCTCGTGCGGACGCTCGCGAGCCACCGCGCGTACTACGAGCGGTGGGCCAGGACGTGGGAGTTCCAGGCCCTGCTCAAGGCGCGGCCGCTTGCGGGGGACGCCGACCTGGGCCGCGCGTACGTCGACACGGTCAACCCGTTCGTGTGGGCGGCGGTGCAGCGCGACAACTTCGTCGAGGACGCGCAGGCCATGCGGCGCCGCGTCGAGGCGCACATCCCGCGCGCGGAGGCGGACCGGCAGCTCAAGCTCGGTGCGGGGGGCCTGCGCGACGTCGAGTTCACGGTGCAGCTGCTGCAGCTCGTGCACGGGCGCGCCGATGAGTCGATCCGCAGCCCGTCGACGCTCACGGCGCTCGCGGCGCTCGCGGCGGGCGGGTACGTCGGGCGTGAGCACGCCGCGCAGCTCGCGGTCTGCTACCGCTGGATGCGCATGATGGAGCACCGGATCCAGCTGCACCGCCTGCAGCGCACGCACCTGGTGCCGACGTCGGAGCCCGACCTGCGGCGGCTCTCCCGGACCATGCGGATGCGCATCGAGGGCCCCGAGGGGCTGCTGGAGCGGTGGCGCACCACGCGCCGCGAGGTGCGGCGCCTGCACGAGGAGCTGTTCTACCGACCCCTGCTGCCGGCGACGGCGCGGCTGTCGACCGAGGAGGCGAGCCTGGCGCCCGAGGCGCAGCGCGCGCGCCTCGCGGCCATCGGCTACCGCGACCCGGCGGGTGCGGTCCGGCACATCGCCGCGCTCTCGGAGGGCGTCTCGCGGCGGGCGGCGATCCAGCGGCAGCTCCTGCCGGTCATGCTCGGCTGGTTCGCCGAGGGCGCCGACCCCGACGCCGGTCTGCTCGCGTTCCGGCGGCTGTCCGAGCAGCTCGGCTCGACCCACTGGTACCTCAAGCTCCTGCGCGACTCCGGCACCGCGGGGCAGCGTCTCGCGCAGGTCCTGTCGACCTCGCGGTACGCGGCCGACGCGCTGTCGCGCTCGCCGAACTCCGTGACGTGGCTCGACGACGACGCCGAGCTCGCGCCGCGGTCCGCCGAGCGGCTCGTCGCGGAGGCCGACGCCGTGCTGCGGCGGGCGAGCGAACCGGTGCCCGCCGTGACGGCGTTGCGGGCGTTGCGCCGTCGCGAGCTCGCCCGGACCGCCGTCGCCGACGTGCTCGGCGGCACGACGGGCGTGCGCGCGTCGCACAGCCTCACGAACGCGGCCGACGCCGTCCTCGCGGGCACACTGCGTGTCGCCGAGGCGGAGGCGCGCGCCGCCGCGGGGGTCGACGCGAGCCCGACGCGTCTGCTCGTCGTCGCGATGGGGCGCATGGGCGGCCGCGAGATGGGGTACTCGTCCGACGCCGACGTGCTGTTCGTGCACGACCCGGAGCCGGGCGCCGACCCGCAGGCCGCGCAGCAGTTCGCGGTCGCGGTCGCGTCGCAGCTGCGGCAGCTGCTGGGGTCGGTCGGGCCGGAGCCCACGCTGAGCGTGGACGCGGACCTGCGCCCCGAGGGACGCAACGGACCGCTCGCGCGCTCGTTCGACGCGTACGCCGAGTACTACGCGCGCTGGTCCGCGACCTGGGAGAGCCAGGCGCTGCTGCGGGCCCGACCGGTCGCCGGGGACACCGCGCTGGGGGAGCGGTTCGTCGCGCTCGTCGACCCGCTGCGCTACCCCGAGGGCGGGCTCGACCCCGCCGCGGTCCGCGAGGTGCGTCGCATCAAGGCGCGCGTCGAGGCCGAACGGCTGCCGCGCGGCCTCGACCCGACCCGCCACCTCAAGCTCGGCCGCGGCGGCATCAGCGACGTCGAGTGGACCGCGCAGCTGCTGCAGCTGCAGCACGCGCACGCCGTGCCCGCGCTGCGCACGACGTCGACGCTCGACGCGCTCACCGCCGCCACCGAGGCCGGGCTGCTCGACGCCGACGACGCGGCCGTGCTGCGCGAGGCGTGGGAGCTCGCGTCGCGCATCCGGGACGCGAACGTGCTGTGGACGGGCCGTGCCGAGGGCGCGCACGCCGACGTCCTGCCGCACGACCGGGTCGCGCTCGCCGGCGTGTCCCGCGTCCTGGGGATGCCCCCGGGCTCGGGCGCCGAGCTCGAGGACACGTACCTGCGCGGCGCGCGGCGCGCGCGGGCCGTCGTCGAGCGCGTCTTCTACGGCTGACGCGGGCCGGTCCCGACGCGAGGCGGCGTCCGTGCAGGTCGCGGCCCACGAGCGCTCACCCTTCGCCCGGGGCAACCGATGGAGAGGTGAACCCCCTCCGTGTGCGGTCGCTGTCGCGCGCCGTCGCGGCCCACCGTCAGGAGACCCATGTCGTACCCTTCCGTCGCCCCGCACACCCGTCGCCGCGGTCGGCGTCTGTCCATCGCGGGGAAGGTCCTCGGACTGCTCGCGGCCGCGGGCCTCGTCGGCGTCGTCGTGGTGGTGTCCGCCGCGCTGGGTCTGACGCAGCTGCGCGCCGACGTCGAGCGGACCAGCGCGAACGTCGCCCAGCTCAGCCAGGTCAGCGACCTCGCGCGCGCGTTCCAGGCCGGACGGGCCCGCATGGTCGAGTACCCGGCGGCCTCCGAGCAGGTCCGCGGCGACCTGCGCGACCAGCTCGACGGCTACGTCGCGACGATCGCCGAGCAGCTCGCGGCGTACGAGGACCAGGCCGCCGACGCCGACGCGTTCGCGGCGTTCGAGGGCGCCTGGACCGAGATGGTCGGCCTCGCGAAGGACGAGCTGTTCCCGATGGCCGACGGCGGGGACGTCGCGGGGGCCGCGGCGTTCTACCGGGCGGCGATCCTGCCGCAGACGACGATCGGTGCGGACGCGATCGCCGCCGAGAACGCGGCCGTCGCTGCGGCCGCCGACGCGGACGCGACCGCGTCGGGCGCCAACGTCAACCGCACGCTGGCGACCGTGGTGGGCGTGCTGCTGCTCGGCCTGACCGTCGTCGTGGTGGTCGGTCTGCGGGTCGCGCGGCGGCTCGCGCTGGACGCCGGGGAGGTGCGCACGGCGCTCGAGGCCATGGCGGACGGCGACCTCACGCACACGGCGCACGTGCGCAGCACCGACGAGCTCGGTGACATGGCGCGCTCGCTGGACCTCGCGCAGACGAGCCTGCGCGAGGTCGTGTCCGGCGTCGCGGAGTCCGCGCACACCGTCGCGTCGGCGGCCGAGGAGCTCGCCGCCGCGTCGACCCAGGTCGTCGCGGGATCGGACGAGACGTCGGCCCAGGCGGGTGTCGTGGCGGCCGCGGCCGAGCAGGTGTCGCGCAACGTGCAGTCGGTCGCGGCGGGCGCCGAGCAGATGGGTGCCTCGATCCGCGAGATCGCGCAGAACGCGTCGCAGGCCGCCAAGGTCGCGGGCCAGGCCACCGACGCGGCGGCGGCGACCAACGAGCAGGTCTCGCGCCTGGGGACGTCGTCGCAGGAGATCGGCAACGTCGTCAAGGTGATCACGTCGATCGCGGAGCAGACGAACCTGCTGGCGCTCAACGCGACGATCGAGGCGGCCCGCGCGGGTGAGGCGGGCAAGGGCTTCGCGGTCGTGGCGGGCGAGGTCAAGGAGCTCGCGCAGGAGACGGCGAAGGCGACCGAGGACATCGTGCGGCGCGTCGAGGCCATCCAGACCGACACGTCCGGCGCCGTCGGTGCGATCGGCGAGATCGCCGAGATCATCGCGTCGATCAACGACTACCAGCTGACGATCGCGTCGGCGGTCGAGGAGCAGACCGCCACGACCACCGAGATGTCGCGCTCGGTCGGCGAGGCGGCCGCGGGGTCGGGGGAGATCGCCTCGAACATCACGGGTGTCGCCACGGCGGCGAGCTCGTCGTCGGAGACCCTCAACCAGATGGGTGCCGCGATCGGCGAGATGGCCCGCACGTCGGAGGACCTGCGCGCCCGTGTGTCGCACTTCCGGTACTGAGCGCCACCGGGACCGGGTGCGCACAGCGGAGCACCCCCGTCGCCTCGAGGGCGACGGGGGTGCTTTCCTGCAGGTCAGGCGCTCACGGGAGCAGCCGTGACACCTGACGATCAGACGTCGTAGTACAGCTCGAACTCGTGCGGGTGCGGGCGCAGCCGGATCGGGTCGACCTCGGCCGAGCGCTTGTAGTCGATCCACGTGCGGATGAGGTCCGGCGTGAACACGTTGCCGGCGGTCAGCCAGTCGTGGTCGGCCTCGAGGTTGTCGAGCACCTCGGCGAGCGAGCCCGGGACCTGCTGGATGAGCGCGTGCTCCTCGGGGGGCAGCTCGTAGAGGTCCTTGTCGACCGGCTCCGGCGGCTCGATGCGGTTCTGGATGCCGTCCAGGCCGGCCATGAGCATGGCCGCGAACGCGAGGTACGGGTTCGACGACGGGTCCGGCACGCGGAACTCGACGCGCTTGGCCTTGGGGTTCGAGCCCGTGACGGGGATGCGGATGCACGCCGAGCGGTTGCGGGCCGAGTAGACCAGGTTGACCGGCGCCTCGAAGCCCGGCACCAGGCGGTGGTACGAGTTCACCGTGGGGTTGGTGAACGCGAGCAGCGACGGCGCGTGCTTGAGCAGGCCGCCGATGTACCAGCGGGCGATGTCCGACAGGCCGCCGTAGCCCTTCTCGTCGAAGAACAGCGGCTCGCCGTCCTTCCACAGGGACTGGTGCACGTGCATGCCCGAGCCGTTGTCGCCGAACAGCGGCTTCGGCATGAAGGTCGCCGTGCGGCCGTTCTCGTGAGCGACGTTCTTCACGACGTACTTGAACAGCTGCACCTTGTCGGCCGACTTGGACAGCGTGTCGAAGCGGTAGTTGATCTCCGCCTGGCCGGCGGTGCCGACCTCGTGGTGCGCGCGCTCGACCTGCAGGCCGAGGGCGTCGAGCTGCAGCGAGATCTGGTCGCGCAGGTCGGCGAAGTGGTCGACCGGCGGGACGGGGAAGTAGCCACCCTTGTAGGGCGTCTTGTGCCCCAGGTTGCCACCCTCCTCCTCGCGGCCCGTGTTCCACGCGGCCTCGATCGAGTCGATGTAGTAGTACGACGCGTTCTGCTTCGTCTCGAAGCGGATGTCGTCGAAGATGTAGAACTCGGCCTCGGGCGCGAAGAACGCGGTGTCCGCGATGCCGGTCGACTTGAGGTACGCCTCGGCCTTCGCGGCGACCTGGCGGGGGTCGCGGCTGTAGGGCTCGTCGGTGTACGGATCGACGATGTGGAAGTTGATGTTCAGCGTCTTCTCGACGCGGAAGGGGTCGACGTACGCGGTCGTGACGTCGGGCACGAGCTTCATGTCGGACTCGTGGATGGCCTGGAAGCCGCGGATCGACGAGCCGTCGAACATCTGGCCGTCCGTGAAGAAGTCCGCGTCGAGCGAGGCGGCCGGCACGTTGAAGTGCTGCATCACACCCGGCAGGTCGCAGAACCGCACGTCGACGAACTTGACGTCCTCGCTCTTGATGAACGCCAGGACTTCCTCTGGCTTCGTGAACATCCGCTGCTCCTCGGTCGGTGGTGCCCGGTCGACCCGGGCGCTGACGAGGCTAGGAGCGGGGGGTTTCCCCGCCGTGGCCCCGTTGTTTCCGGCAGGTTACGCGCTGGGCCCCCGTGTAACGATCTCGCGTCCCGTGCACCGGGCGGGCGACGTGCAGGGCGCACGTACGCTGGTGGCATGGCGACGCGTGACTCGGTGGGCTCGTGGCTCGAGGGCGGACCCGGCTCCGACGGGGACCGCGGCAGCAGGCTCGGGCTCCCCGCGTCGGGCAGCGGCTCGTTGGCGCGGCCCGGCCGGCGCCTGGTGGCGCTCGCGATCGACTGGGTCGCGTGCCTCGCCGTCTCCGCGGTGCTGCTGCCGGTGCGGGACGACGGGCTCTTCCTGTTCCGCGGGCACGAGCTCGCGACGCTCGCGGTGTTCGCCGTCGAGAACCTCGTGCTCGTCGCCACGCTCGGGCACACGCTCGGCCACCGGCTGCTCGGTCTGCAGGTGCGCCGGCTCGCGCAGACGTCGCTGCGCACGCCGCCGGCGCCCGTCGACGGCCCGCCCGGGATCGTCGCCGCGGCCGTGCGGACGCTGCTCGTGTGCCTCGTGATCCCCGCGGTCGTCTGGGACGGCGACGGGCGCGGCCTGCACGACCGTGCCGCCGGCACGGTGCTCGTCCGTCGCTGACGGCGGACGCCTCGTACGTCAGCGGCCGCGCATGCCCTTGCGGTCGGGGCGCGCGCGCATCGGGTCGATGCCCTTCGGCACCGGGAGCTTGACCGCGCCGAGCGAGGTCACGCGGCGCAGCACCTCACCGACCTCGGCCTTGGTGAGGTTGCCCTTGAGCTTCGTGACCGTGCGGGGCAGCTTGCGCAGCGGCACCTGGCCCTCGCCGTCACCGACCTGGATCAGGTGGATCGGCGCGCCGGAGACGACGCGCGCCGTGCGCTTGCGCTCCGACTCGAGGAGCCGGCCGATGCGGTGCGCGGGGCCTTCCCCGATCAGCACGACGCCCGGTCGCCCGACGCCGCGGAACACGAGGTCCTGCGTGCGGGGGTCGGCCGCGACGGGCTCCTGCGTGAACGTCCAGCCGCGACGCAGCGTGCTCAGCGCGGCCATGGAGGCGCCCGGCTGCCCGTCGATGCGCGCGTAGGCCGCGGTCTCGGCGCGGCGCGCCAGCACGAACATCGCACCGAGCAGCGCGAACGGGATGCTGATGACCAGCAGGTACACGATGTGGCCCGTGAGCGCGCCGATGAGCACGCCGAGCGCGAGGACACCGGCGAAGACCGCGAGGATGATCCACGTCACCGCCGGGTCGGTCTGCCGCGTGACCTGGTACGCCTGCCAGACCTGGTGGTACCACCGGGTCTTCTTGACCTTGCCGCCCTTGGCGGGGGCGTCGGGGGACGTGGAGCGCTCGCGTGCCATGGGTCGGGAGTCTACCGGGGCGCGGCAGGTCAGCCGACGGTGGAGCGGGCCAGCAGCGACGACGCCTCCTGGCGCGACGTCGTCGGCTCTCCGAGGTGCGCGAGCGCGTCGGGGATCGGCAGGCCGCGGCGGCGCATCGCCTGGCCCCAGAGCCGTCCGGCGCGGTACGACGAGCGCACGAGCGGCCCGGACATGACGCCGAGGAAGCCGAGGCGCTCGGCCTCGGCCGACAGCTCGACGAACTCCTCGGGCCGCACCCAGCGGTCGACGGGGTGGTGCCGGACCGAGGGGCGCAGGTACTGCGTGATGGTCACGAGGTCGCACCCGGCCTCGTGCAGGTCGCGCAGCGCGTCCGCGGCCTCCTGCGTCGTCTCGCCCATGCCGAGGATGAGGTTGGACTTGGTGACGAGGCCGGCCTCGCGGGCGCGTGTGATGACCGACAGCGACCGCTCGTACCGGAAGCCCGGGCGGATCTGCTTGAAGATGCGCGGCACGGTCTCGAGGTTGTGCGCGAGCACCTCGGGGCGCGACTCGTTGACGACGTCGAGCAGCTCCGGCACAGCGTTGAAGTCGGGGATCAGCAGCTCGACGCCGGTCCCCGGGTTCAGCGCGTGGATCTGCCGCACGGTCTCGGCGTAGAGCCACGCACCGCCGTCGGCCAGGTCGTCGCGCGCGACGCCCGTGACGGTCGAGTACTTCAGCCCCATGGCCTGCACCGACTCGGCGACGCGCCGCGGCTCGTCGGCGTCGAAGTCGGCCGGCTTGCCGGTGTCGATCTGGCAGAAGTCGCACCGGCGCGTGCACTGGTCGCCGCCGATGAGGAACGTCGCCTCGCGGTCCTCCCAGCACTCGAAGATGTTGGGGCAGCCCGCCTCCTCGCAGACCGTGTGCAGGCCCTCGCGGCGCACGAGGCCCTTGAGCTCGCTGTACTCGGGGCCGGTGGTCGCGCGCGTGCGGATCCACTCGGGCTTCTTCTCGATCGGCGTGGCGGCGTTGCGGGCCTCCACCCGGAGCATGCGGCGTCCCTCGGGTGCGATCGTCACGCGGCCAGACTAACCCGCGCGGTCGGCGCCCGGCCCGTCGTCCGGGTGTGACGGGGACCTCCGTCCCGGGCGGGGGCGACGACCGGGAGGGACGCTGGGCAGATACCGGTCCGCGACCCGCGGGGGGTCCGTGGTCGCCGAGCGACCGGGCGAGGAGGTGGCACGGTGCACGTCCTGGTGACGGTCGCGTCGCGGCACGGCGCGACGCGCGAGATGGGCGACGTGGTCGCCGAGGTCCTGAGGTCGGCCGGGCACGACGTCGACGAGGTCGAGCCGGACGAGGTCGAGCACGTCGAGCCGTACGACGCGGTCGTGCTCGGCTCGGCGGTGTACGTCGGGCGGCTCGCGCTCGGCCTGCGCGACCTCGTGGACCGGCAGGGCGGCCAGCTGCGGCAGCGCCCGGTGTGGCTCTTCTGGTCGGGACCCGTCGGCGACCCGCCGGTGCCGGCGACGGTGCCGGACGACGTGACGCGGATCGCCGAGACCGTCGGGGCGCGCGACGTCGCGACGTTCGCCGGCCGGCTGGACCGCGACGGCCTGAACATCTCCGAGCGCGCGCTCGTCGCGCTCACGCGTGCGGACGCGGGGGACTTCCGGGACCTCGACGTCGTGCGCACGTGGGCGGAGGGCGTCGCGCGCGAGCTGCGGACCGTGGGCCAGGAGGCGTAGCGGCCCGGGGCCGGAACCGCCGTCTCAGCCCGCGGCGACCGCCGCGCCCGCGGCCAGCAGCGGCGCGAGCGCGTCGCGCAGGTGGGCGACGACGAGCGGCGTGACCTCGGCGATCGTGACCTCGCGCTCGGCCTCGGCGCTCAGGGTCGTGACGTCGGCGTCGTCGATCCCGCACGGCACGATGCGCGAGTACCAGTCGAGCGACGCCGTGCAGTTCAGCGCGAACCCGTGCATCGTGACGCCGCGGGCCACGCGCACGCCGATCGCGGCGACCTTGCGCTCGCGGCGGGGTGCGGGGGAGGCGTCCGCGGGGTCGGCCGGGAGCCACACGCCGCTGCGACCCTCGACGCGCACGGTCGCGACGCCCACGTCGGCGCACGTGCGCATGAGCGCGTCCTCGAGCGCGCGGACGTACGCGACCACGTCCACGGGCTCGGCGAGCCGCACGATCGGGTAGCCGACCAGCTGCCCGGGGCCGTGCCACGTGATGCGACCGCCGCGGTCGACGTCGACGACGGGTGTGCCGTCGACGGGGCGGTCGGAGCGAGCCGTGCGCTTGCCCGCCGTGTACACGGGCTCGTGCTCGACGAGCAGCAGGGTGTCCTCGCGCTCACCCGCGGCGACCGCCGCGTGCACCTCGCGCTGCAGGTCCCAGGTCGGCACGTACGGCTGCAGACGGGTGCCGAGGTCGAGCGGTTCGACGCGCATGGACGTCAGGCTAAGCCCTCGTCGGCGGTCCCCGGCCGGGCGGCGGCCGCGACGCCCTCGGGGTCGAGGTCCTCGGGGCGCACGACCTCGCGCAGCAGCTCGTCGAGCAGCGCTCGGCGCTCGGGCGCCAGGTGTCCGAGCACGCTCTCCTGCGCGGGCCCGGGATCGGCGCACGCGGCCAGCGCGCGGGCGCCGTCGGGCGTGATCGCGATGACGTGCCGGCGTCGGTCGTCGTCGTGGCGGCGCCGTGTGACGTACCCCGTGCGCTCGAGCCGGGCCACGACGCGGCTCATGGTCTGCTCGGTCACGCCGCACGCGTCGGCGAGCTCGCGCTGGGACATGGGGGCCATGGAGACGTGCACCAGCACGGGCAGGCTCGCGTGGTTGAGGTCCCAGGAAGCGAGGTGCGCATCCCACGCGCGCTCGACGCGGCGCGCGGCCGTCGACAGCAGGCGTCCGACCGGCCAGTGGTCGGGCCGGCCCCGCGGCTGCTGCGTGCTCACTCGTCCTCCAGGTTGCCGAGGCGTCGCCGCGGCGTCATGATGCTCAGCATGCTGAGGAATCCCGTGGCGCGCGCGGTCGCCGTCGCCGTCGTGCTCGTCGTCTGGCTCGGTCTCGGTTCCGTGGGCGGCATGGCCCAAGGACGCCTCTCCCAGGTCCAGACGAACGACGCGGCGGCGTTCCTGCCGTCGTCGGCGCAGTCCACCCGCGCGGCCGAGGCCGCACGCGACTTCGTCGACACGCAGACCCTACCCGCGCTCGTCGTGCTCGCCCCGGCGGACGGCTCCGACGTCACCGACGCCCAGCTCCAGGCCGTCGCGCGGTTCGCCGAGCAGGTCCCGGCCCTGCCCGTCGACGGCGGCACGTGGGCCGACCACCTCACCGGACCCGTGGTGCCGGTGCCGTCGCAGGACGGCGCAGCGATCCTCGTGCCAGTCCCGCTCGACGGACAGGCCGCCGAGCAGCTCGTCGACGACGAGTCCCTCACGAACCTGCTCGTCGGCGACCTGCGGACCGCGCTCGCGGACGACCTCGGCGCGACCCCCACCACCGCCGGCGACGTCGGCCTGCACGCGTGGGTCACGGGACCCGCCGGCTTCGTCTCCGACCTCGGCACCGCGTTCGCCGGCATCGACGGCCTGCTCCTGCTCGTCGCGCTCGGCGCGGTCCTGCTCATCCTCGTGGTCGTCTACCGGTCCCCGTTCCTGCCGTTCGTCGTCATCCTCACGGCCGTGTTCGCGCTCGCGCTCGCCGGGCTGGTGGTCTACGAGCTCGCCGACGCGGGCGTGCTCGTCCTCAACGGCCAGGCGCAGGGCATCCTGTCGATCCTCGTCGTCGGCGCCGCCGTCGACTACTCGCTCCTGCTCGTCGCGCGCTACCGCGAGGAGCTGCGGCACGCCGAGCACCCGGCGGACGCGATGCGCGTCGCGTGGCGCCAGACGCTCGAGCCCGTCGCCGCCAGCGCGGGGACCGTCGTCGCGGGGCTGCTGTGCCTCCTGCTGTCCGACCTCGCGTCCAACCGCAGCCTCGGCCCCGTGGCCGCGATCGGCATCGGCGCCGCCCTGCTCGCCGCGCTCACGTTCCTGCCCGCGATGCTCCTCGTCGCCGGTCGTCGTTCGCGCGCGCTGTTCTGGCCCCGCGCGCCCCGGCCCGCCGCGGCGACGACCACCGCCGCCACGCACGGCGAGCACGCGGCCACGGTGCCGCCCGCCGCCGCCGACCCCTCCGACGGCAACGGCCTGTGGGCGCGCTGGGCGCGGTTCGTCGCGCGCCGCGCCCGTCCCGTGTGGCTCGTCAGCGCCGCCGTGCTGCTGGTCGCGGCCGCGTTCGTCCCGACGTTCCGCGCGTCCGGCACGAGCCAGACCGACGTGTTCCTCACCCCCGTCGACTCGGTCGCGGGCGAGGAGGTGCTCGCCGAGCACTTCCCCGCGGGAGCCGTGCAGCCCGCGGTCGTGATCGTCGCGCAGGACGAGCTCGACGCCGTCGTCGCCGCGGCGCAGGACGTCGACGGCGTCGCGTCCGCCACGCCCTACACGGGCTCCACCGGCGCACCCGCCGGCGCCGCCCCCGGCGGCCCCGGTGCCGCCCCGGCCGACCCCGTCGTCGTCGACGGCCGGGTCCGCGTCGACGTGGCCACCGAGGCGCCGTCCGACAGCCAGGAGGCGGTCGACACCGTCGCCGACCTGCGCGACGCGGTCGTCACGGTCGCCCCCGACGCGCTCGTCGGCGGCCCCGCCGCCGAGACGCTCGACACCCAGGTCGCCGGTGCGCGCGACCTGCGGGTCATCGTCCCGGTCGTCCTCACGGTGATCCTGCTGATCCTCATGCTGCTGCTGCGCTCGGTGGCCGCCGGGCTGCTGCTCATGGGGGCCAACGTGCTGTCGTTCGCGGCCGCGATCGGGGTCTCGGCGCTCGTGTTCGACCACGTGCTCGACCTGCCCGACGCGGACCCCGTCGTCCCGCTCTACGGGTTCGTGTTCCTCGTCGCGCTCGGCGTCGACTACTCGATCTTCCTCATGACGCGCGTCCGGGAGGAGTCCGCCGCGGTCGGAACCCGCGCCGGCGTGGTGCGCGGCCTCGCGGTCACGGGCGGCGTCATCACGTCCGCCGGCCTCGTGCTCGCCACGACGTTCGCGGCGCTGTCGGTGATCCCGCTGCTGTTCATGGCGCAGCTCGCGTTCATCGTCGCGTTCGGCGTGCTGCTCGACACGTTCGTCGTGCGCAGCCTGCTGGTGCCGGGGCTCGTGCACGACCTCGGGGCGCGCACCTGGTGGCCGTCGGCGCTCGCACGACGTCCCGAGCACGGCGTCCACGCGGCGACCGCGCGGACCGCGGCGGACGAGGAGCCCGCGCACCGCTCGTAGAGTGGCGGGCATGGAGCCGCTGCGCATCGGACTGGTCGGGTACGGCGGCGCGGGGCGCGGCATCCACGCGCGCCTCGCGCGCGCGACGGGCCAGCGCGTCGTGGCCGTGGTGACGCGGAACCGCGGCGAGCAGGTCGTGGCCGACTGGCCCGGCGCGCACGTCGTCCCCGACGTCGAGGCGCTCCTCGCGCTGCGCGACGAGCTGGACCTCGTCGTCGTCGCGAGCCCGACGGGCGACCACGCGGCGCACGTCCGCGCCGCGCTCGACGCGGACGTCGCGGTGCTGGTCGACAAGCCGCTGGCCACCACGCGCGTGCAGGCCGCGGCGCTCGTGCGGCTCGCGCAGGAGCGCGGCGGGCGGCTCACGGTGTTCCAGAACCGTCGCTGGGACCCCGAGCAGCTCACGCTGCGCGCGCTGCTCGACGCCGGCGAGCTCGGTCGCGTGCACCGGTTCGAACGGCGCTGGGAGCGGTACCGCCCCGAGCCGCAGCACCGCTGGAAGGAGCAGGACGCGGTCGCGGGCGGCCTGCTGCTCGACCTCGGCGCGCACCTCGTCGACTCGGCGGTGCAGCTGTTCGGCCCCGTGCGCCGCGTGCACGCCGAGCTGCGCGCGCTGACGACGCCCGCGCTCGACGACGTGTTCCTCGCGCTCGAGCACGCGGCGGACGCCGACGGCCACCACGTCGTGTCCCACCTGTGGGCCGGCGGGCTCGTCGGCGCGCCCGGGCCGCGCACCCGCGTGCTGGGGGAGCGCGGTGCGTACCTCGTGACGAGCTTCGAGGGCGAGCCGACGCCGTTCGCCGTGCTCGACGACGCGCTCGACGCGCAGCGCGGCCCCGACGAGCCGGCGCACGAGGGCTGGCTGGTGCGCGGCGCCGAGCGCACCCCCGTGCCTCGCGCGCCCGGCGGCCACGAGGACGTGTACCGCGCGGTCCAGGCGTGGCTGCGCGCCGACGGCCCCGTGCCCGTCGACCCCGCCGACGCCGTGGCCACCGCGCGCGTGCTCGACGCCGCGCGCGTCGCCGCCGAGACCGGGGTGCCGCAGCTCCTGGGCTGACCCGCCGCGCGCCCGCCGCCGTGCCGGGGCCTGTGGACGACGCGCACGCGCTGCCAGGCACCGCGTGTTGGATGACGGCCGTGCCCACGGTCCCGCCCCCCGACGACGTCCTCCGGCTGCTGCACGCGCTCGGTGCGCGGCCCGCGTCCCCGGTCGGCACCGACGGGTCCTGGTGGATCGCGCGGCCCCTCGACGACGCGGACGAGCGCTGGCTCGAGGTCCAGGTCCTCGACGCACCCGCGGACGCGACCCTCGCGACGCGCGCCGCGGCGCTCCTGGCGCTCGACCACCCGCACCTCGCGCGCGTCCACGCGGTCGAGCCGCTCGCACCGGGTCGCGTCGCGGTGGTCTGCGAGCACGTGCCCGGCCCCACCGTCGCCGCCGTCCGGGCGGCGCGCCCGCCGCTCGCGGACGGCGAGGTCGTGACGCTCGCGGTGCCGGTCGCGCAGGCGCTCGCGGCGCTGCACGCCGCCGGCCTCGCGCACGGGGCGGTCGGCGCCGACCGGGTGGTCGTGCGGCCGGGCGGCATGCCCGTCCTGGTCGACCTGCGCGGCGCGCTGCGCGGCGACGGCAGCCCGACCGGTGACGTGCACCGGCTCCTCGCGACGCTGCTGGGGCTCATGGCGCCCCTCGACGCGCACCTCGCCGCGGGGCTCGACGGCACGCTGCGGCTGCGCGACGCGCTCGAGCGTCTGCTGCGCACGAACGCCGCGGCGGGCGACGTCGTCGACGCCGCCTTCGCGTGCGCGGATGCCGAGCCCGTCCTCGTGCCCGACCCGGACGTGCTCGCCGGTGCGCAGGTCGCGCTCGCGCACGGCCGCACGTCCGCGCCGCGCGAGGCCGCGGGGGACCCGGTGCCCGCGCGGCGGTCGCGGCGCGCCCGACCGGTGCGCCGGCGTCGCCCGGGCACGGTCGGCGCGGTCGTGGCGGTGGTCGTGGCGCTGCTGGGCGGCGGCGCCTGGGGCGTGCACGCCGTCACGGGTGACGACGCCGCCCCCGCCGCCGCCGCCACGGTCCCGCCGCGGTCGTCGGGCGTCGCCGACGGCACCCGCGCCACGACGGCGAAGGACGACCGCGGCTTCGAGGCGGTGCGGGACCCCGAGGACCCCGCGGCCGCGGCCGCCGCGCTGACGCGGCTGCGGGCCGACGCGCTCGCGGCGGCCGACGCGGCCGCGCTCGCCGACCTGTCCGTGCCCGGCTCGCCGGCGGCCGCCGCGGACGCCGCGGTCGTCGCGGCGCTCGCGGGCGCCCGCAGCGAGGGACTGGTCGCCGACGTGGCGGCCGTCGCCGCCACGGGACGCACGCCCGACGGGGACGCGACCGTCGACGTGACGTCCGGCCTCGGCCCGCACGTGCGCGTGACGCCCCGGGGCGAGCGCGCCGACGTGCCCGCCGTCCCGTCGCGCATCGTGGAGCTGGTGCTCCGGTGGGCGGACGGCCGGTGGCGCGTGCTCGACGTCAGGGAGCCGGGCGGCGCGCCGTCCTGAGCCAGCGGGCGACGTCGTGCGGCGTCGTGTGCCGGGCCACGAAGCCGCTCGCGCGCAGGGCTGCCGGGTCCGCGCGCACCGAGCCGAGCACCTCGGAGGAGAAGTCCCGCAGCGCGAGCCGGAGCGCCGCAGCGGGCACCGGGACGGTGAGGTGCGCACCCCAGGCACGGCGCAGTGCCGCGAGCAGCTCCGCGTGCCGGTCCGCCGAGGCCACGAGGTTCGCCGGTCCGTGCACGTCGGCGGTGAGCAGGTGCTCGATCGCGCGCACCTCGTCCAGCAGGCTGATCCAGCTCCAGAACTGCCGCCCCGAGCCCAGCCGCGTCGCGACACCGGCACGCAGGGGGAGCAGCAGCGGTGCGGCCGCGCCACCGTGGGGGCTCAGGACGATGCCGGTGCGCAGCAGCGCGACACGCACGTCGGCGTCCCGCGCGGGGGCCGTCGCGGCCTCCCAGCGGCGGACGACGCCCGCGAAGAACGTGTCGCCGAGCGGCTCGGTCTCGGTGAGCACCGTGTCGCCGCGGTCGCCGTACGCGCCGATGCCCGAGGCCTGCAGCA
This sequence comes from Cellulomonas sp. FA1, assembly GCF_000986825.1. Classification (NCBI taxonomy): domain Bacteria; kingdom Bacillati; phylum Actinomycetota; class Actinomycetes; order Micrococcales; family Cellulomonadaceae; genus Cellulomonas; species Cellulomonas sp. FA1. Next base: position 1,273,776 of record NZ_LBMY01000001.1, on the reverse strand, counting down.
GCACGCGCGGTGCCGGCGTCGCGTCGTCGCCCGCGAGCCCGGCGAGCGTGCGCGACAGCAGTCCGGCGGTCCGCACGCGCGAGTCCACGACGGCGCGCTTGCGTGCCGCCGTGAGGGGCCGCGACGCGACGTTGACGCCCGCGAGGTCCACGACCGCGTCGGCCGCGCGCACCGCCGCCACGTCGACGCGCCCGGCGTCGGGGTCCCAGCCGGCCTCGCCGGGCGCGCGCGGTGCGCGCCGGACCAGGCGCACGACGTCGTGCCCGGCCTCGGTCAGATGGCGGACCAGGGCCGTCCCCACGAGGCCGGACGACCCGGCGACCAGCACGCGCATGCCGCCACCCTAGTGACGCGCGGGGCGCGCGGCGCGGCGACCGTGACGCGGCCGGGCGGGCGAGCGCCTGCGGGGTCCCGGACGCGGCGAGGGCCGCCCACCGGACGGTGGACGGCCCTCGCGGTGGTGCGTCGTGTCAGAGACCGACCTCGGACTCGAACGCGCCCTCCTCGAGGCGGTTCTTGACCGCCATGAGGTAGCGCGACGCGTCCGCGCCGTCGACCAGCCGGTGGTCGTACGACAGGCACAGGTAGCACATCGACCGGATGGCGATGACCTCCTCGCCGTCGGGGCCCTTGACGACCACGGGACGCTTGACGATCGTGCCCGTGCCGAGGATCGCCGACGTGCCGCCGGGAACGATCGGCGTGTCGATGATCGCACCGCCCGAGCCGGTGTTGGTGACCGTGAAGGTCGCACCCGACAGCTCGTCCGGCGTGACCTTGTTGGACCGGGTGCGACCCGCGAGGTCGTTGATCTTGCGGGCGATGCCGGCGAGGTTGAGGTCGCCCGCGTCGCGGATGACCGGCACGAGCAGGCCGCGCTCGGTGTCGACCGCGATGCCGACGTTCTCCTGGCCGTGGTACGTGATCGTCTTGTCCTCGAGCACCCCGTTGATCTTCGGGTACGTCTTGAGGGCCTCGACGGCGGCCTGGACGAAGAACGGCAGGAACGTGAGGTTGACGCCCTCGCGCGCCTTGAAGTCGTCCTTGGCGCGCGCCCGGAGCTTCGCGATCTTCGTGACGTCGACCTCGACCACGGTGGTGAGCTGCGCCTGCGTGTGCAGGGCCTCGACCATGCGCTCGGCGATGATCTGACGCAGCCGGCTCGCCTTCTCGGTCGTGCCGCGCAGCGGCGACACGGCCGGGGGTGCCGCCGGCTTCGACGCCGCGGGGGCGGCGGCCGGGGCGGCGGCGGGCGGCGCCTCGGCGGCCTTGCGGGCCTCCTCGGCCTTGGCGGCGGCCTCGAGCACGTCCTCCTTGCGGATGCGCCCGCCCACGCCGGTGCCGGTCAGCGTGCTGACGTCGACGCCCTTCTCGGCCGCGAGCTTGCGGACCAGCGGCGTGAGGTACGACCCGGCGGCGGCCGGCGCGGCGGGCGCCGCCGGAGCCGTCGGCTGCTGCCGGGCGGCCTCCTGCGCGGCCGGCGTCGTGCCGGCGGACTGCGCCGACTCGGTCTCGGGCGCGGGTGCCTCGTACCCGGCGGGCTGCGAGGACGCCTGCGGTGCGGGCTCCTGCTGCGCGGCGGGCTTCTCGGCGGGCTTCTCGGGCGCGGCCGGGGCCTGCGCGGCGGGCGCCGCGGCACCCGAGCCGACGATCGCCAGCACGGCGCCGACCTCGACGGTCTCGTCCTCGCCGACCTTGATCTCCTGGAGCGTGCCCGCGACGGGCGAGGGGATCTCGGTGTCGACCTTGTCGGTCGAGATCTCGAGCAGGGGCTCGTCGACCTCGACCTGGTCGCCCACGGCCTTGAGCCAGCGCGTGACGGTGCCCTCGGTGACGGACTCGCCCAGCGCGGGCAGCGTCACCTCCTGGCCGTCGCCCGACGGCGCCGAGGCCTCGGCCGGGGCCGGGGCGTCCTCGTGCTGCTCGGGGGCCTGCTGGGCCGACTGCTCGGCCGCCGGCTCCTCGGCGGGCGCCTGCTGCGCGGGCGCCTCGGCCTGCGCGGGCTCCTGCTCGGGGGCGTCCCCGGCGGAGTCGCCGCCCTCGCCCGAGCCGATCACGGCCAGGGTCGCGCCGACCTCGACCGTCTCGTCCTCCTCGACGAGGATCTTCTCGAGCACGCCTGCGACGGGCGAGGGGATCTCGGTGTCGACCTTGTCGGTCGAGATCTCGAGCAGGGGCTCGTCGACCTCGACACGGTCGCCGACCTGCTTGAGCCAACGGGTGACGGTGCCCTCGGTGACCGACTCACCGAGCGCGGGAAGCTGCACGTTCTCGGACATGACCGCTCGTGTCTCCTTCGATCCAGGTCAGTTGTGGGCGTGCAGCGGCTTGCCGGCGAGCGCCAGGAAGGCCTCGCCGAGCGCCTCGTTCTGCGTGGGGTGGGCGTGGACCAGCTGGGCCACGTCCTCGGGGTACGCCTCCCAGTTGACGATGAGCTGGCCCTCGCCGATGAGCTCGCCGACGCGCGCACCGATCATGTGCACGCCGACGACCGGCCCGTCCTTCTTGCGGACGAGCTTGATGAAGCCCTGCGTCGCGAGGATCTGGCTCTTGCCGTTGCCGCCGAGGTTGTACTCGAGGACCTCGACGTTCTCGTCGCCGTACAGCTCCTTGGCGCGCTTCTCCGTGACGCCGACCGACCCGACCTCGGGGTCGGAGTACGTCACGCGCGGGATGCCGGACTCGTCGATCGTCGGGGGGTTGAGGCCCGCGATCTCCTCGGCGACGAAGATGCCCTGCTGGAACCCGCGGTGCGCGAGCTGCAGGCCGGGGACGATGTCGCCGACGGCGTAGATGTTGGCGACGCCCGTGTGCAGGCGCTCGTTCGTGATGACGAAGCCGCGGTCGAGCGTGAGGCCCTGCTCCTCGTAGCCCAGGCCCGACGTGCTGGGGCCGCGGCCGACCGCGACGAGCAGGACGTCGGCGTCGAACGTCTTGCCGTCCTCGAGCGTGACGTGCACGCCGTTGTCGTCCTGCGTGACGCCCTGGAACCGGACACCCAGGTTGAAGCCGATGCCGCGCTTGCGGAACGCGCGCTCGAAGGCCTTGGAGATCGCCTCGTCCTCGTTGGGCACGAGGTGGGGGAGCGCCTCGACGATCGTGACGTCCGTGCCGAACGACTTCCAGACGCTCGCGAACTCGGAGCCGATGACGCCGCCGCCGAGGATGATCGCCGAGCGCGGGATCCAGTCGAGCGTGAGCGCCTGGTCGGACGTGATGACCCGGCCGCCGATCTCCAGCCCGGGCAGCGAGCGGGCGTACGACCCGGTGCCGAGCACGATGTGCTCACCCGTGAGCGTGCGGTCGCCGACCTGGACCGTGTGCGGGCCGGTGAGCGTGCCCCAGCCCTCGACGACCTCGATCTTGCGGGACTTGATGAGCCCCTGGAGCCCCTTGTAGAGGCGGCCGATCACGTTGTCCTTGTACTGGTTCACGCCGCCCATGTCGACGCGCTCGAGCGTCGTGTGCACACCGAAGTGCGCACCCTCGCGGGCGTTGTCGGCGAGCTCGGCCGCGTGCAGCAGGGCCTTGGTCGGGATGCACCCGCGGTGGAGGCACGTGCCGCCCACCTTGTCGGCCTCGACGAGGGCCACGGTCTTGCCGAGCTCGGCGGCGCGCAGCGCGGCCGCGTAGCCGCCGCTACCTCCGCCCAGGACGACGATGTCGAAAGCGGTGCCGTTGTCGGCCACGTGCGCACTCCTCGCAGGTCGGGATGGGCTGCCGCCCCATCTTGTCATCCCGTCCCCGTCGCGACGAACCGACTAGCACGTCCGGCGGTGTGAGTCCCGCGACAGTCGTCCCATGTCCTGCGCGAGGCGTGTGCCGCGCCGCTCCGGGCCCCCGCGGACGTCCAGCGGACGTCCAGGTCTCGTCGGTACCCTCGCGGGATGGGTCTGTTCTCCCGTCGTCGACCTCAGCCCACGGACGCGCCCGCGGGACGCGAGGCGCGCGCCGAGACGCTCGCCTACCTGCGGGACTTCGTGACCACGCGCGTCGGTGTCGAGGCGTACGTCGAGCCGCGCACCAACGTCACGCCCACGACGCTCATGCTCGTCGCGACCGACGGCGAGTGGACGCGACGCAAGGTCCCGGACGACCGGGCCGCGGCCGCGCTCGCGCGCGAGCTCCAGATCCCCGTGTACGACGTGCAGCGCACGGGCTACCCGCAGCGCGTGCGGGACTGGAACGCGCGCCAGCGCGTCGAGCGCCGGCGTCGCGCGGCCGAGCGCGCCTGACGCGCCCGGCCGCCGCGCCGCCGACGAGTGTGTGCGGCGACGTCCGTCAGGACGCGCGCTGCTCCAGCAGCCGCAGCAGCGTCCGGACGCCGACACCCGTGCCGCCGACGGGCGTGTAGCCGAAGGCCGACCGCTCGTTGAACGCGGGGCCGGCCACGTCGAGGTGCGCCCACGGCGTCGACCCGACGAACTCCTGCAGGAAGATGCCGGCGGTCAGCATGCCGCCGAACCGGTCGCCGATGTTCGCCAGGTCCGCGACCTTCGACTTCAGGCCCGCGCGCAGGTCCGCCGGCAGCGGCATCGGCCAGAACTGCTCGCCCGCGCCGTGCGCCGCGTCGACCAGCTCGGCGCGCGCCGCGTCGGTGCCCATGACCGCCGAGACGCGGTGGCCCAGCGCGACCATCTGCGCGCCGGTGAGGGTCGCGATGTCGACGACCAGGTCGGGCTTCTCCTCGACGGCCGCGACCAGGCCGTCGGCCATGACGAGCCGGCCCTCGGCGTCGGTGTTGAGCACCTCGACCGTCTTGCCGCCGCGGATCGTGATGACGTCCGACGGGCGCTGCGCGGTGCCCGACGGCATGTTCTCGGCCAGGCACAGCCAGCCGGTGACGGCCACGGGGAGCCCGAGCTGCGCGGCCGCGACGACCGTGTGCAGCACGGCTGCCGCACCCGCCATGTCGGACTTCATGGCCTCCATGCCGGCCGCCGGCTTGATCGAGATGCCGCCCGAGTCGAACGTGATGCCCTTGCCGACGAGCGCGACGTGGCCCGTCGCGCGCGACGGCGCGTAGGCGACCTTCACCAGGCGCGGCGGGCGCGCCGAGCCCTGGCCGACGCCCATGATCCCGCCGTACCCGCCCGCGAGGAGCGCCTTCTCGTCGAGCACCGTGACCTTGAGGCCCTTGGCGCCGGACGCCTTGACGGCGGCCTTGGCGGCGTCGGCGAACGCCGCGGGGTACAGGTCGTTGGGTGCCGTGTTCACGAGGTCGCGCGTCGCGTGGACCGCGGCGGCGAGCACCTCGGCGCGCGCGAGCGCGGCCTTGGCGGCCTTGTCCCGCACGCGGGGCGTGACGACCTCGACGCGCGCGACCGGCGCGTCCTGCTCGTGGTAGCGGGCGAAGCCGTACGCGCCCAGCAGCGCACCCTCGGCGACCGCCCCGACCGCGGCGGCGTCGGGCGTCGGCAGCGCGAGCGCCACCGACGCGAGGCCCGCGAGCTCACGGGTCGCGGCTCCGGCCGCGCGGCGCAGCGCCTCGGCGCCCTCGGGGGTCGCGGCGTCCACGGTCGCGTCGCCCAGGCCGGTGAGCACGAGCGTCGCGGCCGTCAGCCCCGTCCCCGGCAGCCGGCGCACCTCGTCGGCCGCACCGGTGACGCCCAGGCGCGTCCCGTCCTGCGTGATCTGCCGCGCGAGCTCCGCGGGCAGCCAGTCGGCGTCGACGGGGATGACGGACGTGCCCTGCGGGCGGACGGCGACGACGACCGCCTCGACGTCGAGCCGGGCGGGGTCGGTGGAGGTCAGCGAGATCACGCGTCGATGGTAGCCGCGCCGCGCGGGCCCGCCGGGGGACCGGCGGCGACCGTGCGTCGCCGAGGCGCGCGACCCGGCCGCCACCGCGCCGCGGCGACGGACGTCACGGGGCCGGGCGGGTCCCCGCCCGGTAGGTTGTCGCCCCGTGGTGATCCCCCTCGCCGTCGTCGTGGCGGTGCTCTGCCTCGCGCTGGCCGGCTGGGCGACGTGGTTCGTCGTCGCCGACCGCGCGGTCGTCCTGCGCCAGCTCTGGGGCGCCGCCGTGGTCGAGGGCGTCCTCGTGCTCCAGGCGGTCGTGCTCGGGGTCGTCCAGGCCACCGGCTCGCAGGACGTCGACGGCGTGCTGCTGTGGGGCTACGTCGTCACCCAGCTCGTGATCCTGCCCGTCGCGGCCGCGTGGGCGTTCGCCGAGCGCACCCGCTGGAGCTCGGTCGTGCTGCTCGTCGCCGCGCTCACCGTCGCCTTCCTCGAGCTCCGGCTGCTGCAGATCTGGGGGACCGCGTGACCCGACCGCCCGCACCCGCCGCACCGGCGCACCGCCCCACGGGGTCGGGCGCCGGCCGGCTGCTCGTCGCCGTGTACGGCGTGCTCGCGCTCGCCGCGACCGCGCGCGGCCTCTACCAGGTGACCACCAAGCTCGACGAGGCACCGGTGGCGTACGTGCTGTCGCTCGTCGCGGGCGTCGTCTACGTGGTCGCGACGCTCGCGCTCGCGGCCGACCGCCGCCGGCTCGCGTGGGCGACCGTCGCGTTCGAGCTCGTCGGCGTGCTGGTCGTGGGGCTGCTGTCGATCGTCGACGTCGGCGACTTCCCCGACGAGACCGTCTGGTCGCGCTTCGGCGCCGGGTACGGGTACGTGCCGCTCGTGCTGCCGTTCGTCGGGCTGTGGTGGCTGCGCCGCACGGGCCGCACGGACGTCCCGGCGTCCGCCGGGCCGCCCGCCGTAGGGTGACCCGCGTGTACCGGCTGCTGTTCGACCTCGTCTTCCGCCGCATGGACCCCGAGCGCGCGCACGAGGTGGCGTTCGCGCTGATCGGCGCGGTCGGCCGCGTGCCCGTGCTGCGTGCCGTGGTCTCGCGCGTGCTGCGCGTGCCGCGCGGCGGGGCGGGAGCGGTGCGCGTCTGGGGTCGGACGTTCCCGGGCCGCTTCGGGCTCGCGGCGGGGTTCGACAAGGACGCCCGTGCGGTCGAGGGGCTCGCGATGCTCGGCTTCGCGTTCGTCGAGGTCGGCACGGTGACCGCGCACCCGCAGCCCGGCAACGACAAGCCCCGGCTGTGGCGGGTCCTGCCGCAGCGCGCGCTGCGCAACCGCATGGGCTTCAACAACCAGGGGTCCGCGGCCGTCGCCGAGCGGCTGCGGCGGCTGCGCGCGACGCCCCACGGCCGTGCGCTGGTCGTCGGCGTCAACATCGGCAAGACCAAGGCGACGCCCGTCGAGGACGCCGCCGCCGACTACGCGACGAGCGCGGAGCGGCTCGCGCCGTACGCCGACTACCTCGTCGTGAACGTGTCGTCGCCGAACACGCCGGGCCTGCGCGACCTGCAGGCGGTCGACGCGCTGCGGCCCGTCCTGGAGGCCGTGCGGGTCGCCGCCGACGAGGCGACGACGCGCGCCGCGCGGCCCGCGGTGCCCGTGCTCGTCAAGATCGCGCCCGACCTGAGCGACGACGACGTCGACGCCGTCGCCGACCTGGTCGCCGAGCTCGGGCTCGACGGCGTGGTCGCCGTCAACACGACGATCGCGCACGACCTCGGACCCGGTGGCCTGTCGGGACCGCCCGTGCTCGCGCGCGGCCTCGACGTCGTCGCACGCCTGCGGACGCGCCTCGGCCCCGACGCGGTGCTCGTGGGCGTGGGCGGCGTCAGCGGCGCGGCCGACGCGCGCGAGTACCTCGCCGTCGGCGCGACGCTCGTGCAGGCGTACACGGCGTTCATCTACGAGGGGCCGTTCTACGCGGCGCGCGTCGCGCGTGCGCTCGCCTCGGACGCCACGGCACGGGAGGTCCGGTGACGGTCGTGCGGCCCCGGTGGCAGTGGCGGCTCGTGGGCGACGACGGCGAGGCCGTCGACCGGCCCGGCAGCCCGGTGTTCCTCGTGCGGTTCGACGCCGAGCAGTGGCTCGGCGAGCACTGGCGCGCGCTCGCGGGCCAGGGGGTGCGGCACGCCGTGCTCCAGCACGACGGGCGCGACCTGCCGCCCGAGATCGAGCTGCCGACGGTCTGAGTCCGTCGCCGGCGGCGCGCCGGCCGCTCAGACCAGCGCGGGCTGGGCGACCCCCACGCGGTCGGACGGCGTGCCCGCGAGCACCGACCACGCCGCCGTCAGCCCGTCCACGGCGCGCCGCAGCGCCTCGACGGGCTGCGAGAACGGCACGCGCAGGTGGTCGTCGAACGTGCCGTCCACGCCGAACGCCGTCCCGGGCGCGATCCGCACGCCGTGGCCGTGCGCGAGCGCCGACAGCGCCGTCGCGACGGGCCGGCCCAGGTCGACCCACGTGGACAGCCCGCCGGCCGGCACCGGCACGTGCCACTGGGGCAGGTCGTGCGCGAGCGTCGCGAGCAGGGCGTCGCGCTGCTCGCGCAGCACGGCGCGGCGCTGCACGAGGACCTCGTCGGCGCACGCGAGGAGCTCGGCCGTGACGAGCTGGTCGAGCACCGAGGTCGCGATGTCGACGTGAGCGCGGCGCTGCGCGAGCGCGCCCACGAGGTCGGGGTGGGCGCGCACCCAGCCGACGCGCAGACCGCCCCAGAACGACTTCGACGCGGAGCCGACGCTCACGACGTAGCGGTCGGCCAGGCCGTCGCCCGCGAACGGTGACGGCTGCGGTCCGTCGATCGTGAGGTCCGTGAGGGTCTCGTCGCCCACGACGACGGTACGCGTGCGGCGTGCGAGCTCGCGGACGCGCGCACGGCCCTCGGTCGTGAGCGACGTGCCCGTCGGGTTGTGGTGGTCCGGCACGAGGTACGCCAGCCGTGGTGCGGTCTGCCGGACGGTCGCCTCGAGCAGGTCGAGGTCGGTGCCGGCCGACGTCACGGGCACCGGTACGGGGCGGGCACCGGCGGCCCGCACCGCGTCGACGGCGTGCGGGTACGTCGGGTGCTCGACGACGACCCGGTCGCCCGTGCCCGCGAGCGCGCCCGTGAGCAGGTGGATCGCCTGCTGCGCCCCCGTCGTCACGAGCACCTGGTCCGGGGTCGTCGGCACGCCGCGGCGCGTGTAGCGCTCGGCGACCGCGGCGCGCAGCGCCGGCAGGCCCAGGGGGGCGTAGCCGGCGCCGGCGAGGTGCCGGGGCAGCTGGTCGAGGGCGGCGGCGCACGCCGTCGCGAGCCGCGGCGGTGCGGCGGGGGCGGCGGCCGTGAGGTCGACGAGCGTGCCGTCGACCGTGCCGAGGCTCGACGGCGCGCGGTCGCCGCTGCCGGGGGGCAGGGTCGTGACCGTGCCCGAACCGCGCCGGCTCACGAGGAACCCCTCGTCGCGCAGCAGGTCGTAGGCGGCGGTCGCCGTGGTGCGGGAGACGCCGAGCGCGTCGGCGGTCTCGCGCTCGCCGGGCAGGCGTGTGCCGAGCGGGAGCGCGCCCGAACGGGTCAGGGCGCGCAGCGCGTCGGCCAGCGCCTGGTAGGCGGGGCCGGGGCGGTGCCACGCGCCGAGCAGCACCCGCAGGCGCTGGCCGTTGATCCGTCGGTCGATGGTGATCGCCACGAGGCCACTATGCGCGAAGTGGCCATGGCAGGCAATGCCAACGGTCGTCGATCCTGGGGCCATGTGGGTGTTCCTCGTTCTCCTCGCCGCGGTCGCGGTCGGTGGGGCCGTCGCGCTGGTGCGCACGGTCCGGGCCGACGGCCTCGGCCACAGTCCGCCGCCCCGCACCGACGTCGAGCCCGGGAGCCTCGCGTGAGCGCGCCCGCCGACGCCGCGACCGTCGCCGGTGCGCGGCGCGACGCGGTCGGGCGGCGCACGGCGCAGCTCCTCGTCGGGCTCGTGCTCTACGCCGCGTCCATCACGCTCCTCCTGCGCGCCCACCTCGGCGCCATGCCGTGGGACGTGCTCTCGCAGGGCCTCACGCGCGTCACCGGCTGGACGTTCGGCACCGTGACGGTCGTGGTGTCGCTCGTCGTGCTCGCGTGCTGGGTGCCGCTGCGGCAGCGCCCCGGTCCCGGGACGGTCGCCAACGTGCTCGTCATCGGTGTGCTCGTCGACCCGTTCCTCGCGCTCGCGGCCCTGCTGCCCGACCCGCTGCCGCTCGCGGCGCGTGTCCTGCTGCTGGTGCTCGGCATCGCGCTCAACGGCCTCGCGACGGCGCTCTACGTCGGCGCACGCCTGGGACCGGGCCCGCGCGACGGCCTGATGACCGGGCTCGTGGCGCGCACCGGCGCGCCCGTGCGCCTCGTCCGCGGCGGCATCGAGGTCGTCGTGGTCGCCGCCGGCTGGGCCCTCGGCGGCACCGTCGGGCTCGGGACGCTCGCGTACGCCCTGGCCATCGGCCCGCTCGTGCACGTGCTGCTTCCGCGTCTGACCGTCCCCGCGCGGCGGTAGCCTGCCGCAGGCAGCGCACGCGGCGAGGAGGACCCAGGGACATGCACACGGTCGGCACGGTGGTGGACGGCTTCGAGCTCACGGCGTCGGGCGAGTGGGTCCGCGTGTCGCCCACCGCGGGGTCGCCCTACCGCCTGGGGGACGTCGTCGACGGGCACATGCTGACCGCCGACCTGCGGTGGGTCCCGCTGCGACGCACGCCGGTCGCGCCGTACGTCGCCGGCGACGTCGTCGACGAGCACGTGCTGACCCCTGAGGGGGAGTGGGTGCCGCTCGCCGACCGCGTGCGCGACCGTGCCGCCACCGGGACCCGGGGCCGCACGTCACGTCCCGCCGCGTCCCCCGGGGGCGACGCCACGGCGGCCGAGCGCGCCGCACGTCGGGCCGCCGAGCAGCGGGCGGCGAGCGAACGGGCCGCGGCCGAGCGTCGCGCGGCTGCCGAGCGCGCGTCGGCGCAGCAGCGCGCCGCCGAGCAGCAGGCCGCCGCGGACCGTGCCGCGGCCGAGCGTGCCGCGGTTCAGCGTGCGGCGCAGCAGCAGGCCTCTGCCCAGCCCCGGACGACCTCCGGGGGCGGCGCCCCGCGCCGCACCTACCGGGTCGGCGAGGTCGTCAACGGCCACGTGCTCACGCCCGACAACCGGTGGGTGCCCGTCAGCGGCCCGGCCGCGTCGACGCCGCAGCGTCCGCGGCCCCAGCAGCAGGCGCCCGGCGGCACCTACCGGCGGGTCCTGCCGTTCCTCGTCGTCGGGTTCGTGCTGCTGCAGGTCGTACGCGCCTGCGGGGCCTGAGGCGCCGACCGCCACCGGGCCGCGCGGGTGCCGCGTCCTCCGGACCCGCGCGGCGACGTCAGGACGGGCGCTGCCCGTGCTTGACCTGCGGCTTCGGCAGGCGCGACGGGCGCACCTGGAACGCGCGCAGCACCGCGTACATCGCCAGCCCGCGCGGAGGCAGGCCCGACTCCCCGAACTTCGCCACGAGCCGCTTCCTGAGCCCCCGCCACATGAGCCAGGCGTCGGCGAGCGAGGCCATGATGTAGACGTACAGCAGCAGGAGCGAGGCGAACGCCACGACCGAGGCGCTGCGCGCCGTCGCGAACTGGATGACCAGCATCACCGCCGCGATCGGCAGGAACAGCTCGCCGAGGTTCCAGCGCGCGTCGACGTAGTCGCGCACGTACCGGCGCACCGGGCCCTTGTCGCGCAGCGGCATGTGCCGCTCGTCGCCCGTGCGCATCGCCTGGTACTCGAGCTCGCGCTGCACGCGCTGCTTCGCGCGCGCGTCCTTCGCGGCGGCGCGCCGGTCGGCGGGCACGAGGGGGCGCTTGTTGCGCGCCTCGGCCTCCTTGCGCGACGGCGTCGGCCGGCCCTTGCCCGTGGTCCCGGGCTTCGGCGGCTCCTCGACGACGGGGGCGTCGACGGTCGGCGGGGGGTCCTGCTTGCGTCCGAACACGACGCCAGGGTAGTCGAGTAGCGTCGTGGGGCGTGACCACCACCGACGCCGTCCCCACCCCCTCCGACGAGCGCGTCGCCGCCCTGCGGGCGCGCGTCGCGTCCCAGTTCGCCGACGTGCGCGCCGACCTCGAGGCGCTCGTGCGCATCCCCAGCGTGTCGAACGAGGCGTTCGACCGCGCGCACGTCGAGGCCTCGGCCGCCGCGGTCGCGCAGCTGCTGCGCGACGCGGGCATGCCGCAGGTCGACGTGCTGCGCGTGACGGGCGCGGACGGCACCGCGGGTGCCCCCGCCGTCGTCGCGCGCCGCCCCGCCCCGCCGGTGCCCCCACGGTCCTGCTCTACGCGCACCACGACGTGCAGCCCCCCGGCGACGAGGCGCACTGGTCGACGCCGCCGTTCGAGCCGACGCAGCGCGGCGACCGGCTGTTCGGCCGCGGCGCCGCCGACGACAAGGCGGGCGTCGTCGCGCACGTGGGCGCGCTGCGCGCGCTCGGCGACGAGCTGGGCGTCGGGGTGACGGTGTTCGTCGAGGGCGAGGAGGAGGTCGGGTCGCCGACGTTCGTCGACTTCCTGCACGCGCACCGCGAGCTCCTGGCGGCCGACGTGATCGTGGTCGCGGACTCGTCGAACTGGAAGGTCGGCGTCCCGGGGCTGACGACGTCGCTGCGCGGCCTCGTCGACCTCGTGGTCGACCTCGAGGTGCTCGACCACGCGGTGCACTCCGGCATGTTCGGTGGGCCCGTGCTGGACGCCGTCACGCTGATGTCGCGTCTGGTCGCCACGCTGCACGACGACGCGGGCGACGTCGCCGTCGCGGGGCTCGTGCACGCCGACGACCCCGAGGTCGACTACGACGAGGACGACCTGCGCGCCGACGCGAGCGTGCTGCCCGGCGTCCGGCTCGCCGGCACGGGCCCCCTCACGGCACGCCTGTGGACGCGCCCCGCGATCGCCGTCATCGGCTTCGACGCGCCGCCCGTCGCCGGCGCGTACAACGTCGTCACGCCGCGCGCGTCGGTGAAGCTGTCGGTGCGCGTGGCTCCCGGCCAGGACCCGGCCGCCGCGACGGCCGCGCTGCAGGAGCACCTGCTCGCGCACGCGCCGTTCGGTGCGCGCGTGTCGTTCCGCGACGGCGAGGAGGGTCGTCCGTTCCAGGCGCCGCGCGACTCCGCGGGCATGCGCGCCGCGCGCTGGGCGATGGGCGCGTCGTGGGGCACGCCGCCCGTCGACATCGGCATCGGCGGCTCGATCCCGTTCATCAGCGACCTGCTGGACGTCTACCCGGACGCCGCGATCCTCGTCACGGGCGTCGAGGACCCCGACTCGCGCGCGCACGGCGCCGACGAGTCGGTGCACCTCGGCGAGCTCGAGCGGGTCGTGCTCGCCGAGGCGCTGCTGCTCGAGGTCCTGGCGCCGCGCGGCTGACCGACGGCGCCGCGTCGTGGCCCGGGCTCAGCGGTGGGCGACGTCCACCGCGCGGGCCCAGGCCGCGACGTCGGAGGGCAGCGCGGGGCTCTCGCGCGGCGCGCCGTCGATCAGCTCGACGACCTCGACGGGCGCGATCCGGTCGCCCGCACGTGACAGGAACCGCCCGGCGACCCAGCCGCGCGCGACGTGCTGCTCACCGCGGTCCATGACCTGCTCGAGGTAGACGACGCGCTCGTCCCAGCCCATGACGCGCGTCGTCACGGTGAACCGCTGCCCGAGCGTCAGCGAGCGGCGGTACTTCACCGTCGACGCCGCGACCACGGGGTACCAGCCGCGCCGGGCCAGACGCCCGAACGCGCCCAGGTCGGCGAGGAGGTTCGACCGCGCCACGTCCATGTACTGCAGGTACACGCCGTTGTTGACGTGCCGGTACAGGTCGAGGTCGCCGGGGCGCACCCGCAGGTGCGTCACCGAGTCGTCGAGCAGGTCCATGCCCGGCACCGCGCGGCGGGGGCGGGTCGTGGCGAGCAGCAGCTGGATCATCCGTGACACGCGCAGGACCCTACCGACCGGCGCGCGTCGGTCGTGCGGCCGGCCGAGGATCCCTCAGGCGGGTGCGGGGACGACGTGCTCGATGCCCCACCGGACGCCGTCCGCGGCGGCAGGGGAGTCGAGCCGGGCGACGAGGTGCAGCGCGAGGTCGATGCCGGCCGTGACGCCCGCCGAGGTCACGACGTCGCCGTCGTCGACGAACCGCACGCCGCTGCGCACGTCGACGGTCGGGTCGGCGGCGGCGAGCTCGCCGAGCGCGCCGTGGTGCGTCGTCGCGGGCCGCCCGGTCAGCAGGCCCGCGGCGGCGAGCACGAGCGCACCCGTGCACACGCTCGCGACCAGCGGTGTCGCCGCCGCGGCGGACCGCAGCCACGCGAGGTGCGCGTCGTCCGTCATGAGCCGCCGCGCGTCCGGGCCGCCGGGGTGCACCAGGGCGTCGAGCGGGCCGACGTCGGACGCGCGGGTGGTGGGCGTGATCTCCATGCCCTTCGCGCAGCGCACGGGGGCGCCGTCGAGCGAGAACGTCAGCACCTCGGCGCCGAGCGCACCGTGCTTCGCCCACTGCGCGAGCACCTCCCACGGCCCGACGGCGTCGAGCTCCTCCACGCCGTCGAACAGCAGGATGCCGACGCGCGGCGGTCGGGGTGCGGTCACGGCGTCCTCCTGGTCGGTCGGGTGGCTCGGGCGTGCTGCGTGGTGGGTCAGTGGCCGGGCAGCGCGAGCATCTGGTCGAGAGCGACGCGCGCCCAGTGCGCGTCGTCCGGGTCGACGACGATGCGGTTCGGCACCCGCCCGGCGACGAGCTCCTCGAGCGCCCACACGAGGTGCGGCAGGTCGATGCGGTTCATGGTCGAGCAGAAGCACACCGTCGAGTCGAGGTAGTGCACGGTGAGCTCCGGGTGCTGCTGCGCGAGGCGCCGCACCAGGTTGAGCTCGGTGCCGATCGCCCACGACGACCCGGGCTCGGCCGCGTCGAGAGCCTTGATGATGTACTCGGTCGAACCGACCATGTCGGCGGCCGTGACGACCTCGTGCTTGCACTCGGGGTGCACGAGCACGGTCACGTCCGGCACCGCCGCACGGATGTCGGCGACGTTGCGCGCCGAGAACCGGCCGTGCACCGAGCAGTGCCCGCGCCACAGGATCATGCGCGCGTCACGCAGCTGCTGCGCCGTGAGCCCGCCGCCCGGCCTGCGGGGGTCGAACACGACGCAGTCGTCGAGCGACAGCCCGAGCGCCTGCACCGCGGTGTTGCGGCCCAGGTGCTGGTCCGGCATGAACAGGACCTTGCCGTGCCCGTCGACGCCGCCGACGCGGTCGAACGCCCACCGCAGCGCGACGTGCGCGTTGGACGACGTGCAGACCGTGCCGCCGTGCCGGCCGGTGAACGCCTTGATGGCCGCCGTCGAGTTCATGTAGGTCACGGGGACGGTGTCCTCGGCGACGCCCGCGTCGACGAGCACGTCCCACGCGTCCTCGACCTGGTCGATCGCGGCCATGTCGGCCATCGAGCACCCCGCGGCCAGGTCGGGCAGCACGACCTGCTGCGCGTCCGACGTGAGGATGTCGGCCGACTCGGCCATGAAGTGCACGCCGCAGAAGACGACGAACTCCGCGTCGGGTCGCGCGGCCGCCTCGCGCGCGAGCTTGAACGAGTCGCCCGTGACGTCCGCGAACGCGATGACCTCGTCGCGCTGGTAGTGGTGGCCCAGCACGAACGCCCGGTCGCCCAGCGCGGCGCGCGCCGCGCGGGCGCGCTCGACCAGCGCCGGGTCGCCCGGGGCCGGGAGAGCGCCGACGCACTCGACGCCGCGCTCGGACGCCAGGTCCACCCCGCGGCCCAGCAGCAGCAGCGCGGACGGTGCGGGCTCGGTGAACGTGCTTGTGGTCGTCGTCACGGCGGCATGATCCCACAGCGCCCGCCGGCCGCCCGTGCACGTCGCGCGTGCCGGGACGGCCGCACCGGCGTGCCACGATCGTCGCGTGCGCGTCCTCATGGCTCCCGACGGCTTCGGCACCCGACTGACCCCGGCGCAGGCCGCTGACGCGCTGCGCGACGGCTGGCGCGCGGGGGCGCCGCACGACGTCGTGGACGTCTGCCCGCTCGCCGACGGCGGCCCCGGGTTCGTCGCGACGCTGCACGCGAGCCTGGGCGGCGACGTCGAGCCGGTCACCGTCACGTCACCGCTCGGCGCCCCGGTGCCGGCCGCGCTGCTGCGCGCGGGGACGACCGTGCACGTCGAGTCCGCGCACGCGCTCGGCCTCGACCTCGTGCCCGACGACCGCCGCGACCCCACGCGCACCACGAGCCGCGGTGCGGGGGAGCTCGTCGCCGCGGCGCTGCGCGGCGCGCGCCGCGTGGTCGTGGGCCTGGGGGGCTCGGCGACCAACGACGCGGGCGCCGGTCTGCTGCTCGGGCTCGCGACCGCGCTGCTGCCGCCCGGCGCGGTGGCCGAGCGCGTCGCCGCGCTGCTCGCCGCGGGCGGCGGCGGTCTGGGCGAGGTCACCGCCGACGACCTCGCGTGGCTGCCCGACCTGCGCGCCGCGCTGCGTGACGTCGACCTGCTCGCGGCCGTCGACGTCGACGTCCCGCTGCTCGGCCTGCAGGGCGCGTCGGCGGGCTTCTCGCAGCAGAAGGGCGCGACGCCCGAGCAGGCGCAGGCGCTCGAGCGCGCCCTCGGCGCGTTCGCGCACGCCGCGACCACCGCGCTGGGTCCGGTGCGCACGGGCCCGGGGGCCGACCTGCTCGGCGGCGGCCCCGACGTGCGCGCCGCCCGGCTCACCGGCCTGCCCGGCGCGGGTGCCGCCGGCGGCGTCGGCTTCGCGCTCGCGCTGCTCGGCGCGCGGCTGCTGCCGGGCGCCTCGCTCGTCGCCGACGCGGTCGACCTGCCCGGGCGCATCGCCCGCCACGACCTGGTGGTCACGGGCGAGGGACGCACCGACTGGCAGTCCCTGCACGGCAAGGTCGTCGCCGAGGTCGCGGCGCGCGCGCTGCCGCTCGCGGTCCCGACGGTCGTCGTGTCGGGCGAGGTCCAGGTCGGGCGCCGCGAGCTGTCGGCCGCGGGCGTGACGGCCGCCTACGCGGTCGCCGACGACCCGCGCGACGTCGCTGCCGCGCTCGCGGACCCGGTCGGGTCGCTGCGCGCCCGCGCGGCGCGGGTGGCGCGCACCTGGTCGCCCGCGCACGGGTCCTGAGCGGGCCCGGCGGGCCGTCCCCGCGGGGCCCTCGTCGCGAGCTCGACGGGGCGTACGCTGGTCGGGAACAACGGCCCGGTCATCGGTGTTGGCGACGACGAGGACCGTTCTGGCGAACCCGGGAGTGACATGAGCGAGACCACGCAGACCGCGACGCACGGCGTCCAGCTCACCGACGTGGCGGCCGACAAGGTGCGCAGCCTGCTCGAGCAGGAGGGGCGCGACGACCTGCGCCTGCGCGTCGCGGTGCAGCCCGGCGGCTGCTCGGGCCTGATCTACCAGCTGTACTTCGACGAGCGCCTGCTCGACGGGGACGCGACGCGCGACTACGACGGCGTCGAGGTCGTCGTGGACCGCATGAGCGTCCCGTACCTCGAGGGCGCGACGATCGACTTCGCGGACACGATCGAGAAGCAGGGCTTCACGATCGACAACCCGAACGCGGGCAGCTCCTGCGCGTGCGGCGGCTCGTTCGGCTGACCCGCAGCGCTCGACCCGCGAGCCCGTACCCGTGAGGGTGCGGGCTCGCGGCGTACCCGGGCGTCTCGTCCCCGCGGCGTCGGCCGCCCTCGGTGCGCCGGGCCCATCACGCGCCCAGCGCGGCCCGCACGTCGGCCACGGCGCGCGGCAGGACGTCGCAGAACCGGTGCACGGCCGCGGCGTCGACGTCGTGGGGGAGCGCGAGCCGCACGTTGCCCTGCGTGAGCACGCCCATCGCGACCAGCACGTGGCTGGGCTCCAGCGCGCTCGACGTGCAGGCCGAGCCCGAGCCGACGCCGAAGCCCGCGCGGTCGAGCCGGTCGACGATCGCCTCGCCGTCGACGTACAGGCACGAGAACGTCACGACGTGCGGCAGCCGGTCCACGGGGTCGCCGACGACCTGGACGTCCGGGACCTCGGCGGCGACGCGGC
This sequence comes from Cellulomonas sp. FA1, assembly GCF_000986825.1. NCBI lineage: Bacteria > Bacillati > Actinomycetota > Actinomycetes > Micrococcales > Cellulomonadaceae > Cellulomonas > Cellulomonas sp. FA1. The sequence goes on along the minus strand of NZ_LBMY01000001.1, from coordinate 1,255,945 downwards.
GGCGCACGAGGTCCACGAGCGCGCGCCGGTGCGCGTCCGCGGCCGCCGCACCGGCCTGCGCCTCCTGGAGCGCGACGGCGGCGGCGAGCGCGGCCGGCACGGCGACGCCGCCGGGCGACCACCGGTCGTCGTCGTCCGGCCAGTCCGGGCTGCGGCGCACGCCGCGCCGCGTCACGACGACCCCGAGGGGTGGTCCGCCCCAGTCGCCCGCGTCGGCGACCAGCACGTCCCCGGCCGCGCCCACGGGGACGTGGCCCGCGCTCGCGCCGACGTCGACCAGCAGCGGGACGCCCGCGGTGCGCAGCCGCTCGTGGACGGCGGCTACGGGCTGGAGCGTGCCGACCTCGCCGTTGGCGTGCTGGAGCGCCGCGAGCGCGACCGGCCCCGCGGCGGCCGCGACGAACGCGTCGGCGTCGACGCGCCCGTGCACGTCGACGTCGACGGTCCGGACCGCGCCGCCGGCGCCGGACGTCACGAAGTCGGCGGCGTGGTGCACGGCGGCGCGCTCGACGGCGCCGACGACGACGTCGGCGCCCGCGCGCCGCCGGCCCCGTGCGACGGAGCGCACCGCGTTGTGCAGCGCGAGCGTGTGCGACGCGACGAGGTCGACCTCCTCGGTGCGTGCGCCGAGCCCCGCGGCCAGCGCCTCGCGCGCGCCGTCGAGCAGCAGCCGTGCGCGACGGCCCTCGGCGTGCAGCCGTCGCGGGTCGGCCCAGCCCTGGTCGAGCGCCTCGACGAACGCGGTGCGGGCGGCGGCGCGCAGCGGTGCGTGCCCGGCGACGTCGAGCACCGCGCGGACCTGCGGGGCGGGGGGAGTGGTCACGCGTGCACGGTAGCCGCGGGGCGCGCGCAGGACCTCCACGTGGCGTGCACGCGGTGTGACGGTGCTGACACCACGTCGTCAAACGCGCGACACGGCACGTGAGCGGCGCCACGGCGCGCTAGGCTGCTCGGGTCGAGGACGAAGGTCCCAGACCGCGTGCGCCCTCTGCGGGCGGCACCCGGCGGGACGTCGAGTGGAAGGTCCCCCGTGCACCCGGTTTCCCCCCGCCGCACCCGGCGCACCGTCGCCGCCGTGGTGGCCACGGCCGCCGTGCTCGTGCTCAGCGGCTGCTCCGAAGCGGTCCAGCGAGGCTGGCTCCCCGGCCACTCCGACCAGGAGGTCACCGACCACACCGGTCGTGTCGTCTCGCTCTGGGTCGGGTCGTGGATCGCCGCCCTCATCGTCGGCGCCATCACGTGGGGCCTGATCCTGTGGTGCGTCGCGGTGTACCGCAAGCGCAAGGACGACGACACGCTGCCGGTCCAGCTGCGCTACCACGTGCCGCTCGAGGTCATGTACATCCTGCTGCCGATCATCATGGTCGGGGTGCTCTTCTACTACACCAACCGGGACACGACCGCGCTGACGGACACGTCGGCCGAGCCGGACGTGAACATCCAGGTCATCGGCAAGCAGTGGAGCTGGGACTTCAACTACCTCGACGACGACGTCTACGAGACGGGTCAGCACGCGCAGGACATCGGTTCCGACGCGTCGGTGCTCGGCGACCAGGTCACGCTGTACCTGCCGGTCAACGAGCGCGTGGAGTTCACGCTGGACTCGCGCGACGTCATCCACTCGTTCTGGATCCCCGAGTTCCTCTACAAGCTCGACATGATCCCGGGCCGGACCAACACGTTCCAGGTCACGCCGACGCGTGAGGGCTTCTACGCCGGCAAGTGCGCCGAGCTGTGCGGCGAGGAGCACTCGTCGATGCTGTTCAACGTCGCCGTGGTCTCGCAGGAGGAGTACGACGCCCACATGGAGGAGCTGCGCGACCGCGGCCAGACCGGAGCGCTCGGCCTCGAGTACAGCCGGCAGCAGGACCTGAACGACGTGGCGAAGGGCGAGGACTGATGGCTGCCCACACCGAGGTCATCCCGGGGCTGGCGCCGCGTCGCCAGACGCTCGGCCGGACGGTCGTGAAGTGGATCACCTCCACCGACCACAAGACGATCGGGTACATGTACCTGATCACGTCGTTCGTGTGGTTCGCGATCGGCGGGATCCTGGCGCTGCTCATCCGCGCCGAGCTGTTCGCGCCCGGCATGGACCTGTTCCAGTCCAAGGAGCAGTACAACCAGGCGTTCACGATGCACGGCACGATCATGCTGCTGCTGTTCGCGACGCCGTTGTTCGCGGGCTTCGCCAACATCATCCTGCCGCTGCAGATCGGTGCGCCCGACGTCGCGTTCCCGCGTCTCAACATGTTCGCGTACTGGCTGTACCTGTTCGGCGGCCTCATCGCGGCGGCGGGCTTCCTCACGCCGCAGGGTGCCGCGTCGTTCGGGTGGTTCGCCTACGCGCCGCTGTCCAACCAGATGTACTCGCCGGGGCTCGGCGGCGACCTGTGGGTCTTCGGGCTCGCGCTCACCGGCTTCGGCACGATCCTGGGTGCCGTCAACTTCATCACCACGGTCGTCACGATGCGCGCCCCCGGCATGACGATGTTCCGGATGCCGATCTTCACCTGGAACATCCTGGTGACGTCGCTGCTGGTCCTCATGGCGTTCCCGCCGCTGGCCGCCGCGCTGTTCGCGCTCGGCGCCGACCGGCGCCTCGGCGCCCAGGTGTTCAACCCCGACAACGGCGGTGCGCTGCTCTGGCAGCACCTGTTCTGGTTCTTCGGGCACCCCGAGGTCTACATCATCGCGCTGCCGTTCTTCGGCATCGTCACTGAGATCCTGCCGGTGTTCAGCCGCAAGCCGATCTTCGGCTACAAGGGGCTGGTCTACGCGACGGTCGCGATCGCGGCCCTGTCCGTCACCGTGTGGGCGCACCACATGTACGTCACGGGTGCGGTGCTGCTGCCGTTCTTCTCGTTCATGACGATGCTCATCGCGGTGCCGACCGGTGTGAAGTTCTTCAACTGGATCGGCACGATGTGGCGCGGCAAGCTCACGTTCGAGACGCCGATGCTGTGGACCATCGGCTTCCTCGTGACCTTCCTCTTCGGTGGCCTGACGGGCGTCATCCTGTCCAGCCCGGCGCTCGACTTCCACCTGTCCGACACGTACTTCGTCGTCGCCCACTTCCACTACGTGGTGTTCGGCACGGTCGTGTTCGCGATGTTCGCGGGCTTCTACTTCTGGTGGCCCAAGTTCACCGGTCGCATGCTCGACGAGCGCCTGGGCAAGATCCACTTCTGGGTCCTGTTCGTGGGCTTCCACATGACGTTCCTCGTGCAGCACTGGCTGGGCGTCATCGGCATGCCGCGCCGCTACGCGGACTACTCGCCGGCGGACGGCTTCACGTGGATGAACCAGCTCTCCACCGTCGGCTCGGTGATCCTCGCGGCCTCGACGCTGCCCTTCCTCTGGAACGTCTACGTGACGTGGCGCCACGCGCCCAAGGTCACGGTCGACGACCCGTGGGGCTACGGCGGCTCGCTCGAGTGGGCGACGAGCTGCCCGCCGCCGCGGCACAACTTCACGTCGCTGCCCCGCATCCGCTCGGAGCGTCCCGCGTTCGACCTGCACCACCCCGAGGTCGCCGCGCTCGACCACGTCGAGCCCGACGACCCGGGCCCGCTCGACTGGGCGCCGCAGCGCACGGGTGAGCGCGAGCTCGCCGAGGAGCGGATCGCGAACGGCTCGGGCGAGGAGCACCAGTCGTCCACGACGGTGCTCGAGCACGACCAGGAGGACGTCGACCGGCGCCGTGAGGAGGACGACCGATGAAGATCGAGGCCCAGCTCTTCCTGTACGGGATCCTGTTCTTCGTCCCCGTCGGGCTCATCTACGGGTTCTGGAGCGGCGGCGAGCCGGTCGGGACCGTCAGCATCCCGCTGACCGGCGGCCTGGTCGGCATGATCGGCGGCTACTTCGCGCTCCTGGCGCGTCGCATCGGCCAGCGGCCCGAGGACGACGAGCTCGGCGAGATCGAGCAGGGTGCCGGCAACCAGGGCACGTTCAGCCCGTGGAGCTGGTGGCCCCTCGTCGTCGGCCTCGCGGCCTCGATCGCGTTCCTCGCGCTCGCCGTCGGCTGGTGGCTGATGGTGCCCGCCGTCGCGCTCGCCGCGATCGGGCTCGTGGGGTGGCTCTTCGAGTTCTCCCGCGGGCAGCACGCGCACTGACGCGCAGCGTTCGACCGCCAGGAGGGGCGCACCACCGGACCGGTGGTGCGCCCCTCCTGCGTCTGCTCCGACGCGCGCCCACACGGGCGCAGCGGGGTCGTCGCGGCGTGCGGTGCGATGTCGGACGGTGCGATGTCGGACGGTCTCGCTAGCCTCGCCCCGTGCGCATCCAGGAGCTCGTCGTCGACTGCCAGGACCCGTCACGCCTCGCGGCGTTCTGGGGCGCGCTGCTGGACGCCCCGTGGACGCTCGTGCACGACGGATGGGCCGTGCTCGACACCGACGGCGTCCGTCTCGCCTTCCAGCGGGTCCCGGAGGGCAAGCAGTCGCACAAGAACCGGCTGCACCTCGACGTCGAGGCGCAGGACGTCCGGTGGGCCCTCGCGCGTGCCCGCGCCCTCGGTGCCGTGCCGACGGGTCACCGCGAGCTCGACGCGCGGGGCGACGGCTACGTCGTGCTGCGCGACCCGGAGGGCAACGAGCTGTGCCTCGTCGTCGACCAGGCGGGCGGGTGGGGCGCGGCGCAGCGCTCGGCGCTGACGGCGGCGCCGGTCCCGGCGCGCGTCTGGCACGTCATGCCCGCCGCAGCGCTCGAGGCGCTGCTCGCCCGCGTCGACGTCGACGCGCACGACGAGCGGCCGGCGAGGGCCGGCGCGTCGGACCCGGGGGAGACGATCCCGGTCTGCGACGCGGACGACCTCCTCGCCGTGGCGGAGCGGGTCGCCGCAGGGGAGCGTTCCGCCACGGGTGCGACGACGGCGCTCGTCGCGGTCGAGATCGACGCCGGCCTCGCGACGCGGCGCAGGGAGCAGGGAACGGCAGAGCGTGCGGGCGCGACCACGGGACGATGGCGGTGCGCGGGGCCGCTGGATCCCGCCTGGATCGTCGGCGTGCGGCCGCTGGCCGAGGCCTGACTGTCCCGACCCAGCCGCGCCGGGACAGCACGACGGCCGCCCACCACGCCGGTGAGCGGCCGTCGGGACGGTCAGCGCGTCAGAGCGAGGGGACGATCAGCCCGGACGTCTGCGAGCGGGCTGCCGTGAAGCGCTTCTCGGCGTCGGCCCAGCTCACGATGTTCCACCACGCCTTGACGTAGTCCGCCTTGACGTTGACGTAGTCGAGGTAGAACGCGTGCTCCCACATGTCGAGGACCACGATCGGCGTCAGGCCGAGGGGGATGTTGCCCTGCTGGTCGTACAGCTGGAAGATCGCGAGCTTCTGGCCCACCGAGTCCCACCCGAGGATGGACCAGCCGGAGCCCTGGATGCCGACCGCGTTCGCGGCGAAGTGCTTCTGGAACGCGTCGAACGACCCGAAGAACTCGTCGATCGCGGCGGCGAGCTCGCCGGTCGGCTTGTCGCCACCGTCCGGGGAGAGGTTCTGCCAGAACACCGAGTGGTTGACGTGCCCACCGAGGTTGAACGCGAGGTTCTTCTCGTGCAGGTTCACCGCCGCGAAGTCGCCCGACTCACGGGCCGCGGCGAGCTTCTCGAGCGCCGTGTTGGCGCCGGTCACGTACGCGGCGTGGTGCTTGTCGTGGTGCAGCTCCATGATCCTGCCGGAGATGTGCGGCTCGAGCGCCGCGTAGTCGTACGGCAGATCCGGGAGCGTGTAGTCAGCCATCTCTTACCTCTCCTGCGTCGGGTGGCGGGTGCTCGCACCCGCCCGGAAACGCCGTCGCGGTGCCCGGCCACGTCGGCCGGACACCGCGAACGGTCGTCGCTCAGGTCAACTCTCGTCCAGGATCAGCTGTTCCGCCCGTCGGCGGTCGTCTCATCCTCCGAGCGCAGCCGGCGGCCGCCACCCGTGGGGGCGGACTCGCCGAGCAGCTGGGCGGGCGCCTTCTCCTGGTCGGAGCCGAGCGCGTCGTGCTCGCCGTGCGAGTGCGACGCGGCCAGCTGCGCGGGCGTCACGGGCTCGACGCGGTCCTCGTAGAAGACCTGCGACAGGCGCTGACGCATGCGGTCCAGCCGGTAGCCCTTGCGGCGCACGCCGCGCGAGTCCTCGGCCGGCTCGATCTCGACGGGGCGGATCGCGTCGTGCTGCACGCGGAGCCACCGCTCGTGCGCGTCGAGGGGCTTGTGCACCTCGATGTACTCGCCCGACGCGAACCGCACGATCTGACCGGTCTCGTGCCCGTGCAGCACCAGCTCGCGGTCCTTGCGCTGCAGGCCCAGGCAGATCCGCTTGGTGACGGCGAACGCCGCCCACGGCCCGAGGAACAGCAGGAACCGGAACACCCACGTGATGTCGTTGATCGACATGTGGAAGTGCGTCGCGATGAGGTCGTTCGACCCCGCGAGCACCAGGATGAAGAACGCCGTGAGGAGCGAGACGCCGAACGCGGTCCGGAAGGGCCGGTTGCGGGGGCGGTCGAGCACGTGGTGCTCGCGCTTGTCACCGGTCGCGAACGACTCGACGAACGGGTACAGGGCGAGCAGCGTGAACAGCACGCCCGGGACCACGACCGCCGGGATGAGGACGTTCAGCGACAGGGTCCACCCGTCGGGCCCGAACAGCACGTACTCCGTCTGCCCCGGCATGAGTCGCAGCGACCCCTCGAGGAAGAGCATGTACCAGTCGGGTTGTGCGCCCGCGGACACGGGGGACGGGTCGTACGGCCCGTAGTTCCACACCGGGTTGATCGACATGGTCGCGCCCATGAGCGCGATGACGCCGAAGACGATGAAGAAGTAGCCGCCGGCCTTCGCGACGTACACGGGGAACAGCGGGTAGCCCACGACGTTCGCGTTGGTGCGGCCCGAGCCCGGGTACTGCGTGTGCTTGTGCAGCACGACGAAGAACAGGTGCAGGCCGATGAGCGCGAGGATCAGACCGGGCACGAGCAGGATGTGCACGGTGAACAGGCGCGGGATGATGTCGTGCCCCGGGAACTCGCCGCCGAAGATGAAGTACGACAGGTAGCTGCCCAGGATCGGGATCGACCGCACGACGCCGTCGGTGATGCGCAGGCCGTTGCCCGAGAGCACGTCGTCGGGGAGCGAGTAGCCCGAGAAGCCGGCGGCGAGGCCCAGGATCAGCAGCACGAAGCCGACGACCCAGTTGAGCTCGCGGGGCTTGCGGAACGCGCCCGTGAAGAACACGCGCATCATGTGCGTGACGATCGCCGCCATGAAGATCAGCGCGGCCCAGTGGTGGATCTGCCGCATGAGCAGACCGCCGGTGACCTCGAACGACAGGCGCAGCGTCGAGGCGTACGCCTCCGACATCTCGACGCCCTGCATCGCGGGCCACGGGCCGTCGTAGTGCACCTCGGTCATGCTCGGCACGAAGAACATCGTGAGGAACACGCCCGAGATGAGCAGCGTGACGAAGCTGTAGAGCGCGATCTCCCCGAGCAGGAACGACCAGTGGTCGGGGAAGATCTTGCGCGCGAACTCCTTGACCGCGGTCCCGATGCCGGTGCGCTGGTCGAGGTAGTCGGCGGTCTTCGCGGCGGCCTTGCCGGCGCCGGTCGGTGCGCTGGTGGTGGTGCTCATCGCAGCCGCTCCCAGAAGCTCGGTCCGATGGGCTCGTGGAAGTCGCTCTGCGCCACCAGGTAGCCCTCGTCGTCGACGGTGATCGGCAGCTGGGGCAGCGGCCGCTTGGCGGGACCGAAGACGACCTTGGCGCCGTCGGCCACGTCGAACGTGCTCTGGTGGCACGGGCACAGCAGGTGGTGCGTGTGCTGCTCGTAGAGCGCCACGGGGCAGCCGACGTGCGTGCAGATCTTGGAGAACGCGACGATCCCGTCGTACGACCAGCCCTCGCCCTGCTCGGACTTGATGTCGCGCGGGTCGAGCCGCACCAGCAGGACGACGGCCTTGGCCTTCTCGTCGAGCGGGGCCTCGGTCTCGTGCAGGCCCTCGGGGATCACGTGGACGACCGAGCCGATCGTCACGTCCGAGGCCTTGATGGGTCGACCCGTCGGGTCGATCGTGAGCTTCTTGTTCCGTGCCCACATGGTGCGCTTGAACTTCGAGACGTTCCAGTCCTCGCCGACCTCGCCGATCAGCGGCAGGGCGATCGTCAGCGGGAACAGCGCGAGCGAGGACACGAGCGCGCCCTTGAGCACGCCGCGCCGTCCGATCGCGGAGTCCTGCGCGCCCTCCTTGAGGGCGGCGACGGCCTCGGCGCGGGTCTGGTCCGAGCTGCGCTGCGCGTGGCGGTCCTCGGCCTTCTCGTGGTCGTTCATGAGCGACTTCGCCCAGTGGACGGCCGCGAGCCCGATGCCGAGGAGCGCGAACGCGAGCCCGAGCCCGAGCGCGAGGTTGGAGACGCGCATCGAGGCGATGGTCTCGCCCGGGGGCAGCGCGAAGTACGCGGCGACGAAGCCGATCGTGCCGAGGATCGAGATCGTGAAGAGCGCGACGACCTGGCGCTCGGCACGCTTGTTCGCCTCGGGCTCGACGTCCGAGCGGCGCGGGCGGTGCGGGCCGAAGCCCGGGTTCTCGAACTTGTCGACCGCGTCGTCGCCCTGGCGCAGCGCGAGGTCGGAGCCCGCGGTGTCGCGGGGCTCGAGCTCGTCGTGGCCGTGGTCGTGGGTGGTGCTCACGAGGACCTCGCTCCGATCCAGACTGCTGCTCCGATGAGCAGACCCATGCCGACGACCCAGGCCCACAGGCCCTCGCTGACGGGGCCGAGGCTCCCGAGGCCGATGCCGCCGGGTGCCTCGTCGCCCTGCAGGTCGAGGTACGCGATGATGTCGCGCTTCTCGTCCGGCGTGAGCGTCGCGTCGTTGAAGACGGGCATGTTCTGCGGGCCGGTCGCCATGGCCTCGTAGAGGTGCGTCGGCGACGTCTCCCACAGGTTCGGCGCGAACTTGCCCTGCGACAGCGCACCGCCGGCGCCGACGGCGTTGTGGCACATCGCGCAGTTGGTGCGGAACAGGGCCATGCCGTTGGCGGGGTCGCCGAGGGCGGGGTCGACCTGCTTCTCCGAGGGCACCGCGGGCCCGGGGCCCAGCGACGCGACGTACGCGGCGAGGGCGGCGATCTGCTCCTCGTCGAACTGCGCGGGCTTCGCCTGCGCCTGCGGGCCGTTCATCTGCATGGGCATGCGGCCCGTGCCGACCTGGAAGTCGACGGCCGCGGCGCCCACGCCGACCAGCGACGGCACGGCGTCGGTGCCGGTGGCGTCGGGCCCGTGGCAGGTCGCGCAGTTGGCCTGGAACAGCTTCTCACCGGTCTCGACCTGGTCCGCCGTCGGCGCCGCGGGGGCGGCGTCGGCGGAGGTCGGTGCCAGGACGGCGTACAGCGCGCCGGTGAGCAGCAGCGCCAGCAGGAGCAGCACGACCGGCGCACGCCGGTCGTGCCTGCGGGCTGCGAGTGCCTTCACGGATCGGTCCTCGTCTCGCGTGTCGGGGGTACGGAAGGGGGCGGGGTGGCGGCCGCCGAGCGGCCGCCGGCGTCATCGGACGAGGTAGATGATGGCGAAGAGCGCGATCCACACGACGTCGACGAAGTGCCAGTAGATCGAGGTGACGATCGCGGTCGTCTCCTCGTGGTGGCCGAACCGCTTGGCGGCGAACGAGCGGCCGAGCAGGAAGAGGAAGGCGATGAGGCCGCCGACCACGTGGAGGCCGTGGAAGCCGGTCGCCAGGTAGAACACCGAGCCGTACGGCGACGACGAGATCGTCAGGCCGTGCTCGACGAGCTCGGCGTACTCGAAGATCTGGCCGCCGATGAAGACCGCGCCCATGACGTACGTCAGGGTCATCCACTCGTTCATGCCCCAGCGCCAGAACTGCACGATCGACCCGCTGCGGACGGGCTGCAGCCGCTCGGCGGCCCACACGCCCATCTGGCACGTCACAGACGACAGCACCAGGATCGTGGTGTTGGCGAACGCGAACGTGAGGTTGAGCTTCTCCGTCTGGACGGCCCACTCCTCGGGGACCGCCGCACGCACCGTGAAGTACATGGCGAAGAGGCCGGCGAAGAACATGAGCTCGCTGGCGAGCCACACGATCGTGCCGACCGTCACCGGGTTGGGCCGGTTGACGGTCACGTGGGGGACTGGGCGCGAGGCAGCCGTTGCGGTCGACACGCTCGTCATTATGGCTGACGAGCGCCGCGCATGGGTCGTTCGACCCACGTTCGGTCGCGGGGATATGTCACATCGTCACTTTCTCGTGACCTGCGGGTGCGCTCCCGCGACCCGTCCGGCGGCGGGAGCGGCGGACGAGGTCGTCGACGTGCCAAGATGCCCCTGGCACGTCGACGACGAGTGAGGGGCACCATGAGCACCGCCGACCCCGCGGCCCGCGGGCCGCGCATCCTGCTGTACAGCGACGACGTCGACGCACGTGAGCAGGTCAGGCTCGCGGTCGGGCGTCGCCTCGGACGCGGCGAGCCCGACATCGAGTGGACCGAGGTCGCCACGGCCGACGCCGCGATCGCGGCGACCGAGGCCGGCGGGCTCGACGTGCTGGTGCTCGACGGCGAGGCCGACAAGGTCGGCGGGCTCGGGCTGTGCCGCCAGCTCAAGGACGAGGTCTACGCGTGCCCGCCCGTGGTCGTGCTGACGGGGCGCCCGCAGGACGCGTGGCTCGCGTCGTGGTCGAACGCGGACGCGGTGGTGAGCCGCCCGTTCGACCCGGTCGTGCTGCACGCCGCGATCGCGGACCTCGTGCACGCGGGCGCGTCCGGTCGATGACGCTCGGGACGACCTGGCCCGACCTGCTCACCGCGCTCGTGCGGGGCGAGGACCTCGACTCCGCGCAGGCCGCGTGGGCGATGGACCGCATCATGAGCGGCGAGGCGACGCCCTCGCAGGTCGCGGGGTTCCTCGTGGCGCTGCGCGCCAAGGGCGAGACCGTCGCCGAGCTCGCGGGCCTGGCCGACCAGATGCTCGAGCACGCGCACCGCTTCGAGGTCCCGGGGCGCTCGGTCGACATCGTCGGCACGGGCGGCGACCGCCTGCACACCGTGAACATCTCGACGATGGCCGCGCTCGTCGTGGCCGGCGCGGGCCTCACGGTGGTCAAGCACGGCAACCGTGCCGCGTCCTCGTCGACGGGGTCGGCCGACGTGCTCGAAGCCCTCGGGATCCGGCTCGACCTGCCGCTCGACCGGGTCGCCCGGCTCGCGTCGGAGGTGCGGATCACGTTCTGCTTCGCGGGGGCGTTCCACCCCTCGATGCGGCACGCCGGCGCGACGCGTCGCGACCTCGGGATCGCGACCGCCTTCAACTTCCTGGGTCCGCTGACCAACCCCGCGCAGCCCCAGTCGAGCGCGATCGGCGTCGCCGACGCGCGCATGGCCGGCCTCATCGCCGGCGTCCTGGCGGCGCGCGGTCGCTCCGCGCTCGTCTTCCGCGGCGAGCACGACGGGCTCGACGAGGTCGCCGCCACCGGCGCCACACGGTTCTGGGAGGTGCGCGACGGCGACGTGCGCGAGGAGGTCGTCGAGTGGGCGGCCGTCGGCGTGCCGCCCGTGACGGTCGAGCAGCTGCGCGGCGGCGCCGCCGCGCAGAACGCCGACGTCGTGCGCGCGCTCGTGGCCGGTGAGCACGGGCCCGTGCGGGACACCGTGGTCCTCAACGCCGCCGCCGCGCTCGTCGCGGACGGCACCCTCCCGGGCACCGCGCAGGGGTCGCTCGTCGAGCGGCTCGTCGCCGGCGCCGGGCTGGCCGAGCGGGCGCTCGACGACGGCGCGACCGCCGACGTCCTCGCCCGGTGGCGGGCGGCCGCGGCGTCCTGAGCCGTTCGCCGCACCTCCCGGGACGCCGGGAGGTGCCCCGGCGTCAGTCCTCCAGGCGCTCAGTCCTCCAGGCCGAGGGCGAACGCCTCCTCGAGGTCGTGCCGCGAGTAGGCGCGGAACGCGATGTACGTCTGGGTGCGCACGACGCCCTCGACCTTGCTCACCTTGTCCGCGATGACGTCGGCGAGGCTGTCGTGCTCCCGGACCCGCACCATCGCGATGAGGTCGACCTCGCCGGTCACGGAGTAGACCTCGCTCACGCCCTCGATCTCGGCGGTCGCGGCGGCGACCTCGGGGATGCGTGCGGCGTCGCAGTCGATGAGGACGATGGCGGTCAGCATGGCAGCCATCATGCCGTGTGCCGCCGCTCCGGCGCCGGCGCCGGCGGGGTGTCGTCGACGAGCGGTGCGGGGGGTGCGACGAGCGCGACCGCGACGGCCGTGGCGGCGTCCCGCACGGCCTGCGCGGAGCGCACGGGGGAGGACCACTCGCCGTCGAGCTCGACGAGCCGCACGCCCTGCTGCTCGAGCCACGCGAGCAGCAGGTCGGTCTCCTCGGGGTGCGCGGCCGTCGCCGGGGCGACGGGCGCCGGGACGTGCTCGCCGCCCGCGCGCAGGCTCGCGACGGCCGGTCGCGGGTCGGTCGCGCGGTCGACGACAGCGGTGCCCGCGAGACGCCCGTGGCGGACCAGGACGAGCTCCCACCCGCCGTCGTCGGTGCGGCGCGCCGCGACGAGCTCGCGGCAGCGTGCCGCGGTCGCGTGCCGCTGCGCACGGGCGGCGCCCCGGACGTACGCCGTGAGCCGGTCCCGCACGCCGGCGGCCTCCTCGAACCGCTCCTGCACCACGAGCGTGCGGATGCGGGCCGCGTGCGTGCGCACGACGTCCTGCGGGTCGCCCGACATCGCCGACCGCACGGCGTCGGCCACGGGCCGGTAGGCCGCGGCGTCCTGGCCCCCGACGCACGGCGCGCCGCACCGTCCGACCTCGGCCAGGACGCACGCGCTCGCGCCGGGCGCGGGCACGACCGGGAGCCGCCCGGTGCACTGCCGCACCGGGAACGTCGCGTGCAGCGCGTCCACGGCCTGCTGGGCGACCGCGCGCGACGCGAAGGGCCCGATGTGCGCGGTGCCCGCCCGGACGTCGCGCACGACCGACAGACGCGGGAACGGCTCGTCCGTGAGGCGGACCCACGGCATGCGCTCGGGGGCTCGTGAGCGCCGGTTGTACCGCGGCGCGTGCTCGGCGATGAGGCGCAGCTCGCGCACGCGCGCCTCGAGCGGCGTCGCGCAGACCACCGGGTCGACGCGTTCGGCGATCCGCACCATCTCCGTCATGCGGCCGCGCTTCTCGGCCGACGTGAAGTAGCTGCGCACGCGGCGTCGCAGCGACGTCGTCGAGACACCCACGTAGAGCACCTCGTCGCCCGGGCCGCGGAACAGGTACACGCCGGGGGCGTCGGGCAGGCCGTCGGCCAGCGTGCGTCGGCGGCGGACGTCGCCCGGCACGGGGTCGGTCGCCGTCGCGAGGTCCTCGAGGTGCGTGATGCCCCACGGCGCCAGACGCCCGAGCAGCGCGTGCAGCACGTCGACGGTCGCGCGCGCGTCCGACAGCGCCCGGTGGTTGGGCGTGACCTGGGCGCCGAACAGCGCCGCGAGCGTGCCGAGCTTGTGGTTCGGCGCCTCGTCGCGCGGGACGACCCGCCGTGCGAGCCGCACGGTGTCGACGACCTGGAACCCGGGCCACGGTCGTTCCAGCCGCGCGGCGGCGGCGCGCAGGAAGCCCACGTCGAACGGGGCGTTGTGGGCCACGAGCACGCTGTCGCGCGCGAACTCGAGGAAGCTCGGCAGCACCTCGGCGATCGTCGGGGCGCCGACGAGCATGGACGTCGTGATGCCCGTGAGCACCTGGATGTACGGGGGCACGGGTCCACCCGGGTCGACGAGCGTCTGGAACTCGCCCAGGACCTCGCCGCCGCGGACCTTCACGGCGCCGATCTCGGTGATGGCGTCCTCGCCGGCGCGACCGCCCGTCGTCTCGAGGTCGACGACGACGAACGTCACGTCCTGCAGCGGTGTCCCGAGCTCGTCGAGCCCGGGCTGCACGGGCCGCGCGCCGGGCGGCGGGGCCGACGCGACGGGAACGCCGGGACGCAGCCGTCGGGTCGTGGACATGCCCGGGACGGTACCGACCGGGTCCGACACGCCGCCGCGCGGCGCGCTGCGCACGGGACGCGGGACGTGGGCGCACGGCGCGGAGGCGCGGCGCGGACGCACGCCGGCCCCGGCGCCGGGTGAGCGCCGGGGCCGGGGCCGCGCGGGTCAGTGCTCCTGGTGCTCCTCCGCGTAGAGCGCGTCGACGTCCGCCGCGAAGTCCTTGAGGACCTCCGTGCGACGGACGCTCAGCTTGGGCGTCAGGTAGCCGTCGGCGATCGTGAGGTCGCGGTCGAGGATGCGGTACTTGCGGATCGACTCGGCCCGCGAGACCGCCTTGTTGGTCCGCTCGACCGCGCGGTCGAGCGACGCGAGGACGTCCGGGTCCTTCGCCGCCTCCTCGAGCGACATGGCCGGCTTGCCGTGCGCCGTCAGCCAGCCGGGCACGCCCTCGGGGTCGAGCGTGATGAGGGCGCCGATGAAGGGTCGCTGGTCGCCGACCACGACGACCTGGCTGACGAGCGGGTGCCCGCGCAGCCGGTCCTCGAGCACGTTGGGTGCGACGTTCTTGCCGCCGGCCGTGACGATGATCTCCTTCTTGCGGCCCGTGATCCGCAGGAAGCCCTCGTCGTCGATCGTGCCGAGGTCGCCCGTGCGGAACCAGCCGTCGGTCATGGCCTCGGCGGTGGCCTGCGGGTTGTCGTGGTACCCGCGGAACACCTGGATGCCCTTGATCTCGACCTCGCCGTCGGCGGCGATGCGCAGCGCCGTGCCCGGCAGCGCGGGCCCGACCGTGCCGATCTTCGTGCGCTCGGGGAGGTTGACGGTCGCCGGCGCGGTCGTCTCGGTGAGGCCGTAGCCCTCGAGCACCCGGATCCCGGCGCCGCGGTAGAAGTGGCCCAGCCGCTCGCCGAGCGGTGCGCCGCCCGAGATGGCCCACTCGACCTGGCCGCCGAGCACCTTGCGGAGCTTCGAGAGCACGAGGACGTCGGCGACCTTGTGCTGCAGCCGCAGCCACGGGCTGGGCCCGCGGGGCGTGTCGAGCGCGCGCGAGTAGACGATCGACGTCTTCGCGGCGCGCTGGAAGATGCCGCCCTTGCCGCCCGCCGCGGCCTTCTGCTCGGCCGAGTTGTAGACCTTCTCGAAGACGCGCGGGACCGACAGGATGAAGGTCGGGCGGAACGAGCCGATGCCCTCCACGAGCGTCTTGGTGTCGGGCCAGTGCCCCAGCACCGCCCCCGCGGGGATCGTCAGGACGTGCACGAACCGCGCGAACACGTGCGCGAGCGGCATGAACAGCAGCGTGCGCGCGTTCGGCGACTGGACGACGACGTTGAGCTTCTCGACCGCGTTGGTCGTCAGCACCGAGAAGTTGCCGTGCGTGAGCTCGACGCCCTTGGGGCGGCCGGTCGTGCCGGACGTGTAGATGATCGTGGCGACGTCGTCGCGCACGGCGAGCGAACGACGACGGGCGACCTCGGCGTCGTCCACCTCGCGGCCCCCGGCGACGAGCTCGCGCACCGCGCCGTCGTCGAGCACGAGCACCTCGCGCAGCGACGGGGCCTGGTCGGCGACCTCGGCGACGACGGCGGCGTGCGCGGGCGTCTCGACGACCAGCAGGCTCACGTCGGAGTCGGTGAGGATCCAGGCGACCTGCTCGGCCGACGACGTCTCGTACAGCGGCACCGGCACGGCACCGACGGCCCAGGTGGCCCAGTCGAGCAGCGACCACTCGTAGCGCGTGCGGGACATGATGCCGACGCGGTCGCCCGGACGGACGCCGCGCGCCACGAGCCCCTTGGCGGCCGCGACGATCTCGGCGTCGAACTCGCGGGCCGTCAGCGGGCTCCACGTGCCGTCGGCCCAGCGCTCGACGACCACCCTGTCGGGCGTGGAGCTCACCCGGGCCGCCAGCAGGTCGTTGAGGTTCTCGGAGGCGTCGACCTCGACGAGGAGAGGGCTGTGGGACTCGTCCATGCTGACTCCAGTGGCAGGGGGGCGAAGTGTGCCACGAGGATACGGGACGTCCGTCCCTCGTCACCGGCCCCCGTGCGGGTGGTGTCGCGCGCCGGCGCACCCGCCCCGGCCCTCCGGCCCGGCCCGGCGGGGCCGGTCGGTGTGGGCGCGCTCCCGCCACCCTCCGGGTGCCAGTAGCGTGGGGGCGCTGCGCGAGCGACGCGCACGGGTGAGAAGCAGGAGCGGACCAGGGACATGCACGCCATCGGGGTCGACATCGGCGGGACGAAGATCGCGGCGGGCGTGGTCGACGAGGAGGGCACGATCCTGGCCCAGACCCGGCGCGACACCGACCCGGACGACGTCGCGAGCATCGACGCCGCGATCGCGGACGTGTACCGCGAGCTGTCCGCGTCGTACGAGGTCAAGGACGTCGGCCTCGCCGCCGCCGGCTTCGTCGCGGCCGACCGCTCGGGCGTGCTCTTCGCGCCGAACATCGCGTGGCGCGAGTACCCGCTGCGCGACAAGGTCGCGGCGCTCATCGGCGACCCCGACGTGCGCATCGTCGTGGAGAACGACGCGAACGCGGCCGGCTGGGCCGAGTTTCGCTTCGGCGTCGCGCGTGACGTCGACGACATGGTCACGCTGACGCTCGGCACGGGCCTGGGCGGGGCGATCGTCATCGGCGGGCGGCTCGTGCGCGGCGCGTGGGGCGTGGCGGCCGAGATCGGTCACATGCGCGTCGTGCCCGGCGGGCACTACTGCGGCTGCGGGCACGAGGGCTGCTGGGAGCAGTACGTGTCCGGCTCGGCGCTGGTGCGCGACGCGCAGGCGGTCGCGATCACGCAGCCCGACCGTGCGGCGGGTCTGCTCGAGCGCGCGGGCGGCCGCGCGGACAAGATCACCGGTCCGCTCGTGACGCGCGCGGCCCAGGAGGGCGACGAGCTCGCGGTGGAGCTGCTGCGCGAGGTCGGACGCTGGGTCGGCGAGGGTGCCGCGAGCGTCGCGGCCCTGCTCGACCCGCAGATGTTCGTCATCGGCGGCGGTGTCAGCGCGGCCGGGGACCTGGTGCTCGCGCCCGCGCGCAACGCGTTCGCCGAGCAGCTCTCGGCCCGCGGGCACCGCCCCGAGGCGTCGATCGTGCTCGCGGACATGGGCAACGACGCCGGCATGGTCGGCGCCGCGGACCTGGCGCGGGTCTGAGCGGGCGGCGGCACCGCCCGCGACCGGGTCAGACGACGGCGCCGTCGTCGTCCGACGGGTCGCGGCGGTGCGGCATGCGCCACACCAGCACGGCCACGGCCGCGACGAACAGCCCGACCGCCGTGCGCACGAGCAGCGGCGGCGCGTCGCGCCACGCCACGACCACGACGAGCAGGAACAGCGGCACGCCCGCGGCGGCCGTCCAGGCCAGCGTGAGCAGCGGATCGCCCCCGAGCACCGGTCCCGGGTCCTGCGGGACGAAGTGCTCGAGGTCGTCGACGTCGGCCTCGGCCGCGTCGTACTGCGACGTCCCGTCCCAGTCCCGGCCGCTGAGCTCGGGCGGCAGGGCGGGCGCGCCGTCGGCGTCCGGGTCGTCGCGCGGCTCGTCGCGCGCCGCCGACCGCACGACGCGCGCGCCCCGCGGCTCGTCGGGCACGTCGACGTCGCTCAGCCGCGCGACGAGGGAGGCCCACACCTCGTCGTCCGTGGGCTGCGGCGGTGCGGCGGCCGGGTCCGGCGGTGCGGGGGAGCGGTCGTCGCCGGGACCGGTGACGCCGTCCGCAGCGGGCTGCGCGGCGGCCGCGTCGTCGGCGCCGGCGTCGTCGTCGGGACGTGCGTCCATGGGAGCACTCTAGAGTCGGACCCGACGTTCCGGCCTTCCGCGGTCGGCGCCGGACGGCGAGCGAGGAGACACGTTGTTCTACTGGTTGATGAAGCGGGTGTTCGTCGGGCCGCTGCTGCGGCTGGTGTACCGCCCCTGGGTGCGCGGCGCCGAGCACGTGCCCGCCGAGGGCGGTGCGATCCTGGCGAGCAACCACCTGGCCGTCATCGACTCGTTCTTCCTGCCGCTCGCGCTCGACCGGGAGATCGTGTTCATCGGCAAGCAGGAGTACTTCACGGGTCGCGGTCTCAAGGGACGCATGACCGCGGGGTTCATGCGCGGGGTCGGCACGATCCCCGTGGACCGTGGCGGCGGCAAGGCCGGCGAGGCCGCGCTGCGCACGGGGCTGCGCCGTCTCTCGGAGGGCGGGCTGTTCGGCATCTACCCCGAGGGCACGCGCAGCCCCGACGGCCGGCTGTACCGCGGCAAGACCGGCGTCGCGCGCCTCGCGCTCGAGTCCGGCGCGCCCGTCGTGCCGGTCGCGATGGTCGGCACCGACGTCGCGCAGCCGATGGGACGACGCATCCCGAAGGTCATGCGCATCGGCATCGTCATCGGCGAGCCGCTCGACTTCTCGCGGTACCGGGGCATGGAGAACGACCGCTTCATCCTGCGGTCGGTCACCGACGAGATCATGTACGCGATCATGAGCCTGTCGGGCCAGGAGTACGTCGACGTGTACGCCGCGACGCAGAAGGCCCGCATCGCGACCGGGCACCCGGCCGCGGGCTCCGAGGCCGAGCGTCTGCCGGCCGCGCCGGGCGGCCGTCCCGCACCCGCTGTCCAGGTTCCGGTCCCGCCGGAGGACGAGGCGCCGACGTCAGTAGGATGACCCGGACCCGGACGCGCGCCGGGTCCGTGCGCGTGCCGTCCCGCGGTGCGCCCGCGCCGTCCCGCACGCCCGCGCGGCCCGTCCGGAGGACCTCGGTCCCGGCCGTGCCTGCTCCACGGGCCCCACGCTGGGCGCCGGCCGGGTGCACGCCGTGCGCCCGTGCCCGTCAGTGCTCGACCAACGAGAGGTGTTTCCCATGTCGGTCCGTCGCGTCGCCCTCCTGACCGCCGGCGGTTTCGCTCCCTGCCTGTCGTCCGCCGTCGGCGGGCTCATCGAGCGCTACACGGAGATCGCCCCCGACGTCGAGATCATCGCCTACCAGCACGGCTACCACGGCCTGCTGCTGGGCGAGAGCGTCACGATCACGCCCGAGGTCCGCGCCAAGGCCGGCGTCCTGCACCGGTTCGGCGGCTCGCCGATCGGCAACTCGCGCGTCAAGCTCACCAACGCCGCGGACTGCGTCAAGCGCGGCCTGGTCGCCGAGGGCGAGGACCCGCTGAAGGTCGCCGCCGAGCGCCTCAAGGCCGACGGCGTCGACGTGCTGCACACCATCGGCGGCGACGACACCAACACGACGGCCGCCGACCTGGCCGCGTACCTGCACGAGAACGACTACGAGCTCACGGTCGTCGGCCTGCCCAAGACGATCGACAACGACGTCGTGCCGATCCGGCAGTCGCTCGGCGCGTGGACCGCGGCCGAGGAGGCCGCCGGCTTCGCCGCGAACATCATCGGCGAGCACCGCTCGGGCCCGCGCATGCTCATCGTGCACGAGGTCATGGGCCGGCACTGCGGCTGGCTCACGGCCGCCGCGGCGTCCGAGTACCGCAAGTGGCTCGACCAGCAGGAGTGGGTCCCGGGCATCGGCCTGTCGCGCGAGCGCTGGGACGTGCACGCGGTCTTCCTGCCCGAGCTCGCGCTCGACATCGACGCCGAGGCCGCGCGCCTCCGCACGATCATGGACGAGCAGGGCAACGTCAACATCTTCCTGTCGGAGGGTGCCGGCATGCACGAGATCGTCGAGCAGCTCGAGGCCGCCGGCGAGACCGTGCAGCGCGACCCGTTCGGCCACGTCAAGCTCGACACGATCAACCCGGGCCAGTGGTTCGCGAAGCAGTTCGCGGAGAAGCTCGGCGCCGAGAAGGTCATGGTCCAGAAGTCGGGCTACTACTCGCGCGCCGCTGCCGCGAACGCCGAGGACCTGCGCCTCATCAAGTCGATGACCGACCTGGCCGTCGAGTGCGCGCTGCGCGGCGAGTCCGGCGTCATCGGCCACGACGAGGAGAACGGCGACCGCCTGCGCGCCATCGAGTTCCCGCGCATCGCCGGTGGCAAGGCGTTCGACGTCACGCAGGGCTGGTTCGGCGAGCTCCTCGCCGACATCGGCCAGCCGCTCGTGCGGGCGAACCACTGATGAGCGTCGAGCCGGACCCGCAGGTCGTCGCGGGGCTCGACGCGTGGGAGCAGCTGCCCGCGGGTCAGCAGCCGCAGTGGCCGGACGCGGCGCAGGTGCGTCGCGTCCGGGACCGGCTCGCGACCCTGCCCCCGCTCGTGTTCGCCGGCGAGGCGGACGCGCTGCGGGCGCAGCTCGCGGCCGCCCAGCGGGGCGAGGCGTTCGTGCTGCAGGGCGGTGACTGCGCCGAGACCTTCGCCGAGGCGACGGCCGACAACATCCGCAACAAGATCAAGACGATCCTCCAGATGGCGGTCGTCCTGACCTACGGCGCGAGCCTGCCGGTCGTGAAGATGGGCCGCATGGCGGGGCAGTACGCCAAGCCCCGGTCGTCGGACGTCGAGGAGCGCGACGGCGTCACGCTGCCCGCGTTCCGCGGCGACATCATCAACGGGTTCGACTTCACGCCCGAGGCGCGCACGCCGGACCCGCAGCGGCTGCTCGAGGCGTACCACACGTCCGCCTCGACGCTGAACCTCATCCGGGCGTTCACGACGGGGGGCTTCGCGTCCCTGCTGCGCGTGCACGAGTGGAACCGGGGCTTCACGGCCAACCCGGCCTACTCGCGGTACGAGGAGATCGCCGCCGAGATCGACCGCGCCATCCGCTTCATGGCGGCGTGCGGGGCCGACTTCGAGGCGCTGCGCACGGTCGACTTCTTCTCGGCCCACGAGGGGCTGCTGCTCGACTACGAGCGTCCGCTCACGCGCATCGACTCGCGCACCGGTCTGCCGTACGACTGCTCGGCGCACTTCGTGTGGATCGGCGAGCGGACGCGACAGCTCGACGCGGCGCACGTCGACTTCTTCTCACGCGTGCAGAACCCGCTGGGCGTGAAGCTCGGGCCCACGTCGACGGGTGACGACGCGATCGCGCTCATCGACAAGCTCAACCCGACGGGGGAGCCGGGACGTCTGACGTTCGTCACCCGCATGGGTGCGGGCAAGGTCCGTGACCTGCTGCCCGCGCTCGTCGAGAAGGTCACCGCCGACGGTCGCCCCGTGACGTGGGTCTGCGACCCGATGCACGGCAACGGCATCACGTCCGCGACGGGCTACAAGACCCGTCGGTTCGGTGACGTGATGGACGAGGTCGCCGGCTTCTTCGAGGTGCACCGTGCGCTGGGCACTGTCCCGGGCGGTCTGCACGTCGAGCTCACCGGTGACGACGTGACCGAGGTGCTCGGCGGGACCGAGGAGATCGACGACGAGGGTCTGGCCCGCCGGTACGAGACGCTGGTCGACCCGCGCCTGAACCACCAGCAGTCGCTCGAGATGGCGTTCCAGGTCGTGGAGCTGCTGCGCCGCGCCTGACCACGCCGCGGACGAAGCCCCGTCCCCGACCGCCCCGCGCGGTCGCGGGCGGGGCTTCGTCCATCGCCCGGGGGCGACGGGACCCCCCGGGACGGCGCAGGCGGGGCGCGACCGGCGTACGGGCAGGGCGCACCGGGCGCTCAGGGCACCTGGAGCGTGCTGCTCAGACGACGGTCAGTGTGATCTCGGTGCCCTTGCGCACCTGGTCGCCCGTGGGCACGCTCTGCGAGCGCACCGTGCCGAACAGGCCGCCGAGCACGTTCTCGCGCTTCGCGGTGAGGCCGAGCGCCTCGAGCTCGGCCTTCGCCTTGTCGAACTGCTTGCCGGTGAGGTTCGGCATCGCGACGGTCTCGGGTCCCTTGGAGACCTTGACCTTCACGACGTCCCCCCGGTGCGCCGTCGCACCGGGCGCGGGGGACTGCTCGACGATCCGGCCGGCCGGGACGGAGTCGTGGAAGACCTCCTCGGCGACCTCGACCGTCAGGGCGTCGGGCGCCAGCTGCTCCTGCGCCTGCTCGACGGTGATGTTGACGACCGACGTGACCGAGACCGGGGCGGGCCCGTCCGACAGCACGAGGACCACCGTCGCGCCGCGCTCGACCTGGGCGCCCGGCTCGGCGGGCGCGCCGTCCGGCAGGGCGGCGCTGAGCACGGCGCCCTTCGGCGCGTCGTCGTCGTGCACCGCCGGGCCGTAGTCGACGACGAGGTCGGCGGCCTCGAGCGCGGCCTGCGCGTCGGACTGCATGGCGCCGACCACCCCGTCCGGCACGGCGACCAGGTCTGGACCACGCGACACCGTGAAGGCCACGACGCCGTCCTTGCGGACCCGCTCGCCGGGGCCGGGGTCGGTCGAGACGACCGCGCCGGCGGGGACCTCGGGGTCGAAGGCGTCGGACCGCGCGTGCTCGAGGCCCGCGGCGTCCAGCTCGGCGACCGCGTCGTCCGCGGTCGCGCCGACGACGGGCGGCACCTGCGTGTACGCGCCGGGGCCGACCTCGAGGTACCACCAGGTGCCGCCGCCGAGCAGCACGAGCAGGCCGACGACGGCGGCGAGCAGCGGCCAGCGGCGACGGCGCGCGGCCGGCGCCGCTGGGGCGGGCGCGTCGAGCACGCCGAGGCCGATGGGCAGCGCGACGGTGCGGCCGCGCTCGTGGTTGCCGACGGGCACCGCCACGGTGGCGTCGTCGGCGGCCTCGCGCTCGGGTCCGTCGGTGTCGTCCTCTCCCGGGTCGGTCGCCAGCGGCAGGGCGACGCTGGGTCGCACGTCCGCCCGGCGCTCGAGCGTGTCGTCGTCGAGCGCAGCGCGGGTGCGTCGCACGAGCTGCAGGGCGGCGCCCGCGTCGGTGGGCCGGTCCGCGGGGTCGTGCGCGGCGAGCGCCGCGACGAGCTCGTCGACCTCCGAGGGCAGCCAGGGCACGAGCGTCGACGGTGCCGGCACCTCGGAGTTGACGTGCTGGAAGGCGACCTGGATGGGCGTCTCGCCCGTGAACGGCTGCCGGCCGGCGAGCATCTCGAACAGCATGACGCCGACGGCGTACACGTCGGTGCGCGCGTCGCTCGCACCGTGCTGGACGAGCTCCGGGGCGAGGTACGCGACCGTCCCGAGCACGGTGCCCGTCGTCGTGGAGGTCACCTCGGTGACGGCGCGCGCGAGGCCGAAGTCGGCGACGCGCACGCGCTCGTCGGACGCGATGAGGACGTTCTCGGGCTTGACGTCACGGTGCACGAGCCCGCCGCGGTGCGCGGCGGCGAGCGCGTCGAGCACGCACTCGGTGACGCGCAGCGCCTCGCCGACGGTCAGCGCACCCTGCTCCGCGACGCGGCGACGCAGGGTCGACCCGTCGACGTACTCCATCGTCAGGTAGCTCGTCTCGCCGTCGACGCCCTGGTCGTAGACGCCGACGATGCCCGGGTGCGTGAGGCGTGCGGCGCTGCGCGCCTCACGCCGGAACCGTGCCACGAACGCCCCGCCGGACGCGCCCTCGGCGAGGTGCGCGTGCATCACCTTCAGCGCGACCTCGCGGTCGAGACGGCGGTCGACCGCGAGGTACACGGTCGCCATCCCGCCACGCGCGATGCGCGAGACGATCTCGTACCGCCCGTCGACCAGGCGGCCGACGAGCGGATCGGTGACGGTGGCTCCCACGCGCGGCAGTCTACGGTCGGTCGTCACCGGAAACGGGGAACCCGGGCCGGTCAGGAGTAGCGGGTCATGAGCGTCTGGACGTTCGCGACGTAGCGGCGCGTGTCGGAGAACATCCCGTTGCGCTTCACCGAGCTCGAGCCCTGGTAGTACGACGCGATCGCGTGGGGCAGGTCGTCGTGCGTGCGCACGAGCGAGCGCAGGATCGCCACGCCGGCGGTCACGTTGTCGTCGGGGTCGAGCAGGTTGAGCTGTCGGCCGACGAGCTGCGACGCCCACTCGCCGGACGACGGGATGACCTGCATCGTGCCGATCGCGTTGGCGGGTGAGACGGCCGTCTGGTCGAAGCCCGACTCCTGGAACGCGATCGCCTGCGCGAGCGCGGGGTCGACGCCCATCGCGCGCGCGGTCGCGACGACCTTCGCCTGCATCGCGGAGCGCGACGGCACGCCCGCCGCGAGCAGCGCGGCCTTGTTCTCGTTGGCTGCGCCGACGACCTGCGGCGCGTACGTGCGCCCGGCGAAGGTGTTGCCGACGAGCTGCGTGCCGCTCGAGGTGGTGCTCGTGGCGGCGGCCGCCGGGGCGGTCGCGGCGCCGGGGATCGTCAGGGTCTGGCCGGCGCGGATGAAAGCGCGCGAGTCGAGGCCGTTGGCGGCGACGACGGCGGCGACCGTCGTGCCGTGGCGCTTGGCGATCGCGGCGACGGTGTCGCCCGTGCGCACCGTGTAGGAGGCGCCCGTCGCGGCCGCGGGGGTCGCGGCGGGGGCCGACGCCGGCGAGGCGCCCGGGAGCGTGAGGGTCTGGCCGGCGCGGATGAACGCGCGGGAGTCGAGGCCGTTGGCGGCGACGACGGCGGCGACGGTGGTGCCGTGGCGCTGCGCGATGCTGGAGACCGTGTCGCCCGCGACGACCGTGTAGCCGGCGGCCGCGGTGCCCGGCGACGAGGCCGGGGCGGGCGCGGCGGCGGCCGATGCTCCCGGGACGGTGAGGGTCTGGCCGGCGCGGATGAACGCGCGGGAGTCGAGGCCGTTGGCGGCGACGACGGCGGCGACGGTGGTGCCGTGGCGCTGCGCGATGCTGGAGACCGTGTCCCCGTCGCGGACGGTGTACGACGTCGCCGTAGGTGCGGTCGCGGGGGCCGCCGGTGCGGTCGCGGGGCCGGCGAGACGCAGGACCTGGCCGGCGCGGATGCGGGACGGGTCGGCCAGCGCGTTGTCGGCCGCGATGCGCGCCGCCGTGGTGCCGGACCGCTTGGCGATCGCGGTGAGGGTGTCGCCCTCGCGCACGGTGTAGTCGGCGGCGTGGCCGGCGGTCCCGGTGGCGGCGAGCGCGACGGTCGCGAGCGCGAGCGTGGCGCCCGTGCCGGTCGCGGCGCGCACGACGGTGCGCGGAGTAGATGCGGACATGGCCCCCCCAGAGGCGGTCGGTCGAGCGGTGGTGAACGTGCGTCGCCCCGTCGCGACCGTGCTCGTCCGTGACGCATGGTGCTGGTGTGACAGGTGTGACGTAAGTCGACGCTAGACGACAACGCGCCCCGGCGAAACCCCGGGGGCCCGATGGCGGCCGATCTGCGCGTGACCCGTAGGCTGACCGGGTGAGTTCGACCACCGATCCCGACCAGCTCGTCGACAGCTGGCTGACCGTCCCCGACGTCGCCGAGAGGCTCGGCGTCGACCCGGGCAAGGTCCGGCGTCTGATCCAGGAGCGCAAGCTCGTGGGCGTGCGCCGCGGCACGCCGCGCGTGCTGAGCGTGCCTGCGGACTTCCTGGTCCCGGGGCACCTCGCGAACCCTGCGGCCCCGGACCGGCCCTCCGAGGACCGCCCCTGGACCGTCCTCGCCGCGCTCCAGGGCACCCTGACGGTGCTCGCCGACGACGGCTTCAGCGACGAGGACGCCGTCGTGTGGCTCTTCCGGCACGAGGAGGCGCTCGGGACGAGCCCGATCGCGGCCCTGCGTGCGGGGCGCAAGACCGAGGTGCGGCGCGTCGCGCAGGCGCTGCTCTAGCGCGACGCGGGGTCCGCCCCGGCCGTCGTCGCCGTCCGGCCGCGCCCCGGCGCCGTCAGGCGGAGCGCTCGACGGCCGCGCGGGCCAGCGCCGTGAGCGCCTCGCGTGCCGGCTCCGGCCACCCGCGGGCGTCGATCGCGGCGAACGCCCGGCCCGTCAGGTCCGCGATCAGCTGCTCGACCTCGGCCACCGCACCGGTGCCCACGAGGACCTCGGTGAGCCGCGCGACGCCCTGCTCGTCGAGCGACGGGTCGCCGACGCCGCGGGTGAGCGCGTCGACCGCGGCCCGGTCCCCGGCGGCGTCCGCGCGCGCGAGGGCCCGCGCGACGAGCACGGTGCGCTTGCCCTCGCGCAGGTCGTCCCCGGCCGGCTTGCCGGTCGTGCCGGGGTCGCCGAGCACCCCGAGCAGGTCGTCCCGCAGCTGGAACGCCTCGCCCAGGGGCAGACCCACCTCGCGGCAGCCCGCCAGCGCCGTCTCGTCGGCTCCCGCGAGCGCCGCGCCGAGCGTGAGCGGGTGCTCGACGCTGTAGCGCGCGGACTTGGCACGCACGACGTCGCGCGCGCGCCGCTCGTCGGCGGACGGGTCACCCCACGGCATCGCCTGCGCCAGGAGGTCGAGGTACTGACCGACGGTGACCTCGGTGCGCATGAGGTCGAAGACCTCGCGGGCGGCGCGCGCCGCCCCCGGCTCGACCGTCGCCAGGGCGGCCGCCATCTCCTCCTCGCTGGCCACGAGCGCCAGGTCGCCGAGCAGGATCGCGGCTCCGTCGCCGAAGCGACGGGCCGCCCCGCGGTACCCCTGCGACGCGTGCCGCTCGGCGAACACGAGGTGGGCGGTCGGCAGGCCGCGGCGCGTCGACGAGTCGTCCATGACGTCGTCGTGGAAGAGCGCCGCCGCCTGGAACAGCTCGAGCGCGGCACCGGCGCGCAGGACGGCCCGCTCGGCGTCGCCGCCGGGCTGGCCGCCGTGCGCGCGCCAGGACCAGTAGCAGAAGGCGGCGCGCAGACGCTTGCCGCCCGCGAGCATGCGCTGGACCGCGTCGACCAGGGGAGCGGCGTCGGGGCTCACCGCGGACACCGTGCCGCTCAGGCGGGAGACGTGCCGTGCGAGCGCGGCGTCGACACCGGCGCGCAGGTTCTCACGGTCCACGAGGGCGAGCGTCTCCGGGGGCACGGCACCACCCTAGGGGGCGGGCCGGGGCCTAGGGGGCAGGTCGGGCGACGGTGCCGCCGAGCGTCATGGTGCGCGTGCCGTCCCGGTCGAGGACGCCCACGACGAGCAGCTCGTCGCCGTCGGCGCGCGAGAAGGTCGCCTGGGCGGCGAGCCCCGCCTCGGGCACGGGCGGGGCCGACTCGGTGAACCCCGCCGCGACGAGCGGGCCCCGGACGGCGTCGAGCAGCGCCGCGGCGTCCTGCTCGGTGCGGAGGTTGAGGCTGATCCGCAGCAGGCCGTCGGCCGTGGGCTCCGCGGCCGAGACGAGGACCTCGGCGCCCTCGGGGACGGGCACGAGCTCGCGGGGGAAGTCGGGCGCGAGCGTGCCCACGGCGCTCGCGTGGTCCGTGTCGGTCGCGAGCAGCGTCTCGTCGGGCGACGGGGACGCGCTCGCGGTCGGGCTCGTCGACGGCGGCGGCGCCGGGGTCGGGGTGCAGGCGACGAGCCCCGCGCACAGCAGCGCGGCGAGGGCGAGGACGGGTGGGCGCTGCACGGCGCCAGGGTAGCCGGGGGCCGCGCAGGCCTGGCCCGAGCCGCCCACAGCGCGCAGGCGCCGCGTGTCGCCCACAGCTCGCTCCAGGGCCGCCGCGGCGGCCCCGTGCGAAGAGCTGAGGTGGGGGCATGCGAACCGACGTCCTGCGCCTCACCGAGCCGCGCGAGCTCCTCGCGCTCGTGCCCCACCTGCTCGGGTTCGAGCCCCACGCGAGCGCGGTCGTGGTGAGCCTGCGGGCCCGCGGCCGGCTCGGCGTCGTGGCGCGGGTCGACCTCGCCGACCTCGCCGACGCGCGGCACGGTCCGCAGGTCGCGCGGTCGCTCGCGACGCACCTCGACCGCGACGGTGCCCGGCGGGTCGTGCTGGTCGTGTACCGCGAGCCCGGTGCGGGGGAGGGCGACGACCCCGCCGAGCACGCGGCGGCGCACGCGGCGGAGGCCTTCGACGTGCCGTTCGGCGGCGTGGACGTCCTGGTGGTCGGCGGGGGCACCTTCCGCTGCCTCGACTGCGGGACCACGTGCTGCCCCGACGGCGGCCACCCCCTGGGCGACCTGCGCTCGACGCGCGCCGGCGCCGAGATGGTCGTCGCGGGCTCCGTCGTCGCGGCACGGCGCTCCGACCTGGGGCGTGTCGCCGCCGCGGCCGAGCCCGCGCGCCGCGCCGCCGCGCGCGCTCGCCGTCGCCGGGCGGCGGCACGCGCGCAGGCGGCCGCGGCTGGCCCCGAGGCGCTCGCGCGGTGGCGCCTCGAGCAGGTCGTGGCCTGGCGGCGGCTCGCCGAACCAGGTGCTGCGCCGGACCTGCCGCCCGCGCTGCTCGGGCGTGTCGAGGCGGGTCTCGTCGACCGCCGCGTCCGGGACGCGGTGCTCGTCTCGCTGCTGCCGGGCACGGGTGACCTCCCCGAGCGTGCCGTCGCGCGCGACGGCGGCGACGAGGACGACGCGGTCCGTGCCGCCGTGGGACGCCTCGTCGACCCCGCGACGGGCCGCGCGCCGGACGACGCGGTCCGTGCCGCCGAGCGTGCGCTCGAGGGTGTCGTCGCCCACGGGCGTCGACGGGCGCAGGCGCCCGCGACCACGTTGCTGGCGCTCCTCGCCTGGTGGCGCGGCGACGGCGCGCGAGCGGGCGTCCTGGTCGAGCGGGCCGTCACCGACGACCCCGGCTACCGGCTGGCCCACCTGCTGCGGGGTGCGCTCGACGCGGGACTCGCGCCCGGGTGGGCGGCGCGCTGACGCCGCGCAGCCTCCCGGGCGGACGGCGTGCTGACGTCACGCGGGGCGGCTGCGGTGCGCGCGGTCGTGGCACGTCCCGCGCTCCGGTAGCGTCACGCCCGAGGCCGCTGGGGTCCGGGAGGAGGATCGTCGATGGGGATCGTGGTCGGGTACCTGGCGACGCCGGAGGGTCGCGCCGCGCTGGACGCGGCCGTCGAGGAGGCGCGTCACCGGGACCTCCCGGTGGTGGTGGTGCTCAGCGTCCGTCCGGACGAGCCCGAGGAGCGTCGGGCGGAGACGGCCGCCGCGCTGGCTCAGGTCCGCGACGAGCTCGACGCGCTCGGTGTCCGGCACGACGTGCGCCAGCTCGAGGGCGGCGACGTCGCCGACGACCTCATCGGGACCGCGGAGGAGGTCGACGCGCAGCTCGTGGTGCTGGGCCTGCGGCGCCGCAGCCCCGTCGGCAAGCTCATCCTGGGGTCGAACGCGCAGCGGGTGCTCTTCGACGCGCCGTGCCCGGTGCTGACGGTGAAGCCCGCCGGCTGACGTCGGTCGGGCCGGTCGAGCCGGTCGGGACGCTCCGGACAGGTTCCTGCGGGCGGGAATTCGGCGAGCCGTCGCGACGTTGTGACGTAACGACCCCTGAGGAACGTGCGCCGCGCGGCGGCGCTCGTCGTCGCGCGCGGCGATGCCCCGCGGGTCGGTACAATATCCGTCTGTCTCCCGGTTCTTCGGACTCCCCCCGGATCCGGTTGCCGCGCTGACGAAAGGTCGTTCGTGACGTCCCAGACCCCCCACCCCGCACTTCCGCGCGAGTTCCAGCACCCTGCGCTGCAGGAGTTGGTCATGCGTGGGCGGACCAACGGCAGCGTCGACACCGCTTCGGTGCGTGCGGCGTGCGAGGCCGCCGGTGTCGAGGGCCCCAAGCGGCTGCGGGCCGTCGTCCGCGGGCTCGGCACGGCGGGCGTCGAGGTGGCCGACCTCGGGAACGCCGGCCGCGCGGTCGCGGCCACGAGCGCGAAGTCACGCCCCGCCGCCAAGGCGTCCCTCGGCGACGGCGCGGCGCCCGCCAAGGCGCCCCGCACCGCCACCAAGACCACCAAGGCCGCGCCCGCGAAGGCCAAGGCCGCCCCCGCCAAGGCGTCGAAGGCCACCGAGGCGCCCGACGAGGACGAGGTCGACGCGGACGTCGAGGTCGACGAGGTCGAGCTCGAGGACGTCGACGCCACCGACGTCGAGGAGACGGACGAGGCCACCGACGGCGACGAGTCGACCGACGACGACGCCGACGGCGCCAAGAAGGCCGCGTCCACCACGACCACGAAGAGCGACGAGTCGGAGGACACCGGGTTCGTCTACTCGGACGCCGACGACGACGACGCCCCGGCGCAGCAGGTCGTCACCGCGGGCGCCACGGCCGACCCGGTCAAGGACTACCTCAAGCAGATCGGCAAGGTCGCGCTGCTGAACGCCGAGCAGGAGGTCGAGCTCGCGAAGCGCATCGAGGCCGGCCTGTTCGCGGAGGAGAAGCTGTCGGAGATCCGCGACAGCATCGAGCCGAAGCTGCGCCGTGAGCTCGAGTGGATCGCGCAGGACGGCCGGCGTGCCAAGAACCACCTGCTCGAGGCCAACCTGCGTCTCGTGGTGTCCCTCGCCAAGCGCTACACGGGCCGCGGGATGCTCTTCCTGGACCTCATCCAGGAGGGCAACCTCGGTCTGATCCGCGCGGTCGAGAAGTTCGACTACACCAAGGGCTACAAGTTCTCGACGTACGCCACCTGGTGGATCCGGCAGGCGATCACGCGCGCCATGGCCGACCAGGCCCGCACCATCCGCATCCCGGTGCACATGGTCGAGGTCATCAACAAGCTCGCGCGCGTGCAGCGGCAGATGCTCCAGGACCTGGGCCGCGAGCCCACGCCCGAGGAGCTCGCCAAGGAGCTCGACATGACGCCCGAGAAGGTCGTCGAGGTCCAGAAGTACGGCCGCGAGCCGATCTCGCTGCACACCCCGCTCGGCGAGGACGGCGACAGCGAGTTCGGTGACCTCATCGAGGACTCCGAGGCCGTCGTGCCCGCCGACGCGGTGAGCTTCACGCTCTTGCAGGAGCAGCTGCACCAGGTCCTCGACACGCTCTCCGAGCGCGAGGCCGGCGTCGTGTCGATGCGGTTCGGCCTGACCGACGGCCAGCCGAAGACGCTCGACGAGATCGGCAAGGTCTACGGCGTCACGCGTGAGCGCATCCGGCAGATCGAGTCGAAGACCATGTCGAAGCTGCGGCACCCGTCGCGGTCGCAGGTCCTGCGCGACTACCTCGACTGAGCCACGGGCCCCGGCAGGGCCTGGCAGCACGGCACGACGGCCGCCGCACCCTCGGGTGCGGCGGCCGTCGTGCGTCTCGAGGACGCGTCAGCCGCCGGCGACGCCCAGCGTGAGCGTGTCGTGCGCCGTCTGCTTCGCGAAGTCACCCGATCCCGGCTGCGCGCGCTGCAGCACCTCGTAGGTGAGGTCCAGGCGGATCGACCGGGTCGCGGGGTCCACCGCGCCGATCGAGAACGACGTCGAGTACGAGTACGGGTCGGACATGAGGTAGCCCGGTGTGATCGACGACGCGTCCTCGAAGGCTGCCGGGCTCTCGAGCGCCGCGCCCGAGGCGTCCAGCGCGGTCGGGACCGCGCGCAGACGCTGCAGGTAGATCTCCGAGCCGCCCGGCTCGGACGCCGTCACGGACAGCGAGACGGGCTTCGTGGCACCCGCGGTCCACTGCGCCGCGGCCAGGTCGGTCCAGTAGTCCACCGCGAGCGTCGCCGCGCCGGCGGTGAGGCTGCGGCTCGTGTTGCCGCCCGCGAGGTCCCCCGTCGCGACCGCTCCCGCCGACGGCGACGACGGCTCGGACGTGGCGTCGCCCGTTGGCGTGGCGTCGGACGTCGCGCTCGCCGTCCCGGACGGCGCCGCCCGCTCCCAGGGCGGGGTGCCGCACCCGACGAGCAGCACCACCGTCGTCAGCACGACCGCACCCGCGCCCGCGCGCCTGCGCATCCCTGTACGTCGCAACGTGGCCCCCCGGACGTCGCACACGGATCTCTCAGCAGATCCTTGGACGACCTTAGCGCGACCCGAGGAGGTCGCAGAGGTGGACGGGGCATCGTCGTGGACGTCGAGAGAGAAGGACGACGGAGGACGAACGATGACGACCACGACACTGACCCGCCCGGCTGACGACGTCGAGCAGGGCGAGCAGCACGGCACGGACCTCGTGCGGTACGCGTTCCGCGCCGACGAGCTCGTCGCCGCCGCGCCGCGGCCCACCGCGCGCATCGGCGCCGTCATCCCCGCCTACAACGAGGCCGGGACGATCAAGCGCGTGCTGCGCGGGCTGCTCGCGCAGACCCGGCTCCCGGACGCGATCCACGTGGTCGTCAACAACACCACCGACCGGACGTTCAAGATCGCGGGCAAGCTCGCCGGCGAGCACGTGGTGCGACGCGGCGGACGCGAGCAGACGACCACGGTGTACGTGCACGACATCGGCACCAACCGCGACAAGAAGGTCGGCGCCCTCAACTACGGCTTCCAGCTCGTGCAGGACATGGACCTGCTGCTCGGGGTCGACGGAGACACCGTCATGGAGCGCACCGCGCTCGCGGAGCTCGAGGCCGAGATCCTGTCGGACCCGCGCATCGGCGGGATCTCCGCGGTCTACACGGTCGACAACCGGAACGTCCGCAACCCGCTCGCGACGCTGCTGCTCACCGGGCAGCGCGCGCAGTTCGCGGCGTTCAACATGCAGAACATGGTCCGCGGCCGCAACATGGCCGTGCTCGGCGGTCAGGCGAGCCTGTTCCGGGTGGGCGCGCTGCGCGAGGTCATGGCGGAGTACCACCAGGCCGCGCCGTGGGTGAGCGACTCCGAGGTCGAGGACTCGCTGCTCAGCCTGCAGATCAAGAACGTCGGCTACTCGACCAAGATCAGCGCCACCGCGCGCGCCGAGGTCGGCGGCATGACGACGCTGCGTGCGCTCGACGGCCAGCAGGTCAAGTGGAACTACGGCGCGATCGACCTCATGTGGCCCGGGCAGCGCGGCGACACGCGCGGTCAGCCGCTGCACCCGAACCTGCGGCTGCGCTGGCTGGAGAACCTCGGGATGGTCGTCAACGCGAGCACCCGCCTCCTCTTCCTGCTGCTGCTGGCCGCGTCGCTCAGCATCCACGCGTTCGTGTTCAGCCCGCTGTGGCTGATCCCGCCGGTGCTGGCCGTCGCGCTCAACGTCCGGATCGCGCGGTCCATGCAGGACCGCACGTGGCGCGACGTGCTCTACGCCGCGACCCTCGTGCCGGCCGAGCTGTACATGTGGGTCCGGATCGGCCACTTCGTGCGGGCGTGGACCAAGTTCGCGACGCGCTCGCGCACGGACAACTGGGCGGCTCAGGCGCGTGCCGAGCGCGGCGCCGGCTGGGCGTACCTCAGCCCGCTGCTCGTCGCCGTCGCCGGCTTCGCCGCGTGCGCCTGGGTGTGGGTGTCGCTGCCGATGATCGCCCGCACGAGCCTGCTGTGGGTGGGGTGGCCGCTGCTGGCCGTCGTGACGATCGCGCAGAGCGTGTTCATGCTGGCCCGCCTCGTGCGGCCCCAGTACGGGTACCGGGTGTGAGCGGCTTGCTGACCTCGGCGCGGTGGCGCGAGCTGGCCGACGACCTGCCCGAGAGCCCCGACGCGGTCCGTGCGCTCGTCGTGGCCTACCTCGCGCTGCTGCCTCTGCGGACCCTGGCGCTCACGCGCGCGCTCCACGCCGGTGACGCCGTGGCCGTCCGCACCGCGGCGCGGTCGCTCCACGTCGGCAGCGCGATGGTCGGCGCCCACCTGCTCGCCGACCGGTGCCACGCGGTCGAGCGGCACGTCGCGGCGCAGGGGTGCGACCAGGACGCGGCCCGTTCGGTCGAGGCGGCGCGGGACGCCGCCGACGCCACGGGTCGGGTCCTGGTGGCGCTGCTACGCCGGTGCGACGAACTTGTAGCCCACGCCCCGGACGGTCTGGATCCAGCGCGGTGAGCCGCCGTCGTCGCCGAGCTTGCGCCGCAGGTTGACCATGTGGACCTCGAGGCTGCGGCGCTCGGCGTCGCTGACGAAGACGCCCGCGTCGTACTCCTCGCCGCGCAGGGCCCGCACCAGGTCGTCCTTGGGCACGACGCGACCGGTCCGCTCCGCGAGCGTCGTGAGCAGGTCGAACTCGCTGCGCGTCAGATGGACCTCGGTGCCGTCGACGGTGACGGCGTGCGCGTCGAGGTCGACCACGAGCGGGCCGTGCTCGACGCGCCGGTGGTCGTCCGGCGCGCCGGTGTCGACGCCCGGCTCGGGCGGCGGCGGGGGAGCGCTCCCGGCGTCGGCGCGGCGTGTGCGGGGCCGGCGCAGCAGCGCCTCGATCCGGGCGCGGAGCTCCCGGGCCCGGAACGGCTTGACCTGGTAGTCGTCGGCGCCCGCGTCGAGCCCCATGAGCACGTCGATCTCGTCGGGCAGCGCCGTGAGCATGACGACGTACGTGTCGCTGAAGCCCCGGATGCGTCGCACGACCTCGTAGCCGTCGATGTCGGGCAGGTTGACGTCGACGGTCGTGACGAGCGGGTCGTGGCGTCGCACGGCCTCGACCGCCGTGGCGCCGTCCGCCGCCGCGTGGACGGTGAACCCGGCCTGGCGCAGCACCGTGACGAGCAGCTGCCGGATGTCGTCGTCGTCCTCGACGACGACGGCCGTGCGTGACGCCCCCTGGTCGGCCATGACGGCACGTTAGCAACGTCACAGCGGGTGCGTCGGGTGGGACGACGAGGGCCCCGGACCGTGCGGTCCGGGGCCCTCGTGGTCGGGTGGCTGCCGTCAGCGGGCCGCGCCCGCCCCGGCGCCGTGCTCGGCGAGGAGGCGGTCGGTCTCGTCCTGGACGTGCGTGGCCACCGCGGCGAACTTCGGTGCGTGCTCGCGCGCGTGGTGCGCGCAGAACAGCAGCTCGCCGACGGGGAGCACGACGCGGACGTACGCCTGGGCACCACAGCGGTCGCAGCGGTCGGCAGCCGTCAGCGGGGTCGTGGAATCGATCGTCGTCCCTGTCACGTCTCCATACAACCACCCGTCGCCGGGATCCATGCCACCGGGAGGGGACGGTTCGCTGTCTGCGTACAAGATCGTGACACGGCGTCACGTGAGCGTGATCTGCGCGCACCGCGCCGTCACACGCACGACACGCGGCAGCGCCCGGTGCGGGGTGCCCGCGGCATGGCGCCGCGGGGCGTGTCCGTTCCCGCGACTACCATCGGCGCCGTGACGACGACCTCCTCCCCGTCCGGCTACACCGCTCGGCACCTGTCGGTGCTCGAGGGCCTCGAGGCGGTGCGCAAGCGCCCCGGCATGTACATCGGCACGACCGACAGCCGCGGGCTCATGCACTGCCTGTGGGAGATCATCGACAACTCGGTCGACGAGGCCCTCGCCGGGCACGGCGACCGCATCGACATCGTGCTGCACGCCGACTCGTCGGTCGAGGTGCGCGACAACGGTCGTGGCGTGCCCGTCGACGTCGAGCCCAAGACGGGCCTGACGGGCGTCGAGGTCGTGTTCACGAAGCTGCACGCGGGCGGCAAGTTCGGCGGCGGCTCGTACGGCGCGTCGGGCGGTCTGCACGGCGTCGGCGCGTCCGTGGTCAACGCGCTGTCCTCGCGCCTCGACGTCGAGGTCGACCGCGGCGGCAAGACGTACCGCATGACCTTCCACCGCGGCGAGCCGGGCGTCTTCGACGACCGCGACGGCGCGAGCCCCGAGTCGCCCTTCGAGCCGTTCGTCTCGGGCTCCGAGCTCGCGGTCGTGGGCAAGGTCGCCAAGGGGCGCACGGGCACGCGCGTGCGCTACTGGGCGGACCGGCAGATCTTCCCGAAGTCCGCCGTGTTCTCGTACGACGAGCTCGTGACGCGCGCGCGGCAGACCAGCTTCCTGGTCCCCGGCCTCGCGATCACCGTGC
Organism: Cellulomonas sp. FA1; assembly: GCF_000986825.1. Classification (NCBI taxonomy): domain Bacteria; kingdom Bacillati; phylum Actinomycetota; class Actinomycetes; order Micrococcales; family Cellulomonadaceae; genus Cellulomonas; species Cellulomonas sp. FA1. Next base: position 1,220,495 of record NZ_LBMY01000001.1, on the reverse strand, counting down.
GGGACGAGCGCCGCATCCCCGGGACGCCCGGGCAGGACGGCCCGCACGAGGAGACGTTCCTGCACTCGGGCGGCGTCGTCGACTTCGTCGACCACCTCGCGCCCGACGCGGCCGTCACGGACGTGTGGCACCTGACGGGCGAGGGCACGTTCACCGAGACCGTGCCCGTGCTCGACGACCGCGGCCACATGACGCCCCAGGAGGTCGCGCGCACCTGCGAGGTCGACGTCGCGCTGCGCTGGGGCACGGGCTACGCGACCGAGGCGCGCTCGTTCGTCAACATCATCGCGACGCCCAAGGGCGGCACGCACGTCGCCGGGTTCGAGGCCGGGCTGCTCAAGACGCTGCGCGCGCAGGTCGCCGCGAACGCGCGCCGGCTGAAGATCTCCGCGAAGGACTCGGCGAGCGAGCGCATCGAGAAGGAGGACGTGCTCGCCGGCATGACGGCCGTCGTCACCGTGCGCCTCGCCGAGCCGCAGTTCGAGGGGCAGACCAAGGAGGTGCTCGGCACCGGGCCCGTGCGCGGGATCGTCGCGCGGGTCGTCGAGCAGGAGCTGACGGCGATCTTCGGGTCGTCGAAGCGCGAGCACAAGGCGCACTCGGCGCTGCTGCTCGACAAGGTCGTGGGGGAGATGCGCGCGCGGGTGTCGGCGCGCAAGCAGAAGGAGATCTCGCGGCGCAAGAACGCGCTCGAGTCGTCGTCGCTTCCCGCGAAGCTCGCCGACTGCCGCATCGACGACGTCGAGCGCAGCGAGCTGTTCATCGTCGAGGGCGACAGCGCGCTCGGCACCGCGAAGCTCGCGCGCAGCTCCGACTTCCAGGCGCTGCTGCCGATCCGCGGCAAGATCCTCAACGTCCAGAAGGCGTCCGTCGGCGACATGCTGAAGAACGCCGAGTGCGCGTCGATCATCCAGGTGGTCGGCGCCGGGTCGGGGCGCACGTTCGACCTCGAGGCCGCGCGCTACGGCAAGATCGTGCTGATGACGGACGCCGACGTCGACGGCGCGCACATCCGCACGCTGCTGCTGACGCTGTTCTTCCGGTACATGCGGCCCCTCGTCGAGGCGGGGCGCGTCTACGCGGCCGTGCCGCCGCTGCACCGCATCGAGGTCATCGGTGCGGGGTCGCGCAAGAACGAGTACGTCTACACGTACTCCGAGGCCGAGCTCGCGGCGACGCTCAAGAAGCTCGACCGCTCGGGCCGCCGGTACAAGGACGACATCCAGCGGTACAAGGGCCTGGGGGAGATGGACGCCGACCAGCTCGCCGAGACCACCATGGACCCGCGGCACCGCACGCTGCGCCGCGTGCGCGTCGGTGAGGCCGAGCAGGCCGCCGCCCAGGTCGAGAAGGTCTTCGAGCTGCTGATGGGCTCCGACGTCGCGCCGCGCAAGGACTTCATCGTCGCCAACGCGCACGTCCTCGACTCGTCGCGCATCGACGCCTGACCCGCGGCGAGGCGCGTCCGCGCCGGTTTCCTGTTGGTCGCTCGGCGGCGGGGGCGTCACGCTGGACCCATGACCGACACGCTCGCCCCGATCGCCGTCCGCGTCGCCCCGCCGACGGACGTCCCGCTGCCCGCCGCCGAGCTCGGTCTGACGTGGCGCGCCATGGCGCCGGCGGACGTCGACGGCGTCACGGCGCTCATGGTCCGCGGTCAGGAGGCCGACGGCCTGCCGTACCGCACGTCCGCCGCCGAGGTCGCGCAGGAGCTCGAGGGCGACTGGCGGGACGTCGCGCGCGACACGCTGCTCGGCCTCGACGACACCGGGACGCCCCGCGCGGTGGCCCGCGTGGACACCTCGCCGGGCGACCGACGCGTCGTGCGTGCGTTCGTCGAGGGCGCGGTCGACCCGGTGTGGCGCGGGCGGGGGATCGGCCGCGCGCTCGTCGCGTGGGCGCAGGCCCGCGCGCGCCAGGTGCTGGCGGCGTCCGGCAAGGAGCTGCCCGCGCGCATCGTGACGTTCGTCGACGACGCGACCCCCGACGCCGTGCGCCTGTACCGCGCGGCCGGCTTCACGCCCATCCGCTACTACACGCACATGCGCCGCCCGCTCGACGTCGCGCTGCCCGACGTCCCGGACGTCGACGGCCTGCGCGTGGTCCCCTGGGCGCCCGAGCTCGACGACGCCGTGCGGGTCGCCCACAACGAGGTCTTCGCCGACCACTGGGGCTCCGAGCCCCGCACGCCCGAGCAGTGGGCGCGCTCGAAGGCGATGTTCGCGCCGACGTGGTCGTTCGTCGCGCTCGACGACGCCGGTGAGGTCGTGGGGTACGCGGTCTCGGGACGCTACGAGGAGGACTGGCCGGCGGCCGGGTACCCCTCGGGGTACACCGAGCTGCTGGGCGTGCGGCGCGCGTGGCGCGGCCGCCGGGTCGCAGTCGCGCTGCTCACCGCGGTGATGCGCGCGTACGCCGCGGACGGCATGCGGTACGCCGAGCTCGAGGTCGACACAGCGAACCCGTCGGGCGCGCACGGGCTGTACGCGGACCTCGGCTACGAGGTCGCGCACTCCTCGACGATGCTCTCGATCGAGCTGTGACGTAGGTCCTGCACACCCCCGCGGCAGGTCCGTCACGCGTCGGCGCGGTGTCCGGTTAGGGTCTGTGCCCATGACCGACGTGCTCGACCTGCAGGACGTGACGATCCGGCGTGGTGCGACGACGATCCTCGAGGGGCTGTCGTGGCGGGTCCAGGACGGCGAGCGGTGGGTCGTGCTGGGGCGCAACGGCGCCGGCAAGACGACGCTGCTGCAGGTCGCCTCGGGTCGCATGCACCCGACGTCGGGCACCGCGTCGCTGCTGGGCCAGCGGCTGGGCGCGACGGACGTGTTCGAGCTGCGGCCGCGCATCGGCATCGCGAGCGCGGCGCTGGCCGACCGGATCCCGTCGGGCGAGACGGTGCGCGACGTCGTGCTGACGGCGGCGTACGGCGTGACCGGTCGGTGGCGCGAGTCCTACGAGGAGGTCGACGAGGCGCGTGCCGCGGACCTGCTCGCCGCGTTCGGCGTGGCGCACCTCGGCGACCGCTGGTTCGGCACGCTGTCCGAGGGCGAGCGCAAGCGCGTGCAGATCGCGCGTGCGCTCATGAGCGACCCGGAGCTGCTGCTGCTCGACGAGCCCGCGGCCGGCCTCGACCTCGGTGGCCGCGAGGAGCTGGTCGGTGCGCTGGCCGAGCTCGCGCGGGACCGTCGCTCGCCCGCGCTCGTGCTCGTGACGCACCACGTCGAGGAGATCCCGCAGGGGTTCACGCACCTGCTGCTGCTGCGCGCCGGCCGGGTGTTCGCGGCCGGGCCGATCGACGAGGTCCTCACGGCCGAGAACCTGTCCGGCACGTTCGACGTGCCGCTGAGCCTCGACCGGCAGGACGGCCGCTGGTCGGCGCACGCGACCGACCGCGCCGCACGCTGAACTGCGCCTTCGACCCACGGGATCGCAAAGCGGTCGCATAGGATCGTCGCAGGACGACCAGCGGAGGTGACGGCCATGGGATGGCTCTGGTGGGTCGGTGGCGGGCTCGTGCTGGGCATCCTCGAGATGCTCTCTCTCGACCTCGTCCTCATCATGTTCGCCGGCGGGGCGCTCGCCGGAGCGGCCGCCTACGCGCTCGGGGCGCCGCTCGCCGTGCAGATCCTCGTCGCCGGCATCACCGCGGTGGTGCTGCTGCTGACGCTGCGGCCGTGGCTCCTGCGGCACCTCAAGGGCAGGGTCGACCTGCCCGAGACCAACGCGGCCGCGCTGGTCGGGCGACCGGCCGTCGTCGTCTCGACGGTCGACGGCACGACGGGCCGGGTCAAGCTCGCGGGCGAGGTGTGGAGCGCGCGGACCGCCGACGGCGGCACGCTCCCGGCGGGTGCCGCGGTCTCGGTGACGCGCATCGACGGCGCGACGGCCGTGGTGAGCCCGCTGCCGGCGACCGCCGGCGGCCCCGCGGCCACGGGCCCGGCACCCGCCTGACGCCCGCGTCCGACAGACAACCGACCCGCGCCGCGGGTCACCGTGGTCGCCCCGGTACGGGCGGCGCAACCTAGCGGAGGTCCCATGAACGACAGCCCGCCCGTGGGCCAGGTCGCGTTGATCGTCGTCCTCGTGCTCGTCCTGATCTTCGTGATCGTCGCGCTCGTGCGCGCGGTGCGGATCGTGCCGCAGGCGGTCGCGATCATCGTCGAGCGGCTCGGTCGGTACAACAAGACGCTCGACGCCGGTCTGCACCTGCTGATCCCGTTCGTGGACCGCGTGCGCGCGAACGTCGACCTGCGCGAGCAGGTCGTGTCGTTCCCGCCGCAGCCCGTGATCACGTCGGACAACCTGGTCGTGAGCATCGACACGGTCATCTACTTCCAGGTGACGTCGCCGAAGGACGCGGTCTACGAGATCGCCAACTACATCACCGGCATCGAGCAGCTCACGGTGACGACGCTGCGCAACGTCATCGGCTCGATGGACCTCGAGCAGACGCTGACGAGCCGTGACCAGATCAACGGCCAGCTGCGCGGCGTCCTCGACGAGGCGACCGGGAAGTGGGGCATCCGCGTCAACCGCGTCGAGCTCAAGGCGATCGACCCGCCCGCGTCGGTGCAGGGCTCGATGGAGCAGCAGATGCGTGCCGAGCGCGACCGTCGTGCCGCGATCCTCACAGCCGAGGGCGTCAAGCAGTCCGCGATCCTCACGGCCGAGGGCGAGAAGCAGTCGGCGATCCTGCGGGCCGAGGGTGAGGCCCAGTCGGCGATCCTGCGGGCCGAGGGTGAGGCGCGCGCGATCCTCCAGGTGTTCGACGCGGTGCACCGCGGCGACGCCGACCCCAAGCTGCTGGCGTACCAGTACCTGCAGACGCTGCCGAAGATCGCGTCGAGCCCGTCGAACAAGATGTGGTTCCTGCCGGCCGAGCTCAGCGGCGCGCTGGGGTGGCTGTCGAAGGGCTTCGCGGGCGGCGGCCCGTCGGACGGCGAGTACCCGACGCGCGCGGCGGGGCAGTCGCCGATCGCGGAGGGCGACCTGCCCCCGGTCTCGCTGACGGACCCGAGCGAGGCGCTCGCGGAGGCGCGGCGCGAGTCGGCCGCGGCGACGGCGGACGCGACGAGCGCCGGGACGCTGTCGGGTGTGCCGTTCGACCCGTCGGCCGAGCGCGGTCAGCGCCCGGGGCGGGCCCCGTGGCGCCGCAGCGCCCGGTGCCCGGTGCGGGCGCGGCGCCGGCGGGTGGCGAGACGCCGCACGCCGCCCAGCAGCCCGCCCCGCAGCAGCCCGCCCCGCAGCAGCCCGTGCAGGACGCTCCGCAGCACGGGACGCAGCAGCCGCCGACGGCGCCCTGACGCCACGCACGGCTCCCGCCCGACCACGACGCCGGCGCCCCCACCGAGGGGGCGCCGGCGTCGTGCCGTCCGGGTGGCGCTGACCTGAGGACTTGCTGAGTGAGTGCTCACTCACTTACCGTGCTGCGCATGAGCCCCGCAGTACCGCGCCCGAGCCGTGCCGCCCCGCTGCCCCCCGAGGAGCGCCGCCGCGCGATCCTCGACGCCGTCCAGCCCGTGATCCTCGAACGTGGCCTGGACGTCACGACCCGGCAGCTCGCCGACGCCGCCGGCGTCGCCGAGGGCACGTTGTTCCGCGTCTTCGACGACAAGGAGCAGCTCGTGCGCGAGGCCGCCTTCGCGGCGGCCGACCCCACCACCGGGCTCGACGCGCTCGCCGCGATCGACGCCACGGCGCCGCTGCGCGACCGCCTCGTGCGGCTCGTCGAGCTCATGGAGCAGCGCGTCGGCCAGGTGCGCGTGTGGATGACGGTGCTGCACCGGCTCGGCCGTGGCCCCGACGGGCTGCCGCACGGCCCCGGCGCCGAGTGGGCGCGCCGTCAGCGCGAGGGCCTCGAGGCCGTGCACGCCCAGATGCGTCGCCTGCTCGAGCCCGACGCGGACCGTCTGCGGCTGCCGCTCGACGACGCCGTCCAGGCCGTCGACGCGCTCGTGCTCGGCATGCTCCTGCACGCCGGACGCGTCGGCATGCTGCACGGCGGAAATCTCGAGCGCTCGTTCGAGCCACGCGTCATCGTGGACCTGCTGCTCGACGGCATGCTCGCGCCCACCGACCCGACACCCCCCACGCCCCCACCCCCACCGGGGACGCCCCCACCCTCACGGAAGGGTCCTGACCCATGCTCATCCGACTGCTCAGGGAGCACCTGCGCCCGTACCGGGGAGCCGTGATCGCCGTCCTGGCGCTCCAGCTCGTGCAGGTCGTCGCGACGCTGTGGCTGCCGAGCCTCAACGCCGACATCATCGACGACGGCGTCGCCAAGGGCGACACCGACGCCATCTGGAGCCTCGGCGGCGTCATGCTCGGCGTCAGCCTCGTGCAGGTCGTCGCCGCGATCGCCGCCGTCTGGTTCGGCGCGCGCGCCGCCATGGCGTTCGGCCGTGACGTGCGTGCACGGCTGTTCGCGCAGGTGCAGTCGTTCTCGCAGCAGGAGATGGGCAAGTTCGGCGCTCCGACGCTCATCACCCGCACGACCAACGACGTGCAGCAGGTGCAGATGGTCGTCTTCATGACGTTCGTGTTCCTCGTCATGGCGCCGCTCATGCTCATCGGCGGCGTCGTCATGTCGCTGCGCGAGGACGTGGGCCTGTCCGGTCTGCTGCTGGTGATCGTGCCCGTGCTGGCCGTCATCGTCGGGCTCATCGTGTCGCGCATGGTGCCGTGGTTCCGGCGCGTGCAGAAGCGCATCGACGCGATCAACCGTGTCATGCGCGAGCAGCTCACGGGCGTGCGTGTCATCCGCGCGTTCGTCCGCGAGCGGCACGAGGAGGCCCGGTTCGAGGTCGCGAACGACGCGCTGTACGTCGCCTCGCTCAGCACCGGCCTGCTGATGGCGCTCATGTTCCCGGTCGTCATGCTCGTCATGAACGTGTCGAGCGTGTCGGTCGTGTGGTTCGGCGCGAACCGGGTGGACGCCGGCGAGATGCAGATCGGGTCGCTCATCGCGTTCCTCAGCTACATCATGTTCGTGCTCATGGCCGTGCTCATGAGCTCGATGATGGTCGTCATGGTGCCGCGCGCCATGGTCTCGGCCGACCGCATCGGCGAGGTGCTCGACACCGACACCACCGTCGTGCCGCCCACGCAGGCGACGCCGTTCCCCACCGGTCCCGAGGCCCGGCCCGGCCTGCTCGAGCTGCGGGACGTCGAGTTCCGCTACCCGGGCGCCGAGCACGCCGTGCTGCAGGACGTGTCGTTCGTGGCCGAGCCGGGGCGGACCACCGCGATCATCGGCTCGACCGGCGCCGGCAAGTCGACGCTGCTCAACCTCGTGCCGCGGCTGTACGACGTCACGGGCGGCCAGGTGCTGGTCGACGGCGTGGACGTGCGCACCGCCGACCCGATCGCGCTCGGTGACCGCATCGGCCTCGTGCCGCAGCGGCCGTACCTGTTCTCCGGCACCATCCGGTCGAACCTCGAGTTCGGTCGGCCCGGTGCGAGCGACGAGGAGATGTGGCACGCGCTCGAGGTCGCGCAGGCGCGCGACTTCGTCGAGGCGCTCGAGGAGGGCCTCGACGCGCCCGTCGCGCAGGGCGGGACCAACCTGTCGGGCGGTCAGCGCCAGCGCCTCGCGATCGCCCGTGCGCTCGTGCGGCGCCCGAGCATCTACCTGTTCGACGACTCTTTCTCGGCCCTCGACTACGCCACGGACGCCGCGCTGCGTGCCGCCCTGGCGCCCGAGACGCGCGACGCCACGGTCCTCGTGGTCGCCCAGCGCGTCGCGACCATTCGCTACGCCGACCGGATCCTCGTGCTCGACGAGGGCCGCGTGGTCGGCGACGGCACCCACGACGAGCTCCTGGAGTCCAACGCGACCTACCAGGAGATCGTGTACTCCCAGCTGAACGCGCAGGAGGCGGCATGAGCGCCACGACCGACAAGCGTCCCGCCGGACCGCCCCCGGGCGGCCCCCGCGGCGGCGGACCGATGGGCCACGGCATGGGCATGCCCGGCCAGAAGTCGCTCGACTTCCGCGGCTCGCTGCGACGCCTGCTGACGGTGCTGCGGCCCGAGCGCGTGCGGCTCGTCCTCGTCCTCGTGCTCGGCGTCGGCTCGGTGGCCGCGGCCGTCGCGGGCCCGAAGCTCCTCGGCAACGCGACCAACGTGCTGTTCGAGGGCATCGTGTCGCGCCAGCTCGGCGGCGTGCTGCCGGCCGGCACGACGCAGGCGCAGGCCGTCGAGGCGCTGCGCGCCTCGGGGCAGGACACGATCGCCGACATGGTCAGCGGCATGCAGACCCTGACCGTCGGGTCGGGCGTGGACTTCACGCGCCTCGGCGAGATCCTGCTCGTCGTGCTCGCGGTGTACGTCGCCGCGTTCCTGCTCGGCTGGCTGCAGGGACGGCTCACGGCGCGCGCCGTGCAGAACACGGTCAAGCGCATGCGCACGCACGTCGAGGAGAAGCTCGGGCGGCTCCCGCTGTCCTACTTCGACCGGCAGCCGCGCGGCGAGCTGCTGTCCCGCGTGACCAACGACATCGACAACGTCGCGCAGACCATGCAGCAGACGCTGTCGCAGCTCATCACGTCGGTGCTCACGGTGCTGGGCGTGCTCGGCATGATGTTCTGGATCTCGCCGCTGCTCGCCGTGGTCGCGCTCGTGACCGTGCCGCTGTCGGTCGCGATCGCCGCGGCGATCGCGAAGCGCTCGCAGCCGCAGTTCGTGCAGCAGTGGGCGTGGACCGGCAAGCTCAACGCGCACATCGAGGAGATGTTCACGGGCCACGCGCTCGTGACGGTGTTCGGGCGGCAGCGCCAGGCCGCCGAGACGTTCGCCGAGCGCAACGAGCAGCTGTACCAGTCCTCGTTCAAGGCGCAGTTCATCTCGGGCGTCATCCAGCCCGCGCTCGGCTTCGTGTCGAACATCAACTACCTGATCATCGCGGTGGTCGGCGGTCTGCGGGTCGCGTCGGGGACCATGACGCTCGGCGACGTGCAGGCGTTCATCCAGTACAGCCGGCAGTTCACGCAGCCGATCACGCAGATCGCGTCGATGGCGAACCTGCTGCAGTCGGGCGTCGCGTCGGCCGAGCGGGTGTTCGAGCTGCTCGACGCCGACGAGCAGTCGCCCGACCCGGCGGCGCCCGCCGCGCTGCCGCAGCCCGTGCGCGGGCGCGTCGCGTTCGAGGACGTGTCGTTCCGCTACGAGCCCGACGTGCCGCTCATCGAGGACCTGTCGGTCGTCGCCGAGCCCGGCCAGACCGTGGCGATCGTCGGGCCCACCGGTGCGGGCAAGACCACGCTCGTCAACCTCATCATGCGGTTCTACGAGGTCGACTCGGGGCGGATCACGCTCGACGGCGTGGACACGCGGGAGCTCACGCGCGACGCGCTGCGTTCGCAGATGGGCATGGTCCTGCAGGACACCTGGCTGTACGAGGGCACGATCGCCGAGAACATCGCCTACGGCGTGGACGGCGCGACGCACGAGCAGATCGTCGAGGCCGCCGTCGCGACCCACGTCGACCGGTTCGTGCGCACGCTGCCCGACGGCTACGACACGGTGATCGACGACGAGGGCGGCACGGTCTCGGCGGGGGAGAAGCAGCTCCTGACGATCGCGCGCGCGTTCCTCGCGGACCCGGCGATCCTCATCCTCGACGAGGCCACGAGCTCGGTCGACACGCGCACCGAGGTGCTCGTGCAGCACGCCATGAACGCGCTGCGCGCCGGGCGTACCTCGTTCGTGATCGCGCACCGGCTGTCGACGATCCGCGACGCCGACGTGATCCTCGTGATGGAGCACGGCCGGATCGTCGAGAAGGGCTCGCACGACGAGCTGCTCACGGCGGGCGGCGCGTACGCGCGGCTCTACGAGAGCCAGTTCGCCGCGGCCACGGCCCCGGTCGACTGACCCGCCGCGGGGGCGGGGCCGCGCGCCCCGGCCCCCGCGACGGACGGCCGCACGGCTCGACGGACAGGTGCACGCCCCTGTCCGTCGAGCCGTCGTGCTGTCCGTCGGCGTCGACGTGGGGCGGGCAGCGGCACGGCGGGTGCGCGAGGCCCGGCGCGCCCGAAGGTCCCACGTGGCGAGACGGTCGCGCGCCTAGCGTCGAGGGGGAGACGACACGCCCGCCCCCGTGACGAAGAGGTCGACCCATCAGCTCCGCCACCGCCGCCGCACCCCCGCACCCGTCGGACGACCGCCGGCGCGGGAGAGCTCTCCCGCGGGCGGAGCGGCTGCGGCGCCCCAGCCGGTCCACCGTGGGGCTCGTCGTCGGGCCCGCGCTCGCGGTGCTCGTCGCCGTCGTCATGCCCGACATGCCGGCCGCGGCCGCGGGCATGCCCGACCACGCCGGTGCCGTCACCGCTGCGACGCTCGTGCTCATGGGCGTGTGGTGGATGACCGAGGCCCTGCCGCTCGCCGTCACCGCGCTGCTGCCGCTCGTCGTGCTGCCCGTCGCGGGCGTCGCACCCGTCGCCGACGTCGCCGCGCCGTACGCGAACAAGGTGATCTTCCTGTTCCTCGGCGGGTTCGTGCTCGCGATCGCGCTGCAGCGCTGGGACGTGCACCTGCGCATCGCGCTCGGCGTCGTGCGCCTCGTCGGCACCGCGCCGCGCCGGCTCGTGCTCGGCATGATGGTCGCCACGGCGCTGCTGAGCATGTGGGTGTCGAACACCGCGACGGCCGTCATGATGCTGCCGATCGGCGTGTCGGTGCTGACGCTGCTGAGCCGTGAGCGCGGCCAGGTCGACCGGCGGCTGTCCGCCGCGCTCATGCTCGGCATCGCGTACGCCGCGACCATCGGCTCGTTCGGCACGGTGATCGCGAGCCCGCCCAACGCGCTGCTCGTCGGGTACATGTCTGAGACGTACGGCATCGAGATCGGCTTCGGGCAGTGGATGGCGGTGGGCCTGCCGCTGTCGATCGTGTTCCTGCTGCTCGCGTGGCTCGTGCTCACGCGCGTCGTGTTCCGGTTCGACCCCGCACCGCTGTGCGAGGACGACTCGGTGGTGCGTGCCGAGCTCGACCGGCTCGGTCCGATGGGGCACCCGCAGCGACGCGTCGTCGCGGTGTTCGCGCTCGCGGCGACGTCGTGGATCGCGCTGCCGCTGATCTGGCGAGGCACGCCCGTGACCGACGAGGTCGTGGCCGTCGTCGTCGCGGTGCTGCTGTTCCTGCTGCCGTCGGGCGAGCCGTGCGGCGGGCGCCTGCTCGACTGGTCGGACACGCGCGACCTGCCGTGGGGGATCCTGCTGCTGTTCGGCGGCGGGCTCGCGCTCGCGTCGCAGATCACCGCGTCCGGGCTGTCGGTGTGGATCGGGGAGCGTGCCCACGGGCTCGGCGGGCTGCCGACGTTCGTCGTCGTGGCCGTGGTGTGCGTGCTGACCGTCGCGATGACCGAGTTCATGTCGAACACCGCGACCGCCGCGACGCTGCTGCCGATCATGAGCACCGTGGGCGTCGCGCTGGGTCACGGCCCGCTGCTGCTCGCCGTGCCGGTCGCGCTCGCTGCCGGGTGCACGTTCATGATGCCCGCGGCGACCCCGCCCAACGCGATCGCCTACTCCTCGGGGTACGTGCGCGTGCCCGACATGGTGCGTGCCGGTGCGCCGCTGAGCGTCGCGTCCGTCCTGCTCGTCACGCTCACCGTCACGACGCTCGCCACCTGGGTCCTGCGCATCGGGGCATGACAGGCTGGGCACGGGCGCCGGAGCCGTCGCCCGTCGCGTACGAAGGAGTCGCATGAGCGCAGTGCCCGCCCCGTCCGTGCCCACCCCCGTCGCACCCGCCGCCGTCGCGCGGGCCGCCGTCACCCGCGACCCCGAGCTCGCGCACCGCGCGCACCGCCGCACCGTGCGGCTCGTGGACCCCGCCGGGCGTCCGCTCGCCGGCGCGTCCGTGCGCGTCGAGCAGCGCGGCCACGCGATCGCGTTCGGCTGCATCGGGTTCGACGAGACCGAGCGCGCGTGGCGCCGCCTGTCGGGACGCACGCCCGCCCCGGGCGAGGACGCGCTGCTCGACCGGCTCGACGCGCTGTGGTTCGACGTGTTCGACACCGCGACGCTGCCGTTCTACTGGGGCACGTTCGAGCCCGAGCGCGGCCGCACGCGCACGGCCGCGCTGCGCGCCGCCGCCGAGCACTACGTGTCGCGCGGCGCGCGGGTCAAGGGGCACCCCCTGGTGTGGCACACGGTCGCGCCGCGGTGGCTCGAGCCGCTGCCGGACGACGAGGTGCTGCGCCTGCTGCGCGAGCGCGTGCGCCGCGACGCGGGGGAGTTCGCCGGGCTCGTCGACACGTGGGACGCGATCAACGAGGTCGTGATCATGCCCGTGTTCGACAAGGACACCAACGCCGTCACGCGCGTCGCGGCGACGCAGGGCCGCGTGCCGATGGTGCAGCTCGCGTTCGACGAGGCGCGTGCCGCGAACCCCGCGGCGACGCTGCTGCTCAACGACTTCGACATGTCGGCGGACTACGAGCACCTGGTCGAGGAGTGCCTGGCCGCCGGCGTCCGCATCGACGCGCTCGGGCTGCAGTCCCACATGCACAAGGGCGCGTGGGGGCGGGACAAGACGCTCGACGTGCTCGAGCGGTTCGGCCGGTTCGGCCTGCCGCTCCACCTCACGGAGACCACGATCCTGTCGGGCGACCTCATGCCGCGCGACATCGTCGACCTCAACGACCACCGGGTGGAGCGCTGGCCGTCGACGCCGGACGGGCTCGACCGGCAGGCCGACGACGTCGTCGCGCACTACCGCACGCTCGTCGCCGACCCGCGCGTGCAGGCCGTGACGTACTGGGGGCTGTCCGACCACGGCATGTGGCTGCACGCCCCGGGCGGCCTGGTCACCGAGGACGGCACGCCGAAGCCCGCGTACGACGCGCTGCGCGGCCTGGTGCGCGGCGAGTGGTGGCTCGCGCCGACGACCGTCACCGCCGACGCGGACGGACGCGTGCAGGTGCAGGGCTTGCCCGGGCGGTACGCGGTCGAGGCAGGTGGCGCGTGGCACGACGTCACGGTCGAGGAGGGCGACGACGCGGAGACGCTCGTGACCGTGCGGTGACGCACCGCGGGAGGCGTGCGACGGGCGGCGTGCCGCGGCGCGCGGTGAGGCGCACGTCACGCGCGTCGGACGTCGAGCGGGCTCACGGCGCGGTCGATGCTCGTCGTATGCCCCCCGCACGCCCGCGGCTCGTCCGCGACCGGCTCACCGTCGGCCTGTACGCACCGTTCACCGTGTGGGGCTGGATGCTGTACAGCTTCAACCCGTCGGTGCCGCTGCTCGCCGACGAGCTCGACATCACCGCCGCGCAGGCCGGGCTGCACGGCACCGCGATGGCCGTCGGCGGTCTGCTCGCGGCGCCGCTGACGCCGCGTGCCGTGCGGGTCCTGGGACGCCGCGGCGCGATCGTCTCGGCGACGCTGCTGCTCACCGTCGGGGTCGCCGGGCTGCTGCTCGGGCCGACGCTCGCGTGGACGCTGCCCGCGATGGTCGTCGCCGCCGTCGGCGGCAACGTCATGATCGCCGCGACGCAGGTGGGGCTCGCCGAGCACACCGGACCCGCGGCGTCCGCCGCGATCACCGAGGCCAACGGCGTCGGGTCGTCGGTCGGGCTTGTCGGGCCGCTCGCGGTGGGCGCGGCCGTCACCGCCGGGTGGGGCTGGCGGCCCGGCGTCGCGGTGACGATCCTGCTCGCGGTCGTCGCGGCGACGCTCGTCGCGCGGCTGCCCGTCTCCGACTCGCTGCCGGGGCTGCGCCGTCGCGGCCGTGCCGCGGGCGCGGCGACGGGCTCGCCGGCGGGCTCGACGACGCCCGCGGTCGCCGACGTCGTGCCCGAGGGCACCGCGCCCGGCGACGGCGCGACCCTCCCGGCGGTCGTGCCCCCGGCCCGGCGTCGGCCCGTCGGCGCCGCCGCGCTGTTCCTCGTCGCGGTCGTCGCGGCCATCGCGCTCGAGAACGCCACGACCTACTGGGCCACCGACCTCGTGCTCACGCAGACCGGCGCGGGCGCGGGCATCGCGACCGCGACCACCGCCGGCCTGGTCGCGGGCATGTCGGCGATGCGTTTCGTGGTCGGGCCGCTGTCGCTGCGCATCCACCCGGCGCACCTGCTCGCGGCGTCGTTCGGCATCGCGATCGTCGGGTGGGCGGTGCTGTGGACCGCGACCGTGCCGGCCGTCGCGCTCGCGGGGCTGGTCGTCGCGGGCTTCGGCTACGGCGCGCACTACCCGCTGTCGATCTCGCTGCTGCTCGCCGCGTCGCCCGGCCGCGGGGACCGCGCGCAGTCGCACGCGACGCTCGCGGGCGCCGTCGCGATCGGCATCGCGCCGTTCCTGCTCGGCGCGCTCGCCGACGCGTTCGGCACGCACACCGCGTTCCTGCTCGTGCCGGTCGTCGCGGTCGGCGGCGCGGTCGTCGCGGTGCTCGGCGGGCGGGCCGTGCGACGTCAGGTCGCGGCCTGACGACGGCCCCGCGCGGGTCCGCGTCGTCGGGCGACGCGCACGATCGGCACCGCGCCGACCTGGGAGGATGACCGCGTGTCCCGTGCCGACGTCCAGCCCGTCACCGACCGCGACGACCCGCGACTGACCGACTACGTCGGCCTCACCGACGTCGCGCTGCGCCTGCGGGTCGAGGCGGCGAACGGCCTGTACATCGCCGAGAGCTCGACCGTCGTCGCACGTGCGCTGCGCGCCGGGCACCGGCCGCGGTCGGTGCTCATCGCGCCGCGCTGGCTGCCCGAGCTCGAGGCGGTGCTCGCCGACCTGCCGGGCGACGACGCCGTCCCCGTCTACCTCGCCGACGAGCCCGTGCTCGAGGCGATCACGGGCTTCCACGTGCACCGCGGTGCGCTCGCGGCGATGCACCGGCCCGCGCTGCGCCCGGTCGCCGACGTGCTGGCGGGTGCGCGCGACGGTGCCGGTGCCCGCCGCGTCGCGGTGCTCGAGGACGTCGTCGACCACACGAACGTCGGCGCCGCGTTCCGGTCGGCCGCCGCGCTGGGCGTCGACGCCGTGCTCGTGACGCCGCGGTGCGCCGACCCGCTGTACCGGCGGTCGGTGCGCGTGTCGATGGGCACGGTGTTCCAGGTGCCGTGGACGCGCATCGACCCGTGGCCCGAGGGCGTCGCGACGTTGCGCGACGCGGGGTTCGTGACGGCGTCGCTCGCGCTGTCGGACGACGCGATCACGCTCGACGAGCTCGTGGCCGACCCGCCCGAGCGGCTCGCGCTCGTGCTGGGCGCCGAGGGGCACGGGCTCAAGCCCGCGACCGTCGCGGCCGGGGACCTGACCGTGCGCATCCCCATGGCGGGCGGGGTCGACTCGCTCAACGTCGCCGCGGCCGCGGCCGTCGCGTTCTGGGCGACACGCGTCTGAGACCGCCGGCTCGCGGCCGGGTCAGCCGATCGCGAGCCCGTCGACGACCTCGACGCCCGGTGCGCGCAGCAGCAGCGACCCGGGCAGGGCGATCTTGGAGCGGCGCACGCCGCTGCCGATGATCACGAGGTCGTCGCCGCCCACGGCCGCGTCGGCGAGCACGCGGTAGCCCGCCGGCAGGCCCAGCGGCGTGATGCCGCCGTACTCCATGCCGGACTCGGCGGTCGCGCGGTCCATCGGCAGGAACGACGCCTTGCGGACGTCGAGCAGGCGCTTGACGGCGTTGTTGACGTCGGCGCGCGTGGTCGCGCGCACGAGGCACGCGGCCGTGCGCTCGACGCCCTCGCGTCGGCCCGCGACGAGCACGCAGTTGACCGACGCGACCAGCGGCAGGTCGTACGCCTCGGTCATGGCCGCGGTGTCGGCGAGGTCCGGGTCGATCGGCGTGACGACGACGGCGTCGGCGACGGCGGGCTCGACTGCCGCCCACCCGCTGATCGCGGCGTGCGTGCTCGCGGCCAGCAGGTCGGGGCGGTCGACGGCCCGCTCCCAGGTGAGGGTCCCGAGTGCGGTGGTCATGCGCGGCAGGCTACCCGGCGTGCCTGACGCCGGGTCGGTCTGCTCGGTTCCGGCCCGCCGGTTCGGGCCCCGCCGGCTCAGGCGGCCCGGTCCGCGTCGTGGGGGCGGTGCACGTGCGTCCGCGCGTGCTCGAGCGCGGCGTCGAGGTCGTCGAACACGTGGTGCGCGGGCCCGACGGCCGTCAGCACACCGACGCTCTCCGCGAGCCGCCGGTGCTCGGGGCGCAGGCCCTTGAGCAGCACGACGACGCCGCGCCGGCGCAGGTCGGTGACGATCTCGGCGAGCGCGTTGGCGCCGCTCGTGTCGAGGACCCGGACGTTGCCCAGGCGCAGCACGACGACGCGCACGTCGGTGACGAGCGCGAGCTCGTCGAGGAACTGCCGCACGTCGGCGAAGAACAGCGCGCCGTCGATCCGGTACACCGCGATGTGCTCGTGCAGCAGCGCGCGCTCGGTGTCGGCCGTGACCTCGTCCTCCGACGCGCCCGGCAGGGGCTCGCGGTGCAGGCCGCTGCTGCGGGCCACGGCGCGCAGCGCGAGCACCGCGGCGACCGCGACGCCCACCTCGACGGCCATGACGAGGTCGAACACGACGGTCACCGCGAGGGTCACGCCGAACACGAGCGCGCCCGCCCGGCCCGACCGGCAGATCGCGCGCGCCGTGCCCAGGTCGACCATGCGCGCGGCCGTCACGAGCAGCACCGCGGCCAGCGCCGACAGCGGCACGCGACCCACGAGCGGCGCCGCGAGGTACACGATCGCGGTGAGCACGCCTGCGTGCACGAGCGCCGCGACGCGCGTGCGCGCACCCGAGCGGACGTTGACGGCGGTGCGCGCGATGGCACCGGTCGCGGGCAGGCCGCCGAACAGGCCCGACGCGACGTTGGCGACGCCCTGCCCGAACAGCTCGCGGTTGGGCCGCGTGCGCCCGATGTCGTCGGCCATGCCGTCGGCGACCCGCGCGGACAGCAGCGACTCGAGCGCCGCGAGCGCCGCGACGGCCAGCGCCGACGAGAACAGCGCGCTCGTGGTCTCCAGGTCCACGACCGGCAGGTGCGGTGCCGGCAGGCCGTTGGGCAGCGCGCCGATGCGGTCGACGTCCAGGCCACCGACCTCGGCGACGAGCGTGGCCGCGACGACCGCGACGAGCGAGGCCGGCACGCCACGGTGCAGACGCGGCAGCACGACCATGACGGCGACGACGAGCGCGACGAGCGCGAGCGGGGCGACGGTCCGGCCCCAGTCGACGTCGGCGAGCGTGCGCAGCGCCACGAGCCCCGCGTTCTCGCCCTCGGCGCGCGGCGTGTCGAGCGCGAGCGGCACCTGCTGCAGCGCGATGACCACGCCGATGCCGAACGTGAAGCCCTCGACGACGGGCCACGGGATGTACGCGACGAGCCGGCCGATGCCGAGCGCGGCCGCGAGCACGACGATCCCGCCGGCCATGATCGCGACGACCGGCACCGTCTCGGCGCCGTGGCGCGCGACAACGGGCAGCAGCACGACCGTCATCGCGCCCGTCGGGCCGCTGACCTGCAGGTGCGAGCCGCCGAGCACGGCCGCGACGGCCCCCGCGACGACGGCGGTCACGAGGCCCGCGGCCGCACCGAGGCCCGAGGACACGCCGAACCCCAGCGCGAGCGGCAGCGCGACGATCGCGACCGTGAGCCCCGCGAGCAGGTCCTGACGCCACGATCGCGGCAGGTCGGCGTAGTCGGTGCGGCGCGGCAGCAGGTCGCGCAGGCGCGCGACGGTGGTGGGCGGCGTCGTGCGGGCGGCGGGCGCCGGGGAGGTCGGCGCGGTCACGGCTCAGGCCTCCGTGGTGCGGGCGGGGCCGGCGGGGGTGCCGGTCTGCGCGGCGGGGGCGCCGGCCTGTGCGGCGGCGTCCGGGGCGTCGTCGGCGGCGCCGTCGAGCAGGTCGCGGTGGTGGGTCGCGGCGTCGACGAGCACGGCGCGGGCAGCGGCGAGCATGTCGGCGACCGCGGGCAGCGCGAGCGCGTAGTGCACGGCGTTGCCGCTGCGGCGCGCGGTGACGACGCCCGCGCGGCGCAGCACCGCGAGGTGCTGGGACAGGTGCGAGGCCTCGAGGCCGAGCTCGGCGAGCAGCTCGCTGACCTGGCGGTCGCGCTCGACCAGGAGCTCGAGCGTGCGGACGCGGACGGGGTGGGCGAGGGCCTTGAACAGGTCGGCCTTGACCTCCGCGAGGGGGCGGTCGACGCCGAGGGCGTGCAGCGGCACGGGGTGCTCCGGGATGACGGGTTGATGGATCCGTCAAACCGTACCGCTGTCCGAGGGTGGCGATCCGGGACCTCCCACGGTTCACCCGGCCCCTCCACGTGGCGGGGGTCTCGGCCGGATTGACACCTCCGCGGTGTCAGCGTGTACTGGCATCATCGAACACGTGTTCGATCCGCGGGTCGGGCGCCCGTCGTCGTCAGGGGGCCGGCGGCGCGCGTCCGACGCCGCGGGCGAGCCGGTCGGTGGTGGTGCGGGACGAGGGGTGGGAGCAGCGTGACGGGGACGAGCACCCTCGAGCGGGTGGCACGCGCGCGTGCCGCGCTCGCGGCCGCCGAACGGCGGACGGGTGCCCGCAGCGTGCTGACCGGGGAGCTCGCGGTCGGCGAGACCGTCGCGACGCCGTCCCCCGCGGCGCGCGCGGCCGCGCGCTCGACCGCCGCGCGCCCGACGGCCCCGGACCCGACAGCCCCGGGCGCTCCCGCGTCGGCGGGGGAGACGGCCGCGGACCTGCCCGCGCGCGTCGCGGCGCCGACCGCGCGCGTCGTCACGTCGCCCGCGGCCACGGAGCCCCGGGGCGACGTGCACGACGTGCTGCGCGAGCGGGCCGAGCACCTGGCCGGCGTCCGCCCGGTGCCCGACGGCGCGCCCGTGTCCACGCAGTCGTCGGCAGTGCCCGCCGTGCCCACCGTGCTCACTGAGGACGCGCCGACGCGCCGCACGTCGCTGCTCACGAGCGAGCGCCCGCCGCTGCCCGTGCCGCCGCCCCTCGCGGACCTGCTGCCCGACGGCCTGCGCCGCGGCGCGACCACCACCGTGCTCGGCTCGACGTCGCTCGCGCTCGGCGTGCTCGCGCACGCGTGCGCGTCGGGTGCGTGGGCGGTCGCCGTGGGGCACCCGCGCCTCGGGCTGCTCGCCGCCGCCCAGGCCGGGGTCGACCTCGCGCGGTTCGCACTCGTGCCGGACCCCGGGCCCGACGCCGCGACCGTGCTCGCGGCGCTCGTCGACGGCATCGACGTCGTGCTCGTCGGCCCCGACGCGCCCCTCGCCGACGCCGACCGGCGCCGCCTGTCCGCCCGCGCGCGCGAGCGCGGCGCCGCCCTCGTGACGACCGTCGCGTGGCCCGGTGCGCACGTCGTGCTCGAGGCCGGCGCGGCCCGGTGGTCGGGCGTCGGCGCGGGCGACGGGCGGCTGCGCACGTGCGCGCTCACGGTCCGCCGCACCGGCCGCGGCAGCGCGGCCGTCCCCACGTCCGCCGACGTCGTGCTGCCGTTCGCGCCGCCCGGTGAGCACGTGCCCGCCGGACCCGTGCGCCGCCGCACCCCGGCGGCCGGCGGACTGCGGCTGGTCGGATGAGCACGCGCACGACGGTGGTGTGGGTGCCCGACTGGCCCGTGGTCGCGGCGATGACGGCCGACGAGGTCCCCGTCGACGTGCCGTCCGCGGTGCACGACGGCCGACGCGTCACCGCCGTGTCCGCGCTCGCGCGCGCCGACGGCGTGCGTCGCGGCATGCGCCGCCGCCAGGCGCAGGGCGTGTGTCCCGAGCTCGTGCTGCTGCCCGCCGACGACGCGCGCGACGCGCGGCTGTTCGAGCCCGTCGCGGCCGCGACCGAGACCGTCGTCGCGGGCGTCGAGGTCGCGCGGCCCGGTCTGCTGCTGCTGCCCGCGGGCGGGGCGTCGCGGTACCACGGGTCGGAGGAGGCGCTCGCCGAGCGGATCGTCGACGCGGTCGCGCGCGCCACCGGGCACGAGTGCGGCGTCGGGACGGCCGACGGGCTGCTCGCGGCCGTGCTCGCGGCGCGCAGCGGGGCCGTCGTCGAGCCCGGCGCGTCGGCCGTGTTCCTCGCGGCGCACGGCGTCACCGAGCTCGTGCACGCCACGACCGGGCCCGAGCAGGCCGTCGAGGTCGCCGCGCTCGTCGACCTGCTGCACCGCCTCGGGCTGCGCACGCTCGGTGCGTTCGCGGCGCTGCCCGCCCCTGACGTGCACGCACGCTTCGGCCGCCGCGGCACGTGGGCGCACACCCTGGCGCGCGGGCTCGACGAGCGGCCGCCCGCACGGCGCCGCCCCGAGGCCGACCTCGAGGTGAGCGCCGACCTCGACCCGCCCGTCGACCGCGTCGACACCGCGGCGTTCGCGGGGCGCCGGCTCGCCGAGGAGCTGCACGCCGACCTCGTCGCGCGGTCCGTCACGTGCGGGCGCCTGCAGGTCGCGGCGCGCACCGACGACGGCACCGAGCTGGTCCGCACGTGGCGCACCGACCTGGGCGGGTGGGGCGCGCTCGCGGCCGCGCGCATCACCGACCGGATCCGCTGGCAGCTCGACGGGTGGCTCACGGCCTCGGCCGTCGCGACCGCGCGCGACCGGCGCCGCGAGGTCCGCGAGCAGGAGCGCGCGGCCGGCCGCACCCCGGGGCGTGGCGGCGCGGACGCGCGGGACGTCCCCGCCGACGTCGACCACCTCGACGACGTCGCGCCCGTCGCGCTCGTGCGGCTCACCCTCACCGCGCTCGACGTCGCCCCCGCCGGGGCCGAGGCCACGCAGCTGTGGGGCGGGCCGTCGGGCGGTGACCTGCGTGCGCACCGCGCGCTCGAGCGCGCGCAGAGCATCGTCGGCGGGGCCGGCGTGCTCACCGCGACCCTGCAGGGCGGACGCGACGTGCGCGACCAGGTGCACGTGCGGCCGTGGGGCGAGCAGAGCGACCCGCCGCGGCCCGTCGACCGGCCGTGGCCCGGGCGGCTGCCCGACCCCGCGCCCGCGACCGTGCTGGTCGACCCCGTGCGCGTCGACGTCCGCGACGTGCGCGGCGAGCCCGTGCGCGTCGACGCCCGCGGCCTGCTCAGCGCGCCGCTCGGGACCGTGCGGGTCCTCGCGCCCCGACCCGACGAGCCCGCCGCGGGCCGTCGTGCGCCCGGTGCTGCGCGTGACGGCCTGGGATCGCGCGAGGGTCGGGGCGCACGCGAGGGTCGGGGAGCGGGCGCACGTGCCTCCGGTGCGCGGGTGGTCACCGGCTGGGCCGGGCCGTGGCTCCTGACCGACCGTTGGTGGGCCCACCCCGGCACGCCGCCGCGCGTGCGCGCGCACCTGCAGGTCGCGTTCGACGACGGGGGAGCCGTGCTGCTCACGCACGCCGACGGCGCCTGGACGTGCGAGGCCGGGTATGACTGAGCGACCCGTGCCCGGCGGGCCCGACCGCCGCACCGCGCCTGCTGGCGCCGCGCCCGCCCGCACCGCGTCCGCTCGCGGGGCGTCCGACCGTGCCGCGTGGCCCCCGCGGTACGCCGAGCTGCACGCGCACTCGGCGTTCAGCTTCCTCGACGGCGCGAGCCAGCCCGAGGAGATGGCGGCCGAGGCCGCGCGCCTCGGCCTGTCCGCGCTCGCGCTCACCGACCACGACGGGCTGTACGGCGTCGTGCGGTTCGCGCAGGCCGCGCGGTCCGTGGGGCTGCCCACGGTGTTCGGCGCCGAGCTGCACCTGCCCGCACCCGACCCGCGCCGCCACCCGCGCGAGAAGCGCCCGACCCCCGGCCCGCCCGTGCTCGACGCCCCCACGGGCGTGCCCGACCCGCGCGCGTCGCACCTGCTCGTGCTCGCGCGCGGCCCCGACGGGTACCGCGCGCTGTCCCGCGCGATCGCCGAGGGGCACCTGCGCACCGGGCGCAAGGGCGCCGCCGAGTACCGGCTCGAGGAGCTCGCCGAGGCCGCCGCCGGGCAGTGGCTCGTGCTCACGGGCTGCCGCAAGGGTGCCGTGCGGCGCGCGCTCGCGGGCGGCGACCCGTCGGGCGTGCTCGGCGTCGCACCGGACGGGCTCGACGCAGCGCGCGTCGAGCTCGACCGGCTGGTCGCACTGTTCGGGCGCGACAACGTGGCCGTCGAGACGACGATGCACGGCGACGCGTACGACACCGACCGCGCCGACGCGCTCGCCGAGCTGGCCGCGACCGCGGGTCTGCCGCTGGTCGCGACGGGCAACGCGCACGTCGCGACCGAGCGCGACGCGGACCTCGCGCAGGCGCTCGCGGCCGTGCGCGCGCGCTCGTCGCTCGACGACCTCGACGGCTGGCTGCCCGGCGGGCCGACCGGGTACCTGCGCTCGGCCGTCGAGATGCTGCACCTGCACCGGCGGCACCCGAGCGCAGTGGCCGCCGCGGCGGACCTCGCGGCGGAGTGCGCGTTCGACCTGTCGCTCGTCGCGCCGCGCCTGCCGCCGTACCCGGTGCCGCCCGGGCACACCGAGGCGTCGTGGCTGCGCGAGCTCGTGCGCCGCGGCGCGCACGAGCTGTACGGCCCGCCGGACGCCGAGCGGGTGCCCGGCGCGTACGCGCAGCTCGAGCACGAGCTGCGCGTCATCGAGGACCTCGGGTTCCCCGGGTACTTCCTCGTCGTGTACGACCTGGTCGACTTCTGCCGGCGGAACGGGATCCTCGCGCAGGGGCGCGGCTCGGCCGCGAACTCGGCGGTCTGCTACGTGCTGCGCGTCACCGCCGTCGACGCGGTCGCGCACGGGCTGCTGTTCGAGCGGTTCCTCGCGCCCGAGCGCGACGGGCCGCCCGACATCGACGTCGACATCGAGTCCGCGCGCCGTGAGGAGGTCATCCAGCACGTCTACGCGACGCACGGCCGCGCGCACGCCGCGCAGGTCGCCAACGTCATCTCCTACCGTCCGCGCTCGGCTGTGCGGGACGCCGCGCGCGCCCTCGGGTACGACGTGGGGCAGCAGGACGCGTGGAGCGGGTCGATCGAGCGGTGGGGGAGCCTGCGCGGGCAGGAGAAGCCGAGCCCGTGGTGGCACCTGACGCGCTCGGGGCCGGTCGGCCCGTCGCACGAGGTCCCGGGCCGCCCGACGGCCGACAACCACGACGTCGTGCCCACGCACCTGCCGCCGTCGGCCGCGGAATCCGAGGACATCCCGGAGCACGTCATCGACCTGGCCGAGCGGTTCCTGCGGCTGCCGCGGCACCTGGGCATCCACTCGGGCGGCATGGTGATGTGCGACCGGCCGGTCATCGAGGTGTGCCCCGTGGAGTGGGCGCGCATGGAGGGCCGCACGGTCCTGCAGTGGGACAAGGAGGACTGCGCCGACGCGGGGCTCGTGAAGTTCGACCTGCTGGGGCTCGGCATGCTCACGGCGCTGCGGCTCGCGTTCACCGAGGTGCGCAAGCACGAGGGCGTGACGCTCGACCTGCACGGCCTGCCGCACGAGGACCCGGCGGTGTACGCGCTGCTGTCGGCGGCCGACACGGTCGGCGTGTTCCAGGTGGAGTCCCGCGCGCAGATGGGCACGCTGCCGCGCCTGCGGCCCGAGAAGTTCTACGACATCGTCGTGGAGGTCGCGCTCATCCGGCCGGGGCCCATCCAGGGCGGGTCGGTGCACCCGTTCATCAACCGCGCCAAGGGCCGCGAGAAGGTCACGTACCTGCATCCGCTGCTGGAGAAGTCGCTCGGCAAGACCCTGGGCGTGCCGCTGTTCCAGGAGCAGCTCATGCAGATGGCCATCGACGTCGCCGACTTCACGCCCGCCGAGGCCGACCAGCTGCGCCGCGCGATGGGCTCGAAGCGGTCGATGGAACGCATGGAGGCGATGCGCGATCGCCTCATGGCGGGCATGGCGCGCAACGGCATCGAGCCGGACGTGCGCGAGCAGATCTTCGACAAGCTCAAGGCGTTCGCGGACTTCGGGTTCCCCGAGTCGCACGCGTACTCGTTCGCGTTCCTCGTGTACGCGAGCTCGTGGCTCAAGGTGCACCACCCCGCCGCGTTCTACGCGGGTCTGCTCGCGGCGCAGCCCATGGGGTTCTACTCGCCGCAGTCCCTCGCTGCCGACGCGCGCCGCCACGGCGTCGAGGTGCTGCGCCCCGACGTGCAGGCGTCCGACGTGCTCGCGGTCGTCGAACGCGTCGGGCCCACGCCGCCGGGTGGCGAGCCGCCGCTCGTCCCGATGCCCAGCGGCACGGGGCCGGTGCGCGAGCCGGGCGTCCGCACGGGCGCCGCGGGCGGTGCGCCGCGGTCGCTCGCGGTGCGGCAGGGGCTCACGCAGATCCGCACGATCGGCGAACCGGTCGCGCGGGCGCTCGTCGACGAGCGCACCGCGCGCGGCCCGTTCGTCGACCTGCACGACCTGGTGCAGCGCGTGCAGCTCACGACCGCGCAGCTCGAGGCGCTCGCGACGGCCGGTGCGCTCGAGGGCATGGGCGTCGACCGGCGCTCGGGCCTGTGGGCGGCGGGTGCGCTCGCGCAGGAGGGTCCCGACACGCTGCCCGGCGTCGCTGTGGGCGTCACGGCCCCGACGCTGCCGGGGCTGTCGGACGTCGAGGTCGCGACGGCCGACGTGTGGGCCACGGGCGTGTCGGTCGACTCGTACCCCACGCAGTTCGTCCGCGACGGGCTCGACGAGGCGGGCGTGCTGCGCGTCGAGCAGGTGTTCCGCACCGAGGAGGGGCGGCGCATCGCCGTCGCGGGGGTCGTCACGCACCGCCAGCGCCCCGGCACCGCGCAGGGCGTGACGTTCCTGTCCCTGGAGGACGAGACGGGCCTGCTCAACGTCGTGTGCTCCGCAGGCTTGTGGCAACGGTTCCGCCGCACCGCGCGCACCGCCAAGGCGATGGTCGTGCGGGGACGCCTGGAGAAGGCCGACGGCGCGACGAACCTCGTCGCCGAGCACCTCAGCCCGCTGTCGTTGAAGGTCCGGAGCCGGTCGCGGGACTTCCAGTGACGACGCCTTCGCCCGGGGTCGGCGGGCGCGGTGGCGGTGCGCTGCGAGACTGGGCGGCGCACGAGTTGCGACGACCGGCACGCCGACGGCGCTGCGGTGCGCAAGCGGGCCCGATACGCCACCCGTGATCGAGATGGAGCGCTTCGTGACGTGCACTGCTCGCGCGTGCTAGGAGCGGGGTGGCGATGGTGCACAGTAAAACTCGAAGATTTGCCCTCTCGGAGGGTATAGAGGAGGTGCCTGTAGGGGCTGTCCTCTTGGCGAAAACTCACGTAATAAAGTTCGCATCACCGTGATGTGCCGCAGTCTATAAGTCGCACGCGCGGGCATACATAACCGACTCTTGCGTGCTTCTATTCCGAAGATGGGAGCATTCTTCAGAGCGAGCTGCTGCGCCCGTTGAAGTCCTCCAGTGCTCGATTAAGACTACTGAGCAAGGCGGGAGATGGTGGACTATTATAGGAGATTCCTACGGGGCCTCCAATGAACAGGGAGCCTGCAATCGAGCCGCGCGAGGAAGGGAATCTCGTTGTATTTCTTCCGAACTCGATAAGATGGCTCCCCGATCGCTCCCAGAATTCTGCGACGACGACAGGAAAGCTCAGAGAATCAATTAGTGTACGTCCACTGGGGTTCTTCGCCGAGTAGGTTGCGGCGTTGGGGTACTCCGTAAATCCGACATAGAAGCCATCTCCATCTTCGAAATCTACCCTGATGTGACGCCCTCGAGGTGGGCAGTCGATACGTTCAGCCCCAGGGTCGACTGTCCAAACGTTGTTCTCCAGTCTGGCCCGAGAGCCACCCTCAGGCGCCGGTAGGTTGATATTAAGCAGGAGGTATCCTGCGGCGTCGCGACCGAAATATACCGCCGGCTCCCCGTTAATTTCCACGAGCGTGTCAACGTCGTAGTAGACGTTCGATCCGATCTTCGCAATCATGTCGAGACGCAGGTAGTCGAATGTTCCTTGAACCGCTTCGGAGCGGCCTCTTCCTTCGGATTTTAATCTGTCGAGGTACTCGTCAGGATAGTAGTTGCCGTCGGCTTTTCCGGCGTGCTCAGAGCATAACGCGATCATGCCTTCGGGGTTGTGATGGCGCTGAACTCGCCAGGTTGGTCGATAGTGGTGGAACGTGAGGTAAGGGCTGCCGCAGTCGTTGATGGGGCATCGAAATCCGACCTCGCTGCACAGAGCACGCCGCACCGCGATGGGTGGTGTTCTCGTTATCTCTGATCGCATGTCCGTGTCCTCGCATATCTGATGCTGTCACGTACCGGGTGGTCTGCTCGTTAGTCGTCCGGTCCGGCCCAACGCGCCTACTCGGATCGACTTTCGTGGCGGCGGTCGTATGTGTCACTTCGCCGTGGTCGGGGCGGTTGTCGGCCTTGGGAGACACGATCCTCGCGACTTGCCGGCCCGTCAAGCAGTCTGGCGCTTCCTCATTGCCTTTGGCTGCTTTCCACGATGGTCCGTGAGCCGCTGGCACAACTTGGCAAGTCACCATCACAGCCCCGTCGCAAGGGCGTCTGGACGTCAACCGGGCAGCGTTCGCTCACATGACGCACCGGGAGGCGGCGGCGGACTACTTGGGGGCGAGGATCTACGCGGGGCGTGGGGGGCCTGAACCCATTGCGGCAGGTCGCCATCGTCAAGGCGCTCCTCGACCAAGCCGTCGTCACCAAGGCCAGGTCCCGGGAGGCGCGGGCCGGGCCCGGAGCGCGTGTAGCCGGTCTGGCAGTTGTGGGGGCGCGGCGGCGACCGGCCCTGTGCTCGGCGCTGGTAAGCCGTGCGTCCGGACGCTCCCCGGGTCCCAACAGAACGTCTACGCCGGCAAGCACCGCACGGTCGGACACGCGTACCGGGACACTCTGCGCCGTGCAGGAGTGCTTCACCCATCGAGCCAGCGCCTCGCGATGAACGGTCACGAGGATCACCGGCGCCATTGAACCCACCGAGCCGGCGGCGCGGCCCAGTCATCGGTGTCCGAGGAGAGCCAGCAGCGCGCCGGCTCAGTTCCTGGCCCTCCGACACCCGCGCCAAAACCCATTGGGGGATCGGCCCCGCACCGGCATCGTTGCGGGCTTGAACCCCTGAGCGGCGTCGTACCGTTGCATCTCCGGCACCCGCGCCGCCAGGTCGGTGAAGGCCTTTGCCGACCGACTTCGACAGGTACCCGGCCGCATGGCGCGCCTCCTCCTGCGCGCGAGCATCCACGCCGAGGTCACCGAGCAGCTTGATGCTCAGGTCCCCCTGGCCCCACGCGCGACGAATCAGGTAAGCGGGCACGAACCTCACCCAGGGTCAAGTGCGCGTTGGCGTGCATGCCGTCCTTGTGTAGCCCGGGCACCCGGGATCGATGCAGGTGCTGCAGGACACCGTAATCTCAGTGCCGCAGATCCCGAGCCACGGTCGGTCCATCGTGAAAATAGGCTCGGGACTCGAGTTGCTTTCTCCGCAGATTAGTCCGAAACTGTCGTTTCGGCTCACGCTTTATCTCGCGCAGATGATTCGGCCGCAGGGCGACCGGCGTACAGAATTTGAACGAATGCGCGCCGAGTACAACACTCGGTCACGCATTGTGCACGGATCGCGCCGACGAGTTAGCGGGCCAACCGAGCGCTAGGAATGTACCGAGGGCTGGAACATCCTGACCGATGTTGCGCGTATGGCCGCTGTGCGTGGGGCGATCTCGAGCGAAACAGGGTGATAGGAGAAGTGCTGGGAGGTGCTTTAAGCACGTTAGGGGGTGGCTCAGCGACTTCTCGGTTACCGATACCGATGAGCCTGAATCGGTCGGTCCGCCGTCGAAGCGGTCGCGGCCGGAGCGGCGGATCGACCGGCGCCGACCCCGCCCACCGGTGCCCAGCGCGTCCTCACGTCCCGACCGTCGCCCCCACCCCGTCCCACGGCGGCAGCCCCCGCACACCACCTGCCCGTGCGAGCAGGTGCACGACCCCGGCGAGCCCGACCATGAGGTCGGCGCCGATGACCTGGGGGTCCTCGACGACCCAGTAGACGTCCTGCCGGCCGCGCAGGTGCCGGCGGGCGACGGTGCGGGCGAGCGCGCGGCCGCGGTCGCGCAGCGTGTCGTCGTGGAGGGTGTCGCCCGCGTCGAGCAGCAGCTCGGCGACGCCGGCGAGGCCGTGGCACAGGCTGAGGTTCGCGGGGTCGAACGCCGGGTCGACGCCCGCGAGGCAGCGCCGTGCGGTGCGGGCGTGCTCGGGGTCGCCGGTCGTCGCCGCGAGGGCCACGAACAGCCGGGAGATGCCGGGGGCGCCGTGGCACCACCACCGCCAGTGCTCCGGGTGCCGGTCGCCGTACGGCCACGTCAGTGCGTCGTCGGCCTGCCCGGCGCCGTCGCGCAGCCAGGCCGCGGCCCGTGTGCCCGCCTCGACGGCACGCCGCGCGAGGTCGGCGTCGGCGACGTGCGGCGCGAGCACCACGAGCGCGTGCCCGACACCCGCGACGCCGTGCGCGTACCCCGTCAGCGTCTCGCCCGACATGCCGGGCACGCCGTCGGGCGTCACCCACGAGCCGTCGGGCTCCTGCGCCACGACGAGGCGCTCGACGAGCGCGTCCCGGTGCCGCAGCGCGCGCGCCCGCGCGGCGGGGTCGTCGACGAGCGGCGCGAGGCGGGTCAGGCCCACCGCGACGCCCGCCGCGCCGTGCGTGACGTCCCACCACACCGGGTCGGCCAGCACCGCGTCCCACAGGTCGCGCACGTCGGCGTCGCCGAAGGCCGCCAGCCCTCGGCGCCGCGCGGCGTGCAGCGCGAGCAGCACACCCGTCTCGCCGAAGTGCAGGCCCGGCATGCCCGCGTCGGGCTCCGCGCGGCCCGTGGCGAGGGCCGTCGCGTTGGTGCGGCACACCGCGACGAGGTCGCGCGGCAGGCTCGTCGCCCCCGCGAGGCCGGCGCAGACGAGCAGCGGCCCCGCCGCCCCGCGGTTCAGGCTCCGCCGGACCTCCGGTGCGGCGGACGCCTGCCCCGCACGCACGGGAGCCGAGATCCACCGCCCGTCCGGGTCGAGCACGGCCGGGCTGGCGAGCGTCGCGAGCGCGGCACCGACGAGCCCGACGGGCGGGCGCGCGCCGACCGTCGGCGTGCGGTGCGCCGCGCTCCGCGCCCGTGCGGCGTCGACGGGTCCCACGGCCGCCGCCCGCCGAGCGCCGACGGGTCGCGCCGCCACCGGCCGCGGGACCCCGGCGTCGGGTGGCGCCGCGCGCGGCAGGTCGTCGACGACGTCGCGCACGGCGTGCAGCGGCGGCCGCCGCGCGGGGTCCACGTCCATCGCGCGCCGCAGCACCGCCCACGCCGCGTCCGGCACGCCCGGGACGAGCCGGCGCAGCGAGCGCCAGCCGTCGGACTGCTCAGGCCGCGGCAGGCGCCGCGGGTCGACCCCGAGCAGTGCGAACAGCGTCAGCGCGGCGAACGCGTGCACGTCCATCGCGGGGTCGGGCGGGGCGTCCTGCAGCTGCTCGGGAGCCATGAACCCCGGCGTCCCCTTGCCGTGCACGGGCGTGCCGTCGCCGAGCACGGCCGCGAGCTCCAGGTCCGAGAGCACGGCCCGGCCGTGCGCGAGCAGCACGTTCGAGGGGGACAGGTCGCGGTGCACGACGCCCAGCGCGTGCAGCGTGGCCAGGCAGCGTCCCGCCCCGGACAACGCGTCGAGCACCGTCGCCCGGGCGTCCGGCGCGCACGTCGCCAGCGACCGGCCGGAGACGCGTGCCGCGACGAGCGCCTCGAGGCTGTCGTCGGCCTGGAACTCCAGCGGCAGCACGGCGCCGCCCGGCACGGCGACGAGCGGGTCGCAGCGTGGTGCGACGCCGAGCGGGGCGGTGAGCTCGTGCATGCGCCGCTGGTGGCGCAGCCGGTCCAGCACGTCGCGCCCGTGCAGGTCGGCGAGCGTGCCGGCGCGGCCGTGCTTGAGGATGATCGCGCGCGGCACGGGGGAGGCGAGGTCGAACGCCTGCAGCAGCGTGCCCGACGCGGTGCGACGCAGCTCCCCGACCACCGCGTACCTGCCGCCGACGACCCCGCTCGGGTCGGGCGGCGGGTCCTGCTGCAGACCGGCCAGCGGCGTCCCGGCGAACGCCGTGGCGAAGCGGGCCCGGGTCAGGTCGCGGTCGTACGCGTCGGGCACGAGGCTCCCGTCGGGTGCGCGGACCTGCACGACGCTCTGGCCCAGGACGTCGCGCGTGACGACGCCGTCGAACGTGCCCCAGCGCGCGTGCACCGGGCCACCCAGCCAGACGTCGTCGGGCACGTGCGGACCGGGCAGGTCGACCTCGCGCAGCGCGGCGACGAGCGCACCGAGCTCGGCGTCGGTGCGGGGGTACACGGTGGCGGCCTTGCCGACCTGGCTGTCACCGAGGCCGCCCTCGTCGAGCAGCGCGACGACCGTCGCGTCGAGCGCGACCTTGAACGGCGCGCCCGTGGGTGCGACGACGTCGAGCAGCACCTGCACCAGGTGGTCGAGCCGGGTCGGCACGCACGTGAGGTGCAGCTTCCACCCCGACGGCCGGTCCGTGCGCCCGACCTTCGCCCACGGCCACGCGACCCGCACGTCCAGGCCCGCGGCCGTGAGCGCGGCGACGACCCCGGGGCCGGCGTCCGCGCGGGTGCGCGGCGTGCCGACCCCGGGGGTGGTGACGACGTCCGTCACCGGAAGCCGCCCCCGGTGCGGCCCCCGGGGCGTGCCCCCCGGGTGACCTGCTCGGCGACGGACTGCAGGTTCGTCGTCGTGCCGCACGAGTCGCCGCACGTGCTGCCGCAGCTGTCGCCCGAGCACGTGACGTCGCACGTGCTGCCCCCGCACGTGACCCCTCCGCACGTGCCGGACGTGCAGCAGCACGTCACGTTGCCGTCGCACGACGCGCCGACCGCCGTGAGGAGCAGCCGGCGCCGGTCGAGGACCGGGGCGAGGCGTGCCTGCACGACGGCGCCCGCACCGCCCGCGGCGGCGCGGCGGCGCCCCTCGGGCAGCAGGTCGACGAGCCGGGCGTCCTGCGTGCCGCCGGTCAGGAGGGCGGCGAGCAGGGCGGGGTCGCGCTCGACCTCGGCGACGAGTCGCCGGAAGGACTCGGCGTCCACGGTCTCAGCGGAAGGCCTGACCGCCGCGCGCGGCGATGCTGCCGAAGTCGGTGAGGTTCGTGGTGAACCCGCAGCTGTCGCCGCAGGTGTTGTCGCAGCTGGACGTGCAGGTGTTCCCGCACTCCGCGATCTGCTCGAGGTCGCGTGCGAAGTACGTGACCCGTGCGGCCACCTCGTCCGTGAGGTTGGTCGTGAAGCCGCAGCTGCCGCCGCAGGTGTTGTCGCAGCTCGACGTACAGGTGTTGCCGCAGTACTGGTCGATCCCGATCGTCCGGGCGATGACCTCGGCCGGGCTCTTGGACAGTGCGGCGCCGAGCTGGCGTCGCGTGAGGTGATCCTTGACGTCCGGCACCAGGGTCTCGGGCGCGAAGACGAGCGCTCTCAGGTACTCCGGGTCCTTCTGCGCACGATCGACGATCCGGGCAAAGCTCTGCTGGTCCATCCGTGCCCCCTCGGGGGCTGGGATGACCCGGTCGCAGCGCCCCCGAACTGTGACTTGCGTCACACGCTAGGCTCGCCTGATTCCCGGGCGCAACGGAATGAAACGCCCTTCGCCCGCGATCTCACCCGCTCGACGGCGACGTCGCAGGTCACCGCCGGACACCTCGAGCACAGTGCCCGCGGAACGTCCCGCGCGGCCGTGGTCCGGCCGTCAGGACGCGTCGTCCGCGCGCCCGCGACGGCCTTGGTCCGCGACCGGCGGGCACCGTCCTCGAGCACGACGTGATCGAGGACGACGTGCGGCTCGAGCGCGACGAGTTGTCGTTCGGGCGGCGGCAGACTCCACCAGGCGACGTCCCGCACGACGAGGTCCCGGTGACGCGTCGCGCGACGGCGAGGAGCACGACCGCTGCGCCCAGCGCGCGCCGCGGGTCCGCCGTGCGTCCGCCGTGCGGCCAACGCGAGCGCCGCTGCCCGGTCGTGGTCGGCCCGATGACATCGGGGCACGGAAGTGCCAGTGGTGGGGCGGCGCGACGTGGCAGGATGCGCGCGCAGCACGTGACGGCCGTCACGTGCGCAGGGGGAGGGGGCCGGCCATGACCGACGTCCGCAGCGACCGTCCGGGACCGGCACCGACACCGACCGCGGCCGCCGCCCCGGTCTGGGCGGTGCTGCTCGTGTTCGTCGTGGTGTCGGCGGTCGCGTCGCCGGTGCTGGTGGCCGTGCAGGACGCCACCGGGTGGCCGACGTCCGTGATCGTCCTGACACAGCTGGCGACGGCGTGCGGTGCGCTGGTCGTCTGGGCCCTGTGGCGGGGCCGTGTGCCGGCGCCGGTCGTCACCGCCCGTGGGTGGTCGCGGCCGTCGCTCGTCTCGCTGGTCGCGGCGGCCGGCGTCGGGGGAGTCGTGCTGCTCGTCGCGGCCCTCAGCGGCTCCCGCTGGCCGGTGCTCGACCCCGCGACGCTCCCCGCTCCGCTCGCGGTCGTGCTCGTGCTCCAGCTCGTGGGCGCCGCGGGCGAGGAGGTGGGGTGGCGCGGCGTGGTGCAGCCTGCCCTCGAGACCCGGCTGCGGCTCGTGCCCGCCGCCGTCGTCACGGGTCTGCTGTTCGGCCTCGGGCACCTGCACGTGGCGGCCGCCGGGCCGGTGGTCTACGGCCTGTTCGTCGTCGCGGCGGTCGGCCTCTCGCTGCTGCTGGCCACGCTCACGGCGGGGCGTGGGGTCGGGCAGCGTGTGGTCCTCGCGACGGTGCTGCACTGGATGGTCAACCTCGTGCTGCTGATCGGCTTCTCCGGCGGCGACGAGTCCGTCACGTGGATGCTCGCGACGGCAGCCGCGACGGTGTCGGTCGGCGCCGGGTGCGCGGTGCTCGCCGCCCGGGGACGGAACCCGTTCGGCGGGCGCCCGCCAGGCACGACGCCCCATCTGGTCACGGGCGAGCCGTCGGACCTCGGAACTGGTCACAGATCTGACCAGTGACGAGGGCCCGCGTCGTCGACGTGACCAGATCCCGCGCGCGTCAGGTGCCAGGCGCCACGCTTGGCGACAGCCGCGCCGTCAGGTCGTCCATCGTCGCGTCGAACGCCGCGGGCAGGTCGACGCCGTACGCGTCGGCCAGCACGAGCACCGACCACAGGCAGTCGGCGAGCTCGTGCGCGAGCGCGGCGTCGAGGTCGGCGCGCGGGCGCACGCCCTCCTTGCCCTGCACGAGCTTGGCGAGGTCGCCCACGTCGCCGACGAAGCCGAGCATGATCTCCTCGGTCGTCCACGGGCGCGTGGACGAGTCGGCCGCGCGCCGCGCGAACAGCTCGCGCACCGCCACGGCACGCGCGGACATGGCCGCGACGTCGGTGCCGGCGTGCGCGGTCACGACGCGTCCGCCGCGACGCCCGCGACGGCCTTGGTCCGCGAGCGGCCCGCGGCGTCCTTGAGCACGACGTACTTGAGGTCGACGTGCGGCTCGAGCGCGCTGAACTTGTCGTTCGGCGCACCGATGATGAGCTGGAACCCCAGCCCGCGCCACGCACCGATCGCGCGGCCCGTGAACCGCGCGTCGGCCTTGATGAGGGCCTCGTCGAGGAACACCGGCGCGTACCGGGGGCGCGCGGCACCCGCGTCGCCGAGCTGGTAGCGCAGCGCCGCACCCACGATGAACGCCACGAGCTCCTGCGACTCGCCGCCGGACTTCTCGCCGATGTGGTCGTACAGCGCGACGTGCTGCCCCTCGAGGTCGACCTTCTCGGCGGACAGCCGCACGTGCCGGCGCACGTCGACGAGGTCGACGAAGTCGGGGGACGTGCGCCGGATCCGGTCGATGACCTTGGCCATGCGGTGGTAGCGGCGCTCGCGCTCGGCGTCGGTCGCGTCGGTCGCGAGCACCTCGCGCAGGTCGCGCAGCTCCTTGCGGAACCGCGCCACCACGGTCGACTGCGTGTCGCGCGCGTCGATCCGCAGGCGGTGGTCGTCGTCCGCGAACGGCAGGTCCGCGAGGATGTCGTTGACCGGCCGGATGCGCTCCTTGATCTCGCGCACCGACCGCGACAGCGCCGTGTGCAGGTCCGCGAGGTCGTTGCCCGACAGGCGCAGCAGGCTCGCGCGCCACTCCGCCTCGAGCTCGTGCAGCCCCTGCGTCTCGAGCTCGACGAGGATCCGCTCGAAGTCGCCGTACGACGCGTCCGGGTCGGTGCCGAGGTTCGGGTCGGGCCAGCGCTCGACGAACGTCTCGAACGTGCGCCGCAGCGCGTCGCGGCCGCCCGCGACGGTCTGCTGCGCGGACTGCCGGTCGGCGCGCAGCAGGTCCGCCGCGCGCGCGACCACGGCGTCGAACGTCGCGAGCGCCGCCGCCGGGTCGCTCGCGTGCTCACCGGCGCGCGGCAGGTCGGGCTCCGCGCCGCCGAGCACGCGCTCGAGGTACGCGCGCTGCTCGGCGTCGAGCTGCGTGCCCGCGTCCTGCGCGGTGTCGAGCGCGCCCTGCGCCGCGTCGACCGCGTCCGTGGTCGTCGACCACTGCTCGCCGAGGCTCGTCGCCGTGCCCTTGGTGCGGCCCAGCTGCTCGGTGAGGTCCTGGATCAGCACCTCCAGCTCGGACGCACGACGCTGCAGCTGCACGACGTCGGGGTTGCCCGACGTGACCTCGCCGACGACCCGCTCCCAGCGCGCCTGCTCGGCCGTGACGCCCTCGACGTCGACCTGGTCCCACGTGAGCTCGACGACCGCGGTGTACGCGCGCAGCGTCGAGTCGTGCCGGTCCCACGCGGCCTCGGCCTCGTCGACGCGCGCCGTCGCGGCCGCCAGCCGCTCCTCGGCGCGCTCGAGCTGCCGCTCGAGGTCCGCCAGCCGACGCGTGTTGGTGAAGCCCAGCACGTTCGGCTTGCCCTGCCCGCCGTGCGCGCCGCGGCGCCCCTCGGACACCTGCCCGCCGCGCGTCAGCGCCTTCTCGTGCTGCGCGAGCTCGCCGGGCGTGTCGACGCACACGTACGCGAACCGCGACGCGAGCTCACCCTTGAGCCATCCCGTGAACGGGCTCTGCCGGTAGTCCAGCCGCCCCGGCATGGTGCGCCCGTCGAGGCCGACGTCGTCGCGCAGCCCCGTCGGCACGCCCTCGAACCGCAGACGACGCCCCGTGCGGACCTGGTCGATCGCGCGGCGGAACGACTGCAGGTGCGCGACGTCGATGAGCATGAGGGTCGCGAACCCGCCGAGCGCGAGGTTGAACGCCTCGCGCCACGGCTCGTGCTCGGTGCGCACCTCGACCAGCTCGGCGACGAACGGCAGGTCCTCGGGCGTCAGGCCCGCGGCCTCGGCCACCGCGGCCCGGGTCGCGTGCAGGTCGCCCGGCACGTTGTCGTGCCGGTGCCGCGCGTCGCCGTGGTCGCGGCGCAGCACCGCGAGGTCGGCCGCGGCCTCCTTGCGCTCCGACATCGCGTCGAACAGCGCCTGCCGCGCGTTCGCCTTCGCGTCGGTGTCGGCCAGCGCGTGCCGCGCGCGGGCGACGAGGTCGGTGAACTCGTCGAGCGACGCGACCGACTCGCCGAGCGTCGACGTCAGCACCTCGTCGAGCCGTGCGCGGGCCCGCGTGACCTCCTCGAGCCGTGCCGCGACGCCCCGCAGCTCGCGCTGCGCGGTCGCGAGCCGGTCGCCGCCCGACGCCCACAGCGTCTCCTTGACGCCGTCGAGCTCGGCGCGTGCCGCCGCGATCCGCGCCGACGTCTCGGCCGCGAGCCGCTGCGCCTCGCGGTGCCGCCCCTGCAGGTCGGCCTCGACCTCGCGCAGCAGCCCCAGCCGCCGCTCGTGGCGCCACACCGCGGCGGGCGACGTGCCGTCGTCGAACCCGCCGACCGCGTCGACCACGCGCAGGCGTGCCGCGGCCTCCTCGATCGCGGCCCGGTGCTCGCGGATCGGCTCGAGCGCCTTGACCTGCTGGCGTGCCGTGATCATCTGCTCGCGCGTGCCGCTGAGCTTGTCGAACTGCTCGACGACGGCGTCGGCCGTCGCGAACGTGTCCGGCTCCTCGAGGACCATCGCCTTGTACAGCGCGTCGACCGTCGTGATCTGCTGCCCGGCCTGGATGCGACCCAGCAGCGCGACGGCCTTGGCGCCGTCGCCCGCGGCGCCGATGCCGAGCGTCGAGTGCAGTCGCGACGTGAACTCGCGGTCGGTGTCGAAGCACGTGAGCCCCGCCGCGCCGACCGCGGTGCGCACGAGCCGCTGACCCGCGGCGGCCTCGAGGTCGCGCAGGTCGAACGGCCCGTCGCACGTCGCGCGGACCGCGCCGACGTCCTCGAGCGTGCGCGCCGCCGACGGCACGTACCACGCGCGCACGGCCGTGAACCGCGTGCCCGACTGGTCGGCCCACGTCATCGCGATCGCCGACCACGTGTCCTTGCCGTCACCGCGCAGCACGCGCTCGCGCGTGCCCTCCTCGGTGCGGGACTCGTCGAGCTTGCCGCGCGCGTAGGACAGGATGTTGCGCTGGTCCTTGCCGCGCGGACGCCCCACGACGCCGCCGTTGGACGCGCCGTTGAACGGCGTCGTGTGCGGCATCAGCAGCGCGATGTACGCGTCCATGAGCGTCGACTTGCCCGAGCCGGACCCGCCCGACAGCAGCGTCGCCGTCGAGGCCAGCCGCACGCGGTGGTAGCCGTCGTACCCGCCCCAGTTGACGAGCTGCAGGTCGAGCGCGACCCACTGCTGACCCGTCGACGCCGCGGGGATCAGCCCGAACAGCGAGTCGACCATCGTCACGGTGCCGTCTCCTCGTCCTCGTCCTCGTCCTCGTCCTCGCGCAGGCGCACCGGCTCGGTGGGCGCGTCGGCGTCGTCCGACGACGTGTCGTCGTGCGCCTCGTCGTCGCGCACGGCGTCGTCGAGCGTGATCGCGCCCGGGCCGGGCCCGTCCTCGTCGTCCTCGTCGTCCTCGTCGTCCGGCGCGGTCCGACCGTCGGCAGGATCCGCGTCGTCGTCCGGCTCGTCGTCCGGCTCCACGTCCGTGGGCTCGTCCGTCGCGTCGTCGGGGGCGTCGTCGTCCGTTCCGGCGACGGCCGCCGTGACTGCGGCGGCGCCCGCGTCGTCGCGCGCCCGCAGCCACTCGCGCAGCTCGGTGAGCCGCTCGTTGCTCAGCACGACCTCGACCAGCGGCGTCACGCGGTAGCGGCCCTCGGACTCCTCGTCGACCACGCCGTCCTTGACCAGGCGCGCGATCGCGGTGCGGATCTCGCGCTGGTGCGCCGCGACGTTCGTGTCGTCGGGGTCGAAGTACGTCAGCGCCGTCGCCTCGAGCTCCTCGACGTCGACGCGCGCCGACGTCTCACCGGCGCCGCGCTCGCGCTGGAACACCGTGCGCAGGTGCACGAGCACGAGCGTCTCGGCGCGCGTGTACGGCTCGTCGCGCAGCAGCACCGGCACGTCGAGCTCGGCCGAGCGCACCTGCCGCTTGTACGCGATGCCGCGCTCGTGGTCGACGACGAGGTGCACGAACAGGTCGTGCAGGCGCGACTCGATGACCTGCTGGTTCTCGAGCAGCGTGCGCCACTGCGCGCGGTGCCGCTCCGCCAGCAGGAACCGCCGCTGCAGCAGCCGCACGAGCACGCGCCGCACGTCGGCGTCGAGCGTGCCCGTGTCGCCCGCGAACAGCTCGGCCGGGTCGTCCTCCATCGCGACCGGCGCGATGAAGCCGCCGTCCGCGGTGTCCCCGTCGGCGTCGTCCCGGACGACGTCGGTGTCAGTCATCGCTCTCGTCCCTCGTCCTCGTGCTCGTCGCGCCGAACGCGAACCGGCGGCGCGTGCCGTCGGGCCGGACCGCGTCCACGAACGCCAGCTCGTCGCTCTCCGTCATGCCGCGCTGGTGCGCGAGCTCCAGCAGGCCCAGCAGGTCCACCGGCCGCCGCAGCTCGGGCGGCGCCGCGCTGAACGCCGCCGCGAGGTCGACCGCGGGGGAGTCCGCGCCGAACGCGCGCAGGTGCGCGTCGAGGTCGGCGTAGTGCGGGCCGCCCCACGCGCGCGCGTCCGCGTCCGTCACGGCCACGTCGTCGTCCCACTCGGGCAGCGCGTCGGGCGCCTGCGCGGGGCGCAGGTCCCCGGGCGTCTGCCGCAGGTGCTCGACGTCGGCGACCGGCAGGCGGCGCAACGGTGCGACGCCCTGCGCGCGGCGCGTGCCCGGCAGCCACTCCTGCAGGCCCGTCATGACGTCGCGCAGCAGGTCGTCGACCTGCCGGTCGCGCAGCGGGTCGTGGTTGCGCACCTGCGCGGTGATGACGTACGACGCCTCGCGCTGCGCCGCGAACACCTGGTCCAGCCCCTGCTCGATGCGCCGCACGACGTCGCGCAGCTCAGCCCGCCGCCGCGACGGCAGACGTGCCGCGAACCGGTGCCGCAGCACGGTGTCGAGCTGCGTCGCGAGCTCGTCGAGCCGGTGCGGGTCGCCCAGCAGGCGCAGCGCGCCCGAGAACGCGCGGCCCTCGGGCGTCGCGTCCATGACCTGCTCGCCGCGCTGCAGGTACTCGCGCAGCACGTCGCCCGTCGGTCGCTCGTCCTGCCGCAGCGCCGTCACGACGTCGCGCTGCATGGCCTTGATCGACTCGGCGACGCGCGCGAAGTCCGCGGGCAGCTCGCGCACGAGGTGCAGGACGTTCTCGGCCTCCTCGAGCAGCTCGTCGTCGTCGACCTCCTCGACCACGCCCGTGCGCTCGAGCCGCGCGATCTCCGCCTGCAGCCGCTTCACCTCGGCGTCGAGCCGCGCGATGCGCACCATGACGTCCGGGTCCGCGTCGGCCGCGAGCCGCTCGACCGCGTCCAGCAGCGTCCGCACGCGCGACTGCGACACGCGCGCCCGCGCCCCGCCCGCGCGGCCTGCGACCTCGAGCGCGCCCACGGCGTGCGCCGAGAGCCGGTACACCTCGACGTCGTCGTCGAGCACCTGCCGCACGAGCCACCCCGCGTCCGCCCACTGCCGGCACAGGTCGCGCGCGCTGCCCACCGGCAGCGCGTCGCCGTGCCCCGCCGCGCGCAGCTGGTCGAGCGCGTCGCCGACCTCGGTGTGCGCGTCGGCGACGGGCACGGTCGGGCGCTCCGCCGTGAACACGAGCGAGAGCAGCGCGACGACGAGCGGGGCGTGCCGCTTGTGGAGCAGGTCCAGCATGGGGTTCTGGAACGCCCGGACGGCACCCAGGAACGCCCCTTCGGCACGAGAGATCATCGCGGGACAGCGTAGGTGGGTGGCGGGGGTGCTCGGGACACGACACCACCGTCCGTACGATCGTGCACGACGAGGGAGGACCACCATGGCCGGTCACCGCATCTTCGGCACGAGCGTCGCGAGCGTCTACCCGCTGTACGTCGCGAAGGTCGAGCGCAAGGGCCGCGACGCGGCCGACGTCGACCGCGTCATCACGTGGCTCACCGGCTACGACGCCGACGGCCTGGCCCGGGCCCTCGCCGACGAGGTCACGTTCGAGGAGTTCTTCGCCGCCGCGCCGCGCATGAACCCCGACGCGTCGCTCATCACCGGGCTGATCTGCGGGATCCGCGTCGAGGACGTCGAGGACCCGCTCATGCAGCGCATCCGGTACCTCGACAAGCTCGTCGACGAGGTCGCGCGCGGCAAGAAGATGTCGTCGATCCTGCGGGGGAGCAGCGCCGGCGTGGCGTGACGGCCGGCACACCCGGGACGAACGGTGGCGCGCCGCTCCCGGGAACCACGAAGGCCCCCGCTCCACGTCTCCGCGGTGCAGGGGCCTTCAGGTCGCTGTCTCAACGAGTGTCCGGAGGGGGACTTGAACCCCCACGCCCTTGCGGGCACTAGCACCTCAAGCTAGCGCGTCTGCCATTCCGCCACCCGGACAGGTGGTCGTCGAGTGCCCTTCCGGGCGCCTCGGCGCGGCAGAAAACATACCACGGTGCGGGGGTGGTCCTCGCACGGGGGCGTGAGGCCCGCGCCACGTGGGCGGGTCGTCGGGCCGCAGGTCGCCGCCGGGGGCAGACTGCACGTGACGGCGTTCACGACGGGCGGGAGGTCCAGGGCATGGGCGAGGCGGCAGGGGCCCGTTCGGCGGCCGGGGCCATCAGTCCCGCGGCCCGCAAGGTGGCGGGCGGGCGGCGCAACGCGGCCGTGACGGGCCACGAGGAGACCGCCCCGCGGTGGCTGCGCCGCTCGGCGGGGGTCTCGTGGCGCCTGCTCGTGGTGCTCGCGGCCGTGGTCGTCGTGTTCTACGCCACGTCGCGCGTCACGCTGCTGTTCGTCGCCGTGTTCCTCGCGCTCGTCTTCACGGCCGTGCTGCGGCCGCTCGTCGACGTCATGGACAAGGTGATGCCGCGCGGGCTGGCCACGGCCCTGTCGCTGCTCACCGGGATCCTGTTCTTCCTCGGCATGCTCACGTACGTCGGGTACTCGATCGCGACGCAGTGGGACAACCTCAGCAAGCAGTTCGCGACCGGCATCAACCAGATCACCGACTACCTCGAGAGCGGCTCGCTGCCGTTCACGATCACGAACGAGCAGATCGCCGAGTGGATCGACAACGGGCTCAAGTGGGTCCAGGAGCACGCGGGCGACCTCGCGAGCCAGGCCGCGGCCAGCGCCGGCTCCGTGGCCGTCGGGTTCACCGCGCTCGCGCTCGCGATCTTCTGCACGATCTTCTTCCTGGCGCGCGGGTCGTCGATGTGGACGTGGTTCCTCAACCAGCTCCCCGCCCGCAACCGCGAGACCTGGATGACCGCGGGAGCGGCCGGCTGGTACACGTTCTCCGGCTACACGCGCGGCACCGTGATCATCGCGTTCACCGACGGGATCCTCGCGTTCACGCTGCTCACGATCATGGGCGTGCCGCTCGCCGCGCCGCTCGCGGTGCTCGTGTTCATCGGCGCGTTCATCCCGCTCATCGGCGCACCGGCCGCCATGGTCGTCGCGATGATCGTCGCGCTCGCCGCGAACGGGCTGTGGTCGGCGGTCTTCGTGGGCGTCGGGATCGCGCTGATCGGGCAGCTCGAGGGGCACGTGCTGCAGCCGCTCATCATGGGCAAGCAGGTGTCCCTGCACCCCGTGGTCGTCGCGCTCGCGGTGACCGCCGGCACGCTCACCGCGGGCATCCTCGGCGCCGTGATCTCGGTGCCGCTGGTCGCCGTGGCGTGGGCGGTCTACTCGCACCTGCGCACGCTCGACCCACCGATGGACGAGGGCGAGGACGACGCCGACGACGCGCGCGACGAGGGCGTCCGCGGCGACTCCACGAACGACTCTCGCGGCGAGCGGGTCGTCGCCACGCAGGCCGACGGCGAGCCGGCGCCCGCCGGTCCCGCCGACTCCCGGACGCCCGACGGCGGACCCGCCGCCTCGTCGACCTGACCCCGCCCGGTACCCCCTCGGCCTCGACCTTGTCGCACCGGTCGACCGCGGGGTTCGGCCGCTTCTCGCATCCCGTGACCGGCTGAACCCCGCGCTCGGCAGGTGGGCGGGGGTGGGGGCGGGTGCGTCGGGGCGTTGTCGATCGAACAGGTGTTCGACTAGCATCGGGTCATGTCCGGGGCCACGATCCTGCACGCCGACCTCGACGCGTTCTACGCGTCGGTCGAGCAGCTGCTGGACCCGACGCTGCGCGGCCGCCCCATCGCCGTCGGCGGCAGCGCGCAGGGCGGTGTGGTGCTCGCCGCGTCGTACGAGGCCAAGGCCTACGGCGTCGCGGGCGGCATGCAGGGGTGGCGGGCTGCGCGGCTGTGCCCGGCGCTGCGGTTCGTGCCCGGGCGGTTCCGCGAGTACCAGCCGCTCGCCGACCGCGTCATGGAGATCCTCGGCGACGTCACGCCGGCGGTCGAGCGGATCTCGATCGACGAGGCGTTCCTCGACGTCTCCGGCTCGACGCACCTGTTCGGGCCGCCCGCGCAGATCGCGGCGCTGCTGCGCCGCCGCGTCCGCGCCGAGGTCGGCCTGCCGATCTCGGTGGGCGTCGCGCGCACCAAGCACCTCGCCAAGATCGCGTCGCAGGTCGCCAAGCCCGACGGCCTCGTGGTCGTCGAGCCCGAGCGTGAGCGCGCGTTCCTCGACCCGCTGCCCGTCGGGCTCATGTGGGGCGTCGGGCCCGTCGCGCGCGAGCGGCTCGCGGAGCGCGGCATCACGACCATCGGCGAGCTCGCGCGCACCCCGTCGGACGCCGTCGAGCGGATCCTCGGCCACGCGACCGGCGCACGCATGTCGGCCCTCGCGCACAACGACGACCCGCGCCGCGTCGCGGGGGTCGGACGCGCGCGGTCGGTGGGTGCGCAGTCGGCGCTCGGGCGGCAGGTCGCGACGCCCGCGCTCGTGCGCGAGGTGCTCAGCCACCTCGCGGACCGGGTCGCCGGGCGGCTGCGCGCGAAGGGCCGCGCCGGGCGCACCGTGACCGTCCGGGTGCGGTTCCCCGGCATGCGGTCCGTCACGCGCTCGCTGACCCTGCCGGGCCCGGTCGCGACGACGCTCACCCTCACCGAGGTCGCCGAGCAGCTCGCGTGGCAGGCGATCCGTGACCAGCCCGGCCGCGACGTCGAGATCACGCTGCTCGCGGTGTCGGTCACCGGCATCGTCGAGCAGGAGGCGCTGCAGCTCGAGCTCGCGCTGCACCCCGACGACCCGCGCCGCCCCGGGTCCGAGCACGGCGCGGCGCGCTGGGCCGTCGACCGCTCCGTCGACGCCGTGCGCGCGCGGTTCGGCGCCCACGCCGTCGGCTACCTGCCCGCCGCGATGCCGCGCCTGCACACGGTGCCGGACGAGTTCCGCGAGCTCGCCGAGAAGGACCGGTGATCCACCGCCGCCGCGGACGACGGCCGACCGCGGCGGCGAGGCGTCGCCCCCGGCGTCCCGCTGACGGCGTTCTGCCGTCAGCGGATCGGCCCGCGCGCGGCGGCGGGCGTCGCTAGGTTCGGGCCATGGAGCCCCGTGCCGTGACGC
The DNA here is from genome assembly GCF_000986825.1 of Cellulomonas sp. FA1. Classification (NCBI taxonomy): domain Bacteria; kingdom Bacillati; phylum Actinomycetota; class Actinomycetes; order Micrococcales; family Cellulomonadaceae; genus Cellulomonas; species Cellulomonas sp. FA1. The sequence goes on along the minus strand of NZ_LBMY01000001.1, from coordinate 1,177,676 downwards.
TCACGCCCGTGCACCGCCACCCGTCGTCGTGGCGGCGCACGATCGGCGCGCTCCTGCGGGCCGCCCGCGAGGAGCGTGCGCTGCGTCTCGTCGACGTCGCCGCCCGTGCGCGGCTCTCGCCCCAGTACCTGTCCGAGGTCGAGCGCGGACGCAAGGAGCCGTCCTCCGAGGTGCTCGCCGCGCTGACCGACGCGCTCGGGCTGACCCTCGTCGACCTCGCGCACGGCATCGCCACCGCGCTCGACGCCGACGCACGCACCGCGCGCGACCGTGCACCGAGCAGGACGGAGCGGGATCACGACGGCCGCGGGCACGGCGCCCGCGACGACGCCGGCCGCGCGTTCGACCGTCAGCCGCTCGACGACCGCAGGGACGTCCAGCCGGGCGCGCTCGTGCTCCACGGGGCCGTCGTCGACGCCACGGCCCCCGCGCCCTCCGGGGACGCGCGGTCGGGGGCCGCGTCGTCCGGGGACGCGTCGCTCCGGGACCTGCACGTCGTCCTCACCGGCGGCCCCACCGTGGACGTGCTCGGCTGCGCCGGACCGGCGGCGCCCGCCGCCGCGGTGCTGCTTGCCGCCTGACGCGCTGCTTGCCGCCTGACGCGCCGCCCGCCGCGGCGAGGCCGCACGTCGGCGTCCGGGACCCCCGGCGGCCCCGGATGCTGACGCCCTCACGCGTCGCGCGACGCGAGCACGTGGTCCGCGATGCCGTACGCGACCGCCTGCTCGGCCGTGAGCACCAGGTCACGGTCGGTGTCGCGGCGCAGCGTCGCCACGTCCTTGCCGGTGTGCCGCGCGAGCACCTCCTCGAGCTGGCCGCGCACGCGCACCACCTCGTCCGCCGCGAGGATGAGGTCGGGGATCGTGCCCTCGCCGCGCGTCGACGGCTGGTGCAGCACCACGCGGCCGTGCGCCAGGACCGCGCGCCGCCCCGGCGCGCCGCCCGCCAGCAGCACCGCCGCGGTCGACGCGGCCTGACCGACGCAGATCGTCTCGACCGCGGGGCGCACGTACTGCATCGCGTCGTACACCGCGAGCATCGCCGACGGCGACCCGCCGGGCGAGTTCACGTACAGCCGGATCGGCTGCTCCGCCGACTCGGCCTCGAGGTGGATGAGCTGCGCGACCAGCACGTTCGCGACCCCGTCGTCGATCTCGGTGCCGAGGTAGACGATCCGCTCGGACAGCAGGCGGCTGAACACGTCGACGGACCGCTCGACTGCGCCGTGCCGCTCCAGCACGTTCGGCACCAGGTAGCCGCTCACGCGCCGAACCCCGTCCCGCCGATGCCGACGACGCCGCGCAGCGTGCCCGACGGCCGGACGTCCGTGAGCCGCTCCGCGACCGCGTCGACGAACCCGTACGCGAGCGCCTCCTGCGCCGTGAACCACCGGTCGCGCAGCGAGTCCTCACGCACGCGCTCGACGCTCTGGCCGGTGTGCTCCGCGATCAGGCCGAGCACGGTGTCGCGCGTGTGCCGCAGCTCGTCGGCCTGCAGCTCGACGTCGACGGCCGAGCCGCCGATCCCGGCGGAGCCCTGGTGCAGCAGCACGCGCGCGTGGGGCAGCGCGAACCGCTTGCCGGGCGTGCCCGCCGAGAGCAGGAACTGCCCCGCGCTCGCGGCCGTGCCGACCGCGACGGTGCGCACGTCGTTGGGGACGAGCCGCATGACGTCGTGGATCGCGAGCATCGCCGCGACGGACCCGCCGGGCGAGCTGATCCACAGCGTGATGTCCGCGGTGGGGTCCTCGGTCGCGAGCAGCACGAGCTGGTGGCACAGGCGGTTGCCGACGTGCTCGTCGAGCGCGGTGCCCAGGACGAGGACGCGGTCGTGGGCGAGCCGCGCGAGCAGCTCGTCGTCGAAGGCGCTGGATCGGGTCTGCGTGGTCATGTCCCCACCCTGCGCGCGCCGCGCACGCCGTGGGGGTCGGCGCTGCCGTGGGCGGATCCGCCGTCGGCAGCGTCGTCGCCGCGCCCTCACCACGGGGCCGGCGGCGGGTGCGTCAGACGGGCTGCGGCGTGCGGTGCGTGAGCTCGCGCAGCGCGTCCAGCAGGACGCGGTTGAACGCGGCGGGGGCGTGCGAGTTCACGTCGTGACCGGCGCGCGGCACGACCGTGAGCCGGGCGCCGGGCAGGGCCCGCAGGTAGCGGCGCTCGTCGAGTCGCAGCGGGTCGCGGGCCCCGTTGACGAGCCACACCGGCAGCAGCAGGCGGCGCAGGTCGCGCAGCGGCGAGTACCCGGCCATCGCGGTGAGCATGTCGGTCACGACGTGCCACGTGCCCTGGCCGAGGCCGAACCAGCGCGTCACGTGGTGCGCGCCCCGGCGGTACAGCGAGACCGGCTTGCCCCGGATCTCGGTCGAGCAGCCCGCAAGCACGACGCCCGCGATGCGCTGCTCGTACCGGCCCGCGTACGCGAGCGCGGTGTACCCGCCGAGCGAGAGCCCGACGAGCAGCGGCGGCTCGCCGCAGCTCGACACGGCGTCGTCGATCGCGCGCAGCGCACCCTCCAGCGTGAAGCGCTCGGCGGTCCGCGTGCCGTGCCCGGGCAGGTCGATCGCCAGGGTCGGGTGCCCGGAGGCGCGCAGCGCGTCGACCTGCGGGGACCAGATCGCCGACGACGTGCGGGTGCCGTGGACGAGCACGATGGGCCTGGCGATGACGGGCTCCTGCGGAGGTCGGGGTCGGTGTCCGCGAGGGAGGCTACGCGGCGAACCTGGGAAGGTGGTGCGCGTCACGGTTCCTGCACGGTGTCCTCACAGGGCGCGGGTCGAAGGGTGCGGGGGTCCTCGCAGGGCGCGCCTCACAGGTGCGGGGCGCACCGGCCCGCGCCGAGCAGGGCGAGCCCCTCGCGGTCGCCCGGTCCCAGCGCGACCTGCCGGACGTCCGCGGTCGGGTGCATGAGCTGGCCGGGGTCGTCGACGTGCGCCAGGCCCACGACGTGCGCCAGCTCGTGCGTGACGACCGCGCGCGCCACCGCGCTGCCGTTCGGCGACGTCAGCAGGTCGGCGATCTGCGGGGCGTCGAGCACGAGCTGACCGCTCACGTACACGGCGTACCCGTCGGCGGTGACCGACGTGCCGCCCGCGCTGCCGGCCACCGTCCCGGCGAGCGCGGCGTGCTCGCCGGGGTCGGACCACGCGACGAGCACGGGTGCCCACCGCCGCCCGTACCGGTCGGGCTGGTACACGTCGCGCTCGTCGGCCGGGGCCTCGTCGGTCGGGCCGTCGGCGACGAACGTCAGGCCCGTCGCGGCGGCGACGTCCGCGAACGCGGCGGCGAGCAGCGCGTCGCCGCCGTCCGGCGCACCGGACGGGCGCAGCACCCAGTGGATCGGCCGGCACGGGCTCCACGCGACGGGGGACGAGCCGTCGTCCTGCGTCTGCAGGAACGCGTACGCGCCCGAGTCGGCCGGGACCAGCGGGGGAGCCGAGAGGGGCGTGCGGCTCTCCTCGACACCGGCCGGCGGCCGCGCGGCCGGGCCGTACGTGCGCGCCCACCAGGACATCCCGAGCGCGACGGCGACGAGCAGCGCGCCGGTCGTCAGCAGGGCCGGCACGCGGGACCGGCGCACGGGCGCGGGGCCCAGGGCGCGCCGGATCTCGTCCGCGGTGGGCGGCACGGCTCCGAACGACACCTGGCGACCTCCCGGCGCGGACGTCCCCGGGGCGGGGGTCGTGCCCGAGCGTGGCACGCGCGTCGACCCGGCGACAGGACCGGACGGGTGGTGCGGCGGGACGGTCAACGCTCCGCCGCGGCGTGCAGCAGGCGTCGGGTGTGCTCGACGTACCCGCCGCCGAACAGCACGGCGTGGACCGCGACGGGGTAGAGCTGGTGCAGCCCGACGCGGTGCTGCCAGCCGCGGCGCAACGGGTGCGCGCCGCGGTAGCCGTCGAGCACGGCGTCGAGGTGCGGCAGCCCGAACAGCGCGAGCATCGCGAGGTCGCTCTCGCGGTGGCCGCCGTGCGCCGCGGGGTCGACGAGCGTCGCCCCGTCGGCGGTCCACACGAGGTTGCCCTGCCACAGGTCGCCGTGCACGCGCGCGGGCGGTTCGTCGTCGTCCCAGCGGCCGTCGCGCAGCGCGTCAGCGAGCCGCGCGAACGCCGCGTCGTCCGCGCGTGTCGTGAGCCCCCGGTCGCGCAGCGTCGCGGCGACCGGGTCCAGGCGCTCCGTGGCGAGGAACGCGCCCCACGTCGCGTGCTCGCCGGTCGTCATCGTGAGGGGCTGGTCGAGCGGGCCGAACCACGCGTCGCCCGACCAGCCGTCGGGCGGGGCGCCGAACGCCCGCGCGCCGGCGTCGTGCGTGCGCGCGAGGGCGGCGCCGAACGCGTGCGCGGCCGCGGCGGTGGGCGCCACCGGGTCGAGGCGCACGAGGTCGAGGTGGTGCTCGCCGACGTCGAGCACCTCGACGACGCGTGCGCCGCCCGCGGCGGCGAGCCACCGCAGTCCCGCCGCCTCGCACGCGAAGAACCCGGCGGGCGCGTCGGCGCGCTGCTTGCGGTGGACCGCGCGCGGCACGCTCACACCGCCGTCGTGGGGGCGTGGAGGTGCTCGAACACCAGGCTCGTCTGCGTGTGCGCGACCTCGGGGCGCGTGCTGAGGTGCTCGACGACGAACGCACGCAGCGCGCGCGAGTCGTGCACCGCCACGTGCAGCATGACGTCCTCGGTGCCGCCGAGCAGGTACACGTCGCGCACCTCGGGGCGGGCCGCCAGGGTGCGCGCGAACGCGCCGAGCCGCGCGCGGGCCGCGGCCTGCAGGCGCACCGCGATGATCGCCTGCAGGCCGCGGCCGACCGCGTCGGGGTCGACGTCCGCGTGGAACCCGCGCAGCACGCCCCGGGTCCGCAGCGCGGCGACCCGCGCGTGGCACGTCGAGGGGGCGACGCCGACGCGGGCGGCGAGGTCCTTGTTGGAGATGCGGCCGTCGCGCTCGAGTTCGCGCAGCAGCGCACGGTCGAGGTCGTCGAGGACGCCGAACGGTGTTCGGCGCTCACGCGCGCCGCCGGGCACCACCGACGAATCCTCGGCACTCATGAGGCGACGTTACCGAAGATCATCCCGTCGTCATGCGTCGGCAACAGACGAACTTCACACTCGAACGTGACGGGGATCACGCCCGCCCCAGCGGCGGCGCCCCCGCGTCGCCACCCGCCCGTCCCGCCCGCGGGACGTCACCGACAGGAGCAGCCCCATGCAGGTCGGCATCCCGCGCGAGACCAAGAACCGCGAGTACCGCGTCGCCCTCACGCCCGCCGGTGCGCAGCACCTCGTCGCGGCCGGGCACGAGGTCCTCGTCGAGACCGGCGCCGGCGCCGGCTCCGCGATCGACGACGCCGACTACGCCGCCGCGGGGGCGCGCATCGTCCCCACCGCCGCCGACGCGTGGGCCGCGGAGCTCGTCTGCAAGGTCAAGGAGCCCGTCGCGGCGGAGTACGGGTACCTGCGCGACGACCTCACGCTGTTCACATACCTGCACCTGGCCGCCGACCGTGCCGGCACCGACGCGCTGCTCGCCGCCGGCACCACGGCCGTCGCGTACGAGACCGTGCAGCTCCCCGACGGCTCGCTGCCGCTCCTCGCGCCCATGAGCGAGGTCGCCGGGCGCCTCGCGACGCAGGTCGGCGCGTACCACCTCATGCGCAACGAGGGCGGCAGGGGCGTGCTGCTCGGCGGCGTGCCCGGCGTCGACGGCGCCAAGGTCGTCGTGCTCGGCGGCGGGGTGGTCGGCACGCACGCCGCGCAGATCGCCGTCGGCATGCGTGCCGACGTCACGGTCCTCGACCTGTCGGTGCCGCGGCTGCGCGAGCTCGACGACCTGTTCGGCGGACGCGTCCGGACCGTGGCGTCGTCCGCCTGGGCGATCGAGCGCGAGCTGCTCGACGCGGACCTCGTGGTCGGCGCGGTCCTGCTCCCCGGTGCCCGTGCGCCGCGTCTCGTGAGCAACGACCTCGTGTCCCGCATGCGCGCCGGTTCCGTGCTCGTCGACGTCGCGGTCGACCAGGGCGGCTGCTTCGAGGACACGCGCCCCACGACGCACGACGACCCCACGTTCCGCGTCCACGGCTCCGTGCTGTACTGCGTCGCGAACATGCCCGGCGCCGTGCCCGTCACCTCGACGCACGCGCTCACCAACGCGACCCTGCCGTACCTCGCGGCGCTCGCGGACCGCGGCTGGCGCGCCGCCGTCACGGCCGACGCCGCGCTCGCGGGCGGGCTGACGACGCACGCCGGCGCGCTGCTGCACGCGCCCGTCGCGCACGCGCACGGGTACGTGTGGACGCCGCCGGCCGACGTCCTGCCCGCCGCGGCCTCGGGTGCGCGCTGACCGTCGCCCCACGGCTCCGGTCCGGGGCCGCGCGCGCCGCACGACGCGCGGCGCCCGACCGCCCCGGACCGTGCCCGCGATCTGTGACGATGGGGCCATGACCTCCGACGCGCTGCCGCTCGACCCCGCCAACCCGTTCGCCCGCGAGTCCGACCTGCCGTACGGCCTGCCGGACTTCCGCGTGCTGCGCGAGGAGCACTACCTGCCCGCCGTGCGCGCCGGCATGGCCCAGCAGCTCGCCGAGGTCGAGGCGATCGCCAGCGACCCGACGGAGCCGACGGTCGAGAACACGCTCGAGGCGCTCGAGCGCACCGGTCGTCTGCTGACGCGCGCGGTGTCGGCGTTCTACGTGCAGTCGGGCGCCGAGTCCACCCCCGGGCTGCAGGAGATCGAGGAGCAGCTCGCCCCCGAGCTCGCGGCGCACGCCGACGCGATCTGGCTCGACGCGCGGCTGCACGCGCGCGTCGAGGCGCTCGCGGCCCGGCTCGAGGCCGACGGCACCGCGCTCGAGCCCGACACGGCCTGGCTGCTGGACCGCACGCGTCGCCGGTTCGCGCGCGCCGGCGTCGGCCTGCCCGAGGTCGACCAGGAGCGCCTGCGCGCCATCAACACCGAGATCACGTCGCTCGACGCGGCGTTCGGGCGCCTGCTGCTCGCGGGGGCCAACGCCGCCGCGGTCCTCGTGACCGACGAGGCCGAGCTCGACGGGCTCCCGCAGGACGCGCGCGACGCCGCGGCGCAGGCCGCGACCGCGCGCGGCCACCAGGGCGCGTGGCTGCTCGAGCTGCAGCTCCCCACGCAGCAGTCGGTGCTGTCGTCGCTGCGCGACCGCGGCCTGCGCGAGCGCGTCATGGCCGCGTCGCTCACGCGCGGCGCGGGCGGCGAGCACGACACGCGCGCGACGCTGCTCGGGCTCGTGCGGCTGCGGGCTGAGCGCGCGCGTCTGCTGGGCTTCGAGCACCACGCCGCGTACGTCGCGGCCGACGCGACCGCCGGCTCGTCCGACGCGGTCGCGCAGATGCTCGCGCGGCTCGCACCCGCGGCCGTCGCGAACGCGCGCGCCGAGGGCGCGGAGCTCGAGGCCGCGCTGCGGGCCGACCACCCGGGCGCGACGCTCGAGCCCTGGGACTGGGCGTACTACGCCGAGCGCGTCCGGCAGGAGCGCCGCTCGCTCGACGAGTCCGCGCTGCGGCCGTACCTCGAGCTCGAGCACGTCATCGCCGACGGCGTGTTCCACGCCGCGAACCTGCTGTACGGGCTGACGTTCTCCGAGCGGCACGACCTCGTCGGCTACCACCCCGACGTGCGCGTGTTCGAGGTGTTCGACGCCGACGGCAGCGGCCTCGGCCTCTTCCTCGGCGACTGGTGGACGCGCCCCGCCAAGCGCGGCGGCGCGTGGATGAACTCGTTCGTCGAGCAGTCCACGCTGCTGGGCGACGCGCCGGTCGTCGTCAACAACCTCAACGTGCCGAAGCCGCCGCCGGGCCAGCCGACGCTGCTCACGTGGGACGAGGTCATCACGGTGTTCCACGAGTTCGGGCACGCGCTGCACGGGCTGCTGTCGCACGTGCGGTACCCGTCGCAGTCGGGCACGAACGTGCCGCGCGACTTCGTGGAGTACCCGTCGCAGGTCAACGAGATGTGGGCGTGGGACCCGCAGGTGCTGCGGTCGTTCGCGGTGCACCACGAGACCGGTGAGCCGATGCCGGAGGAGTGGGTCGAGACGCTGCTCGCGGCGCGCCAGGACGGCGAGGGCTTCGCGACGACCGAGTACCTGGCCGCTGCGCTGCTGGACCAGGCGTGGTACCGCCTGACGCCCGAGCAGGTGCCGACGGACGTCGACGACGTCGAGCCGTTCGAGGCCGCCGCGCTCGAGGCCGTCGGCCTGGCGTACGCGCCGGTGCCGCCGCGGTACCGCACGACGTACTTCAACCACGTCTTCGGGTCGGGCTACTCGGCCGGGTACTACGCGTACATCTGGTCCGAGGTGCTCGACGCCGACACCGTCGAGTGGTTCGCCGAGAACGGCGGCCTGCGCCGCGAGAACGGCGACACGTTCCGCACCCGGCTGCTCGCGCGCGGCGGGTCGATCGACCCGCTGCGGTCGTTCGCCGACCTGCGGGGCCGCGCGCCCGACATCGCGCCGCTGCTCGCGCGTCGCGGCCTGACGGGGGCGTCGGCGTGACCGCCGCTGCGCCGGGGGCCGTGCCCACCGCCGCGGACGAGGTCGTCGACCTGTGCCGCGAGCTGATCCGTTTCGACACCACCAACCCGGGCGACGGCACGGGCCCGGGGGAGCGCGCGGCCGCGGAGTACGTCGTCGGCCTGCTGCAGGACGTCGGCCTCGAGCCCGAGCTGTTCGAGAGCGCACCGGGCCGCGCGAACGTGGTCGTGCGCCTCGAGGGCGCCGACGCGTCGCGCCCCGCGCTGGTGGTGCACGGGCACCTCGACGTCGTGCCGGCGCACGCGCCGGACTGGTCGGTCGACCCGTTCGCGGGCGAGCTGCGCGACGGCCTGGTGTGGGGCCGCGGCGCCGTCGACATGAAGGACATGGACGCGATGGTCCTGGCGGTCGTGCGGCAGATGGTCCGCGAGGGGCGCAGGCCCGCGCGCGACGTCGTGCTGGCGATGTTCGCCGACGAGGAGGCCGGCGGCCGGTACGGCGCGCACTGGGCGGTCGAGCACCGGCCCGAGCTGTTCGCGGGCGCGACCGAGGCCGTCAGCGAGGTCGGCGGGTTCTCGGTCGACGTCGCCGGGCGGCGCGTCTACCTGCTGCAGACCGCCGAGAAGGGCCTGGCGTGGCTGCGGCTCGTCGCGCAGGGGCGTGCGGGCCACGGCAGCCAGGTCAACACCGACAACGCCGTGACGCACCTCGCCGCGGCGGTCGCGCGCATCGGCGAGCACGCGTGGCCGCTCGAGCTCACTCCGACCGTGCGCGCGCTGCTCGAGGGCGTCGCGGACCTCACGGGCCTGCCGTTCGACCCCGAGGACCCGGAGGGCGTCGACGCGCTCGTCGACGCCCTCGGGCCGGCGTCGCGCTTCGTCGGCGCCACGCTGCGGCACACCACCAACCCGACGCGCCTCGCAGCCGGGTACAAGGAGAACGTGATCCCCGGCGGCGCGACCGCGTCGATCGACGGCCGGTTCCTGCCCGGGCGCTCCGAGGAGTTCGACGCGACCCTCGCGACGCTGCTCGGCCCGCACGTGCGCGCCGAGGACCTCGTCCGCGACACCGGGCTCGAGGTGCCCTTCGAGGGTGCGTTGGTCGACGCGATGGTCGCGGCGGTCGTCGCGGAGGACCCGGGCGCCACCGTGCTGCCGTACATGCTCTCGGGCGGCACGGACAACAAGTCGCTGTCCCGCCTGGGCATCACGGGCTACGGCTTCGCGCCGCTGCGCCTGCCCGCCGACCTCGACTTCGCGGGCATGTTCCACGGCGTCGACGAGCGTGTCCCCGCCGACGCGCTCGTGTTCGGCACGCGCGTGCTGGACCGGCTGCTCGCGACCTGCTGAGCCGGCGCCGACGGCCCCGGGCCCGGGGCCGTCGGCGCACCCCCGGGGCTGTCGGTGCAGGTCAGCCGACGGTCTCGGGCAGCGTCGAGCGCACCCGGATGATCTTGCGCCGCAGCCACACGCGCCGCTCGCCGCCCGCGTACAGGCGTGTGCGGGCGAGCTCCCACCGGCCGTACTCGGCCTCGTCGGTGAGCATGCGCCGGGCGTCGTTGCGCGACGTGCTGCGCGGGATCGTCAGCATGCGGTACTCCCACTGCCCGCCCTGCGTCGCCCAGTCGCTGCGCCTGCGTGCCGTCATCGCCCCACCTCGTCCCGTCGCGTCGTGACGACGGCACGACCAGCCGTCGCGGTGGCCGCCCCGTCGGTGCAGATGCGGTGCCATTGTGCCCCGCGCGGCGCTACGGTCGTGCCATGACCGTGGACCCGCGTGCCGCCCTCGACCGTCTGGTGGCCGCCCTCGAGGCGCACTACGCCGCCGTCGCCGCCAAGCACGACGACGACGACCCCGCCGTCGACGACGCGTACGACGTGCTCGCCGACGCGTTCGAGGTCTACGACGACGCGCTCGGCACGGTGCACGGCGAGGCGACGCCGTTCTACCTGGCCGAGGAGGACGACGAGGACGACCTCGACGAGGACGACGACGACCTCGAGGACGAGGACGACGACGACGAGGACGACGAGCTCGACCTCGACGACGACCCGGCGCACGCGCGGGCCTGACGCCGCGCCCGCCGGGACCCCGCGCGTCGCGCGACGTGCGGTCAGCGCCCGGGGCCGGCTCCCGGCGAGGTGAGCGCCCGGCCGGGTGAGCTCCGCGCCCGGGGGTCGCGCGACGTGCGGTCAGCGCCCGGGGCGCTCCGGGTAGCCCGCGGGCGGCGCCGTGATCTCGTCCAGCGCGACCGTGATCTCCGGCGGCAGGCGCAGGTCCTCGACCGCGAGCGCGCCGCGCAGCTGCGCGGCGGTGCGTGCGCCGACCACGGCGGACGCGACGCCCGGCCGCGACGTCACCCACGCGAGCGCGACCTCGAGCGGCGAACGCTCGAGCCCCGCGGCCGCGGTGACGACCGCGTCGACCACGCCCGCGGCGTCCGCCGTGAGGTACGGCTGCACGAACCCGGCCAGGTGCGCCGACGCGGCGCGCGAGTCCGACGGGATGGTGCGGCGGTACTTGCCGGTGAGCACGCCGCGGCCCAGCGGCGACCACGCGACCAGGCCCGCGCCGAGCGCGGCGCACGCCGGCAGCACCTCGCGCTCGACGCCGCGCTGCAGCAGCGAGTACTCGGCCTCGACGGCCGCGAGCCCCGGGTCCGGCTCGAGCAGCGTCGCGGCGCGTGCCACCTGCCAGCCCGCGTGGTTGGACAGCCCGACGTAGCGCGCCTTGCCCGCCTGCACCGCGTGACGCAGCGCCGAGACGGTCTCCTCGAGCGGCGTGCGGGGGTCGGGCGTCGCGAGCCACAGGTCGACGCGGTCGGTGCGCAGCCGTCGCAGCGACGCGTCGAGCGAGTCGAGCAGCGCGCCGCGCGACGCGTCGACCACGCCGCCCGTGGCGGTGCGGCGCACGCCGGCCTTGGTGCAGATCACGACGTCGTCGCGGTCCACCACGTCGCCCAGCAGCGTGCCGAGCAGCTCCTCGGCGCCGCCGTCGGCGTACGCGGCGGACGTGTCGACGAGCGTCCCGCCCGCCTCCGTGAAGTCGCGCAGCTGGTCGGTGGCCTCGTGGTCGTCGGTGTCGCGGCTCCACGTCAGCGTGCCCAGGGCCAGCGACGACACGCGCAGACCGGTGCGGCCCAGACGACGGTGCTCCATGGGGCGCCACCCTAGCCGCGCGGGCCGTGCGTCCCACCCGTGACGTGCCGCGGGGTCGCGGCGCTATCGTTGCGCCTCGTGACGACGGGCATCGGTACGGGTGAGTCGATCCTGCTCGGGCTGGTCCAGGGGCTCACCGAGTTCCTGCCGGTGTCCTCGAGCGCGCACCTGCGGATCGTGGGGGAGCTGGTCGGGTCCGGCGACCCCGGCGCGGCGTTCACCGCGATCACGCAGCTCGGCACCGAGACCGCGGTGCTGCTGTACTTCCGCCGCGACATCAAGCGGATCGTCCTGGCGTGGTGGGCGGCCGTGCGCGGCGCCCACGGCACGGACTGGCGCTCGCGGCTCGGCATGCCCGCGGGCGGACCGGTCGACCACGACGCGCTCATGGCGTGGTTCATCACGCTCGGCACGCTGCCGATCGTCGTGCTGGGCCTGGCGTTCCAGGACGCGATCGAGCGGCCGTTCCGCAACCTGTGGCTGGTCGCGCTGACGCTCGCGGTGTTCGCGCTCGTGCTCGGCTGGGCGGACAAGGTGGGGGAGAAGCGGCGCGCGCTCGACGAGCTGACGCCCCGGCACGCGCTCGCGTTCGGGTTCTGGCAGGCGCTCGCGCTCGTGCCCGGCGTCTCGCGCTCGGGCGGCACGATCACGGGCGGCCTGCTCATGGGCTACACGCGGGAGGCGGCGGCGCGCTACTCGTTCCTGCTCGCGATCCCCGCCGTCTTCGGGTCCGGCCTGTTCCAGCTCGTGAAGAGCCTCGGCGACTTCGGCACCGCGGGCACGCCCGGTGCCGGCGCGACCCTCGTCGCCACGCTCGTCGCGTTCGTCGTCGGGTACGTCGTGATCATCGCGTTCCTCAAGATCGTGTCGACGTTCAGCTACAAGCCGTTCGTGTACTACCGCCTGGGGCTCGCGGCGCTCGTCGTGCTGCTGCTGCTCACGGGCGTGCTCGAGCCGGTCTCCGAGCTGACGAGCGTCTGACGCGTCACGGCCACCGCGTCACAGCCACCCGGAGCGGCGGAAGGCGCGCCACAGCGCGACGCACGCCCCGGCCATCGCCAGCAGCACCAGCGGGTACCCGAACGTCCACCCCAGCTCGGGCATGTGGCGGAAGTTCATGCCGTAGATGCCGGCGACCAGCGTGGGCACCGTGATCATCGCGGCCCACGCCGAGATCTTGCGCATGTCCTCGTTCTGCTGGACCGACACCTGCGCGAGGTGCACCGCGAGCATGTCGCCCAGCAGCGCGTCGTGCGCGTCCAGGTGCCGGTCGATGCGGTCCACCGCCGCCTCCACGCGCCGCAGCCACTCGGGACGCCGTGCGTGCGCCTCGGCGGCGCCCACGAGCTCGGGCAGCGCGGTCGCGACCGGGCCGAGCGCGCGCCGCGCCTCCGCGATCTCGCGCTTGAGGTCGTACAGGTCGGCCAGCACGTCGCGGTGCGCGTGCTGCGAGAACACCGTGCGCTCGACGCGCGCGACCGCGTCGCCGATCTCCGCCTCGACGTCCCCCGCGGCCTGCGTGAGCGTCAGCAGCACGGTCGCGAGCACCGCGTGCTCGCAGTCGTCGGGGTCCGGCAGGTCGTCCTCGAGCCGCTCGGCCGCGGCGGCCAGCACGCCCGCGTCGCCCTGCTCCGTCATGAGCACGAGCCCCGGGTGCACGACGCCCGTGATCCAGCCGGTGTGCACGTCGGCCGTGCGGTCGACGAACGACACCGTGGGCGCGGTCAGCACGATCGCGTCGTCGTGGCCGCGCACGACCTTGGCGCGCGGCCGCCCCTCGCGGTGCAGGTGCCGCCCCAGCAGGTGCACCGTGCGGTCGTCGGGGGCCAGCGCGCGCGTGGCCGTGAGCAGCCCCGCCTCGTCGTCGGTGACGACCCACGTGGTCCGCACGTCGGTCGGCAGCGCGGCCAGGTCGAGCATGCCGTCGCCGTCGGGCTCGACACGGAGCCACGTCCCCGTGCGCTCGACCCACGCGCGCCCGCGGACCCGCACGGGTCGGGTCGGCGCCGCGCGCGGCGTCCCGTCGTCGGCCTCGTCGTCGACCCCGCGGGCCGCACCGTGCTCCATCACCCGCCCATTGTGCGTCCGCCGCTCCCCGGCACGGCGGTTAGGCTTCCCGACGTGCTGACCTGGCCCGCCCCTCAGATCCCGCGGCTGCCGGGGACCGGTGAGCCGGTCCGCCTGCTCGACACGTCGACCGGCGAGGTCGTCGTCGCGGCCCCCGGTCCGACCGCGCGCCTGTACGTGTGCGGGATCACGCCCTACGACGCGACCCACATGGGCCACGCCGCGACGTACGTCGCGTTCGACGTGCTCGGGCGCGCCTGGCGCGACGCGGGCCAGGAGGTCACCTACGCGTCGAACGTCACGGACGTCGACGACCCGCTGCTCGAGCGCGCGACCGCGACGGGCGTGGACTGGCGCGACCTCGCGGCGGACCAGACCGCCCTGTTCGCCGCGGACATGACCGCGCTGGGCGTCGTGCCGCCCGACGTGTACCGCGGCGTCGTCGAGTCCGTCGACCGCGTCGCCGCCGCCGTGCGCACGCTGCTCGACCGCGGGGCGGCCTACCGCGTGCCCGCCCCGGACGGCGGCGACGACGTCTACGCCGACCTCGCGGCCGACCCCGCGTTCGGCACGGTCGCGCGCCTCGACGAGGCCACCATGCTCGCGCTGAGCGCCGAGCGCGGCGGCGACCCCGACCGCCCCGGCAAGCGGTCCCCGCTCGACCCGCTGCTGTGGCGCGCCGAGCGCGCGGGCGAGCCGGCGTGGGACGCCCCGGGTGTGGGGCGCGGCCGGCCCGGCTGGCACGTCGAGTGCGCCGTCATCGCCGCTGACGGGCTCGGCGTGCCGTACGACGTGCAGGGCGGCGGCTCCGACCTGGTGTTCCCGCACCACGAGTGCAGCGCGTCGCACCTGCGCCTGCTCGAGGACGGGCAGGCGGCCCGCGTGCACGCGCACGGCGGCATGGTCGGCTACGAGGGCCACAAGATGAGCAAGTCGCGCGGCAACCTCGTGCTCGTGTCGCGGCTGCTCGCCGACGGCGTCGAGCCGATGGCCGTGCGGCTCGCGGTGCTCGCGCACCGGTACCGCGACGACTGGGAGTGGACGGACGCCGGCCTCGCGCAGGCGCGCGAGCGGCTCGCGACGTGGCGCCGGGCGATGTCGGGCAACGGCGGCCCCGACGCGACGCCCGTGCTCGCGGGCGTGCGCGCCGCCGTGGCCGACGACCTCGACACGCCGCGCGCGATCGCCGTGGTCGACGCGTGGGCCGCCGAGGCGCTCGCGGGGCAGGGGCCCACGCACGAGGGCGCACCGGGCGTCGTCGCGCGCACCGTCGACGCGCTGCTGGGCGTCCGGCTCTAGGACCGGCCGCCGGCCGCGACGGCACCCGCCGGGCTCAGCCCCCCGTGCCCTTGTCGCGCCGCCGCAGGTAGCGCTCGAACTCCTGCGCGATCGCCTCGCCGCTCGCCTCGGGCAGCTCCGCGGTGTCCTTGGCCTCCTCGAGCTGGCGCACGTACTCGCCGATCTCCGAGTCGTCGCCCGCGAGCTCGTCGACGCCGTGCTGCCAGGCCTCGGCGTCGTCCGGCAGGTCGCCGAGCGGCACGGGCTCGCCCAGCAGGCCCTCGAGGCGGTGCAGGATCGCGAGCGTCGCCTTGGGCGACGGGGGAGCGGCCACGTAGTGCGGCACCGCCGCCCACAGCGACAGCGCCTGCAGGCCCCGCACGCCGGCCTCGTGCTGCAGCACGCCGACGATGCCCGTCGGGCCCTCGTACGTGTTGGGCTCGAGACCCAGCAGCTCGCGGACCTCCTCGTCCTCGCTCGTCGCGTTCACGGGGATCGGACGCGTGTGCGGCACGTCCGCGAGCAGCGCGCCGACCGTGACGATCGTGCGCACGCCGAGGCCCGCGGCGATGTCGAGGAGCTCGCTGCAGTACCGGCGCCAGCGCATCGACGGCTCGATGCCGTGCACCAGCACGACCTGCCGGCCCGAGCGCGGCGTGGTCGCGACGGCCACGGCGGTCGTCGGCCACGTGATCTCACGCGTGCCGTCCGGCCCCGGGCCGACCACCGGACGGTTCACCTGGAAGTCGTGGTACTCCTCGGGGTCGAGCTCGTCGACCTGCTCGGCGCCCCACACGTCGTGCAGGTGCTCGAGCGCGGCCGTCGCGGCGCTGCCCGCGTCGTTCCAGCCCTCGAAGGCCGCGAGCAGGACGGTCTCGCGGGCCGGGAGGTCGGGTGCTGCGTGCTCGCTCACGGTCCCAGCGTAGGGCTGGGGCGGCCGACGAGGCGTGCGACCGTGCCGTTCGGCGCGCGCGCGGCGTCCCCGCGCGGCCGGACGTGGCGCGCCTCACGTCCGGCCGCACGGCGGTGGCGGACGTGCGGCGAGCGGGGATGATGGGGGACGACCCCCGTGGTCCGCACCCACCCGTCCCGGCATCGGAGGCCGTCCTGAGCACGCTGTCGTCGCCCGCCCACCGCCCGTCCGCCCCCCAGCGCAGCGCGTCGCCCGCCGCCGTGCTGTGGGACATGGACGGCACGCTCATCGACACCGAGCCGCACTGGATGGCGGCCGAGATCGCGCTCGTCGAGGAGCACGGCGGCGTGTGGACGCCGTCCGACGCGGCCGCGATGGTCGGCAGCTCGATGTCGGTGTCGGCCGCGCTGCTGCAGTCGCGCGGCGTGCGGCTCGAGGTCGACCAGATCGCGCACCAGCTCAACACCGCGGTGGGTGCCGCGGTCGCGGCCGGTGTCCCGTGGCGCCCCGGGGCGCTCGAGCTGCTGCGCGCGCTGCACGCGGCCGGTGTGCCGCAGGCGCTCGTGACCTCGTCGTTCGGCGTGCTGGCCGCACCGTTCGCGCAGACCGTCGGGCTGTTCGACGTGGTCGTCGCGGGCGACGACGTGACGCGCCCGAAGCCCGACCCCGAGCCCTACCTCACGGCGGCGCGGCTGCTGGGCGTCGACGTGCGCGCGTGCGTCGCGTTCGAGGACTCCGCGACGGGCCTCGCGTCCGCGGTCGCGAGCGGTGCGCGCGTCGTCGCCGTCGACTCGCACGTGACGATCGACCCGCCCGCGGGTGTCTCGCGCGTCGGCTCGCTCGCGCGCGTCGACCTGCCGACGATCGAGCGCGTGGCCGCGGGGGAGACGCTCGACCTGCGCCGCTCGGTCTGAGGCGCGCCGCGCGCGGACGTCAGGCCGGTTCGAGGACCACCACGGGGTCCGTGGTCGGGGCCGTCGACCCGCCCCGCGGCTCGACGGTCACGGCCAGCGCGTCGCCCGGCCGGAACTCGGCGGTGGTGACGTCGAAGCCGCCCGCCGTCACGGGCGACGTGCTCGACGGCAGCGCCGCGCCGTCGCGCAGCAGCCACAGCTGGTAGACACGGTCGGACCCGGGGTCGCTCACGCCGGACGCCGTCACGAGCGCGACGTCGTCCGTCACGACCGCCACGGCGCGCCCGCCGCCCGCGACGTCGGCCGCGACGAGCCGGGCGTCGGGTGCGCCGAGCAGGCGCTCGACCGCCGCGAGCCGCTGCTCGGCCACCGCGGCACGGTCGGCCTGCCGCCACGCCACCGTCACCGGCACCGCGAGCACCGCGGCGGCCACGGCCGCGACGAGGGCCGTGCGCACGGGGGCGCGCCGTCGCCGCACGCGCTCCGCCGCGAGGTCGACGGCACCGGCGGCCGCAGCGCCGGTGCCGACCTGCGGGGTCGCCGCGACCGCCGCGAGCGTCGCCGCCCGGACGTGCTCCGGCGCGGGCCGCGCGGTCGCGGCGGCGAGCGTCGCCGCGACGGCCCGCAGCTCGCGGGCCTCGCGCGCGGCGTCCGGGTCGCGCGCGAGCAGCGCCTCGACGGCTGCCCGCTCGTCGTCCGAGACCGCGTCGAGCGCCCACGCGCCGAGCAGGTCGCGCGTCGCGTCGTCGGTCGGTCGCTCGCTCACGCGACCACCCCCAGGCAGTCGCGCAGCCGCAGCAGGCCGTCGCGGATCCGGCTCTTGACCGTGGGCAGCGCGGCGTCGAGGCGCGCCGCGACCTCGCGGTAGCTCAGGCCCCCGTAGTAGGCGAGCTCGACCGCGGTGCGCTGCGTGTCCGTCAGGCCGCCGAGGCAGTGCCGCACGCGGGCCGCCTCGAGGTTGCCCTCGGCCTCCTCGGCGACCTCGTCGTACGGGCGCGGCACGTCGGCGTCCAGCGCCGCCTGGTCGCGCCGGCGCTGCGCCTGCACCGAGCGCACGCGGTCCACCGCGCGCCGGTGCGCGAGGGTCGCGGCCCACGTGCGGGCGGAGCCCTTGGCCGGCTCGAACCGCGCCGCGGTGCGCCACACCTCGACCATGACCTCCTGGGTCACCTCGGCGGCGTGGTGCGGGTCGCGCAGCACCGCGAAGGCCGTGCCGTGCACGAGCGGCGACAGCGTGTCGTAGACGTGCGCGAACGCGTCCTGGTCGCCCCCCGCGACGCGCAGGAGGTGCTCCTCGACCGAGCCGACCGCGGGTGGCGGGGTGGAAGGTGCAGGCACGGGCGCCAGTGTGCCCCACCCGGCCGGGCCCGGCGCGGCGGACGTGCGGCGGACGCAGCGCGCGCGGTGCGGACCGGGCCGGTGCGCGGGCGCCGCCCGGCGCCGGTGCACGCCCGGCACCGACGCGCACGGACGCCGCACGTCACCGGCGCGGCGCGTGCGCACCGCACCGCCGTCGCGGAGGTCCGTCGGGTGGGGGCCGGGCATCTTAGGGTCGCTCCTCGTCGCTCGCCTGTCGTGGAGGGTTCGGAGCCGACGGCCCGACGGATGGGCGGGCGTTCAGGAGACGGGTGTGACGCCGATCGCCCGTTCGACCGCACCGGGCGGCACGGGCGGCGGGGTGCCCCCGAACGACGGGCAGCGGTCGCGGAACGAGCACCAGTCGCACAGCCGCGACGTGCGCGGACGCCAGTCGCCGCTGCGCGCGGTGTCCTCGATGCCCGCCCAGATCGACCGCACGCGCGCCTCGAGCGTGTGCATCTCGGACTCGGTGGGCTCGTGGCTCACCACCACGCCGTCGCCCAGGTACGCGAGCTGCAGCCGCTTGGGCAGCACGCCGCGCGTGCGCCACACGACGTACGCGTAGAACCGCATCTGGAACAGCGCCGAGCTCTCGAAGCCCGGGCGCGGCGACCGACCGGTCTTGTAGTCGACGACGCGGACCCAGCCGTTCGGCGCGACGTCGACCCGGTCGACGACCCCGCGCAGCCGCGGCCCGTCCTCGAGGTCGTGGCGCACGTGCAGCTCCCGTGCCCGCGGCTCCAGGCGCGTCGGGTCCTCGAGCGTGAAGTACGTCTCCAGCAGGCGTCGTGCTCCCGCGAGGAACTCCTCGCGGGCGGCGCCGTCGGCGTGCAGCTCGCGGTAGCGCGGCTCCTCGTCGAGCAGCGCGTCCCAGCGCGCCGGGAGCGTCGCGCTCGCGGCCTCCAGGGTCCGCTCCGCCGCGGGCAGGTCGAACAGGTGCTCCAGCACGGCGTGCACGAGCGTGCCCCGCGCGGCGGCGGGCGACGCCGGCTCGGGCAGCCGGTCGACCACGCGGAACCGGAACAGCAGCGGGCACTGCAGGAAGTCGTTCGCGCGCGACGGCGACAGCCCCGGCACGCGCGGCTCGGCAGCCGGGCCCGAGCCGTCCGTCGGCACGGGGTGCTGCGGCTCGGCGAGGTCGGTCGGGCGGTCGGTGTCCACGCTCACGCGACGAGGGTAGGCGCCGCCGCCCACAACGCCGCCAGGACGTCCCGCGCCCGGTCGCACGGGTCGCTCCTGCCGCACGGGTCGCACCGGTCGCGACCGCGGGCGCCGGGCGACGGTCGTGGCGTGCCCACGACCGTAGGCTGGCGTGCGTGAACGCACCCCGGCAGGACCGCCCCGCCGGCTGGCTGCTCGGCCACGTCGCGGGCGCGCCCGTCGTCGTCGCGCGCAGCTGGCCGCTCGCCGCCGTCGTCCTCACGTTCGTCTTCGCGCCCGCCGCGGCCACCTGGACCACCGGCGGCGGCGCGCTGCCCTACGTCGTGGCGTTCGCGTTCGTCGTGCTGCTCTTCGCGTCCGTGCTGGTGCACGAGCTCGCGCACGGGCTCGTCGGCAAGGCCCGCGGCGAGCAGCCCGACGCGTTCGTCCTCACGCTGTGGGGCGGGCACACCACGTTCCGCAGCGCCGCGGCCACGCCCGGCACGAGCGCGCTCGTCGCGGTCGTCGGGCCCGTCGCGAGCATCGCGCTCGCGGGCGTCTTCCTGCTCGTGTCGAACCACCTCGCACCCGCCGGGTCGCTGCTGCAGACCCTGCTGTGGGCCGGCGCCGCGGCCAACGGGTTCGTCGGGCTGTTCAACCTCGTGCCGGGCCTGCCGCTCGACGGCGGACGCGTGCTCGAGGCCGGCGTGTGGGCCGTCACGCGCGACCGGCACCGCGGCGCCGTGGTCGCGGGGTGGGCCGGTCGTGCCGTCGCGGTCGGGCTCGTGCTCGTCGTGCTGGGCCGCCCGTTCGTGCTCGGCCTGACGCCCGACCTCGTGACCGTCGCGTGGGCGGCGCTCATCGGCGCGTTCCTGTGGTCCGGCGCGACCGCGGCGATCCGGGGCGGACGCACCGGCAGGGTCGTGCAGACGCTCACGCTGCGGACCGTCGGGCGGCCCGCCGTCGTCGTCGGCGCGCAGGCGTCGCTCGCGCACGCCCGGGCGACCGCCGCCGCGGCGCAGGCCGCCGAGGTCGTCGTGCTCGCACCCGACGGCCGCCCCGCGGCGTACGTCGACACCGACGCGGCCGCGCGCGTGCCGGCCGAGCTGGCCGGGACGACGAACGTCGTCGCGGTCGCGACGCCGCTGCCCGTCGGCGCGACCGTCGACGGCGCGCTCGAGGGCGACGCGCTGCTGCGCGCGCTCAGCGACGCGTCGCGGCACGGGCCCGTGATCGCGGCCCTGGTCGAGGGTCGCGTCGTCGCGCTGGTGCGCACGGCGGACGTCGTCGCGGCGCTGCGCGGCTGACGCCGCCCCTAGACTCGGCGCACGTGACCACCGACCAGACCGCGGACGACCGCGTGCCCGCCGCCGCACCGACCGGGGCGGACGTGCGCCGCGGCCCGTTCCGCGTCGGCGAGCGCGTCCAGCTGACCGACCCGCGCGGACGCCTGCACACCATCACGCTGCAGCCCGGGGCGACGTTCCACACGCACCGCGGCTACCTGCGCCACGACGAGCTCATCGGTGCGTCGCAGGGGGTCGTGGTCCAGAACACGTCGGGCATCGAGTACCTGGCGCTGCGGCCCCTGCTGTCCGACCACGTGCTGTCCATGCCGCGCGGTGCGGCGGTCGTCTACCCGAAGGACGCGGGCCAGATCGTCACGATGGGCGACGTGTTCCCCGGCGCGACGGTCGTCGAGGCGGGCGTGGGGTCGGGCGGTCTCACGCTGTCGCTGCTGCGGGCCGTCGGCGACGCGGGCCGGCTCGTGTCGATCGAGCGGCGTGAGGACTTCGCGGCGATCGCGCGCGGCAACGTCGAGCAGTTCTTCGGCGGCGAGCACCCCGCGTGGGACCTGCGGCTGGGCGACCTCGCCGACGAGCTGCCGCACGCCGCCGCACCCGGCACTGTCGACCGCGTCGTGCTCGACATGCTCGCGCCGTGGGAGAACCTCGACGCGGTCGCCACCGCGCTCGCACCCGGCGGCGTGCTGGTCTGCTACGTCGCGACGACGACCCAGCTGTCGCGCCTCACCGAGGACCTGCGCGCCGACGGTCGGTACACCGAGCCCGAGGCGTGGGAGTCGATGGTGCGCGGCTGGCACCTCGAGGGGCTCGCGGTCCGCCCGCAGCACCGCATGATCGGGCACACCGGGTTCCTCCTGACGACGCGTCGGCTGGCCGACGGCGTGCAGCCGCCGCAGCGCAAGCGCCGGCCCGCGAAGGGCTCGTACCCCCTGGCCCCCGACGGCACGCCCGCGCCGGACGCCGAGCTGTGGTCGCCCGAGGCGATGGGCGAGCGCGAGACGTCGGCCAAGAAGATCCGCCGCGTGCGCCGTGAGCTGCACGTCGCGCCCGACGACCTCGCCGCGCGCGAGGACGGCACGCCGCCCGAGGACGACTGAGCGCGTCCACGCCTCGGGACGGTCGCGAGACACGGGGTCGTCGCGGCGTCACCGTTGACACGGGCGGCTAGGGTCGACGGACCAGCAGGCACAGCGTGGTGCTCGGTGGACCGGAGGAAGGGCGCACCGCGACGCGGAACGGAGGCCGATCACCATGACGGAACCTGCTGCCGGCGGGCGTGACCTGCAACGCGAGCTCACGGTCCTCGCCGCCAAGAACGAGCGCCTGAGCGAGGCGCTCGTGGCCGCGCGCGAGCAGATCCTCGAGCTCAAGCGTCAGGTCGACGACCTCGCCAAGCCGCCCGGCACGTACGCGACGTTCCTGCGGGCGCGTGACGACGGCACGGTCGACATCGTCTCCGCGGGGCGCAAGATGCACGTCGGCGCGAGCCCCACGCTCGACGTGCACCGCCTGCGCCCCGGGCAGGAGGTCATGCTCAACGAGGCCCTCACGGTCGTCGAGGCCGGCGGCTACGAGCAGGTCGGCGAGCTCGTCACCGTCAAGGAGATGCTCGGCGAGGGCCGCGCGCTCGTGGTCGGCCGAGGCGACGAGGAGCGCGTCGTGCGGTTCGCCGGGCAGGTGGCGGACGCGGGCGTGCGCGTGGGCGACGCGCTCACGATCGACTCGCGCAGCGGCTTCGTGTTCGAGGTGATCCCGCGCGCCGAGGTCGAGGACCTCGTGCTCGAGGAGGTCCCCGACATCGACTACGGCGACATCGGCGGCCTCGGCCCGCAGATCGAGGCGATCCGCGACGCCGTCGAGCTGCCGTTCCTGCACCCCGAGCTGTTCCGCGAGCACGGGCTCAAGCCGCCCAAGGGCGTCCTGCTGTACGGCCCGCCGGGCTGCGGGAAGACGCTCATCGCCAAGGCGGTCGCGCACTCGCTCGCCGCGACCGCGGCCGCGGCCCGCGGCGAGGACGTGGCCGACGCGCGCTCGTACTTCCTCAACGTCAAGGGCCCCGAGCTGCTCAACAAGTACGTCGGCGAGACCGAGCGGCACATCCGTCTCATCTTCGCCCGCGCGCGCGAGAAGGCGTCGCAGGGCCATCCCGTCGTGGTGTTCTTCGACGAGATGGAGTCGCTGTTCCGCACGCGTGGCACGGGCGTGTCGAGCGACGTCGAGACGACGATCGTGCCGCAGCTGCTCGCCGAGATCGACGGCGTCGAGCGGCTCGACAACGTCATCGTCATCGGCGCGTCGAACCGCGAGGACATGATCGACCCCGCGATCCTGCGGCCCGGGCGCCTGGACGTGAAGATCAAGATCGAGCGCCCCGACGCCGAGGGTGCGCGCGAGATCTTCGCGAAGTACCTCACGCCCGCGCTGCCGATCCACGCCGAGGACCTCGCCGAGCACGGCGGGTCGGCCGCCGCGGCCGTCGAGGCGATGATCGCGCGCGTCGTCGAGCGCATGTACTCCGAGGCCGACGAGAACCGGTTCCTCGAGGTCACGTACGCGAGCGGGGACAAGGAGGTCCTGTACTTCAAGGACTTCAACTCGGGCGCGATGATCCAGAACGTCGTCGACCGCGCCAAGAAGACCGCGATCAAGGACCTGCTGGCGACCGGTCAGCGCGGCATCCGGGTGGACCACCTGCTCGCGGCGTGCGTCGACGAGTTCAAGGAGAACGAGGACCTGCCCAACACCACGAACCCCGACGACTGGGCGCGCATCTCCGGCAAGAAGGGCGAGCGCATCGTCTTCATCCGGACCATCGTGCAGGGCAAGAAGGGCGTCGAGGCGTCGCGGACCATCGAGAACGTCACGAGCACCGGCCAGTACCTCTGACGGTCGCACCGCCGCCGCGCGCGGCGGCGGTGCGCGGGCCGCGGACGCCCCCCGCCGCCGTCGGCGTGCTCACCTAGGGTGGTCGGCGTGACCGTGCGCCGCGTGATGGGGATCGAGACCGAGTACGGCGTCCTGCAGCCGGGCAGGCCCATGGCCAACCCGATGCTGCTGTCGAGCCACGTCGTGGCCGTCCACGCCGCGGCGCGCGAGGCGGGCCGCGGGCGCGCGCGGTGGGACTACGACGACGAGGACCCGCTGCACGACGCCCGCGGGTTCCACCTGCAGCGCGCGTCGGCGCACCCGTCGCTGCTCACCGACTCGCCGACCGTGCCCGCGCCCTCGGGCGACGCGCCGCAGGAGCTCCCGCGCTCCGACGTCGAGGAGTACGAGGACCCGGGTGCCGCGAACGTCATCCTCACCAACGGCGCGCGCCTGTACGTCGACCACGCCCACCCCGAGTACTCCTCGCCCGAGGTGACGAACCCCCTGGACGCGGTGCGCTGGGACCGGGCGGGGGAGCTCGTCATGCTCGACTCGGTCCGGATGCTCGCGAGCAACCCGGCGCTGCCCGACGTGTCGCTGTACAAGAACAACGTCGACGGCAAGGGCGCCACGTACGGGACGCACGAGAACTACCTCGTGGACCGCGCGGTGCCGTTCGGCGACCTCGTCGCGCGGCTCACGCCGTTCCTCGTGACCCGCCAGGTGTTCACGGGTGCCGGGCGCGTCGGGCTCGGTCAGCGCGGTGAGCACCCGGGCTTCCAGCTGTCCCAGCGCGCCGACTACATGGAGGCCGAGGTCGGCCTCGAGACGACCCTGCGCCGTCCGA
Organism: Cellulomonas sp. FA1; assembly: GCF_000986825.1. Classification (NCBI taxonomy): domain Bacteria; kingdom Bacillati; phylum Actinomycetota; class Actinomycetes; order Micrococcales; family Cellulomonadaceae; genus Cellulomonas; species Cellulomonas sp. FA1. Next base: position 1,153,335 of record NZ_LBMY01000001.1, on the reverse strand, counting down.
TCGTCAACACGCGCGACGAGCCGCACGCCGACCCGACGCGCTGGCGGCGCCTGCACGTCATCATCGGTGACGCGACCATGCTCGAGGTCGCGACCTACCTGCGCCTCGGGACGGCGGCGCTCGTGCTGTGGCTCGTCGAGCAGGCCGAGGCGGGGGTCCCCGCGGCGTGCCGTGCGGTGCGGGCGGTGGACCGGCTCGCGCTGCGCGACCCGGTCGGCGCCGTGCACGCCGTGAGCCACGACCTCACGCTGACCGAGCGCCTCGAGCTCGCGGACGGTCGACGGCTGACGGCGCTCGAGGTGCAGGGCGAGTACGTCGCCGCCGTGCGCGCCGCGCTCGACGGGACGGAGGGCGCGTCCGACGCCCAGACTCTCGACGTGCTGGACCGGTGGGAGTCGTTGCTGCACCGGCTCGCCGACGAGCCCGCGTCGTGCGCGCGGGAGGTCGAGTGGGTCGCCAAGCTGCGGCTGCTCGACGGCATGCGCCGGCGCGACCACCTCGCGTGGGACCACCCGCGCCTGGCGGCCGTCGACCTGCAGTGGTCGGACGTGCGCCCCGAGCGTGGGCTGTACCACCGGCTGGTGGCGGCGGACGCCGTCGAGCGGCTGGTGACGCCGGAGGAGGTGCAGGACGCCGTGGTGCACGCCCCGCAGGACACGCGTGCGTACTTCCGCGGCGAGGCGGTCGCGCGCTACGGCACGCAGATCTCGGCGGCCAGTTGGGACTCGGTGGTGTTCGACGTGCCCGGGGCGCGGGCGCTGCAGCGCGTCCCCATGCGCGACCCGCTGCGGGGGACGCGGGCGCACGTGGGCGACCTGCTGGACACCAGCCCCGACGCCCGCGCGCTGCTGGCCGCCCTGGGCGGTTGACGACGCGGCGCCGACCCCCGCTGCCCGGTCAGGCGTGCGGGGCGGTGCGGACCGCGGCAGCACGCTCGGGAGGACCGTGCCGGTGCGCCCGCACCGGGCGGACCGTGCGCGGCCCCGTGCCCCGTGCGCGCGGTCAGCGCATGTCGCCGACGAAGCGCACGGCCTCCTTCGCCTCCCGGACGCGTCGTTCGTAGGTGAGGCCCAGCCCGAGCACGACCGCACCGCCGACGGCGAGGAGCACCCACCCGTCGACGTCGGCCAGCGCGCGCACCGTGAGCGGGCTGAGCACGACCGCGAGGGTCGTGAGCGTCGCGGCGACACCCAGCACGAACGGTGCCTGCCAGCGCTGCGCGGCGCCGACGGACGTCGCCGCCAGCGCCAGCGCCAGCAGGACCGCCAGGCGCACGGCCCCCGGGCCGGTGAGCCAGAGCGCGGCGAGCGGCGCGCCGACCGCGAGCGCGACGGGCGCGCCGAGGGCCGACCACGAGCGGGCGGCAGGCTGCTCGTGCAGGTGCCGGGCGCCGAGCGTGCACGCGAGCAGCCCGAGGACGGCCCACGGGAGGTCGACGGGCTCGGGTCCGCCGCGCAGCGCGACGGCGACCACGGTCGCGGTCGCGACCGCGAGGCCGAGCGTGACGTCGCCCCGGAACGGCCGCCACCACGCGAACGCGGCCGCGCCGGCGAGCAGGGCGAGCGCACGGACCGTCCCGAGCCCGGTCGCGTCGACGGCCAGCACGACGGGCAGCGCGAGGACCACGGTCAGCGCGGCGCGCGTCACGCGACGGTCCAAGACGGGCGACCACGCACGCGCGGCGACCGCCACGACGACCGCCGTGAGGACCGCGACGAGCTCGACGCGCCACGGCGTCGCGGTGCCCGGTGCGACGGCGGCGGCGACGCCGGCGCACCAGGGGCCCGCGAGGGCGACGCCGGCGGCCGCGGCCGTGAGGGGGCGCCGCGCGTCGCGGTCGGTCGGGCCGCCCGAGGAGCGTCGGCGGCCGCCCGCGAGCCACGCGAGCCCGAGCAGCGTCGCGGTCACGCACGCCCAGAGCACGGGGCGCGCGTCGCCGGCACGGACGAGCACGAGGGGCACGAGCAACGCGGACCCCACCGTGAGCCACGGGCGCGGCGCTGCCGCGCGCCGTGCCGTGAGCGCGACCGTCGCGAGCACCAGCAGCGCGGCGAGGGTCGCCGGCACGTCCGCGGCCTCGCCCAGCGCGGCCGCGCGTGCGGGGTGGTGCGCGACGAGCACGACGGTGGCGACCGGGACGAGCGCGAGCGTCAGCGCGAGCCCGAGGTGCGCGAGCGGCGTCCCGGGGTGACCCGCGCCGCGCGCGCCGGGCGCGCGCAGCCGGTGTCCCGTCGCGCCGCCCAGGAGGGCCAGGGTCGCGGCGACGGCGGCGAGCGCCGTCACGCGGACGGCTGCCGCACCGCCCGCCGGTGCGGCGAGTGCGGCCACGAGCGTCGGCAGCGCGCCGACCGTCAGCAGGAGCCACGGGGTCCCGGTGTCGACGGCACGCCGGGACGCCGCGGTGCGGGCGCGCACCGCGCACGCGGCGAGCGCGACGGCCGCGGGCCACGTCCAGACCTCGACGAGCACGGTGCCGTCGGGCAGCTCCGGACCCGGGACCGCCCCGGGCAGCCCGACCGCGGCGGCCGTGGCGCGGGCCACGGGTCCGAGGACGACGAGCGCCCCACCGAGCCCGGCCAGCAGCTCGGCGGCCGCGGGGCGCCGGCGCAGCAGCAGCGCGGCGACGACCACGGCGGCCGCGAGCGCGGCGGCGAGCGGGGCTCGGTCGACGACCACGGGGCCGACGGCGAGCGCGCCCGGCAGCACCGACGTGGGCAGCGTCGCGACCGCGAGCCCCGCGGCGAGCAGCCGCGACGCGCGCGGGCGTGCGCGCACCAGGCGCCACGCCGCGACGGCCGCGACGACGAGACCGGGGACCGCCGTGTACGGCTCGACGACGCCGACCTCGCGCGTGCCCAGCAGCGACCACCAGGCGCCGGTGCCGAGCGCGAGCGTGAGCCACCACGCCTGCGCGCGGCCGGGGGCGAGCGCCCAGGCGGCGGCGCACGCGGCGGCGACGACCAGTGCAGGCCCGGGTGCGCCGGTCGCGGCCGCGGCGCCCACGCCCGCGGCTGCGACGAGCCACCCGCTCACCTCGGCCGCGTACCGCGCGACGGGCGTGCCGGTGCGGGCCAGCAGCACCGCTGCGGCGGCGGTCAGGCCGCCGACCGCGACGGCCGCGAGAGCGGTCGCGTCGACGGGCGGCACGCCCGCCGACCGGTGCACGGTGAGGACCGCGAGCGCGAGCACGGGGGCGACCGCCGCGGAGCCGACGACCGCGTGGGGCGACCCCCACCGCCGGGAGCCCGCGAGCAGCGCGACCACGAGCCCGGCGCACGTGGCGGCCGCCACGAGGGGTGCTGCGACCGCGAGCGCCGCCGGTCCGGGCGTCGTCGCGGCGTGGTGGGCCGCCGCGGCCCACGTCGCGGCGCCGGCGAGCGCGACGCCCGTCAGGGCGCAGTCCCGTTCCGCCGCCCCCGTGCGCCGCGCCCCGGCGCGCGCGAGGAGCGCGGCACCCACCGGGGCGACCGTCAGGGCGGCTGCCACGACGGCGGCCGTCGCGGCGGCGACGCCGGTGCACGTGCCGGCGACGAGCAGCAGCGTGGCCGCGACCAGGGTCGACGAGCCGGCCGAGCCAGGTGCGCGCGACCACCGACGGGCCAGCACCGCGAGGACCGTCGGCGCGACGAGCGCACCGGCGACCCACCCCGGCCCGGGCAGCGCCCCGAGGACGCCCAGCGTCCCGGCCAGCACGGCGCCGGCGCGTGCGGCGGTCGGGTGCAGGCGTCGCTCGCCGACGTGCAGCGCGGCGGTCGCCGCCGCCGCACCGAGCACGAGCACGAGGACGGACGCCGCGGGCGGCACGAGTCCCGAGGTCGTGACGGGCAGGGTGGCGACGACGAGCGCCGTCCCGCCGTGGGCGCACGTGCGCGCGAGCCGGCGGCCCTCGGGGCCGGTGCCGGTGCGGCGCGTCGTGAGCACGGCGAGCCCCACGGCGGCCGCGACGGCGAGCGTCGGGGCGAGCACGACGAGCGGCGCCGTGCCCGCGTCGGCGCCGAAGGCGAGCCGCGTCGCCGTCTGCGCGACGAGCGCGAGGACCGACCAGGTCGCGAGCGTCGCGGCGGTCACGAGCGCCGCCCCGGACGCCGCACGCACGTGGGCTGCGACGTCGGGAGCCCGGACGTCCCGGCGCGGGGTGGCGGAAGTCGACACCGTTCCGTGGGCCGTGGAGTTCGCGTCCACGCCCGCCGGCGTGTCCGGCGAGCCCTTCCGGACGAGGAAGGCCGCTGCCACGGCGCACGCGGCGGCCGCGCCGGCCTGGGTGGCCACGAACGTCCCGGCGGCCGGCGCGACGAGCGTGGCGACCGCGCCGGCGCCGGCCAGCGTCAGCGTGCACCCGGCGGCACGGGTCCAGGCGAGCACCGTCCCGGGGCGGGGCGGGGCGGCCCCGGTCGCGGCACGGAGGTCGGTGAGCCCCTGCGCGACCAGGAGCGGCACCGCGCCCAGCAGCAGCGCCACCGACGGCCAGGCGCCGGACGGCAGCGTGACGAGCTGCGAGACGGCCGCCGTCGGGACCGCGACGCCGAGGGTGAGCGCCGCGAGCGTGCGCAGGACCAGCGTCTCGGCGCGTCCGGACGCCCAGGGCCCGGTCGCCCGCACGAGCGTCGTGGCCGACGCCGCGAGCAGGAGCGCGGCGACGCCGTCCGGGCGGGGGACCACCGGGAGCCAGGCGAGCGGCGCCAGCGGCAGCAGGACCGCGCCCGCGACGGACCCGACGCGCAGGCGCGACCGTCGGCCCCATGCCGTGAGGAGCAGTGCGCTCACCAGCAGCGACACCGCGGCCTGGGCCGTGCCGTCGCCCGGGGCGACGGCACCGGTCGCCCGCAGCGCCCACGCGTCGAGCAGCAGCAGCACCACCGCGACCGCGCCGACCGCCTCGGCGCCCTGGCGCAGGGCGCGTGCACGCAGCCACGACGCGAGCGCGAAGACCACGAGCGTGCCGACGGCGACGACGGCCGCGCGGCCGCGCAGCCCCATGACGTCCCACGCGAAGACGAGGAACGTGATGCTCGCGGCCGCGAGCAGCGACGCGCCCACCACCTGCAGGACGGTCTGCACGCGCCAGGGGCGGCGCGCGGGCGCGGCCGGCGCCGGGACCCTCGGACGCGCCGGGGGAGCGGCGGCGGGGGCGGCGACGTGCGGGGCGGCGACGTGCGGCACCGGCGCGGCAGGCGTCGGTGCGGGAGCCGGGGCCGCCGCGGGCGGTGCGGTGGGCGCGACCGCCGGCGCGCCCGGGGTGACCGCCGGCGCGCCCGGGGCGACCGCCGCGGGTGCGACCGGCCGGGCGGCCGCCGGTGCGGCAGGGACGGGCCGCGCGACCTGCGCGGCCCGCACGGCCGCGATGCGGTGCTCGCGCGCCACGAGCGCGCGCACGGCTGCCTGGCTGTCCTGCCACACCAGGAGCCCGTCGGGTCCCGAGACGTCGAGGCCGCACGCCGGGCAGCGCCCCGCGCGCAGCGGCGTCGTGCACGCGGGGCACACGGTGGCGTCCTGCAGCGCGGCGAGCGTGCGCGCGTACAACGAGTCGGCGTGGGTCATGCGCGCATCGTGCCAGGTGGCGCGCGCGACGCTCAGGTTGTCCACAGCCGGGCGCCCCGGGGTGTCCCGACGGTGCCGCGCGGCGTCCACGACGCGGCCGCCCGAGGTACGGGCGCGGGTGGTTGGGCCTAGGGTGGGCCACGCGGGCACGCGGCACGTTCCCGCAGGGACGGAGGTCACCATGGCTGGGCAGGAACACGTCAGGCGCCGTCACGACGACGAGCCGGTCGACGAGCCGGGGACGCCGGCCCCCGCGGCGGCGAGCGCGCAGTCCCGCGACGCGGAGGTCGACGCGCTGCTGGAGGAGATCGACGACGTCCTCGAGCAGAACGCCGAGCAGTTCGTCCGCGGCTTCGTGCAGAAGGGCGGTCAGTGATCGCCGATGGTGCACTCCTGGTCCGGCCCCGCGCAGCCCTCGTCCGGTCGGCTGCCGCACGCCTTCACCACGCCCGGGTCGTCGTCGTTCGTCGAGTTCCTCGCGGGGCACGCACCCGAGCTGCTGCCCGGGAACCGGCCGCTGCCGGCGGGTGAGGTGCACGCGCCGCACGGCACCACGATCGTCGCGCTGACGTTCGACGGCGGCGTCGTGGTGGCGGGGGACCGGCGGGCCACCATGGGGTCGATGATCGCCAGCCGGCACATCGAGAAGGTGTTCCCGGCGGACGAGTTCTCCGCGGTGGGCATCGCCGGCACGGCGGGCCTCGCGATCGAGCTGGTGCGGCTCTTCCAGCTCGAGCTCGAGCACTACGAGAAGATCGAGGGCAGCCTGCTGTCGCTCGACGGCAAGGCCAACCGTCTCGCGACGATGATCCGCGGCAACCTCGGCCTCGCGATGCAGGGCCTCGCGGTCGTGCCGCTGTTCGGCGGCTACGACCTCGACCGGCGCGTGGGGCGGCTGTTCTCGTACGACGTGACGGGCGGCCGCTACGAGGAGCACGACCACCACGCGGTCGGGTCGGGGTCGGTCTTCGCGCGGGGCTCGCTGAAGAAGCGCTGGCGGGCGGGGATGGACGCCGCGGACGCGGTGCGCGTCGCGGTCGAGGCGCTGGTCGACGCCGCCGACGACGACTCCGCGACGGGCGGTCCCGACCACGTCCGCCAGATCTGGCCGGTCGTGGCGACCGTGACGGCCGCCGGCTACCTGCGGGTCGCGGACGACGAGCTCGCGGCCGCCGTCGCGGGCGTCGAGCGGGCCCGCCGCGGCGCGACCGACGAGGAGGACGTCCGATGAGCATGCCGTTCTACGTCTCGCCCGAGCAGCTCATGAAGGACCGCGCGGACTACGCCCGCAAGGGCATCGCCCGCGGGCGATCGGTCGTCGTGCTGCAGTACGACGACGGCATCGCGTTCGCGACCGAGAACCCGTCGCGCGCGCTGCACAAGATCTCCGAGATCTACGACCGCATCGCGTTCGCCGCGGTCGGCAAGTACAACGAGTTCGAGAACCTGCGCGTCGCGGGCGTCCGGTACGCCGACCTGCGCGGGTACTCCTACGACCGTGTCGACGTCACGGCGCGCGGCCTGGCCAACGCGTACGCGCAGACGCTCGGCACAGTGTTCACGACCGAGTCGAAGCCGCTCGAGGTCGAGCTCGTGGTCGTCGAGGTCGGGCGTGAGCCCGCGGGCGACCAGATCTACCGGCTGTCGTACGACGGCTCGGTGACCGACGAGCACGGCTGGGTCGTCATGGGCGGGCAGGCCGAGCGCCTCGCGGGCGTGCTCGAGGGCGCGTGGCGTCCGGGCATGACGCTGTCGGAGGTGCTGGGGGTCGCGGTGCGTGCGCTCGGGTCGTCGGGCGACGACGGCGAGCCGCGCGCGCTGGGGGCGGCGCAGCTCGAGGTCGCCGTGCTCGACCGCACGCGCCCGCGCCGTGCCTTCCGCCGGCTCACGGGTGCGCTGCTGGAGGACGTGCTCGACGGTGCGGGGACGCCGGGCGCTGGACAGGGTCCGTCGTCCGCCTGAGGCGGGCGGGGCACGCGGACGAGCCGACGGGGAGGCACGCATGGACAGGCGCATCTTCGGTCTGGAGACCGAGTACGGGGTGACGTGCGCGGCGCAGGACGGTCGCGGGCTGTCGGCCGACGAGGTCGCGCGGTACCTGTTCCGCAAGGTCGTGGCGTGGGGAAGGTCCTCGAACGTCTTCCTGCGCAACGGCTCGCGGCTCTACCTCGACGTCGGCTCGCACCCCGAGTACGCGACGGCCGAGTGCGACGACTGGCGCCAGCTCGTCACGCACGACCGGGCGGGCGAGCGGATCCTCGAGGGGCTCGTCGAGGACGCGCAGCAGCGTCTCGAGCACGAGGGGCTGCCGGGGCGCATCCACCTGTTCAAGAACAACACCGACTCGGCGGGCAACTCCTACGGCTGCCACGAGAACTACCTGGTGCGGCGGCAGGGCGACTTCGCGCGGCTCTCGGACGTCCTCGTGCCGTTCCTCATCACGCGCCAGGTGCTCACCGGCGCGGGCAAGGTGCTGACCACGCCGCGCGGTGCGGTCTACTGCCTGTCGCAGCGCGCCGACCACATCTGGGAGGCCGTCTCGAGCGCCACCACGCGCTCGCGGCCCATCATCAACACGCGCGACGAGCCGCACGCGGACGCCGAGCACTACCGCCGCCTGCACGTGATCGTCGGGGACTCCTCGATGTCCGAGACGACCACGATGCTCAAGGTCGGGTCGACGGACCTGCTGCTGCGACTCATCGAGGCCGGGGTGCCGATGCGCGACCTGACCCTCGAGAACCCGATCCGGGCGATCCGCGAGATCAGCCACGACATGACCGGCACCCACCCGGTGACGCTCGCGACCGGCCGCACGGTCACCGCGATCGACCTGCAGGAGGAGTACCTCGCGCGCGTCTCGGACTTCGTGGCGTCGGAGGTGGGCCCGACCCCCGACACCAAGCAGGTCCTCGACCTGTGGGAGCGCGGGCTGCGGGCCCTGCGCACGGGCGACCTGTCGTTGGTCGAGCGCGAGCTCGACTGGGTCATCAAGTACCGCATGATCGAGCGCTACCGGGCCAAGCACGACCTCGAGCTGTCGGACGTGCGGGTGCAGCGGCTCGACCTCGCCTACCACGACATCTCGCGCACCGAGGGGCTGTACAACCTGCTGGCGGCGCGCGGTCTCGTCGAGCGCGTCACGACCGACCTCGACGTGTTCGAGGCCACGGCCGTGCCGCCGCAGACGACCCGCGCCAAGCTCCGCGGCGACTTCGTGCGCGCGGCGCAGGACGCGCGTCGCGACTACACGGTGGACTGGGTGCACCTCAAGCTCAACGACCAGGCGCAGCGCACGGTCCTGTGCAAGGACCCGTTCCGCAACGTCGACGAGCGCGTCGAGCGGCTCATCGAGTCCATGTGACGGTGGTGCCCGCCACCGTCACGGGCCGCGGACGAGCAGGCACGACGCCCAGCGTGCTCCCGTACAGTGAGGCCCCGTCCGGCGAGCGCCGGACGAGCCGCGACCAGGTGACGCGGCGTCGGACGAGCTCGGGAGGCGCGGACGTGCGGGTGCTGGCGGGTGCACGCCGGGCGGTGGTCCTGGTGGTCCTCGGGCTGCTGCTCGCGGCGTGCGGGACGGTCGTCACGGACGCCCCGAAGGTCACGGTCACCGGGAGCGCGGGCCAGGCCCCGACCGTCACGTACCTCACGCCGCTGTCGGTCGACGCGACGCACCGCGAGGTCGTGTGGCCCGGGACCGGTGCCGAGCTCGTGGAGGGCGCGCCCGTCCTCATCGACTTCTGGCTCGAGAACGCGACCGACGCGAGCCTGGTGAAGGAGAGCTACTCGACGAGCCCCACGCCGCGCATGCTCACGGTCGAGGACCTGGGCACCGACCTGTACGAGACGCTCAAGGGCCAGCAGGTCGGCGCGCGGCTGCTGCAGGTCGCGCCGGGCGGGTCGGGCGCCGACTACCCGACCGTCACGGTCCTCGACGTCCTGCCCACGCGGGCCGAGGGCGAGCCGGTGACGCCCGACGCCTCGCTGCCCGTGGTCGAGGAGGCCGACGGCGTGCCGACGCTCACGGCGACGGGCACGCCGCCGCCCGACGACCTCGTGGTGCAGCCGCTGGTCCGGGGCACGGGTCCGCAGGTCAACGCCGGCGACGTCATCACGGTCCAGTACGGCGGGTTCGCGTGGGACGACGGCGCCCTGTTCGACTCGACGTGGCAGCGCGGCCTGCCGGTGTCGTTCCTGCTCTCGGACGTGCCGCCGTGGGCCGAGGGACTCGTCGACCAGCCGACCGGGAGCCGCGTGATGCTCGTCGTGCCACCGTCCTACCCGCTGGGCGTCACCGACGCCGAGGAGCTCGCGGGCAAGACCGTCGTGTTCGTCATCGACATCCTCGCGACCGGCGCCCCCGCGCAGGCCACGCCGTGAGCCTCGCGCTGCGGGTCATCCCGTGCCTCGACGTCGACGCGGGTCGGGTCGTCAAGGGCGTGAACTTCGCGAACCTGCGTGACGCGGGCGACCCGGTCGAGCTCGCGCGCCGCTACGACGCCGAGGGCGCCGACGAGGTGACGTTCCTCGACGTGTCGGCGTCGTCGTCCGACCGGGCCACGACCTACGACGTCGTGCGCCGCACGGCCGAGGAGGTGTTCGTGCCGCTGACCGTCGGGGGCGGCGTCCGTTCGCCCGAGGACGTCGACCGGCTCCTGCGGTCCGGCGCCGACAAGGTCGGGGTGAACACGGCCGCGATCGCCCGGCCCGAGCTCATCACCGAGATCGCCGACCGCTTCGGGTCGCAGGTGCTCGTCCTGTCCGTCGACGCGCGCCGCACGACGGGCGACGTGCGCACGGCGTCCGGCTACGAGGTGACGACGCACGGCGGCCGACGTGGCACGGGGATCGACGCCGTCGAGTGGGCGCACCGCGCCGCCGAGCTCGGGGTGGGGGAGATCCTGCTCAACTCGATGGACGCCGACGGCACGACCGCGGGCTTCGACCTGCAGATGATCGCCGACGTGCGGGCGCGCGTGCGGGTGCCCCTCATCGCGTCCGGCGGCGCGGGCACCGTGGAGCACTTCGTCGAGGCCGCGCGGGCGGGCGCCGACGCCGTCCTGGCCGCGAGCGTCTTCCACTTCGGGACGCTCACGGTCGGGCAGGTCAAGGACGCGCTGCGCGCCGCGGGCGTCGTGGTGCGCTGACCGCCGCCGCCGGGCACTGGCGCCCGGCGCCCGGCGCCGCGCTCACGGTCCGGTGAGGAGCTCGCGGACGGCCGCGACGTCGTCGTCGGCGCCCACGAGACGCACGTCCGCGGCCTGGAGGCGGCCCGACACCGCGAGGACCAGCTCGCCGACGCCGCCGCGCAGGACCACCGACCCGTGGCCGGACCGCGGGGAGCGGACGGCGGCGCGCCTGCCGTCGTCGCGGACCAGCACGGTCCCCACCGGCAGCCGGCGCAGCCGCAGCGGGGCCATGCGCACGAGCTGCGCCCAGAGCACCTCGGCCAGCTCGTCCGGCAGGTCGCGCGCGGGCACGGGCCCGTCGCCGCGGCGGAGGTCCTCGTGGTGGATGAAGTACTCGCTGACGTTGACGGCGTCCCCCGCCCACGCGAGCGGGCTCCAGCGCGCCGGCGGGTGCGCCACGCGGTCGACGAGCGAGGCGTAGCCGTCAGCGTCGGCGGCGGTGTCGGCCAGCCGCTCGGTCGCCGCGGCGAGACCGCCGCGCACGGCCCCCGCGGCGGCGACGGGGTGCTCGCGCAGCACGAGGTGCGCGGCGAGGTGGCGTGCCTGCCAGCCGCGGCACAGCGTCGGGTCGTGCGGGTCGGCGGCGCGCAGCGCGTCGGACAGCCACGCGCGCTCGGTCTCGTGCCAGGTCATGCCACGGGATCGTGCCACGTCCGGGGGCCCGCGCGCGTGGCGCGAGACCGGCCGTCGCCGTGTCGGACCCCCGTGAGAGGATCGCGGCATCCCCTTTCCGTCAGGAGTGTGATCCGCCGTGCCCGCGCGCCCTCGGCCCGCCGACGCCCCTCCGGGCTCGATGCTCCGCGGCTCCGTCGCCCGTCGATCGGTCGCCCTGCTCTGGCGAGGTCTGCGCTCGCACCCGCGCACGTACACGGCGGCGATCGCCACGTCGGCGGCGTTCGGCGCGCTCACGGTCGCGGTGAGCCGCGTGCTCGGCGCGACGACGGACCAGGTCGTCGTCCCGGCCCTGGCGGGGTCGCAGGAGGCGCAGGGACGCATCTGGCAGGCCGGTCTCGCGCTCGCGCTCGTCGCGCTGTCGCTCGCCCTCGCGGTCGCCGGGCGGCGCATCCTCGCGGGCGTGGGCGTGGCCGACCTGCAGGCCGACCACCGGCGTGCCGTGACGCGGCAGTACCTGCGGCTGCCCATGTCGTGGCACCGGCGTCACCCGACCGGGCAGCTGCTGTCGAACGCCGGCTCCGACGTCGAGGCCGCGACCGGCGTCTTCAACCCGTTGCCGTTCGCGCTGGGCGTCGTGGTGATGATCGCGGTGGCGACCGTGGCGCTGCTGCGCACCGACGTCTGGCTGGCCGTCGCGGCGCTCGTCGTGCTGCCGCTCGCGGTCGTCGCCAACCTCGTCTTCCAGCGCCGCATGACGCCGGCGATCACGCGCGCGCAGCAGCTGCGCGCCGAGGTGGCGGACGTCGCGCACGAGAGCTTCGAGGCCGCCACGCTCGTGAAGTCGCTCGGCACCGAGGACCGCGAGGACGCCCGTTTCACGCGGCGTGCCCAGGAGCTGCGCGACGCCAACGTGCGCGTGGGCGTCGTGCGTGCCGTGTTCGACCCGGTGATCGACCTGCTCCCCAACCTCGGCACGCTGCTGGTGCTGCTCGTGGGGACGCACCGCGTCGCCGCGGGTGCGATCGGGACGGGCGACGTCGTCGCCGCGGCCTACCTGCTGACGCTGCTGGCCGTCCCTGTGCGGGCGTTCGGCTGGGTCCTGGGCGAGCTCCCGCGCGGGCTCGTGGGGCACGACCGCATCTCGCGCGTGCTCGACGCCGGCGGCATCCCCCTCGACGGCTCGACGCCGCTCACGCCCCGCGCGGGCGGGGCCGACGTGCGGCTGCGCGGCGTCCACCTGCGCGTGTCCACGGCCGACGGCGAGGTCGAGCTCCTGCACGGGGTCGACCTGCACGTCGCGGCCGGCCGCACGCTCGCGGTCGTCGGCGCGACCGGCTCGGGCAAGTCCACCGTCGTGGGTCTCGTGCCGCGGCTGTCCGACCCGTCGTCCGGCGTCGTGGAGGTCGACGGCGCCGACGTGCGCGACGTCCGCCCCGCCGACCTCGCGGCGCAGGTCGCGTTCGTGAGCCAGTCGACCTTCGTCTTCGAGGACACCGTGCGCGGCAACGTCACGCTCGCGGACCCCGACGACCCGCACGCGCCGACCGACGACGACGTGTGGGCCGCGCTGCGCGCCGCGCGCGTCGACGACGTCGTGCGTGCGCTGCCCGGCGGGCTCGACTCGCCGCTCGGTGAGCGCGGCGCCAACCTGTCCGGCGGTCAGCGGCAGCGGCTCGCGCTGGCCCGCGCGCTCGTGCGCCGGCCCCGCGTCCTCGTGCTCGACGACGCGACGTCCGCGGTGGACCCGCGCGTCGAGCGCGACATCCTCACGGGGCTGCAGGCGGCCGACGGTGCCGCCGGACCGACCGTCCTGCTCGTCGCGTACCGCATGTCCTCGGTGCTGCTCGCGGACGAGGTGGTGCACCTCGACGCCGGGCGGGTCGTGGACCGCGGGACGCACGCCGAGCTGCTCGTGCGCGACCCGGGGTACCGCGAGCTCGCGACCGCCTACGAGCGGGAGTCGGAGCGTCGCGAGCGCGAGCGCGCCGACGAGGACGCGCCCGAGGTGTGGGACGAGGACGACGTGACGGTCGAGGGAGGACGCAGGTGAGCGCGGGGGTTCCGCCCACGGTCGAGCGCGACGCGCGGATGGCGCCCGCGAGCACGCTCGGCGTGCTCGCGACGCTCCGACGCGGCGTGCAGGTCTCGCCCGAGATGCTCGACGGGCTCGCGCTGACGCTCGGCCTCGCGGTGGTCGCCGCGGTCGCGCGCGTGCTCGTGCCGATCTCCGTCCAGCAGACCGTCGACACCGCCGTGCTCGGCGCCGACGGCGTGGACGCGGCACGCGCCGCGACGCTCGTCGGCCTCGCCGCCGTGGGGCTCGCGGTGGGTGCCGCCTGCTCGGCGCTCGTCAACGTGCGCCTCTTCCGCTCGAGCGAGTCGGGGCTGCTGACCCTGCGGACGCGGGCGTTCCGCCACGTGCACGACCTGTCGGTGCTCACGCAGAGCACCGAGCGGCGCGGCTCGCTCGTCTCGCGCGTGACGTCCGACGTCGACACGATCTCGATGTTCGTCCAGTGGGGCGGCATCATGCTGCTCGTCTCGGTGCTCCAGATCGTCGTCGCGACCGTGCTCATGGCCGTGTACTCGTGGCAGCTCACGCTGCTCGTGTGGGCGTGCTTCGTGCCGCTCGTGCTCGTGCTGCCGCGCATGCAGCGCGGCGTGAACCGGCGGTACTCCGAGGTGCGCGAGCGGTACGGCGCGATGCTGGGCGCGGTGTCCGAGGCGGTGGTCGGCGCCGAGACGATCCGCGCGTACGGGGTTGCCGAGCGCACGCAGCGGCGCATCGACGCGGCCGTGGCGGCGACACGACGGGCCATGGTGCGCGCCCAGAACCTCGTCGCCGTCGTGTTCTCGTCCGGCGTGCTCGTGGCGAACCTCGTGCTCGCCGTCGTGGTGGTCGCGGGCACGTGGCTCGGCGTCGCCGGCGAGCTGTCCGTCGGTCGGGTGCTGGCGTTCCTCTTCCTCGTGCAGCTGTTCACCGGTCCCGTGCAGATGGCGACCGAGATCCTCAACGAGCTGCAGAACGCGGTCGCGGGGTGGCGGCGCGTGCTCGGCGTGCTCGAGACCCCGGTGGACGTGCCCGACCCCGGGCCGGACGCCGTGCCGAGCCCGCGCGGGCCCGCGACGCTGTCGTTCGAGGGCGTCGGCTACGCCTACCCGGGCGGACCGCCCGTCCTGCAGGACGTCGACCTGCGCATCGCGGCGGGCACGTCCGTCGCGGTCGTGGGTGCCACGGGCTCGGGCAAGACGACGCTCGCGAAGCTCGTCGCGCGCTTCATGGACCCCACGACGGGTGCGGTCCGGCTCGACGGCGTCGACCTGCGCGAGATCGCGTCGCAGGACCTGCGTCGCCGCGTCGTCCTGGTGCCGCAGGAGGGCTTCCTGTTCGACGGGACCCTCGCGCAGAACGTCGCGTACGGCCTGCGGCAGGACGCCGACCCCGACGCCGACCCGCGGGTCGCGGCGCGCGTGCAGGAGGCGGTCGACGTGCTCGGCCTCGACGCGTGGGTCGCGGAGCTGCCCGGCGGCCTCGCGACGCCCGTCGGGCAGCGCGGCGAGCTGCTCTCGGCGGGCGAGCGCCAGCTCGTCGCGCTCGCCCGCGCGAGCCTCGCGGACGGCGACCTGCTCCTGCTCGACGAGGCGACGTCGGCGGTCGATCCGGTCGCCGAGGTCCGCATCGCGCGTGCGCTGCGCGAGCTGTCCCGCGGCCGTACGACGCTCACGATCGCGCACCGCCTGTCGACGGCCGAGGCCGCGGACCTCGTGGTCGTCGTGCACGCCGGGCGCGTCGTGGAGGTCGGCACGCACACCGACCTCGTCGCGCGGGGCGGTCACTACGCGTCGATGCACGCGGCCTGGGTCGCCCAGACCCGCTGAGCGCGGTGCCCGGGCCGTGGCCCCGCCGTCCGGCCCCGCGGGCCGGGGTGGACGGCGGCGGTCCCGTCCCGGTCGTCGTGGCAGGATCGTCGCGTGCCGCAGACCGACCCCTCCACGACCACGACGGGCGGGCGCGTCGCCCGCAGCGCGCTCGACCCGGCCGTCGCCGCGCGGCTGCGACGCGACGACGCCGGGCTCGTCGCCGCGATCGTCCAGCAGCACGACACCCGCGAGGTGCTCATGCTGGGCTGGATGGACGACGAGGCGCTGCACCGCACGCTCACGACGGGTCGTGTCACGTTCTGGAGCCGCTCGCGCCAGGAGTACTGGCGCAAGGGCGACACGTCCGGCCACGTGCAGCACGTGCGTGCGGTCGCGCTCGACTGCGACGGCGACGCGCTGCTCGTGACGGTCGACCAGGTGGGCGCGGCCTGCCACACCGGTACCCGCACGTGCTTCGAGGCGGGCGGTCCGCTGCCCGTCTCGGACGCCATGCCCCCGACCGCCCCAGGAGCCCAGCCGTGACCGGACCGTCCGCCTCCGCCGCGCCTCGTGCAACCGTCACGGAGCTGCCCTGGGGCGCGACCTGGCCGTCGGCGGGGACGTTCCGGGAGCTGGCCGCCGACCGGCGCGTCGTCCCGGTGGTGCGTCGCCTGCTCGCGGACGACGTGACCCCGGTGGGCCTCTACCGCACGCTGGCGGCCGGGCGCCCCGGCACGTTCGTGCTCGAGTCCGCCGAGTCGGACGGCACCTGGGGCCGCTGGTCGTTCGTGGGCGTCGCGTCCCGCGCGCGGCTGTCCGTGCGCGACGGCCGTGCGGCGTGGTCGGGCGACGTGCCGGTCGGCGTGCCGACCGAGGGGGACGTGCTCGACGTGCTCGGCCGCACGCTCGACGTGCTGCACACGCCCCGCATCGACGGGCTGCCGCCGCTCACCGGCGGCCTCGTCGGCGTGCTCGGCTGGGACGTCGTGCGGCACTGGGAGCCCACGCTGCCCGCACGCGCGCCCGAGGAGCTCGGGATCCCCGAGGTCGCGCTGCTGCTCGCGAGCGACCTGGCCGCGGTCGACCACGTCACGGGCTCGGTCTGGCTCGTCGCGAACGCGATCAACTTCGACGCGACGGACGAGCGCGTCGACGACGCCTACGCCGACGCGGTCCGTCGGCTCGACGACATGCAGGCGGCGCTGCGTCGTCCCGCACGGCCCGCCCCCGCGGTCGTCGACCCCGACGTCGTGGCGCCCGAGCTGGAGTTCCGCAGCACGCGCGCCGAGTTCGAGGAGGCCGTCGTGCGCGGGCAGGAGGCGATCCGCGACGGCGAGGTGTTCCAGGTCGTGCTCTCCCAGCGCCTCGACCTCGACTGCCCGGCCGACCCGCTCGACGTCTACCGCGTGCTGCGGACCATCAACCCGAGCCCGTACATGTACCTGCTCGCGCTGCAGGACGCCGACGGCCGGGACTTCGCTGTCGTCGGGTCGAGCCCCGAGACGCTCGTCAAGGTCAGCGACGGCCACGTCACGACGTTCCCGATCGCGGGGTCACGGCCGCGCGGCGCGACGCCGGAGGAGGACCGCGCGCTGCAGGACGAGGTGCTGGCCGACCCGAAGGAGCGCGCCGAGCACATCATGCTCGTCGACCTGTCCCGGAACGACATGGTCAAGGTGTGCGAGCCGACGAGCGTCGAGGTCGTCGACTTCATGGCCGTGCGCCGGTTCTCGCACATCATGCACATCTGCTCGACGGTGGTCGGGCGGCTGCGCCCCGGTGCCACGGCGCTGCAGACGTTCATGGCCACGTTCCCCGCGGGCACGCTCTCGGGCGCGCCCAAGCCGCGCGCCATCGAGCTGATCGACGAGCTCGAGCCCGCCCGGCGCGGGGTCTACGGCGGCACGGTCGGGTACTTCGACTTCGCGGGCGACATGGACATGGCCATCGCGATCCGTACGGCCGTGCTGCGCGACGGGCGGGCGAGCGTGCAGGCCGGAGGCGGTGTCGTCGCCGACTCGGTGCCCGCGCTCGAGTACGAGGAGTCGCGCAACAAGGCCGCGGCCGCGGTGCGCGCGGTCCAGCTCGCGGCGCGCCTGCGGCGCGACGTGCCGTGACCGCCTCACCGCCCCGGCGCGGCCGCTGGGTCGCCCTGCTGCTGGCCGCCGCGGCGCTGGCCGGGCTCGTCGCCCTGCCCACCTGGGTGCGGGGGACCGGTGCGTCGGCGCTCGAGGGCGCGGTGACCGTCCAGGTGGCGGGCGCCGCTGCTGCCCCGCAGGTCGGGGGCGCCGCGCTCGTGCTGGCGGCGGCGGCCGGTGCGCTCGGCCTGGTCGCGCGCGCGGGACGGGTCCTGGTCGCGGTCGTCGCGGCCGGCGCCGGCCTGCTGGTGGCCGGTGCGGGCGTCGCGGTGCTGCGGGACCCGGCCGGTGCGGTCACGGGTGCGCTGGCCGACGCCACCGGCGTCCCGACGGCGGCGAGCACGGCCCTGACCCCGTGGCCCGCCGTGGCCCTCGTGCTGGGCGCGGCGACCGTGCTCCTCGCCGCCGCGCTGCTGCGTGCGCCGGGGGACTGGACCCGCCGCTCCTCGCGGCACGAGGTGCCCGCGGCGCGGCCCGCGCGCGACGGGCACGAGCCCGACGAGCGTGACGACTGGGACGCGCTCAGCCGGGGCGACGACCCGTCCTGACCAGCGCGTCAGGAGGTCCCGACTCGGATAGGGTTGGGCCGAACCGAGGACGAAGGACCTAGCGATGACCGACCACTCCCTGGCCCACCGGGCCCAGCACCCGACGCGGACGGAGACGGTGCACCTGCCGCCGTCGACCCCGCCGACCAACCACGGCCGGACGGTGGCCGCGTGGACGACGACCTGGGTCGTCGTGGCCGGTGCCCTCGTCGCCGCGCTGGGCGTGGCGTTCGCGCTGGTCTGGCTCTTCTGGGTCGGCATGGCGATCGCCGTCGGCGGCCTCGTGCTCGGCAAGGTCCTGCAGCTGCTGGGGCACGGCCAGGGTGGCGCCGCGACGCTCGCCCGGGCCCGCCGCCGCGGGGCGCACTGACCGTTCCGGGGCTCCGTCCCGGACCGCACCCGGCCGGCCCTGGTGGTCGGCCCCGAACGACGCAGGGAGATCTGCATGTCGACCCCCAACGAGCCGCGTGACCCGTCGACCCCCGACCCGTCGGGAGCGGGCGGTCAGCCGCCCGTTCCGCCCGCCTCGGGCGGTGTCCCGCCGTACCCGGCGGGCACCGGGCCGGAGACGCCCGCGGCGCCCGGCTACGGCCAGCCGCCGACCTACGGGCAGCAGCCCCCGGCCGCGCCGGGCCAGCCGCCGGCCTACGGGCAGGCCCCCGCGTACGGCCAGACGCCCGCGTACGGCGGCTACGGCCAGGAGGCGACCGGCTACGGTGCGGCCCCCCAGAACACGTCGCGCAACTCGCTCGGCGTCTGGTCCCTGGTGCTGGGCATCCTGTCGGTGCTGCTGTGCTGCTTCGTGGTCGGCGTCATCCCCGGCGCGATCGGTCTGTGGCTCGGCGTCAAGGGCCGCGGCGCCGCGGCCCGTGGCGAGGCGACCAACGGCGGCCTCTCGCTCGCCGGCATCATCGTCAGCATCCTCGGCATCGTCCTCGGCCTCTACATCCTGGTGAGCGTCGTCATGGGCATCTCCCAGTACGGCGGCTGGGACGGCTTCATGGACTACGTCCAGTCCGAGGTGGAGCGCCAGCAGCAGATGGCGCCGTGACCTCTCGGCTCACGCCCGGCGTCGCCGCCGGGACCACGGCACCGCACCCCGCCGCGCGGCGGGGTGCGGTGCTGCCGTTCGTCGTCGGGGCGGCCGCGGCGGCGGGTGCCGCGCTGCTGGTCGTCCGGTCGCCGCACCAGCCGCTCAGCTACGGGATCTGCCCGTCGGTGCTCTTCCTCGGCGTGTACTGCCCGGGGTGCGGGGGCCTGCGCGCCACGCACGACATGCTCACGGGCGACCTCGCGGGCGCCTGGTCGGTGAACCCGTTGTGGACGGTCGCGGCGCCGCTGCTCGCCGCCACGTGGGTCGTGTGGACCTGGCGCCGCCTGCGCGGCGGACCGCCGCTCACGGCACCGCGGTGGCTGCCGTGGACCGTGCTCGTCGTGGTGGTGGCGTTCTCCGTGCTGCGCAACGTGCCGGTCCTGGCTCCCTACCTCTCGCCCGGGCCCCTGCCCTGATCCCCGGGCGCCGTCCCGCACCCGTCCCGTGATCCTGGAGGCCGCACCATGACGCAGCCGAACGAGCCGCGCGCCGGCGACGCGCCGTCGACGCCCGAGGGGCCGGTCTACGGCCGTGAGGCGGCCTACGCGTCGCACGACGTCGGGGCGTCGACGCAGGACGCCCCGACGGCCGCGCGGGATCACGCTGCCGGGCAGCCGGCGCCGACCTGGGCGGGGCCGGACGACCAGCACGGCGCGCCCGCGGCGTCGCCCGGCGACCCGTCGGCCGCCCGTCCGCCCGTCGGCGGCACCCCTGCGGGCTACCCGCCGCCGGGCTACCCGCCCCCGGGCTACGGCCCGGCACCCTTCTACCCACGCAACGACCTCGCGGTGTGGTCGCTCGTCCTGGGTCTGCTCTCGGTGCTGGGCTGCCTGTTCTTCACCGGCATCCCCGCCGTGGTCGTGGGCGGGAACGCGCGCCGCGCCGCGGCCGCGGGCGAGGCGAACAACGACGGCATGGCGACCGCGGGCGTGGTCCTCGGGTGGGTCGGCACCGCCCTGGGCGGTCTGCTCGCGGTCATGTTCGTGCTGACCGTGCTGCTCCCGCTGATGTTCGTCGGCTTCGCCGTGCCGTTCCTCGACGGCCCGTGGCGCCACTAGACCGGGACCGACCGGCTCGGGACCGGCCGGCGGAGCACCCGGTCCCACACCTCGGGCGGTGGACGGGGGTACCCGGGGGCCCGTCTACGATGACGAGTCGGTGGCGAGGGCCCGAGGACCGGGCCGGCGCCGCACCGACCGGCCAGAGGGGATGATCCGTCGATGACCGTGCTGGACGACATCGTTGCGGGGGTGCGCGAGGACCTGGCCGCACGCGAGGCGGCGACACCCCTGGCCGAGCTCAAGGAGCGGGCGGCCCGGCGCGAGTCTGCGCTGCAGTGCGTCTCGCGGCTCAAGGCCGCCGACGCGGTCACGGTGATCGCCGAGGTGAAGCGCTCGAGCCCGAGCAAGGGCGCGCTCGCCTCGATCTCGGACCCCGCGGCGCTCGCCGCCGAGTACGAGAAGGGCGGGGCCGTCGCGATCTCGGTGCTCACCGAGCAGCGCCGGTTCAACGGCTCGCTCGCCGACCTCGACGCGGTCCGCGCGCGCGTGGACGTGCCGGTGCTCCGCAAGGACTTCGTGGTCTCGCCGTACCAGGTGTGGGAGGCGCGTGCGCACGGCGCCGACCTCGTGCTGCTGATCGTCGCGGCCCTCGAGCAGACCGTGCTGGAGTCGCTCGTCGAGCGGGTGCACTCGCTCGGGATGACCGCGCTCGTCGAGGTGCACGACACCGAGGAGGTGGCGCGCGCGGTGGACGCGGGCGCCCGCGTCATCGGCGTGAACGCGCGTGACCTGCGCTCGCTCGAGGTCGACCGCACGACGTTCGCGCGCGTCGCGCCCGCGATCCCGTCCGACCTCGTCAAGGTCGCCGAGTCCGGCGTGCGGGGTCCGCACGACGTCATGGACTACGCGCGCGCCGGCGCGGACGTCGTCCTGGTGGGCGAGGCGCTCGTCACGGACGACGCGCCGCGCCAGTCCGTCGCGGACCTCGTCGCGGCGGGGTCGCACCCGTCGCTGCGGGCGGTGCGGCAGTGACCGCCGGGCGCGCGCAGGAGGGTCGCCGGCTGCGGGACGTGCTGCTGGGGGGCGGTCCGCTCGCGACGCACCAGGGCCCGTACTTCGGCGAGTTCGGCGGGCGCTTCGTCCCCGAGGCGCTCATCGCGGCCCTCGACGAGCTCGAGACGGCGTACCACAAGGCGCTCGCCGACCCGGCGTTCTCCGACGAGCTCGAGCGGCTGCACCGCACGTACACCGGCCGCCCGAGCCCGCTGACCGAGGTCCCGCGGTTCGCACGTCGCGTGGGCGACGGCGTGCGCGTGTTCCTCAAGCGCGAGGACCTCAACCACACGGGCTCGCACAAGATCAACAACGTGCTGGGGCAGGCGCTGCTCGTCAAGCGCATGGGCAAGAAGCGCGTCATCGCCGAGACGGGCGCGGGGCAGCACGGCGTCGCGACCGCCACGGCCGCCGCCCTGCTCGACCTCGACTGCACGATCTACATGGGCGAGGAGGACACGCAGCGCCAGGCCCTCAACGTCGCGCGCATGCAGCTCCTCGGCGCGACCGTCGTGCCGGTCGCGATCGGGTCGCGCACGCTCAAGGACGCGATCAACGAGGCGCTGCGCGACTGGGTCGCCAACGTCGACACGACGCACTACCTGCTCGGCACCGTGACGGGACCGCACCCGTTCCCCGAGATGGTGCGCGACTTCCACAAGGTCATCGGCGACGAGGCGCGCGCCCAGCTGCTCGACGAGACCGGTCGGCTGCCCGACGCGGTCGCGGCGTGCGTGGGCGGCGGGTCGAACGCGATGGGGATCTTCAACGCGTTCCTCGACGACCCGGACGTGCGGCTCTTCGGCTTCGAGGCCGGCGGCTCGGGCGTCGACTCGGGGCGGCACGCCGCGCGGTTCTCGGGCGGGTCGCCCGGTGTGCTGCAGGGCACGCGCAGCTACCTGCTGCAGGACGAGGACGGCCAGACGCTGCCCAGCCACTCGGTGTCGGCCGGGCTGGACTACCCGAGCGTCGGCCCCGAGCACGCGTGGCTGCACGACATCGGCCGCGCGCAGTACCGCCCGGTGACGGACGACGAGGCGATGGACGCGTTCCGCGTGCTGTGCCGGACCGAGGGGATCATCCCGGCCATCGAGTCGGCGCACGCCCTCGCGGGTGCGATCCAGCTGGGCCGCGAGGCGGCCACGTGGTCGACCGACGGGCACGAGCCCGTGCTCCTGGTGAACCTGTCGGGGCGCGGGGACAAGGACGTCGCGACGGCCGCCGCGTGGTTCGGGCTCATCGAGGACGAGCCGGTGGTCAAGGCGGACGAGGGAGAGCAGCTGTGAGCACGACGCAGGTCCGCTCGCGCACCGGCGAGCGGCTCGAGGCCCTGGCCGCGGGGGAGTCGCCGCGCGCCGCGCTCGTCGGCTACCTGCCGGTCGGCTTCCCGTCGGTGCCGGGCTCCGCCCGTGCGGCACGGACGATGGTCGAGGCGGGCGTCGACGTCGTCGAGCTCGGCATGCCGTACTCGGACCCCGTCATGGACGGCCCCGTCATCCAGCGTGCGGTCGACCGGGCGCTCGCGCAGGGCACGCGCGTGCGGGACACGCTGCGCGTGGTCGAGGAGATCGCCGACGCCGGCGCGCCCGTGCTGGTCATGACGTACTGGAACCTCGTGCTGCGGTACGGCGTGGACGCGTACGCGCGCGATCTCGCCGCCGCAGGCGGCGCGGGGCTCATCACGCCGGACCTCGTGCCGGACGAGGCCGGGCAGTGGCTCGCCGCTGCCGACGAGCACGCGCTCGACCGCGTGTTCCTGGTCGCGCCGAGCTCGACGCCCGAGCGCCTCGCCTCGACGGTCGGCGCGAGCCGTGGCTTCGTGTACGCGGCGTCGACCATGGGCGTCACGGGGGAGCGCGCGACGGTCGGCGACCGCGCCGAGCAGCTCGTCGCGGACACGCGTGCCGCCGGTGCCGAGCGGGTCTGCGTCGGGCTCGGCGTGTCGCGACCCGAGCAGGCCGCGCAGGTGGCCGCGTACGCCGACGGCGTGATCGTCGGCTCGGCGCTCGTGCGCGCCCTGCTCGACGCGCCCGACGAGAGCGCGGGGCTCGACGCGCTCGCTGCGACCGCCGCCGGGCTGGCGGACGGCGTGCGCTCGGCGCAGCGGGTCCCGCGGTGACCGGGGCGCTCGCCCTGGCGATCCCCAGCCCGTCGCGGGGCGTGTGGCACCTCGGCCCGTTCCCGCTGCGCGCGTACGCGATCGCGATCCTCCTCGGCATCGTCGTCGCCGTCGTGGTGACCCAGCGACGCTGGCGCGAGCGGGGCGGCGACCCCGAGACGGTCCTCGACATCACGTACTGGGCCGTGCCGTTCGGCATCGTCGGCGGCCGGCTCTACCACGTCATCAGCTCGCCGGCGAAGTACTTCGGCGAGGGAGGCGACCCCTGGAAGGCTTTCGCCATCTGGGAGGGCGGTCTCGGCATCTGGGGCGCCGTGGCGCTCGGCGCGGTCGGCGCGTGGATCGGCTGCCGCCGCGCGGGCGTGCGCCTCGCGCCGTTCGCCGACGCGCTCGCGCCGGGCCTGCTGCTCGCGCAGGGCATCGGCCGTCTCGGCAACTGGTTCAACCAGGAGCTGTTCGGCGCCCCGACGACGCTGCCGTGGGGCCTGCGCATCGACGACGCGCACCTGCCCGCGGGCTACGAGTCCGGCACGCTGTTCCACCCGACGTTCCTGTACGAGCTGCTGTGGAACCTCGCGGCGGCCGGTCTGCTGATCTACCTGGACCGTCGCCGGCGGCTCGGGCACGGCCGCGTGTTCTGGCTCTACGTCGTGCTGTACACGGCGGGCCGGCTGTGGATCGAGCTGCTGCGCATCGACCCGGCCGAGACGGTGCTGGGTCTGCGGCTCAACGTCTGGACCTCGATCCTGGTGGGCCTCGGCGCGCTGGTAGCGTTCGTGGTGGTCGGGCGCCGGCATCCCGGACGCGAGACGACCCTCCTGCTGACACCCCCCACGACGCAGGACGACGAGGCGGACGCCTCCGAGCGCACCCGGTGACACGGGGCGGCCGGGCCCCGTCTCGTGAGAGGTGGGGAACCGACCCGCGCTGCGGGCGGTATCGTCGCCTCACTGCACGGGCCGACGACGTCCCGGTACCCCCTTGTTCGTGCGATGCCCCGCCCCCGGGGACTGTGAGGACGGTGCGCTGATGTCGACGTCGCCCGTGAGCCCTGGCGCCCCCGTGGCGCCCTCCCGGCACGCGCTGTACGACCCGGCGGCCGAGCACGACGCGTGCGGCTTCGCCTGGGTCGCGACGCTGCGCGGCACGCCCGGTCGCGACATCGTCGACGCCGGTCTGACCGCGCTGCTCAACCTGGACCACCGCGGCGCGGTCGGTGCCGAGGAGGACAGCGGCGACGGCGCCGGCATCCTCACGCAGATCCCCGACGCGTTCCTGCGTGACGTGGTCGACGCCGAGCTGCCGCCCGCCGGGCACTACGCGATCGGCATGGCGTTCCTGCCGCAGGACGACGACGCGCGGGCCGAGGCGGTCGCCGCGGTCGAGGCGGTCGCCGCGGAGGAGAAGCTCGAGGTCCTCGCGTGGCGCGAGGTCGTCGTCACGGCCGACCTGGTCGGGCCCACGGCGCGCGCCTCGATGCCGGTCTTCCGGCAGCTCGTCGTCGCGGACCCGTCCCGTGAGCTCGCGGGCATCGACCTGGACCGGCGTGCGTACCGGCTGCGCAAGCGCGCCGAGCGCGAGCACGGCGTGTACTTCGCGTCGCTGTCGGCGCGGACCATCACGTACAAGGGCATGCTGACGACGGCCCAGCTCGAGCCGTTCTTCGCGGACCTGTCGGACCCGCGGTACGCGTCCGAGATCGCGCTCGTGCACTCGCGCTTCTCGACCAACACGTTCCCGTCCTGGCCGCTCGCGCAGCCGTTCCGGATGATCGCCCACAACGGGGAGATCAACACGGTCAAGGGCAACCGCAACTGGATGGCCGCGCGCGAGGGCATGCTGGCGTCCGAGCTGCTGGGCGACCTCGAGCCGCTGCTGCCGGTGTGCACGCCGGGCGGGTCGGACTCGGGCAGCTTCGACGAGGTGCTCGAGCTCCTGCACCTCGCGGGCCGCTCGCTGCCGCACGCGATCATGATGATGATCCCGGAGCCGTGGGAGAACCACGCGCAGATGGACCCGGCGACGCGCGCGTTCTTCGAGTACCACTCGACGCTCATGGAGCCGTGGGACGGCCCGGCCGCCATGACGTTCACCGACGGCACGCTCATCGGGGCCGTGCAGGACCGCAACGGCCTGCGGCCCGGGCGCTACTGGGTGACCGAGGACGGCCTCGTGGTGTGCGCGTCCGAGGCCGGCGTGCTGGACCTCGACCCCGCGACGATCGTCGCGAAGGGCCGGCTCGAGCCGGGGCTGTTCTTCCTCGTCGACACCGGTCAGGGCCGCATCGTCGCGGACACCGAGGTGATGGCCCAGCTCGCGGCCCAGCGGCCGTACGGCCAGTGGGTGCAGGAGAACGTCGTGCGCCTCGAGCAGCTGCCCGAGCGCGAGCACGTCGCGCACTCGTCGGCGTCCGTGCGACGTCGCCAGCGCGCGTTCGGCTACACCGAGGAGGAGCTGAAGATCCTCCTGACGCCCATGGCGTCGGCCGGTGCCGAGCCCCTCGGCGCGATGGGGTCGGACACGCCGGTCGCGGTGCTCTCGAAGCGCCCGCGTCTGCTCTTCGACTACTTCACGCAGATGTTCGCGCAGGTGACGAACCCGCCGCTCGACGCGATCCGCGAGGAGCTCGTGACGTCGATCGGCGGGGCCATCGGGCCCGAGCCGAACCTCCTGGAGGACGGCCCCGCGCACGCGCGCAAGGTCATGCTGCCGTTCCCGGTGATCGACAACGACCAGCTCGCGAAGATCGTGCACGTCGCGAAGGAGCCCGCGCTGGGCTTCCGCTCGACGATCATCCGCGGCCTGTACAAGGTCGACGGCGGGGGAGCGGCCCTCGAGAAGCGTCTCGAGGAGATCTTCGCGGAGGTCGACCGCGCGGTCGCCGACGGCGTGAGCTTCCTCGTGCTGTCGGACCGCAACTCCGACGCGGACCTCGCGCCGATCCCGTCGCTGCTGCTGCTCTCGGCGGTGCACCACCACACGCTGCGGCGGCACACCCGCACGCAGATCTCGCTGGTCGTCGAGGCCGGTGACGTCCGCGAGGTGCACCACGTCGCGCTGCTCGTCGGCTACGGCGCCGCGGCCGTCAACCCGTACCTCGCGATGGAGACGGTCGAGGACCTCGCGCGCAGCGGTTACCTGCCCGGCGTGGGACCCGAGAAGGCCGTTGCGAACCTCATCAAGGCGCTCGGCAAGGGCGTCCTGAAGGTCATGTCCAAGATGGGCATCTCGACCATCGCGTCGTACCGCGGCGCGCAGGTCTTCGAGGCCATCGGCCTGTCGCACGCGCTCGTCGACCGGTACTTCACCGGGACGACGAGCCGCCTGGGCGGCATCGGCCTGGACGTCATCGCGGCCGAGGTCGCCGCGCGGCACGCCGACGCGTACCCCGCGAGCGGCAACCGCCAGGCGCACCAGCGCCTCGCGGTGGGCGGCGAGTACCAGTGGCGGCGCGGGGGCGAGGAGCACCTGTTCGACCCCGAGACGGTGTTCCGGCTGCAGCACTCGACGCGCACGCGTCAGATGGACGTCTTCCGGGAGTACACGCACCGGGTCGACTCGCAGGCCGAGCGCCTGATGACGCTGCGCGGGCTCCTGCGCTTCAAGGAGGGCTCGCGCCCGCCCGTGCCGGTCGACGAGGTCGAGCCGGTCAGCGAGATCGTCAAGCGGTTCAGCACCGGTGCGATGTCTTACGGGTCGATCTCCGCCGAGGCGCACGAGACGCTCGCGATCGCGATGAACCAGCTCGGCGCCAAGTCGAACACGGGCGAGGGCGGCGAGGACCCCGAGCGTCTGCACGACCCGCGCCGGCGCTCGGCGATCAAGCAGATCGCCTCGGGCCGGTTCGGCGTCACGAGCGAGTACCTCACGAACGCCGACGACATCCAGATCAAGCTCGCGCAGGGCGCCAAGCCCGGCGAGGGCGGTCAGCTGCCCGGCCACAAGGTGTACCCGTGGGTGGCCAGGACGCGTCACTCGACGCCCGGCGTCGGGCTGATCTCGCCGCCGCCGCACCACGACATCTACTCGATCGAGGACCTCGCGCAGCTCATCCACGACGCGAAGAACGCGAACCCGTCGGCGCGCATCCACACCAAGCTCGTCAGCGAGTTCGGCGTGGGGACCGTCGCCGCGGGCGTCGCCAAGGCGCACTCCGACGTCGTGCTCATCTCGGGCCACGACGGCGGCACGGGCGCGAGCCCGCTGACGTCGCTCAAGCACGCGGGCACGCCGTGGGAGATCGGGCTCGCCGAGACCCAGCAGACCCTCGTGCTCAACGACCTGCGCGACCGCGTCGTCGTCCAGGTCGACGGCCAGCTGAAGACCGGGCGGGACGTCGTGATCGGCGCGCTGCTCGGCGCCGAGGAGTTCGGGTTCGCGACGGCACCGCTGGTGGTGTCCGGCTGCATCATGATGCGCGTCTGCCACCTCGACACGTGCCCCGTCGGCGTCGCGACCCAGAACCCGGAGCTGCGCGCGCGGTTCACGGGCAAGCCGGAGTTCGTCGTCGCGTTCTTCGAGTTCATCGCGCAGGAGGTGCGCGAGTACCTCGCGGCGCTCGGCTTCCGGTCGATCCAGGAGGCCGTCGGCCACGTCGAGATGCTCGACACCCGTCAGGCCGTCGACCACTGGAAGGCCGAGGGCCTGGACCTCGCGCCCGTGCTCGCGGTGCCGCAGCCCAAGCCGGGCTCGGCGCTGCACCAGGTCAGGACGCAGGACCACGGCCTCGA
Organism: Cellulomonas sp. FA1; assembly: GCF_000986825.1. Taxonomy (NCBI): domain Bacteria; kingdom Bacillati; phylum Actinomycetota; class Actinomycetes; order Micrococcales; family Cellulomonadaceae; genus Cellulomonas; species Cellulomonas sp. FA1. The sequence goes on along the minus strand of NZ_LBMY01000001.1, from coordinate 1,125,447 downwards.
CCGCGCGCTGGACAACCAGCTCGTGGCGCTCGCGGAGCCCGCGCTCGAGCGCGGCGAGAAGGTCCGCATCGACCTGCCGGTGCGCAACGTCAACCGCACGGTCGGCACGATGCTCGGGCACCACGTCACCAAGCGCTACGGCGGCGAGGGCCTGCCCGACGACACGATCGACGTCACGCTGACCGGCTCGGCCGGCCAGTCCTTCGGCGCCTTCCTGCCGCGCGGCGTCACGCTGCGGCTGCACGGCGACGCGAACGACTACGTCGGCAAGGGGCTGTCGGGCGGCCGCATCGTCGTGCGGACCGACCACAGCTCGGTCCTCACGAGCGAGCACAACGTCATCGCCGGCAACGTCATCGGCTACGGCGCGACGAGCGGCGAGATCTTCCTGCGCGGGCTCGTCGGCGAGCGGTTCGGGGTGCGCAACTCCGGTGCCACGCTCGTCGTCGAGGGCGTCGGCGACCACGCGCTCGAGTACATGACCGGCGGCACGGTCGTCGTGCTGGGCCGCACGGGTCGCAACCTCGGCGCCGGCATGTCGGGCGGCACGGCCTACGTGCTCGACCTCGACCCCGACCTTGTCAACGTCGAGGCGGCGCGCGCCGGCGAGCTCGGCCTCGGCCCGCTCGACGACGACGACTTCGCGGTCGTCGAGCACCTGCTGCGCACGCACGCCCAGGAGACCGGGTCGCCGGTCGCCGCCCAGCTGCTCGAGGACCCGGCCGCGACGCGCGCCCGGTTCACGCGTCTGCTGCCCACCGAGTACGCCCGCGTCCGCCGTGCGCTCGCGAAGGCCGAGGCCGACGGCCTCGACCCGAGCGCGCCCGGCGTGTGGGACCAGATCCTGGAGGTGGCCCGTGGCTGACCCCCGCGGTTTCCTGAAGGTGCGGGAGCGTGAGCTCCCGCCGAACCGCCCCGTCGAGGTGCGCCTGCGCGACTGGAAGGACGTGCACGCCCACCTCGAGGAGGGCCAGCCGTTCCTCAAGGAGCAGGCGGGCCGCTGCATGGACTGCGGCGTGCCGTTCTGCCACAACGGCTGCCCGCTGGGCAACCTCATCCCCGAGTGGAACGACCTCGTGTGGCGCGGGCAGTGGGCGGACGCGATCGACCGCCTGCACGCGACCAACAACTTCCCGGAGTTCACCGGGCGCATCTGCCCGGCGCCGTGCGAGTCGAGCTGCGTGCTGGGCATCAACCAGCCGCCGGTGACGATCAAGAACGTCGAGGTCTCGATCATCGACGAGGCGTTCGCGCGCGGGCTCGTCACGCCGCAGGTGCCGCAGCGGCTCACGGGTCACACCGTCGCCGTCGTCGGCTCGGGCCCCGCGGGGCTCGCGGCCGCGCAGCAGCTCACGCGCGCCGGTCACACGGTCGCGGTGTACGAGCGCGACGACGAGATCGGCGGCCTGCTGCGCTACGGCGTGCCGGACTTCAAGCTCGAGAAGGTCCACATCGACCGTCGTCTCGAGCAGATGCGTGCCGAGGGCACGCGGTTCCGCCCGGGCGTCGCGGTGGGCCGCGACGTCACGTGGGCGCAGCTGCAGGCCCGCTACGACGCGATCGTCGTCGCCACGGGCGCGACCGTGCCGCGGCGCCTGCGCGTGCCCGGTGCGGACCTCGACGGCGTGCACGTCGCGATGGACTACCTGCACCAGGCCAACGCGGTCGCGGCCGGCAAGGACGTGCCGGACCAGATCACGGCCGCGGGCAAGCACGTCGTCATCATCGGCGGCGGCGACACCGGCTCGGACTGCCTGGGCACCGCGCTGCGCCAGGGCGCCGCGTCGGTCACGACGCTCGCGATCGGCAAGCAGCCGCCCACCGAGCGGCCCGCGGACCAGCCGTGGCCGACCGACCCGGTGCTGTTCGAGGTGTCGTCGTCGCACGAGGAGGGCGGTGAGCGCGCGTACCTCGCGTCGACCGTCGCATTCCTCCCGGGCGAGGGCGACGACGCCGGCCGTGTGCGCGCGCTGCGACTGGCGACCACCGAGTACCTGCCGGACGGTCGTCGCGAGCCCACGCCGGGCACCGAGCGCGACGTGCCCGCCGACCTCGTGCTCGTCGCGATGGGCTTCACCGGCCCCGAGACCGACGGGCTCACGGGCCAGCTCGGCGTCGACGTGACTCCGCGCGGAGCCGTGGCGCGCGACGACGAGTTCGCGACCAACGTCCCCGGCGTGTTCGTCGCCGGCGACGCGGGCCGCGGCCAGTCGCTCGTGGTGTGGGCGATCGCCGAGGGGCGCGCCGCCGCCGCCGCGGTCGACGCGTACCTGTCCGGCACGTCCGAGCTGCCCGCCCCGGTGGCGGCCAGCACCGTCGCGCTGCGACCCTGAAGACCCGTCCCCCCGACCCACCCTCCCCGGAAGGGCGTACCCGCAGGCCGGGTCCGCCGACCGGGACGTCCGGCCCGCGGCCGAAAATCCAGGAAGGCATAGTCTCGAGACATGCGTAGAGCCAAGATCGTCTGCACCATCGGTCCGGCGACCGAGTCCCCCGAGCAGGTCCAGGCCCTCGTCGACGCCGGGATGGACGTCGCGCGCCTGAACCGCAGCCACGGCGACACCGAGGTGCACAAGCGCGTGTACGACAACGTGCGCGCCGCGGCGAAGGCCTCGGGCCGCTCGGTGGCCGTCCTCGTCGACCTCCAGGGCCCCAAGATCCGCCTCGGGCGGTTCGTCGAGGGCAAGCACGACCTCGCGGTCGGTGACGTGTTCACCATCACGACCGACGACGTCGAGGGCACCAAGGAGCGCGTCTCGACGACGTTCAAGGGCCTGCCCGGGGACGTCAAGCCCGGCGACCCGATCCTCATCGACGACGGCAAGGTCCTCGTGCGGGTCACCGCCGTCGAGGGCAACGACGTCGTCACGCGCGTCGAGGTCCCCGGCCCCGTGTCGAACAACAAGGGCCTCAACCTGCCCGGCGTCGCGGTGTCCGTCCCCGCGATGAGCGACAAGGACGAGGAGGACCTGCGCTGGGCCCTCAACGTCGGCGCCGACCTCATCGCGCTGTCGTTCGTCCGCACCGCGGCCGACTACGACGACGTGCGCCGGATCATGGAGGAGGAGGGCCGGATCGTCCCGGTCGTCGCCAAGATCGAGAAGCCGCAGGCCGTCGAGAACCTCTCCGAGATCGTCCAGGCCTTCGACGGCATCATGGTCGCCCGCGGCGACCTGGGCGTCGAGCTGCCCCTCGAGCAGGTGCCGCTCGTCCAGAAGCGCGCGGTCGAGCTCGCGCGCCGCAACGCCAAGCCGGTCATCGTCGCGACGCAGGTCCTCGAGTCGATGATCACGAGCCCGCGCCCGACGCGCGCCGAGGCGTCGGACTGCGCCAACGCGGTGCTCGACGGCGCGGACGCGGTCATGCTCTCGGGCGAGACCAGCGTCGGCGACTTCCCGATCGAGGCCGTGCGCACCATGGCGCGGATCATCGAGAGCACCGAGGAGCTGGGCCGCGAGCGCATCGCGCCGCTCGGCTCGGTGCCGTCGACCCGCGGTGGGGCGATCACGCGTGCGGCCGCCGAGATCGGCGAGCGCATCGGCGTGAAGTACCTCGTGACGTTCACGCAGTCGGGCGACTCGGCGCGCCGCATGTCGCGCCTGCGCTCGTCGATCCCGCTGCTCGCGTTCACGCCCGAGGAGTCCGTGCGCAACCGGCTGTCGCTGTCGTGGGGCGTGCAGACCTACCAGGTGCCGTCGGTCGAGAGCACCGACTCGATGGTCAGCCAGGTGGACCAGACGCTGCGCGCCAACGGCCTCGCCGAGGTGGGCGACTACGTCGTCGTCGTCGCGGGCACGCCCGTGGGCGTCGTCGGCTCGACCAACACGGTCGTGGTCCACAAGATCGGTGACGAGGAGGCGGCGCGCACGCGCATCGCCTGAGTCGTCGTACGTCCTGACGGCCGCCGCCCCGCACGGGGCGGCGGCCGTCGTCGTCCTCGCCCTGCGGGTCGGGCGGACGACGGGGCCGAGGCCGTGCGGGTGCGGTGCCGCGTCTGCCACGATGTCCGGATGACGGCCACCGCGGTCCTGCGCCCGCCCCACGACGACGTCGTCGCGCGGCGCTACGCGTCGTGGCTCGTGCGCGTGCTGGCGGTCGCGATGGACTCGGGACTGCTGGGGCTGTGCGTGTGGCTCGTCGCGCCGGGCGCGGGCGTCCCGGCCGTGTGGCCCGGTCTTCCGCCGTGGCAGGGCGCCACGGACGCGGTCCCGGTGGAGCTCGGGGGCGCCGCGTCGTGGACCGTGGCCGTGGTGCTGCTCGTCCAGTTCGGCCTGCAGGCGTGGACGGGTGCCACGATCGGCAAGCGGGCCGTCGGCATGGTCGTGGTCGACGACGCGACCGGGCGTCCCGTCGGCGCGCTGCGCACGGTGTGGCGGCAGCTGCTGCACCTGCTCGACGCGGTCCTGCTGATCGGCTACCTCAGGCCCGTGTGGCACCCGCAGCGGCGCACGTTCGCCGACTCGCTGGCCCGCACGGTCGTCGTCGACGCGTCGTGGCCGCCCGCCTGGGCGGCCGTCGCGCCGCGTCCGACGCGCGTGGCCCAGTCGGTCGCGGCGGCCCTGGGCGTCGTGGGGCTGCTCGCCTTGTTCGTGCAGAGCGGCGGCGCGTCCACCGTGACGGTCGCGCAGGCGCCCTGCGTGCTCGAGGACGGTGCGCCGCGGGGTCTGCACGCGCGCGTCGAGGTCGAGCGGAGCACGTCGTGGGAGATGCGGCTGTGGATTCGTCGGGAGCTCCCCGCCGCCCCGGGCACGGTCCGGGTGGTGTGGTCCGCGCTGCCCGGCGCGCCGGGTCACGGCGAGGTCGAGGTCGCGGCGGACGTCACCGCGCTCGACGGTGCCGACGAGGGGCGGGTCTGGCACGCCGCGGCGGCCGGCTCGCTGGCCGCCGGCGAGCAGACGGCCGTCGACGTCGAACGGGCCGCGGGCGGTGCGGGCGGCCTCGACGTCCGGAGCCGGGTCGACGCCGACGCCGGTGGGTTCGCGTGCAGCGCGAGTGTCACGCTCACGGCCGCGGACCTCGCCGGGACGAGCCGCTGACGCGTCGCCGACCCCGCCGGGCGGAGCCCTGACGCAGCCGTCCGCCCGGGCCGTGCGAGGCGACGGGTGCCGGTGTCGGCGGGCGGTCGTACCGTGGCGGTGTCGACCGACCGCGTGCCCGGTGCCGGTGCCACGCGGCTCTCGATCGGCTCCACGTCCTGCTCCGCCGCCCGCCCGTACCCCCGGAGGCCGTCATGACGACGCTCGAGAACCGCCCCGCCACCGCGCTGCTCGTGATCGACGTCCAGGTGGGCGTGGTCACCGGGGCGCACGACCGCGACGGCGTCGTCGCCCGGATCGCGTCGCTGGTCGACCGGGCGCGCGACGAGGACGTGCCCGTCGTGTGGGTCCAGCACTCGAGCGACGAGCTCGAGCTCGGCTCCGACGCGTGGCGCGTGGTGCCGGACCTCGACGTCGCGGACGGCGAGCCGGTCGTGCACAAGCGCTACGGCGACGCGTTCGAGGCCACCGACCTCGAGGACGTGCTCGCCGCACGCGGCGTCGGACGCCTCGTCGTGACGGGCGCGCAGACGGACGCGTGCGTGCGCTCGACCCTGCACGGGGCGTTCACGCGCGGCTACGACGTGACGCTCGTGAGCGACGCCCACACCACGGAGGACCTGACCCCGTGGGGAGCCCCGCCGCCCGCCGCCGTGGTGGCGCACACGAACCTGTACTGGGGGTTCCAGTCGGCACCGGGGCGCACCGCGGGCACCGCGACCGCCGCGGAGGTCACCTTCGGCTGACCGTCCAGCCCGCCGGGCCGCACGCCGGGGCCCCTTGACCTTGTCACCGTGACAGGCTCTTCGATGGTCGTCGGAGGTGGTCGAGGTGAACCACGAGCAGGACGCGCGCCCGCGCGCCGAGCAGGACGTCGTCCCCGGGCTGGGGGCTGCCGCGGCGTCGACGCGGCTGCGGGCGGCGCTCGCGGCGGGGACCCGCCCCGCGCCCGGGCAGGTGCCGGCGCTCGTCGCGCGGTGCGCGGTCGAGCCGGACTTCCAGGTGCGCGAGATGCTCACGTGGGCCCTGGTGCGTCACGGTGCGGACCTCACGGTCGAGCCGCTCGTCCGCGAGCTGACGTCGACGGTGCCGCAGGCGCGCAGCCAGGCGCTGCACACGCTGTCGAAGATCGGCGACCCGCGTGCGTGGCCCGCGGTCACCGCGCTGCTGCGGGACCCGGACGACGGGGTCGCTCGTGCGGCCTGGCGCGCCGCGGCGGCGTTGGCGCCCGACGACGGACGGAGGGCCCTGGCGACCGCGCTCGTGTCGCAGCTCGGGCGGGGGAGCCGCGACGTGCGGCTGAGCCTGAGTCGCGCGCTCGTGGCCCTCGGCGACGCCGCGACGGACGCGTTGGAGCAGGCGCTCGCGGAGCGACGTGGTGACGCCCGCGAGCACGCCGTCGCGACGCAGCGGCTCGTCGCCGATCCCGACGAGGGGTTCGACGCCGCTGTCGACGAGGCCCGGCGTGTCGTCGCGCTCGCCGCGTCGCCCACGGGTGGGGGAGCCGCCGGTGCTGATCGGTGAGGTCGCGGCACGGTCCGGGGTCAGCGCACGCATGCTGCGGCACTACGACCGCATCGGCCTCGTGCCGCCCACCGGCCGCTCGCGGGCCGGCTACCGCGAGTACGGGGACGCCGACCTGCGTCGTCTCCTGCACGTCGAGGGTCTGCGCTCGCTGGGCCTGAGCCTGAGCGAGGTGGCGCGCGCGCTCGACGACCCCGGCTTCGACCCGGCCGTCGTCGTCGACGGGCTCGTCGCGGCCGCGCGCGAGCGCCGCGCGCGCGAGGACGAGCTCCTGGACCGGCTGGCCCAGGTGCGCGCGGGTGCGCCGACCGCGTGGCCCGACGTGCTGCGCACGGTCGGCCTGCTGCGCGCGCTCGGGCCGGGCCGCACGCCGGCGGCCCGGCAGCGGGTCGCGCTCACGACCGTCGCGGCCGACCCCCGGGACGGTGCCGCGCTCGCGGCGGCGCTCCTCGCCGAGGACGACCCCAACGCGGCGGGCGCGCTGCGGTGGGCGGTGGTGCGCGCCGCAGCGGCGGCCGTCCCGGTGCTCGTCGCCGCGCTCGCGGACGACGACGCGGTGCGGCGGCGCCGTGCGGTCGTCGCGCTCGCCGACGTCGACGACCCCGACGCGGTCGCGGCGCTCGCCGACGCGTACGTCGACCCGGACCCCGAGGTGCGCGCGCGAGCCCTGCTGGCGGGCGGACGACGCGGCGACCGGCGTGCGGTCGCGCCCCTCGTCGGGCTCGTCGTCGAGGGTCGGGACGACGTCGAGGCCGCGGAGGCGCTCGGCGTCCTGGCCGAGGACTCGGGCGTGCGCGCCGAGATCACCCGCCGGGTCGCGGACGCGGCGGCGCTCGCGGACCCGCCCGCGCGGCAGCGGATCGCGGGGGCGCTCGCGGAGGTGCCGGGGGACGGTGCCGGCGCGCTGCTCGAGCGGCTGGCCGCGGATCCCGCACGCCCCGTCGCGCTCACGGCGACGGCCGTGCTGCGGCTGCGGCGCACGGGCGGCTGAGCCGCCGACGTGCGGGGACGCGCGGGACGCGTGGTGTGCCCCGAGTGGGATTCGAACCCACACTGGATCGGGTTTGAGCCGAACGCCTCTGCCGGTTGGGCTATCGGGGCCGCGTGCCAGCCTAGCGCCGTCCGCCGCCGCGGCGGTCCGGCGTGCGGTGCCTGTGCGTGCTCGACGGCGCGGCCGCGCACCGGCGCGTGACGGTGACCACGTGGCGGACCGCGCGTCCACGGGCCGATGCGCACTACGCTGTGCACGTGACCACGGACGACAGCACCGAGCCCACGCAGGACGCGACGCAGGGTCTGGACCTGCCCGCCGCCGAGCCGGCGCCCCGCGCCGCCGCGCCGTCGTCCGGTCGGCCCGCGCGCCGCGCGGTCGTCGCCGAGGACGAGGCGCTCATCCGCATGGACGTCGTCGAGACCCTCACCGAGGCCGGGTTCGAGGTCGTCGGCGAGGCGGGCGACGGCGAGCGCGCCGTCGAGCTCGCGACCGAGCTCAAGCCGGACGTCGTCGTGATGGACGTCAAGATGCCCGTCCTCGACGGCATCTCGGCGGCCGAGCGCATCGGCAAGGCGCACCTCGCGCCCGTCGTGCTGCTCACGGCGTTCTCGCAGACCGAGCTGGTCGAGCGCGCGCGCGACGCCGGCGCGATGGCGTACGTCGTCAAGCCGTTCAGCCCGGCGGACCTGCTGCCCGCGGTCGAGATCGCGATCTCCCGCTACGCGCAGATCACCGCGCTCGAGTCCGAGGTCGCGGACCTCGCCGAGCGGTTCGAGACCCGCAAGCGCGTGGACCGCGCCAAGGGCCTGCTCATGACGAAGATGGGCCTCACCGAGCCCGAGTCGTTCCGCTGGATCCAGAAGACGTCGATGGACCGTCGCCTCACCATGCGTGAGGTCGCGGACGCCGTCATCGAGCAGGTCGGCGGCGCCGCCTCCTGACGCCCCTCCGCCGCTTCCCGAGCCCGGTCGACGCCTCGCGTCGACCGGGCTCGGTGCATTTCGCGGGTCACGAATGTGCAACGACATCTGTGAGACATTGCGATTCACATGTCGGACACAAACCATGAGTACGTTCGCGCCACATCGTCGTGGTCCGCGCCGGACCCCGGCAGGTGCAGTGCTCACAGAGGGGTACCACACGCATGATTCGTTCGACACGTGCAGGACGTGCGCTCGCAGTCGCAGGAGTGGTCGCACTGGCGCTCACCGCTTGTGCCGGGGGCGACGACGAGGCAGGGTCCGGCGGCGACGCGACGTCGTCGGGCGGTGGTGACGGCGGCGAGGCGCTGCACATCGGCACCATCCTCCCGGTCACCGGTTCGCTCGCCCAGCTCGGCCCGCCCGAGATCGCGGGCGTCGACCTGGCCGTCAAGGAGATCAACGACGCGGGCGGCCTGTTCGGCTCCGACGTGAAGGTGACGCACACCGACTCGTCCGACGCGCAGAACGCCTCGGTGGCCACCGCCTCGGCGCAGGAGCTCATCTCGGCGGGCGTCTCCGCCATCATCGGGGCCGCGTCGTCGTCGGTCACCAAGAACATCGTCGACGACATCACGGGCGCGGGCATCGTGCAGGTGTCACCCGCGAACACGGCGACCGACCTGTCCGGGTACTCGGACTTCTACTTCCGGACCGCGCCGCCGGACACCGTGCAGGGCGACGTGCTCGGCAACCTCATCGTCGGGGACGGCGCCTCGAACGTCGGGATCCTCGTGTTCAACGACTCGTACGGCACGTCGCTGCGCGACGTCGTCGAGGGGGTCGTGGGCGAGGCCGGCGGCACGGTCGTGTACGGCACGTCGGGCCAGGAGTTCGACCCGGCCGAGACCAACTTCGCGACGATCGTCGCGGACGCGATCGCCGCGGGACCGGACGCGATCGCGATCCTCGCGTTCACGGACCAGACGCCCGCGATCGTGCGTGAGCTCGCCGCGCAGGGCTGGGACATGAGCAAGACGTACTTCGTCGACGGCAACCTGCAGAACTTCGGCACCGAGGGTGACACCGGGTTCCCGGCCGGCACGCTCGAGAACGCGCAGGGCACCCTGCCGGGCGCGTACCCGTCGGAGGAGTTCCAGGGCCGCATGCTCGAGGTCGACCCCGGTCTCAAGGACTACTCGTACGGCCCCGAGTCGTACGACGCGACCATGCTCGTGGCGCTCGCGGCCCTCAAGGGCGGTGCGTCCGACGGCGAGACGATCCAGGCCAACATGGCGGCCGTCTCGGGTGCGGACGGCGGCACCGAGTGCACCGGCTGGGAGGAGTGCTCGAAGCTCCTCGAGGACGGCGAGGACATCGCGTACCAGTCGGCGTCGGGCGTCGGTCCGTTCAACGAGGCCAACGACCCGTCGTCGGCCTTCATCGGGATCTACCAGTTCGGTCCCGAGAACACGTACACCTTCAGCCGCTCCGAGGAGGGCGAGGTCCCGCAGGGCTGAGCCGAAGGACCCCGCACGGCACGCGTCGGCCCCCGGAGCGCACGCTCCGGGGGCCGACGCGTGCCGTGCGTCCGCGGGTGGTCCGGGATGTCTCGGCGCGTCACGGGGCTGCGGGCAGAGTCGGGCGCCCGCCGCGCCACGGGCCGCCGGAACGAGTCGGGCGCCTCGTGGCGCCGTCCCGCGTCCGGGCTCGGTGCGCAGGGCCGCCGGCCCGGCGACACGCCTCGCCGGGACCCGGGCCCGGGGTGCGTCGCGGCACGACGAGGCCCCGACCACCGGGCGGCGGTCGGGGCCTCGTCCAGCGGGCCGGGTGTCGGTCGGTCAGTCGGTCGGCGCGGACGCGTCGCCCTCGGCGGCGCGCGCGGCGTCGACGTCGGCCGCGAGCGTCCCCAGGTACAGCTGGATGACCTTGGGGTCGTTCATCAGCTCGCGGCCGGGCCCCGAGTAGGCGTTGCGCCCCTGGTCGAGCACGTACGCGCGGTCGCAGATCTGCAGCGCGCGGCGCGCGTTCTGCTCGACGATGACGACCGACACGCCCGCCTTGTTGATGCGGCGCGTGCGCAGGAACGCCTCGTCCTGACGCACGGGCGACAGCCCGGCCGACGGCTCGTCGAGCAGCAGGACCGACGGCTCGGGCATGAGCGCGCGCGCCATCGCGACCATCTGCCGCTCCCCGCCGGACAGCGCCCCGGCACGCTGCTTGCGCCGCTTGGTCAGCTCGGGGAAGAGGTCGAGCACGACCTCGAGCCGCTCGGAGAACTTCGCGGGCGTCTGGTAGACGCCCATCTGGAGGTTCTCCTCGATGGTCAGGCTCGGGAACACGTTGTTCGTCTGCGGCACGAACCCGACGCCGCGGCGCACGAGCGCGTCGGCGCGCAGGTTGCTGATCTCCTCGCCCTGCAGCGTCAACGAGCCGCTGCGGATGCCCACCAGCCCGAACAGCGCCTTGAGCAGCGTGGACTTGCCGGCTCCGTTGGGGCCGATGATCCCGACGAGCTCGCCGGGGTGGAGCACGAGCGAGCAGCCGTTGAGGATGTTGACGCCCGGCAGGTAGCCGGCGACGAGCTCGTCGGCGTGCAGCAGCGGCTCGCCGGCGGGCGCGCCGCGGTGCAGCGCGGGTGCGGTGGTCTCGGTCACGGTGCGGTCCCCTCCGCCTTCTCGGCGTCCTCGAGCTCGGCGTCGGCCTCGGCCTGCGCCTCGGCGTCGATCACGCCGCCCTCGTCGAGCAGCGCGTCGTCGCCCAGGTCGGTGTCGTGGTGCGCACCGAGGTAGGCGTCGATCACGGCCTGGTCGGCCATCACCTCCGACGGCGGGCCCTCCGCGACCACCTGCCCCTGCGCCATGACGACGACCCAGTCGGAGATGTGCCGCACCATGTGCATGTCGTGCTCGACGAACAGCACCGACGTGCCGGAGTCGCGCAGGTCGGTGATGTGCCCGAGCAGGGACTGCGTGAGCGCGGGGTTCACGCCCGCCATCGGCTCGTCGAGCATGACGAGCGCGGGGTCGGACATCAGCGCGCGCGCCATCTCGAGGAGCTTGCGCTGCCCGCCCGACAGCGAGCCGGCGAAGTCGTCCTTCTTGGCGTCGAGCTTGAACCGCTCGAGCAGCGACATCGCCTTGTCGGTGATCTCGCGCTCGCGCGCGGCCCACAGCGGCTTCACGAGCGCCGCGAACAGCCCTTCGCCTGGCTGGTCGCGCGCGCCGAGCCGCATGTTGTCGAGCACCGTCATGCGCGCGAGCGCCTTCGTGAGCTGGAACGTGCGGACCATGCCGGCCTTCGCGACGCGCGACGCCGCGACACCCGCCAGCGGCGTGCCGTCGAACACCCACGTGCCCGTGTCGGGCTTGTCGAACCCCGTCATGAGGTTGAAGAACGTGGTCTTGCCCGCACCGTTGGGGCCGATGAGCGCCGTGATGACGTTCTTCTGCACCTCGAGGTGCTCGACGTCGACGGCGTTGACGCCGCCGAAGCTGCGCCGCACGCCGTCCGCGACGAGCACGGCGTCGGGCTTGCGGACCCCCGGGACGCGGGGGACGTGCGCGAGGTCGCGCCGGGCCTGCTCCACGACGTCCTTAGCGGGCATTGATCGCCAGCTCCTTCTTGTCGCCCAGGATCCCCTGGGGGCGGAACACGATGAGCGCCATGAGGGTCAGGCCGACCAGCACCCAGCCGATCTGCTCGATCTGCTGGACGGACAGCGCGTCCGCCGGGACGATCCCGCGCAGGAACCCGCGGACGAAGACCAGCGCGCCCCAGAACAGCAGCGAGCCGAGCACCGGGCCCAGGACCGTCGCGGCGCCCCCCAGCAGCAGGATCGTCCAGGTGTTGAACGTGACGGGCCGGCCCAGGGAGTCGGCCTGCACGGAGCTCGCGAGGACGAACACGATGCCGCCCAGCGCACCGAACACGCCGCCGAGCACGAGCGCCTGCAGCTTGTAGCCGTAGACGTTCTTGCCGAGCGCCCGCACGGCGTCCTCGTCCTCGCGGATGCCCTTGAGGACCCGTCCCCACGGGCTGCGGATCAGGCGCCACACCAGCAGGCACGCGAGCAGCACGAGGGTCCAGCCCACGATGCGCAGCCACCACGAGTTGGACGTGTTGGTCGCGAGCGTGAGTGGCCCGAGGGTCCACCGCTCGTCGGGGAACGGCGACGCGTCCTGGAACGTGTGCTTGAACGCGTTGCCCGTGAGCCCCTCGGAGCCGCCCGTGACGTCGGTCAGCGCGGTCGACCGCCCGATCATGCGGACGATCTCGGCGGCGGCGATCGTGACGATCGCGAGGTAGTCGCCCCGCAGCTTGAGGGTCGGGAGGCCGAGCAGCAGCGCGAACACCACCGACAGCGCGATCGCGACGACGAACGCGAGCCACAGCGGCGCGCCCTGCACGGTCGCGACGGCGAACCCGTACGCGCCCAGCAGCATGAAGCCGGCCTGGCCCATGTTGATCAGGCCGGTGAGCCCGAAGTGGATGTTCAGGCCGATCGCGGCGAGCGCGTACGCGATCGCGGTCGGGCCCAGCATCTCGTTGAGGACGTTGGTGAAGAGCTGTCCGAAGTCCATGAGCGACGACCTCCCGCTAGCCGATGCGCTCGGCGCGCCCGAGGATGCCCTGCGGCCGCAGCAGCAGGACGAGGATGAGGATGACCAGCGCGCTCGCGTACCGCATGTCGTTGGGCAGCACGAGGGTCGAGAGCTCGACGACCAGCCCGATGACGAGCGCCCCGAGGACCGCGCCGAGCGGCGAGCCGAGGCCGCCGAGTGTGATCGCGGCGAACATCAGCAGCAGCAGCGTCGAGCCGAAGTTGAAGCGGGTGGTGTTGAGGTAGAGCGCGAGCAGCACGCCGCCGAGCGACGCGAGCGCCGCGGACGCGACCCACACCCGGCTGATGACGGACTCGACCTTGATGCCGGTCGCCGCGGCCAGCGCGGGGTTGTCCGAGACGGCGCGCGTCGCGCGTCCCAGCCGCGTGCGGGCGAGCGTGAACGCGACCGCCGCGAGCACGACGAGTGCGACGGCCACCGAGACCAGCGACTGCGCGGAGATCTGCACGGGCCCCAGCTGCATGCGCTGCGAGATCCCGGAGACGATCGGCGCGGGCTGCGCGCCGAACGCGAACAGGAACGCCGACAGCAGCGCGAGCGACAGGCCGATCGTGACGATCATCTGCTGCGTGATCCCGACGCCGCGGCGTCGCAGCGGCGCGAACAGCAGCGTGTTCAGCAGCCACCCGGCCGCCGCGCCCGCCACGGTCGCGACGACGATCGCGAGCCACAGCGGCAGGTGCCACCACTGGACCGCCATGAACGCGGTCATGCCGCCGAGGGTCACGAGCTCGCCGTGCGCGAAGTTCGACAGCCCGGTCGTGCCGTAGATGAGGTTGGCGCCGAGCGACGCGAGCGCCAGCAGCACGCCGAAGACCGTGCCCGCGAGGAGCAGCTGGGCGTACCGGTTGGTGCCCGGGCCGGCGGACGCCTCGGCGCTCGCCTCGGCCTCCGCACCGGCGTCGGCGTCGGCGCTCGCACCCGGCGACGGCGACGTGGTCGCGCCGCCCGTCGGGCTCTCGGTCGCGCCGCCGCGGGCCTCGCCGGGCGGCACGACCTGCACGATGCGCCCGGCGGAGCGACCCAGCGCGACCGTGACCGTCGCGGGGTTCGCGGCCGGGTCCTTGAGCACGGTGCCGGCCGGCAGCGTGCCCTCGTCGACCGTCACGGTGTAGTCGCCCGCCGCCGTGAGCGCGAACGCCGCCTTGCCGGCCGCGTCCGTCGTGGCCTCGAGCGTCCCCGCCTCGCCCGCGACGGTCAGGGCGGCCCCCGCGACGGGCCCCGTCCCCGGCACCGTGACGGTGACGTTGAGGCACGCGGTGGCGTCGTCGGGGCTGCACGGTGTGGTCGCCGCCTGTGCCGACCCGGCGACGCCGAGCGTCGTCAGGGCCGTGAGGAGGGCGAGCACGACGGCCGCGCCTCCACGTCGCAGGGCGACGGATCGGTCCCGGTACGCGACTGCTCGCACGGTGACCTCCGTCCTGGTGGTCGGGCACGGGCGCCTGGGCGCCGCACGTCGATGTGATGGGCCCTCGCCCACCGGTCAGCAGACGATAGGGACGAATTGTGTCCTGTTCATTTCCGGTGCGCGAGCGTTGCGTGGCATCTGTTTCGCGTGAATGTCGGCGACGACTCGACCTGCGGCCGACGTGACGGGGTTCACCGGGACGGGGCACGCCGGGCCCCTAGGCACGACGCCGGACCTGGGCCATGATCGACCTGGCGCCGACCGGGGGAGACCGGCGCCGCGACCCACCCTCGTCCCCGGGAGGCCCGCAGTGCGGCCAGGTGTGCACGTCCGACCCGCGACGTCGTCCGACCTCGAGGGCCTCGTCGACCTCTGCCTGCAGGCGCGCGCGGAGTCCGGCGTGGGGCGTCAGCTCTGCTCCGACGACCGCGACGAGCTGCGCGAGCAGCTCGCGGTCCTCGGCTCGGTCGACGGCGGGACGGTCCTCGTCGCGACGTGCGACGACGAGCTCGCGGGTCTCGTGCTGTGCCGCACCATGGGCCCGGGCCTGATGTCGCGGGCCGTCGTGCTCAGCCTCGACGCGGTGTACGTGCGGCCCCAGTGGCGCCGGCGTGGCCTCGGCCACGCGATGCTGCAGGCGGCGGCCGAGCTCGCCGAGGACGCGGGCGCCGGCGACGTGTACGCCGCGCCGCTGCCCGGCTCGCGTGGCATGCAGCGGTTCCTGGCCCGGCTCGGCTTCGCGCCCGCGGGCGGCCACCGGGTCGTCGCCACGTCCGCGCTCCTGCGCCGGCTCGCGCTCGACGTCCCCGCGCCGGCGCGGCGGTCGTCGGTGCGGGGCATCGAGGACCTCATCGAGCGCCGGCGGCGCGCGCGGCAGCGCGTGGCCGGTGACGACGACGCGCCGCGTCAGGCCGGTGCGTCGATGAGCATGCAGGTGAGGCGCGCGGTGCACAGCCGTCGGCCGTCCTCGTCGGCCACCTCGACCTCGTAGGTCGCCACCGAGCGGCCGAGGTGCAGCGCGCGGGCCTTGCCGGTCACGGTGCCGCCGCGCGCGGCGCGGTGGTGCGTGGCGTTGAGCTCGACGCCGACGGCCGCTCGCCCCGGGCCCGCGTGCGCGACCGCCGCGAGCGACCCGAGCGTCTCGGCCAGCGCGGCGGACGCGCCGCCGTGCAGCAGCCCGTACGGCTGCGTGTTGCCCTCGACGGGCATGGTGCCGACCGCGCCGTCCGGCCGCACCTCGAGCACGTCGATGCCGAGCCGGGCGAGGAGCGTGCCGTCGGTCGGGGGCATGGTGAAGGGCGCGGCCGTGTCGGACATGGCAGATAGGTTGGCACCGTGAGCGCCGACCAGCCAGCGACCAGCACCACGACCACCCCGCGCCTGCTCCTGATCGACGGGCACTCGATGGCGTACCGCGCGTTCTACGCGCTCCCCGTGGAGAACTTCGCGACGTCGTCGGGCCAGCCCACCAACGCGGTCTTCGGATTCACGTCGATGCTCGCGAACCTGCTGCGCGACGAGGACCCGACGCACGTCGCGGTCGCGTTCGACGCGGGCCGCACGACGTTCCGCACCGAGCGGCTCGAGTCGTACAAGGGCAACCGCGCCGCGACGCCCGAGCCGTTCCGTGGCCAGGTCGACGTCATCAAGCAGCTCCTGGCGACCATGCACGTGCAGGTGCTCGACAAGCCCGGCTTCGAGGCCGACGACATCCTCGCGACGCTCACGACGCAGGCGCGCGAGCAGGGCATGCACGTCGCCATCTGCTCGGGCGACCGCGACTCGTTCCAGCTCGTGTCCGAGACGGTCACCGTGCTGTACCCGGTCCGCGGCGTGTCCGAGATGGCGCGCATGACGCCCGAGGCGGTGGAGGCCAAGTACGGCGTGCCGCCGGAGCGCTACCCCGACGTCGCCGCGCTCGTGGGGGAGACCAGCGACAACCTGCCGGGCGTCCCCGGCGTCGGGCCCAAGACGGCCGCCAAGTGGATCGGCCAGTACGACGGCCTGGCGGGAGTGCTCGAGAACGCCGAGCGGATCACGGGCAAGGCCGGGGAGTCGCTGCGTGCGCACGTCGAGCAGGTCGCGCTCAACCGTGAGCTGAACCGGCTGCTCACCGACCTCGAGCTCCCGGTCGGCCCCGAGGACCTGGCGGTCCGGCCGTGGGACCGCGCGGCGCTGCACGCGCTGCTCGACGAGCTCGAGTTCCGGACCCTGCGCGACCGGCTGTTCGCGATGCTCCCCGACGAGGGACGCGACGAGCGCGTCGCGACCGCGACGGCGCTCGACCTCGTCGAGACCGGTGTCGGCGGGCTCGCGGCCTGGCTCGACGCGCGTCGCGACGACGTGCTCGGCCTCGACGTCCGCGGTTCCGGCGCGCCCGCGCGCGGCGACGCGTGGGGCGTCGCGATCGCGGACGCCGCCGGGCAGGCCGTCGCGTACGACCTCACGGCGATCGACCCCGCGGACGAGACGGCGCTCGCGGCCTGGCTCGCGGACCCCGCGCGCGGCAAGGCGCTGCACGCGGCCAAGGAGGCGTGGCACGCGCTCGACGGTCGCGGCCTGCCGCTGCACGGCGTCACCTACGACACCGAGCTCGCGGCGTACCTGTGCCAGCCCGACCGGCGCGCGTACGACCTGCCGGACCTCGCGATCGGCTACCTGCACCGCGAGCTGGGGGGCGACGACGACTCGTCGGCGGGCCAGGGTGCGCTCGACCTCGAGGTGGACGGCGCGGACGAGGGGCGGCGTGCCGCGGTGCGGGCGGCCGCGGTGCGCGACCTCGTGGACGTGCTCGGCGCCGAGGTCGCCGACCGAGGGGCGGCCGGGCTGCTCACCGACCTCGAGCTGCCGCTGCAGGACGTCCTGGCGCGCATGGAGCGCACGGGCATCGCGATCGACCGCGACGACCTGACGTCGCTCGAGCGCGAGTTCGACGCGCAGGTCCAGGCCGCCGCCGCCGACGCGTACGCGGTGATCGGGCGCGAGGTGAACCTGGGATCGCCCAAGCAGCTGCAGGAGGTGCTGTTCGACCAGCTGGGCATGCCCAAGACCAAGCGGATCAAGACCGGGTACACGACCGACGCGGCCGCGTTGACGGACCTGTTCGCGCGCACGGGGCACCCGTTCCTCGAGCACCTGCTCGCGCACCGCGACACGATCCGGCTGCGCCAGACCGTCGAGGGGCTGCTGCGGTCCGTCGGCGACGACGGTCGCATCCACACGACCTTCCAGCAGACGATCGCCGCGACCGGGCGCCTGTCGTCGGCGGACCCCAACCTGCAGAACATCCCGATCCGCACCGAGGCGGGCCGGCAGATCCGCCGCACGTTCGTGGTGGGCCCGGGGTACGCCACGCTGCTCACGGCGGACTACTCGCAGATCGAGATGCGCATCATGGCGCACCTGTCGGGCGACGAGGGCCTCATCGCGGCCTTCCGCTCGGGGGAGGACCTGCACAGCTACGTCGGGTCGCGCGTGTTCGGCGTGCCGACCGACGAGGTCACGTCGGCGATGCGGTCGAAGATCAAGGCGATGAGCTACGGCCTCGCGTACGGCCTGTCGTCGTACGGGTTGTCGCAGCAGCTGTCGATCGAGGTGTCCGAGGCGTCGGCGCTCATGGCGGACTACTTCGAGCGGTTCGGCGGCGTGCGGGACTACCTCACCGGCGTCGTCGACCAGGCGCGCGCGACCGGCTACACCGCGACGATCCTCGGCCGCCGCCGGTACCTGCCGGACCTCACGAGCGACAACCGGCAGCGCCGCGAGATGGCCGAGCGCATGGCGCTCAACGCGCCGATCCAGGGCAGCGCGGCCGACCTCATCAAGGTCGCGATGCTCGGCGTCGACCGCGAGCTGACACGCCGCGGGCTGACGTCGCGCATGCTGCTGCAGGTGCACGACGAGCTCGTGCTCGAGGTCGCCGACGGCGAGCAGGACGAGGTCGAGGCGCTCGTGCGCGAGCAGATGGGCCACGCGGGCGACGGTCTCCCGGGCGGTCCGCTCGACGTGCCGCTCGACGTCTCGGTGGGTGTCGGGGCGAGCTGGCACGCCGCGGGGCACTGACCGGCGCGCGACGGCGCGGCACCCCTCCCGCGACGGTGCGCCGCCGCGGGCCGCGCGCCGCGGCGTCGGGAGACCGCGAACCGGACGGGCGCGCAGGCTAGTCGCGCCCGTCCGCGTCGTCGCGCCCCGGAGCCGTGAGTCACCGGATCGCGTGACCTCCGTGGTCGTCCGGCGCGACACGCCCGGTGTTTCGCGCCGCGAAGTCTGGATTGTGGGGGTGATGTAGGCCACAGTGGGCGACCTGCGGTCGGCGACGGTGCCGACCGGGACCCCCGGAGGTGCACGTGTCCGAGAGTCATCACGAGACCGACTACCAGCGTGTGCAGCGCTCGGCGGAGTTCCAGGACCTGCGGCGACGCTTCCGGCGGTTCGTCTTCCCGCTGACGGCGCTGTTCCTCGTCTGGTACTTCCTCTACGTGCTGCTCGCGAACTACGCGCACGACCTCATGAGCACGCGGGTCGCGGGGAACGTCACCGTCGGGCTGCTGCTGGGCCTGGGGCAGTTCGTGTCGACGTTCGTCATCACCATGGCGTACGCGCGGTGGGCCAACCAGAAGCAGGACCCGGTCGCCGAGCGGCTGCGCGAGCACATCGAGTCCGGCGCCGTGCTGGACGACGGTGCGACCCGCCGCGGCGAGGGGAGCGTCGCGTGAGCGCGCTCACCGCCCCGGTCCTGGCCGCGGCCGCCCCGGCCGAGCAGGTCGGCGAGCCGGCCGTCAACATCGCGATCTTCGGCGCGTTCGTGCTCGTGACGATGGTCATCGTCTTCCGCGCGTCACGGAACAACCGCAGCGCCGCCGACTACTACGCCGCCGGGCGCTCCTTCACCGGGCCGCAGAACGGCACGGCCATCGCGGGCGACTACCTGTCGGCCGCGTCGTTCCTCGGCATCTGCGGCGCGATCGCCGTCTACGGGTACGACGGGTTCCTCTACTCGATCGGCTTCCTCGTGGCGTGGCTCGTGGCGCTGCTGCTCGTCGCGGAGCTGCTGCGCAACACCGGGCGCTTCACGATGGCCGACGTGCTGTCGTTCCGCCTGCGGCAGCGGCCCGTGCGGATGGCGGCGGCGATCTCGACGCTCGCGGTCGTGTTCTTCTACCTGCTCGCGCAGATGGCCGGGGCCGGGGGCCTCGTGGCGTTGCTGCTCGGCATCGACAACGCCGCCGCGCAGGGGCTGGTCATCGCCGTGGTCGGCGCGCTGATGATCATGTACGTCCTGGTCGGCGGCATGAAGGGCACGACCTGGGTGCAGATCATCAAGGCCGTCCTGCTGATCGCCGGCGCGGGCGTCATGACCGTCTGGGTGCTCGCGCGGTACGGGTTCGACCTGTCCGCGCTGCTGCAGGGCGCGATCGACACCGCGGGCGAGGGCGGCGAGACCCTCATCGAGCCCGGCCGCCAGTACGGCGCGTCGGCGCTCACGCAGCTGAACTTCCTGTCGCTCGCCCTCGCGCTCGTGCTCGGGACCGCCGGCCTGCCGCACGTGCTCATGCGGTTCTACACCGTGCCGTCGGCCAAGGAGGCGCGCCGGTCCGTAGTGTGGGCGATCTGGCTGATCGGCATCTTCTACCTGTTCACGCTCGTGCTCGGCTACGGCGCCGGGGCGATCGTCGGGCCCGAGCGGATCCTCGGCGCACCCGGCAAGGCCAACTCGGCCGCGCCGCTGCTCGCCTACGAGCTCGGCGGGGTGTTCCTGCTCGGGATCATCTCGGCGGTCGCGTTCGCGACGATCCTCGCGGTCGTCGCGGGGCTGACGATCACGGCCGCGGCGTCGTTCGCGCACGACATCTACGCGTCGGTCATCAAGCGCGGCGAGGTCGCGCCCGACGGCGAGGTGCGCGTCGCGCGCATCACGGTCGTCGCGATCGGCGCGCTCGCGATCGTCGGCGGCATCTTCGCCAACGGGCAGAACGTCGCGTTCCTCGTCGCGCTCGCGTTCGCCGTCGCGGCGTCGGCCAACCTGCCGACGATCATCTACTCGCTGTTCTGGAAGCGGTTCAACACCGCGGGCGCGCTGTGGAGCATGTACGGCGGGCTCGTCTCGTGCGTGCTCCTCATCGCGCTGTCGCCGGTCGTGTCGGGCAAGGTCGACCCCGCGACGGGCGAGAGCCTGTCGATGATCCGCGACACGGGCGTCGACTTCGCGGTGTTCCCGCTCGAGAACCCCGGGATCGTGTCGATCCCGCTGGCGTTCCTGCTCGGGATCGTCGGCACGCTGCTGTCGAAGGAGAAGCCGCACCCCGAGAAGTTCGCCGAGATGGAGGTCCGCTCCCTCACGGGTGCGGGCGCCGAGAAGGCGACGTCCCACTGACCGGGGGAGCGCCCCGCTCAGGTGCGGGGTCGGTGCGCGCGCACGATCAGCGTCCCGGGCAGCCGGGCGCCGCGCACCGGCCCCCACCCGCCCCACACGCGCTCGTGGCCCGCCGGCCACTCGGGCTCGACCAGGCCGTCGAGCACGAGCCCGGCGCCCACGACGTCGGCGACGTGGTCGGCGACCGTGCGGTGGTACTCGGCGTACAGCACGCGCCCGTCGGCGGCCGTCTCGACGTACGGCCGGCGGTCGAAGTACGAGCGCGTCGCGGTCAGCCCGTGCTCGCTCGGGTCGTCGGGGAACGCCCAGCGCAGCGGGTGGGTGACCGAGAAGACCCACCGGCCGCCCGGCCGCAGCACGCGCGCGACCTCGCGGTGCACGCGCTCGGCGTCGGGCACGAACGGGAGGGCGCCGAACGCCGTGAACACGACGTCGAACGACGCGTCGGCGAACGGCAGCGCACGCGCGTCGGCCTGCACGAGCGGCGTGCGGGTGCCGGCCGCGGCGTCGAGCCGGGCGGCCGCGGCGAGCATGCCCGCCGACACGTCGGTCGCGACCGCGTCCGCACCCGCGACCGTGCGCAGCCAGCGCGAGCCCTGGGCGGCGCCCGCGCCGACCTCGAGCACGCGCGACCCGCGCACGTCGCCCAGCAGCCGGGCCTGCGACTCGCGCAGACCCTCCGGGCACCACAGCAGGTCGGCGGGGCCGAGGAACGCGCCGTGCTCGTCGAGGTACTCCTCGGCGTTCGCGTCCCACCAGCCGCGGGCCGCGCGGCCGCCGGCCTCCGCGGGCACGTCGTGATAGCCCGCGTCGGCGAGCGCGTCGTCCTGGGATCCGTCGGTCACGCGCCCAGTCTGTCCGCATCACAACGCGTACCCAGCGGTAACACAGGTGTGACACAGCACACCTACCGTCGCGGGGGTTCCGCACGGCGCAGCGCACCGCTGCGTCCTGACGAAGGGTGGCACCAGTGAAGAGCAGGTGGCAGATCGTCGCCGTGGGCGTCGTGGCAGGGCTCGCCCTGACCGCGTGCGCCGCGAGCGACCGCGACGCGCAGGGCGGCACCACCGACGGCGCGAGCGGCGGCGGCCGTGACACGTTCATCTTCGCGGCGTCGTCCGACCCCGCGTCGCTCGACCCGGCCCTCGCCAACGACGGCGAGTCGTTCCGCGTCGCGCGGCAGATCTTCGAGGGCCTCGTCGGCGTCGAGCCGGGCACGGCCGACCCCGCGCCGCTGCTCGCGGAGTCGTGGGAGGTCAGCGACGACGGCCTGGAGTACACGTTCCGGCTCAAGGAGGGCGTGACGTTCCACGACGGCACCGACTTCGACGCCGACGCGGTGTGCTTCAACTTCGACCGGTGGAACGGCTTCACGGGCGTGCTGCAGTCCGAGTCGCTCTCGTACTACTGGCAGAAGGTCAACGGCGGCTTCGCGACGAGCGACGTCGCGACGCTGAACGGCACCGGCAAGTACGAGTCGTGCGAGGCTCCCGACGCGGGCACGGCGGTCGTGCACCTGAAGAGCCCGCTGCCCGAGCTGGTCTCGGCGCTCTCGCTGCCCGCGTTCTCGATGCAGTCGCCCACCGCGCTGCAGGAGTACGACGCCGACGGCGTCACGGGCGAGGGCGACGCGCCCGTGCTGCCCGCGTACGCGACCGGCCACCCGACGGGCACCGGCCCCTACACGTTCGAGTCGTGGAGCCCGGGCGAGCAGGTCGTGCTGACCGCGTACGACGACTACTGGGGCGATCAGGGCCAGGTGCGCCGCATCGTCTTCCCGATCATCTCCGACGCGACCGCGCGGCGGCAGGCCCTGCAGGCCGGCGACATCGACGGCTACGACCTCGTCGGCCCTGCCGACGTCGTCGCGCTCGAGGACGCCGGGTTCCAGATCGTCAACCGCGAGCCGTTCAACATCCTCTACCTCGGCATGAACCAGGCGAACCCCGACCTCGCCGACCCGCGCGTGCGCCAGGCCATCGCGTACGCCATCGACAAGGAGGCGCTCGTCGCGCAGACGCTGCCCGAGGGCACGGAGGTCGCGACGAACTTCGTGCCGCCGTCGGTCGCGGGCTGGAACCCCGACGTCGCGCAGTACGCGTACGACCCCGAGAAGGCGAAGGCGCTGCTCGCGGAGGCCGGGAAGTCCGATCTCACGATCGACTTCAACTACCCGACCAACGTGTCGCGGCCGTACATGCCGACGCCCGAGCAGGTCTTCACCGCGATCTCGGCGGACCTCGAGGCCGTCGGCATCACGGTCAACGCCGTGCCCGACCCGTGGAACCCCGAGTACCTCGACAAGATCCAGGGCGGCGCCGACCACGGCCTGCACCTGCTCGGGTGGACCGGCGACTACAACGACACCTACAACTTCATCGGCGTGTTCTTCGGGGGCCCGTCCAACGAGTGGGGCTTCGACGACCCGGCCCTCTTCCAGGCCGTCAACGACGCGCGCTACGTCGCCGACATCGACGAGCAGACGACGGCGTACGAGCAGGCCAACGCCGCGATCATGGACTTCCTGCCGGGGGTCCCGCTCGCGCACCCGGTCCCGTCGCTCGCGTTCAAGGCCGACGTCAAGGGCTACCCGGCCTCGCCGGTCCAGGACGAGGTCTACAACGTCGTCACGCTCGGCGACTGAGGGAGCGGCACCACCCGATGACCCGACTGATCCTGCGGCGCCTCGCGCTGCTCGTCCCGACCCTGCTCGGGCTGTCGGTCCTGCTGTTCCTGTGGGTGCGCGCTCTCCCGGGCGGGCCGGCGACGGCCCTCCTGGGGGAGCGCGCGACCCCGGAGGCGGTCGAGCGGATCAACCAGCTCTACGGCTTCGACCGGCCGCTGCCGCAGCAGTACGTGCAGTGGCTCGGCCAGCTCCTGCAGGGCAACTTCGGCGTCTCGACGCGCACGGGGCGGCCCGTGCTCGACGAGTTCCTCGCACGGTTCCCGGCGACGGTCGAGCTCTCGCTCGTCGCGCTGGTCGTCGCCGTCGGGCTCGGCATCCCGCTGGGCTACCTCGCGGCCCGGTACCAGGGCCGCGCGCTCGACCACGCCGCCGTCGTGCTGTCCCTGCTGGGCGTCACGGTGCCGGTGTTCTTCCTCGCGTTCCTGCTCAAGTGGCTCTTCGCGGTGCAGCTCGGCTGGTTCCCGTCCTCGGGCCGGCAGGACCCCGCGATGATCGCGACCCACCCCACGGGGTTCTACGTGCTCGACGGCCTCATGACGCGCGAGTGGGACGCGAGCTGGGACGCCGTCGTGCACCTCGTGCTGCCCGCGCTCGCGCTCGGGTCGATCCCGCTCGCGATCATCGCGCGCATCACGCGCGCGTCCGTCATCGACGTCCAGCACGCCGACTACGTCCGCACCGCCCGGGCCAAGGGCCTGTCGGGGCCGCACGTGCGCCGGCGCGTGATCCTGCACAACGCGATGCTGCCGGTGTCCACGACCATCGGGCTGCAGGTCGGGCTGCTGCTGTCCGGTGCGGTGCTCACCGAGACGGTGTTCGCGTTCCCCGGCGTCGGCAAGTTCCTCGCCGACGCGGTGTTCGACCTCGACTACGCCGTGCTGCAGGGCTTCATCCTGCTCATCGCCGTGGTCTACGCCCTCGTCAACCTCGCGGTGGACGTGTCGTACGGCCTGATCGACCCGAGGATGAGGACGCGATGAGCGCACCCGAGGTGTACGAGGTCCCGCAGCCCCCCGTGGACCCGGGGGACGCGCTCGCGGAGGACCGCCGCGCGGGCGAGGCCCTGTGGCGGGTCGCGGCGCGGCGCCTGGTCCGCAATCCCGCGGCGATGCTCGGCGCCGCGATCGTCGTCGCGTTCGTTCTGGTCGCGCTGCTCGCGCCGGTGCTCGCGCAGCACCCGGCCGGCGCCCTGCCGGGCCGGGCGGACGTGCGCCCGACCTTCATCCCCGGTCCGTCGGCCGCGCACCCGCTGGGGCTCGACCGGTACGGCGCCGACGTGCTGTCCCAGCTGATCTGGGGTGCCCGGTCGTCGCTGCTGATCGGCGTGCTCTCGACGCTGCTCGGCCTCGCGGGCGGTGCTGCCCTGGGGCTGCTCGCGGGCGCGTTCGGCGGCTGGGTCGACTCGGTGGCCATGCGGCTGGTCGACCTCATGCTCGCCGTGCCGAGCCTGCTGCTCGCGGTGTCGATCGCGGCGGTGGCGGGTCAGACGCCGTCGGCGGTGGTCGTCGCGATCGGCGTCGTGCAGGTGCCGGTCTTCGCGCGGCTGCTGCGCGGCTCGATGCTCGCGCAGCGCGGGCAGGACTACGTGCTCGCCGCGCGCTCGCTGGGGCTGTCGCGCCGCACCGTGACCATGAGCCACGTCCTGCCGAACAGCGTGTCGCCCGTGATCGTGCAGGCGACGCTGCTGCTCGCGACGGCGGTCATCGAGGCCGCCGCGCTGTCGTTCCTGGGCCTGGGCGGGGGCTCGCCCACCACGGCCGAGTGGGGACGCATGCTCGTCGCCGCGCAGAACGAGCTCGAGATCGCGCCGCGTCTCGCGCTGTGGCCCGGTGTCTGCATCTCCGTGACCGCGCTGGGGTTCACGTTGTTCGGCGAGGCGCTGCGCGAGGCCCTCGACCCGCGATCGAGGAGGCGGTGAGCGTGACGAGCGCACCCGGCACCACCGGCGGCGAGCAGCCGCTGCTCAGCATCCGTGACCTCGAGGTCACGTTCCGCACCGAGGCGGGCCGGTCGACGGCCGTGCGGGGCGTGTCGTTCGACGTCCGCGCGGGCGAGACCGTCGCCGTGGTGGGCGAGTCGGGGTCCGGCAAGTCCACCACCGCGGCGGCGGTCATCGGGCTGCTCGCCGGCAACGGCGCGGTGACCGGCGGGCAGATCCTCTTCGAGGGCGAGGACCTCGTCACGTTCGACGACGCCGCGATGCACCGCCTGCGCGGCGCGCGCCTCGCGATGGTGCCGCAGGACCCGATGTCCAACCTCAACCCCGTGCGCCGGGTCGGCGCGCAGGTCGACGAGACGCTCGTCGACAACGGCGTCGTCCGCGGGCGCGGCGTGCGCGCGCGCACGGTCGAGCTGCTGGCCGAGGTCGGGCTGCCCGACGCGGCGCGGCGCGCGCAGCAGTACCCGCACGAGTTCTCGGGCGGCATGCGCCAGCGCGCGCTCATCGCGATGGGCCTCGCGGCGCGCCCGCAGCTGCTCATCGCCGACGAGCCCACGTCGGCGCTCGACGTCACGGTGCAGCGCACGATCCTCGACGGGCTCACCGACCTCACCGACCGGCTCGGCGTCGCCGTGCTGCTCATCACGCACGACCTGGGACTCGCCGCCGAGCGCGCCGACCGGGTCGTCGTGATGTACCGCGGCGAGGTCGTCGAGCAGGGCGCCGCGCGCGCGCTGCTGACCGACCCGCGGCACGAGTACACGCGCCGTCTGCTCGCCGCGGCGCCGTCGCTCGCGTCCCGGCGCATCGAGCTCGCGCGGCAGGGCGTCGCGGTCGCGCAGCCGGCGGGCGAGGACCTGCTCGCACCGACCGCGACCGTGCCCGACGGCGCCGCCGGACCGGCGGACGACGACGAGCGCCCCCTCGTGGAGGTCGACCACGTCACGAAGGTCTTCCGCCTGCGCGGGCGGGGACTGCTCGGCCGCGGCACCGACCTCACCGCCGTCGACGACGT
The DNA here is from genome assembly GCF_000986825.1 of Cellulomonas sp. FA1. NCBI lineage: Bacteria > Bacillati > Actinomycetota > Actinomycetes > Micrococcales > Cellulomonadaceae > Cellulomonas > Cellulomonas sp. FA1. Next base: position 1,098,927 of record NZ_LBMY01000001.1, on the reverse strand, counting down.
GAGCTTCGTGATCCCGCGCGGGCGGACGGTCGCGGTCGTGGGGGAGTCGGGATCGGGGAAGTCCACGGTCGCGCGCATGATGCTCGACCTGCTGCCGCCGACGTCGGGGTCCATCCGGTTCGACGGCGTGGACGTCGCGTCGCGCGACCGCGCGGGCGAGGTCGCGTTCCGGCGGCGCGTGCAGCCGATCTTCCAGGACCCGTACGCGTCGCTCGACCCGTTGTTCACGGTGTACCGCACGATCGAGGAGCCGCTGCGCGCGCACGGCCTCGGCGACCGTGCGGCGCGGCGCGCGCGGGTCCGGGAGCTCATGGACCAGGTCGCGCTGCCCGCGGACCTGCTGCGCCGCTACCCGGCCGAGCTCTCGGGCGGTCAGCGGCAGCGCGTCGCGATCGCGCGGGCGCTCGCGCTCGAGCCCGAGCTCGTGGTGTGCGACGAGGCGGTCTCGGCGCTCGACGTCGTCGTGCAGTCGCAGATCCTGCACCTGCTCGCCGACCTGCAGGCGCGGCTCGGGCTGTCGTACCTGTTCATCAGCCACGACCTGGCGGTGGTCCGGCAGATCGCCGACCACGTGTGCGTCATGCAGGGCGGTCGGCTCGTCGAGCAGGGCACGGTCGACGACGTCTTCGGGGCGCCCCGGACCGCGTACACGCGGGCGCTGCTGGACGCGATCCCCGGTCGCGACCTCGACCTCGGGCGCAGCGCCTGACGAGCCGGGCGGGCCGTCGGCGCAGGTCGGCGGCCCGCCCGGGACCGAAGGCACGCGGCGTGGCCGGCGTCACTCGCTAGGGTGGTACCGGCGCCGCGTCGACGCGCGCCCCATCCCCCCGACCTCCCGGGGGTGACCCCTGCGAACGAGGAGCTGCAGCGTGCGAGTCGGTCTGCTGACCGGAGGCGGCGACGTCCCGGGCCTGAACGCCGCGATCCGAGCGGTCGTCAAGCGGGGGGAGGGTGAGCACGGGCACTCGATCATCGGCTTCCGCAACGGCTGGAAGGGCGTCGTCGACGGCGACGTCATGCCGATGGGTCGTCAGCACATCCGCAACGTGCTGCCCACGGGCGGCACGCTGCTGGGCACCGCGCGGTTCCACCCGCACGCGTCCGACGGCGGGCTCGACGCGGTGCTCGCGACCCTCGAGGCCGAGCGCATCGAGGCCCTCATCTGCATCGGCGGCGACGGCACGCTGCACGCCGCGAGCAAGGTGGCCGAGGCGGGCGTCAAGGTCGTCGGCATCCCGAAGACCATCGACAACGACGTGTGGGGCACCGACGCGTCGATCGGCTTCGACACGGCCGTCAGCATCGCGACCGAGGCGATCGACCGCATCCACACCACGGCCGAGTCCCACAACCGCGTGATGATCGTCGAGGTCATGGGCCGCACCGCCGGCTGGATCGCGGTGACGTCCGGCATCGCGGGCGGCGCCGAGCTCGTGCTGGCGCCCGAGGACCCGTTCGACATCGACAAGGTCGTGAAGTTCCTCAAGCACCGGCACCGCGCGCACGCGAGCTTCTCGATCCTCGTCGTCGCCGAGGGGGCCGTGCCGGCCGAGGGCACCTCAATGCACTACGAGACGCAGGTCGGCAAGTTCGGCGAGATCGTCGCCGGCGCGATCGGCGAGCGGCTCAAGGTCGAGATCGAGCAGCGCACGGGCTTCGACACGCGCGTGACGGTGCTGGGGCACACGCAGCGCGGCGGCATCCCCACGGCGGCCGACCGGATCCTCGCGTCGCGCTTCGGCGTGGCGGCGATCGACGCGGTGACGGCCGGGACGACGAACGTCATGACGGCGGTCCGCGGCGAGGAGGTCGTGCTGGTCCCGATCCAGGAGATCGCCGGGAAGGTCAAGCACGTCCCGCAGGACCTGCTGACCGTCGCGCGGGCGCTCGCCTGACGGCCTCTTTGCCTGTGCCGCCGTCCACCCGATAGGGTGGACGGCGGTGATACGCGCGCTCTCGCGTTCTCGCCCTGCTCGTGGTCCGGCCCTCGGCCGACGTCGGGGGCGGGTTCCGGGAACACCCGGGCGATCGGCGCTGTTGCCGAGACGACACCACTCCTGTCCGCACTACATCCTGTCCGCATCGGAGCCCACCCCTACATGAGCATCTCCACCCCCGCGAAGCCCGCCGCCCCGCAGGTCGCGGTGAACGACATCGGTTCGGCCGAGGACTTCCTCGCCGCGATCGACGCCACCATCAAGTACTTCAACGATGGCGACATCGTCGAGGGCACCATCGTCAAGGTCGACCGCGACGAGGTCCTGCTCGACATCGGTTACAAGACCGAGGGCGTCATCCCCTCCCGCGAGCTGTCCATCAAGCACGACGTGGACCCCGGTGAGGTCGTCAAGGTCGGCGACGAGGTCGAGGCCCTGGTCCTCCAGAAGGAGGACAAGGAGGGTCGGCTGATCCTGTCCAAGAAGCGCGCGCAGTACGAGCGGGCGTGGGGCACGATCGAGAAGATCAAGGAGGAGGACGGCGTCGTCACCGGCACCGTCATCGAGGTCGTCAAGGGCGGCCTCATCCTCGACATCGGCCTGCGCGGCTTCCTGCCGGCCTCCCTCGTCGAGATGCGTCGCGTCCGCGACCTCCAGCCGTACGTCGGCAAGGAGATCGAGGCCAAGATCATCGAGCTCGACAAGAACCGCAACAACGTGGTCCTGTCGCGCCGTGCGTGGCTCGAGCAGACGCAGTCCGAGGTGCGCTCGACCTTCCTGCAGACCCTGCAGAAGGGCCAGGTCCGTCCCGGCGTCGTGTCCTCGATCGTCAACTTCGGCGCGTTCGTCGACCTGGGCGGCGTGGACGGGCTCGTGCACGTCTCCGAGCTGTCCTGGAAGCACATCGACCACCCGTCCGAGGTCGTCGAGGTCGGCCAGGAGGTCACGGTCGAGGTGCTCGAGGTCGACTTCGACCGCGAGCGGGTCTCCCTGTCGCTGAAGGCGACGCAGGAGGACCCGTGGCAGGCGTTCGCCCGGACGCACGCCATCGGCCAGGTCGTGCCCGGCAAGGTCACCAAGCTGGTCCCGTTCGGTGCGTTCGTGCGTGTCGAGGACGGCATCGAGGGCCTCGTGCACATCTCGGAGCTGGCCGTGCGCCACGTCGAGATCCCCGAGCAGGTCGTGCAGGTCGGCGACGACGTCTTCGTCAAGGTCATCGACATCGACCTCGAGCGTCGCCGCATCTCGCTGTCGCTCAAGCAGGCGAACGAGGGCTTCGACCCCGAGTCGGAGGACTTCGACCCCGCGCTGTACGGCATGGCGGCCGAGTACGACGAGCAGGGCAACTACAAGTACCCCGAGGGCTTCGACCCGACGACGAACGAGTGGCTCGAGGGCTTCGAGGCCCAGCGCGAGGCGTGGGAGGCCCAGTACGCGGCCGCCCACGAGCGCTGGGAGGCCCACCGCAAGCAGGTCGCCGCGGCGGCCCAGGCGGACCTCGACGCGCAGAACTCGGACACCGGTGCGTCGACGTCCGGCGGTGGCGGCGGGGCGATCCCGTCGACCTACTCGTCCGCGACGGAGGAGGCCACCGGCACCCTTGCGTCCGACGAGGCGCTCGCCGCGCTGCGCGAGAAGCTCACCGGCAACTGACGGACCGCGGGCCCACGCCCGCGCCCGGCACGCCACGACGGCCGGCCACCCCTGGGGTGGCCGGCCGTCGCCGTCCCCGCGGCACGACGGCGGGGCGGGTCGCGCCCGGCGCCCGTGGTGGGCACGATGGGGCGATGCAGCGCATCGGGCTCACGGGAGGCATCGCGGCCGGCAAGTCCGTCGCGGCGCGCAGGTTCGCCGAGCGCGGGGCGGTCGTCGTCGACGCCGACGTGCTCGCGCGCGCGGCCGTCGAACCCGGGACGCCCGGTCTCGACGCCGTCGTCGAGGCGTTCGGCCCGGAGGTGCTCCGGGAGGACGGCACGCTCGACCGACCGGCGCTCGCCCGCGTCGTGTTCTCCGACCCGGACGCGCGGTCCCGGCTCGACGCGATCGTCCACCCGGCGGTCCGGCGGCTCGCGGCCGAGCGCGAGGCGTCCGCCGCCGCGCTCGACCCGGGCGCCGTCGTCGTGCACGACATCCCGTTGCTGGTCGAGACGGGCCAGGCCGGCGACTTCCACGCCGTCGTGGTCGTCCACGCGCCCGCGGTGCTGCGGGTCGAGCGGCTCGTGCGGCTGCGGGGCATGACCCGCGCCGACGCGGAGGCGCGTGTCGCGGCGCAGGCGCGCGACGAGGAGCGCCTGGCGGTCGCCGACGTCGTGCTCGACGGCACGGGCGGCGACGTCGACCTGCGGCGGCAGGTCGACGAGCTGTGGGAGCGGGTCGCGGCCGAGCAAGACGCCGAGCGCGCCGCCGACACGCCCTGACCCCGTCTGCCACACGTCGACGCGGTGCCGGCGGGACGTTCGTCCGCCGATGCGGCGAACCGGCGTCACCCGGACGGGTGGATTGAACGCGTCTCCACGCGAGGAGTACGGTTCGACCGCCGATCACTCGGAGCGGGCGCGACGACGCGTCCGGGGGCCGCTGCGGCGGCCCGTCAGGGGAACAGCAGCCGGAGGAACGATGGCGCTCCAGTCGGTCGGCACGAACGGGTGGGAGGCGCGCCCGCTGCAGTCGAAGGCGTCCGTCTCGGTCGCGACGGGGGCGCTGTCGGCGACCCAGGTCCTCGATCTGGCGGTGAAGGCGGCCGCGGCGGTCGACGACCCGTCCGGCTGGCTGCGGACGGGGGAGCGCGGGTCGAGCAAGGTCTCCTTCGCCGTCCGTGACATGACGCGCGACGGCACCGAGCCGGTGCTGTTCTTCGACGCCGAGGTCGACCGGGCCGTGGGCCGCGTGACGGTGCGGACGCTCATCACGAGCTACGTGACGCGCTCGTCGGGCGTGAGCGCGCTCCTGCCGGTCTCGAAGCGCAAGGTCGCGGGCTTCTCGACGTACCGCGCGTTCATGGACGGCTACGCGAAGCTGCTCAAGGAGGCGGACCCCGCGGCCTCGGTGTCGTTCAGCGGCACCTGAGACGGACGGGCCCCTCGGGCGGGCCCTCGCGGGGTCGTTGTCGGTGGCCCGACGTACGGTGGTCGCATGCGCCCCGTGACCGACCTGCAGCGGACCGTCGCGCCGTTCGAGGTGGTGTCCGAGTACACCCCGAGCGGCGACCAGCCGACCGCGATCGCCGAGCTCGCCGAGCGCGTGCAGGCGGGCGAGAAGGACGTCGTGCTGCTCGGCGCGACCGGCACCGGCAAGTCCGCGACCACCGCGTGGCTCATCGAGCGGCTGCAGCGTCCCACGCTCGTCATGGCGCCCAACAAGACCCTCGCCGCGCAGCTCGCCACGGAGTTCCGTGAGCTGCTGCCGAACAACGCCGTCGAGTACTTCGTCTCGTACTACGACTACTACCAGCCCGAGGCGTACATCGCGCAGACGGACACCTACATCGAGAAGGACTCCTCGATCAACGAGGAGGTCGAGCGGCTGCGGCACTCCGCGACGAGCTCGCTGCTGACGCGCCGGGACGTCGTGGTGGTCGCGACGGTGTCGTGCATCTACGGGCTGGGCACGCCGCAGGAGTACGTCGACCGCATGGTGACCCTCGCGGTCGGCGACCGGATCGACCGCGACCAGCTGCTGCGCCAGTTCGTGACGATGCAGTACTCGCGCAACGACATGGCGTTCACGCGCGGGACGTTCCGCGTGCGCGGCGACACGATCGAGATCATCCCGGTCTACGAGGAGCTCGCGATCCGCATCGAGATGTTCGGCGACGAGATCGAGGCGATCGCGACGCTCCACCCGCTCACGGGCGACATCGTGCGGGACGAGCAGCAGGTCCACGTCTTCCCGGCGACGCACTACGTGGCCGGTCCCGAGCGCATGGAGCGCGCGATCACCGGGATCGAGGCCGAGCTGGCGGAGCGCCTGGCGGACCTCGAGCGGCAGAACAAGCTCCTCGAGGCGCAGCGGCTGCAGATGCGCACGACCTACGACATCGAGATGATGCGGCAGATCGGCTCGTGCTCGGGCATCGAGAACTACTCGCGGCACATCGACGGACGCGCGCCGGGGTCCGCGCCGCACACGCTGATCGACTACTTCCCCGAGGACTTCCTGCTCGTCATCGACGAGTCGCACGTGACCGTGCCCCAGATCGGCGCGATGTACGAGGGCGACCGGTCGCGCAAGCGGGCGCTGGTCGACCACGGGTTCCGGCTGCCGAGCGCGATCGACAACCGCCCGCTGCGGTGGGAGGAGTTCGTCGAGCGCATCGGGCAGACCGTGTACCTGTCAGCGACGCCCGGGGACTACGAGCTGTCGATGGCGGACGGCGTGGTCGAGCAGATCATCCGTCCGACCGGGCTCGTCGACCCCGAGGTCGTCGTCAAGCCCACGAAGGGGCAGATCGACGACCTGCTGGGCGAGATCCGCACGCGCGTCGAGCGCGACGAGCGCGTCCTGGTCACGACGCTGACGAAGAAGATGTCGGAGGACCTCACCGACTACCTCCTGGAGAAGGACGTCCGGGTCCGGTACCTGCACTCCGAGGTCGACACGCTGCGCCGCGTCGAGCTGCTCCGCGAGCTGCGCCTGGGCGAGTACGACGTGCTCGTCGGCATCAACCTGCTGCGGGAGGGCCTCGACCTGCCCGAGGTCTCGCTGGTCGCGATCCTCGACGCCGACAAGGAGGGCTTCCTGCGCTCGGGCAAGTCGCTGATCCAGACGATCGGCCGTGCCGCGCGCAACGTCTCCGGCCAGGTGCACATGTACGCCGACAAGATCACCCCGGCCATGCGGCTCGCGCTCGACGAGACCGACCGTCGCCGCGAGAAGCAGATCGCGTACAACCTCGAGCACGGCATCGACCCGCAGCCGCTGCGCAAGCGCATCGGCGACATCACCGACATGCTCGCGCGCGAGGACGCCGACACCGCCGAGCTGCTCGGCGGCGGCGGCCGGCAGGCAAGTCGCGGCAAGGCGCCCGTGCCCGGGTTCGGGTCGCGCAACGCGCCGCACGACGAGCGCACGCGCCTCACCGGCGCGGCGGCGCACGAGCTCGCCGACCTCATCCAGCAGCTCACGGACCAGATGCACGCCGCCGCGGGCGAGCTGCAGTTCGAGCTCGCGGCGCGGTTGCGCGACGAGATCTCGGGGCTGAAGAAGGAGCTGCGGCAGATGCAGGCCGCCACCGCCTGACCGCGCGGCGCCGCCGCACGGGACCACCCGTACCGCCGCTGGAGGACGCATGGACCGCAGGTTGCAGATCGTCGTCGACGCGCACGACCCCCGCGGCCTGGGGGCGTTCTGGGCCGACGTGCTGGGCTACGTCGAGGAGCCGCCACCGCCGGGGTTCAGCACGTGGGAGGAGACCCTCCAGGGCTGGGGGCTGCCCGAGGACCGCTGGAACGACGCGTACGCGATCGTCGACCCCGACGGCGGCGGGCCGCGCCTCTTCCTGCAGAAGGTGCCCGAGGGCAAGGTCGCCAAGAACCGCCTGCACCTCGACGTCGGTCAGCCCGGACGCGCGCGCGGCGAGGAGCCCGACAAGCCCGCCGTCCGTGCGCGCGCGGACGAGCTCGTCGCGCGCGGAGCGACGCACGTGCGGGAGTTCGACGACCCGGCGCAGGGATTCTGGATCGTGCTGCAGGACCCCGAGGGCAACGAGTTCTGCCTGGTCTGACGCGGCCCGCCGGTCCGTCACCTATAGTGGCGCACTGGAGGGGAGTACTCCCCGCGACGTCATCGTCATCACGGTCGCCATCGTTGCCGGCCCGGTGCCGTCGGCCGCGCGTCCGACCCGCTGGGTCCGGCGCTGGCGGAAGAGACCTCCGGTCATCAGCCGTACCCTTCCGGAGGTCGTTTCGTGGATGTTCCTGTCTGGGCGTGGGCCGTCACCGTCGGCGCCATCCTGCTCATGCTCGCCGTCGACTACGTGGGGCACGTGCGTTCGCCGCACGAGCCCACCCTGCGCGAGTCGGCCTGGTGGTCGGCCGGCTACGTCGGCGTCGCGATCCTCTTCGGCTTCCTCGTGTGGGGCGTGTGGGGCGCGACCTACGGCGGCGAGTACTTCGCGGGGTACGTGACCGAGAAGAGCCTGTCCGTCGACAACCTCTTCGTGTTCGTCCTCATCATGGCGAGCTTCCGCGTGCCGCGGCTGTACCAGCAGAAGGTGCTGCTCATCGGCATCACGATCGCGCTCGTGCTGCGCACGGTCTTCATCTTCGTCGGCGCCGCGATGATCGAGAACCTGTCATGGATCTTCTACATCTTCGGCGCGTTCCTGCTGTACACCGCGTGGACGCAGATCAGGTCGGGCAGCGAGGAGGAGGGCGAGTACCACGAGAACGCGGTGCTCCGCTGGACGCGTCGCGCGTTCCCGACGACCGACGACTACGTCGAGGACAAGATGGTCGTCCGCCGCGACGGCAAGCGGTTCATCACCCCGATGCTCATCGTCATGATCGCGATCGGCACCGCCGACATCATCTTCGCGGTCGACTCGATCCCGGCGATCTTCGGCCTCACGCAGGAGACCTACCTCGTCTTCACGGCCAACGCGTTCTCGCTGCTGGGCCTGCGGCAGCTGTTCTTCCTCATCGACGGGCTGCTCGACAAGCTCGTGTACCTGTCGTACGGCCTGGGCTTCATCCTCGGCTTCATCGGCGTGAAGCTGCTCATCCACGCGCTGCACACCAACGAGGTCGGCTTCATCAACGGCGGCGAGCACGTCACCGCGATCCCCGAGGTCAACACGTGGGTGTCGCTCGGGGTCATCATCGCGACCCTGGTCGTCACCACCGTGCTGTCGTTGCGCCGCACCCGCAAGGACGCCGCCGCGTCGGCGGCCGCGCAGGCGTCGTCGCGCGAGGCGCGCCTCGGCGTGCACGCCGACGCCCCCGAGGGTCCCGGCGTCGGGCGTGACGAGATCCGGGACGACCGTCCGTGACCCACGAGCTGCCCGCGGCCTTCCAGGTCGCCTCGCTCGTCGCGGTCGTCGCGATCCTCCTGGTCGACCTCGCCATCGTGCGGCGCCGTCCGCACGTGCCGAGCGTGCGCGAGAGCGTCACGTGGGTGCTCGTGTACGTGGGTCTCGCGCTCGCCTTCGCCGGGCTGCTGTCCGTCGTCGGCGGCGCGGCGCCCGCGGGGGAGTTCGTCGCCGGCTGGTTGACCGAGTACAGCCTGTCGGTCGACAACCTGTTCGTGTTCCTGCTGATCATGTCGAGCTTCGCCGTGCCGCGGGAGCAGCAGCAGCGCGTCCTCATGGTCGGCATCGTCGTCGCCCTCGTGCTGCGCGGCGGGTTCATCCTGGCCGGTGCGGCGCTCATCGAGCGGTACACGTGGGTGTTCTACCTGTTCGGCGCCTTCCTCGTGTGGACGGCCGTGAAGGTCGCCCGCGAGGGCGCGGGCGACGACGACGAGGAGTACAGCGAGAATGCGGTCGTGCGGGTCGTGCGGCGCGTGCTGCCGATGTCCTCGACGTACGACGGCGGGAACCTGCGCACCGAGCGCGACGGGCGGCGCGTCTTCACGCCGCTGCTGGTCGTCTTCCTCGCGATCGGCACGACCGACGTGCTGTTCGCCTTCGACTCGATCCCCGCGATCTTCGGGCTCACGCACGACCCGTTCATCGTGTTCACCGCGAACGTGTTCGCGCTGATGGGGCTGCGCCAGCTGTACTTCCTGCTCGGCGGGCTGCTCGACACGCTCGTGTACCTGCCCTACGGGCTGGCGGCGGTCCTCGCGTTCATCGGCGGCAAGCTCGTGCTCGAGGCGCTCGCGACGAACACGCTGGGTTTCGTCAACGGCGGCGAGCCCGTGGCGTGGGCGCCCGAGGTGCCGACGTGGCTCTCGCTCGTGGTCATCGCGGGTGCGCTGGGTGCCGCGACGGTCGCGAGCCTCGTGCTGGGCCCGCGGCGGTCGGTCGCGGCGCCACCCGCGCAGCACGACGACCCCCCGGCCCCCGGGCGACCGGGCGCCTGACGCGCGCGCGGGGTGGGCGCGTCTCGTGCCCACCCCGGCCGGTCGGTCTCAGACGGTCGTCGCCCACGGGCCGAGCACGACGTCCCACGCGCGCACGTCGGTGGCGGCGACGAGCCCCTCGCGCGCGAACGGGTCCTGCGCGAGCAGGAGGCGCAACGCGGCCTCGTCCGTGGCGCGGAACACGAGCAGAGCGCCCGGGTCGCCGTCCGTGAACGGTCCCGAGCCGAGCAGGGCGCCGGCGTCGGCCTGCTGCGCGAGCCACGCGCGGTGCTCGGGACGCACGGTGTCGCGCACGTCGGCGCGCTCGTCGTAGGTGTAGCGGACGGCGAATGTGGTCATGACGACATCCTGCCCGAGCCGCGCGGCGCGGTGGCCGCGCGCGGCGGTGGCAGAGTGGCGGCATGACCTCGACGACCCCGCCGGCACCGCGGCGGCAGCGCACCCTGCTGACCGACGAGCTGCTCGAGCGCATCCGCTCGCGTGCCGACGCCCACGACCGTGACAACACGTTCCCGCACGACGACCTCGCCGACCTCGTCGCGGCGGGCTACCTCACGGCGTTCGTGCCGGAGCGGCTCGGCGGTGCCGGCCTGACCCTCGAGGAGGTCGCGCGCGAGCAGGTCCGGCTCGCGGGCGCCGCGCCCGCGACGGCCCTCGCGGTGAACATGCACCTCGTGGTGACCGGGCTCGCGGCGCTGCTCGACGCGCGCGGCGACGGCTCGGTGGAGTTCGTGCTGCGGGACGCGGCCGCCGGCGAGGTGTTCGCGTTCGGCAACTCCGAGGCCGGCAACGACCTCGTGATGTTCGGGTCGCGCACGCGCGCCGAGCGCCAGGACGACGGCGGCTACCGGTACCACGGCACCAAGATCTTCACGTCGCTGTCGCCCGTGTGGACGCGGCTGGCGACGTTCGGCCTCGACGACTCCGACCCCGACGACCCGCGCCTCGTGCACGGCGTCGTCGCGCGCGAGGACGGCGGCGTGCGGGCCAAGGACGACTGGGACACGCTCGGCATGCGCGCGACGCAGTCCGCGACCACGGTGCTCGACGGTGCGTACGCACCGGCGGACCGCGTGTACCGGCGGCTGCCCCCGGGCCCGAGCGCCGACCCGTTCGTGTTCGCGCTCTTCGCGGTCTTCGAGACGCTGCTGGCTGCCGTGTACACGGGGATCGGGCGCCGCGCGCTCGAGGTGGGCGTGGCGCACGCGCGCCGCCGCACCTCGATGAAGAACGGCGGGCGCAGCTACGCGCAGGACCCCGACATCCGGTGGCGGGTCGCGGACGCCGCGCTCGCGCAGGACGGCGCCGAGCTGCAGCTGTTCGCGCTCGCGCGCGACGTCGACGAGCGGGTCGACCACGGCGCGCGGTGGTTCGCGCAGCTCGTGGGCCTCAAGGTGCGGGCCACCGAGACCGCGCGCGTGGTCGTCGACCACGCGCTGCGGGTGTCGGGCGGCGGCGCCTACTTCACGGGCAGCGAGCTCGCGCGCCTGTACCGGGACGTGCTCGCCGGCATCTACCACCCGTCGGACGACGAGTCCGCGCACGCGACGGTCGCGGCGTCGGTGCTGGGGCCGCTCGAGGGCTGACCGCTCACCAGCCGCGTGCCGCCCAGGCGGCCAGCTGCGGACGCTCGGCACCGAGCGTCGTGTCGTCGCCGTGCCCGGGGTAGACCCAGGTGTCGTCGCGGAACCGGTCGAACACGCGTGCCGTGACGTCGCCCAGCAGCGCCGCGAACCGCGCGGGGTCGCCGCCGGTCGCGCCGACGCCGCCGGGGAACAGCGAGTCGCCCGTGAACAGGTGCACGCGCCCCGGCACGGCGCCCGGCGCCGCGGCGTCCGCGGGCTCGGTCAGCGCGAGCGCGACCGACCCCGGGGTGTGCCCGCGCAGCGCGACGACCTCGACCACGAGGTCGCCGACCGCGACGGTGTCGCCGTGCCGCAGACGCGTGGTCACCGGGTGGTCGGTCGCGGCGGCGATCGCGTCCGCGTCGTCCACCCCCGCCGCGACGCGCGCGCCGGTCACCGCCACCACCGACGTCAGCGCACCGACGTGGTCGTGGTGGCGGTGCGTGACGACGACGACGTCGAGCCGCGCCGACGGCGAGCCCTCGCGCACGAGCGCGAGCAGCCGGTCCGGGTCGGCGGGCGCGTCGACGAGCAGCTGCGCGCCCGTGCGACGGCACGTCAGCAGGTAGGCCGCGTTGTCCATCGGACCGACGGCGACCTTGCGGATCTCCGCGCCGTCGAGCACGCGCACGTCGGTCGGTCCGCCGACGTGCACCCGCCCCGTGTAGCCCGGTCCCGTCATCGTGCCTCGACCGAGGTGCCGTCGTCCGCCGCGTCGACCGCGGCGGCTGCCCGGGACGCGACGTCGTGGCTGTGGGCCGCGCGCACGAGCGCGAGGTGGGACAGCGCCTGCGGCACGTTGCCGACCATGCGCCGCGCCCGCGGGTCGTACTGCTCCGCGAGCAGCCCCACGTCGTTCGCGAGCGGCACCAGCGCGTCGAGCACCCGGGTCGACCCGGCGACGTCGCCCGCGCGCGCGAGCGCGTCCGCGAGCCAGAACGAGCACGCGAGGAACGGCGCCTCGTCGCCCTCCAGGCCGTCGTCGGTCCGCTCGGCGCGGTAGCGCAGCAGCAGCCCCGGCGCGACCTCGAGCTCGTCGCGCACCCGTGCGACCGTCGCGAGGACGCGCGGGTCGTCCGCGGGCAGGAAGCCGACCTGCACCATCTGCAGCAGGGACGCGTCCGTGTGCGTCGCTCCGTAGTGCTGCACGAAGCTGCCGACCTCGTCGGACCAGCCGTGCGCGAGGACGTCGGCGCGGATCTCGTCGCGCGCGGTGCGCCACCGGTCCAGCGGCGCCGGCAGGCCGTGGTCCTCGGCGCCGCGGATCGACCGGTCGAGCGCCGCCCAGGCCATGAACTTCGAGTGCGTGAAGTGGCGCGGCTCGCCGCGGACCTCCCAGATGCCGCGGTCCGGCTCGCGCCAGCCGCGCACGAGGTCGTCGACGAGCCGTCGCTGCAGCGACCACGAGTCCGCGGTCTCGGCCAGGCCCGCGTCGCGCGCCATCGCGAGGGCCGACATCACCTCGCCGAGCACGTCGTGCTGGACCTGGTCGACCGCGCCGTTGCCGAGCCGCACCGGCCGCGACCCGGCGTAGCCCGGCAGGTGGTCGAGGTGCGTCTCGGGGAGCCGGCGCCCACCGTCCAGGCGGTACATGATCTGCAGGTCGCGCGGGTCGCCGGCCACGGCCCGTTCGAGCCAGTCCCGCCACTGCGTCGCCTCGTCGCGGAACCCCTGCTCGAGCAGCGCCTCGAGCGTGAGCGCCGCGTCGCGCAGCCAGCAGTACCGGTAGTCCCAGTTGCGTTCGCCGCCGAACGTCTCGGGCAGCGAGGTCGTCGGCGCGGCGACGATGCCGCCCGTCGTCACGTCGGTCAGCATCCGCAGGACCAGCAGCGAGCGGACGACGGCCTCGCCGTACGGGCCGTCGTACGTGCAGTCCCGCGCCCACAGGCCCCACGCGATCACGGTCTCGTCGAGCCGGTCCGGCACCGTGAGCCGCGACGGGACGCGCTGCCACGAGTGCACCCACGTGAGGGACAGCTCGACGCTCTCGCCCGCGCGCAGCGTGAAGCGGTCGCGGTGCCGGTGGTCGACGGCGCGGGGGAGCCGGTCGCCGCGCAGGACCAGCGAGTCGGGCCCCGCGATCGCGCGGATCGCGTCGTTCCCGTCGGCGTCGCGCTCGTGCCGGACCCACGGCTGGATGCCGCCGTAGCCGAACCGCACGACCCACTCGTGCTCGACCTCGACCTCGCCGTGCGTGCACTCGACGCGCCGCACGACGTCGCTGCGGCCGTCGCCGAGCGGCATGGCGTCCGTCGCGACGGCCGTGCCGGTCGGCGTGACGTACGTCGTGTCGAGCACGAACGAGTCGCCACGGTACGTCCGCGTCACGGACGTCGCGTCGCGCACCGTCAGGAGCCAGCGCCCGTGGTCGGGCGTGCCGAGCAGCGCCGCGAAGCACGCGTCGGAGTCGAAGCGCGGCAGGCACAGCCAGTCGAGGGACCCCTCGCGCGAGACGAGGGCGGCGGTGTGCCCGTCTCCGAGGACCGCGTAGTCCTCGATGGGCACCTGGCAGCCGAGCAGGTCGGGGTGCCGGGTGGACGCGTCGGGGCTGGTCGTGAGCTCCATCGCGACCAGCATGGACCGGACGGGCGTCGCTCGCGCGCGCTGCGGCGCGGGCGTGCGCGTGCGGCCGACGGGACGCGCGTCACGTCGAACACGTGTGCGATTGTCGGAGGGCGGTCGTAGACTGCACGGCTGTGACGCAACCTCTGTCCGACCGTCTCGTGGTCCGCGGCGCCCGGGAGCACAACCTCCGCAACGTCGACCTCGACCTGCCTCGCGACGCCATGATCGCGTTCACCGGCCTGTCCGGCTCCGGCAAGTCGTCGCTCGCGTTCGACACGATCTTCGCCGAGGGCCAGCGCCGCTACGTCGAGTCCCTGTCGGCGTACGCGCGGCAGTTCCTCGGGCAGATGGACAAGCCCGACGTCGACTTCATCGAGGGCCTGTCGCCCGCCGTGTCGATCGACCAGAAGTCGACGAACCGCAACCCGCGGTCGACCGTCGGCACCATCACCGAGGTCTACGACTACCTGCGCCTGCTGTTCGCGCGCGCCGGCACGCAGCACTGCCCGGTCTGCGGCGAGCGCGTCCAGGCGCAGACGCCGCAGCAGATCGTGGACCGTCTGCTCGAGCTGCCCGAGGGCACGCGCTACCAGGTCCTGGCGCCCGTCGTCCGCGGCCGCAAGGGCGAGTACGCCGACCTGTTCCGCGAGCTGCAGGGCAAGGGCTTCGCGCGCGCCCGCGTCGACGGCGAGGTCGTCCAGCTCGCGTCGCCGCCCACGCTCGAGAAGAAGCTCAAGCACGACATCGAGGTCGTCGTCGACCGGCTCGTGTCGCGCGAGGGCGTGCAGCGTCGCCTCACCGACTCGGTCGAGACCGCCCTCGGGCTCGCGGGCGGCCTGCTGGTCGTCGAGCTCGTCGACGCCGACGCGGACGACCCGCAGCGCGAGCGCCGCTTCTCCGAGCACCGCTCGTGCCCGAACGACCACGTCCTCACGCTCGACGAGATCGAGCCCCGCACGTTCTCGTTCAACGCGCCCTACGGCGCGTGCCCCGAGTGCACCGGCATCGGCTCGCGGCTCGAGGTCGACCCCGACCTCATCGTCCCGGACGACGAGCTGTCGCTCGCCCAGGGCGCGGTCGCGCCGTGGGCGCAGACGTCCTCGGAGTACTTCCAGCGCGTCCTGACGGCCCTCGCGGACGACCTGGGCTTCTCGATGGACACGCCCTGGCGTGCCCTGCCGAAGCGCGCCCGCGACGCCGTCCTGCACGGGCAGAACCACGAGGTGCACGTGCGCTACCGCAACCGGTGGGGGCGCGAGCGGCAGTACTCGACGGGGTTCGAGGGCGTCATCACGTTCCTCGAGCGGCGTCACTCCGAGACCGAGTCGGAGTGGAGCAAGGAGAAGTACGAGGCGTTCATGCGCGAGGTCCCGTGCCCCGCGTGCGACGGCGCCCGCCTCAAGCCCGAGGTGCTCGCGGTCAAGGTCGGCGGCCGCTCCATCGCCGACGTCTGCTCGCTGCCCATCGACGAGGCGCGCGACTTCATCGACGGCCTCGAGCTCGGCGAGCGCGAGCGCGCGATCGCCGCGCAGGTCGTCAAGGAGATCCAGGCGCGGCTCGGGTTCCTGCTCGACGTCGGCCTCGACTACCTGTCGCTCATGCGCCCCGCCGGCACGCTCTCGGGCGGCGAGGCGCAGCGGATCCGGCTCGCGACGCAGATCGGCTCGGGCCTCGTCGGCGTGCTGTACGTGCTCGACGAGCCGTCCATCGGGCTGCACCAGCGCGACAACCGCCGCCTCATCGAGACGCTCACGCGGCTGCGCGACCTCGGCAACACGCTCATCGTCGTCGAGCACGACGAGGACACCATCCGCACCGCCGACTGGATCGTCGACATCGGCCCCGGCGCGGGCGAGCACGGCGGTCGCGTCGTGCACTCGGGCGACCTCGAGGGCCTGCTCGCGTCGCAGGAGTCCGTCACGGGCGCCTACCTCTCGGGGCGGCGCTCGATCCCCATGCCCGCGACGCGGCGCCCCGTGGACCGCTCGCGGCAGGTCACGGTGGTCGGCGCGCGCGAGAACAACCTGCGCGGCATCGACGTGTCGTTCCCGCTCGGCGTGCTCACGGCCGTCACCGGGGTGTCGGGCTCGGGCAAGTCGACGCTCGTGAACTCGATCCTCTACACGGTCATGGCGAACGAGCTCAACGGGGCCCGGCAGGTCGCCGGGCGTCACAAGCGCGTGACGGGGCTGGACCAGCTCGACAAGGTCGTGCACGTCGACCAGGGTCCGATCGGCCGGACGCCGCGCTCCAACCCCGCGACGTACACGGGCGTGTGGGACCACGTGCGGCGGCTGTTCGCCGAGACGTCGGAGGCCAAGGTCCGCGGGTACACGCCGGGACGGTTCTCGTTCAACGTCAAGGGCGGGCGCTGCGAGGCGTGCTCGGGCGACGGCACGCTCAAGATCGAGATGAACTTCCTGCCCGACGTCTACGTGCCGTGCGAGGTCTGCCACGGCGCGCGGTACAACCGCGAGACGCTCGAGGTGCACTTCAAGGGCAAGACGGTCGCCGACGTGCTCGAGATGCCCATCGAGGAGGCCGCCGAGTTCTTCGCCGCGGTGCCGGCGATCTCCCGGCACCTGCGCACCCTGGTCGACGTCGGCCTCGGGTACGTGCGCCTCGGCCAGCCCGCACCGACGCTCTCGGGCGGTGAGGCGCAGCGCGTCAAGCTCGCGTCCGAGCTCCAGCGCAGGTCGACGGGACGCACCATCTACGTGCTCGACGAGCCCACCACGGGTCTGCACTTCGAGGACATCCGCAAGCTGCTCGGCGTGCTGCAGTCGCTCGTCGACAAGGGCAACACCGTGCTCGTCATCGAGCACAACCTCGACGTGATCAAGAACGCCGACTGGGTCGTCGACATGGGCCCCGAGGGCGGGTCGGGCGGTGGCACCGTCGTGGCGCAGGGCACGCCCGAGCACGTCGCGTCGGTGCCGCAAAGCCACACCGGCCGGTTCCTCGCCGAGGTGCTCGAGCCCGAGCGCGTCGAGGTGAGCGCCTGACGCGTGCGTCTCAGGGGCTGACGGTGACGGGTGCGGGCTCGTGCCGCACCGTGAAGTTGACCGACCGCGCGATGAAGCAGTGCTCGTGCGCGCGGCGGTGCACGTCCGCCAGCAGCGCGTCGTCCACGGCGCGGCCGTCGGACGCCGTGCCGCCGCGCACCGTCACGCGCGGCCGCAGCACGACCTCGGTGAACTGGCCCTGCCCCTGGCTCTCGATGCGCATGGTGCCCGAGGCCGCGTCCTCGTACCCGACCACGACGACGCCCGCGCTCGCCGCGAGGTGCAGGAACCACAGCATGTGGCACTGCGCGAGCGCGCCGACGAGCAGGTCCTCGGGCGACCAGCGGTCCGCGTCGCCACGGAAGTGCGGGTCCGACGTGCCGAGCAGGGCGGGCTTGCCGCCCGCCGTCAGCGCGTGGTCGCGGCCGTAGGACGTGTAGGTCGCGGTCCCCGCGTCACCCGCGCCGGTCCACGAGAGGTCCACCGAGTACTGGTGCAGCAGCTGTGCCATGCACCGACCCTAGTGGTGCACGTCACACGTGCGCCCCGCGGTGGCCGCGTGGCGAGGCCGTGTCGGTGCCGCGAACTAGGCTCGGACGCATGGCCGATCCCGCGACCTACCGTCCCGCGCCGGGGGAGATCCCCGACGCCCCCGGCGTGTACCGGTTCCGCGACGAGCACGGCCGCGTCGTCTACGTGGGCAAGGCCAAGAGCCTGCGCAACCGCCTGAACAGCTACTTCCAGGACCTCGCGGGGCTGCACCCGCGCACGCAGCAGATGGTGACGACCGCGGCCTCGGTGCAGTGGACGGTCGTCGGCACCGAGGTCGAGGCGCTCGCGCTCGAGTACTCGTGGATCAAGGAGTTCGACCCGCGGTTCAACGTCAAGTACCGCGACGACAAGTCCTACCCGTACCTCGCGGTCACGATGGCGGACGAGGTGCCGCGCGTGCAGGTCATGCGCGGCGCGAAGCGGCGCGGCACGCGCTACTTCGGGCCGTACGCGCACGCGTGGGCGATCCGCGAGACGGTCGACCTCCTGCTGCGCGTGTTCCCGGTGCGCACGTGCTCGGCGGGCGTCTTCAAGCGCGCGAAGCAGCAGGGCCGGCCGTGCCTGCTGGGCTACATCGACAAGTGCTCGGCTCCGTGCGTCGGGCGGATCGGCGTCGACGAGCACCACCAGCTCGCGCAGGACTTCTGCGACTTCATGGCGGGCGACACCGCGCGCTTCACGCGCCGCCTCACCGCGCGCATGAAGGAGGCGGCCGCCGAGCTCGACTTCGAACGTGCCGCGCGGCTGCGTGACGACATCGCGACGCTCGAGAAGGCGACCGAGCGCAACGCGGTCGTGCTGTCCGACGGCACCGACGCGGACCTCTTCGCGATGGCCGGCGACGAGCTCGAGGCGGCCGTCCAGGTCTTCCACGTGCGTGACGGCCGCATCCGCGGGCAGCGCGGCTGGGTCGTCGAGAAGGTCGAGGACCTCGACGACGCCGCGCTCGTCGAGCACCTGCTGCAGCAGGTGTACGGCGGCGAGGACGCCGGCACGGCGCCCGGCGCGGTCCCGCGCGAGGTGCTCGTGCCGGTCCTGCCCGCCAACCTCGACGAGGTGCAGGCCTGGCTCAGCGGCCTGCGCGGCAGCCGCGTGAGCGTGCGCGTGCCGCAGCGGGGCGACAAGCGCGAGCTCGCGGCGACCGTGCTGCGCAACGCCGAGCACGCGCTCGCGCTGCATCGCACGCGCCGCGCGGGCGACCTCACGACCCGCAGCCAGGCGCTGCGCGAGATCCAGGAGGCGCTCGACCTGCCGAGCGCACCGCTGCGCATCGAGTGCTACGACGTGTCGCACAACCAGGGCACGTACCAGTCCGCGTCGATGGTGGTGTTCGAGGACGGGCTCGCGCGCAAGAGCGAGTACCGGCTGTTCTCGGTGCGCGGCCCCGAGGGCCAGGGCGCACGCGACGACACGGCGGCGATGCACGAGGTCATCACGCGCCGCTTCCGCCGCTACCTCGCCGAGCGCGCCGAGTCCCACGACCTCGACCTCGGTGACGCCGACGACGAGGACGCGCCGCGCAGCGGCCCGGTCGACGAGCGCACGGGCCGCCCGGCCCGGTTCGCCTACCCGCCCAACCTCGTCGTCGTGGACGGCGGGCCGCCGCAGGTCGCGGCCGCGGCGGCCGCGATGGCCGAGCTCGGCATCGACGACGTCGCGCTGTGCGGCCTGGCCAAGCGTCTCGAGGAGGTCTGGGTGCCGGGGGAGGAGTACCCGGTCATCCTGCAGCGCAGCTCCGAGGGCCTCTACCTGCTGCAGCGCGTGCGCGACGAGGCCCACCGGTTCGCCATCACGGCGCACCGCAAGCGCCGCAGCAAGGGCATGACGGCGTCGGCGCTCGACGACGTGCCGGGCCTCGGCCCGGCGCGCAAGGCCGCGCTGCTGCGGCACTTCGGCTCGGTCAAGCGCCTGCGCGCCGCGTCGGCCGAGGAGATCGCGACGGTGCCGGGCATGGGGGCGCGGACGGCGGAGGCCGTCGTGGCTGCGCTCGCGCCCACCGCCGACACGGGCGCGGCGGGCGCCGACGCCGCGCCCGGCGGGTCCGACGAGGCAGCCGCGGCGTCGCCTGGCACGATGGGGACATGAGCGAGCCGTCGCCGATCACCGTGCCGGCGGGCATCCCCGCCCTCGAGGCCGCGACCGTGGCCCCCGTCCTCGAGCTGCCGCAGGTCCTGGTCATCACCGGGATGTCGGGCGCCGGGCGCACGCGCGCCGCGGCCGTGCTGGAGGACCTCGGCTGGTACGTCGTCGACAACCTGCCGGCCCAGATGCTCACGCATCTTGTCGGCATGCTGACGAGCGGCCCGGTCAGCGGCCCGGCGCAGCGGCTCGCGGCCGTCATCGACGTGCGCGGACGCGAGTACTTCGCCGCGCTCACGGGTGTCCTGGACGACCTGCAGAGCCGCGGCGTCGAGCTGCGCGTGCTGTTCCTCGACGCGTCCGACGAGGTGCTCGTCCGGCGCTTCGAGCAGGTGCGTCGCCCGCACCCGCTGCAGGGCGACGGCCGGATCCTCGACGGCATCGCGCACGAGCGCACGCTCCTGTCGGACCTGCGCGAGCGCGCCGACACCGTGATCGACACGTCCGACCTCAACGTGCACGACCTCGCCCGCCTCGTCCGGGCGGGCGTGTCGGGGCCCTCGGAGGACGTGCTGCACGTGTCCGTCCTGTCGTTCGGCTTCAAGTACGGCATCCCGCTCGACGCCGACCACGTCGTCGACGTGCGCTTCCTGTCCAACCCGTACTGGATCACCGAGCTGCGGCACCTGTCGGGTCGTGACGCGCCCGTGCGCGACTACGTCCTCGGGCTGCCGGGTGCGGTGACGTTCGTCGACCGCTACGTCGACGCGCTCGAGCCCGTGCTCGACGGCTACCTGCACGAGGAGAAGCGGTACGCGACGATCGCCGTGGGCTGCACCGGCGGCAAGCACCGCTCGGTCGCGATCAGCGAGGCCATCGCCGCGCGCCTGCGCGAGCGCGGGCACCGCGTGCAGGTCACGGCGCGCGACCTGGGCAAGGAGTGAGCGCGCCGCACGCGAGCCGGTTCGGCGACCCGGCGCGTCCCGCGGTCGTCGCGCTCGGCGGCGGTCACGGGCTGTCCGCGTCGTTGTCGGCGCTGCGGCTCATGACGGACCGCATCACCGCCGTCGTGACGGTCGCGGACGACGGCGGGTCCTCCGGCCGCCTCCGCGAGGAGCTGGGCGTGCTGCCGCCGGGCGACCTGCGCATGGCGCTGTCGGCGCTGTGCGACGACTCCGAGTGGGGGCGCACCTGGCGCGACCTGCTGCAGCACCGCTTCTCGTCCGACGGGCCGCTCGACCGGCACTCGGTCGGCAACCTGCTGATCGTCGCGCTGTGGGAGCTGTTCGGGGACACCGTCGAGGGCCTGGACCTCGTCGGTCGCCTGCTGGGCGCGCGCGGCCGGGTGCTGCCGATGGCGTCCGTGCCGCTGCGGATCGAGGCCGACGTCGTCGGGCCGGCGGGGGAGCGCGACGTCGTGCGGGGCCAGACCCACGTGGCCACGACCGGGTGGCGCATCGCCCAGCTGCGGCTCGACCCCGTCGACCCGCCGGCGTGCCCCGAGGCGGTCGACGCGGTGCGCGAGGCCGACTGGGTCGTCCTGGGGCCCGGCTCCTGGTACACGTCGGTGCTGCCGCACCTGCTCGTGCCCGCGCTGCGCGCGGCCTTGCTCGAGACGAGCGCGCGCGTCGTCGTGGTGCTCAACCTCACGCCCGACGACGAGACGGCGGGCATGCGCGCGGTGGACCACCTCGCGGTGCTGCGCGCGCACGCGCCCGAGCTGCCCGTGCACGCCGTGGTGGCGGACCCGGCGTCGGTCGAGGACGTCGACGAGCTCGCGGACCTCTGCGCGACGATGGGGGCGCAGCTGCTGGTCCGGCAGGTGCGGCGCGGCGACCAGAGCGCCGTGCACGACCCGCTGCGCCTCGCGGCGGCGCTGCGGGACGTCGTGGAGGACTACCTGGGCGACGTCGGGACGCGCACGGGACGGTGACGCACGCCCGGGCGGACCGGCCGAGATCGGGTCACGAGACGGTCACGACCACGGCCCGCTCGGTGGCAGGATTGCGCCATGGCGCTCACGGCACAGGTGAAGGACGAGCTCGCCCGGCTCAAGGTGGACAAGACCTCGTGCCGCAAGGCGGAGATCTCGGCGACCCTGCGGTTCGCGGGTGGTCTGCACATCATCTCCGGCCGGATCGTCATCGAGGCCGAGCTCGACACGGGCATCGCCGCGCGCCGCCTGCGGCAGGCGATCGCCGAGGTGTACGGGCACGAGAGCGACATCATCGTGGTGTCCGGCGGCGGGCTGCGCCGCGGCAGCCGGTACGTCGTGCGGGTCGTGAAGGACGGCGAGTCGCTCGCGCGGCAGACGGGTCTGCTCGACAACCGGGGGCGCCCCGTGCGCGGGCTGCCGCCGCAGGTCGTGTCCGCGGGCGTCGGCGAGGCCGAGGCTGCCTGGCGCGGCGCGTTCCTCGCGCACGGCTCGCTCACCGAGCCGGGTCGGTCGTCGTCGCTCGAGGTGACCTGCCCCGGGCCGGAGGCGGCGCTCGCGCTGGTCGGCGCGGCGCGGCGCCTGGGCGTGGCCGCGAAGGCGCGGGACGTGCGCGGCGTCGACCGCGTCGTGATCCGCGACGGCGACGCGATCGGCGCGATGCTCACGCGGCTGGGCGCGCACGACACGA
This sequence comes from Cellulomonas sp. FA1, assembly GCF_000986825.1. Classification (NCBI taxonomy): domain Bacteria; kingdom Bacillati; phylum Actinomycetota; class Actinomycetes; order Micrococcales; family Cellulomonadaceae; genus Cellulomonas; species Cellulomonas sp. FA1. Next base: position 1,076,518 of record NZ_LBMY01000001.1, on the reverse strand, counting down.
TGCTGGTGTGGGAGGAGCGTCGCGTGCGGCGCGAGGTGCGCGGCACGGCGAACCGGCTCGCGAACTTCGACGACGCGAACCTGCGGCGCTCGGCGCGGGCCGCGGTGGCCGCCGGCGCACGCGTCGAGCGGGCGTTCGAGATCCTCGGCGAGGACCTGCCCGAGCACCTGCGCCAGGCGGGCGAGCTGCGCCTCGCGCACAAGGAGGCGTCGCTCGAGGAGCTCGGCAAGCTCGCCGAGCCCGCGCTGACCAAGGACGCCGTCGCCGGGCGGATCCGGCGCCTGCTGGCGACCGCCGACCGGCGCGCGGCCGAGCTCGGGATCCCCGACACCGAGGCGGGCCTGAGCCCGGACCTGCTCGACCTGTGACGTCACGCACGGCCGCGGTGCCGGTCGCCGCCGGACGGCCACGCGCGAGGTCGCTCGACGACCGGCCGCGACGCGGTCGGCGGATGGTCCAGCATGCGAACACGTCGGAGGGTGGACCTTCGTCTTGGGCGTGACCTGGGCCACCGGGTATAGGCTCGGGTCATCCGATCGCAACGAGGACGCAACACGCTGGGCAACGTCCGGCGGGTGCGGACCGTGGCGGTCGGGACGCACAGCGGCGTGCGTGACCGAACACCAACTGTGTGCGCCGGCATGAGCACGGCGCGTGCCGAGGAGGGCAAGTGACCATCAAGGTCGGCATCAACGGCTTCGGCCGCATCGGGCGCAACTTCTACCGCGCCATCGTGGCCTCGGGGGCCGACATCGAGATCGTCGGCGTCAACGACCTGACGGACAACCACACCCTGGCCCACCTGCTCAAGTACGACACGGTCCTAGGCCGCTTCCCGCTGAGCGTGGACTACGACGACGAGAACATCATCGTCGACGGCAAGAAGATCCGCGCCCTCGCCGAGCGCAACCCGGCCGACCTGCCCTGGGCGGAGCTCGGCGCGGACATCGTCATCGAGTCGACCGGCTTCTTCACGGACGCCACCAAGGCGAAGGCGCACATCGACGCCGGCGCCAAGAAGGTCATCATCTCGGCCCCGGCCAAGAACGAGGACGGCACGTTCGTCGTCGGCGTGAACCACACCGACTACGACCCGGCCACGCAGCACATCATCTCGAACGCGTCCTGCACCACGAACTGCCTCGCCCCCGTGGCCAAGGCGCTCAACGACGCGATCGGCATCGAGCGTGGTCTCATGACCACGATCCACGCCTACACGGGCGACCAGAACCTGCAGGACGGCCCGCACCGCGACCTGCGTCGCGCCCGCGCCGCCGCGCAGAACATCGTCCCGACGACGACCGGTGCGGCCAAGGCCGTGGCGCTCGTCCTGCCCGAGCTCAAGGGCAAGCTCGACGGCTTCGCGCTCCGCGTGCCGACGATCACCGGCTCGGCCACCGACCTGACCTTCACCGCCTCGCGCGAGGTCACGGTCGAGGAGGTCAACGCCGCGGTCAAGGCCGCCGCCGAGGGTCCGCTCAAGGGCACGCTCGAGTACACCGAGGACGAGATCGTCTCCTCGGACATCGTGACGAACCCGCACCAGAGCATCTTCGACGCGAAGCTCACCAAGGTGATCGGCGACCAGGTCAAGATCATCGCCTGGTACGACAACGAGTGGGGCTACTCGAGCAGCCTCGTCAAGCTGACGGAGTACGTGGGCGCGCGTCTCTGACGCTCGCACCGTAGGCAGTCCATGCGTCCGCGTGCGCCGAGGCCACCCGGCCCGGTGCACGCGGACGCTGCCGTGTCCGGGGCTCGACGCCCCACGGCCGTGCCCCCGCACCGCGGGGGAGTCCGAGCCGCCGAGCACCGGCGGCAGCGAGGGAGACACCGACCATGAAGACCATCGAGGACCTGGGCGACCTGCGCGGCAAGCGCGTGCTCGTCCGCTCCGACTTCAACGTGCCGCTCGACGGCACGACCATCACCGACGACGGCCGCATCCGCGCCGCGCTGCCCACGCTGCAGGCGCTGACCGCGCAGGGTGCGCGCGTGATCGTCGTCGCGCACCTGGGCCGCCCCAAGGGCACGCCCGACGCGAAGTACTCGCTCGCGCCCGTCGCGGCCCGGCTCGGCGAGCTGCTCGGGCAGCCCGTCGCGCTCGCCGAGGACCTCGTCGGGGACTCGGCCAAGGCGACCGTCGCGGCGCTCGAGGACGGGCAGGTCGCCCTGCTCGAGAACGTCCGCTTCGACGCGCGCGAGACGTCGAAGGACGACGCCGAGCGCGGCGCGCTGGCCGACGAGCTCGCGTCCCTCGCGGACGCGTTCGTCTCCGACGGCTTCGGCGTCGTGCACCGCAAGCAGGCGTCGGTCTACGACGTCGCGCTGCGCCTCCCGCACGCCGCGGGCACGCTGGTCCTGGCCGAGGTCGAGGCGCTCCGCAAGGCCGTCGAGGACCCCGAGCGCCCCTACGTCGTCGTCCTCGGCGGCGCCAAGGTGTCGGACAAGCTCGGCGTGATCGGCAACCTCATCACCAAGGCCGACAAGCTGCTCATCGGCGGCGGCATGATGTTCACGTTCCTCAAGGCCCAGGGCCACGAGGTCGGCTCCTCGCTGCTCGAGGAGGACCAGGTCGACACGGTCAAGGGCTACCTCGCGCAGGCGCAGGAGGCCGGCGTCGAGATCGTCCTGCCCGTCGACACGCTGGTCGCGCCCGAGTTCGGCTCGGACGACTACCAGGTCGTCGCGGTCGACGCGATCCCGGCCGGCACGATGGGCCTGGACATCGGCCCGAAGTCCGCCGCGCTGTTCCGCGAGGCGATCCTCGCGGCGAAGACGATCGCGTGGAACGGCCCCATGGGCGTGTTCGAGCGTCCCGCGTACGCCGAGGGCACCAAGGCCGTCGCGCAGGCGCTCGTCGACACCGACGGCTTCTCGATCGTCGGCGGCGGCGACTCCGCCGCGGCCGTGCGCCTGCTCGGCTTCGACGAGGCCGGCTTCGGCCACATCTCCACCGGCGGTGGCGCGTCGCTGGAGCTTCTCGAGGGCAAGACCCTCCCCGGCATCGCTGTCCTGGAGGACTGATCGTGGCGACCACCCGCACCCCGCTCATGGCGGGCAACTGGAAGATGAACCTGGACCACCACCAGGCGACGCACACCGTGCAGAAGCTCGCGTGGAGCCTGCGCGACGCCAAGCACGACTACGCGGCCGTCGAGGTCGCGGTGCTCGTCCCGTTCACGGACCTGCGCAGCGTGCAGACCCTCGTGGACGCCGACAAGCTCGAGCTCGTCTACGGCGCGCAGGACGTGTCGGCGCACGAGTCCGGCGCGTACACCGGCGAGATCTCGCCGCTGTTCCTGTCGAAGCTCGGCTGCACCTACGTGGCCGTCGGCCACTCGGAGCGCCGGCAGTACCACCACGAGGACGAGGCCGTCGTCAACGCCAAGGTGAAGTCGGCGCTCGGCGCGGGCCTCGTCCCGATCGTGTGCGTCGGCGAGCCGCTCGAGGTGCGCAAGGCCGCCGAGCACGTGCCGCACACGCTGGCGCAGCTCGACGGTGCGCTCGAGGGCCTGACGGCCGAGCAGGTCGCGGGCCTCGTCGTCGCCTACGAGCCGGTGTGGGCCATCGGCACGGGCGAGACCGCGACGCCCGAGGACGCCCAGGAGCTGTGCGAGGCGATCCGCGTGCGCATCGCCGAGCTGTACGACCAGGCCACGGCCGACGCCGTGCGCGTGCTGTACGGCGGCTCGGTGAAGTCCTCGAACGTCGCGTCGATCATGGCGAAGCCCGACGTGGACGGCGCGCTGGTCGGTGGCGCGAGCCTCGACCCCGAGGAGTTCGCGAAGATCGCGCGGTTCCAGGCGCACACCGTCGCCTGATCCGGCAGCGGTCCGGCCGGTGCGCAGCCGCGCGCCGGCCGGACCACGCCGCAGGGTGCGACGGTGGTGGTCCCGACCGCCTCCCGTCGCCTACCCTGTACCGCGGTCGTCCCGTCCCCGCGCCCCGGGGCCGGGTGACCGGAAGCACGACCCAGCACGACCCGCACCGACGCCGCGCGCGGCCCGGCGCACCGCTGCACCGACCGCCCGAGTGAGGAACCCACCGACGTGACTGCCCTGCGTATCACCCTCCAGGTGCTGCTGGTCCTGACCAGCCTCCTGCTCGTCCCGCTGGTGCTGCTGCACAAGGGCAAGGGCGGTGGCCTCTCGGACATGTTCGGCGGTGGCATCACGGCCAGCGCGGGTTCGTCGGGCGTCGCCGAGCGCAACCTCAACAGGATCACCGTCGGCGTGGCGCTGACGTGGACCGTGATGATCGTGCTGCTCGGCCTCATCGAGAAGTTCTCCGAGTAAGGGGGCACGGCCATGGCGAGCGGAAGTGCGATCAGGGGGTCGCGCGTCGGTGCCGGTCCGATGGGCGAGGCGGAGCGCGGCGACGCCGCGCCGCGCGTCTGGATCTCCTACTGGTGCGCGAACGGCCACGAGACGCGGCCGAGCTTCGCGGAGGAGGCCGCCGCCGAGGCGCCGGCCACCTGGGACTGCCCGCGGTGCGGGTTCCCCGCCGGTCAGGACCCGGAGGCGCCGCCGTCGCCCACGCGCAACGAGCCGTACAAGACGCACCTCGCGTACGTGAAGGAGCGTCGCAGCGAGGAGGACGGCGCGGCGATCCTCGACGAGGCGCTCGCCGCCCTCCGGGCGCGGCGCGGACGTCGCTGACGACGACCACCCTCTACGCGCGAACGGCGTCGCACCCCGCGGGGTGCGACGCCGTTCGCGTCCCCGGCCGCGGTGACGGCCGGGCCGGGGCTCACCGCACCAGCAGCAGCGCGAACCCGTCGTAGCCCTTCTCGCCGACGGTCTGCACGACGGTGCCGTCGACGCGGCCGTCGGCCGCGGCACGCTCCAGGAACGTGCGGACGCCTTGCACACGGTCGTCGGGGTGGTCGGCGTCGACGACCGCGCCCCCGCGCACCACGTTGTCGACCACGACGAGCGTGCCCGGCCGCGACAGGGTCACGGCGCGGTCGAGGTAGGCCGCGAGCTGCTGCTTGTCGGCGTCGACGAACACGAGGTCGAACGGGGCGACGTGCGCTGCCACGAGACGGTCGAGCGACTCCAGGGCCGGTCCCACGACGACGTCGACGCGGTCCTGCAGACCGGCTGCCGCGAGCGACGTCCGGGCGACCGTCGCGTGCGCGTCGCTGACCTCCAGGGTCATGACCGAGCCGTCGGCCGGCACCGCCTGCGCGAGCCACCACGTGCTGTAGCCGCCCAGCGTGCCGATCTCGAGCACGCGGCGCGCACCCACGGCGCGCGCCAGCAGCTCGAGCAGGCGGCCCTGCGCGGAGCTCACCGCGATGTCGGGCAGGCCCGCGTCGGCGGCGGCGGTGCGCACGGCCACGGCGTCGGCACCCTCGGCGACGAGCGGTGCGACGTACGCCTCGACCGCCGTCCACGCGGGGTCCACCTCCGAGCGGGGGCGGCGGGGCCCGGAGACCGCGGGCGTCGCGGCCGGGTCGACGCCCGGCAGCTCGGCCGCCGACGCGACGTCGACGAGCCACAGCGTGCGCTCCTGCCCGCGGGCGGCGGCGGCGGGCGTCGTCCGGACGTCGTCGCCGGCGAGGGCCCGCGCGACCGCGGGCGCCTTCTCGGCCCCGGCGGCGACGACCCACACCTCCCGCGCCGACCGGATGAGCGGGAACGTGAGCGACACCCGCTCGGACGGCGGCTTGGGGGAGTCGTGCTCCGCGACCACGAGCAGGTTCGCCTCGTACAGCGACGACCGCTCGGGGAACAGCGACGCGACGTGCCCGTCGGGTCCCATGCCGAGCAGCAGCACGTCGAACCGGGGGGCGAGCCCGTCGTCGGCGGCGTGCGCGCGCAGCTCGGCGGCGTAGGCGCGTGCGGCGGCCTCGCCGTCGGGCACGTCGTCGGAGGGTCCCGGGACGGCGTGCACGTTCGCGGCCGGCAGCGCGTCGCCGAGGGCGTCGATCAGCGCCGCGCGGGCCTGCGTCTCGTTGCGGTCCGCGTCGCCCGCCGGCAGGAAGCGCTCGTCGCCCCACCACAGGTGCACGCCCGACCAGTCGACGGCGTCGCGCACCGGCGAGTCCGCGACGGCCCGCAGCGTCGCGATGCCGACCGTGCCGCCCGTGAGCACGACGTGCACGGGCGAGCGGTGCGACTGCAGGTCCACCAGGCGCGTCAGCAGGCGCGCGGCCGCGGCGGCGGCGAGGACGTCGGCGTCGGGGTGGACCAGGACCTCGGGCGTGGCGGTGCTCATGCGTCTCCTCCTCGGCCCGGTCCGGCGCGGCCCGGGCGGTCGTCGCGGGGGTGCCGACGGGCCGCCCGGCACGCGCGGTGGCGCGGGGCGGCCCGTCGGTGGGGTCAGGCGTCGATGCGCGCGAGGCCCTTCTGCAGGACCTCGCCGTACACCTCGTCGGCGTCGAGGCGACGCAGCTCCTCGATGAGGCACTCGCGCAGCTGGCGGATCGGCAGCGCGATGCGGTGCTCGGGCTGGTCGGGCTGGCGCAGCGCGGCCGTCTTGCCGTCGGGGCGGTCCAGCACGATGTCGCCCGAGGCGCGCTCGAGCCGCACCTGCGTGATGGCCGGCGCGCCGGGGACGCGCTCGATCTCGACCGGGCAGCGCAGCGCGTGCGCCAACCAGGCGGCCATGAGGTCGACCGAGGGGTGCGTGCTCTCGCCCGTGACCACGGCACGGCGCACGGGCTCGTACGGCGGCTGGTCGAGCGTCGCGGCGATGAGCCCGCGCCACAGCGTCGCGCGGGTCCACGCGAGGTCGGTGTCGCCCTCGGTGTAGACGCGCGCGAGGTTCCGCAGCGCGCGGCTCGGGCGCGAGCACGTCGACGTGTCGGTGATGCGGCGCTGCGCCATCTGGCCCAGCGGGTGCTCCGCGGGGTTCTCCGGCACGTCGTAGGGCCACCACGCGACGATCGGCGCGTCGGGCAGCAGCAGCGGCATGACGAGCGTGTCGAGGTGCCGCGTGACGCCGCCCGAGATGCGCAGCACGACGACCTCGCTCGCGCCGGCGTCGCCGCCGAGGCGGATCTGCGCGTCGAGGTTGGCGCGCCGCTCCTCGGTGCCCTCGGTGATGACGATGATGCGGCACGGGTGTTCGCGGCTGGCGGAGTTGGCCGCCTCGATCGCGTCCTCGGGGTCGTGCGCGTCGGCGTCGATGATGAGTGTCAGCACGCGCCCGAGGGCGATCGCACCGCCCTCGTCGCGCTCCTGCAGGAGGCGCTTGTTGATGTCCCGGGTGGTGGTGTCCGGCATGTCGATGATCACGGGAGCCTCCACGCCCGGCCGTCACGGGCCATCATCTCGTCCGCCGACGCCGGACCCCACGTTCCGGCGCGGTACTCGTCGGGCTTGCCGTGGCTCGCCCAGTACGCGGTGACCGGGTCGAGGATCTTCCACGACAGCTCGACCTCCTCGTGCTGCGGGAACAGCGGCGGGTCGCCCAGCAGCACGTCGAGGATGAGGCGCTCGTACGCCTCGGGGGAGGACTCGGTGAACGCGTGCCCGTACCCGAAGTCCATCGTGACGTCGCGGACCTCCATCGCCGTGCCGGGCACCTTGGCCCCGAACCGCAGCGTGACGCCCTCGTCGGGCTGCACGCGGATCACGAGGGCGTTCTTCCCCAGCTCGGACGTCGAGGTCGACTCGAACGGCAGGTGGGGCGCGCGCTTGAACACCACGGCGATCTCGGTGACGCGCCGCCCCAGGCGCTTGCCGGTGCGCAGGTAGAACGGCACCCCGGCCCAGCGCCGCGTGTCGATGTCGACCCGGATCGCGGCGTACGTCTCGGTGGTGGAGTCCGGGTTGAAACCCTCCTCCTCGGCGTAGCCGACGACCTTCTCGCCGCCCTGCCAGCCGGCCGTGTACTGCCCGCGGGCGGTGTGCTTGCCGAGGTCGCGCGGCAGGCGCAGCGCCGACAGCACCTTCGTCTTCTCGGCCCGCAGCGCCTCGGCGTCGAACGACACCGGCTCCTCCATCGCGGTCAGCGCGAGGAGCTGCAGCAGGTGGTTCTGGATGACGTCGCGCGCGGCGCCGATCCCGTCGTAGTAGCCCGCGCGGCCGCCGATGCCGATGTCCTCGGCCATGGTGATCTGCACGTGGTCGACGTAGTTGCCGTTCCAGATGGGCTCGAACAGCTGGTTCGCGAAGCGCAGCGCCAGCAGGTTCTGGACGGTCTCCTTGCCCAGGTAGTGGTCGATCCGGAAGATGTCGTCCGGTCGGAACACCTGCGACACGATGTCGTTGAGCTCGCGCGCCGAGGCCAGGTCGTGGCCGAACGGCTTCTCGATGACGACGCGCCGCCACGTGCCGTCCTGCGGCTGCGACAGACCCGAGCGGGCGAGCTGCTGGCAGACGACGGGGAACGAGCTCGGCGGCACCGACAGGTAGAACGCGTGGTTGCCGCCCGTGCCGCGCGTGACGTCGAGGTCCTCGACCGTCTCGCGGAGCCGGTCGAACGCGTCGTCGTCGTCGAACGTGCCCTGCACGAACCGGATGCCCTCGGACAGCTGGCGCCACGTCGCCTCGCGGAACGGCGTGCGCGCGTGCTCCTTCACCGAGTCGTGCACGACCTGCTCGAAGTCCTGCGTCTCCCAGTCGCGCCGCGCGAAGCCGGTCAGCGCGAAGCCGGGGGGCAGCAGGCCGCGGTTGGTGAGGTCGTAGACCGCCGGCATGAGCTTCTTGCGCGCGAGGTCACCGGTCACCCCGAAGATCACGAGGCCGCACGGCCCGGCGATGCGGGGGAGGCGGCGGTCGCGCGCGTCGCGCAGCGGGTTCTGGTCGGGCCCGACCTTGGCGCCGCTCACCGGGCCTCCTCGGTCGACGACGCGGCGGACGTGAGCCCGGCCTCGACCGTGCCGAGCAGCTCGGACCACGAGGCCTCGAACTTCTCCAGACCCTCGACCTCGAGCTGCTCGGTGACCTCGTCGATCGAGATCCCGAGGGCCTCGATGCGGTCGAGCAGCGCCGCCGAGGCGTCCTGCGTGCCCGTGACCGTGTCGCCGCGCACGGCGCCGTGGTCGGCGACCGCGTCGAGCGTCTTCTCGGGCATGGTGTTGACGCTGCCGGCGACCACGAGCTCGTCGACGTAGCGCGTGTCGGGGTAGGCCGGGTCCTTGACGCCCGTCGACGCCCACAGCGGACGCTGGGGCTTCGCGCCGGCGGCCGCGAGCGCCTGCCAGCGCTCGCCCGCGACGACCTCCTGGTAGACGCCCCACGCGAGGCGCGCGTTCGCGATCGCCGCGGTGCCGCGCAGCTCGGCCGCCTCGGCGGTGCCGAGCGCGTCGAGCCGCGGGTCGATCGCCGCGTCGACGCGCGACACGAAGAACGACGCGACCGAGCCGATCGGCGCGAGGTCGATCCCGGCGGCGCGCGCCTGCTCGAGCCCGTCGAGGAACGCGTCGAGCACCGCGCGGTAGCGCTGCAGCGAGAAGATCAGCGTCACGTTGACGCTGATGCCCTGCGCGAGCGCGGCGGTGATCGCGGGCAGGCCCTCGCGGGTCGCGGGGATCTTGACGAACAGGTTCGGACGCTCGATCTCCGACCAGAGCGTCTCGGCGGACGCGACCGTCGCGGCCGTGTCGCGCGCGAGCCGCGGGTCGACCTCGATCGACACGCGCCCGTCGACGCCGTCGGTCGCGTCGTACACGGGCCGCAGCACGTCGCACGCGTCGCGCACGTCGTCGGTGGTGATCCGCAGGACCGCCTCCTCGACGGCCGCGCCGTCGGCGGCCAGCGTGCGCAGCTGCGCGTCGTAGGCGTCACCGTGCGCGAGGGCCGAGGCGAAGATCGTCGGGTTGGTCGTGACGCCGACGACGCCGCGCCGCACGAGGTCGGCGAGACCTCCGGACGCGATCCGCTGGCGCGACAGGTCGTCGAGCCAGACGGCGACCCCGGCGTCACGCAGGGTCTGTACGGGGGTGGTGCTGGAGGTCATGGTCGTTCCCCTTCGTCCCACGACGAGCGGTGGTGCGGGTCGTGCGGGTGGTGCGCGGCGGGGCCGGTGCTGGAGCCGGCCCCGCCGCGTGGTGCGTCAGGCGGGCAGGTCGCCCGTGCCGGACTGCGTGGGCGTCGCGGCCGAGTCGGCCGGGGCGTGCGCCCCACGCGCCGCCGCGATCGACTCGTGCGCCGCGGCCACGACGGCCTCGGCGGTGATCCCGAACTCGCGGTACAGCGTCTGGTAGTCCGCCGACGCGCCGTAGTGCTCGAGCGAGACCGACCGGCCCGCGTCGCCCACGATCTTGTCCCACGACATCGCGATGCCGGCCTCGACCGACACGCGCGCGCGGACCGACGACGGCAGCACCGACTCGCGGTACGCCTCGTCCTGCTCGGCGAACCACTCGAGGCACGGCGCCGACACGACGCGCGTCGCGACGCCCGCGGCCTCGAGGGTCTCGCGCGCCTCGACGGCGAGCTGGACCTCGGAGCCGGTCGCGATCAGCACGACGTCGGGCGTGCCCGTCGACGCGTCGCGCAGCACGTACGCGCCCTTCGCGACGCCGTCGGCCGTGCCCCAGCCGTCCTCGCCGCGCGGGAACGTCGGGACGTTCTGCCGCGTGAGGACGAGGGCGACGGGGCCGTCGGAGCGCTCGAGCGTCGCCTTCCAGGCGTGCGCGGTCTCGTTGGCGTCCGCGGGGCGGACGACCGCGAGGCCGGGGATCGCGCGCACCGCGGTGAGGTGCTCGACCGGCTGGTGCGTCGGGCCGTCCTCGCCGAGGCCGATCGAGTCGTGCGTCCACACGTACGTCGCGTTCACGCCCATGAGGGCCGCGAGCCGCACGGCGCCGCGCATGTAGTCCGAGAACGTGAAGAACGTGCCGCCGTAGGGCCGCGTGAGCCCGTGCAGGCGGATGCCCGACAGGATCGAGCCCATCGCGTGCTCGCGGATGCCGAAGTGCAGCGTGCGGCCGTACTGGTCGCCCGCGAACTCGTGCGACGAGCGGTGCGACGGCAGGAACGACGGCTCACCCTTCATCGTCGTGTTGTTCGAGCCCGCGAGGTCGGCCGAGCCGCCCCACAGCTCGGGCAGCACGGGCGCGAGCGCCGAGAGGACCTCACCGGACGCCGCGCGCGTCGCGACGGACTTGCCGGCCGGGAACTGCGGCAGCGCGTCGGCCCAGCCGGCGGGCAGCTCGCCCGCGACGAGGCGGTCGAGCAGCGCCTTGCGCTCGGGGTTCGCGGCGGCCCACGCGTCGAACTTCTCCTGCCACGCGGCGCGCGCCGTGGCGGCACGGTCCGCGAGCGACCGGGTGTGGGCGATGACCTCGGGCGCGACGTCGAACGACTTCTCGGGGTCGAAGCCGAGGACCTCCTTGAGGCCCTTGATGGCCTCGCCGCCGAGCTTCGAGCCGTGCGACGAGTGGTCGTCCGTCTTGCCGGGCGTGGGCCACGCGATGAGCGTGCGCAGGCCGATGAACGACGGCTTGTCGGTCACGGCCTTGGCGGCCTCGATGGCCGCGTGCAGCGCGTCGACGTCCTCGCGGTACTCGCCGCCGGCGGTCCAGTCGACGTACTGCACGTGCCAGCCGTACGACTCGTAGCGCTTGAGCACGTCCTCGGTGAACGCGATCTGCGTGTCGCCCTCGATCGAGATGTGGTTGTCGTCCCACAGCACGACGAGGTTGCCGAGCTCCTGCGTGCCGGCGATCGACGAGGCCTCGCTCGTCACGCCCTCCTGCAGGTCGCCGTCCGAGGCGATGACGTACACGAAGTGGTCGAACGGGCTGGTGCCCGGCGCCGCCTCGGGGTCGAGCAGGCCGCGCTCGCGGCGGGCCGCCATCGCGAAGCCGACCGAGGACGCGAGGCCCTGGCCCAGCGGGCCGGTCGTGATCTCGACGCCGGCCGTGTGGCGGTACTCGGGGTGGCCGGGGGTCTTCGAGCCCCACGTGCGCAGCGCCTCGAGGTCCTCGAGCTCCAGGCCGAACCCGGCCAGGTAGAGCTGGATGTACTGCGTGAGGCTCGAGTGCCCCGCCGACAGCACGAACCGGTCGCGGCCGAGCCAGTGCGGGTCGGTCGGGTCGTGCCGCATGACGTTCTGGTAGAGCAGGTAGGCCGCGGGGGCGAGGCTGATCGCCGTGCCCGGGTGGCCGTTGCCGACCTTCTCGACCGCGTCCGCCGCGAGCACGCGGACGGTGTCGACCGCCCGCACGTCGAGGTCGGACCAGCCGACCGTCGTGGCCAGGGGAGCCTTCGCGTTCACCGCACCTCATTCCCGTCCCGCACGCGCGGGGCGTCGTTCCGAGCGTCGGGCGTCGGCCGCGGGGAGCGACGCGCCCGGCGGATCCCCGTCACGCCGTCGGACGGGACCTCTGCCTCGTCGAGCCTATAGCGCGGCGGTGGGACCGCGCGCACTCGTCCCATCGGGGAGGCAATCGCTTGCCGTCGGGTGTGGGAGCGCGGCGACGGGCCTGATCACGCGGCGGTGCGACCGATCTCACGTCGCCGCAGGGCCGCGGGGCACGCCGGGGACGCCCGTCGGGACGGCACCATGCGTAGCATGGCGGGCGGGACCTCGGTCCCACCGCCCTCGTCGCGACGCCGCCGTGCGGACCGACGACGCCCCCGGGCGGACTCGTCCGACCTCCTGAACGGAGCACGAAGCACGTGCGCCTCTCCACCCCGTCGCCGCCCGACGCGAGCCGCCCCGATGTCGCCCCCGACGCGACGGCCGGCTCCGCGCACGACGAGGTCGCGACGCCGGGGGAGCGGGAGGCCGCAGGGCTGCGGCGCGTGCTCGGCACGGTGGGCGCGTACGTCGCGCTGACGAAGCCGCGCGTCATCGAGCTGCTGCTCATCACGACGATCCCGACGATGTTCCTCGCGGCGCAGGGCTTCCCGCCGCTCGGGCTCGTCGTCGCGACGCTCGTCGGCGGCGCGGGCGCCGCGGGTGCGGCGAACACGCTCAACCAGTACCTCGACCGCGACATCGACCGCGTCATGAACCGCACGCGCCGCCGCCCGATCGTCACGGGCCGCGTGACGCCGCGCGCCGCGCTCGTGTTCGGGCTCGTGCTGGGCGCCGTCTCGCTCACGTGGCTGTGGTTCGCGGTCAACCCGGCCTCGGCGCTGTTCACCGGGTCGGCGATCCTCATCTACGTCATCGGCTACACGATGATCCTCAAGCGCCGCACGCCGCAGAACATCGTGTGGGGCGGGGCCGCGGGCTGCATGCCCGTCGTCATCGGCTGGTCGGCCGTCACCGGGGGCGTCTCGTGGGCCGCCGTCCTGCTGTTCGGCGTCGTGTTCTTCTGGACCCCGCCGCACTACTGGCCGCTGTCGATGAAGTTCCGGCGCGACTACGCGGCGGCCGGCGTGCCGATGCTGCCCGTCGTGGCCGCCGACACCAAGGTCGCGCGCGAGATGATCGCGTACACCCTCGCGATGATCGCGTGCTCGCTGCTGCTCGTGCCCGTCGCCGGCATGACCTGGGTCTACGCCGTCGTCGCGAGCGTGCTCGGCGGGTGGTTCCTGTGGTCGTGCATCGGCCTGCTGCGCCGTGCGAATGACGCGCAGCGCGGTCCGCTGCGCGCGATGAGCGTGTTTCACGCGTCGATCACCTACCTCACGCTGCTGTCCGTCGCGATCGCGGTGGACGTGTTCCTGCCGCTGTGACGCGCCGGTGCCCGACCGTCTGACGTCCGCGCTCGAGGGGTACCTCGCGCACCTGTCGGTCGAGCGCGGGCTCGCGACGCACACGCTGTCGGCGTACCGCCGCGACCTCACGCGCTACGTCGCGCACCTGCACGCGCTCGGGCGCGACGACCCGTCGCAGATCACCGAGCGCGACGTCGAGGACTACCTGCTCGTGCTGCGCACCGGGTCCGACGGGCGGGCCGTGCTCTCGGCGTCGTCGTCCGCGCGCTCGGTGGTCGCGGTGCGCGGCTGGCACCGGTTCCTCACGCTCGACGGCCTCGCGCCGACCGACGCCGCGGCCGACGTGCGGCCGCCCGCGCAGCCCCGGCGGCTGCCGAAGGCGATCTCGGTCGAGGACGTCGGGCGCCTCATCGACGCCGCGGGGCTCGGCGACGGCCCGGTGCCGCTGCGCGACCGCGCGCTGCTCGAGCTCGTGTACTCGACGGGGGCCCGCATCTCGGAGGCCGTCGGCGTCGACGTCGACGACCTCGACCTCACGGCCGGCCGGTCGGCCGTGCGGCTGCTCGGCAAGGGCCGCAAGGAGCGCGTCGTGCCCGTGGGGTCGTTCGCGGCGGAGGCGGTCGAGGCGTACCTCGTGCGCGGGCGTCCCGCGCTCGCGGCCTCGGGGCGCGGCAACGCGGCCGTGTTCCTCAACACGCGGGGAGCGCGCCTGAGCCGGCAGTCGGCCTGGGCGGTGCTGCGCACGGCGGCCGAGCGGGCCGGGCTCGACACCGCGCACGTGTCGCCGCACACGCTGCGGCACTCGTTCGCGACGCACCTGCTGGCCGGCGGTGCGGACGTGCGCGTGGTCCAGGAGCTGCTCGGCCACGCGTCGGTGACGACGACGCAGATCTACACGATGGTGACGCCCGACACGCTGCGCGAGGTGTACGCCGCGAGCCACCCGCGTGCGCGTTGAGGCGGATCGCGGCGTGCCCGGTCTGTCGTGGTCGTGACGGCGCGTCGCTCGGGTAGGTTGTGCCGCGTGGTGGGCCCGGGAGGGCGAGGCGGGAAGCAGATGGTGAGCCGATGACGCAGGAGACGACCGAGCAGCCGCTCGACGCGGTGGGCCGCGTGCTGCCCAGGTTCCCGGTGCCCGCGGCGCTGCCGTCGCACGGTCCCGCGCGGGTCATCGCGATGTGCAACCAGAAGGGCGGCGTCGGCAAGACGACGACGACCATCAACCTCGCCGCCGCGCTGGCCGAGTACGGGCGGCGCGTGCTCATCGTCGACTTCGACCCGCAGGGTGCGGCGTCGGTCGGCCTCGGCATCAGCCCGCACGAGCTCGACCGCACGGTCTACAACCTGCTCATGGAGCGCGACGCGGACATCCACGAGGTGATCCGCGAGACCGCGATCCCCGGGCTGGACCTGCTGCCCGCGAACATCGACCTCTCGGCCGCCGAGGTGCAGCTCGTGGGCGAGGTCGCGCGCGAGTCCGTGCTGTCGCGCGTGCTGCGCCCCGTGCTCGACGACTACGACGTCGTGCTCGTCGACTGCCAGCCGTCGCTGGGCCTGCTCACGGTCAACGCGCTCACGGCCGCGCACGGCGTGCTCATCCCGCTCGAGTGCGAGTTCTTCGCGCTGCGCGGCGTCGCGCTGCTCGTCGAGACGATCGAGAAGGTCCGCGACCGGCTCAACCCGCGCCTCGAGGTCGACGGGATCCTCGCGACCATGTTCGACTCGCGCACGCTGCACGCCCGCGAGGTCGTCGCGCGCGTGCACGAGGCGTTCGGCGACACGCTCCTGCACACCGTCATCGGCCGCACCGTGAAGTTCCCCGACGCGACCGTCGCGGCCGAGCCGATCACCCAGTACGCGCCGACGCACGCCGGTGCCGAGGCCTACCGCCAGCTCGCGCGCGAGCTCGTGGCGCGTGGCGACGCCGCCTGACGGCGCGCCGGCGGACAGCGCACCGGAGGAGCACGCCCCGGCCGGGTCCACCGGCTTCGAGGTGCACCTCGACGTCTTCAGCGGGCCGTTCGACCTGCTGCTGGGCCTGATCGCCAAGCACAAGCTCGACATCACCGAGGTCGCGCTGTCGAAGGTGACCGACGAGTTCATCGCGCACATCCGCGCGGCCGAGCGGGCGGCGGCCGCGGGCGGCCGCGACTGGGACCTGTCGCAGGCGAGCGAGTTCCTCGTGGTCGCCGCGACGCTCCTCGACCTCAAGGCCGCGCGCCTGCTGCCGTCCGCCGAGGTCGAGGACGCCGAGGACCTCGAGCTGCTCGAGGCGCGGGACCTGCTGTTCGCGCGGCTCCTGCAGTACCGCGCGTACAAGCAGGTCGCGGCCGACCTCGGCGTCGCCCTCGAGGCGGGGTCGCGGCGCTTCGCGCGCGCGGTCGAGCTCGAGCCGCACCAGGCGGCGCTGCTGCCCGAGCTGGTCTTCCAGATCGGTCCCGAGCGGCTCGCCGAGCTCGCGGCGCGCGCGCTCGCGCCCAAGCCGCCGCCCCCGCGCGTCGACCTCAGCCACCTGCACGCACCCGTGGTGAGCGTGCGCGAGCAGGCCGCCGTGCTGGTCGACCGGCTGCGGCAGCACGGTGCGAGCACGTTCCGGGCGCTGACCGCCGACGCGGCCGAGCCCGTCGTCGTGGTCGTGCGGTTCCTCGCGCTGCTCGAGCTGTTCCGCGAGGGCGCGGTCGCGTTCGACCAGGTGGTGCCGCTCGGTGAGCTCACGGTGCGGTGGACGGGCAGCGAGGACGGCGAGGTGACCGTGTCCGACGACTTCGACCGCGAGGCCGGCGAGGTGCCGGCGGACGCGCCCGCGCAGGCACCCGTCGCGGTGGGTGCCGGTGGCGACGAGGAGGCAAGCACGTGAGCGAGCAGACGCGCCAGACGCAGGACGCCGCACCGGGAGCGGCCACCGACGCCGGGACCGACGACGCCCTGCCGGACGTCGACACGCTGCCCGGCGGTGCGCTCGCGGCGCTCGAGGCCGTGCTCATGGTCGCCGACGAGCCGATCCCGGCCGTGCGGCTCGCGACCGCGCTCGCGCTGCCGACCGCGCGCGTCGACGAGCTGCTCGCCGAGCTCGCGGCCGAGTACCGCGGCGAGCACGGCGGCCGGCCGCGCGGCTTCGAGCTGCGGCAGGCGGGCGAGGGCTGGCGGATCTACTCGGACCCGGCGTACGGCGACGTCGTCGGCCGGTTCGTCGTCGACGGCCAGACGGCGCGCCTGACGCAGGCCGCGCTCGAGACGCTCGCGGTCGTCGCCTACCGGCAGCCCGTGAGCCGCGGGCAGGTCTCCGCGGTCCGCGGCGTCAACGTCGACGGCGTCATGCGCACGCTGACGACCCGCGGCCTGGTGGCCGAGGTGGGCCAGGACGCGGTCACTGGTGCGGTGCTGTACGGGACCACGGGATACTTCCTGGAGCGGATCGGCCTGTCGACCCTCGACGAGCTGCCCCCGCTGGCGCCCTACCTGCCGGACATCGAGACGCTGGAGGGCGTCGACACGACCGACGGACGGGAGGACGGACGATGAGCGGCACGAACGCGCGCGGGCACCGCGGAGGTGGGCGCGCGGCAGGAGCCGGGCGTCCGGGACGCGGTCGCGGCACCACGGGTGGCGGGACGGGCGGCGCACGCCGTCCCCAGCGCCGGCCCGCACCGGCGGCCGAGCCGGTCGACGTGCACGACCCTGAGGGCGTGCGCCTGCAGAAGGTCCTCGCGACGGCGGGGCTCGGCTCGCGTCGCGCGTGCGAGGAGCTCATCGCGAACGGCCGCGTGACGGTCGACGGCCAGCTCGTGGTGGAGCTCGGCGTGCGCGTCGACCCCAAGAGCGCCGTGATCCACGTCGACGGCATGCGCGTGCAGCTCGACGCCTCGCTCATCACGATCGCGCTGAACAAGCCCAAGGGCGTCGTGTCGACCATGCACGACCCCGAGGGCCGGCCCGCGCTCGCGCAGTTCGTCGCGAACCGCGAGGAGCGGCTGTTCCACGTCGGCCGGCTCGACGCGGACTCCGAGGGGCTCATCCTGCTCACCAACGACGGCGACCTCGCGCACCGCCTCGCGCACCCCTCGCACGGCGTCGCCAAGACGTACCTCGTCGAGGTGCAGGGCCGCGTCAAGGAGTCCCTCGGCACGCGCCTCAAGCAGGGCGTCGAGCTCGAGGACGGCACGGTGACGGTCGACGACTTCAAGGTGGTGCAGGTCGCGAGCCACGCGAGCCTCGTCGAGGTCGTGCTGCACGAGGGCCGCAACCGCGTCGTGCGCCGGCTCATGGACGAGGTCGGGCACCCCGTGACGAAGCTCGTGCGCACGCGCATCGGGCCGATCCGCCTGGGCGACCTGCGCCCCGGGCGCACGCGCGTGCTGTCGAAGACCGAGCTGGGCTCCCTCATGGCCTCGGTGGGCATGTGAGCATCGCCACGGTCGGCCCCGTGCGGATCGTCGGCACGGGGTTGCTGGGCGCGTCCGTGGGACTCGCGCTGACGCAGCACGGCGTGGACGTGCAGCTCGAGGACCCGTCGCGCACGGCGCTCGCGCTCGCGCGCGACGTCGGCGCGGGCACGCCCGTCGCCCCGGGGTCGGCCGCACCCGTGCTCGTCGTGGTGGCCGCACCGCCCGACGTGACGGCCGACGCCGTGCGGGCCGCGCTCGCGGCCCACCCCGACGCGGTCGTCACGGACGTCGCGAGCGTCAAGGGGTACGTGCTCGCCGAGCTGCGCGCGTCGGGCGTCGACCTGTCGCGCTACGTCGGCTCGCACCCCATGGCGGGGCGCGAGCGCTCGGGCCCGTCGGCGGCCGTGCCGGGTCTGTTCGTGGGGCGGCCGTGGGTCATCACCGACTCGGGCACCTCGCGCGACGACGCGCTGCTCGCGGTGCGGCACCTCGCGGTCGACCTCGGTGCGGTGCCCGTCGTCATGGAGGCCGCCGAGCACGACGCCGCGGTCGCGGCCGTGTCCCACGTGCCGCAGCTCGCGTCCTCGCTCGTCGCGGCGCGCCTGCGCGGCACCGACGACGCCGCGCTCGCGCTCGCGGGCCAGGGGCTGCGCGACGTGACGCGGCTCGCGGCGTCCGACCCGGCGCTGTGGACGTCGATCCTCGCGGCCAACGCCGCCGCGGTGCGCGACGTGCTCGTCGCGCTGCGGGCCGACCTCGACGTGGTGGTCGAGGCGCTCGACCGCGCAGCCGGGGCCACCGGGCCCGAGGACGTCGAGCTCGGTGCGCTCGCGACCATCGCGCGCACCATCGCCGAGGGCAACACGGGCGCCGCGCGCATCCCCGGCAAGCACGGCGGCGCGCACAAGCAGTACGCCGTGGTGTCGGTGCTGGTGCCCGACACCCCGGGCGAGCTCGCGCGCCTGCTGGGGGACGTGGGCGCCGCGGGCGTCAACCTGGAGGACCTGCAGCTCGAGCACGCGGCGGGCCGCGCCGTCGGCATGGCGGCGATCTCGGTGCTGCCCGCGCGCGCCGAGCACCTGGAGTCCGAGCTGACCGCTCGGGGATGGAGGCTGGTGAGTTGAGCATCGTCGTGGCGATCGACGGGCCGTCGGGGTCGGGCAAGTCGAGCGTGTCCCGCCGGGTCGCGCAGCGGCTCGGGCTCGCGTACCTGGACACCGGCGCGATGTACCGCGCGGCGACGTGGTGGGCCGTGCACGAGGGCGTCGACCTCGCGGACACCGGCGCCGTCGCGGCCCTGGTGCGCGACATGGTGCTCGTCATGGTCGTCGACCCGCGCGAGCCGCAGGTGTGGGTCGGCGGGATCGACGTCACGGCCGCGATCCGCGAGACGTCGGTCTCGACGGCCGTGAGCGCGGTCGCGACGAACCTCGACGTGCGCGCCGAGCTCGCGCGCCGGCAGCGCGCGGAGATCGCGTTCCAGTGCGAGCCCGGCTCGTGGGCCGACGGCCGCGGGATCGTCGCCGAGGGCCGCGACATCACCACGGTGATCGCGCCGGACGCCGACGTGCGCCTGCTGCTCACCGCGAGCGAGGAGGCGCGCCTCGCGCGCCGCGCGCGCGAGGTGCACGGCTCGGACGACGCCGCGGCCGTCGAGGCGACGCGCGACCAGGTGGTGCGCCGCGACGCCGACGACTCCGCCGTCGCGCAGTTCCTCACGGCCGCCGACGGCGTCGTCACGGTCGACTCCTCGGCGCTCGACCTCGACCAGACCGTCGACGCGGTGCTCGGCGTCGTCGAGCGCACGCTGGCCGCGCGGGGCTGACGTGGCGGACGCGCCGCACGTGCCGTCGGCCGCCGGGCCCGCGTGGGCCCGGTGGGTCGGGCGGTTCCTCGCGCGCGTCGTGTGGGACACGCACGTCACCGGTGCCGAGCGCGTGCCGCGCAGCGGGCCGGTGGTGCTCGCGGCCAACCACGTGACGCTGCTCGACGGCCCGCTGCTCATCGGCGTCGCGCCGCGGCCCCTGCACATCCTCGTCAAGCAGGAGATGTTCCACGGGCCGGTCGGGGTCGTGCTGCGCGCGGGCGGTCAGATCCCCGTGGACCGCACGATGGGCCGGCCCGCGCTGCAGGCCGGGCTCGGCGTGCTGCGGCGTGGCGGCGCCGTCGGGATCTTCCCCGAGGGCACGCGCGGACGCGGCACGGCCGAGCAGGTGCGGGCCGGGGTCGCGTGGCTCGCGGTGCACGGCGGCGCGCCGGTCGTACCCGTCGCGATCCTCGGGACGCGCCTGACGGGGGAGTCGGTGCGCGGGCTGCCGCCGCTGCGGCGCGACGTGCACGTCGAGATCGGCGACCCCGTCGACGTCGCCGGCGAGGGGCTGTCGCGGCGCGAGGCGATCGACCGCGCGGGACGGCTCGTGCAGGCCGCGATGAGCGAGCTCGTCGTCGGGGCGCAGCGGCGCACGGGCGTCGCGCTGCCCGCCGACGACCCCCGCTCGACGGCCTGACCGACGGCTCGTCGGGGCCGCGTGCGGGCCCGTGTCGGTGCCAGGGCGCCCGACGGGGGAGAATGGGGGCATGGAGCAGCCCGACCCGACCCTGACGCGCGTCGACCCGCAGGACGCCGCCGAGCCGAGCGCGCCGCTCGACGCCGCCGCACCGCCTGTCGACGACGTCGACGACGAGGCCCGTGAGCGCGCGCTGCGCGCGGGCCTCGAGGAGTACGAGCTCGAGGACGAGGACCTCGCGCTCCTCGAGGGCGAGGGCCTGGACGACGACGGCACCGACGTCGAGGCGGCGCTGCCCGTGCTCGCGGTCGTGGGCCGTCCGAACGTCGGCAAGTCGACGCTCGTCAACCGCATCCTCGGGCGCCGCGAGGCCGTCGTCGAGGACAAGCCGGGCGTCACGCGCGACCGCGTGAGTTACCCCGCCGAGTGGTCCGGGCGCCGGTTCACGGTCGTCGACACCGGGGGCTGGGAGGTCGACGTCGCGGGCATCGACAAGCGCGTCGCGCAGCAGGCCGAGGTCGCGATCGACCTGGCCGACGCCGTGCTGTTCGTCGTCGACGCGACCGTCGGCTCGACCGACACCGACGAGCAGGTCGTGCGGCTGCTGCGGCGCTCGGGCAAGCCCGTCGTGCTCGTCGCCAACAAGGTCGACGGCCCGGCCGTCGAGGCGGACGCGGCCGCGCTGTGGTCGCTGGGCCTGGGGGAGCCGCACCCGATCTCGGCGCTGCACGGCCGCGGCACCGGTGACCTGCTCGACGCCGCGATGCGCGCGCTGCCGACCGTCTCGGCGCACGCCGTGCCGCTGCCCGACGGGCCGCGCCGCGTCGCGCTCGTCGGTCGTCCGAACGTCGGCAAGTCCTCGCTGCTCAACAAGGTGGTCGGGTCCGAGCGCGTGGTCGTCGACGACACGGCCGGGACGACGCGTGACCCGGTCGACGAGCTCGTGGCGCTCGGCGGCCGGCCGTGGGTGTTCGTCGACACGGCCGGCATCCGGCGCCGCGTGCACCAGACCACCGGTGCGGACTTCTACGCGTCGCTGCGCACGCAGGCAGCCGTCGAGAAGGCCGAGGTCGCGGTCGTGCTGGTCGACGCGTCGGCGCCCATGACCGAGCAGGACATCCGTGTCGTGCAGCAGGTCATCGACGCCGGGCGCGCGCTGGTCATCGCGTACAACAAGTGGGACCTCATGGACGAGGACCGGCGCCCGTTCCTCGAGCGCGAGATCGAGCAGCAGCTCGTGCAGGTGCAGTGGGCGCCGCGCGTCAACGTGTCGGCCCGCACCGGCTGGCACACCGACCGACTGGTGCCGGCCCTCGAGCGGTCGCTCGCGTCGTGGGACACGCGCATCCCGACGGGGCGCCTCAACGCGTTCCTCGGCGAGCTGGTCTCGGCGCACCCGCACCCGCTGCGCGGCGGCAAGCAGCCCCGCATCCTGTTCGCGACGCAGGCCTCGACGCGCCCGCCGCGGTTCGTCATCTTCGCGAGCGGGTTCCTCGAGGCCGGCTACCGCCGGTTCATCGAGCGCCGCCTGCGTGAGACGTTCGGGTTCGAGGGCACACCCATCACGATCTCGGTGCGCGTGCGCGAGAAGCGCCGGCGGTGACCGTGCGCGTGGCGGCGCCGTGACCTCGCTGCAGGACGGCGCCGCGCCGCGCCGCGTCACGACGCACGCGCTGCTGCGGCTCGGGCTGCCGCGCGACCCGCGCGCCACCCGGCACCTCGGCACGTTCCTCGTCGCGACCGCGGCGACCGTGCTGCTCACGCGCGCGTTCCTCGCCGCGACCGGGTACCCGCAGGTCGGCGGCGACGGTCTGCACATCGCGCACGTGCTGTGGGGCGGGCTGCTCATGGCGCTCGCGTTCGTGCTGCTGCTGTCGTTCGCGGGGCCCGCGCTGCGGCCGCTGGGGTCGCTGGTCGGCGGCGTCGGGTTCGGGCTGTTCGTCGACGAGGTCGGCAAGTTCGTCACCTCGGACAACGACTACTTCTACGAGCCGACGGCCGCGATCGTGTATGCGACGGTCGTCGGGCTGGGGCTGCTCGCCGAGGCGCTGCACGGGCGGCGCGACCCGGACCCGCGCGAGGAGCTCGCGGGCGCCGTCGACGAGGCGGTCGCGGGGGTCGTGGGTGGCTTCACGCCGTCGGCGCGGCGACGGGCCGAGGCGCACCTGCGGCACGCGGGCGACGTGCACGGCGCCGCGCAGGCCCGTGCGCTGGTCGACAGCGTCGCCGAGGACGACGTCGCGCTGCCCGACCCGGTCGGTGCGGTGTCGTCGTTCGCGGTGCGCGTGCTGCACACCCTGATCAAGGCGCGGTTCGTGCCGTGGCTCGCCGTGCTCGTGCTGCTCGGGTCGTCGGCGTTCACGATCGCGCGCGCCGTGACGGGGTGGTGGAGCGGCGACGGCAGCCCCGCGTGGGTGCTGGTCGGCGCGCTCGTCGCCGCGGCGGCCAGCGGCGCGCTGTGCGTCGTGGGGCTGCTGCGCGTCGGCGGGGACGCGATCGAGGGCTACCTGTGGTTCCGCCGCGCGGTCATCGTGTCGCTGCTGGTGACGCAGTTCTTCCTGTTCCGGCTCTCGCAGTGGGACGCGTCCTGGGGTCTCCTGGTCGACCTGCTGGTGCTGGGGCTGGTGGCCGCCGAGCTCGACGCGCTGCGGCGGCGGGCGGACGGCGAGGGCTGACGGGGACCGGGGCGGCACGCGCCGGGCCGCGGCGGTGCGCGGGCGTCGGCGGGGGTTCCGGCCGGTACCCGCGGACCGCGGTGCGTGCGGCGTTGCGGCGGCTGGACGGCCGGAACGCCGCACGGCCGGCGCACCGCGGGCGGGTTGGCGACGTGTGCGGGTCGCCTCGGGGCGCGACCTCGGGGGCGACGTCGTCTCACCCGCTGGTCATCCCATGAATGAGTAGCGACATGCATGCATCATGCATGCATGCCGCGTCGACCGTCCGCCCCACCCGCGTCCGCCGCCGACACCGTCTACCGGCACGTCAAGGACGCGCTGCTCGGCGGTCGGCACCCCGGGGGCAGCATGCTCAGCGAGGTCGACGTCGCCGCCGAGCTCGGCGTGAGCCGCACCCCCGTGCGCGAGGCGTTCCTGCGGCTGGCCGCCGAGGGGTGGCTGCGGCTGTTCCCCAAGCGCGGCGCGCTCGTCGTCCCCGCGGCGCCGGGCGAGGCGCAGGACGTGCTCGACGCACGACTGCTGCTCGAGGGGCACGCGGTCGAGCAGGTGCTCGCGGGGCCGCCGGGCGCGCGCGAGGAGCTCGTCGCCACGCTGCGCGGGCTCGTCGCCCGGCAGCGCGACGCGCTCGACGCCGACACCGACGACGTCGACCTCGACGCCTACGCCGACCTCGACGCCCAGTTCCACCACGCGATCGTCGCGGCGGGCGGCAACGCCGTGCTCACCCAGGTCGCCGGGACGCTGCGCGAGCGCCAGAGCCGCATGGTGGCGCTCTCGGTGGGGCGGTCGTCGGCGCGGGCCGCGACGTTCGTCGACGGGCACGAGGCGCTCGTCGCCGCGATCGCCGACGGCGACGCGGCCGGCTTCCGGGCACGGCTCGCCGCGCACGTGCACGACGCGCACGGCACCGCCGGGCGGCACGGAGGGCAGCGGTGAGCCGCACGACGTCGGCAGGGCACACGCCCGCGGCGGGCGCGGGTGTCGCCGCCGCCACCCGTGCGCCCACGCGCGCGGGCGGCGCGGCCGGCGACGTCTCCGCTCCCGACCCGTCCGCGCGGACCGGCCCCGGCGTGCCGCCCGGGACCTCGCCCGCCGCCCCTGCGGGCGGAGCCGTCGGCGCGCACGCGTGGCGCGGCGTCGCCGCGCTCATGCTCGCGGTCGCGTGGGGCGGCAACGAGTTCACGCCGCTGCTCGTCATGTACCGCGACGTCAGTCACCTGTCCGCGCTCACGGTCGACGCGCTGCTCGGTGCGTACGTCGTCGGGATCGTGCCCGCGCTCCTCGTCGGCGGGCCGCTGTCCGACCGGTACGGGCGCCGCCCGCTGCTGCTGCCCGCCGCGCCGCTCGGCGTGGTCGGCTCGCTCGTCATCGCGTTCGGGCCCGCGTCGGTGCCCGCGCTCGCGGCCGGGCGCGTGCTGTCGGGCGTCGCGCTCGGGCTCGTCATGGCCGTCGGGACCACGTGGGTCGCGGAGCTGAGCGCCGCCACCGGCGACGCAGGCGCGGGTCCGCGGCGCGCGTCGCTCGCGCTCACGCTGGGCTTCCTGCTCGGTGCCGGCACCGCCGGTGCGCTCGCGCAGTGGGGCCCGTGGCGCACCGGCACCCCGTACCTCGTGCACGCGTGCGTCGCGCTCGCGGCGATGGCCGCGGTGCTGTCGGTGCCCGAGACGCACCCCGCGCCGCCGCGCGCACCCGGCGCCCGGCTGCGCGACGACCTGCGCGTGCCCGCGGTCGCGCACCGGCGGTTCTGGCGTGTGGTCGTGCCGGTCGCGCCGTGGGTGTTCGGGGCCGTCGGCAGCGCGTACGCCGTGCTGCCGGGGCTGCTGCGCCGCAGCGCCGGGGGAGTGCCGATCGCGTTCGCGGCGTTCCTCACGGTCGTCACGCTCGCGAGCGGGTTCGCCGTGCAGCAGCTCGCGCGGCGCATCGACACCGCGCGCAGCGCCCGGGCGTCGGTCGTCGCGATGGCGATCGTCGTGCCGGGCATGGCGGCCGCGGCGTGGGCGAGCGCGACGCTCAGTCTCGCGGTCGCGGTGCTCGCCGCGGTCGTGCTCGGCGCCGGCTACGGGCTCGCGCTGGTCGCCGGTCTGTCCGAGGTGCAGCGCATCGCGACGCCCGACGACCTCGCGGGCCTCACCGCCGTCTACTACTCGGTGGCCTACACCGGGTTCTTCGTGCCCGCCGCGCTCGCGTGGCTCTCGGCCCGGTGGGCGTACCCGGCGATGTTCGTCGCGGGGGCTGTCATCGCGACGGCATGCCTGGTCGCGGTCGCGTGCGCGTGGCGCGCCCACCTGCCCACGGGTGACAGGACGGCCCCGCGAGTGCGGTAGAGTTTCCGAGGCCCCTGCGGGGGTGACGGGCTGTGGCGCAGCTTGGTAGCGCACTTGACTGGGGGTCAAGGGGTCGCAGGTTCAAATCCTGTCAGCCCGACCGTCCGGCGTCGTCCGACGTCGAGAACGCCCGTAGCCGGGAAGTCGGCTACGGGCGTTCGGCGTTCACGCGGTGTGCGCGTCGTCTCGACGATGATCACGTCGACCGGCACACGGGCACACCGGCGGCCGTGCGGGTCGACACGCCGGACGTCACGAGGGCGTCGTGCAGCCGCGATGGTGCTGCTCGGCCGCGGTGACCGTGGCGGCCCGGCGACGACGCGAGGCGAGGACGGACGCGAGCCGGTAGACGAGAGCACGGGATGGCCTCGCCGGGCGCCGACGTCCGGACCCTGCGCTAGCCTCGTCGCGCCGGGCATGGTCCGGTGGATCCCGCAACGGACCGCGACGCGGGCGTCGCCGAGGTCGCGCTCAACCCGATGGGCACGTACCTGCGGTCGGGCGCTGCGGCGGCGCTGGCGGACGTCGCACTCGTGCGCGACGCGTACGCCGACAGGGTCGCCGCACGGCCCGCGCGGGCCACGGCGTAGGGCGAGGTCCGCTGTAGCGTCGACCCATGGAGCCGCAGGGGAAGCAGCGGAGGCCGGGGCGGCGCAAGCCCTTCGGGTGGGTCGCGGTCGTGTTCTCGGCCCTCGTCCTGACGGCCGGGGTGGTCGTCGGCGCCGTCACGGGCGAGTGGTGGGCCCTGCTGTGCGCCAGCGGGCTGGTCGTCGTCCCGCTCGCGGGGCGCCGGACCGTGTCCTGACGCCGCCGACCTGCACCGCCGGGGGATGAGCGCGGCGGAGAGGGTGCGCGGCGCACGGTGCCAGAGCCCGAGCTCCCGCCCGGCGGTGCCGGTGCCAGGGTCGACGCGTCGCACCGAGTGCTGCGGAACGTCGGCGATGTGCGCACCCGTGCTCGCGGAGTCGGCGCGGTACGGGACGCTCGAGTGCCGCCCCGCTCACCAGCGCCGGGCCCCGACCGGCCTGCACTTCGCACCCCGTGCGGGCGAGGCGAGGGCGCCGGCCGACTCGGCCTCGTCAGGCGCGTCGGGCCTGGCCGCCTGCTCGTCGCGGCGCCGGTCGAGCCGCTACGGGCCGCTGGGACGTCACGGGGCGCCGCGGAGGTGCGCGCCACCGCTCGCGTGCGTCTCCGCGGCGTGTCCGCTAGCTCCGCGCGGACGTCGTGGTCCGCCTGCCCGGCCGCACGCGCGCCGCGACGGTCACCGTGAGCGCGAGCGCCAGCGCTGCGGGCACGATCGCCCAGCCCGCGAGCGTCCCCGCCCGCGCGCCCGCCGCGAGGAGCGCGCCGCCCGCGGCGGCGCCGACGGCCGAGCCCAGGTACATCGCGGCCATCTGGAACGCGACTACCGACATCGCGCGCTCGGGGGCGTGCCGCGTGAGCGCCTGCTGCAGCGTCGGCACGCTCGCCCAGCCGGCCGCGCCCCACAGGGTCGCGGCGACGAGCCACGTCGCGGGGGACGTGGTGAGGGTGAGGAGCGCGAAGGCCACGAGCAGGAGCGCGGGCAGCCCGACGAGCAGCGGGCGCGGCCCGTGGCGGTCGAGCGGCCGGCCGACCGCCGCCGAGCCGGCCACGCCGCCGACGCCCCACGCCCAGACCAGCGCGAACCCGGTCCCGCTGAGGCCGCGGTCCTGCGCCATCGGCAGCACGTACGTGTAGAGGCCGAGGCTCGCGACGCCCAGCAGGAACGCCGCAGCGACGCCGACGAGCGTCCGCGGGTCGCGGACCACGGCGAGCGGTGACGCGGCTGCCGTCGTCGGCAGCGGCGGGAGCGTGGTGCGGCGCGTGGCCAGGGCCGCCATGCTGACGACGCCCACGGCGACGACGATCGCCATCGTCCACCGCCAGCCGAACCGCTCGCCGACGAGCATGCCGAGCGGCACGCCGGCGACCGTGCCGGTCGACAGGCCGAACGTCACGAGGGACATCGCACGGCCGTGTTCGTGCTGATCGACCATCGCCGCGGCCGTCGCGGTCGCGACCGCGGTGAGGACGCCCGCGCCGACGCCGGCGACGACGCGCGACGCGAGGAACAGCGGCAGCCCGGTGGCGACGGCCGTCACGAGGTTGCCGAGGTTGAACAGACCGAGCGCGACGAGCAGGGCACGTGCCGTCCCGGCTCGGGTCAGCCGTCCCGAGAGGGTCGGGCCGGCGACGGCGTACGCGGCGGTGAAGGCCGTGACGCCCAGCCCGACGGCCGCGACGCCCGTGCCGAGGTCCGCGGCGATGCGGGGCAGGACGCCGGCCAGCACGTACGCGTCGACGCCGAGCGAGACGGCGGCCACGACCAGGGGCCACAGGCGGCGCGTCACGGGTGCGGGTCCGTGAGGTCGGTGGTGCGCTCGTACCCGTCGAGCACCGCGTCGAGCAGCCCGGGGAACCGGGACTCGAGGTCCTCGGTGCGCAGGCTGATGAGGCACTTGCGGCCCTGCGCGCGCACGTGCACGACGCCGGACTCGCGCAGCAGGCTCGTGTGGTGCGTGAGGGTCGAGCGCGGCAGGTCGGGGCCCAGCTCGAGGCTGTCGGTCTCGCCCTGCGCGGCGAGCACGCGCACCATGGCGAGCCGCAGCGGCTCGCTCAGCGCGAACAGCACGCGGGGGATCGCGATCTCGTCCGTGTCGGGGTGGTGGTAGGTCCGAGGTGACATCGGCAGTCCTGTCGTTCGAAAGAAGTCGCACAATGATTGTGCGGCGAATCTCGCACGATTGGAGCGGGAGGTCAACCCGCACGGACGGCCGGGCCGTCACCGGGGCTCGGTGCCCGACCCCGGCTCGTCCCGCCAGGCCTGGTGCGTGTCGCCGACGCTCACGACCGTCCACGTCCCGCACGCGTACCCGTCGGCCGGCAGCGGGTCGAGCAGCCACGCGGCCTCGAGGTCGGGCGCGCCGGTGACGGGCGCGGCGGTGCAGTGCTGCGCGTCGAACGGCGTGGGGCTGGTCCAACGCATCACCCCCGCGTGCCCGTCGAGCTGGGCGAGCAGCCGCACGTCCGTCGCGTCCTGGGGGAGGAACCCCTGGAAGCGGAAGGACTCGCCGGACCTCTCGACGTCGGCGCTCGTGGCGTAGGTGAACTCGCGCTGCCCCACCGGGAACACGTCCTGGAACGTCGCGCAGCCCGTGAGAGCGGCGGTCAGGACGAGCGTCGTGGTGGCCAGGACGGTGCGGCGGGTGGTCATCGGGGTGCTCCTGTCGTCGGTCGGACGTGGGTGGTCGGCGGTGCCGCGACGCGTGACGCGGGCGTGGCGGCTCATCGCGCCGCCAGCCCGATCGCCGGCTCGACGCGCCCGGCGCTGCGCATCGGCACGGCCGCGGCGAGGACCGCGGCGCCGACCACGCCGGCGCCCAGCAGCGCGAGCCGGACCAACGGCGGCTGGCCGGCGGGCATGTCCAGCACGCGCAGCGCGAGCACGCCGTACGCGCCGCCCAGGACGACGCCGAGCGTCGCGCCGACCGCGGAGGCGAGCCCGGCCTCGGCCGCCACCGACCGGCGCGCGCCCGCCCGGCTCACGCCGAGCGCGCGGACCAGGGCGATCGCCTGCCGGCGCTCGGCGACCGACAGCGCGAGCGTCACCACGACCCCGACCATCGCGACGACGAGCGTGACCCCGATCATCGCCGCGCCGACGAGCTGCCCCACGGCGACCGTCTGCTCGATGCCCGCGAGCACGTCGCCCGCCCAGTAGACCGACGTGCCCGCGGGAACGGTGTCGAGCACGGCGTCCCGCAGCGCCGCGGGGTCCGTCCCCGGGGCGGGGTCGAGGAGGATGTCGGTGCCGACGACCCGGGCGTCGACCGCCGGGTGCGCCGCGAGCGCGGCCACCAGGGCGTCCGGGTCGGCGACGACGTCGACCGGGATCAGCGCGTCGGCCCCGAAGGTGCGCACGACGCTCTCGCGCGCGTCGGCGGTGACGCCCGCGACCGCCACGAGCAGCGCCGCGGCCAGGCCCACGCCCAGCGTGAGGACCGTCGTCATCGCGGCGGTGCGGCGCGACGAGCGGTGCGCGTTGGACACCGCGAGCCGCAGCGCCGCCGACCGAGCGCCGAGCGGCCGCACCGCCCGGGCGGCCCACCGCACGAGGAACGGGCCGACCGCGACCAGCACCGCGAAGACCAGCGTCCCGCTCAGCGCGGCGAGCGCGAGGCCCGTCAGCTGGTCGGTGCGCGCGACGGGGACCGCGACGGCCCCGGTGGCCACGGCCGTCAGCGTGAGCGCACCGGCCGTCACCAGGCGCGCGCCGACGCGCACGGGGCGGGCGTCGGACGAGCGTGCCGCCCCGAGCGCCACGACGGGTGCCGTGCGACCGGCGGCGCGCGCCGAGGGCAGCGCCGCGGCGACGGTCGCGACGACCGACAGGGCGACGCACGCGACGAGCCCGCCGGGCGCGGCGACGAACGGCGCGGACACCAGGTCCGCGGCACGCGCCGCCGCGACGAGCCCCGCGGCGACCCCCAGCCCGGCACCGGTCCCGACCAGGCCCCCGAGCAGGCCGACGCACGCGGCCTCGGCGAGCACCGAGCGGTGCACCTGGCGACGCGTCGCGCCGACGCACCGCAGCAGCGCGAGCTCCGCGGCGCGCCGCGCCAGCACGATCCGGAACGTCGAGGACACGATCACCACGGCCGACACCACGGCCAGCGCGACGAACACCGACAGCCCGCCGAGCACGCCCGCGAGCGTGTCGCCCACCGACCGGGCCTCCCGGTCGCGCTGCTCGGGGCCGCTCGTGACGGCGGCGTCACCGGCCACGGCCCGCACCGCGGCGAGGTCCACGTCCCCGACGACGAACATCTGCACGGGCGGCATCCCGCCGATCGTGACCGCGTCGGACGGGTGCACGAGCCCGACGTCCTGCCCGAACTCCCGCACGGGCCCGACTCCCGCCACGACGAGCTCGTGCCCGCCCGCCACGACCGTGTCCCCGACGTCGACGCCGACGCGCTCGGCGGTGCGCCGCCCCAGGACGATCCCGCCGGGCTCGAGCGGGCCGACGTCGGGGGCGTCGCGCAGCGCGCTCAGCGGTCCGCCGCCCGGGTCGCTCGTGAGCTTCCAGGTCGTGGTGACGCCACCCGCCTCGACCTCGACGTCCCCGAGGTGCTCGACCGCGACGTCCACGACGCCGGGCAGCGCGCGCACGCGCTCGGCGACCTCGAGCGCGGCGCCCGGCGCGACGTCGCCGCGGGGGACGACCACCACGTCGGCCGCGGGCGGGGTGACCATGCCGAACGCGACGAGCGCGACGCGCGCGTTGGCCGCGACCAGCAGGGCGACCGCGGCGAACGCGGTCGCGGCCGTGATCGCGACGCCGACGAGCAGCGCCTGCCCTGGGCGCCGCAGGACGCTGCGCAGCGCGGTCCGGGCGACGATCACGCGCCGACCCCCGCGGGTGCGGCGAGCTCGCCGAGGCGCTCGAGGACGGTGCGGCGCGTCGGCCGGTCGACCCGCCCGGCGGCGCGGCCGTCGCGCAGCAGCACGACCTCGTCGGTGACGGCCGCCGCCGACGGGTCGTGCGTGACCATGACGACCGTCTGACCGAACTCGTCGACGCACGCGCGCAGCAGCGCCAGCAGCGCGGCGCCCGACTCGCTGTCGAGGGCGCCCGTCGGCTCGTCGGCCACGACGAGGTCCGGGCGGCCCAGCAGCGCCCGCACGACCGCGACGCGCTGCCGCTGCCCGCCCGACAGCTGCGACGGCAGGTGGCGCAGCCGGTCCGCGACACCGAGCCGCTCGACGAGCTCGCGCCGCCACGCGCGGTCCGTGCGGCGGCCGGCCAGCGAGGCCGCGAGGTCGATGTTCTCGCCCGCCGTCAGGTGCGGCAGCAGGTTGCCGTCCTGGAAGACGAACCCCAGGCGGTCGCGCCGGATCGCGGTGAGCGCCGCGTCGTCGAGCGCGCCCAGGTCGGTGCCGCCCAGCAGCATCTGCCCGGACGTCGCCCGGTCCAGCCCGGCGAGGCAGTGCAGGAACGTCGACTTGCCCGACCCCGAGGCGCCCATGACCGCGGTGAACCGACGCTCGACCAGGTCGACGCTCAGGCCGTCGAGCGCGCGCACCCGGCTCGAGCCCGTGCCGTACTCGCGCACGAGGTCGACCGCGCGGGCGGCGAGGCGCGGTCCGGCGACGGTCGGCGGGGGCGGGGCGACGGGAGGCTGGCTCATGCGTCCAGCCTGGTCAACGCCCTGACCCACGGGAATCGACCGGGCGGACGGTCCGGGTCGGTCACCCTCGGTCGAAGGGACGATCTTCCGGAGCGCTCGCGGAGCCCGGGCGTGGTGATCCGTAGGGTGGACGCGTGCCGGACCCCGACGACCGACGACCGCCCCGTGCGACGTGGCTGCGGTCCCGCGCCGCGACGACGGCGCTCGAGCTCGTCGCGCTCGCGGGCCTGCTCGTCGTCGACCTCGAGCTGGGTGCGCGCCTCGCACCGGGCACGCCCGGTGGTGCGGACGTCGCTGGCGCGCTGGTCACCGCGCTCGTCGCGGTGGTCGTGGCCGTCGTGGCGCTCGTGCGGCGCCGGCTGCCGTGGTGGCTCGCGACCGGCGGGGTGCTCGCCGTCTCGACGGTCGGGTCGCTCGTGTGCGCCGTCGTCGGCAGCCCCTCCCCGTCGCTCACCGAGGCCGCCGCGCTCGTCGTCGTCACCGCGTCCGGGGTGCGCGCCGCGCCGACGTCGCGGGCGGCCGCGGGCACCGCGGCGGCCGCGCTGGTCGCCGTGGTCGGGGGTGTCGTGCTGCGGATCGGCCCGCAGGCGACGGGCGTGCTGCTCGCGGTGCTCGTCTGGGGCTGCGCCGTCGTCGCCGGTGTCACGGGCCGCGCCGTCCGCACGCGCCGCGCGTCGGCGCTCGACCAGGCACGCCGGGCCGAGCGCACCGAGCTCGCGCGCGAGCTGCACGACGTCGTCGCGCACCAGGTCACCGGGATCGTCGTGCAGGCGCAGGCGGCCATCGCCGTGGCCCGCACG
Source organism: Cellulomonas sp. FA1 (assembly GCF_000986825.1). Lineage (NCBI taxonomy): Bacteria > Bacillati > Actinomycetota > Actinomycetes > Micrococcales > Cellulomonadaceae > Cellulomonas > Cellulomonas sp. FA1. The sequence goes on along the minus strand of NZ_LBMY01000001.1, from coordinate 1,044,041 downwards.
GATCCCGCACGCGCGACGCAGGCGTTCGAGGCGATCGAGGCGGCCGGTGCCGAGGCCCTGGCGGGCATGCGGCGCATGGTCGGCGCGATCCGGGAGGACGCCGAGCCTGACGCCCCGGTCACCGTGCGGTACGACCTGGCCGACATCCCGCCCCTGGTCGACCGGTTCGACGCAGGTCGGGGCCGCACGACGTCGCGGGTCGACGTCCCGGACGCACCCCTCGCGCCCGGCGTCGGCGAGTCGGCCTACCGCATCGTCCGCGAGGCCCTCACCAACGTGCGCCGGCACGCGGTCGACCCCAGCACGCACGTCACCGTGCGCGTCGTCGACGACACGCTGCGGCTCGAGGTCGGCAACGACGGCGTGCGGCGGGGATCGGCGCACGGCGGGTTCGGCCTCATCGGCATGGCCGAACGGGTCGCGGCCCTGGGCGGCACCCTGCACGCCGGCGCCGACGAGGCCGACACGTGGGTCGTGCGCGTCGAGATCCCCGCGGCGGTGACCCGGTGATCGGCGTCGTCGTGGCCGACGACCAGGCGATGGTCCGTGCCGGGTTCCGCATGGTCCTCGAGGCCGAGGGGGACATCGCCGTGCTGGCCGACGTCGGCACCGGGCAGGACGCCGTGGCCGCCGCGCAGCGCCTGCGTCCCGACGTCGTGCTCATGGACGTCCGCATGCCCGGCATGAACGGGCTGGACGCCACACGGCAGGTCACCGGGCTCCCGGACGCGCCCCGCGTCGTGGTCGTCACGACGTTCGACACCGACGAGTACCTGCGCTCCGCGCTCGCGGCCGGCGCGTCGGGGTTCCTGCTCAAGGACGCCGGGCCGCGGCTGCTCGTCGAGGCCGTGCGCGCCGCGGCCGACGGCGACGCGCTGGTCTCGCCGTCGGTGACCGTGCGGCTGCTCGGCGAGCTCGCGGCGGGCGCGGCGCCGTCCGCGGTCGAGCACGACCTCACGGACCGTGAGCTGGAGATCGTCGCGGCGATCGCACGCGGCGGCACCAACGAGGAGATCGCCGCCGACCTCTTCGTGTCGCTGTCGACCGTCAAGACGCACGCCCGGAACATCAGCGTGAAGCTCGGTGCGCGCAACCGGGTCGAGATCGCGGCCTGGGCGTGGCGGAGCCGGCTCGTGAGGTGACCTGGATCCGGGGCGGTCGCGGCCGCCCTAGGCTGCTCGCCGTGAGCGACCAGTCGCGGTTCCGGCGCCTCCGGGGGAGCTTCCGTCTCGGGCGGCGGGATCGTGAGGGAGAGGCCCTCCCGCCGGACGACCCGCGCGTCGAGGTCTTCCCCGACCCGGTCGACGTGTTCGTCTCCGACCAGCCGTGGCTGGGCCGTGTGCTGCACCCGTTGGTCTCGATCGACCTCGGCGTGCTCGACCCCGCCGCGCTCGGGCCAGGGGCGCGCGACCTCCCCGTGCTCGCCCGTGGTCTGCTGCTCAGCCCGGTCGAGCGGGAGGGCGGGCTCCTCGGTGGCCACCTGCCAGCACCGCCCGACGAGTGGTCGGCGGTCAACTGGCTGGCGTTCCGCATCGAGGACGACGGGCGGTGGCGGCTGCTCGGCGACCGCTCGGTCTTCGAGATCGAGACCGTGGGGGACGACGTGCCCGCGGCGCTCGCGGCCTTCTACGCCGACGCCGAGGCCGACCTCGCCGCGTCGCGCGAGCGGTGGCGGGTGCACGGCGTGCTCGCCGGTGGGGACTTCGGCGACCCGACGCGCCCGCGCGCCGGGTCGGAGGGAGGCTTCCCGGTCGTCGAGAGGCTCGGTGGCGACACCCCGACCGGCAACTGGGTCGTGGAGCCGCCCCCAGCGGCCGTCGTGCTCGAGGCGCCCGACGCGGGCGCGCCCGTCCTGCGGCTCGTGGACGGCCGCCCGTTCCGTTTCGTGGCCGCGACGCCCGGCTACCCGTGGCGCGACCACGGAGCCGACGCGATCCTGCTGTTCGTCGAGCCGGAGACACGGACCGCGCTGCTCACGTTCGACTGGAGCTGATGCGCGGGATCGTGCGGCCGGACCGCTGACGGCGTCGCCGGGCCGGGCGCGTGAGCCCGGCCCGGCGTCGTGGCGTCAGGCCGGTGTCGCGGCGGCCTCGTACGTGACCCACCGCGTGCGCGTGGCGACCGAGTCGTAGAGCGCCTGCGCGCGGTGGTTGTCGTCGGCGGTCACCCACTGCACGAACTGCCGGCCCTCGGACGCGGCGAGGTCCGTGAGTCGACGGATCAGCGCGCGGCCCACGCCGCGGCCGCGCACCTGCGGGGCGGTGTAGAGGTCGTCGAGGAACACGCCGGTCGTGCCGGTGTAGGGCGAGGAGATGCGCCGGTGGTGCGCGAAGCCGACGACGGTGCCGTCGGCCACGGCCACGACGGCCTGGCACTCGTGGTGCGGGTCGCGCAGCCAGCCCCATGTGCGGGACACGACGTCCTCGGACTCGGGCAGGCGGTAGAAGTCGCGGTAGGCGCGGAACAGCTCGCGCCAGCGCGGCTCGTCGGCGGGGTCGAGCGGGCGGACGGCGAGGTCGGTCGTGGTGGTCATGCGGGTCTCCAGCCAGGGGTGCGGGCGAGGTCGCGGCGCGGCCGCGGGACGGGCGGGGCCGGCGGCGCTCACGGTCCGCGTGCGCGCGGGGCGGGCGGTAACACCTGGGGGAGAAGCGCAGTAGCGTTATCGTTGTCCCTCATGACCGACGATAACAGGATCGCGGACGTCGCCCGGTCGCTGCGTGCGCTCGTGGACGCCGCGAGTCCCGGCGACCGGCTGCCGGGCGTGCGTGAGCTGTCGCGGAGGTACCGCGCGAGCGCCGTCACCGTGACCGCGGCCGTCGCCCAGCTGGTCACCGCCGGTCTGGTGCGCGCCGAGCCCGGGCGCGGCACGTTCGTCACCGACCGCGCGGCGCGGCCCGAGCCCGACTACGCGTGGCAGACCGGTGCGCTGGGCCCCGCGCGCGTCGACGCCGACCGGGCCGCGCGCCTCGGCGGGTACGGCTCCGCCGACCACGTGCCGCTGTCGTGGGGCTACCTCGCGCCCGAGCTGCTGCCGCAGGAGGACCTGCGCCGGCTCGGCGCGCGCGCCGTGCGCAGCACCCGGGCCTGGGCCATGACCCCGCCCGCCGGCTCGCCCGACCTGCGGCGCGTGCTCGCCGCGCCCTACCGCGTCGACCCGCAGGACGTGCTCGTCGTCCCCGGCGGCCAGGCCGGTCTCGTCGTCGCGCTGCGCACGCTCGCCGACCCCGGCGGCACCGTGCTCACCGAGAGCCCCGGCTACCCCGGGACGCTGCTCGCCGCGCAGAGCGCCGGGCTGCACGTCGCGTCCGTCCCCGCCGACGCCGAAGGCGTGCGCGTCGACCTGCTGGCGGACGCGCTCGAGCGCACCCGGGCGCGCGTCGTGGTGCTGCAGCCGTCGTACGCCAACCCCACCGGCGCGGTGCTCGGCGCCGACCGGCGGCGCGAGCTGCTCGGCCTCGTCGTCCGGCACGGAGCCTTCGTCGTCGAGGACGACTGGGCGCGTCACCTCGCGATCGACGGGCCTGCGCCGGCGCCGCTGCTCGCCGACGACCCGCACGGCCACGTCGTCACCGTCACGACCCTGAGCAAACCCGCGTCGCCCGGGCTGCGCCTCGGCGCGGTCGTCGCGCGCGGCCCCGCCGGCCAGCGCATGCGGGCCGCCCGCACGGCCGACGACCTCGGCGTCGCGCCGGTCGTGCAGGAGGTCGCGCACGGCCTGCTGACCTCGGCCGCGTGGCCGCGGCACGTCCGCCGGCTGCGCACCGAGCTCGCGACCCGCCGCGACGCGCTCGTCGACGCGCTGCGCACCACCCTGCCCGAGGCCCGCCTCACCGCCGTCCCGCGCGGCGGCCTGCACCTCTGGGTGCGCCTCGACCACGGCGTCGACACGCGCGCCCTGACCGCCGCGGCCGACGCCGTGGGGGTCCTGGTCGGTGACGGCCGGCACTTCTACGTCGACGAGCCGCCCGCGCCGCACCTGCGGCTGTCGTTCGGGGCCGCGAGCCCCGCGCAGATCGCCGAGGGCGTACGCGTGCTGGGCGGCCTGCTGCGGGCCTGACGCTCCCGCTGCCGCTGACCGCGCCCGGATGCCGGTGCGCAGCCCGCGGGCGTGCTCCTCACCCGCGAGCCGACCACCCGCGGGGTGCCGCACCGAGGTGCGGCACCCCGTGACCGTCAGGCGGGCGCCGTGAGCGTCGCGGTCACCAGCCGGACGAGCCGCATCGGCCGCAGGTGGGGCTGGGCGTCCCAGAAGCCCGGCGGCACGGCATCGGCCTCGTCGCGCTCGTCCGCGACCGCCCACCCCGCGTCGGTCAGCCAGTCGCGCACCGTCGCCGCGGACGCAGCGGTCCGCCACGGCTCGCCGTGCCTCCCGGCGAACGCGGCCACGGCGGCCGCGTACGCGGCGCCCGCGGCGTCCCGCTCGTCCGCGGGGAGCACGTGGTCCAGCACGAGCGTCGACCCGGCGGGCAGCGCCGCCAGCGCGGCGAGCAGCGCGCGGCACGCGTCCGGCTCGAGGTACATGCCGACCCCGAGCCAGACCGCGACCACGGGCACGTGCGGGTCCAGGCCCGCGTCGACGAGCGCGTCGAACCACCCCGCGCCGCCGAGGTCCGCGGGCACGGGGACGCCCGCCTCGGGCAGGCTCGCCCGTGCCAGCAGCTGCGCCCGCCACGTCAGGACGTCGGGGAGGTCGACCAGCCAGAACCGCCGCCCGGGGGCGGGTCGGCGGTGGGGGGTCGTGTCGAGACCCGCGCCGAGCACGACGATCTGCCGCGCGCGGCGCGCGACGAGCACGTCGTCCGCGTGGCGCGCCCGCGCGCACGCCGAGACGCGGGCAGCCGCGAGGACCGGGACGCCGGGCTGCGCGAGCTGGAAGTCGAGCGGTGAGGTGTCGCCGGTCGTGCACAGGGCGTGCGCCGCGGGATCCTCGAGCAGGAGGGGCGGCTCGTCCACGAGGGCGTGGGCCGCGCGTGCGGCGGCGGCGAGGAGGGCGGTCGGGCTGGGGGTGTCGTTGGCTTCCACCTCAACCAGCTACCAGCACCGGGCCCGACCTTGCGGGAGGCGCGCCGTCCCGCACTCTCGCGGCGGTGGCGACGGCGCTGCGCGCACACCCTCACGCGCGTCGCCCGGATAGCGTGCTGCCATGCCCGCCGACCAGCACAGCACCGCCGCGCCCACCGCCCGCCAGCTCGCCGACCGGTGGGTCGAGACGCTCGCCGACCTGGACCCGACCGTCGGCACCGCGCTCGGCACCCGCCCCGGCGACGGTCGCATGCCCGACCTGTCGCCCGCGGGAGCCGACGCCAAGGCCGACGCGTCGCGCGGCGTGCTGCGGGACCTCGACGACGCCCGCGTCCTCGACGACGACGACCGACGCTGCGCGACGCTGCTGCGAGAGCGGCTGACCGCGCAGCTCGCCGTGCACGACGCGGGTGAGCACCTCGCGGTGCTGCGTCCCATCGCGTCGCCCGTGCAGACCCTCCAGTCGCTCTTCCTCATGATGCCGACCGCCACGGCCGACGACTGGGACGTCGTCGCCGACCGCGTCGCGCAGGTGCCGGCCGCAGCCGAGGGCCTGCGCGCGACGCTCGCCGAGGGCCTGCGCCGCGGCGTGCGCAGCGCCCCGCGACAGGCGTCGACGGTCGTCGACCAGCTCGGCGACTGGCTCGGCGCCGCCGACGGGCGCGGCTGGCACGCCGACTTCGTGGCCGGCGCCGCGCAGGCCGGGGTCTCGCCCGCGCTGCAGGCGCGGCTCGACGCCGCGGCGGTCGACGCGGCCGCGGGCGTCGACGCGCTCCGGACGTGGATCGCGCAGGAGTACCTGCCCGCCGTGCAGGACGTCCCTGACGCCGTCGGCCGCGACCGCTACGCGCTCCACGCGCGCCTGCACACCGGCGCCGACCTCGACCTCGACGCCGCGTACGCGTGGGGCTGGGAGGAGCTCGCCCGCATCGAGACCGACATGGCCGCCGAGGCCGACCGCGTGCTTCCCGGCGCCGACCCGCAGCGGGCCCTCGCGCACCTCGACGAGCACGGCGAGGCCGTCGAGGGCGTCGAGGAGGTCCGGGCCTGGCTGCAGCGCATGATGGACGACGCGATCGCCGAGCTCGACGGCACCGTCGTCGACGTCGCCGGACCCGTCAAGCGCGTCGAGGCGATGATCGCGCCCCCGGGGTCCGCCGCCGCGCCCTACTACACGCGCCCGTCGCTCGACTTCTCCCGCCCGGGCCGCACCTGGCTGCCGACGCTCGGCCGCGACCGGTTCCCCACGTGGGACCTCATCAGCACCTGGTACCACGAGGGCGTGCCCGGCCACCACCTGCAGCTCGGCGAGTGGGCCCGCCGCGCCGGCGACCTGTCCGTCTACCAGACGTCGATCGGCTCGATCCCCGCGACCACCGAGGGCTGGGCGCTGTACGCCGAGCGGCTCATGGACGACCTCGGCTACCTGCGCACGCCCGGTGCGCGCCTGGGGTACCTCGACGGTCAGCGCATGCGCGCCGTGCGCGTCGTCATCGACATCGGCATGCACCTGGGTCTGCGCATCCCCGACGACCGCGCGTCCTACCCCGGTGAGACGTGGACCGCCGACCTCGCCGAGGAGTTCTTCGCCGCCCGCAGCGGCTCACCGGCCGCGTTCGTGCACAGCGAGGTCGAGCGCTACCTCGGCTGGCCCGGCCAGGCCATCAGCTACAAGCTCGGCGAGCGCGCCTGGCTCGCGGGCCGCGCAGCCGCCCGCGCGCGCCGCGAGGGCGCGGGGGAGACGTTCGACCTGCGCGCGTGGCACACCGCCGCGCTCGGGCTCGGCTCCCTCGGGCTCCACGACCTCGAGCGCGAGCTCGCCGCGCTCTGACCCCGCGCCGATCGACCCGGACCGACCGCGTCCCGCACACCGAGGAGCACCAGTGACCGCCCTCCCCGAGGAGCTGCGCGCCATGCGCGCCGACGCCGCCACCCAGGACACGCACCCCACGAGCCTGCTGGCGGGTGTGCCCACCGGCACGGCCGAGCACGTCGCGCTCGCGGACGACGCGCCGGTGCGCGCGCTGCGCGTGTACCGGCCGAGCGGGGTGACGACGACGCCGGGGGTCTTCGTCAACCTGCACGGCGGCGGGTTCGTGCTCGGCGACGGCGGCGGCGACGACCCGTACTGCCGGTTCCTCGCCGACGCGGCGGGGTGCGTGGTCGTCAACCTGGACTACCCGCTCGCGCCGGAGCACCCGTACCCGGCGGCGGTGCACCACGTCACGGATGTCCTTGCGTGGCTCGCGACGCACGGCACGGTGCTGGGCGTCGACGGTCGTCGTGTCGCGGTCGGCGGGCACAGCGCCGGCGGCAACCTCGCAGCGGCCGCGTGCCTGCTGGGTGCCCGCCGCGGAGGGCCGCGCCCGGTCGGGCTGGTCGTGGACTACGCGCCGCTGGACCTGGCGCGACCGCCGGCCGAGAAGCTCACGGCGGAGCACCGCGCCGGGGCGGCCGAGCTCGCCGAGGTCGGTGCGCGCTTCAACGCGTGGTACCTGCCGGACGCGGCGCGGGGTGCCGAGGACCTCGCGTCGCCGCTGCTGGCCGAGGACCTCACGGTGCTGCCGCCCACGCTGGTCGTGACGGCGGCGCTGGACCTGCTCGCGGCGGAGGGCGACGCGTTCGCGGAGCGGCTGCGGGCGGCCGGCGTGGCCACGACGCACGCGACGTTCCCCGGCGTCGACCACGGCTTCACGCACGCGGGGCCGGTCCGCGAGGCGGTCGCGGCGTGGCACCTCATGGGCGGGTTCCTGGCGGGCGTGCTGGCTCCCGAGCCGTCCTGACCGCGGTGCCGCGAGACGGCTGTGACGTCGAAAGTGTCGGACCAGCGAGCAGGAGCGCTCCCATCGAGCGGCGGTCGCCGCGGGGGTGCGGACCCCCTCGCGACGCCCCGGAGGCGGCTGCTTCATCGATCAACGTCACCCCCACGAGTGCTGAAACGTTTCCAGCGACACATCGAAAGTACCGATCCGCCGGAGAGCGGTTGACCCCCCGAGGCGCCCCCGCGAGGGTGAGGCGCGCCGGTCACAGCCGGCGCACCAGATCGAGGAGGATCAATGACGACCCCACGTCAGAGGTACCGTCGCGGCCGGCTCGCCGCAGCCTTCGGCGGGCTGGCCGCCGCCACGCTCGCCGTGACGCTCGCGGTCCCCGCCGCCGCCGCCGGCAGCACGCTCCAGGCCGCCGCCGCCGAGAGCGGCCGCTACTTCGGCACCGCGATCGCCGCGAGCCGCCTGAACGACGGCACCTACACGACCATCGCGAACCGCGAGTTCAACATGATCACCGCCGAGAACGAGATGAAGATGGACGCGATGCAGCCCAGCCGCGGCCAGTTCAACTGGTCCTCGGGCGACCGCATCGTCAACTGGGCACGCCAGAACGGCAAGCAGGTGCGCGGGCACGCGCTCGCGTGGCACTCGCAGCAGCCCGGCTGGATGCAGAACATGTCCGGCTCGCAGCTGCGGACCGCGATGCTCGACCACGTGACCCAGGTCGCGTCGTACTACCGCGGCAAGATCTACGCGTGGGACGTCGTGAACGAGGCGTTCGCGGATGGCTCGTCGGGCGCGCGCCGCGACTCGAACCTGCAGCGCACCGGCAACGACTGGATCGAGGCCGCGTTCCGCGCCGCACGCGCGGCCGACCCGGGCGCCAAGCTCTGCTACAACGACTACAACACCGACAACTGGCAGCACGCCAAGACGCAGGCCGTCTACAACATGGTCAAGGACTTCAAGGCGCGCGGCGTCCCGATCGACTGCGTCGGCTTCCAGGCGCACTTCAACTCCGGCAACCCGGTGCCGTCGAACTACCACACGACGCTGCAGAACTTCGCCGACCTGGGCGTGGACGTGCAGATCACCGAGCTCGACATCGAGGGCTCGGGCAGCTCGCAGGCGCAGCAGTACCAGGGCGTCGTGCAGGCGTGCCTCTCGGTCGCACGCTGCACGGGCATCACGGTGTGGGGCGTGCGTGACACCGACTCGTGGCGCGCGAGCGGCACGCCGCTGCTGTTCGACGGCTCGGGCAACAAGAAGGCCGCCTACACGAGCGTGCTCAACCAGCTGAACCAGGGCGGCACGCCGGTGCCCAACCCGGGCAACCCCACGCCGACCCCCACGCAGCCCGGCACGACGCCGACGCCCACGCCGACCCAGAACCCCGGAACGGGCAGCTGCACGGCGACCTATTCCGAGGGCCAGAAGTGGAACGACCGCTTCAACGGCACCGTCACGATCCGCGCCAACACCGCGATCAGCGGCTGGTCGTCGACCGTCACGGTCCGGCAGCCGCAGCGCATCATCGCGACCTGGAACGGCAGCCCCACGTGGGACTCGAGCGGCAACGTCATGACGATGCGCCCGAGCGGCAGCGGTGCGCTCGCCGCGGGCCAGACGGTCTCGTTCGGCTTCACGGTCCAGCACAACGGCGACTGGACGTGGCCGACGCTGACCTGCTCGGCGTCGTGACGCGCTGACCAGGCACGAGGTGCGGCACTGACCGCGCAGCCGCAGGGGGTCGCCCGCACGGGCGGCCCCCTGCGTCGTCGTGGCGCACCGGCACCACGACGCCGCCCGCCCCGGACGCAGATCGCGGCGCTCGCGGGCTGCGCACGCCGCACCGCACGCCACGGGCCGCAGGAGTCAGCGCGCCGGGGGAGTGCGCACCATCGGCACGTGGGGGATGCCGTCCTCGTCGTACGTGTCGCCGGTGCGGACGAACCCGAACCGCTCGTACCACTGCTCGAGGTGGGCCTGCCCGTGGAGCTCGACCGGTGTGCCCGCGCGGCACAGCCCGAGCGCGTGCTCGATGAGCGCCCCGGCGACGCCGCGGCCGCGCGCCGCCGGGGCGGTCGCGACGCGGCCCACGACCGGCCGGTCGCCGTCGACGTCGAGCACGCGCACGGTGCCGAGCAGCTCGCCGTCCTCGTGCGCCCACACGTGCCGCGTGCCGGGCAGCAGGTCACGACCGTCGAGCTCGGGGTAGGGGCACGCCTGCTCGACGACGAACACGTCGACGCGCAGGCGCAGGAGCGCGTACAGCTCGGTGGGGGTGAGGTCGGCGGGGGTGCGGGTCTCGACGGTCAGCGGCACCGCAGCAGCCTAGGCGCCCGTGGGGGAGCGGCGTCGGCCCCGTGGACGGGCCCGGCTGCCCGGCGGCCGGCCGGCGCCTGGTCCGCGCGGGCGGCGCACCGGCGTCATGAGGGGTCGGGACAGGCGTGCCGTGCAGGTCGGGTCGAAGATAACGGAACCTGGCGGAACGTCTGCCGTCGCTCGTCCGAGGTCGGCACGTCACCTCCACGACCAGCCCCGACGGACCCGGGACCCCCGGCCCAGCGAGGGACTCCGGTCCCACCGGCGGGCTCGGGGGGAGTGGGAGGGTCGTGCCGCTGGGCGCCCGCCCCCACGAGGCGTCCGTGACACGGAGGTCAGCAGTGGCGGGATCACCCACCAGCACGCGCCCCGAGCCCGACCGCGTCCCCGCGGTGGCCCGGCCCGCGACCACCCGGCCGCCGGTGCCGGCGACCTGGGTCCTCAAGGTCGTCATGGCGGTGACCGGCACGGTCTTCGGCGTGTTCGTCGTGTTCCACCTCGTCGGGAACCTCAAGGTCTTCCTCGGCCCCGAGGAGTTCGACGCCTACGCGCACTGGCTGCAGCGTGACCTGCTGGCGCCGCTCGTGCCGCACGGCTGGTTCATCTGGATCTTCCGCGCCGTGCTCACGCTCAGCCTCGTGGCGCACGTGTGGGCGGCCGTCGTGCTGCGCCGTCGCGCGCGGGTCGCGCGCGGGCCGCACCGGCGCCAGGGCATGCGCACGTTCCGCAGCTTCCAGGCGCGCAGCATGCTCGTGACCGGTGCCGTCCTGCTGTTCTTCGTCGTGTTCCACGTCCTCGACCTGACGACGGGCACGCAGCCCGCCGCGAGCGCCGAGTTCGTGCACGGCAGCGCGTACGCCAACCTCGTGCACTCGTTCCAGCGGCCCGTCGTCGCGGCGTTCTACATGCTCGCGATCGGCACGCTGTTCCTGCACCTCGCGCACGGCCTGTGGAGCGTCGTCAACGACCTCGGCGCCACGGGCCGCCGGCTGCGCGCCACGGGCGCCGCGGTCGCGGGGATCGTGGGGCTGCTCGTGCTCGTGGGCAACCTGCTCATCCCGGTCGCGGTGCTGACGGGACTCGTGTCGTGACCCCGGAGGACACCGTGACGGACCCGACCACCACCCGTGCGGACGCCGCGTCCTGCACGCCCGACGACGTGCGCACGGTCGGTGCGCCGGTCGACGGACGCGTGCCCGACGTGCCCGCCGAGCAGGCGTGGGACGACCGGCGGCTGCACTACCCGCTCGTGGCACCGGCCAACCGGCGCAAGTTCACCGTGATCGTCGTCGGCACGGGCCTGGCGGGCGCGGGCGCCGCGGCGGCGCTCGGCGAGCTCGGGTACGACGTCGAGTGCTTCACGATCCACGACGCGCCGCGGCGCGCGCACTCGGTCGCCGCGCAGGGCGGCATCAACGCGGCCCGCGCGCGCAAGGTCGACAACGACTCGGTGCACCGGTTCGTCAAGGACACCGTCAAGGGCGGCGACTTCCGGGGCCGCGAGGCCGACGCCTACCGGCTCGGCCAGGAGTCGGTGCGCGTCATCGACCACATGAACGCGATCGGCGCGCCGTTCGCGCGCGAGTACGGCGGTGAGCTCGCGACCCGCTCGTTCGGCGGCGTGCAGGTCTCGCGCACCTACTACACGCGCGGCCAGACGGGTCAGCAGCTGCAGGTCGCGGGAGCCAACGCGCTGCTGCGGCAGGTGGCCCGCGGCACCGTCACGCTGCACACCCGCCAGGAGATGCTCGACCTCGTCGTCGCCGACGGGCGGGCGCAGGGGATCGTGGTGCGCGACCTCGTCACGGGGGAGGTGCGTGCCGTCACCGCGCACGCGGTCGTCCTGGCCACCGGCGGCTACGGCAACATCTACTGCAAGTCCACGCTCGCGAAGAACTCCAACGCGACCGCCGCGTGGCGCGCCCACCGGCGCGGCGCGTACTTCGCCAACCCGGCGTTCATCCAGTTCCACCCCACGGCGCTGCCGCTCATGAGCCAGTGGCAGTCCAAGACGATCCTCATGTCGGAGTCGCTGCGCAACGACGGCCGCATCTGGGTGCCGGCCCGCGCCGACGACGACCGCGCCCCCGAAGCGATCCCGGAGAGCGAGCGGGACTACTACCTCGAGCGGCGCTACCCGACGTTCGGCAACCTCACGCCGCGCGACGTCGCGTCGCGCGCGGCGCGCGAGCGCATCGACGCCGGGTTCGGCGTCGGGCCGCTGAAGAACGCCGTCTACCTCGACTTCGCCGACGCGATCGCCCGGCTCGGGCGCGAGACGGTGGTCGCGCGGTACTCGAACCTGTTCCACATGTACGAGCAGGCCACGGGTGACGACCCGCTCAGCACGCCCATGCGCATCGCGCCCGGCGCGCACTTCGCGATGGGCGGCCTGTGGTCGGACTACGACATGATGACGTCGGTCCCCGGGCTGTTCGTCGGGGGAGAGGTCGGCTGGGGCTACCACGGCGCGAACCGGCTCGGCGCGAACTCGCTGCTCTCGGCGTGCGTCGACGGCTGGTTCACGCTGCCGTACGCGGTGCCGGGCTACCTCGCGCCGCTGCTCGGCACGCGCGTGCTGCCGCACGACGACCCGGCCGTCCTCGACGCGGTCGAGGCGGTCCGCGCGCGCACCGAGCGCCTGCTGACGACCGGCGGCACGCAGGGCCCCGACCGGTTCCACCGCCGCCTCGGCGAGATCCTCTACCGGTACGCCGGCGTCACGCGCACGCCCGAGGGCCTCGCGCAGGGGATCGCCGAGATCCGCGCGCTGCGCGAGGAGTTCTGGCGCGACGTGCGCGTGCTCGGCGAGGGCGCCGAGCTCAACCAGGAGCTCGAGCGCGCCGGCCGCGTCGCCGACTACCTCGAGATGGCCGAGCTGCTGTGCGTCGACGGGCTCGACCGCGACGAGAGCTGCGGCGCGCACTTCCGCGCCGACCACCAGACCCCCGACGGCGAGGCGCTGCGCGACGACACCACGTGGTGCCGCGTCTCGGCGTGGGAGTCCCCGGCGCCCGACGCCCCCGACGCGCGGTTCGTGCGGCACGACGAACCGCTGACGTTCCAGGCCGTGCCGCTGCAGACGAGGAACTACGCGTGAAGCTCACCCTGGAGGTCTGGCGGCAGCGGGACGCCGCGTCGCCCGGCGCGTTCGAGACGTACGAGGTCGCCGACGCGACGGCCGAGATGACGCTGCTCGAGCTGCTCGACCGGCTCAACGACCAGCTCGTCGAGCAGGGCCGCGAGCCCGTCGCGTTCGAGTCCGACTGCCGCGAGGGCATCTGCGGGTGCTGCGGCGTCAACGTCGACGGCCGCCCGCACGGTCCGCAGGCGAACACGCCGTCGTGCGAGCAGCACGTGCGGTCGTTCGCCGACGGCGAGGTCGTGCGTCTCGAGCCGCTGCGCTCGGCCACGTTCCCCGTGGTCAAGGACCTCGTGGTGGACCGCTCGGCGCTCGACCGCGTGATCCAGGCCGGCGGGCACGTCGCGGTGGACGCGGGTACGGCGCCCGACGCGGACACGACGCGCGTGAGCTACGAGACGGCCGAGATGGCCCTCGACTTCGCCGCCTGCATCGGCTGCGGTGCGTGCGTCGCGGCCTGCCCCAACGGGTCGGCGTCGCTGTTCACGGGCGCCAAGCTCACGCACCTCGCGGCGCTCCCGCAGACGCGGCAGCAGCGCGGGGCGCGCGCCGTGGCGATGGTCGACCAGATGGAGCACGACTTCGGCCCGTGCTCGACGTTCGGCGAGTGCGCGGTCGTGTGCCCGGCCGGCATCCCGCTCAGTGCGATCGCGGCGGTCGGCAAGGAGCGCATGCGCGCGTTCCTGCGGGGCCGCGCGAGCTGAGGCCGGGTGCCGGGGCGGCGCGGCCGACCCCGGCGCCGGCACGGGCCCGCGCGCCGGCGCGTCAGGTGCTCGCGCGCCGCACGAGCTCGGCGGGCATGGTCACGGCGGTGTGCGGTGCGCCCCCGACGACGTCGAGCAGCATCGCGACCATCGCTGCGCTGATGCGGTCGAACGGCTGGTGCATGGTTGTCAGCGGCGGGTCGAGCGTCGCGGCGAGGCCCGAGTCGTCGAAGCCGCCCACGGCCACGTCGTCGGGCACCCGCAGGCCGCGCCGGCGCAGCACGCCGAGCGCGCCGGCGGCCATGAGGTCGGACGCCGCGAACACCGCGTCGACGTCGGGGACGCGGTCGAGCAGCACGTCCATGCCTGCGGCCCCGGACTCGGCGGTGTAGTCGCCGTGCACGACGTACCGCTCGTCGTAGGCGTCGCCGAGCTCGGTGCGGTAGCCCTCGAGCCGCAGGCGGCCGCCGGGCGTGTCGAGCGGGCCGGTGATCGTCGCGATGCGCCGGCGGCCCTGCGCGCGCAGGTGCGCGACCATCGCGCGCGCGCCGGCCTGCTCGTCCACGGACACCGAGCCGACCTGGTCGGCGTGCCCGAGGGGGATGCCGCACGCGACGGTCGGGATGCCCTGCTCGACGAGCGTGTCGAGCAGGGGGTCGTCGGCGTGCGAGGAGATGAGCAGGACGCCGTCGACGTGCCCGGCGCCCACGTACTGCGCGACGTTCTCGCGCTCGTCGGGCGTGCCGGCCACGAGCAGGATGAGCGTCATGCCGCGCTCGCTGAGCGCCTCGGCGGCGCCGCGCAGCAGGATCGAGAACGTCGGGTCGGCGAAGAGCAGGTGGTGCGGCTCGGTCAGCAGGAACGCGAGGGAGTTGCTGCGGCCGGTGACGAGCGACCGGGCGTGCTGGTTGGCGCGGTAGCCGGTCTCGGCGATCGCGCGCTCGACGGCCTCGCGGGCCTCGGGGGACACCCAGTGGCCGCCGTTGATGACGCGGGACACCGTGCCGCGCGAGACGCCGGCGGCGGCGGCCACGTCACGGATGGTGGGGCGGCGCCGGGCGGAGGTCGTGGTGTCCACGGATGTCGACTCTAGACGCGGCGCGGCGCGTGCGGCCGGGATTTCGGACCGCGTCCTGTGCACGGTCACAGTCGGATAACGATGCCCCGGCCCCCCTGTGGGGGCGCGTGTCCGCGTGATTACCTGTGCACGCTCACAGGCTGTGACCGTGCACAGGGCGCGGGCGCGACGACGCGACGGAGGGTCACGTGGCAGAGCTCGGCTGGCCGACGGAGGGGATCTCCTACGGCGGCGACTACAACCCCGAGCAGTGGCCGCGCCACGTGTGGGACGAGGACGTCGCGCTCATGCGCGACGCGGGCGTCAACCTCGTCAGCGTCGGCATCTTCTCGTGGGGCCTGCTCGAGCCTCGCGAGGGCGAGTACGACTTCGCCTGGCTCGACGACCTGCTCGACCTGCTGCACCGCAACGGCATCGCCGTCGACCTCGGCACGCCCACCGCGTCGCCGCCGGCCTGGTTCTACGCGACCTACCCCGAGTCGCGCGTCGTGACCCGCGACGGCACGACCCTCGGCTTCGGGTCGCGCGGCATGGTGTCGCCCAGCTCGCCCGCCTACCGTGCCGCCGCGGTCCGCGTCGCGACCGAGCTCGCGCGCCGCTACGCCGACCACCCCGCCGTCGTGCTGTGGCACGTGCACAACGAGTACGGCGCACCCGTGGGCGAGGACTACTCGCCCGTGTCCGTCGCGGCGTTCCGCGACTGGCTCCGCGAGCGCCACGGCAGCCTCGACGCGCTCAACGCCGCGTGGGGGACGGCGTTCTGGGGCCAGGTGTACCGCGACTGGGAGCACGTCGGTGCCCCCGCCGCCACCGCGTCGACGGCCAACCCCGCGCAGCGCCTCGACTTCGCGCGGTTCACCGACCACCAGCTGCGCGCGTGCTTCCGCCTCGAGCGCGACGCGATCCGCGCGCACGCCGCGCAGCCGATCACGACGAACTTCATGGCGCACCAGTCGTACAACACCGACCTGTGGGCGTGGGCCCGGGAGGTCGACGTCGTCTCCGACGACCACTACCTGTGGTCGCCCGACCCCGACGCGCACGTCGGCCTGGCGCTGTCGGCCGACCTCACCCGGTCGGTCGCTCGCGGGCGGCCGTGGGTCCTCATGGAGCACTCGACGTCGGCCGTCAACTGGCAGGGGCGCAACGTCGCCAAGCGGCCCGGCGAGATGCACCGCAACGCGTTCACGCACCTCGGCCGCGGCGCGGACGGGATCATGTTCTTCCAGTGGCGCGCGTCCCGCTCGGGCGCCGAGAAGTTCCACTCGGCGATGCTGCCGCACGCCGGCACGTCGTCCCGCGTGTTCACCGAGGTCGTCGACCTCGGTGCGCGACTCGCACGCGTCGCCGAGCTCCGGGGGTCGCGCGTGCACGCCGACGTCGCCGTCCTGTACGACTGGGAGTCCCTGTGGGCGCAGGACCTCGAGTGGCGCCCGTCGGACGCGCTCGGGTTCCGCGAGCGCGTGCGCACCTACTACGAGCGGCTGTGGCGCGACGGCGTGACGGTCGACTTCGCGCACCCGCTCGACGACCTCTCGCGCTACCGCCTGGTGGTGGCGCCCGCGTCGTACCTGCTGACGGCGGCGGCGGGGGAGAACCTCACGAGGTACGTCGAGGACGGCGGCACGCTGCTGGTGTCGTGCTTCGCGGGCGTGGTGGACGAGCACGACGCGGTGCACGAGGGCGGTTTCGGAGCGCCGCTGCGCGCCGCGCTCGGGGTCGCGGTCGAGGAGTTCCTGCCGCTGCGCGAGCGCGAGACCTGCGAGGTCGCGCTCGACGGCACGACGGTGGGCACCGACACGTGGACCGAGCACCTCGTGCTCGACGGTGCGCAGGTGCGCGGCACGTACCGCGGCGGCCCGGCGGACGGGATGCCCGCCGTGACGCGGCACGCGCGGGGGAGCGGCACGGGCTGGTACGTGAGCACGGCGCTCGGCGTCGACGCGCTCGCACCCGTGCTCGCGGCCGTGTACGCCGACGCGGGCGTCGTGCCGCCCGGGCGACCCGAGGGCCTCGAGGTCGTGACGCGCCGCGCCGAGGACGCCGACTACGTCGTCGTCGTCAACCACCGCGACGAGGCCGTGAAGGTCGACGTCCAGGGCACCGAGCTGCTCACCGGCGCGGTCGCCGCCGGTGTCGCGCAGGTCGGCGCGGGGGACGTCGCGGTGTTCCGCACCGCTCGCGACGCGCAGGGGGGTGGTCGCTGACCCGCGCGCGTCGTGCGGCCGCCCGGCCGCACGCAGCACTCACGAGCACGCACCGCCGTCCCGTCGGGACGGCGGACCAGCACACCACCGAGGTCGCAGCGTCGCGATCGCTCCACGACGCGCGCGGCGGCCCCTCCCCGGAAGGAACTCAGATGCGCAAGCACCTCGCGCTCGGCGTCGCCGTGGTCGCGTCGGCCGCCCTCCTCGCCGCGTGCAACGGCACGCCCTCGTCGTCCGACGGTGACGCCTCACCGACCGCAGGGACGGGTGGCGGCGGTCCCGAGCTCGTGATCTGGTCCGACGCCGAGCGCGCCGAGGCCATCAAGAACGCGGCCGCGAGCTTCGAGGCCGACAGCGGCGCGACCGTCACGGTCGTGCAGAAGAACTTCGAGGACCTGCGCGCCGACTTCCTCGCGCAGGTGCCGACCGGTGAGGGCCCCGACATCACGGTCGGCGCGCACGACTGGCTCGGCGAGCTCGTCGAGTCCGGCGTGGTCGACACGATCGACCTCGGCGACCGCGCGGCGGACTTCGAGCAGGTCACGCTCGACGCGTTCACGTACGACGGCCAGCTGTACGCGCTGCCGTACGCGCAGGAGGCCGTCGCGCTCATCCAGAACACGGCGCTCGTCGGGTCGACCGCCCCCACGAGGTGGGACGAGATGATCCGCATGGCGACCGACGCCGGGTTCGCGGAGCGCCCGTTCATCCTCTACACCAACGGTGCCGAGGGCGACATGTACACGTCGTACGCGTTCCAGACGTCGTTCGGGGCACCCGTCTTCGTGCAGGACGAGTCCGGGTCGTACACCAGCGAGGTCGGGCTCGGCGGTGACGCGGGGCTCGCGTACGCGCAGTGGATCCACGACAACGGCAAGGCCGGCACCGGCTACTTCACCGACACGGTCGACTACGACATCAGCAACGAGCTGTTCGCGACGGGTCAGTCGCCGTTCATCGTGCAGGGGCCGTGGACCATCCCGACGTTCCGTGACGCGGGCGTCGACGTGCTCGTGAGCCCGATCCCGTCCGCGGGCGGGCAGACCGCCTCGCCGTTCGTCGGCGTGCAGGGCTTCTACCTGTCGGCGCAGTCGAAGAACGCGCTGCTCGCGAACGAGTTCCTCGCGAGCTACGTCGCGAGCGACGAGGCGCAGCAGGCGCTGTACGAGGCCGACCCGCGCATCCCCGCGCTCACGGCGGTCGCCGAGTCGGTGGCCGACGACCCGGTCATCGCGGGCTTCCTCGCGTCGGCGCAGAACGGCGTGCCGATGCCGAACATCCCCGAGATGGGGGCCGTGTGGGACTTCTGGAACCCCGCGCAGATCGCCCTGATCAACGGTGAGGACCCGGCGGCGACCTGGACCACCATGGTCGCCAACATCGAGTCCGCGATCGCCGACTGACACCCACCCACCCGGGGGCGGGGCGCCACCGCGCCCCGCCCCCGCCCAGGTCGTCGACACGAGGAGCACAGATGTCCGTCGGTCAGCCGGGCGCGGAGCGCCCCGGGAGCGCCCCCGCCGCGCCGCGAGAGTCCGCCGCGCGCGACTGGCGCGGCCCGGGGTGGGGCTTCCTGGTGAAGCTCCTGCTCATGATGGTGGTCAACGCGGTGGGCGGTGCGGCGGTCCTGTCCGCGTACCACGCCCGCTCGTGGGTGGTCCTCGGCGTGCTCGTCGTGCTGCTCGCCGCAGCCGACTGGATCTACTTCGCGCGGCGGACCCGCCCGCTGAAGTACCTGTACCCGGGCCTGGTGTTTCTCGCCGTGTTCCAGGTCTTCACGCTGCTCTACACGGGTTACGTCGCGTTCACGAACTACGGCACGGGGCACCTGGGCTCGATGCAGCAGGCGGTCGACGCCGCGCTGATCCAGGACGAGCGGCGCGCCGACGACTCGCCCACCTACCCGCTGGCGGTCGTGCGCGACGGCGACGTCCTGGGGTTCGCCGTCTCGCAGGACGGCGAGGTGCGGGTCGGCACGGCCGACGACCCCCTGAGCCCGGTGCCGGGGGCCGCGCTCGACGACCGGGGCGTGCCCACGCACGTCCCGGGCTGGGAGGTCGTGCCGCGGGCCACGCTGTTCACCGACGCCGACCTGCAGCAGCGGGTCGTGAGCCTGCGGGTGCCGGTCTCGGACGACGCCGAGGACGGGTCGCTGCGCACGCGCGAGGGCGCGACGGCCGCCGTCTACACCTCGGACCTCGTGTGGGACGCGGCCGCGCGCACGCTCACCGACACCGCGACGGGCGCGGTCTACGCACCCGACGACCGCGGGAACTTCGTCAGCGCGGACGGCGACCGCCTCGCCGCGGGGTGGTACGTCAACGTCGGGTTCGACAACTTCGTGCGGGCGTTCACCGACCGCGCGTACGCCGGTCCGCTGCTCCAGGTCGGCGCGTGGACCTTCGCGTTCGCGATCCTCACCGTGCTCACGAGCTTCGGGCTCGGGCTGCTCTTCGCGATGATCTACAACGACCCCCGCGTCCGCGGACGCAAGGTCCTGCGGACGGTCTTCATCCTCCCGTACGCGTTCCCGGCGTTCATGTCCGCGCTGCTGTGGCGCGGCATGCTCAACGCCGAGTTCGGCGTCGTCAACGAGTGGTTCCTGCTCGGGGCGGACGTCAACTGGCTGGGCGACCCCTGGCTCGCGAAGCTCGCGATCCTCTGGGTCAACCTGTGGCTCAGCTACCCGTACTGGTTCCTCGTCACCACGGGTGCGCTGCAGGCCGTGCCGTCGGAGACGCTCGAGGCCGCCCGCGTCGACGGCGCCGGCCGGTGGCGGCAGTTCCGCTCCATCACGCTGCCGCTGCTGCTGGTGTCGACCGCACCGCTGGCGATCGCGTCGTTCGCGTTCAACTTCAACAACTTCACGATCATCTTCATGCTCACGGGCGGGGGCCCGGCGTTCCGTGCCGCGAGCGTCCCGATGGGCTCGACCGACATCCTCATCTCGGCGATCTACCAGATCTCCGGGGTGTCCGGCGGACGCGCCGACTACGGGCTCGCGAGCGCGCTGTCGATCGTCGTGTTCGTCGTCATCGGCGTCGTCTCGGCGCTCGCGTTCCGGCAGACCCGCAAGCTGGAGGAGATGTAGCCGTGGCCACCTCTGAGGTCCCCGCCGAGCGTCGCACCCGCGCGCGCCGCGTCCGCTGGTGGGCGGAGGTCGGGTGGAAGTACCCCGTCGCCGTCGTCATCGTGTTCTACGCCGCGTTCCCGCTGGTCTACGCGCTGTCGGCGTCGCTCGACCGGCGCGGGTCGCTCGCCGGGTCGGGTGCGTTGTTCCGCTCGGTCGGCGTCGAGAACTACCGCGCGCTGGGCGGCACGCTGTACTGGACGTGGGCGGGCAACACGCTGCTGATCGGTGGTGCCGCGGCGCTCGGCGCCGTGCTCATGGGTGCGGCGGCGGCCTACGCGTTCTCACGCTTCCGGTTCCGCGGGCGGCGCACCTCGCTGACGGCCCTGCTCATCATCCAGATGTTCCCGCAGACCGTCGCGTTCGTCGCCGTCTTCCTGCTGCTCGTCGCGCTGGGGGAGGTCGTGCCCGCGCTGGGGGTCAACTCCAAGCTCGCGCTGATCTGCGTGTACCTGGGTGGCGCGCTGGGCGCGAACACGTTCCTCATGTACGGGTTCTTCAACACCGTGCCCATGGAGATCGACGAGGCCGCGAAGATCGACGGCGCGACGCACGCGCAGATCTACTGGCGGCTCGTGATGCCGCTGGTCACGCCGATCCTCGCGGTCGTCGGGCTGCTCGCGTTCATCTCGGCGTTCGGCGACTTCATCCTCGCGAAGATCGTCCTCACCGGCGAGGGCAACTGGACGCTCGCCGTGGGCATGTACCAGTGGGTGTCGAACCAGCTCACGTCGCGGTGGGGCCTGTTCGCGGCCGGTGCGACGGTCGGCTCGCTGCCCGTGCTCGCGCTGTTCCTGTCGTTGCAGCGGTACATCGTCGGCGGGCTGTCGGCCGGCTCCGTCAAGGGCTGACGCCGGCGCGCCGACCGCCGCCCGCGCGACCTGCACCACCCGCGGCGTCCGTGGCGCCGCGGTCCGACCACCACTCGAAGGCCGACCACCACTCGAAGGGGAGTGCAGATGAGATCACGTCCACGACCGGGAGCGGTCACCGCGACCATCCTCACGGCCGTCCTGGCCGTCGCCGGGCTGGCCGGCACCGCGGCCGCGGTACCTGACGGGCCCGTCGCCGCCGGCATCACCGTGCCCCGCGTCGACGGGATGCGCGACGGCTGGATCAACGGCGTCGACGTGTCGACCGTCCTGTCCCTGGAGGAGAGCGGCGTCACGTTCAAGGACGACGAGGGCCGCGAGGCCGACCTGTTCGCCGTGCTCGCCGACCACGGCGTCAACTGGGTCCGCGTCCGCGTGTGGAACGAGCCGTTCCTCAGCACCGACGCCACGAAGGGCTACGGCGCCGGCAACGTCGACGCCGCGCGGGCGACCGAGATCGGCCGCCGCGCGACCGCCGCCGGGATGCGCGTGCTCGTCAACTTCCACTACGCGGACTTCTGGGCGCACCCCGGCCAGCAGCCGTCGCCCCGCGCGTGGCGCGGCCTGGCCCTGCCGGACCGTGAGCAGGCGCTGTACGACTACACCGCGCAGACGCTGCGCACGATGCGCGACGCGGGCGTCGACGTCGGCATGGTGCAGGTCGGCAACGAGACCACCAACGGCCAGGTCGCGGGCGAGAGCGGCTGGGACCGCACGGCGGGTCTGTTCCAGGCCGGCTCGCGGGCCGTGCGGGACACGCTCGGCCCGGACGTCAAGGTCGCCGTCCACTTCACCAACCCCGACCGCGCGGGGCAGTACGCCGCCGTCGCACGCGAGCTCGACCGGCGCGGCGTCGACTACGACGTGTTCCTGTCGTCGTACTACGCGTTCTGGCACGGTTCGCTCGCGAACCTCACCGCGGTCCTCGACCAGGTCGCGACGACCTACGACAAGGAGGTCGCGGTCGCCGAGACGTCCTGGGCGTACACGCTCCAGGACGGTGACGGTTACCCGAACTCCGTGCGCACGGCGCCGACGCAGTACGCCGCCTCGGTGCAGGGCCAGGCCCTCGCGGTGCGTGACGTCATGCAGGCCGTCGCGGACGTGTCGGGCGGCCGCGGCCTCGGCACGTTCTACTGGGAGCCCGCGTGGCTCCCGGTCGGGCCGCCCGACCAGGTCGAGGCCAGCTGGGACCTCTGGCAGCAGCACGGGTCGGGCTGGGCGACGACCTACTCGCAGGAGTTCTACGACCCCGACGGGCGCCTGCCCGAGGGGGAGTGGGCCGACGACTTCGGCGGCTCCGGCTGGGACAACCAGGCGCTGTTCGCGTTCGACGGCACGCCCCTGGAGTCGCTGCGCGTCTACGAGTACGCGCGCACGGGCTCGGTCGCGCCGCGGCAGCTCGACGCCGTGCAGCGTCCCCGCGTCACCGTCGTCGACGGCGAGGCCGTGACGCTGCCCGCCGAGGTCGAGGTCGGGTACACCGACGGCACGTCCGAGACGCAGCAGGTCACGTGGCAGGGCGACGGCGCGTGGATCGGCGGGCCGGGGTCGTACGTCTTCACCGGTGTCACCTCGGGGGGCCACCCGGCCGCGGTCGACGTCGTCGTGCTGTCGGACGCGACGTCGGGCACGAACCTCGTGCGCAACCCCGGCTTCGAGACCGGCGCCGCGTCCTGGACCGGCACCGGCACGGGGTACACGATCGGCCGCGCCGAGGACCCGTACGAGGGCACGCGCTCGACGCACTTCTACTCGGCGAACCCCTTCGCGTTCACGATCGAGCAGACCGTCACCGACGTGCCTCCCGGCGAGTACCGGCTGTCCGCCAAGGTCCAGGGCGGGAACGCCGGGGCGTCCGACCAGATGCGGATCGAGGCCCAGTCGGGGATCTCGACGGTCACGGCCGACTTCCGCCTCGACGGGTACCTCGCGTGGCAGACCCCGCAGACCTCACCGATCAGCGTCGGTGCGGACCGGCAGGTCACCGTCTCCGCGCAGCTGAGCCTCAGCGGCGGCGCGTGGGGCACGATCGACGACGTCCAGCTCGTCGTGGTCGAGCCGGCCGTCGAGGCGGACACCGCGTCGCTCGCCGCGCTCGTGGCGGAGGCCGACGGGGTCGGGCGGGACGCGTTCACGGCGGACTCGCTCGCTGCCCTCGACGCGGCCCTCGCGCGGGCGGCGTTCGTCCTCGGCTCGCCGACGCCGCACCAGGCCACCGTCGACGGTGCCGTGGCCGCGCTGCGCGATGCGATCGACGGCCTCGTGGCGGCCCCGACGCCCGCACCGACGCCCACGACGCCGTTGCCGTCGCCGACCGGGACCGTCGCACCCGCGCCCACGGCGGGCCCGGACGACGCGGCGTCGCCGCGCGTCACGCTGTCGGCCGCCACGGCCCGCGCGGGCGACCGTCTCACCGTCACGGTCGCGGGCGTGCCGGGCGCGCAGGCCGAGGTCGGGATCGCGTCGACCTACCGGCGGCTCGCCGTCGCCGACCTCGTCGACGGCGGCGCGACGCTCACGGTGACCGTCCCGACGGACCTGCCGGCGGGGCTGCACCACGTGCAGGTGCGCGACGCGCGGGGCGACGTGCTCGCCCAGGCGCCGCTCACCGTCACGGCAGCGGGTGCCCTGGCGGTCACCGGTGCGGGCGTCCTGCTGCCGCTCGGTGCCGGCGTCGTGCTGCTCGCGGCCGGTGCCGCGTTCGTCGCGGTACGGCGACGCGCCTCGGCGTGACGGCCGTCCGTGGGGTGCGCCGCCGCCGCACCCCACGGACGCGCCCGTGCTACGCGGCGGGCACCTCCGCGCCGTGCACGACCAGCACGGTGCACGGCGCGTCGCGCACGACGTCGTGGCTCACCGAGCCCAGGAGCATGCCGGGGAACGCCCCGAGCCCGCGCGACCCCACGACGACCAGCTGCGCGTCGCCGCACGCCGCCACGATCGCGTGCGCGGGGTCGTCCTCGACGAGCCGCACGTCGACCTCGAGGTCGGGGTGGTGCGCGCGCAGGCGTGCGACGAGCTCGTCCGCGGCGCGTCGCGCGGGCGCGTCGTCGGCGGGCGGCAGCTCGACGGGCACGGGCCCGTACGGGGCGGGGATCGTCGGGCGTGCGTGCACGAGCCGCAGCGCGGCACCGCGCTCCGCGGCCTCGGCGGCGGCGACGTGCGCTGCCGCGATCGCGGCCGCCGACCCGTCGACCCCGACCACGACGGGAGCGGGCGCGCCGTCCGCCCCGTGGGTCGGGGCGTCCCGCACCACCGCCACCGGGCAGCGCGCGTGCGCCGCGACCTGAGCGGCGACGCGTGCGACGTGCCCGCCGCCGCGGGAGCCCGCGCCCACCACGACGAGCGACGCGCGTTCGGACACGCGGCGCAACGCGTCGGCGGGCGAGCCGTCGAGCACCTCGAACGCCACGCCGGGGGGCGCGTCGGGTCGCGCCCGCACCCGGTCGGCGAGGTCGGAGAGGTACGACCTCGCCTCGGCGTGCACGTCGACCGCGGGCGGGACCACCGCCCACGACCACGCCGTCACCTCGGACACGGGATCGACGACGGCCACGAGCCGCAGCTCGGTGCCGCGTCGTACCGCCTCGGCCGTCGCCCACGCGAGCGTGTGCTCGCTGCGTGCCGAGTGCGCGAGAGCCACCAGGACCGGTCCGTCGGTCCGCATGAGGACCACCTCCGTGGACGGACGTCGGTCGGCCCGTCCTCTCTCCACGATGCGCCTCCTTCGGGGATCGTGCGAGGGACGGAGGGCCCACCTCACGCCCGGTGCCGCGGCGACGTCTGCACACTGTGGGGATGACCGGACCGTTCGAGGACGTCGTGCGCGCGCACGGCCCGACCGTGCTGCGCGTGTGCCGGGCCATGCTCGCGGGCCGCGACGCCGACGACGCGTGGTCGGAGACGTTCCTGTCGGCGCTGCGCGCGTGGCCCGAGCTGCCCGCCGACGCGAACGTCGAGGCGTGGCTCGTGACGATCGCGCGCCGTCGCTGCCTCGACGAGCTGCGGCGGCGGGCACGGCATGCCGTCCCGGTCGAGGACCCCGCGCTGAGCACGGGCACGGCGCTCGTCGCGCGCGCCGACGAGCCGGGCGCGCGCGACCTCGACCTGTGGCGCGCGGTCGCCGCGCTGCCCGCCAAGCAGCGGCGCGTCGTCGTGCTGCACCACCTGGGCGGCCTGCCCTACGCCGACGTCGCGGCGCTGGTCGGTGGCACCGACGCGGCCGCGCGCCGCGCCGGGGCCGACGGGGTCGCCACGCTGCGCCGCACCTACGGCGCCGCCGTCACGGACGAGGAGGACGCACGATGACCACCGCACCGCAGGCCGCGCCCGCGGCGGAGCCCGACGGCCGCACCCTCGCGCGGCTGCACGCCGACCTCGTCGAGCGCGCCGCGCGCGACGGCCTGCTCGACGTCGCGTACCGCGTGGTCGACTCGCCCGTCGGGTCGCTGCTGGTCGCGGCGGGCGAGCGCGGCGTGCTGCGCGTCGCGTTCGACGTGCAGGGGCACGACGCCGCGCTGCAGGAGCTCGCCGCACGCGTCAGCCCCCGCGTCCTCGCCGGCGGGCGGCGGCTCGACCCGGTGCTGCGCGAGCTCGACGAGTACTTCGCCGGCCGGCGCCGCACGTTCGACGTGCCGGTGGACCTGCGCCTGCTCACCGGCTTCCGCCGCGAGGTCGTGCTGTCGCTGCCCGACGTGCCGTACGGCGCGACGGCCTCGTACGCGCAGGTCGCGGCCGCGACCGGGCGCCCCGCCGCCGTGCGCGCCGTGGGGACGGCGTGCGCGCGCAACCCCGTGCCGCTGCTGCTGCCGTGCCACCGCGTGGTGCGGTCCGACGGCACGCCCGGGCGGTACGCGGGCGGCGACGCCGCCAAGACGACCCTGCTCGCGCTCGAGCGGGCGGCCGCGGGTCTCGACGGCGGCGAGGGCCCGGCGTAGCGTCGAGCGGCATGTGCCGCAACATCACGACCCTGCGCGGCCTCGAGCCGCACGCCACCGACGACGAGATCGAGGCCGCCGCACGCCAGTACGTCCGCAAGGTGACGGGTGTGCAGCAGCTCTCGGACGCGACGCGCGAGCCGTTCGAGCGTGCGGTCGCGGAGATCGCGCACATCACGGCGCACCTGCTGGACGCGCTGCCCGAGCGACGACGCCCGCCGACGACCGTGCCGCCGCTGCGCCGCCCCGAGGTGCAGGCGCGCGTCGCCGCGCGCGAGGCCTCCGCGGGCTGACGACGACCCGCCCGCGGCGGTCGGTCCGCGGCGGGCGCGCCGGGCTCAGTGCTGCTGCGGGACGTCCGCGGCGGCGACGAGTCGCGGGATGCCCTCGGGCGCGACCGCCGAGAGCGCGAGGAACCGCGCCTCGGCCCGGTGCAGCCGGATGTGCTCGTCGAGCGACCACCCGGGCCCGTTCGTCAGCGTCATGCCGCACGCGCACCCGATGGTCACCGCGCCGTCGTCGTCGACGACGACCTGGCCGACGGTCGTGTGGTCGGTGAAGGCGCGCACCTTCGCGTGCCGCATGGGCGCGCTGACGGCGACCGGCAGGTCGTCGGGGTACGGGTCGGGGTGCGTGTCGTGCGTCGTCACGGACTCAGTGTCCGCCGGTGAGCGTCCCGTCGTCGACCAGCTGGTCCAGCGCGGTGTCCCACGCGGCGCCGCCGAGGCTCGGCATGATCTGCTGCAGCCGCGGACGCCAGGCGTCCGCCTGCTCGGGGAAGCAGCGGTCCAGCAGGTCGAGCATGGTCGCCACCGCGGTCGACGCACCGGGGGAGGCGCCCAGCAGGCCCGCGATGGAGCCGTCGGCCGACGCGACGAGCTCGGTGCCGAACTCGAGCACGCCGCCGCCGGGGCCGCGCTTGATGACCTGCACGCGCTGGCCGGCGGTCACGAGCTCCCAGTCGCGCGGGTGCGCCGACGGCATGTAGGCGCGCAGCGCGCGCAGCCGGTCGGCGTCGCTCGCCGTGACCTCGCGGATCAGGTACGTCAGCAGGTCGAGGTTGCGCAGGCCGACCGCGAGCATCGGGACGAGGTTGCCCGGACGCACCGAGCGCAGCAGGTCGGTCCACGAGCCGCGCTTGAGGAACTTCATGCTCCAGCCCGCGTACGGGCCGAACATCAGCGCGTTGCCGCCGTCGACGACGCGGGCGTCGAGGTGCGGCACGGACATCGGCGGGGCGCCGACGGCGGCCTTGCCGTAGACCTTGGCGCCGTGCTGCGCGACGATCTCCGGGTTGGTCGTGCGCAGGAACTGCCCGCTGATGGGGAAGCCCGCGTACCCGCGGATCTCCTTGATGCGCGAGCGCTGCAGCAGGTGCAGCGCGCCGCCGCCCGCGCCGACGAAGACGAAGCGCGCGGTCACGGTGCGCGGCGGGCGGCCGTTCCAGCGACGGTCGGCGATCGTCACGCGCCACCGGCCGTCGCGCAGTCGCTTGAGGCGCGTGACCTCGCTGCTGGTGCGCAGCTCGGCACCGCGGGCCACGGCGTCCGCGAGCATCGCGCGGGTGATCGAGCCGAAGTCGACGTCGGTGCCCCACGCGGCGCGCGTGGCGGCGACGGGCTCGTCGTCGGTGCGGTCGGCCATGAGCAGCGGCGCCCAGCGCTCGATGACGGCCGGGTCGGTCGTGAACTCGAGGTCGGCGAACAGCCGGTGCGCGCGCAGCGCCTCCCACCGCTTGCGCAGGTGCTCGACGTCCTTGGCGCCGCGGACGAACGACATGTGCGGCGTGGTCGTGACCGCGCGCTCGGCGCCGGGCAGGCGGCCCGCGGCGGCGAGGTGGTGCCACAGCTCGCGCGAGAGCTCGTACTGCTCGTTGATCCGCACGGCCTTGCTGATGTCGACCGAGCCGTCGGGCCGCTCGGGCGTGTAGTTCAGCTCGCAGAGCGCGGCGTGCCCGGTGCCCGCGTTGTTCCACGGGTTGGAGCTCTCGAGCGCCGGGGCGTCCAGGCGCTCGTGGATCTCGACGCGCCACGTGGGCTCGAGCGTCGTGAGGAGCGACGCGAGGGTCGCGCTCATGACGCCCCCTCCCACGAGGAGGGCGTCGACGTCGGCCGTGCTGCTGCGAACGGGTGCCACGGTCGCGATGCTAGGTCGACGTCGAGACAGATCCACGGGCCAGTCATGTGATGTTTGTCTCGTGGGACCTTGGTCACATGCCACCCGTGTGACGTGCGACGACGTGACGTGCGACGACGCCCTCGCGGGCCTGTCGGTGGGCGTCGACGCACCGATGGGTGGCGCCCGGATGCCGGACGCCACCCACCGGGGGTGCGGGGTCAGCGGCCGGGGTCCGTCCGGCCGACCACCGTCAGGACAGCGTGCACGCGGTGCCGTTCAGCGTCGCCGCCGTCGGGGCCGCGGCGGTGCCCGTGTGCGTGCCGTTGAAGCCCACGTCCACCGACGCCCCCGGTGCGAGCGCGCCGTTCCACGCGGCGTTCGTGGCCGTCACGACGGCGCCCTGCTGCGACCACGTCGCGCTCCAGCCCTGCTGCAGCTGCTCGCCGTGCGCGTACGTCAGCCGCAGCGTCCAGCCCTGCAGCGGAGCGGCGCCGGCGTGGGTGAGGCGCACGCTCGCCGTGAACCCGGTGTTCCAGCTCGACGCCGTGTACCGCACCGCGCACGACGCAGCGGGGTTCGTGGGCGTCGGGCTCGCCGTCGGGGTCGGGGTGACCGTGGGTGTCGGCGTGGGCGTCACGGTGGGCGTGGGCGTGGGCGTCGGGGTGGGGGTCGGCGTGGCCGTCGAGGTCGGTGACGGCGTCGGCGTGGGGGACGGCACGGTGCCGTCCGACTCGCCCACGACGATCCCGCGGCCGTTCGTCCCGACGTACACGCGCCCGAACACGTCCGGGTCGCCCGTGATGGCGGCGCCTGTCCACGCGTACCGGTGTTCGTCGTCGTTGATGCGCACCCACGTCGCGCCGCCGTCGGTCGAGCGGAAGAAGCCCCGCACGCCCTGGTAGAGCGACGTGGTGTAGATCGCGGGGTAGGACGCGCCGGGCGCGGCCTTGCCGAAGCCGACCGCGCCGCCGTCCTCGAAGCCGGGCACCTGCGTGAACGTCGCACCGGCGTCGGTCGAGCGGTACAGCCCGTCCTCGGCCGCGAGCCACACGTGGCCCTGCTTGCCCGGGACCGCGCCGAACCGCACGTTGCCCTCGGCGGGGAGACCGGTGGCGGCGGACTGCACGAACGTCGCGCCGCCGTCCGTCGACACGTAGAACCGGCCCGCGGAGTAGGCGTAGAACGTCGTCGGGCTCACGCGGTCGGCCTCGACCTGCGCCTGCGCCGGGACCCCGGTGGACGGCGTCCACGTCGACCCGAGGGTCGTCGACACGTGCACGCCCGTGCCCTCGGGGCTCCAGACGATGCGCGCACCGTCCGCGGACACCGCGACGGTGCCGGACTTCGTGACGCCCGCGGGCTCCTGGCCCGCCCACCACGTCGACCCGGACGTCGTGCTGACCGCGATGTGCGACTCGACCTCGCCGTCGACGGCGTAGCCCACGCGCACGACCGTGGACGGCTTGCTCTCGGCGAAGTCGACGCCCGTCACCGAGCCGTGCACGGGCTGCGTGTAGATGCTGTCCGGCACCTCGTCGATGTCGGTGTGCACGAACCCGCCGAGGTCGCCCAGCCCGGAGTAGAGCTCGACCGCACCCGGGGGTGCGGCGAGGTCGAGCACCGCGGTCTCCTCGATGCCGAGCGCACGGACCTCGATGTCGACCGTGCCCCCGGTGTCCCAGTCGGTGAGGTTGTCCGACCCGTACACCGTGGCGCCCGTGCCGTAGAGGAACCGGTCGGAGTCGAACGGGTCGATCTCGAACGACTCGGTCATCCAGCCGAGCTTGACGAGCGGCTCGGGCGGCACGGCCTGCGTGCGGCCCATCGTGAGCCACGGCGTCGCCGAGACGTCCATCGAGTACCGCAGCGAGCGCTCGGGGTACGACGCCCAGTCCCAGATCCGGGTCCACGACGCGCCGCGGTCGGTCGAGCGGAAGAAGATGACGTCCGGCCACCACGAGACCTGGGTCGCGACCATGATCGTGTCGGGGTCCTGACGGTCGATCGTCAGGCCCGAGAACCCGTAGTAGAGGTCCGACGACGACAGCGGCAGCGGCGAGACGTCCGTCCAGGTGCCCGTCGTCGCGTCGAACCGCGAGACCTGCCCCTTGCCGCCGTCGTACGGGCCACCCGTGTCGGACGTCGCGACGTAGAGCTGCTTGCCCCGCGCGTCGAACACGCCCTTGTGCGGCAGGTACCCGGTGGGCTGGCCGGGCACGCGCTGCCACGTCACGCCCGCGTCGGTCGAGCGGTAGACGTTGTTCTCCTTGTCCGCCACGCCCACGTAGATCGTGCGCGTCGGTGAGCCCGCCGTGCCGCTCGTCGGGTCGAACGTCACCCACACCACGCCCTGGTTCTGCGTGAGGTACGAGTTGTCCGACGTCGGGTCCTGCACGTAGTTGCCCGGGTTGGGGAAGCTCGTCACCTCGGACCACGTGACGCCGCGGTCGGTCGAGCGCCACAGGCCGTGGCCGTTCTCGGTGCCGAGGTACAGCACGCGGTTGTCGTTGGGATCGATCTGCAGGCGCTCGCCCATGCCGCGCCCGGGCATGTTGCCGCCGACCTTGAACGGCAGCATCGTGCGCTGCCACGTCTCGCCGCGGTCCGCCGAGCGCAGGATCGCGCCGTTCTGCGGGTCCCAGTCGTTGGTGTAGGTGCCGACGGCGGCGTAGACGCGGTCGGGGTCGCGCGCGTCGGTCGCGAGCGACAGGACGCCCGTGTGCCCCCACTCGTCCCAGCCGACGTGGTCGAGCAGCGGGGTCCAGCGCCGCGTCGTCGGGTCGAGGCGGTAGGCGCCGCCGATGTCGGTGCGGGCGTAGACGAGGTCCTTCTCGCCCTGGTTGTAGACGATGCCGGGCACGAACCCGCCGCCGCCGATCTGCACGTTGCCCCACGTGTACCCGGTGGCGGCCGCGGCGGGCGCCGCGGTGACGACGCCGGTGGTGAGGGCTCCCGCGGCGAGGGCGACCGCGGCCCCGGCCGCGGCGAGGGGGGCGATCAAGGGTGGGACGCGCATCCGCTGCTCCTTCGCGTGGCGCGACGACGGCGGCCGTGGCGCGGCCGTGCCGCGACGGTGGCGGTCGCCGCCGGCGGGCCCGGCGGGGACGGACCGAGCCGCGTCGCCGGGGCCGGGGTCCGCGCGTCACGCTATCGATGCGCTTCGACGGCCCGAAGGGCACGAAACGATTCGCCGCGCTCGCGCCGCGTGCCGGGGTCGGACGTCCCTGGCGCGCGTCCGACACGCGGACGCCCGCGGCCGACACGCGGGCGCGGACCGCGCCAGCGGGTGCGCGCGCCGTCACCCTCGGGGTAGAACCGGTGCATGACCTCGAACCGTGCGCGCGACCTGGCCTCCGACCCCGCGCTCCAGCGCATCGCCGAGCGGCAGCCCGCCGACGCCGACCTCGACGCCGCCGACGCCCGGTCCGGGGGCGACGCCGCACGCGCACCGCGCTCGCTGCGCGCGTCCGAGCTCGGACCGGACGACGAGGCCATCGCCTCGAGCGACGACTGGGACGACCCGCAGCGCCTCTGACGCACCCGCGGGGGCCGGCCTCCTCGGTCGGCCCCCGCGGGTCCGCACCTCGTCGGCCGGATCAGTCCACCAGCCCGGCCTCGCGCGCCCGGGCCAGCAGCTCCTGGCCGTCGGCCCCCTGCAGCAGCACGACCCCCGGCGCGTCGGCGCGCTCCTCGGACTCCTCCTGCTGCGCCGTCGCCCCGGGCAGGCCGTGCGACAGCACGTGCTCGGCGGCCGTGAGCTGCCGGATCAGCACGCCCGCGACGCGGTCGCGGTGGTGCTCGACGGCGCCGGCGTAGATCTGCGGGTCGTGCTGGCCGTCGTCGCCCACGAGCAGCCAGCGCACCTGCGGCAGCTCGGCGAACAACCGCCGCAGCTGCGTGACCTTGTGCCGCTGCCCGCTGCGGAACACGCCCGTGTTGGTCGGGCCCCAGTCCGTCAGCAGCAGCGGACCGGCGGGGTAGTCGTGCCGGCGCAGGAAGCGGCCGATCGCGGGCGCGGCGTTCCACGCCCCGGTCGACAGGTACACCACGGGGGAGTCGGGGCGCGTCGCGCGCAGCTCGCGGTAGAGCCGCGCCATGCCGGGCACGGCCTCGCGCGCGTTCTCGTGCCGCACGAACTGGTTCCACGCCGCGACCAGCGGTCGCGGCAGGCGCGTGACCATGACGGTGTCGTCGACGTCGCTGACGATCCCGACGGTGGGCTCGGGCCCGACGACCACGACGCGTGCGGTCGTGCGCGCGTCGTCGATCGACGTCAGGGGGACGTCGTGCCACCCGGGCGCGAGGTCGGCCTCGACGACCGCGTCGAGGTAGCCGCCGCGGTCGGTCGTGAGGCGGTGCGTGCGACCGCCGACGGTCACCTCGACGGGTGCTCCGGCGACCGACGCCGTGAAGAACGACCGCCACCCGCGCACCGAGGGCGCGGGACGCTCGCCGGCCTGCGCCGCACCGCCCGCGTCGGGCAGGTCGCGCTCGTGCACCTGGGGGGACGCGAGCAGCGTGCGCGCGAGCACGCGCACGCGCCCCGCGGTGCCGTAGCCCACGAAGCCGACGATGCGCACCGTCCAGCCGCGGCGGCGCAGCACGCCCGCGAGCGCGGCGTCGAACCTGTCCTCGAGGCGTGCCGCGAGGTGCGGGCGCCGCACGGGCGAGCCGTCGGGGTTCTCCAGGGGTGGCGTGACGCGGCCGGTACGCAGGCCGTCCCCGCCGGGCGTCGTGGCCCGGGCGGGGACGGGAGCTGCGGTGGGCGGCGCCGCCGAGCGGTGCCGTGCCGTCACGGTGCCGTGCGAGCGGCCGACGCGGCGGCCTGCGCCGCGCCTTCCTCGGTGCTCTCTCCGTCGGTCGACAGCGCGCCGCCCGAGGACTCGAGGTGCGCGCGGACGAACCAGTGGAACAGCTCGAGCTCGTGCAGGTGCCCGACCAGCAGGTCGTTGGTGACGGTGTCGAGCTCCTCCGTCGCGGCGGCGGCCTCGCGGTGGTCGGTGATGACGCCGACGTAGACCTCGTCGAGCGCGCCGAGGTGCTCGGTCGTGCTCGCGCGGCCGATCGAGTAGTCGTCCCACGTGCGGGCCTTCACGAGCGCTCCGGGCGTGCCGACGGGCGCGACGCCGAGCGTCGCGATGCGCTCGGCGATCGCGTCGACCATGAGGCGCACGGCGTCGACCTGCGGGTCGAGCATCTCGTGCACCGCGATGAAGTGCGGGCCGACGACGTTCCAGTGGATGTGCTTGAGGGTCAGCGCGAGGTCGTTGAGCGCGTTGAGGCGTCCCTGCAGGATCTCCGCCACCTTCGCGCCGTCCTCGGGGGTGAGCGACGGGACGGTGTACTTCGGCAGATCGCGGGCCATGTCCACTCCTTCACGTGCGGGTACGGGCCGCTGCGGCCCGGGTGACGTCCACGCTGCCAGCACCGACGCGGGCTCGCCATCCGAGAGCGGCGCGTCGCGGCGTGGGTGCGCGGTCGCTCACTCCTGCTCCCACGGGTCGGGCGTCGTGTCGGTGCGCAGGCCCCGCACGACGGGCTGACGCAGCCGGCCCGACGGCGTGCGCACGAGGTACCGGGTGTCGACGAGGACGACGGGCTCGACCCACACGGTGCCGCGCGCGTCGACCGGTGGCACGGGGTCGGCGAACGGGCTGGTGGCGCGCTCGTGCGTCTGCAGCACGGTGCGCAGGCCGCGGGCTCCCAGGGTCGTGAGGCCCGAGCCGGCGCGCCCGAGGTACCGCAGGTCGCCCGCGGCGTCGGGTGCGCCGAGCAGCACGGCGCCGAGGTGCCCGGTGCCGGTGGACTGCGGGCGCCAGCCGCCGACGAGCGCGGTGCGCGTGCGGCGGTGCGCGGCCTTGACCCAGTCCGCCGAGCGGCGCCCGGCACGGTAGGGCGCGTCGCGGCGCTTGGCGACGACGCCCTCGAGCCCGTGCTCCCGGGTGACCTGCCACAGGTCGTCGCCGTCGTCGTACCAGGGGGAGGCCTGCACGTGGTCGGGCAGGTCGAGCGCGTCGAGCACCGCGCGTCGCGTCTCGAGCGGCAGCGGCGCGAGGTCGTGGCCGTCGCGGCGCAGGACGTCGAACACGAGGTAGGTCACGGGCCGGGCGGCGGCGAGCGCGGCGGCGCGGCGCGGCTCGCGCACGTGCATGCGCTCGGCGAGGGCCGCGAAGGACGGGACGCCGGCGTCGAGGAGCACGACCTCGCCGTCGAGGAGCACGTCCCCCAGGTCCGCGAGGGCCGCGAGCTCGGGGTAGGCGGGCGTGACGTCGCGGCCGTTGCGGCTCGTGAGGTGCAGCGTGCCGTCGCGGACGTCGGCGAGCACCCGGACGCCGTCCCACTTGACCTCGAACACCCAGGCTGCGCCCCGCGGCAGCGCGGTGCCTCTCGGCGCTGGGGTGGCGAGCATGGGCTCCACGGGTCCATCCTGCCCGGGGACGGTGCTGCGGGCGCGGTGTGCGCCCAGGTGCGGCGCTGCACGGGCGGCGACGAGGAGGACGTGGCGTGCGGGCGATCTGGAAGGGCGCCGTGGCCTTCGGCCTGGTGAACGTGCCGGTGCGGCTGTACGCCGCGACGGGGGAGCACGAGGTGCGGCTGCACCAGGTGCACCGCGAGGACGGTGGCCGCATCCGCTACCGCAAGGTCTGCAGCCTGGACGGCGAGCAGGTCGAGTGGGCCGACATCGCGAAGGGGTACGAGACCGAGGACGGCGAGCTGGTCGTGCTCACGGACGAGGACTTCGACCAGCTGCCGTTGTCGACGGAGCGCGAGATCGAGGTGCTGGAGTTCGTGCCGGCCGAGCAGGTCGACCCGA
This sequence comes from Cellulomonas sp. FA1, assembly GCF_000986825.1. Classification (NCBI taxonomy): domain Bacteria; kingdom Bacillati; phylum Actinomycetota; class Actinomycetes; order Micrococcales; family Cellulomonadaceae; genus Cellulomonas; species Cellulomonas sp. FA1. The sequence goes on along the minus strand of NZ_LBMY01000001.1, from coordinate 1,008,918 downwards.
TCCTGCTGCAGAAGACGTACTACCTGGAGCCGGACCGCACGGCGGCGAAGCCGTACGCGCTGCTGCGCGGTGCGCTCGAGCAGACGGACCGCGTCGCGGTGGTGAAGGTCGCGATCCGGCAGCGCGAGTCGATGGCGGTGCTGCGCGTGCGGGACAAGGTCATCGTGCTGCAGACGCTGCTGTGGCCGGACGAGGTGCGCGAGGCCGACTTCCCGGTGCTCGACGACGACGTGAGCGTGCGCCCGCAGGAGCTGACGATGGCGTCGTCGCTCGTGGAGTCGCTCGCGGCGGACTTCGACCCGTCCCAGTACGAGGACGCGTACGTCACGGCGCTCGAGGAGCTGATCGCGGCGAAGGTGTCGTCGGGGGACACGCAGGCCCCCGCGTCCCCGCCGGAGGAGGAGGGCGCGTCCGAGGGCGGGGCGGAGGTCGTGGACCTGCTGGCGGCGCTGCAGCGGTCGGTCGACAAGGCGCGCGCCGCGCGCGGCGAGGACGCGGACGAGGGCTCGGCGGGGTCGGACTCGGGGAGGTCGTCGAGGCGGACGTCGTCGACGGGGCGCGGCGCGACCGGCGGCGCGGCGAAGGCCCGCGCGAGCACGGCCGCGTCCTCCACGACGAAGGCCGCGGCGAAGGACGCGCCCGCGAAGAAGTCGGCGGCGAAGAAGGCACCGGCGAAGAAGGCCGCCGACGCCGAGGACGCGGCCCCCGCGCGTCGCAAGGCCCGCAGCAAGGCCTCGTGACGGCGTCGTGACGGACGACGACCCGCACGGTCGCGTCGTGGAGGCGGTCGCGGCGCTGCGGCGCGTCGCGTTCCTGCTCGAGCGCGCGCAGGCGAGCGGCTACCGCTCGGAGGCCTACCGCACGGCGGCGCGCACGGTCGAGGCGCAGCCCGCCGACCGCGTCGCCGCGCTGACGGACGCGGGTTCGCTCACCGACCTGCCGGGCGTCGGGGCCAAGACCGCCGACGTCGTCGCACGCGTGCTCGCGGGCCGCGACGTCCCGACGCTCGACGAGCTCGAGGCGCAGGCCCGGGCCGCCGACGACGCGCTGCCGGACGCCGCGGCCCGGCTGCACGGTGCGCTGCGCGGCGACCTGCACACGCACACCGAGGCGAGCGACGGCTCGGCGCCCGTGCAGGAGATGGTGCTGGCGGCCCTCGGGCTGGGGCGCGAGTACGTCGCGGTCACCGACCACTCGCCGCGCCTCACGGTCGCCCACGGGCTCAGCGCCGCACGCCTGCGGGCCCAGCTCGACCAGCTCGCCGCGCTGCGCCCCGCGGTCGCGCCGTTCGAGGTGCTGAGCGGCATCGAGGTCGACGTCCTCGACGACGGCACGCTCGACCAGGACCCCGACCTGCTCGACGAGCTCGACGTCGTCGTCGCGTCGGTGCACTCGAAGCTCCGCATGGACCGTGACGCGATGACACGCCGCATGCTCGCCGCGGTGCGCGACCCGCGCACCGACGTGCTCGGGCACTGCACGGGCCGCCGACTGACCGGGCGCCCGCGGCCGCCCAGCGACTTCGACGCCCGTGCGGTGTTCGACGCGTGCGCCGAGCGCGGCGTCGCCGTCGAGATCAACAGCCGCCCCGACCGGCTCGACCCGCCGCACACGCTGCTGCAGGTCGCCGTCGACGCGGGCTGCGAGTTCACGATCGACTCCGACGCGCACGCCCCCGGGCAGCTCGACTGGCTCCGCGCGGGCTGCGAGCGCGCCGCCGCGCACGGCATCGGACCCGAGCGCGTCGTGACGACGCGCAGCGCGCAGGACGTCCGCGCGCGGGGCCGACGTTGACGCGACACGCCCGTCGCGGTGCGCCGAGCGGGCTCCGCGCCGTTAGGGTCGGAGGCCGTGCGCACGCGCGTCGTGCGGCACCGCCCCGGCCGGTGATCGACCGGGGCAGCGAACCGAGTACCAAGGAGCACCCGACGTGAGCGTCAACCGCACCGAGCTCGTCCAGGCCGTCGCGGCCAAGGCCGGCCTGACCAACACCGACGCCGACAAGGCCCTCAAGGCCTTCCAGGAGGTCGTCGTGGAGCAGCTCGCCGCCGGTGGCGGCGTGTCCATCCCCGGCTTCCTCGCGGTGGCCAGCGCGGACCGCGCCGCCCGCACGGGTGTCAACCCGCAGACCGGCGAGAAGCTCGAGATCCCGGCGGGTCACCGCGTGAAGATCACCGCGGGCAGCGCCCTCAAGCGCGCCGTCCAGGGCTGACGCACGCCCCTGACGCCCCGGTCCGCCGCGCGCGGGCCGGGGCGTCGTCGCGTCCGGGCCTGGTCGCACGGGTCGTCGACGGCGACGTCAGGCCCGGTGGTCGCCTCCGGGTCGCGCCTCGGGGTCGTCGTCGGCGCGGCGCGCGATGACGTGCGGCAGCACGACCCACGCGAGCGTGATCACGACCACGAGCACGCCCGCGGCGACCCGGCCCGCCGTACGCGTGAGCACGACGTCGAACAGCAGCATGACCGCACCCGTGAGCACGAGCGCGAGGGCCGCGAGGCCGCCGCGCGCGAACCGGTGGCCTGCGTCGACGAGCTGCGGCTTGAGGCGGCGGCGGAACAGCAGCCGGTGCAGCGACACGGGCGCGATGATCAGCACGGTCGCGAGCGCCGCGAGCACGACCAGCACGAGGTACAGGTCGCGCTGGTACGCGTCGAGGTCGGCGAACCCCGACTGGAACGGGATGGTCAGCAGGAACCCGGTGAGGATCTGCGCACCGGTCTGCGTCACGCGCAGCTCCTGGAGCAGCTCGTCCCAGTTGCGGTCCATGCGCTCGGTGTAGGTCTCGTGCCGGCCGTCGCCGGGGACGTCCGCGTCCGGGTCGGGACGGGGGTCGTCGGGGGCCGTGCGGGTCATGCCGTCCTCCTGCGCTGCGTCGGGCTGCACGGATCATGCCCGCGCGGTCCCCGCGGCGCACGACGAGCGCCTGACCACGCGCCCGCGTCGGCGAGACTGGTGCCGTGAACGACCCGCAGCCCGCCCGCCACTTCGCCTCCGACAACTACGCGGGGGTGCACCCCGAGGTCCTCGACGCGATCGTCGCCGCCAACGTCGGGCACGTCCCCGCGTACGGCGACGACCCCTGGACCGAGCGCCTGCAGGACGTCGTGCGGGGTCACCTCGGCGAGTCGGCCACCGCGTACCCGGTGCTCAACGGCACGGGTGCCAACGTCGTCGCGCTGCAGGCGATGCTGCCGCGCTGGGGTGCGGTCGTGTGCACCGAGGCCGCGCACGTGCAGAACGACGAGAACGCGGCACCCGAGCGCGTCGGCGGCCTCAAGCTGCTCACGGTCCCCGCGCCCGACGGACGCCTGACGCCCGGGCTCGTCGAGCGGCAGGCGTGGGGCTTCGGCGACGTGCACCGCGCGCAGCCGGGCGTCGTGTCGCTCACGCAGTCCACCGAGCTCGGCACGGTGTACACGCCCGACCAGGTGCGCGCGCTGTGCGACCAGGCCCACGCGCTCGGCATGCGCGTGCACGTCGACGGCGCGCGGCTCGCGAACGCGGCTGCGAGCCTCGGGCTGCCGCTGCGCGCGCTGACCACGGACTGCGGCGTCGACGTCGTGTCGCTCGGCGGCACCAAGAACGGGCTTCTGCTCGGCGAGGCCGTGGTCGTGCTCGACCCGGCCGCGGTCGACGGCGTGGGGTACCTGCGCAAGTCCGGCATGCAGCTCGCCTCGAAGATGCGGTTCGTGTCGGCGCAGCTCGTCGCGCTGCTCGAGGGCGACCTGTGGCTGCGCTCGGCCGCGCACGCCAACGCGATGGCCGCGCGCCTGCGCGCGGGCGTCGACGCGATCGGGACCCTCGACGTCACGCAGCCCACCGAGGCGAACGCGGTGTTCGTCCGCCTGCCGGCCGCGGTCGCGGCCGAGCTGCGCCGTCGCTGGCGGTTCTACGACTGGGACCACGCCGACGGCACCGTGCGCCTCATGTGCGCGTTCGACACCACCGCGCAGGACGTCGACGACCTCCTCGCGGCGCTGCGGGACGCGCTCGCGCGCGCCTGACCACCGGCTCCGCGGCCGCGACGGCCCGCCACCTCACGAGGAGGTGCCGGGCCGTCGCGCGCGCGGTCAGGCCGCGGTGCAGGCCGCCCCGTCGAGCGTGAACCCGGACGCCGCACCGGGCGTGCCGCCGCCGTGCGACGCGTTGAACCCGATCTCGGCCGTGCCGCCGCTCGCGAGGGCGCCGTTCCAGGTCGCGCTCGTGACCGTCACGGTCGCGCCCGTCTGGGACCACGTGCCGCCCCAGCCCTGCGTGACCGTGACGCCGGCGGGGAGCGTGAAGCGCAGCGTCCAGGACTGCCGCGCCGCGCCCGTGTTCGTCAGCCGCACCGCACCCGTCAGCCCCGAGCTCCACGAGCTCGCGGTGTAGCGCACCGTGCACGAGCCCGTGGGCGTGGTGGGGCTCGCGGTCGGCGTGGGTGTGGTGGTCGGGGTGGGGGTGACGCTCGGCGTCGGCGTCGGCGTCGGCGTGGGCGTCGGCGTGGGGGTGGGCGTGGTCGTCGGCGTGGCGGTCGGGGACGGGCCGCCGCCCGTGGCCTGCGACAGCGAGATGCCGGTCGCGCTGCCGACGCCGCCGAGCGGCACGTCGTGGTCGAGCCCCACGAACTTGCCGCCCTGCTGCCACAGCGCGGGCTTCAGCAGCGCGTACTTCTCCTCGTCCCACGTCGCCCAGTCGTAGCCGAGCAGACCACCGGTGTCGCCGGAGTTCGGGTTGAGCACCCAGAACGTGTGGCTCAGGCGACGGTCGGCGATGAGGTCGCGCAGCGCGACCATCCAGCGCTCGTTGCGGCCGCCGTCCATGAACCCGCCCCACTCGCCGATGAGCAGCGGAGCGGTGTTCTCCTTGTGCAGGTACAGCCAGTTCGGGTCCCACACGTCGCGCTCGAGGCTCGCGCGGTCGAAGTCGCCCGCGAACCACTTCTGCTCGTACACGAGCGGCCCGTAGTCGTGCGGCGAGTACACGAGCTGGTCCTGGTTCGCCCCGAGGTCGATCGGGAAGTCCCGCACGCCGCGCAGGTTCCCGCCCCACCACGTGCCGTAGTAGTCCGTCAGGCCGCTCGACGTCCACGGCACGCCCGGCTTGGGGTAGACCTCGACACCCTCGATGAAGACCAGCCAGTTCGGGTTGATCGCGAGCACCTTGCGCGACGCCGTCTCGGCGAAGTGCTTGAAGTTGTCCTTGTCGGTCGACCCGTCCCACTTGGCGCGCTCGGTCGAGCCCTGCGTGCCGTGCGGCTCGTTCTTGATGTCCGCGCCGATGATCGTGTCGTCGTCCTTCCAGCGCGTCGCGGCCCACTCCCACCCGGTGTACACGTCCTCGGTGGTGATGGTGCCCTTCCACCACACGGGGTGGACATGGCCGGAGTTGTCGGCCTCGGCGCTGTGCACGTCGAGGAACACCTTGAGGCCGTACTCCTCGCACATGTCGAGCCACTTCTCGAAGATCTGCAGGCTGTTGAGGCCCGCGAGCTCGGGGTTGGCGTACTCGTTGACGTTCGGCTTGAGGAACGTGCCGGCCTTCCACTCGAGCAGCAGCTGCGTCGAGATCGGCACGCGCACGACGTTCATGCCGCGGTCGGCGATGCCCTTGGTCAGCGTGCGCATGTTCGCCGACCACAGGCCGTGGAACACGCGCTCGGAGGCGTTGAAGCCGAACCAGTTGACGCCGGTCAGCCACACCTCCTTGCCGGAGGCGTCGACGATCTGGTTGCCGCGCGTGTGCAGCCAGTCGGGTGTCGCGGCGGCCTGCGCGGGGGCTGCCGACAGCGCGAGGGGGAGGGCGAGGGCGCCGGCGGCGAGGACGCCTCCGAGCGCGGTGCGCACGCGGCGCACGCGAGAGCTGGTCACGGTTCTCCTGGGTGCGAGGAGCGGGTCGGGGGAGCGGGACCGCCGGTGGCGGACCCGCCGCGAAGGGCCCTCCCGGAGCGGTCCGGGAGGGCCCTTCGTCGTCACGTCGGACGCGTCGGCGTCCGGGGGCTCGTCAGCCCACCTGGCAGGTGGTGCCGTTGAGCGTGAAGGACGTCGGTGCCGTGTTGGTGCCCGAGTGGGTGCCGTTGAAGCCGATGTCCACCGACGCGCCCGGTGCGAGCGCACCGTTCCACGCGGCGTTGGTCGCCGTCACCGTGGAGCCGGACTGCGCCCACGTGGCGCTCCAGCCCTGCTGGACGGTCTGGCCGTTGGCGAACGAGAACCGCAGCGTCCAGGCCGACAGCGCGGACGTCCCCGTGTTCTTCACGCGGACCGAGGCCGTGAAGCCCGAGTTCCAGCTGCTGGCCGTGTAGCTCACGCTGCACGTGCCGCCCGGGTTCTGCGTGGGCGTGGGCGTGGGGGTCGGCGTCACGGTCGGCGTCGGGGTCGGGGTGACCGTCGGCGTCGGCGTGGGCGTCGGGGTGACCGTCGGTGTCGGCGTCGGGGTGGGCGTCGGCGTGACCGTCGGCGTGGGCGTCGGCGTGGGCGTCGGGGTCGGCGTGGGCGTCGTGCCGTCGGCCGGGATGACCGGGTACGCGTTCTTGACCAGCGTCTTGAACTGCGCCTCGAACCACTGGCCCGCGAGCGGGGCGTCGGGCGTGGCGCCCGTCGGCAGGTTGCTCAGCTTGGGGGCGACGTAGGTCGGGTCGCACATGCGGTCGAAGCTCTTGCCCTGGTCGTTCGGGATCTCCTTCGACGCGCCGTCGGACTCGCCCGGGGGCTTGATCCACACGTACGCGTCGAGGTAGGAGTCCGCCGGCGCGTCGGCCGGCGTGGCCCGCGGGAGCTCGCCGATGCCGGCGCCCAGCGGGTTGCACCACGCACCGCGGTGGTTGCGGCGGTCGATGCGCGACTCGTTGACGTAGGTGTCGACGTTGGTGCTGGTCGAGACCTTCGTCGGACGGTCCGGGCCGCCCCAGCCGTTGCGCGAGGTGTCGATGAGCATGCCCGTCGACGCCGGGAAGCCCTCCGCGACCAGCAGGCGGTGCAGCTGCGCGGTCCACGCGTGCTCGCCGAAGTCCGGGTTCCACTCGTAGAACTTGGCCGAGCGGACCTGAGCCGAGCCGACCTGGAGGTTCGGGTTCGGCAGGAACGGCTCGGCGAGCGGCGTCGAGTTCGCGGTGTTCGTGACGAAGCCGTCGATCGACGCGAAGCCCTTCTTGGTGCTCTTCGCGACCTCCGCGAACAGCTTGGCGGTCGGGCCCGAGTTCGAGTCCCAGCCCAGCCAGCCGGAGTGTGCCGCGTCGAGGTACGTGTAGACGTTCGGCAGCGTCTTGAGCTCGTCGAGCGCGTACTTGACGCCCTCGCGGTAGTAGGGCGCGGACTGCTGGCAGGCCTGCTCGGAGATGTTCGTCACCAGGTTCGGCAGCGAGTCGGGCTCGATGGTCGCCGCGATCCGCAGGTCCTGGTACTTCGGGTCGGACAGCAGGTCGACGATCGGGTCGATGTACTCCGTCTGGTAGCGCGTGAGACCGGCCGCGGTGGCGGGCAGCTCGCCGTTCGACGCGAGCGCGAAGCAGTCGCGCCCGGGCAGGTTGTAGATCACGAGGTTGAAGACCAGCGGCTGGCTGCCGGACTTCTGCTTGAGCGCCTCGTCGAGGTGGAACTTCAGGCCGTTGCCGTCCGCGTTGCCGGTGATCGCGCTGATGCGGTCCATCCACACGGCGGTCGGCTGCTTGGCCACCGTGCGCATCTGGGCCGCCAGCGTCGGGTCGCCGGCACGTGTGGCAGCGCTCTCAACCGTCGCCGCCCACGTGGGGTTCACGTACTGCTTGGCGCCGGCGTACGGGTTGTCGACGTGCGCCTCGGCGGCCGTGGCCGCCGTGCTCGCGAGCGTCAGCGGCACGGCGACGAGCGCCGTCGCCGTCGCCGCGGTCGCGACGGCGCGCCAGCGCCGTCGAGCCGTTCGATTGCCGTGTGTGGACACGGGTCCTCCGCAGGGTCGGTGGTCGTACCCGGCCCTCGGCGGCGACGGGTACGCGTCGCCCAGGACGAGTCCTCGGCGACTGCTGCGCATTCCTTCACGACGCGGCGTCGACGGGATCGTCGCGAATCGTTTAGGGACGGCCGCGTTACCCAATCGTTATCCGCGGTTCACCCGCTCTGACCTGCATCTGCCCAGGTCAGAGCGAAGTGAGCGCTCACTCGGGCCACGTCCGCGCGACCGTCCCAGCCGGTCCACCCCTCGGCTCACCGCGAGCGCGGACCCGTGCTGCCCCGCACCGCCAGACCACCGATCTCGATGTGCCGCACGGGTGACGGCTGCTGGTCGAGCACCGCCAGCACGGCCTCGCCGACGGCCGTCCCCAGGTCGGCGTGCACCGAGGGGAGCGCCGTGATCGAGGGCGTGGCGAGCCGGCACAGCGGCGAGTCCGACAGCGCGACCACCGACACGTCCCACGGGACGGCCAGTCCGGTGCGACGCGCGACGTCGAGCGCGGCCACGGCCATGTGGTCGGTGTCGAACACCACGGCCGTGGGCGGCTGGTCCCCGGTGAGCAGGCGACGCGCGGCGGCGGCCGCCTCCTCCGGCGAGCCGGCGGTCGGCTCGTGCACCAGCACGGCGCCGCCCGCGTCGAGCGCGTGCTGCAGCCCGGCGGTCCGCGCGCGCGTCCGCAGGAGCGCGGCCGGCCCCGTGACCACCCCGACACGACGGTGCCCGAGCTCGATGAGGTAGCGGCCGACCCGCTCGGCGGCGAGCTCGTCGTCGACGTGGACGTTCGCGACCTCGCCCGGCACGTCGCCGCCGCCGACGACCACCGCCGGGATCCTCAGGCGCCGCAGCGCGTCGAGCCGGGGGTCCTCGGCGCGCACGTCGGTGACGACCATGACGTCGAACCGCCGCTCTGCCCACCACTCGCCGTAGAGGCCGACCGCCGCCGGCAGGTCCTCGACGACCTGGAGCACGAGCGCGAGCCCGCGCGTCGCGAGCACCTCCTGGAGCGCGACCACGAGCTCGAGGACGTGCGCGCCGTACCCGGCCGGGCCGGTCAGCCCGCGGTCGACGACGAGCCCGACCGCGCGGGGGCCCGAGCGCATCGAGCGCGCGGCCGCGCTGGGGCGCCACCCGAACTCGTCCGCGACGCGCAGGACGCGCTCGCGCGTCGCGGCCGACACGCCGGGGCGGCCGTTGAGCGCGTACGACACGACGGCGATCGACACCCCCGCGGCCTTGGCGACGTCGGTGATGGTCGGACGGCGGGCCCCGGGGCCGCCGACGACGGGCTGCGCCCCGGTCGCGGGAGAGACAGCATCTTTGCCGGTGTCATGTGCAGGAGTGACCACGATCACCTAGTCTTGCGCCCGTTGCGGGTGAAATGCATCAGCTCGGCTCCGACGGCGTGGGCGAGAGGTGGGACATGGTGACGGTCCGACGGGGGGTTCCCGCCACGGTGCGACGGACGATCGGCGTGCTGTCGCCGGTCGTCGGCGGGTTCTACTTCGGGGCGCTGATCGCCGGCGTGGCGCGTGCCGCGCGCGGTGCCGGGCACCGGGTCGTCGCCGTCCAGACGTACCCCGCGGGGCTGGACCGGGAGCGCTACCCCGACGAGTCGGTCCTCGACACGCCGGTCGCGCTGGGGGCGGTGGACGGGCTCGTCGTCATCGGCAAGTCGCTCAGCGCCGAGCGGCTCGCGGCCGTGCGCGAGTGGGGCGTCCCGGTCGTGCTCATCAGCGAGGACCCGGCCCACCCGGACGACCCCGTGGTCGTGCCGGACAACGTCGGCGGCGTCCGGGAGGCGGTCGAGCACCTGCTGTGGCACGGGCACACCGCGATCGGGTTCCTGGGGAACCTCGGCCAGCGCGACATGCGCGAGCGGTTCGCCGCCTACCGGTCGACGCTCGCCGAGCACGGCATCGAGTCGGACGACGCGTGGTGGTACGAGGCCTCGGACAACCAGGAGCTCGGAGGTGCCGACGCCGCGGCGCGCATGCTCGCGGCCGGCACGCCGACGACCGCGGTCATCGCCGCGACCGACCGTAACGCGGTCGGCTTCCAGCGCGCGCTGCGGTCGCACGGCCTGGTCCTGCCGCGTGACCAGGCGGTCGTGGCGTTCGACCACGCCGACTCGGGCGCGCGCGTCAGCCCGCGGCTGTCGACCGTCGACCCGCACTTCGGTCGCGTCGGGGAGCAGGCCGTGCACCTGCTGCTCGCGCGCATGCACGGCGACGACGTCGCCCCGGGCGAGCACCGCGTGGCGTCCTCGCTCGTGGTCCGCGAGTCGTGCGGGTGCACCGAGGTGACGTCCCCCGCGACGGCGGTGCCCGTCGACGAGGACGCCGTCGGGGGAGCGCTCCTGCGCCGGCTCGCGGACGTCGCGTTCGCCGGTCCCGTCGGGTCCGGCACGGCGCGGCGGTCGGGCCACGACGCGCGCGAGGCGTGGTGGCGCGCGGTGGAGGAGCCCCTCGACGTGGCCGCCGAGCGCGGGACGGCGCCGGCGCCCGCCGCGCTCGGGCGGTTGTCGGACCTCACGGCGGCCCTGCAGCCGCACCCCGAGGCGCTCGAGCAGATGGTCACGGTGCTGCGCACGGTCGAGTGCCGGCGGGTCGCGGCGCTGCCGCCCGCGCGCGCCGACAACGCGCCGGCCCTGCGCCGCGCGGTGACCGACGTCCTGCTCGCCGTGACGAAGGGCTGCACGCGCGCGATGCTCGCGCGCAGCGGCCAGCTCGAGCGCACGATCGTCGACCAGTACGAGGTCGACATGGACCTGCTGCGCGGCGACGGGGCGAGCCCCCGCGCGCTGGGCTGGCTGCCGCGCGGCGTGCGCGGCCACGCGTGCCTCGGGCTGTGGGCCAGCAACGACCGCGGCCCGGGCGACCGCGAGATGGAGATCGTCGGCGTGCACGACACGACGGGCACGCTCTCGCGGCTCGTGGGCGTGCGGACCACCGCGAGCCAGTTCCCGCCGCCCGCGCTCACCCGGGCGGGCACGGTGGGCTCGAACGAGCTGACGTTCGTCGTCCCCGTCACGTTCGGCGGCAGCGACTGGGGCCTGCTCGCGATCGACGGCACGGTGGAGACCCGTTCGACGCAGCCGCGGGACCGGTTCAACCACTGGGCGGCGCTGCTCGCGGTCGCGCTCGACCAGGAGCGGCTGCTCGCGTCGCTGCGCGAGCAGCGCAAGGCCCTCGAGCAGGCCGCGGCCCGCGAGCGCGCGCTGGCCGACACGGTGCGTGAGAGCGAGGAGCGGTACGCGCTCGCGTCGATGGCCGCGCACGACGGCACGTGGGACTGGGACGTGTCGGCCGGCACGGTCTACTACTCGCCGCGCTGGAAGCAGACCCTCGGCTACGCCGACGAGGTGATCGGCGACCAGCCCGCCGAGTGGCTCGAGCGCGTGCACCCGGCCGACCGGGACGAGCTGTCCGCGGCCATCGCGGCGCAGCTCGGCGGCGGCGGCACACCGCTCGAGCTCGAGCACCGCGTGCGCACGCAGTCGGGCGACTACCGCTGGATGATGTGCCGTGCCGTCACGGTCCTGGACGACGCGGGCTGCCCCGCCCGGCTCGTGGGCACCCTCGTGGACGTGACCGAGCGCAAGGAGGCCGAGATCGCGCTGCAGCGCGACGCGCTGCACGACCCCGAGACGGGGCTCGTCAACCGCCTGCTGCTGCTCGACCGGCTGGGCGCCGCGCTGCTGCGCTGCCGACGGTCGCCCTCGTACGACTGCGCGGTCGCGCTCGTGCGCGTCCAGGAGCGCGTCGGCGACGACGACCCCGGCCCGGACGTGCACCGCGAGGTCGTGCGTCAGCTGCGCCGCCCGCTGCGCGAGGGCGACACCACCGCGCGCACGGCCGAGGACGACTTCGTGATCCTCGTGGACGACGTCGGCCCCGACGGCATGCCGGAGCGGCTCAAGGAGCTGCTCGAGCGCCTGCGGCGGGACGTCGGGCCGCGGCTCGCGGTCGGCGTGCTGGGCTCGGTGCGCGGTCTGCGCGACGCGCACGACGTGCTGCGTGAGGTGGAGATGGTGCTGCTGCGCGCCCAGGCGAGGACGGACCCGCGGACCGCGCTGCGCTGAGACCGCGACCTGGCATGACCGGGACGGCCGCGGTCCGGCGGCGTCGTGCCGGTGCGAGGCCCGGGACGGCACGAGGGGCGCCACCGTGGCGGTGGCGCCCCTCGTGCGTGCGTGCGTCGTGTCAGTGCGTGCGGTGCACGCGGTCCCCGCGCGACGGGCGACGCGCGCCCGGGGGCCGGTCGGGCCGCCGGTGTCGACGCGGATGTGCAGGGGCCGGCCCGCGACGCGCGTGCGGGCGAGCTTGTCGACGGCCTCGGGCGTCAGGCCGTTGGGGATGTCGACGAGCGCGAAGCTGCCGTAGATGTCGATGCGGCCCACGTCCTTGCCGGTGAGGCCGCCCTCGCCGGTGAGCGCCCCGACGAGCGCACCCGGCTGCAGGCCGTCGCGGTGCCCGACGGCCACGCGGTAGCGCGGGTTGCCGCTGGGGCCCGTGGTCGTCGCGCGCCGCCGCGCCCCGGCGACGTGACCGCCGCGGGACTCCTCGGTGCGCGTCTCGCGCGCGTGCTGCACGGCGCTGTCCAGGTCCTCGCCGTCGGTCGCGGCGACCGGACCGTCGTCGCCCACCGCGAGCGCGGCGACGGCGGTGAGCAGGTCGACGAGGTCGATGCCCGGGTTCGCCTCGATGTGCTCGCGCACGGCGTCGCGCACGACCTCGAGGCGTCCGGCGGCGATGCGGTCGGCGGTCTTGCCGAGCAGGGCGGCGGCGCGGTGGGCGCTGACCTGCGCGGGCGTCGGGATGGTGATCTCGGTGAGCGACGTGCGGGTGGTCCGCTCGATCTGGCGCAGGCGCGAGCGCTCGGCGGGCGTGACGAACGTCAGCGCCTCGCCCGAGCGGCCCGCGCGGCCGGTGCGCCCGATGCGGTGCACGTAGGCCTCGGGCTCGCGCGGCAGGTCGAGGTTGACGACCAGGCCGATGCGCTCGACGTCGAGCCCGCGCGCGGCGACGTCGGTCGCGACGAGGACGTCGAGCTGGCCCGAGCGCAGCCGTTCGACGATCCGCTCGCGGTCCGCCTGCGCGACGTCGCCCGAGATGTGGGCCGCGGCGACGCCGCGCTGCACGAGCGCGTTGCCGACCTCCTCGGCGTTCTCGCGGGTGCGGACGAACACGATCGCCGCCTCGGCCTCGCTGACGGCGAGCACGCGCGCGAGCGCGCCGGTCTTGTGGCGGAACGGCACCACGGCGTACGTCTGGCGGACGGACTCGACCGTCGACGACTGGCGCGAGACGGCCACCGACACGGGGTCGACCAGGTGCTTGTCGGCGACGCGGCGGATCTGCGGGGGCATCGTCGCGGAGAAGAGCGCGACCTGGCGGCCCGCGGGGGTCCCCGACAGGACGCGGTCGACGTCCTCGGCGAAGCCCATGCGCAGCATCTCGTCGGCCTCGTCGAGCACGAGGAACTTGACGTCGGCGAGCTTGAGCGTGCGGCGGTCGATGTGGTCGATGACGCGGCCCGGCGTGCCCACGACGACCTGGGCGCCGCGCGCGAGGGCGCGCTGCTGCGGCAGGTACGGCGAGCCGCCGTACACCGCGACGACCTGCAGGCCGTCGATGTCGGCGGCGAACGACGTGATCGCGTCGGCGACCTGCATCGCGAGCTCACGCGTCGGCGTCAGCACGACCACCTGCACGGCGGCGAGGGTCGGGTCGACGCGCTGCAGCAGCGGCAGGCCGAACGCCGCGGTCTTGCCGGTGCCCGTCTGGGCGACGCCGACGACGTCGCGGCCCGCGAGCAGCGCGGGGATCGTGCGGGCCTGCACCGGGGTCGGCGCGGTGAAGCCGAGGCGCGTGACGGCGGACAGGATGTCGGGGGCCAGGCCCAGGTCGGCGAACGTGCCGGTCTCGGGGGCCGTGGCGGACGTGGGGAGGGCAGCGGGCAGCGCAGAGCTCATGCGGGAAACCGTTCCGGTGGCAGTGGGGGAGGTCCGGGGCGTCGTCACGACGGTGCCCGACGTCGCTCGCCCCGGTTCCAGACCACGCGCCGATCCGACGGCGCACGCACGTTGCACGATGCGGGCGGTGGCTGCCGGCTGCGCCGGCGTCCGCCCCACGAGAGGGGATGCGACAGACTCCAGTTGTCCAGGACAGCCTACCGCCCGTGTCGAGCGCATCCCCGGACGGCGCCGGGTGACGTCGCGCACAGGGGGCGACGACCGCGCGCCGTCCGCGTCACCCGAGGCCGCGCGCGCGGCCTTCGATCGCGGGGCAGGCGTCCTGCACGACCAGCACGCCCGCGGCGCGGGCGCGGGCCACGGCGGCGTCGGCGTGCACGCCGAGCTGCAGCCAGACCGCCCGGGCGCCGACCGCGACCGCCTCGTCGACCACCGCGGCGGCGCGTGCGCTGTTGACGAAGACGTCGACGACGTCGGGCGGCTCCGGCAGGTCGCGCAGCCGTGCGTGACCGCGCGCACCGTGCACGGTCGGTGCCGCCGGGTGGACGGGGACGATCGTGTGACCGAGCCGCTGCAGGTACGCCGCGACGCCGTACGCGGCACGCCCGGTGTTCCCGGACAGGCCGACGACCGCCCAGCGCGCGGGCGTGCGCAGCAGCCGGTCGATCGCGGCGGCGGACGGCTCGTCGGTCATGCGTCGAGCCTGCCAGCCGCCGACCGGTCACGCGCGGGACGTCGGGCCGCGGGACGCGTCGGCGGCTGCCGCGCGAGCCCGCGCCGTGGACGCGGCACCGCCCGCGACCTGCGCAGGCATAGGATCACCGCAGGACGTCGACGGGGGAGGTCGTGGCGGAGGACTCGCCGGTCAGTGCACGCGTGCTCACCGTGCCGAACGTGATCAGCCTGGCACGGCTGCTGCTGGTGCCGGTCTTCGCGTGGCTCGTGGCGGAGGGCCATGACGCGTGGGCCCTCGTCGTGCTCGCGGTCTCCGGCGCGAGCGACTGGCTCGACGGCGTGCTCGCGCGCCGCATGCACCAGGTCACGCGGCTCGGGCAGATGCTCGACCCCGCGGCCGACCGGCTGTTCATCCTCGTCACGCTCGTCGCGCTCGCGTGGCGCGGCATCGTGCCGTTGTGGCTCGTGGTCGTGCTCGTCGCTCGCGACGTCGTCCTCGCCGTGATGCTGCTCGTCCTCGCGCGCGCCGGCTACCCGCCCCTGCGGGTGCACCTCGCGGGCAAGGCCGGGACGTTCGCGATCATGTACGCGTTCCCGCTGCTGCTGCTGTCCGAGTGGCCGTCGGCCGTCGGCATCGCCGCCGGCGTCGTGGGCTGGGCGTGCGCGCTGTGGGGCGTCGGCCTGTACTGGTTCGCCGGCGCGCTGTACCTGACGCAGGCGGCCGCGGTCATGCACGCGGACGCCCGCGCGTCGCGCGCGACGAGGACGCCGTGAACCGTCGGCACGCGCAGGCCACGTCCCGCGCCGCCGACGCGTCGATGACCCTCATCAACGAGGTCTACCGCCGGCCGCTCGACCCGGGGTACCAGGAGGCCGCGGCGCGCCGCGCCGACGGGCTGGCGCCGCGACGGACGGCCCGCGGCGCGGTCGCGCTGCTCGTCCTCGCTGTCGCGCTCGGCGGGTTCGCCGCGACGGCCGCCGTGGCGCTGCGGCGACCGGCGCCCGAGGCGTTGCAGGCGCGCACGCTCCTGGAGAACGAGATCCGCGAGAGGACCGCGACCGCCGACGAGCTGCGTCGCGGGAACGCGGCGCTCTCCGCCGAGATCGCCCGCCTGCAGCAGCGGGCGGCGTCGACCGACGACCCCGAGCTGTTCGCGCAGCTGCAGCGCGACGCGGTCGCCGCGGGCGTCGTGCCCGTCACCGGGCCGGGCGTGCGCGTGGTGCTGACCGACGGCGTCCCCGACGCGAACGCGGCGGCGGACGACGCGAGCTCCTACGTGCTCGACGTCGACCTGCAGGTCCTGGTCAACGGGCTGTGGGCCGCGGGGGCCGAGGCCGTCGCGGTGAACGGCGAGCGGATCACGTCGACGACGGCGATCCGCAGCGCGGGCGCCGCGGTGCTCGTCGACAGCACCGCGCTGAGCAGCCCGTACACGGTCGAGGCGATCGGTGACGCCGTCGCCATGCAGACCGCCCTGGCACGGACGTCCGCCGGGCAGCACCTCGCGTCGCTGTCGCAGTACGGCATCGACGTCGCGATGTCGTCGCAACGCACGCTCGACCTGCCCGGTCGCGGGCAGATCGCGCTGCGCTCCGCCCGCGTCGCGGGTGACGACGAGACGACGGACGACGCGGACCCGGCGCCCGAGGAGCACGACGTCCTTGGGTCGTCCCCGCGGGATGTGGCAGGGTCGTCCCGTCCCGACCAGGAGGAGGCCCGGTGATCGCGCTGATCGGTCTCGTGCTCGGGGTCGTCGCGGGCCTCGTCATCGAGCCGACCGTCCCGGCCGAGCTCCAGCCGTACCTGCCGATCGCGGTGGTCGCGGCGCTCGACGCGCTGTTCGGCGGCCTGCGCGCCTACCTCGACGGGATCTTCGACGAGCGTGTCTTCCTCACGTCGTTCCTGTCGAACGTCGTGGTCGCGGCCCTCGTGGTGTTCCTCGGCGACCAGCTCGGCGTCGGGTCGCAGATGACGACCGCGGTGATCGTCGTGCTCGGCATCCGGATCTTCTCGAACGCGGCCTCGATCCGTCGGCACCTGTTCAAGGCATGACCGACGACCAGGCGCCCCGGCCCGCGGACGACTGGCCCGGTGGACGTGAGCTTCCCGACGAGGGGCCGGTGATCGACCCGTCGGACCCGCTCGGCCTGGGCGGTGCCGCGGACGAGCGCTCCGACGCCGTGCGCGAGGCGCCGCCGACCGTGCCCGTGCGTCGCGTCGTGCCGGCGAAGGCCCGCGCCGACGGCGGTGCCCAGGACCCCACGACGGACACGTCCGCCGGCGAGCGCCCCGCCGAGGGGCCGGCCGCCGAGGGCCCCGCCGCCACGGACCCCGCAGCCGAGGGGAGCGCCGCGGGCGGGACGCCGCACGCGCCCGTCGTGCGTCCCGCGCGCTCGGGCTGGTCGCGCCTCGGCCACGCGATGCGACCGCGGACGACGCAGGGTCAGCTGCTCACCGCGGCCCTGTGCGCTCTGCTCGGCTTCGCGCTCGTCGTGCAGGTGCGGCAGACGTCCGAGACGCAGCTCGGCGCGCTGCGGCAGAACGACCTCGTGCGCCTGCTCGACGAGACCACGACCCGCACCGACGAGCTCGAGCGCGAGTCGCGCGACCTGCAGCGCGAGCGCGACGAGCTGCTGTCGGGGTCCGACCGGCAGCAGGCCGCCCTCGACGCCGCGCGCCGCACGGCCGCGATGCAGGGCATCCTCACCGGGCGCCTGCCGGCGACCGGCCCCGGCGTGCGGATCACGCTGACCGACGTCGACGGGGCGATCCGCCCCGCCACCATGCTGCACGTCCTCGAGGAGCTGCGGAACGCGGGCGCCGAGGCGATCGAGCTCAACGGGCAGCGGATCACCGCGAGCAGCGCGTTCACGGGCGGCCGCGACGGGGTCCTGCTGGACGGCGTCGCGCTGGAGTCGCCGTACCGCTGGACGGTCATCGGCGACCCCGACACGATCGCCCCGGCGCTCGAGATCCCCGGAGGCGCCGCCGCGCGCGTGCGTGCGGACGGCGGCCGCGCGACCGTCGAGAAGTCGGACCACGTGGAGGTCTCGGCGGTCCGTGTGCTGCCGGACCCGGTCCACGCGACGCCCGTCGAGGGCGGCGACTGATCCCGGGCGTGCCGCGCAGCACGGGGTGTCACCCGCGTGGCGGGCGTCGTGGGCTGCGCACCTGCGTCGACACCGCATAGGGTGAGTCCCGCACAGGCCGGGCCCGGGGCGAGAACGCCGCGCCGCGCCCGAGACCGACACGGGAGGTGCGCATGAGCGACGATCGACGGCTGCCGGACGGCGGCCTGCCGGCGTACCGGGGGGACGGCCCCGACACGACCGTCAGCTTCGGCTCGGTGGAGCCGGTCGACGTCGAGGCCCCGGCGGTCGGCCTCACGAGCGACGAGTCCGCGGCGGTGCACGCGCTGCCGCCCACGTCGGCGCTGCTGATCATGCAGCGCGGGCCGAGCTCGGGTGCGCGGTTCCTGCTGGACGCCGAGCGGACGACCGCGGGCCGCAGCACGAGCGCCGACATCTTCCTCGACGACGTCACGGTGTCCCGCAAGCACGCCGAGTTCGTGCGCGACGGGCTGCAGTTCGTGGTGCGGGACATCGGCTCGCTCAACGGCACGTACGTCAACCGGACCCGCATCGACGCCGTCGCGCTGCGCCCGGGCGACGAGGTCCAGATCGGCAAGTACCGCATGACGTTCCACCCCAGCCCGCACCGTGACGCGTCCTGAGCGCGCGGTGACGCAGGCCGCGACCGAGGGCGAGGTCGCGGGGGAGACGACGCCCGAGCCGTGGCCGCGGGGCATCTCGCGGCGCGCGTCGATGCGGATCTCGGACGTGCTCGCCGCGCTGCGGATCGAGTTCCCGGCGGTGACGACGTCGAAGCTGCGGTTCCTCGAGGAGCAGGGCCTGGTCGCGCCCGTGCGCACGCCCGCGGGCTACCGGCAGTACTCGCCCGCGGACGTCGAGCGGCTGCGGTTCGTGCTGCGCCAGCAGCGGGACAAGTACATGCCGCTCAAGGTCATCGGCGAGCGCCTCGCGGCGCTCGACGCGGGCGAGGACGACGAGCGGCCCCCGCGCGCGCGGCTCGCGACGCGCGACGGGGTCGCGCCGACGCCCGACCGGCTCACGGCGGCGCGGCTCGCGCAGGACGCGGGCGTCGACGTCGAGGTGGTCGACGAGCTCGTGAGCCAAGGGGTGCTCCGGCCCGGGCCGCGCGGCGTCTTCGACCCGTGGGCGCGCGAGGTCGTGCTGGTGGCGGCCGCGCTGGCGGACCACGGCATCGACCCGCGGCACCTGCGGGCGTTCCGTGCCGCGGCCGACAGGCAGGCGGACCTCGTCGACCAGGTCGTCGCACCGTGGCGCGGGCAGCGCAGCGTCTCCGCCCGCGCGCGGGCCGGGACGCTCGCCGCCGAGGTCGGCGAGCTGTGCGCGCGCATGCACACCGCGCTGGTGCGTTCCGCGGTCCACGACATCGCGCCCTGACCGGGCGCCTGCCGCATCCGGTCCCTCGGGCGGCCGGGGAGCGGGCGGGGACGTAGCGTGGGGGGCGTGGGCGGCGTCGAACCCGAGATGGTCCCGGTCGAGGTCGTCGGCGTGCGCACGCACCTGGCCGACGACGAGATCGTCGTGCTCCTGCTGGACCCGGACGCTGCGCTGATCGTGCCGATCCTCATCGGCCCGGCCGAGGCGTCGGCGATCGCGTCGGCGCAGGCCGGGATCGTGCCGCCGCGCCCCATGACGCACGACCTGCTGCGGGACGCCCTCCTCGCCGTGGGGGCCCGCGTGGGGCACGTGGAGATCACGCGGCTCGAGGACGGCGTGTTCCACGCGGCGCTCGTGCTCACGACGGGGCGTCGGGTCGACGCGCGCGCGTCCGACGCGATCGCCGTCGCGCTGCGGTTCGCGTGCCCCGTGCTGTGCTCCGCGGAGGTCGTCGCGCTGGCGGGGGTGGAGGTCCGGCCGGCCGCGGACGAGGACGACCTCGCCGAGTTCCGCGAGTTCCTCGACCACGTCTCGGCCCAGGACTTCGAGACGGGGCAGGAGCCGGGTCCCGACGCCGGTGGCCGTGGCGGTTGACCCGCCCGGGTGACGCCAACCTTCGACGTCCACCTGAGGGTGAGACGTGGCGCACGCGACACGCCGGGAGTCGTTCGTTGCGCCCCCGACCCCGCGGGCCTAGCGTTGCAGAAGTTCCGGAAGAGAGCGTCCGCCACACCGGTGGACGTCGAGGGAGGACCCCCGTGATCAGCAACGAGAGCGCCGACGGCGCCGGCGCGATCCCGCACCACGCGCAGGGTCTCCTGTTCGACGACGACCTGCCGGACCTCGACGTCGCCACCGGCTACCGCGGGCCCACGGCCTGCCGGGCCGCCGGCATCACCTACCGCCAGCTCGACTACTGGGCGCGCACGGGGCTGGTCGAGCCGTCCGTCCGGCCCGCCACGGGCTCCGGCACGCAGCGGCTGTACTCCTTCCGCGACATCCTCGTCCTCAAGGTGGTCAAGCGGCTCCTCGACACCGGGGTCTCGCTGCAGCAGATCCGCTCGGCCGTCGGGCACCTGCGGGAGCGCGGCGTCGAGGACCTCGCCCAGATCACGCTCATGTCCGACGGCGCGAGCGTCTACGAGTGCACGTCCGCCGACGAGGTCATCGACCTCGTGCAGGGCGGCCAGGGCGTCTTCGGCATCGCCGTCGGCCGGGTGTGGCGCGAGGTCGAGGGCACGCTCGCGCAGCTGCCGACCGAGCGCGCCGACGACGACACCGCGGCCCCCGCGCCGCAGGACGAGCTCGCGCTGCGGCGCCAGGCGCGTTCGGTCGGCTGACCCGTACGACGTCACGAGGTCCGGTACCCCTTCGGGGTTGCCGGACCTCGTCGCGTGCGCGGCTCCAGGCCTGGGTCGCCGCTCGGCGGGAGGCGTCAGCGACGCGGCGCGCGCAGCGCGCGCTCGAGCAGCTGGTCGAAGACGCCCGCGAGCTCGGCCGCCGCGGCCCCGGGCCACGCGTGCACCGGCTGGGCCGCCCCCTGGGCCTGCTGGAGCGCCGCGCGCTCGGGGATGCTCGGGGACAGCACGAGCGGCCCGTACAGCGTCTGGAGCTCCTCGAGGCGGTACGCCTGCTCGATCGACCGGGCGCGGACCCGGTTGACCGCGATGCCGAGCGGCTGCAGCGACGGCGCCGGCCCGCGCCGCAGCTCGTCGATCGTCCGCATGGCGCGGCCGACCGCCATCACGGCGAACAGCCCCGGCTCGGTCACCACCACGGCGCGGTCGCACGCGGTCAGCCCGGTGCGCGTGAGCCCGCCGAGCGAGGGCGGGCAGTCGATGAGCACGAGGTCGTAGCCGCTCACCCACGACAGCGCGTAGCGCAGCCGGTCGGCGTCCGCGTCGTCGATACGGTCGTGCATGACGGAGCGCTCGGAGCCGACCAGCACGTCGAGGCCGTGCTGCGCCCAGGACGACGGCGCGGTCGCGCCCGCCACGGACTCGGCCGACGGGTCGTCGAGCACCGACGCCACGTCGCCCGTGCCGCGCGCCGTGCCCAGCGCCATGGTCGAGTCGCCCTGCGGGTCGAGGTCGACCACGAGCGTGCGCAGGCCGCGCTCGAGCGCCGCGGAGGCGAGCCCCAGCGTCACGGAGGTCTTGCCCACTCCACCCTTGAGGCTGCACACACCGAGGACCAGCACGCCGCAACCGTATCCGGGCGGGTGGGCCCGCACGAAACCCCGGCGCGACACGGCGTGCCTGCGTCGCGCCGCGCCGTCCCGGAAGGGCGGACTCGTCCGGATCTCGGCAGGATGGCCCCATGAGCCTCACGTTGACCAGGTACGGACACGCGTGCGTGCGTGTCACCACCGACAGCGGCGCGTTCGTCGTGGACCCCGGGTCGTTCAGCGACGTCGGGACCGCGCTCGACGGCGTCGAGCACGTCCTCGTGACCCACGCGCACCCGGACCACCTCGACGCGTCCGCCGTCGCCCGCCATGACGTGCACGTGCACGGGCCGGCGCAGGTGCTCGACGCGCTCGCCGAGGCCGGTGTGCCGGACGAGCGTCGCCACCTGCTGACCCCGGGCGACCGGCTCGAGGTCGCCGGGGCGGTCGTCGAGGTGCTCGCCGCGCCGCACGAGGTCATCCACCCGGAGGTGCCGCTGCCGACGAACGTCGCGCTGCTCGTCGACGGCGTCGTGCTGCACCCCGGCGACGCGTTCGTCCGACCGCCCCAGGGAGCGGCGATCGACGTGCTGCTCGAACCGGTCGGCGCGCCGTGGCTGCGCGTGGCGGACATGGTCGAGCACGTGCGTGCGGTCCGCCCGCGCCGCGTCGTCCCGGTGCACGACGGCACCCTCAGCGACGCGGGGCGCTCGCTCGCGCTGTCGTTGCTCGGCAACCTCACCGAGGCCGAGGTGCTGACGCCGGCGCCGGGGGAGCCCGTGCGCGTCGACTGACGCCCGGCGCCTCAGGTCCGCGAGTCCGTCGCCCGGCTGCTGCCCGGCGGGCGACCCGGTGGGGACGACTCGGGCATGCTGGTGCGGTGACGACGTCCGACCCCGAGCCGCACGCATCGCCAGCGTCGACGGTCCGACGGTACGCACGTCCGGACGAGTCGTGGGTGCGCGCGTGGTTCCGTGATCCGGAGCTCGACCGGTGGCTCGGCCCGCTCGACGACGACTGGTGTGCGCACGTCGAGACCGAGACCACGGGCGTGCAGCTCGTCGTCGAGCACGAGGGTCGCCCGTCGGCGCTCGTGGGGGTGGAGTGGGACCCTCTCGGGGACCGGCACGCCGTCACCGACGTCGCGGTCGACCCGTCGCGACGGCGGTCCGGGGTGGGTCGCGCCGCGCTCGACGCGGCGCTCGCCTGGTCCGGTCATCCGGCGGCGACCGGGTGGGTGGCGTTCGTCGACCCCGACAACGCCGTGGCCCTCGGCTTCTTCGGCGCGCTCGGCTGGACGGCGGGCGCGGTCGACGACGGACTGCGGTGCATGACGAGCCCGCCGGGCTGTGCGCACCGTGGCGTCCGTGCGGTCGCCGGCCCGCGGCGGCGCGGCTAGCGTGAGCGCGGCGGAAGGAGCCGGAGATGTCCGAGTCGTTCGACGTGCAGGTGCCGGAGCTCGAGTACGACGAGACCGTGCCGCCGCGCCCCGAGGAGGAGGTCGCCGACGTCGCCCGCGCGACGCCGGACCCCGCGGGGCACGGCGACGCGCAGGACGCGCACGCGGTCGGTCCGGAGGCATGAGGCGCGCCGCGGGTCCCGGAGGTCGCGCGTGGGGCATGCTGTGCCGGTGCTGATCCGACGCGTCGACGAGGACGACTGGCCCATCGTGCGCGACGTGCGCCTGCGGGCGCTGCGGGAGTCGCCGGAGGCGTTCGGCGCGTCGCTGGCGCGCGAGGAGCGGTTCACCGAGTCGCACTGGCGGATGCGCCTGCGGACGAGCCCCACGTGGGTCGCGGTCGACGACGACGACGTGCCCAAGGCGCTCGTCTCGCTCGTGCCCGAGCCGGGGTCGCCCGAGGACGACCGCCACGTCGTCTCGCTGTGGGTCGCGCCCGAGGTGCGTCGCCGCGGCACCGGCTGGGCGCTGCTCGACACCGTCGTGCGCGCCGGCGCCGCCGACGGTGCGCGCACCGTGTCGCTGTGGGTCGTCGACGACAACGCCGAGGCCGTCGACCTCTACGTGCGCGCCGGGTTCACGCGCACGGGCGAGACGCAGGCGCTGCCGCGCGACCCCTCACGCACCGAGGAGAGGTACGAGCGCGTCACGAGCCCTCGCGGGCTGGTCGGCTGACGCGCGGCCGCCGCCGGGGCGTCACGCGTCCGCCGGCCGCCAGCGGAAGTGCTCGACCAGCGCACGGAGGCGCGGGACGCGCTGCACCCCGAGCAGCAGCGCGAAGCCCACGAGCCCGCCGAGGACGTTGAACAGCAGGTCGTTGACGTCGGCGACGTGACCCCCGCCGAGCAGGACCGCCGTGACGAGCTGGGTCAGCTCGATGGTGAGGCTGAAGCCCGCGACGGCGGCGAGCACGCGCGGCCACGTCGGCCGCGCGAGCACCAGCGCCAGCAGCGCGCCGAGCGGGACGAACACCGCGACGTTCATCGCGGCGTCGCCGGTCTCGTAGCCGACGACCGGCACCAGCTGGAGCGACGAGTGCCACACGCCCTCGCGCGCGGGCTTGTCGAGGAAGATCGGGAAGACCGTGTTCGCGACCACCCCGGCCGCGTAGACGCACAGCGCGAGCGCGACGGCCGCGCGCGGCACGGTCAGCCGGCCGCGGCGGCGCAGGTGCCACAGCATCGCCCCCAGCGTGACGGCGGCGAGGGGGACGACGACCGGGAGGACCGGGACCTGCTGGAACACGCGCGTGCTGCTCTCTGTCGGTGGGGAGGGGGCCGCGGCGGTGGGGCCGGTCGACCCTGGCACCCGCCGCGGGTGCGCGGCGTCCCCCCGGGGGTGGACGTCGCCGTGGACCCGTCGGACGACGGGCGGACCGGGTCAGGCGTCGCGCGTCCGGAGGGTCGCCGCCGCCGCGACGGTGGTCCACAGCGTGAACACGGCCATGACGGCGAGGCCGCCGACGGGGGAGAGCACGCCGGTGCCGTCCCGCGTGTAGGAGGCCTGGCCGGCGGTCGTCGGCCAGTACGAGGCCGCGAGGTCGCCGACGGCCCCCGGCAGGCCGGGGGCGAGCGCGGGGACGAGCAGGGCCACCGTCACGACGATCGCGAGCGTGCCGGCCGAGCTGCGGGTGAGCGTGCCGAACCCGACGCCGAGCACGGCCGTCAGGACCAGGTAGGCCGTGGCGCACAGGAGCGCCCGCACGGTCGCGGGGTCACCGAGGTCGGCGGACGGCAGGCCCGCGGCGGCGAGCGCGCCCTGGCTCGCGGCGGTGGCGACGACGACCGTGAGGACGGCGGTGACGGTGGCGATGAGCGCGGCGACCGCCGTCTTCGCGGCCAGGACGGCCGTGCGGCGGGGAGCGACGGTCAGCGTCGAGACGATCTGCCCCGTCGCGTACTCGCCGGTCACGAGCTGCGCGCCGAGGCAGGCCACGAGGACCTGCCCGACGAGCACGCCCTTGAGGCCGACGGCGACGGGGTCGACCTCGGCGGGCAGGGCGGTGCGCCACTCGGGGAGCAGCGCGCTGACGCCGAGCAGCCCGACCACCGCCGTCACCACGACCGTCGACGCGGCGAGGAGCCACGTGCCGCGGACGCTGCGGGCCTTGATCCACTCGGAGGCGAGGAGGTCCATGTCAGGCGGCGTCCTTCCGTGCGGCGGTCATGGCGAGGAAGACCTCCTCGAGCGAGTCGCGGACGTCCGTGAGCTCGGCGAGGGCGACGCCGGCCGTCGCGGCGACCCGTCCGACCTCGTCGGTCGTGGTGCCCGTGACGTCGAGCGCGTCCGCGACGACGGGATCGACGCGCGTCGTGACCCCGGCGCGGTCCAGCGCCGCGGCGAGGCGTGCGCGTTCGGGGCTCCGGGCACGTACGCGGCGCGTCGTCCGCTCGGCGACGAACGCCGTCAGCAGCTGGTCGGCCAGCAGCCGCCCGTGGTGGACGACCACCAGGTGGTCGGCGGTGAGCTCCATCTCGCCCATGAGGTGGCTCGAGAACAGCACGGTGCGCCCCTCGCGCGCCAGGTCGCGCATGAGCGTGCGGGCCCACCGGATGCCCTCGGGGTCGAGCCCGTTGAGCGGCTCGTCGAGGATGACGACGCCGGGGTCGCCGACGAGCGCGGTCGCGATGCCGAGGCGCTGCTGCATGCCGAGCGAGAGCTCGCCCGCGGGGCGGTGCGCCGCGTCCGCGAGGCCGACGAGGCCGAGCACCTCGGGGACGCGACGTCGGTGGACGCCCCCGGCACGTGCGACCGCGAGGAGGTGGTCGGTGGCGGTCCGCCGCGGGTGGACGGCGCGCGCGTCGAGCATCGCGCCCACGACACGCATCGCGCGCGGGGTCTCGGCGAGGCGCAGGCCGCCCACGGTCGCCGCGCCGCGGGTGGGTCGGTCGAGCCCGAGGAAGAGCCGCAGGGTCGTGGACTTGCCGGCCCCGTTGGGCCCGAGGAACCCCGTGACCACGCCGGGCCGGACCCGGAACGACAGGTCGTCGACGGCGGTGGTGCGACGGTAGCGCTTGGTGAGGGCGTGGGCCTCGAGGGTCGCGGAGGGGGTCATGGCGGCCGACACTACACCGTGTGGTGTAGATCTACACCCGACGGTGTAGCGTGGGTCCCGAGCGCGGGAAGGGGCACCATGACGACGCTCGACGAGAGGCCCGTGCGCGCCGGGCAGGCGCACAAGCGCGCCGCGATCCTGGCGGCCGCGCGCGAGCTGTTCGTGCAGTCCGGCGTGGACCGCACCAGCATGGACGCCGTCGCCGCGCGGGCGGGCGTCTCCAAGCGCACCGTCTACGACTACTACGGCGACAAGCGCCGGCTGCTCCTCGGCGTCGTCGAGGAGGCGGGGGAGCGGGCGCTCGAGATCCTCCGGGAGCGCGTGGGGCACCGCCTCGGGGACGTCACGTCGCTGTGCGACGCCGCGACGCTCGAGCGTGCGTTCACCGAGCTCGCCACCGACCTCGGCGACGCGCTGCTGCTGTCGGCCGACCACCTCGCGGCCGTCCGGCTCGTCACCGAGAACGAGCAGCAGCTGCCCGAGCTGGACGGCCACCCGCTCGACGAGGCGCAGACGCGGGTGCTCGCCGACCGTCTCGACGACCTCGCCCGGGCGGGCCTGCTCGACGCCCCCGACGCCGCGCTCGCCGCCGAGCACTTCCACGCCCTGACGACGCTCCGGGTGCTCAACGAGCCCTCCCGCCGTCGCGCCGACCGCGCGCACGTCCTGCGGATCATGACCGACGGCGCCCGCGCGTTCGTGCGCGCCTACGCCGCGCGTCCGGGCGCATGAGCGACCGCGGACCCGCGCCGCACGACCGTGCGGACGCCGGCCACCGGGCCGCCGCGCTCAAGGAACGCATCTACGTCGCGTTCACCGCGCTGGCCGTGATCCTCACGCTCCAGGCGCACGACGCCGACGCCTCGCCCGGGCGCGCCCTCGGCACGCTCGCCGTCGCCGTCGCCGCGACCGTCTGCACGGTGTACCTCGCCGACCTGCTGAGCCACGTCGTCGTGCACGCACGCGTGCCCACGGCCGCCGAGCACGGCCGCATGGCCGCCTCCACGCTGGGTGCCGCGACGGTCGTCGGCCCCGCGGTGGTGTCGCTCGCGCTGGCCGTCTTCGGCGTCTACGCGACCACGACCGGCCTGCTCGTCGCGACCGTCACCACCGTGACGACGCTCACCGCGGTGGGGCTGCTCGCCGTGCGCCGGCTCGCGCTGCCCAGGCGGCAGCGGCTCGTGGTCATGGCGGGCGAGGTCGTGCTCGCGCTGGTGGTGCTCGCGCTGGGCGTCCTAGCGCACGGGTAGGACCGGGCGGGGCCGGGCCGTCCGGTCCGGTGACGTGGAGGGAGCGTGCGATGACCGAGACGGATCTGCCGACGGTGGCGGTCGTGGGACCCGGTGCGATCGGGACCACGGTCGCGGTCGCGCTGCACGAGAACGGCGCCGCGCCGTTCGTCGCCGGCCGCACGGCGCGTCCCGACCTGCGGCTCGACGTGGGCGGCTCCGCCGTGGTCGCGCCCGTCCGCGTCCGGACCGACCCGGACGACGCGCCGGGCGCCGTCGACCTGCTGGTCCTCGCGGTGAAGGCGACCCAGACCGTCGACGCCGCGCCGTGGCTCGCGCGGCTCTGCCGTCCGGGCACCGTCGTGTGCGTCCTGCAGAACGGCGTCGAGCAGCGACAGGCGGTGGCGCCGCTCGCGCCGGGGGCGACCGTCGTGCCCGCTGTGGTGTGGTTCCCCGCCGAGCGCCTGCCGGACGCGACCGTGCGGCTGCTCGCCGACCCGCGGCTCACCGTCCCGGACGCACCCGGGTCCGACGTCGTCGTCCGTGCGCTGCAGGGGTCGCGGTGCGCGGTCGGCACGACGTCGGACTTCGCGTCCGCCGCGTGGCGCAAGCTGCTGCAGAACGCAGCCGCGGGACTCATGGCGCTCACCGGCCGACGTTCGGGCGTGTTCGGGCGGGACGACGTCGGTGCGCTCACGCTGGCGTACCTGCGCGAGTGCCTCGCCGTCGCGCGCGCCGAGGGCGCGGACCTGGGGGAGGACGAGCCGCAGCGCGTCCTCGACGCCTTCCGCGGTGCGCCACCCGGGCGCGGGACCTCGATCCTGGCGGACCGGGAGGCGGGGCGGCCGCTCGAGTGGGACGTCCGCAACGGTGTCGTGCGCCGCCTCGGGCGCGCGCACGGGATCCCGACGCCGATCAACGACGTGCTCGTGCCGCTGCTCGCCGCGACGAGCGACGGCCCGGGCTGAGGGAGACCCCTGCGGGTGCCGGGGCACGCGGCCGCGGCGGGACCAAGGTGCCCGGCGAGGTGGCGGCGCGCGTGCCACGCTGACCACGTGCCGACGCCGCCGGACCCCACGACCGCGGACGCACTGCTTCGCGAGCTCTGCCGGCAGCTGGCCGCCATGGCGGGCTGGGACCGGTCGGTCGGTGACGACACCCCCCGGTTCGGGCTGATGTTCCGGGAGCGCGCGGACGGCCTGCTGGTCGCGGCACGCGCGCTCGCCGCGCACCCGTCGCTGGTCGAGGACGACGACCTGCTGCGCCGTGTCGACGAGCTGGACCGCGCGGTGGCGCGTCACGTCGAGGACCCGTGGTTCAACCGCGAGGTCGTCGCGGCGACGCACGAGGTCGCCGAGCGCACCGAGGACGTGCTCGGCGTGGGGTGGAGCGGCCCGCGGGTCGTCGAGGTGCCGCCGCTCGACGTGCCGGAGGTGCTGGAGTAGCTCGAGCCATCGTGCACGAGGGTGCGAGGGTGGCCGACCACCCGCTGCCGGCACCGCTGCGTATGAGGATCGGTCCTACTCCGACCCGCCGGTGGCAGACGTGCGGCATGCTGCTGCCGTGACCGCTGACCTCGTCCTCACCGACCTGCGTGCGGTCGTGTTCGACGTCGGGGAGACCCTTGTCGATGAGTCACGAGCGTGGAGCGAGCAGGCACGGGTCGCCGGCGTCACCCCGTTCAGCCTCATGGCGGCGATCGGATCCGTGATCAGCCAGGGACGCGACCATCGCGATGCGTGGGCGCTGCTCGGAGTCGCGCCGCCGGATTCCGTGCCTGACATCGGCCGCCGCGACCTGTATCCCGATGCGCTCGAGTGCCTTCGAGCGGTAGGCCAGGCCGGGCTCGTGGTGGGGGTCGGGGGAAACCAGCCCAGGGGAGCGGAGGTGGCCCTGACGGCAGCCGGCGTCGACGTCGACTTCGTGGCCGCCTCGGCGACGTGGGGCGTCGCGAAGCCGTCGCTCGCGTTCTTCCGTGGCGTCGTCGCCGAGACGCAGGCCGATCCCCGCCGCGTCTTGTACGTCGGCGACCGTCTGGACAACGACATCCGTCCCGCCCGCGCCGCAGGTCTACGAACGGCGTGGCTGCGACGCGGACCATGGGCGTACCTGCAACAACCTCACGCTGACGAAGTACGGCCAGACGTCGAGCTCGGCGACCTGACGCAGCTCACCGAGGTGCTGCAGCGAAGCACCGGGGGCAGGTGAGGGCCGCGTGGGAGCACAGGTGCCCTCTGGCGCCGAGCAAGGGCATCGGACCGACGTCGTCGCCGTTCGAGGAGTCGCACAGACGACGATATGACATAATGCACATTATCGGCGTTGGTGGAGAACGGGCGGAGAGCCCGCCGAGCGGCGCTCAGGCGGTGACGACTAGGGGTCGTGTGCTGGCGACCACCCTCGTGCCTCTGGTGGTCACCTGGCCATGGTGCGCGCGGGTCTCGGCCGACGCGCCGTGAGTCGCCTCTGAGCCGTCTCGTGGCGTGGTGCACGGCGGCGGGACCCGGGTCCCGCCGCCGTGCCGACGGCGTGTGAGAAGGTGCGGATGACGCCCGCGCACCGGACCGGGCGCCGTCATCACCGGGAGGCGTGCTCGTGGACGCGGCACAGCAGTCGGGCAGCACCGTCGACGTCACGCAGGAGCGTCGGTCCCGCCGCGCGACGGCGGCGATCCTCCTGCTCGCGGCGCTCGCCGTGGTCGTGGCCATCTCGGTGCTCGCCGAGGGCGGCCGTCCCGCGGTGGCCGTGACGTTCGGCGTGGCGGGCGCGCTGGGCCTCGCGTTCGCCCCCCGCCTGTGGCGTCGCCCCTGACGTACGCCCCGCGCGTCCCGCTCGCGACGCGCCTGTCTGCTCGGTGGCCGTGCCGAGCCGACCACAAGCACGTCGAACACGTGTTCGAACCACAGCAGGTGCCGGCCTGCCTCCGTCGAGGTGCACCGCTCCCCCAGGCTCGCGTCATGCACGACGACACGAGCTGGTCCGCACCCGGGCCCGACGACGACCTTCCCGCCCTGCCCACCGCACCGCTCCTGCACGACGACGCGGTGCTCGACGCCGCGCTCGCGCTGATCGGTCCCGAGCGTGCCGGACCCCCGGCGCTGTGGCTCCTGCTCCTTGACGCGGGCGCGCGCCTGCTGCCCGTCGTGCTCCCGCTGGTCGGCATCCCGTTGCAGCCGGTGCCCGGTGACGTGCGGCAGGTGATGGTGGCGATCGACGACGTCCTGCGGCACGAGGCGCCGGGCGGCGCGCTCGTCGTCGCCGTCGTGCGTGCCGCAGGAGGTGACCGTGGTGCGTTCGAGCGCACGTGGGAGGCCGCGGTGCGCGAGGCCGCCGACGACCGGGGCGTGCCCGTGCGGGTCGTCCTGGCGGTCGGTGAGCACCGCGCGCGCGTCCTGCGCCCGTGAGGTGGGTGGTCGGCCGGGCGGTAGCCGGCCGACCACCGTGGGGCTCAGGCCTGCGGCGCGTCCGCGAGTTCGGGCGGCCAGACGACGGAGAACCGCTCGCAGACGATCTCGTCGCTCTCCGACCACGTCGCACCACGGGCGGCGCACGTCCGGGTCCAGTACGTGCGGTGCTCGCGGCGCCAGCTCTCGAGCGACCGGTCGCCCTCGCCCTCGGCGTACGCGAAGTCGGCGTCGACCTGGTCGAACGTGAGGATGCGCAGGTCCGTGCTGCGGATGACGATCGCCGGCGCTCCCGTGCTGTCGCACGCGATCCAGTGGCTGCCGACGCGCGGCAGCTCGTCACCCCGCGCGCGGTACTCGCTCGTCAGCTCCGCGGTACCGCGCTTCGGGCCGTGCGTCACGGTCCGCAGCAGCTCGTCCGCCAGGCGCGGGTTGTCGCCGAAGTACTCGACCGTGTAGTCCGAGCACGCCGCGACGGCGGCCGGGTGCGCGGCGGCGTAGTCCGCCCAGAACGCGTCGGCCGCGGCGCGGTCGACGGGGGGCAGGGCGGTGGGCTGGTCCTCGTGAGCCATGCCACCCACGCTACGCAACCGCTGATCGCCGCGACGAGCGCATACCGCCGTGACGGAGCGTGACCGTCGTCTCAGACGGGCCGCGGTCCGTGCGCGGCGGACGCACGGCCGGGTCCGTGCGGGCGATTCCGCCCGGGACCGTGCGCACGGTACCGGGCGGGCACGTCGGCGCGTGGACCGCCGACGCGCCCGCACCGCCTCAGGCCGGCCCGGGCGACGCGTCGTCGATGGCTGCGAGCTGCTCGAGCGTCGGCTCCCACAGCGCCGACGCGACGTTCGCGCGCACCTGCTCCGGCGTGCGAGCGCCCGAGATGATCGACGCGACGGCGGGCTGGGCAGCCAGGCCGCCGAGCGCGAGCGTCGGCAGGTCGACGTCCCAGTCCTGCGCGAGCGCGGCGAGCGCCTCGATGCGGTCGAAGTCCGCGGCCGCGAGGCGCTGCGGCATCCGCGACAGTCGGCTGCCCTCGGGCGCCTCCTGACCACGGCGGTACTTGCCCGTCAGCAGGCCCGACGCGAGCGGCACGTACGGCAGGATCCCCACGCCGACCTGCTCGGCCGCCGGCACGAGCTCCGCCTCCGCGCCGCGGTCCAGGAGGTTGTACCGGTTCTGCGCCGACACGAACGGCGTCGTGCCCGCCGACCGGGCCGACCAGTCGGCGTCGACGACCTGCCAGGCGGCGAAGTTCGAGGACCCGACGTAGCGCACCTTGCCCTCCACGACCAGCTCGTGCAGCGCCGCGAGCGTCTCCTCGATGGGCGTGCCCGGGTCCGGGGCGTGCAGCTGGTACAGGTCGACGTGGTCCGTGCCGAGACGCCGCAGCGACCCCTCGATCGCGCGCCGCACGTACCGGCGCGACCCGCGCGCGCCCCAGTCCGCGCCGTTGAGCCCACCGACGTCCATGCCGAACTTCGTCGCGACCACGACGTCGTCGCGGTGACCGCGCAACGCCGCACCGAGCAGCTCCTCGCTCTGACCCGGCTCCCCGCCGTACACGTCGGCCGTGTCGAAGAAGGTCACGCCCGCGTCCAGGGCCGCGCGCACGACCTCCCCCACGCCGTCGGGCGCGAGCGTCGCCCCGAACGTGTTGCACCCGAGCCCTGCCGTGGACACCGTCAGGCCGCTGTCGCCGAGGCGGCGGTACGTCATCGTCATGCCGCCCACCCTAGGCAGCACGAGGTAGTCGCCGCTCCCCCGGCGCCGACGCGCGCACCGACGCCGTTCCTGCCACAGTGTGTGTTCACCAGACCTTCACCGCGGGTCGGAACATCGCCGTACCTCCCCGCGTTGACGAACAGGAAGCGGAACGATTCGATCTGGAATCCGGCAGGGCGCGAGCTGCCGGAACCACACGGCACGGAGGTCCCTCATGGCCAACAGGTCCCTGCGCGGCATGCGCATCGGGTCCCACAGCATGGAGACCGAGCAGGGCGTCGACTTCGCCCCTCGTCTCCAGGCGTACTACGACTGCCCGAACGGGCACACCATCATCCTGCCGTTCTCGGTCGAGGCGGACGTCCCCGTGGTGTGGGAGTGCCGCTGCGGCACCGAGGCGCTGCTGCGCGACGCGTCGAAGCCCGAGGTGAAGGCGGGCAAGCCGCCGCGCACGCACTGGGACATGCTCCTCGAGCGGCGCACGGTCAACGAGCTGCAGGAGCTGCTCGACGAGCGGCTCGACCTGCTGCGTGCGGGCAAGCTGCGCCGCAGCGCCTGACACCCGCTCCCCCGATGCCCCCGGTGCCCGCACCGGGGGCATCGTGCTGTCCGGGTCCGGGTCCGGGTCCGGGTCCGGGTCGCGGTCGGCGAGCCGGACCCGCGCCGAGCGGGAGCAGGCCTCGTCCGACCGCGTCGGCGAGCAACCCGGTGCCGCCCGGTCGCGGCGCGCCCGGGACGCGGTCGGACTACGGGTCAGGCGGGACCCTCGGGTCGGTCGTCGCGCCGCAGCCGCGCGGCGCCGACCATGCCCGCGAGCACGACCCACACCGCGAGCACGCACGCGACCCGCGCCGGCCAGTCCCCGGCGCGCGCGGCCGGTGTCAGCGAGTCCCGCAGCGGCAGGTCCGCGATCATCTGGTCGGCCGTGAACAGCTCGGTGCGCTGCGTGACCACCCCGTTGGGCGCGATCACGGCGCTCACGCCAACCGTGGAGATCTGCACGGTCGCGCGCCCCAGCTCGACCGCCCGCAGGCGCGCCATCGCGAGCTGCTGGGTCGACTCGTCGGACCACCCGAAGGACGCGTTGTTGGTCTGCACGACCAGCAGCTCGCCGCCCTCGGTCACGGCCTCGCGGACGATCGCGTCGTACGCGACCTCGAAGCAGATGACGTCCCCGAGCACGACGGTGCGTCCCAGGCGCTCGGACGCCAGCGGGATCACCCCGGGCTTCGTGCCGGGCAGCATGTCGCGCGTCACGAGGTCGACCGCGTCGGAGAAGTGCCGCACGAACGAACGCATCGGGATGTACTCGGCGAACGGTGCGGGCCGCTGCTTCGAGTAGGTCGCGACCGGGCCGACGCCCGGCTCCCACAGCACGGCGGTGTTGTAGCGGCCGCCGGAGTCCGGGTACTGCACGGTCCCCACCAGCAGCGGGGCGTCGACCTCCTGCGCGACGCCGTCGATGAGTCCCGCGGCCTCGGCGTCGACCTGCGGGTCGATGTCGGAGCCGTTCTCGGGCCACAGCACGACGTCGAGGTCGCCGGGTGCGGTCCGCTCGAGCAACGCGCGCGTGCCCGCGACGTGGTTGTCGAGGACCTGCCGACGCTGCCCGAACGCGTCGAGCCGGCCCGGTTCGGGGACGTTGCCCTGCACGGCCCCGACGCGGAGCGTGCCGGTCTGCGCGGCGGTGTCGAGCGGGATCACGAGGGACCCCGCGACGACCGCGCCCACGGCGGCGAGCGCGCCCACCGTCCGGACGAACGCCACCTGCCCCGCGGCCAGCGCGGCGCGGGCCAGGAGCACGCCGAGGCCCGCGACCACGGCGCTGAGCAGCGGTGTGCCGCCCACCCACATGAACGCCGCGAGCGGCGAGTCCGCCTGCGAGAACGCGAGCCGCCCCCACGGGAAGCCGCCGAAGGGCCAGCTCGAGCGGAGCTCTTCGACGCCCACCCAGAGGACGACGAAGACGAGCAGCTGCCAGAACCCGCCGCGCCACACGGCGTGGCCGCGCCGCGCCCACGCCCATGCGGCGCCGAACAGCGCGACGTACGACGCCTCGAGGACGGTCAGCGCGAGCCACGGGACCAGCCCCACGGCCTCGTCGGCCCACGTGATCATCGGGCCGAAGCACGTCAGGCCCCACACGAGGCCCACGAGCGCGTTCCAGCGAGCCGAGTCGCGGCGCAGCGCCAGGTACAGCAGCGTCACGCCGACGGGGGCGAGCAGGCTCCAGCCCGGGTCGGGGAACGCGAGGCGGGTGAAGAAGCCGCCGGCCGCCGCGAAGACGAGCGTCAGCCAGCGGGCGGACGGCGGGAGAGGCACCGCAGCAGGGTACGTCAGCCAGCCGTGAGCGCGGCGCCCCGCACCGGCCGGGGCTCCGACCGACCGGCCCGCGCGCCCTTCGTACCGGCGAGGCGCTGCCTGCCGTTCTCTGTTGGACGCGCGGGCCCGGTCGGAGCTCATGCGGCGCGGCGCCGCGCAGGCCTCGTGAGTCCCCCCGGCACCCGCGACGGCGGGCCACACGCGAAACTACTAGCCTCGGAAACGCTGTCAAGAGGACGTTCGGGCAGGTCAGCGGGATCGCCGCAGGTCAGCGCGTCCCGAATGCCCGATGTCCGATCCCGTCGCTCGGCGTGTCGTCAGCGTGTCGCGCGCCGACCCCGCGCGGTCGCTCCCCCGCCGGCGAGCCGTGGCCCGAAGTTCACCCGATCGAGCCGGCGCTCGCGCTCGCCGTCAGCCCAGCGCGTCGTGCAGGACGACACCCGCGCGCACCGTGCGCAGGCACCGCGGCGCGGGTGCGTCGGGCGACAGGTCCGGCAGGAGCGGGCTGCCGGCGCGTGCGTCGGCGCTCCAGGCGGACGTGCGCGACGCCTGCACGACGAGGTGCTCGGCACGCCACACCGCGAGGTGCGCGGGCGCACCGACGCGCAGCTCCCCCGCCCCCGTGTGGTCGAGGCCGGCCAGGCGCCACCCGCCGCGCGTCGCGGCACGGAACGCGGCACGCACCGAGATCCGCTGGTCCGGCTCGTGGTGAGCGGCGGCGGCGCGCACGCCCGCCCACGGGTCCAGCGGGGTCACGGGTGCGTCCGAGCCGAGCGCGAGCGGCACGCCGGCCGCCGCGAGGTCGGCGAACGGGTTCATCGCCGCGGCGCGGCCGGGGCCGACGCGCCGCGCGTACATGCCGTCCGGCCCGCCCCACGCGGCGTCGAACGCGGGCTGGACCGACAGGCGCAGCCCGAGCAGCACGATCTGCGCGAGCGAGTGCGCGTCGACCATCTCGGCGTGCTCGACCCGGTGCCCGGCCGCGGCGATCGCCGCGGTGCCCTCGACGTCGGCGGCCGCACGCAGCCCGAGGAGCAGCTCGTCGAGCGCCCGGTCGCCGATGACGTGGAACGCGGCGTGCGACCCCGCACGGGTCACCGCCGTGACGTGGTTGGCGATCTGCTCGGCCGTCAGGTGCAGCGTGCCCGTCACGCCCGGAGCGTCCGCGTACGGGTGCCGCAGCGCCGCCGTGCGCGACCCGAGCGACCCGTCGACGTTGAGGTCGCCGCCGATGCCCGTCAGGCCCGGCACGTCGGCGAGCAGCGCGCGCGCGTCGTCCACGGTCACGCACGCCTCGGCGCGGTACCCCACGACGAGCGGCAGGGCCGACGCGGGGTCGGCGGTCATGGCGAGCAGCCGCCGCAGGCCCGCACGCGTGTCGACGTGCGGCGCGGACTGCTCGTGCACCGCGGCGATCCCCGCCGCGGCGGCCTGCGCGAGCGCCGACCGGTACGCCGCCTCGCGCTCGTCGTCGGCCAGGGCCAGCGCGACGTCGCGCGCCGCGTGGTGGGCCGCGCCCACGACCCGGCCGTCGTCCGACCAGCCGGGCAGGCCGCGCAGCCCCGCGAGGTCCGCCAGCGCGCCGGACACCACCGCCGAGTGCACGTCGACCCGGGCCAGGTAGACCGGCAGACCCTGTCCCGCGGCGTCGAGCTCCGCGGCGGTCGGGGGGCGCCCCTCGGGCCACGTGCCCTCGTCCCACCCCGTGCCGTGCACGGGACGCCGGTCCCCCGGTGCGCGTGCGGCCGCGACGCTGGCCACGGCGTCGAGCACGTCGCCCAGGCCGCGCACGCCGTTCTCCGCCGTCAGGTCGAGGCCCGCGCTCGCGAGCGCCGTCTCGAGCAGGTGGACGTGCGCGTCGACGAACGCGGGCGCCACCAGCGCCCCGTCGAGCTCGACGACCTCGTCGACACCGGCGACGAGGCCGTCCGCGGTGTCGTCCGAGCCCATCCAGGCGACGGTGCCGTCCTCGACGAGCAGGGCCTCGGCGAACGGGTCGGCCGGCGAGTGCACGACGCCGTGCCGGTACAGGGTCGAGCTCACAACCCGACACGATAGGGCCCGGCGCGCCGCAGCGCGGCCCGAGACCGCCTCACGGAGGCCGTGACCTGCGCCTCAGCGACGCGCGCCGGACCGCCGCCAGACCCGCCGTCAGACCGCCGAGTACGCGACCACGCCGCGGCGCAGCCCCAGCACGGCACGCTCCGCAGTCGTCCGCAGGCGGGCCGTCGGCGCGGCCCCCGCGACCTGGTCGAGCACGTCGATGACCTGCTTGCACCACCGCACGAAGTCGCCGGCCGCGAGGTCCGACCCCCGCAGCACCGCGTCGAGGCTGCGGCCCGCGGCCCACCGGTGGATCGGCTCGACCAGGCCGAGATCGAGGGGCTGGATCGTCTCGAGCCGCGCCGCGTGCTCGAGGTCCTCGAGCTGCGACCACGCGCGCACCGCGGCGTCGAGCGCGCGCCCGAGGCGTCCGTCCGGCCCGCCCGGGACGTGGGCCCCGGTGTCGTCGTCGCGCCGTGAGCGGTACACGAGCGTCGACACCGCGGCGGCGAGGCCCGGCGCGTCGAGCTCGTCCCACACGCCCTGCCGCAGGCACTCGGCGAGCACGAGGTCGTTCTCGGCGTAGAGGCGGCGCAGCCACTGCCCGTCCGGCGTCACGGCGAGCGTGCCGTCGTCGTCGAGGGCGAGGTAGCCGAGGGTCCGCAGCACGTCGCACGTGCGGTCGAACACGGCGGCGATCGAGCCGGTACGGCCCGCGATGCGCCGCACGAGCGCCGCGTGCTCGTCGCGCAGCCGCTCCCACCGCTCGGCCCACCGCGC
This sequence comes from Cellulomonas sp. FA1, assembly GCF_000986825.1. Classification (NCBI taxonomy): domain Bacteria; kingdom Bacillati; phylum Actinomycetota; class Actinomycetes; order Micrococcales; family Cellulomonadaceae; genus Cellulomonas; species Cellulomonas sp. FA1. Next base: position 971,688 of record NZ_LBMY01000001.1, on the reverse strand, counting down.
GTGGTCCTCACGGTCGGGGCAGCGGTGGCAGGGGTGCGCCCGCAGCTCGCGGCGCAGCGCCTCCAGCGCGGCGTCCTCCGCGGCGGCCGTCCGCGCCCGGTCGCGGCGTCCCCCCGGGCGCCCCGAGGGGGTCACGTCGAGCTCGTCGAGCCGCGACCGCAGTCGCGCCGCGAGGTCGCGTCGCGCGGCGGGCACCCGGACCTGGAAGCCGCCGGGCACCTTGAGCCGGCCGACCGTCCGCAGGCCCGTGCCGACGTCGGCCACCGTGAGCCGGCGCACCTGGCGGTCCGTCGTCAGCACGGTCGGCCGCGGACCGTCGAACCCGCCCGGCCCGCCCGGGTCCACCACGACCGCGTGCTGCGCCCGCCTGCCCACGGGGATCTCGACGACGTCACCGGTCTTCAGGCCGTCGAGCGTGCGTGCGACGTCCGCGCGGCGCGCCGCGGCCGCGTCCTTGGCCAGGCCGCGCTCGCGGTCGGTGATCGCGCGTCGCAGGCCCATGTACTGCGCGAAGTCCCCGAGGTGGCACGACATGGCCTCGGCGTACCCCTCGAGCGCCTCGGCGTGCGCCTGCGCCTGCCGCGCGAGCCCGACGACGCCGCGGTCGGCCTGGAACTGCGCGAACGAGGTCTCGAGCACCTCGCGCGCGCGTTCACGCCCGACCTGCGCGACGAGGTTGACGGACATGTTGTACGTCGGCCGGAACGACGAGCGCAGCGGGTACAGGCGGCGCGAGGCCAGGCCCGCGAGCTGCACGGGGTCGAGGCCCGCGTGCGCGACGACGACCGCGTGCCCCTCGGTGTCGATGCCGCGGCGTCCGGCGCGCCCGGTGAGCTGCGTGTACTCCCCCGGCGTGATGTCGACGTGCGCGCTGCCGTCCCACTTGACGAGCTTCTCGAGCACGACCGAGCGCGCGGGCATGTTGATGCCGAGCGCGAGGGTCTCGGTCGCGAACACGACCTTGACCCAGCCGCGCGAGAACAGGTCCTCGACGGTCTCCTTGAACAGCGGCAGCATGCCGGCGTGGTGCGCCGCGACGCCGCGTACGGCGGCCTCGACGAACCGGTCGTACCCCAGCACGGCGAGGTCCTCGGGCGGGATCGCCGCGCAGCGCTCCTCGACGAGGAGGCGGATCTCGGACTGCTCGCGGGGGTTCGTCAGCCGGACGCCGGCGCGCAGGCACTGCTCGACGGCGGACTCGCACCCGGCGCGCGAGAAGATGAACACGATCGCGGGCAGCAGGTCGGCCTGCGCGAGCTCGTCGACGACGACGAACCGGGGCGTGGGGCGCACGCCTCCGCCGCCGCGGTGGGGGCCGGGGCCGCCGCGTCCGCGGCCGCCGCGGTCGCCGGGCCCGCGGCGCGGCGGCCCGCCGGGCAGCTGACGGCGCAGGAGCTGCGCGAGGTCGGGGTTGATGGGCGGGTCGACGCCGGGGTCCGTGGGGTCGACGTGGCCTGCGTACAGCTCGAGGAGCCGGTCGTCGACCATGACGTGCTGCCCGAGCGGCACGGGGCGGTGCTCGCTGACGACGACGGTGGTGTCGCCGCGCACGGTCGCGAGCCAGTCGCCGAACTCCTCGGCGTTGGACACGGTCGCGGACAGGGACACGAGCTGCACGTCGTCGGGCAGGTGGATGATCACCTCTTCCCACACGGGCCCGCGGAACCGGTCGGCGAGGTAGTGCACCTCGTCCATGACGACGTACCCGAGCCCGGTGAGCGCGGGTGACCCCGCGTACAGCATGTTGCGCAGGACCTCGGTGGTCATGACGACGACGTCGGCGTCGCCGTTGACGTTGGTGTCGCCGGTGAGCAGGCCGACGCGGTCGGCGCCGTGCACGCGCGCGAGGTCGGCGTACTTCTGGTTCGACAGGGCCTTGATGGGTGTCGTGTAGAACGCCTTGCGGCCCGCGGCGAGCGCGAGGTGGACCGCGAACTCCCCCACGACGGTCTTGCCCGCACCCGTGGGGGCGGCGACGAGCACGCCGCTGCCGCGCTCGAGCGCCGCGCACGCCTCGACCTGGAAGTCGTCGAGCGGGAAGTCGAGGCGGGCGCGGAACGTCGCGAGCTCGCCGTGGTCGGCCCCGGCGCGGCGGCGTGCGGCGGCGTAGCGCTCGGCGGGCGACGGCTCGGCGGGGCTGGTGGTCCGGGCCGCCGGTGCGGCGGCGGACGTGATGCGGGTGCGGCGGCGACGGGAGGGCACGCGCCCACCCTAGGCACGCCGTGCCGGTGCGCTAGCCGAGCACGCCGAGCGCGCCCGGCACGACCTCGACCTCGAGCGGCAGGGCTCCGAGGTGCTCGCCGTCCGCGAACGCGGCGGGCGGCGCGGGGCCGAGGTCGGGCACGTGCTCGACCGTGACGCGCGACCCCCGCAGGACCTGCACGCGCGGGTCGTGGACGTGGCTGCCCCGGTACAGGCGCGGGAAGAGCCCGACGACGTCGCGGCGCGTGAGCGGTCCCGCGACGACGACGTCGAGCAGCCCGTCGTCGGGGGTCGCCCCGGGGGCGACGCGCAGGCCGCCGCCGAACCACGCGGTGTTCGCGACCGCGACGACCGTGCCCGGAGCCTCCCAGAGCGTGCCGTCGACGCGCACGCGGTACCCGTAGGGCCGGAACGCCGCGATCTCGGGGACCAGGGCGCGCACGTACCGCGCGTGGCCGTGCGGCCAGCGCAGCGTGTTGGCCCGCGCGTTGACGGCCGCGTCGACGCCGCACGACAGGACGCCCGCGTACCAGCGGACCCCGCCGTCGCCCCCGCGGGTCACGCGGACCGCGTCGACGCGGCGGGCGCCGGTGCGCAGCGCGGCGTCGAGGACCGCGACGGCACGGTCGGCGTCGCCGCGCGGCAGGCCGAGCGCGCGGGCCACGTCGTTGCCGGTGCCGACGGCGACGATCCCGAGCGGCAGCGCGGTGCCGGCGACGAGGCCGACACCGAGGTGCACCATGCCGTCGCCGCCGACGACGACGAGCGCGTCGAGGCCCTCGGTCACGGCGGCGCGCGCACGGTCGGTCGCCTGGACGAGGCTCGGCGCGGACAGGTCCCGGACTGTGTGCCCGGCGCGCGCCAGCAGGCGGTGCGTGCGCTCCCCCACGACGCCGCCGCGACCGTCGCCCGCGACGGGGTTGACCACGAGGCCGAGGGTGCTCACGCGGTGCCCGGTGCGGCGCCGCCACCTCGCGCGTCGGCGTCCTCGCCGGGCATCGTGCCGTCGAGCCGCGGCAGGCCCTGCGCGACGAGCCGGCGGTCGAGCCGGCGGTCGTGCAGGTGGCACACGCCGATCGCGACGAAGAACAGCACGCAGATGGGGATCGCCACCACGATCATCGAGATCGCGTCAGGTGTGGGCGTGGCCACGGCCGCGAACGTGAACGCGATGACGACCGCCCAGCGCCAGCCCGCCAGCCAGGCGCGTGCCCGCACGAGCCCGGCGAAGTTCAGGGCGACCATGACGACGGGCAGCAGGAACCCGACGCCGAACGCGAGCACGATGCGCATGACGAAGCTGAGGTACAGCTGCGCGTCGACCCAGTTGGTGGTCTCGGCGGGGGCGAAGTCGGTGAGCAGGCGCACCGCGTTGGGCAGCGCCCAGAACGCGAGTGCGGCGCCTGAGAGGAACAGGGGCACGCCCGCGGCGATGAACCCGACCGCGTAGCCGCGCTCGCGGCGCGTGAGCCCCGGCGTGATGAAGGCCCACAGCTGGTACATCCACCACGGGCTCGTGCCGAGCACCCCGAGGAACAGCGAGACCTTGATCTGGACGTCGAAGGCCGTGGCGACGCCCTGGAAGTTGAGCGACACGGTGTCCCCGCGCCGGGCGGCGACGTCCAGGATGGGCCGCTGCAGCAGCTGGAACACCGGGTCGTAGAAGAACCAGCCGACGACCGTGCCGACGACGAGCCCGACGGCGATGAGCGTGAGCCGCCGGCGCAGCTCGCGCAGGTGCGCGCGCAGCGGCATCCGGCCGCCGTCGGCGGCGGGCGTGCGGGTCACGGGCGGGTCAGGAGCGCGGCGCGGCGGGCGGTGCAGGCGGCGGCGGGGGGACCTCGGAGCCCTCGGGTGCCGTGGTGGCGACCGGGTCGGGCGCACCCGGGGCCGGGGGCGTCGTCGTGGAGGTCGTCGTCGCGGGACCGGGCGTGGCGGGTGCGGACGTCGACGTGCCGTCACCCGTGAGGTCCTGCATCTCCTTCTTGAAGATCTTCAGCGACTGCCCCATGCTCCGCGCGACTCCCGGCAGCCGGTTCGCGCCGAACAGCAGCAGGACGACGACGAGCAGGATGACGGCGTGCGTCGGGGTGAGCCTCATGACGAGTCCGTTCCCTCGGATGGGTGGCGGTGCTGACCGCTCCGAGTCTACGGGGTGGCCCGGGGTTGTCGAAGCGCTTCGCCGGGATGCGTCCCGATTCGTGACCTCCGCGGGGGTGACCGCCGGTCTCAGCCGAACCAGCGGCGCGACGCGTCGGCGACGGTGTCGCGGTGCCGCGCACGTCGCTGCGCGCGCTGCCGGCGGCGGACCGCGCGCAGCTCCTCGAGCCGCGCACCGAGCACCTCGGCGTCCGCCCCCAGGGTGGGGCGGGTCTCCCGCTGGGCGTCGCGGGCGCGGGCCTCGAGCTCCGCGGCCTGCTGCGACACGCGCTCGGCCACCTCGCCGGCGCGGGCCAGCTCCTCGCCGAGGCCGACCAGGGAGCGCCACAGGCGCCGACCCAGCAGGAACGCGCCGCCGAGCGTGCCCAGCACGAGCAGCGTCCACACGGTGAACCAGAGCACGTCAGACCTCCCCCGCGCCCAGCAGCGGCGCGTAGGCGTCGAGCGCCGCGCGTGCGGCCGCGGCCGTGTCCTGCGCCACCTCGACGGGGCGCACGTCGAGCACGTCGTCCGCGACCTGCAGCAGCAGGTGCCGCAACCACGCGGGCTGCACGACCCGCAGCTCGACCTCGAACGACCCGTCGCCGCGCTCGTGCGTGCGCTCGACCGGCACGGACTCGGCCACCCAGCGCGCGCGGCCCGCGAGCCGGACGGTCACGAGCTCGCCCGACGCGTCCGGCTGGAACACGTCGGCGTCGGCCGCGACGTCGTGCGACTGCGCCGCGGCGGGCAGCACGGTCGCCTCGACGACGCGGTCGAGGCGGAACAGCCGCTCCGCGTCGGCCGCGAGCGACCACGCCAGCAGGTACGAGCGGTCGTCCTCGCTCACGAGGCGCACCGGGTCCACGTCGCGCTCGGTCGCGACGTCCGACGCGTCCACGTACCGCAGGCGCAGGCGACGCCGCTCGGCGAGCGCCGTGCCGATAGCGGCGGCCACCGCGGGCGCCGCGCCGACCTGCAGCTCGACCTCGACGGGCGCCGCGGCCGTGGCGTCACCCGTGGCGGCCTGCACCTTGGCGAGCACCGAGTCCAGGGCCGCGGCGCGGTCGGCGTCGAGCGCGGGCCGCAGCGCGGCGAGCGAGCGCAGGGCCGCGAGCAGCGCGACGCCCTCGCGGGGCCCCAGGCGCAGCGGGCGGGTCATGCCGCGCGACTCGGTCAGCCGCACGACGCCCTGCTCGTAGGACGCGGCGTCGAAGTCGATGAGGTCGTCCGGCAGGTAGCCCGGCGTGCCCGTGACCCACAGCGTGTCGATGTCGGCCATCACCTGCTCGGGCGGGACGCCGAACTGCGCCGCGAGCTGCTCGACGGGCACGTCGTCGTGCCGTTCGAGGTACGCCACGATCCCCAGCATCCGCACCAGGCGGTCGCTCGCGCGCTCAGGCACCGCGCACCTCCTCCACGCCGCCGCTCACGCGCGCACCCGCGCGGTCGAGCGTCGCGGCGACCCGCAGCATCCCCACGACCTGGTCGCGCACGTCCGCCGGCTCGAGCACGACCACCGCGTCGCCGTACCCGACGACCTCCTCGGCGAGCTCCCAGCCCAGCCGGTACGGCACCGCGACGAGCTCACGCCCCGCGAGCACGCGGTCGGCGCCCACGGGCAGCGTCACGTCGGGCGGCACCGGCACGGCGCGGGCGCGCACGGCACCGGCGCGCTCCGGGGTCACCGCCAGCAGCGCCGTGCGCTCGGGCCCGTCGCCCACCCACGCGCGCGACGCGTCCGCGAGCTCCTCGGGCGTCGGGGCCGTGAACCCCCCGGCAGGGCCCAGCGGCCGCACGGCCCCCGGATGCGGCTGAGGCGGAAGGACCGGCTCGCCCCGCGGTCGCGGTCCCGGGCGAGGAGCACCCAGCCGCCGCGGCGCGCCAGCAGCTTCCACGGCTCGACGCGCCGCTCGCGCACCTCGCCCGTCGTCGCCGCGTGGTACGTGAAGCGCACGGCCTGCCGGTTCTGCACGGCGTCGACGAGCGGTCCGAACGCGTCGCCGCCCGCACGCACGCGCGGCGCGAGACCCGCGACCAGGTCGGCCGCACCGGGCTCGGCCCCGACGGCGCGCAGCTTGGTCAGCGCACGCGTCGAGTCGGCGCGCAGCGACTGGTCCTGCCACACCTGCGCGGCGAGCGCGAGGACGCCGAGCTCGGCGGCCGTGAGCTCGACGGCGGGCAGCGACCAGTGCTCGACGTCGATGCGGTAGCCGATGTCGTCGCCGTGCCCCGCGTGCGTCACCGTGAGCACCGGGATGCCCAGGTCGCGCAGCGTGTCCTTGTCGCGCTCGAACATCCGCTCGAACGCGTCGTCGGAGCGCGCGTCGCCGTACCCGGCCACGGACGAGCGCACCTGCTCCTTCGTCATCCGTCCCGGCGTGTTGACCAGGGCGATGACGAGGTTGAGCAGGCGCTCGGCGGGGGGGATCGCGGGGGGCATCGGGCACCACGGTAGTCGCAGCGGGCGCCCCGCCCGACCCGGTGACGTGCGGCGCGCCGGTACCGTGGGCGCGTGATCGCGTGGCGTGCCGGAGTCGTGACGGAGTGCCGGGCCCGGTGGGACGGTGCGTGCGAGTCGACCGTGGCCCTCGAGGGCGAGGACCGCACGGTGCGTGCGCTGTCCTACCCGCACCTCGTGGGCGAGGTCGTGCCGGGCGCGCGCGTGCTGCTCAACGTCACCGCGCTGGTCCGCGGGCTCGGCACCGGCGGGTACGCCCTCGTGGTCGCCCGCACCGACGCGCTCGTGCCCGACCCGCTGCCCGGACCGGGTCACCTCGTCAAGGCGCGGTACACGCCGCTGCAGGCGATGGTCCTGGGGGTCGACGACCAGGAGTCCCCGCACCACGACGTGCTGCGCGACGCCGACGACCTCGCCGGGATGCCCGTCGTCGTGGCGGACCTGCACTCGGCGCTGCCCGCCGTGGTCGCCGGTGCGCGCGCCGCGGCCGTGACCGCCGGGCGGCCCGCGCCCCGCGTGGTGTACGTCATGACCGACGGCGGTGCGCTGCCGGCGTGGTTCTCGCGCGCGGTCGACGCCCTGCGCACCGCGGGGTGGATCGACGCGTGCGTGACCACCGGCCAGGCGTTCGGCGGCGACCTCGAGGCCGTCACCGTGCACACCGGGCTGCTCGCCGCGCGGCACGTCCTCGACGCGGACCTCGTGGTCGTCGCGCAGGGCCCCGGGAACCTCGGCACCGGCACCCGCTGGGGCTTCTCCGGCGTCGCCGCCGGCGAGGCGCTCAACGCGGCCGCGACCCTCGGCGGTCGGCCCGTCGCGTCGCTGCGGATCTCGGGCGCCGACGCGCGCGAGCGGCACCTCGGGGTGTCGCACCACTCCCTGACCGCCTACGGGCGCGTCGCGCTCGCGGCCTGCGACGTCGTCGTGCCGGCCTTCGCGCCCGACCTGCCGGGCACGCCGCAGGACCTGCTCGCCGAGCCGGGGTCGGGCGCGTGGGCGGCGCTCGCGGACCGGGTGGACGCGCAGGTCGCGACGCTCGTGGCACCGCGGGGGCGGCACCGCGCGGTGCGCGTCGCCGCCGACGACGCGCTGCTGGACGCGCTGCGCGAGGCCCCCGTGACGCTGTCGACGATGGGGCGGCGGCTGGACGCGGACCCGGCCGCGTTCCTCGCGGCGGCCGTCGCGGGCGTGCACGCGGTGCGCGCGGGCTGACGGTCCGCTCCCCCGGTCGGACGCCGCGGCCGAGCGTGCGGGGCGAGCTGGTCGCTCGTCGGGCCCGCGCGCGGCCGTCAGTCAGTCGTCGCGGGCGGTCGTCGTCCGGCGGGCCACGAGCGTCGCGAGGCGGCGGGCCTCCTGCTCGGCGAACGCGCCGTCGGCGCGCTGCACGCCCATGACGGCGAGCGTGTCGCCGTCGGCGAGGTCGAGCTGCACCCAGGCCCGGCCCTGACCGAAGCGCACCGAGACGATCTGCGCCCAGTCGACGTGCGTCGTGACGAGGAGGTTCCGCACCAGCAGACCCGTCGCGTCGGGCACCGCGCGCACGGACGCCTGCCGCCAGCAGAACCACGCGATGAGCAGCCCGAACAGCGCGAACCCGGTCTGGTCGAGCGGTGCGAGCCCCGGCATGGTCAGCACCAGCACGGCCGTGAGCGCGAGCACGACGACGGCCACCGCGAGCGTCACGACGCGCGCGAGGCGCGGGCGGAACGGTGCGGCGAGCGCGTCGTCGGGCGTGGGCACGTCAGATCCGGCAGGCGAGGATGGAGGTCACGAGGATCGCGCGCGCGCCGACGTCGTACAGCGCGTCCATGACGCGGTTGGTCTGGCTGCGCGGCACCATCGCGCGCACCGCGGCCCACTCGCCGTTGTGCAGCGGCGACACCGTGGGCGACTCGAGGCCGGGGGTGATCGCGACCGCGTCGTCGACGAGGTGCAGCGGCACGTCGTAGTCCATGAGGACGTACTCGCGCGCGGTCAGCACGCCCTGCAGGCGCCGCGTGAGCGTGTCGAGCCCCGCGGGCTGGTCGACGTCGGCGCGCCGGATGAGCACGGCCTCGGAGCGCAGGATCGGCTCGCCGAAGACCTCGAGGCCCGCGGCGCGCAGCGTCGAGCCGGTCTCGACGACGTCGGCGATCACGTCGGCGACGCCGAGGCGGATCGCGGACTCGACGGCGCCGTCGAGGCGCACGACGGCCTCGGGCTCGACGCCGCGCTCGCGCAGGTACGCCGCGACGAGCTCGGCGTACGACGTCGCGACGCGCAGCCCGGCGATCTGCCGCGCGTCGGTCAGGCGTCCGGCGGCGCCGGCGAACCGGAACGTCGAGCGCGCGAAGCCGAGCGGCAGGTGCTCGACCGCCTCCGACGCGGAGTCGATGAGCAGGTCGCGGCCCGTGATCCCGACGTCGACGGTGCCGGCGCCGACGTACACGGCGACGTCGCGGGGACGCAGGAAGAAGAACTCGACGTCGTTGTCCGGGTCGGGCAGCACGAGCTCGCGGGAGTCGCGGCGCTGGCGGTACCCCGCCTCGCGCAGCATCTCGGCGGCGGGCTCCGACAGCGAGCCCTTGTTGGGGACGGCGATCCTCAGCACGGTGTCCTCGGGTGGTTCGGTGGGGTGAGGTGGGGGCGCGTCACAGGTGCGTGTACACGTCCTGCAGCGTCAGGCCCTTGGCGAGCATGAGCACCTGCAGGTGGTACAGCAGCTGGGAGATCTCCTCGGCGGCGCGCTCGTCGGACTCGTGCTCGGCGGCCATCCACACCTCGGCGGCCTCCTCGACGATCTTCTTGCCGATGGCGTGCACGCCCGCGTCCAGCTCGGCGACCGTGCCCGAGCCCGCGGGGCGGGTCGTGGCCTTGTCGGACAGCTCGGCGAACAGCGCGTCGAAGGTCTTCACGACCGACCAGCCTAGACGCGCGACGGCGCGGGTCGCGCCGCCGTCCACGTCCGCGGACGTGCGGACGTCAGGCGGTCGGGACGCGCTCGTCCACGGCGTCGGCCGCGGCGGCCGTGTCCCGGGCGCGCCACCACACGACGAACCCGTAGAGGACGACGGCGCCGTAGACCGCGTAGAGCACGGCCGACGGGTAGTACCCGGCGGACAGCAGCAGCGGGACGCCGACCGCGTCGACCGCGATCCAGATGAGCCAGAACTCGATCCAGCCGCGGGCCATGCCGTACGTCGCGAGCATCGAGCCGACGAAGATCCACGCGTCCGCCCACGGGCCCCACGAGCCGAGCGCCGAGAACACCGCTGCGCACGCGGCGGTGCCGACCACCGCGACCGAGCCGATGAGGAGCCAGCCGGAGCGACCCGCCCAGCGGGGCACGACCGCCGGTGCGTCGGCGTCGCCGCCCGCGGCCGCGGCCCGCTGCGCGCCGCGCCACCGCACCCAGCCGTACACCGACACGATGACGAAGAACACCTGCCGCCCGGCCTGGCCGTACAGGTCGGTCTGCTGCGGCGTGTGGAACACGCCCCCGAGGAACACCGTGAACAGCAGCACGTTGCCCACGACGCCCACGGGCCACGCCCACACGCGGCGTCGCAGGCCGCCGACCGCGGCCGCGAGGCCGAACAGGTTGCCGACGATCTCGCGCCACAGCACGTCGTACCCCGCGACCGTCAGCGTCGCGTCGAACAGCCAGCCGAGCGGGCCCACGTCACAGCCCCCGCAGCGCGAGGACCGTCGCGACCGCGGCCTGCGCGGCCTCGGCGCCCTTGTCCTCGTGGGACCCGGCCAGCCCGGCGCGGTCGAGCGCCTGCTGCTCGTCGTCGCACGTGAGCACGCCGAAGCCGACGGGCACGCCCGTGCGCACAGCGACGTCCGTGAGGCCCACGGTCGCGGCCTGGCACACGTACTCGAAGTGCGGCGTGCCCCCGCGGATCACGACGCCCAGCGCCACGACGGCGTCGGCGTCCTGCGCGGCGCGCGCCGCGGCCACGGGCAGCTCGAACGTGCCGGGCACGCGCACGACGCGCACGTCCGTGACGTGCGCGTCGTCGAGCGCGCGGCGGGCCCCGGCGATCAGGCCGTCCATGACGGTCGTGTGCCAGCTCGCGGCGACGACCGTGACGCGCAGCCCGGTGCCGTCGACGTCCAGGGTGGGCGATCCTGCGCCGCTCATGCCAGCTCCTCCAGGGGGTCAAACGCGTGGTCGGTCGTGTCGGTGCCCACGGTCGTGGGCGCGGCGTGCACCGGGTCGACCCGCACGGGGTCGCCGGGCGCCGGGGTCCCGGACGCACCGGGGGCGTCCGGTGCGTCGTCGAGGTGCAGCAGGTGCCCCATGCTCGTGGCCTTGGTGCGCAGGTACGCCTCGTTGTGCGGGGTGCGTCCCACCTCGAGCGCCCGCACCTGCGTGACCTCGACGCCGTGCGCGCGCAGGCCCGTGACCTTGGCGGGGTTGTTCGTCAGCAGGCGGACGCGGCGCGCGCCGAGGTCCGTGAGGATCGCGGCGGCCGCGCCGTACTCGCGCCGGTCCGCGGGCCAGCCGAGGTCGACGTTCGCCTCGACCGTGTCGCGGCCCGCGTCCTGCAGCGCGTACGCCGCGACCTTCGCGAGCAGCCCGATCCCCCGCCCCTCGTGCCCCCGCAGGTAGACGACCGCGCCGCCCTCCGCGGCGGCGATCCGCAGGGCCGCGTCGAGCTGCGGGCCGCAGTCGCACCGGGCCGAGCCGAACGCGTCGCCCGTGAGGCACTCGGAGTGCACGCGCACCGGCGGCTCGTCGACGAGGCCCGAGGCCGCCACGAGCGCGACGTGCTCGTCACCCGTGCGCAGGTCGCGGTACCCGTGCACCCGGAACTCGCCGTGCGCGGTCGGCAGGTACGCGGTGTGCGTCGCGTGCACGCGCGGCTGCTCCGGGGCGGTGCCGGCGGCGGGTGCGACGTCGTCGTGCGCGAGGCGCCACGCCTGCAGGTCCGCGATCGTCAGCAGCACCAGGCCCGCCTCGGCGGCGATCGCCGCCGCCTCCGGCAGCCGCACCATCCGACCGTCGTCGCGCACCAGCTCGGCGATCGCCCCGACCGGCTCCAGGCCGGCCAGCCGGCACAGGTCGACCGCGGCCTCGGTGTGCCCCGCCCGGTGCAGCACGCCCCCGGGCACCGCGCGCAGCGGCAGCACGTGCCCGGGGCGGATCAGGTCGCCGCGGCCCGACGCCGGGTCGGCCAGCACGCGCAGCGTGCGCGCCCGGTCCGCCGCCGAGATGCCCGTCGTCACACCCGTGGCCGCGTCGACCGTCACGGTGTACGCGGTGCGGCGCGGGTCCTGGCTGCTCGGCACCATGAGCGGCAGGTCGAGCGCGTCCGCGCGCTCGGCCGGCATCGGCGCGCACAGGTAGCCCGACGAGCGGCGGATCGTCCACGCCACCCACTCGGGCGTCGCGGACTGCGCCGCGAGCACGACGTCCGCCTCGTCCTCCCGGTCCGCGGAGTCCGCGACGAGCACGGGACGGCCCGCCCGCAGCGCGTCGAGCGCCTCCTCGACCGTGCCCACGCGGACCTCGTCCCCGACCGGACCCGGGGCGTGCCCGCTCACCGCAGCGCCCCGGACGTCGCGAGCAGCCGCTCGGTGTACTTCGCGAGCACGTCCACCTCGAGGTTCACGGCCGCGCCCGGTGCCAGGCTGCCCAGCGTCGTGACCTCGAGCGTCGTCGGGATCAGGGAGACCCCGAACACGTCGTCGCCCACGTGCGTGACCGTCAGCGACACGCCCGACACCGCGACCGACCCCTTCTCCGCGACGTACCGCGCGAGCGCCGGGTCCAGACCGATCTCCACGTCGTCCCACCGCGGCCCCGGGCGGCGCGAGCGCACCACGCCGACGCCGTCGACGTGCCCCTGCACGACGTGCCCGCCGTACCGGCCGCCCACCGCCAGCGCCCGCTCCAGGTTGACCCGGTCCCCCACGACGAGCGCGCCCAGCGCCGAGCGGCGCAACGTCTCCGGCATGACGTCCGCGACGAACGTGCCGTCGCCCGGCAGCTCCGCGACCGTCAGGCACACGCCGCTCACCGCGATCGAGTCCCCCAGGCGCGCGTCGGACGTCACCAGGTCGCCCCGCACCCGCAGCCGCGCGTCACCCCCCGCGTCCGCACCGGCCTCCAGCGCGACGACCGTGCCCAGCTCCTCGACGATGCCCGTGAACATCAGCGCTCCTCCAGCGACGTGGCGGACGCGTGCGCGGCCGACCGGGGTTCGGGGGTCGCGACGACCAGCACGTCGGGCCCCAGCGGGTGGACCTCGCGCGGCACCAGCCGCACGGCGTCCTCGATCGAGCGCACGCCCAGGTCGCCCAGCGCGGCCGGCCCGGCGCCGAGCAGCACCGGCGCCACGTACGCGTGCACCTCGTCGACCAGGCCCGCCGCGACGAACGCCGCCGCCAGCGTCGGCCCGCCCTCGACCAGCACGTGCCGCACCTCGCGCGCGTGCAGCGCCGCGAGGACCCGCGCCGGGTCGTGCGTGCGCAGCGGGACCAGCTCGCCGCCCGGGCCGCGCAGCCGCGCGTCGGCGGGCACGTCCCGGTACCCGACCACGACCCGCAGCGGCTGGTGCTCCACGAGCGACCCGTCACCTGTGCGCGCCGTCAACGACGGGTCGTCGGCCAGCGCCGTACCCGTCCCCACGACGATCGCCCCCACCTCCGCGCGCAGCCCGTGCGCGTGCCGCCGCGCGACGTCCGACGTGATCCACCGGCTGCTGCCGTCCGCCGCCGCGACCCGACCGTCGAGCGACGCCGCGAGCTTCAGCGTCACGAACGGGCGCCCGCGCGTCACCGCGGGCAGCCACGCCCCCAGCGCCGCGACGCCCTCGTCCGCGAGCACGCCCGTGACCACCTCGACCCCCGCGTCGTGCAGCCGCCGCGCACCCCCGGCCGCGACCGGGTTCGGGTCCGCCACGCCCACCACGACCCGCGCGACGCCCGCCGCCAGCAGCGCCAGCGAGCACGGCCCCGTGCGGCCCACGTGGTCGCACGGCTCGAGCGTCACCACGGCCGTCGCACCCCGCACGTCCGCGCCGCGCTCGCGGGCGTCGGCCAGCGCCGCGACCTCGGCATGGGGCGTGCCCGCCCCCCGGTGCCAGCCCTCCCCGAGGGCCGTGCCGTCGGCGGCGAGCAGCACGCAGCCCACACGCGGGTTGGGCCCCAGGGGACCGCGCGACGCGAGCTCCAGCGCACGCGTCATCGCGGCCAGCTCGCACGGGCGGACGGCCGCCGTCGTCGTCACCATGCCCCGCACCTCCGTCGCCTCGACAGGCTCCGGGGTGCACGGGCGTACGACGCACCGTCACGGCGCGCGCAGGGGCGCACCGTGCACGCGTCTCCTCCCATCCGGACTTTCACCGTCGGTCCTGGAGTTCCACCAGGTCAACCGCTCGCCCCTCGCGGGGCTCACGGGTCGCGGACTGTCACCGCCGGCTCGGACTTTCACCGACCCCGGAGCACGTGTGTGTTCTGCAACGATGATGCCACAGCGGTCATTCCCGCCACGCGCACCGCCCACGACCGCACGGGACGGCCCGTCAGCGGCGCCGCGCCGCGCGCCGCGGGCGGCTCACGCCTCGGTCGTCGGGTGCTCCGCGAGCGAGCGCAGCGCCGCGATCTCGCCGGCCACGTCGTCGGCGCCGTAGACCGCCGAGCCCGCCACGAACACGTTCGCCCCGGCGCGCGCGATCCGCCCGATCGTGTCGCGCGACACGCCACCGTCGACCTGCACCCAGGTGTCCGCGCCCGCCGCGACGATCGCCTCACGCGTGCGCCGCACCTTCGCGAGCGTGCCCTCGATGAACGCCTGACCGCCGAACCCCGGCTCGACCGTCATGACGAGCACCATGTCGACCTCGGCCAGCAGGTCGAGGAACGGCTCGACCGGCGTCGCCGGGCGCAGCGCCACCGACGCACGCACGCCGCCCGCCCGCAGCTCGCGCGCGAGCCGGACCGGCGCCTGCGTCGCCTCCGCGTGGAACGTCACCGACCGCGCACCCGCCTCGGCGTACTGCGGCGCCCAGCGGTCCGCGTCCTCGACCATGAGGTGCACGTCGAGCGGCACCGGGCTCACCTCGGCGATCCGCCGCACCACCGGCAGGCCGATCGTCAGGTTCGGCACGAAGTGCTGGTCCATGACGTCGACGTGCGCGTAGTCCGCCGTCGCGATCCGATGCAGGTCGCGCTCGAGGTTGACGAAGTCCGCGGACAGGATGCTCGGGTTGATCAGGACGGGTGCCACGGCCCCACCGTACCGACGCCGCGCGGCACCGGCGCGCCGCGTCCGCCGGCCGTGCGGCGCAGCGGGTCAGAGACGGCGCAGCAGCGTGAGGTGCATCGCGTCCGTGCCGTGCACGTGCGGCCACAGCTGCACGTCCCGCCGGCCCGCGACCGGCTCCCACGACGGCGCCACCCCCGCGACCACCGGCGTCGCGTCCAGCACCTCGACGGACGTGCCCGCGCGCTGCGCGGCCCGCACCGCGTCGTGCACCACCAGCTGCGTCTCCGCCAGGTGCGGCGAGCACGTCACGTACCCCACGACGCCCCCGGGCCGCACCGCCGCGAACGCCGACGCCAGCAGCTCGCGCTGCAACGCGCTCAGCGTCGCGAGGTCGGCGGGCGTGCGCCGCCACCGCGACTCCGGCCGCCGCCGCAGCGCACCCAGCCCCGTGCACGGCGCGTCGAGCAGCACGCGGTCGTACGACCCCGGCTCGACCCGCCCCACCTCGCGACCGTCACCGGTCCGCACCTCCTCGACCGCCGACGCCGGGACGGCCCGCAGCGACTGCGACACGAGTCGCGCGCGGTGCGGCTGCACCTCGTTCGCCACCAGCCGCGCCCCCCGCCCCGCCGCCAGCGCACCCAGCAGTGCGGCCTTGCCCCCCGGGCCCGCGCACAGGTCGAGCCACCGCTCGTCCGGGCCGTCCAGCGGCGCCTCGACGAGCGCGAGCGTCACGAGCTGCGACCCCTCGTCCTGCACGCCCGCACGCCCCTCGCGCACCGCCGTCAGCGCACCGGGGTCCCCGCTGCGCAGCACCAGCGCGGTCGGCACCAGCCCCGCCGGCGCCACCTCCGCCTGCTCGGCGACCTCCGCCGGCTCGACGAGCCCCGGCCGCGCCACGAGCGTCACGCGCGGCGGCGCGTTGTCCGCCGCGAGCAGCGCAGGCAGCTCGTCCGCGGGCCGACCCGACCCCACGAGCGCCTCCCGCAACGACCGCACGACCCACGCCGGGTGGCTCTCGACGGCCGCCAACCGGGCGACCGCGTCCGACCCGTCGGGGTCGGCCGCGTCGCCGATGACCGTGAGCCACTCCTCGGGGGTCCGCTCGGACACCCGGCGCAGCACCGCGTTGACGAACTGCGCGGCACCGGCACCGACGCGCTCGCGGGCGAGCGCAACCGTCTCGGACACCGCCGCGTGCGACGGCACGCGCATGCCGAGCAGCTGGTGCGCGCCCAGGCGCAGCACGTCGAGCACGGGCCCGTCGACCTGGTCGAGCGGCCGCGACGACGCGTGCGCGAGCACCGCGTCGTACCGTCCCCGCAGCCGCAGCGTGCCGTACGCGAGCTCGGTCGCGAAGCCCGCGTCCCGCCCGGTGACGCCCCGCTCGCGCAGCAGCGGCGGCAGCACGAGGTTCGCGTACGCGTCGGACTCGGCGACGGCACGCAGCGCGTCGAAGGCCGCGCCCCGGGCCTGGTCCCCCGTGCGGGCGCGCTGCGACGGGGCCGCGGTCGTCCGGCCCGCGCGGCCCTCCGAGCGCGCCGCGCCGCGCTGCCGTCCCCGCGTGTCACGCCGCTGCTCCTGGCCGTCCCGCCGGCCGGCGCCACCCTGGCCGCGACGGTCGCCGCTCCCCTGGCCGCGGCACTCGCCGCCTCCCTGGCCGCGGCGCTCGCCGCCTCCCTGGCCGCGGCGCTCGCCGCCCTGGCGTCCGTCGGCGCTCACGCGTGCTCCCCCTGCTCCGGCGTGCCGGCGCCGAGGACCGTGCCGGGCGCGAGACGCGCACCGCGTGCCCAGTCCGCCGCGGGCATCGGACGCTTGCCCGGCGCGGTCACGTCGCCGAGGCGCACCGCGCCGCTGCCCGTCCCCACGAGGACCTCCCGCTTGTCCGCGCGGACCTCGCCCGGTCGCAGGTCGGTGACGTCGGGCACGACGCGCACGGGCCCGAGCCCCAGGCGCTGACCGTCGGGGATGGTCGTCCAGGCGCCGGGCGCGGGCGTGCAGCCGCGGACGCGCCGGTCGACCACGTGCGCCGGGTGCGTCCAGCGCACGAGCGCGTCGTCGGGCGTGAGCTTCGGTGCGTGGCTGACGCCGTCGTGCGGCTGCGGCACGGCGTGCAGCGTGCCGTCCTCGAGCGCGTCGAGCGTGCGGACCAGCAGCTCGGCGCCCGCGACCGCGAGGCGACCCAGCAGGTCCCCCGTCGTGTCGGTGGGCCGGATGGTCTCGGTGAGGGTGCCGAGCACGGGCCCGGTGTCGAGGCCCTCCTCGATCACGAAGGTCGACGCGCCGGTCACCTCGTCGCCCGCCATGAGCGCGCGCTGCACGGGGGCCGCACCGCGCCACGCGGGCAGCACCGAGAAGTGCAGGTTGACCCAGCCGTGCGTCGGCACGGCCAGCAGCTCCGCCGGGACGAGGACGCCGTACGCGACGACCGGCGCGGCGTCCACGCGCAGGTCGCGGATCTGCTGGACCACCTCGGGGTCGCGCAGCGTGCGCGGCGTCAGCACCGGCACGCCGCGGTCGCGCGCGAGCGCCGCGACCGGGGACGGCTGCAGCGTGCGACCACGTCCCACGCGTGCGTCCGGTCGGGTCAGCACGGCCACCACCTCGTGCCGGGAGCCCAGCAGGGCCTCGAGCGAGGGCACGGCGGCCGCGGGACTCCCCGCGAAGAGCAGACGCATGGACCCGATCCTAGGTCGCGTGCCGCGCCGGCCCGTGCGTCACAGCAGGTCGGCCGGGTCGACCTGGACGCGCACGGCGCCCCCCTCGCGGCGTGCGCTGCGGATCGCGACCGACGCCGCCACCGCGCGCGCGAGCTCGGCCCCGCGCGCGGGCGGCACCCGCAGCAGCGCACGCACCTCGGGCTCGAGCGCCGCACCCTGCTGCGGGTCCGCGGGCAGCGGCACGGGCCCCAGCACCTCCAGGGCGTCGACCGTCACGCGCGCGACGACCGCGGCGACCGCGTCGCGCGTGCCCGTGAGGGCCGCGACGCGCACCGCGGGCGGCAGCGCGAGCTCGGCGCGCTCGTCGAGCTCGCGCACCGCGAGACCGGCCGGGTCCCACCGGACGAGGGCCTGCGTCGGACGCGCGGCGCCGTCCCCCACGAGGAGCACCTGCCCGCCGTCGGTCGCGGAGCGCACGAGCGCCGCGGCGCCCAGCCAGCGGCGCAGCGCGTCGACCTCGGCGCCCAGGTGCTCGCCCGCGCTCGCGACGGCGGCGTCGAGCAGCACGGCCGCGGCGTACCCCGACGCGACGTGGGGCTCGGCCCCCGGCGTGGCGACGACCAGGGCCGGCCGGTCGGGCACCTCGGCCAGCACGCCTCCCGCGGCGCGCGCGCCGGAGACGCGCACGGTCGCCCCCGGGAACGCGCGGCCCAGCTCCTCGGCCGTCCGCTCGGACCCGACGCGCACCGAGCGCAGCGCCGCGGCACCGCACTCGTCGCAGCGCCAGCCCGTGGCGAGGCGCCCGCACCACCCGCACGAGGGCGGGCCGTCCGCGGACGTCAGCCCCAGCGGCCCGTGGCACGTCGTGCAGCGCGCGGGCGTGCGGCACCGGCCGCACGCGACGACCGGCACGTAGCCGGCGCGCGGCACCTGCACGAGGACGGGGCCGACGGCCAGCGCGTCGCGCATGGCACGCCACGTCGGTGCGGGGAGCCGTGCGGCCGCGGCCGGACCCTCGCGGGCGAGCTCGACGCTCGTGAGCGCCCGCACACGTGCGGTCCTCGCGCGCACCGTCGCCCGCTCGGCGGCGACCTCGTGCGCCCAGCCGGTGGCCACCAGGTGCTGCGCCTCGACCGTCCGCGCGTGGCCGCCCACGAGCAGCGCGGCGCCCTCGAGCTCGGACCGCAGCGCGAGGACCTCGCGCACGTGCGGGTACGGCGCACGCGGCTCGGCGTGCTGCAGGTCGCCGTCGTCCCAGCAGACGGCCAGGCCGAGGTCGGCGACCGGGGCGAACGCCGACGCGCGCGTGCCCACGACGACGCGTGCGCTCCCCCGCAGCGTCGCGAGGAAGGCGCGGTACCGCGCCGCGGGGCCGTCGTCGGCGACGAGGCGCGCGACCGGGCCGCCCTGCGCGACGTCGACGAGCCCGACCTCGGCGAGGGCGGCGCACACGCGGTCGACGTCCCGCGCGTCCGGCACGACGACGAGCGCACCACGACCGCCGAGCACGCACGTCGCGACGGCCTGCGCGACGGCGGCCGCCCAGCGGTGCGGACCCGGTCCGGGCAGCGCCGTCCAGACGGCGCGTGGTGCGCCGCCGGACAGCACGTGCCGCAGGAACGCGGGCCCGCCGCGGTACGCGTCCCACGCGACCGCCGCGGGTGCGGGCCCGGGCGTCGTGGCGCCCGCCGGGGGCGCAGCACCGTCCTCCCCCTCGACGCGCGCGTGCCGGGGCGGCACGGCGAGGCGCAGCACGTCGGCGAGCGTGCCGGCCCACCGGTCGGCGACGGCGCGGGCGAGCCGCGCGACCTGCGGCGCGACGACGGCCTCCGCCGAGACGACCCGCCGCAGCGGCAGCAGGCGTCCCTCGTGCTCGGCCCGCTCCACGCGCTCCAGCAGCCACCCGTCGACGTCCTGGCCGGCGAACCGCACCTTCACGCGCACGCCCGGCCGGGCGGCGGCGTCGAGGGTGGCGGGGACGACGTACTCGAAGGGCCTGTCCAGGTGCGGGGGCGCCAGGTCGACGCACACCCGCGCGACGGGCAGGTGCTCGGCCGGCCCCGCCGCCGCGGCGCTGCGACGCCGCCGGGCGCCGGCGGCTCGAGCCCCGCGAGGGCGGGCTGCTCGGGCGCGGGGTCGGTCACGGTGCTCATCCCACCACGTCGCGCCGACGTCCCCGGCGCGGGTCGCGGCGGGGACGTCGGGGGGTCGGTCCGGTGCGGTGCGTCAGCCGACGGCGGCGATGAGCTCGGCCGTGCGGTCCGTGCGCTCCCACGTGAACTCCGGCAGGTCGCGGCCGAAGTGCCCGTAGGCCGCCGTGCGGCGGTACACGGGGCGCAGCAGCTCCAGGTCACGCACGATCGCGGCGGGACGCAGGTCGAACACCTGGCGGATCGCGGCGGTGAGCCGCTCGTCGGAGACCTGCGAGGTGCCGAAGGTCTCGACGTACAGGCCGACGGGGTGCGCCTTACCGATCGCGTAGGCGACCTGCACCTCGCAGCGCCGCGCGAGGCCCGCCGCGACGACGTTCTTCGCCACCCAGCGCAGCGCGTACGCGGCCGAGCGGTCGACCTTCGACGGGTCCTTGCCGGAGAACGCGCCGCCGCCGTGGCGGGCCATGCCGCCGTACGTGTCGACGATGATCTTGCGGCCCGTGAGCCCGGCGTCGCCCTGCGGGCCGCCGATCACGAACTGCCCGGTCGGGTTGACCAGCAGGCGGTACGAGGACGTGTCGATGTCGACGTCGGCGAGCACGGGCGCGACGACGTGCTCCGCGATCTGGGCGACGAGGTGGTCGTTGAGGACGTCGGGCTCGTGCTGCGTCGAGAGCACCACGGTGTCGAGGGTGACCGGGCGGTCGCCGTCGTAGCCGACGGTCACCTGGGTCTTGCCGTCGGGGCGCAGACCCGCGACGAGGCCCTCCTTGCGGACGAGCGTGAGGCGCTCGGCGAGGCGGTGCGCGAGCCAGATCGGCAGCGGCAGGAGCGACGGGGTCTCGTCGCTCGCGTAGCCGAACATCAGGCCCTGGTCGCCCGCGCCCTGCAGGTCGAGCGGGTCGAGGTCGGCGCCGTCCTGCCGGACCTCGAGCGCCTTGTCGACGCCCGCGGCGATGTCCGGGGACTGCTGCCCGATCGAGACGGACACGCCGCACGAGTCGCCGTCGAACCCGATGAGGGACGACGTGTAGCCGATGCCGCGGACGACCTCGCGGACGAGCTGCGGGATCTCGACGTACGCGCTCGTCGTCACCTCGCCGGCGACGTGGACGAGGCCCGTGGTGACCATGGTCTCGACGGCCACGCGGGCCGTGGGGTCCTGCTCGAGGATGGCGTCGAGGATCGCGTCGGAGATCTGGTCGCAGATCTTGTCGGGGTGTCCCTCGGTCACCGACTCGGACGTGAAGAGGCGCAGGGACGTCGAGGTCATGGCGGCAGCGTAACGCCGTCGCGGCGTCTCAGAGGTGACGTCTCGTCAGCACCGCGTCCCACACGACGTGCGCCACCTCGTCCTTCGTCCCCGCGGCGGTCGCGACCACGTCGCCCGCGCGGTCGAGGACGGTGACGTCGTTGGTCGTCGTGCCGAAGCCACGGCCGCCCCCGACGGGGTTCACGACGAGCAGGTCGGCGCCCTTGCGGACGGCCTTGGCGCGCGCGTGCTCGAGGACGGAGCCCTCGGCGTCGCCGGTCTCGGCGGCGAAGCCGATCACCGTCTGCCCCGCTCGGGGCGGGTCGGTCACGAGCTCGCGCAGGATGTCGGTGGTCTCCACGAGCGCGACCACGGGCGCGTCGCCGGTCTTCTTCAGCTTGGCGTCGGCGACGCTCGCGGGCCGGTAGTCGGCGACGGCCGCGGCCATGACGACGACGTCGGCCTCGGCGGCGGCCGCTCGCACCGCCGCCCGCAGTTCGTCGCCGGTCTCGACGGGCACGACCGTCACGCCGGCACCGACGCGTGCGAGGACGTCGTGCGTGACGTTCGCCGCGACGAGCGTCACGCGCGCGCCGCGCTCGGCGGCGGCACGCGCCAGCGCGACGCCCTGCCGACCCGACGACCGGTTTCCGAGGAACCGGACCGGGTCGAGGGGTTCTCGGGTCCCGCCGGCCGACACGACCACGTGCGTCCCCGCGAGGTCCGCGGCCCGTGCGGGAGCCACGAGCCCCGTCGCGGCCGCGGCGATCTCCTCGGGTTCGGGGAGACGCCCTGGTCCGGTGTCGGCACCCGTGAGGCGCCCCGACGCGGGGTCGAGGACGTGCACGCCGCGTGAGCGGAGGGTGGCGACGTTCGCGACGGTCGCCGGGTGCTCCCACATCTCGGTGTGCATCGCGGGGGCGAGCAGCACGGGGCAGCGCGCGACGAGCAGCGTCGCGGTGAGCAGGTCGTCGGCGCGGCCCGCGGCGGCGCGCGCGAGCAGGTCGGCCGTCGCGGGGGCGACGACCACCAGGTCGGCGGTCTTGCCGATCGCGACGTGCGCGACCTGGTCGACGTCCTCGAAGACGTCGGTCGTCACCGGCTCGCCCGACAGGGCCTCCCAGGTGGCGCGACCGACGAACTCGAGCGAGGCGCGCGTCGGGACCACGCGCACGGTGTGACCCTGCTCCCGCAGCAGCCGCAGCAGCAGGACCGCCTTGTAGGCGGCGATCCCGCCCGCGACACCGAGGACGACGCGCATGACGGGAGGTCAGGCCTCCGGCGTCGGCTCGGACGTGAGGAGGCCCTCGTCGATCTCGCGCATCGCGATCGACAGCGGCTTCTCCTGCGGGCGGGTCTCGACGAGCGGCCCGACGTACTCGAGGAGGCCCTCGTTGAGCTGCGCGTAGTACGCGTTGATCTGGCGCGCGCGCTTGGCCGAGAACAGCACGAGCGCGTACTTGGAGTCCGCGCGCTCGAGCAGGCGGTCGATCGGCGGGTCGGTGATGCCTGTGGGGGCGGCAACGGTTCCGGACACGGAGGACTCCCGTTTCGTCGGAGGGCTGGTCGGCGTGCGTCCGCCGGCGGGTGCCGGTGACGGCACGGGCGGCGGGAGGCGCAGCGCACCATGCTACCCGGTCGCGGCGGCGGACCCCGGGACGCGGAGGCGAGGGCCGGTCGTCAGGCCTCGATGCCCATGAGACGGACGATCTCGTCGGTCGCCCGGTGCACGTCGTCGTTGACGACGACGTGGTCGAACTCCGACTCGGCGGCGAGCTCCACGCGGGCCGAGGCGAGGCGACGCTCGCGCTCCTCCTCGTCCTCGGTGCCGCGACCGACGAGCCGCCGCACGAGCTCGTCCCACGACGGCGGGGCGAGGAACACGAACCGCGCGTCCGGCATGGACTCGCGCACCTGCCGTGCGCCTTGCAGGTCGATCTCGAGCAGCGCGGGCTCGCCCGCGGCGAGCCGCTCCTCGACCGGGCCGCGGGGCGTGCCGTAGCGGTTGCGCCCGTGCACGACCGCCCACTCGAGGAGCTCGCCGCGCGCGGCCATCTCGTCGAACCGCTCGGGCGACACGAAGTGGTAGTGCAGCCCGTCCACCTCGCCCGGGCGCGGGGCACGCGTCGTCATGGAGACCGAGAGCCAGACCTGGGGGTACCGGGCGCGGATGTCGGCCGACACCGTGCCCTTGCCCACGGCGGTCGGTCCGGCCAGCACGGTCAGCCGTGCCTGCTGCGTCGTCATGCGTGCCCTGCTCCAGGTCGTGTCACGAGGTGCCCGGACGGTCCGGACACGGCGGCGCCCCGCCCGGGTCCGGGCGGGGCGCCGTGGGTGTCGCCGCGGCGCTCAGCCGAAACGGTCGACGAGGGCCTTCACCTGGTGCGGGCCGAGGCCACGCACGCGGCGGGTCTCCGAGATGCCGATCTCGGACATGATCGCTCGGGCCTTGACCTTCCCCACGCCGGGGAGGGACTCCAGCAGCGCGGCGACCTTGAGCTTGCCGATCGTCTCGTCCTGCTGGCCCTGCTCGATCACCTCGGACAGGGAGCCCTGCGAGTACTTGAGGCGGTTCTTCACCTCGGCACGGGCCTGCCGCGCCGCGGCAGCCTTCTCGAGCGCGGCGGCTCGTTGTTCGGGAGTCAGCGGAGGAAGAGCCACGCGCGTCACCTTCTCGTCACTGGGCCGGAGATCCTCGTCGGAATGCGCGGGATCTGAGGACGAAACTAGCGACGGTCCGACCGCTCGGCAACGCGGGAGCGCCGCGTGTCGCCCTGCGACCTGCGCCGACGCACCGGATCACACCTCGTCGGGCGCTCGGCGGGGTCGGTCGCCGCCCGCCGCCCGACCCCGTCCGAGGCCCCGGACGTGCGCGACGGTGCAGGTCGCGAGGCGCGGGTCGTCGCCGACGAGCGCGGCCAGGACCTCGGTGAACGCCTTGCGCAGCCCGCGCGCGGTGATGGGCATGCCGACGGCCGCGACGGCACCCGTGCGCGGGTGCACCGAGGGGTGCGCGCGGACCCAGAGCTGCGGCGGCGGGCTGCCCTCGAGCGTGGCGACCAGCGCTGCTCGGACGGGCAGCCACTGCTCGATCGTGTGCCGGGTCGGGTCGGACAGCTCGTGGCGCGCGTCGACGAGGCGCAGGGTCGTCGCGTCCGCCGCGAGGTCGGCGACGCACGCGCGCGCCAGGTCACGCTCGGACGCGCCGGTGTCCGCCAGCACGCGGACGTGGGCGCGGAACCGGACCCACACCTCCCACGAGACGCCGTGGGGCCGCCGGCCGCCCACCCGGGCGAGCAGCAGGCGCGCGGGCGCGTGGTCGCGCACGACGGGCGGGGTGGCGGGACGGCGCAGCGCGGCGAGCGCCCGGTCGGCGGCGTCCGCGTCGAGCATCGCGTGCTCGACCGCGTGCCGGAGGAGCCCGCGTGCGGCCGTGGCGCGCTGCCGCACGGACGCCGCCGACGGCTCACGGCCCGAGCCCGTCGGGGACGTCGACCACAGGGCGAGCCGGTCGTCCTGGGCGACCTGCCCGAGGGGCTCATCCCCCAGCTGCGCGACCAGGTCGGTGAGCGCCCAGCGCTGGGCGCGTGCGGTGGACGCCGGGCGCTGCTCGAGCTGGACGAGGTACCGCGCCGCGGCCTGCCCCACCGTCGTCCGTCCGCGCACGTCCGCACCTTAGCGGCGGGTCCGCACCGGGTTCGCCTTCGGGGCGGGCCGCCGTGAGGCGGCGCTTGTTCGTCCCCGTGGCGGTGGTAGACCGCTAGGTTCCGTTATCGTCACGCACCGACGTAGTGCTGAGCGGTGGTCGCGCGCCCTCGTACGACAGGCGCGCGACCCTGCGTCAGCGCAGCGCAGCGGCCGCCTGGGACGAGGCATCGAGCGCCGCGGTGCGCAGCGCTCCGACCTCCGGGCCCGCGGCCAGCACTCCCCTGCTCGAGGACGCGAGCACCTGACGGCGGGCGTCACCGAACACCGCGGCGAGCTCGGCGGCCCCCGCGCCCTGCGCACCGACGCCCGGTGCGAGCAGCGGGCCCGCGACCGCCGCGAGGTCGACCCCTGCGTCGCGCACGGCCGTACCGACCGTCGCGCCGACCACGAGCCCGATCGACCCGAGGCTCGCCGCACCCGTGTTCAGGGCGGCCGCGCGCGCGGCGACCTGCGCCGCGACGGTGACGCCCTGGGCCGTGCGCGCGTGCTGCACGTCCGGACCCTCGGGGTTCGACGTCAGGCAGAGCACGAACAGGCCTCGCCCGGTCGCCAGCGCGAGGTCCACCGCCGGGTCGAGCGACCCGAACCCGAGGTACGGCGACACCGTGAGCGCGTCCCCCGCGAGCGGCGAGCCGTCCCGCAGGAACGCGTCCGCGTACGCGCCCATCGTCGAGCCGATGTCGCCGCGCTTGGCGTCGACCACGACGAGCGTGCCGGTCGCCCGGCCCGCCGCCACGACCTCCTCCAGCACGGCCACGCCCGCGGACCCGTGCCGCTCGAAGAACGCGGCCTGCGGCTTGACGGCCGCGACCCGCCCGGCGACCGCGTCCATGACGCGGTGCGCGAACTCGCGCAGACCCGCGGCGTCGTCCGGGAGCCCCCACGCGTCGAGCAGCGACGCGTGGGGGTCGATCCCGACGCACAGCGGCCCGTGCGCGTCCATCGCCGCGGCCAGCCGCTCGCCGAACGGGCGCACGCGTGCGGCCGCCGTCACGCGGGCACCGTCGCGCGCCGCTGCGCCGCCGCCGCGTCGTGCTCCTGCAGGCTCGTGACCGCGAACGGCCCGGACCGCCGCGCCTCGATGGCCTGCACGGCCGCACCCAGCTGCTGCACGGTCGTGACGATCGCCTTGTCCGCGGCGGTCGTGGCCGCGCGGATCTCGTACCCGTCGGCGCGCGCGCCCTGCCCGGACGGCGTGTTGACGACCATCTCGACCTCGCCCGCGGTGATGAGGTCGACGATCGTCGGCTCCCCCGCCGGCCCGCGGCCGGCCGAGTGCTTGCGGACCACGCGCGACGGGATGCCGCTGCGGCGCAGGACGGCCGACGTGCCCTCGGTCGCGAGGATCTCGAACCCGAGCTCGACCAGGCGCTTCACCGGGAACACGATGGACCGCTTGTCCCGGTCCGCGACCGAGATGAAGACCCGGCCGGAGTCCGGCAGCCCGCCGAACGAGGCCGCCTGCGACTTCGCGAAGGCGGTCGGGAAGTCGACGTCGAAGCCCATGACCTCGCCCGTCGAGCGCATCTCCGGCCCGAGCACGGTGTCGACGACCTGACCGTCCGCGGTGCGGAACCGCTTGAACGGGAGCACGGCCTCCTTGACCGCGATCGGCGCGTCGAGGTCGAGCGTGCTCGCGTCGGCCCGCGGCAGGACGCCCTCGTCGCGCAGCTGCGCGATCGTGCGGCCCGCCATCACGAGCGCCGCGGCCTTGGCGAGCGACACACCCGTCGCCTTCGACACGAACGGCGCCGTGCGCGACGCGCGCGGGTTCGCCTCGAGGACGTAGAGCACGTCGGACACGAGCGCGAACTGGATGTTCAGCAGCCCGCGGACGCCGACGCCGCGCGCGATCGCCTCGGTCGACGTGCGGATCCGCTCGAGCTCGGCGACCGACAGCGTCACGGGCGGCAGCACGCACGCCGAGTCGCCCGAGTGGATGCCCGCCTCCTCGATGTGCTCCATGACCCCGCCGAGGAAGAGCTCGGTGCCGTCGTAGAGCGCGTCGACGTCGATCTCGATCGCGTCGTCGAGGAAGCGGTCGATGAGCAGCGGCGGCAGCGACGCGCGGTGCCCGCCGACCTGCTCGGCGAGCGCGCGCTCGACGTACTCCGTGAGCTGCGCCTCGTCGTACACGATCTCCATGCCGCGGCCGCCGAGCACGTACGACGGGCGCACCAGCACCGGGAATCCGATGCGACGCGCCGTCTCCCGTGCGCCCTCGAGCGTCGTCGCGGTGCCGAACGCGGGCGCGGGCAGGCCGGCCGCCTCGAGCACGGCGCCGAACTCGCCGCGGTCCTCGGCCGCGTCGATCGCCTCCGGCGGCGTGCCCAGGATCGGCAGGCCCGCGTCGGACAGCCGCTGCGCGAGCGACAGGGGCGTCTGCCCGCCGAGCGTCACGATGAGTCCCGCCACCGGGCCCGCCGCGAGCTCGGCCTCGTAGACCTCGAGCACGTCCTCGAACGTCAGCGGCTCGAAGTACAGCCGGTCGGACGTGTCGTAGTCGGTCGACACGGTCTCGGGGTTGCAGTTGACCATGACGGTCTCGTACTCGCCCTTGAGCGCGAGCGCCGCGTGGACGCACGAGTAGTCGAACTCGATGCCCTGCCCGATGCGGTTCGGCCCCGAGCCGAGGATGAGGATCGCGGGACGCTCGCGCGGCGCGACCTCGGTCTCCTCGTCGTACGACGAGTAGTGGTACGGCGTGCGTGCCGCGAACTCGGCGGCGCACGTGTCGACCGTCTTGTAGACGGGCCGCACGCCCAGCGCCCAGCGGGTGCGCCGCACGGCGTCCTCGCTGGTCTGCCGCAGCGACGCGACCTGCGTGTCCGACAGGCCGTGGCGCTTGGCGCGCGCGAGCACGTCGCGTGTGAGCGCGGGCGCGTCGGCGGTCTCCTGCGCGACCTCGTTGATCAGCTGCACCTGGTCGAGGAACCACGGGTCGATGCCCGTGCGCGCGTACACGTCGTCGACGGGGACGCCCGCGCGCAGCACCTGCTGCACGTCGACCAGCCGGTGCTCGGTGGGCCGCGAGATCGACGCGACGAGCCGCTCGAGCTCCTCCCCCGTGGCCGCCTCGCCGTCCCAGTGGAACGTCGAGCCCTTCTTGTCGATCGAACGCATGGCCTTGCCGAGCGCCTCGGTGAAGTTGCGGCCCATGGCCATCGCCTCGCCGACCGACTTCATGGTCGTCGTCAGCGTGTCGTCGGCGGCGGGGAACTTCTCGAACGCGAACCGCGGGACCTTGACGACGACGTAGTCGAGCGTCGGCTCGAACGACGCGGGCGTCGACCCGGTGATGTCGTTGGGGATCTCGTCGAGCGTGTAGCCCACCGCGAGCTTCGCGGCGATCTTCGCGATCGGGAAGCCCGTGGCCTTCGACGCCAGGGCCGACGACCGCGACACGCGCGGGTTCATCTCGATGACGATCACGCGCCCGGTGTCGGGGTGCACCGCGAACTGGATGTTGCAGCCGCCCGTGTCGACGCCGACCTCGCGGATCACGGCGATGCCGATGTCCCGCAGCCGCTGGTACTCCCGGTCCGTCAGCGTCAGCGCGGGTGCGACCGTCACCGAGTCGCCGGTGTGCACGCCGACCGGGTCGACGTTCTCGATCGAGCACACGACCACGACGTTGTCGTGCTTGTCGCGCATGAGCTCGAGCTCGTACTCCTTCCAGCCGAGGATCGACTCCTCCAGGAGCACCTCGGTGGTCGGCGAGTAGTGCAGGCCCTGCCCGACGATGCGTCGCAGGTCGTCCTCGTCGTACGCGATGCCCGAGCCCAGGCCGCCCATCGTGAACGAGGGCCGCACGACCATCGGGTAGCCGAGGTCCTCGGCCGCGCCGAGCGCCTCGTCGATCGTGTGGATGATCGCCGAGCGCGCCGACTCCCCGCCGCAGACCTCGACGACCTGCTTGAACTGCTCGCGGTCCTCGCCCTTCTGGATGGCGGGGATGTTCGCGCCGATCAGCTCGACGTCGTACCGCTCGAGGACGCCGGCCTCGTCGAGCGCGATCGCCGCGTTGAGCGCGGTCTGACCGCCCAGCGTCGGCAGGATCGCGTCGGGGCGCTCCTTGGCGATGATCGAGGTGAGCACCTCGGTCGTGATCGGCTCGACGTACGTGGCGTCGGCGAACTCCGGGTCGGTCATGATCGTGGCCGGGTTGGAGTTCACGAGGACGACCCGCAGGCCCTCCTCCTTGAGCACGCGGCACGCCTGCGTGCCGGAGTAGTCGAACTCGCAGGCCTGGCCGATGACGATCGGGCCGGAGCCGATGACGAGGACGGACTGCAGGTCGTCGCGGCGGGGCATCAGGCGGCGCCCTTCTGGTTCGTCGCGTCGCCGCCGGTCGTGCCGGCGCCGTCGCGGTGGGAGGTCATGAGGTCGAGGAAGCGGTCGAACAGGTAGGCCGCGTCGTGCGGGCCGGCCGCCGCCTCGGGGTGGTACTGCACCGAGAACGCCGGCAGGTCGAGCGCCTCGAGGCCCTCGACGACGTCGTCGTTGAGGTCGACGTGCGACACGCGGACGCGGCCGTACCGGCCGCCGTCGAAGGGCGCGACCGTCTCGGCGTCCAGCGGCGCGTCGACGGCGAAGCCGTGGTTGTGGGCCGTGATCTCGACCTTGCCGGTCGTGCGGTCCATGACCGGCTGGTTCACGCCGCGGTGGCCGTACTGCAGCTTGTAGGTGCCGAAGCCCAGGGCACGGCCGAACAGCTGGTTGCCGTAGCAGATCCCGAAGAACGGGATCCGGCGGTCGAGCACGCCGCGCAGCACGTCGATCTCGTGGCGCGCCGCGGCCGGGTCTCCCGGGCCGTTGGAGAAGAACACGCCGTCGGGCTGCACCGCGAGGACGTCCGCGATCGTCGACGTCGCGGGCAGCACGTGCACCTCGACGCCGCGCTCGGCCATGCGCTGCGGGGTCATGGCCTTGATGCCCAGGTCGACCGCCGCGACGCGTGCGCGCGGCTCGTCGAGCGGTGCGCCGTCGGGGCCCAGGGCCGGCACGACGTACGCGGCGTCGACGCTGACCTCGCCGGCCAGGTCGGCGCCGGTCATCGCGGGGGCCGTCAGCACCTCGTCGACCAGCTCGTCGACCGGGCGCCGCTCGCCCTCGGGACGCACGAGCGCGTCGCCCGAGAAGATGCCGGCGCGCATGACGCCCCGCTCGCGCAGGTGCCGCGTGAGGGCGCGGGTGTCCACGTCGCTGATGCCGACGACGCCCTGCGCCGCGAGCTCCTCGTCCAGCGAGCGGCGCGAGCGCCAGCTCGACGGACGGCGGGCGGGGTCCCGCACGACGTACCCGGCGACCCAGATGCGCCGCGACTCGGGGTCCTCGTCGTTGACGCCCGTGTTGCCGATGTGCGGCGCGGTCATGACGACGACCTGCCGGTGGTACGACGGGTCGGTCAGGGTCTCCTGGTAGCCCGTCATGCCGGTGTTGAAGACGATCTCGCCGAGCGTCCGCCCGGTCGCGCCGTACGCGCGTCCGGTGAACGTGCGGCCGTCCTCGAGGACGAGGATCGCGTCGCTCATGCCTGCTCCTCTCGCGCCGGGGGCGCGGCGTCGGTGTCGGTGGGGGCCGCGACGAGCGCGCGGGCGGCGTCGAGCAGCGTGCCGCGCTCGGCGTCGTGGCGCACGTGCAGCGCGGTGTCGAGGGCGGTGCCGGTGGTGGGGTCGGGCACCCAGGTGAGGACCACGAGGCCGTCCCGGCCGACGAACTTGCCGGCCTGACCGCTCGTGGTGCCCACGGCGGTCAGCGCGGCGGCGGGCACCCACAGGTCGCGCGCACCGGTGCGGGTGACGGCCACGCCGTCGGCGTGCACGCGCACGCGGGCCGGGCTGCGGACCCCCAGGTCGTGGGCCACGACCCGGTCGAGCCAGTCGCCCGCGCGCGTCGAGGACACGTACACGGCCTCGATCGCGTCGGTGACGGGCGCGCCGGGCGCGTCCGGGAGCACCGGCAGCGACGGCACGAGCGCGGCGGTGCGACGCGCACGCGAGCGCCAGCCGTGCCGCATGCCCCACAGCCCGAGCACCGCGAGCGCGGCCAGCAGCGTGACGGAGAGCCAGACGGGCATCAGGCGGGCACCCCCGGCTCGACGAGCGCGCCGTCGAGCACGGTCGCGCGGCCGCGCAGGAACGTGGCGACCACGCGCCCGGGCAGCTCGGTGCCGGCGAAGGGCGAGTTGACGCTCGCGGTGGCCTGCTGCTCGGGGACGACGACGCGCCGGGCGGTCGGGTCGACGAGCGTGAGGTTGGCGGGCTCCCCCACGGCGATCGGGCGGCCCTGGCCGTCGAGGCGTCCGATCCGCGCGGGCGCGGCGGACATCACGCGGGCGACGTCGGCCCAGGTGAACCGGCCGGTGTCGACCATGACCTGCTGCACCACGGAGAGCGCGGTCTCGAGTCCGGTCATGCCGAAGGCGGCGGCCGCCCACTCGCAGTCCTTGTCCTCGCGGGCGTGGGGCGCGTGGTCGGTGCCGACGGTGTCGATCGTGCCGTCGGCGAGGCCCGCGCGGACGGCCTCGACGTCCTGCGCCGTGCGCAGGGGCGGG
Organism: Cellulomonas sp. FA1; assembly: GCF_000986825.1. Taxonomy (NCBI): domain Bacteria; kingdom Bacillati; phylum Actinomycetota; class Actinomycetes; order Micrococcales; family Cellulomonadaceae; genus Cellulomonas; species Cellulomonas sp. FA1. Next base: position 940,360 of record NZ_LBMY01000001.1, on the reverse strand, counting down.
TTGACCTTGTAGCGCGGGTCGTAGCCGCGCACGAGCTCGTCGGTGAGGACGAGGTGGTGGGGCGTGACCTCGGCGGTGACGTCGATGCCGCGGGCCTTGGCCCACCGGACGATCTCGACGGACCCGGCGGTGGACAGGTGCAGCACGTGCAGGCGCGAGCCGACGTGCTCGGCGAGCAGGACGTCGCGCGCGACGATCGCCTCCTCGGCGACCGCGGGCCAGCCGGTGAGCCCGAGCTCGGCGGAGACGACGCCCTCGTGCATCTGGGCGCCCGCGGTGAGACGCGGCTCCTGGGCGTGCTGAGCGACGACGCCGTCGAAGGCCTTGACGTACTCGAGCGCGCGACGCATCACGACGGGGTCGTGCACGCACTTGCCGTCGTCGGAGAACACGCGGACGCGCGCGGCGGAGCGAGCCATGGCCTGCAGCTCGGCGAGCCGCTCGCCCTCGAGGCCGACCGTGACGGCGCCGACGGGGTGGACGTCGGCGTAGCCGGCGTCGCGCCCCAGGCGCCAGACCTGCTCGACGACGCCCGCGGTGTCCTGCGTGGGGGTCGTGTTGGCCATGGCGTGCACGGCGGTGAAGCCGCCGAGCGCGGCGGCGCGCGTGCCGGACGCGACGGTCTCGGCGTCCTCGCGTCCGGGCTCGCGCAGGTGGGTGTGCAGGTCGACGAGGCCGGGCAGCAGCACGAGCCCGTCGGCGTCGACGACGCGGGCGTCGCGCGCGGCGTCGTGCGTGCGGGCGTCGGCGCCGAGCGCGGCGACGACGCCGTCGGCGAGCAGCACGTCGGTCGGGTCGCCGCCCAGCGGGCGGGCGCCGGTGAGCAGGGTGGCGGTCACGCGGGCACCTTCGTCTCGTCGGTCGTGCGGGTCGTGCGCGTGCCGTCGCCGGCGAGCAGCAGGTAGAGGACGGCCATGCGGACCGCGACCCCGTTGGCGACCTGCTCGACGATGACGGCGCGCGGCGAGTCGGCCGCGTCGGCGCTGATCTCGAGGCCGCGGTTCATGGGGCCGGGGTGCAGCACCACCGCGTGGTCGGGCAGGGTCGCCAGGCGGCGGGCGTCGAGGCCGTAGCCGCGCGTGTACTCCAGCGGGCTGGGGAAGAACCCGCCGCCCGCGCTGGACATCCGCTCGCGCTGCACGCGGAGCATCATCACCGCGTCGGGCCGCGTCGCGAGCGCGTCGTCCAGGTCGTAGGACACGGTGGCGGGCCACGTGTGCACGCCGACGGGCAGCAGCGTGGGCGGGGCGACGAGCGTGACGCGCGCGCCGAGCGTGCGCAGCAGCTGCACGTTGGACCGTGCGACACGGCTGTGCAGCACGTCGCCGACGATCGCGACGTGCAGGCCCGCGAGGTCGCGGCCCGTCGTGTCGGTGGTCCCGCGGTCGCCGACGAGGTGCCGGCGCAGCGTGTAGGCGTCGAGCAGCGCCTGCGTGGGGTGCTGGTGCATGCCGTCGCCCGCGTTGACGACCGCGCCGCTGGTCCACCCGGCGTGCGCGAGCGTGTGCGGCGCGCCGGATGCCTGGTGACGGATCACGACCGCGTCGGCGCCCATGGCCTGCAGCGTGAGGGCCGTGTCCTTGAGGGACTCGCCCTTGGAGACGCTCGAGCCCTTGGCGGAGAAGTTGATGACGTCGGCCGACAGGCGCTTGGCGGCGGTCTCGAAGGAGATGCGCGTGCGCGTCGAGTCCTCGAAGAACAGGTTGACGACGGTGCGGCCGCGCAGCGTGGGGAGCTTCTTGATCTCGCGGCCCTGGGTCGCGGCCATCTGCGCGGCGGTGTCGAGCACGTGGACGGCCTGCGCGGGGCTGAGGTCGGCGGCGGACAGCAGGTGCCTCATCGGGCACCGCCCTCGATGACGACGCGGTCCTCGCCGTCGGTCTCGGCCAGGAGCACGCGCACGCGCTCGGCGGTCGCGGTGGGCAGGTTCTTGCCGACGTAGTCGGCGCGGATCGGCAGCTCGCGGTGCCCGCGATCGACCAGGACGGCGAGCTGCACGGCGCGCGGCCGTCCGAGGTCGCTGATGGCGTCGAGCGCGGCGCGGATCGTGCGCCCCGAGTACAGGACGTCGTCCACGAGCACGACGACCTTGCCGTCGACGCCGTCGCCCGGCACGTACGTCTCGCCGATGGTGCGCGTGGGGTGGTGCGCGAGGTCGTCGCGGTGCATCGTCACGTCGAGGCTGCCGACGAGGTCGTGCTCGGCGACGTCCTCGACCTGCGCGAGGCGTTGCGCGAGGCGGCGTGCGAGCGGGAGCCCGCGCGTGGGGATGCCGAGCAGGACGACGTCGGCGACGCCCTTGTTCCGCTCGACGACCTCGTGCGCGATGCGCGTCAGTGCGCGTCCCACGTCGTCGGCCCCGAGGACCGTCGTGCCGCTGCCCCCGGCGGGGGTGCTCCCGGGTGCGGGCGCAGGTGTGCCAGTGCTCATGCGTGCGACTCCTTCCCCGCCTCACGGGACGGGCTTAAAGGGAGGTTGCTCGACGGGTCACATTACCTGCGGATCCGGCGGGTGCGCGGTCGTGTCCACGTGACGCGCGGCACGGCCGGTCCGGCAGCGCCCGCCGCGGTCGTCCCCGACGGAGCGGGGCGTCACCCGGATGCCTCTCATGGGCTCCGCGACGTGCGCCGATACAGCAGGCATGCTCGGCGACGTCCCCCTGTGGGCCACCGTCCTGCAGTTCCTGGCCGCCGGCCTCGTCGGCGGCTTCTGCGTGCTGCAGTGGGTCTGGTGGCGCGGTGCGCTGCGCTCGGAGGGCTCGACGTGGTCGCTCGCGCTGTCGGTCACGATGGGTGCGCTGCTGCTCGTGGGCGGGCTGCACGGGGTGACGGAGAGCCCGCCCGTGCGGGCCGTGCTCGAGTTCGGGCACGCGCAGCTGCTGGGCGTGCTGGCGCTCGTGGCGCTGCCGGCCACGCGCGCGTTCGGCGGTCGCGGGCCGCGCGTGCGCCCGTGGGCCGTCGCCGTCGGCGTGGTGCTCGCGCTGCGCGCGGCGCTGTGGTTCTGGCCGGCCGAGCAGGTCCCGGGCGTGCCCGGTGGTCGCGCAGCCGCGGTCGCGCTGCTGTTCGTCATGCTCGCGGTCGTCGTCGGCTACGTCGTCGCGGCCCTGGGCCGGGCCCGCCTCACGCGCCCGGGCTGGACGGTCGCGGCGGCGGGCTCGACCTCGCTGGTCATGCTCGGCGGCGGCGTGCTCCTCGCGGGCCGTCCGCTCGGTGCGCTGCTCACGGCGTTGTGGCCGCTGCCGTTCGCGCTCGGTCTCGAGTCCCTCGCGTTCGTGCGCCTGCGGCGCGCGCAGAGCACCGCGCGTCGCCGCGAGCTCATGCGCGACGCCCTCGCGGCCGTCACCAACACCGCGTGGTTCCACCGCGACGCGGACGCGGTGCTGCTGCAGGCCCGCGACGCGGCGCGCCGCGTGCTCGGCGACCCGAGCGTCGAGGCGTCGCTGCGGCCCCTGCAGCGCGACCGCTTCGTCGCCGACCTGTTCCCCGCCGAGCCCGAACGGCTCGAGCCGCACGACCGCACGTTCCTCGTCGACCTCGCCCTGGTCGTCTCGACCGCCGCCGAGCGGTACGCGCTGGCCGACCGGCTGGCGCGCGCCGCCGTCACCGACCCCCTCACGCGCCTGCCGAATCGCCGCGCGGCCGACGTGCACCTGCTCGAGGTGCTCGAGCGGGGCGCGGTCGAGCGCACGCGCGTCGCGGTGCTCTACTGCGACATCGACGGCTTCAAGGACGTCAACGACCGCGAGGGCCACGCGGCGGGCGACGAGCTGCTGCGCCGCACCGCCGACCTGCTGCGCGGCTGGGTCGACGACGACACGTACGCCGCCCGGCTCGCGGGCGACGAGTTCGCCGTCGTCGTGGCCCGCGCGCCCGACGACGAGGCCCTGGGCGACCTCGCGCGGCGCCTGCGGGCCGAGTTCGCCGCGCACGTCGGGAGCACGGGACCGCGCCTCACGTGCGGGGTCGCCGCGTGGGACCCGACCGACGTGGTCGACGCCGACGCGCTGCTGCGGCACGCCGACGCCGCGATGCTCGAGGCCAAGCGCACGTCCACGGGCCACCGCGTGTTCGACCCCGCCATGCGGGCGCGCGCCGAGGACCAGCGCCGCATCCGCAGCGCGCTCGAGCGCGCGGTCGCCGAGGACCGGATCACCGCGTACTTCCAGCCCATCGTCGACACCCGCACGCTCGAGGTCGTGGGCCTCGAGGCGCTGGCGCGCTGGCAGGAGGGCGACGCGGTCGTGCTCCCCGAGCACTGGATCACGCTGGCCGAGCAGACGGGACTCATCGTGCCGATCGGCCGGTCGATGGTCCGGCAGTCGCGGCGTGCGCTCGACCGGCACCAGATGCCCGTGGCCGTCAACCTGTCCGCGCGCGAGCTGCACGAGCCGGACGTGCTCGAGCACCTCGACGCGGCGTGGTCGGGCGGGCCGTGGGAGCACCTGACCGTCGAGATCACCGAGAGCACGATGCTGCGCACGTCCGCCGCCGTGCCCGTGCTGTCCGAGCTGCGGGCGCGCGGCGCGCGCATCGCGCTCGACGACTTCGGGACGGGCTACAGCTCGCTCGCGCGGCTCGCGCGCCTGCCCGTCGACGTGCTCAAGATCGACCGGTCGTTCGTGCGCGAGCTGCGCACGCCGCGCGGCGTGGGCGCCGTGCGCGCGATCGTCGCGCTCGCCGAGCACCACGGGCTCGACGTCGTCGCCGAGGGCGTCGAGTCGGCGGGCGACCTGCAGGTGCTGGTCGACCTCGGGGTGCCGCGCGCGCAGGGCAACTTCGTCGGCCGCCCGGCCGCGGGGCTGCCCGTGCGGGGCGCGCGCCCGCAGCCGCGGTCCCCCGAGCCGGCGCGCACGACCGGCGAGCAGCGTCGGCTCGACGCCCGCCGGGTCCGCACGGTGCCGCGCCCGCTGCGCGTCGTGCACGGCGGCGGGGACGACGCGGCGCCCGAGCACCTGTGAGGGTGCCCGGGCGCCGGGGTGGAGCGGTCGTGCGGCGGGTCAGGCCAGCAGCGTGGGCTTCAGCACGACGATGCGGCCGAGGAGCCCGTTGACGAACGCGGGCGACTCGTCGGTCGACAGCTCACGGGCGAGCGAGACGGCCTCGTCGACGGCCACCGCGTCGGGCACGTCGTCGTTCCAGAGGATCTCCCACGTGCCGAGGCGCAGCAGCGCACGGTCGACCGCGGGCATGCGCGCGACCGTCCAGCCGTGCGCGTGCGTCGCGAGCAGCTCGTCGATGCGCTCGGCGTGCGCGAGCACGCCTTCGACCAGCTCGACCGAGTACTGCGGCAGCGACGCCTCGGTGCCCGGCTCGACGACGCGCTTCGCCAGCAGGTCGGCGACGGGGACGCCGCGCTGCTCCGCCTCGAACAGCACGTCGAGCGCGCGCTTGCGCGCCTTGGTCCGGGCGCCCACGTCAGTCGTTCACGCGGCCGAGGTACGACCCGTCACGCGTGTCGACCTTGACCTTGGTGTTCGCCTCGAGGAACAGCGGCACCTGGATCTCGTAGCCGGTCTCGAGCGTCGCGGGCTTCGTGCCGGCCGACGAGCGGTCGCCCTGCAGGCCCGGCTCGGTGTACGTGACCTCGAGCACGACCGACGGGGGCAGCTCGACGTACAGCGGCACGCCGTCGTTGGTCGCGACGAGCGCGGTCTGCGACTCGAGCATGAAGTTCGCGGCGTCGCCGACCGTCGCGGCCGGCACGTTGATCTGGTCGTAGGTGTCCGTGTCCATGAACACGAAGTCCTCGCCGTCCTTGTACAGGTACTGCATGTCGCGCTTGTCGACGTTGGCCGTCTCGACCTTCACGCCCGCGTTGAACGTCTTGTCGACGACCTTGCCGGACAGGACGTTCTTGAGCTTGGTGCGCACGAACGCGCCGCCCTTGCCGGGCTTGACGTGCTGGAACTCGACGACGGTCCAGAGCTGGCCGTCGATGCGCAGCACGATGCCGTTCTTGAGGTCGTTGGTGGTCGCCACGAGCGTCGTTCTCCCGATCGGTGGTGGTGCGCGCCGTGCGGCGCGTGCGGGCGGCGGGCGCCGATCCTCCGGCATGCCCGACCCGGCGCTGCCGCCGACCGGTGCGGTCGTCCGGCCCCAGGCCGTCGTCCATACTAGCGCCCGCTCCCCCGGGCGCCCGCACGGACCTGCCCGGAACTGCACGGACCCGCGCGGGCCGGCGCGCGCGGCCCGCTCGGGCGCGTCAGCCGACCAGCCGCTGCGCGAGCGCCCCGACCGCGGCCGACCACAGCAGCGACGCGAGCGTCCCGATCACGAAGCGCTCGGACGCGCCGGGGTTCTCGCGCAGCTCGGGGTAGCGCCCCAGGCCCTTGACGGCGACGACGACGGCCACCCCCTCGGGCACGCCCGCGAGCAGGCTCGCCGTGACGGCGAGGCGCTCGAGCACGCCGATCCACGTACCGCCCCGCAGCACGGTCTGCGCGCCCTCGCCGTCGGGGCCGTCGCTCACGCGCAGCGGCTGCAGCACGACGGGACCGCTGCGGCGCGCCCGTCCCGCGTCGCGCGAGCGCGACGCGAGCCGCAGCACGAGGCGCGTGACGAGCCAGCCGCCCGCGGACGACACGAGCAGGGCGCCGGCCCAGATGCCGGCCACGAGGGCGGGGTGCACGCGTCAGACCTTGGCGTCGCCGGCGGCCCGCGTCAACAGGTGGGCGACCGCGGGTCGCGCGGCGGCCTCCTCGGCCCACATCGCGGTGCGCAGGCGCTTGCTCACGGCCTGCTGCGTGACGCCGAGGGCCTGCGCCACCGCGTCCTGGCCCGCCTCGCCCGCCGCGCGCAGCGCGTCGACGGCGTCCCACCCCGCGGGGGTGCGGCGCGCGGCCACCGAGCCGAGCAGCACGAGCACGGCGTCCGCGTCCTCGGCCGCCTCGGGCACCGCGCCCCGCACGGCGACCGGCACCGGCCGCTGGCGGCTCTTCGCGCTCTCGACCGCGTCGCGCGCGAGCACGAACGCGTCGCCCGCTCCGGCGCGCGGCGAGGCGGGCAGCGGCTCGACGACGGGCCCGGCGCCGACGCCCACCGTCCACCCGCCGTCCCGCAGCACCCGCAGCGCGACGTCGACGACGACGCCCGGGTCGTCGAGGACGCCCTGCACCTCGTCGCCGACCGTGCGCTCGAACCCGCGCACCGTCGGCACGTCCGCGAGCGCGGCGAGGAGCTCGGGGACGCGGTCGGTGCCGCGTCGGCTCCCTCGCTGGTCGATCGTCATGACGAACATGGCACAACCCTGCCAGTTTGTTCTGAGCGCCACAACCTCGAGGAGTTGTGCGGGACGTCAGTCGCGGGGCGCGCTCACAGCAGCAGAGCACCGGCAGGCGTCGGGTCGGCCGAGATCTCGGCGTACGCCGCCGCCAGCAGCGTCGGGTCGGGTCCCTCGAGGCGCGACGGGCTCGCGAGCCCGTCGAGGACCACGAACCGCAGCAGGTCGCCCCGGGTCTTCTTGTCGCGACGCATCGCCGTGAGCAGCTGCTCCCACCGGTCGCCCCGGTACGTCACGGGCAGCCCCAGCGCCGTGAGGACCGACCGGTGACGCGCGACGACGTCGTCGTCGAGGCGACCGGCGAGCCGCGCGAGCTCGGCGACGAACACCATGCCGACCGACACCGCCGCGCCGTGCCGCCACCGGTAGCGCTCGACGTGCTCGACCGCGTGCCCGAACGTGTGCCCGTAGTTGAGGATCTCCCGCAGGCCCGCCTCGCGCAGGTCCTCGCCGACCACGCGCGCCTTGGTGCGCACGGCCCGCTCGACGAGCTCGGCGAGGACCGGCGAGGACGCGGCCGCCGCGGGGTCGCGCAGCAGCGCCGTGTGCTCCTCGACGAGCTCGAGGATGCGCGGGTCGTCGATGAAGCCGCACTTGACGATCTCGGCGAGCCCGGCCACGAAGTCGTGGGGGCTCATCGACTCGAGGGCCGCGAGGTCGCACAGCACCCCGGCGGGCGGGTGGAACGCACCGACGAGGTTCTTGCCCTCGGCGGTGTTGATGCCGGTCTTGCCGCCGACCGCGGCGTCGACCATCGCGAGCACGGTCGTCGGCACCTGCACGACGCGCACGCCGCGCAACCAGGTGGCGGCCACGAAGCCCGCGAGGTCGGTCGTCGCACCGCCGCCGAGCCCGACGACGGCGTCGGAGCGCGTGAACCCCGCCTGCCCCAGCACGCCCCACAGGAACGCGGCCACCTGCGCGGTCTTCTGCTCCTCGGCGTCGGGGACCTGCGCCACGTACGCCTCGTACCCGTGCGCCAGCAGGTCCTCGCGGACCGCGTCGGCCGACGCCGCGAGCGCCGCCGGGTGCACCACGAGCACGCGCTGCACGCCGTCGCCGAGCATGCCCGGGAGCCGGCCCAGCAGGTGCCGGCCGATGACCACGTCGTACGGCTGCTCCCCCGCGACGCGGACCGTCTGCTCGCCGCTCACGCGTCACCCCTCGCGGTGCGCAGCGCACCGAGCGCGTCCTCGACGGCCTGGGCGACCTCGGCCGGGCGCAGCCCGTCGGTCGGCACGCGCACGGTCGCGACCTCCTCGTAGACGGGGCGTCGGGCCTCCATGAGCGCCTGCCACTGGGCACGCGGGTTGCCGACGAGCAGCGGACGTGCCTGGTTGAAGCCGACGCGGGGCGCCGCGTGCGCGAGGCTCACGTCGAGGAAGACGACGGCGCCCCCCGCCGCGCGGTACGCCGCCAGCGCGGCGCGGGTCGCGTCGTGCAGCACCGCGCCGCCGCCCAGGGCCAGGACGCCGTCGTGCTCGGCGAGCGCCGCGGCGACCGCGTCGCGCTCGAGCTCGCGGAAGCGCGGCTCGCCGTCCTCGACGAACACGTCCGCGACGGTCTTGCCCGTCACGGTCTCGACGTCGGCGTCGGTGTCGCGCACGGCCAGCTGCCAGCGCTGCGCGAGCGCCTCCGCGACGGTCGACTTGCCTGCCCCCGGGGGGCCGACGAGCACGACACGGGGACCGGGGGGCGGGACGGCGGCTGGCACGACGGGCAGCCTAGTGCGCGCGGCCGCGCGGTCCGGGGCTGTCCGCGTGCCGGGCGGGCGCGCGGACGCCGCCGCACGCCCGCGCGCGGGTCACGCGAGCAGCTCGGGGATCGAGGCGACGTACGCCTCGAGGTTGCGGCGCACCTCGGCGACCGAGTCGCCGCCGGTCTTCTCGAGCAGCGTCTGCGCGACGACCAGCGCGACCATCGCCTCGGCGACGACGGCCGCGGGCGGCACCGCGCACACGTCCGACCGCTGGTGGTGCGCCGTCACGGGCTCGCCCGTGGCGGTGTCGACGGTCGCGAGCGCGCGCGGCACGGTCGAGATCGGCTTCATCGCGGCGCGCACGCGCACGACCTCGCCGTTCGACATGCCGCCCTCGATGCCGCCGGCCCGGTTCGTGCGGCGCACGATCCGGCCCGACGCGTCGCGCTCGATCTCGTCGTGCGCCTGCGAGCCGCGCCGGACCGCGGTGCGGAACCCGTCACCGACCTCGACGCCCTTGATCGCCTGGATGCCCATGAGCGCGGCCGCGAGCCGCGCGTCGAGGCGCCCGTCGGCCTGCACGTAGGTGCCGACGCCCGACGGCAGCCCGTGCACCAGCACCTCGATGACGCCGCCGAGCGTGTCACCGTCCTTGTGGCACTGGTCGATCTCGGCGACCATCGCCGCGCTCGTGGCGGGGTCGAAGCACCGCACGGGATCCGCGTCGAGCGCGGCCACGTCGTCGGGCGTGGGCACGGGCGCGTCGTCGGGCACGCTCACCGGTCCGATCGCGACGACGTGCGAGACGAGCCGCACGCCCGCCGCCTGCTCGAGGAACGCCGCGGCGACCGTGCCGAGCGCGACGCGCGTCGCGGTCTCGCGGGCGCTCGCGCGCTCGAGCACCGGCCGGGCGTCGTCGAAGCCGTACTTGCGCATGCCCACGAGGTCCGCGTGGCCCGGGCGGGGGCGCGTGAGCGGCCGGTTGCGGGCGATCTCCCGCGCGTCACCGGTCCCGGCGTCGACCGTGAGCGCCTCGGGCGGCACCGGGTCCGCCGACATCACGTCCGACCACTTGGGCCACTCGGTGTTGCCGATCTCGACCGCGACCGGACCGCCCTGCGACAGCCCGTGCCGCACGCCCGCGAGCAGGCGCACCTCGTCCTGCTCGAACTTCATGCGCGCACCGCGGCCGTGGCCGAGGCGGCGGCGCGCGAGCGCGGCCCGGACGTCGGACGTCTCCACCCGCACGCCGGCGGGCAGACCGTCGAGGATGCCGACGAGCGCGGGACCGTGCGACTCGCCTGAGGTCAGCCAACGGAGCATGCGGGGATCCTCCCACGACCGCGACCTCGCAGCCCTCGGCCGCCCGCACCTCGGACGACGACGCCCCGCCCACCCCGGGCGGGGCGGACGGGGCGTCGACGGGTCGACTCAGCCGAGGGGCACCATCGGGTTGCGGCCCTCGGGGCGCGTCGGCAGCGCCGGCTCCTCGGTCTCCTCCGGTGCGGGCGACGCCGTCGTGGTGTCCGGAAGGACGAACAGGTACCCGCTCACGTTGATCTCCAGGTCGCCGACCGCCGTCGCCGGCCGGCCACCGCCGGCCTCCGCGTCGCTCTGGCTGGCGCCCACGACCGACTCCACGACGTACAGGCGCTCGGTGCCGACCTGCAACGCGTCGAGGAAGGCCCGCACGTTCTCGTAGCCCCCCACGACCGTCAGGCCGAGCGGGACGGCCACGAGACCCGCGGGGGCGCTCGTCGCGGGTGCCGCGCCCGTCCCCGCGGCACCGGTCGCCGCGTCCGTCGCCGCCTCGCCGGACGCGTCGGTCGTCGCCGGCTCGGCGGTCGCGTCCGCGGCCGGCGCCTCGGGCACGAACGCGATCGGCGTCGACGGCGAGACCGTGAGCAGCGTCACCGAGTGCGCGACGGCCAGCTCGTCGAGCTGGCGCAGGTACCCCGACAGGTCCGGGGTGCTCGGGACCGACGTCCTCAGCGCCGCGAGATCGGCACGGTAGGTGTCGATCTTGGCGAACTCCTCGCGCAGCACGCCGATGCGATCCCGCAGCAGGCCGTTGTCGGTCTCGACCTGGTCGGCCGTCGCGTTCGTCTCACCGGCCGTCGTCAGGACGGGAGAGATGGCGAGGAACCAGGCCGCCACGAGCAGCAGCGCCACGACGGCGCCCGCTCCGGCGATCCACGGCGTGGACTTGTTCGACCGCATGTCAGTTCTCCTCCGTGGTCGGGGCGAACCGCTGCGCGAGCGTCGTCGGCCCCATCTGGACGGTGGCCGAGAACGTGTAGAAGGTGACGCCCTCGACCTCGGTGACGGCGATCGACGACACCCAGGGGTCGTGCATGCCGGGCACGGACGCGAGACCGTCGAGCATGGCGGCCGTGTCGGGGACCGTGGTCGACTGCCCCTGGAAGCTGAACGACGCGATGCTCGCTGCGTCGAGCGGGCCGGTCGGCTGCTGGGCCGGTCCCGTCGGTGCCGGCCCGGTCGCCGCGAAGGACTCGATCCGGACGTCGTCCGGCAGCACGGCGCTCACGGCGTCGAGGTACGGGAGCCACTGGATCTCGGTCGCCGTGGCAGCCTGCCGCGCGGCTGTGACCTGGTCGATCGCGCCTCGGACCTGCGGCACCTCGGCGTACTTGCGCTCCTCGGCCCGCAGCGCGACGGTCTGGCTCTCGGCGTCCGCGAGCCTGCTCTCGGCGGCGCTGCGGACGAACACGGCGGAGACGTAGGCCAGGCCCACGACCGCGACCGTCACGAGCAGCGCGACGACGAGCCACCGCTTGACGACCGCGAGCGAGCGCGCGGCGCGCACCTCGGGCGGCAGCAGGTTGACCTGGGGCAGACCGGGCGTGAACGCGGCCGCGCCCTTCTTCTGGCGCGCGGGGGCGCGCAGCGTCTGGGCGCTCATGCGGCGACTCCGTAGGCGAGGCCGACGGGGAGGGCGACGGTGGACTCCGCGCCCTGCACGACGGTGCGGTCGAGGTTCTTGCCGAGCCGGAACCCGGCGACGGGGTCGCCCAGGCCGGCGGGGAGACGGGTGCTGCTCGAGAGGAACTGCCCCAGCCCGGACAGGTGCGCGCCGCCACCGGTGACGACGAGCGACTCGATCGCCCGCCCGGGGTGGTTCGACGCGTAGTAGACGAACGTGTTGCGGATCGACTCGACGAGCGTCCGCGTCGCCTCGACGATCGCCTCGGCCGCGGCCTCGTGCCCTGGCGGCGGGGAGAAGCCCAGGCCCAGCGTGCGCTTGACCTGGTCCGCCTCGGGCTGCGAGACCTGCAGCGCCGCTGCGACGGCGTCGGTGATGTTCTGACCGCCCGACGGGAGCACGCGCACGAGCTTGGGGGTGCCGTGGTCGGCGACGACGACGTTGGTGAGCCGCGCGCCGATGTCGACGAACGCGACGACGTGCTCGGCGTACTCGCCGCGGCACAGCGCGCGCAGCAACGCGAATCCGTTGAGGTCGACCATCACCGGGCGCAGCCCCGCCCCCTCGACCGCGAGGACGTTCGCGGCGACGGTGTCCCGCTGCGCGGCCACGAGCATGCCGTGCACGCGGCGCCCGGTGTCGCCGTCGGACTCCCCCGTCACGTGGAAGTCCAGCAGCGCCTCCGACGACGCGACGGGCAGCAGCTCCTGCACCTGGAACGGCAGCGACGCCTTCAGCTGGTTGGCCGGCATCCACGGCAGCTCGAGCTCACGCACGACGACGCGCTGGTTGCCCACGCCGATGACGACGTCCTTCGACGAGAAGCCACCGCGCGACCACATGCCCCGGATCGCGTCCGACACGACGCGCGGGTCGACGACCTCACCCTCGCGCACCGCGCCGGGCGGCAAGGGGGCGACCGCTGCGTGCAGCAACGTGGGCGAGACGGTCCCGGCGGGCCCGCCCGACCCGAACTCCACCTCGACAGCACGCACCGCGGTGGTGCCGATGTCGAGGCCGATCACACGCGATGAGGCCACTGGAGGTCCTTCCGGGAGTCCGTCCGTACGAGGCACTCATCGGCACGAGCGCCGCACCTCTTGAGGGCGCGACGCCGCGGGTCACAGCAGTCCGACGTACCACCCTGCGACGGCGGGGCCGGCGACGAGGCCGACGGCGGCACCCAGGAGCATCCAGGGGCCGAACGGCAGCGTGGACTTGCGCCCCGCGCGGCGCAGCACGACCAGCGCGACCCCGTACACGCCCCCCAGCAGGAAGGCGGCGAACGCCCCCACCACGACGGCGGACCACCCGACCCACCCGAGGTAGAGGCCGAGCACGCCCGAGAGCTTGACGTCGCCCAGCCCCATGCCGGCGGGGTAGACGACCCGCAGGACGACGTAGAACACGAGCAGGGCCGCGCCCGCGAGCACCGCGCGCAGCAGCGCCGAGAAGTCCGACGGGCCCCCCGGGTTGGCGCTCGCCAGGGCGAGCAGCACGAACGCCACGGGGTACGACGGCAGGACGATCGCGTTTGGCAGCCGGCGCACGTCGACGTCGATGAGGAACAACGCGACCGAGACGGCGGCGAGGTACCAGAACGCGGGCAGCGCCCAGGACGCGCCGAGCCACCCCACGACGAGCGCGAACAGCACGCTCGTCGTCGCCTCCACGAGCGGGTACCGCACGCTGATGGGGGCGCCGCAGTCGCGGCACCGCCCGCGCAGCAGGAGCCACGACACGACGGGCACGTTGTCGCGCGGACGGATCGGGTGCCCGCACGCCGGGCACGCGCTGGGCGGTCGCACCACCGACTCGTCCCGCGGCACGCGCCAGACGACGACGTTGAGGAACGAGCCGACGGCGAGACCGAGCACGGCCGCGACGACCACGAGCAGCGCTGTCATGGCAGGGGATCCTGCCTCATCCGCCCCGGCTCTCGAGGTAGTTGCCCACGGACGCGGTCACGTCCTCGGGCGGCGCGTTCCACTTCTGGTCGATCCCGCCGGAGCAGTCCGTCAGCACCATCTTCGACCAGGCACCCTCGAACTTCTCGCCGAGTCCGATGCACTTCGTCGGCTGCGAGCGCGGCGTGAACGTGAAGCTGGTCTGGTAGTTGCCCGTGTCTCCGGACCGGACCCACTTCTGCTTGGGGTCGGACGCCGAGCAGGCGGCGAGCACCGGGTAAAGGGTCGTCGACGTCGCGGTCAGGCACCACCGGTCGCCGTCGCTGTTGTTGCGGCGGACGTAGATCTGCGTCTCGACGCTCGTGGCGGCGCCGGTCGGCTCGGTGTAGTACCACTTGTGGTTCCACGCGAGCTTGCTGCCGCCCGAGGGGTCCTGCTTGCACGGGTAGATGATCATGTGGGAAAAGCTGACCTCGCCGTGCGTCACGTCGAAGCAGCGCCCGAACTCCAGGAAGTTGACGATCTGGTAGGTGTCGGGCCCCGCGGCCCCGGCACCGACGGCAGGGTCGGGGTTGAAGGAGCCCCAGTCCGCCTTGTCGGCGCAGCCGCCCGTGTACAGCTTGCTGTTGAAGGGGTTGTTCGAGTTGGCGCGCAGGCAGAAGTCGCTGTAGCCCGAGATCGTCGTGTTCTCACCCTTGAAGATGGCTCCCGCCTCCCAGCTCCACAGCTGGTTCCAGCGGGCCGAGCTCGTCGCCGGCGCGCAGTCACGCAGGTACGCGAGCGTCACGGTCGTCGTGTTGCTCGCCGGACCCGTGATGCACAGCGCAGCGCCCGGGCCGGGGAGCGTCGAGACCGCGAGCTTGAGGCGGTAGTCCTTGTCGTACACCCACAGCTCGCGGTCGTCGTCGACGCCGCACTGCGCGACCGGGACGTAGCTGATCGTCGATCCGGCCGCGGTGCCGTCGGCCCGCAGGCAGTACTTGGTGTCGTAGCTGTACAGCCGCCCGCCGACGACGTTCGTGCTGGTCGTGTTGAACCGGTAGATGCTCGACATCGTCCGGACCGCGTCGTCCTGCCCGAGCGTCGCGCCCGTCGGGGCGTCGCCGGTCGACGTGATGTACGCGAAGAGCGGCTGCAGGGTCGTGCCGCTGCCGGGCACGCACGCGAGCTTCTTCGCGTCGAGCCAGGACTCGCTCTGGCCCGCGGGGTTGTCGCGGTAGTAGCGGACCGTCACCTGGTAGCCGAGCTCACCGCCCGGCGTCGCGACGCTGCCCTGGAGCGTGCACGGCAGCTTGCGGACGTCGCCGTAGACCGCTCCGACGTAGTCGGGCGAGCCGAGTGCCGTCCGGACCGAGCTCAGCGCGGTCTCGATGCCCGCCTCGGCCGCGTACACCGTCTGCGTGCTCTTGCGCTGGAACTGCGTCGGCATCGCCTGCGAGAGGACGAGCCCGAGCACCAGCACGCTCAGCGTCGTCAGGATGAGCGCGAGCATGATCGCGCTCATCATGGCGATGCCCTCGTCCTGGCCGCGGCGCAGGTCGTCGCACGCCCGTCGGATCGCCCTCATGGCCGTCCTCCTGCCATGCACACGGGGATGTCGCTGACCCCGGGTGCGTTCGTGTCGCTGTTGGTCAGGGAACCGGTCGAGCTGTTGCGCGCGACGAAGACCGTGCGCTGCTCGACCGGGTTGCCCACCGCGGGGTCACCGGCGCGCAGCCGCACGACGAGCCGCTGGCGGGGGTTGTCCGAGGTCGCCTTGAGCAGCTCGAACGGGTACGTCGCCGTCACGCCGTCGGCCGGGGGCTGCACGTCGGCGACCACTGTCGCGAAGGCGGGCACCGCGACCCCGGCGCGGTCCTCCCAGCTGCGTCGATCGAGCGTGCCCGCGGTCGGGTCCCACCGCCACTGCGTGCAGGTGGCCCGGCCGGTCGCCGACACGGCCGCCGACACGCGGAACTCGACGTAGCGGCGCCCCTGCGCCCCGTTGCCGGGGAAGTTGACCGCCTCGGCGTACCGGACCTGACGGTCGAGCCGCTGGAAGGCCGTCCGCAGGCCGTCGTCCGCGGTCACCGTGACGTCGGCCCGGACGGTGCTGCGCGTCATCATCACCACGCCGCCCATGACCACGGCGATCAGCACGGTGAAGATCCCCATCGACACGATGAGCTCGACCAGGGTCACGCCGTCGTCGCGCCGTCGCCGTGCTCCGTCGTGCACGGTCCGGTCGCGCGGGGCCACTAGTTCTTCACCACGATCGTGATCGTCTTGACCTCGGAGATCACGGCCGGGTCGGACGGGCTCGCCAGCTGGTACCGCATCGTGCACGTCCCGGCCTTCTTGTTGGTCGTGCGGATCTTGATGATGCCGTTCTGGTACTCCTGCCCGCCGGGGTCGCTCACGCACGACGGGAACGCGCCGTCGACGAGCTTGACGGTGCCGCTGAAGTTCGTGGGGGCCATGCCCGGCTGGTTCTTGAGGTCGATGCGCGCCTCGTTGACGCCCGTGCGGACCTGGTAGGTGAAGTCCACCGCCACGGGCACGATCCGCAGCGTCACGGTCTTGACCGCGGACCCCTGCCCGCCCTCCGGGTCGAACACGCGGTACTGGAACGTCCACGTGCCGAGCGTGTTGGTCTGCGCGGCGTACAGGAACCGCGTGCCGCGCTTGTAGTTGCTCATGTTGACGTTCCGGACCCCGAGCGGCCCGTCGATCTTCAGCTGGCCCTGGTTCACGGACATCGACACGATCTCGTACAGGTAGCCCTCGGGGTTGCCCGTCTTGCCGAGCATGTCGATGTCGAAGTCCGTGAGCGACATGGTCGCGGGCACGTTCGCGACGAAGTCGGCGACGAGGGGCGGCGCGTAGTTGGTCACGACCACGGTCACGAGGGCCTGCGTCGAGTCGGACACACCGTCCGTGAAGTGGTACCGGAACGTGAAGGTCCCCAGCGTCGTCGCCCGGAAGTCCACCGACTTGCCGTCGGCGCTCACCGTGGCGGACGCGCCCGCAGGCGGCGTGTCGATGACGACCGCCGTGGGCGTGCCGAGGTCGTTCGCGAGGACGGGGATGCCGACCGTCTGGTTCCGCACGGCGGTCGCCGAGTCGGGGACCGCCTTGCCGGTGACGGTCACGCTCACGGTGGCCGGGTCGGACATGTGCCCGGCCTGGTCGCGGAGCTGGTAGGTGAAGGTCGCCAGACCCGACCAGTTCGGCGGCGCGGTGTACCGCAGCTGCCCGCCGGCGGCGTTGGTCACGGAGCCGTGGCTCGGGCTGCTCACGTTCACGACCGGGTTGCTCGTCACGGGGCCGAGCACGTCGTTGAGGAGCACGGCGATGTCGACGGACTCGCCGACCGGCACGGTCGTGTTGTCGTCGACGGCGATCGGCCGGGTCGTGTTGTTCCAGACGATGTCCTCGTTGGGGTCCACGAGCGACTGCGTCTGGTAGCTGCAGGTGCCGCCGCAGCTGCCCGCGGTGTCGGGCCACTCCACGAGGACCATGACCCGCAGGAGCCGGACCGTGCTCGCGGGCGGCGTCGCCGGCGGCGTGGACCCGGCGCCGACGCGTGTGCAGTCCTGGCTGGCGGCGCCCGTGGGCCGGTAGCACGTGCCGATGAGGATCGTGGACGTGTACTCGACGCCCCCGAGCCGCGTCGTGCGCTCGATGGGCACGGCCGGCGCCTTGCCCGCGGTCGGGTTCGCGTCCCACGCGGGGTACGTCTGGTCGAGCCCGTCCAGGCCCGCAGCCTGCGCGGACGACCAGGCGGCCGTGACGGCGGCCTGGGGGCGGTCGAGCAGCAGCCCGGAGAACGTGGTCCCGCCCTTGGTCACGGGTTTGGCGCTGACGGCGAACGCGTCCTCCATCGCCTCCGTCGCCACCGTCACGGCCGACTGCGAACGCGACTGGTGCGTCACGGAGCGCGTGCCGTTGACGAAGAAGTACAGCGCCGCGGCGGCGACGATGCCGACGACCGCGAGGGCGGCGACCACCTCGACGAGGCTGAACCCCTCGTCGGGGACGCGCTGGTGGGGCTGACGGGCGCTCACATCGCTCCTCGTGGTTGCTGCGCGTGCTGCGTGCCGGCCGACGGGTCGCCGGCGGCCGTCCGACCGCGCCCGACGTGGTCGCCCGCGGTCTCGCGGGCGACCACGCCGGGCGTGGTCGCTGCGGGCGTCAGGGCTGGAGGCCGCCGGCGGCCGAGTCGTAGTCGATCGTGTTGGTCGCCGAGTCCGCGTTGCCGTTCGTGTTGTAGCCCTTGATGGTGAACGTGCCGGTGCCGACGGTCACCTTGATGACGTTGCCGGTGCTGACGGGGATGGTGACCGCGTCCGCGCCGGTGCCCAGCACGACCTGGTTGCCCGTCGCCGCACCCGTCGAGTCCGTCGTGGCGGCCGGGTAGGTCTGGTGCTGCGTCATCCAGGTCTCCATGTTGGTGGCGACCGTGCGCAGGTCCGACTTGATCGACGCGTCGACCGCGCTCTTGCGCTGGTTCAGGAACACCGGGATCGCGATGGCCGCGAGGATCCCGATGATGATGACCACGACCAGGAGCTCGATGAGCGTGAAGCCCTGCTCCCCGTCCTTCTTGTTCAGAGCCTTGCTGACGCGAGCGATCATGCCCGTCCTCTTCTCAGGTCCAGGTGCCAGATGTCAGGTGTCGCCCGCCGTGCGGACGACGCACGTACGTGTCGACCGGAACCACCGGGTTCTTGACCCCGCGTGCACGACGTCACCCGAGCGGCGCAGCGTGCCGCCCCTTCGTGCGACAGTCGCCACCCCGGCCGCCCGCCGCGCACGCACGACGACCGCCGGGAAGGCCTCCCGGCGGTCGTCGTCGTCCGGCGCGGCAGGCGCCGGTGCACGTGCTACTTCAGGCCGCCGCCGTCCGAGTCGTACTTGATGGCCTTGCTGGCCTCGCTCGCGTTCCCGTTGGCGTTGTAACCCTCGATGAGGAACGTGCCGGCGGCCACGGTCGCGCCGGTGAGCGTGACCGTGATCACGTTGCCGCTGCTCACCGGGATCGAGACGTCGGTCGCACCGGTGGCCTTGAGGACGACGGGGCCGCCCGCGGCCGCCTGCGTCGCGGAGTCGGGGTACTTCTGGTGCTCCGTCATCCACGTCTCGAGGTTCGTGGCGACCGTGCGCAGGTCCGACTTGATCGACGCGTCGACCGCGCTCTTGCGCTGGTTGAGGAACACCGGGATCGCGATGGCCGCGAGGATCCCGATGATGATGACCACGACCAGGAGCTCGATGAGCGTGAAGCCCTGCTCCCCGTCCTTCTTGTTCAGAGCCTTGCTGACGCGAGCGATCATGCCCGTCCTCTTCTCCGATGCAGGTGCCAGATGTCAACGGGCGAGGGCCGCGCGCGGCCGTCTCCCGGTGCACTGCATGTCGGCTCCGCAGCTCACGACCTTGACGCACGTGACGGACGATCACTCGCGTGGCCCAGCCGCCGCGCGGCGACGCCAGGATCGTGCACGCGGACACGCCGACGGCGCGGCCGCCACGGCAGGACCGGGCGACCGCGCCGACGGCACGTGCGGGCGTGTCAGGGCTGGAGACCACCGGCCGCGGAGTCGTACACGATGGGCTCGGCCGACGTGGCGTTCCCGTTCGCGTTGTAGCCCGACACCTTGAAGGTGCCGCCCGTGACGGTGACCGAGATGACGTTGCCCGGGCTCGTCGGGACGTCGACCGAGGAGGTGCCGTCGGTCAGCACGACCTTGGGCGTGCCCGCCGCGCTCGCCGTGACGGTCGTGGGGTAGACCTGGTGCTCCGTCATCCAGGTCTCCATGTTGGTCGCGACCGTGCGCAGGTCCGACTTGACCGACGCGTCGACCGCACTCTTGCGCTGGTTGAGGAACACCGGGATCGCGATGGCCGCGAGGATCCCGATGATGATGACCACGACCAGGAGCTCGATGAGCGTGAAGCCCTGCTCCCCGTCCTTCTTGTTCAGAGCCTTGCTGACGCGAGCGATCATGCCCGTCCTCTTCTCCGATGCAGGTGCCAGATGTCAACGACGCCCGCCCCGTGGACGGGCGTCGCTACCCTCTCGACCGAACCGCGCGGCACCTTGACCGGTCCGGTCCGCGATCACCCGAGCGGCGCAGCCGCACCGTCAGAGGGTGACGACCGCGGGCCCCGCGCAGCGGGCGTCGTCCGAGCCCAGCCCGTCGCGGTCCAGCACCCAGCGCGTGGCGGAGCCCGCCGCGCCGTGCCAGCCGCGCACGCACCAGCGCTCCCCGTCCGCGACCACCTCGACGACGTTGCGGGGGCTCAGCACGACCTGGTCCTCCAGCCGCGCCACGTCGAGCACGCCGGGCCCGGAGGACGCCGCCTCGACCGCCACGGCGACCGAGCGCAGGTCCGCCTGCACCGACGCGGCGTACGCGTCCGCGCGGTGCGCGAGCAGCACGGGCACCGCGATCGCGGCGAGCACGCCGAGCACGACGACGACCACGACGACCTCGACGAGCGTGAAGCCCCGGTCGCCGACCGCCGGGGCCCGGCTCACTGGATGTACTCGAAGATCGAGAAGATCGGCATGTAGAGCGCGATGATCATGCCGCCGATGATCGAGCCGAGCACGACGATCATGAGCGGCTCGATGAGGCTGGTCAGCTGCTCGGTCGTCGCCTCGACCTCCTGGTCGTAGAAGTCCGAGACCTTCCCGAGCATCGAGTCGAGCGCACCGGTGTCCTCGCCGACCGCCATCATCTGCACGACCATGGGCGGGAAGATCGCGTGCTCGGCGAGCGGACCGGCGAGCGACTGTCCGGAGCGCACCGAGTCCTGGACGGCCTTGGTCGCGTGCTCGATGACGACGTTGCCGCTCGTCTCGCCGACGATCTCGAGCGCCTGCAGCAGCGGGACACCCGCGTGCAGCATGGCGCCGAAGTTCCGGGTGAAGCGCGAGATGGCGATCTTGCGGAACAGCTTGCCGAACACCGGCAGTCGCAGCTTGAGGGGGTCGACGCGCTCGCGCACGCCGCGGTCGTTCTTGTGCCGCGACCACCAGATCGCGAACACCACGAGCAGCGCCACGAGCGGGAAGATCGCGACCTTGAGGAAGGCCGAGAGATGCACGAGGAACTGCGTCGGCGCGGGCAGGTCGCCACCGAGGGAGGTGAACATCGACTCGAAGATCGGGACGATGAACAGGAGCATCCCGATCACCGCGAGGATCGCGACGACGAACACCACGACGGGGTACGTCATCGCGCTCTTGACCTTGCCGCGCAGCTTGAGCTCGGACTCGAAGTTCGCCGCGACCGACACGAGCACCTGGTCGAGGAAGCCGCCGACCTCGCCGGCCTTGACCATGTTGATCATGAGCGGCGGGAAGACCTGCGGGTGCCGGCCGAGGGACGTCGAGAGCGCGACACCGGTCTCGACGTCGTTGCGGACCTGCGCGACGATCCGCTGCAGCGGCTTGGACTCGGTCTGCTCGGCGAGGATCGACAGCGCGCGCAGCAGCGACAGGCCGGAGCTGATCATCGTCGCGAGCTGGCGCGACATCACGGCGATGTCCTTGAGCGAGACCTTGTCGCTCATGCCGGGGATCTTGATCTCGGCGTTGAGGCCGCCGGTGCTGACCTCGTTGATCGAGACGGCCGCCATGCCCATCTCGCGCAGCCGGTTGGCGACCGCCGCCTGGTTCGACGCCTCGACGCGCCCCTTGACGATCTTGCCGCTGCGGTCGCGGACCGCGTACTCGAACGTCTTGCTCGCCATCAGTAGCCTCCGCCCGCGGCGACCAGGCCGGCCGCGCCCTGCGTCTGGCCGCCGATGCGGCCGGCCAGCCGGTTGAAGTCCTCGACGTGGTGGCACTTCTCGAGCCCGACCTCGTACGAGATCTTCCCGGTCTTGACGAGCTCGGCGAGGTGCTGGTCCATCGTGTGCATGCCCTGCTGGGCGCCGGCCTGCATGGCCGAGTAGATCTGGTGCGTCTTGCCCTCGCGGATGAGGTTGCGGATCGCGGGGGTGGCCACCATCACCTCGGTGGCGACGGCCCGCCCGGGGCCGTCGGCCCGCTTGCAGAGCGTCTGGCACACGACGCCCTGGATGGCCCCGGCCAGCTGCGTGCGCACCTGCGCCTGCTGCCCCGACGGGAACACGTCGATGACGCGGTCGATGGTCTGAGCGGCGTCCTGCGTGTGCAGCGTCGCGAACACCAGGTGGCCGGTCTCGGCGGCGGTCAGCGCGACCGAGATCGTCTCGAGGTCGCGCATCTCGCCGACGAGGATGATGTCGGGGTCCTGGCGCAGCACGTGCTTGAGCGCGTTGGCGAACGAGTGCGTGTCGGCACCGACCTCGCGCTGGTTGATGAGCGACTTCTTGTGGCGGTGCAGGAACTCGATCGGGTCCTCGACCGTCATGATGTGGTCCTCGCGCGTGCGGTTGGCGAGGTCGATGATCGCCGCGAGGGTCGTCGACTTGCCGGAGCCGGTCGGCCCCGTCACCAGCACGAGCCCGCGCGGCAGGCCCGCGAACGTCCCGACGACCGGGGGCACGCCCAGCGCCTCGAGGGGCTTGATCTCGTACGGGATCACGCGGAAGGCCGCGCCGACCGACTCGCGCTGCTGGTAGACGTTCACCCGGAACCGCGCGACGTTGCGCACGGCGTAGGAGAAGTCGAGCTCGAGCACCTCCTCGAACTGCTCGCGCTGCTTCTGCGAGAGGATCGAGTAGAGCGAGCGGCGCAGCGTGTCGGGCGCCATCGTGGCGAACTGCTCCATGGGACGCAGCGAGCCGCTCATGCGCACCATGGGCGGCGCGCCCGACGTGAGGTGCACGTCGGAGCCGCCGAGCCGCACGAGCTCGCGCAGGACGTCGTCGATCTCGATGTCGCCCTCGTGCCGCTCCTGCCCGACGCCGGCCCGCGTGACGGGGCGGTGCGCGGCCGGTGCGGGGCGGGGTGCCGCCGCGGGAGGCGCGGCCACGGCGGGCGCCGGCGCGTACGCGGGCGCCGCCGCACCCGGCTGCCCGGGCTGGGACCACTGGCCGCCGTACCCCTGCCCCGCGGCAGGTGCGGGCGCGGGAGCCGGCGCCGGCGGGTACGCGTGCCCTCCCCCGGGCGTCGTGGGGGGCGCGACGGGGCGCGCGTCGACCTGCCACGGGGCGGGGGCGCCCTGGGTCGGGACCCCGGGCACCGGCGTCGTCGCGGCGGGCGCCGTGGTCGCCTGCGGCCCGGCCGGACGGTACGGCGGCAGGCCCCTGCTCGGCTCGCCGGGACGCCCTTGGTACGAGTCGGTCACGTCTTCCTCCGTCGTCACGACGTCGTGCCCGCGGCTGCGGGCGTGGCACACGGGTGCCCGTGGTTGTCATCGGCCGCGGCACGGGGCGACTTGAGCCCGCGCCGCGGCCGACGGGAGCGCGTCAGGCGACGACGCGCAGGATCTCCTCGATCGACGTCTGCCCCAGCGCGACCTTGTGCCAGCCGTCGTGGCGCAGCGAGACCATGCCCTGCTTCTCGGCGGTGGCCGCGATGTCGGCGGACGACGAGTGCGCGACGGCGTGACGCTCGATGTCCTCGGTCACGCGCATCACCTCGTGCAGCGCGAGGCGGCCCTTGTACCCGGTGCGCGAGCACGCGCTGCAGCCCGCGGGCCGGAACAGCTGCGGCAGCGGCTCCCCCGGCATCCACGGGAACCGTGCCGCCTCGAGCTCGTCGGGCGAGGGCTGGTAGGGCTCCTTGCACTTCGGGCACAACCGCCGCGCGAGGCGCTGCGCGACCACGCAGTCGAGCGCCGAGCCCACGAGGAACGGCTCGATGCCCATCTCCGTCAGACGCGTCACGGCCGACGGCGCGTCGTTGGTGTGCAGCGTCGACAGCACGAGGTGCCCCGTGAGGGCGGCCTCGATCGCGATCTGCGCGGTCTCGTGGTCACGGATCTCGCCGAGCAGCACGACGTCCGGGTCCGAGCGCAGGATCGAGCGCAGGGCCGCGGCGAACGTCAGGCCCGCCTTGGGGTTGACCTGCACCTGGTTGATCCCGGGGAGCCGGTACTCGACGGGGTCCTCGACCGTGATGACGTTGATCTCCGGCCGGGACACCGCGTTGAGCGTCGCGTACAGCGTGGTCGACTTGCCCGAGCCCGTCGGCCCCGTCACGAGGATCATCCCGTAGGGCTTGGTGTACGACTCGCGGTACGTCTCGTAGTTGTGGTCCAGGAAGGACAGGTCGCGCAGGTCGAGGCTCGCCGTGGAGTTGTCGAGGATGCGCATGACGATCTTCTCGCCCCACACGGTCGGCAGCGTCGCCACGCGCAGGTCGATCTTGCGTCCGTTGTGGTTCACCGACATGCGGCCGTCCTGCGGCTTGCGCTTCTCCGCGATGTCGATGTCGCTCATGATCTTCACGCGGCTGATGACGCCGCCCTGGATGTTCTTGGGCGAGCGCTGCGTCTCGTGCAGCACGCCGTCGATGCGGTACCGCACCCGCAGGTCGTGCTCGGTGGGCTCGATGTGGATGTCGGACGCGCGGTCGGTGATCGCCTGCGTCACGAGCAGGTTGACGTACCGCACGATCGGCGCGTCGTCGTCGACGAAGTCCCCGAGGCGCGACAGGTCCGCCTCAGGCTCGGCGTGCTCCTCCTCGAACGCGCTGGAGAGGTCCTCCATCTCGTCGTCCGCCCGGCAGAACCGGTCGATCGCGCGGTGCACGTTGTCGTAGGTCGCGACGACGGGGATGACGCCCATGCCGGACACCGTGCGCACGTCGTCGACCGCGACGACGTTGCCGGGGTCGGCGGTCGCGAGCACGAGCGCACCGTCGCGCAGGCCGATCGGCAGCACGGCGTAGCGCCGGCACAGCGCGCCCGGGACCATGCTGACGGCCGCGCGGTCGACCGCGTACTCGTCGAGGTCGACGAACTCCATGCCGACCTGCGCCGCCAGCGCGCGCACGAGCTGCGCCTCGGAGAGGACGCCCTGCTCCACGAGCGTGCGCCCGAGCGACGTCCCCATGGACGTCTGCACGTCGAGGGCCGCGAGCAGCTGCGCCTCCGTCACGAGCCCCTCGTCGAGCAGGACCTCACCCAGCTGCTTCACGCGCGCCTCCTCGTTCCGCGGCGCCGCGAGCTGGCGCCCCCGAGGTCATCGGCACGTGCGGGCCGCGCCTGAAGGACGCGTCGGCCGGATCACACCGGCGTCACGCCGCGGCGGCGCGGCGGTCAGGCGGCGGCGAGCGCGCCGCGCAGCGCCACGTCCATCGCGTCGAGCGGCGCGACACGACCGGTCATGAGGCGGACCTGCTCCGCCGCCTGGTGCAGCAGCATCCGCTCGCCGCCGACGGCGGCGCCGCCCCGCGCGGCCCAGGCCGCGCCGAGGGCCGTGGGGCTCGGGTCGTAGCAGACGTCGAGGAGCGCACCCCGCACCGACGCGGGCAGCGCGGCCGCCACGCCGTCCGCCGCGTGCGCGGGGAGCGTGCTGACGACGACGTCGGCGCGCGCGATCTCCGCGGCGGCGTCGTCGAGCCGGCACAGCCGGGGCTCGACGCCCATGCGGTGCGCGGCGCGCAGCAGACCACCCGCGCGCGCCTGCGTGCGCACGTACACGCGCGGCGACGTGCACCCCAGCTGCGCGAGCGCGGCGAGCGTCGACGCGGCGGTCGCCCCTGCACCGAGCACGGCGCCGGTGCGCACGCCGTCGACGACGCCCGCCTCCCACAGCGCCCGCACCAGACCGTGCACGTCGGTGTTCGCACCCGTGAGGGTGCGACCCGCACCCGCGCCGTGCACGAGCACGGTGTTCACGGCACCCACGACCTCCGCCAACGGCTCCACGTGGTCGAGCAGCGGCAGCACCGTCTGCTTGAGCGGCATCGTCAGGCTCAGCCCGGCCCACGTCGGGTCCAGGTCGCGCAGGAACGTCGCGAGCGCGTCCTCCGTGACGTCGACCGCGTCGTACCGCCAGCCGTCGAGCCCGAGCGCGGCGTACGCGGCCGCGTGCAGCACGGGCGACAGCGAGTGCGCAACCGGGTGCCCGAGCACGGCGGCCCGGTGCACCGCGGTCGTCACCCGTCCTGCTCCTCGTCGCCCTGCGCCTCCTGGGCCGCCTTCTCGGCCTGCCACTGCCGGTAGAGCGCGCGGTTCTGCTCGTGCTCGTCGTTCGTCGTCGCGAACCGCGTCTCGCCCGTGTCGAGGTTGACCGTCATCCAGAACAGCCACGGACCGTCCGCCGGGTTGAGCACCGCGTCGATCGAGGGCTCGCCCGGTGCGGCGATCGGCGTCGGGGGCAGGCCGTTGACCCGGTTGAGGTTGTACGGGCTGTCCGACGTCTGGAGCATGTCCAGCGTCAGCTGCGTGCCCGGGATGCCGAGACCGTACGCGAGCGACGCGTCGATCTGCAGGCGCATGCCCTTCTCGAGACGGTTCTCGATCGCGCGCGCCATCTTGGGCCGGTCGTCGTCGAGCGCCGCCTCCCGCTCGATGAGCGACGCCTTGATGAGCACGGTCTCCCACTGGTCCTGCGGGACGCCCTTGGACGTGAGGACCTCGATCGTCTTGGTGACCATCTGGCCGACCATCTGCGCCGGCGTCGTGCCCGGCTCGTACTGGTACGTCGACGGGAACAGCCAGCCCTCGACGTTGCCGTTCGCCTCCGCCGGCAGCCCGATCGCCGCCGGGTCCGCGGCCGCGGCACGCAGCTCGTCGAGCGGGACGGTCGTGACCTGGCTGACCTTCTCGAGGATCTGCTCGGCGGTCCAGCTCTCGGGGATGGTCACCCGCGTCGAGACGCGGCTCTTGGGGTCGAGGAGCGCGAGCACCGCGTCCTGGGCCTTCATCTCCAGCAGGAGCTGGTAGGTGCCCGGCTGGATGCTCGAGGCGTCGGGGTTCGCGTTGAAGGCGGTCGTGAACGCCTTCGCAGTCGCGACGATCCCCGCCTCCTCGAGGGTCTTGCCCATGACGGCACCCGAGTCACCGGCGTTCACGGTGATGGTGGGAGCGCCGGGGCGGCCCGGGCCGGGGTAGTCGTCGACGCCGCGCGCCGTGCTCGTGCCGTCGCCGAACAGCGACCCGCCGACGAGCGAGTACACGACGTACCCGGCCCCGGCCACCAGCACGAGCGCGACGAGCAGGACGCCGATCGAGCGGCGACGGCGCTGCTTGCGCAGCCGCTCCTCACGCTTGCGCCCCGCGGCGCGCGAGCGGCGACGCGGAGGCTGCGCACCGCCGTCGGGGGTCGCGCGGTCACCGCCGAACAGATCGGGCGAACCGTCTTCCGACCTCACGGGGGCCCACCATTCCGTCTGGTTGCTCACGTGTGCGTCACTCCACCGTCGTCGTGCCGTCGCCCGCACCGCCCCCTGGTGCTGCCGCGTCACGGCCAGGGTCGACCTCGACCCGTTCCCCGGGACGTCGCCCCGTGGACCGCTCCGCGTCCAACGCCTGCTGCAGGATCACCACCGCGGCCGCCTGGTCGACGACCTGCCGGTGGCGGCGCCCGGATCGGCCGGACGCCTGGAGCGCGTGATGGGCGGACACCGTGCTCATCCGCTCGTCGACCAGCCGGACCTGGACGGGTCCGACCGCGCGCGCCAGTGCGACAGCGTACGCGCGCGCGAGCCCCGCCGACGACCCTTCCGCGCCCGAGAGATGGCGGGGAAGTCCGACGTACACGACATCCGCACCCCGTTCGCGCGCCTCGTGCGCGATCCGCGCGACGTCCGCGGCACCCGGCCGCGGCTTGCCGGACGCCCGCGCGACGGTCTCGACCGGCGTCGCGAGCAGGCCGTCGGGGTCGCTCGACGCGACCCCGACGCGCACCGTCCCGACGTCGACCGCGAGGCGCACGCCACGGACGACGGCGTCGCCGCCGTCAGCCACGGACCGCCGCGACGACGCCCTCGAGGGCCTCGCCGAGGCGCGCGGCGTCGGTGCCGCCGCCCTGCGCGACGTCGTCCTTGCCGCCGCCGCCGCCGCCGAGCACGCCCGACGCCGTGCGCACGAGCTGTCCGGCGCGGTGCCCGGCCTCGCGCGCGGCGGCGTTGGTCGCGACGACCACCGCGGGGCGGCCCTTGACGACGCCGCCGACCGCGACGACCACCGGGGAGGACTCCCCCAGCCGCCCGCGGACGTCCAGCGCGAGCGTCCGCAGGTCGTCGCCCGACGCGAGCTCGCCCGCGTCGTGCGCGACGACGCGCGTCGCACCGACCTGCTGCGCACCGGCCGCGAGCGACCCGGCCGCGGCCAGCACCTGCGCCTGCTGGAGCGCCGCGAGCTGCTTCTCCGACTCCTTGAGCCGCGTGAGCAGCGACGAGACGCGGTCCCCGAGCTCGTCGGGGCGCGCGCCCAGCAGGCCCGAGAGCTGGCTCACGAGCGCGCGTTCCTTGGCCTGGTAGCCGTACGCCGAGTCGCCGACGAGCGCGTCGACGCGTCGCACGCCCGAGCCGATCGACGCCTCGCCGAGCAGCGTGACGAGCCCGAGCTCGCCCGAGCGCCGCACGTGCGTGCCGGCGCACAGCTCGCGCGACCAGTCGCCGCCGATGGACACGACGCGCACCTCGTTGCCGTACTTCTCCCCGAAGAGCGCCATCGCGCCGAGCGCACGGGCCTCGTCGATCGCCATGACCGCGTCCGTGACCTCGAGGTCGTCCTGCAGGCGCTCGTTCACGCGCCCCTCGATCTGCGACAGCGAGGACGCCGGCACGGCCGCACCCGAGCGGAAGTCGAACCGCAGGCGGCTCGGCGCGTTCTCCGACCCCGCCTGCGTGGCGTTGTCGCCGAGCTCCTCGCGCAGCGCCTTGTGCACCATGTGCGTCGCGGTGTGCGCCCGGGCGATCGCGCGACGGCGCGCGGTGTCGATCGTCGAGACGCCCGCGTCGCCGATCGTGATCGTGCCGTCGACGAGCCGGCCGTGGTGCACCGACAGCCCCTTGATGGGCGCCTGCACGTCGTCGACCTCGACGATGCCGCCGTTCTCGAGGCTGATCGTGCCGGTGTCGGCGAGCTGGCCGCCCGCCTCGGCGTAGAACGGGGTGACGTCGAGCACGACCTGGACGTGCGCGGGCGCGGTCGCGGACGGCGCGGGCACGCCGTCGACGAGCAGCCCGACGACCGTCGAGCTCGCGGTCGTGTCGGTGTAGCCGACGAACCGCACCGGGGCGCCGTGGTCGGCGCTGAGGGTCTGGTGCAGCTGCTGGTAGGCGCTCGTGTCGGCGTGGCCGGTCTTCTTGGCGAGCGCGTCGGCACGCGCACGGTCGCGCTGCGCCTGCATGAGCGTGCGGAACGCCTGCTCGTCGACCGTGACGCCGTGCTCGGCGGCCATCTCGAGCGTGAGGTCGATCGGGAACCCGTAGGTGTCGTGCAGCGCGAACGCCTGGTCGCCCGTGAGCACCACGCCCGCGTCGCCCGCCGAGGCCTTCGCCTTGGTGACCGCGCCCTCGAAGATGGTCGTGCCGGCCGTGAGCGTCCGCAGGAACGCGTCCTCCTCGCCGTACGCAACCTGCGCGATGCGGTCGAAGTCGCGCGCGACCTCGGGGTACGACACGCTCATGAGGTCACGGCTGACGGGCAGCAGCTCCGGCAGCGCGGCCTCCTCGACACCGAGCAGGCGCATCGACCGCACCGTGCGCCGCACGAGGCGACGCAGCACGTACCCGCGGCCCTCGTTCGACGGCGTCACGCCGTCGCCGATGAGCATGAGCGACGAGCGCACGTGGTCGCCCACGACGCGCAGCCGGACGTCGTCCTCGCCGCCCGCGCCGTAGCGGCGCCCGGTGAGCTCGGCGGCACGCTCGATGACGGGGAAGACCTCGTCGGTCTCGTACAGGTTGTTCTTGCCCTGCAGCAGGTACGCGATGCGCTCGAGCCCGGCGCCGGTGTCGATGGCCTTGCGCTCGAGCTCGCCGAGCAGCGGGTAGTCCTTGCCGCGCCCCTCGCCGCGCACGAACTGGTCGAACACGAGGTTCCAGATCTCGAGGTAGCGGTCGCCGCCGGGGTCGACCGTGCCGCCCTCCGCGTCGGGGCCGAACTCGGGACCGCGGTCGTAGTGCCACTCCGCGCACGGGCCCGCCGGGCCGGGCTGGCCCGTGTCCCAGAAGATCTCCTCGCGCGTGAGCCGCACGATGTGGCGCGGGTCGACGCCGACCCGGCGCAGCGTGTCGGCGGACTCCGCGTCCTCGTTCCAGATCGTCACCCAGAGCCGGTCGCCGTCCAGGCCCAGGCCGCCCGACGCCTGGTCGCCCGTGAGGAACTCCCACGCGAGCTCGATCGCGCCCTGCTTGAAGTAGTCGCCGAACGAGAAGTTGCCGAGCATCTGGAAGAACGTGCCGTGCCGCGTCGTGCGACCGACGTTCTCGATGTCGTTGGTGCGGATGCACTTCTGCGCGTTGGCGACCCGGGGCCAGGGGGCGTCCTGCGTGCCGAGGATGTACGGGATGAACGGCACCATGCCGGCGATCGTGAAGAGGATCGACGGGTCCGGGGAGATGAGCGGCACGGACGGCACGATGGCGTGGTCCTTGCTCGCGAAGTAGTCGAGCCAGCGCTGGCGGATCTCGGCGGTGCGCATGTCGTCCTCGTCAGGTGGGGGCCGTCGCCGGGCGGCGGCGGGAGGTTCGGTGGTGGGCGGCGCGCTGGCCGCGGGACCGGGGCGGGCCCGGTCAGAAGAAGGGGGCGTGCTCGTCGTCGTCCGGGTCCTGCGTCGGCTCGCCGGCCCAGCCGCGCGCGGCGAGGTCGCGGGCGAGGTCGTCGCGCGGCGGGCGCCCCCCGAAGGAGTCACGCAGCTCGGCGCGGCGACGCGGCGCGGTGGCGCGCAGCTCGTCGAGGTCGACGTCGCCGACGAGCGCGTCGAGCAGCTCGGCCTCGCGCTCGGCGACCCCGGCCCGGAAGTCGTCGCGCGCCGCGCGCAGCGCGCGCGTGACCCGCAGCGCGCCGTCCACGGCGTCGGCCGAGCCGGCCGGTGCGTACGCGTCCACGAGCTGCCGGCCGCGGCGGACCACGACGACGGTCAGCGCGACACCCACGCCGACCCAGAACAGGCGCCTCATCGGCGGCCGCCCGCACGCAGGCCGGCCAGGGCGCGGCGCACGCCGTAGGAGAACGCCGCGACCTTGAGCAGCGGCGCACCGACGGTCGCGGTGACGAGCGACGTGAGCGCCGAGACGTTCTCGCCGACCTGGGCGGCCGCGGTCGTCACGGTGTCGACCTTGTCCATCTGGGTGGCGGACGACGCCACGACCTTGGCGGTCTCGTCGAGCACGGGCAGCGAGTGGTCGGTGAGCTCCCGCACCGAGGTGCGCGCCTCGTCGAGGACGTTGCCGAGCTTGAGCAGCGGCACCGCGAGCAGGCCGACGAGCAGCACGAACGCGATCGCGGCGATGAGTCCCGCGACGTCACCGAGCATGGATGCGACCCCTCCTGTCGTGCGGCACCTGCGACGGTCGCCGCACATCGTCGGAGCGCGGCGACCCGCGCCGCGCGACCTGCGCCACCCTACCCGTCGGTCCGGTCGTGGCCGCGCCCCGGCCGGCGGCAGGGACGCGGACGCCCCGCGGCGCTGGTGCGCGGCGGGGCGTCCGTCGGTGCAGGGTCAGCGGGCGTAGAACTCGACGACCAGCTGGACCTCGCAGGTCACGGGGACCTCGGCGCGCTTCGGGCGGCGCACGAGCGTCGCGCTGAGCTTCTCGAGCTGGACCTCGAGGTAGCCGGGCACGGCGGGCAGCACGTCGCGGTGCGCGCCGGCGGCGGCGACCTGGAACGGCACGGTGGCCTGCGACTTGGGCTTGATCTGGATGGTCTGGCCCTCCTTCACGCGGAAGGACGGGCGGTCCACGATCTTGCCGTCGACGAGCACGTGACGGTGCGTGACGGTCTGGCGCGCCTGCAGGATCGTGCGGGCGAAGCCGGCACGGAGCACGAGCGCGTCGAGACGCGTCTCGAGGTCCTCGACCAGCGCCTCACCGGTCAGGCCCGGGGCCTTGCGGGCGTTCTCGTACGCCTTGGCGAGCTGCTTCTCGCGCAGCGCGTACTGCGCGCGCAGCCGCTGCTTCTCGCGCAGCCGGACGGCGTAGTCCGACTCGGTGCGGCGGCGCGCACGGCCGTGCTCGCCCGGGGGGTAGGGGCGCTTCTCGAAGTGCTTGACGGCCTTGGGCGTCAGGGCCAGGCCGAGCGCGCGGCTCAGGCGGACCTGGCGACGCGAGCGGGTCACGTTGCTCACAGCTGTACTTCCTGTCGTGTCTCGTGACGATCACACCCGTGCACCGGACGAGGTCCGGACGGACAGGACGTCCGACGGGTGCGGGGCCGACCACGGTGCACCCGGCACGGAACACGGGTACGGGCTGAGGCCCCAGGGACGTCGCCCGTGCGTCGTACGCCGGGCAACCCCGCAATGCTACCCGCCGCGGGGCCGCGACCGGAAATCCCGGCCCGCGGCCCCGTCGTGCGACGGCCTCACGCCAGGTGTCGAGCCCTCGAGACGAACGGGCGCGCCCGCACCGTTCGCGTCGTCAGCCGTCGCCCAGGATCGCCCGGATGCGCGCCACCCGCTCGGCCACCGACCGCTCGAACCCCCGGTCGGACGGCTCGTAGTACCGGGTGCCGACCAGCTCGTCGGGCAGGTACTGCTGCGCCGCCACGGCGTGCGGCTCGTCGTGCGCGTACACGTACCCCTTGCCGTGCCCGAGCCCCTGCGCTCCGGCGTAGTGCGCGTCCCGCAGGTGCGGCGGGACCGTCCCCATGCGGCCCGCACGCACGTCCTCCAGGGCGCGGTTGATGCCCGCGTACGACGCGTTCGACTTGGGGGCGGTCGCGACGTGCACCACGGCCTGCGCGAGGATGATCCGCGCCTCCGGCATGCCGATGAGCGCGACCGCCTGCGCCGCCGCGACGGCGGTCTGCAACGCGCTCGGGTCGGCCATGCCGACCTCCTCCGACGCGGCGATCACGACGCGCCGGGCGATGAACCGCGGGTCCTCCCCCGCGGCGACCATGCGCGCGAGGTAGTGCAGCGCCGCGTCGACGTCGGACCCGCGCATCGACTTGATGAACGCGCTCACGACGTCGTAGTGCTGGTCGCCGTCGCGGTCGTAGCGGACCGCGGCCACGTCGATCGCGCGCTCCATGGTCGCGAGGTCGACCACGGCGGGCTCGCCCGGGTCGGAGTCCGGGTCGCGGTCCCCCAGCGCGGCGCCCGCCGCCGCCTCGAGGATCGTCAGCGCCTTGCGCGCGTCGCCGCCCGCGAGCCGCAGCAGGTGGTCGGCCGCGTCGTCGGTCAGCACGACCGACGCGTCCAGCCCTCGCTCGTCCTCGACCGCGCGCAGCACCAGGGACCGCACGTCGTCGGTCGTGAGCGGCTGCAGCGTGAGCAGCAGCGACCGGGACAGCAGCGGCGAGTTCACCGAGAACGACGGGTTCTCGGTCGTCGCCGCGACGAGCGTGACCCACCGGTTCTCGACGCTCGGCAGCAGCGCGTCCTGCTGGGCCTTGGTGAAGCGGTGCACCTCGTCGATGAACAGCACCGTCTCGGACCCGTCCGCCGCGAGCCGCCGGCGCGCGTCCTCGACCACCGCGCGCACGTCCTTGACGCCGGCCGTCACGGCCGACAGCTCCACGAACCGCCGGCCCGACGTCGCGGCCACGAGGTAGGCGAGCGTCGTCTTCCCGGTCCCGGGCGGGCCCCACAGGATCACGGACGACGGCGCGGCGCGGCGCGCGGCCTCGTCGGCGGGCTCGACGAGCCGGCGCAGCGGCGAGCCCGCCACGAGCAGGTGCGCCTGACCGGCCACCTCCGCGAGCGTGCGCGGACGCATCCGCACCGCGAGGGGGGCGCCGGCCGACGGCGCGGGCAGCCCCTGCGCGGTCGACGTGACCGCGTCGAACAGGTCCATGCCGCGAGCGTACGCACCGCCGCCGACGTCCGGCCCCGCGGGGCCGCGCACCGGCGCGACCTGCCACACGACGCCGGGACGTGCGCGGGGCGCCGCAGACCTGCGACCATGACCCGCGTGTTCGCACGCCTGGGCCGCTCGGTCGCCCACCACCCGCGCCTGACGGTCGTCGTCTGGCTGGTCCTCACGGTCGTCGGCTACGGCCTCGCCGTCCAGGGCCTGCACGGCGAGAGCCTGTTCGACCGCATGAGCACCGGCGCGCCCGGCGTGCCGGGCGCGGAGTCGACCCGCGGGCAGGAGATCCTCGCCGCCGAGCGCACGACGGGCCCGGGCGTCACGCTCGTGGTCTCGGGCGTCGACCCGGCCGCCCCCGAGGTCGCCGCCGCCCTCGAGCCCGCGCGCACGGAGCTGGCGGCGCTCGACCACGTCGCGTCGGTCATCGACCCGTTCGTCCTGCCCGGCGGCGTGACGAGCCCCGCCGCGGCACCGCTGCTCGCGCAGGACGGGCGCGGGTTCCTCGTGGTCGTCGAGCTGGTGCCCGACCTCGGTCCCGACGCGCAGTCGGCCGCGCTGGCGGACGTCGAGCAGCGCCTGCGGGACGTGCCCGGCGACCTGCGTGCCGTCGCGCCCGACGTGCACGGCGTCGTGGGTGCCGAGCACCTCATCGTCGAGGAGATCACCGACCAGGTCGAGCAGGACCTGCGGACGGGCGAGCTGGTCGCGCTGCCGGTCGCGCTGCTCGTCATGGTCGTCGTCTTCGGCGGCTTCCTGGCCGCCGCCATGCCCATGGCGGGTGCGCTCGCCTCCATCGCGGGCGGCCTCGGCGGCCTGCTGGCGATGACGTACGTCATGGACGTCGACGCGTCCGTCGTCAACGTCGTCACCGTGCTCGGCCTGGGCCTGTCGATCGACTACGGGCTGCTCGTCGTGTCCCGGTTCCGTGAGGAGCTGCACCGGCTCGTCGACGTCGACGGCGGAGCGGCCAGCCGACGGCGCCGCGGCGACGGACCGGTCGTCACGGCGATCGAGCGGACCATGGCCACCGCCGGACGCACGGTCGTGTTCTCGGCCGTCACGGTCGCCGTGTCGATCGCCGGCCTCCTGGTGTTCCGCCCCGACATCCTGCGGGCCGTCGGCGCCGGTGGCGTCGTCGTCGTGCTGGTCGCGGTCGCGACCGCCGTGACGCTCGTCCCCGCGCTGCTCACGCTCGCGGGGCGGCGCCTCGCGCGCCCCGGGCTGCTGTCCCGGCTGCCCGTGCTGCGCCGCGCGTCGGACGTGCAGCGCGAGGACGGCGCGTTCTCGACGCTAGCGGCCCGCGTCCAGCGCCACCCGTGGTGGGTCATGCTCGGCTCCGTCGCCCTGCTCGCCGTGCTGGCGTCCCCGGCGCTCGGCACCCAGCTGCGCATCAGCGGGCTCGAGCTGCTGCCCGCCGGTACCGCGCAGCGCGAGTACGTCGCGGACCTCGAGGAGAACTACCCCGGCGCGTCGTCCGCGGCCGTCACGGTCGTGGCAGCGGCGTCGCTCGAGGACGCGACCGCGTGGGCCGCGGAGCTCACCGAGCTGCCCGACGTCGCGTCCGTCGACGCGCCTGCGCCGCTCGGCTCGTACGTCGTCATCGGCGTCCGCGCGGCGACCGACGACCCGGGGGGCCCCGTCGCCGCCGACGTGGTCCGCGAGGTCCGCGCGTCCGACGTGCCGTTCGACCGCTGGGTCGTCGGGCAGGCGGCGTCGCAGATCGACTTCACCGCCTCGCTCGTCGCGCGCGCACCGCTCGCGCTGGGCATCGTGGGCGTCGCGACCCTCGTGCTGCTGTTCCTCATGACCGGGTCGGTCGTGATCCCCGTCAAGGCGCTGCTCACCAACGCGCTGTCGATCCTCGCGGCCCTGGGCGTCATGGTGTGGGGCTTCCAGGACGGCCACCTCGAGGGCCTGCTCGGATTCGAGTCGCCCGGCGGCATCGAGACGTACGTGCTCGCGCTCGTCGTCGCGTTCGCGTTCGGGCTCGCCATGGACTACGAGGTCTTCCTGCTGTCGCGCGTGAAGGAGCTGCACGACGAGGGCATGGCGACCGACGCCGCGGTCCGCCTGGGCCTGCAGCGCTCGGGCCGCATCATCACGTCGGCCGCCGCGATCATCGTCGTGGTGTTCGCGGGCTTCGTCGCGGGCGACCTCGTGGTCATCAAGGAGGTCGGGTTCGCGCTGGCGGTCGCCGTGCTCATCGACGCGACGATCGTCCGCCTGCTGCTGGTGCCCGCGACCATGACGGTGCTCGACCGCGCGAACTGGTGGGCCCCGCGCCCCCTGCGCCGCCTCTACGAGCGGTTCGCGATCCTGCACTGACGCGTCACCCGGGCGGCCCACGCGACACGCCGCGCCCGTGCGGTAGGCAGGCGGGGTGGCCCGGATCCCGATCTCCCGACTGGCACCGACCGACCCCGACGCCTACCGCCGGCTGCGGTGGCGCTCCCGCGCGTGGACCCTCGCGGTCGCGGCCGTCGTCGTCGCGGTCACGACGCACATCCTCGTCCTGACGAGCTCGACCGACGAGATGACGCAGAAGTCCGCCGCCCTGGTCTTCCTCGACGGGAGCCTGCTCGTGATCCTGCTCGTGCCCGTGCTGTGGTTCCAGTGGCGGCGGTCGTTCCGCGCCCGGCCGCAGCAGCTGTCGGTGGACGACGGCGACGGCACCTGGATCGGCGTCCCGGAGCTCGACGAGGCTCCCCGTCCGCACCTCACGCTCGGGGCCGGCGAGGAGGCCCCGCGCCGGTGGTGACGGCGCGACGGGCTCAGGGGCGCTCGGCTCCGGGCGGCCCGTAGCCGACGTTCTCGGCGTCGACCGCGAACCCGAGCGACAGGTACACGTGCCGCGCGGCCGCGTTGTCCGCGTACATCCCGAGCGACGCCCACGGCGCCCCGCCCTCGAGAGCGCGTCGCGTCGCGACGGCGGTGAGAGCGGTCCCGAGACCGCGTCCGCGTGCCGCAGGCACGACGCCGAGGCCGTGCAGGTGCACGGAGCGGTCGCCGGCCACGCCGCCGCGCCACGCCACGCCGATCACGCCGAGCAGGTCGTCGTGCTCACCCTCGACGCCCCACCAGGCCGCGTCGTCGTCGGCGCCGGGCCGCGCGTGCGTCGCGGGGTTCGCGGCGTCCAGGCACGCGGCGATCGCCGCGGTGTCGCGGTCCGGGTCGAGCGCACGGACGGCGTCCTCGCCCGCCACCCGCCGCGGCGCCGCCGCGGTCGTCAACCGGTCCCAGGACGTGCGGGGCACGACGCCCGCGGCCGCGAGCGCCTCGGGCGGGACCGGTACGTCGCGCGGTGCGGTGACCCACCGCGCCCCCGCCGCGTGCGCGACCAGCGCCGGCGGGAGCAGCGTCGCGAGCGACCCCGAGTCGCCGACCGCCCACACGGCGGGCCCGCCGGCGTCGCGCACGAGCACGGCCGCGTGGTCGTCGGACGCCACGACGCGCGCCGCGGCCCAGCGCTCCCGGTCGGACAGGACGTCGCGCCGGGAGCGCAGGGCCGCGGGCAGTCGGGCCAGGAGCCCGTCGGTCACGCCGAGGCGGGTGCCTCGGGCGCCGCGTCCGCCGCCTTCGGCTGCTTCGGCTTCGCGTCGACGCCGGTCTCGCGCCGCTGCTCGACCGAGATGGGCGCGGGCGCACCGGTGAGCGGGTCGTAGCCGCCACCCGACTTCGGGAACGCGATGACCTCGCGGATCGACTCCGAGCGCGTCAGCAGCGCCGTGATGCGGTCCCAGCCGAACGCGATCCCGCCGTGCGGCGGCGCACCGAACTGGAACGCGTCGAGCAGGAAGCCGAACTTCTCCTGGGCCTCCTCCGGGCCGATGCCCATGACCTCGAACACGCGCTGCTGCACGTCACGGCGGTGGATACGGATCGAGCCGCCGCCGATCTCGTTGCCGTTGCAGACGATGTCGTACGCGTACGCGAGCGCCGCGCCCGGGTCCTCCTCGAAGCGGTCGACCCACTCGGGGGTCGGCGACGTGAACGCGTGGTGCACGGCGGTCCACGCGCCGCCGCCGACGGCCACGTCGTCGTCCTCGCCCGTCGGCTTGAACAGCGGCGCGTCGACGACCCACACGAACGACCACGCGTCCTCGTCGATCAGCCCGCCGCGGCGGCCGATCTCCAGTCGAGCGGCGCCCAGCAGGGCGCGAGCCTCCGTCGGCTTGCCGGCGGCGAAGAACACCGCGTCGCCGGGCTGCGCGCCGACCGCGGCGGCGAGACCGGCCCGCTCGGCGTCGGTGATGTTCTTGGCGACGGGGCCGCCGAGCTCGCCGTCCTCGCCCACGGTGACGTAGGCCAGGCCCTTGGCGCCGCGCTGCTTGGCCCACTCCTGCCACGCGTCGAACCCGCGGCGCGGCGTGCTCGCCCCGCCCGGCTGGACGACCGCGCCCACGTACGGCGCCTGGAACACGCGGAACGGCGTCTCCGCGAAGTACGACGTGAGGTCCGTCAGCTCGAGCCCGAACCGCAGGTCGGGCTTGTCGGTGCCGTAGCGCTCCATCGCGTCGGCGTAGGTCATGCGCGGGATCGGCGTGGTGATCTCGTTGCCGATGAGCCGCCACAGCGCAGTGAGGACGGCCTCGGCGAGCTCGATGACGTCGTCCTGGTCGACGAAGCTGGCCTCGACGTCGAGCTGCGTGAACTCGGGCTGCCGGTCGGCGCGGAAGTCCTCGTCGCGGTAGCAGCGCGCGATCTGGTAGTAGCGCTCGAGGCCCGCGACCATGAGCAGCTGCTTGAACAGCTGCGGCGACTGCGGGAGCGCGTACCAGGAGCCCGGCGCGAGGCGCGCGGGCACGACGAAGTCGCGCGCGCCCTCGGGGGTCGAGCGCGTGAGCGTCGGGGTCTCGACCTCGACGAAGCCGCGGTCGTCGAGCACGCGGCGCGCGGCCTGGCTCACCTGGGCGCGCAGGCGCAGCGCGTGCGCGGGGCCCTGGCGGCGCAAGTCGAGGTAGCGGTAGCGCAGACGCGCCTCCTCGCCGACCGGCTCGTCGACCGACGCGGACACCTGGAAGGGCAGCGGCGCGGACTCGTTGAGCACGACGACCTCGTGCGCGACGACCTCGACCTCGCCCGTCGCGAGGTTCGCGTTCTCGTTGCCCTCGGGGCGTCGCCCGACCTCGCCGGTGACCTGCAGCACGTACTCGGCCCGCAGGCCGTGCGCGACGGCCTCGTCGCGGATGACGACCTGGGCGATGCCCGACGCGTCCCGCAGGTCGACGAACGCCACGCCGCCGTGATCGCGCCGCCGGTCCACCCAGCCCGTGAGGGTGACGGTGGTGCCGATGTGCTCGGCTCGCAGCGAGCCGGCGGTGTGGGTGCGCAGCACGGGAGGAGGTCCTTCGGGTCGGGTGCACGACGCCCGGTCGGGCGTCCGGACGATCCTAGTCGCGCCGCAGGGTCGCGGGCCGCACGCACTCCCCGGGCACCGGGCCGCGCCGCCGCGCCCGGCCGGCGTCAGAAGAGGGTCGGCACGGGCGCCGCCGCCTCGACCCGATCGGCCTCCCCGGCCCCGCCCGCCCGCGCGCGCCACGCCCGACGGTCCTCGCCCGCGCCGTAGCCGTGCCGCGCGAGCGCGGGTGCGACGCGCGCGTCGAGCCAGCGCTGGTAGTCGCGCGGGACGTACGCGCCGTCGCCGTACAGGCGCCGGTACCGCGGCAGCAGCGCGGGCCGGTGGGTGCGCAGCCAGTCCCCCATCACGGCCTTCACCGCACCGCGCAGGTGCAGCGCGAGGACGGTCACCGACGTCGCGCCGGCGTCACGGACGGCGCGCAGCAGCGCGTCGAGGTGCTCGTCGTCGTCGGTCAGCCACGGCAGCACGGGCGCGACGAGCACGCCGCACGCGAGTCCCGCGTCGCGTGCCGCCCGCACCAGCTCGAGCCGCGCGCGCGGCGTGGGCGTGCCGGGCTCGAGCGCGGCCTGGAGCTCCTCGTCGATCGTCGCGAGGGACACGCTGACCGCGACGGCGCCACCGGCGGCCACCACGTCGCCCAGCTGCGGCAGGTCGCGCCGCAGCAGCGTGCCCTTGGTGAGGACCGACAGCGGCGTGCCGGAGCCCGCGAGCGCGTCGATGATCCCGGGCATGAGGCGGTAGCGCCCCTCGGCGCGCTGGTAGGGGTCGGTGTTGGTGCCGAGGGCGACGTGCTCGCGCCGCCAGGACGCCCGGGTGACCTCGGCGCGCAGCACCTCGACGACGTTGGTCTTGACGACGATCTGCGTCTCGAAGTCGCGGCCGGCGTCCAGGTCGAGGTACTCGTGCGTGGGCCGGGCGAAGCAGTAGGCGCACGCGTGCAGGCACCCGCGCATCGGGTTGACGGTCCACCGGAACGGCACGGCCGAGGCGTCAGGGACGCGGTTGAGCGCGCTGCGGCACAGCACCTCGTGGAACGTCACGCCCGCGAAGTCGGGCGTGCGGACGCTGCGCACCAGGCCGGGCAGGGCCCGCAGCTCGAGGCCCGGCAGCGCACCGGCGTCGACCTCCTGGGTCTTCTGGGCGTCCCATCGCACCGCACGAGTCGAACACGTGTTCGAACCGATGTCAACGAGGTGTCGCGATGCGGACGGCGACCGCCGTGACCGTCGGCGCCGCAGGCGCCGACGAGAAGCCGAACCGCACGGCCGGCTCGACGCGGCGCAGCGGCCCGAGCGCGCGGCCGCCCCACGTGGCCTCGAGCGCGACCACCGCGTGCTGGTCGCGCGCGGCGTAGGTCTCGGGCGAGCCGTCGCGCCCCGTGCCGCGCGTGCGGACGCCGGGCACGACCAGGCCCGCGACGGCGTCCACCACCGGGGCCGTCAGCGGCAGGTCGACCAGGCGGGGCGGCAGCGCGCGCAGCGCGACCCCGACGGCCGTGCGGGCGCCCACCGTCAGACGCGCGTCGAGCGGCCCCGCGACGACGGTCCACGTGCGGGCGTCCGCGTCGGGGACGACGCGCACGTCGACGAGGTGGACCGCGTCGAACGTGTACAGCCGCTCGACGAGCGCCGCGACGTCGGGCCGTGGCGCGAGCAGCACACGCGTGCCGTCGGGTCGTTCGACCATGACGTCGGCGAACGCGCCGAGCGGTGACCGCAGCCAGCGCCCGACCACGAGTCGCGTGCCCTCGGCCGTGCCGACGCCGGCGATGTGGCCGCGCAGCGTGAGCGGACCGGTGGCGGGGACGTGCTCGCGCGGGGTCACGCGCACACGCTAGGCACGCCGCGTCCCCGGCGCGCGCCGGGCACCGCCGACGGACGGCGGGACGGCCCGGCGGACACGTGCGCGCCGGGCCCCCCGTACCGCACGCCTGTCCGTCGACGGCCGATCCCGACGCGTGCCCGCGCCGGTCGGCGGTCGAGGCCGGCGCGCCCGGTCAGCCCGCGACGACGCGCGGCAGGAGGTCCTCGGCGGGCGGCGTCCACGACGCGGCGTCGGCGACGACCTGCTCTCCCGAGCGGATGTCCTTCACCTCGTCCTGCCGCGGCGCGCCGTCGTCGGTCGCGTCGCCGACGAACCACACGAACGGGATGCCGCGCCGGTCGGCGTGGCGGATCTGCTTGCCGAACTTCGCGGCGCTGGGCGCGACCTCCGTCGGCACGCCCCGCGCGCGCAGCGCGGCCGCGACGGCGTCGGACTGCGCGCGCCGCTCCTCGCTCGTGACGGCGACGAGCACGGCGGTCGGCACCGAGCGGGTCGCGCGCACGAGGCCGGCCGAGAGCAGGCGCGACACGAGCCGCGAGACGCCGATCGACAGGCCGACGCCGGGGTAGGTCGTCGCGCCGTCGGACGCGAGCGTGTCGTAGCGCCCGCCCGAGCAGATCGAGCCGAGGTCCTCGTGGCCGACGAGCACGGTCTCGTAGACCGACCCGGTGTAGTAGTCGAGGCCGCGCGCGATGCGCAGGTCGGCGACCACCACGCCCGGCGCCCGCTCGGCCGCCGCGGCGACGAGCGCACCGAGCTCGGCGAGCCCCTCCTCGAGCAGGTCGGTGGACGCGTCGTGCCGTGCCGCGATCTCGCGGACGCGGTCGACGACCGTGGCGTCCTCGCCGCGGACGCCCGCGAGCTCGAGGCACGCGGCGGCCTGCGCGGCGGACGCGCCGGCCTCGGCCACGAG
The DNA here is from genome assembly GCF_000986825.1 of Cellulomonas sp. FA1. Taxonomy (NCBI): domain Bacteria; kingdom Bacillati; phylum Actinomycetota; class Actinomycetes; order Micrococcales; family Cellulomonadaceae; genus Cellulomonas; species Cellulomonas sp. FA1. The sequence goes on along the minus strand of NZ_LBMY01000001.1, from coordinate 898,581 downwards.
CAGCTCGGCGACGGCCTCGGGGCCGATCTTGTCGAGCTTGTCGATGCCGCGCAGGACGGCCTCGACGTCGTCGAGCCCGAGGCCGCGGTAGAACCCCTCGGCGACCTTGCGGTTGTTCACGAGGATCCGCACGGGCGGCACCCCGAGGTCGCGCAGCGCGCCGAGCGCGTCGGCCATGACGAGCGGGAGCTCGACCTCGTAGTGGTACGGCAGCGCGCCCGCGCCCACGACGTCGATGTCCGCCTGCACGAACTCCCGGAACCGGCCGTCCTGCGGGCGCTCGCCGCGCCAGACCTTCTGGATCTGGTAGCGCCGGAACGGGAACGCGAGGTGCCCGGCGTTCTCGAGCACGTACCGCGCGAACGGCACGGTGAGGTCGAAGTGCAGGCCGAGCTGCCCGGCGCGCTCGGCGGGTGCGTCCGGGTCCTCCTGGAGCCGGCGCAGCACGTAGACCTCCTTGGAGGTCTCGCCCTTGCGCAGCAGCTGGTCGAGCGGCTCGACGGCCCGCGTCTCGATGCCCGCGAACCCGTGGAGCTCGAACGTGCGGCGCAGCACGTCGAGCACGTGCTGCTCGACGATGCGCCCCTCGGGCAGCCACTCGGGGAATCCGGACAGGGGTGTGGGTCGCGCCATGGCTCCGATGATCCCAGACGTGCGGAGCGCCTCGTGCACGGTCCGCAGGCCGGTCGTCAGCGCACGGCGCGCAGGTACGGGTTGGTGGCGAGCTCGGTCGCCACGTCGGTCGCGGGGCCGTGCCCGGGCAGCACGCGCGCGGCGCGCGGCAGGGCGCCGACGACGTCGCGCAGCGTGGTCGCCATCGCGGCCGGGTCGCCGCCGGGCAGGTCGGTGCGCCCGACGCTCCCGGCGAACAGCACGTCGCCGCTGAGCACGACCGGCTCGGGGGCGTCGTCGCCCAGGACGTAGAGCGTCGAGCCCTCGGTGTGGCCCGGCGCGTGCCGGGCCGTGAGCCGCACGCCGCCGAGGTCGAGCACCGTGTCCGGCGAGCGGTCGCCGTCCGCCGTGCCGAACGTCTCGACGTGCGCGGGCGCGTGCCACGAGCCGAGGTCGACGCCCGCGGCGGCCAGCGCCTGCGCGAGCGGACCGGTCGGGTCGTGCCGCGGGTCGAGCACGCCCAGGCTCCCGAACGGGTCGTCGAGCCGGTACGCGTCGCCCGCGTGCAGCAGCACCGGCACGCCGAACGCGTCGACGAGCGCCGGGGCGTCCCACGTGTGGTCGGCGTGCCCGTGCGTGACGAGCACCGCGCGCGGGTGCAGGCCACGCTCGGCGACGACGCGGCGCACCTGCTCCCCCGCACCGGCCCCCGGGTCGACGACCACGCACGTGCCGTCGTCCGCGACGACCACCGAGCAGCGTGCCGCGAAGACCGGTGCGACGAGCGTGAGGATCTGCATGCGGCCACGCTAGACGAGGGCCGCGACGCACCGGCGCGCGCGTCGTGGCACGGGTGCACGGCGACGGCCCCGCCTTGCCTAGACTGTCGGGGTCCGGCACCAGGTCCGCCGGAGCCGGGCCGCACGGCCCGGGCCGCAGAAGGCACGGCGCACCCCGCCGGCACGACGAGTCGAGGAGAGCGGTGTCTTCGAAGCGCGAGCGCGAGAACGCGCACCGCCGGCACGAGAAGTGGCAGGCGCGTCAGGTCGAGGCGCAGCGCGCGCGGCAGCGGCGCACGCGCACGGTCGCCGTCGGCGTCGTCGGGGTGCTCGCGCTCGGCATCGGCGTCGCCGCGGTCGCGGGCCTCACGCGCGGCGGCGAGCCCGTCGAGGCCGCACCGACCGGCGCGGCCACGGCACCCGCGGCCCTGCCCGCACGGACCGGCAACGGCGGCGCCGTGCCCGACCCGGCGCTCGCCGAGGGCCGCACGTGGACCGGGACGCTGCGCACGTCCGCCGGTGAGATCGGCGTCGAGCTCGACGGCGCGGCCGCGCCGCAGGCGGTCGCGAACTTCGTGACCCTGGCGGACGAGGGCTACTTCGACGACACCCTGTGCCACCGCCTCGTCACGACCGGCATCCACGTGCTGCAGTGCGGCGACCCGACGGCGACCGGGCAGGGCGGCCCGGGCTACGCGTGGGGCCCGGTCGAGAACGCCCCGGCCGACGACGTCTACCCGGCGGGCACCATCGCCATGGCGCGCGTCAGCGGCGACGGTGCCTCGATGGGCTCCCAGTTCTTCCTCGTCTACGAGGACTCGCAGATCCCGTCCGACGCGGCGGGTGGTTACACCGTGTTCGGCCGCATCACGTCCGGTCTGGACGTCGTGCAGGCCATCGCTGACGCGGGGACCCAGGACGGCAGCGAACGTCCGGTCACCGACGTCACCATCGAGGGAGTGGAGATCCAGTGACCGAGCACCCGACGACGCCGTCCGTGGACGACGCCGAGCAGGCTCCCCCCCTCGCGGGTGACGCGCCGGCACCCGAGGCCGAGGCCGCACCCGACGTGGTGCAGGACGCGCCCGAGGTGGTGCAGGACGCGCCCGAGGCCGTCGAGCCCGCCGCCGCTCCCGAGCCGCCGGGCGCGACGACGTCCGACGACGCCGCGCCCGGCGACGGCGCGCCTGGCGAGAGCACGCCAGACGAGAGCACGCCCGCTGACGGCACGCCCGTCGAGGGCACGGACGGCGACGCCGCGCAGGCCCCGGCCGACGTCACCGAGACGCCTGCGGGCACCGACGCACCGGACGCCGCGCAGGCACCGGAGACGGCGGCGACTGCGGCACCGGCCACCGAGGCGGAGCCCGCGGCCGAGCCGGAGGCGGCGGAGACGACCGCCGCCGCTCCGGAGGCGGCCGCGGCACCCGCGCCCGTCGCCGCGGGCGCCCCGCGCCCGCGTCCCCGCCCGGGCGGTCCGCGCCCCACCCCGGCCTCGCTGCGACCCGGTCCGCGCGCGGCGGGCGCCGCGGCACCCGCGACGCCCGCGGTGCCGGTGCCCACGCCCGACGAGGAGGCCGAGGCGGCGCGAGCCGCCACGTTCGGTCGCGTCGACGAGGACGGCACGGTGCACGTCGTCGAGGCCGCGGGCGAGCGTGTCGTGGGCCAGTTCCCGGGCGCGAGCGCGCCCGAGGCGCTCGCGCTGTACGTGCGGCGCTTCCTCGACCTGCAGGCCAAGGTCGCGCTGTTCGAGGCCCGGCTGTCCGCGACCGACCTCTCGGTCAAGGAGATCGACCAGACCCTCACGCGTCTCACCGAGGAGCTCGCCGAGCCCGCTGCGGTCGGCGACCTCGACGGGCTGCGTACGCGGCTCGAGGGCCTGCGCGAGCGTGCGCGCGAGCGACGCGCCCAGGCCGAGGCCGAGCGCGCCGCGGCCCGCGAGGCCGCGATCGCCGCCCGGACGCAGATCGTCGAGCAGGCCGAGAAGATCGCCGCGACCGACCCGTCGCGCATCCAGTGGCGTCCGGCGGGCGAGCAGCTGCGCTCGCTCCTCGACCAGTGGAAGGACGCGCAGCGCTCGGGCCCGCGCATCGACCGCCCCACCGAGGAGTCCCTCTGGAAGCGGTTCAGCCACGCGCGCACCACGTTCGACCGCGAGCGGCGGCACTTCTTCGCCGAGCTCGAGTCGCGCAACGCCGACGCGAAGGCCGCCAAGGAGCAGCTCGTCGCGGAGGCCGAGGCGCTGTCCACGAGCACCGAGTGGGGTGCCACGTCGGCGGCGTACCGCGACCTCATGACGCGCTGGAAGGCCGCGGGCCGCGCCAGCCGCCAGGTCGACGACGCGCTGTGGGCCCGGTTCCGCACGGCGCAGGACGCGTTCTTCGCGGCCCGCGACGCCGCGAACCAGGCCGTCGACGAGGAGTTCCGCGCCAACCTCGAGGTCAAGGAGGCGCTGCTGGTCGAGGCCGAGGCGCTCCTGCCCGTGCGCGACCTCGCCGCCGCGAAGGCCGCGCTCCGCTCGCTCCAGGACCGCTGGGACGCGGCGGGCAAGGTCCCGCGCGCCGACCTGCAGCGCGTCGAGGGCCGCATGCGCGCGGTCGAGAACGCGATCCGCGACGCCGACTCCGCGCAGTGGCGCCGGACCAACCCCGAGACGCGTGCCCGCGCCGAGGGAGCGGCGGCACAGCTCGAGCAGGCCATCGCCGGGCTCGAGGCCGACCTCGAGAAGGCCCGTGCCGCCGGCGACCAGCGGAAGATCGCCGACGCGCAGGCCGCGCTCGACGCGCGTCGCGCGTGGCTCGAGCAGGTGCAGCGCGCCGCGGACGACGCCCGCGGCTGATCCGCCGTCCACAGGATGCCCGTCCGCTCCCCCGCCCGGGGAGGCGGGCGGGCATCCTGCGTACGTGAGCACACCCGCCCCGCCCGTCCCCGCCGTCCCCCGCGCGCTGCGGCAGCTGCGTCCGGGGCCGCGCCCCGGCCGCTCGGTGGTGCACCGCGCCGACGTGTCGTCGCTCGAGTGGGCCGGGCTGCTCCGTGACGGCCTGATCACCCCGGTGTGGGGCGGTGCGGCGCGCGTGGCGGCGTGCACCGAGGACCCCGCGGTGCGGGTCGCCGCGCTGGCCGCGCTCGTGCCGGAGCGCGGCGTGGTCGGCCGTGCGACGGCCGTCTGGGTGCACGTCGGGGGTCCGTCCCCCGCGCGGGCGGACGTGCTGGTGCGCACGCGTGCGCGACGTCCCGACCCCCACCCGGACCGGCGCACCCACGAGGCGGAGCTGTCGGACGCGGACGTCCTGACGATCGGCGGCGTGCGCGTGACCACGGTGCTGCGCACGGCGCTGGACGTCGCCCGCTGGCTGCCCCCGGCGCAGTCGCTGCCGCTGCTGCGGGCGCTGCGCGACGTGGGGCTCGACACCGGTCGCGCGGCGCGGGCCGCGGCGTCCCTGCACGGCGGCCGCGGCGTCCGCCGCGCGCGTCACGTCCTCGCGCAGGTCGCCGACGAGCGCACCACCGCCGGGGGCGGGCGTGCGCCCGGTGGCGCTCAGGCGCGGATCGCGGGCTCCTCGGCCCCGCGCGACCCGGTGATCCGGTAGACGTCGAACACGCCCTCGATGCGACGCACGGCGGACAGCACCGACGCGAGGTGCGACGGCTCGGCCATCTCGAAGACGAAGCGGGACAGCGCGACGCGGTCGCGGGACGTCGACACCGACGCCGACAGGATGTTGACGTGGTGGTCGGACAGCACGCGCGTCACGTCGGACAGCAGCCGCGAGCGGTCGAGCGCCTCGACCTGGATCTGCACGAGGAACAGCTGCGAGCTCGTGTGCGACCAGGACACCTCGACGATGCGCTCGGGCTGGTTCCGCAGCGCCTCGACGTTGAGGCAGTCGGACCGGTGGACCGAGACGCCGGCACCGCGCGTCACGAAGCCGACGATGTCGTCGCCCGGCACGGGCGTGCAGCACTTCGCGAGCTTGACCCACACGTCGCCGACGCCCTTGACGACCACGCCCGGGTCGCCGGTGCGCACGCGCCGCGCGGTCGCGCCCGGACGCGCGGTCTCGGCGATGTCCTCCTCGGCGGCGGGCTCGCCGCCGAGCGAGTGCACGAGCCGCTGCACGACCGACGCGGCCGACGCCTGCCCCTCGCCCACGGCCGCGTACAGCGCGGAGACGTCGGCGTACCGCATCTCGTGCGCGAGCGCGACGAGGGCCTCGTGCGACATGAGGCGCTGGATCGGCAGGTTCTGCTTGCGCATCGCCTTGGCGATGGCGTCCTTGCCGTGCTCGATCGCCTCCTCGCGCCGCTCCTTGGTGAACCACTGGCGGATCTTGTTGCGCGCGCGGGGGCTCTTGACGAACGCGAGCCAGTCGCGGCTGGGGCCGGCGGTCTCGGAGCGCGAGGTGAAGACCTCGACGACGTCGCCGTTCTCGAGGACCGAGTCCAGCGGCACGAGGCGACCGTTGACGCGCGCACCCATGGTGCGGTGACCGACGTCGGTGTGGACGGCGTACGCGAAGTCGACCGGTGTGGCGCCGGACGGCAGCGCCTGCACGTCGCCCTTGGGCGTGAAGACGTAGACCTCGGCCCCGGCGATCTCGTCGCGCAGCAGGTCGAGGAACTCGGTGGGGTCGGCGGTCTCGCGCTGCCAGTCGACGAGCTGACGCAGCCACGTCATGTCGTTGCCCGCCGTGTCCGGCTGGCCGCTCTTGGCCGTCTCCTTGTACTTCCAGTGCGCCGCGACGCCGTACTCCGCCCGGCGGTGCATGTCGTGCGTGCGGATCTGGATCTCGACGGGCTTGCCGCCCGGCCCGATCACGGTCGTGTGCAGCGACTGGTAGAGGTTGAACTTGGGCATCGCGATGTAGTCCTTGAACCGGCCGGGGACCGGGTTCCACCGCGCGTGCAGCGCACCGAGCGCCGCGTAGCAGTCGCGCACCGTGTCGACCAGGACGCGCACGCCCACGAGGTCGTAGATGTCCGCGAAGTCGCGGCCGCGCACGATCATCTTCTGGTAGATCGAGTAGTAGTGCTTCGGGCGGCCCGTGACCGTCGCCTTGATCTTCGCGGCGCGCAGGTCCGTCCCGACCTGCTCCCGCACGGTCGCGAGGTACTCCTCGCGCGCGGGGGCCCGCTCGGCGACGAGGTGCACGATCTCGTCGTAGACCTTGGGGTACAGCGTCGCGAACGACAGGTCCTCGAGCTCCCACTTGATCGTGTTCATGCCGAGCCGGTGCGCGAGCGGCGCGTAGATCTCGAGGGTCTCGCGGGCCTTCTTCTCGGCGGACGCCGACGACACGAACTTCCACGTCCGCGCGTTGTGCAGGCGGTCCGCGAGCTTGATGACGAGCACGCGGATGTCACGCGACATCGCGACGACCATCTTGCGCACCGTCTCGGCCTGCGCCGCGTCGCCGTACGCGACCTTGTCGAGCTTCGTGACGCCGTCGACCAGCATCGCGACCTCGGGACCGAACTCGCGGCGCAGCTGGTCGAGCGAGTAGTCGGTGTCCTCGACGGTGTCGTGCAGCAGCGCGGCGACGAGCGTCGAGGGAGTCATGCCGAGCTCGGCCAGGATCGTCGCGACCGCGACCGGGTGCGTGATGTACGGGTCGCCGCTCTTGCGCAGCTGCCCACGGTGCGCCTGCTCGGCGACGACGTAGGCCTGCTCGATGCCGGAGAGGTCGGCCTTCGGGTGGTTGGTGCGGACGGCCTGCAGCACCGGCTCGAGGGCGGGGTACGCCGGACCGGACCGGCCCGACAGCCGCGCGAGACGGGCCCGCACGCGGCTCGTCGACCCCGTCGCGGGCTCCGGCTCTCCCTGCCGCGCCGTGCCCGTGGAGGGTGTGGCCGGGGCGCCGTGCGCACCGCGCGGCGGCGTCGCGGGCGCGCCGGCCACGGACGCGGTCGTCGCGTCCGTCCCCGTGCCCGTGCTGTCCGCCATCTCGCACCCCTCCCCTGGTCCGACGAGTCTACGACCGCCCGCACCGTCGGACGGCCGTCCGGCACCCGGGGCGCCCTGCCCCGTGCGCCGGACGGGCGACGTCAGAGCGCGAGGAGCGCGTCGACGCGGTGCCCCTCGAGCAGCGCGCGCCCGGCGAGGGCCTCGAGCTCCACGAGGAAGCTCAGGCCCACGACGTCGGCGCCGCACTCCTCCAGCAGGCGCACGGTCGCCGCCGCGGTGCCCCCGGTCGCGAGCACGTCGTCGATGACGAGCACCCGCGCACCGTCCGGGATCGTGAACGGCTGCACCTCGACGGCCGCCGTCCCGTACTCGAGCGCGTACGACTGCGACGCGACGGGTCCGGGCAGCTTGCCGGCCTTGCGCACCGGCACGACGCCCGCGCCCAGCGCGGTCGCGACCGGCGCGGCGAGCAGGAAGCCGCGCGCCTCCATGCCGGCGACGAGGTCGACCGGCCCCGGCACCGCGGCCGCGAACGCGTCGACGACCGCGGCGAACGCGTCGGCGTCCGCCAGCAGCGGCATGATGTCGCGGAACTGGATGCCCGGCTCCGGGAAGTCCGGCACCGTGCGCATGAGCGCGTCGACGCGTCGTGCCAGCGCGGCCCGGGCGTCCGTCCCCTCGACCACGGCGCTCATCGCTTCTTCCGCTTGGGCTGCGAGGACTGCCCGAGGTGGCCCCCGGGGCGCAGCGCGGCCGTCGCGCGCGGCGTCGCGGCGCCGACGGCGACCGGAGCGCCGTCGCCGTCCTCGGCGTGCACCGCACCCGCGCGGGCCGCGAGGACCTTCGCCGTGTGGTCGCGCACGGGCTTCTCGCGCTCGCGCAGCGTCACCTCGAGCGGCGTCGCCAGGAAGATCGAGGAGTAGGCGCCGACGAGCATGCCCACGAACAGCGCGAGCGCGATGTCCCGCAGCGTGCCCGCCCCGAGGATGAACGCCCCGACCACGAGGATCGAGCCGACCGGCAGCAGCGCCACGACCGACGTGTTGATCGAGCGGACGAGCGTCTGGTTGACCGCGAGGTTCGCCTTCTCGGCGTACGTGAAGCGGGTCTGGTCGAGCGTGTCGGCGGTGTTCTCCCGCACCTTGTCGAACACGACGACCGTGTCGTAGATCGAGTACCCCAGGATCGTGAGGAAGCCGATCACGGTGGCGGGCGTGACCTCCCAGCCGACCGCCGCGTAGATCCCGACCGTGATGAGCAGGTCGTGGAACAGCGCGATGAGCGCGGCCGCGGCCATCCGCCAGTTGCGGAAGTACACGGTCATGACGAGCGAGACGAACACGAGGAACGCGACCAGGCCGGTGATGGCCTTCTGCGACACGTCCTTGCCCCACGAGGGGCCGACGAACGCGCTCGTCACCTCGTCCTGCGTGACGTCGAACGCGGCCATGAGGCCGTTCTTGACCTGCTCGACCTCGTCGTTCGTGAGCTCGGCGGTCTGGATGCGCAACGACGAGCCGCCGACGGTCGTGACGCGCGGGCTCTCGCTCGGCGCGACCGCCTGGACCGTGTCGATCGCGAGCTGCTGGTCGGTCGTCGCGACGCCCGACACCACGAATTCCGACCCGCCGCGGAACTCGATGCCGGGGTTCAGGCCGGGCCGCACGAGCAGCACCGCGGAGATCAGCACGAGGACGGCGGAGATCACGTACCAGGTGCGTCGCCGTCCGACGATGTCGTACGAGCGGCGACCGGTGTACAGGTCGTTGCCCCACTGGGCGAATCCGGAGGCCATCAGCGGTCGCTCCCCTCGGGACGGCCGTCGGCGGGCGCGTCGGTCGTTCCGGTCGTCGGTGGGTCGTCCTGCGGCGGCGTCGCGCTCGCCTCGGCGGCGCGCGCGGCGGCGCGACGCTCGGCGATCGTCATGCCGGCCGCCCCGACCGTGACGGGCTCGCGGGTCGTGGGCGCGTCGGACGTGACCTTCGACCGCTGACCGGGCGTCGTGACCCGGCCGCGTCCCACGTAGCGCGCGGTGTCCACGCCGAGCCGGCGCGGGTCCAGGCCCGAGGCCGGGTGCCCGTCGGCGAAGAACCGCGTGCGGGCCAGGAGCGTCATGAGCGGGTGGGTGAACAGGAACACGACCACGAGGTCGACGATCGTCGTCAGCCCGAGCGTGAACGCGAACCCGCGCACGCCGCCGACCGCCAGCAGGTAGAGCACGATCGCGGCCGTGAAGTTGACCGCGTCGGACGCGAGGATCGTGCGGCGCGCGCGCTCCCAGCCCTTGTCGACCGCGGCGCCCAGCGACCTGCCGTCGCGCAGCTCGTCGCGGATGCGTTCGAAGTACACGATGAACGAGTCCGCGGTGATGCCGATCGCGACGATGAGGCCCGCCACGCCGGGGAGCGAGAGCCGGTAGCCCTGCAGCCAGGACAGCAGCGCGATGACGCCGTAGGTGACGACGGCCGCCACGAGCAGCGACGCCACCGTCACGAGGCCGAGCGTGCGGTACTGGAAGAGCGAGTACACGACGACGAGCAGCAGGCCGAAGATGCCGGCCAGCAGGCCCTTCTGGAGCTGCTCGGAGCCGAGCGTCGCGGAGATCTGCTGCTCGCTCTGCACCTCGAAGCTGACCGGCAGGGACCCGAAGTTCAGCTGGTTGGCGAGGTTCGCCGCGGTCTGCCGCGTGAACGTGCCCGAGATCTCGGCCTGGCCGTTCGGGATCACCGCGTTGACCGACGGCGCCGAGATGACGAGCGCGTCGAGCACGACCGCGAACTGGTTGAGCGGGCGCTGCTGCCCCGAGAGCCGGGTCGTGACCTCCGTGAACTTCGGCGTGCCGGCCGACGTGAACTCGAGGTTCACGACCCACTCGCCGGTCTGGACGCCGGACGAGCTGACACCGAGGCCGGACGTCGCGCTCTTGATGTCGGCCCCGGGGATCTCGACCGGGCCCAGGATGTACTTGGCCAGGCCCTCCTGCTCGCACGCCACGAACGCCTTGTCGGGGTCGCCGGGCGCACCACCCGTCCGGTTCTCCGGGAGCGTGCAGTCCAGCGCGTCGAACTCGGCCTGCACGGCGGGCGTCACGTAGTACGCGACGTCGCTCGGGCTGTCGGGCGCGGCCTTGCCCGGCTCGTCCGACGGCGCCGCGTCCGCGGCCCCGTCGGTCGCGGCGGGCTCGGGCGTCGCGGCCGGGTCGGCGGCCGCGTCGGTCGCGTCGTCCGCGGGCGCCGCCGGGTCGCCCGTCGCGCCGTCGGCGGGCGCCGCGGTCGTGTCGTCGGCCGGGGGTGTCGGCTCGGCCGACGGGTCCGTGCCCGCCGACGCGGGCGTCGGCGAGCCCTCGACGAGCACGGGACGGAACTCCATCTGCGCCGACGTGCGCACGAGGTCGAGCGTGGCCTCGCTCGGACGGCCCGGAAGCGCGACCACGATCTTGTCGCCGCCCTGGCTCGTGATCTCGGCCTCCGCCACGCCCGAGGCGTCGACGCGCTGCCGGATGACCGCGATGGCCTGGTTGATCGTGTCGGACGTCACCTGACCCGCGACCTCGGGCACGGGCTCGAGGATGACCTGCGTGCCCCCCTCGAGGTCGAGCGCGAGGTTGGGCGTCAGCGCGGCGTCGCCCCAGCGCGTGCCGGCGAGGAGCGTCGCGAAGAGCGCGACGACCACGACCGCGAGGGTGACGAGCGTGCGGACCGGCCGTTCACGGCGGCGGGGAGGAGGTGCCAACGGAGTTCTTCTCTCGTGCGCGCACCGGGCGCGGTCGCACCCGGCGGGTTGGGGCCCGGGCGTCGTCACCCGGGCCGGAGTCACTTGCTGTCGCGGTCGCCCTCGCGGGCCGACGGCGGCTCGGGCGGCAGGGAGGACAGGTCGTCCGGCACGTCGACGACGGCGTCGTCGACGACCACTGCGTCGTCGTCGGGCTCGTCGTCCACGTCCTCCGCCACGACGGGCGGCTCGACCTTGCGGGCGATCGCGGCGCGCAGCCAGCGGGTCCGCGTGCCCGGGGTCGACTCGAGCGTGATGACGTCGTCCTCGATCGCGGTGACCGTGCCGAACAGCCCCGAGCCCGTCATGACCTCGTCGCCGATGACCAGGTTGGCGCGGAAGTCCTGCGCCTCGCGCTGCTGCTTGCGGGAGCGGTTGGACATGAAGAGCAGCCCGCCGAAGGCCACCACCAGAAGGATGACGAAGGAGTAGTCCATGAGGTCGCGTGTCCCCGCATTCGTGTCAGACGTCCGCCGCAGTCTAGGCGCCGCGGCCCGCCGCTCCAACGCGCGCGGGCGCTCGTCGGTTCCCCGACGTGCGCGGACCGCCTCCCGTGCTGCGCCGCGTCGCCGCGACACGGCCCGCGTCAGTCGAACAGCGTGCCGCCGGGCACGGGCACCTCGAGCCCGAGGTGCTCCCACGCGGGCGCGAGCGCGACGCGGCCGCGCGGCGTACGGCCCACGAGGCCCTCGCGCACGAGGAACGGCTCGGCGACCGTCTCGACCGTCTCGGGCTCCTCGCCCACCGCGACGGCCAGCGTCGTCAGCCCGACCGGCCCGCCGCCGAACCGGCGGCACAGCGCGTCGAGCACGGCACGGTCCAGACGGTCGAGCCCGCGCTGGTCGACCTCGTACACCTCGAGCGCCGCACGGGCCGCCGGCAGGTGCAGGTGCCCGTCACCACGGACCTGCGCCCAGTCCCGCACGCGCCGCAGCAGCCGGTTGGCGATGCGCGGCGTGCCGCGCGAGCGCGACGCGATCTCCGCGGCGGCGTCCGCGTCGAGCGGCACGTCGAGCAGGCCCGCCGACCGGACCAGGACGCGTTCGAGCTCGTCGTCGGCGTAGAAGTCGAGGTGCCCCGTGAACCCGAAGCGGTCGCGCAGCGGCGCGGGCAGCAGACCGGCGCGGGTCGTCGCGCCGACGACCGTGAACGGCGGCAGCGACAGCGGGATCGCGCTCGCACCCGCGCCCTTGCCCACCACGACGTCGACGCGGAAGTCCTCCATCGCCACGTACAGCAGCTCCTCGGCCGGACGCGCGAGGCGGTGGATCTCGTCGATGAACAGCACCTCGCCCTCCTCGAGCGAGGACAGCACGGCCGCGAGGTCGCCCGCGTGCTGGATCGCGGGGCCGCTCGTGACGCGCAGCGACGTGCCGAGCTCGGCCGCGATGATCATCGCGAGCGTGGTCTTGCCCAGCCCTGGCGGGCCCGAGAGCAGCACGTGGTCGGGCGCGCGTCCGCGTCCGAGTGCGGCCTCGAGCACGAGCGAGAGCTGGTCGCGCACCACGCGCTGGCCGACGAACTCGTCGAGCCGCCGCGGGCGCAGCGCCGCCTCGGCCGCGCGCTCGGGCTCGTCCGCGGTCGCGCGCACGAGCGAGTCCGCCCCGCCGCCGGCGTCCGTGAGGTCCTCGGGGAGCGCGTCGAACGCGCCCACGTCACGCACGGGCGCTGCCCAGCGACCGCAGCGCGGCACGCAGCACGCCGGGGACCTCGTCCGCACCCACCGGGTCGCTCGTGCCGTCGAGCACGGCCGCGACCGCGTCCTGCGCCGCCCGCGCGGGCCACCCGAGCCCCACGAGCGCCTCGACGACCTGCTCGCGGTGGTCGGACGGCAGCGGGACGGCGCCCGCTCCCCCGGCCGGCGACGGCGCCCCGAGACGGTCCTTGAGCTCGAGCACGATGCGCTGCGCGCCCTTGCGCCCGATGCCGGGCACGCGCACGAGCGCCGCGAGGTCCTCGTCGGCGACGGCGCGCCGCAGGCCGTCGGGCGTGTGCACGGCGAGCATCGCGAGCGCGAGGCGCGGGCCCACCCCGGAGACGGTCTGCACGGTCTCGAACACGTCCCGCTCGTCGTCGTCCGCGAAGCCGAACAGCGTGAGGGAGTCCTCGCGCACGACGAGCGACGTGAACAGCCGCGCCGGCTGCCCGAGCCGCAGGCCCGCGAGCGTCGCCGGCGTCGCCTGGACGAGCATGCCGACGCCGCCCACCTCGACGACCGCGGCGTCGAGCCGCACCGCCAGCACCGTGCCGTGCACCGATGCGATCACCCTGGCGCTCCTCCCTCGTGGACCGGCCACCACTGTGCCACACGTGCGAACACGTGTACGAACGACACGCGCGCGTCAGGCGCGCCGGCGCGCCGCCTGCTCGGCGGCCGCCCACTGCCGTTGCGCCGCCGTGAGGGCACCGGGCTCGCGCTGCGGCGCGCCGAGCGTGCCCGCGGGCCGCCACAGGTGGCAGATCGCGAGCGCGAGCGCGTCGGCCGCGTCGGCCGGCCGCGGGACCTCCGCGAGCCCGAGCAGGCGCGCGACCATCGTCTGGACCTGGGCCTTGTCGGCGCGCCCCGACCCCGTGACGGCGGCCTTGACCTCGCTCGGGGTGTGCAGCGCGACGGGGATGCGACGCCGCGCGGCCGCGACCATCGCGAGGCCCGCGACCTGCGCGGTCCCCATGACCGTGCTGACGTTGTGCTGGGCGAAGACCCGCTCGACGGCGACCGTGTCGGGCGCGTGCTCCTCGAGGCACTCCTCGATGGACCGCTCGATGACGAGCAGCCGCTGGTCGACGTCGAGCGTCGGGTCGGACCGCGCGACGTCGACGTGCACGAGCCGCGCGCGCCGCCCGGGCAGCGCGTCGACGACGCCGAGGCCGCAGCGGGTCAGGCCGGGGTCCACTCCGAGCACGCGCACGGCGCCATCGTCGCAGGCCCGGGCACACCACGGGCCCCGCCACACCGTGACGGGGCCCGTGGCGGACGACTCACTCGGCGTCGAGCTCGGCCATGACCTCGTCGGACGCGTCGAAGTTGGCGTAGACGTTCTGCACGTCGTCGGAGTCCTCGAGCGCGTCGATGAGCCGCAGGATCTTGCGCGCCCCCTCGGCGTCGACCTCGATCTGCGTCGACGGCCACCACACGACGTCGGCCGAGTCGTAGTCGATGCCCGCGGCCTGCAGCGAGGACCGCACGGGCACCAGGTCGGTGGCCTCGCTCAGCACCTCGAACTGCTCGCCGAGGTCGTTGACCTCCTCGCCGCCGGCCTCGAGCACGGCCTCCATGACGGCGTCCTCGTCGGTGCCCTCCTTGGGGACGATGACGACGCCCTTGCGGCTGAAGATGTACGCCACCGAGCCCGGGTCGGCCATCTGGCCACCGTTGCGCGTGAACGCGACCCGCACGTCGGACGCGGCGCGGTTGCGGTTGTCGGTGAGGCACTCGACGAGCACCGCGATGCCGCCGGGGCCGTAGCCCTCGTACGTGATCGACTGGTAGTCGGCGCCGCCGGCCTCGGCACCCGACCCGCGCTTGACGGCGCGGTCGATGTTGTCGTTCGGCACCGAGGACTTCTTCGCCTTCTGGATGGCGTCGAAGAGCGTGGGGTTGCCGGCGGGGTCACCGCCGCCCGTGCGGGCGGCCACCTCGATGTTCTTGATGAGCTTGGCGAAGAGCTTGCCGCGCTTCGCGTCGATGACGGCCTTCTTGTGCTTCGTGGTGGCCCACTTGGAGTGACCCGACATGCCTCGTTACCCCTTCGTCTCCGCTGGTTCCGCCCGCGTCGCGCCCCGGCGGCGCCGTCCGTGAGGGACGGGCCGCAGGACGCCGCGACGTCACAGGCTGTCGCGGACGATCTGCACGAACAGTCGGTGCACCCGCGTGTCGCCCGTCACCTCCGGGTGGAAGGACGTGACCAGCAACGGGCCCTGGCGCACCGCGACGATCCTACCGGCGGCGGGGCCGTCCTCCACGCGACCGAGGACCGTGGCGGCCGGTCCGACCTCCTCGACCCACGGCGCGCGGATGAAGACCGCGTGCACGGGGTCCGTCGCGCTGTCGGCGACGCCGTCGATCACGAGGTCGGTCTCGAACGAGTCGACCTGCCGCCCGAACGCGTTGCGGCGCACCGTGATGTCGACGCCGCCGAGCGTGCGCTGCCCGTCGATGCCGCCGATGATCCGGTCCGCGAGCAGGATCATCCCCGCGCACGACCCGTACGCCGGCATGCCCGCCGCGAGCCGCTCGCGCACGGGGCCGTCGAGCTCGAACGCGCGCAGCAGCTTGTCGATCGTCGTGGACTCGCCGCCCGGCAGGACGAGCGCGTCGACCGCGTCGAGCTCGGACCGGCGACGCACGCCGACCGCCGCCACGCCGAGCGAGGTCAGCGCGGCGACGTGCTCGCGGACGTCGCCCTGCAGGGCGAGGACACCGATCGTGGGGCTCGTGGGGGGCACGGCAGCCGATCCTAGGCGCCGCGCCCTGCGTGGCCGCGAGCGGGCCAGGACCCGGCCGGCCAGGCCGACGCGGACGACGACGTCGCGCCTGGCGACGCCGTCACCGCGCGGCGGCGACGGCGCGCCCCACGACCCCGGCGCCACCCGCGCCCACGACCTCGTCGGCGAGCCGCTCGAGGCCCGTCAGCAGCAGGTCGCGCGGCGCCGCGAGCGAGACGCGCACGAGCCCCGCGGCGTGCTCGCCGAACGTCGAGCCGGGCGCGACCGCGACGCCGCGACGGGCGAGCAGCCGGCGCGCGAACGCGTCGGTGTCGGCCTCGCCCACGTCGACCATGAGGTAGAACGCGCCGTCTGGCTCGACGTGCCGCACGCCACGGCGCCGCAGCAGCGCGCAGGCCGCGTCGCGTCGCTCGCGGTACGACGCGACGGCGTCCGCGACGGCGTCCTGCGGGCCCGTGAGGGCCGCGAGCGCGCCGACCTGGCCCGTGGTCGACGGGCACGCGACCGTCGCCTCGGCGAGGTGGCCGAGCGCGTCGACCACGTGCGGGTCGGGCACCACGACGTACCCGGCGCGCCACCCGGTCATCGCGTACGTCTTCGACAGCGAGAAGAACCCCAGCACGCGCCCGTCGGTGTCGTGCGCGAGCGGGCTCGCGTGGGGTGCGTCGAACGTGATGGCCTCGTAGCACTCGTCCGAGAGCAGCCACAGGTCGTGGCGGCGCGCGACGTCCACGAGCGCGGCGACCACGGCGTCGGGGTAGACCGCGCCGGTCGGGTTGTTGGGCGAGCACACGACGATCGCACGCGTGCGCGGCGTGACGCACGCCTCGACCTCGTCCGGGTCGGGCACGAAGCCCGCGGCGGCGTGCGTCGGGTACCGCCGCGCGACCGCCGACGCCGCGACCGCCGCCATCTCCCAGTTGGGGAACCCGGGGTCGGGGAAGAGGATCTCGTCGCCCGGTGCGAGGAGCGTCGCCATCGCCATCGCGAGGCCGTGCATCGCGCCGTGCGTGACGACGACCTCGTCGGCCGTCGTGACCCGGGCGTGCGTGCGGGTCACGCGGTCGGCGGCCGCCGCACGCAGCGCGTCGAGGCCGAGGCTCGAGGTGTAGCCGGTCCGCCCGTCGCGGGCCGCCGCGGCGACGGCGTCGACGACGTGCGCGGGCGGTGCGACGTCCGGCTCGCCGATCTCGAGGTGGATCGCGTCCGGGTCGCGCAGCGCGAGCTCCATGAGCGTGCGGATCCCCGAGCGGGGGATGCGGGTGACGGGCGAGGCGGCGGCGGGGCGGGGCATGGCGGGACGCTAGCGCCGTCGCGTGACGGCGACGTTACCGACCGGTACGCGCAGGGGTCCGCGCGGCTCGGGCGCGGCTCACTCGCGCGCGAGCCCCAGGTGCCGCGTCGTGCCGTCCCACACCAGGACGTCCCGCACGAGGTCGGCGAGGCCCGCCGGGAACACCTCGATCGTGACCTGCGCGAGCGCGTCGAGGTCCCACCAGCGCAGCTCGTCGATCACGTCGAGCTCGACGTCGGTCCAGCCGTCGCGGCTGAGCGCCAGGTCCGCGCTGCTCACCCGCGCGAGGAACAGCACCTCGTGCTGCCGGCACGTGCGCGCGGCGAAGTCGAACACGGCCGAGCGCGTGTAGACCGGGCCGACGAGGTCGTCGGCGTCGACCACGATGCCGGTCTCCTCGCGGACCTCGCGCACCGCGGCCGCGCGCTCGTCCTCCCCCGCGTCGATGCCGCCGCCGACCGTGAACCACCACGAGCGGTCGGGCAGGTCGACGTCGTGCCCGCGCACGAGGAGCACGCGGTCGTGCTCGTCGAGCAGGATCACGCGCGCGGCGGAGCGCTCCAGCAGGCCGTCCGGCCCCGGGACCCACTCGGGCCCGAAGGCGCCCCCGGGACCGCCCCCGTCCGCACCGGCGGCGGGGACGGTCCCGGTGGGCCGCTGCTCGTCCGTGGTCACCAGCCCCGCTCGGCCAGGCGGTGCGGCACCGGCACGTCGTCGACGTTGATGCCGACCATCGCCTCGCCGAGGCCGCGCGACGTCTGCGCGACCACGTCGGGGTCGTCGTAGAACGTCGTGGCCTTGACGATGGCCGCCGCGCGCTGCGCCGGGTTGCCGGACTTGAAGATGCCCGAGCCGACGAACACGCCCTCGGCGCCCAGCTGCATCATCATCGCGGCGTCGGCCGGGGTCGCGATCCCGCCCGCCGTGAACAGCACGACGGGCAGCTTGCCGGTGGTCGCGACCTCCTTGACGAGGTCGTACGGCGCCTGCAGCTCCTTCGCGGCGAGGAACAGCTCGTCCTCGGGCAGCGACGTGAGGCGGCGGATCTCGTCGCGCAGCGTGCGCATGTGCGTCGTCGCGTTCGACACGTCGCCCGTGCCGGCCTCGCCCTTCGAGCGGATCATCGCCGCGCCCTCGGTGATGCGGCGCAGCGCCTCGCCCAGGTTGGTCGCACCGCACACGAACGGCACCGTGAACGCCCACTTGTCGATGTGGTGCGCGTAGTCGGCGGGCGTGAGCACCTCCGACTCGTCGACGTAGTCGACGCCGAGCGACTGGAGCACCTGCGCCTCGACGAAGTGCCCGATGCGGGCCTTGGCCATCACGGGGATCGACACCGTCGAGATGATCCCGTCGATGAGGTCGGGGTCGCTCATGCGCGCGACCCCGCCCTGCGCGCGGATGTCGGCCGGCACGCGCTCGAGCGCCATGACCGCGACGGCCCCGGCGTCCTCGGCGATCTTCGCCTGCTCGGGCGTGACGACGTCCATGATGACGCCGCCCTTGAGCATCTCGGCCATGCCGCGCTTGACGCGGGCGGTGCCGACCTCGCCCGCGGCCGCGGGCTGGGAGTTCTCGGTCACGTCAGACCTCTTCGATCCGTGGGTTCGGGACGCGCGGCTCCCCGGCGGACCCCGGGGACGGGCGTGACACCGGCCGCCGTGGTCGGGGCGCGCCCATCCTAGGTCGCGGCCCGCGCGCGGCCGCCGGGTGACCGGCACGCGGACGCCGGCCGACCGGCGGGTGCGTCGTCCGGTGCGTCAGCCCGCGGTCCCGGGGCGCGGCTGACGCGCCGACGCGGCCTCGCCGGGCAGCGGCAGGCCGCGCGGCCACGCGTCGTCGAGCTCGAGCGTGCGCGGCTCGGGCGCGTGCCCCGCGAGCCGCAGCAGCCGCACGAGCGCGCCGCGGCGCACGCGCTGCGTCTGCGCGACGGCCTCGTTGTGGAAGCGGCGCGCGAGCTGCACGCGGTACCAGGCCGCCGCGAGCTCGCCGAGCAGCCGCTCGCCCACGGGGTCGGCCGTGAGCGCGGCGACCTCCTCGGGCTCGTCGAGCACCTCGTCGAGCGTCGCGCTGAGCTCGCTCTCGACCTGCCCGCGGTCGAGGCCCCGCGCGGCCGCCGACGTGCCGAGGAACGCGCGCAGGTCCGGCGGGAGCAGACCCGAGGACGGCACGTCGCCGCCGGCCCCGCCGGCCGTGAGCGCGGCCCACGCGGCCTCGCCCACGAGCACCGAGCTGGCGGGGTCGAGCTGCCCGCTCGTCGCGAGCTCGGCCGCCACGCCGGCGCGGCGCACGAGCTGCGCCTCGACGACCGCACGCGACGCGCCGACCTTGCGGTGCAGCCGGTCCAGCCGCGAGGCCTGCACCCACACGAGCCACGCGAGCAGCAGCACGACGCCCACGACGACGAGCACGACCGTGCCGTCGGCCCACATCTCGGCCGTCACGACGACCTGCCCCTGCGCAGCTCGAGCAGGCGCGCGCCGCGCAGCGACGAGGGGTCCTCGCCGACGGGGGCGTCACGCCCGGCGACGGCCATCTCGTACACCGCGAGCACCTGGTCCGTGACGGCCGACCAGTCGTACCGGCGCACGACCTGCGACGCGCGCGCGGTCACCCGGGCGCGCAGCTCGGGGTCGCCGAGCACGCGGACCAGCGTCGCGCCGAGGTCGGCCGGGTCGCCCGTGCGGAACAGCACGCCCGCCTCGCCGCCGTCGAGCACGCGCGAGAAGGCGCCGAGGTCGCTCGCGACGACCGCGCTGCCGGCGCTCATCGCCTCGACCAGCACGATCCCGAAGCTCTCGCCGCCGGTCTGCGGCGCGACGTACGCGTCGACCGACGCGAGCAGGCGCGCCTTGTCCTCCTCGCTCACGCCGCCGAGCAGCTCGACCGCGCCCGCCCGGTCGCCGAGCGCGTCGCGCGCCTGATCGGCTCCCGTGTCGCCGCGGCCCGCGACCAGCAGCCGTGCGCCCGGGTAGGCGTCGAGGACGGCGGGCATGGCCTTCAGCAGCACCGCGAGGCCCTTGCGGGGCTCGTCGAGCCGGCCGAGGAACGCGAGCGTGGGGGCGTCGGGCGTGCCGGTCCAGCGGGGGTCGGTGCCGACGCCCTCGAACGCGTCGACCTGGACGCCGTTCGGGATGACGACCGCGTCGCCGCCGAGGTGCTCGACGAGCGTGCGCCGTGCGTCCTCGGAGACGGCGATGCGCAGCGAGATCTTCTCGAGCGACTGCCGGACGAGCGGGTACGCGACCTGCAGCGAGCGCGAGCGCGTGATGGACGTGTGGAACGTGGCGACGACCGGGCCGTCCGCGATCCACAGCGCCAGCATGCCCAGGCTGGGCGTCACGGGCTCGTGCAGGTGCAGCACGTCGAAACGGCCGGCGGCGAGCCAGCGGCGCACGCGACCGGCGGTCACGGGCCCGAACGTCAGGCGTGCGACCGACCCGTTGTAGTGGACCGGCACGGCACGGCCCGCGGGGACCAGGTACGACGGGACGGGCGTGTCCTCGGCCGCGGGCGCGAGCACGGACACGTCGTGCCCGCGCTGCAGGAGCGACTCCGCGAGGTCGCGCACGTGGAACTGCACGCCCCCGGGCACGTCGAACGAGTACGGGCAGACGATCCCGACGCGCAGCGGTCGTTCGCTCATGACGCGCCCTCCTCGCCACCGGCGCCGAGGTCCGGCGGCGCGGCCGCGCGCCGGGCGGCGTCGCGCGCCGGGTCGAGGTCCTCGACGAACACGCGCTGCAGCATGTGCCAGTCCTGCGGCCGCGCGTGGATCACCCCCGCGAGGGCGTCGACCCAGCCCTGCGTGACGGTCTGCAGCTGCTGCGCCCGCGGCAGGTCCGCGGGGACGTCGACGCGCGGCAGGAACGTGATGACGATGCCCCACGGCGTGCCGGCCGCGCGGCGACGGGCGCCGTGCAGACGCTCGTAGGTGATGGCGGCGGGCACCAGGGGCGCGCCGGTCGAGACCGCCAGCGCGGCGGGGCCGGCGGCCACGCGCGCGCGGCGCCCGAACAGGTCGACCTCGACGCCCCTGGCCGTGAGGTCGCGGTCGGCCAGCAGCGGCAGGACCCCCGGGCCGCCCCGGGCGACGCGCACGAGCTGGCGGAACACGTCACCACCGCCGGTGAGCGGGATGATCGTCAGACCGATGGACTCGCGGAAGGCCAGGAACTCCTGGAAGAGCTCCTCGGGCTCGAGCCGCTCGGCGACGGTCGTCACGTGGCCGAGGTGCGCGGTCGCCCACGCGCCGGCGAGGTCCCAGTTGCCCATGTGGCCGAGCGCGAGGACGACCTCGTGCCCGTCGGCGAGCAGCGCGCGCACGGGCGCGTCACCGACCGCGCGCACGCGCGCGGCGATGCGGTCGGGGCTGCTGCCGCGCAGCGTGAGCGTCTCGCCGAAGTAGCGCATGTACGAGCGCATGCCGGCGCGCGACAGCCGTCGCAGCGCCGCGGGATCGAGCTCGGGGCGCACGCGCGCGAGGTTCGCCTCGAGGCGGCGCACGCCGGACCCGCGGCGCCACCACGCGACGTCGGCCCCGAGCGTGGTCAGCGCGCGCACGACGGGCCCCGGGACGCGGTGACCGACGCGCCAGGCCAGGTGGTAGGCGCGCGCGACGTCGAACCTCACGAGGCCGCCTCCCGGACCTGGCGGCGCACGGCGGCCATGCGCTGGACGACGGTGACGGCGGACGCGAGCGCGAGCAGCGCGAGCACCACGGTCATGACGACGACGGGCAGCCCGAGGCCGACGAGGAACGCGGCCAGCAGCACGGCGAAGAGCCGGTCGGCGCGCTCCGCGATGCCGCCCGAGGCGGTCATGCCGAGACCCTCGGCGCGGGCCCGCGCGTAGGGCACGATCGAGCCGAGCACGAGGCACGCGAGGGCCAGCACGGCGGTGGGCCGGTGGTCGCCCGCGCCGGTGTACCAGAGCACGAGGCCCGCGAAGATCGCGCCGTCGCCGAACCGGTCGAGCGTCGAGTCGAGGAACGCACCCCAGGGGCCGCTGCGGCCCGCGCGGCGCGCCATGACGCCGTCGATCGAGTCGGTGAGCGTGAACAGCGCGATGAGCAGGGCGCCGAGCAGCAGGTGCCCGGTGGGGAAGGCCCACAGCGCGGTGGCGACCACGACGAGCGTGCCGGTGATCGTCACGGCGTCGGGCGAGACGCCGGCGCGCAGGAGCACGTCGGCGAGCGGGGTCCACAGGCGCGTCATGAGACCGCGCAGGCGGCTGAGCACGCGTCAGACCTCCGGGGTGGCCGGCCAGGCGGCCGCGAGCGCGGCGCGCGTGTCGCCGAGCAGGGCGGGCAGCGCACGCGTGCGGGCGACGACGGGCAGGAAGTTCGCGTCGCCGCCCCAGCGGGGGACGACGTGCTGGTGCAGGTGCGCCTGGATGCCGGCGCCGGCGACCTGCCCCTGGTTCATCCCGAGGTTGAACCCCTGGGGCGCCATGACGTCACGCACGACCCGCATGGCGGTGCGGGTGAGCGCGGCGACCTCGGCGACCTCGGCCTCGGTGAGGTCCGTGTAGTCGGCGACGTGCCGGTACGGGCACACCAGCAGGTGCCCCGAGTTGTACGGGTAGAGGTTCATGACGACGTACGCGACCGCGCCGCGGTGCACGACGAGCCCCTGCTCGTCGGGCAGCGCCGGGATGCGGCAGAACGGGCAGCCGTCGCCGGGCGCGTCGTCGGCGGGCTTGTCCTGCCCGCCGATGTACACCATGCGGTGCGGCGTCCAGAGCCGGTCGAGCCCGTCGGGGTCGCCCGCGAAGGCACCGGCGGGCTCGACCTCGACCTCGTCGGAGGAGGTCACGGCTCAGACCTGCACGCGGTCGCGCACGGCCGTGACGATCCGCTCGATCGCCTCGTCGACCGGCACGCCGTTGTCCTGGCGGCCGTCGCGGTAGCGGAACGACACCGCACCGGCCTCGGCGTCCTCGCCGCCGGCGATCAGCACGAACGGGATCTTCTGCGTCGAGGCGTTGCGGATCTTCTTGCCGAACCGGTCGTCCGAGCGGTCGACCTCGGCGCGCACCCCCTGCGCCCGCAGGCGCGACACGACCTCGTCGAGGTACGGCTCGAACGGCTCGGCGACGGGCACGGCCAGCACCTGCACGGGCGCGAGCCACGCCGGGAAGGCGCCTGCGTAGTGCTCGGTGAGGACCGCGAAGAACCGCTCGATCGAGCCGAACAGCGCGCGGTGGATCATCACGGGCCGCTGCCGGCTGCCGTCGGGCGCGGTGTACTCGAGCTCGAACCGCTCGGGCAGGTTGAAGTCGAGCTGGATGGTCGACATCTGCCACGTGCGGCCGATCGCGTCCTTGGCCTGGACGGAGATCTTGGGGCCGTAGAACGCGGCGCCGCCCGGGTCGGGCACGAGGTCGAGGCCCGAGGCCTCGGCCACCGCGCGCAGCGTCTCGGTGGCCTCCTCCCACACCTCGTCCGAGCCGACCGACTTCTCGGGGTTGCGGGTGGACAGCTCGAGGTAGAAGTCGTCGAGCCCGTAGTCCTTGAGCAGCTCGAGCACGAAGGTGAGCAGGCTCGTGAGCTCGGCGCGCATCTGCTCGCGGGTGCAGTAGATGTGCGCGTCGTCCTGCGTGAAGCCGCGGCCACGGGTCATGCCGTGCACGACGCCCGACTTCTCGTACCGGTAGACGGTGCCGAACTCGAACAGCCGCAGCGGCAGCTCGCGGTACGACCGCCCGCGCGACTTGAAGATGAGGTTGTGCATGGGGCAGTTCATGGGCTTGAGGTAGTAGTTCTGCCCCGCGCGCCGCACGTTGCCGTCGGCGTCGCGCTCCTCGTCGAGCTGCATCGGCGGGTACATGCCGTCGGCGTACCAGTCGAGGTGGCCCGAGATCTGGAAGAGCTGCTCCTTGGTGATGTGCGGCGTGTTGACGAACGAGTAGCCGGACTCCACGTGGCGCCTGCGGGAGTAGTGCTCCATCTCCATGCGGATGATGCCGCCCTTGGGGTGGAACACCGACAGGCCGGAGCCGATCTCCTCGGGGAACGAGAACAGGTCGAGCTCGTTGCCCAGGCGGCGGTGGTCGCGGCGCTCGGCCTCGGCGAGGCGCTCGAGGTGGGCCTTGAGCTCGTCCTTGGTGGGCCACGCGGTGCCGTACACGCGCTGCAGCTGCGGGTTCTTCTCGGACCCGCGCCAGTACGCCGCGGCGGACCGGGTGAGCTGGAAGCCGTTGCCGATGAGGCGGGTGCTGGGCAGGTGCGGCCCGCGGCACAGGTCCTGCCACACGACGGTCTCGGACTCGCGGCCCGCACCCCGCACGTTCTGGTAGATCGACAGGCCGCCGAGGCCGACCTCGACCGACGCGCCGTCGGCAGCGTCGCCGGCCTCGCCCTTGAGCCCGATGAGCTCGAGCTTGTACGGCTCGGCCGCGAGCTCCTCGCGCGCCTGGGCCTCGGTCACGTCCCACCGTCGGAAGGTCTGCCCCTCCTTGACGATCCGGTTCATGACCTTCTCGATCGCCTTGAGGTCCTCGGGCGTGAACGGGGTCTCGACGTCGAAGTCGTAGTAGAACCCGTCGGTGATGGGCGGGCCGATGCCCAGGCGCGCCTGCGGGTTGACCTCCTGCACCGCCTGCGCGAGCACGTGCGCCGCCGAGTGCCGCAGCACCGACAGCCCGTCGGGCGAGTCGATGGTGACGGCCTCGACGACCGCGCCGGCGGGCAGCGGCAGCGCGAGGTCCTTGAGCTCGCCGTCGACGCGCACGACGACGACGTCGCGGCGGTCGCCGAACAGGTCCGTGCCCGTCGTGCCCTGCGCGACCGGGGTCTCGACGCCGTCGACGGTCAGGGTGATCTGCTCGGGCACGATCAGGGCTCCTCGGGTGCACGCCCGCCGCGTCACGGCACGTCGGCGCTCGCCGACCAGGGCGTGGTCGATGCTACCGACCGCGGCGCCCGACCACCGACGCGGTGCGCCGCGACCGACAAGGTCAGGCCGTGGTCAGGCGTGCGGCACGTCGTGCGGGACGCGCGCGTCGAGCTCGGCGAGCCACGCGGCGGCCGACGCGTCGGACGGCATGCGCCAGTCGCCGCGCGGCGACATCGTGCCGCCCGCGCTGACCTTGGGGCCGTTGGGCAGCGCCGAGCGCTTGAACTGCGACGCGAAGAACCGGCGCAGGAAGACCTCGAGCCAGCGCCGCACGGTCGGCAGGTCGTAGGACGTGCGGCGGTCCTGCGGCCACCCGGCGGGCCAGGCGCCGGCCGCGGCGTCGTGCCACGCGTGCCACGCGAGGAACGCGACCTTGCTGGGCCGCGTGCCGTGCCGCAGCACCTGGTACAGGGTGAAGTCGTGCAGCGCGTAGGGGCCGATCGTGTCCTCGGTGGACTGCAGCGGCTCGCCGTCGCGCACGGGCACGAGCTCGGGCGAGATCTCCTGGTCCAGGACGCGCAGCAGCACCGCGTTGGTCGCGTCGTCGAAGTGCCGCTCCCCCACGACCCACCGGATCAGGTGCTGGATGAGGGTCTTGGGGACGCCCGCGTTCACGGCGTAGTGCGACATCTGGTCGCCGACGCCGTACGTGCACCAGCCCAGCGCGAGCTCCGAGAGGTCGCCCGTGCCGAGCACGATCCCGCCGCGCTGGTTGGCGGCGCGGAACAGGTAGTCGGTGCGCAGGCCGGCCTGCACGTTCTCGAACGTGACGTCGTAGACCTCCTCGCCCGCGCCGGCGGGGTGGCCGAGGTCGGCGAGCATCTGGCGGGCGGCGGGACGGATGTCGATCGTCTCGGCGGTCGTGCCGAGCGCCTCCATGAGCGCGAGGGCGGACGCGAGCGTCGTGCTGCTCGTCGCGAAGCCGGGCATGGTGAACGCGAGGATGTCGCTGCGGGGGCGGCCGAGCCGGTCCATGGCGTTGGCGGCGACGATGAGCGCGTGCGTCGAGTCCAGGCCGCCGGAGACGCCGATGACGACCTTCGCGCCGCCGACGGCGCGCAGACGCTGCTCGAGGCCGGAGACCTGGATGTTGTAGGCCTCGTAGCAGTCGAGCGCGAGGCGTGCCGGGTCGTCGGGCACGAACGGGAACCGGTCGACGGGCCGCCGCAGCCCGACGTCGCCGGCGGGCGGGTCGAGCGTGAACGTCACCGTGCGGTGCGAGGCGCCGGCGGGCGGCAGGCCGAGACCGCGGCGGTTGTCGTCGAACGTGCCCGCGCGCAGCCGCTCCTGGCGGATGCGGTCGAGGTCGACGTCGGCGGTCGTCAGCACGACGCCGTCGGCGAAGCGCTCGCCCTCGGCCAGCAGCTCGCCCAGCTCGTAGAGCATGGTCTGGCCGTCCCACGACAGGTCGGTCGTCGACTCCCCCTGGCCCGCGGCGGCGTACACGTAGGCGGCCTGGCAGCGCGCGGACGCCGAGCGGACCAGGAGCCGGCGGTCCTCGGCGCGCGCGACCGTGATGGGGCTGCTCGAGAGGTTGACCAGGACGGTGGCCCCGGCGAGCGCCGCCGTCGCGCTCGGCGGCACGGGCACCCACATGTCCTCGCACACCTCGACGTGCAGCACGAGTCCGGGCACGTCGGACGCGGCGAACAGCAGGTCGGGCCCGATCGGCACCTCCTGCCCCGCGACCGTGGTGGTGCCGCGCACGTCGTCGCCGGGCGCGAACCAGCGCCGCTCGTAGAACTCGCGGTAGGTCGGCAGGTACGACTTGGGCGCGACGCCCAGCACGCGTCCGCGGTGCACCACGACGGCGGCGTTGAGGACACGGGTGCCGTGCGCGAGGGGCGCGCCCACGACGAGCACGGGCCGAAGGTCCCTCGACGCGGCCACGACCTCGTCGAGCGCGTCGCGCACGGCGTCCAGGAGCGCGTCCTGCAGGAAGAGGTCGTCGATGGCGTAGCCGGACAGGCAGAGCTCGGGGAGCACGGCCACGGCGACCGCGTCGTCGTGCGCGGCGCGGGCCGCGGCGACGACGGCGGCGGCGTTGCGCGCCGGGTCGGCCACCGTGACGGGCACGGTGCAGGCCGCGACGCGGGCGAACCCGTGGGCGTAGGCGGAGAGGAAGTCCACGTCGCGAGTCTGGCACGCGGGCTGTCGCGCCACCTGCGGCGAC
Organism: Cellulomonas sp. FA1; assembly: GCF_000986825.1. Lineage (NCBI taxonomy): Bacteria > Bacillati > Actinomycetota > Actinomycetes > Micrococcales > Cellulomonadaceae > Cellulomonas > Cellulomonas sp. FA1. Next base: position 871,703 of record NZ_LBMY01000001.1, on the reverse strand, counting down.
GCGGTTCGTACGCGTGCGCGAGCCCGACCCGGGCGACGTCACCGGGGACCTCCGGGAACGCAGCACGCCCCCGGCCGGAGCCGGGGGCGTGCTGTGCGGGTGGGCGATACTGGGTTCGAACCAGTGACCTCCTCGGTGTGAACGAGGCGCTCTACCACTGAGCCAATCGCCCGTCGTGTCGAACGACGTGCACCACCCGTGGGCGGCACGGGAGACGATGCTAGCGGACGTCGGCCGGATCTCCGAACCGGGGCCGTCGCGAGCCCCAGAAGTCGTGCAAAGCACCGCAGAAGGCGCTTACCGTTCACCCGCAGCGGCCTGGCGAACGCTTTCCTACTGGTCAGGAAGGGTCCGGGCGGGTGAACTGTGGGCACGCACCGGTCCAATGGGACATCCGTCCTGCCATGATGTGTTCCCACGGCCCGCGGTGGGCCGCACCCCCGACAGGAGGACCCCGATGGCGGATTCGTCGTACGACGTCGTCGAGGTCGTCGCCATGCAGCTGATCGGGTCGGACGCCACGGTGATCCCGGTGTCCGCCGAGCTGTCCTTCCGCACGAGCGACCCCTACACCGTCCGCGCCGTGTTCACGGGCGCGCACACGATGTCGACGTGGCTGCTCGGCCGCGAGCTGCTGGTCCAGGGCGTGCACGCCGTGGCCGACGCCCCCGCGGGGACCGGCGACGTGCAGGTGTGGCGCGACGACGACCCCGACTACACGCTCGTCTCGCTGTCCGGGGTCGAGGGCAGCGCGCTGCTCGCGGCACCGACCGAGCCGCTGCTGCGCTTCCTCGCCGCGACGCAGGCTCTCGTGCCCGTGGGCAACGAGTCCGACAAGATGGAGGGCGAGATCACGGCGCTCATCGCGGCGCTGCTGACCGCCTGACCCCACGCGCCGCGACGCGGCGCACCACGACACCCGGCCGGCCCCGCCTCGTGCGGGGCCGGCCGTCGTGCGTCAGGGGTCGAGGTCGTCCGCCATCCGCGCGAGGAACACGCGCCGCGCCTCGGCCGCGAGCGGGCCCGCCGCGACGTCGACCTCGTCGAGCCGCACCACGGGGGTGACGTTGCGCACCGACCCCGTGAGCACGAGGTGGGCCCGACCCGCGACGACCTCGTCGAGCACGCCCCACGGCAGCTCGTCGGGTGCCGCCTCGCGGACCGGGAGCCCCGCCTCACGGCCCCACAGCAGCAGCAGGTCGCGCGTGATGCCGGCGAGGCAGCCCGTCTCGAGCGAGGGTGTCAGCAGCTCACCGCCCACCTCGACGAAGACGTTGGACCCCGTACCCTCGCTGAGGCGGCCCCGCGTGTCCGCGAGCAGCGCCTCGTCCGCGCCGGCCTCGCGCGCCCGCGCGAGCGCGACCACGTTCTCGGCGTACGACGTCGTCTTCAGCCCGGCGATCGGCGACCGCTCGTTGCGCACCCAGGGCACGCGCACGGCGCGCGCGACGTCGCCCGCTCCCCCGGGCGCCGCCACGACGACCACGGTCGGCCGCTGCTCGGCGGGCGCGAGGCGCTGCGACCCCATGGGGCCGGGGCCGCCCGTCACCGTGATGCGCAGCCGGCCGGCACGGTCGCCCGCGGCTGCCAGGACCGCGCGGACGCCCTCGCGCACCTCGTCGAGCGGCAGCGGGGGCAGCCCCAGGCCGTCGGCGGAGCGCTGCAGGCGCTCGAGGTGCCGCGTGAGGGCGAACGCGGTGCCGCGGTGCACGCCGCACGTCTCGAAGACGCCGTCGCCGACCGTCAGGCCGTGGTCGACGGCCGTCAGCACGGGCTCGTCGAGGGTGTGCAGCCGGCCGCCGGCCCAGATCGCGAGGTCCACCCGGCCATCCTGCCACCGGGGCCGCGCCGGGCGGGGTCAGGCGCCGGACGCGAGCGCGACGAGCCGCGCCGCCTTGAGCTCCGTCTCGTCCCACTCCGCGGCGGCGTCGCTCGCCCACGTGATCCCGGCGCCCGTGCCGAACCGCAGCGTGCCGTCGCGCCACCAGAACGTGCGGATGCCGACGGCGAGCTCGGCCTCGACGGTGCCGTCGTCGCCGACGCACACCCAGCCGACGAGGCCGCAGTACGGTCCGCGCGGCGCGCGCTCGAGCTCGGCGATGACGCGCAGCGCCGAGCTCTTGGGCGCACCGGACACCGAGCCGGGCGGGTAGGTCGCGTCCAGGAGCCGCGCGACGAGGTCGGGTGCGTGCGCGACGTCGGGCGCGAGCTCGCCGGTGACCGTCGAGACGAGGTGCACGAGCCCGGGGTGGGCCTCGGTCGCGAGCAGGTCGGTCACCGCGACCGTGCCGGGGCGGCACACGCGTTGCAGGTCGTTGCGCACGAGGTCGGTGATCATGACGTTCTCGGCGCGGTCCTTGGCCGTGAGGCCGTCGGGCGTGGCCGCCGTGCCCTTGATGGGCCCGGACGTCACGACGCCGTCGCGCACGCGCAGGAACAGCTCGGGCGACGCCGTCACGACCCACGCGCCGGGCACGGCGCCGCCGGACGGCACGTGCACGCCGCCCGCGTACGGCGCGGGGTTCCCGGCCGCGAGGCGCGCCCCGAGCGCGCGTGCGTCCGGCTCGTCACCGCCGGCGGCGGGCAGCGGCGCGGACAGCACGCGGCAGAGGTTGGCCTGGTAGACGAGCCCGTCGCGCACGTGACCGCGCACGCGGTCGACCGCGGCGACGTAGGCGTCACGGTCGAGCGACGTGGTCCACGCACCGGGGGCCGGGCCGCGCCACGTCGCCGGGTCGGCGGTGGCCCGGTCGGGCCCGACGCGTGCGAACCGCCACGCGTCGACGCGGCCCTCGAACTCCCCCACGAGCGCCCACCAGCCGGGTGTCGCGAGCGCGTCGGGGCGGGCGCGCAGGTCCGCGTGCTCGACGACGCCGATCGCGCGACGACCGCCGAACCACGCGACGCCGGGCGCCACGGGGGCGGGCGGGATGGCGGGCGCGGGCACGGCCCCAACCTACCGACGCGACCCACCGGACCCGCGGCACGACCACGTCGCGGCACCCTCCCGCGACGCCCGGACGAACGGGGCGCGACCGCCCGGTGACCTGCGGCTGGACCGTCAGCACACTCTCCCGCGCCCGTCACGCGGACACGCCGGAGGGCCGGTGTGACGACGCGCTCAGCGAGCCGGTTGGACTCTCCCCGAGTTTGTCGTCTAGAGTCTTCGACGCACCAGGAAACGCCGGTGAAACGGCGAGACCAGGCGTGCGGACGTGGCTCAGTGGTAGAGCATCACCTTGCCAAGGTGAGGGTCGCGGGTTCGAATCCCGTCGTCCGCTCGGAGGCTATCCCCTTCGGCGTCACCGCCGTCGTGGACTGCGGTCTCAGCGGTGGAGTGGCCGAGAGGCGAGGCAGCGGCCTGCAAAGCCGTATACACGGGTTCGAATCCCGTCTCCACCTCGTAGCACACCCCACGCGGGCGATTGGCGCAGCGGTAGCGCGCTTCCCTGACACGGAAGAGGTCACTGGTTCGATCCCAGTATCGCCCACCAGCAAGGCCCCAGGTCATCGACCTGGGGCCTTCGTGGTTCCCGGGGAGAACCGGCTGCGCACCGGACGCCCACTCGGTGCAGCTCAGGCCGACGTCGGCCGCCGGTGGCGCAGCCAGCGCTCCCACGGCGGGGCGTGCCGCCAGTGCCGCGCGAGCGTCGTGAGCGCGCGCCGCACGCGCGGCACCCACTGCCGCCCCGGGCGCACGGCGCGCGCCGACATGCCGACCGACCATCCCGGGTCGACGACGACGCGCGCACCCGGGCCGATCGCGAGCGCGAGGTCGAGGTCGTCGTGCACGTCGCCCGTGCGGGTCACGCGGGGGCGCGCCGCGCGCCACACCGACGCGCGGAACGCCATCGACGACCCCCACAGCACCGGGTGGCCGGCCGCGAGGTGGCCCAGCGCGTAGTACGCACCCAGGTAGGCACGCGCGAGACGCACGCCGCGCCGCCCCGGCAGGTCGAACACCCCGTGGCCGGTCACCGCGTCGACGCCGGGGTCGGCGAGCGTCGCGAGCGCGCGCTCCACCCAGTCGGGTGCCGGCCGGGAGTCGGCGTCGAGCCGCAGCAGCACGTCGCCGCGCGCCGCGTCGTACCCAGCGGCCGCGGCTGCAGGGATGCCGACGCGCGGCTCGACGACCACGCGCGCCCCGTGCCCGCGCGCGACCCGCGCGCTCGCGTCGCTCGACGCGTTGTCGACCACGACCACCTCGTCGGGCGGGCGGGTCTGCGCGGCGAGCAGGCGCAGGCACGCGTCCAGGTGCGCGGCGTCGTCCCGCACGGGGACGACGACCGAGACGACAGGCGTCGGACGCGGCGCCGAACCGTTCAGCCGTCGTCCTCGGTGCCGCGCGGGTTGAGGTTGGCGGGCTCGGCGTCGGTGTCGACGTCCTGCTCGTCGCCGCCGGCGGCCTGCGCACCCGTGCGCGGGTTGAGGTTGGCGGGGTCGGCGTCCGGGTCCTGCGACGGGTCGTAGCCCGTGGTCTGCTCGCTCATGCCGTCCACCGTCACACCGGGCGGTGCGGCGTGCACGCCGGTTCCCCGGATCCGGCGGGCGCGAACCGCGGGACGCGCGACGACGTGCGAGCACGGGCGGGCGCCGCCGACGCCGCCGTCGCGTTCGTCGAGACCGCTCGTGCGGCGGGCCTCACGGACGAGGAGGTGCAGGACCTCGCCGCGTCGGCGCTGCTCACGCTCCCGCGTGCGACGCGCTCGGCGCCCACGTCGCCGACGCCTGCGCGCTGACCTCGTCGAACCGGTCGAGCGCGATCTGCGCGAGCCGCACGTCCGGTGCCAGGGGTGCGGCCACGACGTCGGCCCCGGCCTCGTGCACGCGGTCGAGGAAGAAGCCGGGAGCCAGCAGGTAGGACGCGACCACGACGCGCCCGCCCGGGGCCAGGGTGGTGCGCGCGTCGGCGATCGCGACGGGTACGCGCGGGTGCGCGCCCGCGCCGTACCCGACGGTCACGGGCCGGCCCAGCCGCTCGGCCAGGCCCGCGACGACCTCGCGCACCGCGGTCGCGGCCTCGGGGTCGCTCGACCCGGCCGCCGCGACGACGACCGCGTCGTCGTCGCGGAGGCCCGCGTCCGCGAGCCGGTCGGCGAGGATCTCGACCAGCCGCGGGTCCGGACCCATCGGTCGGCCCGCGGCGGCCCCGGGACGGTCGACGGCCTCGGCGACGTCGGTCTTCACGTGGAAGCCCGTCGACAGCAGCAGCGGCACGACGACCGTCGGGGCGTCGACGACGGCCCCCGCGACGACGTCCGGCAGCTCGGGCTGCTGCACGTCGACGAACGCCTCGCGCACGTCGAGGTCCGGCCGCAGGTCCGCCAGGTCGACGAGGATCGAGGCGATCGCGGCGCGGCCCGCGTGGCTGTCGGTGCCGTGCGAGCAGCCGACGAGCACGGGCGCGGGGGTGGTGGTCATGACTGCTCCTGGAGCTCGAGTCGGTAGCCGCGCTTGACGACGGTGCGGACGAGGGCGCGGCTGCCGCTCGCGTCGCGCAGCCGCGCGATCGCGACCTCGGCCGCGTGCGGGTCGGACGAGTCGCCCGGCAGCGCCGCGAGCACCTGCTCGCGCGGGACGACCGAGCCGCGCGCGTGCGCGAGCAGCCGCAGCACCTCCAGGCCCGTGCGCGACAGCGGCAGGACGCGCCCGTCGAGCACGGCGGCCGCGCGGTGCACGCGCAGCGGGCCGGCGACCGTGTCGAGGGCCTCGATGCCGCCGTAGTGCGTGACGACCGCGCGCACGAGCGAGCCGAGACGGCCGCGGTCGGGCACGAGCGGCTCGATGCCCACCTCCAGCAGCGGCTTCGCGGTGACGGGACCGACGGCCGCGAACACGACGGCACCCGCGCGGTGGCGCGCGAGCAGGCCGTCGAGCGCGCCGGCCTCGCGCGCGGCGTCGAGCCACGCCGCGGCACCCGGGGCCGACGTGAACACGACGGCGTCGACGTCGCCGTCGGCGACCGCGCGCGTCGAGTCCCGGACGAGCGCGGGGTCGGGCGGCGGCCCCCACCGGTACACGACGAGGCTGCGCACGCGCGCCCCGGCCAGCGCGAACGCCTCGTCGAGGCCGTCGGCGCCGGCGCCGTGGTGCTGGATGACGATGTCGCGCCCTGCGACGCCCTCGTCGAGGAGCGTCTCGGCGATCTCGGCGCTCGTCTCGGACTCCGCGACCCAGTCGGCGCTCAGCCCGGCGGCCTGGATCGCGCCGCGCGCCTTGGGGCCGCGCGCGACGATCCGGGTGCCCGCGAGCACCTCGAGCAGCCGGTCGGCGAGACCGGCGGCGTCCGCCGCCTCGACCCAGCCGCGGAAGCCGATGCCCGTCGTGACGACCACGGTGTCGGGCGGCTCGGCGAGCACGCTGCGCGTGCGCTCGAGCAGCAGCGCGTCGTCGGTGTGCGGCACCATGCCGAGCGCGGCCGCGTGCCGCACGCTCGCGCCGCGCCGCTCGAGCGCGGCGCGCAGCTCGGAGGAACGGCGGTCGGCCGTGACGAGCACGACGCAACCGGCCAGGGTCTGGTCGATCATCTGCGTGCTCACGCGTCCATTGTCACCGGCGCCGGGGGCGTGACGTCCACCTCGTCCACGGGCTCCCCCGGCCCGCCGGACGCCGCCGGCTCCAGCAGGCGCGGTGCCGCGACGTCGCCCACGACCACGACCGCGGGCGCCCGCACACCACGCGCGGCCGCGACCGCCGCGACCTCGTGCAGCGGCGCGCGCGTCACGCGCTGGTCGGGCAGCGTCGCGCGCTCGACCACCGCCACGGGCACGTCGGGGTCCACGCCGCCGGCCAGCGCGTCGCGCACGAGCCCGGGCAGCGCCGCGACGCCCATGAGCACGACGACCGTGCACGAGCGGTCGCGCAGCCCCGTGAGCGCAGCGGCCGACCAGCCGTCGGTGCCGTTCATGACGTGCACCGCGCCGACGACGCCGCGGTGCGTGAGCGGCACGCCGGCGGCCGCCGCGGCGGCGAACGCGCTGCTGACGCCCGGCACGACGCTCACCGGCACGCCCGCGGCGCGGCACGCGAGCACCTCCTCGCCGCCGCGGCCGTACACGAAGGGGTCGCCGCCCTTGAGCCGCACGACGACGCGGCCGCGCTGCGCCTGCTCGACGAGGAGCCGGTTGATCTCGTCCTGCGGCACGGGGTGGTGGCCGGGCGACTTGCCGACGTCGACGACCTCGACGTCGGCGGGCAGCTGGTCGAGCACGTCGACGGGGCCGAGGCGGTCGGCGACCACGACGTCCGCCTCGGCGAGCGCGCGACGCCCGGCGACGGTCAGCAGGTCGACGTCGCCCGGGCCGCCGCCGACGAGCACGACCCGGCCCTGCCCCGCCGTCGCGCGGCGGCGACGCAGGTCGACGTCGCCGGCCCGCAGGTGGGCCGCGAGCCGGTCCCGCACCTCGACGCTGCGCCGCGGGTCCGCGCCGGCGGCGGACACGACGCCGACGAGCACGTCGCCCGCCTGGGTCGTCGCGGGCGTGCGCGCCGTTCCCGCCGCCGGGCGGCGGGGGCCGCCGGCGTCGACGCAGAACACGCGCCGGGCGGTGGCCCACGCGACGACCGCGGCGTCGGTCGCGCGGTCTCCCGTGGCGGTGTGCACGAGCCACACGTCGTCGAGGTCGGTCTCGGCGACCTCGCGGTCGGACCAGCGCGCACCGCCGGCGACGACGAGGTCGGCGAGCGGCTCGCACACGTGCGGCGCGACGACGCGCACGAGCGCGCCCTCGTCGGCGAGCGCCTGCGCGCGTCGTGCCGCGACCGGTCCCCCGCCGACGACGAGGACCGCCCGGCCCGCGAGCTCGACGCCCAGCAGCGCGGTCACCCCGCACCGCCGAGCACCGCGAGCTGCACGTCGCCGTCGACGACGCGCACGCCCCACGTCCGCAGGTCCGCGCCGTGCCCCGCGACCGGCGTCTTGCCCGCGACGTCGAGGCACGCACCCGTGCGCAGGTCGAACACCTGCTTGTACATGGGCGACGCGACGGTCGGCACGTCGGTGCCGTCGACGCGGCGCGTCCCGACGATCCCGCGGGCCAGGACGTGCGCGTCGCTGAACGGGTCGTGCTGCTGCACGGCGTGCACCGTGTCGTCGAGCAGCCGGAACACCGCGACCTGCGTGAGCGTCGGTGCGCCGGCCACGCGGTCGGGCACGAGCGCCGCGGCGCCGCGCTCGGGCGCGAGGTCCGCGAGCCGGCACACGGTCAGCCACGTGGTGGTGGGCGCGTCGAGCGTGGTCACGAGCGGACCTCCAGGGTGGTGCCGGCGACGAGCACGGCGCGCTCGTCGGCGGTGGCGGGACGGACCTGGCCGCGCTCGGGCACGTACGCCAGGGACGGGTCGGCCACGTCGGGCGCGTTGACGAACGACGCGAACCGCCGGAGCTTGTCGGGGTCCTCGAGCGTCGCGCGCCACTCGTCCTCGTACTGCGCGACGTGCTCGTCCATCTGCGCGTCGAGGTCGGCGCCGATGCCCAGCGCGTCGTCCACGACGACGGCACGCACGCCCTCGAGGCCGCCCTCGACCTCCTCGATCCAGGGCGCGGTGCGCTGCAGGCGGTCGGCCGTGCGCACGTAGTAGAGCAGGAAGCGGTCGATGGTCCGCACGAGCGTCTCGGTGTCGAGGTCCTCGGCGAGCAGGCGCGCGTGACGGGGCGTGAAGCCGCCGTTGCCGCCGACGTACACGTTCCAGCCCTTGTCGGTCGCGATCACGCCGACGTCCTTGCCGCGGGCCTCGGCGCACTCGCGTGCGCAGCCCGAGACGCCGAGCTTGATCTTGTGCGGCGAGCGCAGGCCGCGGTAGCGCAGCTCGAGCATGACCGCGAGCGCCGCGGAGTCCTGCACGCCGAACCGGCACCACGTCGACCCGACGCACGACTTCACGGTGCGCAGCGACTTGCCGTACGCGTGCCCGGACTCGAAGCCCGCGTCGACCAGGCGGCGCCAGATCAGCGGGAGCTGGTCGATGCGCGCGCCGAACATGTCGATGCGCTGCCCGCCCGTGACCTTGGTGTACAGCCCGAAGTCGCGCGCGACCTCGCCCACCGCGATGAGCCCCTCGGGCGTGACCTCGCCGCCGGGCATGCGCGGCACCACCGAGTACGACCCGTCCTTCTGGAGGTTCGCCATGACGTGGTCGTTGGTGTCCTGCAGGGCCGCGCGCTCGCCGTCGAGGACGTGCGCGGGGGCCGTGGTCGCGAGGATCGACGCGACCGCGGGGCGGCAGAGGTCGCAGCCGCGCCCGTGCGTGCCGAACCGCTCGACGACCTCGGTGAAGGTCCGCAGGCCGGCGATCCGCACGGCGTCGTAGAGCTGGGCCCGCGACAGCGCGAAGTGCTCGCACAGCGCGGTGCTGACGCTCACGCCGAGGGCGGCGAGCTCGGTGGTCACGAGCTTCTTGACCAGCGGCAGGCAGGACCCGCAGCTCGTGCCGGCGCGCGTGCACGCCTTGACCGCGCCGAGGTCGTGGCAGCCCTGGTCGGTCACGGCGTGCCGGATCGACCCCGCGGTGACGTTGTTGCACGAGCAGACCGTCGCCTCGTCGGGCAGCTCGAGGTCCGGCGCTCCCGCTCCCCCGGCGGGCAGCAGGAACGCGCCCGGGTCGCCGGGCAGCTCGCGGCCGACCAGCGGGCGCAGGCTCGCGTACGCGCTCGCGTCGCCGACGAGGACGCCGCCGAGCAGCGTGCGCGCGTCGTCGGACACCACGAGCTTCTTGTAGACGCCCGCGACCGGGTCGGCCCACACGACCTCGAGCGCGCCGGGCGTGCGCGCGAACGCGTCGCCGAAGCTCGCGACGTCGACGCCCGCGAGCTTGAGCTTGGTCGCGGTGTCGGCACCGGGGTACGCGGCCCCGCCGCCGAGCAGCCGGTCGACCGTCACCTCGGCCATCGTGTAGCCGGGCGCGACGAGCCCGATGCACGCGCCCTGGATGCACGCGACCTCGCCGACGGCCGAGACGTGCGGGTCGGCCGTGAGGCACGTGTCGTCGACGACCACGCCGCCGCGCGGGCCGATCTCGAGGCCGCTGGTGCGTGCGAGCTCGTCCCGCGGACGCACGCCCGCCGCCACGACCACGACGTCCGCGTCGAGCCGCGTGCCGTCGGCGAGCTCGACACGGCCGACGCCCCCGCGACGGTGCGGCAGCACACGCGTCGTCCTGGCCTGCGTGCGCACGCCGATGCCGAGCCCGTTGATCAGCCGCCGCAGCGCCTCGCCGCCACCGAGGTCGACCTGCGCGGACATGAGGTGCGTGTCGACCTGCAGCACGGTCGCGCGGGCGCCGAGCGCGTCCAGGGCGCCCGCGGCCTCCAGGCCCAGCAGACCGCCGCCGAGCACGACCCCGCGCACGGGCCGCTGCTCGGCCAGGCGCGTGACGTGACCTCGCAGCGCGGCCACGTCGTCGAGCGTGCGGTACACGAAGACGCCCTCGAGGTCGGCGCCCTCGAGGGGCGGCACCCACGCCGACGACCCCGTCGCGAGGACCAGGTGGTCGTACGTGTACGTGCGGCCCGAGGCAGCCGTGACGCTGCGCGACTCCCGGTCGACGGCGGTGACGGCGTCGCCGCGCACGAACGTCACGAGCGGGTCGTCCCACAGCGCGGGGTCGCCGAGCGCGAGGTCGTCGGGGGTGCGGCCCGCGAAGTAGCTCGTGAGCGCGACGCGGTCGTAGGGGCGGCGCGGCTCCTCCGCGAGCACCGTGACGCGCCAGGAGCCGGCGGCGTCGCGGTCGCGCAGGGCCTCGACGAGACGCTGCGCGACCATGCCGCCGCCGACGACGACGAGATGACGGGGGTCCATGGGGCCTCCAGGCGGGCCGGGTGGGACGAGGGCGTGCGTCGACGCTACGAACCGGGCGTTTCGCGCAGGGGTGCGCCGGGGTTTCCGCGCCGGAACGTTTCCCTCTCACCGGGCGGGCCTCGCGTGTGAGACCTTCGTCCCGTGCGCCGTGGCGCGCTCCGTGCCCGCGGCCTAGCGTGGCGCGCATGACGACCCCCACGGTCGCGGCCCCGCGCACGCGCCGCCCGCGCACGCCCGACCTCCTCGCGGGTCTCGCGGGGCTGGCCGCCGGTGCGGTCACGGTGGGTGTCGGAGCCCTGGTGGCGATCGTCACGGGGCCCTCGACGGACCCGCTCGTGGCGGTCGGTGCGGCGTTCGTCGACGCGACGCCGGGGTGGCTCAAGGACGCCGCGGTCGCGGCGTTCGGCACGGCCGACAAGCTCGTGCTCGGCGTCGGGGAGGCCCTGGTGCTGGCCGCCCTCGCGGCCGTCGCCGGTGTCGCCGCGCGGCGCCGGTGGTCGGTCGGCGCGGTCCTCGTGGTGCTGCTCGGCGGGGTCGCGGCGTTCGCCGCGTCGCTGCGCCCCGACACCGGTGCGCTCGCCCCGGCCCCGGCCGTCGTCGGGACCGTCGCGGGCCTGTGGACGCTGCGCGAGCTCCTGCGCCGCCTGCCGCCCGCCGCACCGCCCACCGCGGCGGCACCTGGCCCGGTGGCCGACGCACCCGCACCGCCCGGCCGCCGCACGTTCCTGCAGCTCACCGCGCTGGCCGCCGCGGTCGGGGTCGTCGGGGCGGTCGTCGGGCGCGTCGCCGCCACCGGTGCGCGCGGCGCGCAGGCCGCGCGCGCGGCCCTGCGGCTGCCGTCGCCCGCGCGTCCCGCGCCGTCACCACCGAGCGGCGTCCAGGTCGCGGGCGTCGGACCGTGGGCGACGCCGCCCGCGGACTTCTACCGCATCGACACCGCGCTCGTGGTGCCGCAGGTCGACCCGGCCACGTGGCGCCTGCGCGTGCACGGGCTCGTCGAGCGGGAGGTCGAGCTCACGTGGGACGAGCTCCTCGCGTCCGACCTCGTCGAGGCGTGGGTGACGCTCGCGTGCGTCTCCAACCCCGTGGGCGGCGGGCTCGTGGGCAACCAGCGCTGGCTCGGGCTGCCCGTGCGCGACGTCCTCGCGCGGGCCGTGCCCACGGCCGACGCCGACATGGTGCTCTCGCGCAGCGCCGACGGGTTCACCGCGTCCACGCCGCTCGAGGCGCTCACCGACGACCGGGACGCGCTGCTCGCGGTCGGCATGGACGGCGCTCCCCTGCCCCCCGAGCACGGGTTCCCGGTGCGGATGGTCGTGCCCGGGCTGTACGGCTACGTGTCGGCGACCAAGTGGGTCACCGAGCTCGAGGTCACGCGGTTCGACCGGGTCAGCGCGTACTGGACGCAGCGCGGCTGGTCCGAGCGCGGCCCCGTGAAGACGCAGTCGCGCATCGAGGTGCCCCGCACGGGCGCGACGGTCGCGGCGGGCGACGTCGTCGTGGCCGGCACGGCGTGGGCGCAGCACCGCGGCGTCGAGCGCGTGCAGGTGCGCGTCGACGACGGCGCGTGGCAGGACGCCGACCTGGCCGCCGACGGCGGCGTGGACTCGTGGCGGCAGTGGCGGTGGACGTGGCCCGACGCGGCACCGGGCGACCACGTGCTCGCGGTGCGTGCGTGGGACCCCGACGGCCCGCAGACGGGCGTCCCGGCCGACGTCGTGCCCGACGGCGCGGCGGGCTACGACACGCTCGACGTGACGGTGACCTGAGCCGGGGCCGCACCCGCGCCGGTCGCACGGGCGACCGCGTGGGACGGCCGACGGCCGCCGCGATCAGCCCTGGACGCCGCGCGACACCTGCACGACCTGCACCTGCGCCGCGCCCGGGTCGCGCTGCAGGCACGCGAGCACGCGGTCGAGGTCGCCGCGGGCCGCGTCGGCGTACAGGACGACCGCGAGCGGCCCGCCGTCCTGGCCGTCCGGCACCGACACGCGCTCGACCGCGGGGTCGCTCGTGCACGCGGCGACGGTCGGGTGCTCGGGGCCGACCAGGACCGCCCAGGGGCCCGTCGCGGGCACGTCGACGCGCCCGCCGCCCGTCCCCGCGACGAGGCCGACCGCGAGCGAGCCGACCAGGCCGAGCACGACGAGGGCGGCGACGACGACACGGGTCCTGCGGCCGCGCACGGCACCTCCTGCGGGTCGGGGCGTGCGCCACCGGCCGGCAGGCACTCCCGGGGGAACGCACGACCGCGGCACCGGGTTCCCCGTGCGGCCCCGGGTTCCCGCGGCGGACGCGCCGCGGCTCGCGGGAGCACGGAACCCGTCACGCTCGCCGGGCCGACGCCGCGCGGGGTACGTCCGGTCGACGCGGGCGCTCAGTACACGTCGCGCACGTAGCGTCGCTCCGCCGCGAGCCGCCGGACGTACGCGGCGGCGTCCGGCTCGGCGAGCCCGCCCTCGCGGGCGACCACCTCGCGCAGCGCCGCGTCGACGTCGGGCGCCATGCGCCGCGCGTCGCCGCACACGTAGACGTGCGCGCCGCGCTCGAGCCAGGACCACAGGTCGCGCGCGTGCTCGCGCAGCCGGTCCTGCACGTAGACCTTCTGCCGCTGGTCGCGCGAGAACGCGGTGTCGAGGCGCGTGAGCACGCCGCTCGTGCGCCACGCGTCGAGCTCGTCGCGGTACCAGAAGTCGGTCGCCGCGTGCTGCTCGCCGAAGACCAGCCAGCTGTCGCCGCGGTGCCCGCGCGCCTCGCGCTCGGCGAGGAACCCGACGAACGGCGCGACGCCCGTGCCCGGACCGATCATCACGGCGGGTGCGTCGGGGTCCGACGGCGGGCGGAAGTGGGCGCTGGGTTGCACGTGCACGGCGACCTCGGCGTCCGGGGCGGCGTCCGCGAGGTACGTCGAGCACGTGCCGCCGCGCGGCCGTCCGGTGGGCCCCGCCCACCGCACGACCGACACCGTCAGGCGCACGCGGGCCGGGTCGACGAGCGGGCTCGACGAGATCGAGTACGCGCGCGGCTGGAGCGTGCGCAGCGCGTCGACCCACTCCTGCGGCGTCGCGTCGAGCGGGTGCGCCGCGACCACGTCGACGACGCCGCGGTCCCACGTCCACGCGTCGAGCGCCGCGCGGTCGCCCGCCCGCAGCAGGCGGCGCAGGTCGTCACCCGCCGCACGGGTCGTGCGGTCGGCGACGAACCGCAGCAGCGCCGGCGTCGGGCGGCCCAGGTCGAGGCCGGTGCGCAGCGCGTCGTGCAGCGGCTGCGTCACGCCGTCGAGCACGACCGGCGCGGCGGCGTCCAGCCCCGTCGCGCCGAGCATCTCCTCGACCAGCGCGACCGGCGTGCGAGGGCGGACCGCCAGGGCGTCCCCGGCCGCGTACGGCACGGGCAGCGGCGAGCCCGACGTGTCGAGCAGGACCTCGCGCACCTCCTTCGCGGCGCCCGCTGCCCCGAGGCGCCGACGGCCCACGAGCCGCGCCGTGCCGGGGTGCCGCCGCGACGCCCGGGCGGGCGCGTCACCCGACCCGGACGGCGCGACGGGTGCCGTGCGCGCCGGCGCACGAGCCGGCCCGCCGCCGACGCCGTCGCGCGCGTCCGCGTCGTCGGCGCCTCCCACGACCGTGCCACCGTCAGCCGCGTCGTCGTCCTGCTCGCCGCCGGTCAGCGCCGCGACGAGCCCGTCGAGCCACGGGCCGACCGGGGTGTCGTCGCCGGGCTCGCGCTCGAGGCGCGGCACGAGCCGCTGCGCGCCGAGCTCGGCGAGCCGGTGGTCGAGGCGCCGCCCGTGCCCGCAGAACCGGTCGTACGTCGGGTCGCCCAGCGCCAGCACCGCGAACCGCGCACCGCCGAACGACGGCGCCTGCGGGTCCGCGAGCCTCTCCCACAGCGCCGCCCCGTTGTCGGGTGCGTCGCCGTCGCCGAACGTGCTCGTGACCAGCACGACGTCACCGCGCCGGGGCAGGTCGTCGAGCGCGTCGTCCATCGCGCGCAGCCGCGTGCCGAGCCCGGCGGCCCCGAGCCGGTCAGCGACGACGCCCGCGAGCTCCTCGGCGGTGCCCGTCTGGGACGCCCACAGCACCGTGACGGTGCGGGCCGGCGCCCGCAGGGCGGCCGCGGACGGTGCACCCGGCGCGCGGGAGAACAGCCCCGCCAGCACGCCGTCGACCCACAGCGCGTGGTCGTCGCGCAACGGCGCCGTCGGCGGCAGCACGGGCGTCCCCGCCGCGCCGGTGCCACGCCCGAGACCCGCGAGGAACCCCGCCAGGTAGCGCCGCTCGCCGTCGCCGAGCGCGGGGGCCTCGACGTCGTCGACGCCGAGCGCGGCCGCGAGCGCCCGCATCGTGGCCGGACCGTCGAGCGTCGCCGACGCGGAGGCGGGCGCCGCGCCGGGGTCGGGGTCGGGTCCGGGTGTCGCGCCGTGCGTGCGTCGGGCGGGCGCGACCTCGGCGGCGACGGGCGTGAGCGCGACCGCGCACGCCTTGAGCTCGGGCTGCAGGGACAGCGGGTCGACCGCGTCGTTCGTCACCGCGTTGACCGCGAGGTGCTCGCCGAACACGTCGTTCCAGTGGAACGGCGCGAACAGCGTGCCGGGGCGCACGCGGTCGGTCACGACGACCGGCAGCACCGCGCGGCCGCGCCGCGACGCGACCTCGACGGGCGCCCGCTCGACGAGCCCGAGCCGCGCGGCGTCCTCGGGGTGCACCTCGACGAACGGGCCGGGCTCGAGCCGGTTCAGCGCCGGGACCTTGCCGGTCTTGGTCATGGTGTGCCACTGGTGCTGCACGCGGCCCGTCGTGAACCAGAACGGGTGGTCGTCGTCCGGCAGCTCGGCCGGGTCGACGTGCGGGCGCGCGTGGAAGACTGCGCGACCGCTCGGCGTGGGGAACGCCAGGCGCGGCCGCGTGCCGTCGGGGCGGGTGAGCAGCGGCTGGTGCTCGCCGTCGTTGAGGTAGCGCACCGGGTTGCGCGCGGGCGCGTCGGCGGACGCGCACGGCCACTGCACGGGCTCGCGGCGCAACCGCTCGTAGCTGACCCCCCGCAGGTCGTAGCCCGTGCGCGGGTTGCTCGCGCGGCGCAGCTCGTCGAAGACCTCCTGCGACGACGCGTACGCGAAGCCGTCGAACCCCAGGGCCGTCGCGACGCGCGCGACGAGCTGCCAGTCCGGCAGCGCCTGCCCGGGGGCGGCCAGCGCCCGCCGCGCGAGCGTCATGGTGCGCTCGGAGCTCACCATGACGCCGTCGACCTCGGACCACAGCGCGGCCGGCAGCACGACGTCGGCGTACGCGTTGGTCTCGGTGTCGGCGAACACGTCCTGCGTGACGACGAGCTCGGCGCGCTCGAGACCCTCGACCACGGTGCGGCGGTTGCCGACCGACGCGACCGGGTTGGTGCAGATCACCCACGCGGCACGGATCTCGCCGTCGGCCATGCGGCGGAACATGTCGACCGTGCCGGTGCCGACCTCGGTGCGGATCGTCCCGGGTGGCAGCCCCCACAGGTCCTCGCAGAACGCGCGGTCGTCGGCGTCGAGCACGCTGCGCTGCCCCGGCAGGCCCGGGCCCATGTACCCCATCTCGCGCCCGCCCATCGCGTTGGGCTGGCCGGTGAGCGAGAACGGTCCGCTCCCCCGGCGCCCGATCGCACCGGTCGCGAGGTGCAGGTTGACCAGCGCGTTCGTGTTCCACGTGCCGTGCGTCGACTGGTTGAGGCCCATCGTCCAGCACGACACCCAGTCACCCGCTCCGGCGATCATCGCGGCGGCCGCGCGCAGGTCGGCCGCGGGCACGCCCGTGAGCCGCTCGACGACGTCCGGCGGGTAGTCCGCGAGGAACGCGGGCATCGCGTCCCAGCCCTCGGTGTGCTCGGCGACGAACGCCTCGTCGACCGCGCCGGCCTCGACGAGCAGGTGCAGCAGGCCGTTGAGCAGCGCGAGGTCGCTGCCGGGCCGGACCTGCAGGAACAGGTCCGCCTTCTCGGCCGTGGCCGTGCGCCGCGGGTCGACGACGATCAGCCGGGCGCCGGCCTTGACGCGGTCGAGCAGCCGCAGGAACAGCACGGGGTGGCAGTCGGCCATGTTCGCGCCGACGAGCAGGAACACGTCGGCGTGGTCGAGGTCGTCGTACGACCCCGGCGGGCCGTCGGCACCGAGCGACAGCTTGTAGCCCGTGCCCGCGCTCGCCATGCACAGCCGCGAGTTCGACTCGATCCACCGCGTGCGCAGGTACCCCTTGGCGAGCTTGTTCGCCAGGTACTGCGCCTCGATGCTCAGCTGACCCGACACGTACAGCGCGATCGCGTCGGGACCGTCGCGGTCGAGGATCGTGCGCATCCGGCGGGCGACGTCCGCGACCGCGGCGTCGACGTCGGCCGGCACGGCCTCGGCGCCGCGCTCGGGCCGCACGAGCGCGGTCGTCACGCGTCCGCCGGCCGCGAGCATCGTCGCGCTCGTCGCGCCCTTGGTGCACAGGCGCCCGGCGTTCGCGGGGTGCGAGCGGTCGCCGCTCGCGCGGCGCACCGTGCCGTCGTCCCCGACGTCGAGGACGATCCCGCAGCCGACGCCGCAGTACGAGCACACGGTCGCGACCTGCGTCGTGGCCGTGCGCGCGTCCCGCGCGGTGGTGGTGGCCGTCATCAGATGACGGCGTCGCCGAACGCCGAGCCGCGGCGCGCGTACACGACCCACGTGGTGGCGGCCATGACGGCGTAGGTCGCGACGATCACCCACAGCGCCGCCTCGATGCCACCCGTCGCGGTGGTCGACGCCGCGAACCCGCGCGGCACCAGGAACCCGCCGACGGCACCGACCGCGCCCGCGATCCCGATGCACCCCGCGGCGGCCTTGGCCCGCCGGCCGCGATCGGCGTCGCCGGTCGCGCCGTGCCGGAACACCGCCGGGATCATGCGGTACACGGACCCGTTGCCGGCCCCCGTGGCGAGGAACAGCAGCAGGAACGAGCCGAAGAACACCGGGAACGAGCCGGCCCGCAGCGCGAGGATCGCCGACACGGTCCCGACCGCCATGACCGCGAACGCCGCGACCGTCACGCGGGCGCCGCCGAGCCGGTCGGCGAGCGCACCGCCCGCCGGGCGCGCGACCGACCCGACGAGCGCGCCGAGGAACGCGATCGACAGCGTCACGTCGGGGAACTGGGCCTTGAGCAGCGTCGGGAACGCCCCTGAGAACCCGATGAACGAGCCGAACGTGCCGATGTACACGAACGAGATGACCCACGTGTGACGGTGGCGCGCGGCCGAGCCGTACGCGCGCGGGTCGGCCGCGGCGTCCTTGACGTTGTCCATGAGCCGCCACGCGAGCACCGCAGCGAGGATCGCGAGCGGCACGAACATCAGACCGGCCCGCTCGAGGTGCACGCCGGCCGCACCGACGACGACCAGCGGCACCGCGAGCTGCACGGCCGCGGTGCCGACGTTGCCGCCCGCGGCGTTGAGGCCCAGCGCCCGGCCCTTCTCGCGCTCGGGGTAGAAGAACGAGATGTTCGCCATCGAGGACGCGAAGTTGCCGCCGCCGACGCCCGCGAGCGCGGCGACCGCGAGCAGCGCGCCGAACGGCAGGTCGGGTCGTTGCACGGCCCACACCAGGGCACCCGTGGGCAGGAGCAGCAGCAGCGCCGACACGACCGTCCAGTTGCGCCCGCCGAAGACGGGGACGGCGAACGTGTACGGGATGCGCAGCGTCGCGCCGACGAGCGACGGCACCGCGATGAGCCAGAACATCTGGTCGGCGGTCAGCGTGAACCCGGCCGCCGGCAGCTGCGGCACGACGATGCTCCACAACGCCCAGACCGCGAACCCGAGGAACTCGGCGAGGATCGACAGCACGAGGTTGCGGCGTGCGACGGCGCGCCCCGCCGTGCGCCACTGGTCGGGCGCCTCGGGGTCCCAGCCGTGCAGCCAGCGGCCGCGGTGCCGGACGAGCACGGGCTCGACGCCGGCCGGGGTGAGGACCTCGGCGCCGGGCGCCGGGGTCGGGGGTGCCGGGGTGGGGTCTGCGGGCGCGGTCGCCGAGGCGGCGGGCGCGTCGGTCGTCGGGGTCTGGGTCACGGGGAGCCTCCGGGCGTCGGTCCGCGCAGGGCTGCGCGGGGTCGGGCGTCGGGGCCGGGCGGTGCCCGGCGGGCGTCGCCGCGTGGGGCCGGCGTCGAGCAGGACGCTAGGCAGCGCGTGTTTCGCCCGGACGCGCACCCGCGTCACCGGCCCGCAACGTTCCGCGCACACACCGGCGGCCCGGGGTGTGAGAACTCCCCCGGGCCGCGTGGCGTCGCGGTCAGTCCGTGACGCGGAACCGGCCCTGCGCGCCGCGCTCGGCGTCGCCCATGGCGTGCGTGACGAACGGGTAGGTGCCGGCCTCGGGGAACGTCAGCTCGACGAACCCGCCCTCGGCGGGCGCGAGCGCGAGCACCTGCGCGCCGCCCGTCCCCGTCGACCCGCCGTCGCGCAGGGTCCAGTCGCCCTCGCGGTAGACGGTGTCGAACTGCCCGCCGACGACGTGGAACGACGACGGCCGGTTCGGCCCGGCGTCGAGCACCCACACGCGCACGCGCTCGCCCGCGCGGACCGCGAGGGGTCGGTCGCGGTACTGGTTCGCGTAGCCGTTGAACGTCAGCAGCGTGGGCTGCTGCGCGGTGAGCGCGGCCTCGTCGGCGGTGCCGCCCTGCTCGCCCAGGTACAGCTCGGACTGCACGAGCACGTACTCGTGGTCGACCTCGGGCAGGCCGGGCGGGTCGATGACGACCGCGCCGAACATGCCGTTCGCGATGTGCAGGCTCATCGGCATGGTCGAGCAGTGGTACATCCAGATGCCGCTGCGCGTCGCCCGGAACGTGTACGTGAGCGTCTCGCCGGGCTCGATGGTCCGCATGACGTCGTCGGGTGCGAGCGCGCCGGCGTGGAAGTCGATCGAGTGCCCGAGGCTGCCGTCGTTGACGAGCGTGACGACGAACGTGTCGCCCAACCGCCCGTGCAGCACGGGTCCGGGTGCGGTGCCGCCGAACGTCCAGGCGGTGCGCGTGACGCCGGGGGCGACCTCCTGGACGGTCTCGGTGACCGCGAGCGTCACGTGGTGGGTCGTGCCGTCGCCGACCGGCGGCAGCGTCGCGTCGCGCGCGACGAACGCGTCGTCGGGGGCCGCCACGAGGTCCAGCAGGTCGGCCGCACGCGTGCCGTCCCCCGCCGTGCCGTGGTGCGTGCCGGCCATGTCGTGCCCCGTGCCGGCGTCGCCCCCCGGGGCCGCCGCGACGGGTGGGGCCGGCTGCCCGCCCACCACGACGACGTCCAGCGTCATGCCCATGAGGCGGTGCCCGGCGACCGAGCACCAGCCCGCGAGGTCCTGCTGCACGACGCCGACGTCGACCGAGGCCGTGCCACCCGGTGCGAGGCGCCCCGACGTGGCACCGCCGTCGAGCACGAGGTCGTGCACCGTGGTGTCGGTGTTGACGACCTCGATGACCAGCCGGTCGCCGGCGGGCACCTCGACCGTGTCGGGCACGAACCGCATGTCCTGCGCCTCGACGCGCACCGTGGTGGTGCGTCCCGTCGCCCCGGCGTCCGACGTGGCGGGGGCAGCCGCGGCGCCCGCGGCGAGGACCTGCGTGAGGCCCGCCGCGGTGGGGTCGCCCGCGAGCGCGACGGCGGTCACCACGACGAGCGCGCCGACGGCCAGCGCACCGGCTCCGCGCCGCCGCGAGCGTGCCAGGGCGACCGCGACGGGGTCGACCGCGGCGGCGCGGGCCGGGACGACGGGCGCGGGGCGATCGATCGTGCCGGGCTGCCGGGCGAGCCGGACGGCCCGCGCGACGAGCACGAGGAACCAGACGCCCACCGCGAGCGCGGTGCTCGAGGCGACGACGCGCACGAGGCTCGGCGCGGGCAGCACGAAGATCACGAGCGCACCGTTGAGCAGCACGGCGCGCACGACGGCGGAGCGGTCGAGCTCGGCGGCCACGGTGCGCGTGACGGCGGGACCGCCGCCGAGCACGACGGGCAGCAGGGAGGACAGCGCGCCGACGAGCACCTGCGCCGCGAACCCGCCGACGGTCGCGGGCGTGAGCGCCGAGAGCCGCGGGACGGTCGCGGCCCACGAGCCGGCGGTCGCGACGACCACGCCGAGCACCGCGACCGACGCGGCCCACCACACGACCGCGGCACCGACGCCCAGCGCGGCGTACGTGACGGGCGGTGCGGTGCGCGCCTGGCGGACCAGCACGTGCGCGGTCAGCGCGATGCCGGCCAGCACGACCGCGACTCCCGCGACCGTGACGGCGCGCAGGCCCGTGGCGGGCCCGAGCGCCGCGAGCAGGGTCCCGGCTACGAGCAGCACGAGCGAGCGGCGAGCCGCGGTCTCGGCGGCCGCGTCGATGCGCGTGCGCAGGACCGTCGGCCACAGCACGACGAGCGTGCCCGCGACCGTGACGCCGACGAAGCCGATCAGCGTGAGCACGACGTGCGCGACGTACCACCGCGCGTACGCCTCGGGGCCGGGCGCGGCGGTGGCCATGACGACGCCGCACGCGACGCCCGGGACCAGCAGCAGGCCCGCCGCGACGTAGGCGCGCGCGAGGTGGCCGAACCGCGAGGGCAGCGCGCCGCGGCCCTGCCGGACGATGCCGACGGCCTGCGCGACACCGATGCCGGCGACGGCGACGCCCCCGGCGACCACGAGCGCGGGCACCGACGTCAGGTGCCCGGCGACGACCGCGAGCACCCCGGCGGTGTGGGCCGCCAGGCGCCACGTGAGCGCGCGACGCGGTGCGGGGCTGCGCAGCAGCGTGTCGGCGAAGTGCTGGCTCCACACGAGGATCGCGGTGGTGATCGCGCCGAGCAGCGGCAGGTGCACCAGGAGCCACCCGGCCTCGGGCAACCAGCGGTGCGCGAGCGCCGCGACGGCGGCCGCGACGAGCCAGACCAGGACGAGGGCGTTGGCACGGACGTGGTGCGCGGCGCGGTTCACCGGGGACCTCCGAGGGTGAGACCCGCGGCGGCGGGCGGGGGCGGGGTCGTGGTGCCCGGCGCACCGGTCGCCGTCGACCGCGCGGGGCGCCGGGCGACGGGCGGCGGTCCGACCACCGCGGACGTCACGGCGACGACGACGAACAGCAGGAGGGCCACGACGTTGCCCACGCCTGCGACCTGCACCACGACGTCGAGCCCGCGCGCGTCGCCGACGAGCACCCGCAGCGCGAGGGTGGCGTGCAGCAGCACGAGCGGGACGTACATCGCGGGCCGGTACGGCAGGGGGCGCCGCAGCACGGCCGGCAGGATCACGGGTGCGTGGGCCATGACCATCGACAGCACGAAGCCGAGGAACACGGCGTGCAGCGCGGCGTCGTACCCGCGTCCGGCCAGCACCGGCCCGGCGACGAGCCAGAGCGCACCCGCGACGGCGAGCCACGCGTAGCCGGCGAGCATCGCGCACGCCATGAACCGGGGCAGGCCCGTGGCGCGCACCGTGCGTCGTGCGACGTCGTGCCGCACGAGGACCGCGACGAGCGCGAGCAGCACGGCACCGAGCAGCGCCCAGCCGACCGCGGGCCACAGCAGCGCAGCCGTCGCGGCGAGCGCCCACGCGCAGGCCAGGCCCCACACGGCGTCCTCGACGCGCGGCCCCGGCCCGCCGACCCGCAGCAGCTCGAGGCGCTCGCCCGCGATCGTCAGGACGAGGAAGCCCGTGAGGCACGGGACGAGGTGCGGCACGGCCGCCCCTGCGAGCCACAGCACGGCGGCCGCGACGGCGAGCGCGGCGCCCAGGGCCTGCACCGCGAGCGCGGCGGCGGGCTGCGTGCGCCACACCGCGAGGTAGATGCCGACGAGCGCGAGCGTCCCGAGCGCGAGGCACGCGCGGCCGACCCACAGCGGCGCGGGCGTCAGGAGCGCCAGACCACCGACCCCGAGCAGCGCGGGCGAGGCGAACGCGAGCGGCCGCCGCACGGCGACGGCACGTTCGAGCGCGACGAGCGTGCCGACGAACCCCAGCACCATGAGCGGTCCGTGCACGTCGGACCAGCGCTCGAGCCGCACGGGTGCGGGCAGCCCGAGCAGCAGCAGGGCGGCGTCGAGCCCCGCGAGCAGCGCGAGGCCGCCGGGGACGAGCAGCACGAAGTGCGGCGGGACCCTGGTCCTGGTCTTTTCCACGGCACGACGGTATTTAATGAGCCACCGGCAAGGCCCGGGACCTGGGTCCCGAGCCACCACCGGGCCCTCGACCGATCCCGTCACCGCGACCACCCGCGCCGAGACCGACCACCACGGAGGTGCACGTGACCGAGCACGACGACGGCGACGACGTCCGCCGCACGCCCACCGCGCGCGTGCTGTCCTCGCCGAGCCGGCTCGACCTCCTCCACGTCTTGCAGGCCGACGGGCCGCAGACGACGTCGGCGCTGGCGGCGCGGACCGGCCTGCACGAGAACACGGTGCGCGAGCACCTGCAGCGCCTCGTCGACGCACGCTTCGTCGTGCGCGAGCCCGAGCACCGCGCGACGCGCGGGCGGCCCCGCACCGTCTACCGCGCCACGACGCGCGACGACGTCCGCACCGACCCCGCGGCCGCCCGCCACCTGGCGGAGTCGGTCGCGCGCGCCCGCCTGACGAGCGTCCTGCTCGGCGGGTACGGGTCCCCCGTCGGCGACGTGCGCGAGTCCGCACGACAGGCCGGGCACGACATGCTCGCCGACCTGCCCTCGCTGCCGTCGGGCGCGGACGACCAGGTGCTCGCGCTCGAGGCGCACCTGGACCGGCTCGGCTTCGACCCCGTGCTCAGCGAGGACCGCGCCACCTTCGACCTGTGGCGCTGCCCCTTCCTCGACCTCGCCCGCGAGCGACCCGAGGTCGTGTGCAGCGTGCACCTCGGGCTCGCGCAGGGCGTGCTCGAGCAGGTCGGCGGCCCCGTGCGGGCCGAGCGGCTCGAGCCGTTCGTCGGGCCGCGTCACTGCGCGCTCCACCTGACCGGCACCGCGTCCGCGGGCGCCGCACCCCCGTCGTCCGCCGCCCGGCGGGCCACCACCGAAGGAGAGCCATGAGCCAGCCCGTCGAGATCCTGCCCACCGCCCCCGAGCCGGCCGGGCACACGTGCGGCTGCGGCGGCCACGACGAGGCCGACCCGGTCCTCGACGTGCGCACGATCCCGCACGCGATCCGCCACGCGACGGTGTTCGGCGCGTTCGACGCGATCGCACCGGGCGCCGCGCTCGTGATCGTCGCGCCGCACGCCCCGCGGCCCCTGCTCGCGCAGCTCGCCGACCGGGCGCCGATCGACGTCGAGTACCTCGTCGAGGGCCCCGAGGCGTGGCACGTGCGGATCACGCGCCGCGCGCAGGACTGAGCACGGACGGACGACGCACGGGCCCGGCGGCGACGCCCGTCGGGCCCGTGCGTCGCCGTTTTCCCGGTCGCTCATTTTTCACGGTCGAGGTGGTGGCAAAACCCCTGGCGCTTTGACATGGTGGCCGGGAAGGGGGGCGCTGGGCCCCCGTGGCACGAAGGGCCTTCGATGTCGAACGCCACCCTGGCGCCGGACCTGTCCAACTGGGACCCGGAGAACGCCGACACCTGGGACGAGCGACGCGCCTGGCGCACGCTGTGGGTCACGACCTACAACCTGACGCTCGCCTTCGCGGTCTGGTACCTGGTCAGCGCGATCGCCCCGCGGCTCAACCTCGTCGGCTTCGACCTGACGAAGGAGCAGCTCTACTGGCTCGTGGCGCTGCCCGGCCTGGCCGGCGGTCTCATGCGGCTGGTCTTCATGTTCCTGCCACCCGTCGTGGGCACCCGCACGCTCGTCGGCGGGTCCTCGACCCTCCTGCTGCTGCCGATGATCGGCTGGACGCTCGCGGTGCGCGACGCGTCGACGTCGTACACCACCCTGCTGGTGCTGGCCTTCGCGACCGGCATCGGCGGCGGTGCGTTCGCCGGGTTCATGCCCTCGACCAGCTACTTCTTCCCCCGCCGGATGTCGGGCACCGCCCTGGGCCTGCAGGCCGGCATCGGGAACTTCGGCGTCAGCCTCATCCAGTTCCTCGTGCCGTGGGTCGTCGGGTTCGGCCTGCTCGGCACCGCGGCCCTCACGCCGCAGCAGACCACCGAGGGCGGGCAGATCTGGCTGCACAACGCGGCGCTGGTCCTCATCCCGTGGGTCGTGCTCGGCATCGTGCTCGCCGCGGTGGTGCTGCGCCGCGTGCCCGTGCAGGCGAACTTCCGCCAGCAGCTCGACATCTTCCGCGAGAAGCACACGTGGGTCATGACGGCGATCTACACCATGACGTTCGGTGCGTTCTCGGGCTTCGCCGCGCAGCTAGGCCTGCTCATCACCAACGTGTACGGCGGCTTCGAGAACGCCCCCGACCCGCTGAAGTTCGCGTTCCTGGGCCCGCTGCTCGGGTCGATCACACGCGCCGCGTGGGGCCCGCTGTGCGACCGCTTCGGCGGCGCCGTCTGGACCTTGGTCTCGGGCATCGGGATGACGATCTCGACCGTCGTCGCGCTGCTGTTCCTCACACCGACCGACGTCGGCGAGTTCACGTGGTTCCTCGTCGCGATGCTCGCGGTGTTCACGTTCGCGGGAATCGGCAACGCCGGCACGTTCAAGCAGATGCCCATGATCTTCCCCCGCCGGCAGGCCGGCGGCGTCATCGGATTCACGTCCGCGATCGCCGCGTTCGGGCCCTTCCTGGTCGGCATGGCGCTGTCCGTCTGGTCGCCGTCCGCATTCTTCGTCGGCGCAGCTGTTTACTTCGCCGCCTGCACCGTGCTCACCTGGGTGTACTACGCACGGCCCGGAGCGCCCCGACCCAGCTGAGCCGCTGACCCGCCCCCGCACCGAGAGCCCGCCCCCACGGGAGGTCCGATGACCACCACCAGCCCCCGCCACGTCCCCACGGACTCCGGCCCCGCGCAGGCGCTCCTGCGGCTCGGCGCGCGGCTGCGCCCCGGGGAGGTGTCACCGGACCTGCGCACCGTCTTCCTCGAGGGCGGCCGCGAGGGCGACGCGTTCTACCGCGACCGGTGGAGCCACGACAAGGTCGTGCGCTCCACCCACGGCGTCAACTGCACCGGCTCGTGCTCGTGGAAGGTGTACGTCAAGGACGGCATCATCACGTGGGAGACGCAGCAGACCGACTACCCGTCGGTCGGCCCCGACTCCCCCGAGTACGAGCCGCGCGGCTGCCCGCGCGGCGCCGCGTTCTCCTGGTACACGTACTCGCCCACGCGCATCCGCTACCCGTACGTGCGCGGCACGCTGCTGCGCGCCTACCGCGAGGCCAAGGCACGCCTGGGCGACCCCGTCGAGGCGTGGAAGGCCGTCACGGCCGACCCCGACCCCGCCTACAAGCGGGCCCGCGGCAAGGGCGGCCTCGTGCGCGCGACGTGGGACGAGGCGGCCGAGATCGTCGCCGCGGCGCACGTGCACACGATCGAGGAGTACGGCCCGGACCGCGTCGCGGGCTTCTCGCCCATCCCCGCGATGTCGATGGTGTCGCACGGCGCCGGGTCACGGTTCGTCTCGATGCTCGGCGGCACGATGCTGTCGTTCTACGACTGGTACGCCGACCTGCCCGTGGCCTCGCCCCAGGTGTTCGGCGACCAGACCGACGTCCCCGAGTCCGCCGACTGGTGGAACGCCGCGTACCTGATCATGTGGGGCTCCAACGTCCCGGTCACGCGCACGCCCGACGCGCACTTCATGGCCGAGGCGCGCTACCGCGGCCAGAAGGTCGTCACCGTCAGCCCCGACTACGCCGACAACACGAAGTTCGCCGACGAGTGGCTCGCACCGCACCCGGGCACCGACGGCGCGCTCGCCATGGCGATGGGCCACGTCGTGCTGCGCGAGTTCCTGGTCGAGCGCCGCACGCCGCGGTTCGCGCAGTACCTGCAGCGGTTCACCGACGCGCCGCACCTCGTGCGCCTCGAGCCGCGCGGCGACGCGTACGTGCCCGACAAGTTCCTCACGGGCGACCAGCTCCCCGAGCCCACGGCCGACCGCGACGGCGCGTTCCAGACGGTCGTGCTCGACGCCGACGGCACGCCGACCGTCCCGAACGGGACGCTGGGCCACCGGTTCGACCCGGCCAAGGCCGGCGAGTGGAACCTGCTGCTGGGCGACCTCGACCCGCAGCTGTCGGTCGCCGACCTGGCGTCGTGGGACGGCGCGTCCGTCGCGATCGACCTGCCGCGGTTCGACGTGGCCCCCGAGGCGGGTCGCGAGCACGAAGGCGGTGCCGGCGTGGTCCGCCGCGGCGTGCCCGTGCGGCGCGTCGGCGAGCACCTCGTCACGACCGTCTTCGACCTCCTGCTCGCGCAGTACGGCGTGGGTCGTGACGGCCTGCCGGGCACGTGGCCGACCGGGTACGACGACGCGTCGTCGCCCGGCACGCCCGCGTGGCAGGAGGAGATCACGTCGGTCCCGGCGCAGGCCGCGGCGCGCATCGGACGGGAGTTCGCGCAGAACGCCGAGGACTCGGGCGGCCGCTCGATGATCCTCATGGGCGCGGGGACCAACCACTGGTTCCACTCCGACACGATCTACCGCACGTTCCTCGCGCTCGTGCACATGACCGGGTGCCAGGGCGTCAACGGCGGCGGCTGGGCGCACTACGTCGGGCAGGAGAAGTGCCGGCCGGTCACCGGGTGGGCGCAGTACGCGTTCGGGCTGGACTGGGCGCGTCCGCCCCGCCAGATGATCGGCACGGCGTTCTGGTACCTCGCGACCGACCAGTGGCGGTACGACGGCCTGCCGGCCGACGCGCTGGCCAGCCCGCTCGCACGCGGCCAGTTCGCGGGCCGCACGACGGCCGACTGCCTCGTGGAGTCCGCGCAGCGCGGCTGGATGCCGAGCTACCCGACGTTCGACCGCAACCCGCTGGACCTGGCCGACGAGGCCGCGGCGGCGGGCGTCGAGCCCGCGCAGCACGTGGTCGACGAGCTGCGGGCCGGCCGACTGGGTTGGGCGTGCCAGGACCCCGACGACCCGCGCAACTTCCCGCGCGTGGTCAACGTCTGGCGCGCGAACATCCTCGGGTCCTCGGGCAAGGGCAACGAGTACTTCCTGCGGCACCTGCTCGGCACCGACGCGGCCGTCCGCGCGCAGGAGGCCGGGCCGGACCGGCGCCCGACGACCATGACGTGGCGCGACGAGGCGCCGCGCGGCAAGCTCGACCTGCTGGTCACGAGCGACTTCCGCATGACGTCGACCACGCTGTTCTCCGACGTCGTGCTCCCCGCGGCCACCTGGTACGAGAAGCACGACCTGTCGACCACGGACATGCACCCGTTCGTGCACTCGTTCAACCCGGCGATCAACCCGCCGTGGCAGACCCGCACCGACTTCGACATCTTCGGCACCCTCGCGCGCGAGGTGCAGCGGCTGGGCGGCGAGCGGCTGGGCACGCGCCGCGACGTCGTCGCGATGCCCCTGCTGCACGACACGCCCGACGAGCTCGCGACGCCGCACGGCACGGTCCCGGCGTCCGACCTGCGCCCCGGCGTGACGATGCCCAAGCTCGTCGTCGTCGAGCGGGACTACGCGACGATCGGCGACCGCTGGGGCGCGCTCGGCCCGCTCACGGCGACGGCCGGGATGGTGACCAAGGGCGTCGCGTTCTCCCCCGACAAGGAGGTCGCGGCGCTCGCCCGCACCAACGGCACCGCCACGTCGGGGGTCGCGGCGGGTCAGCCGCTGCTCACCGACGCGCGCCACGTGTGCGAGGCGATCCTCGCGCTGTCGGGCACGACCAACGGGCGGCTCGCGGTGCAGGGCTTCGAGCACGTCGAGCAGCGCACGGGCACGTCGCTCGCCGAGCTCGCGCGCGACCACGAGGGCGACCGCATCCGGTTCGCCGACGTGCAGGCCCGGCCCGTGCCTGTCATCACGTCGCCCGAGTGGTCGGGGTCGGAGCACGGCGGCCGCCGCTACTCGGCCTTCACCGTCAACGTCGAGCACCACAAGCCCTGGCACACGCTCACCGGCCGCCAGCACTTCTACCTCGACCACGACTGGATGACCGAGCTCGGCGAGGCCCTGCCGATCTACCGGCCGCCGCTCGACCTGCACCGCCTGTTCGGCGACTCGCGGCTCGGCGCGGCCGACCCCGACGGCGGGCACGCCGCCGTGACCGTGCGGTACCTGACGCCGCACTCCAAGTGGTCGATCCACTCGGAGTACCAGGACAACCTGTTCATGCTGTCGCTCTCGCGCGGCGGCCCGACCATCTGGATGTCCCCGCAGGACGCGGCGGCGATCGAGGTGAAGGACAACGACTGGATCGAGGCCTACAACCGCAACGGCGTCGTCGTGGCCCGCGCGATCGTGTCGCACCGCATGCCCGCCGGGACCGTGTACATGTACCACGCGAAGGACCGCACGGTGGACGTCCCCCGCTCCGAGATCTCGGGGCTGCGCGGAGGCATCCACAACTCGCTGACGCGCGTGCTGCTCAAGCCGAGCCACCTGGTCGGCGGGTACGCGCAGCTGTCGTTCGCGTTCAACTACCTGGGGCCGACCGGCAACCAGCGTGACGAGGTCACGACGATCCGCCGCCGCTCGCAGGAGGTGCAGTACTGATGGCTGCCGCGAACGACCCGTCGACCGACCAGCCGACCGAGCGGTGCGCCGGAGGTGCCCGATGCGTGTGATGGCCCAGATGGCGATGGTCATGAACCTCGACAAGTGCATCGGGTGCCACACGTGCTCGGTGACCTGCAAGCAGGCGTGGACGAACCGCACGGGCGTCGAGTACGTGTGGTTCAACAACGTCGAGACGCGCCCCGGCATCGGCTACCCGCGCACGTACGAGGACCAGGAGCGCTGGCGCGGCGGCTGGGTGCGCACGCGCCGAGGCCGGCTCAAGCTGCGCGCGGGCGGGCGCCTGAGCAAGCTCGCGCACATCTTCTCCAACCCGACGCTGCCCGAGATCCACGACTACTACGAGCCGTGGACGTACGACTACGACGTGCTGCTGTCCTCGCCGCAGGGCGAGCACACCCCCGTCGCCCGGCCCAAGTCGCTCCTGACGGGCGACGACATGAAGATCGAGTGGTCGGCCAACTGGGACGACAACCTCGGCGGCGCGGGCGAGACGATGGCGGACGACCCGGTGCTCGCGAGCATGAGCACGCAGGTCAAGGCCGAGTTCGAGCAGACGTTCATGTTCTACCTGCCGCGCATCTGCGAGCACTGCCTCAACCCGTCGTGCGTCGCCTCGTGCCCGTCGGGCGCGATGTACAAGCGCGTGGAGGACGGCATCGTCCTGGTCGACCAGGACAAGTGCCGCGGGTGGCGCATGTGCGTCACCGGCTGCCCGTACAAGAAGGTCTACTTCAACCACAAGACCGGCAAGGCCGAGAAGTGCACGCTGTGCTACCCGCGCCTCGAGGTCGGGCTGCCGACCGTGTGCTCCGAGACCTGCGTGGGGCGGCTGCGCTACCTGGGCCTCGTGCTGTACGACGAGGAGAAGGTCCTCGAGGCCGCGTCGGTCGAGGACGAGCACGCGCTGCTCGACGCGCAGCGCTCGGTGTTCCTCGACCCGCACGACCCCGAGGTCGTCGCGGCCGCCCGCGCCGCCGACATCCCGCAGGACTGGATCGACGCCGCGCAGCGCTCGCCGATCTGGAAGCTCATCAGCGAGTACCAGGTCGCGCTGCCCCTGCACCCCGAGTACCGCACGATGCCGATGGTCTGGTACATCCCGCCGCTGTCCCCCGTGGTCGACGTCGTGTCCGGGTCGGGTGCCGACGGCGAGGACGCCCCGACGCTGTTCGCGGCGATCGACCGGCTGCGGATCCCGCTGGAGTACCTGGCGGGGCTGTTCACCGCGGGCGACGTCGAACCCGTGCGGGAGGTGCTGCAGCGCCTCGCGGCGATGCGCGCGCACATGCGCAACGTCAACCTCGGCCTCGAGCAGGACGAGCGCATCGCGGCGGCCGTCGGCATGGACGCCGACGAGATGGAGGCGATGTACCGGCTGCTGGCGATCGCGAAGTACGAGGACCGGTACGTCATCCCCGTCGCGCACGCCGAGGTCGCGCGCGACCTCGAGGAGATCGCCACGGGCTGCTCGCTCGAGACCGAGGGCGGCCCGGGCATGGGCGGCGCGGGCCCGTTCGGGTCCTCCTCGGGACGACCGATGCGCGCGTCGGTCGAGACGTTCCACGCGCTGCGGCACCGCCAGCGGGCGGACCGGGCGCCGGCCGGCGAGGGCACGCCCGAGCGCGTCAACCTGCTCAACTGGGACGGCAACGGCGCACCGGCCGGCATGTTCCCGCCCGCGCCCGGGGAACCCGGGTACGGCGAGGGTCCCGGCACGCCGGACGAGGCGCACCGATGAGCCGGCGCTTCCCGGTCCTGCCGTTCCTCGACCCCGTGCGGGTCGACGCCGAGCAGCGCGCGACCGCGCACATGGCGGCCGCGCTGCTGCTCGACCACCCGGGGCCCGACCACGACGAGCAGCTCGCGGGGGTCCGCGAGGCGGCGGCGTCGCTGCCGGGCGCCGTGCGCGACGCGCTGGTCGCGTTCGTCGACGCCGTCGCCGCGTGGGACCTCACCGACCGGCAGGCGCACTACGTGCAGACGTTCGACCTGCGCCGCCGCTGCGCGCTGTACCTCACGTACTACGGCGCGGGCGACACGCGGCGGCGCGGGATGGCGCTCATCCGGTTCTCCGAGGCCTTCCGGGCGTGCGGCTGGCAGCCGCGCGAGGACGAGCTGCCCGACCACCTGCCCGGCGTGCTCGAGCTGTCGGCCCGCGACCGCGGCCCCGTCCCGGACGTGCTGCTCGCGAGCCACCGCGACGGGCTGGAGGTGCTGCGCTCGGCGCTGCACGGCTACGGCTCGCCGTACGCGCACCTGCTCGACGCGGTGTGCCTGACGCTGCCGCCCGTCGACGACGCGACGGCCGCCCGGTTCGCGGCGCTGCTCGCGCAGGGCCCCCCGACCGAGACGGTCGGCATGGACACCCCGCTGCTCCCGTTCCCGACCGTCCGCTCGGAGGTCCCGGCATGACCCCCACCGACGCGCTGCTGTGGGTCGCGCTGCCGTACGCGGTGGCCGCCGTGTTCGTCGTCGGCCACGTGTGGCGCTACCGCTACGACCAGTTCGGCTGGACGACGCGCTCGTCGCAGGTCTACGAGAACCGGCTGCTGCGCTGGGGCTCGCCCATGTTCCACCTGGGCATCCTCCTGGTCATCGCCGGCCACGTGGTCGGGCTGCTGGTCCCCCGCACGTGGCTCGAGGCGGTCGGGATCGACGAGCACGCGTACCACCTCGGTGCCACGTGGATGGGCACGGCCGCCGCCGTGCTGACGATCGCGGGCCTGGTGATCCTCGTCTACCGACGCCGCATGGTCGGGCCGGTGTTCCTCGCCACGACGCGCTCGGACAAGCTCATGTACGTCGTGCTCGCCGCGACGTTGGGCTTCGGCACCGCCGCGACCGTGCTGTACCAGCTCTTCGGCGCCGCGTACGACTACCGCGGCAGCATCTCGCCGTGGATCCGCAGCCTCCTGACGTTCCAGCCGCGGCCCGAGCTCATGTCCGGCGTGCCGCTGATGTTCCAGCTGCACGTCCTCAGCGCGCTGGTCCTGTTCGCGATCTGGCCGTTCACGCGGCTCGTGCACGTGTTCTCGGCGCCCGTCGGCTACCTGTTCCGGCCGTACGTCGTGTATCGCTCGCGCGACCACGCGACCGGTTCGTCGCGCGCCGTGCGGCCCGGCTGGGAGCGCGTCGAGCGCCCGGGAGCCCGCCCGCGCCTGTGAGACCGTCGACATCCGTCCGTCACCGAGCCCTGGGAGGATCGACCCATGCCGGACCTCACCGCCCTCGCCGCCGAGCACCTCGCCGCGGCCCGCACCGACCCGCACGGCCGCAGCGCGCAGCTCGTGGTGCACGACGGCGAGCTGCGGCAGACCGTCATCGCGCTCGTCGCGGGGGCGCGGCTCGGTGAGCACGCGTCTCCCCCGGCCGCGTCGCTGCAGGCCCTCCAGGGGCACGTGCGCGTCGAGGTCGACGGCGACGTGCAGCAGGACGTCGCGGCCGGCGAGCTGTGGGAGCTCACGCACGAGCGGCACTCGGTGCTCGCCCTGGCGGACAGCGTCCTGCTGCTCACGACCGTGACGAGCGTCGCCACGGGGTCGCACGGGTGACCAGCCCCGCCCTGCCGCCGCTCGTCGCGCCCGGTCCGCCGCTCACGGCGGAGCAGGTGGCCCGCTACGCGCGGCACCTCGCGCTCGACGAGGTCGGGGAGGTCGGCCAGCGCCGCCTGCTGGCCGCGCGCGTGCTCGTGCTCGGCGCGGGCGGCCTGGGGTCGCCGGTCCTGCTGTATCTCGCGGCCGCGGGGGTCGGCACGCTCGGCGTGGTCGACGACGACGTCGTCGAGGCCTCGAACCTGCAGCGGCAGGTCGTGCACGGCACGGCCGACGTCGGGCGGCGCAAGGTCGACTCGGCCGCCGACGCGGTGCGCGCGGTGGACCCCGCGGTCGAGGTCGTGACGCACGCCGTGCGCCTCGACGACGCGAACGCGCACGACGTGCTGCGCGGCTGGGACCTCGTGGTCGACGGCACCGACAACTTCGCGACGCGCTACCTCGTGAACGACGTGTGCGCGCGGCTCGGCGTGCCGTGGGTCTGGGGGTCGCTGCACCGCGGTCACGCGCAGGTCAGCACGTTCTGGTCCGACCCGCCCGTGGGCGAGGGCGTCGACCTGCGGGACGTGTTCGGCGGCCCGCCGCCCGACGGCACGGTCGCGTCGTGCGCGGTCGACGGCGTGCTCGGCGCGGTCTGCGCCGCGGCGGGCGCCGCGATGGCGCTCGAGGCCGTCAAGCTCGTGTGCGGCACGGGGCGCACGCTGCTGGGCCGGGTCGCGGTGCACGACGCGTTCGCGGGCACGTGGCAGGACGTGCCGGTGCGTCGCCGCGCGGCGAGCGCACCCGCGGCCGGCGTGCCCGTCACCACGCGCCCCGAGCCCGACGCGCACGCCGAGCCCGACGCACGACCCGAGCCCGACGCACGACCGGCGCGCGCCGTCCAGTCGGTCGGCGCCGGGACCGGCACCGACAGCGACACCGACACCGGCGCCCTGACGGGCGTCGCCGAGGTGCTGCGGCTGCTCGCGTCGCGCCCGGACGTCGACGTCGTCGACCTGCGCGACGCGCCCGAGGCCGCCGCGGCCCCGCTGCCCGGCGCGCGTTCGGTGCCGTTCGCGCGGTTCGCCTCCGAGCAGGGCCTCACCGAGCTCGACCCCGACCGACCGCTCGTGCTCGTGTGCCGCGTCGGTGCGCGCGCCGCCCACGCGGCGCGGCTCGCGCGCGCGGCCGGCGTGCACGACGTGCGTCACCTGCCCGGCGGGCTCGCGGCGTGGGCGCGCGTCGCGGCGGCGCGCGGCGCATGACGCGCGAGCGTCAGTGGTCGCCGCCCGCGAGCTGCGCGAGCGCGTGCGGCAGCACGCCGGCGAGCACCTCGAGCGCGTCGCGCACGGCCCCGGTGGACCCCGCGACGTTGACGACGAGCGTGCGCCCGGCGACCCCGGCCACGCCGCGCGAGAGCACGCCCGCGGCCACGCCGCGCCGCACGGCGTCGGCCCGCAGCGCCTCGGCGATCCCGGGCACCACGCGCTCGACGACCGCGAGGGTCGCCTCGGGCGTGCGGTCCCGCGGCCCCAGGCCCGTGCCGCCCGTCGTCACGACCAGCGCGACGCCCGCGGCCGCGGCGTCGCGCAACGCGCGCTCGACCGGTGCGCCGTCGGGGACGACCACGGCGTCGTCGACCGCGAGGCCCAGCTCCCGCAGGCCCGCGACGAGCAGCGGGCCGGAGCGGTCGGCGTACTCGCCCGCCGCGGCCCGGTCCGAGGCCGTGACGACGACGGCGCGCGGCGCGGGCGCGTCAGTCACGCGTCCACGTCCCGCTGCGCCCGCCGGCCTTCTCCTCGACCCGGATGTCCGTCAGGTGCGCGCCGCGGTCGACGGCCTTGACCATGTCGACCAGCGTGAGCCCCGCGGCGGCGACGCACGTGAGCGCCTCCATCTCGACGCCCGTGCGGTCGGCCGTGCGCACGGTCGCGTCGATGCGCACGCCGTCGTCGACGACCTCGAGGTCGACCGTGACGCCGTGGATCGCGACGGGGTGGCACAGCGGCACGAGGTCGGGCGTGCGCTTGGCCGCCTGGATGCCGGCGATGCGCGCGACCGCGAGCGCGTCGCCCTTGGGCACGCCCTCGCCGCGCAGCAGCGCGACGACCTGCGGCGTGGTCACGAGGCGCCCCGTGGCGCGCGCGGTGCGCACGGTGACGTCCTTCTCGGCGACGTCGACCATGCGCGCGGCGCCGCGCGCGTCGACGTGGGTCAGGCGGTCGGACTGGCTCACGCGTCGTGCTCCCTCAGGTCGATGACGGTCACGGCGTCCCCCGCCGCGACGTGCGTGACGTCCTCGGGGACGTCGATCAGCGCGTCGGCGCGCGCGAGCGCGCCGAGCAGGTGCGAGCCGGGGCCGCCGACGGGCACGGCCACGGGCGTCCCGCCGGTCCAGTCCAGGCGCGCGCGCAGCAGCTGGCGCCGACCGGCGGGCGAGCTCAGCGCGTCCGGCACGCTGGCGGTCAGCCGGCGGCGGTGCACGTCGGACGCGCCGAGCATGCGGCGCAGCAGCGGCCGCACGAACAGCTCGAACGACACGAAGCAGCTCACGGGGTTGCCGGGCAGGCCGAGCACGGGCGTGCCGTCCGGGAGCACGGCGACGGCCTGCGGCTTGCCGGGCTGCATGCGCACGTGCACGAGCTCGGCGCGCCCGCCCGCGAGCAGCGCGTCGCGCACGACGTCGTACGCGCCGACCGACACGCCGCCGGTCGTGACGACGACGTCGGCCCGCGCGGCCGCGTCGGCGAGCGCGGCCCGCACGCCGTCGACGTCGTCGCGCACCGCGGCGAGCAGCACGACCTCGGCACCGGCCGCGGCGGCCGCGGCGGCGAGCTGGGGACCGTTGGACTCGTGGATCTGCCCGTGCCGCAGCGGCGTCCCGGGCGGCACCAGCTCGGAGCCGGTGGACAGCACCGCGACGCGCGGCCGGGCGTGCACCGCGACGTGCGCGTGGCCCGTCGCGGCGAGCAGCCCGACGGCTCCGGCGCCGAGCACGTCGCCCGCCCGCAGCACGACGTCGCCGGCGCGCACGTCCTCGCCGCGGCGCCGCACGTGCGCCCCCGGGGCGACCACGTCGTCGACCCGCACGCGGGCCGTGCCGCCGTCGGTGAGCTCGACCGGCAGCACGGCGTCGGCGCCGCTCGGCACGGGCGCCCCGGTCATGATCCGCGTCACCGCACCGTCCGGGACGGTCACCTCGCGCGTGTCGCCGGCGGGGACGTCGTCGACGACGTCGAGCACGGCCCCGGGCCGCAGGTCCGCGGCGCGCACGGCGTACCCGTCCATGGCCGAGGAGTCCCACGGCGGCAGGTCGACGCCGCTGCGCACGTCGACCGCGAGCGCGCGTCCCGCGGCCTGCGCGAGCGGCACGGTGACGGTCGGCAGCGGGCCCGCGAGCGCGAGGACGGCGGCGGCGTGCTCGTCGAGCGGACGGACGACGCGCGGAGCCAGGTCGGCCCGCGCGGGAGGGACCTCGACCATGCGCCCAACCTATCGCCGGCGGCACCGCGCCCCGGACCGCCCGCGACCGGCCTTCGTCGGTGCGGTCCGTACCATCGTGGGATGCGAGCCGTGAGCGCCGCGGGCGGCTCGGAGCCGCGCGCGCAGGGACTGGCGGACCGGTACGGCCGGGTCGCCACCGACCTGCGCGTGTCGCTGACCGACCGGTGCAACCTGCGGTGCACCTACTGCATGCCGGCCGAGGGTCTGCCGTGGGCGCCGGACGACACGGTGCTGACCGACGCCGAGGTGGTGCGGCTCGTGCGCGTCGGCGTCGAGCGGCTCGGCATCCGCGAGGTCCGGTTCACGGGCGGCGAGCCGCTGCTGCGGCGGGGCCTCGAGGGCATCGTGGCGGCGACCACGGCGCTGCGCACGCCCGACGGCGCCCGGGTGCGCACGGCCCTGACGACCAACGCGCTGGGGCTCGACAAGCGTGCGCGCTCCCTGGCCGAGGCCGGGCTGGACCGCGTCAACGTGTCGCTGGACTCGCTCGACCCGCAGCGGTTCGCGCGCATCGCACGGCGGGACCGGCACGCCGACGTGCTCGCGGGCCTCGCGGCCGCGGTCGAGGCGGGGCTGACGCCCGTCAAGGTCAACGCGGTGCTGCAGCGCGGCGTCAACGACGACGAGGCCGTGCCGCTGCTCGCGTGGGCGCTCGAGCACGGGTACCACCTGCGCTTCATCGAGCAGATGCCGCTCGGGCCGCACGGGTCGTGGCGGCGCGAGGACCTCGTGACGGCGCGCGAGATCCTCGACGCCCTCGCGGCCGCGTACGACCTGGTGCCCGAGCCCGACGGCGCGCGCGGCGGGGCCCCGGCCGAGACGTGGACGGTCCGCGGGCACGCGGGAGCGACGGTCGGCGTCATCGGCTCGGTCACGCGCCCGTTCTGCGGCGCGTGCGACCGCACGCGGCTGACGGCCGACGGGCAGGTGCGCAGCTGCCTGTTCGCGCGCGAGGAGGACGACCTGCGCGGGCTGCTGCGCGGCGGGGCGGACGACGCGACAGTCGCGGACGCGTGGCGCGCCGCGCAGCGCGGCAAGGCCGCCGGGCACGGCATCGACGACCCGTCGTTCCTGCAGCCGGCCCGCACGATGAGCGCGATCGGGGGATGACGACGGTGGACGGCACGACAGGCGCGACGACCGGGACGCGCACGGTCGAGGTGCGGTACTTCGCGGCGGCGGCCGAGGCCGCGGGACGCGACGCCGAGCAGGTCGAGGTCCCCGCCGACGCGACCGTCGGTGGGCTGCTGGACCTGCTGGCGGCCCGCCACGGGGACGCGCTCGGTGCGGTCGCGGCGCGCTGCGCGCTGCTGGTCGACGGCGTGCTGCACCGCGACCGGGACGAGCCCGTGGGCACGCCCGCGCGCGTCGACGTGCTGCCGCCGTTCGCGGGCGGCTGAGCGTCCGTGGCGGTCGCGGCGCGCGTCAGGCGCTGTTGACCCACTCGTGGCCGCCGGCGGTCAGGTCCTGCCGCTTCCACACCGGCAGGTGCTCCTTGACCTCGTCGACGAGCAGCGCGGCCGTCTCGAACGCCTCGCGGCGGTGCGCCGCCGACACCGCGACGCCGAGCGCGCACTCCCCCACGGCGAGCGCGCCGACGCGGTGCACCACGGCGACGGCGTCGACGGCGCTGCGGGCCGTGACGTCGGCGACCACGCGCGCGATGACGGCGCCCGCGTCGGGGTGGGCGACGTACTCCAGCCCAGTCACGCCCTGGCCGTGGTCGTGGTCGCGCACGACGCCCGCGAACGTGACGACGGCTCCGGCGGCGGCGTCCCCGACGGCGGCGGCGAGCGCGGCGACGTCGACGGGTGCGGTCGTGACGTCGGCGACGACGACGCGACGCGCCGGGGGGTGCAGGCGCGAGGTGTCGTGGGCCACGGGTCCAGGGTAGGCAGCCCGCCCCGCAGCGCCGCATCCAGCGCGGCGCACCGCGCACACGTCCCGCAGATGCGGATATCCACGGCGTTCTCCCCCGCATCTGCGGCCACCACCTCGTACTGTGGGCGCATGCCGACCTACCGCGTGAGCGAGGCCGCGACCCTCCTGGGCGTGAGCGACGACACCGTCCGCCGCTGGATCGAGGCGGGACGGCTCGCGTCGACCCGCGACGCCACGGGGCACCACGCGGTCGACGGCGGCGCGCTCGCCCGGCTCGCGCAGGGGCTCGGCACCGAGCCCGAGCCCGGCAGCGACCAGCGCTCGACCCGCAACCGGCTGCGCGGCATCGTCACGCGCGTCGTGCGCGACACCGTCATGGCGCAGGTCGAGATCCAGGCGGGCCGGTACCGCCTCGTGTCGCTCATCAGCCGGGAGGCGGCGGACGACCTGGGCCTCGAGCCCGGCGTCGTGGCCGTCGCGTCCGTCAAGGCGACCAACGTGGCCGTCGAGCACGTGGAGACCCGGTGACCGGCCGGGACGCCGCGCTGCCGCGGCGCGGGCCGGCGGGCCGTGGCACGCTCCGCACGGCACCGGTCGCCCTGCTCGTGGCCGCGCTCGCGCTGACGGGCTGCTCCTCGACCGGCGCCGCCGCCCCGGACGCCGGACCGACCGCCGCGACCCCGGCGCCGGGCGCGAGCACCGCCGTACCGCCCGGGGACACGCTCGAGGGGACCCTCGTGGTGCTCGCCGCGGCCTCGCTCACGGACGTCGTGACCGACCTCGCCGCCACGCTCGAGGCCGAGCACCCCGGGCTCACCGTGCGGACGAGCTTCGGCGCCAGCTCGGCGCTGGCCACGCAGGTCGTCAGCGGCGCCCCGGCCGACGTGGTCGTCACCGCGAGCCCCGCGACCATGACGACCGTGACCGACGCGCTCGGCGGCGACCCCGTCGTCGTGGCGACCAACCAGCTGCAGATCGCGGTGCCCGCGGGCAACCCCGGCGGCGTCACGACGCTCGCCGACCTCGCCGACCCCGCGCGGACCGTCGCGCTGTGCGCCGCCGAGGTGCCGTGCGGCGCGGTCGGCGCCCAGGTCCTGGCGAAGGCCGGCGTGACGCCCGCGCCCGACACGCTCGAGCAGGACGTGCGCGCGGTCCTGACGCGTCTGCGGCTCGACGAGGCCGACGCGGGCCTGGTGTACCGGACCGACGTCATCGCGGCCGGCGGCGCGGTCGAGGGCATCGACGTCCCCGCCGACGTCCAGGTGCCGACCGACTACCCCGCGCTGGCCCTGCCCGACGCACCGCACCCGCGGGCCGCCGCCGCGTTCGTCGCGCTGCTCCGGGGGCCGGTCGGCCGCCAGGCGCTCGAGGACGCGGGGTTCGACGTCCCGTGACGACACCCGCCCCCACCCGGTCCCCGCGGGCACCCGGCAGGGCGTCCGCGAGGCCGCCGGCCGACGTCGACCGACGAACCGCTCGGCGCGCGCGACCCGCGGTCGGCACGCTCGTCCTCGGTGCGCTGGCGGTGGTCGGGCTCGCGCTGCTCGTGCTGCCGCTCGTGGCGCTGCTCGCCGCGACGCCGTGGGGCGACATGGCCGCCCTGGTCGCCGACCCGGCCGTCGTCGAGGCGCTGCGGCTGTCGGTCGTCACGGCGGCCTGCACGACGGTGGTCTGCCTCGTCGTGGGCGTGCCGCTGGCCTGGGTCCTGGCCCGGGACGACGTCCCGGGCGGCCGGCTGGTCCGCTCGCTGGTGACGGTGCCGCTGGTGCTGCCGCCCGTCGTGGGCGGCGTCGCGCTGCTGCTCCTGCTGGGCCGCCGCGGGCTGCTCGGGTCGCGGCTGGACGCGTGGTTCGGCGTGACCGTCCCGTTCACGTCGGTCGCGGTCGTCCTGGCCCAGGTGTTCGTGGCGCTGCCGTTCCTCGTGCTCACCGTCGAGGGCGCGCTGCGCGGGGCCGACCGCCGGCGCGCCCTCGTGGCCGAGACGCTCGGCGCGGCCCCGCCTACGTCCTGCGCCGCGTCACGCTCCCGTCGGTCGCCCCCGGCGTCGCGGCCGGCGCGGCGCTGTGCTTCACGCGTGCGCTCGGGGAGTTCGGCGCGACCGTCACGTTCGCCGGGAACTTCCCCGGCACCACGCGGACGGTCCCGCTCGCGGTCTACCTCGCGATGGACGCCGCACCCGAGCAGGCCGTGGCCATGTCGGTGCTGCTGCTCGTCGTGTCCGTGGCGGTCCTCGTCGCGATGCGCGGACGCTGGGTCGGCGGACTGCCCGGCCGCGGCCGCACGCGCCGGGTGGACCGATGACGCTCGACGCGCACGTCGTCGCCGAGCGCGGGGCGCTGCACCTCGACGTCCGGCTGAGCGTCCCGCCGGGACGGGTCCTCGCCGTCATGGGACCGAACGGCAGCGGCAAGACCACGCTGCTGGAGTCCCTCGCCGGGATCGCCGCCCTGGCTGCGGGGCACGTGCGCCTCGGCGGCACCGTGCTCGACGACGCCGCGACCGGTGCGACGATCGCGCCGCGGCACCGTCGGCTCGGCGTCGTGCTGCAGGACGGGCTCCTGTTCGGTCACCTGTCGGCGCGTGAGAACGTCGCGTTCGGGCTGCGCGCGCAGGGCGCGCGGGCACGTGCGGCGCGCGCGTCCGCCGACGCGCTGCTGGCCGACCTCGGGCTCGCCGCCCACGCCCGGGCACGCGCCGACCGGCTCTCGGGCGGCCAGGCGCAGCGGGTGGCGCTCGCGCGCGCGCTCGCCGCGCAGCCCCGCGCGCTGCTGCTCGACGAGCCGTTCGGCGCCCTCGACGCCGAGACCCGCACGCACGTGCGCGCCGTCGTCCGGCGCCACGTCGCCCGCGGCCTGCCGACGGTGCTCGTCACGCACGACCTGCGCGACGCGCTCGACCTGGCCGACGAGCTGCTCGTCCTCGAGGACGGCCGCGCGGCGCAGCGGGGCACGCCGCAGGAGGTCGCCGCCGACCCCGCGACGTCCTACGCGGCGCGGGTGGCCGCCGCGGTCGCGTGACACGTAGCGTGGCGGCGTGACCCTCGCGCCCGCCGTCGCCGTGGTGCTGACCGGCGGCACGGCGCGCCGCATGGGCGGCGTCGACAAGACCGCGCTCGACGTGGGGGGACGCCCCGTGCTCGACCGCCTCCTGCTCGCGCTGGGCGACGTGCCGGTCGTGGTGGTGGGCCCGCCGCGCGACGTCCCGCGCGGCGTGCTCTGGGCGCGCGAGGACCCGCCCGGCGGCGGGCCGTTCGCCGGCGTCGCCGCCGGGGTCGCGGTCGGTGCCGCCGCCCACCCGCGGGCACGGGTCGTGGTCGTCGTCGCGGGCGACCAGCCGTTCGCCGGGGACGTGGTGCCGTCCCTGCGCGACGCGCTGGAGCGCTCCGACGCCGACGCGGCCGTCGCGGCCGGACCCGACGGACGGCCGCAGCCGCTGCTGGCCGCCTACCGGCTCGCGGCCGTGCGCGACGTCCTCGCGGACGCGCCGGACGGCCGCCCCGCGCGGCACCTGCTCACCGGGCTGCGCACGGTCGTGGTGGCCGTCGACGAGCGCACGACGCTCGACGTCGACGACCCGGCCGACCTCGCGGCCGCGCGCGACGCGGCGCTCAGGCCGAGGTCGGCTCCCACGCCCTGACGAGGGCGTCGACCTGTGCGAGCCCGTCGCGCACCGCCGCGGCGGGGTCCTGCCCCTCGGCCGCGGCGCGGCCGGCGGCGAGCCCCACGAGGTACGCCGTCAGCGGTGCGCCGGGGCGCACGACCCCGTGCGCGACGTCCCTCACCATGTCGAGCACGTCGTCGGTCGTGGCGGACACGAGGTCCGGGTCCACGCCGAGCGCCGGCACCACGTCGTCCATCCACCGCTGCAGCGCGTCCATCGCGACCTCCGTCCGCGAGCAGCCTAGGCGTCGTCGGCCGACGTCCGCTCCCCCGCTGCCGCGAACGCGCGCTCGCGCGCCCGGGCCGCGATCGCCTCGACCGTGTCGGCCTGCTCGCGCGAGCGCGCCACCAGCGCGTCGAGCCGGTCGGCGTCCAGCCCGAGCACGTCGGCGTGCTCGCGCAGCGTGACCCAGCCCAGGCGCTTGCCCTCGAGGCCCGAGCGCAGGATCTCGAGCTCGAGCACGAGCGACAGCGGCGAGCGGCGGGTCCACCGGCCGTCGGGCTTGAGGCGAGCGACACGCTCGGCGAGCGCCGCACCGAGGTGCTTCCAGCGCGACATCGTGAACCCGAGGTCGCGCGCGGTCGCCTCGTGCACGTCGCGCTCCTCGCGCAGCTGGCGCGCGAGCTCGGCGAGCAGCGGGGCGTCGGCGCCCGCGTCGGGGTTGCGGCTCATGCGGGCGACCCGCGCGGACACCGCTGTCGCGCCGGTGACGTGGTCGTTGATGTAGGTGCGCACGAGCTCGAGGTCGATCGGCGCGTCGGCGTGCTCGGTCATGGTGGCCTCCAGGGGTGCACCACGATCCTGCGGGCCACGCGCGCGGGCCGCACGCGCAGGCCGCGAGCCCACACCCGGACGGGCGCGGGGTCAGACGTGCTCGGATGAGGGCGCGGGGGCGGCCCGGCCTGCTCGGCCTCGCGCTCGACCATGCGCGCGCGACGCGACGACGCACGCGGCCGGTAGACGATCCGCGAGTGGAACGTGAACCGCACGACGAACGCGACGACGAGCGTGATCGCGGTCGCGAGCACCGCGGCGACGTGCATCGTCTCGACCAGCACGGCCATGACCGGCATCCGCACGACCGTCTCGACGTTGTTGAACGTGAACGACTGACCGAAGCGGGCCCACGCGCCCTTGCCCTCGTCGCGCAGGTCGCGGAACACGAACCGCTCCTGCAGCAGGAAGTTCCCCACGATGGTCGCCTCGGCCGCCACGATCGCGGCGGGCAGCCACGTCATGCCGAGCGACGTCAGGAGCGCGACGATCGCGATGTTGGCGAGCGCGCCGAGGCCGCCGATGATCGCGAACCGCGACATGCGCCCGAAGCGCAGGCCCGCGAGCTGCCACAGGAAGTGCAGGCCCTGCGCGAGGTTCGCCTTGGACTCGCCCGCGTAGCGGGCGCCGAACACGAACGGCACCTCGACGACGCGCATCGGGTGGCGGGCGAGGATCTCCAGCAGGATCTTGAAGCCCCGCGGCCGCAGCGCGTCGACGTCGACCGCCGCGCGGCGGAC
This sequence comes from Cellulomonas sp. FA1, assembly GCF_000986825.1. NCBI lineage: Bacteria > Bacillati > Actinomycetota > Actinomycetes > Micrococcales > Cellulomonadaceae > Cellulomonas > Cellulomonas sp. FA1. The sequence goes on along the minus strand of NZ_LBMY01000001.1, from coordinate 828,217 downwards.
CACGAAGAAGCCGGTCATCGGGTCGGAGCAGTCCCGCAGGCGCACCGGGAACATCGCGCGGGTCACCGCGGTCGACGTCGACGACACCGCCTGCCGCGCCGCGTTCGCCAGGCCGGCGCTCGAGCCCTCGCCGACGTACCGCGACGCCACGACCACGTCGACCTCGGGCTCGCGCGCGCGGGCGACCATCGTGGGGATGAGCTCGGGCGGGTGCTGCAGGTCGCCGTCCATGACCAGCACGTACGGCGCGTGCGAGGCCCGCAGGCCCTCGAGCACGGCGCCGCCCAGGCCCCCGGTCGGCACGTCGCGGTGGACGACCCGCACGGGCAGCTCGGCGCCGGGAGCGACCCGGCGCACCTCGTCGGCGGTGCCGTCCCGCGAGTCGTCGACGAACAGCAGCTCGGCGTCCAGGCCGCGGGTCGCGACGCCGACGCGCCGCACGAGCTCGGCGACGTTGGGTGCCTCGTTGAACGTCGGCACCACGACGGTCACCTGCGGGCCCGTCGGCTCGGGCGCTGCGGTCATGGCTGGGCCTCGCTCGTGGTCGCTGTCGTGTCCCGCGTCGCCGTCGGCGCGGTCGTGCCACGGTAGCCGACGGACCTGGGCGCGCACCGTGCGACGTCGGGACTAAACGCTTCACGTGAGGCCGCGCCGCGCACCGTCCCCGGCGGCCGACCGGGGACGCCGGCTCCGCGCGACAGCGCCGCGGGCTGCTGCCAGGCTGACCGCGTGCGACGCGACGTCTCGACCCACCTCGTCCTGGACGTGACCGCGTCCGCCCGGCTCGTCCTCGAGGTCGCCGCGGCGCACGCGGCGCCCGACGACGAGCACCTCGACGTCAGGTCGGACGGGCGCGCCGTCGACGTGCGCGAGGTGCGCGACGCGCACGGCACGCGGCTGCACGTGCTCGAGGCAGGACCCGGCGAGCTGGTCGTCACCTACCGGGCCACCGTCGCCGACCCGGCCACGCCCACGGGCGCCGGCTCGCCGCCGCAGGACGACGCCGACGCGCTGCTGTACCTGCGTCCGAGCCGGTACTGCGAGTCCGACGTGCTCGCGCCCACGGCGCGCGCCGAGTTCGCCGGGCTGGCGGGGGCCGACCTGCTCGCGGCGGTCGCGTCGTGGGTCGGCACGCGGCTGGCGTACGTGCCGGGGTCGAGCCTGCCCACCGACGGTGCCGTGCGCACCCTGCTGGCGCGACGTGGCGTGTGCCGGGACTACGCGCACCTCGTGGTCGCGCTGCTGCGCGCGCTCGACGTGCCCGCACGCGTCGCGTCGGCGTACGCGCCCGGGCTCGACCCGATGGACCTGCACGCGGTCGCCGAGGCGCTCGTCGACGGCCGGTGGTGCGTCGTGGACGCGACCACGCTCGCGCCGCGCGGCTCGCTCGTGCGCATCGCGACCGGCCGCGACGCGTCCGACACGGCGTTCCTGTCCGTGCACGGGGGCGTCGCCGCGCTGCGCACGCTCGAGGTGACGGCCGTCGCCGACGCGCTGCCGGATGATGACGTGCGGGACCTCGTCACGCTCGCCTGAACGCCCGTCCGCGTGCTGTGACCCCGCCCACACGCGCTCGATGAGCCGAGGTCGGACCCTGCTGGCACTCTGAGCCCATGCAGATCTGGCCCGGACGCCCCTACCCCCTCGGCGCCACGTACGACGGCACGGGGACCAACTTCGCCCTGTACTCCGGCGTCGCCGAGCGGGTCGAGCTGTGCCTGCTCGACGACGACGGCTCCGAGACGCGGATCGACCTGCCCGAGGTGGACGCGTTCGTCTGGCACGGCTACCTGCCGCAGATCGCGCCCGGCCAGCGCTACGGGTACCGCGTGCACGGCCCGTACGACCCCGCGCAGGGGCACCGCTGCGACCCGTCGAAGCTGCTGCTCGACCCGTACGCGAAGGCCATCGACGGCCAGATCGACGGCGACCCGTCGCTCTACTCGTACACGTTCGGCGACCCGGAGACGCGCAACGAGTCGGACTCCGCCGCGCACACCATGACGTCGGTCGTCGTGAACCCGTTCTTCGACTGGGGCCACGACCGCCCGCCGGGCCACCAGTACCACGAGACGATCCTGTACGAGGCGCACGTCAAGGGCCTGACGATGCAGCACCCGGCGGTGCCGGAGGAGCTGCGCGGCACGTACGCCGGGATCGCGCACCCCGCGGTGGTCGAGCACCTGGCGGACCTGGGCGTGACGGCGATCGAGCTCATGCCGGTGCACCAGTTCGTCAACGACCCCTCGCTGCAGGAGAAGGGGCTGTCGAACTACTGGGGCTACAACACCATCGGGTTCTTCGCGCCCCACAACGGCTACTCCTCCATGACCGGCGCGGGTCAGCAGGTGCAGGAGTTCAAGTCGATGGTCAAGGCGCTGCACGCGGCGAACATCGAGGTCATCCTCGACGTGGTCTACAACCACACCGCCGAGGGCAACCACATGGGCCCGACGCTGAGCTTCCGCGGGATCGACAACGCGGGCTACTACCGGCTGGTCGACGACGACCCGTCGCACTACTTCGACACCACGGGCACGGGCAACTCGCTGCTCATGCGCTCGCCCGCGGTGCTGCAGCTCATCATGGACTCGCTGCGGTACTGGGTCACCGAGATGCACGTCGACGGCTTCCGGTTCGACCTCGCCGCGACGCTCGCACGTCAGTTCCACGAGGTCGACCGCCTGTCGGCGTTCTTCGACCTCGTCCACCAGGACCCGGTCGTCTCCCAGGTGAAGCTCATCGCCGAGCCGTGGGACCTCGGCGAGGGCGGGTACCAGGTGGGCGGGTTCCCGCCGCTGTGGACCGAGTGGAACGGCAAGTACCGCGACACGGTGCGCGACTTCTGGCGCGGCGAGCCGTCGACGCTCGGCGAGTTCGCGAGCCGCCTGTCGGGCTCGTCGGACCTCTACGAGCACACCGGCCGCCGGCCCATCGCGAGCATCAACTTCGTCACGGCGCACGACGGCTTCACGCTGCGCGACCTCGTGTCGTACAACGACAAGCACAACGAGGCGAACGGCGAGGACAACCGCGACGGCGAGAGCCACAACCGGTCCTGGAACTGCGGCGTCGAGGGCCCGAGCGACGACCCCGAGGTCGAGCGGCTGCGCGCGCGCCAGCAGCGCAACTTCCTCGCGACGCTGCTGCTCTCGCAGGGCGTGCCGATGCTCGCGCACGGCGACGAGCTCGGCCGCACGCAGGGCGGCAACAACAACGGCTACTGCCAGGACAACCCGATCACGTGGGTGGACTGGGACCTGGACGACGCGCAGCAGTCGCTGCACGAGTTCACGCGCCGGGTCGTCCACCTGCGCCGCGACCACCCGGTGTTCCGGCAGCGCCGGTTCTTCGCCGGCGCCGCCGAGCACGGCGGCGAGTCCGACCTGCGCGACATCGCGTGGATGACGCCGTCGGGTGCGCACATGTCCGACGAGGCGTGGGGCTCCGACCACGCGTTCGCGGTCATGGTGTTCCTCAACGGCGACGCGATCGACGAGCCCGACGCGCGTGGCGAGGAGGTCGTCGACGACTCGTTCCTGCTGCTGTTCAACTCGCACTGGGAGAAGAAGCAGTTCCAGCTGCCCGGTGCGGAGTACGGCGCGGTGTGGACCGCGGTGCTCGACACCGACGGCCAGGTCAAGGCGGGGCGCGAGGTCCGGTCGCGCGGCCGCGTGACCCTCGCGCCGCGCTCGATGGTGCTGTTCACCCGGCCGCCGGAGCGCGAGCTGCCCGGGGCCTCGGGCAGCGGCGCGGCCGCGAGCGCGGGCCGCGAGGCGACGCGGATCGCCAAGGGGCAGGTGTGAGCGAGGACCGCGCGGTCCCCGAGCGTCGCACGGTGCGGCCGGGGCACCCGGTCCCGGTCTCGACGTACCGCGTGCAGCTCGGGGCCGACCTCACGTTCGACGACGTCGCGACGCGCGTGCCGTACTACGCGTCGCTCGGCGTCACGCACGTGTACCTGTCCCCCGTGCTGACGGCGGCCCCCGGGTCGACGCACGGGTACGACGTGGTCGACCACGACCGGGTGTCCGACGTGCTCGGCGGCGAGGACGGGCTGCGGCGGCTCGCCGCGGCGGCGCACGACGCGGGTCTGGGCCTCGTGCTCGACGTCGTGCCGAACCACATGGCCGTGCCCACCCCCGTGTGGCACAACCGCGCGCTGTGGTCCGTGCTGACCGACGGCCCCGACTCGCCGTACGCGGCGTGGTTCGACGTGGACTGGTCGGCGGGCGACGGCGCGGTGCTCATGCCCGTGCTGGGCGACCGCATCGGCGCCGTGATCGCGGCGGACGAGCTGCGGCTCGTCGAGGAGGACGTGCCCGGCGTGGGCCCGTCCACCGTGCTGCGCTACCACGACCACGTGTTCCCCGTCCGGGCGGGCACCGAGGCGCTGCCGCTGGCCGAGCTGGTCGAACGGCAGCACTACCGGCTCGCGTACTGGAAGGTCGCCGACGAGGAGCTGAACTACCGGCGGTTCTTCGACGTCGGGACGCTCGTCGCGGTGCGCGTCGAGGACCCGGACGTGTTCGACGCGACGCACGCGCTCACGCTGCGGCTGCTGCGCGAGGGCGTCGTGGACGGCCTGCGCATCGACCACCCCGACGGTCTGGCCGACCCCGCGGGGTACCTGGCGCGGCTGCGCGAGGCGACCGACGGCGCGTGGGTCGTGGTCGAGAAGATCCTCGCGGGCGAGGAGGAGCTGCCCGACGACTGGGCGACCGCCGGCACCACGGGGTACGAGGCGCTCTGGCGCGTGCAGCAGACGTTCGTCGACCCGGGCGGCGCGGCGCAGCTCGGCTCCGTCATGCACCGCCTGACGGGCGACGTGTCCGACGCGTTCGAGGAGGTCGAGGAGCAGGCCAAGCGCGAGATCGTCGACGGGCCGCTCTACGCCGAGGTGCACCGCCTGACCAACCTCGCGGCCGCGATCTGCCACGACGACCTGCGGCTGCGCGACCACACGTGGCGCGCGCTCGAGGACTGCCTGGTCGAGCTGCTCGTCGCGTTCGACCGGTACCGCGCGTACGTCGTGCCGGGCGAGCCGGTCGCCCCCACGTCGGCCGCGGTGCTCGCCGCCGCCGGTGCGCGCGCCCGCCGCCGGACGGGCCCCGAGCGCGAGGCCACCATGGACGTGCTGCTCGACCTGCTGGCCGGACGCGAGGCCGGCTCCGCGGGCCGGACGCGCGACCCGCGGCGCGACGAGCTCGTCGTGCGCTTCCAGCAGACCTGCGGCGCCGTCATGGCCAAGGGCGTCGAGGACACCGCGTTCTACCGCTGGACCCACCTGGTCGCGCTGTGCGAGGTCGGCGGCGAGCCCGCCCGGTTCGCGACGACGCCGACCGACCTCGCGGCGTGGGCGGCTCGCGCGCAGGCGACGGCACCGCTCGGCATGACGACGCTGTCGACGCACGACACCAAGCGCGGCGAGGACACCCGCGCGCGCCTGGGCGTGCTGTCGGAGCTGCCGCGCGAGTGGGCGGCGCTGGTCGAGGAGCTGCGCCGCGCGTCGGCCGGGTACCGCGGGACGCTGCTCGACGGGCGCACCGAGTACCTGCTGTGGCAGACCCTGGTGGGCACGTGGGCCGACGACGGCCCGATCGCCGAGGACCGCCTGGTCGAGTACCTCACCAAGGCGATCCGCGAGGCGAAGTCGCGCACGACCTGGACGGCGCCCGACGCGGCGTACGAGCGCGCGGTGCTCGACACGGCGCGCACCGCGCGCACCGACCCGGCCGTGCTCGCCCTGCTCGGCGACTGGGACGCCCGCACGCGCGAGGCCGTGCGTGCCGCGACCCTCGGCACCAAGCTCGTGCAGCTCACGCTGCCGGGGGTGGCCGACGTCTACCAGGGCACCGAGGTGCCGGGGCCGACGCTCGTCGACCCCGACAACCGGCGCCCGGTCGACGCCGACGCGCTCGCCGCGCGCCTCGCGCGGCTCGACGACGGCGCGGGTGCGCGCGGGCTCGCCGACGAGAAGATGCTCGTGACGTCGCGGGCCCTGCGCGTGCGACGGGACGTCGCCGACGCGTTCGTCGGGCCCGAGGCCGGGTTCGTCGCGCTGCCCCACTCCTCGGGCCACACCCTCACGTACGCGCGCACGGCCGCGGGGGCTCCGCGGGTCGTGGTGGTCGCGACCCGGCTCGCGGCGGCCGTCGAGCGGCTCGGCGGGTGGGCGGACCACACGGTCGCGCTACCCGAGGGCACGTGGCACGACGTCCTCAGCGACCGGGTGCTGCCCGGTGGCGTCCGCCCGGTCGCCGAGGTCCTCGAACGCCTGCCGGTCGCGCTGCTCGTGCACGAGGCCACCTGACGCGTGCCGTCGGCCGCGGCCGCCGGCACGCAGCACCGACCTGATCCGTCGTCCCGACGAGGCCCCGGGGGGACCACGTGCCACTGACTCCGCGCCTGTGGGCGCCGTACGCCGAGCGCGTCGAGCTCGTGCTGCCCGCGACGGGCGACCGCTCGGACCTGCACGCGCAGCACGACGGCTGGTGGGGCGCCGACGTCGCGCTGCCGCACGGCACGGACTACGCGTTCTCGCTCGACGGCGGGCCGCCGCGCCCCGACCCGCGCGGCACGTGGCTGCCCGACGGCGTGCACGGCGCGTCGCGCGTGTTCGACGTCGACCGGTTCGCGTGGACCGACGACGGGTGGAGCGGCGTCGACGTGCGCGGCGCCGTGACGTACGAGCTGCACGTCGGCACGTTCACGCCGCAGGGCACGCTCGCGGCGGCGGCGGACCGGCTCGAGCACCTCGTCGCGCTCGGGGTCGACGTCGTCGAGCTGCTGCCCGTCGCCGCGTTCAACGGACGGCACGGCTGGGGGTACGACGGCGTCGCGCTGTCGGCCGTGCACGAGCCGTACGGCGGACCGGCCGCGCTGCAGGCGTTCGTCGACGCGGCGCACGCACACGGGCTCGCGGTGTGCCTCGACGTGGTGCACAACCACCTCGGGCCGTCGGGCAACTACCTGCACGAGCTCGGCCCGTACTTCACCGACACGCACCAGACGCCCTGGGGCGACGCGATCAACCTCGACGGGCCCGGCTCGGAGCACGTGCGCCGGTGGATCTGCGACTCGGTGCTCGGGTGGGCGCGGGACTTCCACGTCGACGCGTTCCGGCTCGACGCCGTGCACGCGCTGCGCGACGACTCGCCGCGTCACCTGCTCGCGCAGCTCGCCGACGAGGTCGCGGAGCTGTCCGACGGCCTGGGACGCCCGCTGGGCCTGGTGGCCGAGTCCGACCTCAACGACGTCGTGAGCCTGCGTCCCACCGCCACGGGCGGCTGGGGCATGACCGGGCAGTGGGCCGACGACGTGCACCACGCCGTGCACGCGCTGGTCACCGGCGAGCGGCACGGGTACTACGTCGACTTCGGCACGCCGGACGCGCTGGTCACGGCGCTCACGCGCGTGTTCGTGCACGACGGGGGCCCCTCGACGTTCCGTGGCCGCCCGTGGGGCGCGCCCGTGCCCGCGGACGTCGACGGCCACCGGTTCGTCGTGTTCGACGCCAACCACGACCAGGTCGGCAACCGCGCGCTCGGCGACCGCCCCTCGGCGCGCCTCGACGCCGGCGGGCTCGCGGCGCAGGCCGCGCTCGTGCTGCTCTCCCCCTTCAGCCCGCTGCTGTTCATGGGCGAGGAGTGGGGCGCGACCACGCCGTGGCTGTTCTTCACCGACCACCCCGAGCCCGAGCTCGCGGCCGCCGTGCGCGAGGGCCGCACCCGCGAGTTCGGCGGGCACGGCTGGCAGGACCTGTACGGCGGCCCGGTCGACGTGCCCGACCCGCAGGACCCCGCGACGTTCGCGGCGAGCGTCCTCGACTGGGACGAGCCGACGCGCCCCGGGCACGCGCGGCTGCTCGAGTGGTACCGCGTGCTCGTCGCGCTGCGGCGCGCCGTGCCGGACCTCGGCTCGGGCGACCGCTCGCGCACGTTCGTCGACGTGCACCCCGCGCAGGGCGCCGACGACGGACCGTGGCAGGGGGTGCTCGTCGTGCACCGCGGCGCGGCGCGCGTCGTCGTCAACCTCGCGCACGTCGCCGCCGCCGTCCCGGTGCCGGTCGAGCGGCCCGTGCACGTCGTCGCCGACTGGGACGGCGGGGTCGTGCGGCCGCCCGCCGCGGCCGGCGACCCGCTCGTCGTGGAGGTGCCCGCGCGTGCCGTCGTCGTGCTCGCGTGATGCGCGCGTCGCGTCGACGCGGTCGGCGGATCACCCGGGGCGGGTGACGCGGCGCGGCCCTCGACGCGCCCACCCTGGGGTGACGGCCCCCGGCGACGTGCCGGGGGCGCGCGACGACGAGGAGACGACCGCGGCCACTCTCAGCGTGTGGAGGTTCGAGACCCCGGAGGGGGCTGAGCAGGCGGCGCAGGCGCTCCTGGAGCTGCAGAAGCAGGAGCTCGTCCAGGTGCAGGACGCCGCGACCGTCTCGTGGCAGCCCGACAAGAAGAAGCCGCGGACGCGCCAGGCGCACGACCTCGCGGCCGTCGGTGCGCTCGGGGGCACCTTCTGGGGTCTGCTGTTCGGCCTGCTGTTCTTCATGCCGCTCGTCGGTGTCGTGATCGGCGCCGCGGCAGGTGCGGTGGGCGGCGCGCTCACCGACGTCGGCATCGACGACGACTTCATCCGCTCGGTCCGCGAGAAGGTCACGCCGGGCACGTCGGCGCTGTTCCTGCTCGCGACCACGAGCGTGCCGGACCGCGTCGTGAGCGCGCTGCGCGAGCGCGGCATCCAGGGCGAGCTGCTGCAGACCAACCTGACGCACGAGGACGAGGCGCGGCTGCGGGAGGCGTTCCAGGAGAACGTCTGAGGCCGACGTGGCACGCCGGCGCACCGGCGTCGGGCGCGGTCAGAGCAGATAAGTGCCCGAGCAAACGCCGACGCTGGACGTGCGTCACGGATGACTGTCGAGAACATGCGTCCACGAGGGGCGCGTACTGGACCGTTGTCGCGCGACGGGCGGGTCGCGCCGAACGGGTGCCATTCCGCGCGCCGAGGAATCCTGGTCGCGGGACCTGCAGGTCCGTCAGGCGCGGCTACGGCGCCGCGGTCGTCGCGGCCCCCTGCACCGTGAGCGCCGCGAGCCGCGACAGCGCCCGGGCGTACTTCTTGCGGTAGCCGCCCGCGAGCATGGCGTCGGTGAACAGCTCCGCCCCGTCGCCGGCGAGCACGACCGGCACGTCGCGGTCGTAGAGCCGGTCGACCAGCACGACCAGCCGCAGCGCGACGTCCTGCCGGTCGACCTGGTGGACCCCGGTGAGCCCGACGAGGGGCACGCCGTCGAGCAGCGCGCCGTAGCGGCTCGGGTGCACGGTCGCGAGGTGGTCGAGCAGCGCGTCGAAGCCGTCGATCGTGGCACCCGGCCTCGCCGCGACCGCGGCGCGGACCGCGGCGTCGTCGAGGCGGGCGGCGTGCGTGCTGACGGTCCGGTGCCGGTGGTCGTCGCCGTCGATGCGCAGCACCTCGAAGCGTGCCGCGAGGGCCTGGATCTCGCGCAGGAAGTCCTCGGCGGCGAACCGCCCCTCGCCGAGCGCGCCGGGCAGCGTGTTGGACGTGGCGGCGAGCGCGACGCCACGGTCGGCGAGCTCGCGCAGCAGGCGCGACATGAGGACGGTGTCACCGGGGTCGTCGAGCTCGAACTCGTCGATGCAGACGAGCCGGTGCGCGGCGAGCGCGTCGACGGTCGCCGCGAACCCCAGCGCGCCGACGAGGTGGGTGAGCTCGACGAACGTGCCGTACACGGTGCGCTCGCGCCCGACCGCGTGCGCGAGCGACGCGAGCAGGTGGGTCTTGCCGACGCCGAACCCGCCGTCGAGGTAGACGGCCGGCGAGGCGGGGGCGGCCCCGCGCCGCCACCAGCGACCGGAGCGGGCGGGCGCGCGGAGCGCGTCCGCCACCTCGCGCAGCCGGTCCAGGGCGCGCTGCTGGGACGCGTGCGCGGGATCGGGCCGGTAGGTGGCGAAGGACTCGTGCGCGAAGTGCCGCGGCGGTGCGAGCTCGGCCAGCAGCCGGTCGGCGGGGACGCGGGGGTGGCGCGCGGTGAGCGACGGCGGCACGGCCGACGTCTCCGTGGGCTCGGCGGTCGTCACGAGGGTCGAGGATACGTCCCACGTCCGCGGCACCGCGTGCGGGACGGGGACGCGGGGCCGTCTCTCCGCCCCCTGGACGGCCGTCCACTCCTTGAGCACATGTCTCGCGATCCGGACACCTGCTGACTGGCCGTCATGACACGTGTCACCCTCGTCACGTGAACCTCCTCGGGACCGCCTGTGCGTGTCGGCGCTGTTGCGCCCCCACGGTCCCGTTCACGTGCTGTCCGCGGACCCGCTGACCCGCCCCGTCCCTCTCGGGCGCGTGTCCGCGCCCGAACCGTACGACCGCTGACGGTCGTGCGCGGACGCGTGATCACGTGCCCCGGCATCCCCGGAGGTGCGCCCCATGGCGCAGACCACGACCACCCCACGGCTCGCCGAGCCGGCCAAGCGCCCCGAGGGCCAGTGGGCGTTCGACCAGCGTGAGCCGCTCAACGCCAACGAGCGCCTCAAGCAGGAGGACGACGGCCTGCACGTGCGCCACCGCATCGAGACCGTCTACGCGCTCGAGGGCTTCGCCTCGATCCCGCCCGACGACCTGCGCGGCCGGATGCGCTGGTGGGGCCTGTACACCCAGCGCCGCCCCGGCATCGACGGCGGGCGCACGGCGACGCTCGAGCCGCACGAGCTCGACGACGAGTACTTCATGCTGCGCGTGCGCTGCGACGGCGGCACCCTCACGCTCGCGCAGCTGCGGACCGTGGCCGGGATCTCGCAGGAGTTCGGGCGCGACACCGCCGACATCACCGACCGGCAGAACGTCCAGCTGCACTGGATCCGGATCGAGGACGTCCCCGAGATCTGGCGACGCCTGGAGTCGGTCGGGCTGACCACGCAGGAGGCGTGCGGCGACGTGCCTCGCGTCATCCTCGGCTCGCCCGTCGCCGGGGTCGCGGCCGACGAGATCGTCGACGGCACGCCCGCCGTGACCGCGATCCGCGAGCGCTACATCGGCGACCCGGCGTTCTCGAACCTGCCGCGCAAGTTCAAGACCGCCATCAGCGGGTCGCCGCACCACGACGTCGCGCACGAGATCAACGACGTGGCGTTCGTGGGCGTCGTGCACCCCGAGCTCGGCCCCGGCTTCGACCTGTGGGTCGGCGGTGCGCTGTCGACCAACCCCATGCTCGGCAAGCGCCTCGGCGCGTTCGTCACGCTCGAGCGCGTGCCCGAGGTGTGGGCGGGCGTCGCCGGGATCTTCCGCGACTACGGCTACCGCCGGCTGCGCACGCGCGCCCGTCTGAAGTTCCTGCTCGCCGACTGGGGCACCGCGCTGTTCCGGCAGGTGCTCGAGACGGAGTACCTCGGGTACGCGCTGCCCGACGGCCCCGAGCCGCCGCCCCCGCCGACGGGCCGGCGCGACCACGTGGGCGTGCACCCGCAGAAGGACGGCCGGTTCTACGTGGGGGCGGCACCGACCGTGGGACGCGTCTCCGGCCCCGTCCTCACCGCGCTGGCCGACCTCGTCGAAGAGGCCGGGTCCGACCGTGTGCAGCTGACGACCGAGCAGAAGCTCGTCGTGCTCGACGTCGAGGCCGGCCGCGTGGACGCGCTCGTCGACGGGCTCGAGTCCCTGGGCCTGCACGTCCGGACCGCGTCGACGTTCCGGCGCGGGACGCTCGCGTGCACCGGCATCGAGTTCTGCAAGCTCGCGATCGTCGAGACCAAGGGCCGCGCGGCGGCGCTGATCGGCGAGCTCGAGGACCGGCTGCCGACGTTCGACCAGCCGATCACGATCAACCTCAACGGCTGCCCCAACTCGTGCGCGCGCATCCAGACCGCCGACATCGGGCTCAAGGGCGCGCTGGCGGACGGCGAGGAGGGCTACCAGGTGCACCTCGGCGGCGGGCTCGGCCTGACCAGCGGGCTGGGCAAGACGCTGCGCGGCCTGCGCGTGCCGGCCGCCGAGCTGCCCGACTACGTCGAGCGCGTCACGCGCCGGTTCGACGAGCAGCGCACCGAGGGCGAGCTGTTCGCGCAGTGGGTGCAGCGGGCGGACGAGGAGGACCTGCGATGAGCGCGAGCGACGCCGGGCAGCGCGCGGTGCCGTACTACTGCCCGTTCTGCGCGGGCGAGGACCTGTGGCCCGCGGGCGAGACGCACGGGCAGTGGGAGTGCCGCACGTGCGCGCGGGCGTTCGCGCTGCGCTTCGTCGGGCTGGTGGCGCGGTGAGCGCCCCGGTGGCCGCGGGCCTGGCGGCCGACGAGCTGCGCGCACTGGCCGAGCGCGCGGGCCGCGAGCTCGAGGGCGCCCACCCGGGCGACGTGCTGCGCTGGGCGCGGGACACGTTCGGCGACGACCTCGTGCTGGCGTCGTCGATGGGCGACGAGGTCCTCGTCGACCTCGCCGCCAAGGCCGCGCCGGGGATCGACGTGATCTTCCTCGACACGGGCTACCACTTCGCCGAGACGATCGGCACGCGCGACTACTACGCGGCCTTCACCGACGTGCGGCTGCGCACCGTGCTGCCGCTGCGGACCGTCGCCGAGCAGGACGCCGAGCACGGCCCGCGGCTGCACGACCGCGACCCGGACCTGTGCTGCGCGCTGCGCAAGGTCGAGCCGCTCGAGCGCGGCCTCGCACCGTACGCCGCGTGGATCACGGGCATGCGCCGCGAGGACGCGCCGACGCGCACCGACATCGCGGTCGTCGGGTGGGACGCGCGGCGCAGCAAGGTCAAGCTCAACCCGCTCGCCGCGTGGACCGCGGACGACGTCGACGCGTACGTCGCCGAGCACCACGTGGTGCTCAACCCGCTGCGCGAGCTGGGGTACGCGTCGATCGGGTGCGCGCCGTGCACGCGCGCGGTGGCACCGGGCGAGGACCCGCGCGCGGGGCGCTGGGCGGGCAGGAACAAGACGGAATGCGGGCTGCACACATGACGACCACCACCACCTCCCTGCCGGCCACGACGCCGGCCCGGCTCACGCAGCTCGACGCGCTCGAGTCCGAGGGCGTCCACGTGATGCGCGAGGTCGCGGGCGAGTTCGAGCGCCCCGTCCTGCTGTTCTCGGGCGGCAAGGACTCGATCGTCATGCTGCACCTCGCGCGCAAGGCGTTCTGGCCCGCGCCCGTGCCGTTCCCGGTCATGCACGTCGACACCGGGCACAACTTCCCCGAGGTCATCGAGTACCGCGACCGCACCGTCGCGGAGCTCGGCCTGCGGCTCGTGGTCGCGAGCGTGCAGGACGCGATCGACGACGGCCGGGTCGTGGAGCGGCCGGGCGGCTCGCGCAACCCGCTGCAGACCGTGCCGCTGCTCGACGCGATCACGGCGCACCGGTTCGACGCCGTGTTCGGCGGCGGGCGGCGCGACGAGGAGAAGGCGCGCGCCAAGGAGCGCGTGTTCTCGCTGCGCGACGAGTTCGGGCAGTGGGACCCGCGCCGGCAGCGCCCCGAGCTGTGGGACCTCTACAACGGCCGCCACGGGCCGGGCGAGCACGTGCGCGTCTTCCCGCTGTCGAACTGGACCGAGCTGGACGTGTGGCGGTACGTCGAGCGCGAGCGGATCGACCTGCCGTCGATCTACTACACGCACGAGCGGGACGTCTTCGCGCGCGACGGCATGTGGCTGACCGCGGGCGACTGGGGCGGGCCGCGCCCCGACGAGCCGGTCGAGCGGCGCCGCGTGCGGTACCGCACGGTCGGCGACATGAGCTGCACGGGTGCGGTCGACTCGACCGCGGCGACCGTCGCCGACGTCATCGCCGAGGTCGCCGCGAGCCGCCTCACCGAGCGCGGGGCCACCCGCGCGGACGACCGGGCCTCCGAGGCCGCCATGGAGGACCGCAAGCGCGAGGGGTACTTCTGATGGGCACGCACGCACCCGCCGACGTCCTCGACGCGCCGGCACCCGGCGTCGACGACGGGCACGCCCGCCGCGACCTGCTGCGCCTGGCGACCGCGGGGTCGGTCGACGACGGCAAGAGCACGCTCATCGGGAGGCTGCTCTACGACACCAAGTCGGTGCTGGCCGACCAGCTCTCCGCCGTCGAGCGCGCGACCGCGGCACGCGGCGGCGACGGCGGCGCGGTCGACCTCGCGCTGCTGACCGACGGCCTGCGCGCCGAGCGCGAGCAGGGCATCACGATCGACGTCGCGTACCGCTACTTCTCGACCGCGCGCCGCGCGTTCGTGCTGGCGGACACCCCGGGGCACGTGCAGTACACGCGCAACATGGTCACGGGCGCGTCGACGGCCGAGCTCGCGATCGTGCTGGTCGACGCGCGCAAGGGCGTCCTGGAGCAGACGCGTCGGCACGCCGCGCTCACGGCGCTGCTGGGCGTGCCGCACGTCGTGCTCGCGGTCAACAAGATGGACCTGGTCGGCTTCGACGCCGCGACGTTCCGGTCGATCGCGCGCGAGTTCGCCGACCACGCGCGCGTGCTCGGACTGCCCGAGGTGCACGCGGTGCCGTTGTCGGCGCTCGAGGGCGACAACGTCGTCGAGCGGTCGGCACGCACGCCCTGGTACGACGGCCCGACGCTGCTCGAGCTGCTCGAGGCGGTCCCGGTCGCGCGCGACGCGAGCACCGAGCCGCTGCGCCTGCCCGTGCAGTACGTGATCCGGCCGCGCACGCCCGAGCACGCCGACTACCGCGGGTACGCGGGCAAGGTCGCGTCGGGCGTCGTGCGCGTGGGCGACGCGGTCCGCGTGCTGCCGTCCGGGCGCACCAGCCGCGTGGTCGGCATCGACACGTTCGACGGCCCGCTGGCGGCGGCGGACGCCCCACGGTCGGTCACCGTGCGCCTCGCCGACGACGTCGACGTCGCGCGCGGCGACGTCCTGGTCCCCGCCGACGAGGCCGTGCCGACGGGTCAGGACCTGGTCGGCACGGTCTGCTGGCTCACGGAGCGCAGGTCGGTGCCGGGGGCCCGCGTGCTCGTGCGCATCGGGACCCGCACCGTGCGAGGGCTGCTGCGCGAGGTCGACGCGCGGCTCGACGTCGACACGCTGACCGTCGAGCAGTGGGACCCGGTCGACACCGTGCGCACGATCGACGCGACCGACACGTCGAGCGAGGCCGCGCCGCGCTCGCTCGGGCTGAACGCGATCGGGCGCGTGCGGCTGCGCCTGGCGGAGCCCGTCGTGCTCGACGACTACGCGACGCACCGGCGCACGGGAGGCTTCCTCCTCGTCGACCCGACGGACGGCTCGACCCTCGCGGCGGGCATGGTCGGACCGACCCTGCTGGACCGGCTGGCGCCCGTGCGCGCGGACGAGCGCGACGACGACTGGCTCGCGGGGGCCGGGATATGAGCCCGCGCCACCCGCTGCTGCTGGACGTCACCGGGCGGCTGGTCGTGGTCGTCGGCGGTGGTCCGGTCGCGGCCCGCCGCGTGCGCTCGCTGCTGACGGACGGCGGTGCGGTCCGCGTGGTGGCGCCCGCGCTGTGCGAGGACCTCGCGGACCTCGCGGCCGCCGGCGCCGTCACGTGGCTCGCGCGCGAGTACGCGCCCGGCGACCTGGACGGTGCGTGGCTCGTGCACACCGCGACCGGCGACCCGCGCACCGACGCGACCGTGTCGGCCGACGCCGAGGCCGCACGCACGTGGTGCGTCCGCGCCGACGACGCGGCGTCGTCGACCGCGTGGACCCCGGCGGTCGCACGCGCGGGCGACGTGACGGTCGCCGTGTCGGCGGGGGGCGACCCGCGCCGGGCGCTCGCGCTGCGCGCGGCCCTGCAGACCCTGCTGGACACGGGCGCGCTGCCCGTGCGCCGGCACCGCGCGGGCGCGGGTCACGTGGCGCTCGTCGGCGGCGGTCCCGGCGACCCGGGGCTCATCACGACCCGCGGACGCCGGGCGCTCGCCGAGGCCGACGTCGTGGTGGTCGACCGGCTCGCGCCGCGCGCGCTGCTCGACGAGCTCGAGCCGGGCGTCGAGGTCGTCGAGGCGGGCAAGGCGCCCCACGCGCACACGCTCACGCAGGACGAGATCAACCGGCTGCTCGTCGAGCGCGCGCGGGCCGGGCAGCGCGTCGTGCGGCTCAAGGGCGGCGACCCGTTCGTGCTCGGACGTGGTGGCGAGGAGCTCGCGGCGTGCCTCGCCGCCGGGGTGGACGTCGAGGTCGTGCCGGGCGTCACGAGCGCGATCGCGGTGCCGGGCGCCGCGGGCGTGCCGGTGACGCACCGGGACCTCGCGCGCCAGGTGACGGTCGTGTCGGCGCACGACGCCGACACCGACTGGGAGACGCTCGCGCGGCTGCGCGGCACGCTCGTGCTGCTCATGGGCGTCGGGCGGCTCGGTGAGCACATGGACCGGCTCGTCGGTCACGGCCTCGCGGCCACGACGCCGGTCGCGGTCGTGGAGGACGGCACGCTGCCGACGCAGCGCACGACGCTCGGCACGGCCGCGACGATCGCCGACCGCGCCCGGGAGGTCGGTGTGCGCAACCCCGCGGTCGTCGTCGTGGGCGACGTGGCCGCGCTCGCCGCGACGCTCGGCCGCTCGTAACCTGGCCGCGTGCCGGAGCCCACGCCCCCCGACGTCCCGCTCGACGTGCTCGTGCCCGTGACCGACCGGCGCACCCTCGCGCCCGTGCCGGGCGAGGCGGAGCTCGTCGCGCTGCTCGTGCGCGACGCGCCGCACGTGCGCGCCAACATGGTCGCGTCGGTCGACGGCGCCGCGACGGGCGGCGACGACCGCTCGGGCTCGCTCGGCACGCCCGCCGACGCGCGGGTGTTCGCGGTGCTGCGCGCGCTGGCCGACGTCGTCCTCGTCGGCGCCGGGACGGTGCGCGCCGAGGGCTACCGCGAGCTGCCGGTCGCGGACCACCTGCGCGCGGCCCGCACGGCGGCCGGCGTGCCGGAGGTCGTCGAGCTCGCGGTCGTGACGCGCCGCGGCGACGTGCCCGCGGACCTCGCGACCGGTGCGCGACCGCCCCTCGTCGTCACGGGCGCCGCCGGCGCCGCGCGCGCCCGCGACCTCGTGGGGCCCGACCGCGCGCTCGTCGTGCCGGGCCACGACGACCCCGACTCCCCCGACCTGCCCGCGGCCGTCGCGGCGCTGCGGGCCCGCGGCCTGACACGCGTGCTCGCCGAGGGCGGTCCGGGCCTGCTGGGCGACCTGCTCGCGGCCGACGTCGTCGACGAGCTGTGCCTGACCACGTCGCCGACGCTCGTCGCCGGGCCCGCTCCGCGCGTCGTGCACGGCGCACCCTGGCTCGCGCCGCCGCGCCCCGCGCACCTGCGGCTCGTGCTCCACGCGCCGGACGGCACGCTGCTGACCTGCTGGGACCTGCGCGCGGCCGTAGGCTCGGGGGCGTGACCGACACCATCCTCGTCCTCGCCGAGGACACGCTCGCCGCCTCCGACGTCCAGCACATCGTCGACCTGCACGCCGACGAGACCCTGGCCTACCGCGTGCTCGTGCCCGCCGACACCGACCGCCCGCTCGTGCCGTGGATCATCGACGCGCTGAGCATGGGCGAGCTCAAGGAGGCGTGGGAGCGCGCGACCGGCCACGAGCCGAGCCGCACGCAGGCGCGCCAGACCGCGGCCGAGCAGGTCGAGGGCAGCGTCGCGGAGTTCGTCGCCGCGGGCCGCGAGGCGACCGGCGAGATCACCGAGGACGACCCGCTGCCCGCGCTGCGCGGCGCGGTCGCCGGCGGCGGCGTGCGCGAGGTCGTCGTCGTGACGTACCCGCACATGGTCGAGGACACGTTCCACACCGACTGGGCGTCCCGCGCGCGCGACGAGCTGCACGTGCCCGTGCTGCACCTGTACTCGGGCACGAGCGAGCTGGGCTGACCCCGGGCGACGTACCCGGCCGGGCCCCGAGGTCGACCGCCGGTCGGCGCGGCGGGCAGCCCGCGCGTCAGCGCAGCGGGTAGCCCGCGCGCTCGACCGTGCGGCGAGCGAGCACGTCGAGCGAGTCGACGTACCGCGCGTCGGCGAGCAGGTCGTGCTCCGCGGCGACCACGGACAGCTCGGTGCAGCCGAGCACCACGACGTCCGCGCCGCGGGCCCCGAGCCGGTCGGCCACGGCGTGCAGCGCCGCGACGTCGGCCGGCCGTCCGGCCTTCACCTGGTCGTAGATGATGCCCATGACGACGTCCTGGTCGGCGTCGTCCGGCACGACGGGCTCGAGCCCGCGGGCCTCGAGCGCACGCTGGTAGACGCGTGCGGCGAGCGTGCCGCTCGTGGCGAGCACCCCGACGCGGGCGGTGCCCGGGCGGGCGGCGACCTCGTCGGCCGTCTCGTCGACGATGCTCAGCACGGGCACGTCCACGGCGGCCGCGACCTCGTCCGTGAAGTGGTGCGCGGTGTTGCACGGGACGACGACGAAACCGACGCCCAGCCGCTCCAGGCGGCGCGCGTCGGCCGCCATCACCGGGCCGGGGTCCTCGTCGGACCGCCCGAGGATGTACGCGGTGCGGTCCGGGATCGAGGAGTGCTGCAGCACGACGAGGTCGACGTGGTCCTGGTCGCGGTCGGCCGCGGTGTGCCGCACGACCAGGTCGAGGAAGCACACGGTCGCCGCGGGGCCGACGCCGCCGATGACGCCGACCTCGACCCGTCCGGCGGCCCCCGCGGGGGCCGCCGGGTCGTGCGGGGCCGGGCTCACGCGTCGCCCGTCGGGTAGTACCGGCGGTACTTGCGCACCTGGTTGGCCTGCGCGACCGCGAGGTACGCGAGGCGCCGCGGGTCGGTCTCGGCGCGGTACCACAGCGGGTTCGTCACCCGCCGGGCCCGGCCGAGCGCACGCGTGCGGGCGCGCAGCGCCGGGTCGGCCACGTACCGGCGCAGCAGCCACCGCGGCAGCACCGTGTACAGGTGCGGCTCGGTGAGGTGGTCGACGGCGCCGTCGGGCAGCGGGTCGAGCCCCTGCACGTGCTCGCGCACGTACAGCTCGGCGGTGTTGCGCCCGCCGGCGGTGATGTAGAAGTTCGACCGCCCGAGTCGCGGGTTGAGCTCGAAGAACACGGTGCGACCGTCGCGCGGGTCGTGCTTGAGGTCGAAGTTCGCGTACCCGGTCCAGCCCAGGTGCTCCAGGAGCCGCGTGGCCTGCGCGACGATCTGCTCGTCGTGACCGGTGATGATGCCGGCGGGGTTGCCCAGCGCACCGGGCGTGTGCTCCTCGAGCAGCACGTGCCCGAACGCGGAGAACCGCACCTTCCCGCTCGCGTCCGAGTAGCACGTGAGGATCCGCATGCCCGAGTCGTCCCCTGGGATGAGGTCCTGCACGACGAAGCTGCCCTGGTACCCCGAGGCCTGCACGCGTCCCAGCAGCTCCGCGAGCTCGGCCGGCGTGTCGACCGTGAAGACCTTCTTCTTCCCCGGGAACTCGACCAGGTGGTAGGCGGCGGTGTCCGCGGCCTTCGCGATCACCGGGAACCGCAGGCCCGACGTGTCGGGCGTGCCGCCGCCCTGCACGTCGTGCACGACCGTCGCGGGGTGGTCGATGCCGAGCTCGGCGCACAGCTCGCCGAACAGCACCTTGTCGGTCACGCGGTCGAGCGTCGCGACGTCCACGTACGGGATCGTGTACAGGTCCTCGAGCTCGGCACGGTTCTCGACGATCGTCCGGACCAGCCAGTCGGCGCTGCCGAGCAGCACGAGGTGCCGGTCGGCGAACCGCGCCGCGACGTCGCGCAGCCGACGCACGACCGTCGGGCCGTCGTCGATGCCGGGCTCGACGACGTTCTCGAGGATCCTCGAGTGCCGCACGAGCCCGGTCGACACGGTCGACACGACGACGGAGCGCACGCCGTACGCCTCGTGGAACGTCCGCGCGAGGCTGTACGCGCCGACGTCGCCGCCGAGGATCACGGGCTGGAGCCGGGCGACGGGCACCTGGGCCCCCGTGCGGCGGCTCACCAGGTCTGCTCGGAGCGGTCGCCCGACCAGTCCGTGTGGAACGTGCCCTCGCGGTCGGTGCGGCGGTAGGTGTGCGCGCCGAAGAAGTCGCGCTGCGCCTGGATGAGGTTCGCCGGCAGGCGCTCGGCCCGCACGCCGTCGTAGTAGGCGAGCGACGACGAGAACGCCGGCGTCGGCACGCCGTGCGCGGCCGCGGCCGACACGACGCGCCGCCACGCGGCCACGCCGTTGGCGACGGCGGCCGTGAAGTACGGGTCGGCCAGCAGCAGCGGCAGGTGCGCGTCACGCTCGTACGCCTGCGTGATGCGGTCGAGGAACTTGGCGCGGATGATGCAGCCGCCGCGCCAGATGCGCGCCATCGCGCCGCGGTCGATGTCCCACCCGAACTGCTCGCTGGCCGCGGCGATCTGGTCGAAGCCCTGCGAGTACGCGACGACCTTCGACGCGTACAGCGCGAGGCGCACGTCCTCGATGAACGCACCGGCGTCGGGGACGTTCCACGCGAGCGTGTCGGCCGGGAGCACGCCGCGCGCCGCGGCACGCTGCGGCGCCGAGCCGGACAGCGCACGCGCGAAGGTCGCCTCGGCGATGCCCGTGATCGGCACGCCCAGGTCGAGCGCGTTCTGCACGGTCCAGCGTCCGGTGCCCTTCTGCTCGGCGGCGTCGGCGACGACGTCGACGAACGGCCGTCCCGTCGCGGCGTCGGTGTGCGCCAGGACCTCGGCGGTCACCTCGATGAGGAACGACTCGAGGTCGCCCGTGTTCCACGCCGCGAAGACCTCGCCGATCTCCGGCGCCGACGCGCCCAGGCCGCTGCGCAGCAGGTCGTACGCCTCGGCGATGAGCTGCATGTCGGCGTACTCGATGCCGTTGTGCACCATCTTGACGAAGTGGCCGGCGCCGTCGGGGCCCACGTGGGTGCAGCACGGCACGCCGTCGACCTTCGCCGAGATCTTCTCGAGGATCGGGCCGAGCGACGCGTACGACTCGGCGGTGCCGCCGGGCATGATCGACGGACCGTTGAGCGCACCCTCCTCGCCGCCCGAGACGCCCGTCCCGACGAAGTGCAGGCCCTTGGCGCGCAGCGCGGCCTCGCGGCGGACCGTGTCGGGGAAGTGCGCGTTGCCGGCGTCGACGACGATGTCGCCCTCCTCGAGCAGCGGCACTAGCTCGTCGATGACGGCGTCGGTCGGCGCGCCGGCCTGCACCATGACGACGACCTTGCGCGGGCGCTCGAGCGACGCGACGAAGTCCGCCATCGACTCCGAGGGCACGAACGTGCCGTCGGCGCCGTGCTCGGCGACGAGCGACTGCGTGCGCGCGTACGTGCGGTTGTGCACCGCGACCGTGAAGCCGTTCCGCGCGAAGTTCCGTGCCAGGTTGCGGCCCATGACGGCCAACCCGGTGACACCGATCTGCGCGGTGCCGACCGCCGACGACGGGACAGACATCAGGTGCGCTCCTTCATGCCGGGGGGCACGGCGCGTGCGGCGCCCCGGCCGCTGCGGCCGGGCGCGCGCCGCGCACGTGCGGGTGCGACGACGAGCCTAGACCGCCCGGACGTCACCTCCCCCGGCGTGCCGGGGACCGAGACGGCGCGGCCCGCCCGTACGCTCGCCGCGTGACCCCCGCCGGACCCGAGGACGTCCCTGCCGAGTTCGTCCGGGCGCTGCGCTCGCTGCGCGGCGTGCCCGTGCGACCCGAGGTGGTGCTCGACGAGGTGCCCGGGCCCGCGCGGATCGCGCCGTTCACGGCCGCGCTGACCGCCGACGTGCGCACCGCGCGACGGTCCGTCGCGGCCGAGGACCTCGCGTCGGGACGCTTCGTCGTGCTCTACGACCCCGAGGGGCAGGAGGCCTGGGAGGGCTCGTTCCGGCTCGTGACGCTCGTGCGCGCGACGCTCGAGCCCGAGGTCGGCGCGGACCCGCTGCTCGCCGAGGTCGCGTGGTCGTGGTTCACCGAGTCGCTCACCGCGGCGGGCGTCGAGCCGCACGCCGCGGGCGGCACCGTGACGCGCGTGCTGTCCCAGAGCTTCGGCGCGCTCGAGCGCCGCGACGAGCAGACCGAGCTCGAGATCCGCGCGTCGTGGACCGCGTGGGACGAGCACCTCGCGCCGCACCTGACGGCCTGGACGACGCTGCTGTGCACGGCCGCGGGCCTGCCGCCGCTGCCCGACGGGGTCGTCGCGCTGCCGCGCCGCTGACGCGGTTCTCCCTCAAGTGGACGGGCCTTCCTGCCGATGGTCTGGCGTGACCATCGAGCCCCTCCGCCGCGACGCCCGTGAACTGCAGGCCCGCCGCGCGACCGCTCTCACCGGCGTGCCCACGTCGCGGCGCGTGCCGCCGTCGACGCCCGCGCGCAACCCGATGTGCGTCGTGGTCACGCAGATCGCCGACGGCGAGGGCGGCACGCTCGTGCGCACGCTGCAGCGCCGCGGCGCCCACCGCGTGGTCGTGCTCGCGCGCCACGCGGGTCGCGGGGAGCTCTCCGCGCTGCTCACGGGCGGGCTGCGCGGGGGTGTCGCGTCGACGACCGAGCCCGCGGCGGCGCCGGTCCGCCCCGCGCCGCCGACGCCGGCGCCCGTGCCCGCCGCTCCCACCGCGGAGCTGAGCGCGCGCGAGCTCAGCGTCCTGGCGCGCGTGGCCGAGGGCAACACGAACCGGCGCATCGGCGAGGAGCTCGGCCTGTCCGCGCTCACGGTCAAGAGCCACCTCGCGCGCATCTCCCGCAAGCTGGGCACGGGCGACCGCGCCGAGCTCGTGGCCATCGCGATCCGCACGGGCCTGATCGACTGACCCCGGTGCGGCCGCGCGCGTGACGAGCACGACGCGCGACGCGCGCGCGGCCTGCGCGGACGCACCGCCCGCGTCACCTACGGTGGAGGTCATGGAGGCCGAGGTGTCGCACGAGGAGCCCGAGGCCGAGCCGACCCCGCCGCGGGTGGTCCCGCTGCTCGAGCCCGCCGACGGCGTGCCGCCGGTCATCGACACGCCGGCGGCGCTGGCCGCGACCGTGGCGGCGTTCGCCGCCGGGACGGGCCCGGTCGCGGTCGACGCCGAGCGCGCGTCGGGCTACCGCTACGGCCAGCGCACGTACCTCGTGCAGCTGCGACGCGAGGACGCGGGCACGGCGCTGATCGACCCGATCGCCCTGCCGGACCTGTCGGCGCTGTCCGACGCGCTCGTGGGCGTCGAGTGGGTGCTGCACGCGGCGTCGCAGGACCTGCCGGGGCTCGCCGAGCAGGGCATGCGACCGTCGCGCGTGTTCGACACCGAGCTCGCGGCGCGCCTGCTGGGCATGGAGCGCGTCGGCCTCGCGGCGGTCGTCGCGGACACGCTCGGGCTGGGCCTGGCCAAGGAGCACTCGGCGGTCGACTGGTCGACGCGTCCGCTGCCCCCCGAGTGGCTGCGCTACGCGGCGCTCGACGTCGAGGTCCTCGTCGAGGTGCGTCAGGTCCTGGCCGAGCGGCTCGCCGTCTCCGGCAAGGCCGAGTGGGCACGTCAGGAGTTCGAGGCCGTGCGCACCGCGCCCCCGCCGGCGCCGCGCGCCGAGCCCTGGCGGCGGGTGTCGGGCCTCCACACGATCCGTGACGCCCGCCGGCTCGCGGTGGTGCGCGAGCTGTACGCGACGCGGGACCGCAACGCGCGCGAGCGGGACATCTCCCCCGGCCGGGTGCTGCCCGACGCGGCGATCGTCGCCGCGGCGCAGGCGATGCCCCGCACGGTGGGCCAGCTGACGGCCCTGCCGGCGTTCATGGGCAAGGGCACGCGTCGACGTGCCGCGCTGTGGCAGGGCGCGATCGACCGCGCCACCGCGTTGCCCGAGGCCGAGCTGCCGGCGACGCGCGGTCCCGCGAGCGACGGCCCGCCGCCGCCGCGGGCCTGGGCGGACCGCGACCCCGCGGCGGCCGCGCGTCTCGCGGCGGCGCGCGCGGTGGTGGCCGAGCTCTCGGAGCAGCACACGGTGCCCGTCGAGAACCTGCTGCAGCCGGACCTGCTGCGGCGGCTGTGCTGGTCGCCGCCGGCCCCGCTGGACGCCGCGGCGGTCGCGGCGACGCTGACGGCGGGCGGTGCGCGCGCGTGGCAGGTCGAGCTGCTCGCGGACCGGCTCGCGACGGCCTTCGCCACGGCCTGAGCCCGGCGACGCCTCCTCGGCGGCCTCCTGACGCGCCGTCGGGGGCATGCTCCGGCATGCTCGGTGGTGCCGCGGGAACGCGCTGGTCCGCCGCTGTTACTCTTGAGTAACTTCGTGCGTCCAGGGACCATAGTCCCGGCCACGCGACGACGCACCTCGCGCGCTCCACCGGACACCGCCGTCCCCCAGGAGGACAGATGCCGAGCACCTCCCCCGCCCCCGCCCGGTCGCAGCACGGCCGCAGCGTGGTCTTCGTCGACGGGGTCCGCACCCCGTTCGGGCGCGCCCGCAAGGACGGGCTGTACGCGCACACCCGCGCCGACGACCTCGCCGTGCGGACCGTGCGCGAGCTGCTGCGCCGCCACCCGCAGCTTCCGCCCGAGCGCGTCGACGACGTCGCGCTCGCCGCGACCACGCAGCAGGGGGACCAAGGCCTGACGCTCGGGCGCACGGTCGCGATGCTCGCGGGCCTGCCCCCGACCGTCCCGGGGTTCGCGATCGACCGGATGTGCGCCGGGGCCATGACCGCCGTGACGACCACGGCCGCGGCGATCGGGGTCGGCGCGCAGGACGTGACGATCGCGGGCGGCGTGGAGCACATGGGCCACCACCCCATGGGCTTCGACGCCGAGCCGAACCCCCGCTTCCTGGCCGAGCGGCTCGTCGCCCCGGACGCGCTCAACATGGGCGTCACGGCCGAGAACCTGCACGACCGGTTCCCGGAGCTGACCAAGGAGCGCGCCGACGCGTACGGCGTCGCGAGCCAGGAGAGGTACGCCGCGGCGCTGGCGTCCGGGCGCATCGAGCCCGACCTCGTGCCCGTCGCGCTGCGCGACCCCGAGCGCGGCTGGGGCCTGGCGACCGCCGACGAGCCGCCGCGACCCGGCACGACCCTCGCCGCGGTCGCCGACCTGCCCACGCCGTTCCGCCCCGGCGGGCGCGTCACCGCCGCGACCTCGGCTCCCCTGACCGACGGCGCCGCGTCCTGCCTGCTCGCCGCCGAGGACGTCGCCGAGGAGCTGGGCCTGCCGGTGCGCATGCGGCTCGTGTCGTTCGCGTACGCGGGCGTCGAGCCCGAGGTCATGGGCCTGGGGCCCGTGCCCGCGACGCGCCGCGCGCTCGAGCGCGCGGGCCTGACGATCGACGACGTCGGGCTCGTCGAGATCAACGAGGCGTTCGCGGTGCAGGTGCTGTCGTTCCTCGACGCGTTCGGCATCGCCGACGACGACCCCCGCGTCAACCCGTACGGCGGCGCGATCGCGGTCGGACACCCGCTCGCGTCGTCGGGCGTCCGGCTCATGACGCAGCTCGCGCGGCAGTTCGCCGAGCGCCTCGACGTCCGCTACGGCCTCACGACGATGTGCGTCGGCCTGGGGCAGGGCGGCACGGTCGTCTGGGAGAACCCCCACTTCACCGGCGAGGAGGCCGCCCGATGAGCACGACCGCGCCGCGCGAGGAGCGCGTCACGCACGCCCTGGTCCGCGACGTCCGCCTGCCCGGCGGGCTCGGCACGCTCGCGCTGGTGACGCTCGACAACGGGCTGGACCACACGAAGCCCACGACGCTCGGGCCGCGCGGCGTCGCCGAGCTCGCCGAGGTGCTGCGCGCGCAGCAGGCGCGCGCCGCACGCAGCGAGATCGCGGCCCTGGCCGTCACCGGCAAGCCGTACTACCTCGCGGCGGGCGCCGACCTCACGCAGGTCGCCGGCGTGACGTCGCGCGACGACGCGCTCGCGCTCGGGCGCGGCGGCCACGCCGCGTACCGGCTGCTGGGCGAGCTGGGGGTGCCCACGTTCGCGTTCGTCAACGGCGCGGCGCTCGGCGGCGGGCTCGAGGTCGCGCTGAACTGCGACTACCGCACGGCGTCGGCCGACGTGCGGGCGCTCGCGCTGCCCGAGACCGGGCTGGGCCTCGTCCCCGGGTGGGGCGGCGCGTACCTCGTGCCGCGGCTCGTCGGGATCGAGCGGGCCGTCGACGTGGTCCTCACCCGGCCCGCCGCGAACAAGCCGTTCACGGCGCAGCAGGCCGCCGAGATCGGGCTCGTCGACGTCGTGCTCGACCCCGCGGACTTCCTCGAGGAGTCGGTGCGCTGGGCGGCGCGCGTGCTCGCGGGCGACGTGACCGTGCCGCGGCGGCCGCTCGACGACGCCGCGACCTGGCGCACGGTCGTCGACGGTGCGCGCCGGCACCTGGACGCCGTGGTGCACGGCTCGCGCCCCGCCCCCTACCGCGCGCTCGACCTGCTCGAGGCCGCGCGCGACGCCGACCGCGACACCGCGTTCGCGGCGGAGGACGAGGCGCTGGCCTACCTCATCATGAGCGACGAGATGCGCGCGAGCGTGTACGCGTTCGGGCTCGTGCAGGCCGGCCGCAGGCCGACCGGCGCCCCGGACCGCGCGCTCGCCCGGCCGGTCACGCGCGTCGGCGTCGTCGGTGCCGGGCTCATGGCCGCGCAGATCGCGCTGCTGCTCGCGCAGCGGCTCGGGGTCCCGGTCGTGATGCGCGACCTGGACGAGGAGCGCGTCGCGCACGGGCTCGCGACGGTCCGCTCGACGGTCGAGCGGCTCGTGTCGTCCGGCCGCATGACCTCCGACGCCGGTGCCCGCATCACCGCCCAGGTCACGGGCTCGACCGACATCGCCGTGTTCACCGACTGCGACCTCGTCATCGAGGCGGTCACCGAGGTCCTCGACCTCAAGAAGCGCGTGCTCGCCGAGCTCGAGGACGTGGTCGCGCCCGACGCGGTGCTCGCGACCAACACGTCAGCCCTGTCGGTGACGCGCATGGCCGCCGACCTGCGCCACCCCGAGCGCGTCGTCGGCCTGCACTTCTTCAACCCGGTCGCGGCGATGCCGCTCGTCGAGGTCGTGCAGGCCGAGCACACGTCGGCCGAGGCGCTGGCCACCGGGTTCGCGGTCGCGGCGCAGCTGCGCAAGACCGCGGTGCTCGTGCGGGACCGCCCCGGGTTCGTCGTCAACCGGCTGCTGGTGCTGCTGCTCGGCGTGATCGTCGACGCGGTCGAGCACGGCACGCCGGTCGAGGTGGCGGACCGTGCGCTCGACCCGCTGGGCCTGCCGATGCCGCCGTTCGAGCTGTTCGACCTCGTGGGACCCGCGGTCGGCCTGCACGTGCTGACGTCGCTGCGCGACGACCTCGGCGACCGGTTCCCGCGCTCCCCCGGGCTCGAGAAGCTCGTCGCCGAGGGCACGCCCGTGGTGCGTCCGGCGGCGGCCCGCGGGCTGCCCAAGCGCGTGGACCCCGCGGTGCAGTCGGTGTTCGACGCGGCCCGCGAGGGCGCGGCCGACGCGACGCCGCTCGACGAGGCCGGCGTGCTCGACGCCGTCCTCACGGCGCTCACGGTCGAGATCGGGCACATGCTCGACGAGGGCGTCGTCGCGACGCCGCAGCAGATCGACCTGTGCATGATCCTCGGCGCCGGCTGGGGCTTCCACCTCGGCGGCATCACGCCGTACCTGGACCGCCGCGGCTACGCCGAGCGCGTCCTGGGACGTCGGCTGCTGCCCGACGGGGTCGCGAACGTCCCCCGCCCCTGACCCGCCCCCTCCCTCCCCCTCCCGCGAGAGTGCGATCCAGTCACCGCACCGCCCTCGCCCACCCCCGCCCACTCTCGCGAGAGTGCGATCCAGTCACCGCACCGCCCTCGCCCACCACCCCACCCTTCCCGCGAGAGTGCGATCCAGTCACACGCCCACCCCAACCACACTCGCAAGAGTGCGATCCAGCTGACCGCGTCGCCGCACGCCCACTCACCCGCTCGCGAGAGTGCGATCCAGCGACCGGGTCGCCGTGAGCGCGCCGCGCCGTGGTCACCGATGCCCCGAGCCGCCCTCAGAGTCGGTGTGCGGCAGAGACGTCCACGGCCGCGAGCCCCCTGTGCACCTCCGGGCCCGGTGACCGCGACCGTGGGCGGATGCAGGACGCCCCCGTGCTCGACATGCGTCACCTCCGCGCCACCGGCTCCACCTGGGCCGCCAGCCACCGGCTCATCACGTCGGGACGGTACGTCCAGCTGTTCCGGAGCGTGCTCGTCCGTCGGGACCTGCTCGAGGATCCCGCCACACGGGCCTGCGCGATCAGCACGGTGCTGCCCCGCGGTGCCGCCGTGTGCCGTGAGACCGCTGCGTGGCTGCACGGTGTCGACACGCGCGCCCCCGGGCAGCACCTTGCGCCACCCCGCCTGCAGTGCATCGTCCCGACGGCCGTGCCTCGCGTCCGACGGCCCGGGCAGCAGTGCTGGACCGGCGTGTTGCCCGCGGCCGATGTCACCGAGCTCGGTGGCATACCCGCCACGACGGCCGAACGCACGGCGCTGGATCTCGCCCGGTACGCACCCGGGTACATCGGCCTCGCCGCGATCGACGCCTTCGCGCACGCGGGTCTCGTCGACCCCGCACGACTCATGCGTCGCGCGCGCGAGCTGCCCGGGGCACGCAACATCGCGCGCGCCCGTCGGCTCATCGAGCTCTGCGAACCGCAGACCGAGTCGGCCGGCGAGTCCTGGCTCCGCCTGCGGCTGTTCGAGGCCGGCCTTCCCCGGCCCGAGGCGCAGATCTCGATCCGCCGCGGCGGTCGCGAGGTCTACCGTCTGGACCTCGGCTACCGCGACGCCCGCGTCGGCGTCGAGTACGACGGCGACGAGCACCATCACCGGACGGTGGCGCAGCGACGGGCCGACGAACGTCGACGGGACGACCTGCGGATCCGGTTCGGCTGGACCGTCATCGGGGTCCACCGGGGCGACGTCCTCGGGAGCCGCAACGCGCTCGAGAGAGCCGTCGCCGAGCTCATCCGGCACGCCGGGGTCGTGCTGGCTCGCCAGAGGTGGTGACCACCGCGTCCGCCGTCGCCCTCGCCGCCAGACCCGATCGCGCTCTGGTGGTCACGGTCCCGGGGTGGCGACGACTCGATCGCACTCTCACGGACATGAGGTTGGCGACTGGATCGCACTCTCAAGGGCACGAGGGCGACGACTGGATCGCACTCTCACGGGGCCGAGGGTGGGGTCAGAACGTCGTCAGACCGCGCGCGCGGAAGACGTCGCGGACGGCCTCGGCGGCCTCGCGCGACGGCGGCTCGACGTCGTCGAGCTCGTAGCGCATGCCCAGCTCGGACCACTTGTCGCGGCCCATCTGGTGGAACGGCAGCACCTCGACCCGCTCGACGGCCTCGCCGAGCGACGCGACGTAGTCCGCCACGGCCGCGACGTTCTCGGGCGCGTCGGTCAGGCCCGGCACGAGCACGAACCGGATCCACATGCGGGTGCCGCGGGCCGACAGGCGGCGGCCGAAGTCGAGCGTGGGCTGCAGCTCGCGGCCGGTGACACGCTTGTACGTCTCGGGGTCGCCGGACTTCACGTCCAGGAGGACGAGCGACACGTCGTCGAGCATCTCGTCGGTCGCGTGCGCGCCGAAGAAGCCCGACGTGTCGATCGCGACCGGCACGTCCATCGCGGCCGCGCCGCGGACCAGCCGGCGCACGAACGCGGGCTGCATGAGCGGCTCGCCGCCCGAGATGGTGACGCCGCCGCCGGTCGCCTTGAACACGCCGCGGTAGCGCGCGATGCGGGCCAGGAGCTCGTCGGCCGCGACGTCGGTGCCGCGGCGCATCTCCATGGTGTCGGGGTTGTGGCAGTACAGGCACCGCAGCGGGCAGCCCGACAGGAAGATCGTCAGGCGCGTGCCGGGGCCGTCGACCGCGGTCACGAGCTCCCACGAGTGGACCGACCCGAGCCGGCCCTCGCGGACCGCGGCGAGCCGTTCGGAGCGCTCCGCCTCGGTGGTCTCCAGGCCCGCGGTGCCGTGGCCCTGGGTGCGGGTGTGCGACCCGCCGACGAGCGGGACGCCGAGCGGCACGACGGGTGCGCCGTCCTGCACGGTCGTGGTCACGGTGACCTCCACGCTGTCGTCGGGTGGGTGCTGCGAGGGTACGTCGGTGGTCGCCCGGCCCGGCGCTGCGCGCGCCGGGCCGGGGACCGGTGGGTCAGACCGCGCCGTGGAACGTGCGGGACAGCACGTCGAGCTGCTGCTCGCGCGTGAGCCGCACGAAGTTCACGGCGTAGCCGGAGACCCGGATGGTGAGCTGCGGGTAGTTCTCCGGGTGCTCCATGGCGTCCAGGAGCGTCTCGCGGTTCAGCACGTTGACGTTCATGTGGTAGCCGGAGGACAGGATGTACGCGTCCAGCAGGCCGACCAGGTTCGTCACCTGCTCGTCCTTCTCGCGGCCGAGGCCCGAGGGGACGATCGACGAGGTCAGCGAGATGCCGTCCTGCGCCTCGGAGTACGGCAGCTTGCCGACCGAGAGCGCCGAGGCGAGCATGCCGTGCGTGTCGCGCCCGTTCATCGGGTTGGCGCCCGGGGCGAACGGCTCGCCGGCCTTGCGGCCGTCGGGCGTCGACCCGGTGGCCTTGCCGTAGACGACGTTCGACGTGATCGTCAGCACCGACTGCGTGTGCAGCGCGTTGCGGTACGTCGGGACGGCGCGGATCTTCTCCATGAAGCGCCGCACGATCCACACCGCGATGTCGTCGGCGCGGTCGTCGTCGTTGCCGTACGTCGGGAAGTCGCCGTCGATCGCGTACTCGGTGATCAGGCCGTCGGCCGTGCGCAGCGGCGTGACCTTCGCGTGCTTGATCGCCGACAGCGCGTCCGCGACGACCGACAGGCCGGCGATGCCGCAGGCCATGGTCCGCAGGATGGTGCGGTCGTGCAGCGCCATCTCGATGCGCTCGTACGCGTACTTGTCGTGCATGTAGTGCACGCAGTTCAGCGCGTCGACGTACGTCTCGGCGAGCCAGTCCATGGTCTTGTCGAACTTGGCCATGACGTCGTCGTAGTCGAGCACCTCGCCCTCGACGGGCGCGGACACCGGCGCGACCTGCTTGCCGGAGATCTCGTCACGGCCGCCGTTGATCGCGTAGAGCAGCGCCTTGGCGAGGTTGACCCGCGCACCGAAGAACTGCATCTGCTTGCCGACCCGCATCGGGGACACGCAGCACGCGATGGCCGCGTCGTCGCCCCACGAGGCGCGGATGAGCTCGTCGGACTCGTACTGCACGGCAGACGTGTCGATGGACACCTGCGCGCAGTACCGCTTGAAGCCCTCGGGCAGCCGCTCGCTCCAGAACACGGTCATGTTCGGCTCGGGCGCCGGGCCCAGGTTGTACAGCGTCTGCAGGTACCGGAACGACGTCTTGGTGACGAGCGGGCGCCCGTCCTCGCCGATGCCGCCGATGGACTCGGTCACCCAGGTCGGGTCGCCCGAGAACAGGCTGTCGTACTCGGGCGTGCGCAGGAACCGCACGATGCGCAGCTTGATGACGAAGTCGTCGATGATCTCCTGCGCCTGCTCCTCCGTCAGCGCACCCGACTCGAGGTCGCGCTGCAGGAACACGTCGAGGAACGTCGACGTGCGACCGAGCGACATGGCCGCGCCGTTCTGCTCCTTCACGGCGGCGAGGTACGCGAAGTACAGCCACTGCACGGCCTCGCGCGCGTTGGTCGCGGGCTGCGAGATGTCGTAGCCGTAGGACGCCGCCATCTGCTTGAGCTCGCCGAGCGCGCGGATCTGCTCCGCGAGCTCCTCGCGGTCGCGGATGACGTCCTCGACCGAACGCTCCATGTCGAGCGAGGCCTTCTCGAGCTTCTTCGCGGCGATGAGCTGGTCGACGCCGTAGAGCGCGACGCGGCGGTAGTCGCCGATGATGCGGCCGCGGCCGTACGCGTCGGGCAGGCCCGTGATGATGTGCGACGAGCGCGCGGCGCGCACGTTCGGGGGGTACACGTCGAAGACGCCGTCGTTGTGCGTCTTGCGGTACTTGGTGAAGATGTCGATGATCTCCTGCGGCGCCTCGTAGCCGTAGGTCTCCAGCGACGTCTGGACCATGCGCCAGCCGCCGTTGGGCATGATCGCGCGCTTGAGCGGCGCGTCGGTCTGCAGGCCGACGATGACCTCGTTGCCCTCGTCGATGTAGCCGGGCGCGTGGGCGGTGATGGTCGACGGCGTCGTCGCGTCGACGTCGTAGACGCCCTTCTCGCGCTCCTCGGGGAACATCGCCGACAGCTTGTCCCAGATGCCCGTGGTGCGGGCGGTGGGGCCGGCGAGGAAGCTCGCGTCGCCGGTGTACGGCGTGTAGTTCCGCTGGATGAAGTCGCGGACGTCGACGTGGTCCGTCCACGGCCCGGTGGTGAAGCCCTCCCAGGCCGCGGGTACGGCGGTGTCGCTGCGGTCGCTGGGTACAGCGGTGATGGACATCTGACTACTCCCTGCGTCGGGGCCGATGTCACGACGCTATTGAGCAAATGATGGGATGTCTTGGGACCTCGGTCCTCGCACGGTCAGGAGCACCCGTGACCCCGGCCACAGGGAAACCTACCGACCTGCCGCCTGCTCGCCGCCAGGCGCGCCGCGGCCCCCTCAGTCGCGCGCGCGCAGCGCCGTCAGCACGTCCGCCGCGACGTCGTGCGGGCCCAGCCGCAGCTCCGCCACGATCTCGTCGCGCGTCGCGTGGTCGAGGAACCGCGCGGGCACGCCGAACGACTGCACGGGCGTCGCGACGCCGGCCTCGCGCGCGCGCTGCCCCAGCAGCGCACCGATGCCGCCGTCCACGAGGCCGTCCTCGACCGTCACGACGTGGTCGTGCTCGTCGACGAGCTTGACCAGCGCCGACGGCACGGGCAGCGCCCAGCGCGGGTCGACCACGGTGACCGTGGCGCCGTGCCCGGCGAGCAGCTCGCCCACCGCGAGCGCGGTCGGCACCATGGCCCCGACCCCCACGACCAGCACGCGCGACGCGCCGCCGTCGTGCCGGGCCAGCACGTCGACGCCGTCGACGTCCTCGAGCGCCGGGATCGGGTCGCCCATCGCACCCTTCGGGTACCGCACGACCGTCGGAGCGTCGTCGACGTCGACCGCCTCGCGCAGCGCCGTGCGCAGCGTCGCCTCGTCGCGCGGCGCGGCGAGGCGCAGACCCGGGACGATCGAGAGCATCGCGAGGTCCCACATGCCGTTGTGGCTCGCACCGTCGTCGCCGGTGATGCCGGCGCGGTCGAGCACGAACGTGACGCCCGCGCGGTGCAGCGCGACGTCCATGAGCACCTGGTCGAACGCGCGGTTGAGGAACGTCGCGTACACCGCGACGACCGGGTGCAGGCCGCCGAACGCCATGCCGGCCGCGGACGTCGCGGCGTGCTGCTCGGCGATCCCGACGTCGAACACGCGCTCGGGGAACTCGGCCGCGAACGGTGCGAGCCCCACGGGCTGCAGCATCGCCGCGGTGATGGCCACGACGTCGGGCCGACGCCGGCCGATCCGCACGATCTCGTCGGCGAACACGCTGGTCCAGCCGAAGCGCGACGGCGCGAGCGGCAGCCCCGTCTCGGGGTGGATGCGCCCGACCGCGTGGAACCGGTCGGCCACGTCCTGCTCGGCCGGCGTGTACCCGCGCCCCTTCTCGGTGATGACGTGCACGATCACGGGCCCGCCGAACGCGCGCGCGCTGCGCAGCGCCCGCTCGACCGCCTGCTCGTCGTGGCCGTCGACCGGGCCCACGTACTTCAGGCCCAGGTCCTCGAACATGCCCTGCGGCGCGACGACGTCCTTGATGCCCTTCTTCAGGCCGTGCAGCGCCTCGTACGCGAGACGCCCGGGCGGCCCCGAGCGGCGCAGCGTCGTCTTGCCCCACGACAGCACCGACTCGTAGCCCTGCGTCGTGCGCAACGAGTCGAGGTGCTGCGCGAGCCCGCCGATCGTCGGCGCGTAGGACCGTCCGTTGTCGTTGACGACGACGACCACGCGGCGGTCCGGGTCGGCCGCGATGTTGTTGAGCGCCTCCCACGCCATGCCGCCCGTGAGCGCGCCGTCGCCGATGACGGCGACCGTGTGCCGGTCGGTCTCGCCGCGCACCTGGCGCGCCTTGGCGATGCCGTCGGCCCACGACAGCGCGGTCGACGCGTGCGAGTTCTCCACGACGTCGTGCGGGGACTCGGCGCGGCTCGGGTAGCCCGAGAGGCCGTCGCGGCGCCGCAGCGACGAGAAGTCCTGCCGTCCCGTGAGGAGCTTGTGCACGTACGCCTGGTGACCCGTGTCGAACACGATCGCGTCACGCGGCGAGTCGAACACGCGGTGCAGCGCGATCGACAGCTCGACGACGCCGAGGTTCGGCCCCAGGTGCCCACCGGTCCGGGAGACCTGGTCGACCAGGAAGGCCCGGATCTCGGCGGCCAGCTCGTCCACCTCGTGCGTCGAGAGCCGACGCAGGTCCTGCGGCGACGAGATGCGCTCGAGCATCCCCACGTGGTCCTCCTCGTCCTGCCCGTCACCGGGCGTCACCCGGCGGGTGCCGGACGTCCCACTCTAGGACCCGGCGACCGGTTCGTCCTGCGCCGCTGGCCCGCGCCGTCGCGCGCGCCGACGCCGCAGCAGCAGCACGACGACGGCGGCACCGGCCGCGAGCGCGACGAGCACGAGCACCGGCAGCAGCACCGCGACCAGGCTGAGGCCGACGGCGGCGCCGTCCTCGACGGTCGAGACGACGGGGCCGCCGAGGCCTCCCGTGCTCGCGTTGACGACGGGCCGCACGGTCGCCTTGGTGGCGTGCACCACGAGCGCGACGACGACGCCCGCGACGACCGGGACCCACGGGTTGTCGCGCACCCACGCCGATCCCTCGAGGTCCTGGGCGGCCGACGTCGCCGCGAACACGACGGCGCCCGACGCGGGCCGGATCACGGTCTGCACGGCGTCGTTCACGGTGTCGACGAGCGGCACCTTGTCGAGCACGACGTCGGTGAGCAGCAGCACGGCCCCGACGCCGATCGCCCAGCCGCTCTCCATCCACGTCAGACCGGCCGGCAGCACGACCAGGTCGGTGAACCGCGCGAGCAGCGCGACCACCAGGAACGGGACGTACGCGTTGAGCCCGGCGGCGGCCGACAGGCCGACCCCGGTGAGCGCGACGAGCATGCGCGCGAGCCTACCGGCGCGCCCGGCAGGCGCCCCCGCACGTCCCGGACGCTCGCGGCGCACGCGCCGGGAGCCGCTCGCGCCGCCCGGGGACGCCGCGGGACGGCCGGTAGGATGCCTCGGAAAGGGGATCACCCATGCGCTTCCTGCCCGGCCACACGGCCGCGTCCGACCTCACCTACGGCGACGTCTTCCTCGTCCCGTCCCGCTCGGAGGTCACGTCCCGCTTCGACGTCGACCTCGCGTCGTCCGACGGCACCGGCACGACCATCCCGATCGTGGTCGCCAACATGACCGCCGTCGCGGGCCGTCGCATGGCCGAGACGGTCGCGCGTCGCGGCGGCATCGCGGTGCTGCCGCAGGACACGCCCACCGAGGTGGTCCGCAAGGTCGTCGCATCGGTCAAGCAGCGGCACCCGGTGGTCGAGACCGCGACGGTCGTCGCGCCCGACGACACCGTGCACACCGCGCTGACGCTCATCGCCAAGCGCGCGCACGGCGCCGCGGTCGTCGTCGACGACGGCCGCCCGGTGGGCGTCGTGACGGCCGCGGACTGCGGCGGCGTCGACATGTTCACGCAGGTGGACCAGGTGATGACGCCCGACCCGACCACCGTGGACCTCGCGGTCGTCGAGCAGGGCGGCACGCAGGGCCTGCGGGACGCGTTCGAGCAGCTGCACCGCGAGCGCCGCCGGTTCTCGCCCGTCGTCGACGACGGGCGGCTGGTCGGCGTGCTCACGCGCGTCGGCGCGCTGCGCTCGTCGATCTACACCCCGGCGCTCGACGCGCAGGGCCGGCTGCGCATCGCGGCCGCGGTCGGCATCAACGGCGACGTGCGCGCCAAGGCCGCCGAGCTGCTCGACGCGGGCGTCGACGTGCTCGTCGTCGACACCGCGCACGGACACCAGCGCAAGATGCTCGACGCGCTCGCCGCGGTCCGCTCGCTCGACCCGCAGGTGCCGGTCGTCGCGGGCAACGTCGTGACCGCCGAGGGCGTGCGCGACCTCGTCACCGCGGGCGCGGACATCGTCAAGGTCGGCGTGGGCCCGGGCGCCATGTGCACGACGCGCATGATGACCGCCGTCGGCCGTCCGCAGTTCTCGGCCGTGCTCGAGTGCGCGGCCGAGGCCCGGCGCCTCGGCAAGCACGTGTGGGCCGACGGCGGCGTGCGGCACCCGCGCGACGTCGCGCTCGCGCTCGCGGCGGGGGCGTCGCAGGTCATGGTCGGGTCGTGGTTCGCGGGCACGCACGAGTCGCCCGGCGACATGCACACCGACGGCGACGGCCGGCTCTACAAGGAGAGCTTCGGCATGGCCTCGGCGCGGGCCGTCGCGGCGCGCACGCAGGGCGGGTCGGCGTTCGACCGCGCCCGCAAGGCGCTGTACGAGGAGGGCATCTCGCACTCGCGCATGTACCTCGACCCGCGCCGCCCCGGCGTGGAGGACCTGCTCGACCACATCACGTCGGGCGTGCGCTCGGCCGCGACGTACGTCGGCGCGACGACGCTCGAGGAGCTGCACGAGCGCGCGGTCGTCGGCATCCAGTCCGAGGCCGGCTACGCCGAGGGCCGCCCGCTGCCCGACGGCTGGTGACCGGCGTGCGCCCGGTCCTCGTGCTCACGCACGCCCCGCACGAGGGGCCGGGCGCGGTCGCGCGCGCGCTCGACGTGCCGTACCGCGTCCGCACGGTCCTCGACGAGCCCGACCCGCGCCTGCCTCGGCCCGACGAGCTCGCGGGGCTCGTGGTGATGGGCGGCCCGATGGACGCCGACGACGTGGCCGGGCACCCCGGCCTCGCCGCGGAACGCACGCTGCTCGCGGCCGCGGTCGACGCCGACGTGCCCGTGCTCGGCGTGTGCCTGGGTCACCAGCTGCTCGCGCTGGCGCTCGGCGCTCGCCTGCACCGGCGCAGCGCGCGCGAGATCGGCTTCGCGCCCGTGCGGGTCGTCGCGGACGACCCCGTGCTGAGCGGTCTCGGCGCCGCCGGCGCGACGCCCACCGTGCTGCACTGGCACGGCGACGCGGTCGACCTGCCGCCCGGTGCGACGCTGCTCGCCGAGACCGACGCGACGCCCGTGCAGGCGTTCCGTGCGGGCAGCGCGCTGGGGCTGCAGTTCCACCCCGAGCTCGACGCAGCGATGCTCGACCTGTGGCTCGCGACGCCCGAGATGGCGGCCGACCTCGAGGACGGCGAGGCCGAACGGATCCGCGCCGACGGCGCGCGGGTCCTGCCCGGTATGGCGCCCGCCGCGGCCGCGACGTTCACGGCGTTCGCCGCGCAGGTGCGGGCGCGCGCGTGACGTCGGCCGCCGGGGCGCGGCCCTCGCGGGACGCGCGCGCCGACCTCGAGCGGGTCGCGCGCGACGGCGTCGTCTGGCCGAGCGCACCGTCGCGGCTCGCGCCGGACGGCACGACGACGCGCCGCTCGGCCGTGCTCGTGCTGTTCGGCGCGCTCGACGCCGTGCCCGCCCGCTCCCCCGGCGCGGCGCGCGTGCCGGCCGACCTCGACGTGCTGCTGCAGCGCCGCTCGGCCACGATGTCGCATCACCCCGGCCAGGTCGCGTTCCCCGGGGGCGGCATCGACCCGGGCGACGACGGCCCCGTCGGGGCGGCGCTGCGCGAGGCCGTCGAGGAGACCGGTCTCGAGCCGTCGGGCGTCGACGTGCTCGGCACGCTCGCAGACGTGCCGCTGCCCGTGAGCGACAACCTCGTCACGCCCGTGCTCGCGTGGTGGCGGACGCCGTCGCGCGTCGCCGCGGTGGACCACCGCGAGGCCGTCGACGTGTTCCGGGCTCCCGTCGCCGACCTCGTCGACCCCGCCCGCCGCGGGGTCGTCGTGCACCCCGTCGCCCGCGGTCGCGTCCGTACCCCGGCGTTCGAGCTCGACGGCGGCGTCGTGGTGTGGGGGTTCACCGCGCTCGTGCTCGCGGGCGTGCTCGACGCCGCGGGCTGGTCGGTGCCGTGGGACACGTCCCGCCCCGTCACGCCGTGAGCGGCTGCGCGGCAGCGACGGTTCGACGTCGCCCGTCACGCTCTCGTACCGTCGCCGCGTGACCGCCGCCCCCCACCCCAAGATCCAGGTCGACGTGACGGCCGACCTGGCCCGCGCGCTGCTGGTCGACCAGCACCCCGACCTCGCGGACCTCCCGCTGCACGGGCGCGTGTTCGGCTGGGACAACGTGACCTGGCGCCTGGGCGACGCGCTCGCGCTCCGGTTCCCGGTGCGGGACCTGTCCTCGACGCTGGTCGAGCGCGAGCAGCGCTGGCTGGCCGTCCTCGCGCCGCAGCTGCCCGTGCCCGTGCCCGCCCCGGTGCGCACG
Source organism: Cellulomonas sp. FA1 (assembly GCF_000986825.1). Lineage (NCBI taxonomy): Bacteria > Bacillati > Actinomycetota > Actinomycetes > Micrococcales > Cellulomonadaceae > Cellulomonas > Cellulomonas sp. FA1. The sequence continues at coordinate 789,868 of NZ_LBMY01000001.1, read as the reverse complement.
GGCCGCCCGGGCCGCGGGTTCCCGTGGTCGTGGAGCGTCGTGCCGTGGCTGACGGGGACGCAGGTCGCCGCGCTGCCCGTCGCGCCCCGCGCCGCGTGGGCGACCGAGCTCGCCGACGCGCTCGCGGCGCTCCACGTGCCCGCGCCCGCGGACGCGCCGCGCAACCCGTACCGGGGCGTGCCGCTCGCCGACCGCGTCGAGACGATGCGTGCCCGCACGACCGACGACCTGCCGCACGTCGCCGCGCTGCGCGCCGCCCTCGACGCGGGCGTCGACGCCCCGGTGTGGGACCGCCCCGCGGTGTGGGTGCACGGCGACCCGCACCCCGGCAACCTGGTGGCCGACGGCGCGCACCTCACGGGGCTCATCGACTTCGGCGACCTGGGTGCGGGCGACCCGGCGAGCGACCTCGCGACGGCCTGGATGACGTTCGACGCGGCGGGACGCGCGGCGTTCGTCGCGCGGACGCAGGAGATGCGCGGCTGGGACGCCGCGACTTGGGCCCGGGCGCGGGCGTGGGCGGCGTCGTACGTCGCGGTGCTGCTGGCGCACCCGGACGAGTACCCCGTGCTGGCCGAGGTGGGCCGGCACACGGCCGCGCAGGTCGCCGCGGGCTGAGCGGCACGCCTGCGCGGCGTGTCGGGACGCACGACGACCGCACGACGACGGCCCGCCGGCTCCTCGCGGGAGCCGACGGGCCGTCGGTGCGTGCGGGTCGGGTCAGGCGACCAGCGAGCGCAGCACGTACTGCAGGATGCCGCCGTTGCGGTAGTAGTCCGCCTCGCCGGGGGTGTCGATGCGCACGACCGCGTCGAACGCGACGACGGTGCCGTCGGCCTTGGTCGCCGTGACGCGGACCGTGCGCGGCGTGGTGCCCTCGTTGAGCGCCGTGACGCCGGAGACGTCGAACGTCTCGGTGCCGTCGAGCCCGAGCGAGTCGGCCGACTCGCCCTCGGGGAACTGCAGGGGCAGCACGCCCATCCCGATGAGGTTGGAGCGGTGGATGCGCTCGAACGACTCGGTGATGACCGCGCGCACGCCCAGCAGGCGCGTGCCCTTGGCCGCCCAGTCGCGCGACGAGCCCGAGCCGTACTCCTTGCCGCCGAGCACGACGAGCGGGACGCCCGCGTCCTGGTAGGCGACCGACGCGTCGTAGATGGTCGTCTGCTCGCCCGTGAGGTGGTTGACCGTGAAACCGCCCTCGACGCCCGGGACGAGCTGGTTGCGCAGCCGGATGTTCGCGAACGTGCCGCGGATCATGACCTCGTGGTTCCCGCGGCGCGAGCCGTAGGAGTTGAAGTCGCGGCGCTCGACGCCGTGCTCGGCGAGGTACTGCCCGGCCGGCGAGTCCGCCTTGATGGACCCGGCGGGGCTGATGTGGTCGGTCGTGACCGAGTCGCCGAGCTTGGCGAGCACGCGTGCACCGGCGATGTCGGTGACCGGCTCGGGCGTCGCGCCCATGCCCTCGAAGTACGGGGGCTTGCGCACGTACGTCGAGTCGGCGTCCCACGCGAACGTGTCGCCCTCGGGCGTGGGCAGCGAGCGCCACCGGTCGTCACCGGCGAACACGTCGGCGTAGTCGTCGGTGAACATCTGGCGGTCGATGGACGCGTCGATGGTCGCCTGCACCTGCTCGGGCGTGGGCCAGATGTCGCGCAGGAACACCGGGTGGCCGTCCTCGGTGCGGCCCAGCGGGTCGCTGTCGAAGTCGAAGTCCATGGTGCCCGCGAGCGCGTACGCGATGACCAGCGGCGGCGACGCGAGGTAGTTCATCTTCACGTCGGGGTTGATGCGCCCCTCGAAGTTCCGGTTGCCCGAGAGCACGGCGGCGACCGCGAGGTCGTGCTCCTGCACGGCCTCGGACACCTTCTCGTCGAGCGGGCCGGAGTTGCCGATGCACGTCGCGCAGCCGTAGCCGACGAGGTGGAAACCGAGCTTCTCGAGGTAGGGCCAGAGGCCGGCCTTCTCGTAGTAGTTCGTGACGACCTGCGAGCCGGGCGCCATCGACGTCTTGACCCACGGGCGTGCGCTCAGGCCCGCCTCGACGGCGTTCTTGGCGAGCAGCGCGGCCGCGAGCATGACCGACGGGTTCGACGTGTTGGTGCACGACGTGATCGACGCGATCGCGACCGCGCCGTGGAAGAGGTCGAACTCGCGGCCCTCGGAGTCGGTGACCGGGTAGCGGCGCGCCGCGGTGTCGGTGATCGCCGGCGCGTCGGACGCGGGGAACGACTCGCGCTCGGCCTCGTCGACGCCGTTGAGCACCTCGGGCGCGTAGGTCGGCAGGTCGCGCTGGAACTGCTCCTTGGCGCGCGAGAGCTCGATGCGGTCCTGCGGGCGCTTGGGCCCGGCGATCGACGGCACGACGGTCGACAGGTCGAGCTCGAGGTACTCGGAGAACACGGGCTCGCGCGACGGGTCGTGCCACAGGCCCTGCTCCTGCGCGTACGCCTCGACGAGCGCGAGCTGCTCCTCGCTGCGGCCGGTGAGGCGCAGGTAGTCGAGCGTGACGGAGTCGATCGGGAAGATCGCGGCCGTCGAGCCGAACTCGGGGCTCATGTTGCCGATGGTCGCGCGGTTCGCGAGCGGCACCGAGGCGACGCCCTCGCCGTAGAACTCGACGAACTTGCCGACCACGCCGTGCTGGCGCAGCATCTGCGTGATCGTCAGGACGACGTCCGTCGCGGTGACGCCCGCGGGGATCTCGCCCGTGAGCTTGAAGCCGACGACGCGCGGGATGAGCATCGAGACCGGCTGGCCGAGCATCGCGGCCTCGGCCTCGATGCCGCCGACGCCCCAGCCGAGCACGCCCAGGCCGTTGACCATGGTGGTGTGCGAGTCGGTGCCGACGCACGTGTCGGGGTAGGCCTTGCCGTCGCGGACCATGACGACGCGCGCGAGGTACTCGATGTTGACCTGGTGCACGATGCCGGTGCCCGGGGGGACGACCTTGAAGTCGTCGAACGCGGTCTGGCCCCAGCGCAGGAACTGGTACCGCTCGCGGTTGCGCTCGTACTCGAGCTCGACGTTGCGCTCGAACGCGTCGCGCCGGCCGGCGACGTCGATCTGCACCGAGTGGTCGATCACGAGCTCGGCGGGCGCGAGGGGGTTGATGCGGGACGCGTCGCCGCCGAGGTCCTCGACCGCCTCGCGCATCGTGGCGAGGTCGACCACGCAGGGCACTCCGGTGAAGTCCTGCATGATGACGCGCGCGGGCGTGAACTGGATCTCGGTGTCGGGCTGGGCGTCGGGGTCCCAGCCGGCGAGCGCGCGCACGTGGTCGGCCGTGATGTTGGCGCCGTCCTCGGTGCGCAGCAGGTTCTCGGCGAGGATCTTGAGGCTGTACGGCAGGCGCTCGACGCCGGGGACGGCGGAGAGGCGGTAGATCTCGTACGAGGCGTCACCGACCTCGAGGGTGCCCTTCGATCCGAAGCTGTCGACGCTGCTCACGGGTGCTCCTTCGCTGGCGAGTGCCGGGCTCGTCTGGGGGTGCCCGGCGGTGGGGGCGGCCGACGCACCAGCCTAGGTGCGCGCGCCGCGGCGCGGGCCCGGCGTCCACCGGGCCGTCGTGCACTTATATCTTGATGTCGAGATACATCGTAGCGCGTCGGCTCCCCCGCGCGCGCACCCCGACACGCCACGAGGGGCGGCCGTGCGGACCGCCCCTCGTCACCACCGGACGCCCGGCAGGTGCCCGACGCGTCAGCCCTGCTGCGCGCGCAGCGCCTCGGCGGCCTTGCGCTCGGCCTCGACGGCGCGCTCGTACGCGCGCGGGTCGTACTCGGGCGTGCCCTGCTTGTGCAGCTCCTGGGTCACGAGGCGCTTGGCCTCGGCCAGCCGGCTCGCGCGGTCCTGCGACTCCGTCATGGTGACCTCCCGGGGACTTCCGCTGGATGGACGTCGCGCCGCCCGTGCGGCGCCGCACGTCCCACGCTAGGACGTCGGCACGGGCGCCGCGACCGCCGGCCGCGCGCACGTCACGCGACGCCGTCGTCGACCGCGCGCAGGCGGGCGCGCCCGGCCTCGTCGAGGCCCGCGAGCCGGTCGAGGACGGTCGCCACGTCCACGCCGAGCTCGTCCGCGAGCTCGCGCGGGTGGCGCGTCCAGCGCCACGCCGCGAGCAGCGCGTCGTCGGGCACCAGGCGGCGCGCGACGAGCGCCCGCACCTCACGCTCCTGCGCCGGCGTGCAGCCGCCCACGTGCCCGAGCTCGATGTGGGCGAGCTCGTGCGCGAGCGTGCACCGGCGCTGCGCCTGCGACTGGTCCGGGTGCAGCACGACAACCGACCGCCCGTCGGTGAGCCCCAGGACCCCCGGCAGCCGCCGCCAGACCAGGCGCACGTGCGGCATGGCGCGCAGCCGCCGCCAGGGGTGCTCCACCACGCGGCGACGGTAGCCCGCCCCACCGGCCGCGCGCTCCGGCCCTCCACAGGCCGTGACGCCGCCCGACGGGCGGGTGGGCGTGCGGACGTCCCGGGACGTCCGACGCGCGCTCAGTCGGCGTCCGGGACGGGCGGCAGGTCCGGCTCGCCGGCGCGCGCCGCCCAGCCCTCGGCCGTCGCGTCCCACGTCGTCCCGAGGACGGTCGCGTCGACCAGACCCGCGACGTGCTCGGGCGCGGCCCGCAGCACGGCCTCGACCGCGTCGTCCACGGGCAGCACCAGGAACCGGGCGGGCAGCTCGTGCGCGGCATGCCGGCGCGCGACCTCGTCGCGCACCGCCGCGGCCAGCCGCCCGTCGGCGGCGCCGCCCGCCGCGCCCTCGGCACGCACGAGCGCCCGCGCGACCTCCACGACGGCACGTCGCGAGCGCGGCCCCAGCGCGTCGACGCCCGCGGGCAGCGCGTCCGCGAGCGGCTCGCGGGGCACGGGGAGCGCCGCGGCCGCCATGGCGCGGTCCTCGTCCACTCCCGCGAGCCACGCGAGCGCGCGCACGGTCTCGGGCGAGGGCACGGAGTCGTACCTGCCGGACGCGATCCCGGCGATCGTCGTGTGCACGACCGCGAAGCCGGCGTCCTGCGCGGCCCGCGCGAGGGAACGGAGCGACTCCCCCGGACGGCGCTCGCGCGCGAGCGCGACGAGGTCGGCGAGCGTCGTCGGACCCTCCACGGGCGAGCCACCTCCTCCGCCGCGCCACCCTGCGTGACAAGCGACGGGGCCATCGTCGCAGATGGGAGCGGCGATCCGCGGCCACCGCCCGACAAGTGGCGCGCACCGCGGTGCGCAGCGCGCATCCATGGTGCGCACACCACTTGTCAGTGCGCGCGCCGGGCGGCGATGATGGGCGGCCCGACGACACGGGGAGAGGTCGATGCGCGTGAAGGACCCGGCGCTGCTGCGCGAGCGGCGCGTGCGGCGACGGCTCACCCAGCGCGAGCTCGCGTTCCTCGTGCGGCGCTCGCAGGCCACGGTGTGGCAGCTCGAGAACGGCCAGCTCCGCACCGTGACGCCGCAGCTCGCCCGCGCGATCGCCGACCGCCTCGACACGCCGTGCACCGACCTGTTCGAACCGCGCCCCGACGACCGGACCGGCGACCCGGTCCGGCCCGACACCCCCGCAGGAGGACCCGCATGACCCGACCCGCCGGCGCCCAGCTCGAGTACGACGACGAGGACGAGCCGGTCGTGCACTGGGCGGTCTGCCACGGCTGCGCGTGGGTCGGGCCCGATCGGCTGTCACCCGCCGACGCGCGGGCCGACGCCGCGGAGCACGACGACCGCGCGCACGCACGCCACGTCAGCGCGTGAGGACGGCGACCGCCTCGAGGTGATGCGTCATGGGGAACAGGTCGTGCCCCGTGATCTCGAGCCCCGTCCACCCGCGCTCGGCGAGCAGGGCGACGTCGCGCGCCAGTGCCGCCGGGTCGCACGCGACGTAGACGATCCGCTCGGGTCGCAGCGCGGCGACCGCCTCGACGACGCGCCGGCCGGCACCCGTCCGCGGCGGGTCGAGCACGACGACGTCGGCCGCGGCCGCGGCGGGCACGCCGCCGCGCCGCCCCGTCAGCACGTCGGCGACGTCCCCCGCGTGCAGCTCGACCTGCGGCCGGTCGTGCGCGTTGCGCCGCGCGTCCCGCACGGCACGCTCGTCACCCTCGACCGCCACGAGCCGACCGTCGGGACCGACCGCGTCGGCCAACGGCGACGAGAACAGCCCCGCACCCGCGTAGAGGTCCAGCACGGTGGCACCCGCGACGTCGCCCACCGCGTCGAGCACGCGCGACGTGAGCAGCGCGGGCGCTCCCCGGTGCACCTGCCAGAAGCCCGCCGCGGCCACGCGGTACTCGTAGGTCACCGCACCGACCTCGACCCGCTCGCGCACGGCGGCGCGCGCGTTCGGCCGGGGGTCGGGCCGGTTCGCGTGCAGGTCGAACGGCGCGCCGTCGAGCAGGACGATCGGCGTCGCGCCGTCCGCGGGTGCGACCGCCTCGACGCGGGTGCCGGCCGGCCACCGCCGGTCGAACAGGCCGAGGGCCGCGACGTGCTCGCTCGCGAGCGGCATGTCGGCCAGCGGCAGCACCGTGTGCGACCGGTGCCGGCGCATCCCGGCGCGCCCCTCGGCGTCGACGTGCAGGTCGATGCGCGTGCGCCACGCGAGGCCACCGCGCTCGTCGTCCCCGGGGACGCCCGCGACCTCGGGGGCGAGGTCGACGCGCGCGAGCCGCCGCAGCTGCTCGGCCAGCACGGCGGACTTCCAGGCACGCTGGGCGGGCAGCGCGACGTGCGCGAGCTCTCCCCCGCCGACCCCGCCGGGTCCGGCGGCGGGCCACGCCGACGGCACGCGGTCGGGCGACGCGTCGAGCACCTCGACCGCGTCGGCGCGCCAGAACTTCGCGTCGGGCGCGGCGTCGGTGAGCCGCGCCCGGACGCGCTCGCCCGGCAGGGTGTGCCGCACGAACACGACGCGCCCGTCGTGCCGGGCCACGCAGTGCCCGCCGTGGGCCACGGGCCCGATCTCGAGGTCGACCGTCGCGCCGGGGGTGTCAGTAGCCACGCGGCACGGTACCCCGGACCGGGTCCTCGAGCCCCGTCTGCCCCTCGCTCGACGCGAGCTGCCACGGCACGGACGCCACGACCACCCCGGGCGTGAACAGCAGACGGCTCTTGAGGCGCAGCGCGCTCTGGTTGTGCAGCAGCTGCTCCCACCAGTGCCCCACGACGTACTCGGGGATGTACACGACGACGAGGTCGCGCGGGCTCTCGCGGCGGATCGAGCGCACGTAGGTCAGCACCGGGCGCGTGATCTCGCGGAACGGCGAGTCCAGCACGCGCAGCGGCACCGGCAGGTCGGCCGCGTCCCACTGCGCGCGCAGCGCGGCGACGTCGTCCGCGTCGACCCCGACGGTGACGGCCTCGAGCACGTTCGGGCGCGACGCGCGGGCGTACGCCAGCGCGCGCATGGTCGGGCGGTGCAGGTGCGACACCAGCACGACCGCGTGCACGCGGCTCGGCAGCGCGCGTGCCCCCTGCTCGTCGTCGGCCAGCGCGAGCTCGGCGCGCACGCGGCGGTAGTGCTCGTGCACCCCCTGCATGGCGACGAACACCAGGGCCATCGCGAGGATCGCGATCCAGGCGCCGTGCGTGAACTTCGTGAGGAGCACGATGACGAGCACCGTGCCCGTCATGCCGAGGCCGACGGTGTTGATGACGCGCGAGCGGCGCATGCGCGCCCGTGCGCGCGGCTCCGGCTCGGTGCGCAGCTCGCGGGTCCAGTGCTTGACCATGCCCAGCTGCGACAGCGTGAACGACACGAACACGCCGACGATGTACAGCTGGATGAGCCGCGTGACCTGGGCGTCGAACGCCCAGATGAGCGCGATCGCGGCAGCGGCGAGCGTGAGGATGCCGTTGGAGAACGCGAGGCGGTCGCCGCGCGTGTGCAGCTGGCGCGGCAGGTAGCCGTCCTTGGCGAGGATCGACCCGAGCACGGGGAACCCGTTGAACGCGGTGTTCGCGGCGAGCACGAGGATCAGGCCCGTCACGACCGACACCACCACGAACAGCACGTCGACGCCCGAGAAGACCGACGCCGCGAGCTGGCTGATGACGGGGTGCTGCTCGTACGCGTCGCCGACGGGCACGCCGTCGCGCAGCAGCTGCGTCGCCGGGTCGTCGACGAACTTCACGCCCGTGGCCTGCGCGAGCAGCAGGATCGACAGGATCATCGCGATCGAGATCGACCCGAGCAGCAGCAGCGTCGTCGCGGCGTTGCGGGACTTGGGCTTCTTGAACGCCGGCACGCCGTTGCTGATGGCCTCGACGCCCGTCAGCGCGGCGCAGCCCGACGCGAACGCGCGCAGCACCAGGAAGCCGCCGGCGAGCCCCATGAGGCCCTGGTCGAACCCGGGCTCCGACGCGACGCCGAAGCCCGCGCTCTCGGCGGCGGGCAGCGTGCCGGTGAAGTAGCGGACGGCCCCGACCACGGCGATCGACCCCATCGCCGCCATGAACAGGTACACCGGGATCGCGAACGCGGTCCCCGACTCCTTGACGCCCCGCAGGTTGACGAGCGTCAGCGCGACCACCAGCCCGATCGCGAACGTCGTCTCGTGCCCGCGCAGCGCCGGGATCGCCGTGGCCGCGTACTGCGCGCCCGACGAGATCGACACCGCGACCGTGAGCACGTAGTCCACGAGCAGCGCGCTCGCGACCGTGACACCCGCGCGCGGCCCGAGGTTGACCGACGCGACCTCGTAGTCGCCGCCGCCCGACGGGTAGGCGTGCACGTTCTGCCGGTACGACGCGACGACCGTGAGCAGCACGAGCGCGACCGCGATCCCGACCCACGGCGAGATGGTCAGCGCCGTGAGCCCGGCGAGCGACAGCGTCAGCAGGATCTCGTCGGGCGCGTACGCCACGGACGAGAGCGCGTCGGACGCGAAGACGGGCAGCGCGATGCGCTTGGGCAGGAGGGTGTGGCCCAGCCGGTCGCTGCGGACCGGCCGGCCGAGCACGAGCCGTTTGGCGGCGTCTGCGAGGTCCGACACGAGCAGCGATCGTATGCCCGCGGGGCCCCCGGCTCACAGGCCCCGCGCGGGACCCGCCGCGACGGGCGCGCGAGAGCGCCCGCGGGGTATAGCGTGACCGGCTGTGCACTTCGTCATCATGGGATGCGGGCGCGTGGGGGCGACGCTCGCGCAGTCCCTGGAGGCCCGCGGCCACTCGGTCGCGGTGATCGACCAGAACCCCGACGCGTTCCGCCGGCTCGACGCCGACTTCCAGGGCAACAAGGTCACCGGCCTCGGCTTCGACCGCGACACCCTGCGCACGGCCGGCATCGACGACACGTACGCGTTCGCCGCGGTGTCCGACGGCGACAACTCGAACATCCTCGCGGCGCGCGTGGTGCGCGAGACGTTCGGCGTGGAGAACGTCGTGGCCCGCATCTACGACCCGCACCGCGCCGAGATCTACCAGCGCCTGGGCATCCCCACGGTCGCGACCGTGCGGTGGACCTCCGACCAGGTGCTGCGCCGCATGCTGCCGATGGGCACGACCGACGAGTACCGCGACGCCTCGGGGCAGATCCAGCTCGCGCAGGTCGACGTGCACGCCGGCTGGGTGGGACGCCCGCTGCGCGCGCTCGAGGAGGCCAGCGGCGCGCGCGTCGCGTACCTCACGCGCTACGGCGACGGCGTCCTGCCGACGGCCGGTTCCGTCCTGCAGGAGAGCGACACCGTGCACCTGCTGCTGCGCGTCGAGGACGCGCCGGCCGTGGAGCGTGTGCTCACCTCGCCCCCGAAGGTGGAGTCATGAGGGTCGTCATCGCCGGCGCCGGGTCCGTCGGCCGGTCCATCGCGCGCGAGCTGCTCGCGCACGACCACGAGGTCACGCTGATCGACCGGCAGCCGTCGGCGATGCGGGTCGCGCAGGTCGCCGAGGCGGACTGGCTGCTGGCCGACGCGTGCGAGCTCCCCACGCTCCGCGAGGTCCGCGCCGACGAGTGCGACGTCATGGTCGCCGCGACGGGCGACGACAAGGCGAACCTCGTGGTGTCGCTGCTCGCGAAGACGGAGTTCGGCGTGCCGCGCACGGTCGCGCGCGTCAACAACCCGAAGAACGAGTGGATGTTCGACGACGCGTGGGGCGTCGACGTGGCCGTGTCGACGCCGCGCATCATGACGGCGATGGTCGAGGAGGCCGTCGCCGTCGGCGACCTCGTGCGGATCTTCACGTTCCACCAGTCGAAGGCGGACATCCTCGAGCTCACGCTGCCCGAGGGCTCACCCCTCGCGGGCGTGCGCGTCGGTCAGGTCGAGTGGCCCGCGGACACCGTGCTCGCGTGCATCGTCCGCGACGCGCGCCCGCTGGCGCCGAGCCCCGACGACACGCTCGAGGGCCGTGACGAGCTGCTGTTCGTCACGGGGCACGAGGCGGACGAGCAGGCGCTCGAGCGCCTGCTGACCCGCGGACCAGCATCCAGCTGAGCCACAGCGTCAGGGCGGTCAGCGGCAGGCCCATCGCGAGCTTCGCCGTGCCCAGCCACACGACCTGACCGGCGAGGAAGAGCGGGAGCTGCACGAGCAGGCGCACCCCGAACATCGCCACCCAGGGCCAGGTCGCGAGCGCGTAGCGGCGGCGCAGCGCGGGCTCCGCGCGCCACTCGAGCGCACCGCCCCACGTGCCGCCCGCGAGCGGGCCGCGGTTGCTGAACATCCCGACGACGAGCCCGACGAGCGGCCACCCGACGACGATCGTCGCGAGCGTGCCCACGAGGTAGGCGGCGTTGACGATGAGGCCGTACGCGAAGTAGTCGCCCGCGTCGCCGGTGCGCCACGCCCAGATCACGCCGACGCCCACGCCGAGCACGCCCGAGAACGCCTGCGTCACGGGCGTGCGCTGCACGAGACGCGCGACGACCGCGAGCGCCGCGGCGGCGGCCGCCGAGATCAGCGCGGGCTGCAGGCGTTGACCCGCCGCGATGTAGACCACGACGAACAGCAGCCCGGGCGCGACCGCCTCGACCATGCCGCGCACGCCGCCGAGCGCGTCGACGGCCGAGAACTGCTCGGCCGTCAGCGACCGCAGGCCGCGGGCGCCGCCCTCCTCGGGCGGCACGACGTCGTCGACCGCGTCGAGGACGACCGGCTCGTCGTCACGGGCGTCGTCGCGCGGTGCGGTCATCGGGTCACTCCCCCGGTCGGGCGCGCAGCTCGTAGCGCGGGTTGAAGATCGTGCGGCGGCCGTCGACGAGGCACACCATCCCGTCGACCTTGAGCCGCCGGCCGGGCTCGATGCCGGCGATGCTGCGCCGGCCGAGCCACACGAGGTCGAGCGTCCCGGAGCCGTCGTACAGCTCGGCCTCGAGCGCGGGCACGCCCTCGCGCGGCCGCAGCGTGACGGAGCGCAGCACGCCGGACACCGAGGCGCGCGCGCGGTGCGGCAGCGCGTCGACCGGGCAGCACCCGGGCACGCTCACGGCGTCGGCGCGCTCCTCGTCGGCCTCGATCTCGGCCTGCGAGGCGAGGGCCTTGCGCACGCGGTCGCGCAGCGTGGTCATCCGATCTCCGTGATCTCGGGCCCGCGCTCGGGCGGCGCGAGGCGGGGGCCGCGGGCGGGGGCGGCGGCGTGGCGCCGCCGGGCAGCTGCAGCGGCAGCAGGTCCCGCGGGGGCCGGGCGTCGGTGCCGCGCACGACGACGACCTGCCCGAAGAGGTCCTCGAGCCGCCCGGCCGCGTCCGGCTCGACCGCCGCACGGCCGGTGAGCACGCCGCGCAGGAACCAGCGCGGTCCGTCCGTGCCGAGGAACCGTGCCGGGCGGTGACCCGTGCGCCCCTCGGGGGTGCGCACGGGCAGCCGCGCGAGCAGCTCGCGGCCGTACGGGCCGGGCAGGTCGTCGACGGTGCCGCCCTGCTGCGTGATCGAGGCGGCGATCTCCTCGCGGATCTCGTCCCAGATGCCCTCGGTCCGGGGCGCGGCGAACGCCTGGAGCTGCAGCGACGACCCGTCGAGGAGCACGGCGACCGCGGACACCACGTTGGTCGCCTTGTCGACCTCGAGGCGCACCTCCATGCCGTCGACCTGCGGCAGCCGGATGGCGCCGAGGTCGACGCGCGGCATCTCGGGGTGCGTCGCGTCGACGTCCCACGGTCCGCGGGCGTCACCGAGCTCGGGGGCCGCCTCGACCTCGGCGACGGCGGCGTCCTGCGGGACGTCGACGGCGGCGTCGCGCGCGTCGTCCTCCTTGGGGCCACGACGGAACAGACCCACGTTCGCTTCCTCCGACCGGCGCCGAGCGCCCTCGTCCTGCAGTCCTCTGACGTCACAACGACCGCGACGTCGACAGTAGTTCCGATCCCGGCGCAGGGGCCGGTCCCGCGTCAGGTCCCGGCGCCCGCGCCCGCGCCTGCTCCGGCACCCGCGCCGGCCCAGCCGCCGCTCGAGCCGAACCCGCCCGCACCGCGCACGGAGCCCGGCAGCTGCGCGACCTCGACGAACCTCGCGTGCTCGACGCGCTGCACGACGAGCTGGGCGATGCGGTCGCCGCGGCGCAGCTCGAGCGGCTGCTCGCGGTCGGTGTTGAGCAGCGTCACGGCGATCTCGCCGCGGTACCCGGCGTCCACCGTGCCGGGCGCGTTGACGACCGTGAGGCCGTGGCGCGCCGCGAGGCCCGAGCGCGGGTGCACGAACGCGGCGTACCCCTCGGGCAGCGCGATGGCGACACCGGTGGGGACGGTCGCGCGCTCACCCGGGCCGAGCACGACGTCGACGCGCGCCACCAGGTCGGCGCCCGCGTCACCGGGGTGCGCGTACGCGGGGGCGGGCAGGTCCGCGTCGAGGCGCTGCAGCAGCACCTGGACGTCCTCGGTGCGGTGGGTCCCGGTCACGGGGGCCGACCCTACCGCGCCCGGGGCGCCGCGACGCGCGCGTCGCGGTGCGGCTGCCGTCCGGGACGACGCCCGCGGCCCGGCGACGATGAGATCCTGTGCGCATGACCCCGACGCCCGACCCGGTCACGCCCGTCTCGTCCGAGCCCCCGTCGCCGCGCACCGCCGCCGTGGGCGCGCCCTTCCGCGAGCGGCTGTGGCCGGGCGCCGTGGGCTGGGGCGGGGTCGTCGCGTTCGCGGGCGTGCTCGGGGTCGCGTTCGTCCCCGTCGACGCACGGCTCGCGCTCGTCGTCGGCGTCGCCGCGCTGCTCGCCGGCCTGGCGGGAGCGGTCCTGACGACACCCCGCGTCGAGGTGGTCGCCGGCGTGCTGCGCGCGGGGAACGCGCGCATCCCCGTCGCGCTGCTGCGCGCCCCGCGCGTCCTGGACCGCGCCGCTCTGCGCACCGAGCTGGGACCGGCGCTCGACGCCCGCGCGTTCGCGTGCCTGCGGTCGTGGATCGGCGGCGGCGTCCGGGTCGAGGTCGAGGACCCGCAGGACCCGACGCCCTACTGGATCGTCTCGACGCGGCGCCCGGACGCGCTCGTCGCGGCGCTCGAGGCCGCGGGCGCGCCGGCCGCCTGACACGACGACGGCCGGCCACCCCCGCAGGGGCGACCGGCCGGTCGAGGCGTCGTGGGCGACGTCAGGCCGCGCACTCCGAGCACACGGGCTGGCCGTTGCGCTCGTACGCGAGCTGGCTGCGGTGGTGCACCAGGAAGCACGACGAGCACGTGAACTCGTCGGCCTGTCGGGGCAGGACGCGGACGGACAGCTCTTCGCCGGACAGGTCGGCGCCGGGGAGCTCGAACCCCTCGGCCGCCTCCGTCTCGTCCTCGTCCACCACGCCCGAGTTCTTGTCGGAGCGCCGGGCCTGGAGCTCCTGGAGCGAGTCCTCGCTCAGGTCCTCCTCGGTCTTGCGCGGGGCGTCGTAGTCGGTTGCCATGTGTGAGCGTCACACTCCGTCTTCTGCAGCAGTGGGTCGTGGTACGCGGGATCAATGCACCACGGCAGTGTTTTGTTCCCCCCGCGCGGACGGATTGTGCCCCACCGCGGGCGCGGATGCGAACACGGACGCGCGCCCAGGTGGTCAGACCCGGCGAACCGTCACCGACCGGACCACGTCCTCGCAGGCCAGGCCGCCTCGGGACGGACCGGACGAGGCGGATCTCACCCCCGCGGGGCGACCGGGCGCCCCGCGGGTCCGCCCCACGCTCACGGACCGGTGTCGGCGTCGAGGTCCTCGAGCAGCGTCGTGAGCTCGCCGACGCGCGCCGCGGCGCCCGCGACGGTCATCGCCGACCCCGCGGGCGCGCCCCGCAGGCCCTGCACGACGCCGCCGGCCTCCTGCACGACGAGCGACGCGGCGGCGAGGTCCCAGGGCTGCAGGCCGCGCTCGTAGTAGAGGTCGAGACGTCCGGTCGCGACCTGGCAGAGGTCGATCGCGGCGGCGCCGATGCGACGCACGTCCCGCACCTGCGGGAGCAGCGCGGCCAGGACGCGCGCCTGGTCGCGGCGCCGGTCCGCGACGTACCCGAACCCGGTGCCGACGAGGCAGCGGTCCAGCGGGGGCGCGGTCGTCAGCGCGAGCGGGCGGCCGTCCAGGCGGGCGCCGTGGCCGCGCGCGGCGGTCCACGTCTCCCCCGTCGCGGGTGCGTGCACGCAACCCGCGAGCACGGTCCAGGTGGCCGGGTCGGGGTCGCCGGCCACGGCCGCGACGCTCACGGCGTACGCGGGCAGCCCGTAGAGGTAGTTGACGGTGCCGTCGATGGGGTCGACGACCCACGTGACGCCCGAGGTGCCGGCGGTGCTGCCCCCCTCCTCGCCGAGCACGGCGTCGTCGGGGCGCAGCCGCGCGAGCGTGCGGCGCACGAGGTCCTCGCTCGCGAGGTCCATCGCGGTGACGACGTCGACGGCGCTGGACTTGGTGGCGGCGACGCCCACGGTCTCGGGGCGCCCGTCGTGCACGAGGCGGCCGGCGGCGCGCGCGACCTCCTCGGCGACGGCGACGAGCTCGGTGACGGACGGTGCGGCGGGGACGGTCACGGACCCATCCTGCCGCAGCCCGCCGCCGGCCCCGGGCCCGTCATCGCTGGCGGGAGGCGCCCGGTGCGCGCCACGGCCCCGGCGCGTTGAGGTCGAACCGCAGCGCGAGCACGCGCAGCGCGAACACCCCGACGGCGACCGCGGAGAGGCCGACGGCGCCGGCCAGCCCCAGGTGCCACAGCGCGACCGTCGCGGCCGACCCGAGCAGCGCGGGCACCGCGTAGAGCTGACGGTGGTGCAGGACGACCGGCACCTCGCCCGTGAGCAGGTCGCGCAGGATCCCGCCGCCGACGCCCGTGAGCACGCCCACGACGATCGCGGCGAGCGCGGTCGTGCCGTGCTCGAGCCCCTTGACCGTGCCGACCACCGCGAACAGCGCGAGCGCGCCCGCGTCCAGCACGACGATCACGCGGCGCGCGCGCTCGAGGCGCGGGTGGCCGAAGTACATGACGAGCCCGCCCGCGAGCGCGGCGCCCATGAGCCGCACGTCGCTGATGCCGACGGGCGGCACGGCGCCGATCAGCAGGTCGCGCAGCACGCCGCCGCCCAGACCGGTCGCCCACGCCAGCACGAGCAGCCCGAACAGGTCGAACTGCTTGCGCACGGCGGCGAGCGCGCCGGACATGGCGGCCACGAAGACGCCGACGACCTCCAGGACCGGTTCGACCGGCAGCTCGGGCAGCACGGCGCCATCCTCCCGCACGTGACGACGACCTCACGGCGCACCGGGCCGGGGTGCACGCGTTCCGGGCGGATCGGTGGCAGGCTCCTGCGTGGACAGCGGGAGGTCGTATGGGTGAGCTGGAGCTGGTCGGACTCCACGAGGACGGGGAGCACCTCGTCCTGGTCGCGGCCGACGGGCAGCGTTTCCGCGTGCGCATCGACGACCCGCTGCGCGCGGCGGTGCGCCGCGACCGGCCGCAGCTCGAGCAGCTGCGGGCCGAGCAGGCGGGGTCGCTGAGCCCGCGCGAGATCCAGTCGCGCATCCGGGCCGGTGCCACCGCGCAGGAGGTCGCCGACGCCGCGGGCGTGCCCGTCGAGTCGGTCCGCCGCTACGAGGGGCCCGTGCTCGCCGAGCGCGAGTACGTCGCCGAGCAGGCCCGCGCGACGCGCGTGGGCCGCGACTCGGGGGCGCCGCTGCTGGGCGAGCTCGTCACGGACCGCCTCGCGGCGCGCGGCGTCGACGTCGCGTCGCTGTCGTGGGACGCCGCGCGTGAGGGCACGGGGCCGTGGACGGTCGTCGCGCGGTTCGTGGTGTCCGAGGAGCCGCGCGAGGCCCGCTGGTCGTACGACCCGGTGCGCCGCACGGTCGTGGCCGACGAGGACGAGGCCCGCTGGCTGTCGGAGACGGAGATCGACGAGCCCGCGGCGCGGCGCCACCTGGCGGCCGTCCGCGACGTCGTGTTCGACCTCGACACGATGCAGGAGCCGGCCGCACCCGAGCCGGAGCCGACGCACGTGCTGCTCGACGAGCTGCGGCAGCGCCGCGGCGTCCGGCAGCCCCTCGAGCTCGAGGGCGACGACGAGGAGTTCGAGGGCTTCGGCCCGCAGCACGCGTTCGACTTCTCGGCGAGCGGCCCCGGCGGCGGTGACGACGTGCCCACGGCGCACGAGCTCGACGTGCCCGGCGCGCACCCCGTCGACGCCGACCCGGGGCGCGAGGCCGTCGTGCTCACGCCGCCGCGCGGCGAGCGTGCGCCGGCCGCACCGACGGCTCCGGTGCCCGCGCTCGTGCCGGACGAGCCGGTGGCGTCCGACGACGCGCCCGCACCCGAGCCGGAGCGCCCGGCCGCGCCCGAGCGGCGGACGCGGCGCACGCGCGCCAAGGTGCCGAGCTGGGACGAGATCGTGTTCGGCGCCAAGCCCGAGTGACGCCGCGCGTTCCCCCGATCCGCGGCTGACGCGCGGACGCCCGCCTCAGCCGGCGTCGTCGTCCTCGAACAGCAGCGTCTGGCCGGTCGGCACGGTCGCGCGGGCGACCCGCGCCGTCATGCGCCGCACGTGGTGGCGACGGCACAGCACCTCGTACGCGACCTCGCCGGCACCGGCCGCCACGTCGCCGACGACGACCTGGTCGCCCTCGACGACCATGAGGCCGTCCACGGTGCGCGCGTTGTGGGTCGCGCGGGCGCCGCACCAGCACAGCGCGCGCACCTGCAGCACCTCGACCCGGTCGGCGAGCTCGACGAGCCGCGCCGAGCCCGGGAAGAGCCGCGCGCGGAAGTCGGTCGTGATGCCGAACGCATACGCGTCGACCGCGAGCTCGTCGACCACGCGGGCGAGCTGCTCGACCTGCGCGGCCGTGTAGAACTGCGCCTCGTCGGCGACGAGGTAGTCGACCGCGCGTCCGCGCGTGCGGCGCGTGACGACCTCGGCCCAGAAGTCGGTCGTGTCGTCGACCTCCTCCGCGTCGCGCTGCAGGCCCAGGCGCGAGGAGATGACCGCCTTGCCCGCGCGGTCCTGCCGCGTGAACAGCACGCCGTCACGACCGCGTGCGGCGTGGTTGTGGTGCATCTGCAGCGCGAGCGTCGACTTGCCGCAGTCCATCGTGCCGGAGAAGAACACCAGCTCGGCCATCAGCGTCTCCTCCGGGTCACCGGTGCACCAGCAGCGGCACGAGCATCTCGCGCGCGGTCATGGAGCCGTGGACACCCGGCAGGGCGATCGACGCGGGCGTCTGCGTGCGCGAGTCCACGACGGTCGCCGCCCCGGTCGTCGCGACGACGACGTCACCGACGACCGGCAGGACGCGGGCGTCCACGGGGCCGAACCAGCCGGCCGCGACGGCCTCGTCGCGCGTGCGGACCACCGCGTCGTCCGCGAGCGCGTCGCGCCACCGCGCGGCCACGTCGCCGGGGTCGGTGCCCGGCGTGACGTGCAGGTGCAGCGCGCGCGGCTCGCCGCCCGTGGTGGCGACGCCGGCGCCGAGCACGGGGTCGGTCGCGACGTCGCGGCGCCGGGCCGGGTCGACGTCGACCATGCCGTGGTCGGCGGTGACGACGAGCAGCGTGTCCCGCGGCAGCGAGCGGGCCAGGCGCGCGAGCTCGCCGTCGAGCTCGGTGAGCGCCTCGCCCCACTGCCACGACCCCCACCCGTGGTGGTGGCCGGTCTTGTCGACGTCGTGCCAGTACAGGTAGGCCAGCCCGGGCTCGCGCAGCGCGCGCAGCACGCCGTCGACGCGCTGCGTGAGCGACTCGGCGGGCGCGTACGTCGCGCCGCGCAGCGCGGCCGCCGTCAGGCCGGACCCCTGGAAGCGCGCGGGCCCGACGCTCGTGACCGCGACGCCGGCCGCGGCGAACCGCTCGAGGACCGTCGGGTGCGGCTGCCACTGCGCGGCGGGCGGCATGTCGGTCCAGGACACGAGATTGCCGAGCCGACCGGTCGCGGGGACGCGGACGGTGTACCCGAGCATCGCGGTCGTGCCGGGGCCCCGCCCCGTGCCGAAGGCCGCGACCGCCGTCGCGGTCGTCGACGGGAACGTCGTGACCAGCGGCTCGGAGCCCGCCAGCAGCGAGCGCAGGAACGGCGCGTGGCCGCCCCGCTCGGCGAGGTTGAGGTGCCCGAGCCCGTCGACCAGCACGACGCACACGCGCCGCGCGTCGGGCAGCCCGAGCAACGACCGCGCCGCGGCGCCGCCGGGCACGGCGACGCCCAGCGCGTCGCCGAGCGCGGGCAGCACGTGCGTGATCGAGCGCGCGTCACCGCCCGGCGCCACGGGGGCGACGAGGTCGTCGGGCGCGGGCAGCGCGGCGGCCGTCGTGCCGCTCACCGGCGCGTCGTCGCCGCCGACAGCGTCCGGCCGAACGCCATCGCGGCGAGCACGGCGTCGCGCCCCTCGGCGGCGGCGCTCACGCGCACCACGACGTCGTCGGGCGTGATCGAGCCGCTCAGGCCGTGGTCGGCGTCGCACTGCGGGTCGCCGCAGGTCGCGGGCTCGAGGTCGACGCGCGACACCGCGCCCCAGCCGACCGCGAGCGTCAGCTCGGCCGCGCCGTCGCCCGCGTGGTGCTCCTGGGGGTTGGGCACGACGTGCGTGAACGCCACCGAGCGAAGCTCGCCGAGCGGCACGGCCTCGGTCGTGGCCTGCGCGCTGGGCGACGGGTGCTCGGAGTCCGCGGGGTGGTCGTCGACGTGCGTGACGACGAGCCGCGTCGGCGTCAGCGCGAGGACCGTGACGTGCCGGCGCACCTCGGCGCCGTCGAACGTCGTCTCGGGGTGGACCAGGTGGGCCACGACGATCTCGTCGGCGAGCGCGAGCTCGAGCACCTCGGCGACCAGCTCGGGGTAGTAGCCGGCGCGGTCCAGGTCGTGACGCAGCGGTGTGGAGAGGGCGGGCACGGTCCCATCCTCCCATCCCCGCGCGCCCGGGCGGGCACGCCCGCGGGGGCGCGCGAAGGGCCCGCGCCGGCGCGCGCCGCGGTCGTCGCGGGTCATGCGCGCGCGAGCCGGCGCGCGGCGTCGGCCCGGTCCGCGGGGGCGACCGACGCGTGCGCACCGAGCACCGCCAGTCCGGTGGGCGACACGACCACGGGGTTGAGCTCGAGCGAGCGCAGGTCGGGCAGCGCGTCGGCCAGCACCGCGACCCGCGCGACGACGTCCTCGAGCGCGGGCACGTCGAGCGCGGGCAGCCCGCGGTACCCGAACAGCCGGGGTGCGGCGCGGGGCGTCCGCACGAGCTCGGCGACGTCGACGTCGGTCAGGGGCGGCACGGCGTAGGCGACGTCGCCGAGCAGGTCGGCCGCGTCGCCCGCGACGCCGAGGCTCAGCAGCGGTCCGAACAGCGGGTCCTCGGCGGACCGCACGACGCACGCGACGCCGTGCGGGGCCATCGCCTGCACCTCGATCGGCGGCACGCCCGCGCCGGGGTCGTGGTCGGCCGCGAGCGCGAGGATCCCCGCGACGTCCGCGCGCAGCTCCGCCTCGTCGGCGACGTCGAGGCGGACCCCGCCGAGGTCCGCCCGGTGCCGCAGGGCGGGCACGGTCGTCTTGACGGCGACGGGCCAGCCGAGCCGCTCGGCGGCCGCGACGGCCTCGTCGGCGTCGTGCACGCGGATCGAGGGCCACACGTGCACGCCGACCGTCGCGAGCAGCTCGGCGGTCTGCGCGGCGTCGAGCGGCACGGGGGCGCCGTCGGTCGCGCCGGACTCCGCGAGCGCGCGCGCGACGAGCCGACGCGCGGCCCGCAGGTCGACGCCCGTCGGGTGCACGGTGGTGCCGCGGTCGGCCGCGCGCCAGGCCGCGTAGCGCGCGGCGTGGCCGAGCGCGAGCACGGCGTCCTCGGGCGCGGCGTAGGCGGGCACGGTGCGCACGCGCCCCTCGGGGTCGGTGGCCGCGAGCTCGGCGGTGAGCCCGTGCAGGTCGAACATGCAGGCCACCGTCGTGAGCCCCGTGCGCGCGGCGGCGCGGGCCACCTCGCGCGGCAGCACGGGGTCCGGCACGCCCAGCGTCGGCACGCGCACGGCCACCACGACGTCGACGCCCGGGTCGCCGTAGACGCGCTCGACCGCGTCGCGCACCTCGTCGGCGCGCGCGTCCTCGGCGATGCGCTCGACGCGGTCGGTCACCACGAGCCCGGCGGCGGACGCGGCCTCGGCCACGAGCGCGGCGACGCCCGTCGAGCTCGCGAGGATCGCGACGCGCTTGCCGCGCGGCAGCGGCTGGTGCGCGAGCAGCTGCACGACGTCGAGCATCTGGTGCACGTTCTCGACGCGCACGACGCCGGACTGGCGCAGCACCTCCTCGAACGTGCGGCGCGGTGCGCGCGTGGGCCGCACCGCGTGACCGGGCGGCACGACGTGGCCCGTGCGGCCGGCCGCGACCACGACGACCGGCTTGTGGGACGCGAGGCGCCGCGCGACGCGCGTGAACTTGCGCGGGTTGCCGATCGACTCGAGGTAGAGGGCGACGACGTCGGTGCCCTCGTCCTCGCCCCAGAACTGCATGACGTCGTTGCCCGACACGTCGGCCCGGTGGCCGGCCGACACGAGCTGCGCGAGCCCCAGGCCCCGCCGCTCGACCGCCGCGAGCAGCGTCACCGCGAACGGCGCCGACTGGCAGAACAGGCCGATGCGCCCGGGGCGCGGCGGTCGGACCGCGAGCGACGCGTCGAGCGTCGTGCCGTCGTGCGTCGCGAGCAGCCCGAACGACGACGGGCCGACGAGCCGCATGCCCGCGCCGTGCACGACGCCCAGCAGCAGCCGCTGCCGCGCGAGCCCCTCGGGCCCCGCCTCGGCGAACCCGCCCGACAGCAGCACGAGCCCGCGCACGCCCAGCGCACCGAGCCGGCGCGCGGTGTCGAGCACCTGCGCGGCCGGGAGCGCGACGACCGCGAGCTCGACCGGCCCGGGCACGTCGTCGACCCGGCGGTGCCGGTGCACGCCGTCGTCCCCGAGGCCCTCGCCGTGGCCGACGCCGACCGCGTGCACCGCGATCGTGCCGGCGCGCGCCGCGGCGGCCAGGCCCTCGACGACGCGCTCGGCCTGCCGCGCCGCGAGCGGGCGCTCGGGCTCGGGCCCGGGGCCGACCACCACGACGCTGCGCGCCGTCAGCAGCGCGCGCATCGACCGCGCCTCGGCGCGGTGCTCGCGGTCGGCCGCGACGGCCAGCGACCGGTCCGTCGGGTCGATGCCGAACGTGACCTGCACGACGCCGTCCTCGGTGCGCCGGCGCACCTCGTACCCGGCCTCGCTGAAGACCGCGAGCATGCGCCCGTTCTGCGGCAGCACCTCGGCGACGAACCGGCGCACGCCGCGCTCGCGCGCCGCGGCGGCCAGGTGCTCGAGCAGCACCGACGCGAGGCCCTTGCCCTGGTGGGCGTCGGCGATGTTGAACGCGACCTCGGCGGTCTCGGGCTCGACGACGTCGTAGCGCGCGACGCCG
This sequence comes from Cellulomonas sp. FA1, assembly GCF_000986825.1. Classification (NCBI taxonomy): domain Bacteria; kingdom Bacillati; phylum Actinomycetota; class Actinomycetes; order Micrococcales; family Cellulomonadaceae; genus Cellulomonas; species Cellulomonas sp. FA1. Next base: position 768,081 of record NZ_LBMY01000001.1, on the reverse strand, counting down.
ATGATGCGCTCGGGCTCGTCGGCGTCGGGTGCGCCCGTGAGCGCGACGAGCGCGACCCGGTCCACGTGGTCGACCCGCACCAGGCGGTCGAGGTCCCGGTCCGACAGCCGCTCGAGCGGGGCGAAGAACCGCAGGTACGTCGAGCGCTCGGACTGCCCGACGTGGAACGCCTGCAGCGCGTCGGCGTCCTCGGGGCGGATGGGACGCAGGCGGGTCGTGGAGCCGTCGGTGAGGACGACGTCCGCCTCCCAGCCCGCGGGGTAGGGTGCCGCTCCGGCGGCCCCCTCGGCCGCCGGGCCCAAGTGCCCGTCTCCGGGGTCGACGTCGGCCATGCCCGCCAGGCTAGCGGCGCGGCTGCGCCGATGACTCCCCCGGCACGGGGAGAATGCACCACGAGGGCCGTCCGTCGTCGGCGGCGGGGCCCCGTCCCACCGCCCGCACCGCAGCACCGAGGAGCGAACCAGCCCATGGCGCGTCGTCCCGCGACCCCCGACCTGCCGCCCGAGGACCTGGTCGAGAAGATCGTCGACGTCGACGTCGCGACCGAGATGGAGGGCTCGTTCCTCGAGTACGCCTACTCGGTCATCTACTCGCGCGCGCTGCCGGACGCGCGCGACGGCCTCAAGCCCGTGCAGCGGCGCATCGTCTACCAGATGGCCGACATGGGCCTGCGCCCCGACCGCCCGTACGTGAAGTCGGCGCGCGTGGTCGGCGAGGTCATGGGCAAGCTGCACCCGCACGGCGACTCGGCGATCTACGACGCGATGGTGCGGCTCGCGCAGCCGTTCTCGCTGCGGCTGCCGCTGGTCGACGGGCACGGCAACTTCGGCTCGCTCGACGATGGCCCCGCCGCGTCGCGGTACACCGAGGCGCGCATGGCGCCCGCAGCGGTCGCGATGACGCAGGGGCTCGACGAGGACGTCGTCGACTTCGTCCCCAACTACGACAACAAGCTCCAGCAGCCGGGCGTGCTGCCGGCGGCGATCCCGAACCTGCTGGTCAACGGCACGTCGGGCATCGCGGTCGGCATGGCGACGAACATGGCGCCGCACAACCTCGTCGAGGTCGTCGCGGCCGCGCGGCACCTCGTGCTGCACCCCGACGCGACGCTCGAGGACCTGCTGCGCTTCGTGCCCGGGCCGGACCTGCCGACGGGCGGCAAGATCGTCGGCCTCGACGGCGTGCGCGACGCGTACCGCACGGGCCGTGGCGCGTTCCGCACGCGGGCGACCGCGCGCGTCGAGAACGTCACGCCGCGCCGCAAGGGCATCGTCGTCACCGAGCTGCCGTACATGGTCGGGCCCGAGAAGGTCATCGAGAAGATCAAGGAGGGCGTGCAGAACAAGAAGCTCTCCGGGATCGCCGACGCGGTCGACCTCACGGACCGGCAGCACGGCCTGCGCCTGGTCATCGAGGTCAAGACCGGCTTCCACCCCGAGGCCGTGCTCGAGCAGCTCTACCGGTACACGCCGCTCGAGGACTCGTTCTCGATCAACAACGTGGCGCTGGTCGACGGGCAGCCGCGCACGCTCGGCCTGGTCGACCTGCTGCGCGTGTGGGTCGACCACCGCCTCGAGGTCGTGCGTCGTCGCACGTCGTACCGGCTGGCCAAGCGGCAGGAGCGCCTGCACCTCGTCGAGGGTCTGCTCGTGGCGATCCTCGACATCGACGAGGTCATCCAGGTCATCCGCACGTCGGACGACGCCGAGACCGCGCGCACGCGCCTGCGGTCGGTGTTCGACCTGTCCGAGCCGCAGGCCGAGTACATCCTCGAGCTGCGGCTGCGCCGCCTGACGCGGTTCTCGCGCCTCGAGCTCGAGCGCGAGCGCGACGAGCTGGTCGAGGAGATCGCCCGGCTGCAGGCGATCCTCGGCGACGACGCGCTGCTGCGCACGGTCGTCTCGGACGAGATGGCCGAGGTCGCCGCGACGTACGGCACGCCGCGCCGCACGGTCCTGCTCGAGCACGCGGGCGGCACGGGCCTCGCGGGCGCCGCGGGCGCGCCGACGTCGGCGAAGGCCGCCGCGGCGCCCCTGGAGATCCCCGACACGCCGTGCTGGGCGCTGCTGTCGGCGACGGGTCTGCTGGCCCGCACCGCCGAGGACGTCGAGCCCGTGCGGGGCGACGGCACGGTGCGCAGCCGCCACGACGTGGTCGCGTCGGCCCTCGCGACGACCGCGCGCGCCGAGGTGGGCGCGCTGACGAACCGCGGCCGCGTCGTGCGGCTGTCGGTGCTGGAGCTGCCGACCATGCCGCCCACCGACGGCCCGCCGTCGCTCTCGGGCGGCCTGCCGGTCGGCGAGGCGGTCGCGCTCGAGACCGGCGAGCGCGTGCTGGCGCTCGTGCCGCTGGGCGCCGACGCGCCGCCCGTGGCGCTCGCGACCGTGCAGGGCGTCGTCAAGCGCGTCGTGCCCGGCGACGTCCCGGCCAACCGGGACACGTGGGAGGCGATCGGCCTGCGCGACGGCGACGAGGTCGTCGCGGCCGCCCTGGCGAGTGACGAGGACGAGCTCGTGCTCGTGTCCTCGGACTCGTCGCTGCTGCACTTCCCCGCGTCCCAGGTGCGGCCGCAGGGCCGCGCGGCCGGCGGCATGGCGGGCATCAACCTCGCCGCCGGTGCCCGCGTCGTCGAGTTCGCGGTCGTGCGGCCGCAGGACGACGCCGTGGTCGTGACGGTGTCCGGCACGTCGACCGCGCTGCCCGGCACGCAGGCCGGCGCCGCCAAGGTGACGCCGTTCTCGGCGTACCCCGGCAAGGGCCGCGCGACGGGCGGCGTCCGCTCGCACCGGTTCCTCAAGGGCGAGGACGCGCTGATCCTCGCGCACGTGGGCCCCGCACCCGCGCGGGCGACGGGCGCGGGCGGGCAGCCCGTGGACCTGCCGACGCTCGACGAGCGCCGCGACGGGTCGGGCGTGCCGCTCGCGGCCCCCGTGCACGCGATCGGCTGACCCGGGAGTCTCCGGCGCGCGACCGGGTCGCGGGCACGTCGTTCGGAGCACGCCGCGGCACCACCTACCGTGGTGCCGTGGCTGCCTCGCTCGACCTGCCCCGCTCCGTCCTGCTCGCGCTGTGGCTCACGGCCCCCGGCTCCCGGGACGGCGCGCTGGCCGCGGTCCAGCACGACGACGAGCCGCACGCCGTGACGTCCGAGGGCGAGACGCTCGCGCTCGACGCGTGGCTCACGTGGCTGGGCTCCCCGGTCGACGAGGTCGCCGTGCTGCTGCCCGTGCCCGGCGAGCCCGTCGCGGCACCGCCCGAGGTCTCGGGCGCCGCCGTCGAGGCCGGGGAGTGCGTGCTGCTGCGCGCCGGCGCGCGCTCGCTCGCGCTCGTGCCGGAGGTCGAGCGGTTCGGGTCCGACCTCGAGCCCGGCCACCTGGTGACGTGGCAGACCTCCCCCGTGCCGGACTGGCGCACCGCCGTGTGGGCGCAGGTCGGCACGCTCGAGGACGCCGAGCGCGACCTGCGGCAGGGCCTGCTCACCGCGACCGAGGCGCTCGTGCAGCTCGGGGTCGAGCGCTGGCGGCCCGACGCGGCCGACGACATCGCCTCGGTGCGCGACGGCGCGCTGCCCGCGGGGCGCCTGCCGGGCGGGGTCGCGGGCCAGCGCGTGCGCGTGCTGTCGAGCGCCGCGCGGCTGCGCGCGATCGTCGCGCTCGCGACGCAGGACGACGGCGGCGCGGTGAACCTGTGGCAGGCCGACCAGCGGTCGACCGCGCTGCGCGAGGTCGACCGGGTCGCGCGCCGCGCGATGGCGGCCGCCGCGACGCAGCTGCGCCGCGGCTGACCGCCGACGCTCAGCGCTCCAGCACGCCCCGGTAGACCTCGAGCGTGCGCTCGCCGATCGCGTGCCACGAGAAGTGGTCCTCGACGCGCCGGCGCGCCGCGACCCCCCACGCGGCCGCGCGCGCCGGGTCGGACACGGCCTCGACGAGCGCGGCCCCCAGGTCCGCCACGAAGCGCTCGGGGTCGACCGGCGTGCCGGTGCCGTCCTGCACCTGCTCGATCGGCACGAGCCAGCCCGTCACGCCGTCGTCGACGACCTCGGGGATGCCGCCCGTGGCGGTGCCCACGACCGGCAGCCCGACGGCCATGGCCTCGAGGTTGACGATGCCGAGCGGCTCGTAGACCGACGGGCACGCGAACACCGTGCCGTGCGCGAGGACAGCGACGAGTTCGTCGCGCGGCAGCATCTTGTCGATCCACACCACACCGGTGCGCCGCGTGCGCAGGTCCTCGACGAGGCCCGTGACCTCCGCGAGGATCTCGGGCGTGTCGGGGGCGCCCGCGCACAGCACGACCTGCACGTCGGCGGGCAGCGCCTCGACCGCGCGCAGCAGGTACGGCAGGCCCTTCTGGCGCGTGATGCGGCCCACGAACACCACGGCCGGGCGGTCGGGGTCGATGCCCAGGCCCTGCACGACGGCGCGCGCGTGCGCGAGGTCGTCGTCCGACGTCGGGCGCCGCCAGCCGTCGAGGTCGATGCCGTTGTGCACGACGTGCACGCGCGCGGGGTCCACCGCGGGGTACGAGCGCAGGATGTCGGCGCGCATGCCGCCGCTGACGGCGATGATCGCCGCGGCCGACTCGTAGGCGGTCCGCTCGACCCAGGACGACAGCGCGTACCCGCCGCCGAGCTGCTCGGCCTTCCACGGCCGCAGCGGCTCGAGGCTGTGCGCCGTCAGCACGTGCGGCACTCCGTGCAGCAGCGACGCGAGGTGCCCGGCGAGGTTCGCGTACCAGGTGTGCGAGTGGACGAGGTCGGTCGGCGCCCCGTCGCCGTCGACGCGCCCGATGCCGTCGACGATCGCGAGGTCGACGCCCATGGTCGCGAGCGCCGGGTTGGCGCCCGCGAGGCCGCCCGGCACGTCGTAGCCGTACGTGCCCGGTTCCGCGACGGGCGCGTCGAAGCAGTGCACGCGCACGTCGACGCGTTCGCGCAGCACCGCGGTCAGGCCCGCCACGTGGACGCCCGCGCCCCCGTACACGTGCGGCGGGTACTCGCGGGTCAGCAGGTCGACGCGCACCGGATCCTCCCGTCGTGACCGGCCCACCGCCGGTCTCCAGGCGACACGCTAGCGCCCGGCGGCGCGGTGACCTCGCCCGGGACGCGTCTCGGGCCTAGGTTGGGCACATGCCAGCGCCGCGTGTCCTCGCCATCGTCCTCGCCGGAGGGGAGGGCAAGCGGCTCATGCCGCTCACCGCGCACCGCGCGAAGCCCGCGGTCCCCTTCGGCGGCATCTACCGCCTCGTCGACTTCGCCCTGTCGAACGTCATCAACTCGCGGTACCTGCACGTCATCGTGCTCACGCAGTACAAGTCGCACTCGCTCGACCGGCACGTGTCCAAGACGTGGCGCATGTCGTCGCTGCTCGGCAACTACGTCGCGGCGGTGCCCGCGCAGCAGCGCGTCGGCAAGCACTGGTACCTGGGCAGCGCGGACGCGATCTACCAGTGCCTCAACATCATCGACGACGAGCGCCCCGACATCGTGGTCGTGGTCGGCGCCGACCACGTCTACCGCATGGACTTCTCGCAGATGGTCGACGCGCACATCGACTCGGGCGCCGAGCTGACCGTCGCGGGCATCCGGCAGCCCATCGGCATGGCCGACCAGTTCGGCGTCATCGAGACCGTCCCCGGCGACCCGTCGCGCATCGCCGCGTTCCGCGAGAAGCCGTCCGACCCGACGCCCGTGCCGGACTCCCCGCTGGAGATCCTGGCCTCGATGGGCAACTACGTCGCGAACGCCGACGCCCTGGTCGAGGCGGTGACGGTCGACGCCGAGAACGTGAACTCGCGCCACGACATGGGCGGGGACATCGTGCCGTGGTTCGTCGAGCGCGGGACGGCCGGCGTGTACGACTTCATCCGCAACGACGTGCCCGGCTCGACCGACCGCGACCGCGACTACTGGCGTGACGTCGGGACGATCGAGTCGTACTTCGACGCGAACCACGACCTCATCTCGGTCGAGCCGGTGTTCAACCTCTACAACGACGCGTGGCCGCTGTACACGGGCTACACGGGCCTGCCGCCCGCGAAGTTCGTGCACGCGGGCGCGGGCCGCCTGGGGCACGCCGCGGACTCGATCGTCTCCCCCGGCGTGGTCGTGTCGGGCGCGACCGTGTCGGGGTCGGTGCTGTCCCCCGGCATCCGGCTGCACTCGTGGGCGCAGATCACCGACTCGGTGCTCATGGACGGCGTGCAGGTCGAGCGGTACGCGCAGATCCACCGCGCGATCCTCGACAAGAACGTCGTCGTGCCGGAGCGTGCCCGCATCGGCCTCGACCCCGAGCACGACCGCGCGCGCGGCTTCACGGTGACCGACAGCGGCATCACGGTCGTCCCCAAGGGCACGATCATCACGGACTGAACCGCGCCCTCCCGTCGGCGGGTGCCGGCGGGAGGGCGGCGTCCGCACACCCTGCGGACGCCGCCGCGGGCACCGACCGGCCGCCACTACCCTGCCGGTCGTGGACACCCGCCCCGCCGCGCCCGCCGACACGCGACGCCTCGTCGTCATGGACGTCGACTCGACCCTCATCACGGGCGAGGTCGTCGAGATGCTCGCCGCGCGCGCCGGGTCGGTGGACCTGGTCACGGCGATCACCGAGCGCGCCATGCGCGGCGAGATCGACTTCGCGCAGTCGCTGCACGAGCGCGTCGCGACGCTCGCGGGCCTGCCGGTCACCGTGTTCGACGACGTGCTCGCCGAGGCCGAGCTCACGCCGGGCGCGCGCGAGCTCGTGGCCGAGCTGCAGCGCCGCGGCTGGCCGGTCGGCCTCGTGTCCGGGGGGTTCGTCGAGGTCGTCGCGCCCCTCGCGGCGGGGCTCGGCATCGAGCTCGTGCACGCCAACCGGCTCGAGGTGCGCGACGGGCGGCTCACGGGCCGCGTCGACGGCCCCGTGGTCGACCGCGCGGCCAAGGCGACGACGCTCGCCGACTACGCGCGACGCACCGGCATCCCCCTGGAGCGCACGATCGCGATCGGCGACGGCGCGAACGATCTCGACATGCTCGCGGCCGCCGCGACCGGCGTCGCGTTCAACGCCAAGCCCGTCCTCGCGGCCGCGGCCGACGCGGTCGTCCGCGACCGCCTCGACGCCGTGCTCGCGCTCGACGCGTTCTGCGAGCGCTGATGCCGCCTCAGGGCGTGCGGACCGCCACGAGCCGCGCCGCGCCGAGGTCGAGCCGGGCCCACGGGCCGTCGACCTCCAGCAGGCTCCACGTCGCGGTGGGCACGCCGGGGCGCACGCGCGCAACGGCGCCGCCGTCCGACCCGGGGCCCGCCAGCGCGTCGGCGACGTGCGACACGGTCGGCTCGTGCCCGACCACCAGCACGGTCGCCGCATCCTGCGGCACGCCGCGCACGAGCCCGAGCACGTCGGCCGCGCCCGCGTCGTAGAGCGCGTCGGTCACCGTGACCGCGGCGTCGGGCGCACCTGCCGCCGCGAGCGGCGTCCGTACGAGCTCCCACGTCTGCCGCGTGCGCAGCGCCGACGAGCACAGCACGTGCGTCGGTGCGAGCCCGGCCTCGGCGAGCGCGGCACCGACCGCGCTCGCCTGCCGCCGTCCCGCGAGCGCGAGCGGCCGCTCGTGGTCGACCACGGCGCCGCCCGGCTCGGCCTTGGCGTGACGCAGGATGACGAGGTGGTGGGTGCTCACGTGCCCAGGGTCGCAGACGCTCGGCGCGACGTCAGGGCGCGTCGCGCCCGGCGGGACGCGACGTACGTCACTGCCCCATGGCGTGCACGCCGCCGTCGACGTGCACGATCTCGCCCGTGGTCGCGGGGAACCAGTCGGACAGCAGCGCGGCGACGGTACGCGCGGTCGGCTCGGGGTCGGTGACGTCCCAGCCGAGCGGTGCGCGGTCGGACCAGCGGCCCTCCATGGTCTCGAACCCGGGGATCGACTTAGCGGCCGTCGTGCGGATCGGCCCCGCCGAGACGAGGTTGACGCGCACGCCCTGCGGGCCGAGGTCGCGCGCGAGGTAGCGCGCGGTCGACTCGAACGCGGCCTTCGCGACGCCCATCCAGTCGTACACGGGCCACGCGTAGCGCGCGTCGAACGTGAGGCCGACGAGGCCCGAGCCGCGGGTCAGCAGCGGCAGCGCGGCGACCGCGAGCGCCTTGAGCGAGTACGCCGACACGTGCACGGCGGTCGCGACGTCCTCCCACTCGCCGGCGAGGAAGTTGCCGCCCATGACGGACTGCGGCGCGAACCCGATCGAGTGCACGACGCCGTCGAGGCGGTCGGCGTGCTCGCGGACGCGGTCGGCGAGCGCCGCGAGGTCGTCGGCGTTCGTGACGTCGAGCTCGACGACGGGCGCGGGCTGCGGCAGCCGGCGCGCGATGGCCTGCGTGAGGCGCAGCTGGCGCCCGAACGACGTGAGGATCACCTGCGCGCCCTGCTCCTGCGCGAGGCGCGCGACGTGGAACGCGATCGACCCGTCCGTGAGGACGCCGGTGACGAGGAGGGTCTTGCCCTCGAGGAGTGCCATGGTGTGCCTTTCGCGGTCACGGTCCGCCGCGCGGGGCGCGTGCGGTCGGGAGGGTGGGGGTGGGGCGCGGGCTCAGTGGCCCATGCCGAGGCCGCCGTCGACGGGCAGCACGGCGCCCGAGACGTACGCGGCCGCGTCGGACGCGAGGAACTGCACGGCGGCGGCGACCTCGTCGGCCTGGCCGAACCGGCCCGCGGGGATCGAGCCGAGATAGGCCTGCTGGCGGTCCTCCGGGAGTGCCTTGGTCATGTCGGTGTCGATGAACCCGGGGGCGACGACGTTCGCGGTGATGCCGCGCGCGCCGAGCTCGCGCGTGATCGAGCGCGCCATGCCGACGAGCGCCGACTTCGACGACGCGTAGTTGACCTGGCCCGGCGAGCCGTAGAGGCCGACGACGGACGAGATGAGGACGATGCGGCCGCGGCGCAGCCGGATCATGCCCTTGCTGGCGCGGCGCACCACGCGGAAGGCCCCGGTGAGGTTGACGTCGAGGACCTCGGCGAACTCGTCGTCGGTCATGCGCATGAGCAGCTGGTCGCGCGTGACGCCGGCGTTGGCGACGAGCACCTCGACGGGGCCGTGCGCGGCCTCGACCTGCGTGAACGCCGCATCGACGGACGCCGTGTCCCGCACGTCGCCGATCACCTCGAGCACGCCCTCGGGGGCGCCGCCCGAGCGGACGATCGTGGCGACCTTGTCACCCCCGGCGACGAGCCGCTCGGCGATCGCGCGGCCGATGCCGCGGTTGGCGCCGGTCACCAGCACGCTGCGCTGGCGGGGGGTCGCGTCGGGGGTCGTGGGCTCGGGTGTCGTGGCAGGCACGGGACACGACGCTAGCCGAGCCGGTGCGCGGCACGGCGGTGCGGGGCGCCACGAGTTGGGGGCCGGGCGTTGTGGGACCTCGACAAAGCGTGACCTGCGCCGCACGGCGGCCCCGGTGCGGCGCCCGCGCGGCCGGGCACAGGACCGACGCCTACCATCGGGTGGTGAGCACGCGTCGGCACGGTGCCCGGCAGGAGCCGGAGGTGCACCGCATCACCTCGGCCCCCGAGTCGCCGGCCGACGACCTGGCCCGCCGCCAGCGCCGCTACCTGTGGCAGATGGGCGTGCGCGTGGTGTGCTTCGTCGCGGCAGGGCTGCTGTGGTCGCACGTGCCGCTGTGGGTGCCGCTCGCGCTGCTGGTCGCCGCGAGCGTGCTGCCCTACGTGGCGGTGCTGCTCGCGACCACCGCCCGGCGGCGCCGGGAGGAGCCCGACGTGTACTACGAGGCGCGCGAGATCGGTCCCGCGCCCCGCAAGGACGAGCTGGGAGGTGGACGGTGAGCACGACGCCGGACGGGTCGGCCGTGCCCGATGCGGTCGACGAGCTGGTGTGCAGCGCGCGGGGGTGCCGGCAGGCGCCCGCGTGGGGCGTGCTGTGGAACAACCCCAAGCTCCACACGCCGCAGCGCCGCAAGGTGTGGCTCGCGTGCGAGGACCACCGTGAGCACCTGTCGGAGTACCTGCGGGTGCGCGACTTCCTGCGTGACGTCGTGCCCGTCGACGACCTGGACCGGGTCGGCGCGTGACCGCCGCGCCGCCCGCGGGCGACGACGTCCTGCGCCTGACGCCCGCGGACCTGCGCGCCGACGCGCGCCGCCGCGCGCTCGGGCTGCTGGTCGTCGGGCTCGTCATGGCGGTGGTCTGCACGTTCCTGGGCCGGTGGCAGTGGCACCGGCACGTCGCGCGGGACGCCGCGATCGCGGTCGTCGAGGCGAACTACGCGGCGGAGCCGGTGGACCTGGCGGACGTCGTGCCCGACCCCGCCGCGGCGCTGCCCGACGCCGACGCGTGGCGCTCGGTCGTCGTGCAGGGCCGCTACCTGCCGGGGTCGACCGTGCTGCTGCGCAACCGCCCCGTCGACGGCACGCCCGCGTACCACGCGCTCGTGCCGCTGCTGGTCACGGACGCCGCGCCCGGCGCGTTCGGGCCGCCGGTCGACGCGGGCCGCGTGCTCGTCGTGGACCGCGGGTGGGTGCCCACGGGGTCGGACGGCTCGGCCGACGTGGACGTCCCGGCGCCGCCGGCCGGGGACGTGACCGTGACGGTGCGGCTGCGCCCGGGCGAGCGCCCCAGCACGCGCACCGCACCGGACCGGCAGGCGCACGCGATCGCCCCCGCGCAGGTGCTCGCCGCGGGCGGCGTCGACGCGCCGCCCTACGCGGCCTACGGGGCCGTCGTGCGCGAGGTCCCCGCACCGGACGAGGTGCTGGGCACGCTCGCGGCCCCCAGCACCGACCCGGGGTCGCACCTGTCGTACGCGTTCCAGTGGTGGGTGTTCGCCGCCGGCGGGCTCGTCGCGTTCAGCGTGTCGGCCCGCCGCGAGTGGACCGGGGTCGGCGGGCCGCCCGTCGGGCCCGCGACGCCCGACGGCACGCCCGCTCCCCCGACGCCCGCACCGCGCCCGCGGCGCGCCCGCGGACGCGACGAGATCGACGAGGACGCCGAGATCGACGCGCAGGAGGCCGCGCGGCGGGTCTGAGCCGACGCGCCCGCCCGGGCCGGGCCCGGGCCGGGGCGGACCCGCGCCCGGGTCAGGCCAGTGCGATGAGGTCCAGGTAGTCGGGGCCGAAGAGGTCCTCGTCGCCGTCGGGCAGCAGCAGCACGCGCTCGGGCTCGAGCGCTGCGACCGCGCCCTCGTCGTGGCTCACGAGCACGACCGCCCCCGTGTAGCCCCGCAGGGCCGCAAGGATCTCCTCGCGGGACGCGGGGTCGAGGTTGTTCGTCGGCTCGTCGAGCAGCAGCACGTTCGCGCTCGACACGACGAGGGCCGCGAGCGCGAGCCGCGTCTTCTCGCCGCCCGAGAGCACGCGCGCGGGCTTGTCGGCGTCGTCGCCCGAGAACAGGAACGAGCCGAGCACCGAGCGCACCTGCGTGTCGGTGAGGTCGGGCGCCGCGGTGCGCAGGTTCTCGACGACCGTGCGGTCCAGGTCGAGCGTCTCGTGCTCCTGCGCGTAGTACCCGAGCTTGAGCCCGTGGCCCGCGCGCACCTCGCCCGTGTCGGGGTCCTGCAGCCCGCCGAGGATCCGCAGCAGCGTCGTCTTGCCGGCGCCGTTGAGGCCGAGGATGACGACCTTGCTGCCGCGGTCGATCGCGAGCGAGACGTCGGTGAAGACCTCCTGCGACCCGTAGGACTTCGACAGGCCCTCGGCCGTGAGCGGCGTGCGACCGCACGGCGCCGGGTCCGGGAACCGCAGCTTGGCCACCTTGTCGGACACGCGGACCTCCTCGAGGCCCGAGAGCATGCGCTCGGCGCGGCGCGCCATGTTCTGCGCCGCGACGGCCTTGGTGGCCTTGGCGCGCATCTTGTCGGCCTGCGCGAGCAGCGTCGCGGCCTTCTTCTCGGCGTTGGCCCGCTCGCGACGGCGACGCTTCTCGTCCGTCTCACGCTGCTTCAGGTAGGCGTCCCAGCCGAGGTTGTACTGGTCGAGCTGCGACCGGTTCGCGTCCAGGTGGAACACCTTGTTGACCGTCGCGCGCAGCAGCTCGACGTCGTGGCTGATGACGACGAACCCGCCGGGGTAGACCTTGAGGTAGTCGCGCAGCCAGACGATCGAGTCGGCGTCGAGGTGGTTGGTCGGCTCGTCGAGCAGCAGGGTCTCGGCACCCGAGAACAGGATGCGCGCGAGCTCGACGCGACGACGCTGACCACCCGACAGCGTGCCGAGCGTCTGCCCGAGCACGCGGTCGTCGAGGCCGAGCGCCGCGGTGATGCGGTGCGCCTCGCTCTCGGCCGCGTAGCCGCCGGCCGCGGTGAACCGCGCCTCGAGCCGCGTGTACCGGTCCATCGCCTTGTCGCGCGTCGCGTCGTCGGCCGACGCCATGAGCCCCTCGGTCTCGCGCATCGCGGTGAGCACGGCGTCCAGGCCGCGCGCCGAGAGCACGCGGTCCATCGCGAGCTGCTCGAGGTCGCCCGAGGCCGGGTCCTGCGGGAGGTAGCCGACGTCGCCGCCGCGCGAGATCGTCCCGCCCGTGGGCTGCGTCTCGCCCGCGAGGGTCTTGGTGAGGGTCGTCTTGCCGGCGCCGTTGCGGCCGACCAGCCCGATCCGGTCGCCCGCGGCGATCCGGAACGTCGTCGGCTCCAGCAGGACGCGGGCGCCGACGCGCAGCTCGACGCCCGAGGCGGTGATCACAGGTGGTCCCTCGGTTCCGTGCAGATGGTCCGGGCAGATGTCCGTGCGGACAGGTGCGGGTGCGTGCGGCGCTCGGCTCGGTGTCCGACGAGCGACTTCCTACGAGAAAGCCGCGGCGGTTCTGGCGGCCCGCACAAACGCCCACCATCCTACCGAGCCGCTAGCGTGGCCAGCGGCCCGAGCACCCGTCGGACGACCACGGGCACCGCCCAGCCCACCGCCAGGAGGCCCGCCATGTCCAGCGCTTTGCCCGACGACCGCGCGTCGTCCCTGGTCGACGCGTCGACCGCCCCGGTGGCCGACGCGCCCGCCTCTCCCCCGGCGCCGCGCGCCGCACGCCGCACGAGCACCGACGTCGCGCTCGTCGCGACGTTCGCGGCGTTCGTCGCGGCGTGCGCGCTCGTGCCCGCGATCCCCACGGGCACGCCCGTGCCGATCACGCTGCAGACGTTCGGCGTGGTCGTGGCCGGGCTCGTGCTCGGTGCGCGGCGCGGGTTCCTCGCCGTCGCGCTGTACCTCGTGGTCGGCCTGGCGGGCGTCCCGGTCTTCGCGGAGATGACCGGCGGGCTCGGCGTGCTGGGCAAGCCGTCGGCCGGGTACCTGCTGGCGTTCCCGCTCGCGGCGGCCGCCGCGGGGTGGCTCGGCGGGCTCGCGCTGCGCGCGCGCCCGCGGTGGCGCTACGCCCTGCTGGTCGCCGCGGGGCTGGGGTCGTCGTTCCTCGTGACGCACCCCGCGGGGATCGTCGGGCTCATGGCGCGGCTCGGGGTCGGGCCCGGCGAGGCGCTCGCGATCGACGTCGTCTACTGGCCCGGCGACGTCGTGAAGAACCTGCTCGCCGCCGGTGTGACGCTCGCGGTGCTGCGCGCGTTCCCCGACCTGCGCCGCGGCCGCGCATGACGCGCCGCGCGTGATCGAGCTCGACGCCGCCGAGGTCACCGCGTGGTCCCCCGACCCGGCGGGCGGGCCCGAGCGCGTGGTGCGCCTGCTGGGCCCGGTGACGCTGCGGCTCGGCGAGCGACGCGTCGCCGTCGTGGGGGCCAACGGGTCGGGCAAGTCCACGCTCGCGCGCCTGCTCAACGGGCTCGTGCTGCCGTCGGCCGGTGCCGTGCGCGTCGACGGCCTCGACACCGTGCGCGACGGCGCGGCCGTGCGCCGGCGCGTCGGGTTCGTGTTCACCGACCCCGACGCGCAGCTCGTCATGCCGACGCCGCTCGAGGACGTCGCGCTGTCGCTGCGCCGCACGGTGCCCGACGCGGCCGAGCGCACGGCGCGGGCCCACGCGGCCCTCGAGCGCATCGGTATCGCGGAGCGCGCCCACGTGTCGGTGCACCAGCTCTCGGGCGGGCAGCGCCAGCTCCTCGCGCTGGCCGCCGTGCTCGCGACCGAGCCCGCCGTGCTGGTGTGCGACGAGCCCACCACGCTGCTCGACCTGCGCTGGCGCACGCACGTCGACGCGCTGCTCGCGTCGCTCGACCAGCAGGTCGTGGTCGTCACGCACGACCTCGACGCGGCCGCGCGTGCCGAGCGCGTGCTCGTCGTGGACCAGGGGCAGGTCGTCGCGGACGACGCGCCCGGCCCGGCGCTCGCGCGGTACCGCGCGCTCATGACCGGGTCGTCGGACGCGGTGGCCACGCCGTGAGCCCGGTCGGCCGCCGCGGCGGGACGGCGAGCACCGGGCGCCCGCTGCGCGGGCCGTGGGCCGGACCGCTCGGCCTGCACCACCCCGGCACGAGCCTCGTGCACCGCGCCCCCGCGGGCCGCAAGCTCGTCGCCCTGGCGGCGCTCGGCGTCGTCCTGGTCGTGCTGCGCGGGCCGACGGCCGCGACGCTCGCGCTCGGCGTCGTGCTGGCGCTGGCGGTGCTCGCACGCCTCCCCTGGCGACGCACGGTCCGCGGGATGCTGCCCGTGCTGGTCGCCGCGGGCGTCCTCGCGGGCTACCAGACCTGGGCGCGCGGCTGGGAGGTCGGCGTCGAGGCCGCGCTCGACGTCGTCACGCTCGTGCTCGCCGGCACGCTCGTGACCGCGACCACCCGCGCCGACGACCTGCTCGCGGTCGTCGCCCGCGCGGCCCGGCCGCTGCGCCACGTGGGGCTCCCGCCCGAGACCGTCGCGCTGGCCGTGGGCCTGTTCCTGCGCACCGTGCCGGTCGTCGCCCGCGTGGTCGGCGAGTCCCGGGACGCCGCGCGGGCGCGCGGCCTCGAGCGCGACCCGCGCGCGACCGTCGTGCCCGCGGCCGTGCGGATGGTCGCGCACGCGCGCACGACCGGCGACGCGCTCGCCGCGCGCGGCCTCGCCGACTGACCCGCCGCTCGACGAGCGCGTCCGCGGGCCGGGACCTACCGTGTGCGCGTGACCTTCAGCCAGGGCGGGAACTTCGAGGGTGGGCGCGTCCGGCGCCGCGGTCGCGCGGGCGGCGTGGCGGCCGGCGGCGGGATTGTCGGGCTCATCGCCCTCGCGATCTACCTGTTCACGGGCCAGGACCTGTCCCCCGTGCTGCAGGGCGCACAGCAGGGCGACGGCGGCGGTCAGGTGACCGAGGTCGGCGAGTGCACCGTCGAGCAGGCCAACACGGACCCCGTGTGCCGGTTCTCCGCGACCCTGCAGTCGCTCGACGCCTACTGGGCGACCGCGGTGCCGCAGGGCGTGACGTTCCGCGCCCCCGGGGCCGACGAGTTCACGGGCGGCGTGAGCACCGGCTGCGGCCAGGCGTCGTCCGCGACGGGCCCGTTCTACTGCCCGCCCGACCAGCGGATCTACCTCGACATCACGTTCTTCGAGACGCTGCAGCAGCAGTTCGGTGCGCAGGGCGGCCCGCTCGCCGAGATGTACGTGTACGCGCACGAGTACGGCCACCACGTGCAGAACCTCACGGGCGTGTTCGACCGCGCCGACCGCAGCGGGGGCGGTGCGGAGTCCGACTCGGTGCGGGTCGAGCTGCAGGCCGACTGCTACGCGGGCATGTGGGCCGGTGCTGCCACGCAGACGCCCCGCCCCGGCACGGACACGCCGTTCCTCGAGCCGATCACCGCCGAGCAGCTCGCGCAGGCGCTCGACGCCGCGGCGGCCGTCGGCGACGACCACATCCAGCAGCAGTCGGGCGGCGGCGTGAACCCCGACACCTGGACGCACGGGTCGAGCGAGCAGCGGCAGCGCTGGTTCACCACCGGCTACGAGCAGGGGTCGCTCGCGGCGTGCGACACGTTCGCGACCGACAGCCTCTGACCGGCGTCCCGACCACCGGGCCGACGCACGCAGGCCCCCGCACCGGTCCGGTGCGGGGGCCTGCGTCGTGCGTCAGATGTTGAAGCCGAGGGCCCGCATCTGCTCGCGACCGTCGGTCGTGATCTTCTCGGGACCCCACGGTGGCATCCACACCCAGTTGATGCGGAATCCGTCGACGATGCCGTCGAGCGCCTGCGCGGACTGGTCCTCGATGACGTCGGTCAGCGGGCAGGCCGCCGACGTGAGCGTCATGTCGATGACCGCGGTGTTGGTCTGGTCGATGACGACGCCGTACACGAGGCCGAGGTCGACGACGTTGATGCCGAGCTCGGGGTCGATGACGTCGCGCATCGCCTCCTCGACGTCGGCGACCGTCGCGGCCCCCGCGGTTGCGGAGGCACCGTCGACCGCGGCGGGGGTGGTGGGTTCGGTGGTCATGCGTCCTCCGTCGTACGGGCACCGGACAGGATGAGGGCGTCGTCGAGCGCGACCCAGCCGAGCAGGGCGCACTTGACGCGTGCGGCGTAACGGGAGACGCCCGCGAACGCGACCGCGTCGCCCAGGGCCTCCTCCTCGGCCTCGTCGGCGAGCCCCGCACCCTGCGACTGCAGCATCGTGCGGAACGACGCGGCGAGCCGGTCGACGGTCGCGAGGTCCTGGCCGACGACCAGGTCGTGCAGCACCGACGTCGACGCCTGCGAGATCGAGCAGCCCTGGCCCTCCCACGCGACGCCGCGCACGACCGGCGTGCCGCCGCTCGTGTCGACGTCGACGTGCAGCGTCACCTCGTCGCCGCAGGTCGGGTTCACCTGGTGCGACGTCGCGGCGCACGTGCCGTGGTCGGCCGCCGCGACGCCGACCGCGCCGACGCCCTCGGGCAGGCCGCGGCCGTGCGGGAACTTCGCGTGGTCGAGGATGACCTGCTGGTACAGCTGCTCCATGGCCGAGCTCATGCGGGCCTCCCGTCCGTCGTCGTGCCGCCCAGTCCGAAGAACGCGCGGACCCCCGCGAGTGCTTCCCGGAACGCCGCGACGTCGTCGTCGGTCGTGTAGACGCCCGCGCTCGCACGGGCCGTGGCGGCGACGCCGAACCGGCGGTGCAGCGGCTGCGCGCAGTGGTGGCCGACGCGCACGGCCACGCCGGCATCGTCGAGCACCTGCCCGACGTCGTGGGCGTGCACGCCGTCGACGACGAACGACACCGCCGCGAGCCGGTCCCGGTTCTCGGTCGGGCCGATCACGCGGACGCCGGGCACGGACGCGACCGCGTCAAGCAGCAGCCCCGCGAGGTGCCGCTCGTGCGCCGCGACCGCGGGCATCCCGAGCTCCGACAGGTACGTCGCGGCGCAGCCGAGCGCGACGGCCTGCGACACCATCTGCGTGCCGGCCTCGAAGCGCTGCGGCGGCGGCGCGTACGTCGTCGTCTCCATCGTGACGACCTCGACCATCGAGCCACCGGTCGTCACGGGCGGCATGGCCTCGAGCAGCTCGCGCCGCCCGTACAGCGCGCCCACGCCCGTGGGGCCGTACATCTTGTGCCCCGAGAACGCCGCGAAGTCGACGCCGAGCGCGGCGAGGTCGACCGGCAGGTGCGGCACCGACTGGCACGCGTCGAGCACGGTCAGCGCGCCGACCTCGCGCGCGCGGGCCACGAACGCCTCGACGGGGGTGACCGCGCCGGTGACGTTCGACGCGTGCGTGAACGCCAGCACGCGCGTGCGTTCGGTGACGACCGTCGCGAGCTCCTCGGTCCGCAGGCGGCCGTCGTCGTCGACGCCGATCCAGCGCAGCGTCGCACCCGTGCGGGCCGCGAGCTCCTGCCACGGCACGAGGTTCGCGTGGTGCTCGGACTCGGTGACGACGATCTCGTCGCCCGGCGCGAGCGCGAACCGGCGGGCGGCCTGGCCCCCGCGCCCCGCGGTCGCGTTCGACATCGCGTACGCGACGAGGTTGATCGCGGCGGTGGCGTTCGAGGTCCACACGAGCTCGCCGGGCGTCGCGCCCACGAACTCGGCGACGCGTGCGCGGGCGTCCTCGAACGCCTGCGTCGCCTCCTCGGCGAGCTGGTGCGCGCCGCGGTGCACGGCCGCGTTGCGCCGCACGTAGAAGTCCTGCTCGGCGTCGAGGACGACCTCGGGCTTCTGCGAGGTCGCGCCCGAGTCGAGGTAGACGAGCGGGCGCCCGTCGCGCAGCGTGCGCTCCAGGAGCGGGAAGTCGGCGCGCACGGCGGCGAGCTCGGCCGCCGACAGGGTCGGCGCGAGCGGCTCGAGCGTGCTGGTCATGGGGTCCTCCGGGCGGACGGGAGGCGGCCGGCGGGGCGACCCCGCGGGGGCGCGGGGTCAGGTGGCGACGGTCGCCCAGGGACGAGGGTGCGGTGGCCGCCGGTGCGCGCGGGGCGCCCGGCGGCCACCGGGACGGTGCTCAGGCGGAGGTGCCGGCCGGCAGGAACCGGTCGTAGCCCTCGTTCTCGAGCCGGTCGGCCAGCTCGGGGCCGCCCTGCTCGGCGATCTTGCCGTCGACGAAGACGTGCACGAAGTCCGGCTTGATGTAGCGCAGGATGCGCGTGTAGTGCGTGATCAGCAGCATGCCGACGTCGGTGGTCTCGCGGACGCGGTTGACGCCCTCGGACACGATGCGCAGCGCGTCGACGTCGAGGCCCGAGTCGGTCTCGTCGAGGATCGCGAAGCGCGGCTTGAGCAGCTCCATCTGGAGGATCTCGTGGCGCTTCTTCTCGCCGCCCGAGAAGCCCTCGTTGACCGAGCGCTCGGCGAACGACGCGTCCATGCGCAGGTTGTCCATCGCGCCGCGCACGTCCTTGACCCACGAGCGCAGCGGGGGCGCCTCGCCGTCGATCGCGGTCTTGGCGGTGCGCAGGAAGTTCGACACCGACACGCCGGGGACCTCGACCGGGTACTGCATGGCGAGGAACATGCCGGCGCGGGCGCGCTCGTCGACCGACATCGCGAGCACGTCCTCGCCGTCGAGCAGCACGGTGCCCGACGTGATCTCGTACTTGGGGTGGCCGGCCAGCGAGTACGCCAGCGTGGACTTGCCGGACCCGTTGGGGCCCATGATCGCGTGGGTCTCGCCGCTGTTCACGGTGAGGTCGACGCCGCGCAGGATGGGCTTCGGGCCCTCCTTCGTCTCGACGCTGACGTGCAGGTCGCGGATCTCCAGGGTGGACATCTCGGGGTACTCCTCGGGGGTCAGAGCGGGGCGTCGACGTCGACGAGCACACGCTCGCCGTCGACGGTCACGGGGTAGACGGGGACGGGGCGGACCGCAGGCGGCGACAGGGGCTCACCGGTGCGCAGGTCGAACTTCGACCCGTGCAGCCAGCACTCGACCGTGCAGTCCTCGACCTCGCCGTCGGACAGCGAGACGGCGCCGTGCGAGCAGATGTCGCTGATGGCGTGCCAGTCGCCGGACTCGTCGCGCACGACGGCGACCTCGACGGGGCCGGCGGGGCCCTCGAGCTCGACGCGCAGCGTGCCGGCGACCGGCACGTCCGCCGTCAGGCAGGCGAGCTGAGCGGTCATGCCGTGGTCACCGACGCGTCGGAGCCCTCGACCTGGGGCGTCGTGCCGAGGATCTCGCTCATGGACTTCTCGAGCTCGGCCTCGATCGACGCGATGAGCCGCTCCTCGACCTCGGGCACGCCGATCTCGTGGATGAGCTCGGCGAAGAACCCGCGCACGACGAGGCGACGCGCGTCGGCCTCGGGGATGCCACGGGCGCGCAGGTAGAACAGCTGCTCGTCGTCGAAGCGCCCGGTGGCCGAGGCGTGCCCGGCCCCCTCGATGACGCCCGTCTCGATCTCGAGGTTCGGCACCGAGTCGGCGCGCGCACCGTCGGTGAGGACGAGGTTGCGGTTGAGCTCGTACGTGTCGGTGCCCTCGGCCGCCGCGCGGATCAGCACGTCGCCGACCCACACGGTGTGGGCGCCGGCGCCCTGCAGCGCGCCCTTGTAGGTCACGCGCGAGACGCAGCTCGGGACCGCGTGGTCGACGAACAGGCGGTGCTCCTGGTGCTGGTCGGCGTCCGCGAAGTACGCGCCCAGCGCCGTGACCGACGCACCCTCGCCGACGAACTCGGTGTCGGGCGTGACGCGCACGACGTCGCCGCCGAGCGTCACGACGATGTGCTTGACCGTCGCGTCGCGGCCGATGCGCAGGCGGTGGCTCGCGGCGTGCACCGAGCCCTCCGCCCAGTCCTGCACGGACACGACCGTCAGGTGCGCGCCGTCCTCCGCGACGATCTCGACCGTCTCGGTGAGGTTGGCGTGCCCGACGTGGTCGAGGACGACGACGCCCTGCGCGAGCGGCTCGGCGTGCACCAGCAGGTGCGCGGCCGTCGGCTCGAGCGGCGCCTCGTGCGTGCCGGCGCCCTCGACGCCCTCGACGACCACCGAGGTGACCTTCGAGGACACGGACTCGCGCGGCAGCGTCACGACGGTCGCGCGCTCGAACGACGCCCACGCGACGGCCGCGGCGCGGTCGCCGGGGACGCCCGCGCGGCCGAGCCGCGCGTCGTCGCGGTCGACGATCTCGACGCGCGCCTCGGGCGCCTCGACGACCGTCGTGAGGACGCCGTGGCCTGTCAGGACGCCGTCGCTCGCACCCGCGAACAGCGGTGCGAACCGGTCGACCGGCGCGAAGCGCCACTCTTCCTCGCGCCCGGTGGGCACGGGGAAGTCGGCGACGTCGAAGCTCGTGCGCCGCGCGGCGCGCGACGCCTCGGGCACCGTGCCGACGCCGTGGCTGTGCGCACCGTCGGCGACCGCGCGCGAGTGGTCCGTCGAGAGGCCGGTCGCGGCGCCCTCGTTCGTCGTGGTCGTCATCAGCCGACGGCCCCTTCCATCTGCAGCTCGATGAGGCGGTTGAGCTCGAGGGCGTACTCCATGGGCAGCTCGCGCGCGATGGGCTCGACGAACCCGCGCACGATCATCGCCATGGCCTCGGTCTCGGCCATGCCCCGGGACATGAGGTAGAACAGCTGGTCCTCGCTCACGCGCGACACGGTCGCCTCGTGGCCCATCGACACGTCGTCCTCGCGGACGTCGACGTACGGGTACGTGTCGGAGCGCGAGATCTGGTCGACCAGCAGCGCGTCGCACAGCACGTTGGACGCCGAGTGGGACGCGCCCTCGAGGATCTGCACGAGACCCCGGTAGGACGTGCGGCCGCCGCCGCGCGCGACCGACTTCGACACGATCGAGCTCGACGTGTGCGGTGCGGCGTGCACCATCTTGGAGCCGGCGTCCTGGTGCTGGCCCTCGCCGGCGAACGCGATCGACAGCGTCTCGCCGCGCGCGTGCTCGCCCATGAGGTAGATCGCCGGGTACTTCATGGTGACCTTGGAGCCGATGTTGCCGTCGACCCACTCCATCGTCCCGCCCTCGGCCACGGTCGCCCGCTTGGTCACGAGGTTGTAGACGTTGTTCGACCAGTTCTGGATCGTCGTGTAGCGCACGCGCGCGTTCTTCTTCACGACGATCTCGACCACGGCGGAGTGCAGCGAGTCCGACTGGTAGATCGGCGCGGTGCAGCCCTCGACGTAGTGCACGTAGGAGCCCTCGTCGGCGATGATCAGCGTCCGCTCGAACTGGCCCATGTTCTCGGTGTTGATCCGGAAGTAGGCCTGCAGCGGGATCTCGACGTGCACGCCCGGCGGCACGTAGACGAACGAGCCGCCCGACCACGTGGCCGTGTTGAGCGACGCGAACTTGTTGTCGCCCGGGGGCACGACCGAGCCGAAGTACTGCTCGAAGATCTCGGGGTGCTCGCGCAGACCCGTGTCGGTGTCGAGGAAGATGACGCCCTGCTCCTCGAGCGACTCCTGGATCTGGTGGTAGACCACCTCGGACTCGTACTGCGCGGCGACGCCCGCGACGAGGCGCTGCTTCTCCGCCTCCGGGATGCCGAGGCGGTCGTACGTGTTCTTGATGTCCTCCGGCAGGTCCTCCCAGCTGGTGGCCTGCTTCTCGGTGGACCGCACGAAGTACTTGATGTTGTCGAAGTCGATGCCCGACAGGTCCGCGCCCCACCAGGGCATGGGCTTCTTGTCGAACAGGCGCAGGGCCTTCAGGCGCGTCTTGAGCATCCACTCGGGCTCGTTCTTGAGCCGCGAGATGTCGCGCACGACGTCCTCCGACAGGCCGCGGCGCGCGGAGGCGCCGGCGACGTCGGGGTCGTGCCAGCCGTAGGTGTAGTTGCCGATCGAGGCGATGGCCTCGTCCTGGCTCAGCGGCTCGGTGGCCGCCGGCCGGGTGGCCGTGTCGTCCGTGGGTGCGCTCATGGTGTCGGTCCTTCCGTCGAGTGCACGGCGTGGGAGGCAGGGGGCGGGGTCGTGGTGGCCGGTCTCACCGTCCGGCGGCGGGGTCGGGCGGCCCGGTGGGGTCGACGTCGGCGGTGCGGGTGGGGACGGTCGGGACGCTCGTGGTGCACACGTGCCCGCCCGAGGTGAGCGTGGACAGCCGCTGGACGTGCACGCCGAGCAGCCGCCCGAACGCACGGGTCTCGGCCTCGCACAGCTGCGGGAACTGCGCCGCGATCTCCTGCACCGGGCAGTGGCCCTGGCACAGCTGCACGACGGACGCGCCCGGCACGGGTCGCGCCGACGCGGCGTAGCCGTCGCCCGCGAGCGCGACCGCGAGCGCCTCGGCACGGGCCGCGACGTCACCGCCAGCGGCGTCGACGGCCGCGGCGTGCCGGTCCTCGAGCTCGCGCACGCGGTGCTCGGCGAACCGCTCGAGCGCGTCCGGCCCGGCGGCGTGCGCGAGGAAGTGCAGCGCGTCGGCGGCGATCTCGGCGTAGCCCTGCGAGAGCGCGGCCTGGCCGGGCGCGGTGACGACGTACCGCCGCGCGGGGCGGCCGCGGCCGCGGCTCGCGGCGGGCCCCTCGTGGACCGTGATCTGCTCGGCCTGCTCGAGCGCCTGCAGGTGGCGGCGCACGCCGGCCGCGGCGAGGTCGAGCGCGGCGGCGAGGTCGGCCGCGCTCACGGGGCCGTCGGCGGCGACGAGCTGGAGGATGCGACGGCGCGTCGAGGCGTCGTGGTCGGGCGCCGCGTCGGGCGCGGTGCGCGGCGCCGCGGCGTCGGGCGAGGTGGCGTCGCGGGACGTGGCGGCGGGGTTCGTCAGGGACCCGGTCATGCGCACCTCCCGCGGACGTCGGTGGGGATCGGCTCCGCGCACCGGCGTGGCGCCGCGGGCGTGGGCGCGTCGGCACCCGATATCGGCAACATCCTTGTTGCCGAAATCCATCCCCGCAAGCAAGGTCACCCTTCGTGGGCGCCCCGGGTGACACGTCGACCGCCGCCCGCGCCGCCGCTTCGTGGGGCACGTCACACCGCGGCGGCACCGCCGTCGACGCCCGCGAGCCGGCGCTCGGCCGCCGCGAGCGAGATCCGGCTCGACTCGACCTGGTCGGCGGGCGCCCCCTCGCGCGTGCGCCGCTCGAGCGCCGCGGCGAACAGCGCGCGCGCCTCGGCGTACCGCCCGGCGTCGTACCGCGCCTTGCCCTGCCCCTGGTCGGCGAACGCCAGGACCGACGCGCAGTCGCGTCGCACAGCCTCGTCGACGCCGGCCGCGTCGTGCGCCGCGAGAGCGGCGCGTCGCACCGCCTCGACCACGTCGTCGGCGTCGCCGAGCCGGCCGCGCCAGTGCAGCACCTGCGCGAGCCGCAGCAACGGCCGCCACGCGGACGCCGGGACGGGCGGGCGAGCAGGCTCCCGCAGGTCCGCGAGCGTCGCGGGCCCGCCGCGACGCGCGGCGTCGGCCCAGCCGAGCTGCTCCGCCGACGCGAGCGCGCCGAGGATCCGCAGCCACACCACGCGCTCGCCGTCACCGGCCGGGCCGCTCGCCTCGAGCCGGTCCACGTGCTCCCAGGTGGCGCCGACGTCCTGCGGCACCTCCCGCAGCGTCGTCGTGTCGATGCGGTACGTGACCACCGGTGCTCCTGCCTGCTCGGACGTCGGGATCTTCGGGACATCTGCGACCCACCGGGCGGACACGCTAGAGCACCGCGGCGCCCGGTGCGCGCACGTCCACGCACGTCGGCGCGGACGCCCGTGCGGGCGGGCCGCGGCGCCACGTGCGCGAGCACCTAGACTCCCTCGACGTGCCGCACTCCCCCGCCGTCGAGGTCCGCGGCCTCGTCAAGAGGTACGACGGACGCGCCGTCGTCGACGGACTCGACCTCACCGCGTCGGCCGGCCGCGTGACCGCCGTCCTCGGCCCCAACGGCGCCGGCAAGACGACGACCGTCGAGTGCTGCGAGGGCCTGCGCGCGCCCGACGCCGGCAGCGTGCGCGTCCTGGGGCTCGACCCCGTGGCCGACGGCCCGGCGCTGCGCCCGCGGGTCGGCGTCATGCTCCAGGACGGCGGGCTGCCGACCGGCGTCCGCGCGCGCGAGATGCTCGACCACGTCGCGCGCATGTACGCCGACCCGGTGCCGACCGACGCGCTCGCCGCGCGGCTCGGGCTCGACGCGTTCGCGCGCACCACGGTGCGCCGCCTGTCCGGCGGTCAGCGCCAGCGGCTCGCGCTCGCCGTCGCCGTGGTCGGACGCCCGCAGGTGCTGTTCCTCGACGAGCCCAGCGCGGGCATGGACCCGCAGTCGCGGCTCGCCGTGTGGGAGCTCGTGCGCGAGCTGCGCGACGCGGGCGCCGCGGTCGTGCTGACCACGCACCTCATGGAGGAGGCCGAGGGGCTCGCCGACCACGTCGTGGTCGTCGACCACGGCACCGTCATCGCGCAGGGCACCGTCGCGGACCTGCTCGCGTCGGGCACAGGCGCCGCCGGCGACGACGACGGCACGCTCGTGGTGCGGGTCTCCGCCGACGTCGACCCGGCCGGGCTGCGCGAGCGCCTCGGTGCCGGCTTCGGCGTCGAGCACCGCTCGGCGTCGTCGTTCGCGGTCACCGGACCGGTGCGCCCGGGCACGGTCGCCGACGTGACCGCCTGGCTGGCCGAGCGCGACGTGCTCGTCACGCGGCTCGACACCGGGCGCCGCACGCTCGAGGACGTGTTCCTCGACCTCACGGGACGGAGCCTGCGATGACGACCGCACCCGGCACCCCGGACGCACACGTCGGCACGCCGCCCGCCGCGGCCCCGGCGGCGGGCCGCGTGCTCGCGCAGGCCGCGTTCGAGGCGCGCATGATCCTGCGCAACGGCGAGCAGGTGCTCGTCACCGCGATCGTCCCGGTGCTCGCGCTCGTCGGGCTCGTGCAGGGCACGTTCGTCGAGCTCGACACGGGCGGCGCGTCGCGCGTCGACTTCCTCGCGCCCGGGATCCTCGCGCTCGCCGTGATGACCGCGTCGTTCACGTCCCAGGCCATCGCCACCGCCTTCGACCGCCGCAACGGCGTGCTGCGGCTCATGGCGACGACGCCGCTCGGGCGCGGCGGCCTGCTCGCGGGCAAGGTGCTCGGCGTGCTCGCCGTCGAGGCGGTGCAGGTCGTGCTCATCGGCGCCGCGGCGCTCGCGCTCGGCTGGCGCCCCGACCCCGCGGGCCTCGCGCTCGCGCTCGTCGGCGTCGTGATCGGCACGGGCGCGTTCACCGCGCTCGCGCTGCTCGTCGCCGGGACGCTGCGCGCCGAGGCCGTGCTCGCGCTCGCGAACCTCCTGCTGCTCGTGCTCGCGCTGGGCGGTGGCGTGGTCGTGCCGGCCGACCGCCTGCCGGGACCCGTCGCGGCCGTCGCGACGTGGCTGCCGTCGGGAGCCCTGGGCGACGTGCTGCGCGGTGCGCTCGTCGACGGCACGCTGCCGCTCGTCCCCGTCCTCGTGCTCGCGGCGTGGACCGTGGGCCTCGGTGCGCTCACGGCGCGGCTGTTCCGCTGGCACTGACGCGCGCCGCCTACCCTGGACCCCGTGACCGGCACCGCCCCCGCCCCGACGCCCGCACCCTCCCTGCTCGAGCGGCTGCGGCCGCGCTGGACGGTGCGCGCCGTCGTCGCGAACCTCGTCGCGCAGATCCTCATCGTCGTGACCGGCGGCGCCGTGCGCCTCACCGGCTCGGGCCTGGGCTGCTCGACGTGGCCGCAGTGCGAGCCCGGGCAGTTCGCGCCCGTGTTCCACGACGAGATGGGCATCCACCCGATCGTCGAGTTCGGCAACCGCACGCTCACGGGCGTGCTCGTCGTGCTCGCGGTGGCGGTCGCGCTGCTCGCTGGCCGCGACCGCGCGCGCACCAGCACGTACCGCGCATGGGCGTGGGCGCCGATCGTCGGCGTCGCGATCCAGGCGGTCGTGGGCGGCATCACGGTGCTCGTCGAGCTGCACCCGCTGGTCGTCGGGTCGCACTTCCTCATCTCGATGGTGCTCGTGGCCGTCTCCGCGTGGCTGCTGGTCCGCACGCGCGAGGGCGACGGCCCCGCGACGCCGGTCGTCGACGCGCGCGTGCGCACCCTGACCCGCGTGCTCGCGGCGGTCGGCGTCGTGGTGCTCGTGCTCGGCGTCGTCGTCACGGGCGCGGGCCCGCACTCGGGCGACGACGAGGTCGGCTACCGGTTCGCGGTCGACCCGTACGCGACCGCGCGCGTGCACGCGCTGGCCGTGTGGGCGTTCGTCGGCACGCTGCTGGTCGTGCTGGCGCTGCTCGCCCGCGCCCGCCGCACCGCGCAGCCCGCCTACGACCGCGTCGACGGCGTCACGCAGCCGGCGCGCGGCGTCGCGCCCGTCGCGGCCCCGGAGCCGGCTGCGGTGGCACGGCCGCTGCGGGCCGGCGTCCTGCTGCTCGTCGTCACGCTCGCGCAGGGCCTCGTCGGCTACGTGCAGCTGTTCACCGGTCTGCCGATCGCCCTGGTCAACCTGCACATGCTCGGCGCGGCGGGGCTGACCGCGATGCTCACGGCGTTCCTCGGCACCCTGCGGGTCCGGCCGCAGGCCTGACGCGGGGCCCACCCACCGCCCCGTCCGCGGGGCCGACGTCCACCCCCGGACGCACCGCGGCCCCGGGCGCCTGGAGCGTCCGGGGCCGCGGTGCGATCGCGCCCGCCGGCCCTCAGGCCGGCGTCACCTCGGTGAGGGTCGACCAGCCCGCCGCGCGCGCGGCGGCCGCCGCCAGCACGCCCGCGACGGCCGTCGGCGAGTGCAGGCGCCCCGCGAGCACGGCGGCGACGGCGTCGTCGAGCGGCACCCACACGGGCACCATCGACGCCTCCTCCTCGCCGCGCACGTACCGCTCGTCGACCGGCACCTCGGCGAGGTCGCGCGCCAGGAACACCGTGATGCGCTCGTCCGAGCCGCCCGGCGAGCTGAAGATCTCCACGAGGCGCCACCAGCGGCCGGCCACGAGGTCCGCCTCCTCGGCGAGCTCGCGCGCCGCCGCCGCCACGGGGTCCTCCCCCTCGACGTCGAGCAGCCCCGCGGGCGGCTCCCACAGCTCGTGCCGCACGGGGTGCCGGTACTGCTGCAGCAGCAGCACGCGGTCCTGCTCGTCGAGCGCGACCACCGCGACGGCACCCGGGTGGTCGACGTACTCGCGCACCACGTCGCCGTCGTCGAGCGCCACCGTGTCGGACACCAGGTCCCACACGCGCCCGGCGTGCAGCAGCCGGTGCTCGACGACGTCCCGCTCGCGCGGGACGTCGACCAGCCGGTCGTCGCTCACGCGGGGTTCCGCGCCGCGAGGGCCGCACCCACGAGGCCCGCGAACAGCGGGTGGGCACGCGTCGGGCGCGACTTGAATTCGGGGTGCGCCTGCGTCGCGACGTAGAACGGGTGCTCCTCGCGCGGCAGCTCGACGAACTCCACGAGCGAGGAGTCGGGCGAGACGCCCGAGATCACGAGGCCCGCGGCCTCGAGCTGCTCGCGGTACGCGTTGTTCACCTCGTACCGGTGGCGGTGGCGCTCGGACACGTGCTCGGTGCCGTACGCCTCGGCGACGACGGACCCCGGCACGAGCGTCGCGTCGTAGGCGCCCAGGCGCATCGTGCCGCCCATGTCGCCCGCGCCGTCGACGATCGCGAGCTGCTCCGCCATGGTCGCGATGACGGGGTGCGGCGAGTCGGGCTCGAACTCCGAGGACGACGCGCCCTCGAGGCCCACGACGTTGCGCGCGTACTCGATGACCATGCACTGCAGGCCGAGGCACAGGCCCAGCGTGGGCACCTTGTGCTCGCGCGCCCAGCGCAGCGCGCCGAGCTTGCCCTCGATGCCGCGCACGCCGAACCCGCCGGGCACGAGCACGGCGTCCACGCCGCCCAGCGCCTCCTGCGCGCCCGCGGGCGTCTGGCAGTCGTCCGACGTCACCCAGCGGATCGTGACGCGCGCGTCGTGGTGGAACCCGCCGGCGCGCAGCGCCTCGGTCACCGACAGGTACGCGTCGGGCAGGTCGATGTACTTGCCGACGAGCGCGACCTCGACGTGGTGCGCGGGCGTGTTCACGCGGCGCAGCAGGTCCTGCCAGCCGCTCCACTCGACGTCGCGGAAGGGCAGGCCGAGGCGCTGCACGACGTACGCGTCGAGGCCCTCGGCGTGCAGCACGCGCGGGATGTCGTAGATGCTCGACGCGTCGCGCGCGATCGCGACCGAGTCGACGTCGACGTCGCAGAACAGCGCGATCTTGCGCTTGATCGACTCGGGCACCTCGCGGTCGGCGCGCAGCACGATCGCGTCGGGCAGGATGCCGATGCTGCGCAGCGCCGCGACGGAGTGCTGCGTGGGCTTGGTCTTGAGCTCCCCCGACGGGCCGATGTACGGCAGCAGCGACACGTGCAGGAAGAACACGTTGTCGCGTCCCAGGTCGTGGCGCACCTGGCGCGCGGCCTCGAGGAACGGCTGCGACTCGATGTCGCCGACCGTGCCGCCGATCTCCGTGATGATCACGTCGACGTCGTCCGACGCCTGCGAGCGCATGCGCTCCTTGATCTCGTCGGTGATGTGCGGGATGACCTGCACGGTGTCGCCGAGGTACTCGCCGCGACGCTCCTTGGCGATGACGTTCGAGTAGACCTGGCCGGTCGTGACGTTGGCCGAGCCGACGAGGTTCACGTCGAGGAACCGCTCGTAGTGGCCGACGTCGAGGTCCGTCTCGGCACCGTCCTCGGTGACGAAGACCTCACCGTGCTGGAACGGGTTCATCGTCCCGGGGTCGACGTTGAGGTACGGGTCGAGCTTCTGCATCGTGACCCGCAGGCCCCGCGAGCGGAGCAGGCGACCGAGGCTGCTGGCCGTCAGTCCCTTCCCCAGTGAGGAGGCGACGCCCCCCGTGACGAAGATGTGCCGGGTCAGGTTGTCCGACCGCCCGGAGAGTCGATGTGCGCGATCCATCACGGGCTTCCACCCTACCGGACGCGCGGACCGGTGAGGGGACCTCGCGCCGTGGGACCGGTCGCGGTCAGCCGACGGGGGGCGGCGGGACGACCGTCGTGGCGGGACCGACGGGCTCGGCCCGCTCGACGCGCAGCACGCCCAGGAGCGTCCCCCCGTCGAGCAGCACGACGGCCGCGACCACCACGGTCGCGGCCACGACCGCACCGCCCGCGGCGGCGCCGGTCGCCGTCAGCGCGTCGTCGCCGACGACCTCGAGCACGGTCGTCGCGACGCCACGACCCGCGGCGGCACCCGCCGCGGCCGCCGCGAGCGCGACCAGCGCCGTGCGTCCCAGCCCGGCGAGCGCGGACGGCCCTGCGACACGCCGCAGCGCCACGAGGGCGGCGACCGCGCCGACGGCCATGCCGAGCGACGTCGCGAGACCGATCCCCCGCAGCACGCCCACCGGGTCGTCCCGGCCCGCGAGGAGCGCGAGCACGGGCGCCAGCACCGCGAGCGCACCCCAGCCCGCGACGTTGGTGAGGACCGCCGCCCGGGCCCGCTCGACCGCGTAGAGCGTGCGCGAGACGTGGAACATCACGGCGAGCCCGACGACGCCCGCGGGCATCCACGTGAGCAGGACGCCCATGGCCTCGACGAGCCCGGCGCCGTCGCCCGGGGTCATGTCGGCGAACACCGCCGCGACCGCACCGCCCCCCGCGAGTACCGCGGCCGCCCCCAGCGCCCCCACGACGAGCACCGCGCGCGTCGTCACGGCCGAGGTCGCGGCGAACCGCGACCGGTCCCCGGCGGCGGCGTGCGCCGCGACGCGCGGGAACGTCGACGTCGCGAGCGGCACGACGAGCACGGCGTACGGCAGCAGGTACACCTGCTGCGCGTAGACGATCGCCGAGTAGCCGCGCCCGTCGTTCGGCAGCAGCCCGGTCGCGAGCAGCACGATCACGAGGACCGAGACCTGCTGGGCGACGACGCCGCCGAGGCCCGCGAGCCCCAGGGCGCGGAACCGGCGGCCCGTGTCGCCCGGGAAGCGCAGCGTCGGGCGCAGCCGGACCCCGAGGCGACGCGCCGGGAGCAGGACGGGCAGCAGCATCGCGACGACGCCCGCGGTGGTCCCCCAGGCCAGCAGGTCGAGCGCACCCGGGGGGAGCGCGGTCGGGTCGCTGACCTCGCCGTCGGCGAGGACGCCGTAGAGCGCGAACGTGGCGATCAGCACCGCCGAGTTCAGCACGGGCGCGAACGCGGGCCAGAAGAACTTCCGGTGGGCCTGCAGCACGCCGTACAGGAGCACCGTCAGGCCGTAGACGGGCACCTGCACCGCGAACACCAGGACGAAGTACCGGATGGTGGCCGCCATCACCGGGTCGCCCTTCGCGGCGAACGCCCCGACCACGCCGCTCAGCGCCGCGAGCAGACCCCCCAGCGGCACCAGGACGAGCAGCACCCAGCCGAGCGCGGCGGAGACGACGCGTCCCACCTGCTCGCGGTCGGCGCGCGCGACCGGGGCCGCGAGCAGCGGCACGATCGCGCCCGCGAGGGCACCGCCCGCGGCGGCCTCGAACAAGATGTTCGGCAGCGTGTTCGCGGCGTTGTAGGCGTCGGCGATGTCGCCCGAGCCCACCGTGCCGTTGAGCACGAGCGTGCGCACGAGCCCGAGGGCACGGCTCACGACCGTGACCACGGCGATCAGCGCCGCGGCACCGAGCAGCCCCTGCAGCGTGCGGCGCAGCCGCCCGCTCATGCCGCGTCGGGCCCCGTCGCGCGACCGCCCCCGGCCGGCACGGGCGCGGGCCGCGGCACGTGCGCGGGCCGGCGGCCCCACGCGTCGAGCTCGCGCAGCACCGGCGTCCGCTCGATGACGCGTGTGAAGCTGACGCGCTCGCTCGCGAGCGTCAGGCCGACCACGACCGCGAGCGCTCCCAGCCGCACGCGGCGCGGCGCGCCGAGCACGAGCGCGGTGCCGAGCGCGGCGCCCAGCGCGTTCGCGCCCGAGTCCCCGAGCATGTCGGTCTCCGCGAGGTCCGCCTCGATCGCGGTCGACGCCGCACCCAGCACCGCGGACGCGACGCCGCCACCCGGGCCCGTGACGAGCGGGGCGGCCACGAGCGCCGAGGCCTTCAGCGCGCGTCCCGGACGCAGGTCGAGCAGGTTGACGAGGTTCGCGGTGCCGGCGACGAGCGCGGCCGACGCGAGCGTGTCCACGGCGCGCGCGACGGGTCGCGACGCGGCGCCGCCCGCGGGGGCGCCAGGGCCGCGGCCGCGAGCGCGCTCGCGCCGATCCCCAGCACCTTGAGTCCCCCGGTGGTCAGCCGGCCGTGCGCCAGCGCCCCCAGGTGGCCGCGCAGACCTTTCGTCCGCGTCGAGGTGTCCTCCCGCAGGTCGTCGACCAGGCCGAACGCGCACGAGCCCACCACGGCGACCGTCGCGGCCGCGGTCGCGCGCGCTCCGCCGGTGCCGACGAGCGCACCGGCCAGGACGCCCGCCGCGAGCGACGGACCCTCGAGCAGGCTCACGGGCTCACCGCGGTGGTTGGTGCGCGTCCACGTCGCGGCGCCGCCGGGCGGCTGCCAATCGAGCGCGCCGCGCACGAGCGACGTGGCACCCGCGGCGGCGGACGCCGCGACGAGCCGTCGCACGACGCTCACCCGGCACCGCCGTCGTCACCCGCGGTCGCACCGTCCTCGCCCTGGGGCTGCGCCGGGTCAGCGCCGTCAGCGGTCTGCTCCTCGGGCACGCTCGGCGTGCGGTCGACGGGCGGCAGCTGCACGGCCGGGGGCAGCGGCGTCAGCCCGTCCCCGAAGCCGTAGTGCGCGGGCCGCCCCGCGATGCTCGTGGCCAGCGCGAGCGGCACCACGACCTGCCCCGCGACGGTGGTCGCGTCCTGCACGGTCGTGAGCGAGGCCGCGAGGTCGCCGTCCGCGCGCGCGGCGGCCACGAGGCTGTCACCGCTGCGCGTGTCGCCCGCGAGGACCGCGCCGTCCGAGAGCCGCTGGGCGGCGGACGCGATCGCGAGCCGGGACTGCGTCGCCGCGGCGACGGCGTCGGGCGACGGCGTGGCGCCCGACGCGGCGGGCGCCGCGCCGACCACGACGACGACCGCGTCGGCGGGGCGCGTGACGTCCTCCGAGAACGTCACGAGCGCACGGTCGCCCTCCGCGAGCACGTCGAGCAGCGACGACGCGTTCTCCGACAGCGTGTCGGGCGCGGCCGCGTCGGCGCCGACGAGGCCCGAGACGAGCGCCTCGGCGAGCTCGACGTCGGTGCCCGCGTCGGCGGCGGGCGGCGCGTCCAGGTACGAGACGAGCGTGCCCGCGAGCGTGCGCCGGTAGGTCGCGAGGCCGGGGTCCGTCCACGTGTCGTTGACGGTGGCGGTGGCGGACACGGTCGCGCCCGCGAGCGCGATCCGCGCGGTCAGCCCCTCGACCTCCGCCTGCGGCACCTGCTCGAGCAGCACGAGCGCGACGCGGCGGTCCGTGAGCGTGCCCGGCAGCAGCCGGTCGCCCGACGCCGCGGCGAACGCCTCGACGGCCGCGAGGTCGCCGCCGGTCGCGTCGAGCTGCGCGCGCAGGTCCTCCTTCTCGGTGCGCAGGACCTGGACCTGACCGGTCAGGGTGTCGCCGATGGTCTCCTTGAGCGGTCCGGCGCCGAGCGCGATGCCGACGGCGAGCGCGAGGAAGACGGAGATGAGCGAGACGATGTGGTACCGGAAGTCGATCACGGGGTGGGGTGCTCTCGGTCGGGTGCGCGACGGGTCGCGGCGGGGCGTGCGGCGGGCAGGGGCCGGGGTGCGCGGCGGTCGTGACCGGGCGCGCACCGGCGCGCGTCACGTCGCTCCGCCGAACAGCGAGCCCGCCCACGACACGAGGTCGTCGACGCGGGCGCCCACGAGGCCGATGAGGGTCTGACCGGCGGCCGTCGACGCGAGCGCGACCCCGAGCGCGAGGAGCCCCGCGAGGACGAGCAGCGTGAGCTGCAGGTTCGAGATGCGGTGCTGGTACAGCTGCGACACGCCCTTGGCGTCGACGAGCTTGCCGCCGACGCGCAGGCGCGTGAGGAACGTACTCGCCATGCCCGCGCGACCCTTGTCGAGGAACTCGACGAGCGTCGCGTGCGTGCCGACCGCGACGATGAGCTCGGCGCCCTTGTCGTCGGCGAGCAGCATCGCGACGTCCTCGCTGGTGCCCGTCGCGGGGAACACGACGTGCGGCACGCCGAGCTGCTCGACGCGCGCGATGCCGGGCGCGCGCCCGTCCCGGTAGGCGTGCACCACGATCTCGGCGCCGCACTGCAGCGCGCGGTCGGAGACGGAGTCCATGTCGCCGACGATCATGTCGGGCCGCCAGCCCGCCTCGAGGATCGCGTCCGCGCCGCCGTCCACGCCGATGAGCACCGGGCGGTACTCGCGGATGTACGGGCGCAGCGTGACGAGGTCCTCCTTGTAGTGGTACCCGCGCACGACGATGAGCACCTGGCGGCCGTCGATGCGCGTGTCGATGTCGGGCACGCCGACGCCGTCGAGCAGGAGCTCGCGCTCGCGCCGCAGGTAGTCCATCGTGTTGGCGGCGAAGGACTCGAGCTGCACGGACAGCCCCGCGCGGGCCTCCTCCATCGTCGCCGCGACGCTCTCGGGCGTCTGCGCGACGCCCTCGGCGACGAGCGTGTCGCCGTCGTACACGGCGCCCTCGACGATGCGCAGGACACGACCCTCGGTGAGCGCCATGACGTCGGGGCCGAGGTCGTCGACCAGCGGGACGCCCGCGCTCACGAGGATCTCGGGGCCGAGGTTGGGGTACCGGCCGGACGTCGAGCGCGCGGCGTTGAGGACCGCGGCGGGCTGGCACGCGACCAGCGCCTCGGCGGACACGCGGTCGAGGTCGAGGTGGTCGATCACCGCGACGTCACCGGGCTTGAGCCGCTTGGTCAGCGACTTGGTCCGGGGGTCGACGCGGAGCGGCCCGACGATCTCGGCGTCATCGGTCGGGGACGTGCGGCGGCGCAGGGAGACTCTCATCGGGGGTCATCGTCCCACGGACTGGGCCAGGAGCTCGGCCGCGTGCGCGCGCGCCGCCTCCGAGTCGTCCTGGCCGGACAGCATCCGGGCGAGCTCGCGCACGCGGTCCTCGCCCTCGACCTGCCGCACGTCAGACTCCGTGACGACGTCCACGCCGTCGGCGACGGACTTCGTCACGACCAGGTGACGGTCGGCGAACGCGGCGACCTGGGCGAGGTGCGTCACGACCAGGACCTGCGTCCCGCGCGCGAGCTGCGCGAGCCGCTCGCCGATCTGCGTCGCGGCACGCCCGCCGACCCCGGCGTCGACCTCGTCGAACACGAACGTGCCCGGCGTCGCGGCGCCCGAGCCCTCGGCCGTCGCGAGCGCGACCTCGAGCGCGAGCATGACGCGCGAGAGCTCGCCGCCCGACGCGCCCTTGCCGAGGGGGCGTGCGGGCGCGCCCTGGTGCGGCACGAGCAGCATCTCGACGTGGTCGGCGCCGTGGGCGGCCGGCTCGTCGGCGGGGCGCACGACGACCTCGAGGTGCGCCCCGGCCATCGCGAGGCCCGCGAGCTCGTCGGTCACGGCCGCGGCGAGCCGCGCCGCGGCCTCGGTGCGCGTCGACGTGATCGTGGCGCCCAGCTCCTGGAGCGTCGCGTCGAGCTCGGCGCAGCGCGCGCGCAGCTCGTCGACGCGCTCCTGCCCGCCGTCGAGCTCGAGGAGGCGGCGCGACGCGTCCTGCGACCACGCGAGCACCGCGGCGACGTCCTCGCCGTAGCTGCGCGTCAGCGCCGTGAGCTCGGCGCGGCGGCGCTGCACGGCGTCGAGCCGCGCCGGGTCCGCCTGCAGGTCCTGCACGTAGGCGGACAGCTCGGCGGCGACGTCGGCGAGCAGGTAGCCGGCCTCGGCGGCGCGCACCGCGAGCGCCGCGAGCGCTGCGTCGTGGTGCCCCACCTGCTCGAGCTGGCGGCGGGCCTCCTCGACGAGCAGCGTCGCGGCCGCGCCGCCGTCGGCCACGTCCTCGTCACCGACGAGCGCGACGTGCGCGCCCGCCGCGGCCGCCCGCAGGTCCTCGGCGTGCCCGAGACGCTCGGCCTCGGCCGCGAGCTCGACGTCCTCGCCGGGCTGCGGGTCGACGCGCTCGACCTCGACCAGCCCGAGACGCAGGAGCTCGGCCTCGCGCGCACGCTCCTGCGCGCGCGTCACGAGGTCGTCGAGCTCGGCACGCACGCGCACGCGCCGCGACCACGCCTCGGCGTACGCCGCGAGCGTCTGCGCGTGCGCGGCGCCCGCGAACGCGTCGAGCGCGGCCCGCTGCCGCGCGGACGAGCGCAGCCGCACCTGGTCGGCCTGGCCGTGCACGGTCACGAGCTCCTCGGCGATCTCGGCCAGCACGCCCTGCGGCACCGAGCGTCCGCCGAGGTACGCCCGGGAGCGTCCCGGTGCGTCGGGCGTGCCCGCGTTCACGGTCCGCAGCACGACGAGCGTGCCGTCGTCGTCCACGTCGGCGCCCGCGTCGCGCGCCCGCACGAGCGCGGCAGAGTCGGCGGGCAGCAGCACGCGCCCCTCCACCGCGGCGCCGTCCGCGCCCGTGCGCACGGTCGCCGGGTCGGCCTTGCCGCCCAGCAGCAGGCCGAGCGCCGTGAGCACCATGGTCTTGCCGGCGCCGGTCTCGCCGGTGAGGACCGTCAGCCCGGGGCCGAGCCGCACGTGCGCGCGCCCGATGACGCCCAGGTCGTCGATCCGGATCTCGTCGATCACCCCGCACCGTCCTCGTCCTCGCGGGTCACGCCGCGCCACCCCACCACCGGCAGGTCGAACTTCTGCACGAGCCGCGTCGTGAACGGCGCCGGGTTGAGCCGCGCGAACCGCACGGGCACGTCGCTGACGCGCACCTCGAGCCGTGCCCCGCGCGGGAGCGCGTGCTGCCGCCGCCCGTCGCACGTGACGACCGCGGGTGACGGCGACCGGTCGATCACCTCGACCGCGAGCACGCTGCTCGGCCCCAGCACCAGCGGACGCGCGAAGAGCGTGTGCGCCGCGAGCGGCACCATCACCATGCCGTGCACGTCGGGCCACACGACCGGTCCCCCGGCCGAGAACGCGTGCGCGGTCGAGCCGGTCGCCGTGGCCACGACCAGCCCGTCGCAGCCGAACGACGACAGCGGCCGGCCGTCGACCTCGATCACGACCTCGATCATGCGCGCCGGGTCGGTCTTCTCCAGCGCCGCCTCGTTGAGCGCCCAGCAGCCTTCGACGCGTCCGTCGGTGCCGATGACGCGCAGGTCGAGCGTCGTGCGCTCCTCGACGGCGTACTCCCCCGCGGTGAGCCGCTGCACGGCCGTCTCGACGTCGGCGGGCTCGATCTCGGCGAGGAACCCGACGTGGCCGAGGTTGACCCCGAGCAGCGGCACGTCGGTGCCGCGCGTGAGCTCGGCGGCGCGCAGGATCGTGCCGTCGCCGCCGAGCACGACGGCGAGCTCGAAGTCGGGGAGCTCACCGGGCGTCGTGTCGCGCGTCGCGGTCACGGGCTCGACGTCGGCGGCGCGCAGGGCCCGCACGACCGCGTCGGTCGCGGCCAGGGCCTCGGGCCGCCCGCTGTGGCGCACGAGGAGGGCGCGTCGGGTCACGGGGTCGCTCCGATCCGTCCGGCGGTGGTGACGGCGTCGGACACCGCCGCGGTCACGTCGAGCGCGACCGCGGGGGCGTCCCCGCCGGGGGCCCGCAGCCACAGCACGAACTCGACGTTGCCGTGGGTCCCGGGCAGCGTGCTCGGCCGGACGTCGCGCACGGTCGCGCCGAGGCCCTGGGCGTGGTGCGCGACGGCGGTCAGGACCTCGGCCCACAGTCGCGGGTCGCGCACGACGCCGTCGGCGCCGAGCCGCTCGCGCCCGACCTCGAACTGCGGCTTGACCAGGAGGACGAGGTCCGCACCGGGCGCCGCGACCGCGAGCAGCGGCGCGAGGACGAGCGTGAGGGAGATGAACGACAGGTCGGCCACGACGAGCCGCGGCGCGGGTGCGACGTCCCCGGCCGCGAGGTCGCGCACGTTCACGTGCTCGCGCACCTCGACGCGCGGGTCGTCGCGCAGGCGCGCGACGAGCTGGCCGTGGCCCACGTCCACGGCGACGACGTGCCGGGCGCCGCGCCGCAGCAGGACGTCGGTGAACCCGCCCGTGCTGGCGCCGGCGTCGAGGCACGTCCCTGCGGCCGGGTCCGGGCCGGCGGGACCGTAGGCGTCGAGCGCGTCGGCGAGCTTGTGCGCCGCGCGCGACGCGTACCCGGGGTCGCCCGGGTCGGCGTCGACGACGACGTCCTGGCCCTCGCCGACGGGTGTCGCGGCGCGCGTCACCGTGGCGCCGTCGACGCGCACGCGCCCGGCCGCCAGCAGCGCTCCCGCCTGGCCGCGCGATCGCGCGAGGCCGCGGCGCACGAGCTCCGCGTCGATCCGGGCCCTCGTCGTGGTCGCCGTCATCCCTCGGCGTCCGCCAGCCGCTCCTGGAGCGCCGTGTGCACGGCCTCGAACGTCGCGGCCTGGGCCGCGAGGTCGAGGTCGTCGACCCCCTCGAGCCGGCGCAGCGCCTCCTCGACGGCGGCGTCCCCGTCCAGGACGCCGTCGCCGGGGCCCGCGTCACGGGCGTGCGCGGCCAGCGTCGCCGGGGAGGGCACGGCACGCGGCTCGCCGGGGTCCTGCACGGCTTCGCTCATGTCACGTCCTCCCTGGTCTGGTCCTGCCTCGGTCCGATCCTGGTGCTGGTCCTGATCCTGCGGCGGTCAGGCCACGCGCCCGTGCCGTCCCAGGTCCGGCCCACCTCGTTCGGCTCCGTCCCGGTGCCGTCCGCACGTCGCCGGGCCGCACCTCGGTGCCGTCGGGCGGACGCGGGTCCTCGGAGCGCCGTCCGCGGACGGGCGGCGCGCGTCCACGCTACCCGCCGGCGGCGACACGGGGCGCGCGCCACCCACAGGCCGGGTGCTCGCCGGCCGGTCAGCCGAGCTCGGGCACCGACGCCGCGTCGAGCGGCGCACCGGTGTCGACGGCGTCCCACGCCGCGGCGCACGCGGCACGCACGAGGTCCACCGGGTCCACCGGGGTCCCCCGCAGCTCGAGCCCGCCGTCCACGACGCGCGCGGCCGCGTCGCGGCACACCCACCAGCCGCCGTCGACCACCGGCTCCGGGTGGGGCACGAGCAGGGCACGCAGGTCGGCGGCGAGGTAGTGCGGGCGCTCCCCGGGCGCCGCGAGCACCGCGTCGCGCGCCGTGCTCACGCCCGTGAGGACGTGCAGGCCGGGCATGTCGCCCGCGCGTGCCCCCGCGAGGTCCGTGTCGAGGCGGTCACCGACGACGAGCGGCGCGGCGGCGCCCGCACGGGCGACCGCGAGCCGGTACATCGTCGGCGACGGCTTGCCCGCGCTGGCCGGCTCGACACCGGTCGCGGCACGGACGGCGCCCACGAGCGAACCGTTGCCGGGCGCGAAGCCACGGGCCGTGGGCAGGCTCAGGTCGAGGTTGGACGCGACGTGCCACGCCCCGCGCTGCACCGCGTACGCGGCCTCGGCGAGGTCCGACCACCCGAGGTCGGGAGCGAAGCCCTGGACGACCGCCACGGGCTCGTCGTCGGCCGAGCCGACGACGCGGTAGCCCTTCGCACGCACGGCCGTGTGCAGCCCCGCACCGCCGACGACGAGCACGGGCGCCCCGGGTTCGACCCGGGTCGCGAGGAGCTCGGCCGCGGCCTGCGCCGCGGTCATGACCTCGTCGGCACGCGTCGGGATGTCGAGGCCGGTGAGCTGGTCCGCCACGGTCTCGGGCTCACGTGACGCGTTGTTCGTCACGAACACGAGCCGCATGCCGGCCGCGCGGGCCTGCGCGAGGCCCTCCGCGGCGCCGTCGATGGGCTCGTGCCCGCGGTACGCCACCCCGTCGAGGTCGACCAGCGCCAGGTCGTAGCGCGTCGCGAGCGGCTCGTCGCTGCCCAGCAGTCCTCGTGCGCTCACCGTGCTCCCTCGTTCGTGATGCCCTCGTCCGTCGTGCCCTCGTCCGTCGTGCCCGCGTCGGTCACGTCGTCGACCGGGCGGCTGCCGCGTGCGTCCGCACCCGGCTCGGCCGGCGCGGCCGTGCCGTCCGCCGTCACGCCCGCCTCCGAGCCGTCGTCGTCGGGCTCGTCGCGCACGGCGACCTCGTCACCCCGAGCATCGGCGACCTCGTGCAACGCGTCGTCCTCGTCCTGCGCGTCCTCGTCCTGCGCGTCCTCGTCCTCGACGAGGTCGTACACCACGACGTCGTCGTCCGACGCGGCGCCGGCCGCCTCGTCCAGCACCCGGCGCGAGAACGGCGCGAGCTCCGCCGCGGCGGCGTCCGGGAGCCCGGCCGCCTCGAGCGCGGCGGCGCGTGCCTGGGCGACCCGCGCGGCGAGCACGCCCCGCAGGCCCTGCACGAGCTCACCCGTCAGGGCCGCGACCGCGGCCTCGGGCTGGCCCAGGTCGAGGCGCGCCCCGCTGACGACCATGGCGAGCTCGACGCGTGCGTCACGGTCGAGCTCGGCGGCCTCGGGCTCCTGCGACAGGGCGATCGCGCGCTCGGGGCGTCCGAGCCCGCGCTCGGCGTCGGCCATGACGGGCAGGTGCTCCGACGACCCGTTGAGCCGGCGCACGGTCCGCAGCTCGCGGAGCGCCTCGGCGAACCGCCCGGTCCGGTACGCCGCGAGACCCGCGGCCTCGCGCACGACGTCGACGCGTCCCGCGCGGCGCACCGCGGCCTGCGCGTGCTCGTAGGCGGCCTCGGGGTCGTCGTCGATCAAGCGACCCACCATCACGAGGTGCCGTCCGACACGGTCGGCGTTCTCCTTGCTCAGCGTGCGCAGCCGCCCGCGCACGTCGCGGTCGAGCTGCGAGAACGTGACGTCGTCGGGCAGCGGCGGAGCGGGGACCCGCTCGACGTGCTCGGTCGGCGCCCCGGTCGCGCGGGACGCACCCCCGGCGCCCGGTCGGTCCGGCCGGCCGGCACCGCCGCGGAGGGGCCGCCCGGTGCTCCGCTGGCCGTCCCGCGGGCCACGAGGCCCCCCGTCGTGAGCCGGGCGTGCCGGGCCACGTCGCTCGTCACCGCGGCGCTCGTCGACGCCGCGCGCGCCATCGGCGTCGCGCGACCACGGCCGTGCTCCGTCGGCGCGCGCGGGTCCCGGGCCGGACCCACCACGCTCAGGCCCGCGCACGGGTCCACGGCTGCCACCGCCCGCGCCCGCGGCGCGTCCCGTCGACGGGCGCCTCTCAGCGCCGCCGTCCGCCGGTCCACGCCGGTCTGCTCCGTACGAAGGTCGTCCCCGGTCGCCACCGGCACCGCCTCGAGGGCGGTCCGGACGTCCGTACGCACGCTCACCACCGCGGCTCGCGCCCGCACCGCGGTCCCGATCACGTCCCTGCTCGCCGGACGCGGAAGGCCCCCGCCGCGCGGGACGCTCAGCACCCCGTCCCTCGCTCGACCACGACCCACGCTCCGGCCGGCCGCCCGCGCCACGTCCGGCGCCACGTCCGTCACGCTCGTCCCGTCGCCCGTCGCCCTCACGGGCCGGACGAGCGACGCCACCCGTCCGCGACGAGCGGTCCGACGACGCACCCCACGCCCCGCCTCGCGCGCGCGAGGCCTCCGCGCCGCGACGGTCAGGGCGCGCGCGGTCGCCAGCGTCCCGGCCAGGTGCGCCGTACCCCGCAACGCCGGAACCCGACCCGGGTCGCCGCGCCGCGCCGCCCGTTCCGCCTCGGCCTCCTCGGTCGACGCCACGTCCGGTGTCGCCCCTCGGTGCCCAGGACCGGCCGCCGCCGGCGCGGTCGCCGTCGCGGCCTGCGCGGGGCGCACCGTCGCGGCGCGGCTCACGCCGAGGCCCGGAGCCTCGCACCTCACCCGCGCGTCGCGGGCGCTGCTGGTCGCCCGAGTCCGTGGCGTCGCTGTTCATCTGTACTCCCCGTCGTCTTGAGTGCCCATCGTCCCATCCCGGCGGCCGACGGTGCACGCACGTCGAGCTCGCGAGGTGGGGTTGGTGAGAGGTTCATCACGCGTGCGGCGCGGCCGTGACGCGGCGCCAGTCGAGGACGACCGCTGCCGCGACCCGTCGAGGGCGAGCGCTGCTGCCCCGATCGGACAGGGATACCGTCGCCGAGCCCCCTGGCCGCACGGCGGGACCTCACGATCTGTCTGTCACGCGGTGAACGACGAAAGGCCCACCCCTGTGAGGGGTGGGCCTTTCGTTGAATGATTGTCCGGCGGCGTCCTACTCTCCCACACCCTGGCGAGTGCAGTACCATCGGCGCTGAAGGGCTTAGCTTCCGGGTTCGGAATGGGACCGGGCGTTTCCCCTTCGCTATGACCGCCGTAACGCTGTCGAGTTGTCAACGGGTTCCCGTTGGTTTCTCGGGAACCGCACAGTGGACGCGTAGCAATGAATGAGTTAGTCAAGTTGTCGGCTTATTAGTACCGGTCAGCTGCGGCAGTCTTGAGTCCTGCCTTCCACATCCGGCCTATCTACCCAGTGGTCTAGCTGGGAGCCTCTCGGGGACGAGCCCCGTGGAAACCTCATCTTGAAGCAGGCTTCCCGCTTAGATGCTTTCAGCGGTTATCCCTTCCGAACGTAGCCAACCAGCCGTGCTCCTGGCGGAACAACTGGCACACCAGAGGTTCGTCCGTCCCGGTCCTCTCGTACTAGGGACAGCCCTTCTCAAGTTTCCTGCGCGCGCAGCGGATAGGGACCGAACTGTCTCACGACGTTCTAAACCCAGCTCGCGTACCGCTTTAATGGGCGAACAGCCCAACCCTTGGGACCTACTCCAGCCCCAGGATGCGACGAGCCGACATCGAGGTGCCAAACCATGCCGTCGATATGGACTCTTGGGCAAGATCAGCCTGTTATCCCCGGGGTACCTTTTATCCGTTGAGCGACGGCGCTTCCACAAGCCACCGCCGGATCACTAGTTCCGACTTTCGTCCCTGCTCGACCTGTCAGTCTCACAGTCAAGCTCCCTTGTGCACTTGCACTCGCCACCTGATTGCCAACCAGGCTGAGGGAACCTTTGAGCGCCTCCGTTACATTTTAGGAGGCAACCGCCCCAGTTAAACTACCCACCAGGCACTGTCCCTGATCCGGATTACGGACCGAGGTTAGATGTCCAGAGCGACCAGAGTGGTATTTCAACGTTGACTCCACCGACACTGGCGTGCCGGCTTCACAGTCTCCCACCTATCCTACACAAGCCGCACCGAACACCAATACCAAGCTATAGTAAAGGTCCCGGGGTCTTTCCGTCCTGCTGCGCGTAACGAGCATCTTTACTCGTAGTGCAATTTCGCCGAGTTCGCGGTTGAGACAGCGGAGAAGTCGTTACGCCATTCGTGCAGGTCGGAACTTACCCGACAAGGAATTTCGCTACCTTAGGATGGTTATAGTTACCACCGCCGTTTACTGGGGCTTAAATTCTGAGCTTCGCTCCGAAGAGCTGACCCGTCCTCTTAACCTTCCAGCACCGGGCAGGCGTCAGTCCGTATACATCGTCTTGCGACTTCGCACGGACCTGTGTTTTTAGTAAACAGTCGCTTCTCCCTGGTCTCTGCGGCCCTCCACGCTCACCACCGCATGGGTGGATCACGCTTGAGGCCCCCCTTCTCCCGAAGTTACGGGGGCATTTTGCCGAGTTCCTTAACCACGATTCTCTCGATCGCCTTGGTATTCTCTACCTGACCACCTGAGTCGGTTTGGGGTACGGGCGGCTAGAACCTCGCGTCGAAGCTTTTCTTGGCAGCATAGGATCACCCATTTCCCGCATACGCGGTACCCGTCGGTTCTCAGGCTTCACCAGGTGCGGATTTGCCTACACCTGACCCTACGACCTTGGACGTGGACTACCATCGCCACGCTGGGCTGCCTTCCTGCGTCACTCCTGTTAATACGCTTACCTACTACCGGTTCGGGTCCCGTGCTCCCCTGCCCCGGTGTCCCGAAGGACGATGGGGCAGGCTCGGACGGTTAGCATCACCGGGCTCGGTATGGGCGGTT
Organism: Cellulomonas sp. FA1; assembly: GCF_000986825.1. Lineage (NCBI taxonomy): Bacteria > Bacillati > Actinomycetota > Actinomycetes > Micrococcales > Cellulomonadaceae > Cellulomonas > Cellulomonas sp. FA1. Next base: position 724,884 of record NZ_LBMY01000001.1, on the reverse strand, counting down.
CTTCGCCGGTACGGGAATATCAACCCGTTGTCCATCGACTACGCCTGTCGGCCTCGCCTTAGGTCCCGACTTACCCAGGGCGGATTAGCCTGGCCCTGGAACCCTTGGTCATTCGGCGGACGGGTTTCTCACCCGTCATTCGCTACTCATGCCTGCATTCTCACTCGTGCCGCCTCCACCACTGGGTTTCCCCGCGGCTTCGCTGGCGGCACGACGCTCCCCTACCCATCCACACGACTGAACCACGAAGGCTTGTCTCGAGTGTGAATGCCACAGCTTCGGCGGTGTGCTTGAGCCCCGCTACATTGTCGGCGCGGAATCACTTGACCAGTGAGCTATTACGCACTCTTTCAAGGGTGGCTGCTTCTAAGCCAACCTCCTGGTTGTCTGTGCAACTCCACATCCTTTCCCACTTAGCACACGCTTAGGGGCCTTAGCTGGTGGTCTGGGCTGTTTCCCTCTCGACTACGGAGCTTATCCCCCGCAGTCTCACTGCCACGCTCTGGCTTACCGGCATTCGGAGTTTGGCTAACGTCAGTAACCTGGTGGGGCCCATCGGCTATCCAGTAGCTCTACCTCCGGCAAGAAACGCGTGACGCTGCACCTAAATGCATTTCGGGGAGAACCAGCTATCACGAAGTTTGATTGGCCTTTCACCCCTAACCACAGGTCATCCCCCAGGTTTTCAACCCTGGTGGGTTCGGGCCTCCACGCGGTCTTACCCGCGCTTCACCCTGCCCATGGCTAGATCACTTCGCTTCGGGTCTAGAGCACGCGACTAAAGACGCCCTATTCGGACTCGCTTTCGCTACGGCTTCCCCACACGGGTTAACCTCGCCACGTACCACTAACTCGCAGGCTCATTCTTCAAAAGGCACGCCGTCACCCCTGCTAGGGAGGCTCCGACGGATTGTATGCACACGGTTTCAGGTACTATTTCACTCCCCTCCCGGGGTACTTTTCACCTTTCCCTCACGGTACTTGTCCGCTATCGGTCACCAGGTAGTATTTAGGCTTACACAGTGGTCTGTGCAGATTCACTCCGGGTTTCTCGGGCCCGGAGCTACTTGGGATCCCCTTCGGGAGGCCACGCCATTTCGTCTACGGGGGTAACACCCTCTGTGCCGGGCCTTTCAATGCCCTTCGACTATGACGCGACTTTGTAACTCCCTGCTGCTTCGGCAGAAGCAACGGAAAGGTCCCACAACCCCGTACGCGCAACGCCTGCCGGCTATCACACGCGCACGGTTTGGCCTGATCCGCTTTCGCTCGCCACTACTCACGGAATATCTCTTCCTGCCGGTACTGAGATGTTTCACTTCCCGGCGTTCCCTCCACTCACCCTATATATTCAGGTGAAGGTCACCACACATGACTGTGGCGGGGTTTCCCCATTCGGAAATCCTCGGATCACGGTTCGTTTGCCAACTCCCCGAGGCTTATCGCAGGCTACTACGTCCTTCTTCGGCTCCTGGTGCCAAGGCATCCACCCTGTGCACTTATAAACTTGACCACAAAGATCATTCAAAGATGCTCGCGTCCACTGTGCAGTTCTCAAGCAACCACCGGTCACCCCCAGCCCCCGGCGCCTACCGCACCCGCACCCGCACCACCCCTTGCAGGGCGCCACCAGCGCAGATCCAGCGGTTCGACCGGACCGAAGGTCCCGACCAAGGCAACACCCCCTCACGGGCTGTTCCCTCAGGACCCAACAGCGTGCCAGGCCGACCCGCACCGAACCGGTGAGCATCCGTTCCCTCCCACCAGGCGAACCTGACGGCGTACTAGGAGCCACCGACCCAACGAGTCGGCCAGTAGTCGATGTTCCACCCTTGAGCACCACCCCGGCCGCGTTCGGACCGAGCGTGGGCCTGGACAACCACCCCGCCCCATGACAGGACGACCAGCTGCCAGATGCTCCTTAGAAAGGAGGTGATCCAGCCGCACCTTCCGGTACGGCTACCTTGTTACGACTTAGTCCTAATCGCCAGTCCCACCTTCGACGACTCCCCCCAAACGGTTGGGCCATCGGCTTCGGGTGTTACCGACTTTCATGACTTGACGGGCGGTGTGTACAAGGCCCGGGAACGTATTCACCGCAGCGTTGCTGATCTGCGATTACTAGCGACTCCGACTTCATGGGGTCGAGTTGCAGACCCCAATCCGAACTGAGACCGGCTTTTTGGGATTCGCTCCACCTCGCGGTATCGCAGCCCTTTGTACCGGCCATTGTAGCATGCGTGAAGCCCAAGACATAAGGGGCATGATGATTTGACGTCATCCCCACCTTCCTCCGAGTTGACCCCGGCAGTCTCCCATGAGTCCCCGGCATAACCCGCTGGCAACATGGGACGAGGGTTGCGCTCGTTGCGGGACTTAACCCAACATCTCACGACACGAGCTGACGACAACCATGCACCACCTGTACACCGACCTTGCGGGGCGCACATCTCTGCACGTTTCCGGTGTATGTCAAGCCTTGGTAAGGTTCTTCGCGTTGCATCGAATTAATCCGCATGCTCCGCCGCTTGTGCGGGCCCCCGTCAATTTCTTTGAGTTTTAGCCTTGCGGCCGTACTCCCCAGGCGGGGCACTTAATGCGTTTGCTGCGGCACGGAATCCGTGGAATGGACCCCACACCTAGTGCCCAACGTTTACGGCATGGACTACCAGGGTATCTAATCCTGTTCGCTCCCCATGCTTTCGCTCCTCAGCGTCAGTTGCGGCCCAGTGACCTGCCTTCGCCATCGGTGTTCCTCCTGATATCTGCGCATTCCACCGCTACACCAGGAATTCCAGTCACCCCTACCGCACTCTAGTCTGCCCGTACCCACTGCAAGCCCCAGGTTGAGCCTGAGGTTTTCACAGCAGACGCGACAAACCGCCTACGAGCTCTTTACGCCCAATAATTCCGGACAACGCTTGCGCCCTACGTATTACCGCGGCTGCTGGCACGTAGTTAGCCGGCGCTTCTTCTGCAGGTACCGTCACTCTCGCTTCTTCCCTGCTGAAAGCGGTTTACAACCCGAAGGCCGTCATCCCGCACGCGGCGTCGCTGCATCAGGCTTGCGCCCATTGTGCAATATTCCCCACTGCTGCCTCCCGTAGGAGTCTGGGCCGTGTCTCAGTCCCAGTGTGGCCGGTCGCCCTCTCAGGCCGGCTACCCGTCGTCGCCTTGGTAGGCCATTACCCCACCAACAAGCTGATAGGCCGCGAGTCCATCCTCCACCGATAAATCTTTCCAGACGCTACAGATGCCCGTGCGTCTCGTATCCGGTATTAGACCCCGTTTCCAAGGCTTATCCCAGAGTGAAGGGCAGGTTACTCACGTGTTACTCACCCGTTCGCCACTGATCCCCCCAGCAAGCTGAGGTTCACCGTTCGACTTGCATGTGTTAAGCACGCCGCCAGCGTTCGTCCTGAGCCAGAATCAAACTCTCCGTGAATGTTCATCAGCCACTCACCAGCCCGAAGACCAGCAAGCAACAGACACCACAAAGAACCCCCTCGAAAGAGGGCATCAACTGGCATCATCCCCGAACCAGACCCACGGGGGTGGACCTGATCCGAGCTCGACACCATTTACATGGCATCGACTACTTGGCACACTGTTGAGTTCTCAAGGAACAGACGCGCATCCTCGTCGGCCTTTCGGCTTTTGCAGGAGGCTTTGTGTCTTTCTCCAGTCTAGCAGGCTTTCTTCCGGCCTTTGACCACCGTGGTGGTCCGTGGCTTTCCGATCGCCGCCGCAGGACTCTAGCACGGCGTTTGGGGCGCCGTGTGCGGGCCTTGCGGGGATGCCCTGCTCCGTGGGACCGACCACCGAGTCGAGCTCGGTGTCCGTTCCTCCCTGCCGGGCGGGCTCCAAGAACATTACGCGAGCGTTGCGCGGAGGGCAAATCCCGGTGACGGTGACCGTGGTCACGCCCTGCGCGCGGCTCCCGGGCCGCACCGGTCGTCGCCCTGCCGACGGCGACGGCCCCCGGTGAGCGTGCGCTCGCCGGGGGCCGTCGGGGTCCGGGGTGCCGCCCCGTCGGTCAGTCCCGCCCGGGGACCGGCGACCCGGCGTCGGCCTCGGCGTCCACGACCGCGAGCGTCCGCTTGCCGCGTCGCAGCACCGCCCACCGCCCGTGCAGCAGGTCGTCCGCCGACAGCGTCGCGTCGTCCCCCGTGACCCGGACGTTGTTGACCGACGCCCCGCCCTCGACGACCGCGCGCCGCGCCGCGGCCTTGCTCGTGACGACGCCCGTCGCGGCGAGCAGGTCGACGACCAGGTCGCCGGGCCGGCCGGGCGCGGTCGGCAGCTCGGCGACGGCGGCGGCGAACGTCGCCGCGTCGAGGTCCGCCAGGTCGCCCCGTCCGAACAGCGCCTGACTGGCCGCCACGACCGCGTCGGCCGCGCTGCTCCCGTGCACGAGCGCCGTCACGTCGTACGCCAGCGCGCGCTGCGCCTCGCGCGCCGCCGGGCGCTCGGCCACCGCGGCCTCGAGCTCGGCGATCTGCTCGCGCGTGCGGAACGTGAACACCTTGAGGTAGCGCACGACGTCGGCGTCGTCGGTGTTCACCCAGAACTGGTAGAAGGCGTACGGCGTCATCATGTCGGGCGCCAGCCAGATGGCGCCCCCCTCCGACTTGCCGAACTTGGTGCCGTCCGCCTTCGTGATGAGCGGCGTCGTCAGCGCGTGCACGGGCGAGCGGTCCGTCTTGCGGATCAGCTCGACGCCCGACAGCAGGTTGCCCCACTGGTCGTTGCCGCCGGTCTGCAGCGTGCAGCCGTGACGGCGGTGCAGCTCGAGGTAGTCGAGCCCCTGCAGGATCTGGTAGCTGAACTCGGTGAACGAGATGCCCTCGTCGCTCTCGAGCCGGCGCGCCACCGTGTCCTTGGCGAGCATGGTCCCCAGGCGGAAGTGCTTGCCCACGTCGCGCAGGAAGTCGATCGCGGACAGCGGCGCCGTCCACTCGAGGTTGTTGACCATGCGCGCCGGGTTGTCGCCCCCGAAGTCGAGGAACCGCTCGATCTGCTCGCGCAGCCGGTCGACCCACTCGGCCACGGTCTCGCGGGTGTTGAGCACGCGCTCGCCCGACATGCGGGGGTCGCCGATCAGCCCGGTCGCGCCGCCGACGAGGGCGAGCGGCCGGTGGCCGGCGAGCTGCAGGTGACGCATGACGACCAGCTGCACGAGGTGCCCGTGGTGCAGGCTCGGAGCCGTCGGGTCGAAGCCGGTGTAGAAGGTCACGGGGCCCTGCGCCAGCGCGGCGGCCAGCGCGTCGCGCTCGGTCGTCTGGGCGATCAGCCCACGCCACTCGAGCTCGTCCAGGATGTCGGTCACGTCGTTCTCCTCGGTCGGACGCGGGCGCCCGGTGTCGGGCCCACGTCGGGGGTCTGGTGCGACGCGCGCTCCGCGTCAGGCCGACGCCGTCGCCCCACCGGGGGCGTCTGCCGACGTCGGCGAGCGATACGCGGGCCGGTAGGCCGAGACCGTCGGCTCGTTGGTCAGCCACAGGCGCCACGGGTGGCGCCGACCGTCGCCGCCGGGGCCGGACACCCCGACGCGCGGTCCGGTCGCGACCGCGGGCAGGGCGGTCGCCGCGTCACGCCGTCGCAGCACGACCGCTCCCCCGGGCTCGGTCAGGTCGGCGCCGTTGGCGTCCAGGTCGAGCCCGAGGCACACGGCCAGCCGGGCCGGCCCGCGCGCGAGCTGGCGCCGGTTGTCGACGACGCCCGCGGCCTCGCGCCGCCGCCACGCGAGGTCCGCGCCCTCGACGACCTCGCCCGCGCGCAGCAGCACCGCGGCCGCGCGGCCGGTGGGCTCGGCGACGACGTTGAGGCAGTGGTGCAGCCCGAGGTGGCGGTAGACGTAGAGCCGACCGGGCTCGGCGAACATCGCGGCGTTGCGCGCGGTGCGGCCACGGAACGCGTGCGAGCCCGGGTCGTCGTCACCGCCGTACGCCTCGACCTCCGTGACGCGGACGGTGACGTCGCCCTCGGCGCTGCGTGCCGTGAGGAACGCGCCGAGCAGGTCGTGCGCGACCACCATGACGTCACGCGCGTACCAGGTGCGCGCGGGGACGCCCCCGACGCCGGCGACGACCTCGTCGCCGGGACCGGGCGTGGTCTCGGCCGCGTTCACGTGGTCATCATGCCAAACGCGTCGAGCCGCACGTCGGCGCGTCCGCGCGTGCCCTCACGTGCGAAGTGCGCACGCTCGAGCGCCATCCACGCGAGCCAGTGCGCACGCTCGTGCGCGCCGTCGCGCGCGAGGCCGCGCGCGAGCCGCACGTCGTCGTCGGCCTCGACCCACACGGTGAGCGTCGCGAGGGCGTCGACCGCACGCCGCGCCGACCCGCACCCCTCGAGGACCAGGACGTCCGGGACGTCGAGGTCCACCCAGCCGGCGAGGTGACCGGCCGCCCAGTCGTACCGCTGGTAGCGCGCCGCGCGACCGCGGCGCAGCGGCTCGAGCACCTGCGCGTGCAGCCGCGGCCACAGCGTCCCGTCCAGCCCGGTCCACCCGTCGTACAGGTCGTCCAGCCCGAGCACCGTCGCGCGCGCACCGGTCGTGCGCACCGCGTCGGCGACGCGTGCCGCGAACGTCGTCTTGCCGGAGCCGGCCGGTCCGTCGACCGCGAGCAGCCGGACCGGCCCCAGCCGCGCCGGGCCCGCCAGGACCCGCCCCGCCACCGTGCCCGCGGCGTCGACCGGCCCGCTCACGGCTGCCGGGGACGCGTCCACGCGGCCATGATGCCCGACGGCGCGGCCACACCCGTCCGGGCCGGACGCGCCGCGACCACCGGCGGGACGCGCCGGTGGTCGCGGACGCGCACGTCAGACGCGGAACGTGCCGACGAGCTCGCCGACCTGCCCGAACCCCGACGCGATGGCCGTCACGTGCCCGCCCGCCTCGTCGAGACGCTCGGTCGTCGCGCTCATGCGCCCCGCGACCGCCGACGACGTCGTCGCGATCTGGCCGACGCCCTCGGCGGCGCGCGTGACGCCGCGCGTCATCTCGGCCGTCGTCGCGCTCTGCTCCTCGACCGCCGCCGCGATGGTCGACTGGTGGTCGCTGATGCGCCCGATCACGTCGGTGATGCGCGTGATCGCCTCGACCGCCGCGGTCGTGTCGGCCTGGATCGCGTCGACGCGGCGCGCGATGTCGTCCGTCGCCTGCGCGGTCTCGCCCGCGAGCTCCTTGACCTCGCCGGCCACGACCGCGAAGCCCTTGCCCGCCTCGCCGGCGCGCGCCGCCTCGATCGTGGCGTTCAGCGCGAGGAGGTTCGTCTGCTCGGCGATCGAGGTGATGAGCTTGACGACGTTCCCGATCTGCGTCGACGACTCGCCGAGCCGCGCCACCGTGTCGGCCGCCTCGCGCGCCGCGTCCTGCGCGTCCCGCGCGACCCGCACGGCGTCGTCGGTGCTCGTCGCGATCTCGCGGATCGAGGCGCCCATCTGCTCGGCACCCGCCGCGACGGCCTGCACGGTGTGAGCGACGTCCGCGGCCGACGCCGCGAGCGAGCGCGCGTCGCCGTCGACGACCCCGGCCTCGCGGCGCAGCTCGACGTTGCCGGTGTCGAGCGCACGCGCGTCGTCGGCCAGCGCGCCGACCTGGCGCGTCACGCCGGCGAGCGAGGCCTGGAGCGCGTCCAGGCCCGCGTCCAGCGACCGGGCCGCGACGCCGATCTGGTCGCCGTTGTCCATGCGCGCGCGGGCCGTGAGGTCACCGCGCTCGATCGACCCGGCCACGGCGACGAGCCGCTCCAGCTCCCGCTCCATGCTGCGCGACCCGACGCGCGCGAGCACGAACCCGAGCACGCCGGTCAGCACCGCGACGCCGAGCACGAGCTGCGTCGTGCGGGTCGCGAGGGCGTCGACGTCCGCACCCGCGGCGGTCATCGACCGCAGACCCGTCACCGCGATGACGGCCGTGACGGTGAGCAGCACGACCATGACGGTCGCGAGCATCGCGACCTTGCCGCGCACGCCGACGTTCGCGAACCAGCGCTGCACGCCGTTGAGGTCGGACAGGTAGGGCTCGACCGGGGTCGACGGGGCGTGGCCGGAGGCTGCCATGGTCACCTTCTCGCTGCGGGGGCGCTGCAGTGCGCCGCTCCCCTGCCGCGATCGGCCGCCCCGGGTCGTTCCTGAGGGGACCGGCCCCGGGGACCGTCAGACGGTGCGCGCCGCACGCAGCCGGGCCGCGGCGTCGCGCGCACGGCCGAGCTGCTCGGCGACGCGCACGGGCGCGGTGCCCCCGACGGCGTCGCGCGACGCGAGCGAGCCCTCGACCGACAGCACGGCGCGCACGCCGGGCGTCAGGTGCGGGCTGATCGCGGCGAGGTCGTCGTCCGACAGGTCCCACAGCTCGATCCCGCGCTCCTCGCAGACCCGCACGCAGGCGCCCGCGACCTCGTGCGCGACGCGGAACGGCACGCCCTCGCGCACGAGCCACTCGGCGACGTCGGTCGCGAGCGAGAAGCCCTGCGGCGCGAGAGCCGCCATGCGCTCGGTGTCGAACGTCAGCGTCGCGACCATGCCCGCGAACGCCGGCAGCAGGACCGTGAGCTGGTCGACCTGGTCGAAGACCGGCTCCTTGTCCTCCTGCAGGTCGCGGTTGTACGCGAGCGGCAGGCCCTTGAGCGTCGTGAGCAGTCCCGTGAGGTCGCCCACCAGGCGCCCCGCCTTGCCGCGCGCGAGCTCGGCGACGTCCGGGTTCTTCTTCTGCGGCATGATGCTCGACCCCGTGGAGTACGCGTCGTGCAGGCGCACGAAGCCGAACTCCTTGGTCGCCCAGAGCACGACCTCCTCGGCGAGGCGCGACAGGTCCACGGCCGTCATGGCCGCGACGAACGCGAACTCGGCGACGACGTCGCGCGACGCCGTGCCGTCGATCGAGTTCTCCACCGGTCCGTCGAAGCCGAGCTCGGCCGCGACCTTCGCCGGGTCGAGCCCGAGCGAGGAGCCCGCCAGCGCGCCCGAGCCGTACGGCGAGCGGGCCGCGCGCGCGTCCCAGTCGGCCCACCGCTCGACGTCGCGCAGCAGCGGCCACGCGTGCGCGAGCAGGTGGTGCGCGAGCAGCACGGGCTGCGCGTGCTGCAGGTGCGTGCGGCCCGGCATGGGCGCGTCGCCCGCGGCCTCGGCCTGCGCGACGAGCGCGTCCACGACGTCGAGCACGAGGCCCGACAGCACGCGCGACTGACGCCGCAGGTACATGCGCACGAGCGTCGCGATCTGGTCGTTGCGGGAGCGCCCGGCGCGCAGCTTGCCGCCGAGCTCGGTCCCGGCCCGCTCGATGAGACCGCGCTCGAGCGCGGTGTGCACGTCCTCGTCGTCCGGCGTGGGCGCGAACGCGCCCGACGCGACGTCCGCCCGGAGGCGTTCGAGCGCGTCGACCATGCCGGCGACCTCGGCGTCCGACAGCAGACCGGCGGCGTGCAGCACGTGCGCGTGCGCGACCGATCCGGTGATGTCGTCGTCCGCGAGGCGCCAGTCGAAGTGCGTCGAGCGCGAGAGGTCGGCGAGGGCCGCCGCGGGGCCGGACGCGAAGCGTCCGCCCCACAGCGCGAGCGGGCCGGGCTGGGCGGTCACGCGTCGATGCCCCCCTGCGAGCCGAGGTCGGGCGCGTTGCCGAACTTGACGTCGCGCGCCGCGGCGAGCTTGGAGCTCAGGCCGTAGATCTCGATGAAGCCCTTCGCGGCGGACTGGTCGAACGTGTCGCCCGTGTCGTACGTCGCGAGGTTGAAGTCGTACAGGCTCGAGTCGGAGCGACGGCCCGAGACGGTCGCACGGCCGCCGTGCAGCACGAGGCGCACCTCGCCGGACACGTAGCGCTGCGTGTCCTCGACGAACACGTCGAGCGACTTCTTCAGGGGCGAGAACCACTGGCCGTCGTAGACGAGCTCGGTCCAGCGCTGCTCGACGCCGCGCTTGAAGCGGGCCTGCTCGCGCTCGACGGTGACGTTCTCGAGCTCCTGGTGCGCCGCGATGAGCGCGATCGCGCCGGGGGCCTCGTAGACCTCGCGCGACTTGATGCCGACCAGGCGGTCCTCGACGATGTCGATGCGGCCGACGCCCTGCGCGCCGGCGCGGCGGTTCATCTCCTGGATCGCCTGTAGCGGGGTCACCGGCACGCCGTCGAGCGCGACGGGCACGCCCTGCTCGAACGTGATGACGACCTCGTCGGCGACCGGCGGGAACGTCGGGTCGTCGGTGTAGGTGTAGACGTCCTTGGTGGGGCCGTTCCAGATGTCCTCGAGGAACCCGGTCTCGACCGCGCGGCCCCACACGTTCTGGTCGATCGAGAACGGGTTGTGCTTGGTGGTCGCGATCGGCAGCTGGTGCTTCTCGGCGTACTCGATGGCCTTGTCGCGCGTGAGCGCGAGGTCGCGGACGGGCGCGAGGCACTTGAGGTCGGGCGCGAGCGAGGTGATGCCGACCTCGAAGCGGACCTGGTCGTTGCCCTTGCCGGTGCAGCCGTGCGCGACGGTGGTCGCGCCGAACTGCCGCGCGGCGCGCACGAGGTGCTTGACGATGACGGGGCGCGAGAGCGCCGAGACCAGCGGGTACCGGTCGAGGTACAGGCCGTTCGCCTTGAGCGCCGGCATGCAGTACTCGGTGGCGAACTCGTCGCGCGCGTCGGCGACGTACGCCTCGACCGCGCCGCAGTCGAGCGCGCGTCGGCGGATGACCTCGAGGTCCTCGCCGCCCTGGCCGACGTCGACCGCGACGGCGATCACCTCGGCACCGGTGGCCTCGGCGATCCAGCCGATGCCCACCGAGGTGTCGAGGCCGCCGGAGTACGCGAGGACGACGCGTTCGGTCATGTCAGGTTCTCTCCTTCATCGAGGTCTGCATGCATGAACATACATCCACATGCGGACCTATTCATAACTGAGGTCAGCCCTCGGCGGCGAGCGCGAGGAACCGCGCCGCGAGCGCGTCGCCCCCCGCCGGGTCCCGCGAGATGACGAGCACCGTGTCGTCCCCCGCGATCGTCCCGAGCACCGACGGGAGCACCGAGTGGTCGATCGCCGAGGCCAGCAGCTGCGCGCCGCCCGGCGGGGTGCGCAGCACCACGAGGTTGCCCGACGCCTCGGCCGTGACCAGCAGCTCGGCGCTCAGGCGCACGAGCCGCGCCGCGAGCTGCTCGGTGTCGGCCATCGTCGGCGTGCGGTCGCCGCCCTCGGCCGGCACGGCGTAGGCGAGCGCACCCGTCGCGGTGCGGATCTTCACGGCGCGCAGCTCGACCAGGTCGCGGCTCAGCGTCGCCTGCGTGACCGTCACGCCCTCGTCCGCGAGCAGCCCCGCGAGCTCACCCTGCGAGTGGACGGTGCCGCGCTGCAGCAGCGACACGATGAGCGCGTGCCGTGCGGCCTTCGTCGCCGCGACCGTCGGCGTGCTCACAACTGCTCCAGCAGGAACGTCAGGAGCGCCTTCTGCGCGTGCAGCCGGTTCTCGGCCTCGTCCCACACGACCGACTGGGGCCCGTCGAGCACGTCGGCGGTGATCTCCTTGCCGCGGTAGGCGGGCAGGCAGTGCAGCACGAGCGCGTCGGGCGCGGCGAGCGCGAGCGCCGCCGCGTCGAGCCGGAACGGCACGAACCGCGCCTCGTCGTCCGCGTCCCGCGCGTCCTGGCCCATCGACGTCCACGTGTCGGTCGCCACGACGTCCGCGCCCGTGACCGCGGCGGCCAGGTCGTGCACGACCGTCACCGACCCGCCCGTGCCCGCCGCGACGCGCTCGGCGTCCGCGACCACCGCGGGGTCCGGCGCCGCGTCCGCCGGGGCCCCGACCCGCACGTGCATGCCCGCGGTCGCGCCGCCCAGCAGGTACGAGTGGGCCATGTTGTTCGCGCCGTCGCCGACGTACGCGAGCGTCGTGCCCGGCAGCGACGCGACGCCGCCGCGGTGCTGCGCGACCGTCATGAGGTCGGCGAGCACCTGGCACGGGTGGAACTCGTCCGTGAGCGCGTTGACCACCGGGACGCCCGCGAGCGCGGCCATCTCCTCGATGCGGGTCTGCGCGTGCGTGCGCCACACGATCGCGGCGACCTGACGCCCGAGCACGCGCGCGGTGTCGGCGATCGACTCGCGCTCGCCGATGCGGGCCAGCCCCCCGTCGACCGGCAGCGGGAAGCCGCCGAGCTCGGCGATGCCCGTGAGGAAGCTGACCTGCGTGCGCAGGGTCGGCTTGTCGAAGACCGCCGCGACCGCGCGCGGGCCCGACAGCGGCGTGCGGATGAACCGGTCGTCGCGGAACGCGAGCGCGAGCTCGATCACGGCGGCCTGCTCGCGGTGCGACAGGTCGTCGTCGCGCAGGAAGTGGCGGGTCACGGGGTCTCCTCCGCGGCGAGGTCGGCCGGCAGCGCGGCGACGAGGTCGACGAACGGCTGGGCCTGCTCGTCGGTGAGGACGTACGGCGGCGCGAGGCGCAGCGTCGTGGGCGTGCACGGGTTGACGATGATCCCGGCGGCGAGCGCGTCGGCCGCGACACGGGCCGCGACGGGGGCCGCGAGCTCGACGGCGATGAGCAGCCCCTCGCCGCGCACCTCGCGCACGAGCGGGTTGCCGGTCGAGCGCAGCCGCTCGCGCAGCCGCTCCCCCAGCGCGGTGACGTGCGCGAGGAGGCCGTCGCGCTCGACGACGCCGACGGTCGCGAGGGCCGCGGCGGACGCGACGGGGTTGCCGCCGAACGTCGTGCCGTGCTGACCGCGGCCGAGCAGCGCGGCGACGTCGGGCCCGTACGCGATGAGCCCACCCACGGGGAACCCGCCGCCGAGGCCCTTGGCGACCGTGACGACGTCGGGGCGGACGCCCCCGCCGAGGTGCGGGTGCTGGTGCGCGAACCAGCGGCCCGTGCGGCCCATGCCGGTCTGCACCTCGTCGAGCACCAGCAGCGCGCCGTGCGCCGTCGTCAGCTCGCGTGCGAGCGCGAGGTAGCCGGGCGGCAGCGACCGCACGCCCGCCTCGCCCTGGATGGGCTCGACGAACAGCGCGGCCACCTGGTCACCGCCCTCGGCGAACGCGGCCCGCAGCGCGTCGGTGTCGCCGAACGGCAGGAACTCGACACCGCCGGGCAGCGGCTCGAACGGCTCGCGGTACGCGGCCTTGTGCGTGAGCGACAGCGCGCCCAGCGACCGGCCGTGGAACGCGCCCTCGAGCGCGAGCACGCGCGGCCGGGCGCCGCCCGAGTGCCGGCGCGTGAGCTTGAGCGCGGCCTCGTTGGCCTCGGTCCCGGAGTTCGCGAGGAACACGCGCGACCCCTCGGGCGCGTCGGCGAGCGCGACGAGACGCTCGGCGAGCGCGATCTGCGCGGGGCTCGCGAAGAAGTTCGACACGTGGCCGAGCGTGCCGAGCTGCGCGCTGACCGCCGCCGTGAGCGTCGGGTGCGCGTGGCCGAGCGAGTTCACGGCGATGCCGCCGAGCAGGTCGAGGTAGCGCGTGCCGTCCGCGTCCCACACGTAGACGCCCTCGCCGCGCACGAGCACGCGCTGCGGCGGGCCGAACGTGTCCATGACGGCGTGCGCGTAGCGCTCGGTCCACTCGGCCACCGAGCCCGCGGCGGCGGGGACCGGCAGCGCGTCCTCGGCGCCGGGCGCCCGGTGCCGCGCGGTCGTGGGGGTGCCCTCGGGCGTGGTCGTCACCGGTCGTCCTCCTGGTCCTGCGTCGCCAGGCGCACGGCGCGCACGGGCACGGTCGACGGGTGGCCGTCGGGGTCGGCGTCGGGCAGCACCATCGTCCCGACGCCGTCGGACGTGAACACCTCGACGAGGATCGAGTGCGGCGCGCGGCCGTCGATCACGTGCGCACGCGGCACGCCGCCCTCGACGGCGCGCCAGCACGCCTCCATCTTGGGGCGCATGCCCGCGTCGAGCCGCGGCAGCAGCTCGGCGAGGGCCGACGCGCGGATGCGTCGCACGAGCGAGGACCGGTCCGGCCAGTCGGTGTACAGGCCCTCGACGTCGGTGAGCACGATGAGCTTGCGCGCGCCGAGCGCGACCGCGAGCGCGGCCGCCGCGGTGTCGGCGTTGACGTTGAGCACCTGCGTGGGGTCGTCGACGTCGGGCGCGACGGTCGAGACGACCGGGATGCGGCCCGCGTCCAGCAGGTCGAGCACGGCGCCGGGGTTGACCTGCACGACGTCGCCGACGAGCCCGACGTCGACCTCGACGCCGTCGACCACGGCGGTGCGGCGGCGTGCCTGGAACAGCCCGGCGTCCTCGCCCGACAGCCCGACGGCGTGCGGCGCGTGCGCGTTGAGCAGGCCGACGAGCTCGCGCGACACCTGGCCCGTGAGGACCATGCGCACGACGTCCATCGCCTCGGGCGTCGTGACGCGCAGCCCGCCGCGGAACTCGCTGCGGATGTCGAGGCGGTCGAGCATCGCGTTGATCTGCGGTCCGCCGCCGTGCACGACGACGGGCCGCAGGCCGACCTGCCGCAGGAACACCATGTCCTGCGCGAACGCGCGCTTGAGGTCGTCGTCGATCATCGCGTTGCCGCCGTACTTGACGACGACGAGCGCGCCGGAGAACTGCTGCAGCCAGGGCAGCGCCTCGACGAGCACCTCCGCCTTCTGGTCGGCGCGCAGGTCGGTGCGGGTGTCGAAGACGAAGTCGTCGGGCACGGGCGGGGGGGTCGTGGTCATGTGGAGTACGCGCTGTTCTCGTGGACGTAGTCGTGCGTGAGGTCGTTGGTCCAGACGGTCGCGGCCGCGTCACCCGCGTGCAGGTCGACGGTCACGTGCACCTCGCGGGCCGAGGCGAGGTCGACCTCGCCGCGGTCGGCGTGCGGGCGCGCGGCCTTGCAGACCAGCACGCCGTTGATCGCGACGTCGATCGCCTCGGGGTCGAACGGCGCGACCTCCTCGGGCACCGTGCCCGCCTGCGCGAGCACGCGCCCCCAGTTGGGGTCGTTGCCGAACATCGCGGCCTTGAACAGGTTCGAGCGCGTCACGGCCCGCGCGACGGCGACCGCGGCGTCCGGCGTCGTGGCCCCGACGACGTGCACCGCGATGTCGTGCGACGCACCCTCGGCGTCGGCGACAAGCTGGCGCGCGAGCGACGCGCACACGCGCCGCACGGCGTCGGTGAGGACGTCGGCGGCGGGCGTGACGCCCGACGCGCCGGACGCGAGCAGCGTCACGGTGTCGGAGGTCGACATGCAGCCGTCGGAGTCGACACGGTCGAACGTCTCGGCGGTCGCGGCGCGCAGCGCGGCGTCGAGCACGGGCGCCGCGACGTCGGCGTCGGTCGTGACGACGCACAGCATCGTGGCCATCGCCGGCGCGAGCATGCCCGCGCCCTTGGCCATGCCGCCGACCGTGAACGCGCCGTCGGGCGTCTCGACCGTGACGTGCGCGGTCTTCGGCACGGTGTCGGTCGTCATGATGGCCGTCGCGGCGTCGAGCCCCGCGTCGGGCGTGAGCGCGGCGGCCGCGAGGTCGACGCCCGCCAGCAGCGTCTCGCGCGGGAGGCGCTCGCCGATGAGACCGGTCGAGCACACGACGACGTCGCCGGACGAGACGCCCAGGGCCGTCGCGACGCGCTCGGCCGTGAGGTGCGCGTCGAGGAAGCCCTCGGGCCCCGTGCTGACGTTCGCCCCGCCCGAGTTGAGGACGACCGCCGAGACGACGCCGTCCGCGACGACCTGGCGCGACCAGACGACCGGCGCGCCCACGACGCGGTTGGTCGTGAACACCGCGGCACCCGCGTGACGCGGCCCGTCGTTGACGACGATCGCGAGGTCCGGGCGCCCGGACGCCTTCAACCCGGCGGTGACGCCGGACGCGCGGAAGCCCGCCGGCGCGGTCACGCCGGGCGACGTGCCGGGTGACGTGCCCTCGAGGGCGGGTCCGAGGTGGTCGGTCACGGGGCGACTCCGTTCCGGGGCAGGCCGAGCGTCTCGGGGAGCCCGAGCGCGAGGTTGAGGGACTGCACGGCACCGCCGGCGGTGCCCTTGACGAGGTTGTCGATGGCCGTCACGGTGACGACGCGGCCCGCGCGCGCGTCGAGCGCGACCTGCACGAGCGCGGTGTTCGACCCCGTGACGGCCGCCGTCGTGGGCCACTGGCCGTCGGGCAGCACGTGGACGAACGGCTCGTCGGCGTAGGCGTCGCGCCACGTCGTGCGCAGGGCGGCCTCGTCGACGTCGACGCCGGGTGCGAGCCGGGCGGTCGCGGTCGCGAGGATGCCGCGCGACATCGGCACCAGCACGGGCGTGAACGACGTGCGCACGTCGGCCGCGCCCGCGCTGCGCAGGTTCTGCGCGATCTCGGGGACGTGCCGGTGCGTGCCGCCGACCGCGTACGGGACGGCCGACCCGAACGCCTCGGACGCGAGCAGGTGCGGCTTGAGGGCCTTGCCGGCGCCCGAGTACCCGTTGGCGAGCACCGCGACGAGGTCGGTCGGGTCGAGCAGGCCCGCCGCGACCCCCGGCTGCAGGCCGAGCGTGACGGCCGTGACGTTGCAGCCGGGCACGGCGATGCGGCGCGCACCCGCGAGCGCCGCGCGCTGGCGGCCACCGGTGACGGCCGTCACCAGCTCGGGCAGGCCGTACGTCCACGTGCCCGCGTGCGGGCTGCCGTAGTACGCCTCCCAGTCGGCCGCGTCCTGCAGGCGGTGGTCGGCGCCGAGGTCGAGCACGACCGGGTCCTCGCCGAGCGACTCGAGCTCGGCGGCGACCTGGCCGCTCGCGCCGTGCGGCAGCGCGAGCACGACGACGTCGTGGCCCGCGAGCGCCTGCGCGGAGGTGGGCTGCAGCACGCGGTCGGCGAGGTCGCGCAGGTGCGGGTGGTGCGTGCCCAGCGGCGTGCCCGCGCTGCTGTGCGCGGTGAGCGTGCCGATGCGCGCCTCGGGGTGGTCGAGCAGCAGGCGCAGGATCTCCCCGCCCGCGTACCCGCTGGCGCCGGCGACCGCCACGGTGAACGTCATGTGCATGAACATACAGTCGGCTGCACACAAATACCAACGACGCGCGGGGAACACACCGCCCCGTCGCGGTGGTTGCGCCAGGCATGCGTGCAGTCGTCGCGACCCGGGCCGGCGGCCCCGAGGTCCTCGAGGTCACCGACGTCCCCGACCCGACCCCGGCACCCGACCAGGTGCTCGTGCGCGTCGCGGCCGCGGGCGTCAACTTCATCGACACCTACCGGCGCAGCGGCACCTACCGTATGCCGTTCCCGCACGTCGTGGGGTCGGAGGGCGCCGGCGAGGTCGTGCAGGTCGGTGCGGACGTCACGACGCTCGCGCCCGGCGACCGCGTCGCGTGGGCGTCCGCGCCCGGCTCGTACGCCGAGCTCGTCGCCGTGCCCGAGGCCCAGGCGCTGCCCGTGCCGCCCGGCGTCGACGACGCGACCGCCGCCGCGCTCCCGCTGCAGGGCATGACCGCGCACTACCTCACCACCTCGACCTTCCCGCTGCGCGAGGGGCACGACGTCCTGCTGCACGCCGGTGCGGGCGGCGTCGGTCTGCTGCTCACGCAGCTCGCGGCCGCGCGCGGTGCGCGCGTGATCGCCACCGTCGGCTCGGCGGACAAGGAGGCGCTCGCGCGCGCGGCCGGCGCGAGCGACGTCCTCCGCTACCGCGAGCTGTCCGACCTCACCACCGAGCTCCCCGCGCTGGTCCGCGACCTCACCGGCGGCCGCGGCGTGCACGTCGTCTACGACGGCGTCGGCAAGGACACGTTCGACGCGTCGCTCGCGTCGCTGGCCCGCCGCGGCACGCTCGTGCTCTACGGCGGGTCGTCCGGGCAGGTGCCGCCGGTCGACCTGCAGCGGCTCAACGCGGGCGGCTCGCTGTTCGTCACGCGCCCCACGCTCGGCGACCACACGGCCACGCGCGACGAGCTGCTGTGGCGCGCGACCGAGCTGTTCGACGCCGTCGCCGCCGGTGCGCTCGACGTCCGCGTCGGCGCCACGTACCCCCTGGCCGACGCGGCCGACGCACACCGCGCCCTCGAGGGGCGCACCACCACCGGAAAGGTCCTCCTGCTGCCATGAGCCTCGACACCCCCGTCTTCGCCGCCCCGCCGCGGACCGTCACCGTCGAGGTCTGGTCCGACGTCGCGTGCCCCTGGTGCTTCATCGGCAAGCGTCGGTTCGCCACGGCGCTGCGCGACTTCCCGCACGCCGAGCACGTCGAGGTCGTGTGGCGCTCCTACCAGCTGTCCCCCGACACCCCCACCGGGCCCGGCCGCCCCGAGATCGACGCGCTCGTCGAGATGAAGGGCCTGCCCCGCGACCAGGTCGCGCAGATGTTCGGCCACGTCACCGACGTCGCCGCGGGCGAGGGCCTTCGCTACGACTTCGACCGCACGCTCGCGTTCAACACGTTCGACGCGCACCGCCTGCTGCACCTCGCGCGCCGCGCCGGTGGCGCCGCGCTCGTCGAGGCGACCATGGAGGCGCTGTTCTCGGCGCACTTCGAGCAGGGCGTCGACCTGGGCGCCGACGGTGCGCTCGTGCGGATCGCCGCGCAGGCCGGGTTCGGCGACCACGGCTGGTCGGACGAGCAGGTCGCGAGCGCCCTCGCGGGCGACGACGCGGCCGACGAGGTCCGCGCCGACCTCGACGAGGCGCGCGCGCTGCGCGTCACGGGCGTGCCGTTCTTCGTCGTCGACCGGAGGTACGCCGTCTCGGGCGCGCAGCCCGCCGAGGTGTTCACGCAGCTGCTCGACGCCGGGTGGCGCGAGGCCAACCCGCTGACCGCCGCCCCGAGCGCCGAGGCCTGCACCGACGGGTCCTGCTGACGCGACGCCGGGCCGGCGCCCGCCCGCGACGGGGGCGCCGGCAGCCGGCCCGTCCTTGCCGCGGGCGGACCTCAGACCCGCGCCGGCGTCGCCTCCCGCCGACGGCCCGGCGGCACGTCCGCGACGAGGTCGACCTGGTCGAAGAACGCGACCTCGTGCTCGCACGAGCGCACGTACGCCGTGAGCATGCGCGCGCGCGTCGCCGCACCGACCTCGCGCGCCGCGGCGTCCGCGAGCGCGCCCGCCTGCGCCGCCGACGCCGCGAACGCCGGGTCGCCGTACGTCACGACCCAGTCGCCGTACGGGTGGTCGGCCAGGTCGCCGGCCCGCGCGAGGATGCGCGCGCCGATGTCGGCGTACAGCCGGTAGCAGGGCAGCACGGCGGCCGCGACCTCGGCGTACGTGCCGGTCGCGCCGACCGCGAGCAGGTGGTCGGTGTACGCCGTCGTGACGGCGGACGCGGGGACGCCGGCGTACCGCCCGCCGGCGAGCCGCTCGTGGTGCAGCGCGGCCTCGACGTCCAGGCACGTGCTCGCGCCGCGGGCCCAGAACGCCTGCGCCTCCCCCGTGGGTGCGAGCTCGCTCGCGCGGGCCAGCACGCGGGAGTACGCCGCCAGGTAGAGCGCGTCCTGGTGCACGTACGCCTCGAACGCCGCGCGCGGCAGCGTGCCGTCCGCGAGCGCGCGCACGAACGGCAGGTCGTCGCACGCGGCCCGCAGCCCGGCGACGACGTCCCACGCCTCGTCGCCGAACGGCCGCGCGCCCAGGGTCGGCGCGTGGTGCAGGTGGTCGACCGGCCCGCGCCCGGAGCCGACGCGCAGCGCCTCGCCCGCGGCGATCGCGCCCGTGAGCCACTGCTTGGCCTCCCCGACCGTGCTCACCCAGTCGGGGCGTCGCGGTCGCAGCGCCGCGACGGCCGCCGACAACGAGCAGCCCGTGCCGTGCGTCGCGGTGGTCGCGACGCGCGGCGCGTCGAGCTCGACGACGGTCGTCGCGTCGACGACCGCGTCGGGGCTCGCGGCGCCGCCCAAGTGGCCGCCCTTGAGCAGCACGACGACGTCGCGCGTGCGAGCCAGTCGGCGCGCCTGGTCGAGCGCGGCGGACCACGTGCGGGCCGTCGGCTCGCGCAGCAGGACGCCGAGCTCGGGCAGGTTGGGCGTCACGAGGTGCGCGGCGCCCACGAGGTCGCGCACGGCGTCCTCGGCGTCCGCGTCGAGCAGGCGGTCGCCGCTGGTCGCGACCATCACCGGGTCGAGCACGACGACCGGCGGCCGCGTGCGCGCGAGCCAGTCGCCCACCTCGAGCGCGACCGCGCGGGTCGCGAGCATGCCGATCTTCACGGCGTCGACGCGCACGTCGTCGCCCACGGCGTCGAGCTGCGCGCGCAGGAACGCGACGTCGGGCACGTGCACGTCGCGCACGCCGTGCGTGTTCTGCGCGACGAGCGCGGTGACCACCGCCATGCCGTACGCGCCGTGCGCCGCGAACGACTTGAGGTCGGCCTGCACACCGGCCCCGCCGGTCGGGTCGGTGCCCGCGACGGACAGCACCCGCACGCGGCTCGCGGGCCGTCCCGTCGTCAGGTCCGTGTCGGCACCCGTCGGCCCGGTCACCGGGCACCGCCCACGACGAGCGCACCGTCCCACGCCGTGACCAGCGCGGCCGCCGCCGCGCCCGGGTCGGGGCCGCGCACACCGCGCTCACGACGGCCATCGCGTGCGCGCCCGCGGCGCGCAGCGCGGGCGCGTCGGACGCGGTCAGCCCGCCGATCGCGACGACCGGCCGCCCGGCGGCGGCGTCGACCGCGCGCCGCAGGCCGTCGAACCCGAGCGCGGGACCGGCCTCGGGCTTGGTGGGCGTGAGTCGCACCGGGCCGCTGCCCACGTGGTCGGCGCCCGGTGCGGCGCGCACGTGCTCGGGCAGCGCGGCCGAGACCCCGATCAGCGCGTCGGCGCCGAGCAGCGCACGGGCGTCGTCGACCTCGAGGTCGCGCTGCCCGACGTGCACGCCGTCGACCGAGGCCCCGCGGGCACGCGCCGCGAGCGCGACGTCGACCCGGTCGTCGACCACGAGCGCCGCGGGCCCGGCGAGACGCAGCGCGTCGGCGACGGCGACCGTGAGGTCGACGAGCTCGCGCACGCTCGCGCGCTTGGCGCGCACCTGGACGGTCCCGACGCCCGCGCGGACGGCCGCACCGGCGACCTGCGCGGGATGGTGCCCGGCACGGGCGCACACGTCCGCGTCGAGCACGAGGTAGACGCCCCCCGGCAGGGCGGGTGCCGCGCTCACGCCGGCACCGCCGCGGCGTCGAGCACGCGCGCACCCAGCGCGTCGGGCGTCAGGCGGTACAGCTCGTCGACGAGCGCGACCTGGAACGACGCGGGGCCGTGCGCGTCGCGCGCGGCCCGCTCGGCGGCCACGCCCAGCGCGGTCGACGCGCCGACCGCCGCGGTGAACGGGTCGGTCACGGCGGCGAACGCCGCGACGAGCCCGCCGAGCGCGCACCCGGCCCCCGTGATCGCCGTCAGCAGCGGGTCGCCGACGGCCAGCCGCACGGTCGTCGTGCCGTCGGTGACGAGGTCGACCGGCCCGGACACCGCGACCACGCCGCCGGTCAGCGCGGCGACGGCGACGGCCGCGTCGGCCGCCGCGTCGACGCCGTCGAGCGCGTCGACGCCGCGCCCGCCCGACGCGTGGCCCGCGAGCGCGCGGACCTCGCTCGCGTTGCCGCGCACGACCGCGGGCCTCTCCGCCAGCAGCGCACCGGCCAGGCGCGTGCGCACCGACAGCACGCCGACCGCCACGGGGTCGAGGACCCACGGGACGCCCGCGCCGGCCGCCGCGGCGACGGTCGGCGCGACGCACGCGCGCTGGTCGGGGCCGGGCGTGCCGAGGTTGACCAGGACGGCGCCCGCGACGCCCGCGAGCTCCTGCGCCTCACCCGGCACCGCGGCCATCGCGGGCGACGCGCCGAGTGCGAGCAGGGCGTTGGCGACGAGGTTCGTCGTCACCTCGTTGGTGAGGCACTGCACCAGCGGCGTGCGCTCACGGACGGCCGCGAGCGCGGCGGCCGCCGCGGCGGCCAGGTCGTCCGGCGGGGCACCCGTGCGGTGCGGGGCGGACGGGAGGACGGCAGACGTCATGGTCGACATCCCTTCGCTCGTGCTAACGAGATCAGGTTCGACGGGTGTGATCTCAGCCCGGCTCGGTACCGGGCACCCCGTGTCGCGGACCACCGTAGCAACACCGCGCACGCCCTCCCAGGAGCGTCCGCGCCGCGGGCCGGGGCGCACGTCGCCCCTGGTCGTGGACGTGCCCGCCGGGCGCGGGCGCGCGCCGCTACCCTCGCGGTGCGGGTCGCCGACGCCCGGGGGCGGCGGACGTGACCCGCGTCCGCCACCGCGCGCGTGCGCGCCCGACCCTGCGAGGCGACATGACGACCTCCCCCGACGCGACCCGACCCGCCGTGCTCACGGACCCCGTCGGCACCGTGGTGCCGTCGAGCGTGCCGACGCACTGGTACAACCTCGCGGCGGACCTGCCCGAGCCGTGCCCACCGGCGCTGCACCCGGGTACGCGCGAGCCCCTGACGCCCGACGACCTGGCGCCGCTGTTCCCGATGGCGCTCATCGCGCAGGAGGTCTCGACCGAGCGCTGGGTGGAGATCCCGCAGACCGTGCGCGAGATGTACGCGCTGTGGCGGCCGTCGCCGCTCGTGCGGGCGCTGCGCCTCGAGCGCGCGCTCGGCACCCCGGCGAAGATCTACTACAAGTACGAGGGGGTCTCGCCGGCCGGGTCGCACAAGCCCAACACGGCGGTCGCGCAGGCGTACTACAACGCGGTCGAGGGCATCACGCGGCTCACCACCGAGACCGGCGCGGGCCAGTGGGGCGCGTCGCTGTCCATGGCGTGCGCGCTGCTCGGGCTGGACTGCGAGGTGTGGCAGGTCCGCGCGTCGTACGACGCCAAGCCGTACCGCCGCATGCAGATGGAGACCTACGGCGCGACGTGCCACGCGTCGCCGTCGGACCTCACCGAGGCGGGGCGCGCGATGCTCGCCACCGACCCGACGACCACGGGCTCGCTCGGCATGGCGATCAGCGAGGCCGTCGAGTCGGCCGCGAAGGACCCGGCGGCGCACTACGCGCTGGGCTCGGTGCTCAACCACGTGCTGCTGCACCAGAGCGTCATCGGCGTCGAGGCGCTGGCCCAGCTCGACGAGATCGGCGAGACCGCCGACGTCGTGTTCGGGTGCGCGGGCGGCGGGTCGAACCTCGGCGGCCTGTCGTTCCCGTTCCTGGGCCGCAACCTGCGCGACGGGACCACGACGCGCGTGGTCGCGTGCGAGCCGGCGGCGTGCCCGTCGATGACGCAGGGCGAGTACCGGTACGACTTCGGCGACGTCGCGGGCCTCACGCCGCTGCTGAAGATGCACACGCTCGGCAAGGACTTCGTGCCGCCCGCGATCCACGCCGGCGGGCTGCGCTACCACGGCATGGCACCCATGGTGTCGCACGCGTACGAGCTGGGCCTCATGGAGGCGATCGCCGTCGAGCAGGACGCGGCGTTCGCGGCGGGCGTCGAGTTCGCGCGCGCCGAGGGGCTCATCCCCGCGCCGGAGTCCACGCACGCGGTCGCCGGCGCCCTCGCGCACGCTCGCGCCGCGACGACCGACGAGACGATCGTCATCGGCCTGTCGGGCAACGGCGTGCTGGACCTGCCCGCGTACAGCGACTACGTCTGACGCGGCACGACGACGGGGCCCGGCCGGATCTCTCCGGCCGGGCCCCGTCGTCCGTCGCGTCAGCCGCGGACCGACACCGTGCGGCTCGTGCTGCCCGCGACGTTCGTCGGGTCGGACGGGACGAACACCGCGGTGAGGCGGTGCGTGCCGCTGCCGAGGTCGCGCGGCACCGTGCCGACCGCGACGCCGAGCACGACGTTCGCGCGCGCCACGACCCGGTCGCCCTCGCGCAGCTCGACCGTGCCGGACGGCACGCGCCACGTGTCGAGGGCGACGGTCGCGACCCACGCCGACGGCACCCACCGGGACAGCGGCGACTGCACGACGTTCAGCGTCGTCGTGCTGGTCGCCTGCTCGACCGTGACGGTCACCGGCTCCGACTGCGAGCCCGCGACCGCGTCGGTCCCGGCCCACCGGGCCACGACCTCGTAGGTCCCCGCCGCCGTGGCCGCCGGCAGCGTGAACGTCGCGCGGCCGTCGCGCAGAGCGGCCGTGCCGAGCACGTCGTCGCCGACGACGAACTCGACCGCACCCGTCACCGGGGCGTCGGCCGTGACCGTCGCGACCAGGCGCACGCGCTGCCCCCACGTGCCGTGCACGTGCGAGTCGGGCGAGGCCGTGAGCGTCGTGGTCGACGCGGGCAGACCCGCCTCGACCGTGACGGGCACCGTCGCCGTCGTGCCGCTGGGTGCGGCCACGACCGTCAGCGCGTGCTCACCGGGCTCGACGCCCGCGGGCACCGTGACCGTGACCTGGGCCGACGCGTCGGGCCCGTCGCCCCGCACGAGCGGGAACGACCCGAGCGACTGCTCGCCCCACAGCACCTCGACCGCGGTGTTCTCCGGGGCCCCGAGGCTCGTGAGGTTGATCCCGCCGACCGTGAAGGTCAGCTCGTCGCCCGGTGCCACCGGCGCGTCGAGCGCGGGCACCGACACCGCGCGCTCGGCGAAGTCCGGCGTCAGCCCCGGGTGCGCCCGCAGGTACGCGATCCAGGCGTCGCGGTCGATGAGGCCCGAGTCCGCCGTGGCCGTGCCCTGCGAGAACACCCGGAAGTTGTCGCCGCCCTGCGCGAGGAACGAGAACGTGCCGATGCGGTACTCCCCCGCGGGGTCGATCGGCGCGCCGTCGACCGTGACCGACGTGATGCGGTCGCCCAGCGGCCGCGTCGCGTCGTACGTGTACGCGACGTTGTCCGACAGCCCCAGCTGCAGGTACGGGCGGCTCGGGATCGTGCCGTCCGGGTTGGTCTGCCACTGCTGCTCGAGCATCGTCACCACCTGGTCGCCCGTGAGGGTCGTGGTCCAGAGGTTGTTGACGAACGGCAGCACCGCGTTGGCCTCGGCGTACGTGATCGTGCCGTCGGGCGCGTACAGCAGCTCGGCACGCAGGCCGCCGGGGTTGACGACGCCGATGTCGGCACCGCCGCGCTCCGGGGAGGCCAACGTGTCGAGCAGCGCGTCCGCCACGAGGTTGCCGAGCGCCGACTCGCGGCTGCGGTCGTCCCGGCCCGTCGTCGTGCCCGGGGCCGAGCCCTGGTACACGCCGCCGACGTACGCGCCGCCGCTGAACGCGGTCGTGACGTCCGCCGTGACCGAGCCGACCGGCTGCGCACCGACCTCGTTCGCGTACGCGAGCGCCGCGTCGACGATCGTCTTGACCTCGGCCACGCGCGGGTAGGCCGCGACGAGGTCGGCGTCGGCCGTCGTGGTGCGCGCGACGTTCTCCGCGGTCACGGCCGTGACCGCGTCCGCGTCGCGGTCGTACGTGAGCACGACCTTGCCGAGGAGCTCGCCATAGGACCCGGTCTGCACGACCGGACGCTCGACGTCGCCGTGCGACGCGAGCCACGCGTACTGCTTGTGCGTGTGACCCGTGAAGATCACGTCGACCGCGGGGACCGTCTCGCTGACGATCGCCGCGAACGCGCCGCCCGCGGCGACCTCCTCCTCGAGGGTCGCGCCGTCGGGCGTCCCGGCGCCCGCGCCCTCGTGGTACTGCGCCACGATGACGTCGGCCTCGCCGTTGGCGGGGTCGCCGTCCGTGAGCTGCGCCGCGACGCGGTTGACCGCCTCGACCGGGTCGCCGAAGTCCAGACCGGCGATGCCGCCCGGCGTCACGAGCGTCGGGGTCTCCTGCGTGACCACGCCGATCACGGCGACGCTCACACCACCCATGTCGAGCAGCGCGTACTCGTCGAGCGCGGGCGTCGTGGTGCCCTTCTCGTAGACGTTCGCCCCCAGGTACGGGAACGCGGCGTTGTCACCGCCCGCGATCACACGGTCGACGAGGTCGTCGTACCCCTTGTCGAACTCGTGGTTGCCGACCGCCGACGCGCGCAGGTCCAGAGCGTTCAGCACGTCGATCGTCGGCTGGTCGTCCTGCACGGCCGACGCGAACAGCGACGCACCGATGTTGTCGCCCGCCGACAGGAAGGCCACCGGGCCGTCCGCCGCCGCGCGCTGCTGCTCGACGGTCCCCGCGAACTTCACGGTGTTGGCGTCGATGCGCCCGTGGAAGTCGTTGATGTTGAGGAACGTGAGGTCGACCGGTCCGGTGTTGTCCTCACCCGCGGCGAACCCGACCTTGACCGGGTTGTGGTCCGACGAGCGGTACGGGTCCGGCGCGTAGAACGACGTGCCGTGGTAGTTGAACCGGCTGTACTCGAGCGCGATCGACTCCTCGGCGTTGATGCCCCACACGTCCGCGCCGGTCGCCCGGGTCGCGGCCGCCTCGTTGAGGAGCACGTGGTCGAGCGAGCCCGACAGTCCCTGGAACGCGTACGAGTGCTCACCCGGCGCGAGCTGCGCCGCGGCGTTGAAGTAGCCCGCGTCGTACAGCACCTGCAGCGGGTCCTCGTGCGTGTACGAGTTGAAGTCGCCGACCAGCGCGACCGCCGCGGCGTCGCCCTGCACGGTGGGCACCCAGTCACGCAGCGCGGTCGCCTGGCGCACGCGCGACTCGTTCGACGCGCCCTGCCCGTCGCCCGTGTCGCGGTCGCCCGGCCAGGGGCCGGCCGAGCTCTTCGACTTGAAGTGGTTCACCACGACCAGCAGGGGCTCGCCGCCCGCGGCCGGCGTGAAGACCTGGCCGACAGACTCGCGCGCGTTGCCGAACGCCTGGTCGTCGCCGCCCTGGTCGCCCAGCGCGCGGGGGTCGCCCACGGGCGTCGCCGCGGCCGGCCGGTAGATGATCGCGTTGGTGATGACGTCCTGCTCGGCCGCGGGCGGGAGCTCGGTGGACGACGGCACGTACGCCCACGTCCCGGCACCGGCCGCCTCGTTCAGCGCGTCGACGAGCGTCGCGAGCGCGGCGTCGGGCGTGCCCGTGACTCGCGCCGAGTTCTCGATCTCCAGCAGGCCGACCACGTCGGCGTCGAGCGCCGTGATGGCCGCGACGATCTTGTCCTGCTGCCGCTCGAGGTCCGCCTTGTCCCACGCGCCGCGCTGGTCGCAGCCCTCGCGGACCGTGACCGGCTCACCCGTGGGGTCGCGGTACGGCACGCACGCGGGGTTCTCGTCGCCGAGCGTCGTGAAGTAGTTGAGGACGTTGAACGACGCGACGCTGAGGTCGCCGCCCACGGCCGCGGGCGCCGACGTGCGGGTGTTCTCGAACGTCGCGGGTGCGGGGCCGCCGGCCGCGACGGGCGCGGTCGGGCTGAGCTTCCACGCGTTGTTGCGGTAGTCGACGACGACCGGGTCGGTGAACTGCACGGCCGCGCCGATCCGCACGGGGTTGTCGAGCGACACGTACGGCGGTGTCAGCGCGCCGTTGCCGGGTGCGAGGAAGTTGATCGACGCGCCGTCGTCGAGCACGACGCCGCGGGCGGCGTTGTCGGCGACGACCGCCGCGGCCTCGGGAGAACCAGGACGCGCGACGTCGGTCGGCTGCAGCAGCGGCGTCGTGCCGACCGCGAGCGCGACCTCGCCGTACTGGTTGGTCGTGTACGTGTTGGAGACGGTGAGGTCGCCCGTCGGCAGGTAGAGCATCGACTCGAGCGCCTCGCGCGCCGCCGCGTCGGCGGGCCACGTGCCCTGCACAGGCGTCGGCGCGTCGGCGGCCGGGAGCTGCTCGACCGCCGCCGCACCCTCGACCGCGATCTGCGTGAGCCCGAAGTACTCGGCGACCTGCCCGGTGACGCGCACATGCTGCCCGGCGACGACCTCGCCCACGGTCGACGGCGAGTACACGAACACCGCCTCGGACCCCGTACGTCCGGTGGTGTCGCCCCCGCCCGAGCCCGGGGTCTGCAGCACGTAGCCGTCGTAGCCGCCGGTCGCGTACACCGCGGTGACGACGCCGGACGTCGTGACCGTGCGGCCCACGAGCGGCGACGCGTCGCCGGTGCCCTGCACCTCGGCGATCGTCACGGTCGTCGGCTCACCGGGCTCGCCGGGCTCACCCGGCCCCGTGCCCGCCGACGTGGGCGTCGGCGTCGCGGCGCGGAAGTCCGCCGCGTTGTCCGCCGAGTGCGTGTGCGCGTCGTCGCGCTGCACCGACGTCGCGTTGGTCGTCGCGGGCGCCGGGGCGGTCCCGGCGAACGACGAGGCGGTCGGCCCCCAGCCGAGCAGGTCGACGACCGTGTCGACCTGTGCGCACCCGGTCGAGCACGTCAGTGCGGCGGTGCCCTGCACGAGCGCGACCTTGCCGTTCGTGCCGCTCATCGCGACGTTCGTGCCCTCGAGGTCCACCGGCACGTCGGGAGCCGCGGTGTTCGCGCCGAACGCCTGCCCGACGACGAACGTCGCACCGGCGGGCACGCTGCCGGACAGCGGCGTGACCTGCCACGACGCGCCCGTCACGGACGCGTACTGCAGCGAGTACCCCGCGAGGTCCACGGGGGCGTCACCCGTGTTGACCAGCTCCACGAAGTCCCGGTCGAACGGGGCGCCGGAGTTGCCCCCGCCCCCGTACACCTCGTTGACCAGCAGGGTCGCGTCGGTCGACACCGCCGCGCTCGCGGCTCCGGCGGCTGCCACACCGCCGGTGAGCACCAGGGCGAGCGCGGTGAGCGCTCCGGTGGCCGTTCGTCTGACGTGCACGCAGATCTCCTCCGTCGGGCGCGGCGAGGGGTCGTGGTGACCACGCCTCGTCGCGCGGGCAGGCGGCCGCACCTGGACGGCCGTCCTCACCCTGTGGGGTCCGTCCCTTTCGCCGCAACTACCCGACAGTAACTATCTGGTGAACTCGTCCGACGACGTCCCGGTTCGTCCGTATTTCGCGGTGACGATCGGGGCGCGACACGGCGCAGGGACGACGCAGGCCGGCCCCGGGAGCACCCGGGACCGGCCTGCGGTGAGACGGAACCGTCCGCTACGCGCGCAGCTCCGCGCCGACGCGCGCGTGCGCCTCGGCCACGACCGCGTCACGCACCGCCGCGGTCTCGGCAGCCGTGAGCGTGCGGTCCGGCGCACGCAGGCGCAGCGCGAACGCGAGCGACGTGCGCCCCTCGCCGATCTGGTCGCCCGTGTAGACGTCGAACAGCCGCACGTCCTCCAGCACGTCGCCCGCGGGGCTCTGCTCGACACCCGCACGGACCGCGGCCAGCACGTCCGCCGCCGGGACGTCGGACGCCACGACGAGCGCGACGTCCTCCTTGGCGACCGGGAAGGTCGAGACCGGGGCGGCCTCGACGGGCGCGTCCGACGACGCCGCGAGCAGCGCCGTGAGGTCGACCTCGAACGCGACCGCGCGCGCGGGCAGGTCGAGCGCCGCGACGACCTGCGGGTGCAGCTCGCCCGCGTGCCCCACGACCACGCCCGTCGGCGCCGTGAGGCGCGCGCACCGGCCCGGGTGGAACGGTGCACGCTCGCCGTCGGCCGCGACCGCGAGCTCGACGCCCACGCGCTGCGCGATGCGCTGCACGAGCGCCATCGCGTCCGCGTGGTCCGCGCGGCGGCCGGGCCCCCAGTGCCCGGCCGGCTCGACGAGCCCCGTGAGCACGCCCGCGACGTGCAGCGGCTGGTGCGGCACGGCCGCCTCGACGGTCGCGAGCACGTCGTCCGCGGGACGCACGCCCCCGGGCAGCCGCGGCGCGACCCCGCCGTCCGCACCCGGGAGCGTCACCAGCCCGAGCTCGAACACGCCGAGGTCGGTCGTGCCGCGCGCGACGTTGCGACGCGCGGTCTCCAGCAGCGTCACGAGCAGGTCGGTGCGCATCAGCGGCTGGCCGTCGGCGAGCGGGTTGACCAGGCGCACCGCGTGGCGCCGCTCGTCGTCCGCGGCCAGCCCGAGCGCGTCGAGCTGCGCGGCCGAGACGAACGGGTAGCTCAGCACCTCGACGAGCCCGGCCGCCGCGAGCGCGTCCGCGACCGCACGCCGCTGGCGCTGCGAGCGCGTCAGCCCGCTGCCGGTCGGCGCCGCGGGGACGACCGACGGGATCGCGTCGTACCCGCGCAGCCGGGCGACCTCCTCGACCAGGTCGACACCCGCGACGAGGTCGGGACGCCACGTGGGCGCCGTGACCCGCCACGGCACGACCGACGCGTCGACCGTGCAGCCGATCTCCTCGAGCGTCGCGCGCACCTCGTCGTCCGTGTACGGCACGCCGACGAGCCGCCCCGCCTGCGCGGGGTCGAACGCGACCGGCGCGGGCGTGCCCGTGCGGTCGACGTCGGTGAGCGCGTCGTCAACCGTCCCGCCGCCGTGCTCCACGAGCAGCGCGGCCGCGCGCGCGACCGCGACCCGCGCGAGCCGCGGGTCGACGCCGCGCTCGAACCGCTTGGACGCCTCCGAGCTCAGCCGGTGCCGCCGCGAGGACCGCGCGACGCTCACGGCGTCGAAGTGCGCGGCCTCGAGCAGCAGGTCGGTCGTGCCGTCCGACACCTCGGAGTCCGCGCCGCCCATGACGCCCGCGATCCCCAGGACGCGCGCCGCGCGCCCCCCGGTCGAGTCGGTGACCAGCAGGTCCTGCGCGTCGAGCGTGCGCTCGACGCCGTCGAGCGTGGTCGTGCGCTCCCCCGCCCGGGCGCGCCGCACGACCACGGGCGCCGTCAGCGTCGCGAGGTCGTAGGCGTGCATGGGCTGCCCGAGGTCGAGCATCACGTAGTTGGTCACGTCGACCGCGAGGCCGATGGGTCGCATGCCGGCCTGCGTGAGGCGCCGCTGCAGCCACGCCGGCGACGGCGCCGACGCCGCGACGCCGCGCACGACCTGCGCGACGAACCGGTCGCAGCCCGGCACGTCGTGGATGCCCGCGTCGTCGTCGATCTCGACGCCGAACCCCGCGGGCCGCTCGCGCAGCACGTCGTCGGACGGCAGGCCGAGGTCCGTGAAGCGCGCACCCGTCGAGTGCGCGTACTCGCGCGCGACGCCGCGCATCGAGAAGCAGTAGCCCCGGTCCGGGGTCACGTTGATCTCGAGCACCTCGTCGGCCAGCCCCAGCAGGCGCAGCGCGTCGGTGCCGGGCGCCGTCACGTCCGGCCCGTAGCCGAGGCGCGACAGCACGATGATGCCCGCGTGGTCCTCGCCCAGGCCGAGCTCGCGGGCCGAGCAGATCATGCCGTCCGACACGTGCCCGTACGTCTTGCGCGCCGCGATCGGGAACGGCCCGGGCAGCACGGCGCCCGGCAGCGCGACGACGACGCGGTCGCCCACGCCGAAGTTGTGCGCGCCGCACACGATGCCGCGCGCGACGGTCGGCTCGCCGGCCTCGTCGAGGTCGTTGTGCGCCCCGACGTCGACGCGGCACCAGTTGATCGTCTTGCCGTTCTTCTGCGGCTCGGGCGTCAGCTCGAGCACCTGGCCGACGACGAGCGGGCCCGTCACGCCCGAGGTGTGGATCGCCTCCTCCTCGAGCCCCACGCGCACGAGGTCCGCGGCGAGCGTCTCGGCGGTGAGGTCGGCGGGCAGCTCGACGTGGTCGCCGAGCCAGGTCAGCGGGATACGAGGCATGTCAGATCACCGTCCGGAACTGCTGGGAGAAGCGCACGTCGCCCTCGACCATGTCGCGCATGTCGGCGATGCCGTGCCGGAGCATGAGCGTGCGCTCGATGCCCATGCCGAACGCGTACCCCGAGTACACGTCGGGGTCGACGCCGCACGCGCGCAGCACGGCCGGGTTGACCATGCCGCAGCCGCCCCACTCGATCCACGCGGGCCCGCCCTTCTTCTGCGGGAACCACAGGTCCATCTCGGCGGACGGCTCCGTGAACGGGAAGAACGACGGCCGCAGGCGCGTGCGCGCCTGCGGCCCGAACATCGCCCGCGCGAAGTGGTCGAGCGTCCCCTTGAGGTGCGCCATCGTCAGGCCCTTGTCGACCGCGAGGCCCTCGACCTGGTGGAAGACGGGCGTGTGCGTCGCGTCGAGCGCGTCGGTGCGGAACACCTTGCCGGGGCACGCGATGTACACGGGCACGCCGCGCTCGAGGAGCGTGCGCGCCTGCACGGGCGACGTGTGCGTGCGCAGCACGAGGCCCGAGCCGTCCTCCGGCACGTCGGCGCCGGCGGGCGGCGCGACGAAGAACGTGTCCTGCATCTGACGCGCCGGGTGGTCGACGCCGAAGTTGAGCGCGTCGAAGTTGAACCACTCGGCCTCGAGCTCGGGGCCCTCGGCGATCTCCCAGCCCATCGCGACGAACACGTCGGCGATGCGCTCCGAGAGCGTCGACAGCGGGTGGCGCGCGCCGAGCGGGTGGCGCTCGGCCGGGAGCGTGACGTCGACGGACTCCTCGACGAGCACGCGCGCGTCGCGCTCGGCCTCGAGCTCGGCCGTGCGCGCCGCGATCGCGGCGTTGACGCGCCCGCGCGCCTGCCCGACGAGCCTGCCCGCGGCCGCCTTGTCGGGGCCGGGCAGCGCGCCGATCGCGCGGTTCGCGAGCGCGAGCGGGCTCGCGTCACCCGTGTGCGCGAGGCGGGCGGACTTGAGGGAGTCGAGGTCGCCGGCGGCGGCGACGTCCGCGAGCGCGGCGTCGACGGCCGCGGCGACGCCGTCGGCGTCGAGCGGGGACAGCGTGGTGTCGCTGGTCATGGGGACCTTCCAGGACGGTTCCGGGCGGTCGGCACCCGCGGGTGCGGGCCTCGACCGGCGGCCGGACGCGGTGCTGGGCGCACGCACGTCGGCCGGCTGGGCAGTCTAGTGGCGCCCGCCCCGGGGCGGCCGGGGCGTCCGAAGGACGTCAGCGGCCGGCGTCGGCGTGCAGGTCAGCGCACGCGGCCCGGGACGGGCCGCGGAAATCGGTGACCACCCGCCGTGCGGGTGCGCTCGACCGCGCTCATGCCGTCATGCTGCCACAGCCCGGGTCAGCGGCCGAGCGGACACCGCGCGAGCGGCGTGTACAGCGGCCCGCCGCCACGCCCTTCGCCCGGGCGCGACTCGACGAGCGTGATCTCGTCCACGGTCCACACCGGCCCCTGGTACACCGCGAGCGCCTGCACGAACGTCTCCGCGGGTCCCGGGTCGTCGAACCGGGCCCGGTCCCGGCCCGGCCCCCGCGCACCGGGAGGCGTGCCGCGGTGCCGCGCCGGACGACCCGCGGGCCGCACGCGTCCCACCGTGAGGTGCGGACGGTGCCGCACGCGGGGGTCGGGCGGTGCACCGTGCGCGTCGCCCGCCGCACGGGCCGCGGCCGCGAGCGCGGTGGCCGCGGCGACGTCACCGCCTGCGCCGACCCACAGCGTGCGGTGCGCGAACACACCGGCGCCCGCGAGCCGCAGGTCGAACGGCGCGAGCGCGGTCGCGTGCGCCGCGAGGTCGGCCCCCAGCGCGTCGACGACGGCGTCGGGCAGCGTCCCGTAGAACGCCGACGTCAGGTGCCACGCGTCGCGCGCGGTCCACCGCACCGCGTCGTCGGGCCCGCTGCGGGCGCGGACGGCGCCCAGCGCGAGGTCGAGGTGGTCGAGCACGTCGTCGGGCGGCCACACCGCGGCGAACAGTCGCATGCGGTCAGCCTGCCAGGGCGCGCCCCGGCACGGCAGGTCTCGCGCCGCGCGACGCGGACCGTCCGCTCGGGCGTCCGGCCCCGGGCGCTCGGCGGTCAGCGCTGCGCGCGCCCCGACGCGTACAGGCAGACCGCCGCGGCCGTCGCGAGGTTGAGCGACTCGGCGCGCCCGCGCAGCGGCACCCGCACGACGGCGTCGGCGAGCGCGAGGTCCTCGTCGCGCAGCCCCCACGCCTCGTTGCCGAAGACCCAGGCCGTGGGTGCCGCGAGGTCGGGCACGCCCTGCGGTGCCCGCCCCGCGACGTCGAGCAGGTCGTCGAGGTCGTGCGCACCCCCGCCCGCCGCGGCGAGCACCGCGACCCCGGCGTCCCGCAGCGCCGCGACGACGTCCGGGAGCTCGGGCCCCGTGACGACCGGCAGGTGGAACAGCGAGCCCGCGGTCGAGCGCACCACCTTGGGGTTGTGCACGTCGACGCTGCTCGCCGTGAGCACGACCGCGTCGGCGCCGGCCGCGTCGGCCGCGCGCAGCACGGTGCCCGCGTTGCCGGGGTCGCGCACGTGCGCGAGCACCGCGACGAGCCGGGGCGCGCCTGCGACGACCGCGTCCAGGCCGGCGTGCACGAGGTCCGCGACCGCGACCAGGCCCTGCGCGTCGGCGCTCATGGCGTCGACCACCTCGGGCGTCGCGAGGCGCACGCGCACGCCGCCGGCGTCGGCCGCGGCGAGCACGTCGGCGTACCGCTGCGCCGCGTCGGGCGTCGCGTACAGCTCGTGCACGCGCCCACCGCCGGGAGCGACGGCCTCCCGGACGGCCTGCGGCCCCTCGACGAGGAACCGGCCGTGCCGGCGCCGCGCGGACCGGTCGGCGAGCGCGCGCACCGCCTTGACGCGGTCGGCGCGGGGGTTGCTCAGCAGGTCGTCGGCCACGGCCCCATCATCCCCGAGCCGCGGGGACGGCGTCACCGCGGGGAGACGACGACGCCCCCGCCGTCACGAGGACGGCGGGGGCGTCGGTGCTGCGGTGCCGGCGGTCAGCCGACGGTGCGCGGCGAGGTCACGCGGCGCTGGGCGCGTTGACGTCCTCGGGGAGGGCGGCCTTGGCGACCTGCACGAGCGCGGTGAACGCGGCGGCGTCGTTGACGGCCAGGTCGGCCAGGACGCGACGGTCCACCTCGACGCCCGCGAGGCGCAGACCCTGGATGAGACGGTTGTACGTCAGACCGTTCTCACGCGAGGCCGCGTTGATGCGCTGGATCCACAGCTTGCGGAAGTCGCCCTTGCGCGCCTTGCGGTCGCGGTAGGCGTACACCAGCGAGTGGGTGACCTGCTCCTTGGCCTTGCGGTACAGGCGCGAGCGCTGTCCGCGGTAGCCGCTCGCCCGCTCGAGGGTCGACCGGCGCTTCTTCTGGGCGTTGACCGCCCGCTTCACGCGTGCCACGTGATGCTCCTTGCCTTGTCCGGGGCTCGGTGCCTCCGCCTGGGCGCTGACGCGCCGAGGGGGTCAGCGGCCGAGCAGCTTCTTGATCTTGGGAGTGTCGGCGGGCGAGACGACGACGTCACCGGCGATGCGGCGGGTGCGGCGGCTCGACTTGTGCTCGAGCAGGTGGCGACCACCGGCCTGCTCGCGCATGACCTTGCCGGTGCCGGTGACCCGGAACCGCTTCTTGGCACCGGAGTGCGTCTTGTTCTTCGGCATGGCTGCCGTCTCTCCTTGTCGTTCGCATCGCACGGTCGTGCGACTCGGGGGTTCGTCCGGGCGCCGCGGGGCGGCACCCGTGCGGTGTGTCAGCCGGCGTCGCCGCCGTCGCCCGTGGCGCGCGGGCCGGGCCGCGGCGCGGGCTTGGGCGCCGCGCCGGGGCGCGGTGCGGGCCGGGCGGCGGGAGCCGGCGTGGCCGACGCCGGTCGCGGCGTGCTGGGACGCGCGGCCGGGCGCGGGGCGGCCGCGGGACGCGGGGCCGACGCAGCAGGACGCGGCGCGGACGCAGCGGGGCGCGGTGCCGACGCGGCCGGACGCGGTGCCGACGCAGCGGGGCGCGGGGCGGCCGGGCGCGACGCGGGCGCCGGCTCGGCGGCGGCCGGAGCAGCCTCGGGCTCGGGCTGGGGCGCCGTCTCGACGGGCGCCTGCTCGGCGGCGGGCGCCTGGTCGACCGTGGGCGCCTGCTCGACGGCCGAGGTCTCCTCGACCTCGACCGCGTCGTCGGCGATCTCGACGGTCTCGTCGGACGCCTCGCGGCGCGGGCGCTCGTCGCGCGACTGCGCGGCGCGGCGCTCCTTCTGCTGGTCGGCCTTCTTCTTGGTCGGGCCGAGCACCATGATCATGTTGCGCCCGTCCTGCTTGGGCATGCTCTCGATGAAGCCGAGCTCGGCGACGTCGGCGGCGAGCCGCTGGAGCAGGCGCACGCCCATCTCCGGGCGCGACTGCTCGCGGCCGCGGAACATGATCATGACCTTGACCTTGTCGCCGGCCGCGAGGAAGCGCTCGACGTGACCCTTCTTGGTCCCGTAGTCGTGCGGGTCGATCTTCAGACGGAAACGGATCTCCTTGAGGATCGTGTTCGTCTGGTTCCGACGCGCCTCACGGGCCTTCATGTCGGCCTCGTACTTGAACTTCCCGTAGTCCATGATCTTGCACACGGGCGGACGGGCGGTCGGCGCGACCTCGACCAGGTCGAGGTCCGCGTCCTGGGCAAGGCGCAGCGCGTCCTCCAGGCGCACGATGCCGACCTGCTCCCCCTGGGGGCCGACGAGTCGGACCTCGGAGACGCGGATCCGATCGTTGATGCGGGGCTCGCTGATGTGGTGCTCCTCGGGTGAGTCGTGATGGACCCCAGGAACGAGGAAGGCCCCCGTCCTGGGCACAGGAGGAGGCCATGTCCGGTCGCGGCGGCCTCCCTCGCGGGCGACCACCGTGCGGCCGGCGGGCGAGCCCGACGACCGGCGACTGGGACCCGGTCCCTGTCGCCGGACGAGCCGGACGGGCGGGACCCAGGTGGGACGTGACTCCACTTGTGCATCCGTGCCGCCGCGGGTCCCCGACACCGGCACGGAGGTCCTGGGCCGTCCGGCCGGGGCCGGTCGACGAGGTGCCGTGCGGGGACGAGGGCGCGCGGTAGCGCGGAACAGTCCCGACAACCATACCAGAGCCCCGACGGCACGCCTCCGGACCCGTGGCAACCCACCGCGAGGCGGGAGACCTGGACAGTCGTCAGACTTGAACGATTCCAGAAACCATGATCAGGTGGGACCGTGACCGACACCGACCTGCTGCGGCAGCACGGGCTGCGGGTGACCGCTCCCCGGCTCGCCGTGCTCGACGCGCTCGAGGCGCACGCGCACCTCGACGCCGACGAGGTGCTGCAGCGCGTCCGCACGACCCTGCCGACCGTGTCGGTGCAGGCCGTGTACGACGTGCTGCACGCCCTCGCCGGCGTCGGGATGCTGCGCCGCATCGAGCCCGCGGGGCACCCCGCGCGCTACGAGCGCCGCACGGGCGACAACCACCACCACGTCGTGTGCCGCACGTGCGGCACCGTCGACGACGTCGACTGCGTCGTCGGGCACGCACCGTGCCTGGCCCCGAGCTCGACGTCGGGCTTCACGGTCGACACGGCCGAGGTCACGTTCTGGGGCCTGTGCCCCGCCTGCCGGTCCGCCGGCTGACCCACCCGGTGCCGTCCCTGCCGGCACCCGCGGGCGTCCGCGCCCGTCCCGACGAAGGAGGAGCCCCCGTGCCCCACGTCCCGCCCACCACCACGAACTCCGGTGCGCCCGTCGCGTCCGACGCGCACTCGCTCGCCGTCGGCGCCGACGGCCCGATCGTCCTGCACGACCACTACCTGGTCGAGAAGCTCGCGCAGTTCAACCGCGAGCGCGTGCCCGAGCGCGTCGTCCACGCCAAGGGCGGCGGCGCCTTCGGCACGTTCACGGTGACGCACGACGTGTCGGCGTACACGCGCGCGGCCCTGTTCCAGCCGGGTGCCACGACCGAGATGCTCGCGCGCTTCTCGTCGGTCGCCGGCGAGCACGGCTCCCCCGACACGTGGCGCGACCCGCGCGGCTTCGCGTTGAAGTTCTACACGACCGAGGGCAACTACGACCTCGTCGGCAACAACACGCCCGTGTTCTTCCTGCGCGACGGCATCAAGTTCCCCGACTTCATCCGGTCGCAGAAGCGCCTGCCGGGCTCGAACCTGCGCGACAACGACATGCAGTGGGACTTCTGGTCGCTGTCGCCCGAGTCGGCGCACCAGGTCACCTGGCTCATGGGCGACCGGGGCCTGCCGCGGTCGTGGCGCACGATGGACGGCTTCGGCTCGCACACCTACCAGTGGGTCAACGCGGCCGGCGAGCGGTTCTGGGTCAAGTACCACTTCCAGACCCAGCAGGGCATCGACAACCTCACGGCCGACGAGGCCGCGCAGCTCGCGGGGTCCGACGCCGACCACCACATCCGCGACCTGTTCGAGCACATCACCGACGGCGACTTCCCGCGCTGGACGCTGCGCGTGCAGGTCATGCCGTACGAGGACGCGAAGACCTACCGGTTCAACCCGTTCGACCTCACCAAGGTGTGGCCGCACGCCGACTACCCGCTCATCGACGTCGGCGTCATGGAGCTCAACCGGAACCCCGAGAACTACTTCGCGCAGATCGAGCAGGCGACGTTCGCGCCCAGCAACTTCGTGCCCGGCATCGGCCCGAGCCCCGACAAGATGCTGCTCGCGCGGATCTTCTCCTACGCCGACGCGCACCGGTACCGCGTCGGCACCAACCACGCGCAGCTGCCGGTGAACGCGCCCCACGCCGAGGTGCACTCGTACTCGAAGGACGGCGCCGCGCGCTACGCGTTCCCGCCCGCCGACCGCCCGGTCTACGCGCCGAACTCGCTCGGCGGCCCCGCCGCCGACCCGGCGCGCGCGGCCGAGACCGGCGGCTGGGAGTCGGACGGCGAGATGGTCCGCGCCGCCGCGACCCTGCACCCGCAGGACGACGACTGGGGCCAGGCCGGCACCCTCTACCGCGACGTGTTCGACGACGCCGCGCGCGAGCGGTTCCTCGAGACGATCACGGGCCACGTCGGCGCCGTGCGCAGCGACGAGATCCGCGCGCGCGCCGTGCAGTACTGGACGAACGTCGACGCCGGGCTCGGCGCCGCGCTGCGGGCCGCGCTCGTCGCCGCCGGCGCGCCGGTCGAGGCTGGCGAGCCCGGGACGGCCAGCACGCCGGTCGCCTGACGCCCCGAGCCCCACGACGGCCCCGCACCCCCGGTGGGTGCGGGGCCGTCGCACGTCACCGCGCCCGCCCGACCGCGTGCGGGCCGTGCGCCGCACCGGTGAGAGGATCGGGGCATGAGCGACTCGCCCGCCCACGACGCGCCGGACCCGACCGCCGAGGCGGTGCGCGACATCGCCGACGTCGCCGCCGTGGAGGTCATCACGACCGCCGCCGTCCACCTCATGAGCGCGGCCGCCGTCAAGTGCGGGCTCGCCGAGGACGACGCGCACGGCGCCGGTGCGCGGCACCGCGACCTCGACGAGGCGCGCAAGCTCATCACGGCCCTCGCGGCGCTCGTCACCGCGTCGGCGCCCGACATCGGCAACCAGCACGCGCGCTCGCTGCGCGACGGCCTGCGCTCGCTGCAGCTCGCGTTCCGGGAGGCGTCGCCGTTCCCGGACGCGCCGGGCGAGGGCCCGGGCGAGGCCTTCACCGGCCCGGTCTCCTGACCGCTCTCGCGACCGCCCGCGGCAATCGGGGCGACGGGGCGCCGACCACGGGCGTACCCTCGAC
Organism: Cellulomonas sp. FA1; assembly: GCF_000986825.1. Lineage (NCBI taxonomy): Bacteria > Bacillati > Actinomycetota > Actinomycetes > Micrococcales > Cellulomonadaceae > Cellulomonas > Cellulomonas sp. FA1. Next base: position 685,738 of record NZ_LBMY01000001.1, on the reverse strand, counting down.
GAGGCGCGCGGCCCGTGCGCGCCGTCGACCGACCGGAGGAGCGAGCATGCGGTGCGTGACCGGGGGGAGCGAGGTGGCCGTGCAGGCCTGCTCGGGCGTCCCCCGTCGCCGCACCGCCGTCTCCTGAGCGCCCGGGCACCGTCCTGCACGCTGGCGCGCCGTCCTCGCGCACCCTCGACGGGTGCCGACGACGCGCCGACCACACCCGCGGTCCCCGTGACGGCCGGTGGCGGCCCCGCCCGCCCTGCCGTCGTCCCCCGGCCCGCCCGCGCCCGTCCCCGGTCGCGGCGCACCGTGGTGGGACGACGGTCCCCGCCGCACGGAAGACCGAGAACCCATGCTCCCCCTGACCGAGAAGCAGCTGCGCTCCGCCCTCGTCAACGCCTCGCGCCGCGAGGCCGCCGACGCGACCCTCCCCGACCTGACGACCCTCGACTGGGACCGCCTCGACTACCTGGGGTGGCGCGACCGCCGCGCGCCCCTGTCCGCGTACGTCGTGCTCGAGCTCGACGGTGCGCCCACCGGCGTGCTGCTGCGCGCGTCCGACGCGTCCCGTGCCCGCCGCCGTGCCGTGTGCGCGTGGTGCGAGGACGTCGTCGTGACGGACGACGTCACGCTGTACGTCGCGCGTCGCGGCGGTGCGTCGGGGCGGCGCGGCAACACGATCGGCACGTTGATCTGCACGGACTTCACGTGCTCGCGCAACGTGCGGCGGCCACCGACCCGCACCGAGGCCGGGTCCGACGCCGAGGCGATGCGCGAGCTGATCGTCGAGCGGCGCGTCGCGGGCCTGCGCGAGCGCTCCGCGCGGTTCGTCGCGGAGATCCTCAGCACGCGCTGAGCGTCACGGCGCGGTCGGCGCGTGCCCCCGCGGGTCCGCACCGGCCGCGCCGTCGCGCGCACCGACCGGGTCGTCGACGACGACCTCGGCGGGCGTCTCCGCGGCGGGCGACGTGACGACGGCCGGCGACGACGGCACGGCCGGCACGTCGCCCGCCGCGCCCGCCGGCGCCAGGAGGGCGGGCCTGCGACGGCGCACCGCGACCACGACGAGCCCGAGGCCCGCGACGCCGCCGCCCACGACGGCCGCCGTGAGGAAGCCGCCGCCCGCGCCCACGTGGTCGATGACCCACCCGCACAGCGGCGCGCCGAGCGCGTTGCCGACGGTCTGCATGGTCCCGCTCCACCCCATGACCTCGCCGCGGCGCTGCTCGGGGACCAGCCGCACGAGCGTCGCGTTGATGGACGACAGCGCGGGCGCGCACGGCAGGCCCGCGACGAACACGGCCACCGCGAGCGCGACCGGGCCCTGCACGAACGCGGCCGGGAGCGTCGCGGCGGCGAGCACCGCGACGAGCAGCAGCGGTGACGGCTGCCGCGGGCTCGCGCCGTGCAGCAGGCCGCCGACGGCCGACCCGCCGGCCCACAGCGCGATCATCCAGCCGACGTCCGTGGCGCGCCCGGCGTCGTTGAGCGCCGCGACGAGCGACACGTCGGTGCCCATCAGCACGAACGACGCGGCGGCGGCCGCGAGCAGCACGACCAGCAGGTGCGCGGACAGCACGCGCGTGCCGGGCGGCAGCGGCGCGTGCTCGACGCCGGCCGTGCGCGTCGGGGGGTTCGCCCACAGCAGCAGCAGGCCCGCGGCGACGGTCGCCGACCCGACCACCGTGAGCGCGAGCGCGCTCGACCCCTGCGTCACGAGCAGCACGCCGAGGACGGGGCCGAGCATGAACGTGAGCTCGGTGAAGACCGAGTCGAGCGCGTAGGCCGCCTTCTGGTGCGCGGGCGGCACGAGCACCGCGAGCGACTGCCGCGTCACGGAGAAGACGGGCACGAGGAAGACGCCCGCGACGAACGCCGCGGCGATCAGCGGCACGTACGCGAGGTGGGGCGCCGCGAGCCAGACGCCCGACTCGACCACCACCGACGGCAGGACGGCACGGCGCAGCCCCACCCGGTCGACGAGGCGACCGCGCCACGGCGCGCCGATCGCGAGGCCCACGGTCATCGCCGCGGCGACGACGCCCGCACGCGCGTACCCCTCGTCGAGCGCCGTGACGACGTGCAGCGTCAGCACGACGCCGGTCGTCGCGTGCGGCACGCGCGCGACGAGCGAGACGAGGAACAGCCGCAGCACGCCGGGCAGGCGCAGCACGTCGCGGTACGAGGAGATCACGAGTCCGTATCGTCACACGCCGCGCACCGTGCCCCGGTCCGCCCGTCCCGGGCGCACCGCAGCGACCTGTCCGGCTCGTCCCGTCCCGTCCGGAGCGCACCCGTCGCGCGCGGCGCGACTGCGCCCGACGTCACACGTCGCACGCCTATCCTGGGGCGATGAGCGGCCCGAGCGGACCCGTCCCCTCCCCCGGACCCCAGCCCCCTGCCGTCCCGCCGTCGGTGCCGCCGGGCGGCTGGCCGGCCGCGGCGCCGAGCCCGCAGCCGGCACCCACGGCCGCTCCCCCGCCCGCGCGGCGCCGGCGCCCCGCGGTCGCGGTCCTCGCGGTGCTGCTGGTGCTCACGCTGGTCGGCGCGGGCGTGCTCGGCACGTACCTGTGGCGCACGAGCGACTCGTGGCGCGACGCCGCGGCGGACTGGGAGGCGCTCGCGCGCGAGCACGGTGCGCAGGTCGCGCAGACGCAGGCCGACCTCGAGGCGACGTCGTCCGAGCTCGAGGCGACCCGCGGCCAGCTCGCGACGGCGCAGACCCGCATCACCGAGCTCGCGGACGAGAAGGCGCAGCTCGGCGACACGACGGCCGCGCAGCAGCAGCTCGCCGACTACCAGACGCGCGTGTCGCGCGCGGCGGGCGACGTCGCGACGGCGCTGACGAACTGCATCGACGGTCAGAAGCGCCTCATCGAGTACCTCGGCGACACGTCGCGCTACGACGCGGACGACCTCGCGCGGTTCCGCGCGGACGTCGAGCGCGTGTGCGGCGCGGCGACCGACGCGAACGCGGCGCTGCAGCGGGAGCTCGCGCGGTGAGCCGCCGCGTCGGCGCGGCGACGCTCGTGGGCGTGCTCGCGCTGGCCGGGTGCGCGGCGCTGCCGCAGCCCGCGCCGCCCGTGCCGGGCAGCGTCGTCCCGAGCAGCGCGCCCGCGCCGTCCGCGAGCGCGGACGGTTCGCAGCTGTCGCCCGACGGCTTCGACGCCGCGCAGCGCATGGCCGTGCGCATCCGGAACATCGGGTGCGGGGCGCTGTCGACCGGGTCGGGGTTCGCGGTGGACGAGCACACGCTCGTGACGAACCGGCACGTCGTCGCGGACTCCGCCGAGCTCGAGCTCAGCACGTACGACGGCCGGGACGTCGCCGCCGAGGCCGCGAGCACGGCCGCCCTCGCGGACCTCGCGGTCGTGCGGACGGTCGACGCGCTGCCCGCCGCACCCGTGCTCGCCGACGCGGACCCGGCCGTGGGCGACCCCGTGACGGTCGTCGGGTACCCGCTGGGGCGGCAGCTGACGGTGACCGACGGCCGCGTCGTGGGTGCGGTCACGGACCCCCTCAACGAGAACCTGGGCGAGGTGCTCGTGACCGACGCGCCCGTCGAGCCCGGGTCGTCCGGGTCGGCGGCGCTCGACGCCGAGGGACGCGTCATCGGCGTGGTGTACGCCAAGAACGCCGACGACATGAGCTTCCTCGTGCCCGTGAGCACGCTGCGCGACCTGCTGGCCGACGAGACGGCCTTCGCACCCGCACCCGCGTGCGGGTGACCCCACCGAGAGGACGCACGACATGGGTGACCACCGCCTCGACCCCGCCGCGCTGACGCGCTCCGCCGACGACACGTTCACGGTCCGCCGCGTCTTCGGCGAGCCGTACGAGCGGGACTGTGCGCTCGTCGTGCCCGTCGCGCGCGTCACGGGCGCCGTGGGGGCGGCGACCGCGACCGGGGACGGCGGTGTGCGCGGCCCGCGGCGCGACGACGACCGCGGCGCCGGGCCGTACGGCACCGGCGACGCCGGTGCGGGTGCGTTCGGCACGCACGTCAAGGCGGTCGGCGTGTTCGTCGTCGACGACGACGGTGCGCACTGGCACCCGGCGCTCGACCTCAACCGCGTGATCCTCGGCGGGCAGCTCGTGGGCGCGGTCGTCGGGTGCGCGTTCGCGCTCGCGTGGGCGTTGCGGCGTCGCTGAGACGACCCGCCGGCGTACGCTGGGACGACCCGCCGCGGGCGAGGCCGCTCAGGCCGTGCGGACCCGCAGCTCGAGCGAGTCGACGCGCGCGGCGACGTCGGGGTGCTGCGCGAGCGCCGCGTTGACCTGACCGAGCACGCGGTCGAGCGCGGCGCGGTCGAGACCGGGCAGCACCGCGAGCTCGACGGCGACCTCGGCGCGCGTCCCGGGCACCGCGTCGGCACCCGCGACGAGGCGCACGCCGGCCACGGCGTCGCGCACCGCGGCGCGGACGTCGTCGTCGACCCGGCCCGCGCGCACCGCCGGGCGCCACGGCTGACCCTGGGCAAGCGCGTAGACGGCCGTGCGCGGCAGCACCGCGGTGACCGGTCCGCCCGCGTCGAGGACCATGACCTCCCAGCCCTCGGTGACGGCCGAGAGCGCGGCGCGCGCGACGTCGGACGGCACCGGGCGCGCGTCGGCGCGCCAGCGGGTCATCGCCGCGACGCCCGTGAAGACGGGCAGCGCCGTGCGGCCGTCGGGCGTGCGCAGCGCGACGACGCCGGCCGACGCCTCCTTGTCGACGGTGTGGGCGTGGCCGTCGTGCTCGACGACGCCCTCGACCTCGAGCTCGGCCAGCACGGGCACGAGCACGCGCGTCGGCGCGAGCGCGGCGACGACGTCCGCGAGCTCGGCACCGCCGTCGGCGTACCGTGCGAGCGTCGCCGTGAGCGCGGGGTCGGCCGAGCCGTCGTCGCCCGCGAACGGTGACGACGGCGGCAGCGCGCGGCCGGTCACGGGCGCCCGGCGACGTCCAGCGCCTGCGGCAGCATGAACGCACCCGCGTACAGCGCCTTGCCGACGATCGCGCCCTCGACGCCCGCCGGCACGAGCGTGCGCAGCGCCGCGACGTCCTCGAGGCTCGAGACGCCGCCCGACGCCACGACCGGCGCCGACGTACGCGCGCACACCTCGCGCAGCAGGTCGAGGTTCGGGCCGCGCAGCGTGCCGTCCTTGGTGACGTCGGTGACGACGTACCGCGCGCAGCCCGCGTCGTCGAGGCGCGCGAGCACCTCCCACAGGTCGCCGCCCTCCTGCGTCCAGCCGCGGGCCGCGAGCGTCGTGCCGCGCACGTCGAGACCGACGGCGATCTGGTCGCCGTGCGACGCGATGACCCGCGCGGTCCACTCGGGGTCCTCGAGCGCAGCCGTGCCCAGGTTGACGCGCGTCGCACCCGTCGCCAGCGCACGCTCGAGCGACGCGTCGTCGCGGATCCCGCCCGACAGCTCGACCTTGACCCCCTTGGCGGCGAGCTCGGCCGCGACCTTGCCCAGCAGCACCGCGTTGGTGCCGCGCCCGAAGGCGGCGTCGAGGTCGACGAGGTGGATCCACTCGGCACCGCCCGCGTACCAGTCGAGCGCCGCGGACAGCGGGTCGCCGTACGACGTCTCCGAACCGGCCTCGCCCTGCACGAGGCGCACGGCCTGGCCGTTCGCGACGTCGACGGCGGGCAGCAGCTCGAGCCGGGGCTCACGCGTGGGTGTCATGGGTCCTCTCCGGGTGGGGTCCGCACGCGCCGGAGGCGGGTGCGGGCGGTGCTCAGCGCAGCGAGCCGACCCAGTGGGACAGCAGCTGCGCGCCGGCGTCGCCGGACTTCTCGGGGTGGAACTGGGTGGCCGACAACGGCCCGTTCTCGACCGCGGCGACGAAGCGCCCGCCGTGGTCGGACCACGTGACGAGCGGCGGCGGGAGCGGGTGCTCGCCTGCGGCCGGCGCGTCGTGCAGCGGGAAGGTGCGCGCCGCGTAGGAGTGCACGAAGTAGAAGCGCTCGTCGGCGAGCCCGTCGAACAGCACCGAGCCCACGGGGGCGTCGACCGTCGCCCAGCCCATGTGGGGCACGACGTCGGCCTCGAGGCGGTCGACGACGCCGGGCCACTCGCCCAGGCCGTCGGTGCGCACGCCGTGCTCGACGCCCTCGCCGAACATCACCTGCATGCCGACGCAGATGCCGAGCACGGGACGTCCGCCCGCGAGTCGGCGGTCGACGATCTGGTCGCCGCCCACGGCGCGCAGACCGGCCATGACGGCCGCGAACGCGCCGACGCCGGGGACCACGAGCCCGTCGGCCTCGAGCGCGGCCTGCTTGTCGGCGGTCAGCTCGACGTCGGCGCCGACGCGGGCGAGGGCCCGGACGGCGGAGCGCACGTTGCCGAAGCCGTAGTCGAGGACGACGACGCGAGGAGACACCCGGACAGGCTACCCGCGCCCCGGTCGGCGCCCGTCGGGCGTCCGTCGGGCGGACGTCGGGCCGACGTACGGCGCCGGCGCGTCAGCGACGGTGCGCCGCCAGCATGCGCATGGCCTTCCACCGCGACAGCCCGACCGACGTCACGACGCCCTCGAGCTCGCCCACCGGCACGTCGCCGAGCAGCAGGTCCTCGAGCACCGGGGGCGCGCCGGACAGCACGAGTCCTGCCGGCAGGTCCTTCTCGCGCGCACCGCCGACCCACTGCGACGCGGCGATCTTGCCCTCGCGCCGCTCGAGCAGGACCACCGGCACCTGCCGCAGCAGCCGCGACACGGCACCGGCCGCCTCCGAGCCGGCCGTCGGGTCGCGGACCACCGCGAGCGCGCCGATCGGCGAGGGCACGGCGTCGACGTCGACCTTGGCGAGCGAGCACGCCGCCGCGAGCGCGTCGGCGACCGCCACCTGCGTGACGACCACGGCGACGGTCGGCGGCTGCTCGGCCGTCAGGGACGACAGGTCGTCGGGGACCTCGACGCCGTCGAGGTCGTCCGTGCCGCTCACAGGGCCCCCTTGGTGGACGGCACGCCGTCCACCCGCGGGTCGAGCGCGACCGCGGTGCGCAGCGCGCGCGCGAGCGCCTTGAACTGCGCCTCGACGATGTGGTGCGGGTCGCGGCCCGCGAGCACGCGCACGTGCACCGTGAACGCCGCGTGGTGCGCGATCGACTCAAGCACGTGCGCCGTGAGCGAGCCCGTGAAGTGGCCGCCGATGAGGTGGTACTGCTGCCCCTCGGGCTCGCCCGAGTGCACGAAGTACGGCCGGCCTGAGACGTCGACGACCGCGTGCGCGAGCGCCTCGTCGAGCGGCACCGTGGCGTCGCCGTAGCGCACGATGCCGCGCTTGTCGCCCAGCGCCTGCCGCAGCGCCTGCCCGAGCACGATCGCGGTGTCCTCGACCGTGTGGTGCGCGTCGATGTGCGTGTCGCCCTGCGCGCGCACGGTGAGGTCGATCAGCGAGTGCTTGCCGAGCGCCGTGAGCATGTGGTCGTAGAACGGCACGCCCGTGTCGATCTGCGTGCGTCCCGTGCCGTCGAGGTCGACCTCGACCACGACGCTCGACTCGCTCGTGCCGCGCTCGACGCGCGCCGTGCGACGGCCCGTCCCGCTGGGCTCCCCGCTCATCGTCCCGTCACCTCCACCAGGGCGTCCGTGAACGCCGCCGTCTCCGCCGGGGTGCCGACCGACACCCGCAGCCACCCCTCGGGGCCCGTGACGCGCACGAGCACGCCCCGGTCGAGCAGACCCTGCCAGACCGCGTCGCGGTCGTCGAACCGGCCGAACAGCACGAAGTTGGCGTCCGAGTCGGCCGCCTCGAACCCGCGGCCGCGCAGCCACGCGACGAGCGCGTCGCGCTCGTCGCGCAGCGAGCCGACCTGCGCCATGAGCTCGGGCGCGTGCGCGAGCGCGGCGCGCGCGACGGCCTGCGTCACGGCCGACAGGTGGTACGGCAGGCGCACGACCCGCAGCGCGTCGACGAGCGCGGGCGCGGCCGCCAGGTAGCCCACGCGGGCGCCGGCGAGGCCGAACGCCTTCGACATCGTGCGGCTCACCGCGAGGTGCGGGTGCTCCGCCAGCAGCTCGAGCGCCGACGGCGTGCCGGCACGCCGGAACTCGCCGTACGCCTCGTCGACGACGACCACGCAGCCGCCGGGCACGCGCGCCGCCGCGTCGAGGACCGCGCGCACGGTGGCGGCGGGCAGCGCGGTGCCCGTGGGGTTGTTGGGGCTCGCCAGCAGCACGACGCTGGGGGCGTGCTCGGCGATCGTCGCGCGCGCGTGCTCGGGGTCGAGCGTGAAGTCCTCCGCGCGTCGCCCCACGACCCACCGGGTCGAGGTGTCGCGCGCGTACTCGGGGTACATCGAGTACGTGGGCGCGAACGACAGTGCCGTGCGGCCGGGACCGCCGAACGCCTGCAGGACGTGCAGCATGATCTCGTTCGAGCCGTTGGCGGCCCACACCTGCGCGGGCGTGAGCGCGACGCCGGACTCGGCGAGCAGGTACGCGGCGAGGTCGGCCCGCAGGTCCGCGAAGTCGCGGTCGGGGTACCGGTTGAGCCCGCGCGCGGCCTGCGCGACGGCCGCGGCGACGTCGGCGACGACCTGCTCCGACGGTGCGTACGGGTTCTCGTTGACGTTGAGCAGCACGGGCACGTCGAGCTGCGGCGCGCCGTAGGGCTCGAGGCCCGCGAGCTCGGGGCGCAGCGGCAGCACCGCGCCGGGGGCGCCGGCCGCGCCGCCCGTCGAGGGGACGGTCGACGGGTCGGGCGGGAGGTCGGACGAGACGGTCACGCCCCGAGTGTAGGGACCGTGCGCGGCGCACCCGCGGCCCCGCCCACCCAGCGGGCGGTGTGGGTGCACGCACGTACGCTGCCGGTCATGCCGACCCACGCCGACCCCGCCGCCGTCGACCGCACCGCGCTGCGCGCGCAGGCCGAGGACGTGCTGCGCGCGCTGGTCGGGCGGCCCGACGCGCGCCTGCACGAGGACCAGTGGCAGGCCGTCGAGGCGCTCGTCGCCGACCGGCGTCGCGTGCTCGTCGTGCAGCGCACGGGGTGGGGCAAGTCGGCCGTCTACTTCGTCGCGACCGCGCTGCTGCGCCGCGGCGCGGCCGGTCCGCCGCGCGGCGCGACGATCATCGTGTCGCCGCTGCTCGCGCTCATGCGCAACCAGGTCGAGGCGGCGCGCCGCGCGGGCATCGCAGCCGAGACGCTGAACTCGGCGAACCAGCAGGACTGGGACGACGTGCACGCGCGCATCGCGGCGGGCGAGGTCGACGTGCTGCTCGTCTCCCCCGAGCGCCTCAACAACCCGGGCTTCCGCGACGAGGTGCTGCCGCGGCTCGCCTCCGACGCCGGTCTCGTGGTGGTCGACGAGGCGCACTGCGTGTCGGACTGGGGGCACGACTTCCGCCCCGACTACCGCCGCATCCGCACGCTCCTGGCCGACCTGCCGCACGGCGTGCCGGTGCTCGCGACGACGGCGACCGCGAACGCGCGCGTGACGGCCGACGTCGCCGAGCAGCTCGCGGTCGGCGACGACGACGCGGGTGCGCTCGTGCTGCGCGGCACGCTCGACCGCCCGAGCCTGCGCCTGCAGGTGACCACGCTGCCCGACGTCGCGACGCGCCTGGCCTGGCTCGCGGCGACGCTCCCGGCGCTGCAGGGGTCCGGCATCGTCTACTGCCTGACGATCGCGGCGGTCGAGCAGGTCACCGAGCACCTGCGGGCCGCGGGGCTCGACGTGCGCGCGTACACCGGGCAGACCGACCCGACCGAGCGCGAGCAGGCCGAGGCCGACCTGCTCGCCAACCGGGTCAAGGCGCTCGTCGCGACGTCGGCGCTCGGCATGGGGTACGACAAGCCCGACCTGGGCTTCGTCGTGCACGTCGGCGCGCCGTCGTCGCCGATCGCGTACTACCAGCAGGTGGGCCGCGCGGGTCGCGCGACCGAGCGGGCCGACGTGGTGCTGCTGCCGGGACACGACGACCAGGCGATCTGGGAGTGGTTCGCCTCGACCGCGTTCCCGCCCGAGGACCAGGTGCGCGCGACGCTCGCGGCGCTCGACGCGCACGGCACGCTGTCGACCGCGGGCCTCGAGACGTTCGTGAGCCTGCGGCGCAGCCGCCTCGAGGGCATGCTCAAGGTGCTCGACGTCGACGGCGCCGTGCGGCGCGTGCGGGGCGGCTGGGAGTCGACCGGTCAGCCGTGGTCGTACGACGGCGAGCGGTACGCGCGCGTCACGGCGGCACGGCGCGCCGAGCAGCGCACGATGCTCGACTACCAGGCGACCGAGGGCTGCCGCATGGCGTTCCTGCGGGCCGCGCTCGACGACCCGGACCTGCCCGACGGCTGGCGCTGCGACCGGTGCGACCGCTGCACCGGCGAGGCCGTGGGCGCCGTTCCGGACACGTCGGCCGTCGAGCACGCGCGCGAGCTGCTCGCGGTGCCGGGCGAGCCCGTGACGGCACGGCGGCAGTGGCCGTCGGGGCTCGGGTCGCTCGGCCTCGACCTCAAGGGGCGCATCCCCGCCGACGAGCAGGTCGAGGAGGGGCGCGCGGTCGGCCGCCTCGACGCCCTCGGGTGGGGCGGTCCGCTGCGCGAGGCGCTGCGCGAGCAGGTCCCGGCCGAGCTGCCCGCGAACCTGCGCCCACCGGTGCGCACGGTGCTCGACGCGTGGGCGCCGCAGGTCGACGTGGTCGTCGCGGTGGCGTCCGAGAGCCGGGGCGCGCTCGTCGAGCACCTCGCCGCCGGGACGGCACGGCTGCTGGGCGTGCCGCTCGTCGGCGCGCTCGTGCCGACGGGCACGCCGTCGCGGCACGACGTGAACTCGGCCCAGCGGCTCGCCGACGTGCTGCGGCACCTCGACCTGCCGCCCGACGTGGCCGGCGCGGTCGCGGGGCGACGCGTGCTGCTCGTGGACGACCGCACCGACACGGGGTGGACGCTGACGGTCGCGGGCCGTCTGCTGCGGCGCGCGGGCGCGCAGCAGGTGCTGCCGTTCGTGCTCGGCGTCGGCTGACCCGAGGCGCCCCGCCGGGCGACCGCCCGAGCCGTGGGCGCGTCAGAACCGCGCGCGCACCGCCTCGCCGTGCGCGGGCAGGCCTTCGGCGTCCGCGAGCGCGACGACCCGGTCGGCCACGACCGCGAGCGCGTCGGCGTCGTACTCGATCACCTGGACGGCGCGCAGGAACGAGTGCACGCCGAGCCCGCTCGCGAAGTGCGCGCAGCCGCCCGTGGGCAGCACGTGGTTGGACCCCGCCATGTAGTCGCCGAGCGACACGGGCGACCAGGGGCCGACGAAGATCGCACCGGCGCTCGTGACGCGCTGCGCCCACGCGGCCGCGTCGACCGTCTGGATCTCGAGGTGCTCGGCGCCGTACGCGTTGACGACGGCCAGCCCGGCCTCGAGGTCGTCGACGAGCACGATCGCCGACTGCGAGCCGCGCAGCGCGGTCGCGACCCGCTCGCGGTTCACGGTGTCCTCGACGCGGTCGACGAGCTTGGCCTCGACCGCGCCCGCGAGCTCGACCGACGGCGTGACGAGCACGGCCGCGGCGAGCGGGTCGTGCTCGGCCTGCGACACGAGGTCGGCCGCGACGTGCACGGCGTCGGCCGTGCCGTCCGCGAGGACCGCGATCTCGGTCGGCCCGGCCTCGGCGTCGATCCCGACGAGACCGCGCACGAGGCGCTTGGCCGCCGCGACGTAGACGTTGCCGGGCCCGGTGATGACGTCGACCGGCTCGCAGAGCGTCTCGCCGTCGACGTCCTCCGAGCCGGCGGCGCCGTACGCGAGCATCGCGACGGCCTGCGCGCCGCCGACCGCGTACACCTCGTCGACGCCGAGCAGCGCGCACGTCGCGAGCACGACCGGGTCGGGCAACCCGTCGCGGTCCTTCTGGGGCGGCGACACGACCGCGAGCGACTCGACGCCCGCCTCCTGCGCCGCCACGACGTTCATGACCACCGACGACGGGTACACGGCGAGCCCGCCGGGCACGTACAGCCCGACGCGCCGCACGGGCAGCCACCGCTGGCGCACCTGCGCTCCGGGGGCCACCTCGACCGTGAAGTCGGCGGGTCGCTGCGCGGCGTGCACGCGACGCACCCGCACGATCGTCTCCTCGAGCGCCGCGCGCACGCGCGGGTCGAGCGCGTCCACCGCGGCCGCGACGACCTCGGCCGGCACGCGCACGTGCACCGGCCGCACGCCGTCGAAGCGCTCGGACAGGTCGCGCAGCGCGGCCGCGCCGTGCGCGCGCACCTGCTCGAGGATCGGCGCGACGGCCGCCGCGGCGTGCTCGACGTCGAGCTCGGCCCGGGGCAGCTCGTCGAGCAGCTCACGACGCGACAGGGTCCGACCGCGCAGGTCGATGCGGGAGATCACGTCTCGGATTCTAGGCCGCGAGGCGCGCGTGCTCCCGTCCGTCCGCGACACACCTCGCGCCCGGGTGCCGTCCCCGGGGCCGCGACCCGCACGGCCCGTCGTCGCACGTGCTCCGTGTCCTGCCAGACTGGGCGCGTGAGCACGCGCGACGACCCCATCCGCCTCGGCCAGTTCCTCAAGCTCGTCGGGCTCGCCGAGACCGGCGGGCACGCCCGCGCGCTGCTCGACGACGACGCCGTGACCGTCAACGGCGAACCGGAGACGCGCCGCGGCCGGCAGCTGCAGGTCGGGGACGTCGTCGAGGTCGACCTGCCGGGCGGTCCGCTGCAGGCGGTCGTCGAGCTCGACGACGAGGACTGAGCGCGGCGCACCGACCGACGGCGCCCTCCGCCGCGGGCGCGGTGCCAGGTCCGCGGGCGCCAGGTCCGCGGCGGCGCACCCGCCACGGACCCGCGCGCCGCTAGGAGGCCAGCCCCACCGTCGCCTGCCCCGGCGTCGCGAGGCAGCTCGGCCCGAGCAGCGCCTTGAGGTCGCCGTACAGCGACGGCGAGCGCTCGACGCGGAACCCGTCGCCGAGGCGCATGACGACCGCGCGACCGGGGCTCGTGAGCCGCAGGTGCACCTCGGTCACGCCGGGGTGCGTCGACAGCACCTCGCGCAGCCGCTCGACGACGGGCGGCGTGCAGCGCGACTCGGCGAGCGACACCACGACGGGCGCGTCGGCGACGGCCGACGTGTCGGGGATCGTCACCTCCATCGCCTGCAGCTGCATCTGGTCGTCGCGCCGTCGCACGCGCCCGCGGATCACGAGCACCGCGTCCTCGGCGAGCACGGTCGAGTAGGCGAGGTAGGTCTCGCCGAAGAACATGATCTCGACCGAGCCCTCCATGTCCTCGAGCGTCACGGCGGCCCACGGGTTGCCCTGCTTGGACATCTTGCGCTGCAGGCTCGTCACGAGCCCCGCCACCACGACGGTCGACCCGTCGGGGCGCGCCTCGTCGGCGTTGAGCGTCGCGATCGAGACGTCGGCCTGCGCGGACAGCACGTGCTCGAGACCCGACAGCGGGTGGTCGGACACGTACAGGCCGAGCATCTCGCGCTCGAACGCGAGCCGCTGCTTCTTGTCCCAGTCGGGCAGGTCGGGGATGGTCACGGCGATGCCGCTGCCGGTCTCCTCGTCGCCGCCCAGCTCGGCGAACAGGTCGAACTGGCCCGTCGCCTCCTTGCGCTTGACGTCGATGACCGCGTCGACCGCCTGCTCGTGGATCAGCAGCAGCGAACGCCGCGCGTGCCCGAGCGAGTCGAAGGCGCCCGCCTTGATGAGCGACTCGATCGTCCGCTTGTTGCACACGACGGCCGGCACCTTGTCGAGGAAGTCGGTGAACGACGTGAACGCGCCCTTCTCCTCGCGCGCCGCGACGATCGCGTCGACCACGTTGGCGCCGACGTTGCGGACCGCGGTGAGGCCGAAGCGGATGTCGGCGCCCACGGCCGTGAAGTTCGCCGACGACGAGTTGACGTCGGGCGGCAGCACCGTGATGCCCATGTGGCGGCACTCGCCGAGGTACAGCGCCGACTTGTCCTTGTCGTCGCGCACCGACGTGAGCAGGCCCGCCATGTACTCGGTCGGGTAGTTCGCCTTGAGGTAGGCCGTCCAGTACGACACGACGCCGTACGCCGCGGAGTGCGCCTTGTTGAACGCGTACCCGGCGAACGGGACGAGCACGTCCCACACCGCCTGGATCGCCGCGTCGGAGTAGCCCCGCTCGCGCATGCCCGCCTGGAAGGGCACGAACTCCTTGTCGAGGACCTCCTTCTTCTTCTTGCCCATCGCGCGGCGCAGCAGGTCGGCCTGGCCGAGCGAGTACCCGGCGAGCTTCTGCGCGGCGCGCTGCACCTGCTCCTGGTAGACGATCAGGCCGTGGGTGACGCCCACCACGTCCTCGAGCGGCTCGACGAGCTCGGGGTGGATCGGCTCGATCTCCTGCAGCCCGTTCTTGCGCAGCGCGTAGTTCACGTGCGAGTTCATGCCCATCGGGCCGGGGCGGTACAGCGCGATGACGGCCGAGACGTCCTCGAAGTTGTCGGGGCGCATCTGCCGCAGCAGCGACCGCATCGGCCCGCCGTCGAGCTGGAACACGCCCAGGGTGTCGCCGCGGCCCAGGAGCTCGTACGTCGCGCGGTCGTCGAGGGGGACCTCCTCGATCGCGATGGGCTCCTTGCCGTTCATCACGATGTTCTCGAGCGCGTCGTCGAGGATCGTGAGGTTGCGCAGGCCCAGGAAGTCCATCTTGATCAGCCCGAGCGCCTCGGACGCCGGCTGGTCGAACTGCGTGATGATCGCGCCGTCCTGCGGGCGCTTCATGATCGGGATGATGTCGAGCAGCGGCTCGCTCGACATGATGACGCCGGCCGCGTGCACGCCCCACTGCCGCTTGAGGTTCTCCAGGCCGCGCGCGGTCTCGAGCACGCGCTGCGCCTCGGGGTCCGCCGCGACGACCTGGCGGAACTCGTCCGCCTCGGCGTACCGCGGGTGCTCGGGGTCGTACATGCCCGACAGCGGGATGTCCTTGCCCATGACGGGCGGCGGCATCGCCTTGGTGAGCTTCTCCCCCATCGCGAACGGGAAGCCCAGCACGCGCGACGCGTCCTTGAGCGCCTGCTTGGCCTTGATGGTGCCGTAGGTGACGATCTGGCAGACCCGGTCGTCGCCGTACTTCTCGGTGACGTACCGGATGACCTCGCCGCGCCGACGCTCGTCGAAGTCGACGTCGACGTCGGGCCAGGACACGCGCTCGGGGTTGAGGAAGCGCTCGAAGATCAGGCCGTGCTCGAGCGGGTCGAGCTCGGTGATGCCCATCGCGTACGACGCCATCGAGCCGGCGGCCGAGCCACGGCCCGGCCCGACGCGGATGCCCTGCGCCTTGGCCCAGTTGATGAAGTCCGCGACCACGAGGAAGTAGCCGGAGAACCCGAGCTGCGTGATGACGCCGACCTCGTAGTCGGCCTGCTTCTGCACCGCGTCCGGGATCGAGCCGGAGTAGCGCCGCAGCAGACCGTTCTGGACCTCCTTGACGAACCAGGAGTCCTCGTTCTCCCCCGCGGGCACGGGGAACCGCGGCATGTAGTTCGCGCCGGTGTTGAACGACACGTCGCACTGCTCGGCGATGAGCAGCGTGTTGTCGCACGCCTCGGGCAGCTCGGCCCACGTGCGGCGCATCTCGGCCGCGGACTTCACGTAGTAGCCCGTGCCGCCGAACGCGAACCGCGACCCGCCGTTGTCGCTGGTCGGCTCGTCGAGCGTCGACCCGGACTGGACGGCGAGCAGCACCTCGTGCGCGTGGGCGTCCTCCTCGCGCGTGTAGTGCAGGTCGTTCGTCGCGACCAGCGGCGCCCCGATGGCCTCGGCGACGCGCAGCAGGTCCTTGATGACGCGCTTCTCGATGTCGAGCCCGTGGTCCATGACCTCGACGTAGAAGAACTCCTTGCCGAAGATGTCCTGCAGCTCGCCCGCGGCGCGCACGGCCTCGTCCCAGTGACCCAGGCGCAGCCGCGTCTGCACCTCGCCCGACGGGCAGCCCGTGGTCGCGATCAGGCCGTCGGCGTAGCGCGACAGCAGCTCGCGGTCCATGCGAGGCCACTTGCCCATCTGCCCCTCGACGGACGCGAGCGACCCCATCCGGAACAGGTTGTGCATGCCCGCGGTGGTGCGGCTCAGCAGCGTCATGTGCGTGTACGCGCCGCGCGCCGACACGTCGTCGGCGGCCTGGTGCGCCTCGCCCCACCGCACGCGGTTCTGGTCGAACCGGCTCGTGCCCGGCGTGACGTACGCCTCGACCCCGATGATGGGCTTCACGCCCCGGTCGGTGGCCTTCTGCCAGAACTCGAACGCCCCGAACAGGTACCCGTGGTCGGTGATCGCCATCGCCTGCTGCCCGAGGCGCGCGGCCTCGTCGAGCATCTCGCCGATGCGGGCGGCACCGTCGAGCATCGAGTACTCGCTGTGCACGTGGAGGTGGACGAAGGACGGGTCCGGGGATCCTCCAGCAGCCATGCGTGCGATCCTACGTCGCCCCACCGACGCCCCCGACGCGGCCCGCCGGGCCAGGGGTGCCGATCAGGAGTACGCGCCCCGCAACGCCTCGAGCGCCGCCGCGAGGTCGTCGGGGTACTCGCTGCGCGTCTCGAGCCACTGCCCCGTGCCCGGGTGCTCGAACCCCAGCCGGACGGCGTGCAGCCACTGCCGCTGCACGCCCACGCGCGCCGCGAGCGCCGGGTCCGCGCCGTACGTGAGGTCGCCCACGAGGCTGTGCCGCAGCGCCGCGAAGTGCACGCGGATCTGGTGCGTGCGCCCGGTCTCGAGGTGCACCTCGACGAGCGACGCGCCCGGCAGCATCTCGAGCACCTCGTAGTGCGTCACCGACGGCTTGCCGTCCGCGACGACCGCGAACTTCCAGTCCGACGACGGGTGCCGGCCGATCGGTGCGTCGATCGTGCCGGTCGTCGGCGACGGGTGGCCCTGCGCGAGCGCGTGGTACACCTTCTCGACGGTGCGCTCCTTGAACGCGCGCTTGAGCACCGTGTACGCGTGCTCGCTCTTCGCCACGACCATGAGGCCCGACGTGCCCGCGTCGAGGCGGTGCACGATCCCCTGGCGCTCGGCCGAGCCGGACGTCGAGATCCGGTAGCCGGCCGCCGCGAGCGCCCCGACCACCGTCGGCCCCGTCCACCCCGGCGACGGGTGCGCGGCCACGCCGACGGGCTTGTCGACGACCACGACGTCGTCGTCGTCGTGCACGATCCGCATGCCCGGCACGGGCTCGGGCACGACCACGGGCGTCGCCGGTGCGGGCTCGGTGAGGTCGACCTCGAGCCACGTGCCCGCGACCAGCCGGTCCGACTTGGCGACCGCGCGGCCGTCGACCCGCACGGCGCCGTCCGTCGCGAGGTCCGCCGCGCGCGTGCGCGAGAGCCCGAGCAGCCGCGCGAGGGCCGCGTCGACCCGCTCGCCGGCCAGGCCGTCCGGGACCGGCAGCGACCGCACGCCGCTCACGCGGCACCGTCCCGGCCCCGTGCCGTGCCCGGACCGTCGTCGACGGCGGCAGCGGGCCGGCCGGCCGCGTCGGCGGGCCCGTCGCCCGCGTCCCCCGCACCGGCCCCGTCCTCGGCCGCGTCGGACGCGCCGTCGCGCGTGCCGTCGACGTGCACCCCGCGCGCGGTCAACCACACGACGAGGACCGCCGCCACCACGATCGCGATGTCTGCGACGTTGCCGATGAACAGCCGCCAGTACGCGAGGAAGTCGATGACGTGCCCGTGCAGCGGCCCCGGCTCGCGGACCATGCGGTCGACGAGGTTGCCGAGCGCACCGCCGAGCAGCAGGCCCAGCGCGACGGCCCAGCCGGGCGAGCCGAGCCGGCGCGACACCCGCACGATCACGACCACGACGGCCACCGCGACGAGCGTCAGCACCCACGTCATGCCGCTCGCGATCGACAGCGCGGCGCCGTCGTTGCGCACGAGCTGCAGCCCGAACAGGTCACCGAGCAGCGGCGTGCGCTCACCCGGACGCAGCGCCGCGACCGCCCACACCTTGGTGAGCTGGTCGACCAGCAGGACACCCGCGGTGAGCGCACCGAAGACGCGCAGCAGACGACGGCGCCGTGCCGGGTCCACCGCCGCGGGAGCGGCGGGCGTCGGCGCGGCCGTCGCGCCCGCCGTCGGGGCGTCGCCGTCCGGGCGCTCGTCGGGCAGGGCGGTGTCGTCGTCCGTCATGGGCACCGCAGGAGTCTACGGGCGCGTCAGCGCCGCTCCTCGCGCTGCTTGCACGTCACGCACAGCACGGCGCGCGGGAACGCCTGCAGGCGCGCCTTGCCCACCGCCTGACCGCACGACTCGCAGACCCCGAACGTGCCGGCCGCGAGGCGGTCGAGCGCGTGCGTCGTCTGCTCCAGCAGGTCACGCGTGTTGTTCACGAGCGTCAGCTCGTGCTCGCGTTCGAGCGCCGACGACCCGGAGTCCGCCTGGTCGTCACCGGCGCCGTCGCCGGAGTTGCGCAGGAGCTCGGAGAGCTCGGCGTCGGCCTCGGCCAGCTCCGCGGTCAGGCGTTCGCGGTCGGCGGTCAGCTCGGTGGCGACCTCCGCGAGCTCCCCGTCGGTCCACGGGTCCTCCCCGTCACGGACGGGCAGCACCGCCACGAGGGCCGCCCGACCCTTCTGCGACCCCGTCGTCAGCGTGCTCAGTGCATCGTTGGTGCTCACGGACGTTCCCCCCGTCTCGAGTGCGGCGACTGTATGCGCGTCTGCGCCCGCGCACAACATCACGCGCCGCCCCCGCCGCGGGCGCGACACGCCGTGCCGACCTGCACCCGCGCCGTGACGTGGGGCACGCGACGACGGCCGGGGCGGTGTGGTCGCGCGACCACACCGCCCCGGCCGTCCCGGGGTACGCCGACGCCGCCGGGGGTGGCACCTCCCCCGGCGGCGTCGTGGTACGTCAGATGCTCTGCGTCTCCGCGACCGGCTGACCCTGGCCGGAGCGCGGGGGCAGCGCGTTGCCGCGGTTCTCGAGGTCGCCCAGCAGGTTCTCGAGGTAGCTCTTCAGACGCGTGCGGTAGTCGCGCTCGAAGACGCGCAGCTCGTCGATCTTGCGCTCGAGGAGCGACCGCTCCTGCTCTAGCTGGCCGAGCGTGCGCTGCGACGTCTCCTCGGCCTCCCGCACGATGCGGGTCGCGCGGGTCTTGGCCTCGTTGATGAGCCGGTCCGACTCCTCCTGGCCGCTGCGGACGTAGTCGTCGTGCAGCTTCTGGGCCAGCGCGAGCATGCCCGTCGCGGACTCCGGCTCGCTGCTGCGACCCGGCGCGGGCGCCGACGTGGCCGCCACCGGCGGCTGCGCCAGGGCCGGCACGGGCGCGGGCTGCACCGGCGCGGGCGCCGGGGCGGGAGTGGGCTCGGGCGTCGGCTCCGGCTTGGGCGCCGGCGCGGACTGCTGGGCCCCGGCACGGCTCAGCTCGGCGATGCGCCGCTCGGCGGCCGCGAGCTTCGTCTTGAGGTCGTCGTTCTCGCCCTGCAGGTCGCGCAGGGTGTTGACGACCTCGTCCAGGAAGTCGTCGACCTCGTCCTGGTCGTAGCCCTCACGGAACTTGGTCGCCTGGAACTTCTTGTTCAGGACGTCGTCTGCGGTGAGCAGTGCCATCGTCGTCACCTCTGTCGGTCGTACTGGGTCCGGTCGGCGGCAGTCAGTCCACCGACCACCTCGGGCCACGGTAGCGGAGTTTCGGGGCGGTGCACGCCCCCCGGGGCACGGGCGACGCGGGTCGCCCGGCGTGCATCACGGCGGGTCCGCCGCGGTGTCGTTCGGCTGCTCACACGCTCGCGAGCAGCGACATCAGGAACGTGCAGCCCAGCGCGAGCACCAGGAACGCGAGGTCCAGACGCACCGAGCCGATGCCGATCGGGGGCAGCACGCGTCGCAGCGCGCGCAGCGGCGGGTCGGTCACGCTGTAGGCGACCTCGGCGACGACCAGCACGAAGCCGGTCGGCCGCCACTCGCGCGCGAACACCTGGACCCAGTCCAGGACGAGCCGCACGAGCAGCAGCAGGAAGAAGACGAGGACGACCAGGTAGAGCAGGTTCGCGAAGATGCGCACGCGTCAGCTCTGGTTGTAGAAGCCGGCGCGCGCCGGCGGCTCGGGCGCCGCGGTGTCGCCCGCGAGCTCGACGTGCGCGGGCGAGAGCAGGAACACCTTGGCGGTGACCCGCTCGATGGCTCCGTGCAGGCCGAAGATCAGCCCGGCCGAGAAGTCGACGAGGCGCTTGGCGTCCGCGTCGTCCATGTCGGTGAGGTTCATGATCACGGGCGTGCCCTCGCGGAACGCCTCGCCGATCTTGCGCGCGTCGTTGTACGAGCGCGGGTGGATCGTCGTGATGCGTCGCAGGTCGCCGGACTCGCGCGGGGCGGGCGCGGCCTGCACGCGCGGCGTGCGGTGCAGCGGCGTCACCTGCGCCTCGTACGTCTCCTCGGGCACGGCGGTCTCCGTCTCCTCGTACTCCTCGAGGTACTCCTCGTGGTCGGACCGGTCGTCGGCCAGGCCGAGGTACAGCATCGTCTTGCGCAGCGCTCCGGCCATCGCGTCGTCTCCCATCCGCCAGGTCTCCCCGACTCCCGCGCCCCCGCACGCCCCGTCACCGTCGGACCGGTGCCGGACGTCCCTGCGCTGGTCACGCTAGCAACGCGGACCGCACGCGGCTCGGCGACACGCGGGCGTGTCGGGAGTCGGGCGCACCGGCCGTGACCTGTGCCACGTCACGGCGCCGCGGCCGGGTCCACGAGCCGGACGACGCCCGCGAAGCGCCCCGTCGCCGGGGCGCGCTCGTGGACGGAGCGGCGGTGCGAGTAGAGCGCCGCGTCGCCGTAGGTGTCGCGGCCGTCCACGTGGACGTCGCCGACGCCGCACGCCGCGAGGACCGCGACCACGCCCGCCGCGAGGTCGACCGCGGGGGTGCCCGCCGCCGTCACGCCCGCGGCCGCGGGGACCCGGGCCGCGACGGCGTCCCGCATCGCCGCGGGGACCTCGTAGGAGGCGGCCGCGATGCAGGGCCCGACGGCCGCGCGGGTGCGGCCGGGGTCGGCGCCCAGCGCGACCATCTCCGCGACCGCGGCCTGCAGGACGCCGGCCACGAGCCCCGGGCGACCCGCGTGCACCGCCGCGACGACGCGCGCCACGGGGTCCGCGAGCAGCACGGGCGCGCAGTCGGCCACGTAGACCCCGAGCGCGACCCCGGTCGCCGTGGTCACGAGCGCGTCGGCGCGGACCTCGGGGTCGAGTCCCCCGGGGCCGACACGGACGACGTCGGCGCCGTGCACCTGGGTCGCGAGCACGAGCGGCGCACCGAGGCGCTGCGCGACGGCGTGCCGGTTGCGGGCGACGACCCGCGGGTCGTCGCCGACGGCAGACCCGAGGTTGAGCCCCGCCCACGGTCCGGCGCTGGCGCCGCCCGCCCGCGACGTGAACCCCGCGAGGACACCCGCCCCGAGCGGGACGACGGCGAGCTCGACGTCGTCCGCCGGTGCGGGCGCGCCCGGCACGACCGCCCCTACTTGAGGAAGTCGGGCACGTCGAGGTCGTCGCGCTCACGACGGGCCGGCGGCTCCTCGGCGAGGACCCGCGGCACCTCGAGCGCACCGGTGACCGGACGCGGCTCGGCCTCGGTCGACAGGAACGCGGGCACCTCCTGCTGCGGCGAGGCCCCCGTCGCCGCGGACGAGCCCACGGGCACGAGGTCCTCGTCCGCGACCTGCACGGGGCGCGGCGTCGGCACGGCCGACGCACCCGGCAGGGTCGTGACGGGCGCGACCGCGGGGACCTGGCGGGCCGTCGACCCGCTCACCTGGCCGAGCGCGCGGCCGTCGCGGCGCTGCACCGGACCACCGCCGTCGAACCCGGCGGCGATGACGGTCACGCGCACCTCGTCGCCGAGCGCGTCGTCGATGACCGCGCCGAAGATGATGTTCGCCTCGGCGTGCGCCGCCTCCTGGACGAGGCGCGCGGCCTCGTTGATCTCGAACAGCCCGAGGTCGGAGCCGCCCTGGATCGACAGCAGGACGCCGTGCGCCCCGTCGATGCTCGCCTCGAGCAGCGGCGAGGAGATCGCCATCTCGGCGGCCTGCACGGCGCGGTCCTCGCCGCGCGCGTACCCGATGCCCATGAGGGCGGACCCGGCGCCCTGCATGACGGACTTGACGTCGGCGAAGTCGAGGTTGATGAGGCCGGGGGTCGTGATGAGGTCGGTGATCCCCTGGACGCCGGACAGCAGCACCTGGTCGGCGGAGTGGAACGCGTCGAGCACCGAGACGTTGCGGTCGGAGATCGACAGCAGCCGGTCGTTCGGGATGACGATGAGGGTGTCGACCTCGGCGCGCAGCGCGTCGATGCCCGCGTCGGCCTGGACCGAGCGGCGGCGGCCCTCGAAGGTGAACGGCCGCGTGACGACACCGATCGTCAGCGCGCCGAGCGAGCGCGCGATGCGCGCGACGACGGGCGCACCGCCCGTGCCGGTGCCGCCGCCCTCGCCCGCGGTGACGAAGACCATGTCGGCGCCGCGCAGGACGTCCTCGATCTCCTCCGCGTGGTCCTCGGCGGCCTTCTTGCCGACCTCGGGGTCGGCGCCCGCGCCGAGCCCGCGCGTGAGCTCGCGGCCGACGTCGAGCTTGACGTCGGCGTCGGACATGAGCAGGGCCTGGGCGTCGGTGTTGACGGCGATGAACTCGACACCCTTGAGGCCGACCTCGATCATGCGGTTCACGGCGTTGACGCCGCCCCCGCCGATGCCGACGACCTTGATGACCGCCAGGTAGTTCTGCGGAGCTGCCACGGTGGGTGCCTCTCGTTCGCGGGTCGCGGCGTGCTGGGCCGCTGGTGCTCGCCCCGGCGCGCGGGACTGGTGCGATGAACCTTCACCCTCAGGTTGAGGGTGAGAGTTATGTCAGGTGTGTTGTCGGGACGTGACGCTAGGTCGCCGCTCCCCGTCGTTCAACGACCACCGCGCGCGTGTCGGCGATCCTCGCCGCCATCGGCGGCGTCGACCCCGTCACCGGGTGATCGGCAGGCGCGGTGCGGACACGTCGAGGACCGACGCACCGGCCGCCTGCGGCGCCGCACGCAACGCCTGCAGCACCGCGATCTTCAACGGCGTCTCGTCCGCGCTCCCCCAGTCGACCTGGGGACCGTCGCGCAGCTGCATCGTCACGGTGTCCTGCGTCCGGGCCGCCACCGACCCGACCTGCGCCAGCAGGTCGGGCGGCAGCTGCTCGAGCACCCGCAGGACGGCCGTCAGCGTGCGCTCGTCGCCGACCGGCACGTCGACCGTGGGCAACCCCTCCGGCGGGGCGTCGGCGCGACCGACCTGCACGCCCTGCTCGTCGAGCAGGACGACGCCCCCGCCGTCGGGCTCGGGCACCGCGGCGACCGGCTCGCGGGACACCAGCTGGACGGCGAGCCCGTCCGGCCACTCGCGCACCACGCGCGCCTCGCGCACCCCCGGCACGTCGAGCACCGCGTCGCGCAGACCCACGGTGTCGAGCCGCGGCAGCGGCGTCCCCGCGCGCTCCGCGACCACCGCGAGCACCTGGTCGACCGCCACGACCGTCCCGGCCCCGTGACCTCGACCTTCTGCGGGTCGAGCGCGAGCACCGGCGACAGCAGCAGCAGCCAAGCCAGACTCCCCGCACCCAGGACGCCCCCGGCCGTGAGCAGCAGCTGCCGGCGCGCGAGGTGCCGGCGCGCCCGCGCGCGCTCGGCGAACCGCTCCTGGGACGTGGTGGACACCACGGCCGGTCGCACGGGCCCGGAGAACCGACCCGTCGTGTACGTCGTGACGGTCCGCGTCGCCCCGTCGACGGCACCGTCGGCGTCGCACCCGACGTCGCCCGCGCCGCACCCCGCGCACCCTCGCGCGGCGTCGCGTCGGCAGCCCGTGCCGGACGCGACCCGGGACCGCTCGCCGCGCGCCCCGACCCGCCGGCTCCCGCCGGGCCGTCGGCGAGCCCCGGGCGCGCGACCGGACGCGCCGCGCGGGTCGGCGTCGTGTCGGGCTCGTCGCCGGACGGCGAGGGCTCGGCGGTCGGCCCAGGACCGGGGCGTGCGACCGGACGCCGGGGCGCCGCCGGCCGCGACGCCGCCGGGCGTCGCGGTGCCGGCGGGCGCTGCGGGCTCACGGCCGGGCACCACCCGCGGCACCACCGTCGGCCGGCGTCGCCTCCGCGCCCGCGACCTCGGCGCGGGCCGCCAGCTCCGCCAGCACGACCGGGCCCAGGTCGGTCACGTCACCAGCCCCGACCGTCAGCAGCAGGTCGCCGGGGCGCGCGAGCGCGGCCGCGGCCCGCGCGGCGTCCTCCCGGCCCGGCACGAACACGGCCTTGCCGGGCGTCGGCACGTGCGCGACGACGAGCGCACCCGTCACCTCGGGGTCCGGGTCCTCACGCGCCGCGTACACGTCGGTCACGACCACCGCGTCGGCGAGGTCGAACGCCGCGCCGAACTCGCGCGCGAACGTGCGCGTGCGGGAGAACAGGTGCGGCTGGAACAGCACCACGACGCGCCCCTCGCCCGCGACCTGGCGCGCGGTCCGCAGCAGCGCCGCGACCTCGGTCGGGTGGTGCGCGTAGTCGTCGACCACGCGCACGCCGTCCGCGCTGCCGCGGTCCTCGAAGCGGCGACCCGTCCCGACGAAGTCGCCGAGCCCGGCCGCGGCCTCCTCGCCCGGGACGCCCAGCCGACGCAGCGCGCACCAGGCCGCGGCCGCGTCGAGCGCCATGTGCGCACCGGCCACGCGCAGGTGCAGCACCACCGGCGACTCGTCGCGCGGCGTCAGCTCGACGCGCCACCGGCCGTCGTCGGTCGCCGTGCTCTCGCCGACGCGCACGTCCGCGTCCGGGGCCGCGCCGTACGTGCGCACCTCGACACCGCGCGTCGCGAGCCGGTCGCGCGCGGCGGCCACGAGGCGCGCCGATCCCGCGTCGTCCGCGCACGCGACGAGCAGCCCGCCGTCGCGCACGCGGTCGGCGAACCGCTCGAACGCGGCCTCGAAGCGTTCCTGCGTGCCGTAGTGGTCCAGGTGGTCGGGCTCGACGTTCGTCACGACCGCGACGAGCGGCTCGTAGGCGAGGAACGAGCCGTCGGACTCGTCGGCCTCGGCGACGAACGGCCCCTCGCCGTGCCGCGCACCGCCGAGCGTGCCCGCGGTCGAGCGCACGACCCCGCCGATCGCGAACGACGGGTCGGCGCCCGCGTGCACGAGCGCCGCGGCCACCATGCCCGACGTCGTCGTCTTGCCGTGCGCGCCCGCGACGGCGACCGCGTCGCGGTCCGCCATGAGCGCGGCCAACGCCTCGGACCGGTGCAGCACCGGGACGCCGCGCTCGCGCGCCCGGGCGACCTCGGGGTTGGTGTCGCGCACCGCCGACGAGACCACGAGCGTGTCGACGTCCTCGACGTGCGCGGCGTCGTGCCCCACGTGCACCGTCACGCCCGCGGCCCGCAGCGGCGCGAGCGCCGGGCCGTCGTGCGCGTCGGACCCGCTGACCCGCAGGCCGCGCGCCGCGAGCAGCGGCGCGACCGCCGACATCCCCGCACCGCCCACGCCGACGAGGTGCACACGGCCGAGGTCGGCCAGCGCCACCGGCCCGCGCTCCCCCGGGTCCGCGACGGCGGGGACGTGCGCGCGGCGCCCGGCGGCCGCCGGTGCCGTGGCCCGCAGGTGCGCGGGCAGCTGCGCGTCGACCAGGTCCGCGACGCGCGCGGCGGCGTCGCGGACGCCGACCGCGGCGGCCGCCGCGCCCATGCGCGCGCGGGTCTGCGCCGCGTCCCCCGAGCCCAGCAGCACCGGGACGTGGGCGCGGACCCACGCCGGCGTGAGGTCGGCGTCGTCCACGAGGACCCCGCCGCCCGCGGCGACGACGCCCGCCGCGTTGAGCCGCTGCTCGCCGTTGCCGAACGGCAGGGGCACGTAGACCGCCGGGATCCCGAGCGCGGCGAGCTCGCAGACCGTGCCGGCGCCCGCGCGGCCGACGACGACGTCCGCGACCGCGAGCGCGCGGTCCATGGCCGTGAGGTACTCCACCACGTGGTAGCGCTCGGCGCCCGGCACGCCCTCGAGCGCCGCGCGCACCTCGTCAGCCTTGCCGCGGCCCGTCAGGTGCAGCACCTGCGCACCCGTCGCGAGCAGGTCGGCGGCCGCACCGGCCACGGCGCGGTTCACGCTCACCGCGCCCAGCGAGCCCCCGGTGACCAGCAGCGTCGGCAGCTCGGGGTCGAGCCCGAGCGCCGCGGCACCCTCGCGGCGCGTCGCGGCCGCGTCGACGGCGCGGGCCGCGAGCAGGTCCTGCACCGCGGTGCGCAGCGGCAGGCCGGTCACCTGCGCACCCGGGAGCGCGGTGCCCTCGAACGTCACGGCGACCGCGGCCGCCCAGCGCGCACCCAGCCGGTTCGCGAGGCCCGCGCGGGCGTTCTGCTCCTGCACGACGACGGGGATCCCGCGCCGGCGCGCCGCGAGGTACGCGGGCGTCGCGACGTACCCGCCGAACCCGACGACCACGTGCGCGTCGACCGCGTCGATCGCGTCCTGCGCGGCACGCACCGCGGCGCGCAGCCGCCCGGGCAGCCGCAGCCAGTCGGGCGTGGGACGGCGCGGCAGCGGCACGCGCGGCACGACGTGCAGGTCGTAGCCGTGCTCGGGCACGAGCCGGGACTCCAGTCCCTCGGCCGTGCCGAGCACCGCGATCCGCCCGTGCGGGTGCCGACGGCGCAGCTCGTCGGCGACCGCGAGCAGCGGGTTGACGTGCCCCGCGGTGCCGCCGCCCGCGAGCAGGACGCCCGGCGCGTCAGCCACGGGTCCGCCCGATCACCGCGAGCGAACGCCGCACGACCGAGGGTCGGGCGGCGAGCGCCTCGGCGGCGCCCGGCTCGGAGCGGGCGAACGAGAGCAGCATGCCCAGGGCGGCCATGGTCATGATGAGTGCGGAACCTCCGGCGGAGACGAGCGGCAGCGGCACCCCGATGACGGGGGCCAGTCCGATGACGACGGCGATGTTGACGAGCGCCTGCCCGACGATCCACGCGAAGGCGGCCGCGGTGGCGATCTTCACGAAGGGGTCGGGGTGACGGCGCATGATGCGGACCATCGCGAACGCGAGCAGCGCGAACAGCGCCAGCACGAGCAGCGTGCCGACCATGCCGAGCTCCTCGCCGAGGATCGCGAAGATGAAGTCGTTGTGGGCGGCCGGCAGGTAGGACCACTTCTCGGCGCTCTGCCCGAGGCCGACGCCGCTCCAGCCGCCCGTCGCCAGGCCGTAGCCCGCGTGCAGCGTCTGGTAGCACTCGTTCTGCACGTCGCAGTCCGCCGACAGCCACGACATGATGCGCGCCATTCGGTTCTCGCTGCCGATCGCGAGCGCCGCGACGCCCGCCGCGGCCACCGCGCCGGCGACCGCGAAGATCCGCAGGGGCACGCCCGCGACGAACATCGCCCCCGCCACGAGCAGCACCATCACCATCGCGGTGCCCAGGTCGTGCCCGAGGAGCACCACGCCGATCGCGACGCCCGCCACCGGGACGGCGGGCACCAGCGCGTGCTGCCACTCGTGCAGCAGCCGCAGCTTGCGCGAGAGCACCGCCGCGAGCCACACCACGAGCGCGAGCTTGACCGCCTCCGAGGGCTGCGCCGTGAAGCCCGGCACGCACACCCAGTTGCGGTTGCCGCCCGCACCGCACCCGAGCGGCGTGAACACCAGCAGCTGGAACACCACGGCGAACCCCAGCAGCGGCCACGCCGCCGCCCGCATGAGACGCACGGGCACCCGCGACAGCACGAGGAGCACGGGCAGCCCCATGAGCGCGTACTGCGCCTGGCTGAAGAACACCGCGTACGGCGACTTCCCGGCCGCGAGCGACTCGACGCTCGAGCTCGACAGCACCATGACCAGCCCGATCGCGACGAGCAGCAGCGTCGCCCCGAGCAGCACGTAGTAGCTCGTCACGGCGGAGTTCCAGGTGCCGAGGAACGCGGGCTCGCGCACCTCGGGCGTGCCGCCGGGCGGCGTGACCGCGCGGGTCGGTGCGCTGCGCGGGCGCGCGTCGGGGCCGGGCGTCACGGCGCGCCGTCCGCGCGCCGCTCCTGCCCGGCGTCGTCGCCCCCGAGGCGGTGGACGGCCGCGGCGAACGCGTCGCCACGCGCGGCGTACGAGGCGAACTGGTCCATCGACGCGCAGGCCGGTGCCAGCAGCACGGTCACGGGCACGCCCTCCGGCGCACCGGCGGCGAGCCGGCGCGCGGCGGTCACGGCGCGGTCCATCACCGGTTCAGTGTCACCGGCGTCCACCTCGAAGACCGGGACGTCGGGCGCGTGTCGGGCGAGCGCGTCGCGCAGCGGCGCACGGTCCACGCCGACGAGCACGACGCCGCGCAGCCGGTCGCGCCGCTCGCGCACGAGGTCGTCGAACTCCGCGCCCTTGGCGAGGCCGCCCGCGACCCACACGACCGACCCGGGCTCGAAGGCCGCGAGCGAGGCCGACGCGGCGTGCGCGTTGGTCGCCTTCGAGTCGTCGACGTACGCGACGTCGTCGACGCGGCCGACCGTCACGATGCGGTGCGCCCCGGGCGCGAACGCCCGCAGCCCGTCCCGCACGTGCGCGGGCTCGACGCCGTGCGCGAGCGCGAGCGCGGCCGCCGCGAGGGCGTTGCGCACGACGTGCGGCGGCACGACGCCGCCCGGCCCGGCGAGCTGCGCCAGGTCCGCGAGCGTGCCGAGCTCGGCCGCGTGCGTGTGCCGCAGCCGCGCGAAGCCCCGGTCGACGAGCACGTCGTCGACCAGCCCCACCTGCCCCACGGCGGGCGTGCCGAGCGTGAAACCGACGGCGACGCAGCCGTCGACGACGTCCGCGTCGCGCACGAGCCGCTCGGTCACGGGCTGGTTCGCGTCGTAGACGCACGCGACCTGCGCGTGCTCGTAGATGCGGCCCTTGTCCGCCGCGTACGCCTCGAGCGACCCGTGCCAGTCGAGGTGGTCGGGGGCGACGTTCAGCACCGCCGCGGCCTGCGCCGACATCGAGGACGTGTGGTGCAGCTGGAAGCTCGACAGCTCGACCGCGAGCACGTCGAGCGCGGGGTCGACGGCCGCGAGCACGACCGGCGTGCCGACGTTGCCCACCGCGAGCGTGCGCCGACCGGCGGCGCGCAGGATCGACTCGAGCATCCCGACGGTCGTCGTCTTGCCGTTCGTCCCCGTGACGGC
Organism: Cellulomonas sp. FA1; assembly: GCF_000986825.1. Classification (NCBI taxonomy): domain Bacteria; kingdom Bacillati; phylum Actinomycetota; class Actinomycetes; order Micrococcales; family Cellulomonadaceae; genus Cellulomonas; species Cellulomonas sp. FA1. The sequence continues at coordinate 656,646 of NZ_LBMY01000001.1, read as the reverse complement.
GAGCCACGGCGCGGGGCCGTCGCCGCCGTCGCGCGGCACGCGGACGTGCCACGCGAGCTCGACCTCGCTCCAGACGGGCACGTCGCGCTCGCGCGCCGCGACCAGCAGGGCGTGGTGCGGCGGCAGGCCCGGCGACGCGACGACGAGGTCCGCGCCGGCGAGACCGTCGGCGACCAGGACCGCGACGTCGTGCGCGTCCGCCTCCGGCGCGCGGTCGTCGTACGTCACGACCCGGGCGCCGCGGTCGGCCAGCACCTGGGCCGCGGCGCGGCCCGAGACCCCCAGGCCCGCGACGAGCACCGTGCGACCGTCGAAACGTGCGTCCACCTACTGCGCCACCCACTCCGCGTAGAAGATCCCGACGCCGAGCGCCACGAACAGCCCGGCGATGATCCAGAACCGGATGACGATCGTCACCTCGCCCCACCCCGACAGCTCGAAGTGGTGGTGCAGCGGTGCCATCTTGAACACCCGCTTGCCGGTCATCTTGAAGAACCCGATCTGGATGACGTCCGACAGCACGATGAGCACGAAGAGCCCGCCGATGATCGCGCCGAGGATCTCGGTGCGCGTGAGGATCGTGAGCGCCGCGAGCGCACCGCCCAGCGCGAGCGAGCCGGTGTCGCCCATGAAGATCTTCGCGGGGCTGGCGTTCCACCACAGGAAGCCGAACAGCGCACCCGTGATGGCCGCGGCGACCACCGCGAGGTCGAGCGGGTCGCGGGTCTCGTAGCACCGTGGCCCGGCGGACAGGATCGCCTGGCAGCTCTGGTTGAACTGCCAGACGCCCACCAGCACGTACGCACCGAACACGATGAGGGACACACCGGTCGCGAGCCCGTCGAGGCCGTCGGTGAGGTTCACCGCGTTGGACCAGGCGGTGATGAGGAAGTTGGCCCAGACCACGAACAGCACGAGGCCGACCGTGACGCCCGCGAACGCGAGGTCGAGGTTCGTGTCACGGATGAACGAGATGCGCGTCGAGGCGGGCGTGCGGAACTGCCCGTTGGGGAACTGCAGCGCGAGCACCGAGAACACGACGCCCACGACGCCCTGGCCCACGATCTTCCACAGCGGCGACAGCCCGAGGGACCGTTGCCGGGAGATCTTGATGAAGTCGTCGAGGAAGCCGACGACGCCCAGCCCGGTCATGAGGAACAGCGCGAGCAGCGCCGACGCACTCGGGCGGGTCCCCGTCAGCAGCAGGCCGAGCGCCCAGCCGACGAGCGTCGCGCCGATGATGACGACGCCGCCCATCGTGGGCGTGCCGCGCTTGGTGAAGTGCGCGGTCGGGCCGTCCTGCCGGATGAACTGGCCGTACTGGCGCCGCACGAGGAACCGGATGAACAGGGGCGTGCCGAGCAGCGCCAGCAGCATCGAGATGCCGCCCGAGATCAGGACTGCCCTCATGCGTCGGCCCCCGTCAGCACGTCGCCGAGGCGCCACAGGCCGGCGCCGTACGACGACTTCACGAGCACGACGTCGCCCGCGCGGAGCTCGTCCGCGAGGAACGCGGCCGCGGCGTCGACGTCGTCGACCAGCACGACCTCGTCGCCCCACGACCCCTCGTGGTTGGCCCCGTCGCGGATCGCACGCGCGCCCTCGCCGACGACGACCGTGAGCCCGATGTTGAGGCGCACCACGAGCCGCCCGATCGCGTCGTGCGCCGTGCGGTGCTCGTCGCCCAGCTCGAGCATCTCGCCGAGCACCGCGACCGAGCGACGCTCGCGCCCGGCGATGACCGCGAGCGCCTTGAGCGCGGCGCGCATCGAGTCCGGGTTGGCGTTGTACGAGTCGTCGACCACGGTCACGCCGTCGGGGCGGTCCACGACGTGCATGCGGTGCGGCGACAGCGCGTCGGCCGCGGACAGGCCCGCGACGACGTCGTCCAGGTCGAGGCCGACCGCGAGCGCGCACGCGGCGGCAGCGAGCGCGTTGTGCACGTGGTGCTCCCCCACGAGCCGCAGCTCCACGCGGCGCTCGTGGGTCGCGCCGTCCACGGCGTGCACGAGCGTGAACGACGCGCGCCCGAGCCCGTCGAGACGCACGTCCGCCGCGCGCACCTGCGCGTCGGGCGCGACGCCGAACAGCACGACCGGGCCGGGCGCCTGCGCTGCCATCGCGCGCACGCGGTGGTCGTCGGCGTTGAGCACGGCCGTGCCGTCGGGCACGAGCCCCGCGACGATCTCCGCCTTGGCGCGCGCGACGTCCTCGACCGTGCCGCCGAAGCCGCCCAGGTGGGCGTGGCCCACCAGCAGGACCGCGGCGACGTCGGGGGGTGCGACGTCGGTGAGGTACGTGAGGTGGCCGGGGCCGCTCGCGCCCATCTCCAGCACGAGGAACCGCGTGGCCTCGTCGGCGCGCAGCACCGTGAGCGGCAGCCCGATCTCGTTGTTGAACGACCGCACGGGGGCGACCGTGGGGCCCGCCGCGCCGCACAGCTGCGCGAGCAGGTCCTTGGTCGTGGTCTTGCCGACCGAGCCGGTGACGCCCAGCACGCGCAGGCCGCTGCCGCCGGGGGCCGCCGCGGCCTCGCGCAGGCGCACGAGCACGTCGCGGGCCAGGTCGCCCAGCGCGCGCTCGACGTCGGGCACCACGACGCACGGGACGCCGTCGAGGGCGCGCGCGGCGAGCACCAGCGCGGCGCCGGCCTCGACGGCCGCGGGCGCGTAGTCGTGCCCGTCGACGTGCTCGCCGGGCAGCGCGACGAACAGGCCGCCGGTCAGCGCCTCGCGCGAGTCGACGACGACCGGGCCGGTGACGACCTGGTGCGCGGGGACGCCGGCGAGCGTGCCGCCGGTCGCGGCCGCGATCTCCGCGGCGGTGAGGGCGATCACGCGTGCTGCTCCCGGCGCTCGGCGCGGGCGGCGAGGAACACGTCACGGTCGTTGTAGCGGTGGAACACCCCGGCGATCTCCTGGGTCGGCTCGTGGCCCTTGCCCGTGACGATCACGGTGTCGTCCGGACCAGCCAGACGAAGGGCGTCGCGGATGGCCTGCGCGCGGCTGGTCGCCTCGTGCACGTCGGCCAGGTCGGGGCGCACGTCGCGCACGCCCTCGAGGATGGCGGCCCGGATGGACGCGGGGTCCTCCGAGCGCGGGTTCTCGTCGGTGACCACGAGCACGTCGGCCAGCCGGGCGCCGACCTGGCCCATGATCGGGCGCTTGCCGCGGTCGCGGTCGCCGTCGGACCCGTAGACCAGCACGAGCCGGCCCGGCGTGATCGGGCGCACCGCCTCGAGCGCGAGCGTGAGCGCGTCGGGCGTGTGCGCGTAGTCGACGAGGCACAGCGGCCAGCCGTCGCCGCGCTCGACGACGCGCTCCATGCGTCCCGGGATCGCGTGCGCGCGCCCGACCGCGTCGATCGCGGCGCCCAGCGGCACGCCCGCGGCGTGCGCGAGCACGACCGCCAGGGCGGCGTTCGACACGTTGACGAGACCCGGCAGCGGGCTGTGCGCCTCGTGCACGCGGCCGTCGGGCCCGCGCAGCGAGAACCGCGAGCCCACGCCGTCGAGGCCCACGTCGGCGTCGACCACGACCCAGTCGGCGCCCGCGCACACCGGGCTGCCCGCGCGCGTCGCGACGCTCTCGACCGGGATCGGCGCCTCCTCGGCGAGACGCTGGCCCCACACGTCGTCCACGACGACGACGCCGCGGCGCGCCTGCTCGGGCGAGAACAGCCGCGACTTCGCGCGGAAGTACCCCTCCATGTCGCCGTGGAAGTCGAGGTGGTCGCGCTGCAGGTTCGTGAAGCCCACGACGTCGAACCGCGTGCCGAGCACGCGCCCCAGGGCGAGCGCGTGCGACGAGACCTCGGTCGTCAGCGCCGTCGCGCCGCGTTCGCGCGCGAGCGCGAGCAGCGACTGCAGGACGGGCGCCTCGACGGTCGTGCGCGGGCTCTCGACCGCGTCGTCGCCGATCCGCAGCTCGACCGTGCCCAGCACGGCGGTGCGCTCGTGCACGGCCCGCAGCGCGGCGTCGACGAAGTACGTCGTCGTGGTCTTGCCGTTCGAGCCGGTGACGCCGACGGTCACGAGGCGCTCGCCGGGGTCGCCCAGCGCCCACGCGGCCACCGGCCCGGCCAGCAGCCGGGGGTCGTCGGCGAGGAGCACCGGCGTGCCGGCGGGCACGAGCGCGGCGCCCTCGTCGTCGGTCAGCACGGCCACGGCCCCGCGCGCGACCGCGTCGGCCGCGAACCGTGCGCCGTGGACCTTCAGGCCCGGCACCGCGACGAAGAGGTCGCCCGGCGCCACGTCGCCGCTCGCCATGGACACACCCGTGAAGGTGGTCCCGGCGGCGTCGGGGCCGGTGGTCCGCAGCGCGAACGCCGCGACGAGGTCGTCGACCCTGCGGGCCGGCGGGTGCTCAGGGCGCAGCCGGCCCAGGGGGGACGTCATGGGGAGGAATCTACCCCGGTCGGTCACTCCCACGTCGCCGGGTACAGCGTCGGAGCGGCCCCCGAGGGCGCGATCCCCAGCTGCTGCAGCGCGTATCCCGTGACGTCCGCGAACACGGGCGCGGCGACCGTGCCGCCGTACGTCGACGTGCGGGGGTTGTGCAGGATGACCGCCGTCACGATCTGCGGGTCGTCGGCCGGGGCGACCCCGATGAACGACGACGTGTAGCCGCTCGGGTTGAAGCGCTGCGCGGTGCCGGTCTTGCCGGCGACACGGTAGCCGGGGATGGCCGCGTTGGTGCCCGTGCCGTCGTCGACGACGCTCTCCATCATCGACAGCACGCTCGCGGCGGTCTGCTCGGAGACGACGCGCGTGGCCTCGGGGGCGTCCTTCGCGACGTAGGTGCCGTCGGCGTCGGTGTACCCCGCGACCATGTGCGGCGCCACGCGCACGCCACCGTTGGCGATCGTCGCGAAGACGCTCGCGGCCTGCAGGGCGTTGACCGACACGGCCTGCCCGAACATGACGGCGTACTCGTCGCGGCCCTGCCACTTGTCGGGCGTGCGCAGGCTGCCCGGCGTCTCGCCGGGCATCTCGATCCCGGTGCGCTGCCCGAACCCGAACTTGGCCATGTAGTCGTACCGCTGCTGCTTCGAGAGCCGCTGGCCGAACTCGACCGTGCCGACGTTGGAGGACTCCGCGAAGATCCCCGTGGCCGTGAGCTTGAGCACGGGGTGGTCGTGCGAGTCCTTGATCGTCTCCCCCTGGGGGGTCTGCCACCGGTCCGCGACCTGGAACCGCTCGGTCGGCTGCACGACGCCCTCCTCGAGCGCCGCCGCCATCGTCACGACCTTGCTCGTGGAGCCGGGCTCGAACGCGTCGGACACGCTGCGCGACAGCGCGTCGGCCGCGGCGTCGCCCGGTGCGTTCGGGTCGAACGCCGTGGAGTCGGCGAGCGCGAGCACGCGCCCGTCCTTCGTCATCACGACGACGGTCCCGGCCTCGGCACCCGTCGCCGCGACCTGGTTGCGCAGCGCCTCCTCGGCCTTCCACTGCAGGTCGAGGTCGAGCGTGAGCCGCACCGACCGGCCGTCGCGCGCGGGGGTCTGCTCGCCGGCACCGCCGGGCAGGGGCTGCCCGCCGCGCCCGCGCTCGTAGCTCTCCTGGCCGGCGGTGCCCTGCAGCTCGCCGTCCAGCGCGTACTCGAGCCCCTGCAGCCCGACGCCCTCGGAGTTGACGAAGCCGACGATGTTGCCGCCCACCGCGCCCTTCGGGTACACACGGTCCGCGACGCGCTCGACCACGATGCCGTCGAGCCGCAGGGCCCGGATCTCGCGTGCGACCTCCGGGAGCACGTCCTTGGCGACGACGACGTAGCCGCGGTCCCCCACGAGCCGCCCGCCGAGCTCGGCCGGGCTCGTGCCGAGCAGCGGCGCGAGCTGCGACGCGACGCCCGCGGCCCCGCTCAGCGCGTCGGCCGACCCGCGCCCCTTGTACGCCGCGACCTGGTTCTGGTTGACGACGACGCGGTACCGCTCGACGGACGACGCGAGCACGACGCCGTCGGCGTCCGTGATCTCGCCGCGCGCGCCCAGCGTGGAGACCTGCGTCATGCGCGCCGCGCGCGCCTGCGCCGCGATCTCGGGACCGGCGACGCCCTGCACGTAGACCAGCCGGCCGACGAACACCGACAGCACGAGCGCGAGCGTGACCACCAGCGCGACCATGCGCCCGCGCGACGCCACGACGGTGCGCGGCGCGGCGTCGCCCGCGGGCAGGCGTCGGCCCGCGCGGACGGCGCCCGTCGCCGGGCGCGCGGCGACGCGGTCACGCGTCGGGCCGCCCGCGCCGGGCCGACGACGCGGGACGGTGCCCGTGCGCTCGCTCACGCCGCCCACGGTGCCACGCGACGCGCGACGATCCGCAGCGGCGCGCGGGGCGGCTGCCCCCGAGCGCGCGTGCGGCGCGCGACGCACCCGCGACGCACCGCCGGGCGCCTGGGTGCTCATCCGGCCGCGGGGGCGGGGGCTCCCTGGACGCTGCCGTCCGCGAGCCGCAGCCACCCCGTGCCGTTGGCCTCCACCATGCCGAGCGCGCGCGCCGCCTCGGCGAGCTGCGTCGGCGACGACTTCGCGTCGAGCTGCGCGACGAGGTCCATGCGGTCCTGCCGCAGCCGCCCGAGCTCGTTGGACAGCTCGTACCGCTCGAACGCGAGCGACGCGACCTGCGTGTTGAGCAGCAGGGCGGCGAGCAGCGCACCGCCCAGCACGGCCATGCAGGCGAGCACGAACGGCACGCGGGACCGGGACTGCGCGGGCGCGCGGACGACGCGCAGCCGCGGGCGGGGCGCCGGGGCCGGGCGTGCCGGCTGCGGGTAGGCCCGCGCGGCACCGGTGCGGGCGGCGGCCAGGGGCAGGGCGCTCATGCGGCTCTCCTCGGGGTGCGCAGGTGGTCGGGGGTGGGACGCAGCCGCTCGGCGGCTCGCAGGCGGACGGACTGCGCGCGCGGGTTGCGCGCGAGCTCGTCGGGGTCGGCCTCCTCGGCGCCCCGGGTGAGGAGCCGCAGGTAGGGCGCGTGCGTCGCGGGCTCGACCGGGAGGTCGGGCGGTGCGCTCGACGTCGCGCCCGCGGCGAGCGTGCGCTTGACGAGGCGGTCCTCGAGCGACTGGTACGACTCGACGACGATCCGCCCGCCGACCGCGAGCGCCTCGACCGACGCGGGCAGCGCGCGCTCGAGGGCCGCCAGCTCGCCGTTGACCTCGATGCGCAGCGCCTGGAACGTGCGCTTGGCGGGGTGGCCGCCCGTGCGCCGGGTGGCCGCCGGCACGCCCGCGCGGACGACGTCGACCAGCTCCGAGGTCCGCGTGAGCGGCCGCTGCTCGCGGCGCCGCACGACGCCGCGCGCGATGCGCGCGGCGAAGCGCTCCTCGCCGTACTCGCGCAGCACCCGGGCGATCGCCCGCTCGTCGTAGGTGTTGAGGACGTCGGCCGCGGTCGGGCCGGTGGTCGGGTCCATGCGCATGTCGAGCGGTGCGTCGTGCGCGTACGCGAAGCCGCGCTCGACCTCGTCGAGCTGCAGCGACGACACGCCGAGGTCCATGAGGACGCCCTGGACCGCCGGGATGCCGAGGTCGTCGAGGACGTCGCGGATCTCGTCGTACACGGCGTGCACGCCCGTGAACCGGTCACCGAACGGCGCGAGCCGCGCCGAGGCCAACGCGAGCGCCTGCGGGTCGCGGTCGATCCCGACGACGCGCACGTGGTCGAACGCGCGCAGCACGCCTTCGGTGTGCCCGCCCATGCCGAGCGTCGAGTCGACCATCACGGCACCGGGGGCGGCGAGCGCGGGCGCGAGCAGGTCGAGGCACCGCTGCAGGAGCACCGGCGTGTGCCGGGTCGCGGCGTCGTGCTGCTCGTCCATCTGCCCTCCCCTGCTGGTCTCGCCGCGGCCGTCCGCTCGTGCGGGTCGCGGTGCGTGCGGTGCTCGGTGTGGTGGTGCCGGTCGTGCCCGTGGATGGCCGGACGGTCCCTCCTCCGTCCGGCCAGATCCCCCACCGACCCTCTGGCGCCGGGGAAGTGGCGTCAGAGCGGACGGGAGGAGGTCTCGTCGGGCGGAGCGGTCGTCGGGCGGTCTCGGGCGGGTGCTGCTCGTCAGAAGGGGCCGTTCGGGAAGACCTCCTCGGTGGTGTCGGCGTACCCGGCCTCCTGCTCCGCCAGGTACGTCTCCCACGCCTGGAGGTCCCAGATCTCGACGCGGGTGCCGGTGCCGATCACGGCCACGTCCCGGTCGAGCCCGGCGTACGTCCGGAGCATCGGCGGGATCGAGATGCGCCCCTGCTTGTCGGGCTGCTCGTCGCTCGCACCGGACAGGAAGACGCGCAGGTAGTCGCGGGCCTGCTTGCTCGTGACGGGCGCGGTGCGCAGCTGGTCGTGCATCCGGCGGAACTCGTCCATCGGGAGCACGAAGAGGCAGCGCTCCTGCCCGCGCGTCATCACGAGCCCACCGGCGAGCTGGGGCCGGAACTTCGCCGGGAGGATGAGCCGCCCCTTGTCGTCCAGGCGCGGCGTGTACGTCCCGAGGAAGGGCGCGAAGGAGCCGAAGGCGCCGGACGACTCATACGACACCTCACTCCCCTCCCGTGCGCCCCGACCGGTCGACCACCCCGGCGCGAGGGCCTCACCGACCCTCGCTCCGCAGCGGTGCGGACCAGCTCCCCCCAGCCCTCACCACGTGCCTCCACGGTACTCCACTTCCCTCCACCCGCATCTTTTGAATGCCGGAAGTTCACCCGTTCGATCCGCGTTCACGCAGGTCAGACACGTGGAGTGAAGTGGAGGGCCCGGACGCGCCCGGTGGCGCCGCGGCGCGTCGCGCGCGATCGGGACGCCGGACGAACCGGGGCCAACCCAGGCAATACGACCCCGCCACGGGTGCTCGGACGCCACCGGCGCTCCCCTGCGGCCCTGACGCGGCACCCGGGTGGGGCGATGTGGAGGGACGCGGGCCGCACGGCCGCGCACGACGCGGGCGACCACGGACGGACGACCCCGGGCGACGAAGGCCACCCGCGGCGCGCGCGCCATGCGTACGCTCGTCCCAGTCCGCCGAGGGAGCCGTACACATGTCGACACCGCCGACCCCGGACGAGCTCGCCGCGCTCGTCGCCGTCACCACCCGCCTGCGCGCGAACGTCGAGTCCGTCGTGACCGGCCGTCCCGAGCTCGTGCGCACGTCGCTCGCCGTCCTGCTGGCCGAGGGCCACCTGCTGCTCGAGGACGTGCCCGGCGTCGGCAAGACGACGCTCGCCAAGGCGATCGCGCGCAGCATCGACGCCTCGGTGGGGCGGATCCAGTTCACGCCGGACCTGCTGCCGAGCGACCTCACGGGCGTCAACATCTTCCGGGCGCAGACCCACGAGTTCGAGTTCCGGCCCGGGCCCGTCTTCGCGCACGTGGTCATCGGGGACGAGATCAACCGCGCGTCGCCGAAGACGCAGTCCGCGCTGCTCGAGTGCATGCAGGAGGCGCAGGCCACGGTCGACGGCCGCTCCTACCCCCTGCCCCGTCCGTTCCTCGTCGTCGCGACGCAGAACCCGGTCGAGATGGAGGGCACCTACCCGCTCCCCGAGGCGCAGCGCGACCGGTTCATGGCACGACTCACCGTCGGCTACCCGAGCGTCGAGGCGGAGCTCGACATGCTCGACGCGCAGGAGACCGCGGACCCGCTCGCGCGGCTGCGACCCGTCACCGACGCGGCCGAGGTGCAGCGCTGCGTCGACGTCGCGCGCCGGCTCTACGCGGCACCCGCCGTCAAGCGCTACGTGGTCGACCTGGTGACCGCGACGCGCGAGGACCCGGGCCTGCGGCTCGGCGCGTCGCCGCGCGCCGCGATCCAGCTGCTGCGGGCGTCGAAGTCGCTCGCCGCGATGGCGGGACGCGATCACGTGCTGCCCGACGACGTGCAGGAGCTCGCGGTCGCGGTGCTCGCGCACCGCCTGCTCCCGAGCACCGAGGCGCGGCTGTCCGGACGCACGACGCAGGACGTGGTCGCCGCCGTCGTCGCCCGCACGCCGCTGCCGGTCGCCACGACCGCCGCACCCGCCCGGCAGACCGCGGGCTGATGCGTCAGCGTCCGACCGCCCGGGGCTGGGCGCTCGCCGCGGCGGGTCTCGTCGCGCTGCAGGTCGGGATCGGCCTCGGCTCGCTCGACCTCGTCCGGATCGGCGTCCTGCTGCTGGCCCTGCCCGTGGTCGCGCTCGGCGTCGCGGTCGCGGTCGACGCGGCCCGCGGACGACGAGGACTCGCCGTCCGGCGGTCCGTGCTGCCGGACCCGGTGCACGCGGGTGAGGAGTCCCAGGTGGAGGTCGAGGTCCGCGCCACCGACCGCGCGGGCCGCGCACGCCTCGCGGGTCTGCGGTTCTCGGAGCAGGCGGCGGTCGAGCTCTCGGGCGGTCGGGCCCTGCGCGCGCGTGTCGTGCGCCGGCCGGAGACGGCCAGCGTCCGCTACACCGTGCGCGCGGGCCGGCGGGGCCGTTGGCCGCTGGGGCCGCTGGTCGTGACGCGCGTCGACACCTTCGGCGTCGTGCGCTCGCGCGCGACCCTCGGCGACGAGACCCAGGTGGCCGTGTGGCCCGCCGTCGCGGCCCTCCCCGCACCCTCCGACGTCCTGGTGGGCGAGCCCGACCGCGTCGCGCTCGGTGCGCGCACCCCGTCGACCGACGACGCCCACCTGCGCGACTACCGCGAGGGCGACGACCTGCGCCGCGTGCACTGGCGCTCGAGCGCACGCCGCGGCTCGCTGCTGGTGCGCTCGGACGAGCGTGCCGGGCTGCGCCCGGTGACCGTGCTGCTCGACCTGCCCGTGCGCGCGAGCGCGGCCGAGTGGACGATCTCGCTGACCGCGTCGATGGCGCTCGCGATGCTCGAGGCCGGGCACCCCGTGCGCCTGGCGGGTGCCGGCGTCGCACCGGGCGGGGGGTCGGGCGCGTCGCCGTTCGTCCACGCCCGCAGCGGCCCGGAGTCGCGCGCGGCGCTGCTCGACCTGACGATCGACCTCGAGCCGGCCCGGTCGGCGCCCGAGGGTGAGGCCGCGCTCGTCGACGCGGTCCGCGTCCTGGGCACGAGCCAGACGGGCGGCGAGATCGTGCTCGCGGCGCTCGGGCCGTTGACCCCGGGGGCTCGGGCCGGCCTCGCGCACCTCGGTGACGCCGCGCAGGCGTGGGCGGTCGTCCGCGAGGACGGCCGGACCTCCGGCGACGCACGCGACGCGCACGCCACGGTGCTGGCGCTGCGCCGAGCGGGATGGCGCGCCGTGCAGGTCACCACGGGCACGGACCTGCAGACCTGCTGGCTCGAGCTGCTGGGGGGCGCACGATGACGCCGACCCCCGAGCAGGGCGCGCGCGCGTGGCTCGGCGCCGCGCTGGGCGTCCTCGCGACCTGGGCCGCGCTGCTCGCGCTGTCGGGGCTCATCGTGGGGACGCGGTGGCTCGTCGTCGCCGGGGCCGCGGTGCTCGTCGTCGGCGCGACGACCGCGCTGACCCGGGCGCTCACCCGCCGGTGGTGGGTGCCGACCGCCGCCGGTGCCGCGGTCGCGGTCGTGGGGCTCGTCCTGCGCTACGGCGCACCACCGGGACGACCGCAGTTCCTGCCCGACCTCGACGCGCTGCGCCGTGCGTGGGCGACCGCGCAGCAGGGCGTGGCGGTCGTGAACGACTCCTTCGTGCCGATGCCGGACGTGCGTCCGGGCGAGATGCTCGTCGTCGTCGGCGCGGTCGCCGTGCTCCTGCTCGTCGACGCGGCGGTGCTCGCGCTCCGGGTGCCGGCGCTGGCCGGCGCCCCGCTGCTGGCGCTCTGGGTGCCCGCCGTCGTGCTCGGCTTCCCCGCCGGCGCCGCGGCCGTCTTCTGGACCGCCACCGCCTACCTCGCGCTGCTCGCCTACGGCGCCGCACCCCTGCACGTGCACGTCGGGCGCGCGCGCCGCGCGGTCGTCGCCGCCGTGACGGCGGCGGCCCTGGCCGGGTTGACCGTCGTGGCCGGCCCGCCGCTGATGGACGCGCCCGGCTGGGCGAGCGTCTCGCTGCCGACGTTCGGGTCGGGAGCGGTCGGGCCGCTCGAGCTCAGCGACGACCTCGACCTGCGTGACAGCCTCGGCCAGCGCTCGGGGCAGGTCGTGCTGACGTACCGGGTCGTCGACCCCACCGCCGGGCCCGACGCGGCGGCGGACGACCCCGGCGCGGACGACGACGCCGCCGCGGCGCCGGTCCCCGAGGACGCGGACGACGACGCCACCGGGCCGCCCGTCCCCGAGGAGGCCGGCGACGACGCAGCGGCGGCGCCCGCCGTCGACGCGCGCCTCGTGGGCCCGCTCCGGGCCTTCACCCTCGCGACGTTCGACGGCCGGCTCTGGGAGCGCACGGACTCGGACCGCCTCACCGACTGGGACCCCGCGCTGCTGCTGTCCTCCGACCCCGCACTGCGCGGCGTGCCGCCGTCGCCCGAGGCCGGCACGCTCGCGCAGGTGGACGTCTCGGTCGGCGCGCTGCGGGAGCGGCGACTGCCTCTGAGCACGTTCGCCCGCACGCTGACGGTCGAGGGAGCGTGGGGGTACGACCAGCAGCGCGACGAGGTCGTCGGCGAGCGCGCGACGCGCGAGGGTCTCACCTACGCGATGCAGGTGCAGGTGCCGTCGCTCAGCGCGGCCGACCTCCGCGGGGCCGAGGTCGGGGTGCCCGAGGACGCGGAGCTGTACACCGCGGTGCCCGCGACGCAGCACCGGGACGACATCGCGGCGCTCGCCGCCGAGCTGACGGCCGACGCGCAGGGACCGTACGAGCAGGCGCTCGCGCTGCAGACCTGGTTGCGCTCGATCGCCAACTTCACGTACGACACGCGCGTGCCCCCCGCACGGTCGTCCGACGCCGTGTGGGACTTCCTGGAGGACCGGCGCGGGTACTGCGTGCAGTTCGCGACCGCGATGGCGATCATGGCCCGCACGCTCGACATCCCGTCCCGCGTCGGCGTGGGGTTCCTGCCCGGCGAGCGGAACCGGGACGGCGAGTACGTCGTCACGGGCCGGCTCGCGCACGCGTGGCCCGAGCTGTACTTCGACGGTCAGGGATGGGTGCGGTTCGAGCCGACGCCGGCGTCGCAGACCGGCCCGCCGCCCGTCTGGGCGGACCCGTTCGCGGCGACGACGGCGACCGACCAGGTCCCGGAGGACGACCTCGACGCCGTCGAGCCCGGCGCAGCCCCGTCCGCGGCCCCGACCGCGCAACCGTCGACCCCGCCGTCGGCCGCGGACGACGCGAGCACCCCGTGGGTGCCGGTCGCGGTGGGCACCGCCGTGGGCACCGTCCTGCTGCTGGGCGCGGGAGCCCTCGTGCTCGTCGCCCGGCGGCGCCGCGCGTCCGCGGCGTCCCCGGAGCACGCGTGGACGCTCCTGCGGCGTGAGCTGGCGCGCGCCGACCTGCGCTGGTCCGACTCCGACAGCCCTCGCGCCGCGGTGCGACGGGTGCGCACCACGCTCGAGGAGCGCACCGGGGTCCCGCTCGCGGGGGCGCCGCTCGCCGCGCTCGAGCACCTCGCGACGGCCGTCGAGCAGGCGCGGTACGCACCGTCGCCGGCGCCGGTCCGGCCGGGCGAGCTCGACGCGTGGCGACTGGCGGTCCGCGCGGGCGTCGACGAGGCGGTCGCGTCGTCGACGGCGCGCCGCCGGGAGCAGGTCACGGCACGGTGATCGGCACGTCCTCGTAGGTCGACACGACCGGACCGGAGGCGAGCAGGCCGTGCCACCGCTCGATCAGGGCGCGCATGCGCGGATCGTGCTCGACGCGTTCCTGGTCACGACGCCAGGTCGCCTCGTCGGCGTACTCCATGATCTCGACGAAGGCGTCCGGGTCGGTGGTCGACCACTGCAGCCGCACGGCGACGCCGTCGGGCTCCTCGTAGACGGCGCGCGCCTCGGCGAGGAAGGACTCGACCGCGGGCCGCGCGCCCGGGAGCGCACGAGCGTGCAGGTAGAGATGGATCACGCTGACGAGCGTGCCACCGGGCATGCTCCAACGGTCGGGACGGACGTCCCCGTCACCGTCCGAGCACGTCGAGACGCGTCGTCAGCGTCCGTCGCCGTCGCGGCGCCGGTCCCACCGCTCCTCGAAGCGCGACATGAAGCCCTGCTTCTTCTTCGCCGCCGTGCGACCCGGCGCGGGTCGGACTGTCCCGTCCGGGGCCACGGTGCCCTGGGGGCCGCGAGGCGTGCCGTGCGGCCCCGCGAACGCGAACCCGACCGCGGCGAACATCACGACGAACCCGGCGGCGCCGAGCCACGGGAGCGACGTCGCGGCGCCCACGACCAGCAGCAGCAGGCCGACGACCGCGCCGACACCGGCGACGACGTAGCGCACGACGGGCCGTCGCCCACCTCGCTGGGTGAGCGTGTTGGCGAGCCGCGGGTCGTCAGACGTCAGCTGACGCTCCATCTGCTCGAGCACGCGCTGCTCGTACTCGGAGAGTGGCATCCCGACCCCCGTCGCACTCCAATGGACTCTTCGCCTCAGGATAGATCGGCTCACACCAACGTGGTAGTCGAGCAGTCCCTGCGGCAGGGCGATCATCATGCGTCACGAACCTGTGCGAGCGCCACCGCCGGGCGTGTCGCGCACCGAGGCTTCACCTGCCCGCCACCGCACGCACCTCACCCCCGTCCGCCGCGTCACGCACGAGGACGGCACGGACCGCGTCGACCATGTCCTCCGCGGCGCACAGCGTCCGCTCGGCACGCGCCGGGGCCACGAGCTCGAACCTCCCCGCGTCCACCGCCGACCGGAGCGTCGCCGCGTGCGCGAAGAAGGCCGCCTGGGCGTGGAGCTCGGGGGCCACCACGTCCAGCATGCCCCAGACGGTCCGGGGCGCCCCCCGTCCCGTCGGGCGACCGCGAGCGGCGACGAGGGCCGCACCGGCGCGCAGGGCGGCCATGTGCGCGTGCGAGAACATCTCCCACGGCTCGCCAGAGAACTGCGCCGCGAGCAGCTCGGCGTCGGCACGCCCGAGCAGCTCGCTCGTCTGCGGGGGCAGCGACCCGGGGTGCAGCACGACGACCTCAGCGCTCACGACCGCCACCTCCCTCGACCGGCGGGACTCCCGCCACCGGTCCATCTTCGAACACGTGTTCGACTCCGTCAACAGCTGCCGCCCACGGCAGCCGCCACGACGTACGGTGTGCGCGTGGCTGCCCGACGTCGTGATGCATCGTCCCGCCGACCACCGACATCGACGGCGACGGCGCCGACCTGGCCGGACGGCCCCGTGCCGATCACGACCGGCACGGCCGAGGTCGTCCCCGAGCCCGGCCGCCCCCGCGCCGCGACGCTCCTGGTCAACGGCGTGCCGAGCTCGTTCGTCGACCTCGACGACCCCGCTCTGCTCGACTTCGAGTACATGCAGCAGGCGGCCGCCGTGATCGACGTGGTCGCGGCCACCCGCCCCGACCTGTCGGTGCTGCACCTCGGCGCCGGCGGGTGCGCGCTCGCCCGCGCGCTGGCGCACCGGCACCCGCACGTCCGACAGCTCGCGGTCGAGCTCGACGGCGAGCTCGCACGCCTGGCGCGCGAGTGGTTCGCCCTCCCCCGCGCGCCGCACCTGCGCCTGCGCACGGGCGAGGCGCGCGCCGAGCTCGCGACGCTGCCCGACGCGTCGTTCGACGTCGTGGTGCGGGACGTCTTCGCGGGCGACCGGACCCCGGACCACCTCACGACGCTCGAGCTCACGCGCGACGTGGCGCGCGTGCTGCGCCCGGGCGGCGTCTACCTGGCGAACTGCGCCGACCGTCCGCCGCTGGCGCTCGCGCGCGCCGAGCTCGCCACGCTCGCGGCGGCGTTCGCGCGCATCGGCGTCGTCGCCGAGCCCGCGCTGCTGCGGGGGCGGCGCTACGGCAACCTCGTCCTGGTCGGCACCGACGACCCCTCGCTGCTCGACGAGCCGGGCCTGGACCGGACGCTGCGGACGCTGCCGGTGCCGGCGCGCCTGCTGACCGACGGCGAGACGCGCGTGCTCGCGGGCCGCGCGACGCCGCGCCACGACCCGCCCACGCCCGCCGAGGGGACGGCGGGCGGCGCGGGCGAGGTCGGGCGCGCGCCGGGCGCCTCCCCCCGGGCATGACGCGGGGCCGCACCGTCGGACGGTGCGGCCCCGCATCGGCGCCCCGGCGTCGCGCCGGGGACGCAGGTCACAGCGGGCGGACGTGCTCCGCCTGCGGACCCTTCTGACCCTGCGTGATGTCGAACTCCACGCGCTGCCCCTCGTCGAGCGAGCGGTAGCCCTGCGTGTCGATCGCCGAGTAGTGCACGAAGACGTCGGCGCCGCCGTCGTCCTGCGCGATGAACCCGAAGCCCTTCTCGGCGTTGAACCACTTGACCGAGCCCTGTGCCATGTCCCGCATCCTTCTGTCCCACCGTGTGACGGTGCGCGCCGACTGCCCGCACCGCGCCGCAATGCCTCACGTCCTGCACCGGGCGGTCCGGTCCCCACGGGGACGGGCGGAACCTCATGCCACCGCGACCGAGGTCACGGCGCGAGACCGGTCGAGCGTCCGTACGTCACTGCAACGCTCGCGATCCTTTCACGCCGGTGTGGCGTACGCCACGGAACGGGCCGTTTCGTCCCCCGCGGGACGGCAACGATCCGGTCACGACGCCCCCGGCACCGAGCGCTCGCGCGCGGACGGCCGGCACGGCGGCGGACGGGTCAGCCCTCGTCCCCGCCCTCGTCCACCTGGGTCGCCAGGAAGCGCTCGAGCTCGGCGCCGATCTCTTCGGCCGTCGGCAGGTCGGTCGCCTGGGCCAGCAGGCTCGTCCGCCCCACGCTGCGCGTGAAGGCGTCGTACTGCTCCTCGAGGGCCTGCACGACCGCCGCGACCTCGCTCGACCCCTCGACCTGACGCTCGACCTCGCGCGTCGCCTCGGCGGCCGCGGGCTCGAGGTCGGCGAGCCGCAGGTCGAGCCCGGCCGCGCGCTGGACGTGCCGCAGGCCCGCGAGACCCGCAGCGGGGTACGGCGACTGCGCGAGGTAGTGCGGCACGTGCACCGCGAAGCCCATCGCGTCGTGACCCGCCTCGCCGAGACGCAGCTCGAGCAGCGCCGACGCGCTGGCCGGCACCTGCACGGTGCCGAAGAACGACGTGTGGTCCGCCACGAAGTCGGCGCGCGTCGCGTGCGCGGTCACCGAGATCGGCCGCGTGTGCGGCACGCCCATCGGGATGCCGTGCAGCCCGACGACGAGCGGCACGTCGAACCGCTCGACGACCTGGCGCACCGCGGCGACCCAGCGCTCCCACTGCACGTCGGGCTCGAGCCCGTGCAGCAGCAGGAACGGCGTGCCCTGCGCGTCGTGCAGGAGGTCCACGACGAGCTCGGGCGCGTCGTAGCCCGTCCAGCCCTCGTCGAACGTCATGACGGGGCGGCGCGAGCGGTAGTCGACCAGCTGGTCGACGTCGAACGTCACGAGCCGCTGGGCGGGCGCGCCCGACACGAGGTGGTCGACGGCGACCTGACCCGCGTGGCCGGCGTCGACGAAGCCGCGCACCGCGTGCACCAGCACGGGTCCGGCGCCGCCGTCGCGCGTCGCCGCGTCCACGCGCTCGGCCACGTCGACGTCCACGTCGTAGATGTCCCGGGGGTCCAGCATCGCTCACTCGCCTCTCGTCGTGCGGTCGAGAGGTGCAACGCCGGACCCGCCCGGACTCTTCCCGCGCGGCGCCGTGACCTGCACGGCACCGCGCGGGAGGACCGTGGGGGCCAGCCAGGTCAGTGACCGGGCAGGCGCACGACCTCGACGAAGAACTCGTCGATCTGCCGGACCACGTCGATGAAGCGGTCGAAGTCGACGGGCTTGGTCACGTACGCGTTGGCGTGCAGCGAGTAGGAGCGCAGGACGTCCTCCTCGGCCTCCGACGTCGTCAGGACGACGACGGGGATCGCGCGCAGCGTCGCGTCGGACTTCATGGCCTCGAGCACCTCGCGGCCGTCCATGCGCGGCAGGTTGAGGTCGAGCAGCACGAGGTCGGGCGTCGGGGCGTCGGCGTGCTCGCCCTCCTTGCGCAGGAACTCGAGGGCGCTGACGCCGTCCGCGACCACCGAGAGGCGGTTGCGCACCTTGTTGTGCTCGAACGCCTCGCGCGTCATGAGCACGTCGCCCGGGTCGTCCTCGACCAGCAGCACGTCGATCGGCTTCTGCACGGACACTCAGGCCTGCCCCTCGACCCCGGCGGGCGGGGCGTCGTCCTCGGCCGCCGGCAGCGTCCAGCGGATGCTGGTGCCGTCCCCGGCGGTCTCCGGGATCCAGATCCGACCGCCGTGGAACTCGACGATCTTCTTGCACAGCGCGAGCCCGATCCCGGTGCCCTCGTACAGGTCCTTGGCGTGCAGCCGCTGGAAGATGACGAAGACGCGCTCCGCGTACTGCGGGTCGATGCCGATGCCGTTGTCCCGGCACTCGAACTCCCAGGAGTCTTCCACACGCGTCGCGCTGACGTGGACGTGCGGGACCCGGTCCGGGTGCCGGAACTTCACGGCGTTGCCGACGAGGTTCTGCAGCAGCTGGACCAGCAGCGGCTCCTCGCCCCGGACGACCGGCAGGCCGTCGTGCGTGACGACGGCACCGGTCTCCTCGACGCGCTCCGAGAGCTGGTCGACCGCGCGGTCGAGCGCCTGCGCGACGTCGACGTCGACGACCTCGCCCCCGACGCGACCGACGCGCGAGAACCCCAGCAGGTCCTGGATCAGCCGCTGCATGCGCTTGGCGCCGTCGACCGCGAAGTCGATGTACTGGTCGGCCCGCTCGTCGAGCTGACCCCCGTAGCGCTTCTTGAGCAGCTGCGTGAAGCTCGCGACCTTGCGCAGGGGCTCCTGCAGGTCGTGCGACGCGACGTACGCGAACTGCTCGAGGTCACGGTTGGAGCGCCGCAGCTCCTCGGCCTGCTCGGTCAGCCGGTCGTGCGCGTCGGCGATCTCGCGCCGCGACTCCTCGAGCGCCGCGAGCTGCGTCACGAGCCCGACGCGCATCGCCTCGACGTCGGCCGCGAGCTGCTCGATCTCCCCCGGCCCGTCGACGCGCACGACGTGGCTGAGGTCGCCCGAGGACACCGCGCGGCTCGCGGCCGCGAGCTCGTCCACGGGTGCGAGCACCCAGCGCCGCAGCACGACCCACAGCGTCGTCCCGACCGCGAGCGCCGCGACCACGAGCCCGGCGATGATCAGGGCGGTGAGCCGCTGCCACTGCTCGACCGCCGCGACGGCCTCGAGCCGGTTGGCGCGCAGCTCGGCGTTGTAGACCTCGACGGCCGTGCGCGTCTCGTCGAACAGCACGCGCCCCGTCTCGATCGCGGCGGGGTCGACGGCCGTCGGCCCGCCCGCGGCGACGGCCGCGATCGTGGGCTCGGCGAACTCGTCGTACCAGCGGTCGGCGGCGTCGCGCGCGGCGCGCGCGCTCGCGACGAGCACCTCGTCCTGCGAGGTCCGCTCGACGCGCTGCGCGACATCCGTGATCGAGTCCTCCTGCTCGCGCGAGCGGTGGTACGGCTCGAGCGTGACGTCGTCACCGGTCAGCGCGTAGCCGCGGACCGCGGTCTCGGCGTCGACGAGGCGGATGTACGCGGCGTCGGCGCGCGTGACCGCGTCGAAGTACGTCTGCGTGACGAGCTCCTGCGCCTGCGACGAGCGGGCCGCGACGTACCCCGTGAGCACGAGGACCGCACCGAGGACCGCGGCCGCGACGCCCAGCAGGACGCCGAGCCGGCGGCGCAGCGTCGCGCGCGGTGGGCCGGGGCGCGCGGACGCCGTCACGCGGGCCACCCGACCAGCACGACCGCCGCGTCGTCGACGAGGTCGCCGCCGTGGCGCTCGCGGACCGCCGACAGCAGCCGGCCGAGCACCGGGTCCTCGTCGGGCGCGACCGCGGCACCGTCGTCCGGCGCCGCGTGCAGCGTCCGGTCGGCGAGCTCGAGCAGACCCGGCTTGCCCAGCCGCGTGCCGTCGGCGGCGACCGTGGCCTCGAGCAGGCCGTCGGTGTAGAGCAGCACGCGCCACGCGGGCCCCAGGTCGAGGCGGCGCGCGGGCCAGCCGCCGCCCACGGGGATGCCGAGCGCGCGGCCGCGCGCGTCGGCCGGCAGCAGCGACGACGGGTCGCCCACCAGCAGCGGCACGGGGTGGCCCGCGAGGTAGAGGTCGGCCGAGCGCCGGTCGGGGTGGATCGCGAGCATCGTCGCCGTCGTGAACACCTCGGGGCGCGAGCGCTCGGCCTGCAGCACGCGCTCGAGCAGCCCGAGGATCTCGTCGGCCGGGGTCCCCGCGATCACGAGCGTGCGCCACGCGGTGCGCAGCGTCGCGCCGAGCGCCGCCTCGTCGGGGCCGTGCCCGCACACGTCCCCCACCATCACGAGCACCGTCCCGTCGGGACGCTCGACCACGTCGTAGAAGTCGCCGCCCAGCAGGCCGTCGCGCCCCGCGCGGTAGCCGACGCGGACCTCCAGGCGCTCGTCGGTCACGCGCGGCGTGGGGAGCAGCGCGCGCTCGAGGCGCGTCGTCTCCGCGGCACGGACCAGGCTGCGGTAGAGCGCCCGGCCCGTGTCCTCGAGGCGGCGGCGCTGCACCGCGTACCGCACGGAACGCGCGAGGACGTCGGGGTGCACGTCCCCCTTGACGAGGAAGTCCTGCGCGCCCGCCGCGACGGCCTCGAGGCCCGCGTCGGTGCCGGTCAGCCCCGTGAGCACGACGACGGGCGGCGCGCCCGCGTCGAGCACGCGCTGCAGCGCGCTCAGCCCCATCGCGTCGGGCAGCCCGAGGTCGAGCAGCACGCAGTCGACGTCGAGGTTCTCGAGCGCCTCGTCGACCGAGCGGGCCCACACGGTCTCGTGCACGAGACCCGCGTCCTGCAGGTGCTCCTGCACCAGGACCGCGTCCCCCTCGTCGTCCTCCACCACGAGGATGCGCAACGGCAGGTCGTCCGCGGTGGAGGCGGGGGGCGCCTCGGCCTCGCGTGCAGCAGAGCCGTGCATGGGGTCCTTCCCGTCGGTGTGCACGCACTGTAAGGCAGGACCGTCACGCACGTGCGACGAGGGCGTCGATCGTGTCGTCGCGCGCGTCGTGGCCCGGGCACCGCCGCGACGAGCGGATAATGGACGGCCGCCCGCGACGGGCGGGGGCGGTCGGGCGGGTCCCGACGGCGCCGACGACCGGGCTCGCACCCGGCACGACGGGGGTGGACGGGCTGGTGGCAGGGATCGACAGCGAGCTGGACGGCGAGCAGCGAGTCGTCGACGGGCTGTACGCGCGCCTCGACGAGCTGCGCGCGCAGGCGCGTCGCCGCCTCGCGTCGGTGCGCCGCGCCGGACCCTCGGGCTCGCCGCAGAACCGCTCGGAGCGCGACGCGTTCGCGACGCTCTACGAGGACCGGGTCGCGCAGCTCGAGGCGGTCGAGGACCGGCTCGCGTTCGGCCGGCTCGACCTGCGCGAGGGCGAGCGGCGCTACATCGGACGGCTCGGGCTCACCGACGAGGAGCAGACGCCGCTGCTGACCGACTGGCGCGCACCGGCCGCGCAGGCGTTCTACCGCGCCACCGCCGCCCACCCGGACGGCGTCGCGCGCCGCCGCCACCTCGTCACGGCCGGCCGGCGCGTCACGGGCCTCGAGGACGACGTGCTCGACGTCGACGCGCTCGCCGCGGCGGGCGTCGACCCCGACTCGCTCGCGGGCGTCTCGGGCGAGGGTGCGCTGCTCGCGGCGCTCGGCGCGGCGCGCACCGGCCGCATGGGCGACATCGTCGCGACCATCCAGGCCGAGCAGGACGCGATCATCCGCTCCGAGCTCGCGGGCGCGCTCGTCGTGCAGGGCGGCCCCGGCACCGGCAAGACCGCCGTCGCGCTGCACCGCGCCGCGTTCCTGCTCTACGCGCACCGCCGCCTGCTCGAGCGCTCGGGCGTGCTGCTCGTCGGCCCGTCGCGCACCTTCCTGCGCTACATCGACCAGGTGCTGCCCTCGCTCGGCGAGACCGGCGTCGTCACCGCGACGCTCGCCGAGCTGTACCCGGGCGTCGAGGCGCGCGGCACCGAGCCCGACGCCGTCGCCGAGATCAAGGGGCGGGCGCTGATGGCGCGCGTCGTCGCGCGGGCCGTGCGCCAGCGGCAGCGCGTGCCCGCGCAGCCCACCAGCGTGCGGATCGACGGCCGCACGGTCGTCGTGCGACCCAAGGACGTCGCGGGGGCCATCGCGCGCGCGCGCCGGCAGAACAAGCCGCACAACCTCGCGCGCGTGACGTTCGTGCGCGACATGCTCGCGCGGCTCGCCGACCAGTACGTGCAGCAGCTCGCGTGGGACGTGCCGCCCGAGGACCGCGCGGAGATCGTCGAGGACCTGCGCACGACGCGCGAGATCCGCATCGCGCTCAACCTCGCGTGGATGCCGCTCACGCCCCAGGGCCTGCTCACGGACCTGTGGACCAAGCCCCACCGGCTCGCGGCCGCCGCGCCCGAGCTGTCCGACCGCGAGCGCGCGCTGCTGGTCCGGCCCGCGGACGCCCCGTGGACGGCCGCCGACGTGCCGCTGCTCGACGAGGCCGCCGAGCTGCTCGGCGAGGACGACCAGGCCGCCCGCGCGCAGGCGCGGGCCGACGCCGAGCGGCGCACGCAGGAGCTCGAGTACGCGCGCCAGGTGCTGCAGAGCACGGGCGCCGGGGACCTCGTGTCCGCCGAGGCGCTCGCCGACCGGTTCGCGAGCAGCGGGCCGTCGCTGACGACCGCCGAGCGGGCCGCCGCGGACCGCTCGTGGACCTACGGCCACGTGGTCGTCGACGAGGCCCAGGAGCTGTCCGCGATGGCGTGGCGCGCGCTGCTGCGGCGCGTGCCGACGCGGTCGCTGACCATCGTCGGGGACGTCGCGCAGACGTCGTCCGCGGGGGGCACGCACGACTGGGAGGCGATGCTCGGGCCGCTGCTGCGCGGGTCCTGGCGGCTGGCCGAGCTCACCGTCAACTACCGCACGCCCGCGACCGTCGCGCACGCCGCGCGGCGGGTCGCGCTGGCCGCGGGCCTGCCAGTGAGCCCGCAGACGTCGGCGCGGGACGTGCCCGACGCGCTGCGTCTGCACCGGGTCGCCGGCGGCGACGTCACGACGGCCGCCGCGGCCACCGCACGCGAGCTGGCGGCCACGGTCGGCCAGGCCGGCGGTGCGGGCCGCGTCGCGGTGGTCGCGACGCCCGCGCACGCGGCCGCGGTGCGCCGCGCGCTGGACGGCACCGCCGAGGACGCCCCGGGCGGCGAGCTGCCGGACCTCGAGCAGACGCTCGTCGTGCTCACGCCCGGTCAGGCCAAGGGGCTCGAGTTCGACGTCGTCGTGCTCGTCGAGCCCGCCGACGTGCTCGCGGCCTCGGCCGGGGACCTCTACGTCGCGATGACCCGCCCGACCCACGCGCTGCACGTCGTGCACGCGCGGGACCTCCCGCGGGGATTCGTCGAGCGGGACTGACCGACCGCCGTACGGCGCCCGGCGGTGCGACACGGCCGCGCCGGGCACACCGTCCCGTCCTTCGGGACGGCTTTGGTCCGCCCCGCGGACCGGGAGCACCATGGGGCGTGCCTACCGCGCTGCTGCTCGAGAACCTCCACCCCCACGCCCGGACCATCCTCGAGTCCGCGGGCTTCGACGTCGTGACGCGGACCGGCGCGCTCGACGAGGACGAGCTCGCCGAGGCCCTGTCCGGCGTGCAGGTCCTGGGGATCCGTTCCAAGACCCAGGTGTCGGCCGACGTGCTGGCCGCCGCGCGCGACCTCGAGGTCGTCGGCGCGTTCTGCATCGGCACCAACCAGGTCGACCTGCACGCGGCGGCCGGGCGCGGCATCGCCGTGTTCAACGCGCCGTTCTCCAACACGCGCTCGGTCGTGGAGATCGCGATCGCCGACATCATCTCGCTGACGCGGCGCCAGACGGTGCTGGACAAGGAGATGCACGCGGGCGTCTGGAACAAGTCCGCCACCGGTGCGCACGAGGTCCGCGGACGCACGCTGGGCATCATCGGCTACGGCAACATCGGCACGCAGCTGTCGGTCCTCGCCGAGAACCTCGGTATGTCGGTGGTCTTCTACGACACTGCCGAGAAGCTCGCGCTCGGCAACGCGCGTCGCATGCGCACGCTCGACGAGCTGCTCGAGACCGCCGACGTCGTGACGCTGCACGTCGACGGCCGCGCCGGCAACGCCGGCATGTTCGGCGCCAAGCAGATCGCCCGCATGAAGCCGGGTGCGATCTTCCTCAACCTGTCGCGCGGGTTCGTCGTCGACTACGCCGCGCTGCGCGACGCCGTGCTCGCCGGTCACGTGGCGGGAGCGGCGGTCGACGTCTTCCCCGAGGAGCCCAAGCGCAAGGGCGACCCGTTCGTCTCCGAGCTGCAGGGCCTGCCCAACGTCATCCTCACGCCTCACACGGGCGGCTCGACCGAGGAGGCCCAGGAGGCCATCGGCCAGTTCGTGGCGCACAAGGTGCGCGACTACCTCGCGACGGGCTCGACGAACCTGTCCGTGAACCTGCCGAACCTCGCGCTCGACCAGCGCCCCGACGCGCACCGCGTCGCGTACCTGCACCGCAACGTGCCGGGCGTGCTGGCGACCATCAACGCGACGCTCGCCGAGCACGGCGTCAACATCGAGGGCCAGCTGCTCGCGACGCGCGGCGAGCTGGGCTACGTGGTCACGGACGTCGCGTCGCCCGTGCCCGCGGCCGTCGCCGCCGCGCTCACCGAGCGACCCGAGTCGCTGCGGCTGCGCCTGCTCGACTGACGTCCGTCGGCGAGCGCCCGCCCGCCCCGGGCCGCACGCACGACGAGGGCCGCGCAGCACGTGCTGCGCGGCCCTCGTCGTGCGTGGTGTCAGGCGGAGCCGGACTTGCGCTGGAAGCGCCGCTGCACGGGCCCGGCGGTCTCCGACCCGTGCACGGCCCCGGTGTTCCGGCCCCCGTCGGCCGTCCGGTGGCCGCTCGACCTCTTGCGCTCGAGCGCCTCGCGGAACTTCTCCCTGGTCTCGTCGCTCACTGCCGACGGCTTCTCGTCCTGCGTCATGCGATGGTCCTCCGCTCTCGCGACGTGGTCGTCGGGCTCCCCCAGCGTGGTGGACGCGAGGGCCCGACGCCAAACGGTTTGGTGCGACCGGCCTCGGGCGGGCCGGCTCGGCCGGATCAGCCCTCGGCCGTGGTCACCGCCGCGGCCTGCGGGGTACCGGCCGCCGTCTCGGCTCGTTCGGCGCGCAGCGTGCGGATCGCCGACTCGAAGTCGTCGAGCGAGTCGAACGCCTGGTAGACGGACGCGAACCGCAGGTACGCGACCTCGTCGAGCTCGCGCAGCGGGCCCAGGATCGCCAGGCCGATGTCGCCGGCGTCGATCTCGGCCGAGCCCGCGGTCCGCAGGTTCTCCTCGACCTTCTGCGCGAGCAGCGCGAGGTCGTCCTCGCTCACGGGCCGACCCTGGCAGGCCTTGCGGACGCCGTTCGCGATCTTGGTGCGGCTGAACGGCTCGGTCGCGCCGGAGCGCTTGACGACGGACAGGCTCGCGGTCTCGATGGTCGTGAACCGCCGCTGGCAGCTGGGGCACTGGCGCCGCCGACGGATCGAGGACCCGTCGTCGGACGTGCGGGAGTCCACCACGCGCGAGTCGGGGTGCCGGCAGAAGGGACAGTGCACAACGAACCTCTCGGCGTTGCCGATCACGGGACGGCGCCCGCCACGACACGCGCCGGACGGACGCACGCGACGGTAGGACGTCGCAGGCGCAACTGCAACATCGCGTGCCTCGGCAGCGCGAGGGCGGCCGCCGTGCGACGGCCACCCTCGCCGGGACGCCCCCGTCCCTTCGTGGCGCCGACTCGCCTCGGCGCCACCTGCTGCTGCGCGCTGGCGGACCCGGACGCGCCGGGTCGCCGCACACACCTCCGGCTGGCCCCCCAGCCTGCCGAATGAGGTAAGGCTAACCTAGCCGGAGGCGTCGGCACTGACAACCCGCGTCCACGGTCAGCCCACGGGCACGACGAGCGTCTGCCCAGCCGTGAGCCCGGCCGACGGCAGCTCGTTCAGCCGCTGCAGGCGCAGCACCACGTCCCTGACGTCCTCACCGGGCGCGGCGACCTCCGACGCGATGCC
The DNA here is from genome assembly GCF_000986825.1 of Cellulomonas sp. FA1. Classification (NCBI taxonomy): domain Bacteria; kingdom Bacillati; phylum Actinomycetota; class Actinomycetes; order Micrococcales; family Cellulomonadaceae; genus Cellulomonas; species Cellulomonas sp. FA1. The sequence continues at coordinate 630,580 of NZ_LBMY01000001.1, read as the reverse complement.
CCACAGCGTCTGCCCGGGCGCCACGACCACGCGCTCGACCTCCATCGCCGACCGAGGACCGTCGGCGTGCGCCGAGACGGCGACCCCTCCCGCACCCGCGGCGACCAGCAGGCCCAGGCCCCACACGACGACTCGACCGCGCACCGTCAGGCGCAGAGGAGCCTCGGCGCGCGGTGCGGGGCGCCGCGGCGCAGCCGTCGAGGACGCCCGCCCACCCCGGAACGCGCCGGGAGCGATGGTGATCGCACTCATGCCGTACCCCTCTCGCCGCCGGACCCCGGCCTCCGGGGTGCCGCTCGGATTCGAACGTCTGTTCGTCGAACGTCTGTACGATGTCTACCAGAGCCGACCGACATCCGTCGAGACACGCTCGAACAGATGTTTGATCCGCCCGGGCCGCCCGCCTAGGGTGGCTGCTGCAGCGAGTGCACCACCGACCACCGACATCTCCCCCGGGCGACGTCGGTGCGCAGGGGCGCCGTTCCCGCACCACCAGCGGGTCCGGGCCTCGACGCGGCGGGGCGACGCTGGGCGCGCGCCCCCCGGCCCGCGCCGACGCGACAGCAGGAGGCGCAGTGGACGTGCAGGAGCGCTCGACGACGGGCACCGACCGGACGCGCGCCGCGGGGACCGCGGCGCCCGAGGTCGCGGAGGTCCCGGGCGACGGCCTCACGTCCCGGCAGCGGCTCGTGCTCGAGACCATCCGGTCCTCGGTCGAGCGGCGGGGGTACCCGCCGAGCATGCGCGAGATCGGCGACGCGGTCGGGCTGACCAGTCCCTCGAGCGTCAAGCACCAGCTGACCGCGCTCGAGCGCAAGGGCTACCTGCGCCGCGACCCGAACCGGCCGCGCGCGATGGAGGTCGTGCAGCCCGACGACGCGCGGACCGTCACGGCGCTCGGCGACCGCGCGGGCGTGGCGCTCGGCGACGGCGACGCCGCGGAGCGCGACGGCGCCCCGACGCCCTCGTACGTCCCCGTCGTCGGGCGCATCGCCGCTGGTGGCCCCATCCTCGCCGAGCAGGTGGTGGAGGACGTCTTCCCGCTGCCTCGCCAGCTCGTCGGCGAGGGTGAGCTCTTCCTGCTCAAGGTCGCGGGCGACTCGATGGTCGACGCCGCCATCTGCGACGGCGACTGGGTGGTCGTCCGCCGGCAGCCCGTCGCCGAGAACGGCGAGATCGTCGCGGCGATGATCGACGGCGAGGCGACGGTCAAGACGCTCAAGCGGGTCGACGGCCACGTGTGGCTGCTGCCGCACAACGCCGCCTACTCCCCCATCGACGGCGACGGCGCGACCGTGCTGGGCCGGGTCGTGAGCGTGCTGCGCGCGTTGTGACGCCGACCGCGTGCGGGGCGCTGCCCGCCGCGCGACGCTGGTCGCCGGTGCCGGAGCCGCCGGCGCCGTCACCGGTGAGGAGGCGCCGCATGCCCGCACGACGTGACCCCGGCCCCAGCGTCAAGGACCCCGAGCTCTACGAGTCGTTGCGCGACGAGGGCAGCAGCAAGGAGAAGGCCGCGCGGATCGCGAACGCGGCGGCGGCACGCGGGCGGTCGTCCGTCGGCCGGTCCGGCGGGCGCTCGCGCGACTACGAGGAGTGGACGGTCGAGGACCTGCGCCGCCGCGCCGCGGAGATCGGCGTCGAGGGTCGGTCACGCATGCGCAAGGGCGAGCTCATCGACGCGCTGCGCCACCACTGACGCTCCCGCGACCGCGGACGGCACGAGGGCCGGACGGGAGTCCCCGTCCGGCCCTCGTCGCACGCCGACCTCGTCAGAAGCCGAACCGCCGGGCGACGGAGCGCACGGCCTCCGCCGAGCGGCGCATGCCCATCAGCTCGTCGGAGGACATCGGCACCTCGAGCCGCTCGCGCACGCCCGACGACCCGACGATCGACGGCACGCTGAGGCACACGTCGGACATGCCGAGATAGCCGTCGAGCAGCGACGACACGGGCAGGATGCGGCGCTCGTCCTTGAGCACGGCCTCGATGATGCGCGACCCCGCGAGCGCGATCGCGTAGTTCGTCGCACCCTTGCCCTCGATGATCCGGTAGGCGGACTCGACGACCTCGCGCGCGATCGCGTCGCGCACCTCGCGCGTCAGCGGCCCGCCGTCACCGCTCGCCCACTCGAGGATCGGGACGGAACCGATCGTCGCCGAGCTCCACAGCGGCAGCTCGGTGTCCCCGTGCTCGCCCGCGACGTACGCGTGGACGTTCTGCACCGCGACGCCCGTGTGGCGCGCGATGAGGTAGCGCAGGCGCGAGGAGTCGAGCACCGTGCCCGAGCCGAACAGCTGCGACGGCGGCAGGCCCGAGATCTTGAGCGCCGCGTACGTGACGACGTCGACCGGGTTGGTCACCATGACGTAGACCGCGTTCGGCGCGACCTCGACGATGCCCGGCAGCACCTTCTGCACGAGCGAGATCGTCGCCTCCGCGAGGTCCAGCCGCGACTGCCCCGGCTTCTGCTTGGCACCCGCGGTGAACATGACGACGTCGCAGTCGGCCATGACCGACACGTCGTCGGAGCCCATGACCTCGGCCATCGACATGAACTGGATGCCGTGCGAGAGGTCGAGGACCTCGGCCTCGACCTTCGCCTTGTTGACGTCGAGCAGCGCGACCGTGCGCGCCGCGCCGCGCATGAGCGCCGCGTAGGCCATGGTCGAGCCGACCGCACCCGCCCCCACGATCCCGAGCTTGGACGTGCGCCGCGGCACGGACGGCGTCGGGCTGAAGGCGTACTCGTCGCCCTCGATGGCGTCGACCATGGTCGTTTCCCCTCGTCACGGGCGCGGAACCGGTGGTGCGGGACGGGCCCGCCCGGTGCGGCACCTCCCCTGCACGAGGCTAGTCGGATCCGGCGAGCCGACGTAGCGCGGAGACCACGACGTCGCGGTCCGTGGTGCGCCAGAACGGCGGCATCGACCGCTGCAGGTACTCGCCGTACCGCGCCGTGGCGAGCCGCGGGTCGAGCACGGCGACGACGCCGCGGTCCTGCGAGGACCGCACGAGCCGGCCCGCACCCTGCGCGAGCAGCAGCGCCGCGTGCGTCGCGGACACCGACATGAAGCCGTTGCCGCCGGCTCGCGCGACCGCGTCGGAGCGCGCGGACCGCACCGGGTCGTCGGGCCGCGGGAACGGGATGCGGTCGATCACGACGAGCCGGCACGCCGGGCCGGGCACGTCGACGCCCTGCCACAGCGAGAGCGTGCCGAACAGGCAGGTCGGCTCGTCGGCCGCGAAGCGCGCGACGAGCGTGGGCAGCTGGTCGTCGCCCTGCAGCAGCACGGGCACGTCGAGCCGCTCGCGCATCGCCTCGGCCGCGACGGTCGCGGCACGACGCGACGTGAACAGGCCGAGCGTGCGCCCGCCGGCCGCCTCGACGAGGGTGGCGATCTCGTCGAGCTGCGCCTCCGTGGCCGGTTCGCGGCCCGGCGGCGGCAGTCGCCTGGCGACGTAGCAGATGCCCTGCCGCGGGTAGTCGAACGGGCTGCCGACGTCGAGCCCGCGCCAGCGCGGCGGCTCGTCGGCCTCGGGGCGCCGGGGTCGGTCGCCCGTCGCCGGGACCGCGGCCGCGGAGGACGCGCGGCTCGCCGTCCCCGTCGGCTCCGTCGCGCCGGCGACGGACTCGTCATGCGCGCCCTCGAGCGTGGTCGGACCGACGGGTGCGGCGTCGGGGCGCTGCACGAGGCCGACGGCGCGCGCGGTCGCGTCGAACGACCCGCCGAGCGTCAGGGTCGCCGACGTCAGCACCCCCGAGCGGCCGGCCAGCAGGTGCGTCCGCACCAGGCCCGCCACCGCGAGCGGGGCGGCGTGCAGGCGGGTCGTCGGGACGCCGCGGCGGTCCTCGCCGCGCGCGCACCACAGCACGGTCGCGGCGTTCTGCTCGGGGTCGGCGGCCATGCGCTCGGCGACCTCGAACAGCGCGAGCATGGCCGAGGTCGCCATCTTGCGGCCGCCGTCGGCCGCGTCGCGCGACCCGCCCTCGGGCTTGAGCGCCGTGAGCATGGTGCGCGCGGCGTCGCGGACGGTCGCGACAGCGGTGCGGACGTCCTCGGGGAGCCCCTGGGGGAAGCGCCCCTCGGGCAGCGGGACGATGACGCTCGCGAGGTGCTGGCCGGCGGTGTCGACGTCGGTGGTGGGCACGCCGCCGTGCCGGCGGGCCAGCCGCGCGGCGTGCTCGATGGTCGGCAGCGACAGCTCCGCGGTGGCCTGCGCGGTCACGCGGTCGGCGAGCTCGTGCGCCTCGTCGACGACGATCACCTGGTGCTCGGGCAGCACGTTCGGGGACCCCGAGGCCGCGATGCCGAGCATCGCGTGGTTCGTGACGACGACGTCGGCCTCGCGCGACCGCGCGCGTGCGGCCTCCGGGAAGCACTGCGCGAGCATCGGGCACTGCCCGCCGAGGCACTCCATGGCGGTCACGGAGACCTGCCGCCACGCGCGGTCGGAGACGCCGGGGACGAGGTCGTCGCGGTCGCCCGTGGTCGTCTCCTCGGCCCACTCGCGCAGGCGCACGACCTGGTCGCCGAGGGACTCGCGCCCGGACTCGGTCTCCTCGGGCGGGTGCTCCGCGGCGCCCGGCCGCTCGGGGACGTCGAACAGCGTGCCCTGCTCGTCGGACGGGTAGCCCCCCGCGACCTTGTGGACGCACAGGTAGTTGTGCCAGCCCTTGAGCAGCGCGATCTGCGCCTGCCGCGGCAGGTGGGACGCCAGCGCGGTGGTGACGAGCGGGAGGTCGCGCGTCAGCACCTGCCGCTGCAGCGCGAGCGTCGCGGTCGAGACGACGACGCGCTCGTCCGCGCGGACCGCGTGCCGCACCGCCGGCACGAGGTAGCCCAGCGACTTGCCCGTGCCGGTGCCCGCCTGGACCAGCAGGTGCTCACCCGTGCGCAGCGACTCGGCGACCGCGACGGCCATGGTGTGCTGACCCTCGCGGCGACCGCCGCCCAGCGCACCGACCGCGAGGTCGAGCAGCTCGCCGACCTCGGCGACCTCCTGCGCGTCGCGGCCGGGTGCGGTCACGGCCGACGTGCCCTGCGCCGGGGCGGCCGGGCGAGGGGTCGGGTCGGGGTCGGGCACCGCGACAGCGTAGTCGCGGCCCCCGACACCCCCGGCACCCGCGACCTGGCGGGTCGGCACGCCCCGGGCTCAGCCGCCGACGGGCAGGTGCCGCGCCCACCAGTCGATCAGGTGCTCGAACCGCGCGCGCCGGTGCGTCGGCCGCCCCGAGCGGGACAGCTCGTGCCCCTCGCCGGGGAACAGCAGCAGCTCGGCCTCGACGCCGCGGCGGCGCAGCTCGACGTACCAGCGCTGCCCCTGCTCGACGGGGCAGCGCCAGTCCTGCTCCGAGTGGACGACCAGCGTGGGGGTCGTGACCCGCCCGACGTGCGCCATGGGCGACTGCGCGGCCACCGCGGCCGGGTCGACCGCGTGGTCGCCGACGTACTCCAGCCCGAACCACCAGCCGATGTCCGCCGACCCCGTGAAGCTCACGGGGTCGAGGAACCCCCGCTCGACGACGGCGGCGGCGAACCGGTCGGTGCGCGTCGTCAGCCACGCCGTGAGGTAGCCGCCGTACGACCCGCCGAGGACGCCGACACGTGCCGCGTCGAGCTCCTGCGGGTGGGCCTCGAGCGCGGCGTCGAGCAGCGCGAGCACGTCGTCGGCGTCGACCGTGCCCATCGCCTGCCGGATCGCGCGGCCGTGCGCGCGCCCCCGGCCGGAGGACCCGCGGGGGTTGCCGAGCACGACCGCGTAGCCCGCGCCCGTGAGCACCTGCACCTCGTCGAACAGCGCGTGCGTGTACTGCGCGAACGGGCCGCCGTGGATCATCAGCAGCGTCGGGTGCGGACCCGCGCCGTGGCGCGCGGGGTCGGGCAGCGCGAGCCAGCCGTGCACCTCGTAGCCGTCGGGCGACGTGGCCGTCAGGGGCGTCGGCAGCACCGTGCGGCCGGTCGCGCGCAGCGGGCCGGACCAGTCGGCGAGGACCCGGCCGTCGTCGTCGACGCGCAGCAGGGCTCCGGCGCTCGTCGGGGTCGCGGCGCTCGCGACGATGCGCAGGTCGCCGTCGTGGACGACGGCCGCGGCGCCGAGCACGACGTGCGGCGCGTCCAGCAGGCGCGTCGTGGTGCCGTCCGCGGCCACGTGCGCGAGGACGACGGCGCCACGGTCCTCGAGCGTCACGAGCACGCCGCCGCGCGTCGGGTGGAGGACGCCGCCGAGGTCGGTGCGCTCGGCGTCGGTGAGCCGCTCGGGCGTCGCGGCCGTCCGCAGCGCGGCGCCGGCGCCCGTCAGGGGCGCCCGGAAGAGGCCCGTGAGGGCCGCGACCGTGTCCGTCCCGTCCGGCCCGAGGTCCGCGGCGAGCAGCCACAGCGTGTCGCCGTCGACCCGCACGGCGTCGACGCGCAGCGTGCTGCCCGCGTCGGCGTCGGTCAGCGGCACGACCGCCGCCGGCCCCGTCGCGCCGCGCGGCGCGGCGACGAGCACCGCGTCCCGGCGCACGTCGCGCTCGCGCGTCGCGTGCCGCGCGCACGTCGCGACGAGCGCCAGGCCGTCCGGGGCCCAGGCGGCGTCGGTGACCTCGAGCGGACCCGAGGTGAGCGCCACGGCCGCGGGCACGTCGGGCGCCCCGCCCGGGTCGGCGGGCACGTCGAGCACGTGCACGTGCCGCGGGCGGTCGGACACGAACCCGGCGCCGTCCTCGCGGTAGGAGAACGTCGTGATGTGCCGGGGTGCCTCGGCGGACGGGTCGCCGCCGGGCAGGTAGCGCCCGGCCTCGGGCGCGCGCGCCGTGAAGGCGAGGCGGGTGCCGTCGGGCGACCAGCGCGGCGACGCGGCGCCCAGCGGCGCGTCGGTGAGTCGCGCGGGCTCACCGCCCGCGAGCGGCAGCACGTGCACCTGACCCGGCCCCCCGGTCAGGGGCGCGCGCGTGAACGCGACCCACCGGCCGTCGGGCGACACCTCGGGCTCGGCGTCGCGGTGGCCGTGCGTGAGGCGACGCGCGGAGCCCGTGCCCGCGGCGTCGTCGTGCGCGTCGAGCGGCACGAGCCACAGCTCGCCGCGGTAGGCGTCCGCGGCCAGGTCGGGCCGGGTCACGGCGACGACGGCCGCCGAGCCGTCGGGCAGCAGCGCGGGCGCGCCGGGGGTGGTCAGCAGGTCCAGGTCGGTGGGCAGCACCCCTCGACCCTAGGCGTCCCGCGCGGGCGTCGCGGCGCACCGACGTGCCGGGGTCGCGTCACGTCGGCGCACCGCGGGCTCACGCCGTGCGGGACGCCGCCTCGAGCTCGGCCGCGAGGCTCTCGTCGACGCGCGCCCGCAGCAGCGTGCCGTCGGGCGTGTGCTCCTCGTGGTCGATGTCGCCGTGCTCGTGCACGCGGCTGACGAGGTCGCCGCGCGAGTACGGCACGACCAGGTCGACGCTCACGCCCGGACGCGGCAGCTGGTCGGCGATGAGCTCCTGCAGCTCGGCCACGCCCTCGCCCGTGTGCGCGGACACCACGACCGAGTGCACCTCGCGCGAGCGCAGCCGCGCGACCGCCTCGGGCGTCGCGAGGTCCGCCTTGTTGAGCACGATGATCTCGGGCACGTCCATCGCGCCCGGGATGTCGGCGAACACGTGGCGCACGGCCGCGATCTGCCCCTCGGGGTCGGGGTGCGCCGCGTCGACGACGTGCAGGATGAGGTCGGCGTCGGCGACCTCCTCGAGCGTCGAGCGGAACGCCTCGACCAGCTGGTGCGGCAGCGCGCGCACGAACCCGACCGTGTCGGCCAGCGTGTAGACGCGCCCGTCGGTGGTCTCCGCCCGGCGCACGGTCGGGTCGAGGGTCGCGAACAGCGCGTTCTCGACGAGCACGCCCGCGTGCGTCAGCCGGTTCAGCAGCGACGACTTGCCGGCGTTGGTGTACCCGGCGATCGCGACCGACGGGATCGCGTTGCGCCGCCGCGACGCGCGCTTGGTCTCGCGCGCGGGCGCCATCGCCGCGATCTCGCGGCGCAGCTTGGCCATGCGGTTGCGGATGCGCCGACGGTCGAGCTCGATCTTCGTCTCGCCCGGGCCGCGCGAGCCCATGCCCGCTCCCGCGCCGCCGACCTGTCCGCCCGCCTGCCGGCTCATGGACTCGCCCCAGCCGCGCAGGCGCGGCAGCAGGTACTCGAGCTGCGCGAGCTCGACCTGCGCCTTGCCCTCACGGGACTTCGCGTGCTGCGCGAAGATGTCGAGGATCAGCGCGGTCCGGTCGACGACCTTGACCTTGACGACGTCCTCGAGCGCGCGACGCTGCGAGGGCGCGAGCTCGCCGTCGACGACGACCGTGTCGGCGCCGACCGCCGCGACCACGGTCGCGAGCTCGGCGGCCTTGCCCGAGCCGAGGAACGTGCCCGGGTCGGGCGTCCGACGGCGCTGCAGCAGGCCGTCGAGCACCTGCGAGCCCGCCGTCTCGGCGAGCGCCGCGAGCTCGCGCAGCGAGATCTCGGCCTCCTCGGCCGTGCCTGCGCCCCACAGGCCCACGAGCACGACCTTCTCGAGGCGCAGCTGGCGGTACTCGACCTCGGTGACGTCCTCGAGCTCGGTCGACAGGTTCGCCACGCGCCGCAGCGACGTGCGCTCCTCGAGGTCCAGCTGGTCGCCGTCGAACGTCGTGTGGTCGGTGCCGCCCGCCTGCAGAGCGGTCCCGGCCCGTGCGAGCACCCGTGCGACGACGTCGTCGGCCACCTCCTGCGCGCTGCGCGCCGACGCCTGCGGCGTCACGTCGGTGGTGTGCTCTCGGTCGTCCACGCGGGGCCTCTCGTCCGGGATCGGGGTGTGTCCAGGATCGCACGCACGTACGAGCGCCGCGACGGGATTTCGCTGCGGGCACAGCGCGGCCCGGCCGCTAGCCTCGGCGGGTGACCGGCACCGACGTCCCGCAGGGTGAGCACTACTTCACGGCCCGTCCGGCCTCCGCCGAGCAGCGCCGCACGCGGCACGTGCGCCTGGCCGGCCGCGACGTCGAGGTCGAGACCGCGGGCGGCGTCTTCTCCCCCGACCACGTCGACCTCGGCACGCAGGTGCTGCTGCGCACCGTGCCGCAGCCGCCCGCCGCGGGCGACCTGCTGGACCTCGGGTGCGGCTGGGGGCCGATCGCGCTGACGCTCGCGCTCACGTCGCCCGACGCGCGCGTGTGGGCGGTCGACGTCAACGAGCGCGCGCTCGACCTCGTGCGCCGCAACGCCGCGCGCCTCGGCCTCGGCAACGTGGTCGCGGCGCTGCCCGACGACGTGCCGGACGACGTGCGCTTCGCGACGTGCTGGTCGAACCCGCCCGTGCGCGTCGGCAAGCCCGCGCTGCACGACCTGCTGCGCCGCTGGCTGCCCCGGCTGGCGCCGGGCGGCGACGCGTGGCTCGTGGTGGGCAAGAACCTCGGCGCCGACCCGCTGCAGCGCTGGCTCACGCAGGAGGCCGGCCTGCCCACGTCCCGCGAGGCGAGCGCCAAGGGCTTCCGCGTGCTGCGGGTCGCGCCGTGAGCGGGAGCGTCGACGGCAGCGGGACGACGACCGACGGGCCGGCCTCGCCCGACGCGCCGGCCTCGCCCGACGCGCTCTGGCGCGCCCGCCGCACGACGTCGCTCGCGATGTTCGCGCTCGTCGTGCTGGTCGCGTTCGAGTCGTTCGCGGTGACGACCGTGATGCCCGAGGTCGCGGCCGTCCTCGACGGGCGCGCGCTGTACGCGTTCGCGTTCGCCGGCCCGCTCGCGACCGGGGTCGTGGGCATGGTCGTCGCGGGTGCGTGGGCGGACCGTCGCGGACCGGCCGCGCCGTTCGCCGCTGGAACGCTCGTGTTCGTCGCCGGGCTCGTGGTCGCGGGCGCCGCGACGAGCATGCCCGTGCTCGTCGCCGGGCGGCTCGCGCAGGGCCTCGGCGGCGGCGTCGTCAACGTCACGCTGCTGGTGGCGGTCGCGCGCGCCTACCCCGCGGTGCTGCACCCGCGCGTGTTCGCGTGGTTCTCGACCGCGTGGGTGCTGCCGTCGATCGTCGGGCCCGCGGTCGCCGGGTTCCTCGCCGAGCTCGCCGGCTGGCGCTGGGTGTTCCTCGGCGTCGCGCTGCTCGTCGTGCCGGCGACCGTGCCGCTGCTGGGCGCCGTCCGCGGCCTGGGCCCGGCACGGCACGACCCCGCCCGCGCCGACCCGGCCGAGGGGTCGCCGGCGACGCGCGAGGCCCCGCCCGCGGGCCGTGACGACGCCGCCCGGCGCGTCCTGTGGGCCGTGCTCGTCGCGGCCGCCGTGCTGGCCCTCAACGTCGCCGCACAGCTGCCGCGCGCGTGGTCCGCGCCGGTCGCCGTGGTCGCGGCCGTCGCAGCGCTCGCCGCGGCCCGCCCGCTGCTGCCGCGCGGCACGCTGCGCGCGCGGGCCGGCCTGCCGTCCGTGATCACGACGCGCGTGCTGGTGTCGGGCGCGTTCTTCGGCGCCCAGGTGTACGTGCCGTACCTGCTGGTCGACCGGGACGGGTGGTCGACGTCCGCGAGCGGGCTCGGGCTCTCGACCGCCGCGCTCGCCTGGTCGGCGTCGTCGATCGTCCAGGGGCGCCTCGGGCACCGCCTGCCCAGCCGCACCGCGGTGCGGCTGGGCACGGCGCTCGTGGCGGTCGCCGTGGTCGGGGCGACGGTCGTCACCCTGCTGGGCCTGCCCGCGTGGGCGGTCGTCGCGGTGTGGACCGCCGCGGGCGCCGGCATGGGCATGGCGTCGTCACGGCTCAACGTCCTCGTGCTGGGCTGGTCGGCCCCGCAGGACCAGGGCCGCAACTCCGCCGCCCACAACATCGGCGACTCCGTGGGTGCGTCGCTCGCGCTCGCGCTGACGGGTGTCGTCGTCGTGTCGGTGGGCGGCGGCGACGGCTACGTCGGGCCTGGGCCGTTCGTCGCGGCGTTCGCCCTGACGGCGCTGCTCGCGCTCGGCGCCGCGGCCGTCGCGCCGCGCGTCGGCGTGCCGCCGACCGAGCGCCGGCCGACACCCGGTGCGGCCACCCCGCCGGCGGGACCGTCGCCCGCGGGGTCGGACGCGCCGCCGCCGACCGCAGCGGCGTCCCCGCTCACGGCCGGGGGCAGCGCCGCCGCGAGCGCACCCAGCACCTGAGCCGGCGTCGGCACGCCCTCGGCCCGCGTCACGACCCGCCCGTCGGCGTCGAGCACGACGACGGTCGGGGTGCTCACGACCCGCAGCGCGGCCGCGAGCCCGGGCGCGTCCGCGACGTCGACCTCGACGTGCCGCACACCGGGCACCGAACCTGCCACACGCGCGAGCACGCGACGCGTCGCGCGGCACGGCGCGCAGAACGCGGTCGACACCTGCAGGAGCGTCGCCCGCTCCCCCCGCGGCCCGCCGAGGTCGTGCGCCGTGAGCGTCAGCGGCTCGGTCACGCGGGCAGCGCGGCCAGGTCGACGTCCAGCTCGGCGACGAGCGTCGCGGGGCCGGCGAGCTCGGCCCGCCCGTCGGCGTGCAGCGTGACGCGCACCGTGCCGCCCGGCACGTCGACGAGCCACACGTCCGGCGCCTGGTCCCCGCCCCACGCGCGGACCGCGGCGGCCGCGGCGACCGCCCCCGTGCCGCACGACCGGGTCTCCCCCACGCCGCGCTCGTGCACGCGCATGCGCACGTGCCCCCGCGGGTGACCGTCGGGTCCGGCCTCCTCGCCCAGCGGCACGACGAGCTCGACGTTGGTGCCGTCGTGCGGCACGGGAGCGACCTCGGGAGCGGTCGTGAGGTCGGCGCGCGCGAGGTCGGCGCCGTCCGCGAGCACGACCACCGTGTGCGGGTTGCCGACGTCGACCGACAGGCCCGGCCGCGTGACCGCGAGGCCCGCGACGTCGACGTGCGCGTCACCGCCGTCGGACACCGCGGACGCACCGCCGGGCAGCGTCACGGCCCCCATGCCGACCGCGAACCACGGCCCCGCTCCGACGTCGGCGGGCACCTGCGCGACCGTCCGCAGCCCGGCGCGGGTGCCGACGTCGAGCGGGCCCGCCGCCGGGTCCCACAGCCCCAGGCGCTGCGCGTACGCCGCGAACACCCGCACGCCGTTGCCGCACATCTGCGCGACCGACCCGTCGGCGTTGCGGTAGTCCATGAACCAGCGCGCGGCGCGCGCCGCGGCGGGGGCGTCGTCGACGTGCGCGGTCGCGACGAGCCGGATCACGCCGTCACCGCCGACGCCCGCACGCCGCTCGCACAGCGCACGCACGAGCGCGGGCGTGAGGTCGAGCGCGCCGTCGCGGTCGTCGAGCAGCACGAAGTCGTTCTGCGTGCCGTGGCCCTTCGTGGCGACCAGGCGTCCGGCCGGCGGGGCGGCGGTCGGCGTGGCGGTGGTCGTGGCGGTCACGACCCCAGCGTACGGCGGACGGGCGCGTCGACCACGGGGGCGTCCAGCCGCCCGGCGTCGGCCGCCGCGACCACGTCGAGCGCGCGCGCCACGAGGTCCGGGTCCCGGGCGTCGAGCCACGTGACGCGGGGGTCCCGGCCGAACCAGCCCATCTGCTTGCGGGCGAGCCGGCGCGTGCCCGCGGCGGTCGCGGCGCGCGCCTGCGCGCCGTCGAGCTCGCCCGCGAGCTCGGCGAGCGCCTGCGCGTAGCCGACCGCGCGGGACGCCGTGCGACCCAGCCCGTGGGCGGCGAGCGCGCGCACCTCGTCCAGCAGACCCGCGTCCCACATGCGCTCGACGCGCCGCGCGATGCGCTCGTCGAGGGCCGCGCGGTCGCAGTCCAGCCCGATCTGCACCGCGGGCACCTCGTACTCGTGCCGCGGCAGGCTCGCGGAGTACGGCCGCCCGGTGAGCGTCACGACCTCGAGCGCGCGCACGAGCCGGCGGGCGTTGCGCGGGCCGATGCTCTCGGCGGCCGCCGGGTCGACGGCCGCGAGCTCGGCGTGCAGCGCGCGCGCCCCCTCGGTCTCGACGCGCTCCTCGAGCGCGGCGCGCACCGCCACGTCCGTGCCGGGGAACTCCATGCGGTCGAGCAGCGCGCGCACGTACAGCCCCGACCCGCCCACCGCGACGGCGCGCACGCCGCGGCGCGCCAGGTCGGCGAGCACCGCGCGCGCCTGCACCTGGTAGTCCGCGACCGAGGCCTCGTCGCGCGGGTCGAGCACGTCGAGCAGGTGGTGGGGCACGCCGCGCCGCTCGGCGGGCGCGAGCTTGGCCGTGCCGACGTCCATGCCGCGGTACAGCTGCATCGCGTCGGTGTTGACGACCTCGCCCCCCAGCGCGAGGGCGAGCTCGAGCGCGAGGTCCGACTTGCCGGTCGCCGTGGGGCCGACGAGCGCCACGACGAGGGTCACGACGCGGCCCGCCACAGCACGGCGGCGTGGGCCGCGCCGCGCCAGACCGTCGCCAGCCGCACCTCGGGTGCGGGCCCCTCGTCGCGCGCCGTCGCCGCGCGGGCGTCGAGCGCGCCCACCAGCACCTGCCAGGGTGCCCAGCCCGTCACCGCGAGCGCCGCGGCGGTCGCCGGGTCGAGCGCGGCCAGCGCGCGACGCGCGGGTCCCGCACCGTCCGCGAGCGCGCGCAGCAGGGCGTCGTCCAGGTCGTCGGCGCGCGGGTCGCCGGGCAGGGGGGCGTCGTCGCCGTGGCGTGCCGACCCGGACCCGACCACGACGAGGGCGGTCGACGGGTCGGCGCCCAGCGCGGCGCCGAGCGCTCGCAGCGCACCCGCGGGCCCGGGGGCGACCTCGACCGCGTGCAGCCGCTCGGCCCGCGTACCCGCCGCGAGCGCGAGCCACAGCCCGACGACCGTCCCGGTCGCGGCGCCGCCGACCGCGGCGTCCGGCGCACCGGGGGCCGGGCGCAGCCGCACGGTCGGCACGGGCTCCCGCAGCAGGTGGTCCGGCACGCCCGCCGCACCGGCGCCGAGCGGGACGTCGCCGGTCAGCGCGCGGTCGCGCGCGCCCGGGGCGACCACCACGACGCGTTCGGCACCCGCCACCGCGTCCGCCACGACCTCGCCGGCGGCGGCGCGCAGCGCGCGCAGCGCGGCCTCGTCGGGGCCGCGGCCGGCGGCACCCGGCAGCAGCAGCACGGTGTCGGGGACGAGGGCGGCGGCGAGCACGGACCGACCGTAACGCGTGCCACGTCCGCGACCGGCGCCCCGCCCCGCGCGTCGTCGGCGGTGCCAGGTAGGGTCGGCCGCATGGGGTGGTTCCGTCTGCGCGCTGCGCGCTGGAGGGCTCGTACGCGTCCCGCACCCGTGCGCGACGCGAGCTCCGTCGACGACCGCGAGCTGCACGACCGCGTGTCCGAGCTGCTCGTGCGCGAGCTCGGCGGCGCCGACGCGGCGACCCGGGCACCGGCACCCGTGTCCCCCGCGCGCATCGCGTCGTGGATGTCCGACAACCAGTTCTCCTACTTCGTCGACAACGACGGCGACCTCGGGGGGCTGTGGCGCGGACGGCTCTTCTACTTCTTCCTGTTCGGGGAGCAGTCCGAGATCCTCCAGGTCCGCGGGCAGTGGCACCGCGAGCTCGCGATCGAGCGCCTCGAGGAGGTGCTCGACCTGTGCAACGAGTGGAACGCCGAGCGGATCTGGCCCAAGGCGTACGCGCGCGTGCGCGACAACGGGCGCGTGCACGTGGTCTCCGAGGTCGCGACGGACCTCGAGCACGGCGCGACGGACGCCCAGCTCAGCCAGCTGCTGTTCTGCGGCCTGTCGACGGGCAGCATGCTGTTCGACGCGCTCGACGAGCGGTACCCCGACCCCGCGGGGACGGCCCCGTGAGCGCCCCGGGATGGCTGCTGCGCGTGCTCGGCGGGCTGCCCAAGCCCACGAAGACGCGCCCCCAGGACGACGAGCCGCCGCAGCCCCTGACGCGCGACCGCGTCGCGGACTACCTGCTGGGGCGCGGGTACCGGTTCGTGATCGACGAGGACGGCGACCTCACCGGCACGTGGGACGGCAGCCGGTTCTGGTTCCTGCTGCTCGGCGAGCAGTCCGAGATCCTGCAGGTGCGCGGACGCTGGCACCGCACGCTGCCGGTCGAGCAGCGCCGCGCGGTCGCGCTGGCCATCAACGACTGGAACCGCGAGCGCATCTGGCCCAAGGCGTACGTCCGCGAGGAGGAGGGCGAGCTCGCGGTGTACGCCGAGGTCTCGGCGGACCTCGAGCAGGGCGTCACCGACCTGCAGCTCGCGCAGCTGCTCGCGTGCGGCCTGGGCACGGGTGTGCAGCTGTTCGCGGCGCTCGACCCCGTGGTCCCGGCGGACGGCCCGCCGCCGCCCGACGTGCCCGACAACTGAGCGCCCACACCGGCGCGGCGCCTCCCGGGCGGCGGGGCGTCACAGCCCGCCGAGCACCTGCCCCAGCACGATCTTGGTGATCATCGCGGCCGGGTACACGAGCGCGTAGCCGAGCGCGACGCGAGCGTCGTACCCGGTGCGCGCGTTCGCGAACGCGAGCACGGCCGGTTGGGTCTGCGTGCCGCCGACGATCCCGGACAGGCGCGTGCCGCCGATCCGGAAGACGCGACGCATGACGAGCGAGAGCCCCACCGCGACCGTCGTCGTGACGAGCGCACCGAGCACGAGGATCCGCAACCACTCGCCGGACGTGAACGCGGCGCCGATCTGCGCGCCCGCACGTGACCCGGCCTGCGCCAGGAACACCAGGAGCCCGAGCTCGGCGACGGCCTGCGCCGCCGTGTAGGGCATGGCCGTGACGACCGGCCCGATCCGGCCGACGCGCCCGAGCACGAGCCCGACGAGCAGCGTGCCGGCGGCCGAGCCGATCGAGAACACACGGCCCGGCACGGGGAACGCGACAGCACCCAGGAGGATGCCCAGCGTCATGCCGACGCCGAGCACCACGGGCGTGATGTCCGACAGCCCGCGCGACGAGTCGCCGAACCACCGCGACACCTCCGCCATGCGCTCGCGCGGTGCGATCACGCGCACGCGGTCGCCGAGCTGGAGCTGGAAGTCGTCCGTGGCGAGGACGTCGACGTCGCCGCGACGCACGCGCGAGATGGTCGCGCCGAACCGGTGCAGCAGGTCGAGCTCGGCGATCGTGTGCCCCGCCGCGTGGTCCGCCGAGACCGTGACCCGGCGCATGTCGAGGTACAGCCGGTCGGCCTCGAGGCGGTGCGACGACGCGTGCCCGAGCTCGCGCGTCACCGCCTCGACGTCGTCCACCGGGCCGACCACGGTCACGAGGTCGTCGAGCACGAGCAGGTCCGCGTCGGCGGCCGTCCGGATCGGCGACGTCTCGCCCCGTCGCACGCGCGAGAACTTGATCCGGTCGCGGTGCGCGAGCTCGAGGTCGCGCACGCGCACGCCCGGGGTCGCCTCGACGCGCACGGTGCGGCTCACGAGCGTCGGGGGCGCGTCGGTGTCGTGCTCGCGGTGCCGCAGCGCGACCGACACCGCGACGAGCATCCCGACCACCCCGAAGAGGTAGGTGACGGCGTAGCCGATCGTCGGCGTCGTCGCGTCGCCCGCGGCGTCGCGCGCCGCCGCGAGCGCGGGCGTGTTCGTCACCGCACCCGCCCACGCGCCCGCCACCGTGGGGGCGTCCAGCCCGAGCAGCCGGCCGGCGCCGACCGCGACGCCCGCGCTGACGACGAGCACGCCCGCGGTCGCGAGGATCGGCGCGAGCGAGCGCCGCAACGACGAGAAGAACGTCGCGCCCGAGACGAGGCCGACGCAGAACGTGAACAGCGTGAGCCCGAGCGTGCCGAGCGCCTCGGTGATCTCGAGGTCGACGCCGTACGACGCCGCCCACGCGGACGACCCGATCGCGAGGAACAGCACGGCGGCCGCGCCGAGCCCGACGCCCCGCACCTTGACGTGGCCCACCGCGGACCCGACGCCGATGACGACGAAGAGCAGCAGCACGGGCTGCTGGGCGAGGAACAGGAAGACGTCTCGCATGACGGGCTCCACTGACGCTGCGACGTGGCGACACTGCCGCGTTCATTGAAGCGCCGGTCGTCGGGCCGCTCCTGGTCCGAAGGGCCCGGGTCGCGCGGCCGCGCCGGCGGGGCGCGTCAGCGCAGCGTCGTCGGCGCGCGTCAGCGCAGCGTCGTCGGGCGCGCGTCAGCGCAGCGTCGTCGGGCGCGCGTCAGCGCGCGGGGCGACCGAGCGTCGGCAGGCCGAGCACCACGGGTCCGGCCGGTGCCGGCGCACCCGTCCCGCACGAGGGCGCTCCGCCGTGGTCGTGCTCGTCGCGCCCCTCGGCACGGGCCTGCCACGCGTCGCCGGCGCGCGTGCGGCGGACGCGGAACGTGCCGCCGGGCGCGAGCGCCGAGTCGGCGACCAGGTGGTGCGGCGCGCCGTGCGTGACCTCGACGGTCACGAGGTCGCCCGGCCGCGGCGCGTCCTGCGGCGCCAGGTCCGCCGGCAGCGCGAGGTGCACCAGACGGTTGTCCTCCGCGCGTCCGGAGATCCGGGCCGTCGCACCGTCCTTGCGTCCCTCGCCCTCGGCGACCAGCACGTCCACCGTCCGCCCGACCTGCGCGGCGTTCTCCTCGGCGGAGATGCGCTCCTGCAGCTCGACCAGCCGCTCGTACCGCTCCTGCACGACCGCCTTGGGCAGCTGGTCGGGCAGGTCCGCGGCCGGCGTGCCCGGGCGCGGCGAGTACTGGAACGTGAACGCCGAGGAGAACCGCGACGCCTCGACGACCCGCAGGGTCTCGGCGAAGTCCTCCTCGGTCTCCCCCGGGAACCCCACGATCACGTCCGTCGTGATGGCGGCGTGCGGGATCGCGGCCCGCACGCGCTCGAGGATCCCGAGGAAGCGGTCGGAGCGGTAGGACCTCCGCATCGCGCGCAGCACGCGGTCGGAGCCCGACTGCAGCGGCATGTGCAGCTGCGGCATCACGGTCGGCGTCTGCGCCATCGCCTCGATCACGTCGTCCGTGAACGCGGCCGGGTGCGGCGACGTGAAGCGCACGCGCTCCAGGCCCGGGACGGCGCCGACGGCGCGCAGCAGCTTGCCGAACGCGTGCCGGTCGCCGAACCCGACGCCGTACGAGTTGACGTTCTGACCCAGGAGCGTGACCTCGATGGCCCCGGTCGCGACGAGCGCCTCGACCTCGGCGAGGATCTCGCCCGGGCGGCGGTCGCGCTCCTTGCCGCGCAGGTGCGGCACGATGCAGAACGTGCACGTGTTGTTGCAGCCCACGCTGATCGACACCCAGCCCGCGTACACGGACTCGCGCCGCGTCGGGAGCGTGGAGGGGAACACCTGCAGCGACTCGGCGATCTCGACCTGCGCCGCCGCGTTGTGCCGCGCGCGCTCGAGCAGCGTCGGGAGCACGTCGAGGTTGTGCGTGCCGAAGACGACGTCGACCCAGGGCGCGCGCTCGACGATGCCCGCGCGGTCCTTCTGCGCGAGGCAGCCGCCCACGGCGATCTGCATGCCACCGGGGCGCGTGCGCTTGGTGCCCGCGAGCCGCCCGAGGTTGCCGTAGAGCTTGTCGGCCGCGTTCTCGCGCACGGCGCACGTGTTGATGACCATGACGTCGACGTCCTCGGCGGCCGCCTCGGCGGGCGGTGCGGGCACGTAGCCGGCCTGCTCGAGCATGCCGGCCATGTGCTCGGAGTCGTGCACGTTCATCTGGCAGCCGAGCGTCTTGACGAGGTAGGTCCGCGGGCGCGCGTCGGCGCCCGCGGGCGCGTCGGGCGCGTGCGGCGCGGCTGCGGCGTCGGTCAGGGTCGTGGACATCGTCCACCAGGGTACGACCCGCCCGGCGGCCCTCGACGCACCCGCGGGACGGGCCCCGCCGACGGCACGGGCGACGCGGAACGGACGTTTCGTGTGAACCCGCTGTTACGCGACCGTGACGTCCACACGTGGCATACGCAACATCTCACCCGTAGGTTCGGTCCATGGTTGACAGCACCACGGCGGAGCCGGGCCGTGCGGACGTGGACGCACGTCCGACCGGCGAGCCGCTCCTCGTCCTCGACCACGTCGACAAGCACTTCGGTGCGCTGCACGTCCTGCGGGACGTCAACCTCACCGTGCACCGGGGCGAGGTGGTCGTCGTCATCGGGCCGTCGGGCTCCGGCAAGTCGACGCTGTGCCGCACGATCAACCGGCTCGAGACGATCGACTCGGGCACCATCACGATCGACGGCCGGCCCCTGCCCGCGGAGGGCCGCGAGCTCGCGCGGCTGCGCGCCGACGTCGGCATGGTCTTCCAGTCGTTCAACCTGTTCGCGCACAAGACCGTGCTCGAGAACGTCACGCTCGGCCAGATCAAGGCCAAGGGCGTCAGGCCCGCGCAGGCGAAGGCGACCGCGATGGAGCTCCTCGAGCGCGTCGGCGTCGCCAACCAGGCGCACAAGCGGCCCGCGCAGCTCTCGGGCGGTCAGCAGCAGCGCGTGGCGATCGCGCGGGCCCTGGCCATGAAGCCGAAGGCGATGCTGTTCGACGAGCCGACGTCCGCGCTCGACCCCGAGATGATCAACGAGGTGCTGGACGTCATGGTGAGCCTCGCGCGCGACGGCATGACCATGGTCGTCGTCACCCACGAGATGGGGTTCGCGCGCCGGGCCGCGCACCGCGTGGTGTTCATGGACGCCGGGCAGGTCGTCGAGGAGGCCGACCCCGAGACGTTCTTCACCGCGCCCCGCAGCGAGCGCGCCAAGGACTTCCTGTCGAAGATCCTCACGCACTGACCCGACCCGCGACCCATCCTCACCGACCATCCCGACCCTGACCGACGCAGGACGAACGAAGGGGAAGCACACATGCGTGCACGACGACTGGCCCTCGCGCTCACGGCGGTGGCCGCGCTCACGCTCGGCGCCTGCTCCGGCGGCGACGACGGCGCCGGCAGCGGCGGCTCGGACGGCGCGACCGCGGGGGGCGGCTCGGGCGAGAAGATCCGCATCGGCATCAAGTTCGACCAGCCCGGCCTGGGCTACCAGGACGGCAGCGACTACACGGGCTTCGACGTGGACGTCGCGACGTACGTCGCGGGCAAGCTCGGGTACGAGCCGGACCAGATCGAGTGGGTGCAGGCGCCGTCCGCGCAGCGCGAGACGATGCTGCAGAACGGCCAGGTCGACATGATCTTCGCGACGTACTCGATCACCGACAAGCGCAAGGAGGTCGTCGCGTTCGCGGGGCCCTACTTCGTGGCGGGGCAGGACCTGCTGGTCGCGGCGGACGACGACTCGATCTCGGGCCCCGAGGACCTCGAGGGCAAGAACCTGTGCTCGGTGACGGGCTCGACGTCGGCGCAGCGGATCAAGGACGAGTACGCGGCGGGCACGAACCTGCTCGAGCAGCCCGGGTACGGCGAGTGCGTCACCGCCCTGGTCGCGGGCACGGTCGACGCGGTCACCACCGACGACATCATCCTCGCGGGCCTGGCGTCGCTGCCGGCGAACGAGGGCAAGGTCAAGGTGGTCGGCAACCCGTTCTCCGAGGAGAAGTACGGCGTGGGCCTGCCGAAGGACAACGACGTGTGCGCCGACGTCAACAGCGCGATCGAGGCGATGATCGAGGACGGGTCGTGGCAGAAGGCGCTCGACGACAACGTCGGTGCGTCGGGGTACGAGCCGAACGACTCCCTCAACCCGCCGACGGTCGAGGCCTGCGCCTGACCCCCGTCTGACCGTCGACCGGGGCCGGCCGCGCGCACGTCGCGCGGGCCGGCCCCGGCACCGCCCACCGCACCCCGGGAGGCCGCGTGGACGAGGGCTACCTCGACCAGTTCGTGTCCCTGTTTGACCAGTACGACGTGCTCGGCGCGTTCTGGGTGAACATCCAGCTCACGGCGTACGCCGCCGTGCTCGCGCTCGTCATCGGCACGGTCCTGGCCGTCATGCGGATCTCCCCCGTGCCGAGCCTGCGGTGGGCCGGCACGACGTACGTCACGCTGCTGCGGAACACGCCGCTCACGATCATCATCGTGTTCTGCGTGCTGGGACTGTGGGGCCAGCTCGGCATCACGCTCTCGAGCGACTTCCAGACGAACTTCTTCCGGCTCGCCGTCCTGGGCCTCGCGGTCTACCACGCGGCGTTCGTGTGCGAGGCGCTGCGCTCGGGCGTCAACACGGTGCCGGTCGGGCAGGCCGAGGCGGCGCGCGCGATCGGCCTGGGGTTCTGGCCGGCCGCGCGCCTCGTGATCCTGCCGCAGGCGTTCCGGGGCGCCGTCGCCCCGCTGGGCAACGTGCTGATCGCGCTCATCAAGAACTCGACGGTGGCCGCGGCGGGCTCCGTCGCCGAGACGTCGGGGCTCATGAAGACGATGATCGAGTTCCGGCCCGACGTGATCCTCGCGGTCTTCCTCACGTTCGCGATCGGCTACGTGATCATCGTCGTGCCCGTGGGCCTGGCGACGACGTCCCTCTCGCGACGGCTGGCGGTGGCCCGGTGAGCAACCTCGTCCTGTTCGACGTCCCCGGGCCGCGCACGCGACGCCGGATGCTGCTCGTCAACGTGCTCGCGGGGGTCGTGGTCGCGGGGATCGCGGTCTGGGCCCTCGTGCTCCTGGGCCGCAAGGGCCAGCTCGCGCCCGCCATGTGGGAGCCCTTCGTCCAGCCCCGCACGTGGACGGCCTACCTGCTGCCGGGGCTGCTGCAGACGCTGCGAGCGGCGGGGCTCGCGATCGTCGGCTCCGCGGTCTTCGGGCTGGTGTTCGGGATGGGCCGGCTGTCCGGCTCGCGCGTGGTGCGCTGGGTCAGCGGCACGGTCGTCGAGTTCTTCCGCGCCGTGCCCGTGCTGCTCATGATGGTGTTCTTCTACAGCGGCATCGCGCAGCTGCGGGTCGTGGACCCGCCCGACGTGCCGCTCCTCGCGGTCGTGCTGGCCCTCACGCTGTACAACGGCTCGGTGTTCGCCGAGCTCGTGCGCTCGGGCGTGCACAACCTGCCGAAGGGCCAGCGTGAGGCCGCGCTGGTGGTCGGGCTGCGGCCCGCGCAGTCGTTGCGGCTCGTCGAGGTGCCGCAGGCGCTCATCGCGATGCTCCCCGCGATCGCGAGCCAGCTCGTGGTGATCCTCAAGGACACGGCGCTGGGCGCGATCATCACGTACCCCGAGCTGCTGGACGCGGCACGCCGGTTCGGCTCGGGCAACGGCAACATGCTGCAGGCCCTGCTGATCGCTGCGCTGGTGTTCATCGTCATCAACGTCGCGCTCACGACGCTGGCCGAGCGCCTCGCGGCGCGCGTCGGCCGGCTCACGGCGGGCACGGCCAAGGCCGAGGCCCCGGCGATGGCGGCGACCACCTAGCCGTACGGACCGGGCACCGGCGCACCCGGGGCCGGACCGCTCCCGGCGCGACGCGGCCGGCCGGTGCCGCACGCGGCACGACAGTGCGCGCGTCGCGTCAGCCCGCGGTCGCGCTCGCGCGCAGCTCCCGGACCACGGTCACGCGGATCTCCCCCGGGTACGTCAGGTCGGCCTCGATGTGCTGCGCGATGGCGCGTGCGAGGTGCGGCAGCGCCCGGTCGTCGACCTCCTCGGGCTCGACGACGACGCGCACCTCGCGGCCGGCGGCCATCGCGAGCGCGCGACGCACCCCCTGGTGCTCGGTGACGAGTGCCTCGAGCTCGACCATCCGCTCGACGTACTGGTCGACGTCCTGCCGCCGCGCACCGGTCCGCGCGGCCGAGACGGCGTCGGCCGCCTGCACGAGGACCGCCTCGACGGTCGCGGGCGGCACCTCGTCGTGGTGCGCGGCGATCGCGTTGACGACGGCTTCGCTCTCGCCGTGCCGGCGCGCGAGGTCCGCGCCGACGGCGGCGTGGGTGCCCGGCACCTCGGCGGTGAGGGCCTTGCCGAGGTCGTGCAGGAACGCGCCGCGCCGCGCCACCTCGACGTCGGCGCCGATCTCGGCGGCCGTGGCGGCGGCGACCTGGGCGCACTCCACGAGGTGCTCGAGGACGTTCTGGCCGTACGACGACCGCAGGCGCAGCCGTCCCATGGTGCGGACGAGCTCGGGGTGCAGACCCGTCACGCCGGCGCGCTCGGCGGCGTCGTGACCCGCCGCGTCGTGCCGCTCCTGCGCGCCGGCCTGGGCGTCGGCGTACGCGGCCTCGATGCGCTGCGGGTGGATCCGGCCGTCGGCCATGAGCGCCTCGAGAGCGACCTGGGCGAGCTCGCGGCGGTCGGCGTCGAAGCACGACAGCACCACGCTGCCGGGCGTCTCGTCGACGAGGACGTTGACGCCGGTGAGTGCCTCGAAGTGCCGGATGTTGCGCCCTTCCTTGCCGATGATCCGGCCCTTCATCTCGTCGGACGGCAGCGGCAGCACGGTCAGCGCGTGCTGCGCGCTGCTCGGCACGGCGAGACGCTGCACGGCGGTCGCGACGATCCGGCGGGCGCGGGCGTCGGCGGTGCGACGCGCCTGCGCCTCGGCGCGACGCACGCGGGCGGCGGCGTCGTTGGCGGCCTGGTCGGCGATGCGGCGCGTGAGCTCCGCGAGCGCCTCGTCCTGCGTGAGTCCGGTGACCGACTCGAGCTCGGCGCGCGCCTGCGCGCGGGCGTCGGCGAGGCGTTCGTTGGCGGAGCGGTCGGCGTCGGCGAGCGTGCGGGCGGCGACGTGCTCGGCACGGTCGAGCGCGCGGGCCGCGCTGCGCTCGGCGGCGGCGACGGCCTCCGCCTCGGCGCGGGTGCGGCGCTCGAGCTCGGCGATCTCGGCGCGCTGCGCGGCGACCTCCTGCTCGCGCTCGACGACGCGCCGTTCGCGCCGTTCGGCGTCGGCGAGCATCGCGCGCGCGTCCTCGCGGATGCGCTCGACGTCCTGCGAGGCCCGGCGTCGCTGCAGGTCGGCCTCGCGGCGCGCGACCAGGACGAGCAGCAGCGCGACGAGGCACGCACCGAGCAGCCCGACGACCGTCGCGATCGTGCTCTGGTCCACGTGGTCCTCCCGACGTCGGGAGCCGCGGCAGCACCCGTGACCTTCATTGTGCCGGGCGACGGGCCCGCCGCTGACCAGGTGGCGGCGCGGCGGCGGCACGGTGGCGCGTGGTGCGGGGCACGACGCGCGACCCTGCGGACCCGAAGGCTGTGGTTACAGCGTGCCGTCGTCCGGGGCGTCCTCGTCGTCGGAGCCCTCGGCTGCGAGCTCCTCGCGCACGAGTCGTGACACGAGCCCACCGGGGTAGCCCTTGCGCGCGAGCGCTCCGTAGACGCGCCGTACGCGCACGTCGCGCTCGAGCGCCGCGGTGGTGCGCAGGCGGCGCCGCACGAGCTCGCGCGCGGCGTGCTCCTCGTCCTCGTCGTCGACGCCCTCGAGCGCGACGGCGGCGGTCTCGTCGTCGATGCCCTTGCGGCGCAGCTCGACGGCCAGCGCGCGCCGCGACAGCCCGCGTTCGGCGTGGCGTGAGCGCACGAGCATGTGCGCGTACTCCTGGTCGTCGATCAGCCCGACCTCGGTGAAGCGGTCGAGCACGCGCGTCGCGACGCCCTCCGGGACGTCGCGGCGCGCGAGCGCGTCGGCGAGCTGGGCGCGTGACTGCGCCGCCCCGGTGAGCCGGCGCAGCACGATCGCGCGCGCCACCGACTCGGGGTCGGGCTCGGCGTCCTGCGCGGCCGCGCCGACCTCGGGCGGCTCGACGGCCGGCCGGCCGCGGCGACGTGCCGCGGGCCGGCCGGTGAGGTCTCCCACGATCAGAAGTCGACCGGGACCGGGGCGTCGGCGGGCGCGTCGACCACGGCACCGATGCCGAGCTTCTCCTTGATCTTCTTGTCGAGCTCGTTGGCGAGATCGGGGTTGTCGCGCAGGAACTTGCGCGCGTTCTCCTTGCCCTGGCCCAGCTGGTCGCCCTCGTAGGTGAACCAGGCACCCGACTTGCGGATGAAGCCGTGCTCGACGCCGAGGTCGATGAGCGACCCCTCGCGCGAGATCCCGACGCCGTAGAGGATGTCGAACTCGGCCTGCTTGAAGGGCGGGGCCATCTTGTTCTTGACGACCTTGACGCGCGTGCGGTTGCCGACCGCGTCGGTGCCCTCCTTCAGGGTCTCGATGCGACGGATGTCCATGCGGACCGAGGCGTAGAACTTGAGCGCCTTGCCACCGGTCGTCGTCTCGGGGCTGCCGAAGAAGACGCCGATCTTCTCGCGCAGCTGGTTGATGAAGATCGCGGTGGTGCCCGACGCGTTGAGCGCACCGGTGATCTTGCGCAGGGCCTGCGACATGAGGCGCGCCTGGAGGCCGACGTGCGAGTCGCCCATCTCGCCCTCGATCTCGGCCTTGGGCACGAGCGCGGCGACCGAGTCGATGACGATGATGTCGATGGCGCCGGACCGGATCAGCGTGTCCATGATCTCGAGCGCCTGCTCGCCGTTGTCGGGCTGCGCGACCAGCAGCGCGTCGGTGTCGACGCCCAGCTTCTTGGCGTACTCGGGGTCGAGCGCGTGCTCGGCGTCGATGAACGCCGCGATGCCGCCGGCCTTCTGCGCGTTGGCGACGGCGTGCAGCGCGACCGTCGTCTTGCCGGAGGACTCGGGGCCGTAGACCTCGATGATGCGCCCGCGGGGCAGACCACCGATGCCGAGCGCGACGTCCAGCGCGATCGACCCCGTGGGGATGACCTCGACGGGGGCGCGGCCGTCGTCGCCGAGGCGCATGACCGACCCCTTGCCGAACTGGCGGTCGATCTGGCTGAGTGCGGCCTCGAGGGCCTTCGCGCGGTCAGGTGCGGCCATGGTGCTACCTCGTCGTCTCGTGCAGCGTCGCGCTGCTCCTGCGGGAACTGGTCTCGTCCTGCGTGACGCTATGCCCGACCACCGACATCCCGGCCGGACCGCCGCACGCCCGCGTCCGGCGCTGCCGGGGGGCGGGGCTGTGGTCGGTTCGACCGTGTCACCGCACCCCACGCTACCCGAACACGTGTTCGATGCGCGCACGCGTGCCGGCGTGTCGCGCCGCGCACCCGCGCCCGCGCCGGCGACGACCCGCCGTCACGGCGCCGCGCGGACCTCGGTGACGTCGCCCGGCTCGAGCACCCGCACCTCCACGTCCGGCGCGACGCGCCGCGCGGCGGCCTCGAACGCGCGCCCCGCACGGTCCATCCACCCCGGCGGCAGACGCCGCGACGCGGGCGCGTGCAACGTGCCCCAGTGCACCGGGACGGCGACGCGAGCGCCGACCGACGCGCACACGCGCGCGGCCTCGAGCGGGTCGAGGTGCCCGCCGGACAGCCGCGGCCCCCACCCGCCGACCGGCACGAGCGCGACGTCGACCGGCGCACCGGCCAGCTCCGGGACGCGCGCGAGCCCCGGGAACGGGCCGGTGTCCCCCGCGAACCACACCGTCGTCCCGTCGCCGCGGACGACGAACCCCGTCGCCGCGTTCGGGCGGTGCGGCATCGGCCGGTGCCCGTGCTCCGCGGGGACCGTCCGCACCCGCACGTCCGTGCCCGGCCACCGCCACCACTCGTCGTCGGCGAGCCCGACGCCGTGCAGGCCGTGCGCCGCGAGCCAGTGCGCGCTCGTCGGCGCGGCGAGCACGGGCACCGGGCCGAGCAGCCGCAACGAGCCGACCTCGGCGTGGTCGTGGTGCAGGTGCGACACGAGCGCGACGTCCGCGCCGCGCCAGTCCGACGTCCGCGGCGCGCGGCCGCCGCGGCGGCGCAGCACGCCGGCGTGCCGCCGCAGCAGCGGGTCGGTCACGACCCGCACCCCGGCCACGTCGAGCACGGTCGTCGCGTGACCGAGCCAGCGGACCCGCACGCTCACGACGCGCCCTCCTCGGGCTCCGGGGTCGTGCGCGCGAGCGGCGCGGCGCGCACCCCCCGCTCGACGAGCCACTCCACGAGCTGCGCGTGCACCGCGTCCGGGCCCACGAGCACGCGGCGGCCGTCGACGTCCTCGCAGCGCGCGTCGTCCACCGCGAGCTCCGCCGGGTGCAGCAGGAACGCGAGGTTCTGCGGACCGCCCAGTCCGCCGTGCGAGCCCACCTGCCCCTCGAACGCGTGCACCTGGTCGCGCGGGCCGACCGCCGACACGACCAGCAGGTCGCCCGTGTGCGGCAGGCGCGCGGCGCGCGCGAGGTCGGCGCGGGCACGCGAGGGGTACGCCGCGAGCGGGTCGTCCCCCTCGACCACGTCCCCCTCGACCTCGAGCAGCCGCAGCCCCGAGCGGCCGACCGCCACGAGCCCGCGCGTGCGCGAGTCGACCACGACCACGCCCACCGCGGGACGCGCCGCGAGCCCCGGCACGAGCCCGGGCCAGCGCTCGTGCACGTCCTCGAGCGTCAGTCGCCCGGGCGCGTCCGGGAACCACACGAGGCCCAGGTTGCCCGACCCGACCACCACGACGTCCGGCACGTCGGAGCCGGCCCCGCGTGCGGCGCGACCGTGCTCGCGCACGCGCGGCACGCCCTCGTCGCGGCGCACCCGCCCGCGGCGTCGGTCGGACCCGGCGTCCGGGCCAAGCACGACGGGGTCGCCGGGGCGTCCCAGCACGCTCGTGAGCAGGGAGTTCACCGGCCCCCAGTCCTCGCCGTCCGCGCTCTCGACGCCCTCGACGCGCTCGACCCCGCCCTCGGCAGCCGGCTCGGCCATGAGGGCGCGCACGGTGTCCAGCAGCGAGCGGCCCTCGACCTGCTCGAACGTCGCCCCGAGCGTCTGACCGTGGTCCGAGAGCACCACGAGGTCGTACTCGCGCGGCGCGACGCGCGCGACCTGCTCGAGGATCCGCAGCACCTGGTCGAGACCCTCCAGCGAGCGCAGCGACTCGGGCCGCGTCGGCCCCGCGTGGTGCGCGACCTCGTCGTAGTCGACGAGGTCGACGAACACGGTCGGCACGCCCCGCACGAGCGCGTCCGCGACCAGCGAGGTCGCGAGGTCGCGCAGCAGCACGTTGGTCACGGCGCGCAGCAGCACGTACCACCCGCCGCGGGGCACGCGCGGACGCACGTCGTGCACGGTCTGGCGGCGCGCCTGGTAGAGCTCCTTGACGACCTCGCCGACCGTGACCGTGACGGCGCGCGCGAGCACGAACGGCCGGGCGAAGAACCGCACGTAGCCCGGCCCCGGACCCAGGCCGTGCCGGCGCCCCCGGCTCATCACGAGGTAGGACGCCGCGGCGTCGCCCGAGAACATCGTCGCGACCGCCGTGCCGCCGCCGGCCAGCAGGCCCGCGCCGTCGGACAGCCGCTCCTCGACGACGGCCGCGTCGTCGGGGTGGTTGGTGACGACGAGCCGGCCCAGACCGCGGTCCCACCAGCGGAACGCGGGGATCTGGTCGGCCGCGCCGTGCAGCAGACCGGCCTGCGCGGCGGGCGTCGTCGACGGCACGGTCGCCCACCAGGTCGCGAGGCGGTGCGTGCCCTCCTCGACCCACCGCTGCATCGTGGGGACGAGCCCGGCCTCGACGGCCTGGTCGAGCACCGGCGCGCTCACGCCGTCGAGCTGCACCACGAGCATGCCGCGCGGCCGGTCCCCCGCGTCGTGGTCGCGCGCGCCCGCGGACCGCTGCGCGCGCCGCACGACGTCCGCGACCACGTACTCGTTGTCGCTCGACCCCCAGAGCCAGCGCCCGGCCGCCATCACCACCGACGTGAGCACGAGCACCCACAGCACCGCCCAGCCCGACGTGACCTCGACGCCCGACGCGACGCTCAGCGCCGCCCACAGCACGAGCACCTGCGCCGCGAGCCCCGCCACGAGCGCCCCGCCCGCGCCCGCGACCGACGCGAGCAGCCGCAGGGGCGCGCGCAGCACGAGGTCGCCCACGCCGACCGCGAGCGCCGCCAGCAGCACGCCCCACGGGGTCGTCGCGCCCACGCCGTCGACCACGGTGATGGCCACGCCCAGCCCGAGCGCGGTGACGACGAGCGAGAACAGCGCGTCGCCCACGTCCACCGCGCGCGGCAGCAGCCGCCGGCGGCGGTCGTCCCCCACGGACGGGCGCGGGTCGGGGGCCACGGCCCTCAGCGGTCCGCGCGGCGCGGCGGCGCCTGCCGGTGCGGGTCGCTCCCCCAGCGTCGGGCGTCCGGGATGCCCAGCTCGTCGCACAGCGCGTGCCACACGGCGCGCGGGTCCTCGCCGTCCGCGAGCGCGACGGCGCCCGTGCGGCCGCCGAGCTCGCCGAGCACGAGCTCGTCGAGCAGCAGCCGGCCCTGGACGGGGCCCAGCACGTCGTCCACCAGGTCGGTCAGCTCGCGGTACCTCACGCCCCCAGCCTGCCACCGTCGCGCCGGGCCGCGCGTGTCGGTGCCGACCGACACAATGGCCCGGTGGTGCTCGACCGATTCTCGGAGCCGACCCGTGCGTGGTTCACGGGCGCGTTCGCCGCGCCCACGGCCGCGCAGGCGGGAGCGTGGGAGGCGGTGTCGGGCGGCGACCACGCGCTGGTCGTGGCCCCCACCGGGTCGGGCAAGACCCTCGCGGCGTTCCTGTGGGCGCTCGACGGCCTGCTGACGGGCGAGCCGCCCGCCGAGCCCGGTGCGCGGTGCCGCGTCGTGTACGTCTCGCCGCTCAAGGCGCTCGCGACCGACGTCGAGCGCAACCTGCGCTCGCCGCTCGTGGGGATCCGGCAGGCGGCGACCCGGCTCGGGCGCACGCTGCCCGACGTCACGGTCGGCATCCGCACCGGCGACACGCCGCCGAACGAGCGGCGCGCGTTCGCCACGTCACCCCCCGACGTGCTCATCACGACCCCCGAGTCGCTGTACCTGGTGCTCACGTCGGGCGCGCGGGCGGGACTCGCGGGGGTGCGCACCGTGATCGTCGACGAGATCCACGCGGTCGCGGGCACCAAGCGCGGCGCGCACCTGGCCGTGAGCCTCGAACGGCTCGACGCGCTGCTCGAGCGCGAGGGCGGGCCGGGCCCCGTGCAGCGCGTCGGGCTGTCGGCCACCGTGCGACCGGTCGACGCGGTCGCGGCGTTCCTCGGCGGCGCGCGACCGCGCGACGAGGGCGGTCGCGAGGTCGTCGTCGTGCAGCCTCCGTCGCAGAAGGTCATCGAGGTCGACGTCGTCGTGCCCGTGCCCGACCTGGGCGACCTGGCGTCCGCCGCGCGCCCCGGTGCCGCGGGCACCGCACCGGGGTCGATGAACCGCTACGGCGGCCCGGGGATCGACCCCGACCTCGCGGGGTTCGGCGCGCCCGCACCGGGGGCCGCGCCCGTGGCGGTCGACGACGGGCCGCCGCGCGCGTCGATCTGGCCCCACGTCGAGGAGCGCGTCGTCGACCTCGTCGCGGCGCACCGCTCGACCCTCGTGTTCACCAACTCGCGGCGCGGCGCCGAGCGGCTCACCGCGCGCATCAACGAGGTCTGGGCGGAGCGCCACGGCGTGGACGTGCCCGACCCCGGCGCCGCGCAGCCGGCCGCGGCACCCGGGCAGTCCGGCACGTCGGCGGGCGTCGACACGCGCGACGCCGCGACGATCGTCGCGCGCGCGCACCACGGCTCGATGAGCCGCGCCGAACGCACCCGCACCGAGTCCGAGCTCAAGGCGGGACGGCTGCCCGCGGTCGTCGCGACCAGCTCGCTCGAGCTCGGCATCGACATGGGCGCGCTCGACCTCGTCGTGCAGGTCGGCGCGCCGCCGTCGGTCGCGAGCGGCCTGCAGCGCGTCGGGCGCGCGGGCCACCAGGTCGGGGCCGTGTCCCGGGGCGTCGTCTTCCCGACGTACCGCGGCGAGCTCGTGCCGGCGGCCGTGACCGCGCAGCGCATGCGCACCGGTGAGCTCGAGGCGCTGGCCGTGCCGGCCAACCCGCTCGACGTCCTCGCGCAGCAGGTGGTCGCGATGGTCGCGGTGGACGACTGGCCGCTCGACGACCTCGCGCGCGTCGTGCGGCGCGCGGCGCCGTTCGCGACGCTCGGCGAGGCGACGCTGCGGGCCGTGCTCGACATGCTCGCGGGCCGCTACCCGTCGGAGGACTTCGCGGAGCTGCGCCCGCGCATCGTGTGGGACCGCGTCGCCGACGTGCTCTCGGGCCGCCCGGGCGCGTTGCGGCTCGCGGTGACGAGCGGCGGCACGATCCCCGACCGGGGCCTGTTCGGGGTGTTCCTCGCGGGCGGCGGCGAGACCAGCGACGTGCCGGCCGACGCCGAGCGCTCGGGCGGCCGCGTGCGCGGCGGCAAGCGGGTCGGCGAGCTCGACGAGGAGATGGTCTACGAGTCGCGCGTCGGCGACACGTTCACGCTGGGGTCGAGCACGTGGCGCATCGAGGACATCACGCCCGACCGCGTGCTCGTCACGCCCGCCCCCGGGATCCCGGGGCGCCTGCCGTTCTGGAAGGGCGACGCCCCGGGACGGCCCGCCGAGCTGGGGCGCGCGGTGGGCGGGTGGGTCCGCGAGGTCGCGGCGCTCGGCGACGACGCGGCGCGCGAGCGCGTCGAGGCGGCGGGGCTCGACGCGTGGGCGGCGGACAACCTGCTCGCCTACCTGCGCGAGCAGCAGGAGGCGACGGGGCAGGTCCCGAGCGACACCGTGGTCGTCGTCGAGCGCTTCCGTGACGAGCTGGGCGACTGGCGCGTCGTGCTGCACTCGCCGTACGGCGCGCGCGTGCACGCGCCGTGGGCCCTCGTGCTCGCGGCGCGCCTGCGCGAGCGGTACGGCGTCGACGCGGCCGCCATGCACGCCGACGACGGCATCGTGCTGCGCCTGCCCGACGTGCTCGACGGCGCCGCGGACACCGCGTGGGTCGCCGACGGCGGCACCGACGCCGGGCCGCGCCTCACGCTCGACGACCTGCTGCTCGACCCCGACGAGGTGCTCGCGTCGGTGCGCGACGAGCTGGGCGCGTCGGCGATGTTCGCGGCGCGGTTCCGCGAGGCGGCCGGCCGTGCGCTGCTGCTGCCCCGACGGCGCCCCGACCGGCGCCAGCCGCTGTGGCAGCAGCGGCAGCGCGCCGCGCAGCTGCTCGAGGTCGCGGCGCGCTACCCCGACTTCCCGATCCTGCTCGAGGCGGTGCGCGAGTGCCTGCAGGACGACTTCGACACCGACGCGCTGATCGAGCTCATGCGGGACGTCGGCTCGGGGAGGGTGCGCGTCGTCGAGGTCACGACGACGCACCCGTCGCCGTTCGCGCAGTCGCTGCTCTTCGGCTACACCGCGCAGTTCCTGTACGAGGGCGACGCGCCGCTCGCGGAGCGACGCGCGGCCGCGCTCACGCTCGACCCGACCCTGCTGGCCGAGCTGCTGGGCTCGGGCGGCGAGTCGCAGCTCGCGGACCTGCTGGACCCCGAGGCCGTCGAGCGCACCGAGGCCGAGCTCGCGGGCACGGCGCCCGACCGGCAGGCGGGGACGCTCGAGCAGGTCGCCGACGTGCTGCGCCGCCACGGCCCGCTGCCGGTCGTCGACGTGCAGGCACGCACACGCGCCGACGTGCGCGACCTCGTCCCCGACTGGCTCGACGAGCTCGCGGCGGCCCGCCGGGCGATCCGTGTGCGGCTCGGCGGCGTCGTGCCCGAGCGCGCCGAGCAGTGGGCGGCTGTCGAGGACGCCGGTCGGCTGCGCGACGCGCTGGGCGTCGCGCTGCCCGTCGGGGTGCCCGAGGTGTTCACCGAGGTCCTGCCCGACCCGCTCGCGGACCTGCTGCGCCGGCACGCGCGCACGCACGGCCCGTTCCCCGCGGCGCAGGCGGCCGCGCGGTTCGGGCTCGGCGTGGCCGTGGTCGGCGAGGTGCTGCGCCGCCTCGAGGCGTCCGGCGTGCTCGTGCAGGGGCGGCTGCGCCCCGACGTGCTGGGCGGCACGGGCGACGAGTTCTGCGACGCCGACGTGCTGCGCCGCCTGCGGCAGCGCTCGCTCGCGGCGCTGCGGTCCCAGGTCGAGCCGGTCGACCCGCGCGCGCTGGGCGTCTTCCTGCCGCGCTGGCAGGGCGTGCACGCGGTCGGGCGACGACCCTCGGGCCTGCGCGGCGTGGACGCGGTGGCCCGCGCGGTCGAGCAGCTCGCGGGCTTCGCCGTGCCGGCGTCGGCGCTCGAGACGCACGTGCTGCCCGCGCGGGTGCCGGACTACTCCCCCGCGATGCTGGACGAGCTGACCTCGGCCGGTGAGGTGCTGTGGGCGGGCCACTCGCCCCTCGCGGGCCACGACGGCATGGTGTCGCTGCACCCGGTCGCGGTCGCGGACCTCACGCTCGCCCCCGTGCCGGACCTCGACGCGACCGACGCGCCCGCGAGCGGCCCGGTGCACCGGGCCGTGCTCGCGGCGCTCGAGGGCGGCGGCGCGTGGTTCCTCGGTCCGCTCGTCGAGCGGGTCGCCGCCGTCCGGCTCGACGACGACCCCGCGCCGGGCACGACGGCCGTGCTCGAGGCCCTGTGGGACCTCGTGTGGGCAGGCCGGGTGACGAACGACGGCCTCGGCCCGCTGCGCGCGTGGCTCGCGGGCGGCCCGACCGCGCACCGCACGCAGGCCGCCCCCGCGCGCGGGCGCCCGCTGCGACCGCGACTCGGGCTGCGGGCCGGGGTCCGGCTGGGTGTGCCGACGGCACGTGACGACGGCGGGCGCGTCGGCGGCTCGACGTCCGGCGCGGGCGCCGGACGCTGGTCCCTGCTCCCGGCACGCGAGCCCGACCCGACCGTCCGGGCGCACGCGCTGGCGGCGCAGCTGCTGGACCGGCACGGCGTCCTCACGCGGGCGGTGGCCCCCGCCGAGGGCGTCTCCGGGCGGTTCGGCGACGTGTACCGCGTGCTCAGCGCGCTCGAGCAGTCCGGCCAGGTGCGCCGCGGCTACTTCGTCGAACGCCTCGGGGGGTCGCAGTTCGCGCTGCCGGGCGCCGTCGACCGGCTGCGGGCGGACGCCGAGGTGGTCGACCGCGCACGCGAGCGCGCGGCCGACCGGCTCGACACCGCTCCCCTGGGTCCGGGCCTGCCGTGGCAGGACGTGCCGCCGCCCGCCTGGGGGCGCCCGCCGGGCCGGGCGCGTGGTCGCCCGGGGTGCCAGACGCCGACCGGCGCGCCGGCGACCAGCCGTGGGTCGTCGTCCTGGCCGCGACCGACCCCGCGAACCCTTACGGTGCGGCGCTCGCGTGGCCCGACGCTCCCGCGGGACGTGACGGCACGCGGCACCGACCGGGACGCAAGGCCGGCGCCCTCGTCGTGCTCGTCGACGGCGGCCTCGCGCTGTACCTCGAACGGGGCGGGCGGACGCTGCTGACGTTCAGCGACGACCGCGTGACGCTCGGCGCGGCGGCCGACGCGCTGGTGCACGCCGTGCGCGAGCGCCGCGCGGGCCGGCTCACCGTCGGGCGCATCGACGGTGCCGAGGTGCTCTCGGCGGACGTCCTCGCGACCCCGGCCGCGACCGCGCTGACCGGTGCCGGGTTCGTGACGACGCCGCGCGGGCTGCGGCTGCACGCGTCGTGAGGGCCGCCCGGGAGCCGGGGGCGACCGATGCCCGAGGGTGACGTGCTGCGCCGCGCCGCGGCGCACCTCGACCGTGCGCTCGCCGGGCAGCGCCTCGTGCGGGCCGACCTGCGCTGGCCGACGGCCGCGACAGTCGACCTGCGCGGGCGCACGGTGCTCGGCACGCGACCCTACGGCAAGCACCTGCTGACCCGCTTCGACGACGGGCGCACGCTCCACACGCACCTGCGGATGGACGGGACGTGGCGGGTCGTGCCGTCGTCGGACCGCCGCGCGGCGGCGCGGGCACCGCAGGTGCGCGCGGTGCTCGCGGTCGAGCGGTGGACCGCCGTCGGGTACCAGCTCGGCATGCTCGACGTCGTGCCCACGTCGGCCGAGCCGACCCTGCTGGGGCACCTGGGGCCCGACGTCCTCGACGGCGACTTCGACGACACGCCCGGTGTGCCGTGGGCCGGGCCACCGGTCCTCGACCTCCCCACGCCGGGGATCGACGAGGCGGTGCGGCGCTGGCACGCGCAGGGCGGCCGCCCCGTCGGCGAGGTGCTGCTGGACCAGCGGGTCGTGGCCGGGCTCGGCACGATCTTCATGGCGGAGTCGCTGTTCGCACGCGGCTGGTGGCCGTGGGCCCGCGCCGACGCGGTCGACGACGCGGCGGAGGTGCTGCGCGCGGGTCGCGCGCTGCTGCGCGCGTCGGTCGCGACGGGCCGGCCGGACGCGGCGGTCTACGGGCGCGAGGGTCGCACGTGCCCGCGGTGCGGCGCGCGGGTCGCGCGCGACGACATCGGCGTGGCACCGACGCAGCGGCAGGTGTACTGGTGCCCGGGCTGCCAGGTGCGCGGGCGCGGCTGAAGCCCGCGGGTCGACGACGGCAGGACGCACGACGGGCCGGGCACGCCGCTCCCGGCGTGCCCGGCCCTCGTGATGCCTGTGCGTCAGCCGACGGGCGTGAGCTCCGACCGCGGCATCGCCCACCCGGCGTCGCCGAGGTCGGACCCGGCGGCCAGGTCGGCGGGGACAGTGTCGGGGATGTGCAGACCCTCGGCCACCGCGACACGGTCGCTGACCTCGCGCAGCACGAGCGACAACGGCACGTCGAGCGCGTCGCAGATGCTGCTGAGCAGCTCGGACGACGCCTCCTTCTGCCCGCGCTCCACCTCGCTGAGGTAGCCGAGCGAGACACGGGCTGCCGAGGAGACCTCACGCAGGGTGCGGCCCTGGCGCTGGCGCGCGTCCCGCAGGACGTCACCGATCTCTCGTCGTAGGACGACCATCTGGGCTCCCCCCTTCACGTCACGTCCTCGGTCGACGGACGGTCCCGCGGGGTGCGCGGCCGTCCCACTCGCTGCACCCGGCCGCACGGCCGGGAGGCGACCACCGTACCGCGCACCGCCGACGCGTGCGCCTGACGGGCGGGTGGTGGTCCGGGTGGTGTTCACACCGTCCCCAACGCGAGGGCGGCCCGCCGTGTTCCCCGCGACGTCAGCGCTCACCCGGCAGCGCCGCGAGCGCGAGCGCGAGCACGGCCCGTACCGTCCCGGCGCGGACCCGCGCGCGGTCCCCCGCGAGCACGAGGCTGCGGACCTCGCGCACCCCGGCCGCGACGACGGCGACGTGGACGGTGCCCGGTGGGCGACCGTCCTGCGGGTCGGGCCCCGCGACGCCGGTCGTCGCGAGGCCGACGTCGGCGCCGCAGACTCGACGCACGCCTGCGGCCATCGCGAGCGCCACGTCGGGGTCGACCGCGCCGCGCGCGGCCAGCAGCTCCGCGTCGACGCCCAGCACGCTCGCCTTGAGGTCGGTGGCGTACGCGACGACCCCGCCGCGCACCACGGCCGACGCACCGGGCACGTCGACGAGCGACGCCGCGACGAGCCCGCCCGTGAGCGACTCCGCGGCCGCGACCGTGAGGCCCGTGCGGGCGAGCAGCCCGACCAGCGCCCGGGCGTCGGGCTGCGGGCTCACAGCCCCGCCGTCGGCGGGACGCCCGCGGCGCGGCGGATCCGCACGGCGGTCCGCACGTAGTCCGCACCGGTCACGAGCGTGACCGCGACCGCGGCCGCCATGACCACGGCCGCGACGACGCCGACGAACGCCGGCAGGTGGTCGAGCGGCAGCAGGTACAGCGACAGCGCGACGGACTGCAGGACGGTCTTCAGCTTGCCGCCGCGCGACGCCGGGAGCACCACGTAGCGCAGCAGGAAGAACCGCATGACCGTGATCCCGAGCTCGCGCACGAGCACGAGCACCGTGACGGCCCACCAGAGGTCGCCCAGCCACGAGAGCAGCACGAGCGCGGCGCCGATCAGCAGCTTGTCGGCGATCGGGTCGAGCATCTTCCCGAGGTCGGTGACCTGGCCGGACCGGCGCGCGAGCCAGCCGTCGAGCCGGTCGGAGGCAGCGGCCACGACGAACAGCGCCGTCGCGAGCAGGCGTCCGCCGACCGTGTGCCCACCGTCCGCGAGGAGCGCGACCGCGAAGAACGGCACGACGGCGATCCGCAGGACGGTCACGACGTTGGCCGGGTTCCAGGCGGAGGGAGCGTCGGCGACCACGCGCCACAGCCTACGGGGCGGGCGGCGCACGACCGGCATCCCGCAGGTCACGGGTCCAGGACGCGCGCCCGACGGTGACGGCTCGCCTCAGGCGAGCGGCAGCGCGCCGCCGTAGAGCCACCCCTGGCCGTAGCGCCAGCCGTTGCGGCGCAGGAAGTCGGCCTGCTCCTCGTTCTCGATGCCCTCCGCGATCGTCACCATCGCGAGCTCGCGCGCGAGCGCGCCGAGCGCGCGGGTCACCTTGCCGGCGGTCGGGTCGTGCGGGATGCCCGACGTGAACGACATGTCGAGCTTGACGCCCGCGACGGGCAGGTCGCGCAGGTACGACAACGGCGAGACCCCGGTCCCGAAGTCGTCCAGCAGGATCGGGACCCCCGCGGCGGAGAGCTGGGTCAGCTCGTGACGGATCCGGGTCCCGGACGCCACGAGCGAGGACTCCGTCAGCTCGAGCACCAGCCGCCCCGCCGTCACGCGGTGCCGCGACAGGTCCTGCAGGAGTCGCGTCGCGAGCTCGGAGTCCCCCAGCTGGTCGGCCGACACGTTGACGGACACCCAGCGCGCGTCGTCGGCGGTGCGCGCCAGGAACTCCACGACGCGCGACGCCACGAACTGCCCGAGCAGCACCGACACGCCCGCCTCCTGGATGTGCGGGAGGAACGCGCCCGGCAGCAGCAGGCCGCGCTGCGGGTGCTGCCACCGCACGAGCGCCTCGTACCCCACGACCCGGGCGTCCGACAGGTCGACGATCGGCTGGTAGTGCACGACGAGCTCGTCGTGCTCGATCGCGTGCACGATCTCGCGCTGCAGGGTCGGGGCGGTGGACAGCTCCATCGACGCGTCGTACACCTCGGTGCGGCCGCGGCCGCCCTGCTTCGCGCGGTAGAGGGCCGCGTCGGCCGCCGCGAGGAGCGTCGGGGCGCCGGCGTCCACGAGGTGCTGGTCCGCGAGCGCGATGCCCACGCTGGCGGCCACCGCGAGGCGGCGTCGCCCCACCCGCACGGGCTCCGCGAGCCCGGCGTGGATCGCGTTGGCGACCTCGAACACCGCGCGCGCCGCGTGCACCGACTGCAGCACCACGACGAACTCGTCGCCCCCCAGCCGCGCGACCGTGCCGCCGCCGGCCGTCGCGGCGCGCAGCACGCCCGCGACGTGCACGAGGATGTCGTCGCCGGCGGCGTGCCCGTACCGGTCGTTGACCGCCTTGAAGCCGTCGAGGTCGCACGCGAGCACCGACACCCGGTCGACCGCGCCCGGCTGCGACAACGCCGTGTGCAGCACCTCCTGCAGCAGCGTGCGGTTGGCCAGCCCGGTCAGGGGGTCGTGCATGGCCCGGTGCGTGAGCATCTC
Organism: Cellulomonas sp. FA1; assembly: GCF_000986825.1. NCBI lineage: Bacteria > Bacillati > Actinomycetota > Actinomycetes > Micrococcales > Cellulomonadaceae > Cellulomonas > Cellulomonas sp. FA1. The sequence continues at coordinate 592,441 of NZ_LBMY01000001.1, read as the reverse complement.
GGCCTGCATGCGGGACTCGGTCGCGTCGCGGACCTGGACGACGAAGTGGTCGGGTCGGCCGTCGGCGCCGCGCACGAGCGCCGCGTCGAGCACCACCCAGACGAGCTGCTCGTCCGCACGCCGGCACCGCATCTCGAGCGAGAAGCGCTGCTGGCCGCCGCCCAGGAGCCGGTCCGTCGCCGCCCGCTGCGCGGCGCGGTCCTCGGGCGCGCTGAGGTCCGCCATCGGGTACCCGCGCAGCGCCTGCACGTGGGTGCCGAGCAGCTCGGCGAGCGCGACGTTGGCCTCGGTGATGCACCACTCGAGGTCGACGAGGGCCATCCCGATCGGCGCGTTCTCCATCGCGACACGGAACTGCGTCTCGCTGCGCGACAGCGCGACCTCGACGTCCCGGCGCGCGGTGATGTCGACGACCGTCGTCAGCACGGCGGCCTCGTCGTCGTCGGCGGGCACGCCGCGGCTCGTGACCTGGACGACCGAGGGCCGCGCACCGGGCGACGACGGGACGAGCGTGACGACCGTGGTGGTCTCCGGCTCGCCGGGCCGTCCGAGCACGTGCGCGGGGCTCGCAGCGAGGCCGTGGTCGTCGAGCAGCACGAGCGGCAGGTCGGCGACCGCGACGCCCACGACCGCCTCGCGGGCCACGCCCAGGATCTCGGCCGCGCGCTCGGACAGGTCCAGCACCCGGCCGTCGTGCGACTGCACGACGACGCCCTCGTGCGTGACGCTCTGGAGCGCGTCGTACCGCCGCCGCAGCTGCCGGGCCACGTGCACGAGCTCGGCGTTGCGGCGCGTCTGCGCGCGCTCGCGCCGCAGGAGCACCAGCACGGTCATGAGGGAGACGATCGCGACGAGCGCGATGACGGCGCTGACGACGCCGTACGGTCCGACCAGGTCTGCGCCCACCGGACGGCCGCTCAGTCGTCGGCGGGCTCGGGCCCGCCGTCCCTCTCCTCGTCGTCCGGGCCGTCCGCGGCGCCCGTGTCGCCGCGCAGCATGGCGAGCGTGCCGGGCAGGTCGTCGGGCTGCACGAGGACCTCGCGCGCCTTCGACCCCTCGGAGGGGCCGACGATCTCGCGGGACTCGAGCAGGTCCATGAGCCGCCCGGCCTTGGCGAAGCCGACCCGCAGCTTGCGCTGCAGCATCGACGTCGAGCCGAACTGCGTCGTGACGACCAGCTCGGCGGCCTGCAGCAGCAGGTCGAGGTCGTCGCCGATGTCCTCGTCGACCTGCTTCTTGGCGGCGACGACGGTGACGTCCTCGCGGTACACGGGCTTGAGCTGCGCCTTGACGTGCTCGACGACGGCGTGGATCTCGGACTCGGCGACCCACGCGCCCTGCGTGCGCATCGGCTTGGCGGCGCCCATCGGCAGGAACAGCGCGTCACCCTGGCCGATGAGCTTCTCGGCACCCGGCTGGTCGAGGACGACGCGCGAGTCGGTGAGGGACGACGTCGCGAACGCGAGACGCGACGGCACGTTGGCCTTGATGAGGCCGGTGACGACGTCGACCGACGGTCGCTGCGTCGCGAGCACGAGATGGATGCCGGCGGCGCGCGCGAGCTGCGTGATGCGCTGGATGGACGCCTCGACGTCGCGCGGGGCGACCATCATGAGGTCGGCGAGCTCGTCGACGATGACCAGCAGGTACGGGTAGGTCGCGATCTTGCGCTCGGAGCCCGGCAGCGGCTTGACCTTGCCCGCGCGGACCGCGGCGTTGAAGTCGTCGATGTGCTTGTACCCGAACATCGCGAGGTCGTCGTACCGCGCCTCCATCTCCTTGACCACCCACTCGAGGGCCTCGGCGGCCTTCTTGGGGTTGGTGATGATGGGCGTGATGAGGTGCGGGATGCCCTCGTACAGCGTGAGCTCGACGCGCTTGGGGTCCACGAGGATCATGCGGACCTCGTCGGGCGTGGACCGCATGAGGATCGAGACGATCATCGAGTTGACGAACGACGACTTGCCCGCGCCGGTGGCGCCCGCGACGAGCAGGTGGGGCATCTTCGCGAGGTTCGCGACGACGTAGCCGCCCTCGACGTCCTTCCCCACGCCGATCACCATGGGGTGCTCGGACCGCTTCGCGGCGCTCGAGCGCAGCACGTCGCCGAGCGCGACGGTCTCGCGGTCGGTGTTGGGGATCTCGATGCCGATGGCGGACTTGCCGGGGATCGGCGACAGGATGCGCACGTCGGCGCTCGCGACCGCGTACGCGATGTTCTTGCTCAGCGCCGTGACGCGCTCGACCTTGACGCCCTGCCCGAGCTCGACCTCGTACCGCGTGACGGTGGGGCCACGGGTGAACCCGGTGACCTGCGCGTCGATCTGGAACTGCTCGAGCACGGACGTCAGCGACTCGACCACGCGGTCGTTCGCGGCGGAGCGCACCTTGTGCGGCGCCCCCTTGGCGAGCGCGTCCTCGTGCGGCAGCAGGTAGACGACGTCGCCCTCGAGCATCGGCTGCTCGCCGCGCGGCACGCCGGTCGGGGCCGGGGCGGTGAGCTCGGGCGTGACGACCGCGGTCGGCGCGGTGGGGGCCGCGGGCGGCATGCGCCGCGTCTCGACCACGTCGGGGACGTCGTCGACGTCGTCGAGGTCCTCGTGGTGGACCTGGGCGGCACGCTCGAACGCCTCGTCGCCCTCGTACTCGTCGAGGCGCCGGTCGTCGGGGTCGGGGACGTCGTCCGCGCGACGCCGGCCGAGCAGCGAGCGGCGCTTCTTCGCGGGCGGCTCGGGCCGCGCGCTGTGCAGCGCCTCGATCACCAGCGGCGCGTCCTCGTCGTCCTCGACCTCCGCGCTCTCGTGCTGGCCCGTCAGGCGCCGGTACAGGCCCTGCAGGCGCGGCCCGATCTGGTGCACGGGGGTGGCGGTGACGACCAGCACGCCGAAGAACGCGAGGATCCCGAGCAGCAGGCCCGCGACCACGGGGGTCAGCAGCGTCGCGAGCGGCGTGCCGACGGCGAACCCGACGATGCCGCCGGCCGCGCGGACGGCCGCCATGTCCTGCGTGCCCGGCTGCCCGTGCGTGAGGTGCACGATCCCGCAGACCGCGATCGTGATCGCGCTCAGGCCGATGCCGATGCGCGAGTTGGCCTGCACGCGCTCGGGGTGCCGCATGAGGCGCACCGACACGCCCAGCAGCACGACCGGCACCGCGACGCCGACGACCCCGAACGTCCCGGCCACGACGTTGTGGATCACGTCGCCCGCCGTGCCGGACAGGTCCCACCACTCGCGTGCGGCGACGACCACCGCGAGGCCGAGCAGCGTGAGCGCCAGACCGTCGCGCCGGTGCGCCGGGTCGAGGTCGCGCGCTCCTGCGCCGACGTGCCGGGCGGTGCCGCCCACGACGTGCGCGACGCCCATCCACGCGCCGCGCAGCATGCGCAGCGGCAGGGGCGGGCGCGGGGGCTCGGCGGGCTTGCGGGCCGCGGGACGCGACCCGCCGCCCGCCCTGGCGCCCTGGGGCGACCGCGACGACGCTCCGGAGGCGCGCGTCGAGCGCGCGGTGCCTGGGGTCGTACGGGTCGCCATGGTCCTCACGGTAGCGGCGACCTGCCGATGAGCCGGTCCTCGCGGGCCCGTGTCGCCCGATCCGACCCGTGCGTGCGACGCGTCTCACGTCGCCCGCACGGGTCGAGCGCCTACGCCTCGACGACCACCGGGATGATCATCGGGCGACGGCGCAGCTTGTTGGACACGAAGCGGCCCACGACGCGCCGCATGACCTGCTGCAGCTGGTGCGTGTCGGTCGCGCCGCCGCGCACGGCCTCCTCGAGCGCGGCCGTGAGGTCCGGGAGCACGCCGTCGAAGACGTCGTCCTGCTCGGCGACGCCGCGCGCGTGGATCTGCGGGCCGGCGAGCACCGTCCCGTCGGCGGAGGACACGACCGCGAAGATCGACACGAAGCCCTCGTCGCCGAGGATCCGGCGGTCCTTGAGCTCGGCCTCCGTCAGCTCGCCGACGCTCGAGCCGTCGACGTACACGTACCCGCACGGCACGGCCCCGACGACGCTCGCGCGACCGTCGACGAGGTCGACCACGACGCCGTCCTCGGCGAGCACGACCCGGTCGGCCGGGACGCCGGTGCGCACCGCGAGCGCGGCGTTCGCGATGAGGTGCCGCACCTCGCCGTGCACGGGCATGACGTTGCGCGGACGCAGGATGTTGTAGCAGTACAGGAGCTCGCCGGCGCTCGCGTGGCCCGAGACGTGCACCTTCGCGTTGCCGGAGTGCACGACGCGCGCCCCGAGCCGCATCAGCCCGTTGATGACGCGGAAGACCGCGTTCTCGTTGCCCGGGATGAGGCTCGACGCGAGCACGACCGTGTCGCCGGGGCCCACGGAGACCTTGTGGTCGCCGTTGGCGATCCGCGACAGCGCGGCCATCGGCTCGCCCTGCGAGCCCGTGCACATGAGCACGACCCGGTCGTCCGCGAGCTTCTCGATCTGCTTCTGGTCGACCAGGACGCCGTCGGGCACCCGCAGGTAGCCCAGCTCGGCGGCGATCCCCATGTTGCGCACCATCGACCGCCCGACCAGGGCGACCTTGCGCTCGTTCGCGACGGCCGCGTCGATGACCTGCTGGACGCGGTGGACGTGCGACGCGAACGACGCCACGACGACGCGCCCCGTCGACTCCGCGAACACCTGGTCGAGCACGGGGCCGATCTCGCGCTCGGGCGTGACGAAGCCGGGCACCTCGGCGTTGGTCGAGTCGACCATGAACAGGTCGACGCCCTGCTCGCCCAGGCGCGCGAACGCCCGCAGGTCCGTGATGCGGCCGTCGAGCGGCAGCTGGTCCATCTTGAAGTCGCCGGTGTGCAGCACGGTCCCGGCCGGCGTGCGCACGGCGACGGCGAGGGCGTCGGGGATCGAGTGGTTGACCGCGACGAACTCGCACTCGAACGCGCCGAGCGTCTCGACCTGGCCCTCGCGCACCGCGAGCGTCAGCGGCGTGATGCGGTGCTCCTTGAGCTTGGCCTCGACGAACGCGAGCGTGAGCTGCGAGCCCACCAGCGGGATGTCGCGGCGCAGCCGCAGCAGGTACGGCACGGCACCGATGTGGTCCTCGTGGCCGTGCGTGAGGACGATCGCGTCGATGTCGTCGAGCCGGTCCCGGATGTAGTCGAAGTCCGGCAGGATCAGGTCGACGCCGGGCTGGTGGTCCTCGGGGAACAGCACGCCGCAGTCGATGACGAGCAGCCGCCCGCCGTACTCCAGCACGGCCATGTTGCGCCCGACCTCGCCGAGGCCGCCGAGCGGGACGATCCGCAGGCCGCCCTCCGGCAGCGGCGGCGGCAGGGTGAGGTCGGGGTGGGGGTGACTCATGGATCTCCTGGGTGATCGGTGGGTGCCGACCCGTGCGTCATGCCCGGTCGGCGCCCGCGACGACGTCGAGCAGCCCGCTGGCGGCCAGACCGGCGCGCACGTGCGCGGCCTCGTCGTCGGTGAAGGGGACGAGGGGCAGCCGCATCGCGCGGCTGCTCAGGAGGCCGAGCTCGACGAGCGCGGCCTTGGCGGCGGAGGCCTGGAAGCCCGCGCCGTTGACGGCCGTGACGGCCGGGAGGACCTCGCGCAGCACGGCGAGCGCACCGGCGGCGTCGCCCGCGTGCCACGCGGCGAAGAGGCGTGCGAACGCGGCGGGCGCGACCTGCGTCGTCACGCCGACGAGGCCGACGGCGCCGTGCGCGAGGAACGCGAGCGCGAGCGCGTCGTCGCCGCTGTACCACGCCAGGCCCGTGCGCGGGATGGCGCGCGCGGCCTCGACCACGTCGCCCGACGCGTCCTTCATCGCCACGACGCGGTCGTGCGCCGCGAGCCGGTCGACCGTGCCCGGGGCGAGCCGGACGACCGCGCGCCCGGGGACGTCGTAGAGCATGACGGGCAGGTCGGTCGCGTCGGCGACGGCGGTGACGTGCCGTACGACGCCCTCCTGCGAGGGCCGCGAGTAGTAGGGCGTCACGACGAGCAGGCCGTGCGCACCGGCGGCCGCGGCCTGCTCGGCCATGCGGACCGCGTGCGCGGTGTCGTTGGAGCCGGCGCCCGCGACGACGTACGCGCGGTCGCCCACGGCCTCGACGACCGCCTCGACGACCGCGGCCTTCTCGGGCGAGTGCGTGGTCGAGGACTCCCCCGTGGTGCCGTTCAGTACGAGGCCGTCGTGACCCGCGTCGACGAGGTGCTGCGCGAGCCGGACCGTCGCCTCGAGGTCGATCGCGCCGTCGGCGGTCATCGGGGTGACCATCGCCGACAGCAGCGACCCGAACGGGTGGGTGGCGGAGGTCACGGCAGGCATGCGCACACGGTACCGCCCGGGCACGGCCGCGCGCGGCGGCGTCCCGTGCGCCGGTCGGCCGGGCCCGCGCCCGCGCCCGCGACCGACGGGCGCGTCAGCGCCGCCACGTGTCGAAGCGGTAGCGGGCGCCCGTGCGGGACACGAGCCACGGCGTGTCCTGACCGCCGGCGACGCACCGCCAGCCGGGGCCGATCGCGGGCGCCGTCGTGTCCCCCGGCACGTCGAGGTCGACGACGGTCACCTCGAGCACGTCGGCGCGATCGAGCGCCGCGGCGTAGACCGCTCCCCCGCCGATGACCCACACGTCGGGCGCGGTCGCGAGCGCGGCGTCGAGGTCCGCCAGCACGTCCGCGCCGGGGGCGTCGAACCCCGGGTCGCGCGACAGCACCACGTTGCGCCGGCCCGGCAGCGGGCGGAAGCGCTCGGGCAGCGACTGCCAGGTCGCACGCCCCATGACGACGGTGCCGCCGGCCGTGACCTCGCGGAAGTGCGCCATGTCCTCCGGGACGTGCCACGGGATTCCGCCGCCGTCGCCGATGACCCCGGCGGGCGTCTGCGCCCAGACCAGCCCGATCACGGCGCTCAGACCGCCACGGGCGCCGCGATGGCCGGGTGGTGCCGGTAGCCGACCACCTCGACGTCGTCCCACGTGTAGTCGAACAGCGACGCGGCGCGCCGCAGGTGCAGCTGCGGCGCCGGGTACGCCTCGCGCGTGAGCTGCTCGCGCACCTGGTCGACGTGGTTGTCGTAGACGTGGCAGTCGCCGCCGGTCCACACCAGGTCGCCGACCTCGAGGTCGACCTGCTGCGCGACCATGTGGGTCAGCAGCGCGTACGACGCGATGTTGAACGGCACCCCGAGGAACAGGTCGGCCGAGCGCTGGTACAGCTGGCACGAGAGCCGACCGTCGGCGACGTAGAACTGGAAGAACGCGTGGCACGGCACGAGCGCCATGTCGTCGAGCGCCGCGACGTTCCACGCCGAGACGACGTGGCGGCGCGAGTCCGGGTTCGACCGCAGCTCGGACAGGAGCGTCGTCAGCTGGTCGACGTGCCCGCCGTCGGGCGTCGGCCAGGACCGCCACTGCACGCCGTAGACCGGGCCGAGCTCACCGTCGGCGTCGGCCCACTCGTCCCAGATGTGGACGTCCTTGGCGACGAGCGAGGCGATGTTCGACTCGCCGCGCAGGAACCAGAACAGCTCCTCGGCGACCCCGCGGAAGAACACCCGCTTGGTCGTGACGAGCGGGAAACCGGCCCGCAGGTCGAACCGCATCTGGTGCCCGAACACCGAGCGCGTCCCGGTGCCGGTGCGGTCGGCCTTCGGGGTGCCGGTGGTCAGGACGTGCCGCAGCAGGTCCTCGTACGGCGTGGGCACGGTGGCGGGGAGCGCGACGGGCGCGGCGGCGAGGTCGGCCATGGGCACATCGTCGCACCCCGCGCCGACGCACGGGCCCGGCGTCCGGCGCGCCGCGACCGCGAGCCCCGTCACGGGCGTGCCGTCCGGTGCGGGACCCTCACCCCGCGGTTGGCGGGCGCGCCGCCACGCGGCGAGGATGGCGCGCATGAGCACGTCGCTGCCCCCCTCGGTCGCCGCCCACCTGCCCACCGGGCTGCTCGTCGGGGGCCGGTGGCGCCCCGCACGCTCGGGCGCGACGTTCGCGGTCGAGGACCCCGCGACGGCCACGACGCTGTTCGAGGTCGCGGACGCCGACGAGCGGGACGCGCGCGACGCGCTCGACGCGGCCGTCGAGGCCGCCGAGCCGTGGCGACGCACGTCGCCCCGCCGACGGGCCGACCTGCTGCGCGCGGTGTACGACGTGCTCACGGCGCGTGCCGAGGACGTCGCCGCGCTCGTGACGGCCGAGGGCGGCAAGCCCCTCGCGGAGTCCCGCGCCGAGGTCGCGTACGCGGCCGACTACGTGCGCTGGTACGGCGAGCAGGCCGTGCGCCTCGACGGGCTCGCGCGGCGCGCACCGGCAGGCACGCACCACCAGCTCGTGCTGCGACGCCCGGTCGGCCCCGCGCTGCTCGTCGCGCCCTGGAACTTCCCCGTCGCGATGATCGCCCGCAAGGTCGCACCGGCGCTCGCCGCCGGGTGCACGTGCGTCGTCAAGCCCGCGCAGCTCACGCCCCTGACGACCGCGTACGTCGCCGAGCTGATCCGCGCCGAGCTCGAGGCCCGCGACCTGCCCGCGGGCGTCCTCAACGTCGTCCCGTCGTCGTCGGCGCGGCGCATCAGCGAGCCGCTGCTCGCGGACCCCCGCCTGCGCAAGCTGTCCTTCACGGGCTCGACCCAGGTGGGCGCGACGCTGCTCGCGGCCGCCGCACCGCACGTGCTGCGCACGTCGATGGAGCTGGGCGGCAACGCGCCGTTCCTCGTCTTCGCGGACGCCGACCTCGACGCCGCGGTCGAGGGCGCCGTGCAGGCCAAGATGCGCAACAGCGGGCAGACCTGCGTCGCCGCCAACCGCTTCCTCGTGCACGCGTCCGTCGCCGAGGAGTTCACGGCCCGGCTCACCGCCGCGTTCGACGCGCTCGTCGTCGGGCACGGCGCCGAGCCCGGCGTGACCGTCGGGCCGCTGATCGAGCGCGCCGCCGTCGAGCGGGTCGCGGACGTCGTCGCCGAGGCCGCGGACGGCGGTGCGACCGTGCGGACGGGCGGCGACCCGCTGCGGCGCAGCGGGTACTTCTTCGCGCCGACCGTGCTCGCCGGCGTCGCGCCCGACGCGCGTGTCGTCACCGACGAGACGTTCGGACCCGTCGCGCCCGTCGTGACGTTCGACGACGACGACGAGGCGCTGCGCCTGGCGAACGGGACGCCGTTCGGTCTCGTCGCGTACGCGTACACGCGCGACCTGACGCGGGCCATGCGGCTCGTCGAGGACGTCGAGGCCGGGATGATCGGCATCAACCGCGGCATGGTGTCCGACGCGACCGCGCCGTTCGGCGGCGTCAAGACCTCGGGCCTCGGCCGCGAGGGCGGCGAGGCCGGCATCGAGGAGTACCTCGAGGCCGTGTACGTCGCGCTCTGACCGGGAGCCGCCGCGCCGGGTCCGGGCCCGGCCCGCGAAGGCCACCGCCCGCCGCGGTCGGCCCGTGGACGCCGCGGCGGACCGCTCGAGGGCGTGTGCGACAGTGACCGCGTGACACCGCTCGACCCCGTGACCGCCGCACGACGGCAGGCGGTCTCGGTGTCGGTCGCCACGGGGCTGTACGGCGTGTCGTTCGGCGCGCTGTCCGTCGCCGCCGGGCTCGACGTGGCGCAGACCATGGCGCTCAGCCTGCTGATGTTCTCGGGCGGGTCGCAGTTCGCGTTCATCGGCGTGGCCGGCGCCGGGGGTGCCGCGGGCGCGGCCGTCGCGTCCGCCGCGCTGCTGGGCGCGCGCAACGGCCTGTACGGCGCGCAGCTCGCGCCGCTCCTCGCGCTGCCGTCGCGCCGGCGCCTGCCCGCCGCGCACCTGACGATCGACGAGTCGACGGCCGTCGCCACGGCGCAGCCGACCCGCACGGCGGCGCGCGTCGGGTTCTGGTGGACCGGGCTCGGCATCTACCTGCTGTGGAACCTGTTCACGCTCGTCGGCGCCCTCGCGGGCGACCGGCTCGGCGACCCGCGCGCCTACGGCCTGGACGCCGCCGCGGCCGCCGCGTTCCTCGCGCTCGTCTGGCCGCGGCTCGGGGGCCGCTCCGCGCAGGTCGTGGCGGTCGCCGCCGTGGTCGTCGCGCTCGCGACCACGCCCGTCCTGCCCGCCGGCGTGCCCGTGCTCCTCGCGGCGCTCGTCGCCGTCGTCGTCGGGCTCGTCAGCACGGGCCCGCCGCCGGCCGCCCCGGCACCGGGCGGTGCCGCGTGACCGGGCTCTGGTTCGCCGTGCTGCTCGCGGGGCTCGCCTGCCTGGGCATCAAGCTCGCCGGTCACCTGCTGCCCGAGCACTGGCTCGCGCAGCCCCGCGTCGCCCGGGTCGCCGCGCTCGTCACGGTCGCGCTGCTCGCCGCCCTGGTCGCCGTGCAGACCGCCACGACCGGCGGCCGGCTCACGCTCGACGCGCGGCTGCCCGCGCTCGTCGTCGCGGCGGTCGCGCTGGCGCTGCGCGCGCCGTTCGTCGTGGTCGTGCTGCTCGCCGCGGCGACCGCCGCGGGGCTGCGCCTGCTCGGCATGCCCTGACGGGCCGCACGTTAGGCTCGGCGGGTGCTGCCCCCACCGCCGACGTGTCCGTGCGCCCCGCCGTGCCCGGCGACGAGACCCGCATCGCGCACATCCAGCTCGCCGCGTGGCGCACCGCGCACGCCGACGTGCTGGGTGAGGTCGTGCTCGGCTCGCTCGACGAGGACGCGTTCGTCGCGCAGTGGGCGCAGGCCGTCACCGCTCCCCCGGGCCCCGGGTACCACGTGCTCGTCGCGTGCGACGGCCCGCACCTCGTGGGCTTCGCGTCGGTCGCGCCGATCCCCGCCCCCGACCCGACCGACGCGCCCGCGGGCGTCGTGCTCGCGCTCGAGGTCGACCCGCAGGCGCAGCGCGGCGGCCACGGCTCACGGCTGCTGGCCGCGGCGGTCGACCTGCTGCGCGCCGACGGCGCCGACCAGGTGCAGACCTGGGTCATCGAGGGCGACGCCGCGCGCGAGCAGTTCCTCGAGGGCGCCGGGCTGGGGCCCGACGGTCTGACGCGTCGGCTCGCCACCGGGCCCGGCCCCGACGAGGAGGCGCACGTCGTGGTCGAGCGCCGCTGGTACGCGGGCATCTGACCGCCGCCGGCCGAGGGCGTCAGGGCAGCTCGGTGCGGGTCGGTCGGCCGCGGTGCAGACGGCTCGCGGTCCGCAGCGCGGCCCGCGCACGCGAGCGGTCGCCCGCCGCGTCGTAGGCGAACGCGAGGTGGTACCACGCGCGCCAGTCGTCGGGCGACGCGTCGACGCGCTCCCGGTGCGGCTCGAACGCGGCGCGGGCCGCGGCACGGTCGACGCGACCGCCCGGGGAGCGCGGCAGGTCGTCGACCGGCAGCTCACCGGCCGCCGCGAGCGCGTCCGCCATGCGCTGCACGTCGAGCGCCAGCAGCCACTCGCGCACGATCAGCGAGAGCACGAGCAGCGGCGCCACGAGGAACGCGACGCCCAGCGCGACGCCGACGGGCTCGCCCGTGCCCATGAGCTGCACGGCGCGCACGCCCACCAGCCACACGTAGAGCGCGAGCAGCGCGCTCAGCGCGACGGCGGCGACGAGGCCCGTCCGGCGACGGCGCGCGCGCGGGGCGTCGGTCATGCGTGCAGGTCCAGCAGGTCCTCGAGACCGACCGTCAGGCCCGGACGGTCGACGACGCGACGGACCGCGAGCAGCACGCCGGGCATGAAGCTCACGCGGTCGAACGAGTCGTGCCGGATCGTGAGCATCTCGCCCGCGTTGCCGAGCAGGATCTCCTCGTGCGCGACGAGACCCCGCAGCCGCACCGCGTGCACGCGCACACCGTCGACGTCGGCGCCGCGCGCGCCGTCGACGGTCTGCGTCGTCGCGTCCGGCACCGGGCCCAGGCCCGCGGCCGCGCGCGCCGCGGCGATGCCCTGCGCGGTGTGGCGCGCCGTCCCGGACGGCGCGTCGACCTTGTCGGGGTGGTGCAGCTCGACGACCTCCGCCGACTCGAACCACCGGGCGGCCTGCCGTGCGAAGGCCATCGCGAGCACCGCACCGAGCGCGAAGTTCGGTGCGACCACGACCCCCACCCCCGGCGCGCGGACCAGGTGGTCGCGCACCCGGCCCAACGACGCGTCGTCCCACCCCGTCGTCCCGACGACCGCGTGCACGCCCGCCTCGACGAGCGTGTGCACGTGGTCCTCGGTGACCGACGGGACCGTGAAGTCGACCGCGACGTGCGCGCCCGCGTCGACGACCGCGCGCAGGTCGTCCCCGGCGTCCAGGGTCGCGACGAGCTCGAGCCCGTCCGCCTCCTGCACGGCGCGCACCGTGGTGCCCCCCATGCGTCCGGACGATCCCAGCACGGCCACGCGGATCGGTTCGTTCACGCCTCGCACCCTAACCGGCGGCACCCGCGCCCGACGGACGGGTCCAGCCCGTCAGACGCCGGCGGGCCCCAGCCGCTGCGCGAGGTGCTCGGCCAGACGACGCAGCTCGACGGGCGGCAGGCCCGTGAACCGCTCGACCTCGCGCGGCGGGTAGCCCGCGTCCACGAACCACTCGACCGTCGCGACCGTCGCGGCCGCGTCGACCGGCCCGGTGCCGACGGACTCGCGCACGAACGTGCTGAAACGCACCGCCGCGAGGTACTGCGCGGGCGTCACGCCCAGCAGGGTCGTGCACCACCGGTGCAGGTCGCCGACGCTCGCGGCGACCTCGCGCGCGATGTCGCTCGCGCGCACGAGGCCGCGGTGCGCCTCGACGTACGCGATCGCGTCCTCGAGGCGGTCGAGCTCGGCGCCGTCGTGCCGCGGCCGGCACGCCAGCGCGTCGAGGAGCGCCGCGACGGCCGCGTCGTCCGCGCCCTCGTCGAGCAGCGCGCCCACGCGCGTCGCCGTCCCGGCCGGGAGGACGTCGTCGAGGGCGGTCCAGGCGTCCGCGAGGGGCCGGCCGGCGCGCAGCCGCGCCGGACCCAGCGGGTGCAGCTGCACGCCCAGCCGCACCACGGGTCCGCGCTGCCGCGCGACGACCGCGTGCGTCCAGGGTCCGCGCACGCCGTCGCCGTCGGGCGTGCGCGCACCGGTGAGCGGGTCGACGAGCTCGCCGGCCGCGCCGCGCACGACCTGCAGGAGCCCGCGGCCGTCGGGCAGCAGCACCTCGACGTGGTCGGCGCCCGCCGCGTGGCGCGCGACCCACGCGTGCTCGGCGACGCCGCGCAGCACGGCGGGGACGGGGTACCGGCGGTAGTGGTCGACGGCGACGGGCATGCCCCCATCATGCCGCGCGCGGCGGACGCCGGGGCCCGTCGCGGGGCCCGGCGCGGGCCGACGAGGTCAGTCGCCGAACGGGCCCACGCGCACGACGCTGCGCGGCGCGGCCGCGAGCTCGGCCGCGAGCTCCTGCACCTGCGCCGCCGTCACGGCGCGCACGCGCTCGAGCGACTCGTCGACGTCGAGCAGCTCGCCGTGGACCAGCTCGGCCTTGCCGAGCCGGCTCATGCGCGACCCGGTGTCCTCCATGCCCAGCACGAGGCCGCCGCACAGCTGGCCGATGCTGCGCGTGAGCTCGGCCGCACCCATGGGCGCGTCGGCCATGCGCTCGAGCTCGGCGACCATCAGCGCGGTCACCTCGTCGACGCGCGCGGGCGTGCAACCCGCGTAGAGCCCGAACAGGCCGGTCTCGGCGTGGCCGGTCGCGAACGAGTACGTCGAGTACGCCAGGCCGCGCTTCTCGCGGATCTCCTGGAACAGCCGCGAGGACATGCCGCCGCCCAGGGCGGCGCTCAGCACCGACAGCACGAACCGACGCGGGTCGGTCGAGGTGAGGCAGGGGCCGCCGACGATGACGTTGGCCTGCTCCGTCGAGCGGCGGATCGTCAGCTCGAGCGCCGCGGGCGGCACCGGGGCGCCGGCGGTGCGGCGCGCACGCGGCGTGGCCGTGGGGTCGAGCGGCCAGCCGCCCGCGGCGAGCGCGGCCTCGACCTGCGCGCACAGGGCGTCGTGGTCGACTCCCCCGGCGGCGGTGACGACGAGGGTCTCGGGGCGGTAGTGCTCACGGTAGTGCTCCCACACGGCGTCGCGCGGCACGTCGCGGATGGCCTGCGGGGTGCCGCCGATGGGCCGCCCGAGAGGCGTGTCGCCGAACACGGCGGCGGCGAACTGCTCGTGCGCGACGTCCGACGGGTCGTCGTCGTTCATCGCGAGCTCTTCGAGGATGACGCCGCGCTCGGTCTCGAGCTCGTCGGCGTCGAGCCGCGCCGAGGTCACCATGTCCGCGATGACGTCGACCGCCATGGGCACGTCGGAGTCGAGCACGCGCGCGTAGTAGCACGTGTGCTCCTTGCCGGTCGCGGCGTTGGCCTCGCCGCCGACGGCGTCGAACGCCTCGGCGATGTCCATCGCCGTGCGCCGCGCCGTGCCCTTGAACAGCAGGTGCTCGAGGAAGTGCGTCGAGCCGAAGTGGCCCGACGTCTCGTCGCGCGAGCCGACGCCGACCCACGCCCCGACCGTGGCCGAGCGCAGGCCGGGCATGTGCTCGGTGAGCACCCGGACCCCGCCGGGCAGGACGGTGCGCCGCACGGCGGCGCCTCCGTCCTGCCCGACGACGAGGTCAGCCCCCGGCGAACCGGGGGCGACCAACGGGAGGGAGAGCGGCACGTCAGGCGTCGGCGGTGGCGGACGCGTCCGCTGCCTCGTCCTGGGCCCCGGCCTCGGCCTCGTCGAGCACCGCGTGCAGCGAGAGCTTGCCGCGCGGGTCGATCTCACCGATCTCGACCTGGACCTTCTGGCCGATCTTGAGGACGTCCTCGACGTTCTCGACGCGCTTGCCGCCCACGAGCTTGCGGATCTGCGAGATGTGCAGCAGACCGTCCTTGCCCGGGGACAGCGAGATGAACGCGCCGAACGTCGTCGTCTTCACCACGGTGCCGACGAAGCGCTCGCCGACCTCGGGCATGTGCGGGTTGGCGATCGCGTTGATCGCCGCCCGCGCGGCCTCCGCCGACGGACCGTCGGTGGCGCCGATGTAGACCGTGCCGTCGTCCTCGATGGAGATGTCGGCGCCGGTCTCCTCCTGGATCTGGTTGATCATCTTGCCCTTCGGGCCGATGACCTCGCCGATCTTGTCGACCGGCACCTTGACCGAGATCACGCGGGGCGCGAACGGGCTCATCTCGTCCGGGACGTCGATCGCCTCGGCGATGACGTCGAGGATCGCGAGGCGCGCCTCCTTGGCCTGCGTCAGCGCGCCGGCCAGGACCGAGGCGGGGATGCCGTCGAGCTTGGTGTCGAGCTGGATCGCGGTGACGAACTCGCGCGTGCCGGCGACCTTGAAGTCCATGTCGCCGAACGCGTCCTCGGCGCCCAGGATGTCGGTGAGCGCCGCGTAGCGGGTCTCGCCGTCGACCGTGTCGGACACGAGGCCCATGGCGATGCCCGCGACGGGCGCACGCAGCGGGACGCCGGCGTTGAGCAGCGACAGCGTCGCGGCGCAGACCGAGCCCATCGAGGTCGAGCCGTTCGAGCCCAGCGCCTCGGAGACCTGGCGGATCGCGTACGGGAAGTCCTCACGCGCCGGCAGGACCGGGACGATCGCGCGCTCGGCGAGCGCGCCGTGGCCGATCTCGCGGCGCTTGGGCGAGCCCACGCGGCCGGTCTCGCCGGTCGAGTAGGGCGGGAAGTTGTAGTGGTGCATGTACCGCTTGCGCGTCTCGGGCGAGAGCGAGTCGATCTGCTGCTCCATGCGGAGCATGTTCAGCGTCGTGACGCCGAGGATCTGGGTCTCGCCGCGCTCGAACAGCGCCGAGCCGTGCGTGCGGGGCAGCACCTCGACCTCGGCCGAGAGCGTGCGGATGTCCCGCAGGCCGCGACCGTCGATGCGGAAGCCGTCGGTGAGGATGCGCTGGCGGATGAGCTGCTTCTGCAGCGAGCGGTACGCGGCGGAGATCTCCTTCTCGCGCCCCTCGAACTGCTCCGCGAGCTCGCCGACGACCTCGGCCTTGATCTCGTCGAGGCGGTTCTCGCGCTCCTGCTTGCCGGCGATCTGCAGCGCGGCCGACAGGCGCTCGGACGCGGCCTGCTCGACGGCGGCGAACGCGTCGGGCTGGTAGTCCGGGAACGTCGGGAAGGTCTGCGTCTCCTTCGCGGCCTGGGCCGCGAGCTGCTGCTGCGCCTCGACGAGCGCCTTGATGAAGGGCTTGGACGCCTCGAGGCCCTGCGCCACGACCTCCTCGGTCGGCGCGGTGCCGCCGCCGCCGTGGATGAGGTTCCACGCGCCCTCGGGCGCGTCGGCCTCGATCATGGCGATCGCGACGTCGTCACCGACGACACGGCCCGCGACGACGATGTCGAACGTCGAGCGCTCGCGCTCGGAGTAGCGCGGGAACGCGACCCACTGGCCGTCGACGAGCGCGAGGCGGGTCGCGGCCACGGGGCCGGAGAACGGCAGGCCGGACAGCTGCGTCGAGATCGACGCGGCGTTGATCGCGAGCACGTCGTACGCGTCGTCGGGGTTGATCGACAGGACCGTCACGACGACCTGGACCTCGTTGCGCAGGCCCTTGACGAACAGGGGGCGCAGCGGGCGGTCGATGAGACGGCACGCGAGGATCGCGTCGGTCGAGGGACGGCCCTCGCGACGGAAGAACGAGCCGGGGATCTTGCCCGCGGCGTACTGGCGCTCCTCGACGTCGACCGTCAGGGGGAAGAAGTCGAAGCCCTCGCGCGGGTGCTTGCCGGCCGTCGTGGCCGACAGCAGCATCGTGTCGTCGTCGAGGTAGGCCACGGCGGAGCCGGCGGCCTGCTTGGCGATGCGGCCCGTCTCGAAGCGGACGGTGCGGGTGCCGAAGCGACCGTTGTCGATCACGGCCTCGGCGAACTGGATCTCGGGACCCTCCACGGGTGCCCTCCTTGTTCTCGAAGGCGCCGCCCACCCCGCGACGGTCTTCGACCGTGGTACCCGGACACGAGTTCCGGGGGCCACTACCGAGGACCGGACGAGCGGGTCGGCGCGGTGGATTGCGGTGGAGCGTGCGTGCGGGGTACCGACCCCGTACGCAGGACCAGCCCGGACCGTGACGGTCCGGGCTGGTCCAGGTGGTTCAGCGACGCAGGCCGAGCCGCTCGATGAGGGCGCGGTAGCGGTTGATGTCGATCTTCTGCAGGTAGGCCTGGAGGCGACGACGGCGCCCGACCAGGAGGAGCAGACCACGACGGCTGTGGTGGTCGTGCTTGTGCTCCTTGAGGTGCTCGTTCAGGTCGTTGATGCGGCGCGTCAGCACGGCGATCTGGACCTCGGGCGAGCCGGTGTCGCCCTCGTGGGTGGCGTACTCGGCCATGATGGCCTGCTTCGTGGCGGGGTCGAGCGACACGGTGCTCCTCAGGTTTCTCGTTGCGCGGTGCGCCGGGGCATGTCCACCCGGGCTCTCTCGGTCCGCGGCCGGTCGAACGGCACGCCAACTCTACCGCACGAGGGCGCCTGGTCCGGGCGTTCCCGGCGGCGGGCGCAGGACGACGACCCGCGGCCGTCAGGCGCGCGGCAGCCCGAGCACCGCGCGGACGTCCTCGACGTCGCGGGCCATGCGCTCGAGCAGGGCCTCGACCGAGTCGAAGCGCAGCGTCGGCCGCAGTCGCTCGACGAGCTCGAGCGCGACCTCGTCGTCGTAGAGGTCGAGGTCGGTGCGGTCGAGCACGTACGCCTCGACGCGGCGGTCGTGACCGTCGAACGTCGGGTTGGTGCCGATCGACACCGCCGCGGGCAGCACGCGCTCGGCGGCCGGCACCGGCGTGCCGTCGGCGCGTCGTTCGCGCCGCAGCCAGCCCGCGTAGACGCCGTCGGCCGGGACCATGCCCGCGACGTGCCCGAGGTTGGCCGTCGGGTAGCCCAGCTCACGGCCCCGCGCGTCGCCGTGCACGACGACGCCGCGCACGTGGTGGGTGCGCCCCAGCACGTCGGCCGCAGCCCGCACGTCGCCGGCCGCGAGCAGCTCGCGCACCCACGTCGAGGACCAGCGGCGGTAGCCGCCCGGCTCGTCGGCGTCGTCGGGACGCACGTCCTCGATGACCTCGACCGTGAAGCCGTGCCGCTCCCCCAGCCGGCGCATCGTCGTGAGGTCCCCGGCGTTCTGCCAGCCGAACCGCACGTCACGTCCCACCACGACCGTGCGCGCGTGCAGCGCGTCGACCAGGTAGCGGCGCACGAACTCCTCGGGCGACTGCCGCGCGAAGTCCAGCGTGTACGTCACCAGCAGCGCGGCGTCCAGCCCGGTGCCCGCGAGCAGCTCGAGGCGGTCGGCGTCGCCCAGCAGCAGCGGGGGCGCCTCGAGCGGACGGTGCACCTGCGCGGGATGGGGCGTGAACGTCACCGCGACCGCGTGCGCGCCCACGGCGCGCGCGTCCGCGACCATGCGCGTGAGCACCGCGACGTGCCCGCGGTGCACGCCGTCGAAGTTGCCGAGCGTCACGACGGACGGCCCCCACGCCGTGGGCACCTGCGACACGTCGGTCCAGACCTGCACACCCGCTCCGTTCTGCGCCCCGCGCACGCGGGACCCGGCGGACAAGCCTGCCACGCCCCGGGCGTGGTCCGGGACGCGCGACGCCCGGCGCCGGCACGCCCGCCGCACGGCTGCGCCCCGCCGGTCGGTCGACCGGCGGGGCGCAGCGTCGTCGCCGGGGACGACGACCGGGCCGCTCGGGCTCGCGCGTCAGCGTCCCAGGCGGAGCGTCAGCCGCGCCGGGTCCGTCGTGGCGCGCCCCGCGTCGTTGCTGAACACCGCGCGGTACTGCGTGCCGACCGCGAGCGGCGTCACCGGCACGCGCAGCGTCGTGCCGTGCGCACCGGGAACGGGCAGCCAGGGGCCCGAGAACCACCGGAACTGCCACCGCACGGCGGGCTGCGGGTACCCGGTCGCGGCGGCCTCGAACGTCGCCCACGACCCCAGCCGCGCGGTCGCGTCGGCGGGGTGCCGCACGACCACCGGTGCCGCCGCCGCGACGGCGAGCCGCGCGGCCCGCGTCGTGGCCGTCCCCGACGCGTTCGTGAACACCGCCCGGTACGACGACCCGGCGGCCGCCGCTGTCGCCACGACCTCGAGCGACGCGCCCGTCGCACCCGGCACGTCGCGCCACGTGCGGCCGTCGCCGACCTGCCACTGCACCGTGGGCGCCGGGACGCCCGAGGCGGCCGCGGTGAACGTGGCGGTCGTCCCGAGCGCCGTCGTCACGTCGGTGGGCTGCGTCGTGACGACCGGGGCGACCGCGGCGACCGACCCGTCGCGCTGGTCCGCGACGAACGACGCGACCCACGACAGCGCCGAGTTCCAGTTGATCGTGAGCTCGTTCGACGCCCACGAGCTGATCTCGTCGAGGTAGCAGGTGGCCGGAGCGCACCCCTCGGTGAACGCGGCCTGCATGGTCGGGTCCCACGTCGAGGCGATCGAGTTGGGCCCGCCCGCGAGCGACCCGACCGGCGGGTGCGGCAGCGACGGGTCGAGCTGCGCCGCGAACCAGCGCGAGTGCTGGTTCTGCGACGACACCGTCCCCCAGCCGGTCACGTACGAGCGGTTGAGCGCGTTGCGCCCGAACAGGTAGTCCAGCCCCTCGAGCGTGCCGCGCAGGTACCGCGCGTCGTGCGTGAGGTCGTACGCGGTCGCGGTCACCACGAGAATGTTCGCGACGGACGAGTTCGAGCCCCAGTCGTACACGCCACCGGTCGGCGAGTACACCGAGCCCCACGGCTGCGCGTCCTGGGCCGCGAGGTAGGCGTCGGCCGCGGCGACGACCGACGCCCGGACGGCGTCACGGTCGGGCAGCGCGTTCGGCACGGTCGCGAGCGTGAGCCGCCCCAGCGCCGCCGTGCTCCCCCACGAGAACCCGCCCACGCCGAACACGTCACCCGTGTGGTGCGGGCTCGCCGCGACGTCGTCGGCGTACCGCTGCTCGCCGGTCGTGACGAACAGCTCGGCGGCCGCCCAGTAGAACTCGTCCGTGACGTCGGCGTCGTCGTACGGGCCGCCACCGTCGTTGCCCGCGGCCGCGGGCGCGTACACGTCGGGGTGCGCGAGCGCCGCGTCGTACGTCGACCGTGCCGCCGCCAGCAGCGTGTCGGCGAACTCCTGGTCGTACGGCGCGAACAGCCGCGCGCCCTGCGCCGCGACGGCCGCGACGTTGAGCGTCGCCGCCGTGGACGGCCGGTGCAGCGAGCGCGGCTGCGCGTCGTCCGCGGGCATCAGCGGCAGCCCCGTCCAGCCCTCGTCGTGGACCTTGTGGTGCACCATGCCCGCGTACTCGCCCGACGGCGCGACCATCCGCAGCATCCAGTCGAGCTCCCAGCGCGCCTCGTCGAGCACGTCGGGGACGCCGTCGCCGTGCTCCGGCAGGGCGAGCGTGCCGTCGTCCAGCGCACCCGGCCGCGCCGTCGCGGCCGTGAGCGTGCGCTCGTACGTCGACAGCAGCTGCGCGACCGCGATGCCGCCGTTGACCACGTACTTGCCGTGGTCGCCCGCGTCGTACCAGCCGCCGCTCACGTCCAGCGTGTAGTCGCACGTCCAGCCGTCGTAGTAGTCGCGCGGGCCGATGCACGGCACCGCGGTGTCGCCCTGGTTCGGGGCGACGCCGACGTGACCCGCCTCGCGCGCGTACTGCTCGCCGACGATCGACGCCTCGATGTCGGTGCCCGAGCGCGCGAGGTAGAAGTAGTTGAGCGCGTCGTACCGCAGCTGCGCGTACAGGTCCGCGGCGATCGTGAACGGGTGGCTCGTCTCGCCGTCGGCCACCAGCGTCAGGCCCGTGCCCGTCGCGTCGACGTCGGCCATGTCGATGACGTGGACGTGCTCGCCGGACGACGCGTCGTCACCGACGACCTGCGTCGAGCCCTGCGCGAGGGTCGAGCCGTCGGCGTCGTGCAGCTCCCACGCGACCGGCTCGGTCGCGTGGGTCACGAGCGTCGCGCGCTTCGGGCCCTGCGGCAGGTACCCCACCTGGTTGACGCGCACGCGCGGACCGGTGTCCGGCTCGTACGGCGGCGGCGGGGTGGCGGACGTGGTCAACGAGACCTCCGAGAGGCAGAACGTGTACGGCGCGGCCTTGCCCAGGTGGAACGCCACCTGACCGGCGGCCTCGCCGTCGGCGGGGAACGTGTGCGCCGCGGTGAACGGGTACGCCAGGGTCGTGGCCTGCGTGCCCAGCGGTGCGGCGGACTGGTCGAGCACCGTACGGTACGCACCGCCGCCCTCGCCGACGATCGCGCGCACGGGTGTGGCGGGCTCCGTGCGACCCGTGAAGGTCAGCACGTAGTTCTCGCCCTCCTCGATAGGCAGACCCGTGAACGACAGGCCCGCGTCCCAGGGGTTCGCGTTGCCGCCGGGCACGTCGACGCACATCTCGCCGTCCGCGAACGTCGGGTCGCCCGTGCCGTACAGCCCCCAGGGCCCGAGGCCCTCGGCGAACGACGTGTGCGGCAGCAGCTCGGCGTCACCCGTGAACGCGACGTCGTCGAGGCAGAACGTCCACGCGTCCGGCGTGAACCCGCCGAGCTGGAACGCGATCTGCCCCTCCGGATCGCCGTCGCCCGGCGTCGCGGGGTACGACGCGCCCGCCGTGAAGACCTCCTCGACGGGGGTCGGCGCCGAGGTGAGCGTCGGGCTCGTGTCGAGGACCGTGCCGTACGGTGCGCCGTTCTGGCCGACGAGCGCGCGGATCGTCACGTCGGTCGACGCGCTCGCCGTGTAGCTCAACGTGTAGGTCGTGCCCTCGTCGACGGCGACGCCGTTGAGGACGACGCCCACGCCGTACTGCGCGGAGCCGGCGGGCACGTCGACGCACAGCGCGCCCGTGCTCGTGTCCACGTCGCCGTCCGTGCCGTAGGCGACCCACGCACCGGCGCCGTCGTCGAAGTCGTCGTCCACCGCCGTCGCGGGCGCCAGCCCGGCGCCGGCGAGCACCGCGGCGGCCGTGAGGGCGGTCACCGCGTGGGCGGTCCGTCGTGCGCGTCGAGAAACCACGTCGTCTCCCCTGGGTTCGGGAGCGCTCCCACCTCGGTGTGGGCCGCGCTCGTCGTGCGAGCCAGGGTAGGGGTGAACCGGACGATCCGGAAGAGCCCGGCACCCGCCCGCGGCGGGCGCGTCGTCGCGTGTCAGGTCGCGGCGGGCGAGAACACCACCACGGGACGCAGCCGCGGCCCGCGTCGCTCGACGACCGCGACCAGCGCGCCGTCCGGGCCGATCGCGGCGAGGGGGCCGGCGGGGGCGTCGCCCGGCGCGATCCCCTGCCCGTACGACAGCGCGCGCGCGTCGGCGTCGTCGAGCTCCCGTGCGGGCAGCGCGGCGCGCGCGGCGTCCGCGAGCGGCAGCACGGTCACGGGGCGGTCCTCCGGGGTCGCGGCGAGCTCGTCGAGCGTGCGCGCGTCGGCGAGCCCGTACCCGGCGACGCGCGTGCGGCGCAGGGCCGTGAGGTGCCCGCCGACGCCCAGGGCCGTGCCCAGGTCCCGCGCGAGCGCCCGCACGTACGTGCCCGACGAGCACGTGACCGCGACGTCGACGTCGAGCACGGTCACGCCGTCCACGGCGGCCGCCCGCACGTCGAGCACGTCGAGCCGTGCGACGTGCACGGGGCGCGCCGCGAGCTCGACGTCCTCGCCGGAGCGGACGCGCGCGTAGGCGCGCTGCCCGTCGACCTTGATCGCGGACACGCTGCTCGGCACCTGCTGGATGTCACCCGTGAGCGCCGCGACGGGCGCCACGAGGTCGTCCCGCGTGAGCGCGGACGCGTCGTGGACGGCGAGGGTCTCGCCCTCGGCGTCGTCGGTCGTCGTGGCGACGCCGAGGCGCACCGTCGCGGTGTAGTCCTTGTCCGCGCCCGTCACGTAGGTGAGCAGCCGCGTCGCACGGCCGATCCCGACGACGAGCACGCCCGTCGCCATGGGGTCGAGCGTGCCGGCGTGCCCGACCTTGCGCGTCGACGCGAGCCGACGCACGCGCGCGACGACGTCGTGGCTCGTCCACCCGGCGGGCTTGTCGACGACGAGCACGCCGTCGTCCGCCGTGGGACGGCGCGGCCCGGCGGGCGGCCGGGCCGCCCGCTCGGGTCGGCTCACTCCTCGGTGTCGTCGTCGGCGCGGCGGTACGGGTCCTCGTCGCCGGCGTAGCGCGCACCCGCGGCGAGCCGCGCGACCTCGGCGTCCCGACGGGCCGCCTCGGACAGCGCCTCCTCGAGGTGCGCCGCGGTCTCGGGGACCGCGTCGAGGTGGAACGCGAGCGTCGGCGTCAGGCGGATGCCCGTCTGCTTGCCGACCTCGGAGCGGATCAGGCCCTTGGCGCTCTCGAGCGCCTTCGCGGAGCCGTCACGCGCCTCGTCGTCCCCGAGCACGGTGTAGTACACGTCCGCGTGCTGCAGGTCGCCGGTGACGCGCACGTCGGTCACCGTCACGAACCCGAGCCGCGGGTCCTTCACGCGCGTGTCGATCATCTGCGCGACGACCTGCTGGATCCGCTCCGCGAGCTTGCGCGCCCGTCCTGTGTCAGCCATCTGTCCAGCCTTCCTTCCAGGCCCTCCCCCTCCCGGGGGCGTGGGGGTACCTGACCACTGACGAGGGTGGCCGCAGGGAGGGGTGCGGCGGGCCGTGGTGGGCCTGGCACGGGCCGCCAGGCCCGCGGTAGGCCCGCCGCACCCCTCCCGGAGGCCGCCCGGGGGCGAGCGCGACGCTCACCCCCGGGCAACGAACCTCACGAACGCGGCTTCTCCCGCATCTCCCACGTCTCGATGACGTCGTCGACCTGCAGGTCGTTGAACGACCCGAGACCGATACCGCACTCGAAGCCCTCGCGGACCTCGGTCGCGTCGTCCTTGAACCGCTTGAGCGACTCGATGGTGAGGTTGTCCCCCACGACCTTGCCGCCGCGCAGGACGCGCGCCTTGGTGTTGCGACGGATCTCGCCCGAGCGGACGAGCGAACCGGCGATGTTGCCGAACTTGGAGGAGCGGAACACCTCGCGCACCTCGGCGGTACCGAGCTGCACCTCCTCGTACTCCGGCTTGAGCATGCCCTTGAGGGCCGCCTCGACGTCGTCGATCGCCTGGTAGATGACCGAGTAGAAGCGCACGTCGACGCCCTCGCGGTCGGCCAGCTCCTCGACGCGCTCCGCGAACTTCACGTTGAAGCCGATGATGATCGCGTTGTCGACCGTGGCGAGGTTGACGTCGTTCTGCGTGATGGCACCCACACCGCGGTGGATGACGCGCAGGTCGACCTCGTCGCCGACGTCGATCTTGAGCAGCGCGTCCTCGAGGGCCTCGACGGCACCCGAGACGTCGCCCTTGAGGACGAGGTTGAGGGTCTCGACCTTGCCCTGCTGGAGCGCCTGCGTGAAGTCCTCGAGGCTGATGCGCTTGCGACGCTTGGCCAGGAGGGCGGCACGCTCGGCCGCCTCGCGCTTCTCGGCGATCTGCCGTGCGGTCCGCTCGTCGGGCGCCACGAGGAACGTGTCGCCCGCGCTCGGCACCGACGCGAGACCCAGGACCTGGACCGGACGTGCCGGGCCCGCCTCGGTGACGGTCTCGCCGTGCTCGTCGAACATCGCGCGGACACGGCCGTGGGCCGTGCCGGCGACGATCGCGTCACCGACGTGCAGCGTGCCGGACTGGACCAGGACGGTCGCGACCGCACCGCGGCCCTTGTCGAGGTTCGCCTCGATGGCGACGCCTCGCGCGTCCTTGTCGGGGTTGGCCCGCAGGTCGAGCGACGCGTCGGCGGTGAGCAGGACGGCCTCGAGCAGCTCGTCGATGCCCATGCGCTGCTTCGCCGAGACGTTGACGAACATCGTGTCGCCGCCGTACTCCTCGGCCACGAGGTTGTACTCGGTCAGCTGCTGGCGGATCTTGTCGGGGTTGGCCGACTCCTTGTCCACCTTGTTGACCGCCACGACGATCGGCACGTTGGCCGCCTGCGCGTGGTTGAGGGCCTCGATGGTCTGGGGCATCACGCCGTCGTCCGCCGCGACCACGAGGATCGCGATGTCCGTGACCTGCGCACCACGGGCACGCATGGCGGTGAACGCCTCGTGACCCGGGGTGTCGATGAACGTGATGGCCCGCTCCTGGCCCTCGTGCGCGGCACGCACCTGGTAGGCGCCGATGTGCTGCGTGATGCCGCCGGCCTCGCCCGCGACGACGTCCGTGGACCGGATGGCGTCGAGGAGCTTGGTCTTTCCGTGGTCGACGTGACCCATGACCGTGACCACGGGGGGTCGCGGTGCGAGGTCCTCGTCGCCCTCGGCCTCGAGCTCGGCGTCGAGGTCGATGTCGAAGGACCCGAGCAGCTCGCGGTCCTCCTCCTCGGCCGACACCATCTCGATGACGTAGCCGAGCTCGGCCGCGAGCGTGCCGAACGTGTCCTCGTCGAGCGACTGCGTCGCGGTCGCCATCTCACCGAGGTGGAACAGCACCGTGACGAGCGCGGCGGGGTTCGCGTCGATCTTGTCGGCGAAGTCGTTGAGCGACGAGCCGTGACGCAGGCGGATGACGGTCTTGCCGTTGCCGCGCGGGACGCTGACGCCACCGAGCGACGGGGCCTGCATGGCCTCGAACTCCTGGCGCTTCGCCCGCTTCGACTTCCGCCCGCGGACGGGGCGACCGCCCGCGCGACCGAACGCGCCCTGCGTCGAGCCGCGACCGGCGCCGCCGGGACGACCGCCGCCACCGGGACGGCCGGCGAAGCCGCCACCGCCGCCGGGGGCGCCACCGGGACGACCGCCGCCGCCGAAGCCACCACGACCGCCGCCGGGACCACCGCGGCCGGCGCCCGCGGGGCGCTCACCGGGGCGACCGACACCGCTCTGGGTGCGGCCGGGCATCATGCCCGGGTTGGGGCGCGGACCGCCGGGACGCGGACCGCCCGGACGGGGACCGCCGGGACGCTCGCCCGCGGCCGCGGCCGGTGCACCCTCGGCGGGACGCCGGTCACCGGGACGCGGCATGCCCTGCGAGGACGCGAACGGGTTGTTGCCCGGGCGCGGGCCACCGGGGCGCGGGCCGCCGGAGCGGTCCCCGCCGCGGGGCATGCCCTGCGACGGCGCGAACGGGTTGTTGCCGGGGCGTGCCGCGGGACGCGGCGCACCCGGGCGGGCGCCGCCGGAGGCACCGCCGCCCTGCGCGGGACGCGACGCCCCGGGGCGCGCGGCGGGTGCCTGCGGCGCGGGACGCGCACCCGGCGTGGCCGGGGCGGGTCGAGCGGCGGGCGCCGGCGCCGGGGCCGGGGCGGCCGCGGCGGGCGCCTGGGCGGCGGGCGCAGCGGGAGCCGCCGGAGCGGGCGCCGCGGGAGCGGCCGGGGCCGGGGCAGCCGGTGCCTCGGCCGCGGGGGCCGCCGGTGCCGACGGGCGTGCCGGCGCGGGCGTCGCCGCGGCGGGCTTGGGCGCGGCCGGGCGCGACGAGCCGCCACGTCCACCGCCGGCGGCGGGGTACGTGTCGCGCAGCTTGCGCACCACGGGCGGCTCGATCGTCGAGGACGCCGAGCGGACGAACTCACCGAGCTCGTTCAGCTTGGTCATGAGGGTCTTGCTGTCGACTCCGAGCTCCTTGGCGAGCTCGTAGACGCGGACCTTGGCCACATCTCTCCTGTCCTGGTCCGCCCCGGACAGGGTGGACCGTCGTTAGTGCCGGGTACTCATCGCTGGGTACTCATCGGTGCGTGCTCATCGGGTCGCCATCGGCTTCCAACCCGCTTCCCTGTCGACGGTCGGCACCGGGGTCGGTCCCCGGCACCGTGGTGCTGTGCTGTGGCTGGTCCTGCTCCGTGGCCCGCGCGACGGCGCGTGCCACGTCCTCGGTTCCCCAGGGGCCCGGGTCGCGCAACGCGCGTCCGAACGCCCGCCGCTTCACGGCGAGCTCGAGGCACCGCTGGTCGGGGTGCAGCCACGCACCCCGGCCCGGCATCCGGCGACGCTCGTCGACGACCAGCACGGGCGTACCCGTCCCGGCGTCGGCCAGCACCACCCTCAGCAGGACCGACCTGGGGCCGGTCTGTCGGCACCCCACGCACGTGCGGACAGGCCCCGGTTCGGGCACGGGAGGTGCGGGATCTGGGGTCCGCCTGGACGGCGAGGAGTGCCGGGCGTCCGGCCCAGCCTCGGAGAGTCTACCGCGCCGGGTCACCGGACGTGACCGGGCGCCCCCGCGGCCGGGCCGTCGGACGGCGCGTCGGCCCCCGCGGCGGGCGTCTCGGCGTCGGACCGGATGTCGATCCGCCAGCCGGTGAGCTTGGCCGCGAGACGGGCGTTCTGCCCCTCCTTGCCGATCGCGAGCGACAGCTGGTAGTCGGGGACGACGACGCGTGCCGCCTTCGCGTCCCGGTCCACGACCGTGACGTCGAGCACACGTGCCGGCGACAGCGCGTGCGCGATCATCTCGGCGGGGTCGTCGGAGTGGTCGACGATGTCGATCTTCTCGCCGTGCAGCTCGGCCATGACGGCGCGCACGCGGCCGCCCATCGGGCCGATGCACGCGCCCTTGGCGTTGACGCCGGCGACGTTGGCCCGGACGGCCATCTTGGTGCGGTGGCCGGCCTCGCGCGCCATCGCCGTGATCTCCACGGTGCCGTCCGCGATCTCGGGGACCTCGAGCGCGAACAGCTTGCGCACGAGGTTGGGGTGCGTGCGGGACAGCGTGATCTGCGGCCCGCGGGGCCCGCGCGCGACGTCGAGCACGAAGCCGCGCAGGCGCTCGCCGTGCACGTAGCGCTCGCCCGGCACCTGCTCGTGCTGCGGCAGCACGGCCTCGACCCCGCCGACGTCCACGAGGACCGTGCGCGGGTCGCGTCCCTGCTGGATGACGCCGCCGAGCACCTCGCCCGCCTTGCCCCGGAACTGCCCGAGCACCTGGTCGTCCTCGGCGTCGCGCAGCCGCTGGACGATGACCTGGCGCGCGGTGGACGTCGCGATGCGCCCGAAGCCCGCGGGCGTGTCCTCGTACTCGGGCGGCTCGGGGGCGTCCTCGGGCGCGTCGGGGTCGCGCGGGTCGCGCGCCCACACGGTCACGTGCCCCGTGCGGCGATCCACCTCGACGCGCGCCCGCTGCTGCGCACCGGGCGTGCGGTGGTAGGCCGAGAGCAGCGCCTGCTCGATCGCCTCCACCAGCACGTCGAGGCTGATCTCGCGCTCGCGCTCGATGAGTCGCAGCGCCTGCATGTCGATGTCCACGTCAGCCCCTCACTGCGCCGGCGTCGTGCCGGCCGGCGTCCTCGTCGGACTCGTCGTCGCGCACCGCGGCGAGGTCCACCTGCACACGTGCGTCGCGCACGTCCTGCCATGCCAACGTCACGGGTGCACCCTCGACGGGCCTGCGGCCCTTGCCGGGCACCGTCACCGGGACCACGACGACCGCGGGCGCGTCGCCCGCGGCGACGTCGTCGAGCCGCCCGGTCACGCTGCGCCCGTCGACCGTGCGCACGACCACCGTGCGCCCCAGCGCGCGGCGCCAGTGGCGCGCGGCCGTGAGCGGCCGCTCGGCACCGGGGCTGCCGACCTCGAGCGTGTACACGCCGGGCACGACGTCGACCGCGTCGAGCGCGTCCGACACCACCTGCGTGACGTCACCCACACGGTCCAGGTCGAGCGCGCCGGGGTCGTCCTCGGCGAGGTCCACGACCACGCGGACGACCGTGCGACCGCCGCTGCGGGCGACCTCGAGGTCGTCGAGCAGCAGACCTGCCCCGGTCACGGCGGCCTCGACGACCTCCCGCACACGCGGTGCGGTCCCTGGCGCGACCATGACGCGGCCTCCTGTCGGCTCTCCTGCTGCGGGGCGCAGGCGGCGACCCTGTGACGTTGTCCCACCAGCCTAACGACTCCCGACGCGCGCGGCCGACGCGCACCGGTGCCGCGTCGGTCACGGCGTCACGTGGCAGGATCGCGCCCGATGCACCCGTCCGCCCCCGTCCCGTCCGCGCCGCGGCACCGCGCCCGCGCGGCCCGCCCGACCCGCGCCGCCGCGCTGCTGCTCGCCGGCGCCCTCGCGCTGGCCGGGTGCGGCCTGCGCCTCGAGACGCCGCCGCCGGCCGAGCCGACGCCCGACGCGACCGAGCAGGTCCGCGCGCGCACGGTCGACGACGCGCTCGCACTGGCCTCGGCGGCCGCGGCGCTCTCGGCGCAGGGCGTCGACGAGGCCGTGCGGCCCGTGCTCGACGACGTCGCCGCCTTCTCGACGCGGCACGCCGAGGAGCTCGGCGGCGTGTACGAGTCGGGGCTGCCGGACCCGTCGCCCGCCGCGACGCCCACCCCGGCGCCTGAGCTCCCCGCGGACGTCGCGACCCTGCTGACGGCGCTGTCGGCCGACGCCGACGCCGCGACGCGGGACGCCGACGCGGTCCCGGACGGCGCGCTGGCGCGCCTGGTCGGGTCGGTCGCGGTCGCGCGGGACGCGTTCACCGACCGGCTCGCGGCCGCGGCCGGGCTCCCCCGCCCCGACCGCGCGCCCGCGACGGACGACGACGCGGAGCCCGCCGCCGCACCTGACGCGTCCGCGCCGGCCACCGACGCTCCCGACGACGCGACCTCACCGGCACCCGACGACGTCCCGGAGGCCGCCGCGGTCGCGCTCGCGCACGACGAGGCCGCGTGGACGTTCACGGTGCTCGCGGCGCGCGCGGCGGACGACCGCCGCGCGGCGCTGCTCGCCGCCGCGGCACGCCACGAGGCGGCCTCGGACAGGTGGGCCGCAGCCGCAGGAGTGGCGGGACGACCGACCGACCCGCGCCGCGCGGCCTACGCGCTGCCGGCGGCGCTCGACGACCCCGCGGTCGCCGACGCGCTGCCCCGCACGCTCGAGCAGGCCGTCGCGGACGCGTGCGCCGCGGCGGTCGCGACGGCGGCGCCGGGCGCGCGCGACGACGCGCTGACCTGCCTGCGCGAGGCGACCGGCGCCGCGACGGCCGCGGGTGCGGCCGCCGTGCCGTTCCCCGGCATGGCCGAGCTCGCGACGACGCCGGTCGGCTGACGGACCCGTCCGCACGCGCGCCCCGGCGCGCCGTCCGGACGACGCCGAGGGGCACCCGCGCGACGCGGGTGCCCCTCGTGCGGCGACGGTGCCGGGCTCAGCCCGCGAGCAGCTCGTCCACGAGCTCGGCGACCCGGTCGGCGGCGGTGCCGACCGGCACCTGCTCCGCCGTGCCGCCCGCGCGCGGGCGCACCTCGACCACGCCGTCGGCCAGGCCGCGGCCGACCACGACCACGAGCGGCACGCCGAGCAGCTCCGCGTCGGCGAACTTCACGCCCGGCGAGACCTTCGGACGGTCGTCGTAGAGCACCTCGACGCCGCGCGCCGCGAGCGTCTCGGCGAGCGACGACGCGGCCTCGAGCACGGCCTCGTCCTTGCCGGTCGCGACGACGTGCACGTGAGCGGGCGCGACGTCGGCCGGCCACGCGAGGCCGCGCTCGTCGTGGTTCGCCTCGGCGAGCGCCGCGAGGACGCGCGTGACCCCGATGCCGTAGGACCCCATGGTGACGACCTGCGACTTGCCGTTCTGGTCGAGCACCGTGAGGCCGAGCGCCTCGGCGTACTTGCGCCCGAGCTGGAAGATGTGGCCGATCTCGATGCCGCGCGCGAGCTCGAGGGGCCCCGAGCCGTCGGGGGCCGGGTCGCCCGCGCGCACCTCGGCGGCCTCGACGGTGCCGTCGGCCGTGAAGTCGCGGCCGGCGACGAGGTCGAACACGTGCCGGCCCGCGGCGTCGGCCCCGGTGATCCAGCGCGTGCCGGGCACGACGCGCGGGTCGAGCAGGTACCGCACGGCCGTGCGCTCGGCGCCCTCGGCGACCGGCACGTTCGGGCCGAGCGCACGCGGGCCGATGTAGCCGCGGACGAGCTCGGGGTGCGCCGCGAAGTCGGCGTCCCCGGCGGGCTCGACCTCGGCGGGAGCCACGGCGGCCTCGAGGCGCTTGAGGTCGACCTCGCGGTCGCCGGGCAGGCCCACGACGAGCAGCTCGCGCTCCCCCGTGGGGTGCACGAGCGCGAGGACGACGTTCTTGAGCGTGTCGGCGGCGGTCCAGGCGCGGTCGGGACGCGGGAAGCGCTCGTTCGCGAGCGCGACGAGCGAGTCGATCGTGGGCGTGTCCGGCGTGTCCTCGACGTGCGCGGCGGGCGCGGCGGACCAGTCGAGCGCGTCCGGCACGACCGTCGTCACGGCCTCGACGTTCGCGGCGTACCCGCCGGGAGAGCGCACGAACGTGTCCTCGCCGATGGCCGTCGGCGTGAGGAACTCCTCCGACCGCGAGCCGCCCATCGCGCCCGACGTGGCGGCGACGATGACGTACTCGAGCCCGAGCCGCTCGAAGATCCGCCGGTACGCGCCGCGCTGCGCCTCGTAGGAGGCGGCGAGCCCCGCGTCGTCGACGTCGAACGAGTACGCGTCCTTCATGACGAACTCGCGCCCGCGGATGAGACCGGCGCGCGGACGTGCCTCGTCGCGGTACTTCGTCTGGATCTGGTAGAGCGCGAGGGGCAGGTCCTTGTACGACGAGTACAGGTCCTTGACCAGGAGCGTGAACATCTCCTCGTGCGTGGGGGCGAGCAGGTAGTCGCCGCCGCGCCGGTCCTTGAGCCGGAAGATGTTCGGCCCGTACTCCTCCCAGCGTCCCGTCGCCTCGTACGGCTCCTTGGGCAGCAGCGCCGGGAAGTGCACCTCCTGCGCACCGATCGCCGCCATCTCCTCGCGGACGACCTGCTCGACCTTCGCGAGCACGCGCAGGCCCAGCGGGAGCCAGGTGTAGATGCCGGGGGCGGCGCGGCGGATGTACCCCGCGCGCACGAGCAGCTTGTGGCTGGCCACCTCGGCGTCGGCGGGGTCCTCACGCAGCGTGCGGACGAACAGCGTGGACATGCGCAGGAGCATGCCCAGGAGCCTAGTGCGCCGCGCCGCCGCCGCACGCACGCGCCGACCGCTGCCCGACCGCTCCCCCGCCCGGGCCCCGTCCGCGCCCTGTCCGTGGCGGCCTCGTCGGTGGGAGGATGCCCGGGTGCCGGAGCTGCCCGAGGTGGAGGCGCTCGCGCAGTACCTGCGCGAGCGCACGGTGGGACGCGTCGTGACGCGTGTCGAGGTCGCCGCGATCAGCGCGCTCAAGACGTTCCGGCCCGCGCCGGCCGCGCTGCGCGACGGCACCGTGACGGGCGTGCAGCGCCACGGCAAGTGGCTCGACCTCGCGATGGCCACCCCTGCGGACGGCGAGCTGCACCTCGTGTGGCACCTCGCGCGCGCGGGCTGGCTGCGCTGGTACGACGCGCTGCCCGAGCGCCCCGCACGGCCGGGCAAGTCGCCGATCGCGCTGCGCGTCGGGTTCGACGACGGCGCGGGCTTCGACCTGACGGAGGCCGGGACGCGCAAGCGGCTGGCGGTGCACGTCGTGGCCGATCCGCGCGACGTGCCGCCGATCGCGACGCTCGGCGTCGAGCCGTTGTCCGACGCGTTCACGCGCGAGCGGCTGGCCGAGCTGCTCGCGGCGCGCAACCAGCAGGTCAAGGGTCTGCTGCGCGACCAGGGGACCATCGCCGGCATCGGCAACGCCTACTCCGACGAGATCCTGCTGGTGGCACGCACGAGCCCGTTCGCGCCGACCCGGTCGTACGACGCGGCCCGCACCGCGACGCTCCACGACGCGATCCGCTCCGTCCTCACCGAGGCGGTCACGACGGCGTCGGGTCGCCCTGCGGCCGAGCTCAAGGACGCCAAGCGGCGCGGGATGCGCGTGCACGGCCGCACGGGCGAGCCGTGCCCGGGGTGGGACGGGACGCCGTGCGGCGACACCGTGCACGAGGTGTCGTTCGCGGACTCCTCGCTGCAGTACTGCCCCACGTGCCAGACGGGCGGCAAGCCGTTGGCGGACCGGCGCATGTCGCGCCTCCTGCGCTGACCCCGCGGCCCGCGGACGCACCCGACGGTCGTCCGCAGCCGGATCACGGAACCGCCACGGCGTCGACGTCCGCGCGGCTAGCGTGGTCGCCGTGAGCACCATCGTGCGCGACCGCGCGCTGCCCGCCCGCTTCGCGGTGGTCGCGGGCGTCACGCTCGCGCTCCTCGTCGTCTCGCAGATCCTCCTGGCGCTGGGTCACGGCGTCGCGGCGTGGGCCCTGCTGCTTCTCACGGGCTTCGTTTCGGCCGGCAGCCACCTGGCCTGGCGTCGTCGCGTCGACGGCGGACCCGTGGGCACCACGGTCGGCGGCGTCGCCCTCGTCGTCGCGCAGGTCGCGCTGTGCGCCGGGGCGTCGCTCCTCGCCCGCTCGCTCGCCGCGGACGCCCTCGCGCTCGCCGTGGCCGTCGCCGTGCTCGCCGGTGCGCTCAGCACCGCGCTGCTGCGCTGGTGGCAGCTACGGCCGGTCACGCCTGACCCCGGCGTCGTCCTGCTGACGCCGCTGCGGACACCCGAGGGTGCGGCCGGCCGCAACAACGGCACGAAGCGTCAGAACAGCACGGTCGCGTAGGCACCGACCTCGCGGAACCCGACGGCCTCGTAGGCGCGCACGGCGCGCGTGTTGTAGCCGTTGACGTACAGCGACACGACGGGCGCGACGTCGGCGCGCGTCGCCTCGACGACCGCCGCCATGCCGCCCTCCGAGAGCCGCTCGCCGCGTCGCTCGGGCTCCACCCACACGCCCTGCACCTGCGCGACGCCCAGCGCGACCGCGGGCACCTCGGCCTTGAACACGACCCGCGGGCGGCGCCACGTGCCGCGGTCGACGAGCACGAACGAGCGTCCCTCCTCGACGAGCCGGCGCACCCGCACCTCGTACGGGCCGCCGGGTCCGCTGGCGGGCGAGTAGCCGACCTCCTCGGTGAACATCCGCACGCAGGCGGGCAGCACGAGGTCGTACTCGTCGGGCCGGGAGCGGCGCACGCGCGGGTCCGGGGCGACGCGCGGGTCGGTGTCGAGGACCATCGACGGCTGGTGGGCCCGCACCTCGCGCTCGGCCGGCCAGGAGCGACGCAGCCGCGACCAGAGCCCGAGCACGGGCTCGGCGGCCCCCACGATCGACGAGCAGCGTCGGCCGCGTGCGGCACCCAGGTCGGCGAACGCCGTCAGCGCACGCGACACGACGTCGGGGTCGGACGTGCCGAGGACCGGCACGAGGTTCGCGCCGACCCAGCAGACGGCGTGCAGCGCACCGTCCTCGGCGTACCCCCAGAGCTCGCCGCCGGCGCGGCGCACGCCCTGCTCCGCGGCCTGCAGGAGCCTGCTCGAGGCGAGCACCGACGCGACGGGGTCGACCGCGCACACGGCGAGCGCCGCGGGCACGTCGGCGTCCGCGAGCACGACCGCACCGGTCCGCCCGCCGAGCGCCGTCGCACGCGGAGCCACCATGCCCTGATTGTGCACCACGTCACACCCCGGCGCGGCGTCCGGCCCACCGTCGCCGACGGTCACGCGCACGCCCCGCGGGTCGTCACCCGACGGTGACGACGGGCGAGCCGTCGCCCGACTCCACCGGGTCCATCGTCTCGGCGAGGCGCATGGCCTCCTCGATGAGCGTCTCGACGATCATCGCCTCAGGCACGGTCTTGATGACCTCGCCCTTGACGAAGATCTGCCCCTTGCCGTTGCCCGACGCCACGCCCAGGTCGGCCTCGCGCGCCTCGCCCGGCCCGTTGACGACGCAGCCCATGACGGCCACGCGCAGCGGCACCTCCATGCCCTCGAGTCCCGCCGTGACCTTCTCCGCGAGCGTGTAGACGTCGACCTGCGCGCGACCGCACGACGGGCAGGACACGATCTCCAGCTTGCGCGGGCGCAGGTTGAGCGACTGCAGGATCTGGATGCCGACCTTGACCTCCTCGACCGGAGGCGCGGACAGCGACACGCGGATGGTGTCGCCGATGCCCTTGCTCAGCAGCGCGCCGAACGCCGTCGCCGACTTGATCGTGCCCTGGAACGCGGGGCCGGCCTCGGTGACGCCGAGGTGCAGCGGCCAGTCGCCGCGCTCGGCGAGCAGCTCGTAGGCCCGGACCATCACCACCGGGTCGTTGTGCTTGACGCTGATCTTGAAGTCCCGGAACCCGTGCTCCTCGAACAGCGACGCCTCCCACACGGCGGACTCGACGAGCGCCTCGGGCGTCGCCTTGCCGTACTTCGCGAGCAGGCGCGGGTCGAGCGAACCGGCGTTGACGCCGATGCGGATCGAGACGCCCGCGTCGGTGGCCGCCTGCGCGATCTCCTTGACCTGGTCGTCGAACTTCCGGATGTTGCCCGGGTTGACGCGCACCGCGGCGCAGCCCGCGTCGATGGCCGCGAACACGTACTTCGGCTGGAAGTGGATGTCCGCGATGACGGGGATCTGGGACTTGCGTGCGATGGCCGGCAGCGCCTCGGCGTCGTCCTGGCTCGGCACCGCGACGCGCACGATGTCGCAGCCCGCGGCCGTGAGCTCCGCGATCTGCTGGAGCGTCCGGTTGACGTCGGTCGTCGGGGTCGTCGTCATCGACTGGACCGAGACGGGGGCGTCACCGCCGACCTCGACCTTGCCGACGCGGATCTTGCGGGACGCGCGCCGCGGGGCCAGCACGGGGACTGGCGCCTGCGGCATGCCGAGGCTGATCGGTGTGCTCACGTGTCCATCATCCCATCCCCCGGGCTCCCGGGCGCTGTCGTGCGGTGCCGTGCGGCAGCACGTGCACGGGGCCGACACGGGACGTCCACGTGGTGCGCCCCGTGCTCGGCGAGGAGCCCGCTCAGCCGAGCCGGACGGGGTTGACGATGTCCAGGTACACGAGCAGCAGCCCGACGCCGCCCAGCAGCACGAACACCGTGTACGCGAGCGGGACCAGCCGCGCCGAGTCGGACGGTCGGGGCCGCGACGCGCCCCGCACGCGGGCGACCTGCCGACGCGCACCCTCCCACAGCGCGGTCACGACGTGACCGCCGTCCAGCGGCGGCAGCGGCAGCAGGTTGAACACGAACAGCGCGAGGTTGAGCATCGCGAGCGTCGACAGCAGGCCCGCGGCGCGCACCGCGACGGGCTCGGAGTCCATCGACGCGATCTCGCCCGCGAACCGGCCGATCCCGACGGGGCCGACGATCGACGTCTGGTCGCGCTCGCCCCCGGAGACGGTCGTCGAGACGAGGTCGACGATGCGCTGCGGGAGGGTCACGACCACCTTCATGGTCTGCCACGTGCCGTCGGCGGCGACCGCGAACGCCTCCCCCAGCGGCTGGCGCTCGATCTCGTTCGCGGGCGAGATCCCCAGGAAGCCGACCGGCCGCAGGACGGGCTTCCCGGCCGCGTCGGTCACGACGAGACCGTCGTCGTCGACGACGGGACGGTCCGCGACGACCGGTGTCGCGGTCAGCTCGACCTCGCGACCGTCGCGCTCGACGACGATCGGCACGGCACGGTCCGTCGTGTCCCGGATGAGACCGCTGACCTGCGCCCACGAGGACACCGCGACGCCGTCGTAGGACACGATGCGGTCGCCCGGCTCGAGGCCCGCCGCCGCGGCCGGCGCGGCCGGGTCGTCGTCGGCGCACGTCGTGCCCGCGGGCGCGTCGGCGGCGACGATGCACTGCGACACGGTCGCGACGGTCGTGCTCGCGGTCGGCACACCGATGCCCACGTAGGCGACGACGAGCAGCACGACCGCGATGAACAGGTTCATCACCGGCCCGCCGAGCATGACGACGAGCTTCTTGGGGGTGGACAGCCGGTAGAACGCGCGGTGGTCCTCACCGGGGTGGATCTCGTCGGCGCTCGCGGCGCGCGCGTCCGCCGCGACGCGCTGGAACCAGTTGCGCGGCTCGCGCGCGCCCACGGCGGCGTCGGTGGGGTACATGCCGACGAGGCGGACGTAGCCGCCGAGCGGCAGCGCCTTGACGCCGTACTCGGTCTCGCCGCGCGTGCGCGACCAGAGCGTCGGCCCGAAGCCGACCATGTACTGGCTGACCCGGACGCCGAACCGCTTGGCGGGCACCATGTGCCCCACCTCGTGCAGCGCGATCGACGCGAGCAGCACGACGACGAACACGAGCACCCCGACCAGGGCCTCCACGCGACACCACCTCCCGCGGACCCGGCGGCCCGCCCCTGCGCGCACAGCGTACGTCTGCGCCGACCCATGGTGAGGTCCGGACCTGGACGTCCGCTGGGAAGTCGCCTGGTCGGCGGAGCGGCACCCGCACCTCGGAGGGCGGTCCGGGCGGGCACGCGCGGACCCCGCCTTGTGCCGCGTCCGCAGCCGCGCGACGATCGGCCGCATGACGCCCGAGCCCGCCGCACCCCTCCGCCCCCGCACGTGCGACCGGTGAGGGCGGCGGCCGCGCCGCCGTGGGCCGACGTCCGCGACCCGGACGGCGCCGGACGGGTCGCCGACAGGCACCGGGCGTCGCTGGACGGTGACACGACCGCGGACGTCGTGGTCGTCGGCGCGGGCGCGACGGGTCTCTGGACGGCGTACTACCTGCTCGAGGCCGACCCGGCGATCGACGTGCTCGTCGTCGACGCGTCGACCGTCGGGGAGGGCGCCAGCAGCCGGACCACCGGGTGGTGCGCCGCGCGGTTCCCGGTCGCGACCGAGACGCTCGCGAGCCGCTACGGCGCGGCCACCGCGCGCGAGCTCCGCGCGGCGCTGCGCGACACGGTGGTCGAGGTGGGTGGCGTGACGGCCGCCGAGGAGATCGCCTGCGACTTCGCGTACGGCGGTCACCTCGTGCTCGCGCGCACCCCCGCGCAGTCCGCACGGCTGGCGGAGGCGGTCGCGTCCGCCCGACGCTGGGACGACGAGGTGGAGCCGCTCGACGCCGACGAGGCCGGCACGCACCTGCGAGCGGCCGGCACGCGCACCGCGGCCTGGACCCCCGACTCCGCGCGGGTGCAGCCGCGCGCGCTCGCCACCGGCCTCGCGCGCGTGGTCGAGCAGCGCGGCGTCCGCGTGGCGGAACGCACGCGCGTGCTGCGGGTGTCGCCCCGTGCAGTCGTGACCGACCAGGGCACCGTGCGCTTCCGGCACGTCGTGCACGCCACCGGCGCGACGCCCCCGGGGGTCCCGGGCACGGGCCGCGCGGGCGCCGCCACCGACGCCGTCGCGATCGCGACCGAGCCGCTCCCGGCCCCGGTGTGGCACGAGCTCGGGCTGGCGCACGGCACGACGTTCTCGGTGGCCTCCCGCCGGGCCGTCCACGGCCACCGCAGCGCGGACGACCGCCTCGTGCTGACCGCACGCGCCGGCGGTCCCGCACCCTCCGGCGCGCACGCGCGCCTGCGCGCCGCCCTCGTGGACCTGTTCCCGTCTCTCGCCGCCCGCACCGTGACGCACGCGTGGCGATGGCCGCTCGACGTCGCACGCGACGGGTACGCGTCCGTGGGCGTCGACCCGGCGGCGGGGCTGGCGTGGACGCACGGGCACGCCGAGGACGGCACGGCGCTCGCCAACCTCGCCGGCCGCACGCTCGCGGACCTCCTGACGGGCACCAGCAGCGCGCTCACGCGGCTCCCCTGGGTCGGGCACCGGTCCCCCGCGTGGCCGCCGGGACCGGCGGCCACCGCGATGCTGACCGCAGCGGCGTGGCGCGCGGCCCGGTCCGACCGGACCGAGCAACCGGCGTCACGCCCGCGCACGAGCCGGGGATGAGCGGCCGCGACGGGCGACGTCACCGGCGGGCACCGGTCAGCGGACCGCCAGCACCTCGTGCGCGCG
Organism: Cellulomonas sp. FA1; assembly: GCF_000986825.1. Taxonomy (NCBI): domain Bacteria; kingdom Bacillati; phylum Actinomycetota; class Actinomycetes; order Micrococcales; family Cellulomonadaceae; genus Cellulomonas; species Cellulomonas sp. FA1. The sequence goes on along the minus strand of NZ_LBMY01000001.1, from coordinate 553,874 downwards.
GGTGCGCGCCCACCGCTCGGCGTCGAGCACCGCGTCGAGCGTGAGCGCGTCGCGGGGCGTGCCGTCGTGCTCGTCGAGCACCCGGGTGACCGTCGCCACGACCTGACCGAACCCGATGCGCCCCGCGAGGAACGCCGCGACGCCCTCCTCGTTGGCGGCGTTGTACACCGCGGGGTGGGTGGCCGACGCGGCCACGGCGGCCCGCGCGAGCGCGACCGCGGGGAACACGTCCTCGTCGAGCGGCTCGAACGTCCAGGACGTCGCCGCGCTCCAGTCGCACGGCCGGGCCGCTGCCGGCACGCGCTCGGGCCACGCGAGCCCCAGCGCGATCGGCAGCCGCATGTCGGGCGGCGACGCCTGCGCGATCGTCGACCCGTCCACGAACTCGACCATCGAGTGCACGACCGACTGCGGGTGCACCACGACCGCGATGTCCGCGACCGGCACGTCGAACAGCAGGTGGGCCTCGATGAGCTCGAGCCCCTTGTTCATGAGGCTGGCCGAGTTGACCGTCACGACCGGGCCCATCGACCACGTCGGGTGCGCGAGTGCTTGCTCCGGCGTCGCCGCCGCGACCTGCTCGGCGGACCACCCGCGGAACGGGCCGCCCGAGGCCGTGAGCACCAGGCGACGGACCTCGCGGGCCGTGCCCGAGCGCAGCGCCTGCGCGATCGCGGAGTGCTCGGAGTCGACCGGGACGACCTGGTCGGACCGGACGGCGGCGTCGTGCACGAGCGAGCCGCCCACGACGAGGGACTCCTTGTTGGCCAGCGCGAGCGTGCTGCCGGCACGCAGCGCCGCAAGCGTCGGCAGCAGCCCGACCGACCCCGTGATGCCGTTGAGGACCACGTCGGCGCCCGACGCGGCGAGCTCGGCGGCGGCGTCCGGCCCGTCGAGCACGCGCACGCCCGGCAGCGCCTCCCGCACCCTCGCCGCCGCGAGGCGGTCCGCGACCGCCACCGCGGGCACGGCGTGCGCGAGCGCCTGCTCGACCAGCAGGTCCACCTGGGCCCCGCCCGCCGACAGACCCGTCACGGTGAAGCGGTCGGGGTTCGCCGCCACGATGTCGAGCGCCTGGGTGCCGATCGACCCCGTCGACCCCAGCACGACGACCGTGCGCGTCATCCCGTCACCTCCGCCGGCCGGCGCGACCCGCTCACTCGACCCCGAGCAGGACCTCGACCGCACGCGCGACGAACGCGTCGACCGGGCCCTCCGCGTAGCCGTTGCGCCCGTTGCGGCGCCGGAACGTCGCCGAGCGCACCTCGGCCGCCGTGAGCGGCGCGCCGGTGTCGAAGTACGCGACCAGCCGGTGGCACAGCTCGTCGACGTCGGCCGGCTCGTAGCCGGGCCGACGCCCCTCGGGCGGCGCGAACCGGTCGCCGTCCGGCCGACCGAGCCGGCCGTAGAGCGTGCGCGCCTGCGTGCCGAGGTGGGCCATCCAGGCGTCCTGGCCGTTGTCGGCCACGAACTGCGCGCGGTGCCGCGCGACGAACGCCGCCTCGAGCCGGTCGAGCGCCGCGTCGACCGCCGCCGTCACGTACCCGCCGCGGACCATGTCGAACGCGACGGTCCGCACGTCGGCACCGGACATCGTGCCGGCGGGACCCTGCTCGTAGACGGCCCGTGCGTGCGAGAAGAACTCGTCGACCTCGTCGGGGTCGTACCCCCGGCGCAGGCCGGACACCGTCCGGAACATCCCGTCGCTCACTCGTCCTCCTCCGCCGCGAGCTGACCGCACGCACCGTCGATGTCGCTGCCACGGGTGTCCCGGATCGTCGTCGGGATGCCGTGCGCACGCAAGCGTGCCACGAACTCCTGCTCGACCCGCGGATCGCTCGCCGTCCAGCGCGAACCCGGCGTCGGGTTCAAGGGGATCGGGTTGCAGTGCACCCACCCCGAGCCGCCGCGGGCGAGCAGCTTCTCGCCGAGCAGGTCCGCGCGCCACGCGTGGTCGTTGACGTCGCGGATCAGCGCGTACTCGATCGACACGCGGCGCCCCGTGGCGTCGAAGTACCGGCGCGCCGAGTCGAGCGCCTCGTCGACCGACCAGCGCGTGTTGACCGGCACGAGCTCCGAGCGCAGCTCGTCGTCGGGTGCGTGCAGCGACAGCGCGAGCGTCACGGGGATGCCCTCGCCGGCGAGCTTGTCCATGGCCGGCACGAGCCCCACCGTCGAGACCGTCACGTTCCGCGCCGACATGCCGAAGCCGTCGGGCGCAGGGGCCACGAGCTGCCGCACGGTCGCCATCACCGACTTGTAGTTGGCGAGCGGCTCGCCCATGCCCATGAAGACGACGTTGCTCAACCGGGTCTCGCCACCGGGGACCTCGCCCGCCGCGAGGGCGCGCGCCGCCTCGCGCACCTGCTCGACGATCTCGGCCGTCGACAGGTTGCGCAGCAGCCCCATCTTGCCGGTCGCGCAGAACGAGCACGCGAGGCCGCACCCGGCCTGCGACGACACGCACAGGGTCGTGCGGTTCGCGTACCGCATGAGCACCGACTCGACCTTGGCGCCGTCGAACAGGTGGTACAGCGTCTTGACCGTCGTGCCGTGGTCCGCGGACAGCGTGCGGCTGGTGGTCAGCAGCTGCGGGAACAGGTCGGCCACGAGCACGTCGCGCGACGCCTTCGGCAGGTCGGTCATCGCGGCGGCGTCCGCCGTGAGGTGCGTGAAGTAGTGCGTCGCGAGCTGCTTGGCGCGGAACGGCTTCTCGCCGAGGGCGGCGACGGCGGCGACCCGCTCGTCGGGCGTGAGGTCGACGAAGTGGCGCGGCGGCTTGCCGCGCGCTCCGCGGGTGGGGGCGCTGAGCTGCAGGCGCACGGGCGCGGCGTTCATCGGCGGCGCCTCCTTCCGGTGGGTGGGCGGTGTCAGCCGGCGGCCGGCTGGAGGACCGAGAGCAGGAGCCACACCGTCGGGGCCGTGAGCAGGAGCGAGTCGAGACGGTCGAGCACGCCGCCGTGGCCGGGCAGCAGGCTGCCCATGTCCTTGAGCTCGAGGTCGCGCTTGATCATGGACTCGGCGAGGTCGCCGAGCGTCGCGCTCGCCACGGTGCCGAGGCCGAGGAACGCCCCGACGAGCGGGTCGCCGTGGAAGACCGTCTGGATGCCGACGACGCCGACGACGCTCGTGAGCACGACGGACCCGACGAGGCCCTCCCAGGACTTCTTGGGGCTCACCGACGGCGCCAGGGGGTGGCGGCCGAGCAGCGTGCCGACGACGTAGCCACCGGTGTCGCACGCCACGCCCAGCAGGATGAACAGCGCGACACGGGCGGGACCGTCGGGCTCGGCGAGCATCAGCATGACGAATCCACCGAGGAACGGCAGGTACGCCGCCGCGAAGGTCGCCGCCGAGGCGTCGCGCAGCGCGGCCTCGCCGCTGCCGTCGAGCACCCGCCACACCACGGCGCCGCCCACCGTCAGCAGGAACGCCACGAAGAGCGCCTCGGTGCCGGCGACGTACGCCGAGACCAGGATCCCCGCCGACCCGACGACGAGCGGCACCAGCGGCAGGTGGATCGAGCGGCGCGTGAGCGCCTGCGCGAGCTCCCACATGGCCGCACCCACGGCGACCACCGCGAAGACGGCGAACGCCTCCTTGCGGATGAACAGCGAGGCCGCGACGGCGACGAGCAGCAGGACGCCGACCGTGACGGCGGCCGGGAGGTTCCGGCCCGCCGCGGCCTTGCGCGGGGCAGCGAGCTGAGTCATCAGACCTCGAGCAGCTCGCTCTCCTTGGAGGCGAGCAGCTGGTCCACGAGCTCGACGTGCTTCTTCGTCAGCGCCTCGAGCTCCTTCTCCGCGCGGGCGACCTCGTCCTCGCCGGCCTCGCCGTCCTTCGCGATGCGGTCGAGCTCCTCCTTGGCGCGCCGGCGCACCGACCGCACCGAGATGCGGGCGTCCTCGGCCTTGGACTTGGCGAGCTTGACGAAGTCCTTGCGCCGCTCCGCGGTGAGCGCGGGCAGGACGACGCGCACGACGCTGCCGTCGTTCGTGGGGTTCACGCCGAGGTCGGAGTCGCGCAGGGCCTTCTCGATGGCCGACATCGACGACTTGTCGAACGGCGACACCAGGATCGTGCGCGCCTCGACGACGTTGAACGACGCGAGCTGCTGCAGCGGCGTCGGCGAGCCGTAGTAGTCGACGAAGACCTTGGCGAACATCGCGGCGTTCGCGCGGCCCGTGCGGATGGCGGCGAAGTCCTCCTTCGCGACCTCCACGGCCTTGTCCATCTTCTCCTCGGCCTCGAGGAGTGTGTCGTCGATCACCGGTGCTCCTTCATGTGGTTCGGACGGCGCCGGGCCGTCGTTCGCGTGGGGCGCTGTCGGTCAGCTCGCGGTGACGAGCGTCCCGATCCTCTCACCCGTGAGGGCGCGCGTGACGTTGCCGACCTCCTCGAGCCCGAAGACCCGCATCGGCACGTCGTTGTCGCGGCACAGGCTCAGCGCCGAGGTGTCCATGACGCCGAGCTCGTTGACGATCGCCTCGGTGTACGTCAGGTGGTCGAGCTTGCGGGCGTCGGGGTCGCGCCGCGGGTCGGCGGTGTACACGCCGTCGACGCCGTTCTTGCCCATGAGGACCTCCTGGCAGTGGGTCTCCAGGGCGCGCTGCACGGCGACGGTGTCGGTCGAGAAGTACGGCAGGCCCGCACCGGCGCCGAAGATGACGACGCGGCCCTTCTCGAGGTGGCGGATCGCCCGCAGCGGGATGTAGGGCTCGGCGACCTGGCCCATCGTGATGGCCGTCTGCACGCGCGTGCTGACGCCGGCCTGCTCGAGGAAGTCCTGGAGCGCGAGGCAGTTCATGACCGTGCCGAGCATGCCCATGTAGTCGGCCCGGGCGCGGTCCATGCCGCTGACCTGGAGCTCGACGCCGCGGAAGAAGTTCCCGCCGCCGACGACGATCGCGACCTGGACGCCGTCGCGGACGGCCGCGCCGATCTCCTCGGCGATCCGTCGGACCACGGGCACGGCGAGCCCGACGGCACCCCCGCCGAAGCTCTCGCCCGAGAGCTTGAGCAGCACGCGCCGAGCGGTGGGGGGCTCCCCCGCCGCGGTGTCCTGCGTCGTCGACGGCTGCTGGCTCACGTGTCCTCCACCTGGTTCGAGCGCCGGTCGCGACGCGCTGGCCGCTGGGTCGACGCGGGTCGCCCGGCGGTCCACGGGCGCCCGGTGCGGCGGTGGCCCCGACCCTCGCGGGCCGGGGCCACCGTCGACGTCACGCGGTCAGGCTCCCACGCGGTAGCGGACGAAGCCCGTCACCGTGCCGCCGGCCTCGGCGACGACCTGGCCGACGGTCTTCTTGTTGTCCTTCGCGAAGGCCTGGTCCAGCAGGACGGCCTCCTTGAAGAACCCGTTGAGGCGGCCCTCGACGATCTTCGCGAGCGCGGCCTCGGGCTTGCCCTCGTTGCGGGCCGTCTCCTCGGCGATGCGACGCTCGTTCTCGACGACGTCCGCGGGGACCTCGTCGCGCGTCAGGTACGACGGCGAGAACGCCGCGATGTGCGTCGCGACGTCGCGCGCCACGGCGGCACCCGCCGCGTCGGTCGCGACGAGGACGCCGACCTGCGGGGGCAGGTCCTTGTTGACCTTGTGCAGGTAGACCTCGACGTGCTCGCCCGCGAGACGCGCGACGCGGCGCACGACGATCTTCTCGCCGAGCGTCGCGGCGGTCTCGTCGACGACGGTCTGGACGGGCGTGCCGTCCGACTCGGCGGCGAGCAGCGCGTCCGCGTCGGCCGCACCCGACTCGACGGCGGCCGCGAGCACGCGGTCGGCGAGCGAGATGAAGGTCTGGTTCTTGGCGACGAAGTCCGTCTCGGAGTTGACCTCGACGAGCACGCCGGTCCGGCCCTCGCCGTCGGCGGTCGGGCCGACGTGCGCCGCGACGAGACCGTCGGAGGCCGCACGGCCCTCGCGCTTGCCCACGCCCTTAAGGCCCTTGACGCGGATGATCTCGAGCGCCTTGTCGGCGTCGCCGCCGGCCTCCTCGAGCGCCTTCTTGACGTCCATCATGCCGGCACCGGTGCGCTCGCGCAGCGCCTTGATGTCGGCCAGCGAGTAGTTCGCCATCAGTTCGATCCGTCCTCGAGTTCTCGTCATGCCGATCGTCCTCGGCATGCCGGGTGCGGCGCGGGGTGTCCCGCGCCGCACCCGTGGGTCGGTGCCCGGCGCCCGTGAGGGCGCCGTGCGTCAGGCCTGCTCGGTGCCCTCGGCGGCCTCGGCGGCGGCCTCGACGGCCGGCGCGGCCTCGGCACCGGGGGTGGCGGCCGACTCGGTCGGCGCGGCCTCGCCCGCGGGGGCCTCGGCGTCGCCGGCCTGCGCGGCAGCGGCCTCGACGGCGGCCGGCGCGAGCGCCGGGTCCTGCGCGCCCGCCTCGGCGCCGGCGAGCAGCTCGCGCTCCCACTCGGCGAGCGGCTCGGCCGCGGCCTCGGCGCCCTGCGTCGCGGCCGCGCCGCCCGAGTGGCGCTTGAGCGTGCCGTCGGCGACCGCGTCGGCGATCACGCGGGTCAGCAGCTGCACGGCACGGATGGCGTCGTCGTTGCCCGGGATCGGGTAGTCGACGACGTCGGGGTCGCAGTTGGTGTCGAGGATCGCGACGACCGGGATCCCGAGCTTGCGCGCCTCGTCGACCGCGAGGTGCTCCTTGTTGGTGTCGACGATCCACACGGCCGAGGGGACCTTGGCCATGTCACGGATGCCGCCGAGCGTCTTCGTGAGCTTGTCCTTCTCGCGACGCAGGACGAGCAGCTCCTTCTTCGTCAGGCCGGAGGCCGCGACGTCGTCGAAGTCGATCTGCTCGAGCTCCTTGAGGCGCTGCAGGCGCTTGTGGACCGTCGAGAAGTTGGTGAGCATGCCGCCGAGCCAGCGCTGGTTGACGTAGGGCATGCCGACGCGCGCGGCCTGCTCGGCGACGGGCTCCTGCGCCTGCTTCTTGGTGCCGACGAACAGGATCGAGCCGCCGTGGGCGACCGTCTGCGAGACGAACTCGTAGGCCCGGTCGATGTAGGACAGCGACTGCTGGAGGTCGACGATGTAGATGCCGTTGCGCTCGGTGAAGATGAAGCGCTTCATCTTGGGGTTCCAGCGGCGGGTCTGGTGCCCGAAGTGGACACCGCTCTCGAGCAGCTGGCGCATGGTCACGACGGCCATGACACGTCCTTCCGGCGCACGCCCTGCGGCGCACGCGCTCGTGCGGACCCCCCGGGCCCGCGGTCTCGGTTGTCGGCGCGGCCGTCGGCCGTGCCCCTGGTGCCGCACGCCGCCCGCGCCGGGCGCGAGACCCGGACCGCTGCGGACGACGTCCCGTCCGCCGCGCCGGCACCCCTGCCGACGGCGGGCCGGGGCGGGGGGCGACGTGGACGACCGGGGTCGTGGCACGCGAAGTCGACCGGCAGGTACCGGTCGCCCGAGAAGTCTAGCCCACGCGCCGGTCGGACCCGACCAGCGCGCGGGCTCCGCACCGGCACACCGGGGGCGGACGCGATCGCCCCCACGCGGGTCAGCGCGCTGCGGCGAACCACCCCCAGCCCTCGCGACGCTGCGGCTGCCCACAGGACCGCGCGCGACGCCGGCGCCCGGCGCCGCGCCCCGCGAACCTCACCGCATGCCAGCAGCCGCCCTGCCCGCCGCCCCCGCCCGCCGCCGCACCGCACGGGCGGTGACGGGTGCCGTCGTCGCCACGGTCGGCGCCTACGTCGCCCTGGCGCTCGCCACCGGTGCCGGCGGCGCGCCGCCGCCCCCCGCCCCACCTGCCGCGTACCGACCCCCGGTCGAGGCACCCGTGGTCGTGCGCGCGTTCGCGCCCCCGCCCCGTCCGTGGCTCCCCGGGCACCGCGGGGTCGACGTCGCCGCGGCGGCGGGCGCTCCCGTGCTCGCCCCGGCCGACGGGGTGGTGACCTTCGCGGGGCGGGTCGTCGACCGCGGCGTCGTCACGGTCCTGCACCCCGACGGGCGTCGTTCCAGCCTGGAACCCGTGTCGGCGACGGTCGCGGTGGGCCAGGCCGTGCTCGCCGGGGACGCCCTGGGCGTGGTCGCGGGCAGCCCGCACGGCACCGAGGGCGGGCCCGGCGTCCACTGGGGCGTGCGGGAGGGCGACGTGTACGTCGACCCGTGGGACCTGCTCCCGGGCCGCGGTCCGGTCGTGCTGCTCGAGGCGCCGGCCGGCTGACGGACGGCTCAGGCGCGCTCGGCGTCCAGCAGGCGCGTGCGCAGCCGCGTCATCGCGGCCGTGTGGATCTGCGAGATGCGCGACTCGGTGACACCGAGGACGCGGCCGATCTCGGCGAGCGTCATGCTCTCGTAGTAGTAGAGCACCACGACCAGGCGCTCGCGCTCACCGAGGCACTCGATCGCGCGCGACAGCAGGTACTTCGTCTCCTGCGCCTCGACCGAGCCGGCCGGGTCCTCGGCCCGGCGGTCGCCGAGCGTGTCGGCCAGCGTGGCGGCACCGGGCCGGTCGTCGCTCCCGGCGAGCAGCTCGTCGAGCGCCGCGATGTTCACGGACGCGAGCTGGGAGTACACCGCGCGCAGCTCGGGCAGCGGGATCTCGAGCCGCTCCGCGACCTCGACCTCGGTCGGCGCACGGTGCAGGGTGGCCTCGAGCTCGCCGTAGGCGCGGTCGACGGCGCGCGCCTTGGTCCGCACGGAGCGCGGCACCCAGTCCATCGCCCGGAGCTCGTCGATGATCGCGCCGCGGATGCGCGAGGAGGCGTACGACTCGAACTTCACGGCACGGTCGGTGCGGTACTTCTCGATGGCGTCGATGAGCCCGAACATGCCGTACGACACGAGGTCGGCGTGCTCGACGGTGGACGGCAGCCGCATGCCGATGCGGCCGGCCACGGCGGTCACCAGCGGGACGAAGTGCAGGATGAGCCGCTCGCGCGCCTGCGGGCAGTGGGTGGTGGTGTACCGCTCCCACAGCACCTCGAGGTCCGCCGCGTCGGCCCGCTGCGGCACCGCGGCGAGCCCGCGCGCGGGGGCCGAGGACCGCTGCTGGGGGACGATCCCCGCGGGGGCCGTCCCGGGGACGTAGGTGCGTGCGACCGTGGCGGTACCGGCGCCGGCGAGGGCGTCCTGCAGTGCCGTCATCGTCGGCTCCGTTCGTGAGGGGTGCGGTGCGAGCAGGGTGAGGGTCCCTGCACGGGGTCGGGGGGCATCGTGGTCAGGCCCGCGGGTGGGCCAGCTGGAAGGCGGAGCGCAGCCGCTCGGCCGAGACGTGGGTGTAGCGCTGCGTGGTCGACAGGCTGGCGTGGCCGAGGATCTCCTGGACGGTGCGCAGGTCGGAGCCCCCCTCGAGCAGGTGCGTCGCGGCCGTGTGCCGCAGCGCGTGCGGTGCGACGTCGTCGACGCCCACCGCGGCGGCGAGCTCGTGCACGACCGCGCGCAGCTGGCGCTGGTCGGCGCGGCCACCCCGTCGCCCCAGGAGCAGCGCCGGTCCGGAGCCCTCGCGGACCAGGCGGGGCCGCCCGGTCGTGAGCCAGGCGTCGACGGCCCGCGCGGCGGGACGACCGAACGGCACGACGCGCTCCTTGTCGCCCTTGCCGACCACGCGCAGCGTGAGCTGGCCGAGGTCGAGGTCGTCGACGTCGGCCCCGCAGAGCTCGCCGACGCGCGCGCCGGTCGCGTAGAGCAGCTCGAGAGCGGCCCAGTCCCGCAGGTGGACCGGGTCCGCGTCCGCGGCCCGTTCGCGCGCCGCGTCGAGCAGTCGCGTGACGGGCTCGACGGCCAGGACGGCGGGCAGCACGGACGCCGCACGAGCCGTGCCGAGACGGAGCGTCGGGTCGACCGGCACGCGGCCGGTGCGCGTGGCCCACGTGAAGAACGTGCGGGCCGCCGCCGAGCGTCGCGCCAGCGTGGCCCTGCTGAGCCCGTCCTGCACCATGGCCGCGAGCCACCCGCGCAGCAGCGCGAGGTCGACGTCGGCGAGCTGCGTCACGCCGTGCCGCGCCGCGTGGTCGAGGAGGTGGTCGAGGTCACCCAGGTACGCGCGCACCGTGTTCGCGGAGACGCCGCGCTGCGCGTGCAGGTGCAGGGCGAAGTCACTGCGCAGCAGAGCCCGCTGAGGGTCTCCCGCCGTGATCTTCGCCATGTGCATGACCCTAAGGTGGCGTGACCCGCGCCGTTCGACAAGGGGCGATTTCGACGCCAGGTCGAATGCGCGCACGAATTCGGGGCCAATGTCCGATCCGGCGTCGGGATTACTCCGTTCGCCGTTCTATTTCACCCCTTCCCCGACTCATGACCTGGGACGACGACCCATCCCGCGGCGAGACGGCGCGCCCGGCCGTCGAGCTCCAGGAGACCGAGAGCGGCACGCGCCTCGGCGACGGACACGCCCGAGCGCGCGGCGATCACGTCCACGTCGCGCGGCGCACGGCGGGACAGGCCGTCGTGCACGCGCCGCGCGACGGGGTCGAGACCGTCCACCTCCCCCGCCGGCCCCTCGTCCTCGACCGCGGGGGCGAGGTGCCGCGTCGGGCCGGCGAGCTCGACCACCTCGTCCGCGTCGGTGACGCACACCGCCACGCCGTCGCGCAGGAGCCGGTGGCACCCCGCGGACGCGGCGGAGGTCACGGCCCCGGGCACGGCCCCGACCGGCCGCAGCAGCCGGGCGGCGTGGTGCGCGGTGCTCGCGGCGCCCGAGCGCCAGGCCGCCTCCACCACGACCGTCGCGCACGACAGCGCGGCGATGAGCCGGTTGCGCTGCAGGAACCTGCTGCGCGTCGGCGCGGCACCCGGCGGCACCTCGCTGACCACCGCACCGCCGGACACCACGATCTCCTCGAGCAGCCGGGCGTTGCCCACGGGGTAGGCGCGGTCGACGCCGCCGGCGAGGACCGCGACCGTCCCGCCACCCGCGAGGAGCGCGCCCCGGTGGGCCGCCGCGTCGATGCCGTAGGCGCCGCCGGACGCCACCCACCAGCCGCGGCGGACCAGGTCGGCGGCCAGGTCGACGGCCACGCGCTCGCCGTACGACGTGCTGGCCCGCGCCCCCACCAGCGCGACGACCCGCGACGCGTCGTCCGCCGCGGCCGCCGCCCCGGCGCGCGCACCGCGTGCAGGAAGGTCGCCCCGGACCCACAAGGCGTGGGGCGAGGCCCCGCCGAGGTCGTCCAGGCCCGCCGGCCAGTCGCCGTCGTCGGGTGTGACGAGTCGCGCGCCGCACCGTCGCGCGGCGGCGAGGTCCCGCTCGGGGTCCACCGAGGCGCGACGGGCGGACCACCGCTCGACGGCGCGCGCGACGCGGCGTCGCACGGGTGCCGCGAGCTCGCCGCCCGCCGCCTCGAGCGCGTCCCAGTCGGGGTGCCCGCGGCGGATCGACGTGTCGACCCAGTGCAGCGCGGGCGCCGCACCGCACGCCGCGACGAGCGCTCCGGCGACCTCGTCGCCGGGCTCCACGAGCGCGCTCCACACGGCGCGCGCCCGCCGCCCCGCGCCGCCGTCCGCCCGGGACGCCGCCGGCGTCGTCCCGCCCTCGCTCACGCCCCGTGCCCTCTGGTCCGCAGCAGCAGCGCCTGGGCGACGTCGGGCCGCCCGGGCGCGTCACGCCCCGCGAGGTCGGCGACGGTCCACGCGACGCGGAGCACCCGGTCGGCCCCGCGCAGGCTCAGCGTGCCCCGGTCGACGGCGCGGTCGAGGTCGGCGACGAGCCGACGGTCGGCGCCGAGCCGCGCCTGGAGCTCGCGCCCGGGCACGTCGCCGTTGCAGCGCCACGACGTGCCTGCCCAGCGCGCGCGCTGCGCGGCCCGCGCCGCGCGCACGCGCCGAGCGACGACGGCGGTCGCCTCACCGGGGGCGTCGAGCGACCGGGCGGCCGGCACCTCGAGCTGCAGGTCGACCCGGTCGAGGAGCGGGCCCGAGAGCTTGCCGAAGTAGCGGCGCCGCTGCTCCGGGCGGCACGTGCAGGCCAGCCCCTTGCCGACGGCGTGCCCGCAGGGGCACGGGTTGGCCGCGAGGACCAGCTGGAACCTCGCCGGGTACCGCGCCGTGCCTGCGGAGCGGTGCAGCACGAGCTCGCCGTGCTCGAGCGGCTGCCGCAGCGTCTGCAGCACGGCGGACGTGAACTCGGGCGCCTCGTCGAGGAACAGCACGCCGCGGTGCGCGCGAGACGCGGCGCCCGGGCGCGGCATGCCCGACCCGCCCCCCACGATGCTCGCGGGCGTCGCGGTGTGGTGCGGGTCCTCGTAGGGCGGGCGACGCACGAGCCCCCGGCCGGGATCGAACGTCCCCGCGACCGAGTGCACCGCCGTGACCTCGACGGCGTCGTCCTCGTCCAGGTCGGGAAGGAGGCCCGGCAGCCGCGCCGCGAGCATGGTCTTGCCGGCACCGGGCGGGCCGACCATGAGCAGGTGGTGGTGCCCGGCCGCGGCGACCTCCAGGCCGAACCGGGCCTCCTGCTGGCCCAGCACGTCGACGAGGTCGAGCTCGTCCCGGTCCGCGAGCGCCGCCAGGACGTCGGGCACCGCCTCGACCTCCGCGACCTCGACGTCGGCCCCGTGGTGCGCGGCGACCTGCGCGAGGCTGTCCGCCGCGCGGACCCGGGCACCCGGGACGAGCTCCGCCTCGGCCGCGTTGCCGCGCGGCACGACGACCCGCGGCCGGCCGGCGGCGACGGCTGCGGCGACGGCCGGGAGCACGCCCCGCACGGGCCGCAGCCGACCGTCGAGGCCGAGCTCGCCCAGGTGCACCCACCCCGCCACCGACGCGGCGTCGACGAGACCGGCGCCGGCAAGCGTGGCGATCGCGACGGCCAGGTCGAACGAGGACCCCGTCTTGGGCAGCGTCGCGGGTGACAGGTTGACGGTGATCCTGCGGTTCGGCCACGCGAGGCCGCTCGAGGTGACGGCCGCGCGGACGCGGTCGCGCGCCTCGGCGAGCGACGCGTCGGGCAGCCCGACGAGCGTGAACGCCGGCAGCGACGGTGCGAGGTGGGACTCGACGTCCACGACGTGCCCCGTGAGCCCGACGAGGGCGACGGCGCTGGTGCGACCGAGCACTCAGACCACCCCCACGAGGTGCTCGACCTGCGCCGCACCGCTGCGCGGCACGACGACGGCGATCACGTCGACGCGCACCGAGCGGGCGCGCACGTCGTGCTCGCGCAGCCAGCGCGCGGTGAGGCGTCGCACGCGCGCCAGCTTGCGGAACGTCACCGCCTCGGCGGGGTGCCCGTAGGCGGTGGAGCGTCGCGTCTTCACCTCGACCGCGACGACCTCGTCGCCGTCGAGCGCGACGAGGTCGAGCTCACCCTCCGTGCAGCGCCAGTTGCGCGCGAGCACCGTCCACCCGGCTTGCGTGACGAACCTCGCCGCCACGTCCTCGCCGTACCGCCCGACCGCGTCCTTCGCCCGCACGTCGACCACCTCCGGCGACGACACTGCGCCACGCGGCGGCGTGCCGAGGCCACGTCGACGACCGTCGGTGCGACGCCGTGCGGTGCCCGGGGCTGGGGATGGCTCGGCGTCCTCGCGGGCGCGTCAGCGAGGGAAGCCGCTCCCGGACCCGAGATCGAGCTCGGCCTTGGCCAGCTCCTCGACGTTGACGTCCTTGAACGTCACCACGCGCACGGACTTCACGAACCGCGCCGAGCGGTACACGTCCCAGACCCACGCGTCGACCAGCGTGAGCTCGAAGTACACCTCGCCCGCCGCGGACCGCACCTGCAGGTCCACGTGGTTCGCGAGGTAGAACCGCCGCTCCGTCTCGACGACGTACGCGAACAGACCGACCACGTCGCGGTACTCGCGGTACAGCGCGAGCTCCATGTCGGTCTCGTAGTTCTCCAGGTCCTCCGCGCTCACCGGACCATCATCCCCCATCGCACGGTCACGACGACGCGGCGGGGTCCCCGTCGGGCAGCAGGGGCTCGGCGTGCCACCCGGGCCCGCTCGCCTCCACCGGCCGCTCCTGCACGGCCGGCAGCCGCCACGAGCGTCGGTGCAGCGGCGTCGGACCGTGCTCGCGCAGCGCCGCGAGGTGCTCGGGCGCGGCGTACCCCTTGTTCTCGTCCCAGCGGTACGCGGGGTGGGCGGCGGCGTGCCGCACCATCAACGCGTCGCGCTCGCACTTGGCCAGGACGCTCGCCGCGGCCACGCTCGCGCACGAGCGGTCCGCCTTCACCCTCAGGTGCACCGCCGGCGGCTCGAACGCGCGCGGCTCGGCGAACAGGTCGTCCTGCGTGCCGAACAGGTCGGGCTCGGGCGGCGTCAGCCAGTCGTGCGAGCCGTCGAGCACCACGGCGTCGACCCGCTCGACGACGTCGAGCACCCGCAGCAGGGCCCGCGTGCCGGCGAGGCGCAGCGCCGCGACGATCCCGCGCTCGTCGATCTCGTCGGGCGACGCGTGGCCGACCGCGCGCGCGACGCCCCACCTGCCCAGCGCGGGCAGCAGCGCCTCGCGCGCGGCGGGCGTCAGCAGCTTCGAGTCCGCGACGCCGCGCGGCGCGGACCGCGTCGCCGCGTCGACCACGACCACGCCCACCGAGACGGGCCCGGCGAGCGACCCGCGCCCGACCTCGTCCATCCCCGCGACGTAACGCAGCCCCGTGCGCAGCAGCGCCCGCTCGTGCCGCAGGTGCGGCGGCGTGCGCGGCGCCGCACGCCGCGGCGCCCGCACCGCACGCCCGACGTCGACCTGGGTCATCCGGCGTCGGGCACGTTCGCGAACACGTCGGACGGGTTGCTCAGGACCGTGAACCGGTCGAGCGGCCACACGGTGACGAACGCAACGCCGACGACGTTCTCCATCGGCACCGAGCCGCCCCCGGGCCGTCCCATGTTGCGACGCGAGTCCGCGGACTGCTGCCGGTTGTCGCCCATGAGCCACAGCGAGTCCGCGGGCACGACGACGTCGAACGCCATCTCGCTGGGCTGGGAACCCGGCGCGAGGTACGTCTCGTCGAGCGGCACGCCGTTCACGGTCACCGGCTGGCCGGGCCCGGCGCACGCCACGTGGTCGCCGGGCAGGCCGATCACCCGCTTCACGAGGTGCTCGCCGGCGTCCTGCGGGAGCAGCCCGACGAACGTCAGCGCCTCGTTGGTGGCCTCGGCGAGCGCGCTGCGCGGCTTCTGCACCTCGGGCGTGAGCCAGCCGCCCGGGTCCTTGAAGACCACGATGTCGCCGCGCCGCAGGTCGAACGGCCCGGGCGTGAGCTTGCTGACGAGGATCCGGTCGTTCTCGACGAGGGTGTCGTGCATCGACTGGGACGGGATGAAGAACGCCTGCACGAGGAACGTCTTCACCACGAGCGACAGCACGAGCGCACTGACCAGGATGATCGCGGTCTCGCGCAGCCAGGACCAGGCCGTGCTGCGTCGTCGGGGCTCGCGGTCGCGCCGGCGCCGCTGGGGCACGGTCTCCTCCTCTGCTCGCGGACCGTCCGCCGCCGCGGGCGACGCGGGTGCGCCCGCGCTCGTCGGCGCCCACGACGGACGGACGTCGTGCTGCTCGGGGGACGTGCGGGACGAGGACGGCGTCGGTCCCGTCCCCTCGGCGTGGGGCTGGCTCACCGACACACTCTGACACGGACCGGACATCCCGTGGGTGCGGACCCGGACCGCGAGACCGAACCTGGGCGGGACCTGGACGCGCCGTGCCGCGTCACGCCGCTCCGGGACGACGACGGGCGGCCACCCGTGGGGTGACCGCCCGTCGCGACGTGCCGGGAGCGCGGGGCTCAGGCCTTCTTGGCCGGAGCCTGCTCGCGCTTCTCCTTGATCTTCGCCTTCTTGCCGCGAAGGGCGCGCAGGTAGTACAGCTTCGCGCGGCGGACGTCACCGCGCGTCACGACCTCGATCGAGTCGAGCGAGGGCGAGTGCACGGGGAACGTGCGCTCGACGCCGACGCCGAAGCTGATCTTGCGGATCGTGAACGTCTCGCGGACGCCGGCGCCCTGACGGGCGATGACGACACCCTGGAACGCCTGGACGCGGGAGCGGTTGCCCTCGACGACCTTCACGTTGACCTTGAGCGTGTCGCCGGGGCGGAACTCCGGGACGTCCTGGCGCAGCGATGCTGCGTCGATCGCGTCGAGCGTCTGCATGTCGTGTCGCTTCCCCGCCCTGCCGCAGGTCAGGAGCGTGATCGACGGGCGCACGCGCTGCCGGGGCAGGGCACGCGCCCGTGGTTCGGGTCTGGGTCGGTGGGACCGGGGGCCGTGGCCGTCCCGGGCCGCGCGTCGCTGTCACCCTCCCCTGCGGCAGAGAGGCGGCGGACGCACACCGAGGAGACAGTCTGCCACAACGCGACCGCGCGACCGAATCCGCAGCGGAGGGGCCCGCCGGGAACGGCGGCGTCAGTCGGGCGGGTGCTGCTCCCAGCGCCCGTCCGTCACGACCCACCCGCACGCGGCGAGCACCTCGAGGTCGTGGCGGTCGAGCGTCGCGGGGTCGAGCGCGGTCAGCAGGTCCGGTCGGCGCCGCGCCGTGCGCTCGAGCGCCTGGTCGCGACGCCAGCGCTCGATGCGCGCGTGGTGGCCCGACAGCAGCACGTCGGGCACGTCGTGCTCGAGCCAGGACGCGGGCTTGGTGTAGACGGGGTACTCCAGCAGCCCGGCCGCACCGTGGGACTCCTCGACGAGCGACGCCGGGTTGCCGACCACGCCCGGCAGCAGCCGCGCCACGGCCTCGACCACGACGAGCGCCGCGACCTCGCCGCCGTTGAGCACGTAGTCGCCGAGCGACAGCTCGGTGACGCGCCCCCGGGCCGCGTAGTGCTCCACGACGCGCGCGTCGATGCCCTCGTAGCGGCCGCACGCGACCACGAGCTGCTGCTCGCCGGCGAGCTCCTCGGCCATCCGCTGCGTGAACGGCCGCCCGGCCGGCGACGGCACGAGGAGGTGCGCGTCGGGCGTCATGACGTCGTCGAGCGCCCGACCCCACACGTCGGGCCGCATGACCATGCCCGCGCCCCCGCCGAACGGCGTGTCGTCGACCGTGCGGTGCCGGTCGTCGGTCCAGTCGCGCAGGTCGTGCACGTGCAGGTCGAGCAGGCCGGACGTGCGCGCCTTGCCGACGAGCGACAGGTCGAGCGCGGCCAGGTACTCGGGGAAGATCGAGACGACGTCGACGCGCACGGCTCAGCCCTCGACCGCGTCGCCGCGGGTCTCGTCGCTCACGACGAGGTGCTCGGCGTCGGCGGCGAGGAGCCCGCCGGGCGGGTCGAGCACGACACGGCCGCCGGGCACGTCCACGACCGGGACGATGGCCTCGACGAACGGCACGAGCGTGCGCGCGCCGTCGGGCTCGCGGACGACGAGCAGGTCGTGCGCCGGCAGGTGCTCGAGGCCGACGACCTCGCCCAGCACGCGTCCGTCGGCGACGTGCTCGACGCGCAGGCCGACGAGCTCGTGCTGGTACCAGCCGTCCTCGTCGTCCTCGTCCTCGTCGGTGTCGACCAGGAGGTCGACGCCGCGCAGCGCCTCGACCGCGGTCCGGTCGGCGGCCTGCGCGAACGTCACGTACCACCGGCCCTGCGCGGTCCGCACGCGCACGACCTCGAGCGGCCCCGCCGACGCGGGCTCGGTGACGAACCGCGCGCCGACGACGAACCGCTCGTCGGGCGCGTCGGTGCGCACGTCGAGCGCGACCTCGCCGCGCAGCCCGTGCGCGCGGCCGATCCGTGCCACGGTCAGCAGCATCGTCACTCCCTCCCCCGACGCGTCGTCGGGGACGACGACGGCCCGGCCCCTCGTCGAGGGACCGGGCCGTCGGGTGTCCTGGTCAGCGCCGGTCGACGTCGACCACGTCGACGCGCACGGCACCGTCGGTCGACAGCGCGCCGACCACCGTGCGCAGCGCGCGGGCCGTGCGGCCCGAGCGGCCGATGACGCGTCCGAGGTCCTCGGGGTGCACGCGCACCTCGAGCATCTCGCCGCGTCGCAGCGACGACGAGCGCACGCGCACGTCGTCGGGGTGGTCGACGATGCCCCGCACCAGGTGCTCGAGCGCGTCGGCCAGCATCAGGCCTGCTCGTCCTCGGCGGGAGCCGCCTCGTCGGCGGTCTCGGTCGCGGCGGCGGCCTTCTTCTCGGACGCCGTGGCCTTGACCTTCTCGGCGTCGGCGGCGGCGGCCTCGACGGCGGCCTTCGGGTCGGCCTTGGCGGCCTTGGTGCGCAGCGTGCCCTCGGCACCCGGCAGGCCCTTGAACTTCTGCCAGTCGCCGGTGACCTTGAGCAGCGCGAGGACCTGCTCGGTGGGCTGGGCGCCGACGCCGAGCCAGTACTGCGCGCGCTCCGAGGTGATCTCGATGAGCGAGGGCTCCTCGGTGGGGTGGTACTTGCCGATCTCCTCGATCACGCGACCGTCGCGCTTGGTGCGCGAGTCGGCGACGACGATGCGGTAGTACGGCTGGCGGATCTTGCCGAGGCGCTTGAGGCGGATCTTCGTAGCCACGAGGTGGTGTTCTCCTGAATGTCTGCGGGGTGGCGTCACGGTGCCGCCCGTGGGGTGGGGCGCGCCGGTCGGGCCGGAGGACGCGGCACCGGGCAGGTAGAGGGGCTGCACGGGCCGAGTACAGCGGGCCATTCTGCCAGATGGCGCGCGCACGACCAATCCCGCGCGCGAGCGCCGCGTCGGAGCCGGTCAGGTGGCGGTGCCCGACGGCGTCCCGGGGCCCGCGACGAGCGGCCGTGTGCGCGACAGCACGGTCGCCGCGTCCTGCCAGACCTGCACCTCGACGTACCGCTCGGGACCGTGCCGGCCGGCGTCCCACCGCTGCGGCGTCCCGATCCGCCCGAGCAGCTCGCGGATCCCGTCGAGCGTGGACACGCGCGCCCGGTGCTCGCGGCCGTCACGGACGTGCGGGCTGAAGGTCGGGAACAGGTCGCCGTACGTGAACGACAGCACCCCCGGGTCGAACGCGTCGCTGCCGCACTCCACCGCGGCGGGTCGCGCGTACCAGCCCGCCAGCCACGCGCACGGCTCGACGACCATGTGCTGCGAGAACGGTGCGCGCGGCGTCCCGCCCTGCGCGGCGCGCCTCGTCGGGTGGCAGCGCGCTGAGCGACCGGAAGGGACCCCGACGCGCGTCGAAGTAGTGAACGAGCCGCAACGGACCGACCGGCTCGGCGGGGTCCGGGCGCTCGACCGCGACGGCTACCGCACCCGCGTCCCGCGCAGCACGACGGCCGCGGGACGCGCCAGCTCGGCGACGTCGCGGCGCGGGTCGGCCGCGTAGACGACGACGTCCGCGCTCGCGCCCTCCGCGATCCCGGGCACGCCGAGCCACGCGCGCGTGCGCCACGACGCGGCCGCGACGACGTCGTGCGCGGGCAGGCCGGCGCGCACCATCTCGGCCGCCTCGTCCGCGATGCGCCCGTGGCCGATGGTGCCGCCGGCGTCGGTGCCGACCAGCAGCGGCACCCCGGCGTCGTGCAGGTCCCGCACGTGCGCGTACCGCCGCTCGTGCATCGCGCGCATGCGCGCCGCGAACCGCGGGTAGCGCGCCTCCCCCTGCGCCGCGATGGCGCCGAACTGCCCCACCTGCAGCAGCGTCGCCGTCACCGGGACACCCGCTGCCGCGATGCGCTCGACCTGGGCAGGCGTGGCGCCCGTCGCGTGCTCGAGGCAGTCGACGCCCGCGTCCAGCAGCGGGTCGAGCGCCTCGTGGCTGAACGTGTGCGCCGTGACGCGCGCGCCCGCATCGTGCGCGGCGGCGACCGCGGCGGCGAGGACGTCGTCCGGCCACAGCGGCCGGAGGTCGCCGTCGGCACCGAGGTCGCGGTCGATCCAGTCGGCCACGAGCTTGACCCAGCCGTCGCCGCGCGCGGCCTCCTCGCGGACGGCGTCCGGCAGGTCGGCCGGGTCGGCGAGCTCCCGGCCGTAGTGCCGCAGGTACCGCTTGGGTCGCGCGAGGTGCCGGCCCGCGCGCAGCAGACGGGGCAGGTCGTCGCGCGCGTGCACCCACGCGGTGTCCGCGGGCGAGCCGGCGTCCCGGACCAGCAGCACGCCCGCGTCGCGGTCGGCGACCGCCTGCCGCTCGGCCGTCGCCGCGTCGACCGCACCGTCGGCCGCGAGGCCGACGTGGCAGTGCACGTCCACCAGCCCGGG
This sequence comes from Cellulomonas sp. FA1, assembly GCF_000986825.1. NCBI lineage: Bacteria > Bacillati > Actinomycetota > Actinomycetes > Micrococcales > Cellulomonadaceae > Cellulomonas > Cellulomonas sp. FA1. The sequence continues at coordinate 533,823 of NZ_LBMY01000001.1, read as the reverse complement.
CAGCACCCAGCCCTCGAGCACCGCCTCGGGCGCCCCCGCCGGCTGCTCGAGCGTGAGCCGGTCCCCCACGACCCACGCCTCGCCGACCTCGTGCTCGTCGCCGAGCACCACGGTGCCGCGCAGGTGCGTGATCACGCGCCGGTCAGCGCCCCTTGAACAGGTCGCCCAGCCCCGCGGGCAGGCTGCCCGGGTCGAACGCCGCGTCGTCCTGCGCCGGGGCGGCGCCGCCGAGCCCGAACGCCGACCCGGACGGCGCGGGAGGCGCCTCGCCCGCCGCGCGCGCCGCGGCGGCCCGCTCCTGCTCGGCCCGCTTCGCGGGGTTGCCCGACCGTGCGCCCTTGCCGCGCTTGGGCGGCGCCTGCCGGCCGCGCGACTTCTTGCCGCCCATGCCCGGCAGGTTGCCCATGCCCGGCATGCCGCCGGGCATGCCGCCGCCGCGGGCCATCTGGCGCATCATCTTCTTCGCGCCCTCGAACCGCTCGAGCAGCTGGTTGATCTCGCTCGTCGTGGTGCCCGAGCCGCGCGCGATGCGCGCGCGCCGCGAGCCGTTGATGATCTTGGGGTTCTGCCGCTCGCCGGGCGTCATCGAGCGGATGATCGCCTCGATGCGGTCGACCTCGCGCTCGTCGAAGTTCTCCAGGGCCTCGCGCATCTGGCCCATGCCCGGCAGCATCCCGAACATCTTCTTCAGCGAGCCCATGTTCTTGAGCTGCTGCATCTGCACGAGGAAGTCCTCGAGCGTGAAGTCCTCGCCGCCGACGAGCTTGCCGGCCATCTTCTCGGCCTGCTCGGCGTCGAACGCCTTCTCGGCCTGCTCGATGAGCGTGAGGACGTCGCCCATGTCGAGGATGCGCGACGCCATGCGGTCGGGGTGGAACACCTCGAAGTCGGTGAGCTTCTCACCGGTCGAGGCGAACATGATCGGGCGGCCCGTGACGCTCGCGATCGACAGCGCGGCACCGCCGCGCGCGTCGCCGTCGAGCTTCGACAGCACGACACCGGTGAAGCCGACGCCGTCGGCGAACGCCTGCGCGGTCGTCACGGCGTCCTGGCCGATCATCGCGTCGACGACGAACAGGATCTCGTCGGGGTCGACCGCGTCGCGGATGTCGGCGGCCTGCGACATGAGCTCGGCGTCGACGCCGAGACGACCCGCGGTGTCGACGATCAGCACGTCGTGCTGACGCTGGCGCGCGGTCTCGAGGCCCGAGCGCGCGACCGCCACCGGGTCCGCACCGGCCGGAAGCACGTCGTCCGAGCCCTGGTTGCCGGGGTGCGGCGCGTAGACGGGCACACCCGCGCGCTCGCCGACGACCTGGAGCTGGGTCACCGCGTTGGGGCGCTGCAGGTCGGCCGCGACGAGCAGCGGCGTGTGGCCCTGCTCGCGCAGCCACAGCGCGAGCTTGCCCGCGAGCGTCGTCTTGCCCGCGCCCTGCAGACCCGCGAGCAGGATGACGGTCGGCGGCTGCTTCGCGAACGCGACCGTGCGCGTCTGGCCGCCGAGGATCCCGACGAGCTCGTCGTTGACGATCTTGACGACCTGCTGCGCGGGGTTGAGCGCGCCGGAGACCTCGGCCGACAGCGCGCGCTCGCGCACCGCGCCCGTGAACTGGCGCACCACCGGGACCGCGACGTCGGCGTCGAGCAGCGCACGCCGGATCTCGCGGATCGTGGCGTCGATGTCCGCCTCGGAGAGGCGCCCCTTCGCGCGCAGGTTCTTGAACGTCGACGTGAGACGGTCGGAGAGGGTGGCGAACAACCTGGCCTCGCGGGGTCGGACGGAACGGCTACGGACGTCCCAGGGTACCCGCCAGCGCCTGCGAGGCCCGGCGCGTGAGGTCGTCGACGAGCGTGGCGCGCCACGTCGTCCAGGCCGCGGGGCCCGCCGCCGACGCGTCGGCCTCGGTGAGCGCGCGCAGCAGCGCGAGCAGGTCGGCGCGGTGGTCGACCGCGTCGAGCAGCCGCGCGAGCGTCGCCGGGTCGTCGGGGTCCGCGGTGGTCGCGAGCTCCGCGAGGGTGAGGTGCTCGCGCACGAGCCGCGTGACGTCGGCCGCGACGTCCTCCCCGAACCCCATGCGCGTGACGATCGGCCCCGCGAGCCGCGCCCCCTCGACCGCGTGGTCCCCCGCGCCGGCGCGCTTGCCGACGTCGTGCAGGAGCGCCGCGAGCAGCAGCGTGTCGGGCGCGTCGACCGCGCGCCGGTCACGGCCGGCGCGCGCGACGGTCTCGACGAGGTGCCGGTCGACCGTGTGCCGGTGGATCGCCGACCGCTGCGGCCGGTTGCGCACGCCCGCCCACTCCGGGATCCACGTCGTCACGACGCCCGCGAGGTCGAGCGCCTCCCAGACCGGCACCTGCGCGGCGCCGGCGCCCAGCAGGTGCAGCAGCTGCTGGCGCGCGGGACGCGGCCAGGGCACGGGCAGGGGCGGCGTCGCCTCGAGGCTCGCGACGGTCACGGGCGAGAGCACCAGACCCGTGCGTGCCGCGGTCGCGGCGGCCCGCAGCGACAGCACCGGGTCGTCCGCGGGCCGCGCGTCGACCGCGAGCACGAGCTCGCCATCGTGCTCGACGAGCCCCTCGGCGATGGTCCGCAGCCGCGGCGGAGTCCGGCGGCCGCGCACGAGCATCGGCCCGCGCGCGGGCCGCTGCAGCGCCTGCCGCGCGTTGCGAGCCGTCGTGTCCAGCGCGTACGAGATCACGCGGCCCGCCTCGGCGATCGACGCGAGCAGGTCGTCGCGGTCGTCGAAGCCGACGAGCGCCGCGACCTCGTCCTGGTCCGCCTGCAGCAGCCGGTTGGTGTGCCGGCGCGTCACGACCTGCACCGCGTCGCGCACGTCGAGCAGGTGCGCGTACGCGTGGTCGACCGCACCGTGCGGCCGGTCGGTCAGCCACGTCGCCGCCAGCGCCGACAGCACGACCGCGTCGCGGATGCCGCCACGCGCCTCCTTGAGGTCGGGCTCGATGAGGTACGCCAGCTCGCCGTGCCGGTCGGCGCGCTGCCGCGTCGAGGCCAGCAGCTCGGGCAGCCGGCGGCGCGCCGCCGAGCGCCAGTCCGCCAGCAGGGCCGACGTCGCGCGCGCGACGACGAGGCCGTCGCCCGCGACCGGCTGCAGCTCGAGCAGGCCGACCGCCGCGGGCAGGTCCTTCGACGCGACCTGGCGGCACTGCGCGAGCGAGCGCACCGAGTGGTCGAGGTCGAGACCCGCGTCCCAGATCGGGTACCACAGGCGCTCGGCGAGCCGCGCGAGCTCGTCGGCCGAGTGCCCGCGCCCCTCGTGCACGAGCAGCAGGTCGAGGTCCGACACCGGGCTCGCGTCGCCGCGCCCCACGCTGCCGACCACGCCCAGCGCGACGCCCTGGAGCTCCCTTCCCTCCGTGGCCTCGTCCCACAGGCGCGCGAGAGCGCCGACCACGAGGTCGGCGATCGCGCGGCGGCGGGCGACGCCGTCGCTGCCCGGACCCGTCATCCGTGCGGCCAGGTCGAGCCGTGCAGCACGCAGGTCCCGCACCCCGGCGGGGTGCGGGACCTGCTGCTGGGACCCGTGCCCGGCCGCGCCCCCCGCGGGCGGCCGTCCGTTCGTCATCGGTGAGCCGTGACCCCTCCTGCTCGGAGCGCGCTCAGAGCGCGTCGTCGCCGTGCTCGCCGGTGCGGACGCGTGCCACGTCCTCGACCGGGACGACCCACACCTTGCCGTCGCCGATCTTGCCGGTCTGCGCCGCCTGGACGATCACCTCGGTGACCCCGGCCACGTCCTCGTCGGCGACGAGCACGTCGATCTTCACCTTCGGGACGAGGTCGACGGTGTACTCCGCGCCCCGGTAGACCTCGGTGTGGCCGCGCTGCCGGCCGTAGCCGCTGGCCTCGCTGACCGTGAGGCCGCGGACCCCGGCGGCCTCGAGGGCCGACTTCACGTCGTCCAGCCGATGCGGCTGGATGACCGCCGTCACGAGCTTCGTCATCACTTCACCTCCGACACGATGCGGGCGCCACCCAGGTTCTCGTACGCGGTCTCGCCGTGCACCGCGAGGTCGATGCCGCCGACCTCGACGTCCTGCGAGACGCGCCAGCCGAGCGTGGCCTTGAGGATCAGGCCGATGACCGCGGTGGTCAGACCCGAGAACAGGACCGCGACGAGCGCGATCACGACCTGGATGACGAGGAGGTTCGCACCGCCGCCGAAGAACAGGCCGCCCTCGTCCGCCAGGAAGCCGATCATCACCGTGCCGACGAGGCCGCCGACCAGGTGGACGCCCACGACGTCGAGCGAGTCGTCGTACCCGAACTTGTACTTCAGGCCGACGGCCAGCGCGCAGAGCACGCCGGCGACGACGCCCAGCACGATCGAGGTCACGGGGCGCAGCGCACCCGCGGCCGGCGTGATCGCGACCAGGCCGGCCACGATGCCCGACGCGGCGCCGAGCGACGTCGCGTGGCCGTCGCGGAACTTCTCGGTGACGAGCCAGGCGAGCATGGCTGCGGCCGTGCAGACCGTCGTGTTGACCCACGCGAGGCCCGCGGTCTCGTTGGCGCCGAACGCCGAGCCGGCGTTGAAGCCGAACCAGCCGAACCACAGCAGCGCGGCGCCCAGCATGACGAACGGCAGGTTGTGCGGGCGCATCGCCTCGGTGCCGAAGCCCTTGCGCTTGCCGATGATGAGCGCGAGCACGAGGGCCGCGACACCGGCGTTGATGTGGACGACCGTGCCGCCCGCGAAGTCGATCGGCGCCGTGTTCGCCGCGCCGTCGGTGGTGCCGAAGATCGCCGCCGCGATCGAGCCCTCGGCGCCCGAGAGCTGGCCGCCGCCCCACACCATGTGGGCCATCGGGAAGTACGCGACCGTCACCCAGACCGCGACGAACGCGATCCACGTGCCGAACTTGACGCGGTCCGCGAGCGCGCCGCTGATGAGCGCGACCGTGATGATCGCGAACGTCACCTGGAACGCGACGTCGATCACCTGCGGGTAGTTGCCGAGCGGGCTCGCGATCGCCGCGCCGTCCGCGTCGAACAGCGTGCCGCTCAGGCCGAACTGGTCGAACGGGTTGCCGAAGATCCCGGCGACGTCCGAGCCGTACGACATCGACCAGCCCCACAGCACGTAGACCACGCCGACGACGCCCATCGCGCCGAACGACATCATCATCATGTTGAGGACGGACTTGCCGCGGACCATGCCCCCGTAGAAGAACGCCAGCGCCGGCGTCATGAGGAGCACGAGCGATGCTGACGTCAGCATCCAGGCCGCCGCTCCGGTGTCCCACTCCATGTCTGCTCTCCCCTCGCCAGCCTGGCGGCCGGACGGGGACAACTGTGGAGCGGTGCCGTTTCGCTCGACGGGCGGTGCGGTTACGCACGTGTGACAGCAGGCCCCTGCGCGTAAACGTTGCGTTTCGTGCCGGGCGGGCGTCCAGGGGCCGGGACGGCGCGTCCCGGCCCCTGGTCGCCGTGTCAGCCCTCGAGCAGGCCGTCGACGAACGCCTCGGGGTCGAACGGTGCGAGGTCGTCGGGGCCCTCGCCGAGCCCCACGAGCTTGACGGGCACGCCGAGCTCGCGCTGCACGGCCACGACGATGCCGCCCTTGGCCGTGCCGTCGAGCTTGGTCAGCACGATGCCCGTGACCCCGGCCACCTCGCCGAAGACCCGCGCCTGGTTGAGGCCGTTCTGGCCGGTCGTCGCGTCGAGCACGAGCAGCACCTCGGACAGGGGCGCGGTGCGCGTGATGACGCGCGTGATCTTGCCGAGCTCGTCCATGAGGCCCGCCTTGTTCTGCAGGCGGCCCGCGGTGTCGACGAGCACGACGTCGGCGCCGTCCGCGACGCCCGCGCGCACCGCGTCGAACGCGACCGCGGCCGGGTCGGCGCCGTCGCGGTCCGAGCGCACGGTCGGCACGCCCACGCGCGAGCCCCACGTCTCGAGCTGGTCGGCCGCGGCCGCGCGGAACGTGTCCGCCGCACCGAGCACGACGCTGCTGCCGTCGGCGACGAGGACGCGCGCGAGCTTGCCGACGGTCGTCGTCTTGCCGGTGCCGTTGACTCCGACGACGAGCACGACGGCCGGCACGCGCGTGCCGTCCTCGCCGGTGGTGGGCGACGTGCGCAGCGAGCGGTCGAGCGTCGGGTCGACGAGCGCGAGCAGCTGCTCGCGCAGCACCTCGCGCGCCTGCGCGCCGTCGCGCAGGCCGTCGACGCGCACGCGCGTGCGCAGGGCCGCGATGAGCTCGTCGGTGGGGCCGGCGCCGACGTCGGCGAGCAGCAGCGTCTCCTCGAGCTCGTCCCAGTCGTCCTCGGTGAGGTGGTCGCGCGACAGGACGCCGAGCAGCCGCGTGCCCAGCGGCGAGCCCGAGCGCGCGAGCCGCTCGCGCAGGCGACGCAGGCGGCCGGCGGTCGGCGCGGGCGTCTCGAGCGGCGGCGCGGTCGTGAGCTCGGCCGTGTCGGGGACCTCGACGCCGGGCGCCGCCGCGTCGGTCGTGGCGGCAGGCGTCGCGACGTCGGGCGCGGGCGCCTCCGGCGGTGCGGTCGTCGACGACGTCGTCCCGGCGGGCGGCGCGGTGCGCTCGTCGGCGGTCGGGGCGCCCGGGCGGCGTCGGCGCACGACGACGGCGGCCACGGCGCCGGCGACCAGCACGGGCGCGCCGATGAGGTACGGCAGGAGATCGTTGAGGTCCACGTGGACAGTCTGTCGGGCGGGCGGCGGTGAGGGCGAGCCGACGCGGCCCGGGGGCCGCGCGGGGGTCAGCCGGTCGCGACGTCCCCGCCGTGCTCGCGACGCGCGCGCAGCACCTGCGCGGCGCGTTCGCGCGCCCGCTGGAGGTCCTCGGTGATCTCCTCGGGGTGCAGGTACCCGTCGCCCTCGGACGCGGTCGCGCGCAGGAAGTCCGCGAGCGAGAGGTCGACCGGGTCGGCGGCCGCGGCGCGCGCGGCCTCGCGCTGCACCTCGTCGGGGTGACGACGGGCGCGCAGCCCGCGCCGGAACGCCTGCCAGCCGCTCTCGCCGTCGCGTTCGTGCTCGGTCGTGACGCTCACCACCACCAGCACGGCGGCGGCGACGGCGAGCGAGACGAGGACGACCATCACGACGAGCACGTGACAAGTCTCCGTCGCGCATCCGCGACACGCGCGGCACCGCGCGCGACCCCGCCGGAACCCGCGCCAAACCTTCACATGCGCCGCGATCTGGGCGTCCGACCAGGTCACGAGCCGGTCATGGGATGAAACGTGCGCGGCGCGCCGGCGTCAGGCCGACTCGCCCTCCCCCATGCGCTGGCTCACGACCGTGGTCACGCCGTCGCCCCGCATCGTGACGCCGTACAGCGCGTCCGCGATCTCCATCGTCCGCTTCTGGTGCGTCACGACGATGAGCTGCGAGTCGTCCTGGAGCTCCCGGAAGATCTCGAGCAGCCGCCCGAGGTTCGCGTCGTCGAGCGCCGCCTCGACCTCGTCCATGACGTAGAACGGGCTGGGGCGCGCCTTGAAGATCGCGACCAGCAGCGCGACCGCCGTCAGCGAGCGCTCGCCGCCCGACAGCAGCGACAGCCGCTTGACCTTCTTGCCGGCGGGGCGCGCCTCGACCTCGATGCCCGTCGTCAGCATGTCGTCCGGGTCCGTGAGGACGAGCCGACCCTCGCCGCCCGGGAACAGCCGCGGGAAGACCTCGTCGAACGCCGCCGCCGTGTCCCGGTACGCGTCCGCGAACACCTGCTCGACGCGCTCGTCGATCTCCTTGACGATCTCGAGCAGGTCCGCGCGCGACTTCTTGAGGTCCGCGAGCTGCTCGACCAGGAACCGGTGCCGCTCCTCGAGCGCGGCGAACTCCTCGAGCGCGAGCGGGTTCACGCGGCCCAGCTGCGCGAGCGCACGCTCCGCGGCGCGCAGCCGCTTCTCCTGCTCGGTGCGCACGTACGGCACCGCCGTCGCCGCCTCCGGGTCGGGCTCGACGCCCGGCGGGAGCACGACCGGCACGTCACGGTGCGGCCCGAACTCGTCGAGCAGCACGTCAGGGTCCAGGCCCAGCTCCTCGACGGCGCGGGTCTCGAGCTGCTCGACGCGCAGGCGCTGCTCGGCGCGGGCGACCTCGTCGCGGTGCGCGACGTCCGTGAGCTCGGCGAGGTCGCGCGCGAGCGCGTCGACCCGGGAGCGGACCTCGCCCAGCGCACGGTCGCGCTCGGCGCGCGCGGCCTCCGCCGCGTCCCGCTCGTGCGCGGCGCGCTGCAGCGCACGGTCGAGCAGCTCACCGGTCCGGACCGCGCCCGCGTGCACGGCGCGCGCGACGGCCACCTGGCGCGCACGCTCGCGCTCGCGCCGGGCCGCCCGCTCGCGCGCCGCGCGCTCGGCCGCCGCCGCGCGCTCGAGCGACTGCGCCCGACCGGCGAGCGCCCGCGCGCGTTCCTCGCTCGTGCGCAGCGTCAGCCGCGCCTCGGTCTCGCGCGACCGCGCCGCCGTCGCCGCGGCCGCGTCGGCGTCGCGCCGCGCCGTCGCCTCGGCGATGGCCGCCTCGGCGTCCTCGGGCGCCTCCTGCACGGCCGCGAGCCGCGCCGTGAGCTCCGCGAGCGTCGCGTGGTCCTCGGCGAGGGTCGTGCCGGCCGCCTCGAGGGAGCGCTCGACGCGCTCGGCCTCGGCCCGTGCGGCCCGGGCCGCCGAGCCCAGGTGCCCCAGCTGCTCGGCGACGGCCGCGAGCGCCGCGTCGGACTCGTTGAGGCGGTCGAGCGTGTCGTCGACGGCCCGCTGCGCGGCGGACCGCGCGTCGCGCGCGGCCGTGAGCTCGAAGCGCAGCCGCTCGGCGTCGGCCGTCGCGCGCGCCCCGACCTCGCGCGCGGTCTCGAGCGCGGCCTGCAGGTGCAGCGCGCTGGGCGCCGACGCCGACCCGCCCGAGGCGCGGTGCCGCGACAGCACGTCACCGGTCCGCGTCGCCACGACGACGTCCGGGTGCGCCGCGAGGACCGCGCGCGCCGCGGCCAGGTCGTCGACCACCACGACGTCGGCGAGCAGCGCGTGCACGGCGTCCCGCACGGCCGCGGGCGCCTGCACGAGGTCGACGGCTCGGTCCGCTCCGGGCGGCAGCTCACGCGCCGCGGCCGCGGCCGGACCGGCGACCAGGAGCGCGGCGCGGCCCGCGTCCTCCGTGCGCAGGTGCCGGATCGCGTCGACGGCCGCGTCGACCGACTCGACGGCGACCGCGTCGGCGAGCGCGCCGAGGGCGGCGACGACCGCCTCCTCGTCGCGCGCGTCGACGCTCAGCAGGGCCGCGACCGAGCCGACGACGCCGGGCAGGCCCTCGGCGGCGAGCAGGGCGCCCGCACCGTCCTTGCGGGACAACGAGAGCTCGAGGGTCTCGACGCGCGAGGCCTGCTGGTCGCGCTCGCGCTCGGCCGCCCGCAGCGCCTCCTCGAGCGCGGTGACCCGCTCGACGGCGGCGTCGAGCGCCTCGACCGCGGCCTCGTGCTCGGCGTCGAGGCCCTCCTCGCCCTCCTCGACGCCCGCCACCTGCGTCTCGAGGGCCGCGAACTGCGTCGTCGCGTCCTGCGCGCGCTGCTCGGCCGCCGCGAGCGAGGACCGCAGGCGCCCGATCTCCGCCTCGGTGGCCTCGACGCGGCTGCGCCGTGCCGCGACCTGCCCCGCGAGCCGCGCGACGCCCTCGCGGCGGTCCGCCGCGGCGCGCTGCAGGTCGGCCAGCGCCTTCTCGCCCGCGGCCGCGGCACGCTCCGCCTCCTGGCGCGCGGCGGCCGCGGCCTCGACCGCGGCACGGGCCGCGTCGACCTCGCGCGCGAGCTCGGCCTCGGCCGTGCGCACGCGCTCGGCCTGCGCCTCGAGGTCGGCGGGGTCCTGGCCGCCGCCGCGCTCGGCGGTCGGCGTCCCCAGCAGGCGGGCCCGGTCGGCGGCGAGCGAGGCCGTGCCGCGCACGCGCTCGCGCAGCGCCGACAGCCGGTACCAGAGCTCGCTCGCCTCGCTGACCGCGGGAGCGGCCTCGGCGGCCTCACGCTCGAGCGCGGCGAGCCGTGTGCGCGCGTCGGCGAGCTGCACCTCGACCTGCTCGCGGCGCTCGCGCACGGCCGACTCGTCGGCGATCTCCTGCTCGAGGCGTGCGCGCAGCTGCGCGAGGTCGTCCGCGAGCAGCCGCGCCCGCGCGTCGCGCAGGTCGGTCTGCACCACGGCGGCCTTGCGCGCGACCTCCGCCTGCCGGCCGAGCGGCCCGAGCTGGCGTCGGATCTCGGCCGTGAGGTCGCCCAGGCGCGTGAGGTTGCCCTGCATCGCGTCGAGCTTGCGGAGCGCCTTCTCCTTGCGCTTGCGGTGCTTGAGGACGCCCGCGGCCTCCTCGACGAAGCCGCGGCGCTCCTCGGGCGTCGCGCGCAGCACGGCGTCGAGCTGGCCCTGCCCGACGATCACGTGCATCTCGCGGCCGAGGCCCGAGTCCGACAGCAGGTCCTGGATGTCGAGGAGCCGGCAGCCGCGCCCGTTGATCGCGTACTCCGAGCCGCCGTTGCGGAACAGCGTGCGCGAGATCGTGACCTCGGAGTACTCGATCGGGAGCGCGCCGTCGGCGTTGTCGATCGTGAGGGCGACCTCGGCGCGGCCGAGCGGCGGGCGGCCCGCCGTGCCGGCGAAGATGACGTCCTCCATCTTGCCGCCGCGCAGCGACTTGGCGCCCTGCTCCCCCATGACCCACGCGAGCGCGTCGACCACGTTCGACTTGCCGGAGCCGTTGGGCCCGACGACGCACGTGATGCCCGGCTCGAAGCTCAAGGTCGTCGCCGAGGCGAACGACTTGAACCCGCGCAGGGTCAGGGTCTTGAGGTGCACGGACGCAGCCTAGGCAACGCGCGGCACCGCGCGGCGCACGCGCGCCCCCGGGCGTGGCCCGGGCGCGTGCGTGCGGACCGCCGTCAGAGCCCCGGGAACCAGAGCGCGATCTCGCGCGCCGCGGACTCCTCGCCGTCCGAGCCGTGCACGACGTTCTCGATGAGCTTGGTGCCCCAGTCGCGCGCGAGGTCGCCGCGGATCGTGCCGGGCGTCGCGACCGTCGGGTCGGTGGCGCCGGCGAGCGAGCGGAAGCCCTCGATCACGCGGTGCCCCTCGACCACGGCCGCGAGCACGGGGCCCGAGCGCATGAAGTCCACGAGGGCTCCGACGAACGGCTTGCCGGCGTGCTCGGCGTAGTGCTCGAGCAGCAGGGCCTCGTCGGCGTGCCGCAGCTCGACGGCGACGAGCGTGTAGCCCTTCGCCTCGATGCGACGCAGCACCTCGCCGACGTGCCCGCGTCGCACGCCGTCGGGCTTGACCAGGACGAGCGTGCGCTGCGGTGCGGGTGCGTCAGTCATGGGCGTCACCCTAACGGCGACCGGGCGCCGCCCGGGGGCCGCGTCCGTCAGGCGGGGGTGCCGCCGGGCGGGTGGGCGGCGTCCCACTCGGCGCGTTCGCGGTCGATACGGCCGCCGAGGCGCAGCGCGACGAGCCACATGACCGCGAACACGCCGCCGACGACGAACATCATCGGCACCAGCACGCCGAAGCCGAGGACGGCGACCTGCGCGAGCGTGCCCGCGAGGTAGCCGCCGGGGCGTCCCACGTAGCCGGAGACGACGACCAGCGCGGCGCAGGTCACGCCGCCCAGGGTCCAGACCGTCGCCGGCGGGGCCACGCGCAGGCCGTACGCCACGAGGGTCGCGAAGAACACGAGGAACGCCTCGAGCAGGAGGGTCGCCTGCGTGAACTGCTGCTTCGCCGGTCGCTTGGGGCGCGGCGGAGCGGGCGGCTGCGTGCTCATCGCACCAGGCTAACGGCCGCGCGGGCGGGTCCCGCCCGGGTCAGACCTCGCCGAAGCCCGCCTCCACCTCGGACACGAGGCGCGCGACGGCGTCGGACGCCTGCGGCCCCTGCGCGGTGATCGTCAGGACGTCGCCCTGCACCGCGCCGAGCTTCATGAGGTCGAGCACGCTCGCGGCGTTCACGCCGTCGACCTGCACGGCCGCGTCGTAGGGCGCGAGCATCCGCACGACGAGCGCGGCGGGCCGCGCGTGCAGGCCGAGCGGGTTGCGCAGCACGGCGGTCGCACGGACCTCGCCGTCCGGCGCCGTGCCGGACGCGACCGGGGCCGCGGGCTCGGACGCGCCGGCGGCCGCCCCGAAGGACGCCGCGGCGTCCTGGGCCGACGCGAGCACGGCGGCGAGGTCGGCGCGGCCGTGCGCCGTCACCGCGGCGGCGACCGCACCCTCGACGAACGGCGCGTCGGCGATCCGCACGCGCGCCGCGAGGTCGTCGTCGGCCAGCTCGAGCACCGACTCCGACGTGAGCACCGCGGAGCCGAGGTCGGTGAGCACGACGGCGGCGCGTCCGTCGGCGGTCGCCTCGCGCAGCGCCGCGTCGACGCGGTCGAAGCTCGTGCCGAGCCCGCCGTCGTCGGTGCCGCCCGCGGGGACCACGAGCACGCGGGGCGCCATCTGCCCCGCGACCTGCGCAGCGCCCTGCGCGAGCTCGCGCGAGTGCGACACGAGCACCAGCGCCACGGGCGCCCACTCGTTGGTCACGCGTCCTGCCTCTCCGCACGACGCCCTCGTCGTGCCGTGGTGCGCCGCACCGGTCGGTGCGGACGGGGGGTGACGCTCAGTCGGCGTCGGCCGCGGCGGACGCCGCGGCCTCGAGGATGAGCTGGGTCGAGCGGGCGCCGGGGTCGAGGTGACCGACGGACCGGGGTCCGAGGTAGCTCGCGCGCCCCTTGGTGGCGACGAGCGGCACGGTGGCCTGCGCGCCGTCGCGCGCGCCGAGCGCGGCGGCCGCGAGCACGGCGGACGGCGGTGCGCCGTGGTCGGCGGCCTCGACGGCCGCGGCGACCGCGGGGGTCAGCGCGTCGACCATGGTCTTCTCGCCGGGTGCCGCCTTGCCGCGCGCGACGACGCCCTCGAGCGCCGCCTCGAGCATCGCGACGACGCCGTCGGCGCCGAGCGCGTCGGTCGCGCCCGCCTTCGAGGCCCGCAGGAACGCCGTGCCGTACAGCGGTCCCGCCGCACCCCCGACGGTCGACATCAGGGTCGTCGCGACGAGCCGCAGGACGTCGCCCACGGTCGCGGGCGGCGCGTCGAGCGCGTCGAGCTTGGCCACGACGGCGCGGAAGCCGCGCTGCATGTTCTCGCCGTGGTCGCCGTCGCCGATCTGACGGTCGAGCTCGACGAGCTCGTCGCGGTGCTCGGCGACCGCCGCCGCGCTGCGGCGCACCCAGTCGACGGCCCACGCCGCGTCCAACGTCATCCCCCGGCCTCCCGCTCTCCCCGGCCCCGTCTCACCAGCGCAGCGCGGTGGTGTGCACGGGCGCGTCCCACAGGGCGGTCAGCTCGTCGTCCAGACGGAGCACCGTGACCGACGCGCCCTGCATCTCCAGCGATGTCACGTAGTTGCCGACGAGCGAGCGGGTCACCTCGACCCCACGCCCGGAGAGCAACGCGCGAGCCCGACGATAGACGACGTAGAGCTCGGACGCCGGTGTGCCGCCCATGCCGTTGACGAGCAGCAGCACGCGGTCGCCGGACGTGAGCGCGAGGTCGTCGGCGACGGGGATCAGCAGCTTCTCGGTGAGCGCGTCGGCGCTCTCGAGGCCGACGCGCGCGCGGCCCGGCTCGCCGTGGATCCCGATGCCGATCTCGATCTCGTCGTCGGCGAGGTCGAACGAGGGCTTGCCGACGTGGGGCACGGTGCACGCCGTGAGCGCGAGGCCCATGGTGCGGACGTTGTCGACGACGCGCTGCGCGAGCGCCGCGACCGCGTCGAGGTCGTCGCCGCGCTCGGCCGCGGCGCCCGCGATCTTCTCGACCGCGACGGTGCCCGCGACGCCGCGACGGCCGGCCGTGTACAGCGAGTCCTCGACCGCGACGTCGTCGTTGACGACGACCTGGCGGACGGTGACGCCGTCGGCGTCGGCGAGCTCGGCGGCGGTCTCGAAGTTGAGGACGTCGCCCGTGTAGTTCTTGACGATCGTCAGGACGCCGGCGCCGCCGTCGGCGGCCGCGATCGCGGGGGCGATCTGGTCGGGCGTGGGCGACGTGAACACCGCGCCGGGCACGGCGGCGTCGAGCATGCCGACGCCGACGAAGCCGGCGTGCAGCGGCTCGTGGCCGCTGCCGCCGCCGCTGACGAGCCCGACCTTGCCGGGCACGGCACCGCCCGCGCGCGCGACGAACAGCGGGTCGGTGTGCACGGTCACGACGTCGGCGTGCGCGAGGCCGAACCCCTCGACGGACTCGGCGACGACGTCCTGCGGGTCGTTGATGAGCTTCTTCACTGCCCTGCCTCCCTCGCTCGGCGGCACGTGACGTGCCCGGACGCCGTCGTCCGCGGCTCCCACCTCACCCCGCGGCCCGGGCGGCGTCAACCGTGGGTGGACGGCGGGGGCGTGCACGTCCGTGCAGGCGTGCCGCGCTCGACGGGGCCGCCGCGGCCCGCAGCCCGGCGCAGGGACCTTCGTCACTGCCGCGCGGCGCGTCCGACAATCTATTGTTCACCCCTCGCAATTTGTCGGCGTCGACATTTCGTGGCGTCACCCACAATGCCGGCGAACGCACCGGGTGACGTCGCGATGAATTGTCGCCGAAGTAATGACAATTCCGGCATCCCGCTGCTACTGTGCGATACACGGTGTATCGATGCAGGTCAGGGGGCCTCATGACGATGGACACGCTCATCGCCGTCACGGCGGCGGCGGCACGGAGCGCCGGGGCCGACGATCTCGACGAGTTCGACAACCTCGTGCAGTGCGCGGTGCCGCAGTTCTGCGAGATCCCGGCGGACCGCTGGCCGGAACGCACCGACGCCGCCGAGCGCTCCCGCCGCGCCGGTGCGCACGTCATGGCGCCGCTCGCCGACCCGTACGCGTTCGACGCACGGCGCCACGGCGTACCGGCCGCGCGGGCGCGGCGCATGGACCCGCAGCAGCGCCTGGTCCTCGGCCTCGCCGCCGAGCTGTTCGCGCGTGCCCGCACCGACGTGCGGCGGCCCGGTGCACGGGTCGCGACGGTCGTCGGCGTCAGCTCGACCGACTACCGCGCGGTGAGCACGGCCCCACTGCTCGCGACCATGACGGTCGACGGCGCGCTCGGCACGGGCGACGCCGCGCAGCGCGCAGCCGTGCACGCCGCCGGGGCGCGCGCCGTGCAGCCCATGACCGGGCACACCATGCCCGGCGTCCTCGCCAACATGGTGCCCGCCGCGGTGCAGCACTCGTTCGACCTGCGCGGCCCGGCGTTCGCGGTGGACTCGGCGTGCGCGTCGGGGCTCACCGCGCTCGACGTCGGCCGAGCGCTGCTCCTCACGGGCGCGGTCGACGCGTGCGTCGTCGGCGGCGTGTACACCGCGCTCACGCCCGAGGCCCACGCCGGGTTCTCGGCGATCGGCGCGCTGTCCCCGTCCGGGGCCTGCCGCCCCTACACGCGCGCCGCCGACGGGTTCGTGCTCGGCGAGGGCGGCGCGCTGCTGCTGCTGCGGCGCCTCGCGGACGCCGAGCGCGACGGCGACGACGTGCTCGCGGTCGTCGAGGCCTGCGGCAGCAGCAACGACGGCCGCGCCCCCGGGGTCATGACCCCCACGGTCGAGGGGCAGGTCGCGGCCGTGCGGGCCGCGCGCGGCGACCGGCCGGCCGGTCGCGTGGACGCGGTGGAGGGGCACGGCACGGCGACGGTCGTCGGCGACCGCACCGAGCTCGAGACGCTGCGTGAGGTCCTGCCCGACGCGCCCGCGGGCAGCGTGCCGCTCGGCTCGGTCAAGGCCGTCGTCGGCCACACCATGGCCGCGTCGGCGGCGCTCGCGCTCGTCAAGGTCGTGCTCGCGCTGCGGCGCGGGCGCTGGGCGCCGCAGCCCGAGGACGACGCCGGGTGGCACCCGCTGCTCGACGGTTCCCCGTTCGTCGTGCCGACGCCGGCCGACGAGGCCGCCCCCGTCCGCCGGGCCGCGGTCAACGCGTTCGGCTTCGGCGGCACCGACGCGCACGCCGTGCTCGCGCACCCCGAGGTGGTGGTCCGCCGTGGCTGACGTCGTCCCGGTCCTGCTGTCCGCGCCCGACGCCGCCGCGCTGCGGCAGCGCGCCGCACGCCTGCACGACGCCGTGGCCCGGCCCGACGCGCCGACGTCGTTCGGCGTCGGCGACGTCGCGGCGCGCTGCGCGCTCGTCCCGCCCGGGCCGCACCGCGCGGTCGTGCTCGCCGCCGACCTGCCGACGCTGCTCGCGGGGCTGCGCGCGGTGCGCGACGACACCGTGTCGCCGGACGCGTCCCCCACGACGCACGCCGTCGCGGTCCGCCGCGTCACCGGCCCCGGCCGCGCGCTGCTGCTCTACCCCGGGCAGGGCAGCCAGCGCACGGGCGAGCACGCGGCCCTCGCACGGCTGCTGCCGACCTACGCGGCCCACGTGCGCCGCCTCGAGGACCGGCTCGCGGAGCGGCTCGACGGCCCGCCGCTGCGTCCGCACCTGTCCGACGCGTGGGCGTCCGGCGTCACCGACCCGGGCGTCGACGACACCGCCGTCGCGCAGCCGCTGCTCACCGTGACCGCGCTCGCGACGACCGCCGCGCTCGCCGAGATCGGCGTGCTCCCCGCGGTGACGCTCGGGCACTCCGTCGGTGAGCTCGGCGCGCTGCACGCCGCGGGTCTGCTCGACGAGGACACCGTGCTCGACGTGGTCGCGGCGCGCGTCGCGTGCATGCGCACCGGCGCACCGGACACCGGGATGCTCGCGGTGCGCGCCGGGCTCGACGCGCTCGCACCGCTCGTCGCGCAGTCGCCCGGCGTGCACGTCGCGTGCGACAACGGTCCGCGGCAGGTCGTGCTCGGCGGGCCGCTGACGGCGCTGTGCGCGCTCGCCGCGCGGCTCGAGGCGGCCGGCACGGCGTCGACGCCGCTGGCGACCGCGGGCGCGTTCCACACGCCGCACTACGCGCACGCCGACCGCGCGATGCGCTCCCGGCTCGCGGCCCTGCGCCGCCCCGCGGCGCGCGTCACCGGGGCGACGTGCGTGTCGTCCGTGACGGGCGCGGCGGTCGAGGACGTCGAGCAGGCCTTCGCGGGCCTCGGCCGCCAGATCGCCGGGACCGTGCGCTTCCGCGAGGCCGTGCGCACCGCGGTCGCGCTCCCGCACGACGTGGTCGTGCAGGTCAGCGGCGGCGGCTCGCTGCTGCGGACGTTCCACGAGATCGACCCCGACCGGGCGGCGCGCGCCGTCGGGCTCGGGGGCCCCGACGGCTCGACGTCGACGGCGCTCGCCGCGCTCGCCGAGCTCGTCCTCACCGTGCCGGACCTCCGGGCGCACGTCGTGCTCGGACGCCTCGGGACGGCCAGCAGGTGCCCACGGACCGACGAAGGACGGGAGACCGTCGTGCTGCACGGAACACCCACCACCCCCACCACGGACGACCCGGCGCCCCTCGCGCCGGCCGCCGACCACCCGCTGGCCGCGGACCGGCTGCCCGGCCCGGCCCCGGTACCGGGCTCGCCGCTCGGCGTGCCGGGCGGCACGGAGCTGCTCGCGCTGTTCGGCGCCCAGGTCGCCGTGCTCGCCCAGGCGCTCGCGCGACCGCAGGGCGGCGCACCCGCCGACGTCGTGCTGCCCGCAGCACCCGTCGCCGCGGCGCTCGCACCCCCGACGCCGGCCCCGGCGGCGCTGGTCCCCGGGCCGCGCCCCGCACCCGAGCCCGTCACGCCAGCGATCTCGCCGGCGGCGGTGACCGCCGAGGTCCGCGCGTGCGTCGCCGAGATCGGCGGCTACGCGCCGGACGACGTGCGCGGCGACGCCCGGCTCGGCACCGACCTCGGGCTCGACTCGCTCATGATGACGACGGTCGCCGCACGGCTCACGCGCGACCACCCCGCCTGGCGACCGACCGCGGAGGACATGCGGACGCTCCTGACCGTCGACGACGTCGCGCGCGCCGTGGTCGACGCAGAGCGCGGCGCGGCGCCCGCGGACCCGGCGGGGCCAACGGCACCGGCGGCCACGGCACCGGCGGCGTCGCCGCGCACCACCGCGTCCGGGGACGACGCCGCGCCGACCCCCCGGGGCGGCACGGTCACCGCGGCGGCCGCACCTCCCGTGGCCGCCGCACCTCCCGTGGCGGCCGCACCTCCCGTTCCGGACCGCGGCCGTCTCACCGAGCTGCCCGAGGTGCGCGCGACCACGGCCCGGCTCGCCGACGCCGCCACGGGTGGCGGCCTGCCGTACTACCTGCCGCACGACGGCCGGATCTCCGCGACGACGAGCGTCGGCGGCCGCGAGCTGGTCTCGTTCAGCTCGTACAACTACCTCGGGCTCACCGGCCACCCCCGCGTCGTCGCGGCGGCGCAGGAGGCCGTCGAGCGGTACGGCACGTCCGTCTCCGCGGCGCGCATCCTGTCCGGCCACCGCCCGCTGCACGACGACCTGGAGCACGCGATCGCCGGGCTGCTCGGCACGCAGGACGCGGTCGTGCTGGTCGGTGGCCACGCGACCAACGCCGGTGTCGTGCCGCACCTGTACGGCCCCGACGACCTGGTCGTGCACGACGCGCTCGTGCACGACTCCGTGCAGCAGGGCATCGCGGCGTCGGGGGCCGCGCGGCACGCCGTGCCGCACGGCCGCGCCGACCTCGTCGAGGAGGCCCTGCGCGCACGGCGGCACCGGTTCCGCCGCGTGCTCGTGGTCACCGAGGGCGTCTTCAGCATGGACGGCGACCTGCCCGACCTGCCGGCGCTCGTCGCGTCCGCGCGGCGCCACGGCGCGCACCTCATGGTCGACGAGGCGCACAGCGTCGGCGTGCTCGGCGCCCACGGCGGCGGCGTGTGCGAGGAGCTGGGCGTCGACCCGGCGGACGTCGACATCCTCATGGGCACGCTGTCCAAGAGCCTGTCGTCGTGCGGCGGGTACCTCGCGGGGCACCGCGACCTCGTGCAGCACCTGCGGTACACGCTGTCGGCGCTCGTGTTCAGCGCCGGCCTCACGCCCGCGAACACGGCCGCGTCGCTCGCGGCGATCCAGGTGATGCGCGACGAGCCCGAGCGGCTCGCGCGGCTGCGCGCCAACGCGCAGCACTTCCTCGCGGGCGCCCGCGCCCGCGGGCTCGACGTGGGCCCCGCGGTCGGCGTGCCGGTCGTCCCGGTCGTCGTCGGCGACTCCGCCGCCGCCGTCGAGGTCGCGCGGCGGCTCGCCGAGGAGGGCGTGAGCGCCAACCCGATCGTGTTCCCCGCGGTGCCCGACGCGCAGGCACGCGTGCGCTTCTTCCTCACGAGCGAGCACACGGTCGAGCAGCTCGACCACGCGCTCGACGCCACCGCCCGGAGCCTGGCCGCCGCCGGGGTCCGCACGTCCGAGCGGGTGCCGGCGTGAGCGCCGCGGTGGTGCACGCTCCCGGCGCCGACGTGCAGCTGCTGTCCCTCACGGCGACGGCCGACTGGCGGGCCCACCCCGACGTGCGCGCGGCCGTCGCCGCGGCCGCGCTGGCCGCCGGCGCCGAGCCCGGACCGGCGCTCGACGAGGTCGTGGCAGCCGTCCTCTCCCCCGCGCGCTACGTGCACGCCGTCGCCGGCGCGTGCGTCGGGGTGTCGGCGTCGCACGAGGCCGGCCGGACCTACGTCGCCGTCGCGCCCGCCGCGGTCGTGGTCGACGCGTGCGCGATGGACCGGTGGGCGCAGGTCACGACGGCCGGGTCGCGCGCGTTCACCGCCGCCGAGCGGGCCGCGGTGCGGACGCCGTGGGACGCGGTGCGCGCATGGACCGCGCTCGAGTGCGCCGTCAAGGCGGGCGGTGCGGACCTGCTGCGACCGGACGACCGCGCGCCGCTGCTCGTGCCCGGTGCGCACGGCGTGCCCGTCGTACCGGGCGAGGGCGTGGGGCTGCACCTCGTGCACCACGCGGGGCGCCTGCGCGCGGTGTGCGTGCGCGTCGCGGTCGCCGTCGGCGTGCGCGTGCCCGCCCCGCGGCCCGCGCCCGACCGTGCGGCGCTCGCGCTCGCGGCGGTGCCGGCATGAGCGCCGCGCCGACGGCCGTCCTGGGCGCGTCGGGTCAGGTCGGGCGGCTCGTGCTCGACGCGCTCGTCGCGGCCGGGCACGAGGCCGTCGCGGTCGGTCGCACCGCCCCGCGCGACGCGCCCGCCGGCGTCACGGTGCGCGTCGTCCCGTCCTACGACAGCGGTGCGCTGACCGACGCGCTCACGGGGTGCGGCGCGGTCGTCGCGACCCTCGGCCTGCCGTACCGGTCGACGGTCTGGGCCGCGCAGTGGGCGCCGCTCGTGGCGGCCGTGACCGCCGCGTGCCGCGGCACCGGGCTGCCGCTGACGTTCCTCGACAACGTGTACGTCTACGGCGACGCGCGCGAGCCGCTGCGCGAGACGACGCAGCTGCGCCCGTGCAGCCGCAAGGGAGAGGCGCGGCTCGCAGGGTGGCACGTGCTCGAGGCGCACGCCGACGCGGGCCACGACGTGGTCGTCTGCCGCGCCGCGGACTTCCTCGGCCCGGGCGCGTCGCTCGGGATCGTGCCGTGGCCGGCGGTCGTCGCGGCGGCCGGCGCCGGTCGCCCGGCGCTGCCGTGGCTCGGGGACCCCGACGCGTCCCACTCGTTCGCGCTCACGACCGAGGTCGCGGCCGCGCTCGTGCAGGTCGCGCACGACCCGAGCATGCGGGCCGACACCGTGCTGCACCTGCCGGCCGTCGAGCCGACGACGGGCCGCACCCTCGCCGACGCGCTCGGCCGCGTGCGCACCGACGGCCGCACCGTGCGCCTGCGTGCGCTGCGCTCCCCGGTCGTGCGCGCCGCGGCCCTCGTCAACGGTGCGGCGCGCGAGCAGGCCGAGATGATGTACCAGGTCGAGCACGAGCAGCTCGTGGACGACTCGGTGGTGCGCGCGCTGGGCTGGTCGGCCCCGCGCACGACCGTCGCCGACGTCGCCGCCCTCGCGCACGCGCGCGCGCAGCGGGACGCCCGCGTCGGCGGATGACGCCGGCGCGGCGGCCGGGCCGGCGTCAGCGGGTGACGGCCCGCAGCACGCCCGCGAACGTCTCGGTCGCTGCCCGCACGGCCGTCGCCGTCGCCGCGGCGTCGGGCTCGTCGACCGTGAACGCGCGCTCGTACAGCCCGACGCCGACCGCGACCACGTCCCGCGTCGGCAGGTCCAGGCGCGAGCCGGTCCGCACGAGCACGTCGTCGAGGAGCGTCACGAGACCCGCGAGCAGGTCCTCCTGCGCGTCGAGCAGCACGCGACGGGCCGCCGCGTCGTGCACGGCGGCGCCGCGCAGCTCGGTCACGACGCCGAACCACCGCGCCTCGGCGCCGACGCTCCCCGCGAGGCCCGCCAGCGCGGCCGGCACGGCGTCCGCCGCCGGCACCTCGCCGCGCGTGCGCTCGACCTCGCCGAGCACCGCGTGGCGCAGGCGCGCGACCTGGTGCGCGTTCGCGCTGCGGTACAGCGCGCCGACCAGCTCCTCCTTCGAGCGGAAGCTCGAGTAGAACGCGCCGCGCGTGTACCCGGCCCGCGCGGTCACGGCGCCGATCGTCGTGCGCAGGTAGCCGGTCTCGAGGAACTGCCCGTACGCGGCGTCCAGCAGCGCGCGCCGCGTCGCCGCGCGCCCGCGCGCGTCACCGGGCACGGTCGGTGCCGCGGCGGGCGGCGCGGCGTCAGGCACGGCCGAGCAGCACCCGCGCCTCGGCCACCAGCAGGATCGAGCCGGTCACGAGCACACCCGCGCCGCGCTCCTCCTCGCCCTCGGCGCGCTGCACGGCGACGTCGATCGCGTCGGGCAGCCGCGCGGCGACGTGCACGCGGTCCTCGCCGAACACGTCGATCGCGACCTCCGCGAGGTCGTCGGCGTTCAGCGCGCGGGCGCCCGACGCCTGCGTGACGACGACCTCGGCGAGCAGCGGCTCGAGCGCCGCGAGGATGCCCTCGGGGTCCTTGTCCGCCATGACGCCCACGACGCCGACGAGCCGCGTGAACGCGAACGCCTCCTCGACCGCGTCCGCGAGCGCCTCGGCCCCGGCGGGGTTGTGCGCACCGTCGACCAGGACGGTCGGGCTCGAACGCACGACCTCGAGCCGCCCGGGCGACGACACGTCCGCGAACGCGGCCTCGACGACCGACCCGTCGAGCGCCGCACCGCCCGTGAGCAGCGCCTCGGTCGCGACGAGCGCGAGCAGCGCGTTGTGCGCCTGGTGCTCGCCGTACAGCGGCAGGAACACCTCGGTGTACACGCCGCCGAGCCCGCGCAGCGCGACGACCTGCCCGCCGACCGCCACCTGACGCTCGACGACCGCGACGTCGACGTCCTCGCGCACGACCCGCGCACCGCGCTCCGCCGCGACGGCGAGGACCACGCCCTCGACGTCGTCGGTCTGGTGCGCGAGCACGAGCGTCGCACCGTCCTTGACGATGCCGGACTTCTCGGCGGCGATCTCGACGAGCGTCTCGCCGAGGTACCGCTCGTGGTCCATCGCGACCGGCGTGATGACGGCGACCTCGGCGTCGACGAGGTTCGTGGCGTCCCACCGGCCGCCCATGCCGACCTCGACGACCGCGACGTCCACGGGCGCGTCGGCGAACGCCGCGTACGCCATGACCGTGAACACCTCGAAGAACGACAGCCGGTGACCGCCGTTCTCGGCCGCGCGCGCGTCGACCATGTGCACGTACGGCGCGACGTCCTGCCAGACCTCGACGAAGCGCTCGTCGCTGATCGGCTCGCCGTCGATGCTGATGCGCTCGTTGACGCGCGTCAGGTGCGGGCTCGTGAAGCGTCCGGTGCGCAGGCCGTGCTCGCGCAGCAGCCGCTCGACCATGCGCGCGGTCGACGTCTTGCCGTTCGTGCCCGTGAGGTGCACGGTGCGGAACGCGCGCTGCGGGTCGCCCAGCAGCTCGAGCACGTCCCGCACGCGGTCGAGCGACGGGTCGATGTCGTGCTCGGGCGCGCGCGCGAGGATCGCGCGGTACACCTCGTCCGCCGCGGCGCGCGCCGCCCGGGCGGCCTCGTCCTTCAGGTGGTCGGCCCCGCCGCTCATGCGTCCGCCTTCGTCAGGTGCACGGCCACGTCGGCCGCGTCGATCGGCTCGAGCGTCAGCGACGCCGCGAGGGTCTCGGCGGCGACGAACGCGCGGTGCGCCTCGACGTCCGCCACGTGGTCGGCGGGCACGCCGAGCACGAGGTCGATGCGGTCGGCGACGTGCAGGCCGGCGGCCTTGCGCGCGTCCTGCACCGCCCGGACGACGTCGCGCGCGTAGCCCTCGGCCAGCAGCGCGGCGTCGAGCGCGAGGTCGAGCACCACGACGACGCCGCCGGGCAGCACGGCCGCCGCGACGTCACCCCCGCCGCCCTCGCCGACGACCGTCGTCAGCTCGTACTCGGCGGGCTCGAGCGCGACGTCGCCGTCGTCGGTCGTCACCACGACCGTCTCGCCGTCGACGCGCCAGGCGCCGGTGCGGGCCGCCTTGATGACGTGCTGCACGGACCGGCCCAGGCGCGGGCCGGCGGCGCGCGCGTTGACCGCGAGCCGCTGCACGATGCCGAAGCGCTCGGTCGTCTCGGCGTCGGCCGCGACGACGTCGACGTGCTTGACGTTGAGCTCGGCCGCGAGCAGGTCGGTGTACGGCGCGAGCGCGGCCGGGTCGGCGACGGCCACGGTGAGGCGACGCAGCGGCTGCCGCACGCGCACCTGGTGCGCCTTGCGCAGCCCGAGCGCGGCGGACACCACGGCCCGCACCTCGTCCATCGCCGCCACGAGCGCGTCGTCGTGCACGAGCGCCTCGTCGGCCGTCGGCCAGTCGGTGAGGTGCACGCTGCGCCCACCGGTCAGGCCGCGCCACACCTCCTCCGTGACGAGCGGCGCGAGCGGCGCCATGACGCGCGTGAGCTCCTCGAGCGCGGTCCACAGCGTGTCGAACGCGTCGGCGTCCTCCGACCAGAACCGGTCGCGCTGCGTGCGCACGTACCAGTTGGTCAGCACGTCGAGGTGCTCGCGCACCGACTCGCACGCGGCGGGGATGTCGTACGCGTCGAGCTGGGCCGTGAGCGTCGCGCCCAGGTCGGCCGTGCGCGCGAGCAGGTAGCGGTCCATGGGCGGCAGGCCCGCGGCGCGCTCGGCCGTGACGCGCCGCGCCGCGTACCCCCGCCCGCCGTCCGCGGCACCCGCGTACAGCGTGAAGAAGTAGTAGGTGCTCCACAGCGGCAGCAGCACCTGGCGCACGCCGTCGCGGATGCCCTCCTCGGTGACCACGAGGTTGCCGCCGCGCAGGATCGTCGACGACATGAGCGACCAGCGCACCGCGTCGGACCCGTACTTGTCCCACATGAGCACCGGGTCGGGGAAGTTGCGCAGCGACTTGCTGGCCTTGCGGCCGTCGTCGCCCAGCACGATCCCGTGGCACATGACGTTGCGGAACGCGGCACGGTCGAAGATCGCCGTGGCCAGCACGTGCAGCGTGTAGAACCAGCCGCGCGTCTGGCCGATGTACTCGACGATGAAGTCGCCCGGGTAGTGGTGCTCGAACCAGTCGCGGTTCTCGAACGGGTAGTGCACCTGCGCGAACGGCATGGACCCCGAGTCGAACCACACGTCGAGCACGTCGGGGATGCGACGCATGGTCGAGCGCCCGGTCGGGTCGTCCGGGTTGGGGCGCGTCAGGTCGTCGATGAACGGGCGGTGCAGGTCGGGCTCGCCGCGGTCGTTGCGCGGCAGGCGGCCGAAGTCGGCCTCGAGCTCGGCGAACGAGCCGTACACGTCGACCCGCGGGTACGCGGGGTCGTCGCTCACCCACACGGGGATGGGCGTGCCCCAGTAGCGGTTGCGGCTGATCGACCAGTCGCGCGCGTTGGCGAGCCACTTGCCGAACTGGCCGTCCTTGATGTGCCCGGGGATCCACTCGATGCCCTGGTTGAGCTCGACCATGCGGTCCTTGAACGCGGTGACGCGCACGAACCACGACGACACGGCCTTGTAGATCAGCGGGTTCCGGCACCGCCAGCAGTGCGGGTAGGAGTGCTCGTACGTCTCGTGCCGCAGCACCGCGGCCCGCTGCGCCGCGTCGACGCGCGCGAGCGGACCCGTGCCGGCCTTGAGGTCGGCGATGACCTGCTTGTTCGCCTCGAACACCTGCACGCCGGCGTAGTCGGCTACCTGCGCGGTGAAGCGGCCCTTGGAGTCGACGGGCACGACGGGCGTGATGCCCGCGGCGTCGCACGTGGCCATGTCGTCCTCGCCGAACGCGGGCGCGAGGTGCACGACGCCCGTGCCGTCCTCGGTCGTGACGAAGTCCGCCGCGAGCACCTGGTGCGCGTTCTCGTGGCCCGCGAAGTAGTCGAACGGCGGCGTGTAGCGGCGGCCGACGAGGTCGGCGCCGGTGATGATCTCGTCGACAGTGAGGTAGTCATCCGGGTCGAACTCTGGGCCGAACCCGTAGCCGCCCAGCTCCTTCGTGTAGCTCCCCAAGCGTTCCTTGGCGAGGATCACTGTCACGCCCGCGAAGGCGCTACTTGGAGCGGGCTGCACGACCGCGTACTCGATGTCGGGGCCGACCGCGACCGCGAGGTTCGACGGCAGCGTCCACGGCGTCGTCGTCCAGACCAGCACGAGCTCGCCGGTCTCGAGCCGGAACCCGACCGTGAGCGCGGGGTCCTGGCGCGAGGCGTAGACGTCGTCGTCCATACGCAGCTCGTGGTTGCTCAGCGGCGTCTCGTCGCGCCAGCAGTACGGCAGCACCCGGTAGCCCTCGTAGGCCAGGCCCTTGTCGTACAGCTGCTTGAACGCCCAGATGACCGACTCCATGAAGCTCGGGTCGAGCGTCTTGTAGTCGTGCTCGAAGTCCACCCAGCGCGCCTGGCGGGTGACGTAGTCCTGCCATTCCTGCGTGTACGTGAGCACCGACGTGCGGCACGCGTCGTTGAACGCGGCGATGCCCATCTCGTCGATCTGGGACTTGTCGGTGATGCCGAGCACGCGCTCGGCCTCGAGCTCGGCCGGCAGGCCGTGCGTGTCCCAGCCGAAGCGGCGCTCGACACGGCGCCCGCGCATGGTCTGGTAGCGCGGCACGACGTCCTTGGCGTACCCCGTGAGCAGGTGCCCGTAGTGCGGCAGGCCGTTGGCGAACGGCGGGCCGTCGTAGAAGACGTACTCGTTGTCGCCCTGCTCGCCGGCCGGGCGCTGGTCGATCGACGCGCGGAACGTGCCGTCGGCCTGCCAGTACGCCAGCACGTCGCCCTCGAGCGCGGGCAGGTCGGGGCTGGGCGGGACGCTGGCGGCGGTGCCGTCGGACGTGCGGTGCAGCGGGTACGCCACGGTCGGTGCTCCTGGTCTCGCGCACCTGGGCAGGTGCGGCACGGCCACGAGGACGACGACGCCCGGACCGGCCGGGCACCACCGCGGTACCACCTCGCTTGCCGAGGACGCGCCCCGACCACTCTGACGACGGCTGTGACGGGCCTGCCCCGTCCGGTTCTACTGAGGACCCGCCCGCCGGGCGGGTCCCGTTCTTCCGGAGGCTCACCGGTGATGGCCGGGTCGACGCCTGTGCGCCCCAGTGTATCGACGCCCGTCGCGGACGTCGTCACCGATTCGGTCCCCCCGCGCACGTGGGGCACGATCGGTCCCATGACCTCCCCCCGGCCCGTGGCCCTCCTCGACCTCGACGGCACCCTCATGGACTCGGCGTCCGGGATCGTGGCGTCGGTGCGCGCGGCGTACGAGCGCGTCGGGCTGCCCGTGCCGAGCGAGGCCGTCATGCGGTCGTTCGCGGGACCGCCGCTCGGCTGGTCGCTCGCGACGCACGGCGTCCCCGCCGAGCTGCTCGACGACGCGGCCGCCGCGTACGCCGACCACTTCGGTCGCGTCGGCGTGTGGGACACGCGCGTGTTCGACGGCATCCCGCAGGCGCTCACCGCGCTGCGCGAGGCCGGCGCGCTGCTGGTCGTCGCGACCGCGAAGCCGCAGCGGTGGGCCGCGCCGATCTGCGACGAGACCGGGCTGACGCCGCTGCTCGACCACCTCGTGGGGGCGCCGGACGACGAGTCGGAGTCCAAGGGCCAGATCATCGGCCGCGCGCTGGCGTGGGTGCGCGAGGCGACCGGTGACGCGGGGTTCCGCGCCGTCATGCTGGGCGACCGTGAGCACGACGTGCACGGCGCGGCCGAGCACGGGCTGCCGTGCCTCGGCGCGGGCTGGGGCTACGCCGACGGCGACGAGCTGCGCGAGGCCGGTGCCGTCGAGGTGCTGACGTCGACGTCGCAGGTGCCGGCAGCGGTCCTCGCCCGCCTGACGGACGGCGCCGCGTGACCGGACCCGCCGCCGCGCCCGCCGACGCGCCGCTCGCGCTGCTCGACCTGGACGGCACGCTCACCGACTCGTACCCCGGCATCGCGGCGAGCGCGCGCGTCGCGTTCGCGGCGCTGGGCCTGCCGGTGCCCGACGACCAGGCGCTGCGCCGGTTCGTCGGGCCGCCGCTGCCGTCGTCGTTCGCGCTGTTCGGCGTGCCGCCCGAGCGCGTGCCCGAGGCCGTCGAGGCGTACCGCGGGTACTTCCGCGAGCAGGGCATGTGGCAGAACAGCGTGTACGACGGCGTGCCCGAGCAGCTCGCGGCCCTGCGCGCCGCGGGCGTGCGGCTGGCCGTCGCGACCAGCAAGCCCGAGGTGTTCGCGCGCCCGATCTGCGAGCGCTACGGCCTGACCGAGCACCTCGCGGGAGGCGTCGACGGCGTGTTCGGCGCACCGCTGGACGACGTGCCGTCGACCAAGGCCGACGTCATCGCCGCGGCGCTCGCGGCGCTGACGCCGACCGGCCCGGTCGTCATGGTCGGCGACCGCTCGCACGACGCGGTCGGCGCCGCCGCGCACGGGCTGCCGTGCCTGGGCGTCGCGTGGGGCTACGCCGAGCCGGGCGAGCTCGAGGACGCGGGCGCGGTCGGCGTCGTGCCGCGCGTCGACGGGCTCGCGGAGGCCGTGCTCGACGCGCTCGCCGAGGTCAGCGCGTCGGCGTCACCGGCGGCAGGGCCGACCACGGGAACGTGATCCAGCGGTCCGTCTGGCGCCACGCGTAGTCGGGCACGACCACCGAGCGCGGCTTGTGGTAGAGCACCGCGGTGCGGACCTCGGAGCAGTCCTCGCTCAGCAGCCGCTTGACCAGCGCGAGCGTCTCCCCCGAGTCCGCGACGTCGTCGACGACGAGCGCGCGCAGGCCCTGCACGGCCTCGGTGTCGAGCAGCGGCGGCAGCACCGCCGGCTCGGGCAGCGTCGTGTCGACGCCCGTGTAGAACTCGACGTTCATGGTGCCGACGGCCTTGGTGCCCAGCGCGTAGGCCAGCGCACCGCCGGGCGGCAGGCCGCCGCGCGCGACGGACACGACGACGTCGGGCACGAACCCCGAGTCCGCCACGGCCTGCGCGAGCTCGCGCACGGCGTCCCCGAACCGCTCCCAGCCCAGCACCTCGCGGTCGGCGGGCATCTCCTGGCCGGGTGCGGCCTCGGTCGTCGTCATGGCTCCATGGTGGCGCATCGCACGCCGTGCACCGACCACGGCGTCGCACGAGGTCGGTGCCCCCACCGGTGCGGCCGCTCGCGAGTTGCGCCCGTGACGTGCACCGATACGTTCGAAGCGCACGAGAACGACAGGGACGGCTCGTCCGTCCCCGCGATCGAGCCGCGATCGTGTCCGCCCACGGAAGGACGACACCCATGATCACGACGACCCCGCGCACCCGCCTGCCCCGCCTCGTCGGGGCGAGCCTCGCCGCCGGGGGTCTGGCCCTCGCACTGGTGGCCTGCGGCACCGACGACGCGTCCGGCGACGGCGCGACGACCCCCGCCGCGACGCCCGACGGCATGACGTCGCCCACGCCCGACGCACCGACCCCGACGCCCACGTCGGACGACGCGGGCGTCACCGACCCGGCCGCCCTGACCGACGGCAGCACGCTGGTCGACATCGCGACCTACGCGTCCACCTGGGTGGTCACGACCGTCGAGGGCGCCGTGACGACGCTCGAGAACCCGTCGACGTCCGAGGTGCCGTACACGTGGGTGATCGAGCCCGCGGGCGCCGAGGGCACGTCGCTCGTGCGGTCGAGCGCGACGACCGACGACCGGGACATGTGCCTCAACCTGCCGGGTGACGACGTCGTGGGCCTCGCGGAGTGCGACGCCGCGGACCCGCACCAGCAGCTGCGGGTCACCGCGCTGGACCGGCCCGAGCAGGTGAACGTCTCGAACGACAACGGCTACCTCGTGGCCGACCAGGAGGGTGGCCTCGCCGTCGAGCCCGAGCCGGGCAGCCCCGCCAGCGTGTTCACGCTGACCGCGCGCGGGCCCGCCGCGGGCTGACCCGCGCGCACCTCGCGCACGCGCCGCCTCGTGGCCGTACGGCCGCGGGGCGGCGCTGCGCCTAGCCTGTGCGCGTGGAGCCCCTGACCAGCAGCGAGGTAGCCGACCGGATCAGCCGCGGCGAGGTGAACCGCGTCGAGCGCGTCACGAGCCGCAGCGCGCGGGACATCGTCGTCGCGAACGTGTTCACGCGCGTCAACGCGATCTACTTCGTGCTGTTCCTCGTGGTGGCCTTCACCGGGCACTGGATCGACGGCCTGTTCGGCCTGCTCATCGTCGTGAACAGCGCGGTCGGCATGGTGCAGGAGATCCGCGCCAAGCGCACCCTCGACCGGCTGGCGATCCTCAACGCCTCGACCGTCACGGTGGTCCGCGCCGACGGCGAGCTCGCGCTCGACCCGGCCGAGATCGTCGTCGACGACGTGGTCGAGGTCTCCGCCGGGGACCAGGTGCCGGTCGACGGCGACCTGCTGAGCACGAGCGGCCTCGAGGTCGACGAGTCGCTGCTCACCGGCGAGTCCGAGGCCCTCGCGCCCGCGGTCGGGGCGCCGCTGCTGTCCGGCAGCGTCGTCGTGGCGGGCACGGGCCGGCTGCGCGCGACGCACGTCGGCGAGCACGCCTACGCGGCGCGCCTGGCCCGCGAGGCGTCGACGTACTCGGCGCCGTCGTCGGGGCTGCGCGCCGGGATCGACACGATCCTGCGGTACTTGACGTGGGTGCTCGTGCCCGTCGGCGCGCTCATGGTGTGGAACCAGCTCACGCAGACCTCGCTGCCGCTCGACGACGCGCTGCGCGGCATGGTCGCCGCGCTCGTGCCGATGGTGCCCGAGGGCCTCGTGCTCATGACGAGCGTCGCGATGGCGGTCGGCGTGATCCGGCTCGGGCGGCGCCAGTGCCTCGTGCAGGACCTGCCCGCGATGGAGGCCCTGGCCCGCGTCGACGTGGTGTGCTTCGACAAGACCGGCACGCTCACCGAGGACGGCATGCGCGTCCGCGAGCTCGTGCTGCTGGACGGCACGCAGGACGAGGCGTGGGCGGCGCTCGCGACGATCGGCGCCGGCGAGAGCCGGCCGAACGCGAGCATGCACGCGATCCTCGAGGCGACCGGCGCCGTCCGCGGCGACGACGCGCCCGCGCGCGTGCCGTTCTCGTCGGCGCGGCGCTGGGCCGCCGCGCAGACCCCCGCCGCGACGTGGGTGGTCGGTGCGCCCGACGGCCTGCTGCCCGACCACCCGGCCCTCGCGCGCGCCGCCGAGGAGTCCGCGCGCGGCCGCCGCGTGCTGGCCCTCACGCGCAGCACGGCTCCGCTGGAGGGCACGGCGCTGCCCGCCGGGCTGACCGCGGTGGCGCTCGTCGTGCTGGACCAGCGGGTGCGGCCCGAGGCAGCCGGGACGCTGCGGTTCTTCGAGGAGCAAGGCGTCACGCTCAAGGTGATCTCGGGCGACGCGCCCGTCGCGGTCGCGGCCGTCGCCGAGCAGGTCGGGCTCCCCCACGCCCAGGACGCCGTGGACGGCGGCGGGCTGCCCACCGACCCCGACGAGCTCGGGCGGGTGGCCGACAGCGCCAGCGTGTTCGGCCGGGTCCGCCCCGACCAGAAGCGCGAGCTGGTGCGCGCGCTCGCCGCGCGCGGCCGCACCGTGGCGATGACCGGGGACGGCGTCAACGACGTGCTGGCGATGAAGGAGGCCGACGTCGGCGTCGCGATGGGCAGCGGCAGCCCCGCGGCGCGGGCCGTCGCCCGTCTCGTGCTGCTGGACTCGTCGTTCGCGACGCTGCCGTTCGTCGTCGCCGAGGGGCGCCGCGTCGTCGCGAACATCGAGCGCGTCGCGACGCTGTTCCTCTCCAAGACCGTGTACTCGGTGCTGCTGGCGCTGGTGGTCGCGCTGACCGCGCTGCCGTTCCCGCTGCTGCCGCGCCACGTCACGCTCATCGCGTGGTTCACGATCGGCATCCCGGCCGCGGTGCTCGCGCTCGCGCCCAACCGGGAGCCCGCGCGTGACGGGTTCGTCGCTCGCGTGCTGGCCGCCGCGGTGCCCGGCGGCGTGGCCGTGGCCGTGGCCGCGTACGGCGCGTACGCGGTCGCACGGTCGGTGATCGGCACCGGGTCGGCGTACACCGTGCCGACCTCGACGGCCGCGTTCCTCGCGCTCGTCGTGGTGGCGTTCGACATCCTCGTCGACGTCGCGCGGCCGCTGCGACCGTGGAAGGTCGCGCTCGTGACCGCGATGGTCGGGGCGATGACCGCCGTCGTCGCGCTGCCGCTCGGGCAGCGGCTGTTCCAGCTCGACCCGACCGACCCGCGCGTGCTGCTGGTCGCGGGCGGCGGGGCTGCGGTCGGCCTGGTGCTGCGCCGCGCGCTGCGGGTCGCGGTCCGGGCGTGGGCCGCCCGGCGGGCGGCGGGTGCGCCGGGCGCACCCGTACGCCCCTGATGTGGGAGGTTGTCGACCGTGAGCGACCCCCGCCCCGGCCTGCCCGGCCTGTTCCCCGGCAAGCACTTCATCAGCACGGTCCTCGAGGCGCTCGAGACCAAGACGACGATGTCCGGCGCCCTCGGGCGGCGCTACCTCATGCGCGCCGCGATGGCCGGGATCATCATCGGCCTGCTCTACGGCGCGCACTACGCCGTGATCGCGGCGTTCGACGCGGTCGTGCTGGGCGGCACGTCGCTGTACCCGCTGGGGCGGATCGCCGGGGCGCTGACGTTCGGCTGGGCGCTCGTCTTCATCTACTACTCGCGGTCCGAGCTGCTGACGTCGAACATGATGATCGTCACGATCGGCGCCTACCACCGGCGCACGTCGTGGGCGCGCGCCGTGCGTCTGCTCGGGCTGTGCTACCTCGGCAACCTCGTCGGCGGCCTGCTCGTCGCGGTGTTCGTGCGGTTCTCGACGCTCGCCGAGGGCGCCGTGCTGGAGCAGATGGTCGCCTCGGTCGAGCACAAGCTCGCGTACGTCGCCGACGGGCCGACCGGCTGGGTGGACCTGCTGGTGCGGGCCGTGCTGTGCAACTTCTGCATCAACCTCGCGATGCTGCTCGTCTACAACGGGCTCATCAAGGAGGACCTCACCAAGTCGCTCGTCATGATCGTCGCGGTCTTCATCTTCGCGTTCCTGGGCCTGGAGCACTCGGTCGCCAACACGGTGCTGTTCTCCATCGTCGGGCTGCGCGAGGGCCTCGACCTGGGGCTCGCGGCCGGCAACGTCGGCCTCGCGCTGCTCGGCAACTTCCTGGGCGGCGGGCTGCTCATCGGCCTGTACTACGCGTACGTCAACGACGACTCGCGCTGGCTCAAGGAGCACCCGCCGGAGGACTGAGGCCGGCGCTTGACCTTGACGTCGCGTCAGCTCCTACCGTGGAGCAGGTCCACGAACGGAGCACCACGAGGAGGAGCCGTGGAGGCGCCGATCCAGGAGGTCGCCCGGCTGACCGGCACGACCAGCCGCACGTTGCGTCACTACGACGCGATCGGGCTGCTGGCCCCCAGCCGGGTCGGCGACAACGGGTACCGCTGGTACGACGACGACGCGCTCGTGCGCCTGCAGCGGATCCTGCTGCTGCGCGACCTCGGGCTCGGCCTGGGCGAGATCGGCCGCGTGCTCGATCGCGAGACCGACGAGGAGACGGCGCTGCGCCGGCACCTCGCGTGGCTCGCGGCCGAGCAGGACCGCCTCGCCCGGCAGGCCGCGTCGGTGCGCCGGACGCTGTCCGCACGACGAGGAGGGAGCACACCCGTGCTCGAGGAGATGTTCGACGGCTTCGACCACAGCGAGCACCGCGAGGAGGTGACGGAGCGCTGGGGCGCCGACGCCTACGCGACCGGCGACACCTGGTGGCGGGGCATGAGCGACGACGAGCGCACCGGCTGGCAGGAGCGGTCCGCCGCGCTGGCCCGCGACTGGGCCGCCGCCGCGGCCCGCGGCACCGACCCCGGGTCCGACGAGGCGCAGGAGCTCGCGCGACGGCACGTCGCCTGGCTCGCGTCCGTGCCCGGCACGCCCGGGCACGGCGGCACGCCGGTGCGCGAGTACGTGATGGGGCTCGCCGACATGTACGTGGCCGACCCGCGCTTCGCGCGCCACTACGGCGACGACGAGGCCGGTGCGGCGTTCGTGCGCGACGCGCTGCACGCGTACGCCGCGCGGCACCTCTGACGAGACGCCCGGGCGTCCGACGCGCACGCGCCGGGCTTCCGGGTTCTCACGCGCCGGGCGGCCGGGCGCTCACGCGCTGGGCGGCAAGGCGCTCACGCGCTGCGCAGCGAGTCCTGCCACTGACGGTGCAGCTCGGCGAACCGGCCGCCCGCCGCGACGAGCGCCGCGGGGCTGCCGTCCTCGGTGACGCGCCCGCCGTCGACCACGAGCACGCGGTCGGCGTGCATGACCGTCGACAGCCGGTGCGCGATGACGACGGCCGTGCGGCCCGTGAGCAGCGTGCGCAGACCGTCCTGCACGAGCTGCTCGCCCGGGATGTCGAGCGAGCTCGTCGCCTCGTCGAGCACGAGCACCGCCGGGTCGGCGAGGAACGCGCGCGCGAACGACACGAGCTGGCGCTGCCCGGCGGACAGGCGCACGCCGCGCGTGTCCACCTCGGTGTCGTAGCCGTCGGGCAGTGACGCGACGAGGTCGTGCACGCCCACCGCGCGGGCCGCGGCCTCGATCTCGGCGCGCGTGGCCCCGGGCCGCCCGAGCGCGATGTTCGCCGCGACCGATCCCGAGAACAGGTAGGCCTCCTGCGTGACCATGACCATCGCGGTCCGCAGGTCGCGCGGGTCGACGTCGCGCAGGTCCACGCCGTCGAGCAGCACGGCGCCCTCGCGCGGGTCGTAGAACCGCGCGAGCAGCTTCGCGACCGTCGACTTGCCGGCGCCCGTCTCCCCCACGAGCGCGACCGTCTGCCCCGCGGGCACGTGCAGGTCGAGCCGCGGCAGCACGCTCGGCCCGTCGCGGTACCCGAACTCGACGCCCGCGAACCGCACGTCGCCCGCCGGCTCGCGCAGCCGCACGGGGCGGGCCGGGTCCGGCACGGTCGGCTCCTGCGCCAGCAGGCCCGACAGCTTCTCGAGCGCCGCCGTCGCCGACTGGAACGAGTTGTAGAACATGCCGATCTGCGCGAGCGGCGCGAAGAACCGCCGCGCGTACAGCACCGCCGCGACGAGCACGCCGACGTCGAGCGCACCGTCGAGCACGCGCAGCCCGCCGACCAGCAGCACCGCCGCGACCGTCACGTTCCCGATGAGCACCAGACCCGTGTCGAACACGCCGTTGACGCGGATCGCCTCGGCGTTCGCGGCGCGGTACTCCTCGGCCTCCGCCTCGTAGACCTGCGCGACCTGCCGCTCGCGGCGGAACGCCTGCACCGCGCGGATGCCCGTCATGGTCTCGACGAACCGCACGATCACCCGCGCGACGGCCGTGCGGCTGCGCCGGTACTGCACCTGCGAGCGCACCTGGAACCAGCGGGTCAGCACGACGCCGGGCACGACCGCGACGAGCAGCACGAGGCCGCTGCGCCAGTCGAGCAGCACGAGCCCCGTCGCGGTGAAGACCATGGCGAGCCCGCTCGCCGCGAGCGTCGTGACGCCGCCGTCGAGCAGCTCGCGCAGCGCGTCGAGGTCGGACGTCTGCCGCGAGATGATCCGGCCCGACGTGTACCGCTCGTGGAACTCCAGGCTCAGGCGCTGCGTGTGCCGGAACACGCGCCGCCGCAGGTCGAGCAGCACGGCCTGGCTCACGGTGGCCGCCATGCGCACGGTCGCGGCGGTGAACACGCCCGCGACGAGCGCGGTGAGCGCGTACCCGCCCGCGACGAGCAGCAGCGGGCCCGCATCGCCGCCGCGCAGCGCCGGCAGGCCGCGGTCGATGCCGACCGCGACGAGCGCGGGCCCGGCGACCAGGGCGAGCTGGGCGACCACGACCACGAGGGCCGTGAGCCACGCGCGCCGCGCGACCGGGCGCAGCAGCGAGGCCAGCAGGCCGAGCGAGCGCGCACGGACCTGCGCGGGCGTGAGCCCCGCGTCGTGGTCGTCGACCTCGGGCGGTCGCGGTGCGGTCGTGGTCATCGCGGCACCTCGCCCGCCGTCACCCGGTCGGTGCCCGTGGCCCCGCCGAACCCGGGTCCGTCCCCTCCGGCGTCGTCGCCGGACGAGCCGCCGCGCGCCGCCGCGTCGTCGTCCTGCGCCGTCAGCACGTACCGGTAGTGCGGGTGCGTCGCGAGCAGGTCGGCGTGCCGGCCGACGCCGGTCACGCGCCCGTCCTCGAGCACCGCGACCCGGTCGGCCAGCGCGACCGTGGACGTGCGGTGCGCGACGACGAGCGTCGTGGTGCCCGCGAGCACGCGGCGCAGCCCGTCGGTGACGTCGGCCTCGGTGGCCACGTCGAGCGCGGACAGCGGGTCGTCGAGCACGAGCACGCGCGGGCGGCCCACGATGGCGCGCGCGAGTGCGACGCGCTGGCGCTGCCCGCCGGACAGGCTCATGCCCTCCTCGCCGATCACGGTGTCGACGCCCTGCGGCAGGCGGTGCACGAACCCGGCGCGCGCGACGTCGAGCGCGACCCGCACGAGCTCGTCCGCCTCGGTGTCGGGCATCGTCGCGAGCCGCTCGACCGGCACACCCATGAGGACGTTCTCGCGCACCGAGGCGGAGAACAGGATCGGGTCCTCGAACGCGACGGCCACGGCACCGCGCAGGTCGTGGCGCGTGAGGTCGCGCACGTCGACGCCGTCGAGCAGCACCGCACCGCCGGTGACGTCGTACAGCCGCGGCACGAGCTGCAGGAGCGTCGTCTTGCCGCTGCCGGTCAGCCCCACGAGCGCGGTCGTCGTGCCCGGCTCGAGCACGAGGTCGACGCCGTCGAGCACCGCGCGGTCGCCGTGCGCGAACCGCACGTCGCGCAGCTCGACGCGCGAGCCGTGCACGGGTGCGGGCGGCAGCGCGGCGGGGGCCGCGGGGTCGGCGAGCGCGGGCACGGTGTCCATGACGTCGAGGTAGCGGTCGGTGCCGGCGCGCGCGTCGAGCGTCATCGCGAGCAGCTGACCGAGGCTCTCGACGGGCCTGGTCATGACCGCTGCGGTCGCGAAGAACGCGACGAGCGCGCCGATGCTCACGCGGTCGGACGCCGCGAGCCACACGCCGAGCCCCAGCGCGACCGCGAGCGTCGTCTCGGGGATCCACGCGAGCGCGAACGACATGCGCGACTGCGCGCGCGCCTTGTCGAGCTCGGTGCCGCGCAGCTCGTCGGCCTGCCGCACGAAGTCGTCGAGCGCGTCGTCGCCGCGGCCGAACGCCTTGAGCACGCGGATGCCGTGCACCGACTCCTCGACGCTCGTCGCGAGGTCGCCCGCCTGGTCGCGCGCGCGCCGCGCGACCACCTTGTAGTCCTGCCGGAACCGGAAGCCGAGCCAGATCACCGGCACCGCGCCCGCGAGGTACACCAGCCCCAGCATTGGCGTGGTGACGAGCAGCAGCGCGGCACCGACCACGACCGTGGTCGCCGAGACCACCAGCTGCACGAGCCCGAAGACCATCCACCGGCGCACGAGGTGCAGGTCCCCCATCGACCGCTGCAGCAGCTGCCCGCCGGCCCGCCGGTCGTGGAACGCGACGGGCAGGTCGAGCAGGTGCCGGAACAGGTCGGTGCGCATGGTGCGCTCGACGCTCGTGCCGGGCGTCGCGATGAGCGCGCGCCGGCACCACACGAGAAACGCCTCGAGGACCCCGAGCGCGAGCACCAGCAGCGCGGCGTGCACGACGGCGGTGCGCGACCCGTCGGTCAGCAGCGGGCCGTTGACGACCCCGCGCAGCACCTGCGGCACCGCGAGCGCGAGCAGGCTGGCGACGAGCGTCGCGCTGCCGCCCGCGACGACGCGCGGCAGCGCGGGCCGCGCCCACCGCACGAGGCGCAGCAGGGCGCGCGTCGTGGAGGTCTCGCGGGGTGGCACCCGGTCAGCCTAG
Source organism: Cellulomonas sp. FA1 (assembly GCF_000986825.1). NCBI lineage: Bacteria > Bacillati > Actinomycetota > Actinomycetes > Micrococcales > Cellulomonadaceae > Cellulomonas > Cellulomonas sp. FA1. Next base: position 496,584 of record NZ_LBMY01000001.1, on the reverse strand, counting down.
GTGGGTGCGCCGACACCGCACCCGGAGCGGGTGCGCCGACGCGCAGCGAAGGACGGGCCGGCGCCGGACCCCGCGTCAGACCCCCGTGCGGGCGATCGTCGTGTTGTTGGCCTGCGCGCGCGGGCGCACGACCAGCAGGTCGACGTTGACGTGCGGCGGGCGCGACAGGCACCACGCGATCGTGTCGGCGACGTCGTCGGCGACGAGCGGCTGGTAGCCCTCGTACACCTGGGCCGCGCGCTCGACGTCGCCGCCGAACCGCACGAGCGAGAACTCCTCGGTCGCGACCGCGCCCGGGGCGATCTCGACGACGCGGATCGGCTCGCCCACCAGCTCCCAGCGCAGCGTGGTGGCGAGCATCCGCTCGGCGTGCTTGGCGCCGGTGTACCCGGCGCCGCCGGGGTACGCGCCGTGCGCGGCGGTCGACGTGACCACGACGACGTCGCCCGCGCCGCGCTCGCGCAGCAGCGGCAGCACGCCCTGCACGACGCGCAGCGTGCCCAGCACGTTGAGCTCGTACATCGTGCGCCACTGCTCGAGGTCGCCGTGCTCGACCGTGTCCTGCCCGAGCGCGCCGCCCGCGTTGTTGACCACGGCGTCGAGCCCGCCGGTGCCCCGCACGTGCGCCACGAGCGCGGCGACGTCGGCGTCGCGCGTGACGTCGGCGACGACCGTGTCCGCGCCGGTCTCCTGCGCGAGCGCCGCGAGCCGGTCGGCGCGGCGCGCGGTCGCGACGACGTCCCAGCCGTCGGCGCGCAGGCGGCGCACCGTGGCGGCGCCGATGCCGGACGACGCACCCGTGACGAGCGCGCGGCGGGGACGGTCGGTGGACGTGGACATGCGGGGCTCCAGGGGTGAGACGGGCGGGCGGGCGCGCCGGGCGGGCGGGCGCTACTTCAGGACGAGGGCGTTGGCCGTCGAGCCGACGCCGCCCGGGGCGTGCAGGGGCGCACTGGTCAGCATGCCCTCGTGGCGGCCGTCGGCGCGACAGTCGGCCACGAGGTCCGCGAGGTGCCACAGCTCGCCGAGCAGCATGCCGAACGAGCCGATCAGCGTCCGGTGCAGGAACCGGAACGGCTCGGGCACGCCGCCGGCGGGCGGCGGCCACGCCTCGACCGCGTAGTTGTCGGACGCGACGCCGACGGCGTGCAGGTCCCACAGGTAGCGCGCGACGTCCTCGGTCTGCGCGAGGCCGGGCGTCGTCACCGCGCCCGGCAGCCGCTCGCGCGTCGCCGCGTCCTGCGCCGCGTACCACTCCCCGAACCCGGTGTGGAGCAGCAGCACGTCGCCCGGTCGGTGCGTGACGCCGCCGTGCTCGGCGGCCGCCCGCAGCTCCTCGACCCCGTACCGGAGCGTCGACGACGGGTCGTGGTCGACCCCGGCGGCGGCGAACGTCGCGGGCATGTCGAGCACGACCGCGCGCCCCACGACCCCGTGCCGCGCCCAGCGGTCGACCGTGTTGCGCGTACCCGAGGTGACCTGCGCGAGGGTCGCGCCGTTGTAGAAGACCCCGGCGTCGTACCCGACGTGCGCGAGCGCGTCCCACTGGCTGCCGGCCTGCGGGTGGAAGCGGTCGTACGCGTCGTCGAGCAGCAGCCCAGACAGCGCGGTCGTGACGTGGTGCTCGGGGACCGCGCGATCGGGGTGGAGCGGCGGCCGGTAGCGGTCCAGCGGGTGGTCGAGCGGGAACGTCGCGCCCCGGCGCACGAGCGCCGCGGCCTCCCGCACGCGCTCGGGCGTGAGGAGGTTGAGCAGCCCGAGCTGGTCGTCCGCCCCGAACACGTGCCAGGCGAGGCGGCCGCCGGCCGGGCCCTCGGGCAGGTCGTCGTAGGACGGCAGGGTGACCACGCGGCGACCCTAGCGCTCGCGCCCGCGCGGGCCCCGAGAGTTTCGAGGTCGGAACCGAACCGTTTCGGCGGTGGCCGCTGTCCGTGCGCCGGGCGCACGGTGAGGGCTCGACGACCGTGTCGAGGACGAGGAGGTCGCATGACCAGGACCCGCGGCTCGTGGATCGCCGGCACCGTCGCCGGCGTGCTCGCCGCCACCGGGGCGCTCGTCGGGGTCGGGACCCCGGCGCACGCCGCCCAGACCGTCACCAACATCGCCTACGCGCCCGCGGACCCCGCGGGCAGCCGTGGCCACCTGCTCGACCTGTACCTGCCCGACGGCCCCGGCCCGGCACCGCTCGTCGTGTGGTCCACCGGCTCCGCCTGGTCGTCCGACGACGGCAAGTCCGGCGCGGCCGCGGTCGCGCAGCAGCTCAACGCGCGCGGCATCGCGGTCGCCGGCGTGAGCGTGCGGTCGAGCGCGCAGGCGAAGTTCCCCGCCCAGGTGCACGACGTCAAGGCGGCGATCCGCTGGCTGCGCGCCAACGCCGCGCAGTACCGGATCGACCCCGCGCGGTTCGCGACCATGGGCGACTCGTCGGGCGGGTGGGTCGCGAGCATGGCCGCGCTCACCAACGGCGTCGCCGCGCTCGAGGGGCAGGTCGGCACGACGGGCGTGTCGAGCGACGTGCAGGCGGGCGTCGACTTCTTCGGCCCGACCGACTTCCTGCGGCTCAAGGAGCAGGACCCGAACGGCTGGATCGACCACGACAGCCCGTCCGCACCCGAGGCGCAGCTGCTCGGCTGCGCGATCCCGTCGTGCCCCGACAAGGCCCGGCAGGCCAACCCGCTGACGTACGTCGACGGGGACGACCCGCCGATGCTGCTGCTGCACGGCCGCGCGGACAACGTCGTGCCGCACGCGCAGACCGAGATCCTCTACGCGGCGCTCAAGGCGGCGTGCGTCGACACCCGGTTCTTCTCGGTGCCCGGCGCGGGGCACAGCCACCCCGACGTCACGAGCGCCGCGCGGTACGGCCAGCAGACCGTGCGCACGGTCACGGGCTGCCAGGAGACCGTGACGCAGGGCTCGCCGAACCCGAGCTGGGACACGATCGCCGCGTTCCTGCAGGACGCGTGGGCCGACGCGGGACCGCAGCCGACGCCCTCGCCCACCGTGTCACCCACCCCGACGCCCACCCCCACGCCCACCGTCACCCCGACCGTGACCCCCACCCCCACCGCGACCCCGTCCCCGACGGCTCCCGCGGGCGCCTGCACCGCGACGTACCGGCTCGCGAACAGCTGGCCGGGTGGCTTCGTCGCCGACGTCACCGTGACCGCCGGGGCGACACCGCTGACCGGGTGGCGCGTGACCGTGACCCTGCCGTCGGGCGCCACCGCGACGCAGGTGTGGAACGGGCGGTCGACGGGCGGCGCACCGCTGAGCGTGACGAACGCCGACTGGAACGGCCGCGTCGCGGCCGGCGGCAGCACGACGTTCGGCTTCCAGGGCACGGGCGACGGCGCGGGCGCGACCGTCACGTGTGCCGCCGCGTGACGACGCGCTGACGGACCGTCCCGGGGCGGCGGCGGTGGGCACGCCCGCGCACCGTCGTCGCCCCGGACGCACGTCCGCGAACGCCGCACATCGACCGGACACGCCCCCGCAACACGGGCACGCCACGATGCGCGCATGTCACCGCAGGAGCTGGCGGACCGCGTCACCGACCGGTCCCCCCGGGGCATCGCCGCGACGATCGCGCGCCTCGTGCACGCGGGCGACCTGCTGCCCGGCGACCGGCTGCCGACCGTGCGCGAGCTGGCCGCGGCGCTCGGCGTGAGCCCGGCGACCGTCGGTGGGGCGTGGCAGGCCCTCGCGACCGCGGGGCTGGTGCTGTCGCGCGGGCGGGCGGGGACGTCCGTGCTGCCGGGCCCCGCGAGCCGGCTGCCGCGCCGGTACCGCGAGCTCGCGCGGGTGCCCGCCGCGTGCCTGGACCTCGGCGGCGGCGGACCCGACGCCGCGCTGCTGCCCGACCTGCGGCCCGCGCTCGCGCGCGTCGCGGCACGCACGCGCGCCGCGCGACCGCCCGACTACCTCGACGACCCGGTGGTGCCCGAGCTCGAGCGTCTGCTGCGCGCGTCGTGGCCGTTCGCCGCGCAGCGGCTCACGGTCGTCGACGGCGCGGTCGACGCGCTGGGCCGCGTGCTCGAGCAGGTCGTCGGGTTCGGCGACCGGGTCGCGGTCGAGGACCCCGGCGCGCCGCCGCTCCTCGACCTGCTCGACCACCTGGGGCTCGAGCGCGTCGCGGTGCCGCTCGACGCGCACGGCCCGCGCCCGGACGCGCTGGCGCACGCGCTGCGCGTCGGTGCGCGGGCCGTGCTGCTGCAGCCGCGCGCCCACAACCCGACGGGCGTCAGCACCACGCCCGCACGGCTGCGGTCGCTGGCCGCCGTGCTGCGCCGCGCGGCAGCCCCGCCGTGGGTCGTCGAGGACGACCACGCGGGCGACGTCGCCTCGTCGCCCGCCACGAGCCTCGGGGCGCTGCTGCCCGGTCGCGTCGTGCACGTGCGGTCGTACTCGGCGTCGCACGGGCCGGACCTGCGCATCGCGGCGGTCGGCGGGCCCGCGGCCGCGCTCGACGCGCTCGTCGCGCGGCGCCTGCTCGGGCCCGGGTGGACGAGCCGTCTGCTGCAGCGCGTGCTGGCCGACCTGCTGACCGACGCGCGCGCGGTCGCGGCGGTCGCGCACGCCCGTGACGCGTACCGCGCGCGGCGCGAGGCCCTCGCGACGGCGCTCGCCCGGCACGGCGTGGCCGTCCCGCCGGGCGACGGCCTGCACGCGTGGCTGCGCGTGCGCGACGAGGACGCGGCCCTGGCACGGCTCGAGGCCGCCGGGGTGCGGGTCGCGCGCGGGCGGGCGTTCCTGGCGGAGCCGCCGCCGCGCGGCGGGTTCGTGCGCGTGACCACGGGTGTGCTGCCGGACGCCGACACGGAGCGCGTCGCGGCCGCGCTGGCCGCCGCGGTCCGCGCGTGAGACGGCGCGACGCACGCCACGCCGGCCCGGCTTGCCCGGCACCCGGGGGCAGCGCCTAGGGTGACGGGTCGGAACCCAGCCCCCTCTCTGGCCGGGTCGCACCGCCCTGGCCTGGGACGGTCCTCCGCGGCGCGACGTGCGCCCCACCCCCGACGTCCGCGTCCGACGACGTGCGCGGCAGCAGCCCCCCGCCGGAGAGAGACCCCATGCCCCGCGCCGTCCACCGTCCGTCGTCCGTCCGCGCCCGCACGCGGCTGGTCCCGCTCGCCGCGCTGGCCGCGCTCGCGCTGGCCGGGTGCGCGTCGGGGGCGCCGGCCGCGTCCCCCGCGACCGACGGCGCGGCCGCGTCGACGGCGTCGTCGGGCGCCTACCGGCCCGTGACGGTCGACAACTGCGGCACCGAGGTCACGTTCGACGCGCCGCCGCGACGCGTCGTGACCATCAAGTCGTCCACCACCGAGATGGTGCTCGCGCTCGGCGCCGCCGACCGTCTGGTCGGCACGGCGTTCGCCGACGGCCCGGTGCCCGAGCGCTGGGCGGCCGACGTGGCCGACGTCCCCGTCCTGTCCGACAAGGTCCCGGGCCCCGAGGCGCTGCTCGGGTCGGAGCCCGACCTCGTGTACGCCGGGTGGGAGTCGAACCTCACGGCCGACGGCGCGGGCGACCGCGCGTCGCTCGCGGCGCTCGGCATCGCCACGTACGTGTCCCCCGCGGCCTGCAAGGAACCCGGCTACCAGCCGGACCCGTTGACGTTCGACGACGTGTTCGGCGAGGTCCGCGAGGTCGGCGCGGTGCTGGGCGTGCCCGACGCGGCCGAGGCCGTGGTCGCCGAGCAGCAGGGCGTGCTCGACGCGATCGAGCCGGTCGACGGCACGACCGCCGTGTGGTGGTCGTCGGGCGGCGACACCCCGTACGTCGGCGCCGGGATCGGCGCGCCGCAGATGATCATGGCCGCCGCTGGGCTCACCAACGTGTTCGCCGACGTGCACGACACGTGGACGTCGGTCGGCTGGGAGCAGGTCGTGGCCGCCGACCCCGACGTGATCGTGCTGGTCGACGCCGCCTGGAACACCGCCGAGAGCAAGAAGGCCGCGCTCGCCGCGAACCCGGCGGCGTCGCAGCTCGACGCCGTGCGCGAGCAGCGCTACGTCGTCGTGCCGTTCGCCGCGACCGAGGCCGGCGTGCGCAACGCGCAGGCCGCCGCCGACGTCGCCGAGGCCGTGCGTGCGCTCGACGCCGACTGACGCACCCGCCACGGGCGGGCGGGCGCCGCTGCGGCCGCCGCTCGCGGTGCTGCTCGCGGTCGGCGCCGTGGCGCTCGTGGCGACCCTGCTCGTCGCCGTGACGATCGGCCCTGCCGACCTGGGCGTGGGCGAGGTCGTGCGGTCGGTCGGCGCGCACCTGGGCCTGCGCGCACCCGACGTGCCGCGCCTGCACGACGCGATCGTGTGGGAGCTGCGCCTGCCGCGCGTGCTCACCGCCGCCGCGGTCGGTGCCGGCCTGGCCGTCGCGGGCGCCGTCATGCAGTCGCTCACGCGCAACCCGCTCGCCGACCCGTACCTGCTGGGGCTGTCGTCGGGTGCGTCGCTCGGGGCGGTCGCGGTGCTGCTGCTGGGGGTCGCGCTGCTGCTGCCCGTCGCGGCGTTCGTCGGTGCGCTCGCGGCGCTCGCGGCGACGCTCGCGCTCGCGCGCACGGGCGGCACGCTGACGCCCACGCGTGCGGTGCTCGCCGGGCTCGCGATCTCGCAGCTCGCGGCGGCGGCGACGTCGTTCGTGGTGTTCTGGACGGCGACCGGCGACTCGTACCGCGAGATCCTGTCGTGGCTCATGGGCTCGCTCGCGGGCGCGACGTGGGCGTCGGTGGCGATCGCGGGCGGCGCGCTCGTGGTGGTCGGGTCGGTCGTGCTGGCAGGGGCAGGGCGGCTCGACGCGTTCGCGTTCGGCGACACCGCCGCGGCAGCGCTGGGCGTCCACGTGGACCGCACGCGCTGGGTCACGATGACGCTGGTGGCGCTGCTCACGGGTGCGATGGTCGCGGTGTCCGGCGCGATCGGGTTCGTCGGGCTCGTGCTGCCGCACGCGGTGTCCGTGGTGACGGGCCCCGCGCACCGACGCCTGCTGCCCGTGGCGGGCCTCGCGGGGGCGGTGCTGCTGGTGTGGGCGGACACGCTCGCGCGCACCGTGTTCGACCCGCGCGAGCTGCCCGTCGGGATCGTCACGGCGCTGCTCGGGGTGCCGGTCTTCGCGGTGCTGCTGCGCCGCGGGCGGGGGCGTCGTGGAGCTGAGCATCGCCCGGGCGCGCGGCTGGGCGGCCGGTGGGTGGTCGACGGCGTCGACGCGACGCCCCGCCGGGTGCACTGACGGGGCTGCTCGGGCCCAACGGCGCGGGCAAGACGACGCTGCTGCGCCTGGTCGCGGGACTGCTGGAGCCGCACGCGGGCGCCGTGCTCGTGAGCGACCCGGCGGCGTCGGACCCGCGGCCCGCGGTGCCCGTGCACACGCTGCCGCGCCGGGAGCGCGCGCGGCGGGTCGCGCTGCTCGAGCAGGCGTCGGACGCGGCCGTGCCGCTGAGCGTGCGCGAGGTCGTCGCGCTGGGCCGCACGCCCTACCGGTCGGTGTGGGGTACCGACCCCGACCCCGGCGCGGTCGACCGCGCGCTCGACGCCGCGACCGCCGCGCACCTCGCGGACCGCGCGTGGGCGACGCTGTCGGGCGGCGAGCGGCAGCGCGTGCACGTCGCGCGCGCCCTCGCGCAGGAGCCCGCGCTGCTGCTGCTCGACGAGCCGACCAACCACCTCGACGTGAGCGCGCAGCTCGCGCTCCTGGGGTTCGTGCGGCGCCTGGGCGTCACGACCGTCGCGGCGCTGCACGACCTCAACCTGGCGGCCGCGTACTGCGAGCACGTGCTCGTGCTGTCCGCCGGGCGGCTGGTCGCCGCGGGCCCTCCCGTCGAGGTGCTGACGCCCGCGCTCGTGCACGACGTGTACGGCGTGGCCGCGCACGTGCTGACCCACCCGGTGACGGGCCGCCCCGTCATCGCGTACGGCCCCGCGGAGGACGGATGAGGATCGGACGCACGAGGATCGGCGCATGAAGGTCACGGTGCTCTCGGGCGGGGTCGGCGGCGCGCGGTTCACGCGCGGACTGCTGGCGCTGCTGCGCGACCGGCTGCCGGACGGCGCGGGCGGCACGACCGCGCAGGTCACGGTCGTCGCCAACACGGGCGACGACCTGTGGCTGCACGGCGTGCGCGTGTGCCCGGACCTCGACACGCTGATGTACACGCTCGGCGGTGCGGTGCACGAGGGCCAGGGGTGGGGGCGGCGTGAGGAGTCGACGCGCACCGCGACCGACCTGGCCGCCTACGGCCTGGGCTGGGAGTGGTTCACGCTCGGGGACCTCGACCTCGCGACGCACCTGGCCCGCACGTCGCTGCTGCGCGCCGGTGAGCCGCTGTCGCGCGTGACGGCGCGGCTCGCGGAGCGCTGGCGCCCCGGCGTCCGGCTGCTGCCGATGTCGGACGACGAGGTCGAGACGCACGTCGTGACCGACGACGGCACGATCCACTTCGAGGAGTGGTGGGTGCGGCACCGCGCGGCCGTGCCCGCGCGCGGGTTCGTGCAGGTCGGCGTCGAGCGCGCGACGCCCGCGCCGGGCGTGCTGGAGGCGCTGACGGAGGCCGACGTCGTGCTGCTGCCGCCGTCGAACCCGGTGGTGTCGGTCGGCACGATCCTCGGCGTGCCCGGGGTCCGCGACGCGCTGCGCACGACCGCCGCGCCGGTCGTGGGCGTCAGCCCCGTGGTCGGTGGTGCGCCCGTGCGCGGCATGGCCGACGCGTGCCTGGCGGCGATCGGCGTCGCGACGCAGGCGGGCGCCGTCGCGCGGCACCTCGGCCGGCGCGCGGACGGCGGGGTCCTGGATGCGTGGCTCGTCGACGACGCCGACGCGGACGCCGTGCCGTCCCTGGTCGCCGAGGGCTGGCGCGCCGCCGCGGCGCCGACCCTCATGACCGACGTGCCGACGACCGCGCGCATCGCGGCCGCCGCGCTCACGCTGGTGGGCCGCGCGCCGTGAGCGCGTGGTGGGCTGTGGTGCCCGTCAAGGACCCGCGGCACGGCAAGTCCCGGCTGACCGGTGCGCTCGACGACGACGCGCGCGCCGGGCTCGTGCGCACCATGGCGACGGCGACCGTGCGGGCGCTGCTCGGCGCGGGCGACGTCGCGGGCGTGGTCGTCGTCTCCCCCGCCGCCGACCCGCTCGGCGTGCCCGACCCGCGCGTCGTGCTGCTGCCCGAGCCGGTCGCAGCCGACGGTGCGCGCGTCGGCGAGGGCACCGGTCGGGAGACCGGTCGGGAGGCCGGAGGGGCCCGACCTGACGTGCCCGCCGCCGGGCTGGACGTGGCCGTGACCGCGGGCGTCGAGCACGTGCGTGCCACGGCGCCGGGCGCGCACGTCGTCGTGGTGCTCGGCGACCTGCCGGACCTCCTGCCCGCCGAGGTCGACGACGTGCTGCGGCGCGCGGCCGACGTGCCGCGCGCGCACGTGCCCGACGCCGCGGGCACCGGCACGACCATGCTCACCGCGACCTGGCCGCACCGCCCGCACCCGCGGTTCGGGCCCGGGTCGTCGGCCCGGCACGCCGCCGCGGGGCACGTGCCGCTCGACGTCCCCGCGGCGTCCGGCGCGCGCCGTGACGTCGACGAGCCGGCCGACCTCGCGTCCCCCGGCACACCGTCCGACGCCTGACCGCGGGCCCTCGGGCGCGTCGTGCGGCACGTGCGCGACCATGGGGGCATGACGCTCTGGATGACCGGTGACGAGGCCGCCGACCGCCTGCTCGACTCGGACCCGTTCGCGCTGCTGGTCGGCATGCTGCTCGACCAGCAGGTCGCGATGGAGACCGCGTTCGCGGGCCCGGCGAAGATCGCCGACCGCATGGGCGGGTGGGACGTGCGGCGCATCGCCGACGCCGACCCCGACGAGTTCACGGCGCTGTGCGCGACGCCCCCGGCCGTGCACCGCTACCCCGGGTCGATGGCCGGGCGCATCCAGGCGGTCGCGCGCGAGGTCGTCGACGCGTACGACGGCGACGTCACGCGGCTGTGGACCGACGGCGACCCCGACGGGCGCACGGTGCTGCGCCGGCTGAAGGCGCTGCCGGGCTTCGGCGACCAGAAGGCCCGCATCTTCCTCGCGCTGCTCGGCAAGCAGCGCGGCGTGCAGCCGGCCGGCTGGCGCGAGGCCGCGGGCGCGTACGGCGACGACCAGCCGCGCTCGATCGCCGACGTGGTCGACGCCGACTCGCTCGCGCGCGTGCGCGAGACCAAGCGCGCCGCCAAGGCGGCCGCGAAGGCCGCGCGATGACGCGGCCGTGCGGACCACGACGTCGCTCGCCTCGGCCGCGGGACGGAGCGCAGGACCCGTCGCGCGGCCGACGCGCACCGTCTGCGCGGCCGCCACGATGAGGACATGACGACGCCGTTCCCCTCCCCCGGTGCGCCCGCCGGCCCGCCCGCAGCGCCGCCCGTCCCCGCCGCAGCTCCCGCCCCTGGCGCAGCGTCCACCCCGGCCGCGCCGCCCGCGCACGTCGGCCCCGTCCCGGCGTCGGCGCGTGCCGTCGCGCCGGACGTCGCGCGCGGCCTCGCGCTGCTGGGCATCGCGATCGCCAACGCGACCGCGCACGTCGTCGGCGGCTCGGTCGGGATCGGCGCGCGGCCCGTCGACGGGTCGACGCTCGACCGCGTGGTCGACGGCGTCGTGTCGCTGTTCGTGGACCGGCGCACCATGCCGATGTTCGCGCTGCTGTACGGGTACGGCATCGGCGTCGTCGTCCGCCGCCGCGCCGCCGCGTGGGTGCCGTGGGCCGCGTGCCGGTCCGACCTGCTGCGGCGCGCGGGCGTGCTGCTCGCGTTCGGCGCCGCGCACGTGCTGCTGCTGTTCGGCGGTGACATCCTCACCGCGTACGGGGTCGCGGGGCTGCTCGCGGTGACGCTCGTGCGCGCGTCCGACCGCACGCTGCTCGTCGTCGCGGGCGTCAGCCTGCTCGCCGCCGGGCTGGTGAACGGCGCGATGGAGAGCCTCGTCGTCATGGCCGCGTCGTGGGAGGGCGGCGAGGCCATCGCCATGCCCCTCGACCAGACCGTGCTCGCGGGCGTGCTCACGCGCGTCTCGGCGGGCGTGATCGCCGCTCCCATCGGCGCGCTCGTCGCGCTGCCGCTGCTGCTGCTGGGCCTGTGGGCGGCGCGGCGCGAGGTCCTCGAGCGACCCGCCGACCACCTGCCGCTGCTGCGCCGCACCGTCGTCGTCGGGCTCGCCGTGAGCGTGCTCGGCGCGGTGCCGCACGCGTCGTCCGTCGCAGGCCTGCGGGACCCGTCGGCGCTCGACGTGCTCGGCACCGGGACGCTGCACCTGATCACGGGTGCGGCGGGGGGCGTCGCGTTCGCGGCGCTCGTCGGGTGGGTCGTCGCGGCGCGCGGGCTGACGCTCGCGACGCTGGGCCCCGTGGGCCGTGCGCTGCGCGCCGTCGGCACGCGCTCGCTCACGTGCTACCTGCTGCAGTCCGTGCTGTTCGTGCTGCCGCTCGCGCCGTGGGCCGGCGGGCTCGGCGTCGGCATGGGCAGCGCTCAGGTCGTCGCGTGGGGCGTCGGCGTGTGGCTCGCGACCGTCGTCGTCGCGGTGTCGCTCGAGGCCGCGGGCCGGCGCGGCCCGGCCGAGGCGCTCTACCGCCGCCTCGTGTACCGGGCCGCGCCGGCCGCATGACCCGCCGGGGCGGGTGCCGTTAGAACGGGCAGCTCGTCCGCACGTCGGACAGCGCCGTGTCGGCGGGCGCCGGGCACAGGAACTGCGTGTAGCGCTGGTCGTCGTCGACGAACCGCTTGAGCCACGCGATCGAGTACTTCGCGATCGTCGTGTTCGACAGGTTCGGCGCGAAGTGCGACGCGCCGCGCAGCTCGAGGTAGCTACGCGGCGTCGTCGCCGGCAGGGTCTGGTAGAACGGCCGCGCGTGCGTGACCACCGAGGCCACCGAGTCGTTCTGCGCGCCGAAGATCAGCGTGGGCGTCGTGATCTCGGGCCACGTCTTGTCGAGGTTCCACGGCGTCAGCGGGATGATCGCCTTGAGGCCGGGCCGGCTCTTGGCCGCCTCGAGCGTCCCGCCGCCGCCCATCGAGTGCCCCATGACGGCGAGGCGGGCGGGGTCGACGCGGTCGGCGACGTCGCTGCGCTGCGTGAGGTAGTCGGCCGCGGCGAGCAGCTGGCGCCCACGCGACGCGGGCTGGTCGACGCGCGTGAGCGTGTCGATCGTGAAGACCACGAAGCCCTGCGACGCCAGGCGCGGGCCGAGCCACGCGATGCTCGACTCGCCCGCGGTGTACCCGGGGGCGACGACGACGCCCCCGAAGAGGCCCTGCGACGTGTCGGTCGGGTAGTAGATCGTCCCGCCGCCGAACCCGGACACGAGGGACGACACGCGCGACGTCGAGGTCGCGAACGGCCCGCGCGCGGCCTCGATGCTCTGGACGGTCGGGTCGGGGCCGCGCTGGTCGGCGGCCTGCGCGGGCAGGCTCCCGGTGAGGGTGAGGGCGAGCCCCAGGATCACGGCGGCCAGGGGACGCCGGGTGGTGCGAGCGGTCACGTCATCGTCCTCTCGGTCGGCGCCCGGCCTTCTGCGGGCGCGCCACAGGGGCGGTCCCGCCCCTGGTCACGACCCTAGAGGCCGACGGACGCTGTTGTCACGCACCGTCGTGACACGTTGCGCCCGCCCTGTCACTGACCGGGTTCGGGGTCGCCGTCGAGCACCGCGTGCAGCCAGCCGGGCCCGACCGCCTCGACCCCCGGCAGCCGAGCCCGCAGGCCCCGGTCGGCCGTCACCACCACGAGCCCGGGCCCGGCCTCCGCGGCGCGCTCGACGACCTCGGCGTCGCCGTCCCGCGGCGCACGGTGCACGCGCAGCCCGCCACCCTCGGGTGCGACGGCGTCCCGCGCGCGGCCCTCCAGCACCACCTCGACCCGCCCGACCCGCCACGGCTCCCCCGCCGACCCCGCGACGACGCGCCCCGGCAGCCCCGCCAGCCGCGCGAGCAGGCGCGTCGCCGCGCCCGCGCGGTCGCGCCACCAGCCGTCGGGCTGCGCGCCGACGACGTTCGCGGCGTCGACGAGCAGGACGACGTCCCGCACCGGCAAAGGCTCGCCGTCCCCGACCGTGTCTCCGGCGGCCGTGTCGGGTCCCGCCGCGTCGCCTCCCGCCGCGTCCGGCCCGATCGCGTCGCCGGTCACGACGCCGGACGGTCCGCGCCGGTCCGCGCCCGGCGCGCCGAGCGCACCAGATCGGCGACGCCGATCGCGAGCGCGACCGCCACGAGCGCGACCGTCGCCCGCAGGCCGTGCGCGGCGCCGACGCCCGCGTCGCCCCCGGCCGCACCGGCGAAGTAGAGGCTCCCGACGACCGCGATCCCGGTCGCGGCCCCCAGCCGCTGCCCCGTCTGCAGCACGCCGCCCGCGGCGCCGGCCTGCTCGACCGGCACCTGCGACAGGGTCACGGTCTGGTTGGGCGCGATGACCAGCCCCGAGCCGACGCCCGCGACGAGCAGCGGCGGCGCGATCCACCACCCGATGCCCGGCGACACGCCCCGCACGGCCAGCAGCACGTCGGTCGCGGTGACGCCCACCAGCACGAGCACGAGCCCCGCCACGACGACGTGCCGCCCGCGGCTGCCGACCAGCCGCCCGCCGACGGCCGACGACACCGCCGAGCCGAGCGCGAACGGCGTGATCGCGGCGCCCGCCTCGAGCGGCGAGTAGCCCGCGCCGTTCTGCAGGAACAGCGCGAGGACGAAGAAGATCGCCGTGAACCCCGAGAAGTACGTGAGCGCGAGCAGCGCGCCCGGGCTGAAGCCGGGCCGGCGGAACAGCGAGGGCTGCACCATGGGCGTCCGGCCGCGCGCCGTCACGCGGTGCTCCCACGCCACGAACCCGACGAGCGCGACCACGCCCGCGGCCGCGAGCGCGAGGTCGCCCGGCGCCCAGGCGCGCGACACCGTGGGCCACAGCACGCCGACCACGCCGACGCCCAGCAGCACGGCACCGACCACGTCGAGGTCGGCCACGCCCTCGCGTCGCGCGGGCGGGTCGAGGTACCGCAGCGCGAGGACGACCGCGAGCACCGCGACCGGCAGGTTGACGAGGAACACCCACCGCCAGCCCTGCTCGGGCCCGGCGACGGCGAGGATCACGCCCCCGAGCAGCGGCCCGACGGCGGTCGAGATGCCGATCGTCGTGCCGAGCCGCCCGAACGCGCGCCCGCGCTCGGCGCCGCGGAACAGCTGCTGGATGAGCCCGGACACCTGCGGGTTGACGATGCCGCCGCCCACGCCCTGCACGAGCCGCGCGATTACCAGCCACGTGCCGTCCTGCGCGGTGCCGGCCAGCAGGCTGCCGAGCGCGAACACCGCGATCCCGGCGATGAGCACGTCGCGCCGCCCGAACGCGTCGCCGAGCCGGCCCGCGCCGACGAGCACGAGCCCGAACGCCAGCGCGTACCCCGACACGACCCACTGCAGCGCGGCCTCGGACGCACCGAGCGCGTCACGGACCGACGGCAGCGCGACGTTGACGATGCTCACGTCGAGCAGGGTCATGAACCCCACCGCGAGGCACACGGACAGCGCGCGCCACCGGCGCGGGTCGGGCTGGTACGTGTCGTCGGCGCTCACGTCGGCGAATCTACGGGCGCGGGCGCGCGTCGGCGCGTCGGCCCGGGCGGCGACGCCGGCGCCGTCGTGCGCGGGCCTCAGCGCGCGGCGCCGGGCGCGCCGTCGCCCGCGAGCGCGTCCTTCCAGCCCTGCGCGTAGGCCTCGGCCGAGCCCTGGTGGAACATGTCGTCGGGCCCGGTCCGCACCAGGACGCGCGCCCCCGGCCCGTCGTCGTCGGTCACGAGGTGCCCGACGCCGCGCACGACCGCGACGGGGCGCCCGGACGCCTTGCCCTTCACGAGCTCGGCCGCGCTCGCGACCTCGTCGGCCACGGCCGCCACGGTCATGGTGAGCGCGCGCCCGAACGTGTCGACCTGCCCGCGCAGGTCGTCGAGCACCTGCACGCCGGCCGCGCCGATCGTGAGGTCGGTGACGCCCTGCCGCCAGGGCCGGCCCGCGGTGTCGGTCACGAGCACGCCGACGCGCACGCCGAACGCCGCCCGCAGCCCCGCGCGCAGCGCGCGGGCCGACGCGTCGGGGTCGACGGGCAGCAGCAGCACGGTGCCCTCGGGCGTGTTGGACGCGTCGACGCCCGCGGCGGCCATGACGAGGCCGAGCCGGTTCTCGACGATGCGCGTCACGCCGCCGGGGTGCTCGCGCGTCGCGACGACGCGCACGGTCTCGTCGGTGATGGCCTGCTCGCGGTCGTCGGCGGCGACCACGCGGCCCTCCGCCTTGGAGACGACCTTGCTGGTGACGACCACGACGTCGCCGTCCACGAGCGCGCGCGACGGCTCGGGGTCGGCGCGCAGGGCGGCGACGACGAGCGCGACGAGGTCGTCGCCCGGGACGACCTCGGGGAGGCCGTCGGGCGCCCAGGCGCGCAGCTCGTGCGCGGTCACCGGCTCAGCTTCGGCAGCACGTCGCGACCGAAGACCTCGATCCACTCGCGCTGGTTGCGGCCGACGTTGTGCAGGTAGATGCGGTCGAACCCGAGGTCGACGTACTTCTGGATCTCGGCGCGGTGCACGTCGGGGTCGGACGAGATGACCATGCGGCCCTCGAAGTCCTCGGGGCGCACGAGCTTGGCCATCTGCTCGAAGTCGAACGGCGAGCGGATGTCGGCCTTGGGGAACTTCATGCCGCCGTTGGGCCACTCGTGCATCGCGTTCGCGAGCGCCTCCTCGTCGGTCGGCGCCCACGACAGGTGCAGCTGCAGGACCTTAGGCATCGCGTCGGGGTCCTTGCCCGCCTCGCGCGCGCCCTCGGCGAACTTGCCGAACAGGCCGGTGATCTTCTCGAGCGGTGCGCCGACCGTGATGATGCCGTCGGCGTGGCGGCCCGTGCGCTTGGCGGTCACGGGCCCGGCGGTCGCGACGAGGATCTCGGGCGCGACCTCCGGCATGGTCCACAGGCGCGTCGACTCGAGCTTGTAGAACGGCCCGGCGTGCTTGACGTCCTTGCCCGCGAGCGACGCCGAGAACAGCTTCTTGATGATGTCGATGGCCTCGAACATGCGGTTGATGCGCTCGGGCGCCTCGGGCCAGTACCCGGCCACGACGTGCTCGTTGAGCGCCTCGCCCGAGCCGAGGCCCAGCCAGTGCCGCCCGGGGTACATCGCGGCGAGCGTCGCGGACGCCTGCGCGACCATCGCCGGGTGCCACCGGAACGTGGGCGCGGTGACGCCCGGGCCCAGGTCGCCCGTGGTGCGCTCGCCGACGGCGGTCAGCACGTTCCACACGAACGACGACTGGCCCTGCGCGGGCACCCACGGCGCGAAGTGGTCGGCGGCCATCACGCCCGAGAACCCGTGCTGCTCGGCGTACGCCGAGAGCTCGACCGCCTCGCGGGGGTGGAACTGCTCCAGCATCGCCGCGTACCCGACCGTCAGACCTGCCACGTCGTGCGCCTCCATGCCGTTCGTCGTCGTTCTCGCCGCGCGTGCGGGGTCGCCCGCTGCCGCCCCGTCGAGCCTAGTCCGGTGCACGCGGACGGCAGTCCGGGCGGGGCGGTCGGCGGGTGCTGCGCTCCGGCGCGAGCCGTCCGGCCCGCGTCGCTCCGGCCCGCGTGGACGGGGCGCGTCGTCACCGCTCGACGAGGGCCGGCCGCCGCGGGTCGTCGACGCGCACGACGACGTCGGCGACGTCCTGCGGCGCGACCTCCTGCTCGTAGCGCGCGAACGCGGGCAGCTGCCACGCGTCGTCGCCGAGGCGGCGCGCGAGCGTCGCGGGCCGGGCCGTGAGGTGCACGGTCAGGTCGGCGTCGAGCCACCGGCCCAGCAGCAGCTCGCCGTCGACGAGCAGCACGGCACCCTCGGGCGCGCGCTGCCGGTCGGCGCGCGTCGCGCGGTCGCGCGCGGCGTCCCACAGCGACGGCAGCCACGTGCCGTCGACGGCGAACGGGTCGAGCACCTCGCGCGCGAGCGCCCCCGCGTCGAGCCGGTCCTCGAGGTACGCGTCGGGGTCGCGGCGGCCGTGCTCGTACCGCAGCGACGCGGGCCGCAGGAAGTCGTCGGCGTGCACGCGCACGACGGCACGCCCGGCCGCGCGCAGGGGGTCGACGAGCGCGTCGGCGAGGCCGGCGGGCCGCAGGGGCGCGGCGCCGTCGACGAGCACGCGCCGTCGCCCCGGCACCGCGACGACCGCGTCGAGGACGTGCCGGACCACCGCGTCGGGGCTGAGGGGTCGCACGCGCACGGCGCCCACCCCATCACGCTGCGGCCCGCCCCGCGTGGCGTCGGCGCCGGGCCGGGCGCGTGCGCGACGGCGGGTGACGATCTGGGAAGATGTGTGCTCATGAGCGACCTGACCTCCCGTCCCGACGTCCCGACGGCCGCACGCGACGCCCGCCAGGTACCGGACAAGGTCACGGTCGACGGTCTCGAGGACCGCTGGTCGGGCGCCTGGAGCGAGGCCGGCACGTACGCGTTCGACCGCACGGCGACGCGCGAGCAGGTGTACTCGATCGACACACCGCCGCCCACGGTGTCCGGCTCGCTGCACGTCGGCCACGTGTTCTCCTACACGCACACCGACGTCGTGGCGCGGTTCTGGCGCATGCGCGGCCGCGAGGTGTTCTACCCGATGGGCTGGGACGACAACGGCCTGCCCACCGAGCGCCGCGTGCAGAACTACTACGGCGTGCGCTGCGACCCGTCGCTGCCGTACGTCGAGGGCTTCGAGCCGCCGCACGAGGGCACCGACGGCAAGGCCGTCAAGCCGGGCGACCAGGTCCCGGTGTCGCGGCGCAACTTCATCGAGCTGTGCGAGCGGCTGTCGGCGCAGGACGAGCTGCAGTTCGAGGCGCTGTGGCGCCGGCTCGGCCTGTCGGTCGACTGGTCGATGACCTACCAGACCATCGGTGCGACGGCCCGCGCCGTCTCGCAGCGCGCGTTCCTGCGCAACCTCGAGCGCGGCGAGGCGTACCAGGCCGAGGCTCCGGGCCTGTGGGACGTGACGTTCCAGACGGCGGTCGCGCAGGCCGAGCTCGAGGCGCGCGACTACCCCGGCGCGTTCCACAAGGTCGCGTTCCACCGCCCCGACGGCGAGGCCGTCGTCATCGAGACGACACGCCCCGAGCTGCTGCCCGCGTGCGTCGCGCTCATCGCGCACCCCGACGACGAGCGCTACCGGCACCTGTTCGGCACGACCGTGGTGTCGCCGCTGTTCGGCGTCGAGGTGCCCGTGCTGGCGCACCCCGCGGCCGAGCCCGACAAGGGCGCGGGCATCGCGATGTGCTGCACGTTCGGCGACCTCACCGACGTGCAGTGGTGGCGCGAGCTGCGCCTGCCGACGCGCTCGGTGGTGGGCCGCGACGGCCGCGTGCTGCGCGAGACGCCGGACTGGATCACGTCGGAGGCGGGCCGCGCGACGTACGGCGAGCTCGCGGGCAAGACGACGTTCAGCGCGCGCGAGGCGGTCGTCGCGGGGCTGCGCGAGTCCGGCGACCTGCTGGGCGAGCCGGTCGCGACGCAGCGCAAGGCGAACTTCTACGAGAAGGGCGACAAGCCCCTCGAGATCGTCACGAGCCGGCAGTGGTACCTGCGCAACGGCGGCCGCGACGAGGAGCTGCGCGACGCGCTGCTCGCGCGCGGCGGCGAGCTCGCGTTCCACCCGGACTTCATGCGCGTGCGCTACGACAACTGGGTCGGCGGCCTCAACGGCGACTGGCTCGTGTCGCGGCAGCGGTTCTTCGGCGTGCCGTTCCCGGTCTGGTACCCGCTCGACGAGCAGGGCGAGCCGCGCTACGACGCCCCGATCGTGCCCGACGAGGCCGCGCTGCCGGTCGACCCGACGAGCGACGTGCCCCCGGGCTACACCGAGGCGCAGCGCGGGCAGGCCGGCGGGTTCGTCGCCGACCCCGACGTCATGGACACGTGGGCGACGTCGTCGCTGACGCCGCAGATCGTGTGCGGCTGGCTCGACGACCCCGACCTGTTCGCCCGCACGTTCCCGATGGACCTGCGCCCGCAGGGCCAGGACATCATCCGCACGTGGCTGTTCTCGACGGTCGTGCGCGCGCACCTCGAGAACGGGTCGCTGCCGTGGTCGCACGCCGCGATCAGCGGCTGGATCCTCGACCCGGACCGCAAGAAGATGAGCAAGTCCAAGGGCAACGTCGTCACGCCCATGGGTCTGCTCGAGGAGCACGGCTCGGACGCGGTGCGCTACTGGGCGGCGAGCGCGCGTCTCGGCACCGACGCGGCGTTCGAGGTCGGGCAGATGAAGATCGGCCGCCGCCTGGCCATCAAGATCCTCAACGCGAGCAAGTTCGTGCTGTCGTTCGGGCCGGCCGACGAGCCGGTGCCGCTCAACGCGTCGCTCGTGACGCAGCCGTTGGACCGCGCGATGCTCGCGGGACTGGCGGACGTCGTGGACCAGGCGACCGCGGCGCTGGAGGCGTACGACCACACGCGGGCGCTCGAGCTGTCGGAGACGTTCTTCTGGACGTTCTGCGACGACTACCTCGAGCTCGTCAAGGACCGCGCGTACGGCGCGGGCGCCGCGGCGGCGGACGTGACGGAGGCCACGGCCTCGGCGCGGGCCGCGCTGGGGCTCGCGCTCGACACGCTGCTGCGGCTGTTCGCACCGGTGCTGCCGTTCGCGACCGAGGAGGTCTGGTCGTGGTGGCGCGAGGGCACGGTGCACCGCGCGCCGTGGCCGACGAGCGACGCGCTGCGTGCCGCCGCGGGCGGCACGGACCCGGGCCTGGTGGCCGGCGCGGGTGCCGCGCTGGCGGCGCTGCGCAAGGTGAAGTCCGAGGCCAAGGTCTCGATGCGCACGCCCGTGGAGCACGCGGTGCTCGACGTGCCGGCCGCGCTGCGCGCGGGTGTCGAGGCCGCGATCGACGACGTCCGCAACGCGGGCCGCGCGACCGGGACGCTCGAGATCGTGACCGGCGAGGGCGAGACCGTCGTCGCACGGGACGCGCGCCTGGGCGAGGCCGTCGCGCGCTGACCGTCGCCGTCGGGTGCGCACCGAGGCGGTGCGCACCCGACGGGACGGAGGTCCCTGGCGACCCCAGCGCGAATAGGGATGATGAGTGCCGTATAGTTATGCGCGCTCTGCCCCGCCAGGAAGGACCACCATGCGTCACACCCTCCCCGTCGGCGCGCTCGCCGCGGCCGCCCTGCTCGCCCTGTCCGCCTGCGCGTCCGACACCGGCTCGAGCCCGTCGGGCGAGGCGTCCGGCGGCTCCGAGATCGCGCTCGTCAAGGACGGCGTGCTCACCGTCTGCTCGAACCCGCCGTTCGAGCCGTTCGAGTTCGAGGACGCCAGCGGCGAGATCGTCGGCCTCGACATCGACCTCAACCGCGAGGTCGCGAAGGACCTCGGCGTCGACGTCCAGGTCGTCGCCACGCCGTTCGACACGATCCAGTCCGGCGCCGCGCTCAACACCGGCGCGTGCGACGTCGTCGCCTCGGGCATCACCATCACCGACGACCGCAAGGAGAAGTTCGACTTCTCCGAGCCGTACTTCGACGCCGACCAGGGCCTGCTCGTGCCGGCCGGGTCGGACCTCCAGGACGTCGCGGACCTCGCCGGCAAGAAGGTCGCCGTGCAGATGGCCACGACCGGTGAGAAGTGGGCGCAGGAGAACGACCTGACCACCGTGCAGTTCGAGGACCTCGGCCTGCAGATCCAGGCGCTCGAGACCGGCCAGGTCGACGCGGTCGTCAACGACATCGCCGTGCTCGGCGCCTACACGTCCGAGGGCTACGAGGTCGCGAACACGTTCCCGACCGGCGAGCAGTACGGCCTGGGCGTCAAGAAGGGCAACACCGCGCTGCTCGACGCCGTGAACGCGACGCTCGACCGCATCCACGAGGACGGCACGTACGACGCGATCTACACCGAGCGCGTCGGCACGGCACCCGTCAGCAAGTGACGTCCGGTGCGGGGTCGGCCCCGGCCGACCCCGCACCCCGTCCCGCCCCGCGCCCCCACCGGAGCCCGCATGACCACCGCACCGCAGACCCTGCAGATGCCGCCCGGCCGTCGCCGCACGAGCCCGCGCACGCGCGCGCGCCTCACGCGCGCCGTCCAGTACGTCGTGCTCGCCGCGGCGCTGCTCGCGGTCGCGTTCCTCACCGACTGGTCGAAGGTCGGCGAGCAGCTCTTCGACCCGACCGTGGCGGCCGACCTCGCGTCGCGCATGCCGCGCGGGCTGTGGAACACGGTGCGCTACACGCTCGGCGCGTTCGCGGTCGGGCTGCCGCTCGGCGCGGTGCTCGCGCTCATGAAGCTGTCGTCGGTCGCGCCCTACCGCTGGATCGCGACCGCGTACATCGAGTTCTTCCGCGGCATCCCCGCGCTGCTCGTCGTGCTGTCGGTCGGCTTCGCGGTGCCGATCGCGTTCGGCGTCAACATCCCCTCGATGCTCGCGAAGGCGTCCATCGCGCTGGGGGTCGTCTCGGCCGCGTACATCGCCGAGACGCTGCGCGCCGGCATCGAGGCCGTGCCGAAGGGCCAGGTCGAGGCGGCACGCTCGCTCGGCATGTCGCACGGCCGCACGCTCGCGCAGGTCGTGGTGCCGCAGGCGTTCCGCATCGTGCTGCCGCCGATGACCAACGAGATCATCCTGCTCACCAAGGACACGTCGCTCGTCTTCCTGCTCGGCATGCTCGTCACCGAGTACGACCTCACCAAGATCGGCCGCGACGCGCTGAACTCCGCGCAGGGCGGCCTCACCGCGCTGTTCGTCGCCGGCGCCTGCTACCTGCTCATCACCCTGCCGCTCGGCCAGCTCACGCGCTGGCTCGAGCGCCGGACCTCGACGAAGGGACGCGGCAAGTGAGCGCGACCTCCCCCGCCCCGACCGTCGTCTCCGTCACCGGGCTCCGCAAGTCCTTCGGCGAGCGCGAGGTGCTGCGCGGCATCGACCTCGACGTCGCCGCCGGCGAGGTCGTGTGCGTCATCGGCCCGTCGGGCTCGGGCAAGTCCACGCTGCTGCGGTGCGTCAACCTGCTGGAGCAGCCGACGTCGGGCCGCATCGACCTGCTCGGCGTCGAGGTCACCGACCCCGACGTCGACATCGACCGCGTGCGCACGCACGTCGGCATGGTGTTCCAGCAGTTCAACCTGTTCGCGCACCGCACGGTGCTCGACAACTGCACGATCGCGCAGCGCGGCGTGCTGCGCCGCTCGCGTGCCGAGGCCGAGCGCGTCGCGCTCGCGAACCTCGAGCGCGTCGGCCTCGCCGACCGGGCGCAGGCCATGCCCGCGCAGCTCTCGGGCGGTCAGCAGCAGCGCGTCGCGATCGCGCGCGCGCTGTCGATGGACCCGATGCTCATGCTGTTCGACGAGCCGACCTCGGCGCTCGACCCCGAGCTCGTCGGCGACGTGCTCGGCGTCATGCGCGACCTCGCGGACGCCGGCATGACGATGATCGTCGTGACGCACGAGATGGCCTTCGCGCGCGAGGTCGGCGACCGCGTCGTGTTCATGGACGACGGCGTCGTGGTCGAGTCCGGCCCGGCCGACCGGGTGATCGGTGCGCCGACCGAGGAGCGCACGCGCGCGTTCCTGCAGCGCGTGCTCGACCCCACGCACCAGCACCCGGGGGCGTGAGGTCCTCTCAGGGCCCGCGACGCGGGCACTAGGGTCGTCCCGTCCCCCGCCTCCAGGAGTTCCGCGCATGCCCGAGTCCACCTCGCCCACCCTCGCCACGCCGATGCCCGACGCGTCGATCTGCACGATGCTCGCGGACCGGCTCGCGCGCGACCCCGACGGCGTGTTCGTCGAGCGGCAGACCGCGCTCGGCGGCGCGTGGCAGCAGGTCACGGTCGCGTCGTTCGTCGCCGAGGTGCGTGCGGTCGCCAAGGGCCTGGTCGCCGCGGGCGTCGAGCCCGGCGACCGCGTCGGCATCATGTCGCGCACGCGGTACGAGTGGACGCTCGTCGACTTCGCGGTGTGGGCCGCGGGCGCCGTGGGCGTGCCGGTCTACGAGACGTCGTCGGCCGAGCAGGTGCGGTGGATCGCGTCCGACGCCGGCATCCGGCTCGCGGTCGTCGAGACCGCGGCGCACGCGGCCGTCGTCGCGCAGGTCCGCGACGACCTGCCCGGCCTGACCGAGGTGCTCGTCCTCGACGAGGACGCGATCGGCACGCTCGTGACGCGCGGCGCCGACGTCGCTGACGTCGAGATCGACCGCCGCAGCACGCACGCGCGCGGCGCCGACCTCGCGACGATCATCTACACGTCCGGCACCACGGGCCGCCCCAAGGGCGTCGAGCTCACGCACGGCAACTTCGTCGAGCTGACCCGCAACGGCGTCGAGGGCCTCGGGGAGATCTGCGCGCAGCCGCACTCGCGCACGCTGCTGTTCATGCCGCTCGCGCACGTGTTCGCGCGGTTCATCCAGGTGCTGTGCGTGCCGTCGGGCGCCGTGCTGGGCCACACGCCCGACACGCGCAACCTGCTGCCCGACCTCGCGTCGTTCCGGCCGACGTTCGTGCTGGCCGTGCCGCGCGTGTTCGAGAAGGTCTACAACTCGGCCGAGCAGAAGGCCGGGGCGGGCGCGAAGCTCAAGCTGTTCCGCTGGGCGGCCAAGGTCGCGATCCAGTACTCGCGCGCGCTCGACACGCCCGCGGGCCCCTCGGCGGGGCTCACCGCGCAGCACCGCGTCGCGGGCCGGCTCGTGCACGCCAAGCTGCGCGCGGCGCTGGGCGGCCGCGCCGAGTTCGCGATCTCGGGCGGTGCGCCGCTCGGCGAGCGGCTGGGGCACTTCTACCGCGGCATCGGCGTGCGCATCCTCGAGGGCTACGGCCTCACCGAGACCACCGCGCCGACGTCGGTCAACCGCCCCGGCCTGACGAAGGTCGGGACGGTCGGTCCGCCGTTCCCCGGCACGTCGCTGCGCGTCGACGACGAGGGCCAGATCTGGGTCAAGGGCCCGCACGTGTTCCGCGGCTACCGTCACATGCCGGAGGAGACGGCCGAGGTGCTGGTCGACGGCTGGTTCCGCACGGGCGACCTCGGCACGCTCGACGACGACGGCTACCTGCGCATCACGGGGCGCAGCAAGGAGATCATCGTCACCGCGGGCGGCAAGAACGTGGCCCCCGCGGTGCTCGAGGACCGGCTGCGCGGGCACCCCCTGGTCAGCCAGGTCGTCGCGGTGGGCGACCAGCGCCCGTTCATCGGCGCGCTCGTCACGCTCGACGCCGAGATGCTGCCCGGGTGGCTGTCGATGCACGGGCTGCCCGCGATGGACGTCACGACGGCGTCGACGCACCCGCAGGTGCTCGAGGCGCTCGACCGGGCCGTCGAGCGCGCCAACGAGGCAGTCTCGCGCGCCGAGTCGATCCGCAAGATCCGCGTGCTCACGACCGACTTCACCGAGGCCAACGGCTACCTCACGCCGTCGCTCAAGGTGAAGCGCGCCGCGGTGCTCAAGGACTTCGCACCCGTGATCGACGAGCTGTACGTCGACACGCGCCCCGGGCACGGCGACTGAGCGCGGTCGTGCCGGACACCGTCGTCCCCGACCCGAGGCCCACGCACGAGTCGCTCACGCCGCCCACCGGCGTGCGCGACGCGCGCTTCCGCCCCGCCGACGGCGCGAGCGACGCGCCCGAGCAGCGCCTCGAGGGCACGTGGCGCTTCCGCCTGAGCCCCACCGCGGGCACCGGGCTCGACCCCGCCGACGACGGCGCCGGACCCGGCTGGGCCGACCTCGAGGTGCCGGGTCACTGGCAGCTCGCTGAGGCCCCCGACGCGTGGCCGTACGGGCGGCCGGCGTACACCAACGTGCTGTACCCGATCCCCGTCGACCCGCCGCGCGTGCCGCACGAGAACCCCACGGGCGAGTACCGCCGCACGGTCGACGTCCCGGCGGCGTGGCTCGCGGGCGGGCGGGTCGTGCTGCGGTTCGAGGGCGTCGACTCGTGGTTCGAGGTCGCGGTCAACGGTCGCGTGCTCGCGCAGTCGCACGGCTCGCGCCTGCCCACCGAGGTCGACGTGACGGACGCCGTGCACGCCGGGCCGAACCTGCTCGCGGTGCGCGTGACGCAGTGGTCGGCGCACACGTACGTCGAGGACCAGGACCAGTGGTGGCTCTCGGGCATCTTCCGTGACGTGACGCTCGCGCACCGCCCCGCGGGCGGCGTCGAGCACGTGACGCTGCGCGCCGACTACGACCACGTGACCGGCACGGGCACGCTGCGCGTCGACGTCGAGGGCGGCTCGGACGCGCGCGTCCGCGTCCCCGAGCTGGGCCTCGAGGTCGCGGCGGGGGCGACGGTCGACGTGGGCGTGGTCGAGCCGTGGAGCGCCGAGCACCCGCGCCTGTACGACGTCGTCGTGTCCACCGGCGGCGAGACGGTCACGCTGCGCGCGGGCTTCCGCACGGTCGCGGTCGCGGACGGCGTGCTCACCGTCAACGGCGCGCCCGTGAAGCTCTACGGCGTCAACCGGCACGAGTTCGAGCCGACGCGCGGGCGCGCGGTCACGCGCGCGACCATGCTCGAGGACGTGCTGCTCATGAAGCGGCACCACGTCAACGCGGTCCGCACGAGCCACGCGCCGCCCCACCCGCACTTCCTCGACCTGTGCGACGAGCACGGGCTGTACGTGGTCGACGAGAACGACCTCGAGACCCACGGCTTCGAGGTGCTCGGCTGGCGCGGCAACCCCACCGACGACCCCGCGTGGGAGCCGCTGCTGGTCGACCGCGTGCAGCGCATGGTGCGGCGCGACGCCCACCACGCGAGCGTGGTGATGTGGTCGCTCGGCAACGAGGCCGGCGCGGGCGTCAACGTCGCGGCCATGGCCGCCGCCGTCCGCGCGCTCGACCCCACCCGACCGGTGCACTACGAGGGCGACTGGTCCAGCGCGCACGTCGACGTGTACTCGCGCATGTACGCGGCGACCGAGGAGGTCGCGCTGATCGGGCGTGGCGACGAGCCGGCGTGGCCCGACGCGGCGGCCGACGCCCGGCGGCGCACGCTGCCGTTCGTGCTGTGCGAGTACGCGCACGCGATGGGCAACGGCCCCGGCGGGCTCACCGAGTACGTCGACCTGGTCGACGCGCACCCGCGGGTCCTGGGCGCGTTCGTGTGGGAGTGGATCGACCACGGGATCGCGACCCGGACGCCCGACGGCACGCCGTTCCACGCGTACGGCGGCGACTTCGGCGAGGAGCTGCACGACGGCACGTTCATCGCCGACGGGCTCCTGCTGCCCGACCGCACGCCCTCGCCCGGTCTCGTGGAGCTCGCGGCGGTCTACGCGCCCGTCGGCGTCCGACCGGTGCCGGGCCGGCCGGGAGTGCTGCTCGTCCGCAACCGGTACGCGTTCACCAGCACCGCGCACGCGCGGCTCGTGTGGGAGGTCGTCGCGGACGGCGAGGTCGTCGCGACCGGCGAGGTCGGGACGGTCCTCACGCCCGGCGGTGCGGTCGAGGTGCGCGTCGACGACGTCGCGCCCGACGTGCTGCCGGGCCTGTCCCCCGCCGCGACCGCGTGGTTCGTGGTGCGCGCGGTGCCGCGCGACGGGCGGGACGTGGCCGCCGGGCACCTCGGTGCGGGCCACGTGCTGCTGCGTCGGGGCGCTGCGCCCGCGACGACCGGCACGGGGGCCACGACCGCCACCGCGACCGCCGCAGGCGGCCACCGCGTCGGGCCCGTCGAGCTCGACGCCGCCGGGCGCGTCGTGCGGCTCGGCGGCACGCGGGTGCGGCTGGCGCGCGTCGACGCGTGGCGCGCCCCCACCGACAACGACCGCGCCCGGGCGTGGACCGCCGAACTGGGCGACGGCGACGCCTGGGAGCGCGCCGGGCTGACGCGCCTGCACGAGCGGCTCGACACGGTCGGGCGCGACGGCGACGCGCTCGTCGTCACCGGTCGCACCGCGGGAGCGGCGACGGACTGCGCGCTGCGCGTCCGCTACGAGTGGCGCGCGGTCGACGACCGCACGGTCGACCTCACGCTGCACATCGCACCCGAGGGACGTTGGCCCGGGTCGGTCGCGCGGCTCGGGTGGCTGCTGGCGCTCGAGCAGCCCGGCGCGGGCGACGTCGTCGTCGACTGGACGGGCCTCGGCCCGCACGAGTCGTACGCCGACTCGGCGCGCGCGGCACTTCCCGGCCGCTGGCGGCACACCGTGGACGCGCTCGGCACGCGGTACACGCACCCGCAGGAGTACGGCGCGCGCCGCGGCGTCACGCACGCCCGGCTCGACCTGGCGGCGGGCCCCCTGACCGTCACCGCGCTCGACGTCCGGCACGGCACGCACACCGCGCCCGGCGTCGAGCTCACGGCCCGCCCGTGGTCCGACACGGCGCTCACCGCGGCGGCGCACCCGCACGAGCTCGCGCCCGACGGTCTGCTGTGGCTGCACCTCGACGCCGCGCAGCACGGCCTCGGGTCTGCCGCGTGCGGACCGGGCGTGCTGCCCGACGCGGTCCTGCACCCGGCCACGGCGACGCTGCACCTGCGCCTGCACTCCTGACGGTCACGGCCGCACCCCCGGGTGCGGCCGTGACCGTCCGCGTCAGGACCGGGGCCGCGTCACGGCACGTTGTGCACGCGCGCCGCGTCGCCCGACTGCGACAGCACCGACTCGCGCGGCGTCGAGCCGTCGCTCCACCGCAGCACCGCCCCGACACCGTCGGCCAGCTCGACGCCGCCCTCGGGCGCGAACGTGAGTCCCGCGTCCTGGCCCACCGCGGCCCGCACGAGCGCCACCGCTGCGGGCATGCGCCGCGGCTCGCCCGTCGCACCGATCGTGTCGAGGTCGTCGCGCGACGTCGCGAGCTCGAGCGGACCGTCGCCGACCCACACCTCGTGCTCGTCGAGCGCCCACGACGCCCCCGGTGCGGGCTCCCCCAGCACGAGCTCGGCGACCTGGCCGCGCTGCAGCACCGCGACGACGTCGGCGAGCGACGTCACCGCCTCCTCGCCGCGCCCCAGCTCCTCCCGGAACCGGGCGAGCACCTGCTCCCGCCGGCGCTCGCAGTGCTCGGCGAGCGCCTGCTGGACGCGCTCGTCGAACGCCGCCCGGTTGACGCCCTCGGCCCGGGACCCGCCGGGCACCTCGACCAGCAGGTCGCGGACCGCCTGGCCCACGGCGTCCTTGACGAGCGCGACGGCGCGCACGTCCCCCGTCAGCAGCACCAGCTCGGGACGCCGCTCGGCCACCTGCCGGTCGAGGTCGGCCGCGACGGTCTCGGCGTTGCGCTCCCAGGAGTCCTCGACGCGCGCCTGCATGCGCCGATGCGACAGGCCGCCCTCGCGCACCTTGTGCAGCACGTCGTGGTCGCCCTCGACGCCCTCCTCGTCGACCGCGCGACGTCCCGTGCCGTCCGACCACGTGAGGTCGGCGCCCTGCCGGTCCACCTCGACCAGCAGGTACGACGTCGACTCGTCGGCCGCGCGCGCCGCGGGCAGCAGCACCGGCACGGGACCGCACGTCGCGCTCGACTGCGCCGGGGGCTCGGTCAGGACGCGATCGAGCACGACGCCCTCGGCGTCGGCGACCACGACCCGCCCGTGCGGGCCCGGCACGCCGGTCGGGCGGCGCAGCAGGTCGTCGAGCTCGTCCAGCACGGCCGCGGGCGCGCCGTCGCGCTCGAGCTGACGGCGCAGCGCCTTCCAGCGCGCCTGCACGTCAGCCGCTCCGGTCGCGTCGTCACGGGTGGCGTCCAGGTAGACGGTGGTGAAGGGCGCCGGACGGCCGAGCAGCGGCTTGATCCAGTGCAGGTGCATGAGCAGGTCTCCTCGCGCGTCGTGGGTCCCACGGTCGCGCACGGCACGACCCGGGCTGACCGTCCCACCATCGGACATCGCGCGCCCGGGCGCCACCCCGGTTCCTGCCGCGTCCGGACGAGCGTCCGTCAGGAGCGCTGCGCGTGGTCCTGCGCGATGGCCTCGTGGTGCCGGATCACCTCGGCGACGACGAAGGAGAGGAACTTCTCGGCGAACACCGGGTCGAGGTCGGCCTCGCGCGCGAGCCGGCGCAGCCGCTCGACCTGCTGGGCCTCGCGCCCCGGGTCCGACGCGGGCAGCCCCAGCTCGGCCTTGAGCACGCCGACGCGCTGCGTCGCCTTGAACCGCTCGGCGAGGATGTGCACGAGCGCCGCGTCGATGTTGTCGATGCTTCCCCGCAGGCGCGCCAGCTCGGCCGGCACCGCGGGACGGTCTGCGGTCACGCGCTCTTCTCGCGCGGCGTGCGCTTGTCCTGAGCGTCGCGCGGCACGAGCGTCGGGTTGACGTTGTCGAGCACGACCTCCCGCGTGATGACGACCCGGGCGACGTCGTCGCGCGACGGCACCTCGAACATCACCTGCTGCAGGACCTCCTCGAGGATGGCGCGCAGTCCGCGCGCGCCGGTGCCGCGCAGCAGGGCCTGCTCGGCGACCGCGGCCACCGCGTCGTCCTCGAACTCCAGCTCGACGCCGTCGATCTGGAACATCCGCTGGTACTGCTTGACCAGCGCGTTGCGCGGCTCGGTGAGGATCCGCACGAGCGCGGCGCGGTCGAGCGGCGACACGGTCGTGATGATCGGCACGCGGCCGATGAACTCGGGGATCAGACCGAACTTCAGCAGGTCCTCGGGCATGACCTCGCCGTACACGTCGACGTCGTCGGCCGAGTGGATCGGCGAGCCGAAGCCGATGCCGCGGCGCCCGGCGCGGGACGTGATGATCTCGTCCAGGCCCGCGAACGCGCCCGCGACGATGAACAGCACGTTCGTCGTGTCGATCTGGATGAACTCCTGGTGCGGGTGCTTGCGCCCGCCCTGTGGCGGCACCGCCGCCGTCGTGCCCTCGAGGATCTTCAGCAGCGCCTGCTGCACGCCCTCGCCGGACACGTCGCGCGTGATCGACGGGTTCTCGCTCTTGCGGGCGATCTTGTCGATCTCGTCGATGTAGATGATGCCCGTCTCGGCCTTCTTGACGTCGTAGTCGGCGGCCTGGATGAGCTTGAGCAGGATGTTCTCGACGTCCTCGCCGACGTAGCCCGCCTCGGTGAGGGCCGTGGCGTCGGCGATCGCGAACGGCACGTTGAGCATCTTCGCGAGGGTCTGGGCGAGGTACGTCTTGCCGCACCCCGTGGGGCCGATCAGCAGGATGTTGGACTTCGCGATCTCCACGGGCTCCTCGCCCGCCGTGGTCCGCGCGCCCTCACCGGCCTGGATCCGCTTGTAGTGGTTGTACACCGCGACCGCGAGCGACCGCTTGGCGCCCTCCTGGCCCACGATGTACTGCTCGAGGAAGTCGAAGATCTCGCGCGGCTTGGGCAGCTCGACCATGCCGACCTCGGTCGCCTCGGCGAGCTCCTCCTCGATGATCTCGTTGCACAGGTCGATGCACTCGTCGCAGATGTACACGCCCGGCCCGGCGATGAGCTTCTTGACCTGCTTCTGGGACTTCCCGCAGAAGGAGCACTTGAGAAGGTCGGCACCGTCCCCGATCCGCGCCATGTGCGTCCCCTTCCCTCGTGTCGCCCTCCGCCGTTCCGGCGGTGCGCCGTCGTCGTGACCTCGCGATCCGCGAGTCACGTCCCCCCATTGCACACCACCGGGGGCCGGGTGTCAGCCGAACTCCGCTGGCGGGTCGCGGCGTGTCGCCCCGAACACGCCGCGACGCACGTCCGGTTCGCACGGATGGCGCAGTCGCGCCGGGTTGCGTCGGCCCCGGTGCCGTCCCGAGCGGACGGGACCGGGGCCGACAGGGTCGGACGTCAGGACGACGGCTGGACGACCGTCGGGTGCACGCCCTTGCGGCTCTCGAGCACCTGGTCGACGATCCCGTACTCCTTGGCCTGCGCCGCGGTGAGGATCTTGTCGCGCTCGATGTCCTGCGCGACCTGCTCGACCGAGCGGCCCGTGTGCTGGGCCAGCGCCTGCTCGAGCCACTCGCGGATGCGGATGAGCTCGTTGGCGTGGATCTCGATGTCGGAGGCCTGCGCGTAGCCGCCGCCCTCCATCGCGGGCTGGTGGATCAGCACGCGCGCGTTCGGCAGCGCCAGGCGCTTGCCGGGCGAGCCGGCCGCGAGCAGCACGGCCGCGGCCGAGGCCGCTTGCCCGAGGCAGACGGTCGCGATGTGCGGCTTGATGTACTGCATCGTGTCGTAGATCGCCGTGAGGGCCGTGAACGAGCCGCCGGGCGAGTTGATGTACAGCGTGATGTCGCGGTCCGGGTCCGTGGACTCGAGCACGAGCAGCTGCGCCATGACGTCGTCCGCGGACGCGTCGTCGACCTGCACGCCGAGGAAGATGATGCGGTCCTCGAACAGCTTGGTGTACGGGTCCTGGCGCTTGAAGCCGTAGGCGGTCCGCTCCTCGAACTGCGGCAGCACGTAGCGGCCGGACGGCGAGGCGGGCGCCGTGCCGCCGGCCAACCGGCCGGCGCGGGCGATGAACTGGGACTCCATGCTCACGAAGGTTCTCCTCGCTGGTTCTGTGCGCGTCGCCGCGGCCGTCAGGCCGCGGTCCCGCCGCCGCCGGCGACCGAGTGGCTGCTGGTGACCACGTGGTCGATGAAGCCGTACTCGAGCGCCTCGGGCGCCGTGAACCAGCGGTCGCGGTCCGAGTCGGCGTTGATCTGCTCGACGGACTTGCCGGTCTGCTCGGCGATCAGCTCGGCCAGCACCTTCTTCATGTGCAGGATCAGCTGAGCGTTGATGCGCACGTCGGTGGCCGTGCCGCCGATGCCGCCCGAGGGCTGGTGCATCATCACGCGGGCGTGGGGCGTCGCGTAGCGCTTGCCCTTGGCGCCCGACGAGAGCAGGAACTGCCCCATCGAGGCGGCCATGCCCATCGCGATGGTCGCGACGTCCGGCTTGATGTACTGCATCGTGTCGTAGATCGCCATGCCGGCGGTGATCGACCCGCCCGGCGAGTTGATGTACAGCCAGATGTCCTTGTCGGGGTCCTCGGCCGCCAGCAGCATCATCTGCGCGCAGATGGCGTTGGCGTTCTCGTCGCGGACCTCCGAGCCGAGCCAGATGATCCGCTCGCGCAGCAGTCGGTTGTAGATGGAATCGTTGAGCCCGAGGCCCGGAGAATCTGCCCGGGCCAGGGCCGGCACCTGCTCGTTCACGAAGGCTCCCTCGTCTGGCTACGTCTGACGCGGCGGCGGGACCCGTCGGGTGCCCCACCGGCCGCGCGTTGCTGTGACCCTAACGCCCGTGCGCACCCGCCCATGTCCTGGCGACGCGCCGTTTCGCTGTCGGCGCAGCGCCGCCGTCCGCGGGTGCGCGCAGGCTGCGCGCAGGTCGCGCCCCGACCCCGCGGCGGGCCGTCGCCGCGGGCGGGGACGGCGACGGCCCCGCGCCACCCGGGGGTGTCGCGGGGCCGTCGGCCGTGCGTGCGCGGAGCGTCAGGCCTGCTCGTCCGCGGCGTCGTCCTGCGCGGCCTCGGCCTGCTCGGCCTGCTCGACGGCGGCGTCCTCCTCGTCGGAGCCGATGAACTCCGAGAGGTCCACCGCGGCCCCCGAGCCGTCGACGACCGACACCTGGCGCAGCGAGAGCGCGAGCGCCTTGGAGCGCGCGACCTCGGCGACCATCGCGGGGATCTGGCCCTGCTGGTCGACGGTCTGGATGAACGTGTTCGGGTCCATGCCGTACTGGCGCGACGCGCTCACGAGGTAGTCGAGCAGCTCGCTCTGGCTGACCTTGACGTCGAGCTGCTCGGCGAGCGTGTCGAGCAGGATCTGGTTGCGCAGCGCGGTCTGCGCCTGCTCGGTGACCTCGGCGCGGTGCTCGTCGTCCTCGAGGCGACCCTCGGACTCGAGGTGACGGTGCACCTCGGCCTCGACGACGCCCGCCGGGACGGGGATCTCGACCTCGGACGTGAGCTTCTCGACCAGCAGGTCGCGGGCCTGCACGGCCTGGTTCGACGCCTTGATGCGCGCGGCCTGCTCGCGCAGGTCCGCCTTGAGCTCGTCGATCGTGTCGAACTCGCTCGCGAGCTGCGCGAACTCGTCGTCGACCTCGGGGAGCTGGCGCTCCTTCACGCCCGTGGCCGTCACGGTCACGGTCGCCTTCTCGCCCTGACGCTCGCCGCCCACGAGCTCGGTCTCGAACGACGTCGTCTCGCCGGCCGACAGGCCCGTGAGCGCCTCGTCGAGGCCCTCGAGCATGTTGCCCGAGCCGATCTGGTAGCTCGTGCCGGAGACCTGGTCGACCTGCTCGTCGCCGATCGTCGCGGCGAGGTCGATGACGACGAAGTCACCCTCCTGCGCCGGGCGGTCGACACCCACGAGCGAGCCGAAGCGCTCGCGCAGCGCGTCGAGGCGCGCGTCGACGTCCTCGTCGCTGACCTCGACGTCGTCGACCGTGAGGGTCAGGCCGTCGAGCGCGGGCAGCGTGATCTCGGGGCGGACCTCGACCTCGGCCGTGAAGTGCAGCTCGCCCTCGTCGCCCGCGACGAGTCCGGGGACCTTGGTGACCTCGACCTCGGGCTGGCCCATGGGGCGCAGCTCGTTCTCGCGCACCGCGTCGGCGTAGAAGCCCGACAGGCCCTCGTTGACGGCGTGCTCGATGACGGCCGGGCGACCGACCCGCTGGTCGATGATGCGCGGCGGCACCTTGCCCTTGCGGAAGCCCGGCACCGTCACCTGCTCGGCGATGTGCTGGTACGCGTGCTCGATGCTCGGCTTGAGCTCGTCGTACGACACCTCGACGGACAGCTTGACCTTGGTGGGCTCCAGGGTCTCGACGGCGCTCTTCACTTCGATGGTCTCCAACTGGTCATGGCCGGGCGCCGGCTGGTCCGACGGAGTGGCACGATCTGGTCCGCGACGGGTCGCGGGGTCCGCGCACGGCGGCCCCCGGCAGCACCGCGACGGCCGCCCGGGGGGCGGCGTCGTGCAGGCACCCGGGAGCGCGGACGCGCGACCCTCGATGCTACGGCACCAGCGGGACGGACCGCCAAAGCGGGCCGCGCCGCACCGATCGTCGGGGCCGCACGTCGTCGCGGGCCGCGGACCCGGCCGGACCCGGTAACCTTGCTGCGCCGCCCGGTCAGCGCCGGGCGCGTGCGGACGTAGCTCAATGGTAGAGCCCCAGTCTTCCAAACTGGCTACGCGGGTTCGATTCCCGTCGTCCGCTCCGCAGCACGGGCCGGACGGGGGCTCCCCACGGCCCGTCGTGCGTCCTCGCCCGGCGCCCGGCGCGAGGACGCACCCGGGACCTCCGATCCTCGCACTCCCCGCCGCCCCTCGGGAACCTGGGCGCACCCGCTACCGAGGAGGCGTCCGTGCACGTCCGCGTGATCGAGCTGCCCGCGGGCCGCGTCGCCACGACCGGCCCGACCCCTGACCCCGACCCGTTCGCCCCGGGTGCGACCCTCGCGCGCTTCGACGCGTGGTTCTCGGCGCGCACCGACCCGCTCGCGCTCGCGCCGCGCGACCTCATGTGGCAGGACGGCGGCGACGGAGCGCTCGTGTGGTCCTGGCTGCTCGCGCCGGGCGAGGACGTCACCGACGCGGGCTGGGCCGTCGAGCGGTTCGCCGGGGGGCTGTACGCCGCCGGGGTCGCGCGCGACGGCGACGACGCCGACGGAGAGCGGGTGCTGCGCGAGCTGCGCACGTGGGTCGAGGCGTCTCCGTTCGACCTCGACGAGTCCGCCGGACGCCCCGTGGCTTTCCGCGTGACGACCTCCCCGGCCGCCGCGCGGGTGCTGGGGCACCACCAGCTCGAGCTGCTGGTCCCCGTCCGCGAGCCGGCCTGAGCCGGCCCGACGCGCCCCGGGCCGGCGTGAGCCGGTGCGACGCGGGCGCGGCGGCGGCCGTCCCCGACCGTCAGCCGGCGGCGCGCCGGACCAGCTCGGTCACGCGCTCGACGACGTCGTCGGTCAGCTCGGCGATCGCGAACGCCGTCGGCCACATCGCACCGTCGTCGAGCGCGGCGGACTCGTTGAAGCCGAGCGTCGCGTAGCGCGTGCCGAACTTCGACGCCGCCTGGAAGAAGCACACCACCTGACCGTCCCTGGCGTAGGCGGGCTGGCCGTACCAGGTCCGCGGCGCGAGCCCCGGCGCGTGCTCGCGCACGATCGCGTGCACGCGCTCGGCGATCACGCGGTCCGCCTCGGGCATCTCCGCGATCTTCTCCAGCGCGTCGGCCTCGGCGGCTGCCGCCTTGTCGGCGGCGCCACGGCGGCCCTTCTGCGCGCGCAGCTCGGCCGCGCGCTCCTTCATCGCCGCGCGCTCCTCGGCCGTGAAGCCGTCGGCCTCCGTGTCGGTCGCCCTCGTGACCATGTCGCGCTCCTCGCTCGGTGGGTGTCGTCGGCACCGAGGCTAGGGACGACGTGCGAGGGCGCGCTTCTCGGATCCTGACGAGACCCGTGCGCAGCCGACGTGCCGGGGCGACCGGCGTGGCGACCGACGTCGACCGTCGGGGTGGCGGGATTCGAACCCACGACCTTCCGCTCCCAAAGCGGACGCGCTACCAACCTGCGCCACACCCCGCGCTCGTGCGCACGGGGCGGCACGGCACGCACACCCTACCGGCGCCCCTCGCTCCCCCGTCTCCCGACCTTCCCCGGCGGGCGCCGCCGCGGCGGACAGCGTCACGGCGCGACGGACAGCGGCGTGCCGGTGTCCGTCGACCGCGGCGCTGTCCGTCGCGGTGAGAGGAGGTGCGCGGGGAGGGGACACGGGCGGGCGGGTGTGGTCCGACGGGTGGCGTGCAGGGCGGGGCGCGCTTTCGCGGCGCGTGCGCGGCGTGGTGGGATCGCCCGGTGACGACGACGACACTGCTGCGCAGCGGCGACCGCGTGCTCCTGACCGGCGACTCGATCACCGACTGGGGGCGCGACCGCGACCAGCCGGACTCGCCGTGGGGCCTCGGGCACGGGTACGCCGGGATCGTCGCGGCGCTGGCCGGTGCGCGGCGGCCGGACCTGGGGCTGACGTTCCTCAACCGGGGCATCGGCGGCAACACCACGCGGCAGCTGCGCGAGCGCTGGACCGCCGACGCGCTCGACCTGGAGCCGACGGTCGTGTCGATCCTCGTCGGGGTCAACGACACGTGGCGCCGCTACGACGCGGGCACGCCGACGTCGGTCGACGAGTACGAGGAGCACTACCGCGCGATCCTCGACGCGACCCGTGAACGGCTCGACGCGCGGCTCGTGCTGATCGAGCCGTTCCTGCTGCCCGTGCCGCCCGTCGAGCACGCGTGGCGCGAGGACCTCGACCCGCGCATCCACGTCGTGCGGCGGCTCGCGGGTGAGGTCGGCGCCACGCTCGTGCCCGCCGACGGGCTGTTCGCGGCGGCCGCGGCACGCACGTCGCCCGAGCGGTGGGCGTTCGACGGCGTGCACCCGACCCCTGCCGGGCACGGCCTGCTCGCCGAGGCGTGGCTCGACGCCGTGGGGCTCGCCGCCCGCTGAGCGAAGAACGCGGCCGACGCCGCGAGACCGGACGGCCTGCGGGCGCCGACCGGAGGCGATCGCGCGCACGCGCGGCGCCGGTCGACGGCCCGTCGCACCGGCGCCGTCGTGCCGTCCGCATCACGGACACACGTCTCACGGGAACCTTTGCGCGGCGTCGCGTGTTGACGCTAGCGTCGGCTCGACCACGGGCCGACGCCCGTGCAGACGGCCCGCCGCGCGGCGGGGCCCCGGACGAGGAGAGCGATGCGCGTGCCGACCGCCGCCGTTGCCCCCGTCCAGCGCGCCTGCGTGGCGTGCACGTGTTGTCGCTGTCGGTAGAGCGCTGGCCGCTCGGCGCACGCATGACGTGCGCGCACCGCACCGGTGCACCCTCGCCCAGCGCTCGCCCCGGAGACGTCCCCCGGACTGCTCCCCCTCCAGCACCACCGGTGCGCGGCGACCGCGGCGCACCCGCACCTCATCCCCCGCCCTGCCGGCCCGCGACGGGCCCGGCACCGACCGAAGAGGAACCATGGCACGCATCTACGAGGACGCCACCGCGCTCGTCGGCAGCACCCCGCTGGTCCGCATCAACAAGATCACGGACGGCGCTCCCGCGACCGTCGTCGGCAAGCTCGAGTTCTACAACCCGGCCAACTCGGTGAAGGACCGCATCGGCGTCGCGATCATCGACGCGGCCGAGCGGTCGGGCGAGCTCAAGCCGGGCGGCACGATCGTCGAGGCGACCAGCGGCAACACGGGCATCGCGCTCGCGTTCGTCGGCGCGGCCCGCGGCTACGACGTCGTCCTCACGATGCCCGAGACGATGTCGAAGGAGCGGCGTGCGCTGCTGCGCGCGTTCGGCGCCGAGCTCATCCTCACGCCGGGCTCGGAGGGCATGAAGGGCGCGGTCAACCGCGCCAACGAGATCGTCGCCGAGCGTCCGGGCGCGATCCTCGCGCGGCAGTTCGCCAACGAGGCGAACCCCGAGGTGCACCGCCGCACGACGGCCGAGGAGATCTGGGCCGACACCGACGGCGAGGTCGACATCGTCGTGGCCGGCATCGGCACGGGCGGCACGATCACGGGCGTCGGGCAGGTGCTCAAGGAGCGCAAGCCGGGCGTGCAGATCGTCGGCGTCGAGCCCGCCGAGTCGCCGATCCTCAACGGCGGCGCACCCGGCCCGCACAAGATCCAGGGCATCGGCGCGAACTTCGTGCCCGAGATCCTCGACACGAACGTCTACGACGAGATCATCGACGTCGACGCCGAGACGGCCGTCGCGGTCGCGCGCCGCGCCGCGCGCGAGGAGGGCCTGCTCGTGGGCATCTCGTCGGGCGCCGCGCTGCACGCCGCGACGCTGCTCGCGCAGCGCCCCGAGAACGCGGGCAAGCTGATCGTCGCGATCATCCCGTCGTTCGGCGAGCGCTACCTGTCCTCGGTGCTCTACGCCGACCTGCTCGACTGACACCGGTCCGACGCGCCCGGCCGCCACCGCGGCCGGGCGCGTCGGCGTCGGACCCACCACCCGTCCCCACCGCCCCACGGAGCACCCCATGCGCCCGCTCGCCGACTTCCTGCGCGTCCTGCGCGACGACCTGCAGGCGGCGCACCGGCACGACCCCGCGGCGCGCTCGCTGCTCGAGGTCGCGCTGGCCTACCCGGGCGTGCACGCGATCTGGGTGTACCGGCTGGCCCACCGCATGTGGCAGGTGCCGCCGCTGCGGCTGCCCGCACGGCTGGTGTCGCAGGTCGCGCGTGCGCTCACGGGCGTCGAGATCCACCCCGGCGCACGCCTGGGCGAGCGGCTGTTCATCGACCACGGCATGGGCGTCGTGATCGGCGAGACCGCCGAGGTCGGCGACGACGTCGTGCTGTTCCACGGCTCGACGCTGGGCGGCAAGTCCATGAAGCGCGGCAAGCGCCACCCCACGCTCGGCGACCGGGTCGTGGTCGGCGCGGGCGCCAAGATCCTCGGCCCCGTGTGGGTGGGCGACGACGCGCAGGTCGGCGCGAACGCGGTCGTCATCACCGACGTGCCCGCGGGTGCGGTCGCGGTGGGCGTGCCCGCGAAGGTGCGGCGTCGGCCTGCCGCGGCGCCGTTCGACGCCGAGGTCGACGACCCCGCGATCTACATCTGACCCGACGTCGGCACCGCCGCTGCGCCGTGCCGCGCCAGGGTTCCCTAGCGCACTCTTGTTCTAGTTGTTATCAAACATTGCGCTACCCTGGGGGCGTGCTCCTCCGCATCGACACCGCCTCCGACGAGCCGCTGTACGCGCAGCTCGCGGGCCAGATCCGCGCCGCCGTCGCGCGCGGCGACGCGCCGCCCGGCACGCGCCTGCCCGCCGCGCGCGAGCTCGCGGCGTCGCTCGAGATCAACCTGCACACCGTGCTGCACGCCTACCAGGGCCTGCGCGACGAGGGCCTGGTCGACCTGCGCCGCGGCCGCGGCGCCGTCGTCACGGGCCACCGCGCGGCCGACCTCACCGAGCTGCACGCCGCGGTCGACGCCCTCGTCGCGACCGCGCGGCGCCTGCACGTCGCACCCGAGACCGTCACGACCCTCGTCAAGGAGGCCCTGCGATGACCACGCCCCGACCCCGCCCGCCCCACCGGCTCGCGACCACCGTCACCGCGCTGGTCGTGCCGTTCGGCGTGCTCGCGGCGACCGTCCTCGTGGCCCGCGCCTGGGCGCCGCGGCTCCCCGACCCGGTCGCGACCCACTGGTCGGGCGCGGACGTCCCCGACGGGTTCGGGTCGCCCGCGTCTCTGCTCGCGGTCCCCCTGGTGGTCGGCGGGCTGCTCGCCGTCGGCATGTGGGCGCTCGCGTTCTGGCTCGGTCGGGACACGTCGACGCGACGCGTCTCCGCCGGCTTCGCGTGCGGCACGGCCGCGTTCCTGTCGGCGACGACGCTCGGCACGCTGCACGGCCAGCTGGACCTCGCCGACGCCGCGGCCGCGCCCGGCGTCGGCCCGACGATCGGGCTCGCGCTCGGCGTCGCGCTCGCGGTCGGCGTGGTCGTGGCGCTCGTCGTGCCGCGCACGCCGCACCAGCCCACGACCGCGCCCGTCGACCCGACGGCGCCGCGCGCGGACCTCGGCGCGACCGAGCGCGCCGCGTGGTCGAGCACGGTGACGAGCCGCGCGGCGCTCGTCGCGGGCGGCGTCGCGGCGCTGACCACGGCCGGACTCGCGATCGGGCTCCGCACGCCCGCGATGCTGCTCGTGCCCGCCGCGCTGCTCGCGCTCGCCGCGGCCATGTTCGTGCTGCGCGTGAGCGTCGACGGCCGCGGCCTGGTGGCGCGCTCGCCGCTCGGCTGGCCGACGCTGCACGTCCCGCTCGACGAGGTGGTCGCCGCACGCGCGGTCACCGTCGACCCGCTCGGGGAGTTCGGCGGGTGGGGCTACCGCGTCGGGCAGGACGGCCGCGTCGGGGTCGTGCTGCGCCGCGGCGAGGCGATCGAGGTCGAGCGCACGGGCGGTCGCGTGAACGTCGTGACCGTGGACGACGCCGCCCGCGCGGCGAGCCTGCTCAACACGCTCGCCGACCGCGCACGGAGCGCCACCGCCGGGTGACGCTCGGCGCGTACCGGCCGGTAACGTCGGGCGCGCGCCGGACGGCGCGACGTCGACGGCGACGAACGGAGCAGCGCATGCGCCTCGGGTACCACACGGGTTACTGGTCGGCCGGGCCGCCCCCGGGCGCGGCGGACGCGGTGCGCGCGGCCGACGAGCTCGGGCTCGACTCCGTCTGGACCGCCGAGGCGTACGGCTCGGACGCCCTCACACCGCTCGCCTGGTGGGGTGCGTCGACGCGCCGGGTGCGTCTCGGCACCGCGATCGCGCAGCTCTCGGCCCGCACCCCGACCGCGGCGGCGATGGCCGCGCTCACGCTCGACCACCTGTCCGGCGGGCGGTTCGTGCTGGGGCTCGGCGCGTCGGGCCCGCAGGTCGTCGAGGGCTGGTACGGGCAGCCGTACCCGCGGCCCCTGGCCCGCACGCGCGAGTACGTCGACGTCGTGCGGCAGGTGCTCGCGCGCGAGGCGCCCGTGACGTACGACGGCGCGTTCTACCGCCTGCCCCTGCCCGCCGACCAGGGCGCCGGCCTGGGCAAGGCGCTGCGCTCGACCGTGCACCCGCTGCGCGCCGACCTGCCGATCCACCTCGCGGCCGAGGGTCCGAAGAACGTCGCGATGTCGGCCGAGATCGCCGACGGCTGGCTGCCGCTGTTCTACTCGCCCCGCATGGACGCGACGTACCGCGAGCTGCTGGCCGACGGGTTCGCGAAGCGCTCGCCGCGGCTGCGTCCGCCCGAGCAGTTCGAGGTCGTCGCGACCGTCCCGGTCGTGCTCGCGCCGAGCGTCGAGGAGGCCGCCGACGCGGTGCGACCGTTCATCGCGTTGTACGCCGGGGGCATGGGCGCCAAGGGCGCGAACTTCCACCGCGACGTGCTCGACCGGCTCGGCTACCGCGAGGCCTGCGACGAGATCCAGGCGCACTACCTCGCGGGCGACCGCGAGCGCGCCGCGGCCGCCGTGCCGACCGAGCTGGTCACCGACGTCGCGCTCGTCGGGACCGAGGACGACGTGCGCGCGCAGCTCCCGGCGTGGCGCGCCACGGCCGTCACGACCGTCCTGGCGCAGACCGACCCGCGTGCCCTGCCGCGGATCGCGGCGCTGTGGGGTGATCCTGGTCACGACGGCGACGCAGGGGGACGTCGCGACGCCGCACCGGCCTAACCTGGCGCGCGGCGCACCCTCCCCCGGGCGCGCGGTCGCAGCGCAGGAACGTCGGACAGGGGTCGCATGGCAGTCGTCGAGCAGGTCGCGCAGCGACCCCCGACCCGGCCCACGCCGACCGGGACGCCACGGCGCCTGCCGCACCTGCCCGGGCTCGACGGGGTCCGCGCGATCGCGGTCGTCGCGGTGCTCCTGTACCACCTGGGGCTGCCGTGGGCGCGCGGCGGGTTCCTCGGCGTCGACGTGTTCCTGGTGCTGTCGGGGTTCCTCGTGGGGACGCTCGTGCTCGACGAGGTCGAGTCGACCGGCGGCTTCCGCACCGGGCGCTTCCTGGTGCGCCGCGTGCGGCGCCTCGTGCCGGCGCCGCTGGTGCTGCTCGTGGCGGTCGCGGGGGCCGGGCTCGTGGTGCGGGACACGCTCACGACGCTGCGGGGCGACCTGCTCGCGGCGCTGACCTACACGACGAACTGGTGGCAGGTCGCCGCCGACCGCACGTACTTCGAGCTGACGGGGCGCCCGCCGCTGCTGCAGCACCTGTGGACCCTCGCGGTCGAGGGCCAGTTCTACCTCGTGATGCCGCTGTTCGCGCTGCTGCTGCTGCGGGTGGGGCGCGTGCGGGCCGGCCGCGTCGCGGCCGTGCTCGCACTCGTGTCGGCCCTGTGGATGGCCGTGCTCGCGCTGCGCGGGGGCATGCCCGTGCCGCAGGACCCCACCCGCGTGTACGTCGGCACGGACACGCGCGCGGCGGGACTCCTGCTGGGCGTGGCCGCGGCGACCGTGTGGCGGCCGTGGCGGACGTGGACGTCGGGGGTGACGTGGCGCACCGAGCGCGGCGACCCCGTCCGGCGCTTCGAGGCCGGGGTCGCCGACGTGCTGGGCGCCGTCGCCCTGGTCGGCGTGCTGGCCTGCGTGGTGCTCGTCGACGAGTACTCGACGACGCTCTACCGCGGCGGGTTCCTCGC
Source organism: Cellulomonas sp. FA1 (assembly GCF_000986825.1). Lineage (NCBI taxonomy): Bacteria > Bacillati > Actinomycetota > Actinomycetes > Micrococcales > Cellulomonadaceae > Cellulomonas > Cellulomonas sp. FA1. The sequence continues at coordinate 454,508 of NZ_LBMY01000001.1, read as the reverse complement.
GTTCGCGGCGCTCGCGCTCGTGCTGGTCGGTGCGGCCGCCGACCCCGCCGGGATGCTCGGGCGCGCGCTGGGCCGTCAGCCCTTGCGCTGGCTGGGCGAGCGGTCGTACGCGATCTACCTGTGGCACTGGCCGGTGCTCACGCTGCTGCGGCCCGAGCAGGACCTGTCGCTCCCGGGTCCGCTCGAGGACGCGCTGCGGGTGGCCGTCACGCTCGTGCTGGCGGAGGCGTCGTACCGCTGGGTGGAGCAGCCGGTGCGCCGCGGCGCGCTCGGGCGCCTGGTGCGCCGCGCCCGGACGCCGGGTCCGCAGCGGCGGCGCGCGCTGGTGGGCGCCGCCGGCGGGGTGACGGCCGCGGTGCTGCTCGTCGGCACGCTCGGCGTCGCCGTCGCGCGGACGCCGGCGGCACCGACGGGTGCCGCGTCGGTGATCGGCGCCGCCGTGCCGGCGCAGGACGTGACGCCTCCCCCGGACCCCGCGCAGCAGCCGGCACCCGACGCGACGCCGGCGCCGGACGCGGCGGCGCCTGCCGCCCAGCCGACGGCGCCCGCGCCGCCGCCCGAGGAGGTGGGCACGGTCTCCGCGTACGGCGACTCGGTGATGCTGGGCGCCGCGGCCGAGCTCGCGGCGCACGGCGTCCCCGCCGACGCGGCCGTCTCGCGCCAGATGGGGACGATGACGGACCTCGTCCTCGACGCGGCGGCCGCGGGGACGCTCGGGCACACGGTCGTCGTGCACGGGGGCACGAACGGACCGGTCGCCGAGGACGACCTGCGGCGGCTGCTGGACGCCACGCGGGACCGCCGCGTCTTCGTCGTGAACGTGCGGGTCCCGCGCCCGTGGGAGCAGTACGACAACGAGCTGTTCGCGCGCGTGGTGGCGGAGTACCCGCACGCGCACCTGCTGGACTGGAAGGCGCAGGGCGACGCGCACCCCGAGTGGTTCTACGACGACGGGATCCACCTGCGCGAGAACGGCGGACGCCAGGGGTACGCGGACTGGCTGTGGCAGGAGATCCAGCCGCGCGGATGAGACGCGTTGCCCCCGTGCGAGGGCTGCCGCTACAGTCTGTCTGAAACGTGGTCACCGAGTCTCACTAAATGAGACGACACCGGGACCGCACGACGACGACCAGGAGGCCCGCGATGACCCTCGCCCACCCCCTCGTCGTCGCGTCGCCGATGTGCCGCTGTTGCCCGTGCTGCGTCATGCAGCCCCGCACCGGCCCTCGCTGACCCCTCAGCCCGCCGACCCGCTCACGGGTCGCCCCGCCGGTGCCCGCCCTCCGTGGCCGCCCGGCACCCCGGCCGGACGTCCACGCCCGAACCCCACGGACGTCCCCCATGACCCCCACCCCCACGGCCGAGCCCACGGCACGGCGCGGCGCGCACGCCGTCACGCTCGAGACGGTGCGCCGCACGTTCGCCACCCCCGCCGGCACCCGCACGGTGCTGCACGGCCTGGACGTCGAGCTGCACGCCGGTGAGATCGTCGCGCTCGTCGGCCCCTCGGGGTGCGGCAAGTCGACGCTGCTGCGCCAGGTCAGCGGACTCGACACGCCCGACGCGGGGCGCATCCTGCTCGACGGCACGCCCGTCACGGGCGTCGACCGCCGCACGGCCGTCGCGTTCCAGGAGCCGCGCCTGCTGCCCTGGCGCAGCCTGACGGGCAACGTCGCGCTCGGGCTCCCCCGCGGCACGCCGAAGGACGCCGGGCGCGAGCGCGTGGCCGAGCTGCTGCGGCTCGTCGGCCTCGAGGAGTCCGCCGGGCTGCGTCCGCGGCAGGTGTCGGGCGGCATGGCGCAGCGTGCGTCGCTCGCCCGGGCCCTGGCCCGCAACCCCGGCGTGCTGCTGCTCGACGAGCCGTTCGGCGCCCTGGACGCCCTCACCCGACTGCGCATGCAGGACCTGCTGCTCGACGTCCACGCGGCCGAGCCCACGACCGTGCTGCTCGTCACGCACGACGTCGAGGAGGCCCTGTACCTCGCCGACCGCGTGCTGCTGCTGCGCAACCTCGCGCGGTGCCCCGAGGGCACGCCGAGCGTCGCGCGCGTCATCGACGTGCCCGGCACGCGCCCGCGCGACCGCGCCGACCACCAGCTCGCCGAGCTGCGCGCCGAGCTTCTCGAGGGCCTCGGCGTCGCGACGCACCACGTCGCGCCGGGCGACCCCGACGCGCACCACTCCATCTGACCCACCACCCCCACCGCACCGCCCACCCGGCCGGCCCCGGCCCCGCTCCCCCCGAGATGAGAACCGACGATGAGCATCCGCACCGCCGTCTCCGCCACCGCGCTGGCCCTCGCGACCGCCCTGGCGCTGACCGGCTGCGTCGCCGGTGAGGGCACCGCTCCCGCCGCCGCCGGCACGCCCGCCGAGGGCAGCGCCTGGAGCACCGACACGCTCGACATCGACTTCGCGACCTACAACCCGCTGAGCCTGGTCATCAAGGACCAGGGCTGGCTCGAGGAGACGTTCGGCGACGACGTCACCGTGAACTGGGTGCAGTCGGCCGGCTCGAACAAGGCGAACGAGGCGCTGCGCGCGGGCGCCGTCGACGTCGGCTCGACCGCGGGCTCGGCCGCGCTGCTCGCGCGCTCCAACGGCTCGCCGATCCGCACGATCGACATCTACTCCCAGCCCGAGTGGGCGGCGATCGTCGTGCCCGCCGACTCCGACATCACGTCGGTGGCCGACCTGGCCGGGAAGTCCGTGGCCGCGACCAAGGGCACCGACCCGTACTTCTTCCTGCTGCAGTCCCTCGAGGCGGCCGGCGTGCCGCTCGACCAGGTCGAGGTGCAGAACCTGCAGCACGCCGACGGCCGCACCGCGCTCGAGCAGGGGTCGGTCGCCGCGTGGTCGGGCCTCGACCCGATCATGGCCGCGAGCGAGGCCGAGTCGGGCACGCGCCTGATCTACCGCAACATCGACTTCAACACGTACGGCTTCCTCAACGCGACGCAGGACTTCCTCGACGCGAGCCCCGACGTCGCGCAGGTCGTCGTCGACGCGTACGAGAAGGCGCGCGCGTGGGCGCAGGAGAACCCCGAGAAGGTCGTCGAGATCCTCGCCGAGGTCGCCGGCATCGACCCGGCCGTGGCGCAGAAGGTGATCGTCGAGCGCACCAACCTCGCGATCGACCCCGTGCCGGGCGAGGCGCAGCGCCAGGTCCTCGAGGTCGTCGGCCCGATCTTCGTCGAGTCGGGCGACGTCGCCGACCAGAAGACCATCGACACCGCGCTCGACGAGCTGTTCGAGCCGACGTTCGCCGAGAAGGCCGACCCCGCGAACGTCGCGGGCTGACGACCACCCCGGCGCCCGCCCGGCACGCCCGGGCGGGCGCCACCCTCCGCACCGCTCCTCGTCCCCCAGGAGACCCCATGCCCGACGCACCGACCGCGGCCCCGGTCCTCGTGACCGTCCCCGGCTCCCCCGGCACCGGACCCGTCGCCGACGCGGCCGGCCGCCCGCACCGCGCGCTCAACCCCCACGACGGCGGGCCCGCGCGCGCCGCGTCGTCGGGGTTCTGGCCGCGGCGCGCGACCCGTGTGGTCGGCGGGGCGCTGCTGCCCGCGCTGCTCCTCGCAGCCTGGCAGTACGTGACGAGCGCCGGGCTGGTCGCGCCGTACCAGCTGCCGAGCCCGGCGTCGGTGTGGGCGGCGGCGGTCGACCTGCAGCAGCGCGGCGAGCTCGGCACGCACGTCGCCATCTCGGTGCAGCGCGTCGTGATCGGGTTCGCGGTGGGTGCGCTCGTCGCGCTCGTCGTCGCCGCGCTCGTGGGCCTGTCGCGCGCGGGCGACGTGCTGCTCGCCCCGACGCTCGCCGCGCTGCGCGCCGTGCCGTCGCTCGCGTGGGTCCCGCTGCTCATCCTCTGGATGAAGATCGGCGAGGACTCGAAGGTCACGCTCATCGCGATCGGGGCGTTCTTCCCGGTCTACACGACGGTCGCGGCGGCACTGCGCCACGTCGACCCGCACCTCGTCGAGGCGGGGCGCGCGTTCGGCCTGCGCGGGGCCGGGCTCTTCCGCTCGGTGCAGCTGCCCGCCGTGCTGCCCTCGGTGATGTCCGGGCTGCGGCTCGGGCTCGCGCAGGCGTGGCTCTTCCTCGTCGCGGCCGAGCTCATCGCGTCCTCGATGGGTCTGGGCTTCCTGCTCACCGACTCGCAGAACAACGGACGGGTCGACCGGATCCTGCTCGCCATCGTGCTGCTCGCGGTCATCGGCAAGCTCACCGACTCGGTGCTCGCCGTCGCCGAGAAGCAGCTGCTGCGGAGGTTCGCGTGACCACGCTCACCGCGCTGCAGACCGAGACGCGCACCTACCCCGCCCCCGCCGGCCTCGCGGCGACCTCGAACGTGCGGCCCGAGGACTGGGCCCGCGCCGACGCCGACCCGGTCGCGTTCTGGGAGGAGGCCGCGCGGCGCCTGCGCTGGGACGAGCCGTGGCACACCGCGCACACGTGGGCCCCGCCCGTGCCCGTGCCCGGCGGGGCCGAGGACGAGCTCACGGTCCCGGAGGCGCGCTGGTTCGTCGGCGGCCGCCTCAACGTCGCGGTCAACTGCGTGGACCGGCACGTCGAGGAGGGCCGCGGCGACAAGGTCGCGCTGCACGTCGAGGGCGAGCGCGGCGACCGCCGGTCGATCACCTACGCGCAGCTGCAGCGCGAGGTCGCGCAGGCCGCGCACGCGCTCACCGAGCTCGGCGTCGGCCCCGGCGACCGCGTCGTGGTCTACCTGCCGGTGATCGCCGAGACCGTCGTCGTGACGCTCGCGATCGCGCGGATCGGCGCGGTGCACTCGCTCGTGTTCGGCGGGTTCTCGGCCGAGGCCGTGCGGTTCCGGGTGCAGGACACCGAGGCGAAGGTGCTCGTCACGAGCGACGGGCAGTTCCGCCGCGGCGCCGCCGTCGAGGTCAAGTCCGCCGCCGACGAGGCCGTCGCCGGGCTCGACCACGTCGAGCACGTGCTCGTCGTGCGCCGCACGGGCCAGGACGTCGCGTGGACGCCCGGGCGCGACGTCTGGTGGCACGACGTGGTCGAGCGCCAGCCCGACGTCCACGAGGCCGCGTCGTTCGACGCCGAGCACCCGCTGTTCGTCATCTACACCTCGGGCACCACGGGCAGGCCCAAGGGGCTGGTCCACACCTCGGGCGGGTACCTCACGCACGCCGCGTGGTCCCACTGGGCCGTGTTCGACGTCAAGGACGACGACGTGCACTGGTGCACCGCCGACCTCGCGTGGGTCACGGCGCACACGTACGAGATCTACGGGCCGCTCGCCAACGGCGTCACCCAGGTCATCTACGAGGGCACGCCCGACACGCCGCACCGCGAGCGCCACCTCGAGGTCGTCGAGCGCTACGGCGTCACGACGTACTACACGGCCCCGACGCTCATCCGCACGTTCATGACGTGGTTCGGCGACGACCTGCCCGGCGGGCACGACCTGTCGAGCATCCGCCTGCTGGGCACGGTCGGCGAGGCGATCAACCCCGAGGCGTGGGTGTGGTTCCGCCGCACGTTCGGCCGCGACGAGGCCCCCGTGGTCGACACGTGGTGGCAGTCGGAGACGGGTGCCGCGATGATTGCGCCGGTCCCCGGCGTCACGACGCTCAAGCCCGGCTCGGCCACGCGCCCGCTGCCCGGCGTCGCGGCGAAGGTCGTCGACGAGGACGGTGCCGAGGTCGCGCCCGGGCAGGGCGGGTTCCTCGTCGTCACGCGCCCCTGGCCCGGCATGGCGCGCACCGTGTGGCGCGACCCGCAGCGCTACCTCGACGCGTACTGGCGGCGGTTCGCCGGGCACGGCGAGCACGGCGGGTACTTCCTCGCGGGCGACGGCGCGTCGTACGACGAGGACCGGTACGTGTGGCTGCTCGGTCGTATCGACGACGTCATCAACGTCTCGGGGCACCGCCTGTCGACCATCGAGGTCGAGTCGGCACTCGTCGCGCACCCCGCCGTCGGCGAGGCCGGCGTCGCGGGCGTCAGCGACCCGGTCACGGGCCAGGCGATCGCGGCGTTCGTCGTGCCGAGCGCCGCACCCGGGTCGGTCGACGACGTCGACGCGTGGCTCGCCGCGACGCACGCGCTGCGCGACGAGCTGCGCGCGCACGTCGCGCACGAGATCGGCCCCGTCGCCCGCCCGCGCCACGTGCTGGTCGTGCCCGAGGTCCCCAAGACCCGCTCGGGCAAGATCATGCGGCGCCTGCTCGCGCAGCTCGTCGAGGGCACGACGCTCGGCGACACGACGTCGCTGCAGAACCCGTGGGCGGTCGAGCAGGTCGGTGCGCTCGTCGCGGCGGGCCTGCCGCGGTGAGCCCGCACCCCCGCGCCCCGCGCGTCCCCCGCACCCCCGTCCCCCACCCGACAGGAGCACCGTGAGCGAGCACCGCTTCGGCTTCCGCACCCGCGCGCTGCACGCCGGCGGCATCCCCGACGCCACCACGGGCGCGCGCGCCGTGCCGATCTACCAGACGACGTCGTTCGTATTCGACGACACCACGGACGCCGCGAACCTGTTCGCGCTGCAGAAGTACGGCAACATCTACTCGCGCATCGGCAACCCGACCGTCGCGGCGTTCGAGGAGCGCATCGCGTCGCTCGAGGGCGGGATCGGCGCGGTCGCGACCGCGTCCGGCATGGCGGCCGAGTTCCTGGTGTTCGCGGCCCTCGCCGGCGCGGGCGACCACCTCGTCGCCTCGGCGCAGCTGTACGGCGGGACGGTCACGCAGCTCGACGTCACGCTGCGCCGGTTCGGCGTCGAGACGACGTTCGTGCCCGGCACCGACCCGGCCGACTACGCCGCTGCGATCCGACCCGAGACCAAGGCCGTGTACACCGAGGTCGTCGCGAACCCGTCGGGCGAGGTCGCCGACCTCGCCGGGCTCGCGGAGGTCGCGCACGCGGCGGGCGTCCCGCTGGTCGTCGACGCGACGCTGTCGACCCCGTACCTGGTGCGGCCCATCGAGCACGGCGCCGACATCGTGATCCACTCGGCGACCAAGTTCCTGGGCGGGCACGGCACGACGCTCGGCGGCGTCGTCGTCGAGTCGGGGCGCTTCGACTGGGGCAACGGCCGGTTCCCCACGATGACCGAGCCGGTCGCGTCCTACGGCGGCGTGCGGTGGTGGGAGAACTTCGGCGAGTACGGGTTCCTCACCAAGCTGCGCTCCGAGCAGCTGCGCGACATCGGCCCGGCGCTGTCGCCGCAGTCGGCCTTCCAGCTGCTGCAGGGCGTCGAGACGCTCCCGCAGCGCCTCGACGCGCACCTCGCGAACGCGCGCACGGTCGCGCAGTGGCTCGAGGAGGACCCGCGCATCGCGCACGTGCTGTGGGCGGGGCTGCCGTCGCACCCGCACCACGAGCGTGCGCAGCGCTACCTGCCGCTCGGCCCCGGGTCGGTCTTCGCGTTCCGGGTGGCGCCCGCGGGCGACGTGCCCGGCCGCGAGGTGGGCCGCCGGTTCATCGAGTCGGTGCAGCTCGCGAGCCACCTCGCCAACGTCGGCGACGCCCGCACGCTCGTGATCCACCCGGGCTCGACGACGCACCAGCAGCTGTCGGCCGAGCAGCTCGAGGCCGCGGGCGTGCCGGAGGACCTCGTGCGCATCAGCGTGGGCATCGAGGACGTCGAGGACATCCTGTGGGACCTCGACCAGGCGCTCACGGCGGCCACGGGCACGACGCGCGAGGGTGCCGCCACGACGACGGAGGACGCACGATGACCGCCCGCACCTGGCAGGGCCCGAGCGCGCCCGAGCGGCTGTCGATCCTGCGCGGCACGCGCTCGATCGCGATCGTCGGGGCGTCGGCGAACCCGGCCCGCGCGTCGTACTTCGTCTCGACGTACCTGCTGTCGAGCTCGCCGTACGACGTGTACTTCGTCAACCCGCGCGCCGACGAGATCCTCGGGCGGCCCGTGTACCCGTCGCTCGACGCGCTGCCCGTGGTCCCCGACCTGGTCGACGTGTTCCGCCGCCACGACGACCTGCCGACGGTCCTCGACGAGACCGTCGCGGTCGGCGCCCGGACGCTGTGGCTGCAGCTCGGCTCGTGGCACGAGGACGTCGCGCACCGCGGCGAGGCCGCCAGGCTGCACGTCGTCATGGACCGCTGCGTGAAGATCGAGCACGCGCGGTTCCACGGCGGTCTGCACCTCGCGGGGTTCGACACGGGCGTCATCTCCTCGCGCCGCGCGCTCGGCTGAGCGCCGCCCCGCGCCCCGGCCGGGGCGCGGGGCCCGGGCTCACGTCTCCGGGAACCACACCGCCTGACGCACCCGCACGCGCTGCCCGTCGGGCGTCAGCGGCGTGCCCTCGGCACGCAGGTGCGCGAGCGCGCGCACGAGGTGGTGCGGCGGCGGCTGCCCCGACGCGTTGACGACGCGCCACCACGGCACGTCGCCGCCGTGCGCCATCGCCCGGCCGACCTGCCGCGGACCGCCGCGGACGGGGCGGCCGGCCGCGAGCGCGCGGTCGGCGAGCACCTCCGCGACCAGCCCGTACGTCATGACACGCCCCGCCGGGACGGTCGCGACCAGCGCGTGCACCTCCTCGACGTAGTCCGGCTCGTCGGGCGCACCTCCCCCGTCCCGCGGCTCGCGCCCGACGCGTGGCCCGCGCGCGCTCATCGGCGTCGCAGCACGACGACCGCGCGGTCGTCGTCGTCGGCCGCACGCACGCCCGCGAGCACCTCCTGCGCGCTGCCCGGCCGCGCCGCGACGGCCGCCTCGACCACGCCCAGCAGCCGGTCGACGCCCTGCTCGATGTCACGCCCGGGCGCCTCGACGATGCCGTCGGTGTACAGCACGAGCGCGTCGCCGGCCGCCAGGACACCCGTGCTGACGCCCGGCTCCGCGTCCGCGAGCACACCGAGCGCGACGCCGGGCGGCAGGTCGAGCACGTCGATGCGCCCCGAGCCGGCGTGCAGCCGCGCGGGCGGCGGGTGCCCCGCGCTCGCGACGCGGTAGCGGCCCGTCGCGAGGTCGACCCACACGTGCACCGCCGTCGCGAAGCCCTCGTCCCACGCCTGCGCGAGCAGGTAGGCGTTGGCCGCGGGCAGGAACCGCTCGGGCGGCAGCGCGCCCAGCAGGCCGCCGAACGCCCCCTGCAGCTGCAGCGCCCGCACGCCGGCGGCCTGCCCCTTGCCCGAGACGTCGACGAGCACGACCTCGAGCGCGCCGTCGCCCGGCGCGGCGCCCGCGGACCCGCGGTCGGGTGCGTCGCGGGCCGACGGGTCGCCGGCCGGTCGGTCGTCACGACGCCGCGCCACGACGAAGTCGCCCGAGAACGCCGCGCCGTGCGCCGAGCGGACGTCGGCACCCACCTGCCAGCGCGGCGGCAGCGCGGGCAGCCGGCCACCCGCGGCGAGCCGGTCGCGCAGGTCCACGAGCATCAGCGCGCTCGGCGCGCCCTGCAGGCCCAGCTGCTCGCGCTCGTACCCGAACGTGACGACCGCGCCGCAGGCCAGCAGCACCACGACCACCGGGCCCGGCTCGATCCCCGGCACGGCGGCCAGCACGAGCACGACCGTCAGCGCGAGCACGACCCCCACGAGCGCGAGCAGCGCGCGCCACCGCAGCACGAACGCGCCGACGAGCATGAGCAGCACGAACCCGGACGGCGGGAACCACCCGGGCCGCCACGCGACCGCACCGCCGTACAGCACGCCCAGCAGCACGAGCGCGGCACCCACGAACGCCTGCGGCCCGGCGGCCCAGCCCGCGAGCACGCGCCAGGCCCAGCCGCCGCGTGCGCCGAACGGTGAGGCCGTCATGCGCACGAGCGTAGGGCGGGGGTGCGACCTGCAGGAATCCCCGTGCACGACCCGGCGCCGACCCCGCAGGATGGCAGGCATGAGCACTCTCCCCCAGGGCTACCGCACCGTCGTCGTCCCGCCCGAGCGGCGCGACGAGTTCCGGGCGGTCGACGACCTGGCGTTCGCCGGGTGGGTCGACCCCGAGATCGCCGAGATCCTGCCGTTCCCCGTGCCGGACGACCGCATGGTCGCCGTCGAGGGCCCGGACGGCCGGCTCGCGGCCGTGCACGGCTCGTACCCGTTCGAGATGCCCGTGCCGGGCGGCACGGTCGCGTGCAGCGGCCTCACCTGGGTCGGCGTGCGACCCGACCAGCGCCGCCGCGGTCTGCTGCGCTCGATGATCACCACGCACGTCGAGCGGTCGCTCGAGCGCGGCGAGCCCGTGTCGGCGCTGTTCGCCGCGGAGGCCGCGATCTACGGGCGCTTCGGCTACGGCAGCGCCTCCGACTCGGTGAACCTCACGCTGCGGCGCGGTGCCGCGCTGCGACCGGTCGCGGGTGCGGACACGCTCGACGTCCGGCTCGAGCGGCTCGGCAAGGAGCACGAGGACCTCGCCGAGGACCTGCACCGCCGCGCGGGCGCCGGGCGCCCCGGGTGGATGCCCCGGCCCACCGCCGCGCTGCGCGCGCGCCTCGTGGGCGACCCGCCGGCGTGGCGGCAGGGCTTCGAGCCGCTGCTGCTCGTGACCGTCCGCGACGGCGACGACGTGCGCGCCGCGGCCGCGTTCAGCCGCAAGGAGGGCTGGGGCGAGGGCGGCCCCGAGTACAAGGTCAAGGTCCGCTGGGCGTTCGCGCTCGACCCGGCCGCGACGCACCGGCTGTGGTCGTTCCTGCTGGACCTCGACCTCACCTCGACGGTCGAGACGCCGATGCTGCCGGTCGACGACGCGCTCCTGCACCTGCTGGTCGACCCGCGTCCGATCCAGCGGCGCACGGGCGACAACGTGTGGGTCCGCGTGCTCGACCTGCCGGCCGCGCTGCAGGGCCGGCGCTACGCGGCGCCGCTCGACGTCGTGCTCGACGTGACCGACGCGCTCGTGCCCGCCAACGCGGGCCGGTGGCGCGTGGCGGTCGGCGCCGACGGCGCAGCCACGGTCACGCGGACGGACGTCGAGGCCGACGTGCGGCTCGACGTGCGCGAGCTCGGCGCGCTGTACCTGGGCGGCCGGTCGGCCACGGCGCTCGCGTCCGCGGGCCTCGTGACGGGCGCGCCCGACGCGCTCGCTCGCGTCACGGCGGCGTTCACCTCGCCGCTCGCACCCGTGTGCCCCTGGGTGTTCTGACGCCGGGGCCGTCCCGTCGGTGCTCCTGCACCGACGGGACGCCCGGGACGCACCGACGGGCCGGTGCCGCACGTGCGGCACCGGCCCGTCGGCCTGCGGGAGGGCGGGTCAGGCGCGCGCGGCCTCGTACGCCGCGAGCTGGTCGATGCGGCGCTGGTGGCGCGGGTTGCCGCTGAACGGCTCGGCGACGAACGCGTCGACGAGCGCGATCGCCTCGTCGACCGCGTGCTGCCGCGCGCCGATCGCGACGACGTTGGCGTCGTTGTGCTGACGCCCCAGGCGCGCGGTCTCGAGGTTCCACGCGAGGGCCGCGCGCACGCCCGTGACCTTGTTCGCGGCGATCTGCTCGCCGTTGCCCGAGCCGCCGATCACGACGCCGAGCGAACCGGCGTCGGCGACGACGGCCTCCCCGGCCGCGAAGCAGAACGACGGGTAGTCGTCCTGCTCGTCGTACTCGAAGGCACCGTGGTCGACGACCTCGTGGTCGGCGGCGCGCAGGTGCTCGACGAGCGCGACCTTGAGCTCGTACCCGGCATGGTCGGCGGCGACGTGGATGCGCATGGGGCCATCCTGCCGCAGGTGGCGGGGCCGCTGTCACCTCCACCTCCTAGGCTGTCGCCCATGACGCGCAGCGGAGTGCCCCTCGACGACCTCGACCCCACGGTGCGACCCCAGGACGACCTCGACGCGTACGTCAACGGCCGGTGGCGCGCGTCGTACGAGATCCCGCCGGACCGCTCGACGGACGGGCCGTTCCGCGCGCTGTACGACCAGGCCGAGCGGCAGGTCCTCGACATCATCACGGACGCCGCGCAGGCCGCGACGACCGGTGACGCGGACGGCGTCGAGGCGAAGATCGGCGCGCTGTACGCGAGCTTCATGGACACCGACGCGGTCGCCGCGGCGGGCGTCGAGCCGCTGCGCGACGACCTCGCGGCGGTCGACGCCGCGACCTCGCCGGCCGAGCTGACGACCGCGCTCGGCGCGCTGCAGCGCACGGGTGCGCTGTCGGCGGTCGACCTGTACGTCGACAACGACGCCAAGGACCCCGACACGTACGTCGTGCACCTCGTGCAGGGCGGCCTGGGCCTGCCCGACGAGGCGTACTACCGCGAGGACCAGCACGCCGAGGTGCGCGAGCAGTACCTGCCCCACGTCGCGCGGATGCTGCGGCTCGCGGCGCCCGTCTCGGGCGTGGTCGCCGCGGGCGACCCCGACGACCTCGCGGCGCGCGTGGTCGCCCTCGAGTCGCGGCTCGCGGCGCACCACTGGGACGTCGTGAAGGACCGCGACGCCGAGCTCACCTACAACGCGCTCACGCTCGCCGAGCTGGTCGAGCGCGCGCCCGGCTTCGACTGGCGCGCGTGGGCCGTCGCGCTCGGCGCGCCCGCGGGTGCGCTCGACCGGCTCGTCGTGCGCGAGCCGTCGTTCGCCGAGGGCTTCGCGCAGCTCTGGGCGGAGGTCCCGCTCGCGGACTGGCAGGCGTGGGCCACGTACCACGTGGTCTCCGCGCGCGCGCCGTACCTCACGGACGAGGTCGTCGAGGCGAACTTCGACTTCTACGGCCGCACGCTCTCGGGCGCGCAGGAGGTCCGCGACCGCTGGAAGCGCGGCGTCGGCCTGGTGCAGGGCGCGCTGGGCGAGGCCGTCGGCAAGGTGTACGTCGAGCGGCACTTCCCGCCGTCGCACAAGGAGCGCATGGACGCGCTCGTGGCCCACCTCGTCGAGGCGTACCGCGAGTCGATCACGTCCCTGGAGTGGATGGGCGAGGAGACCCGCCGTCGCGCGCTCGACAAGCTCGAGGCCTTCACGCCGAAGATCGGCTACCCCGCCCGGTGGCGCGACTACTCGGCGCTGACCGTCCGCGCCGACGACCTGCTGGGCAACGTGCGGCGCGCCAACGCGTTCGAGCTCGACCGCGAGCTGCACAAGATCGGCCGGCCCATCGACCGCGACGAGTGGTTCATGACGCCGCAGACCGTCAACGCGTACTACAACCCCGGCATGAACGAGATCGTCTTCCCGGCCGCGATCCTGCAGCCGCCGTTCTTCGACGCCGACGCGGACGACGCCGTGAACTACGGCGGCATCGGCGCGGTCATCGGGCACGAGATCGGCCACGGGTTCGACGACCAGGGCTCGAAGTACGACGGCGACGGCCGGCTCGTCGACTGGTGGACGGCCGAGGACCGCGCCGAGTTCGAGCGACGCACGCGCTCGCTCGTCGACCAGTACGCGCAGTACTCGCCGCGCCAGCTGGACGGCAGCCACCGCGTCAACGGCGAGCTCACGATCGGCGAGAACATCGGCGACCTCGGCGGCCTCGCGATCGCGGTCCGTGCGTACGAGATCGCGCTCGGGCACCCGATCGACCAGGCGCCCGTGCTCGACGGCCTCACGGCGCTGCAGCGGCTGTTCGTCGGCTGGGCGCACTCGTGGCGCACCAAGGCCCGCGACGCCGAGATGATCCGCCGGCTCGCGACCGACCCGCACTCGCCCGACGAGTTCCGCTGCAACGGCGTCGTGCGCAACATCGACGAGTTCTACGTCGCGTTCGACGTGCAGCCCACCGACGCGCTGTGGCTGGACCCGCAGGAGCGCGTGCGCATCTGGTGACGGCCCGGGCCGGTGCCGTGCCGCGGGCCTACCGCGGCACGGCACCGGCCTTTTCACCCGGCTGAGATCCCGCGCTGGACGCGTGTCCACGACGGCGCGCCTGTCATCGTGGGCCGCCGGGAGGCGACCGCACGAGCCGCCCCCGCCGGGGAGGTCGGCGCCATGCGTGCAGCGCTCGCGGCCCTCGACGTCCTCGTCGCGCTGACGTGCGTCGTGCTCGCGGTCGCGGCGGTGCGCCGCCGCGCCGAGGCGCCCGGCGCCGGACCGCTGGCGGCGCTGCTGCTCGGCCTCGCCGCGTGGGGCCTGGGTGGCGCGTACGTGACGGCCGCCGACGCCGCCGCACCCGGCGTCTTCCTCGCGCGGCACCTCGCCGAGGGCGCGACGCTCGTGGTCGCGGTCGCGCTGTGGTTCGTCGTCGCGTCGGTCGTGGACCCCACCCGGCGTCCCTCGCGCGCCGTGCGCACGCTCGTCCTCATCCCGGCCGGCACGGCGCTCGTCCTGCTCGCGACCGACCCGTGGCACCACCGCTACTTCGAGCTCGCCGGCGACGGCGTCGCGCCCGGACCCGCGTACTGGGTGGGCACGGCGGCCTGCTACCTGACGGCCGGGCTCGCGGTCGCGGGCGGGCTGCTCGCGCTGCCGTCCGCCGGCCCGTTCCGCCGCCGCCAGCTGCGGGTCGTGCTGCTCGGCGTCGCGCCGACCGTCGTGTCGTCGACCGCCGGGCTCGTGTGGGCGCTGAGCGACTCGGACGGCGGCCAGCTCGCACGGCTCGGCTTCGGGCCGACGGCCGTGATCGTCACGGTCGCCGTCTTCCGGCACGAGATGGTGCGCGTCGCCACGGTCGCGCGCGAGCAGGTCTTCGAGCACCTCGCGCAGGCCGTCGTCGTGACCGACCACACGGGCCGCCTCGTCGACCTCAACCCGGAGGGGCGCACGCTCGTCGCGCGCATCGCACCGGGCGCCCGCGGCGACCTCACGCTGACCGACCTCGGCCTGACCCTGCCGGACCCCGAGGACCTCGAGGACGTCCTGCTGCGCGAGGTGCCCGTCGCGCAGGACGCCTGGATCGACGTCCGGGCGCGCGCGCTGCGCGACCCGCACGGACGGCACGTCGGCTGGGTCCTGCTGGTGTCGGACGTGACCGACGAGGTGCGTCGCGTGCGGCAGCTGCGCGCGTCGACGCTCGAGCTGCTGACGCGCACGACCGACCTGTCCATCGCGAACCAGCGCCTCAACGCCGAGCTCGTCAGCGCCGAGCAGGTGCGGGCCCAGCTCAGCGACGACCTGCAGCACGACGAGCTCACGGGCCTGCACAACCGGCGCGCGCTCGAGCCCTCCGTGGGCGCGGCGCTCGACGCGGCGCGCGCGTCGCACGGCCACGCGTCGCTCGTCGCGCTCGACGTCGACCACTTCAAGGACGTGAACGACGCGCACGGGCACGCCGTCGGCGACACCGTGCTGCGTGCGGTCGCCGCGGGCCTCGCCGCGCACGCCCGACCGACCGACACCGTGGTCCGGGTCGGCGGCGAGGAGTTCGTGCTCGTCATGCCGGGCATCGACCACGCCGCGGCGCTGCGGCGGGCGCACGAGCTGCGCGTGCACGCCGGCGCGGCACCGGGCGCCGTCGGCGCACCGCGGGTCACGCTGTCCGCGGGCGTCGCGAGCTTCCCGCAGGACGGCACGACACCCGCGGACGTCCTGGAGGCCGCCGACCGCGCGCTCTACGCCGCGAAGCGGCGCGGGCGCGACCGCGTCGAGAGCGCCACCACCACCGGCCGCGACCCGCAGGTGCGACCCGCCTGAGCGGGACGTGAGGGCGCGGCGGCACGCGTCAGGGCAGCGTCACCCACTGCGCCCGGGCGAGGCGGAAGCCGACGCCCGCGGCGTCGGTGCACGTCACGCCGTCGGTGCCCGACGAGCACGTGTACCCGCCGACGGTCTGCGTCGCGCCGTACGCGAGCTCGACCGGCGTGCCGAGGTCCGGGACGCCGTCGTCCTCGCACTGGAACGCGAAGCCGTCCGCGTCGAGCCGCACCACGTGCCCGGCGCCCGCGTCGCACCCCGTGACCTGCGGCGGTGCGTACGTGAAGGTCCCGATCGTGCAGACCACGCCGCTCGTGCTCATCTCGCACTCGATGTTGCCGCTGGGCAGCGCGAACGTCACGGGCCGGTCCGCGGCGGCGGCGGGCGTCGGCGACGCGGACGCGGACGCGTCGGCCGCCCCCGCGTCGTCGCGGCCGCCGCCCCCACGGCCGGGCAGGGTCACGGCGAGCACGACCACGAGCAGCACCACGAGCAGGGCGTCCACCAGGAGAAACGCCTTCATCCCGCGACTCAGGCCCGCGAACGGGCCGCGCCCGCTCACGCCGGGTCGGGTGCGTCGAACACCGGACCCTGGGTCCGGGTGCGCTTGAGCTCGTAGAAGCCCGGGACGCTCGTGACGAGCGCGAGCCCGTCGAACAGCCGGCCGGCGTCCTCGCCGCGCGGCGCGGGGGTGATGACGGGGCCGAAGAACCCGACGCCGTCGATCGCCACGACGGGCGTCCCGACCTCGTCGCCGACGAGGTCCAGCGCGCGCTGGTGCGACGCGCGCAGCAGGTCGTCGACCTCCTGCGTCGCGGCGACGTCCGCGAGCGCCGCGGGCAGCCCGACCTCGGCGAGCGACTCGGCGACGATCGCGTCGGTGTCGCTGCGACCCCCGGGGTGCCGGCGGGTGCCCATCGCGTCGTAGAGCGGCTTGAGCACCTCGTCGCCGTGGTCGCGCGCCGCCGCGACGAGGACCCGCACGGGGCCCCACGAGGCGTCCATGAGCTCGCGGTACCGCTCGGGCAGGTCGCGTCCCTCGTTGAGGACGGACAGGCTCATCACGTGCCAGCGGACGTCGACGTCGCGCACGCGCGTCACCTCGTCCATCCAGCGGGACGTCATCCACGCCCACGGGCAGGCGGGGTCGAACCAGAAGTCGACGACGGGCACGGCGCTCTCCTCTCGCTGACCAACCTGCCGAGTGTGCCCCGTCGCGCGCCCGTGTGCACAACCGTCCAGGTCGTGCCCGGGCGCGACGCGGCCCGGGGGGTGCGCGCAGGCCGGTGCCGCGTCCCGCCTGCGTGGCATGATCGTGCGGTCGCGCACGAGCGACATCGGTTGCGAACCGCGCCCGGCCGCCCGACCCCCGTCGCCGCCGACCGTCCCGGTCCGCCGTCACCGTCCCGCCGCGGCCACCGCCGCCCACCGATCGGAGATCGTCCGTGCCCGGAGAGAACCTCACCCGCGCCGAGGCCGCCGAGCGTGCGGCGCTCGTGCGCACGCACGCGTACGACGTCGAGCTCGACCTCACCACGGGCCCCACGACGTTCGCGTCGCGCACGACCGTGCGGTTCGCCGCGACGCCCGGTGCGAGCACGTTCGTCGACCTCATCGCCCCGGCCGTCCACGAGGTCGTCCTCAACGGGCGACGGCTGGACCCGGCGGAGGTCGTCGCGGACTCGCGCATCCACCTGAGCGACCTCGCCGCGGAGAACGAGCTGACGGTCGTCGCGGACTGCGCCTACATGCACACGGGCGAGGGCCTGCACCGCTTCGTCGACCCGGTCGACGACGAGGTCTACCTCTACAGCCAGTTCGAGGTCGCCGACTCGCGCCGCGTGTTCGCGGTGTTCGAGCAGCCCGACCTCAAGGCCACGTTCACGTTCACGGTCACGGCGCCGGCGCACTGGACGGTCGTGTCGAACTACCCGCAGGTCGGCGAGCCCGAGCCCGTCCCGGGCGGGCGCAACCTCAACGGCGGGCGCGACGCCGGCACCGCGACGTGGCGGTTCGAGACGACGCCGCGCATCTCGTCGTACATCACCGCGGTGGTCGCCGGCCCTTACCACGGCGAGCACGGCGAGCTCACGAGCAGCGACGGCCGCACGATCCCGCTCGGCGTGTACTGCCGTGCGTCGCTCGCGCAGCACCTCGACACCGACGAGATCCTCGACGTCACGCGCGCGGGCTTCGCGTTCTACGAGGAGAAGTTCGGGTTCCCGTACCCGTTCGCCAAGTACGACCAGCTGTTCGTGCCCGAGTTCAACGCGGGCGCCATGGAGAACGCCGGCGCGGTGACGTTCCTCGAGTCCTACGTGTTCCGCTCCAAGGTGCCCGAGGCCACGATCGAGCGGCGCGCCGTGACGATCCTGCACGAGCTCGCGCACATGTGGTTCGGCGACCTGGTCACCATGCGCTGGTGGGACGACCTGTGGCTCAACGAGTCGTTCGCGGAGTACGCGTCGACGCTCGCCGCGGCCGAGGCGACCCGCTGGACGAGCTCGTGGACGACGTTCTCGTCGCTCGAGAAGTCGTGGGCGTACCGCCAGGACCAGCTGCCGTCGACGCACCCGATCGTCGCCGACATGCGCGACCTCGAGGACGTCGAGGTGAACTTCGACGGCATCACGTACGCCAAGGGCGCCTCGGTGCTCAAGCAGCTCGTGTCGTGGGTCGGCCAGGAGCAGTTCTTCGCCGGTGTGCGCGCGTACTTCCAGCAGCACGCGTGGGGCAACACCCAGCTGCGCGACCTGCTCACCGAGCTCGAGGCCACGAGCGGCCGCGACCTGTCCGCGTGGTCGGCGCTGTGGCTCGAGAAGGCCGGCGTCACGCTGCTGCGGCCCGCGGTCGAGGTGGACGCCGACGGCGTGATCACGTCGTTCGCGGTCCTGCAGGAGGTGCCCGACGAGCACCCCGTGCAGCGCCCGCACCGTCTCGCGGTCGGCGGCTACGAGCTGCAGGGCGAGGGCGACGACGCGCGGCTCGTGCGCACCGTGCGCGTCGAGCTCGACGTCGACGGCGCCCGGACCGAGGTCCCCGAGCTCATCGGCGTGCCGCGGCCCGCGCTGCTGCTCGTGAACGACGACGACCTCGCGTACGCGAAGGTGCGGCTCGACCCGCACTCCCTCGCGACCGCCGTCGCGCACCTCGACAAGTTCACCGACTCGCTGCCCCGCACGCTCGTGTGGGCGGCGGCGTGGGACGCGACGCGCGACGGCGAGACCCCGGCACGCGACTTCGTCGACCTCGTGCTCGGCAACGTCGCGCACGAGACGGACTCGTCGGTCGTGCTCGTGCTGCTGCGGCAGCTCGCGACGACGCTCGACCTGTACGTCGCACCCGAGCACCGCGAGGCGACGGCCGTCGCGGCGGCCGACCGGCTGCACGCGCTCGCGCAGGCCGCACCCGCCGGGTCCGACCTGCAGCTGCAGCTCGTCAAGGCGTTCGCGGCCCGCGCGCGCACGGCCGCGCAGCTCGACGCGGTCGCCGACCTGCTCGACGGACGCGTGACGCTCGACGGCCTGTCGATCGACACGGACCTGCGGTGGGAGCTGCTCACGGCGCTGGTCGCCGGGGGCCGCGCCGGTGAGGCGGACGTCGCCGCGCAGCAGGCCGCCGACCCGACCGCGACGGGGCAGCGCGCCGCTGCCGCCGCGCGGGCGGCGGTGCCCACGCCGGAGGCGAAGGAGGCGGCCTGGGCCGCCGTCGTCACGGGCGACGAGCTGCCGAACGCGCTGCAGGCGGCGACCATCAGCGGGTTCGGCCGCGTGCACGACGCGTCGCTGCTGCTGCCGTTCGTCGAGCGCTACTTCGCCTCGCTCGAGGGCGTGTGGTCCGACAAGACCAACGAGATGGCGCAGAACGTCGTGCTGGGGCTGTACCCGACCGAGCTCGCGGACGACGCCCGGGCCGACGTGCTCGGTGCGACCGACGCCTGGCTCGCGGCGCACCCCGACGCGCCCGCCGCGCTGCGGCGGCTGCTCGCGGAGTCCCGCGACGGCGTGCGGCGCGCGCTCGCCGCGCAGGAGGCGGACCGCCGCCGCGCCTGAGCGCGGCACGACCACGGCCGGGTCCCGCGCGGGGCCCGGCCGTCGTCGTGCGTCAGCGGCGCGGCTGCCGCCCGGGCTGCTGCGCGAGCCAGCGCCGCGCGGCGCGCGGGCTCGTGAGCCGCACGACGCGCGGCCCCGGGCCGCCCGCGAGCGCGGCGTACCGTTCCCGCACCCGCGCGTACGAGGTCCACGCCCACAGCACGATGTTGTCCTCGGGGTCGCGCCGCACGAGGTTGCGCAACGACTCGCGGTTGCCGTGCCACAGCTCGCGGCGCGTCAGGCCGCGCCACACCGACCGCCGCACGACGCGTGCCATGACGACGCGGCGCGGGTAGTCCAGCCACACGACAGCGTCCGCGTCGTCGAGCGCGTCGCCGAGGTTCGTGGCCCAGTTGCCGTCGGCGACCCACGCGCCGCCCCCGGTGCGTGCACGCACGTCGGCGCGCGCCTCGTCGGCGTCGCGCATGACCCAGCCCGGCCCCCAGAACACCTCGTCGAGCTCGACGTGCGGCACGCCCAGCGCGTCGGCGAGGCGGCGCGCGAACGTCGTCTTGCCCGACCCGGACGTCCCCACGACCCGCACGCGCCGCAGCGGTGCGGTCACCGCCGCATGACGCGCGCGAGCGACTCGGCGCGCGCGTGCGTGAACAGGTCGTCGAGCAGCACGAGGCGCCCGGTGCCGTCGGCGAGCGGCACCTTCCAGTTCGGGTACTCCTGGTCGGTGCCGGGCTGGTTCTGCGCGCGTCGCTCCCCCACCGCGTCGGCCAGCGAGACGCCCAGCAGCACCGCCGGCGTCGCGCGGATCCACGCGTGCAGGGCCTCCACGACCTCGCGCTCGGACGGGTCGTCCCCGACGAGGCCACGGTCGCGCAGCGCCGCGAGCATGCGGTCCCGCTCGGCCGCGGCCTCGGCGCGCACCTCGCGCGCGGGGCGCGTGAGCAGCCCCAGGCGCTCGCGCAGCGCGACGTGCTCACCCGCGAGGTAGCCGGCCGTCGGCGGCAGGTCGTGCGTCGTGACGGTCGCGAGCGCCAGCCGCCGGTAGGACTCGGGCGCGCGCGGGCTCCCGTCGGCCTCCTGCTCGAACCACAGCACCGAGGTGCCCAGCACGCCGCGCTCGGACAGGTAGTCCGCGACCCACGGCTCGACGGTGCCGAGGTCCTCGCCGATGACGACGGCCCCGGCGCGGTGCGCCTCGAGCGCGAGGATGCCGACGAGCGCGTCGTGGTCGTAGCGCACGTACGCGCCGTCGGTCGCGGCGTTGCCCGCGGGCACCCACCACAGCCGGAACAGGCCGATGACGTGGTCGATCCGGATGGCGCCCGCGTGCCGCAGCACGGTGCGCAGCATGTCGCGGTACGGCCGGTAGGCCGCCCGCGCGAGCGCCTCGGGGTGCCACGGCGGCTGCGACCAGTCCTGCCCCTGCTGGTTGTACATGTCGGGCGGCGCGCCGACCGACGCCCCGGTCGCGAGCACGTCGCGCAGCGCCCACGCGTCGGCGCCCTCGGGGTGCACGCCGACCGCGAGGTCGTGCATGATCCCGAGCGCCATGCCGTTCTCGCGTGCGACGCGCTGCGCGTGCTCGAGCTGCTCGTCGGCCACCCACTGCAGCCACGAGTGGAACACCACGCGGTCGTGCAGCTCGACCGCCGCGGCCGCGACCGCGTCGGACAGCGGGTCGTGCAGCTCCGCCGGCCAGCCCGCGGGCGGACCGTGCCGCTCGACGAGCGCGCACCACAGCGCGAACTCGCGCAGCCCCTCGCCCTGCTCCTCGACGAACGCGTCGAACGCCGCCTGCCGCGCGGGCGACCGCGGGTGCGCGAACACCACCTCGAGCGCGGACCTCTTGGCCGCCCACGCGGTGTCGCGGTCGATCGGCCCGGGGTCCGTGTCGAGCACGAGCACGGGCTCGGCCGCCCACTCGACGAGCGCGCGGTCGGCCGCGGAGAGGTACGCGGTCTCGCGCACGTCCTCGACGCGGACGTACAGCGGGTTGACGAACCGGCGCGTGGCCGGCAGGTAGGGGCTGGGGGTCAGCGGCTCGACGGGCTCGGCCGCGTGCAGCGGGTTGACGAGCAGGAAGTCCGCGCCCCAGCGACGGCCCGCGAGCCACCCGAGCTCGGCGAGGTCCGCGAGGTCGCCGACGCCCCACGACGCGCGCGAGCGCACCGAGTAGAGCTGCGCCATGACGCCCCAGGCACCGCCGTCGCGCAGGCGCTGCGGGAGGTCGAGCCGGTCCGGCGTGACGACGACCGGGCTGTGCGCCTGCGCGCTGGGCCCCTCGGCGTGGATCTCGTGCCAGCCGAGCGGCAGGTCCGGCGGCAGCTCGAACGTGGCCCGGCCCACGAGCCGGCCGTCGACGGTGCGCGGCTCGACGACGACGTCGACCTGCGTGACCTCGCGGCGGCCGCCGCCGACCTCGGGGGCGAGCTCGAGCCAGACGTCGACGGGGTCGCCGTGCGTGACGTGCACCGGGACCCGCACGGTCCGGCCCGCGCGCGTCACGACCACCGGCGGCAGCGTGCGCCGCCACGGCGTGTTCTCGACGTGCGCGAGCGCGAGCGCGACGCGCTGCGGGCTCGACGCGTCGACGCCGAGCGCGGCGAGCACCCGCACGACGGTCTCGTCGGTGGCCTCGTGCTCGAGGCCGTCGTGGCCGCGGTAGCCGGGCACGACGTCGTAGGCGGCAGCGAGCCGCCGCAGGTCCTCGTGGATGGTCGCGTCCGGCACGCCTCGATCCTGCCAGAGCGCACGCGGCACGGCGCGTGACGGGGCCCACGGGCCCACCGACGCGCGCGAGGTGGGGCTCCCGGGCCCGTGCGTCGGCCCGTCGAGGCCCGGCAGCGTAGGGCCGGACGTCGGCGTGGAGGGCGTGGACGTCCCCCGGTCGACGCCGGCGCTGGTGGGACCCCGCGCCGGCGTCGACGTCGGGTCGCCGACGCCGGGACCACGGGCCGGCCCCGTACCCTGGTGCGCCGTGACGACCCCACCTCCCGCGTACCCCGCGGCACCCCGGACCGACCTCGTCGAGGACCTGCACGGGCACCGCGTCGCGGACCCGTTCCGCACGCTCGAGGACGCCGACGACGCACGCACGCAGGCGTGGTCGCGCGCGCAGGACGACCTGTGGGAGGCGTACCGCGCGCGCGCCGAGGACGCCGCGACGGGGACGCCGTTCGCGGCCGACGCGCTCACGGCGCGGCTGCGGACGCTGCTCGGTGCGGGCTTCGTCGGCGCACCGGCGTGGCGTGGCGAGCGCCGGTTCTTCTCGCGACGCGCGGGCGACCAGGAGCACGCGGTCGTCGTGGTCGCCGAGCCGGGCCCGGGGGGCACGACGACCGAGCGCGTGCTCGTCGACCCGCTCGCGCTCGACGCGGGCGGCACCACGACGCTCGACGCGTGGCAGCCGTCGAAGGAGGGCCACCTGCTGGCGTACCAGGTGTCGCACGGCGGGACCGAGGAGAGCGTCCTGCACGTGCTGGACGTCGCGAGCGGCGAGCTGGTCGACGGGCCCGTCGACCGCGCGCGCTACTCGCCCGTCGCGTGGCTGCCCGGCGGCGACGCGTTCTACTACGTGCGCCGCGTCGCGCCCGACCTCGTGCCGGCCGACGAGCGGCAGTACCACCGCCGGGTCTGGCTGCACCGCGTGGGCACGCCCCCCGAGCAGGACGTCGAGGTGTTCGGCGCCGGGCTCGACCTGACGAGCTACTACGGCGTGCAGGTCAGCCTCGACGGCCGCTGGCTCGTCGTGTCGGCGTCGGCGGGCACGGCGCCGCGCACGGACGTGTGGATCGCCGACCTCACGGCGCCCGGCGCGCACGCGGCACCGACGTTCGTGGAGGTCGCGGTCGGGCTGGACGCGGAGGTCGGCGCGTGGGTCGCGCGCGACGGCCGGCTCTACGTGCACACCGACCTCGACGCGCCGCGCGGCCGGCTCGCGGTCACGGACCCGACGACGCCCGGGGTCGCGCACTGGCGCACGCTGCTGCCGCAGGACGACGTCGCGGTGCTCGAGGGCGTCGCGTTCGTCGACGACGGCGACCCCGCACGCCCGACGGGGCTGCTCGCGTCGTGGCGCCGGCACACCGTCAGCGAGGTCACGGTGCACGACCCCGCGACGGGTGACCGCACGGGCGAGGTCCCGCTGCCCGGGCTGGGCTCCGTGCCGGGGCTCGTCACGCGGCCCGAGGGCGGCCCCGAGGTGTGGTTCTCGTACACCGACCACGTGACGGTCCCCCGCGTCCACCGCTACGACGCGCGGACGGGCGCCGTCGACGTGTGGGCCGAGCCCCCCGGCGAGGTGCCCGACGTCCCCGCGGTGCGCACGCAGCAGGTCGAGGTCACGAGCGCCGACGGCACCACGGTGCGGGCGTTCGTCCTGGCGCGCGCCGACCGGCTCGACGCCGACGGGCGCCCGCTCGCGCCCGCCCCGACGGTCCTCTACGGCTACGGCGGCTTCCAGATCAGCCTCGACCCGGCGTACTCGGCGACCACGCTCGCGTGGGTCGAGGCGGGCGGCGTGTACGTCGTGGCGCACCTGCGCGGCGGCGGCGAGGAGGGCGAGGAGTGGCACCGCGCCGGCATGCGCGGCGCCAAGCAGAACGTCTTCGACGACTTCCACGCGGTCGCCGAGCACCTCGTGGCCGGCGGGTGGACCACGACCGACGCGCTCGCGTGCTGGGGCGGGTCGAACGGCGGCCTGCTGGTCGGCGCGGCCGTCACGCAGCGGCCCGACCTGTGGGCGGCGGCCGTGTGCTCGGCGCCGCTGCTCGACATGGTGCGCTACCAGCGGTTCGGGCTCGGCGTGACGTGGACCGAGGAGTACGGCGACGCCGACGACCCGGTCGAGCTGGGCTGGCTGCTGGGCTACTCGCCGTACCACCGCGTGGTCGACGGCACCGCCTACCCCGCGGTGCTGCTCACGGTCTTCGAGGGCGACACCCGGGTCGACCCGCTGCACGCGCGCAAGCTCGCGGCGGCCCTGCAGGCCGCGACGTCCTCCGACCCGCTCGAGCGGCCGGTGCTGCTGCGGCGCGAGGTCGGCGTCGGGCACGGCGCCCGGGCGCTGTCGCGCACGGTCGTGCTGTCGGCCGAGCAGCTGCGGTTCGTGGCGGACCGCACGGGCCTCCTGGCGACGCTGCGCGGGGGTGCGGCGTGATCGCGGGCGCGGGCGCGGTCGTCTCGACCGCGACCCCCAGCGACGACCCGACCGTGCCGTCCTTCACGCCCGACGGCCTGTCGGTGCCGGAGTGGGCCGCCCAGTGGGGCGACTGGTTCGTGGGCGTCCCGCTGCGGATCGTGCTGATCCTCGTGATCAGCGCGCTCGTGCTCCTCGCGCTGCGCCGCGCGATCTCGACGGTGACGCGCCACGTGGCCGAGGGCGAGCCGGCGATCGAGCGCGGCGTGCTGCGGCCGCTGGGCCGCTCCGAGGTGGGCTCGGTGCTGCTCAAGGCGAACCCGCTCGCCACCGCGCGACGCGCGCAGCGCGCCCGCACGATCGGCTCGGTGCTGCGCTCGACCGCGTCGATCGTCGTCGGCTCGATCGCCGCGATCCTCGTGCTCGACGCGCTGGGCATCAACCTCGCGCCGTTCATCGCGTCGGCCGGGATCGTCGGCGTGGCCGTCGGCTTCGGCGCGCAGAGCCTCGTGAAGGACTTCCTGTCCGGGCTGTTCATGCTGCTCGAGGACCAGTACGGCGTGGGCGACGTCGTCGACGTCGGGCCCGCGACGGGTACGGTCGAGGCGGTCGGGCTCCGGGTCACCAAGCTCCGCGACGGCGACGGCACGCTCTGGTACGTGCCGAACGGCTCGATGGTGCGCGTCGGCAACAAGACCCAGGGGTGGGCGACCGCGGTCGTCGAGGTCGACGTCGACTACTTCGTCGACGTCGAGGAGGCCCGCGCGCTGCTCGAGGAGGCGGCCGCGACGGTCGCCGCCGACCCGGTCGTGGGTGCGTACCTGCAGGGTGCGCCGAGCGTCACCGGCGCCGAGAAGCTCGCCGCCGACGCCGTGGGGCTGCGGCTGTCGGTGCGCACGGCGCCCGCGATGCAGTGGGAGGTGGCCCGGCACCTGCGTGTCGAGGTGCGCCGCGTCCTGGAGCGCGCGGGCGTCCCCCTCGCGGGTCAGCGGGAGGCGTTCGAGGCGTACCAGGAGCGGCTGGCGGGCGGGACGGCGGCCGTGGACGCGACGCCGGCGGACGACGCAGACCCCCCGGACGGGGCGGCGACGGGCGCCGACGCGTCGGCGGCCGCTCCCCCGGCGCGCGACCCCCGGGACACGCCGGTCCACGAGGTCGTCGAGCCGCCCGAGCCCCCGGGGCCGACGCGCGCCTGAGCGTCGGTCGACGGCGCTGCAGGTCGGCGGCGCGGCAGGTCGGCGGACGGGTCAGCCCGCGGCCCACTCCAGGAGCGGGGCGCCGGCCACGACGTGCTCGCCGTCGGCGGCGAGCACCGTGACGTGCGTCGCGTCGCCCTGCAGCGCGACCACGGGGCACACGGTCGCCAGGCCCGCCGCCGCGACGTCGACCGGCGACCACGTGAGCACGCGCTGCCCCGCGCGCACGCGCTGACCGCGCTCGACGTGCAGGTCGAAGCCCGACCCCCGCAGGCTCACGGTGTCGATGCCGACGTGCACGAGCACGCCGCGCCCGTCGTCGAGCTCGAGCGCGAACGCGTGCGGGTGCAGCGCGCCCACGACGCCGTCGCACGGCGCGAGGACGTCCTGGCGGCCCGTCCGGTCGGGCTCGACCGCGACGCCGGGGCCGACCATCTCCTGCGCGAACACGGCGTCGGGCACCGCGGCCAGCGGTCGGACCACGCCGGGCACGGGGCTCGTGAGCCGGAGCGCCGTCACGCGCGGGCGCCGGTCAGCGCAGGTGGTCGAGCTCGGCGGCCAGGTTGTCGGCCTCGGGGCCGACGATGACCTGGACGATCCGGCCCGAGCGCACGACGCCGAACGCGCCGCTCGCCTTGAGCGCGGACTCGTCGACGAGCTGCGCGTCACCGACCTCGACACGCAGCCGCGTGATGCAGGGCTCGAGGTCCACCACGTTGGCCTCGCCGCCGAGTGCGGCCAGGATCTGCTCTGCCTTGCTCAATGGCTCTCCCCGGGATCGTCGTCGCCGCGTGGCGCAGGAGCGGCGCGGGAGAACGGCCTCCCGTGCGCCCTCGGCCCCTGCGTGTCGCGTGCGGTGGGCCCAGGCTACCTCCGTCGGCGCGCGACCCGCCCGTGGCGTCCACGCGGCGTCCGGCACGGCGGCCCGGGCAGCCGGCGCCGCGCGCGCCCGGTGCGTGTCGCCGTTGGACCCGCGCCGGTCGGCGGGCCAGACTGCGAGGGCACGGCGACGACGGCGGGCCCGCACCCGCCACCCCCGCGCCGCCGGCACGCACCGAGGAGGTCCGGGTGGTCAGCACGCAGGTCGTGACGGGTATCGGCGTGAGCCCGGGGCGTGCGGTCGGCCCGGTGGTGCACCTGCCCGACGCGGTCGCGGAACCGCCCGCGGGGCGTCGTCTGCCGCCGGGGGCGGACACCGACGGCGCCGCCGAGGAGGTCGCACGGGCGGCCGCGGCGGTGCGCGACGAGCTCGACGCCGCGGCCGACGCGGCCGACGGCGAGGTCGCTGCGCTGCTCTACGCGACCGCGGCGATGGCCGCCGACCCCTCGCTCGTGGCCGACGCGCAGCACCGCGTGCGCACCGAGCACCTCGTGCCCGAGCGTGCCGTGTGGGAGGCGGCCGACGCGGTCTGCGCGCAGCTCGAGGCGCTGGGCGGCTACATGGCCGAGCGCGTGCGCGACGTGCTCGACGTGCGCGACCGGCTCGTCGCCCGGCTCACGGGCCAGCAGGCCCCGGGCGTCCCGGTGCGGACCTCGCCGTACGTGCTCGTCGCGCACGACCTGGCGCCCGCGCTGACGGCGACCCTCGACCCGGCGCGGGTCGTCGCGGTGGTCACGGCCGCCGGCGGGCCGACCTCGCACACGGCGATCCTCGCGCGAGCGCGGGGCATCCCGGCCGTGGTCGCCGCGGCCGGTGCGCTGGACGTGCCCGAGGGCACCGTCCTGCTCGTGGACGGGGCCGCGGGCACGGCCACGCCCGACCCGTCCGACGAGGCCGTGGCGCGCGTGCGCGCGCTGGCGGGCGCGACCCGCACGTTCGACGGCGACGGGCGCACCGCCGACGGGCACCGCGTCGAGCTGCTCGCGAACGTCGGCGACCCGGCCGAGGCGCAGGCCGCCGCCGACTCGGGCGCGCAGGGCGTCGGCCTGTTCCGCACGGAGTTCGCGTTCCTCGACCGCACGCAGGCGCCCGACGTCGACGAGCAGACCGCCGCGTACGGCCGCGTGCTCGCCGCGTTCGAGGGCCGCAAGGTCGTCGTCCGGACGCTCGACGCGGGGGCCGACAAGCCGCTGCCGTTCCTGCACGCGGCGCCGGAGGCGAACCCCGCGCTCGGCGTGCGCGGCCTGCGCGTCGCGCAGGCGCGCCCCGACGTCCTCGAGGACCAGCTCACGGCGATCGCCCGCGCGGCCGCCGCGCACCCGGGCACGACGACGTGGGTCATGGCCCCGATGGTCGCGACCGTCGACGAGACCGAGCACTTCGTCGCGGCGTGCGCACGCCACGGCCTGCCGACCGCCGGGATCATGGTCGAGGTGCCGAGCGCCGCGCTGCTCGCCGGTCCGCTGCTCGCGCACGCCCGGTTCGCGAGCATCGGCACCAACGACCTGACGCAGTACACGATGGCCGCCGACCGGCTGCTGGGGGACGTCGCGGCGCTCTCGGACGCGTGGCAGCCGGCCGTGCTGCGCCTCGTCGAGGCGACCTGCCAGGGCGGCGCCGCGCAGGCCCGGCCCGTGGGGGTGTGCGGCGAGGCCGCCGCCGACCCCGCGCTCGCGGTCGTGCTGGTGGGGCTCGGCGTGACGTCGCTGTCGATGACGCCGCGCGCGCTGCCCGACGTCGCGGCGGTGCTGGCCGCGACCGACCTCGCGACGTGCCGCGTGCTCGCGCGGCGCGCCGCCGACGCCCCGAGCGCTGCCGACGCGCGCGCCGCCGTGCGCGCGGACCTGCCCGTGCTCGACGAGCTCGGGCTCTGACCGCCGCGGCCCGGACGGCCGCGGACGGGGCCCCTGACGTGGCACGACGCACACCTGCGCGCCCGCGGGCGCGCAGGGGCCGCATGTGAGGATGGTGCGCGTGAGAGACGACTCGTTCTACGCCGCGATCGGTGGTCACGACACGTTCGTGCGGCTCGTCGACGAGTTCTACCGCGGCGTCGCCGCCGACCCGGTGCTGCGGCCGATGTACCCCGAGGAGGACCTCGGGCCCGCCGCGCGGCGCATGACGATGTTCCTCGAGCAGTACTGGGGCGGTCCGTCCACGTACTCCGAGGAGCGCGGCCACCCGCGCCTGCGCATGCGGCACCAGCCGTTCAAGGTCAACCCCGACGCACGCGACCGGTGGCTCACGCACATGCGGGCCGCCGTCGACTCGCTCGACCTCGCTCCCCTGCACCGGGCGCAGCTCTGGGACTACCTCGAGCGCGCCGCGCACTCGCTGATCAACACCTTCGAGGACTGACATGGGCCGCCCCACGGACGACTTCCCCGACGACGGCGGCGCGACCGCCGCGGTGCTGCAGGCGCTCGACCTGAGCGCCGACCCGACGTACCCGGACCTCTACCAGGGCCCGAACCTCAGCGGGCCCCGCGCGCGCGTCTACGGCGGGCAGGTGCTCGCGCAGGCCACGGTCGCGGCGGGGCGCACGGTCCCGGCCGACCGGCTGCCGCACTCGCTGCACGGCTACTTCCTGCGTGCGGGCGACCCGACGATCCCGATCGAGTTCTCGGTCGAGCGGCTGCGCGACGGCCGCTCGTTCACGGCCCGCCGCGTGCACGCGCTGCAGGAGGGCCGCCCGATCCTGTCGATGATCGCGTCGTTCCAGGAGCACCAGAGCGGCCTCGAGTACGCCGAGGAGATGCCCGCCGACGTGCCCGAGCCGACGCAGGTGCGCTCGGCGCTCGACGAGCTCGCGGGCATCGACCACCCCGCCGCGCGGTTCTGGGCGCAGGAGTCCGCGTTCGACCTGCGGCACGTGGGCCGCTCGCTGTTCCTCGCCCCCGACACCGACTCGCCGCTGGGCCGCCAGATGGTGTGGATGCGGGCGCGCGCGCCGCTGCCCGACGACCAGCTGCTGCACCGCGCGCTGCTCGCGTACGCGTGCGACCAGGTCATGCTCGAACCCGTGCTGCGGCGCGCGGGCCGCGCGTGGGTCTCGGCGAACCAGTCGATGGCGAGCCTCGACCACGCGATGTGGTGGCACCGCGACGTGCGCGTCGACGAGTGGCTGCTGTTCGTGCAGTCGACGCCGAGCGCGCAGGGCGGGCGCGGCCTGGGCGCGGCGCGCGTGTTCGACCGTGCCGGGACGCTCGTCGCGTCGATGGCGCAGGAGGGCATGATCCGGCTCCCCGCCGACGCCTGACGCGACCTCGCGCCAACGGTGCGGCGCACGTCACCCGGTCCGGCATGCGCGACCGCGCGGGCCGGGTGACACTGCCCGCATGGTTCGGCTCCGACGGGTGCGCATCGACCAGCCGGGGTGGACGCGGCGACGGTCCGGCTCGGGCTTCGTGTACCTCGACCTGGACCGGCGTCGCATCGCGGACCCCGAGCACCTCGACCGGATCACGACGCTCGCGATCCCGCCGGCGTGGCGCGAGGTGTGGATCTGCCCGCTCCCGCAGGGGCACATCCAGGCCGCCGGCCTCGACGACGCGGAGCGCCGCCAGTACCTGTACCACCAGCAGTGGCACGCGCGGCGGGCGCGGCTCAAGCACGAGCACGTCCTGCAGGTCGCCCGCCGGCTGCCCGCCGCGCGGCGCCGCGTGCGGGCGGACCTCGCGCTCGACGGGTTCCCGAGGGACAAGGCGCTCGCGCTCGCGTTCCGTCTGCTCGACCGCGCGTACCTGCGGGTCGGGACCGAGGGGTACACGCGGCGGCACGGCTCGTTCGGGCTCGCGACGCTGCGCCGCGAGCACGTCCACGTGCTGCCGGACGAGGACGGCCGCCCCGGCGCGGTGCACCTGCGCTTCCCCGCGAAGTCGGGGCAGGTGCGCGACACGGTCGTCGACGACGAGACCGTCGCGGAGCTCGTCCGCACGCTGCTGCGCCGCCGCGACGACAGCCCCGAGCTGCTCGCGTGGCGCGACGACGCGGGCTGGCACGACGTGACGAGCGCGGACGTCGGCGGCTACGTGCGCGACCGGCTCGGCGAGGCCACGCCCAAGGACTTCAGGACGTGGCACGCGACGGTCCTCGCGGCGCGGGGCCTTGCGGACGCCGGTCCCCCGCCGGCCAGCGAGCGGGGCCGACGCCGGGTCGTCACGTCGGTCGTCAAGGCCGTCGCCGAGGAGCTCGGCAACACGCCGACCGTGGCGCGTGCGTCGTACGTCGACCCGCGCGTCGTCGAGCTGTGGGAGCGCGGCGTGACGATCGCGCCCACGCGCTCGCAGGCGGTCGGCGAGCGGCGCACGCTCGAGCTGCTGACGTCCTGAGCACGCGCTGAGCGTCGCGGTCGCCCGGCGTGCGGGGCACCGGTGCGGGCCGCAGACTGCAGCGATGAGCGACGAGCGTCCCGACCTCCCGCCCGGGACCGCCCCCGAGGCCGACCTCGCGCCGACGCCCGTCGCGACGACCCTGCCGGGGCTCGTGCCCGGCACGGGCCCCGACGGCCGGCCGCGGCCCGACGCGCCGCTCGTCGCCGTCACGGGCGTCACCGGGTACGTCGGCGGTCGCCTCGTGCCCGAGCTGCTCGCCGCGGGGTACCGCGTGCGCGCGCTCGCGCGTCACCCCGAGCGGCTGCGCGGCCGTCCCTGGTACGACCAGGTCGAGGCCGTGCGCGCCGACGCGTCCGACCCCGAGCAGATCCGCGCCGCGCTCGACGGCGCCGACGTCGCGTACTACCTCATCCACTCGCTGGGCACGGGCCGGTCGTTCGAGCAGCGCGACCGGCACACCGCGCTCGTGTTCGGGCGGGCCGCCCGCGAGGCGGGCGTCGGGCGCATCGTCTACCTGGGCGGGCTGCACCCCGAGGGCGAGGAGCTGTCGCCGCACCTGGCGTCGCGCACCGAGGTGGGCGAGATCCTGCTCGCGTCGGGCGTGCCGACCACCGTGCTGCGCGCCGCGGTGATCCTCGGCTCGGGTTCCGCGTCGTTCGAGATGATGCGGTACCTCACCGAGCGGCTGCCGGCGATGACCGTGCCGAAGTGGGTCTCCAACCGCATCCAGCCCGTCGCGATCCGCGACGTGCTGCGCTACCTCGTCGGCTCGGCGGCGATGCCGGCGGACGTCTCGCGCGCGTTCGACATCGGCGGGCCCGAGGTGCTGACGTACCGCGACATGATGCAGCGGTACGCACGCATCGCGGGCCTGCCGCCGCGCGTCATCGTGCCCGTGCCCGTGCTGTCGCCGCGGCTGTCGAGCCTGTGGGTCTCGCTGGTCACGCCCGTGCCGGGCGGGCTCGCGCGGCCGCTCGTGGAGTCGCTCGTGCACGAGGTCGTGTGCGATGAGCACGACGTCGCCGCGTACGTGCCCGACCCGCCCGAGGGCCTGATCGGCTTCGACCGCGCGGTGCGCCTCGCGCTCGCGCGCGTGCGCGGTGCGAGCGTCGCGACCCGGTGGTCGTCCGCCGCGGCGCCCGGGGCGCCGAGCGACCCGCTGCCGTCCGACCCCGACTGGGCCGGCGGCTCGCTGTACGTCGACGAGCGGCGCGTGCGCGTCGACGCCTCCCCCGCGGCGCTGTGGCGCGTCGTCGAGGCCGTGGGCGGCGAGCGCGGCTGGTACTCGTGGTCGCTCGCGTGGCGCGTGCGCGGCCTGCTCGACCGCGTGGTCGGCGGCCCCGGGCTGCGGCGCGGGCGCCGCGACCCCGCGCGGCTGCTCGTCGACGACGCGGTCGACTTCTGGCGCGTCGAGGAGATCCGGCCGGGGCGGCTGCTGCGGCTGCGCGCCGAGATGCGGCTGCCCGGGCTCGCGTGGCTCGAGCTGCGCGTCGAGCCGGACGACGACGCGGCCGCGGACGACGACGGCGCGGGCGCCTGGGACCCCGAGCAGTGGCGCCGGCCGCCGGTGGTCTTCGCGCAGCGCGCGCTGTTCCACCCGCACGGCCTGGCCGGCCAGCTCTACTGGTGGGCCGTGTACCCGTTCCACGGCGTGGTGTTCGGCGGCATGCAGCGCAACGTCGCGCGGGCCGCCGAGCGCGCCGAGCGCGCGCGCCGCGACCGCGGGGGCGCGGAGCCGGGCGTCACGCGCGACGGCGCATGACCACGGGCTCCTCGAGGTACGGCTCCCAGACGGCACGCTCGTCCGCCGTCAGCCGGCGCGGCGCACCCGTCGCGGTGTCCACCAGCACGATCGTCGTGACGGCCTTCGCGAACACGGTCGCGCCGGGCGTCGTCGTCGGCGCGTCCCGCACCTCGTAGCAGACGTCGAGGCTCGCGCCGCCCAGGTGCCCGATCCACAGCTCGATGACGACGGGCGCGCGCCGGTACGGCAGCGGCCGCACGTACTGGATCTCCTGGCGCGCGACGAGCGTCGACGTGAGCGCACCGGGCCCGGCGTCGAGCACCGCGGTGGGCCGCCCGCCGTCGGCCGGCGTGCCGTCGGGGGCGTCGGGGTGGCGCCAGAACACCTCGATGCGCGCCTCCTCCAGCAGGCGCAGCATCTCGACGTTGTTGACGTGCGCGTACGCGTCCATGTCGGACCAGCGCAGCTGCACCGGCACCTCGATCCTCGCCATGCCCGTCCCCTCGTCGTGCCCGCACCGACGCCCCTGCGCGCCCCGTCCCGGCCATCCTCGCGCGGGACGCGACGCCGCGGGAAATCGGTGGCCGCGCACACCCGGCCCCCGCCAGGGTGGTCGCCATGAGCAGCACCACCACGTGGCGGGTCGAGGACGCCCCGCGCACGCCGAGCGACCCCGCCCACCCCGACGCGTGGGCCGTGCAGGCCCTGTGCGACATCGACCACGCGCGCCAGCACGCGCTGCACGGCTGGACCGACCTGTGGGCGCCGCTCGTGGTGCGCGTGCCGATCCTGCTGTCGGACGACTACGGGACGAAGCTCGTGGCCGTCGCGCTGGCCCCCGACGCGCCCGCGAGCCCCGCCGCCGACGACGTCCTCGGCGTGGGCGTAATCGTGCTGCCGCACGCCGACAACACGCACGTCGCGCACGTCGACGTCGCGGTCCGGCCCGGGCACGAGGGCCAGGGCATCGGCACGGCGCTGCTGCGGCACGTCGAGGAGGTCGCCGCGGCGCACGACCGCACGTCGCTGCTGGCCTGGACGACGCACGCACCCGAGCCGCCGCCCGGACCGGGCGCGCTCGAGGCGCCGACCGGCGAGGGCCGCGTGCCGGCCGACGCGCACGCGGTGCGGTTCGCGCAGCGCCACGGCTACGTGCTCGAGCAGGTCGCCCGGCACTCCGTCCTGACCCTGCCGGGCGATGAGGACGCGCGCGCCGCGCTCCTCGCCGACGCGCGTGCCGCCGCCGGCCCCGACTATCGCACGCACACGTGGTGGGACGCCGTGCCCGACGCGTGGCTCCCGGCGCTGGCGGTGCTGTGGACCCGCATGAGCACGGACGCGCCGAACGCGGGGTACGACACCGAGGAGGAGCGCTGGGACGCCGAGCGGGTGCGCCACCACCTGCTGACGCGCGCGCAGCGCCACCAGCGCGTGCTGCTCACGGCCGCCGAGCACGTGCCGACCGGGACGCTCGCGGCGTTCACGGTGCTCGAGGTGCCCGTGCCGGACGTGCCGTTCGGGTTCCAGGAGGACACGCTCGTGCTGCGCGAGCACCGCGGTCGCCGGCTCGGCATGCTCGTCAAGGCCGTCAACCTCGACGCGTACACCGCCTGGCGCCCCGGCGAGCGCCGCCTGCACACGTGGAACGCGCAGGAGAACGCGCACATGCTCGCGATCAACGTCGCGCTCGGGTACGCGCCGCAGGCGGTCAGCGCGGGGTGGCAGCGGCGCACGACGTGACGTGCCGGGCGCCGTGAGGTCTCAGGCCGCGGCCCTGAGCGCGGCCCCGCGGCACGCCGCGAGCGCGTCGGTCTCGGCCGCGAGCGGCGCAAGCACGAGCCGCTCCGCGACGTCGGCGACGGCCGCGCGCAGGCGCCGCGCGGCCGCCCCCGCGCGCCGTCGGGCACCGAGGCGCGCGCCGATCGACCCGAGCAGCGCGAGCAGCACCCCGCCGACCAGACCGCCCAGCAGCAGCGCGGTCGGGGCAGGCAGCGGACCCCACACGGGCGTGACCGGCTCCGGCAGCCGCAGGTAGGCCAGCAGCGCGAGCCCGCCCAGCCACAGCGCGCCCGCGACCGCCGCGGCGAGCAGCAGCGCCTGCAGCGCGCCCACGGCACGCCACCAGCGGGCCGGTGCGGGCGGCAGCAGCGGCGTGCGCGCCACCGCGTGGTCGAGCGCGTCCGGCAGCGCCGCCACGTCGACGCGGGCGCGCGCCGCGAGCACCCACGCGTCCGGCGCGCCCGCCAGCGCCGCGTCGACGTGGTCCCGCACCGCCGTCGCGGCGGCGGCCCGCTGCGCGGCGCCCGCGGGCGGCAGCGACGTGCGGGACACCTCCGCCTCGGCCGCAGGCCGCGGTCCCAGGTGCAGGCGCCGCAGCGGGTCCGGACGCAGCCGCGCGAGCCACCGCACGGGCGGCCAGCCGATGTGGGCGCCTGCCCTGCGGACCGCGGAGCGCCGCACGGCGTCGACCACGGTGGGGACCCCGGCGGCGGCCGCGAGCGCGTCGACCAGGCCGTCCGCGACGACCGCGCGGGGTCGCCGCGACGCGGTGGTTCCGCACGCGTCGGCGACCTCCCGGGCCGCGGCGCGCAGGTCCGCGCCGAACCGCCGGGTCGTCGACTCCCGACGCTCGGCCGCGACCCGCACGAGATCACGCAACGCGTCCACGCCGTCACCCGTGCGCGCCGAGGCCGCGAGCACGCGCGCCCGCGGCAGACCGTCCGCCGCCGCGAGGCGCGCCAGGTCGGCGAGCACCGCGTCCCGCTCCGCCGGGCCCAGGCGGTCGGCCTGGTTGAGGACCAGCACCACGACGTCGTCGCGGCCCGCCAACCCGCGCAGGTAGCCCTCGTGCAGCGCGGCGTCGGCGTACTTCTGCGGGTCGACGACCCACACCAGCAGGTCCGCCCGCGCGACCAGCCGGTCCGCGCGCTCGCGGTGCTCGACGACCACCGAGTCGTGGTCGGGCAGGTCGAGCAGCACGAGCCCCGCGGGCAGGCCCGGCCCCGCCGCGACCGCGTGCCGCCGCGCGACCTCGAGCCAGTCGAGCAGCGGGCCGGGGTCGCCCCCGCCCGGCGGCGACCCGACCACGACGGCGGACGGGTGCGACGTCGTCGGTCGGCGCACGCCCGTGCCGGCGAGGTCGGCGCCCGCGAGCGCGTTGAGCAGGCTCGACTTCCCCGAGCCCGTCGCACCCGCAAGCGCGACGACCGTGTGCTCGGCCGACAGGCCCGCGCGCTCGCGCACGCGCGTCAGCAGCGCGCGCGGTGCGTCCGTGACGGTCGACGGCAGCCGGTCGCCCGCGGCGTCGAGGGCGGCGGCGAGCGCGTCCGCGCGCTGCGCGAGGGTCGGGCTCACGCGTCGCCCCGGGGCGTGCCGTCGGACGCGTCGCCGTCGGCGGCGTCGCGGGTCGGGGCGTCGCGCGTCTCGCGCCCGCGGGTGCCGTCGCCGCGAGCCGCGTCGCGCTCGCTCGTGCGACCACCGAGCAGGCGGCGCCAGAAGCCCGCACGCGGTGCGACGTCCGCGGCCACGGCCTCGGTCCGTCGTCCCCCGACCTGGGCACCGCCGCGCGACGGCACGGCGACGGCCGACCCCGCCCCACGCAACGTGCCGCCACCGGTCGCCGGCGCCCCCGCGCCGGGCGCCCGTGCCGCTCGCTCGTCGCGCGCGGCGCGCTCGACCGCCCGCGTGGCGGTGCGCACCGTCGCACCGGACGCGTCACGCGTGCCGAGCGCGTCGAGCTGCGCGGTGTACCGCTCGGCCTCGGCCCGCAGCAGCGCGTCCACGCGCACGTCCAGCCGCTCGCGCGCGAGCGCCGTGAGCCGTCGCACCGCGTCGTCGCCGAACACGGCCTCGAGCAGCTTCTGCGCGACCACGGCCGTA
This sequence comes from Cellulomonas sp. FA1, assembly GCF_000986825.1. Classification (NCBI taxonomy): domain Bacteria; kingdom Bacillati; phylum Actinomycetota; class Actinomycetes; order Micrococcales; family Cellulomonadaceae; genus Cellulomonas; species Cellulomonas sp. FA1. The sequence continues at coordinate 417,781 of NZ_LBMY01000001.1, read as the reverse complement.
CCGCCGGCGATCCCGACCTCGACGCCCGTCAGACCGCCCGTGGACGCGAACGCGAGCACCATGAGGCTCACGCCCGCCGCGTTGACGCCGAACGACAGGTAGCGGGCCGTGCCGCGCCGTTGCGCGCCCTGCTCCCGGACCAGGTCGAGCACGTCGGCCTGCCAGCCGCGGACCTCGGCGTCGACCTGCGCGCGCAGCGTCGCGGACGCGCGCGACAGGTCGAGGTCCGGCAGCAGCGCGGCACCCGCCGCGTCCCCGCGCCACGCGGCGTGCGCGCGCACCGCTGCCGCGTCGGCGGCGTCGAGGACGACGGCGCCGAGCCCGTGCGCGATGGCCTGCTCGACGCGTGGCGCCGGGGCGGGGCGGCCGCGCAGCACGCGCGCGAGGGCGTCGCGTGCGCGGCCCACGCCGTGCTCGACGGAGCGCAGCAGGTCACCCGTGCCGACGAGCTCCTGCCAGCGGTCGAGCACCTCGCCGCGCAGCATCGCCCCGTCGGAGGTGGCGGCGCGCACCTGCGCGGCCGCGTCGTCGTACGCGCCCGCGACGGCGGCGCGCAGCCGTGCGTCGGTCGCCGCCTGCCGGTCGGCCTCGTCGGCGAGCGCGTCGGCGCGTCGCACGAGGTCGTCGACGACGCCGTCGCGCGTCGCGGTCGCGACGCGGTCGCGCGCGTCGGCGTCCGCACCCAGGTCGGTGAGCCACCGCGCGACCGGGGCGACCGCGGTCTCGGGCAGCAGACCGTCGGGGGTGACCGACTCCGGGACGGCGAACAGGGGCGCCGCGGCGAGGTCGTGCTCGTCCATGAGGCGACGCAGGTCGTCGACGACCTCGTCCGTGCCGGGGTCGAGGCGGGAGACGACGAGCGCGACCTGCGCGTGGCGCTGCGCCGCGCGGTGCAGCAGGTCCCACGGCACGGCGTCGGCGTAGCGCGCACCGGTGGTGACGAACAGCCAGAGGTCCGCCGCGTCGAGCAGCTGCACGGCGAGCCGACGGTTCTCGGCGTCCACCGAGTCGACGTCCGGCGCGTCGAGCAGCGCGAGGCCGCGGGGCAGGGCGGCCGACGCCACGAGCCGGAGGGCACGCCCGCCGGCGTCCCGTGCGTCGTCGACGGCTCCCGCGCCCGTGTGCGCGGTCACGCGGGCAAGCCCGGGCAGGACGCGGTCGGTCGAGAACCACCGCGCGTCGAGCGAGTGGTGCACGAGGACGGGCGCGCGCGTCGTGGGACGCAGGACGCCCGGTGCGGAGACCGGCTCCCCGAGGAGCGAGTTCACCAGCGTGGACTTGCCTGCGCCGGTCGAGCCGCCCACGACGACGAGCAGGGGTGCGTCCTGCGCCCGCAGTCGCGGCAGGAGGTAGTCGTCGAGCTGCGCGAGGACCGCGGCGCGCTCGGCGCGCGCGGCGTCGACTCCCGGTGCGTCGAGCGCGAGGACGAGCGCACCGAGCCGGGTGCGCAGCGTCTCGAGCGCGGCGACGAGCGCCGCCGCCCCGGTCGGCGGCGCGTCGGCGGGCGCGGCGCGCCCCGGGCCGCTGACCTCGGGCTCCGTCATGGCGTCAGTCTGCCCGAGGGCGCGACGCGCGGCCCGGTGACGCCGCAGGGCCCGGACGCACGTGCCGTCCGGGCCCTGCGGTCGGTGGACGAGCGGTCACGGCGGCGCCGCGTGCGGCGTCCCCGCGACCGCCCGGCCCGCGGTCAGTCGCGGCGCAGCTTGCGGTACGTCACGCGGTGCGGACGTGCCGCGTCGGCGCCGAGGCGCTGCACCTTGTTCTCCTCGTAGGAGGCGAAGTTGCCCTCGAACCAGTACCAGCTGGCCGGGTTCTCCTCGGTGCCCTCGTAGGCGAGGATGTGCGTCGCCACACGGTCGAGGAACCACCGGTCGTGCGACACGACCACGGCGCAGCCGGGGAACTCGAGCAGCGCGTTCTCGAGCGAGCCGAGCGTCTCGACGTCGAGGTCGTTGGTGGGCTCGTCGAGCAGCAGGAGGTTGCCGCCCTGCTTGAGGGTGAGCGCGAGGTTGAGGCGGTTGCGCTCACCGCCGGACAGCACGCCCGCGGGCTTCTGCTGGTCCGGGCCCTTGAAGCCGAACGACGCGACGTACGCGCGCGACGGGATCTCGACGTTGCCGACCTTGAGGAAGTCGAGCCCGTCCGAGACGACCTCGAACAGCGTCTTCTTGGGGTCGATGCCGCCGCGCGACTGGTCGACGTACGAGATCTTGACGGTCTCGCCGATCTTCAGGTCGCCCGCGTCGAGCGGCTCGAGGCCGACGATCGTCTTGAACAGCGTCGTCTTGCCGACGCCGTTGGGGCCGATGACGCCGACGATGCCGTTGCGCGGCAGCGTGAAGCTCAGCCCGTCGATGAGCTGACGCCCGTCGAAGCCCTTCTGCAGGTCGGTCGCCTCGAGGACGACGTTGCCCAGTCGCGGGCCCGGCGGGATCTGGATCTCCTCGAAGTCCAGCTTCCGCGTCCGCTCGGCCTCGGCCGCCATCTCCTCGTACCGCGCGAGACGCGACTTCGACTTGGTCTGGCGCCCCTTGGCGTTCGACCGCACCCACTCCAGCTCCTCCTTGAGGCGCTTGGCGAGCTTGGCGTCCTTCTTGCCCTGGACCTGCAGGCGCTCCTGCTTCTTCTCCAGGTACGTCGAGTAGTTGCCCTCGTACGGGTAGAGGCGGCCGCGGTCGACCTCGCAGATCCACTCCGCGACGTGGTCGAGGAAGTACCGGTCGTGCGTGACCGCGAGGATCGCGCCCGGGTACTGCTGCAGGTGCTGCTCGAGCCACAGCACCGACTCGGCGTCGAGGTGGTTGGTGGGCTCGTCGAGCAGCAGCAGGTCGGGCTTCTCGAGCAGGAGCTTGCACAGCGCGACGCGGCGGCGCTCACCACCGGACAGCACGCTCACGTCGGCGTCGGCAGGCGGGCAGCGCAGCGCGTCCATCGCCTGCTCGAGCTGGGCGTCGAGGTCCCACGCGTCGGCCGCGTCGATGGCCTCCTGGAGCTGGCCCATCTCGGCGAGCAGCGCGTCGAAGTCCGCGTCCGGCTCGGCCATCAGCGCCGAGATCTCGTTGTAGCGGTCGAGCTTGCCCTTGATCTCGGCGACGCCCTCCTCGACGTTGCCGAGGACCGTCTTCTCCTCGTTCAGCGGCGGCTCCTGCTGCAGGATGCCGACCGTGTAGCCGGGCGACAGCCGGGCCTCGCCGTTCGACGGCTGGTCGAGGCCCGCCATGATCTTGAGGATCGTCGACTTGCCCGCACCGTTCGGGCCGACGACGCCGATCTTGGCGCCGGGCAGGAAGTTGAGGGAGACGTCGTCGAGGATGACCTTGTCGCCGTGCGCCTTGCGCGCCTTGTACATGCTGTAGATGAACTCAGCCACTGGGTGCTCGTCCGCTCCTGGTGAGTCGTGGTGGCGCCGCGGGCCGGGACGCGCGCGCACCCGCGTGCACGAGGTGCACGGACGTCGGGGTGCGCGGGCGCCGGCCGGCGGCGCCGGATGCCGATCCACCAGCCTAGGCGATCAGGCGCGTCCGGCCAGCGCCGGCACGGCGCGCGTCTCGTCGGGCGCCGCGTCGTCGATCCCCACGAGGTCGTCGGCCATGTCCGCCGCCTCGTCCGGCTCGTCGGAGGCCGTCGGCTCCGCCGCCGCGGCCCACGGGTCGTCGGCCAGCACGGCGGGCCGCTCGCCCAGGGCCGTGACGTCGGCCGCGCCCGGCTCGTCGTCGCGCCGCCGGCCGCCGCCCAGGGAGCGCCGGAACTGCGCCGTGCCGAACGTGAGGTCGTGCCCCACGGACAGCGCCTCGAGCACGAGCTCGGAGCGCGACGCACCGTCCTGCGCGACCCACTCGGACTGCGCCAGCCGCCCCACGACGACCACGGGGTCGCCCTTACGCAGCGACGCCGCGAGGTTCGTGGCCGCCGTGCGCCAGGCCTTCACCGTGAACCACAGCGTCGGGCCGTCGCGGAAGCCGCCGTTCTCGCGGTCGACCACCCGGCGGGTCGACGCGAGCCGGAACTGCGCGTACGGCACGCCGCCGAGCCCGTCGAGGTGGTAGCTGCGCAGGTCGGACCCGACCCACCCGACGACCGTCACGTCCTGCGTGTGCGTTCCCATGCCTGTCCCCTGTCCGCGAGGCCCCGGGGATCCGGGGCGTGTGCGGCCATCGTGGCCGCGCACGGCGGTGCGCCACGCGTCACGGGGACCGCGCCGCGGACGCCGTCGCACGTGACGGGACCGTGGTCGGCTGGGTGACGACGCGGGGTCGTCGAGGCGTCACCCGGCGGGGGCGACCGGCCGTGCGCTCAGTCGCCGGCGCCCGCGCGCTGCGCGAGCTCGCGCACCTGGCGGTGCTCCGCGAGGACGTCCTGCGTGGGGGCCAGCAGCCGCACCCGCGCGACCGACTCGAGCGCCGAGCGTCCGTCCGCCACGACCCGCGCGCCACGCCGCACCGCCGCACGTCGCCGCACGAGCGACGACGCGACCAGCAGCACGAGGGCGGCGGCCACCGCGGCGCCGACCAGGACGCCCGTGGGCACCCACGGCACCGCGGCGCCGGCACCGTCCGCGACCAGCAGGCCCGCGAGGACGAGCGCACCGAGCGCCGCCACGGCGGCGACCCCGAGCAGCGCGTCGGCCGCGCGCGAGCGCCGCACCGCGAGCGGCACGTGCGCGAGCGCGTCCGTGACCGCCAGCCGCAGCTCGGCCGTCGTCGCGACCCGCTCGCGCAGGTCCGCCGACCACCGCGACGGCAGACCCTGCGTGATGCCGGACAGCCACGACGCGCGCGCCAGGCCGACACCGTCGGCGTGCACGTCACCCAGCCCGGGGGCACGCGTCGCACCGCCGCGCACCGCCGCGGCGACGGCCGCGCCCACGGCCGCCAGACCGGCGGCCGACGCCAGCCGGTCCACGACCACGCCGAGCGCGAGCGCACCCGGCGCGGGGTCCCGCGCCGCGACCTGCGAGCGCACGAGCCGCGCCGCGTCAGCCACCTCGGCGTCCGCGTGCACGGCGGCGCCGGACCGCTGCGCGACCGCCGCGGCGAGCACGTCGCGCAGCTCCGCGACGCCCTCGCCCGTGACGGTCGACACCTCGTGCACGCGCACGTCGGGCAGACCGTCCTCGACGAGCAGGCGCCGCACGTCGGCCACGAGGTCGCCACGCACGTCCGCGGGCACCGTGTCGACCTGGTTGAGCACCACCAGCATCGACGCGTCCCGGCCGGTCATGCGCCGCAGGTAGCCCGAGTGCAGCGCGTCGTCGGCGTACTTCTGCGGGTCGACGACCCACACGAGCAGGTCGACCTGCGGCAGCACGCGGTCGACGACGTCGCGGTGCTCGGGCGCGATCGAGTCGTGGTCCGGCAGGTCGAGCAGCACCAGGCCGCGCAGCGACGCCTCGCGGTCGCCGTCGAGCAGGCTCTCGCGCTCGATGCGGTGCTCGTCGTCGACGCCGATCCAGTCGAGCAGGTCGTCGCCGTCACCGCCCCACACGCAGGCCGTGACGCGCGACGTCGTCGGTCGGCGCACGCCCACGTCGGCGAACCGCAGCCCGCTCACCGCGTTGAAGAGGCTCGACTTGCCCGAGCCCGTGCCGCCCGCGAGCGCGACGACCGTGTGGTCGACGCCCAGCGCGAGGCGCTCCCGGACGCGCTCGACGGTCGCCTCGACCCGCTCGACGACCTCGGGGTCGAGCCGGTCGCCACCCGCCGCGAGCGCGCCGCCGAGCGCGACGACGCGCTCCTCGAGCTCCGCGGTGACGGCGCCCCGGACGGCGCCGGCCGGTGCGCCGCCCGGGGCCGGCGCGTCCTCCGCCGGCACGGGACGCGCTGCGGTCCGCGACGCGTCGCCGGGCACGGTCGGCACCGTGGTCGTGGTCGGGTCGTCGCTCACGTCAGCCCCTTGAGGACGGCGAGGCGCAGCCGCAGCCGCGACGACGCGTCGGCGGCGAGGTCCTGGTCGTCGAGCGCGGCGTCCGCCGCCGCGCGCTCGACGTCGACCTGCGCGCGGGCGCGCCGCACGAGGTCCTCGCGCAGCGTCGCGACGAGCGTGTCGCCGGCCTCGCCGAGGAGCGTGCGGGCGACCTCGGCGGCGTCGTCGACGCCCGCCGCGGCCGCGAGCGCGAGCGCCGCCAGCCCGTCCTCGCCGACGGCCCGGGCGACCTGCTCGCGACGCCGCGCGTCGCCCGTGCCCGCCGCGAGCGTGCTGCGCACGGCGCGCGCCCCCTCGCCCACCCACGCGCGGGCGGCCCGTTCGGCCGCCGCCGCGCGGGTGCCGTCGTGCGCGGGCCACCGCGCCAGGACGGACGCCGCCCCGGCGGGCGCCGCGGGGCCCGTGAGCGCGTGACGCAGGGTCTCCTCGCCGCGCTGCCCGATCGCCGTCAGCACCGCGGTCGCCGACTCGGTGAGGTCGGCCAGCATCGGGGCCGCGGCGGCGGACCGTGCCCGCCCGGCGCGCGCGGAGCCCCGCACGCGGCCCGAGCGGCCGACGAGCCGCGCGAACGGGGCCCGTGCGGCGCGCAGCTCGGCCCACCGGGCGCGCACCGCGCCGTCGGCGACGGCGCCCGCACCGACCGTGTCCGCCGCGGCGTCCGACGGCTCCGCGGTCGCGGCGTCGAGCACCTCGGCGATGCGCGCGGCGGCGTCCACCTGGTCCTGCACGGCCTCGGCGAGCTCGTCGACCCACGGGCGCAGCGCGTCGAGGGCCCCGCGCAGCGTGCGCGCGACGACCGTGCGGGCACGGTCCGGGCCGGCCAGCATCGTGAGCCACCGCAGCACGGGTGCGACCGTGCTGGGCACGAGGGGCCCGGCGTGGGGACCCACGTCGGGGATGACGAACAGCGGCGAGCCGGCCAGGCCGTGCACGCGCAGCCGGTCCAGCAGGTCGCCGCGCACGGTCGGCAGCGACGCGGCCGGCACCCGGTTGAGGACCATCGCGACCGACGTCGAGCGCTCCACGGCGGCCTCGAGGACCTGCCACGGCAGCGCGTCGCCGTACCGCGCCGCGGTCGTGACGAAGAGCCACAGGTCGGCCGCCTCGAGCAGCCGGTGCGCGGTGTCGCGGTTGGAGTCGAGCACCGAGTCGAGGTCGGGCGCGTCGAGGATCGCGATGCCGCGCGGCACGGTGTCGACCGCGACCGCCTCGACCTCCGCGAGCACCGGGTGGTGCGACAGCAGGTCCGTGTCCAGCGGGTGGTGCACCAGCACGGGCTGGCGCGTCGTGGGGCGCAGCACGCCCGCCGCGGTCACCTCCTGGCCGACCAGCGAGTTGACCAGCGTCGACTTGCCGGCGCCGGTCGACCCGGCGACGACCACGACCGCCGGGGCGGACAGCTCCGTCAGACGCGGCACGAGGTGCTCGTCGAGCTGGTCGACGAGCCGTGCACGGGACCCGCGCGCGGCGTCGACGCCCGGGATCTCCAGCGGGAACGCGGTCGCGTCGACGTCGCGGCGCAGGTCGCGCACCGCGTCCAGCAGCGACGTCTGCGCGAGCGGGCGCGCGAGCATCTCGACGGCCGCCGGGGACGCGGCCCAGCCCGGCGAGGAGGGCGCGACGCGGCCCGACGCGGGCGCGGGCGCCCGCGCAGGCTCGGTCCCGGGCTGCGCACTCACGGCACCATTGTCGGTGCCACATCTGACCAGGCCAAACGCGGCACGCGGGTGACACGCCACGGACTCGTCACACCCGCGGGGGCCGAGGCGCGCGCCGCGACCTCACGACGGCCGCCGCGAGCCCCACCACTAGGCTGGGGAGCACCAGCCCCCGTAGCTCAATGGATAGAGCAACGGCCTTCTAATCCGTCGGTTGCAGGTTCGAGTCCTGCCGGGGGCGCCGTGGTCGCCGCGGGCCGTCACCCGACCGCGCGGGCGACCTCGTACCCGTCCTGCACGTGCACGACCTCGAACGTCGCGTCGGGGTGCAGCAGCCGCGCGACCTGCAGGACGTCGCCCCACTCCTGGGGCGTGCCGCCGCCGACGCGGTCGATGACGAGGTAGTCGGGCACGGGGTTGCGGTTGCCGAGGTAGTACACGTCGGTGCGGTCGACGAGGTACGACATGAGGCCGACGTCGGTCTCGACGACCACCCCGTCGGGCACCGCCGCGAGCGTCGCCCGGGCGGCGTCGGCGCGCGGCGCCGCGAAGTGCAGGCCGGGGTTCGTCAGCTGCCACAGCGGCCACTGCGGCAGCAGCACGAGCGTCGCCGTGAGCCCGACCGCCGGCGCGTACCGCGCGTACCGGCGCAGCCACCCCACCCGGCCGCGGCGGGCGCGGTCGATCCCGTCGAGCATCGCGAGGTACGCGATCGGCATGAGCACGGCGCTGTAGTGCCAGGTCGGCGCCCAGTAGCCGGGCTCGGCGGACAGGAAGCGCCACGCGAGCGTCGGGCCGGCGACCAGCACGAACGGCGACCGCAGCGCGATCCCGCCCGTCACGACCACCAGCAGCCAGAGCGTGTACGCCTTGGCGGGCGCGTACAGCGCGAGCGGGTCCGACAGGGCCGCCAGCACGTCGAGCCGCGACCCGTAGGCCCACTCGCCGGCGGGGTTGAGCGCGGGCAGCACGACGCGCGTCGCGAGCACGAACGCGCCGACGCCCCACGCCGACAGCCACAGGTACGCCGCGCGCCGCGCGCGCCAGGCGACCAGCAGGCCCAGCACGGCCGTCGTCAGTCCCAGGTCCTCCTTGACCAGCACGAGCAGCGCACCGGCGACGACGGCCGTGCGCCACCGCTCGCGCAGCACGGCGGCGAGCGCGACGGCCAGCAGCGGCACCGCGAACGCGATCTCGTGGAACTGCGCCTCGACCGCGTACTGCAGCCCCCAGCTCAGCCCGAAGGCGAGCCCGACGAGCCCGCCGACGACCCGCCCGAGCAGCGGCACCGCGGCGCGCGTGACGACCGCGGCCGCGACCCCGAGCAGGACGTTCTGCACGACCAGCAGGGTGAGCGCCGACGGGAACGCGGCGTACACGGGCCCCAGCAGCACCAGCAGCGGGTGGAAGTGGTCGCCCAGCAGGTGGTAGTCGGGTCCCTTGACGTGGACGACGGGCGCCTCGAGGTGGGCGTAGCGGGCCGCGAGCTGCGTGAAGATCCCCAGGTCCCAGGACTTCACGACGAACGCGTCCCACTGCGCGAGCGAGTACACGGTGCACAGCGCGGCGACGAAGGCGCCGACGGCGGTCGGCAGCCCCCACGCCGGAGCGAGGGTCCGCACCCGGCGGGCGAGAGCGACGGCCGTACGGCGCCGCGGTGCCGGCGGGCCGGGCGCGGTGTCGACCGGTGGCGCGCCGACCGGCGCGGGGTCGGACGGTGCGGGGTCGGGTCGCGCCGGCACGTCACCTCTCCCTCGCGCACCGGGCGGGCGGACGCCCGCCGCCGGTCGGCCGCATCCTTCCACGACGCCCCGACCGTGCGGGAAATGCCTCGCCACCGCGGGGCCGCGCCTGGTGCAGTAGGGGCACCCATCCACCACGAGGACACCCCCGACCGGGGTGCGCCCCGGCATGCCCGCAGGAGCACACCATGCATCCCCTGACCGTCTACGACACCGCGCTCGACGAGCACCACGAGCGGCTGCGCCGCACCGCTCTCGCCGACGCCCGCACGCGCCGCACCGGCCTGCGCGGCCGCACCGCCCGGTCCGCCGACGGCGCGCGTCGCGCACGTCGCACCGTCGGCGCACCGGCTCGCCGGACCGCGCCCGTCGCGACCGCTCCGATGGCACGATGACCGCGTGCCCACGCCCGCCCGCCGCCTCCCCGCAGCGGGCGGGCGTCGTTCGTGATGGGACGGCACGCCGGCCGTGACGCGGCCCCTCGATCTCCCTGGGCACGACGGCTCGCGGACGGCGCGCTCCGCTGGGCCGGGCACCTCGTGCTCGGCGCCCTCGCCGGCGGGGTCACGTCCTGCGCGACGCTCTGGGCCGGCACGTCCGCCGCGTCCGCCCGCCTGACGGGACTCGGCACCGCCGCCGTGGTCACCGCCGCCGCCGCGCTCGCGCGCACCGTGCCGGCCCCGCCGCCCGCCGCAGCACCGCGCACGACCCCCGGGACGCACCGCCCCGACCCGTCCGACGCCGCCTGAGCGCCGCGGGTCCTAGGCTTGCTCACGTGAGCAGCACCGACGACGACGTGACGAGCCCCGCCCCCGCCTCCCCCACCACGACGGGAGGAGGGCACGCCAGCTCCGACCGCATCGTGTGGGTCGACTGCGAGATGACCGGCCTCGACCTCGTGCACGACGCGCTCGTCGAGGTGGCCGCCGTGGTCACGGACTCCGAGCTCACCGTGCTCGGCGAGGGCGTCGACGTCATCGTCAAGCCGCCGCCCGGCGCGCTCGAGCAGATGGGCGACTTCGTGCGGACCATGCACACCACGTCGGGCCTGCTGCCCGAGCTCGAGCACGGCGTGACGCTCGAGGAGGCGCAGGCGCAGGTGCTCGAGTACGTGCGCGCGTGGGTGCCCGACCCGGGCAAGGCCCCGCTCGCCGGCAACTCGGTGGGCACCGACAAGGCCTTCCTCGACCGCGACATGCCCGACCTCGTCGGGCACCTGCACTACCGGATCGTCGACGTGTCGTCGATCAAGGAGCTCGCGCGCCGGTGGTACCCCCGCGTGTACTTCGCGGCGCCGGAGAAGAAGGGCGGCCACCGCGCGCTGGCCGACATCCTCGAGAGCATCGACGAGCTGCGCTACTACCGCGCGGCGCTCCTGCCCGCGCAGCCCGGCCCCGACTCGGCGCAGGCCCGCAAGGTCGCGGCCGAGGTCGTCGCGACGTCCGTCAAGCGGGGCGTGCTGCCGGGCGCCTGAGCCCGCGCCCGACCCCGGGTACGCCGAAGGGCGCCGGTCCTCGGACCGGCGCCCTTCGTGCTGGGGTGGCTAACGGGACTTGAACCCGCGACCCCCTGGACCACAACCAGGTGCTCTACCTACTGAGCTATAGCCACCACGGTGCCCACCGGACCGGGCTCGCGAGCGAGCCGGACAACGGGACCGGACCCGTCGCGCGCGGCGGGCCGACGACGAGTGTAGCGGGTGCGAGCGCCCACGCCGTCATCCGATCCCGCGCGCGGGGCGGCGAGGCGGTGCGGCGCGCGTCACAGCCGCCGCGCGACCGCCTCAGCGAACCGCTCCGCGGCACCCGGCGAGTGCTCGAAGAACAACGACGGCTCGGCGAGCTCGACCTCGAGGACGACGGGCGCGTCCTCGTCGTCGGGGATGAGGTCGACGCGCGTGTACAGCAGCGGCGCCCGGTCCGGGAACACGCGCGCGAGCTCCGCGACGACCCGGTCGCCGACCTCGCGCTCCTCGGGCGTGGCCTCGCGCGCGGCCATGACCTCCTCGCGGAACAGCACGCCCTCCTGGTCCCCCGCGCGGTACGGCCCCTCGAGCAGCGGGCCCTTGCGGACGGAGTGGCTGAACTCGCCGTCGACGTAGACCAGCGCGGTCTCGCCCTGCGTGTCGACCTTCGTGAGGTAGCGCTGCAGCATGACCCGCCGGCCGACCGCGAGGAGGTTCTTCGCGTGCGTGATCGCGAGCGACCGCGACGGCGTGACACCCGCGTCGTACCGGCCGGTGTCGCGCGAGCCCGCGCTGACCGTCGGCTTGATGACGAAGTCGCCGAACGCCGGGAACCGCGTGTGGATCGCCCGGGCGTCGAGGTTGCGCTCGGGGTCGAGCCAGATCGTCGGGACGATCGGGATGCCCCGCTGCTCGAGGTCGCGCAGGTAGGTCTTGTCGATGTTCCACGTCACGACGTCGGCCGGGTTGAGCAGCGTCGAGGTCCGCTCGACGCGCCGCGTCCAGTCCGAGAACTGCGTCGGCCGGTCGGTGTAGTCCCACGTGGAGCGGATCAGCACGTGCGGGTACGCCGCCCAGTCCACGGTCGGGTCGTCCCACACCACGACGTCCGTCGCGACGCCGCGGTCGGCGAGCGCGGCGCGCAGCGGCAGGTCGTCGGGGTCGAGGTCGGGCAGCTCGGCGCAGGTGGCGAGGGCGAGACGTGCGGTGGGTTCGCTCACGTCAGGCACCTTACCCACGGCGTGTGACGCACGTGCTCCCGTCGTGTGACCGCCGGGCGACGTGCACACCGGCCGCCACGAGCGCCGAGCGCGCCTCAGGCGGTGCGGTCCGCCGGCTCGGGGTCCTGCGCCGTCAGGCGGCGCAGCGCGCGCACCACGGTCGCGGCGCTCGCACGCCCGACGGTGCGACCGTCGTCGTCGACGACGGGCAGAGCGCCGTCCGGCGCGGCCCCGGTCGTCTCGGTGAGCGCGGAGACGAGGTCGCCGAGCTCGCTGCCGAGGCGGACCGGTGCGCCCGCGGCGACGGGCGCGTCGGCGACGTCGTCGAGGTCGGACCGCTCGAGGCGCCCGAGGGCGAGGAGCCGCGCGGTGCGGCCGCGGCCGACGAGGTCGGCCACCGCGGGCGACGCGGGCCGCGCGACGACCTCGAGCGGCGACGCGAGCTGCTCGACGTGCGCGCCGCGGCTGAGCACGACGACCCTGTCCGCCATGCGGACGGCCTCGTCGATGTCGTGCGTGACCATCATCACGGTCGTGCCGAGGTCACGCTGCAGCCGGATGAACTCGTGCTGGAGGCGTGCACGCCCCACGGGGTCGACCGCGCCGAACGGCTCGTCCATGAGCAGCACGGGCGGGTCGGTCGCGAGCGCACGCGCGACGCCGACGCGCTGGCGCTCGCCGCCCGACAGCTCGTGCGGCCAGCGCGCCGCGTACCGCGCGGGATCGAGCCCCACGAGCGTGAGCAGCTCGTCGACGCGCTCGCGCGTGCGCCGCCGGTCCCACCCCAGGAGCCCGGGCACCGTCGCGACGTTCTGCGCGACGGTGCGGTGCGGGAACAGCCCGACGTTCTGGATGACGTAGCCGATGCGGCGGCGCAGCGCGACGGGGTCGACGTCGGTGACGTCCTCGTCGCCCAGCAGGATGCGGCCCCCCGACGGCTCGACGAGGCGGTTCGCCATGCGCAGCGTCGTCGACTTGCCGCAGCCCGACGGGCCGACCAGCACCAGCAGCTCGCCGCGCCGCACGGACAGCGAGAGGTCGTCGACGGCCACGGCGCCCGCGTACTCCTTGCGGACGGCGTCGAACCGGATGGCCACGTCGGTGCTCACGGCACGTGACGCTAGCGGGCCGCTCCGACAGCCGCGCGGCGGCACCGCCCGCGGACGCCCGGCGGCGACCGCCGTCGGGGCCGGCCCGTGCCCGCCCGCGGTGCGCTCGGCGCGCGGGTGTGGGTGGGGCTCGCTAGGTTCCCACCCATGCACGCCGGACCGGTCGCCGCGGCCGCCAACCCGTGGTTCTCGTGGGACTACCTCGAGCGCAACGGGGGCGACGTGCTGCGCTACACGCAGCAGCACGCGACCCTCACGCTCCAGGCCGTGCTCATCGCGCTGCTCGTCGCGCTGCCCCTCGCGGCGCTCGCGCACGTGCGACCCCGCCTCGCGGGCCCGGTGCTCGCGGGTACGGGCGTGCTGTACACGGTGCCCTCGCTCGCGCTGTTCGCGGTGCTCGCGCCGTACACGGGCATCGGGCGCACCACGGTGCTCATCGGGCTCGTCCTCTACGCCCTGCTCGTGCTCGTGCGCAACGTGCTGGTCGGGCTCCAGGGCGTCGACCCCGCGGTGCGGGACGCCGCGCGCGGCATGGGCTACGGACGGTGGCGCCTGCTGCTGGGCGTCGAGCTGCCGCAAGCCGTCCCGGCGATCGTCACCGGGCTGCGGCTCGCGACCGTGAGCACCGTCGCGCTGGTGACCGTGGGCGTCGTCGTCGGGTACGGCGGGCTCGGTCAGCTGATGTTCCGCGGGTTCCGCAGCAACTACCACGCCGAGGTGATGACGGCCACGGTGCTGTGCCTCGTCCTCGCGCTCGTCGCGGACCTGCTGCTCGCGCTCGTCGGGCGCCTGCTCACGCCGTGGCGCCGCTCGTCGGCCCGGCGCCGCGGCGGGCCGACGAGCGACGCCGCCGGCCGCCTCGACGGCGCCGGACCGCAGGAGGAGGCCGCGTGGACATCCTGAGCGAGGCCTTCCGCTGGCTCAACGACCCCCTCAACTGGACCGGGCGCCGCGGCGTGCTCGAGCTGGCGAGCGCGCACCTGCTCGTCTCCGCCGCCGCGGTCGGGCTCGCGCTGCTCGTCGCGCTGCCCGCCGGCCTGTGGCTCGGGCACCGCCGGCGTGGCGCGACGGTCGGCGTCGTCGTGGCCAACACGACGCGCGCGCTGCCCACCCTCGCGCTGCTGACGCTGCTCGCCGCGAGCGGCTGGTTCGGCAACGTCGCCACCGCGATCGCGTGCGCCGTGTTCGCGGTGCCGCCGATCCTCGCCAACGCGGTGACTGGCGTGGGCGGCGTGGACGACGACGTGCGCGACGCCGCGCGGGGCCTGGGCATGTCGGGCGCGCGCGTGCTGTGGAGCGTGGAGATGCCGCTCGCGACGCCCCTGATCGCGGCTGGGATCCGCACGGGAGCCGTGCAGGTGCTCGCCACCGTGCCGCTCGCGGCCCTCGTCGGCGGCACCAGCCTGGGCACGATCGTCGTGACCGGCTTCGCGACGCAGCGCTACGGGCAGGCGCTCGCGGGCGGCATCCTCGTGGCCGGGCTCTGCCTCGCCGTCGAGGGGCTGCTCGCGCTCGCCGAGCGCGGCGTCGCGCCGCGCGGCCTGCGCGCGCTGGACCGCGCCGCGGCGGCCGACTCCCGCGCCGCCGCCCGCACCTCCGCGCCCCGGCGGCGCCGCGCTCCGGTTGCCGCGCCCCCGGCCACCGGATCGAATGGTGCCGCGTCGAACGGTGCGGCACCCGCGCCATGACCACCCCACCGGACCGGGTCCCCGCACCCGGCCGACCACCGCACGGGCCATCCCCTGCGGTCGCACCGCCACGACAGGAGAACCCCATGCGCATCAGCCAGCGCACCCGCACGCTCGGCGTCCTCGCCGTCGCGACCCTCGCGCTCGGCGCGTGCGGCACGCCCGGATCGGGCGGCGGCCAGGCGGCCAGCCAGCCCACCAGCAGCTCCGGCCTCGCCACCTGCGAGCCCGTCGCGGGCGAGAGCCTCGTCGTGCTGAAGGACGACAAGGGCCTGCAGAACGCCGACAACGTCATCCCGGCCGTCAACGCGCAGGTCGCGGCCGACCACCCGCAGGTCCTCGAGCTGCTCGACAAGGTCTCGGCGTCGATGGACACCGACGGGCTCATCGCCCTGAACAAGGCCGTCGACGTGGACCGCCGCACGTCGAGCGAGGTCGCGACCGAGTACGTCGCCGACAACGGGCTCGCCGCGACCGACACGTCCGTGGGCACGGGCACGAGCCTCACGGTCGGTGCCGCGAACTTCTCCGAGAGCATCACGCTCGCCGAGATCTACGCGGCCGTGCTGCGCAGCGCCGGGTTCGACGCGCAGGCGCAGACCATCGGCGCGCGCGAGACGTACCTGCCCGCGCTGCAGTCCGGCGAGCTCGCGGTCGTGCCCGAGTACGCCGCGACGCTCGCGACGTTCCTCAACGGCCAGGTCAACGGCGCCGACGCGCCGTCGGTCGCGTCGAGCGACGTCGACGAGACGGTCGCCGCGCTCACGCCGCTCGCCGAGCAGAGCGGGCTCGTCGTCGGCGAGGCGTCCGCCGCGCAGGACCAGAACGCGTTCGCCGTCACGGCCGAGTTCGCGCAGGAGCACGACCTCACGACCCTGTCCGACCTCGCGGCGGCGTGCGGCGGCATCGTCCTCGCGGGCCCGCCCGAGTGCCCCGAGCGCCCGTTCTGCCAGATCGGCCTCGAGGACACCTACGGCCTCGAGATCGGCGAGTTCAAGTCGTTCGACTTCGCCCTCATCGGCCAGGCCGTGCGGCAGGGCGACGCGACGCTCGGGCTCGTGACCTCGTCGGACGGGTCGCTCGCGTCGGACGCCTGACACCGAGCACGCCCGACGGCGCGGCACCGCTCACCGCGGTGCCGCGCCGTCGGCGTGCCCGGCCCGGCAGAGAACTCACCCGGCGGTGCCCGCGCCTCAGCGTCCTGCGGTCTCCAGCAGGCGCAGCCACACCTCGCTGAGGGTCGGGTAGGACGGCACCGCGTGCCACAGCCGCGACAGCGGCACCTCCCCCACCACCGCGACGGTCGCGGCGTGCAGCATGTCCGCGACGTCCGGCCCCACGAACGTGGCCCCGACGACGACGTCCCGCGCGCGGTCGACGACGAGCTGCGCGCGCCCGCGGTAGTCGACCGCCGTCACCGTGGCGCCCGCGAGGTCGCCGAGCTCGTAGGCGACGACGGCGACGTCGAGCCCGGCGGCGCGCGCCTGCGCCTCGGTGCGCCCCACCCAGGCGACCTGCGGTCGGGTGAAGACCACCTGCGGCACGGCGGCGTGGTCGGCGGTCGCGCGGTACCGGCTCCAGTCCCCCGCAGCGGCCTCCGCCGCGCGGGACAGCGGCTCACCGCCGGCGAGCGCGGCGTCGTCGACGTCCGTGGTGGGCCGCGGGTCGAACCGTGCCGCCACGACGTCGCCGACGACCCGCGCGTCGTACTTGCCCTGGTGGGTGGTGGCGGTGCGGCCCGTGACGTCGCCGGCCGCGAACAGCCACCCGCCGTCGACGCCCCGCACCGCGAGCGCGTCGTCGACAGGAAGCGCGTCACCGGGGCGCAGCCCGAGAGCCTCCAGGCCCAGGTCCTCCGTCGCGGGGCGTCGGCCCGTGGCCGCCAGCACCTCGTCGACCGTGAGGGTCTCGGGCGCGGCGGCGCCGACGCGGTCGTCGTCGCCGGTCACCCGCTCGACCACGAGGTGCACGCCGTCGTCGTCGCGCGAGGCGGACGTCACCTGCGCGCCGAGGGACACCCGCACACCGCGGTCGACGAGGCTGCGCAGCACGGCCTCGCCCGCGAACGGCTCGGCGGACGGCAGCAGCCGGTCGCCGCGCACGAGCACCGTCACCTCGGCGCCGAGGTCGGCGAACGCCGTGGCCATCTCGGTCGCCACGACACCGCCGCCGACCACCGCGAGCCGCCGCGGCACGACGTGCGCGGACGTGGCCTCGCGGCTCGTCCAGGGCCGGACGTCGCGCAGCGCCGCGGGCACCACGGCGACCGAGCCCGTCGCCACCACGACCGCGCGCCGGGCGGTCACGGTGACGTCGCCGTCGGACGTCGTGACGACGAGCCGCCGCGGCCCGGCGAACCGCGCGTGCCCGCGCAGCAGCGTGAGCCCGGCGCCCTCGACCCACGCGACCTGGCCGGCGTCGTCCCAGTGCGCGGCGACCTCGTCACGCCGCGCGAGGACGGCGCTCACGTCGACGGGCCCGGTCACGGCGGTGTCGGCACCCGGCACGGCGCGGGCGGCCGCGAGCGCGTCGCCGGGCCGCAGCAGCGCCTTCGACGGCATGCACGCCCAGTAGGAGCACTCGCCGCCCACCAGGGCGCCCTCGACCACCGCCACGTCCAGCCCGGTCCGCGACGCACGGTCGGCGACGTTCTCGCCCACCGCCCCCGCACCCAGCACCACCACGTCGAACTCACGCGCGTCGTCCACGGTTCCTCCGTCCCTCGCGACCGAGCCCATCGTGGCGCGTGCGAGGCCGGGCCGCCCGGCGAGCCCGGTCGGGGCCGTCGCAGGACGCGCGCCGACGCACGCCCGCTGCCAGGCTGGACGCATGGCACGTGCACCCGAACCCACCGACGGCCCTCTCGACGCCCTCCTGCTCGGCTGGCTCGCGTTCCACCGCGACGCGCTGGCCGCGAAGTGCGCCGGGCTCGACGACGACGCGCTCGTACGGCGCTCCGCCGCACCGTCCGCGCTGAGCCTGCTGGGGCTGGTCCGGCACCTCACCGAGATGGAGCGGCACTACCTCGTCGGCGCGCTGAGCGGGTCACCCGCCCCGCTCCTGTACTGCACGGAGGAGTCGCCCGACGGCGACGTGGACGACCTCACGCCCACCATGGTCGGTGAGTCGATGGCGCAGTGGCACGAGCACCGCGTCCTCGCCGACCGGCTGCTGGCCGAGAACGCGGACCTCGCCGCGCCGGTGCCCAGCGGCAGCCGCAGCGTGGGCTGGCACGTCGCGAAGGTCGTGCAGGAGTACGCGCGGCACAACGGGCACGCGGACCTGCTGCGCGAGCGGATCGACGGCGCCGTCGGCGAGTGACGAGCGTCACGCGCAGCGGCGGTCGGTCCCGCGGGGCCTCGACCCGCGGCGCGCGACCCGCAGGAACGACTCAGCCCCGTCGGACGACGTCCGACGGGGCTGAGTGCTGGTACGCCCCCAGGGACTTGAACCCTGAACCCGCTGATTAAGAGTCAGCTGCTCTGCCAATTGAGCTAGAGGCGCGCGGCTCGTAGAGATTAGCAGGACCGGGGCCGTGCGAGCGAACCGGAACCGCCTCCACGGGCCGTCGTGTGACGACCCTCACGCGTGCGACGCGCCGCCGCCCTCGCGCTCGTCCCACCAGGCGTCCTCCGGCAGCCCCTCGGACGCGAGGATCTCGGCCGAGGTGTCGCCCGTCGGCGTCAGCAGGTCGGCGATGAGCGCGAGCGGCACGTGCTCGGCCAACAGCTCCTGCGCGTGCCTCGCGGCGTCCACGCCGGCCACCACGACCGGCTCGTCGCCGTCGGGCAGCTCCGTCGCCCCGGTGCCCGAGGCACCGCCGTCACGTCCGTCCATCCGTCCACCTCGTCCTGTCCCCGCCGTGGATGCCCCCTTCCCATGGTGCGGTATCGGAACGTCCGACACGTGAGGAAAGACCCCCAGGGCGCGTTCTCACGAACGTTTCACACGTCGCGCGGGTCACGTCCACGCGGACGGGCCCGCGAGCGGCGGCCGGACGGTCCGTCAGCGACCCGTCGTCACAGGTACAGCCCCGTGCCCTCGCCGCCCGCCCGCGGGTCGGCGACCCCGTGGACGTCCTTCTCGCGCAGCAGCAGGTACGTGCGCCCCGTGAGCTCCACCTCGGCGCGGTCCTCGGGGTCGAACAGCACGCGGTCCCCCATCTCGACCTGCCGCACGTGCTGGCCGGCGGCGACGACTGTCGCCCACGCGAGGCGCTTGCCCATCGCCGCGGTCGACGGGATGAGGATGCCGGCGCCCGTGCGCCGCTCGGCCGCCTCGTCGTCGAGCTCGACCAGGAGCCGGTCGTTGAGCATCCGCAGCGGGAGCTCGCCCGCGCTCGTGGGCCGGGAGGTGTCGCGCGCAGTCACGCCGCCGACGCTACCCCGCACGCGCCGTAGGCTGGCGCACGTCGTCCCCAGCCCCGACCCGCAGGAGTGACAGTGCCTCGTCTCGCCGTCGGCGACACCGCGCCCGACCTCACCCTCCCCAGCGCGACGGGCGGCACCGTCTCGCTCGCCGACCTGCGCGGACGCTCCGTCGTCGTGTACTTCTACCCCGCCGCGGCGACGCCGGGCTGCACGACGCAGGCGTGCGACTTCCGGGACTCGCTCGCGTCGCTGCAGGGCGCCGGGTACGAGGTCGTCGGCGTCTCACCCGACCCGGTCGGGAAGCTCGCGCAGTTCGCGCAGGACGAGTCGCTGACGTTCCCCCTGCTGTCGGACACCGAGCACACGACGCTCGAGGCGTGGGGCGCGTGGGGCGAGAAGAAGAACTACGGCCGCACGTACACCGGCGTGATCCGGTCGACCGTCGTCGTCGACCCGGACGGCAAGGTCGCGCTCGCGCAGTACAACGTGCGCGCCACCGGGCACGTCGCGAAGCTGCGGCGCGACCTCGGCATCGACGCGGCCTGACGCCACGCGGCGGGTCGGCGCGTGCCAGACTCGCAGCACGCGGGAGTGGTGAAACGGCAGCCACGCCAGGTTTAGGTCCTGGTGCCCGGAAGGGCGTGCGGGTTCGACTCCCGTCTCCCGCACCACCTGTCCAGCGCGGCGCGCTCGGCCCTCCCTCGCGTCCGGCTACCGTCGACGCGTGCACGACCTGTCCCGTCTCGACGCCGCGATCCTCACGACCCTCCGGGTCGGGATCGCCCACCTCCGGGGGGCCGACGAGTCCCTCGCGCTCGTGGCGTGCGGGATGGTCGAGGACCTCACCGGGTTCTTCGTGGCCGGGGCCGGGACGACGTGGCTCGCGGCGCTGCCCGGTCCGAGCGAGGACCGCGCGGCGTACGCGTGGTCGGCCTCGGAGTGGCCGCTGACCGCCGAGGACCCCGACGACGTCGCACCCGGGCGCGTGACGAGCGCGCTGTGGGAGCTCTCGGGCACCCGCGCGGCCCTCGACGGCACCGGCGCCGAGCTCGACGACGACGCGTACGCGCAGCTCGGGCACGACTACGAGGACCGGGTCGTGACGGCGCTGCGTCGACTCCGGGACGAGGGCGAGCTGCGTGACGCCGCGGGGCGCGAGCTGTGGGTGTGGCTGCACTCCGCCGACGACGCCGACCCGGAGCTCGACGACCGCACCTTCGCGCAGCTGCAGGACGCCGACGTCGCCCGCGACTTCGCGGACCGGTACGGCGCGGGAGGTGAGCGCCTGCTCGCACGGCTCGCGGCCCGCTCGTCCGCGCCGCGCGACGTCGCGCCCTGAGGCCGGCGGTCAGCTCCGGCGGTGCAGCAGGCGGGCGAGGTCGTCCGACGCGCGACGGGGCGCCCACCGGTCGGTGGGCGCCCCGTCGACGCTGCGGCGTGCGGCTCAGGCCTGGGCCTGGCGCTCCGCGATCTTGCTGCGCACGTCGTCCATGTCGAGCTCCTTGACGGCGGCGACGACCTGCTCGAGCGCGGGCGCGGGCAGCGCACCGGCCTGGTTGAACACCAGGACGCCGTCGCGGAACGCCATGAGCGTCGGGATCGACGTGATCTGGAGCTCGGCGGCGAGCTGCTGCTCGGCCTCGGTGTCGACCTTCGCGTGCACGATGTCGGGGTGCGTCTCGCTCGACGCCTCGAACACGGGCGCGAACATGCGGCACGGGCCGCACCAGGACGCCCAGAAGTCGACGAGGACGATCTCGTTGTCCTTGATCGTGTCGGCGATCGTGTTCGCGGTCAGCGTGGTGGTGGCCATCGGGTCTGTCTCCATCCTGACGGGGTTCGCCCGGTTCAGCGCGGCACGGACCGCCGGTATTCCCGCGGGGCGATGCGGCCGACCGGGCGACGACGGGGTACAACTGCACGGTGACCGCGTCCGCCGAGTTCCCCCCTGGTCCCGAGCGCCCCGCCGGGTGGCTGTCCCGCGACGAGATCGCGACGGCCCGCGCGCAGCTCCCGATCCTCTACGTCGACGCGGTGCCCGTGCGCGTCGACGAGTCCGGCGACGTCGTCGCGGTCGGTCTGCTGCTGCGCGTGACCCCCGAGGGCGTGATGTCGCGCGCGCTCGTCTCGGGTCGCGTCATGTACCACGAGCGGGTGCGTGACGCGCTGCTGCGGCACATCGAGAAGGACCTGGGACCGGTCGCCCTCCCGCACGTCCCGGCCTCGCCCCAGCCGTTCACCGTCGCCGAGTACTTCCCGACCCCGGGCGTGACGCCGTACCACGACCCGCGTCAGCACGCGGTGTCGCTCGCGTACGTCGTACCCGTCGCGGGCGACTGCCGCCCGCAGCAGGACGCGCTCGACCTCGCGTGGCTCACGCCCGAGGAGGCGTGCACCGAGGCCGTGCAGGTCGAGATGAACGGCGGCCAGGGCCTGCTGCTGCGGCAGGCGATGGCCTGGGTCGGCCGGCTGCCGTGACCGACCGCGCCGCGGCGGGGGCGCGGGGCGTCGGCACGGGTGCGGCACGCGTGCTGCACGCGCTCGTCGCGGTGTGCGCGCTCGTCGGCGTCGGGCTCGAGGTGGGGCGTGCGCTGACCTCGCCGGACGGCGACCTCGTGCGGCTGTTCAGCTACTTCACGATCTGGTCGAACGTGCTCGTGCTCGGGGTGTCGGCGCTGCTCGCGGTCCGCCCGCGGCACGACGGCCCGTGGTTCCGCGCGCTGCGCCTCGACTCGGTGCTGTTCATCGTCGTGACGTTCGCGATCTACCACGCGCTGCTCAGCGGGTACGCGCCGATCACCGCGGCCGGGCAGGCCGCGAACCTGCTGCTGCACACCGTCGTACCCGTCGGGGCCGTGCTCGCGTGGCTCGTCGCCGGGCCGCGGCCGCGCGTGCGGCTCGTGACGTGCGCGACCGCGCTCGTGCTGCCCGCCGTCTGGCTGGTCTACACGTTCGTGCACGGGGCCGCCACGGGCTGGTACCCCTACCCGTTCCTCGACGCGTCCGTGCTCGGCACGGGCCGGGCGTTGCTCGCGGCGCTCGCCGTGATGGTCGGCGGTGCGCTGCTGGGCCCCGCGCTGTGGGCGCTCGAGCGCCGGCTGCCGCCCGCGCCGCGCTGACGACTCCGGGCACCGGGTGGCGCCGGGCCGGCGGCGGCGCGGCCGTGCGCCGCGTCAGCCCGCCAGGTCGAGGTGCGGCCAGTCCGCGAGGTCGGCGCGGAGCTGCCGGTCGTGCGTCGCGACGACGACGGCCGCCGACGTCGCCCGCAGCGCGACCGTGAGCTCGTCGACCAGCCCGACCGACAGGTGGTTGGTCGGCTCGTCGAGCACCAGCACGTGCGGGGCCGCGAGCAGCGCGCACGCGAGGTCGAACCGGCGGCGCTGCCCCACGGACAGCTCGCGCAGCGGGCGGTCGAGGTCCGCCTCGGTGAGCAGGCCCAGCGCGGCGACGGGCACGAGCGCGTCGGGGTCGAGCGCACCGGCGTCGAGCAGGTCGAGCGCGTGCCGCGCGTACGCGTCGAAGGCCGTGGGCGGTGCGCCGTCGGGAGTCGCGAGCCGCTCCCCCGGCCCCTCCTGCGCGAGGACCCCCAGCCGGACGCCCGGGGCGATCGTGCGCGTGCCGCGGTCGAGCCCGAGGCGCCCCGTGAGCGCGGCGAGCAGCGTCGACTTCCCGGCGCCGTTCGCGCCGGTGACGAGCAGCCGACCCGCGGGCATGACGTCGACGCGCCGCCCGGGCAGGTCGAGCCGGCCGTCGACGCGCGGCGCACGCACCTCCAGCAGCGGGCCGCCCGCGTAGTCGGCGGGGACCGACGGCAGGTCGGGGAAGCTCAGCGCGGGCGGCGGCACCGGCACCTCGACGGCCTGCGCCTCGAGCCGCTCGATCAGCCGGTCGGCGGCCTTGACGTGCTGCCGCGCGCGCGTGCCGCGGCGGTGCTTCTGCGACCCCTTCGGCGGCCGCCACTCGTCCGACAGGCCCTCGTACGACGCGTCGAGGCGCTGCGCGAGCTGGAGCGCGCGCTTGCGCTCGCCGCGGTAGCGGGCACGCCACCGGCGCAGCATTTGGTCGCGGGCGAACCGGTAGTCCGCGTACCGCGCGGCGCCGTACAGCACGGGGCGGCCGTCCATCGACGGGTCCATGTCGAGGATCGCGGTCATGACGTCGTCGAGGAGTCGGCGGTCGTGCGTGACGATGACGAGGCCGCCCGTCCACGTGCGCAGCTGCGCCGTGAGGTGATCGACGCCCGCGGCGTCGAGGTGGTTCGTGGGCTCGTCGAGCAGCAGCAGGTCGGCGCGCTCGGCGAGCCGGCACGCGAGCCGCACGCGGTAGCGCTCGCCGACGCTGAGCTCCGCGAGCGGCCGGTCGCGGTCACGGGGCGCGTGCAGGCGCGACAGCCCTTCGTCGACGCGCCGGTCGACGTCCCAGGCCGCGAGGTGCTCGTACCGCGCGATCGCCTCCGACAGCGCCGCGACGTCGCCGCCGTCGTGGTCGAACGCGTCGATGACGGTCTGCAGGTCGGCGGCCGCCGCACGCGTCGCCGCGGCCGTGGCGTCGATCAGCGTGCCGACGGTGTCGCCGGGCGCGACCGCGAGGTCCTGCTCGACCACCGCGAGCGTCCCGTGGCGGCGCACGTCGCCCGACTGCGGCACGAGCCGCCCGGCGAGCACGCCCAGCAGCGTGGACTTGCCCGCGCCGTTCTCGCCGACGAGCCCGATGCGGTCCCCCGCGGACACCGTGAGGTCGAGCGCGTCGAGCACGGGCCGGCCGGGGTAGCCGAACGTGACGGCGTCGGCGACGAGCTGCACGGCGCCGACCTGCGGGGCGGCCGGTGCGCTCACGAGCCCAGCGCGGCCACCACGTGCGGCACGAGCGCGCGGAACGCCTGCCCGCGGTGGCTGATCGCGTTCTTCTCGTCGGGGGTGAGCTCGGCGCACGTGCGCGTGTCGCCCAGCGGCACCAGCACGGGGTCGTAGCCGAACCCGTGAGCGCCGCGCGGCGCCGCCGCGAGCGTGCCCTCGAGCGTGCCGACCTCGACGTGCTCGACGCCGTCGGGCGTCACGAGCGCCGCCGCGCACACGAACCGCGCGGCTCGGTGCTCGGGTGCGATGTCCGCGAGCTGCGCGAGCAGCAGCGCGAGGTTCGCCGCGTCGTCGCCGTGCCGCCCCGCCCACCGCGCCGAGAAGATCCCGGGCGCGCCGCCCAGCACGTCGACGCTGAGGCCCGAGTCGTCGGCGACCGCGGGCAGCCCCGTGGCCGCCGCGAGCGCGCGCGCCTTGATGAGGGCGTTCTGCTCGAACGTCACGCCGTCCTCGACGGGCTCGGGCGCGTGCACGTCGCGCGCGCCGACCACCGCGGCCGGGTCCAGGCCGGGCAGCGCGGGCGCGAGGATCGCGCGCAGCTCGCCGACCTTGTGCGCGTTGTGGGTCGCGAGCACGAGCCGCGCACCGGCGGGCACGTGCACGCCGGGCGCGGTCACGGGGCGTCCGTCCCGGGCACCGGCACCCGGGTCGCGCTGCCGTCGCCGGCCGGCGCGCCGAGCACGGCGGCCTGCAGCGCGGCGAGCTGCGCGGTGCCCGCGAGCGCGAGGTCGAGCAGCGCGTCGAGCTCGGCGCGGTCGAACGGCGCGTGCTCCGCGGTGCCCTGCACCTCGACGAACGTCCCCGAGCCGGTGGTGACGACGTTCATGTCGGTCTGCGCGCGCACGTCCTCCTCGTAGGGCAGGTCGAGCATGGGCACGCCGTCGATGACGCCGACGCTGACGGCCGCGACCGAGTCGCGCAGCACCTGGCGCCCCGGCTTGACGAGTCGCTGCGACGTCGCCCACGCGACCGCGTCGGCGAGCGCGACGTACGCGCCGGTGATCGCGGCCGTGCGCGTGCCGCCGTCGGCCTGCAGCACGTCGCAGTCGAGCACGACCGTGTTCTCGCCGAGCGCGGCGACGTCGATGACGGCCCGCAGCGAGCGCCCGATCAGGCGCGAGATCTCGTGCGTGCGCCCGCCGACCTTGCCTCGCACGGACTCGCGGTCGGAGCGGCTGTTGGTCGCGCGCGGCAGCATCGCGTACTCGGCGGTCACCCAGCCCTCGCCCGAGCCCTTGCGCCAGCGCGGCACGCCCTCGGTGAACGACGCGACGCACAGCACCTTGGTGCCGCCGAACTCCACGAGGACCGAGCCCTCGCCCGCGTCGAGGAACCGCCGCGTGATCGTCACGGGCCGCAGCTCGTCGACCCGTCGCCCGTCGGCCCGCGTCCCGCCTGCGCCCGTGCCTGTTCCCGTGCCTGCACCCATCGCGCTCACCATGCCCCGACCCTACGTGTGCACGCCCACGCCCTCCGAACTCGTTCCGAGTGCGCCGACACACGGCCGAGCGCGCCTGCTGCGTCACCCGCACTCGGTGGCGTGCCGTCGCACTCGGTCGACGGGGTCAGCGGACGCCGGCGGAACGCAGGAGCTGGAGCATCGGATCGCGGTCCCACGCATCACGCCACGTCCAGCGCACGACGCGGGCGCCTGACGCGCGGAGCCGATCCTCCCTGAGCTTCTCCCGCCACACGGCGTCCGCTACGGCGGTCCCGGTCGCTCCGTACTTCGAGCGGCCGTCGAACTCCCCCACGACACCGTGCTCGGGCCACCAGAAGTCGACCCTTCCCACGAACCCGGCACGGTCGTGCACCTCGTGCTGCAGAATCGGCAGGGGGATCCCTGCCTCGTCCATCCGGACGCGGCTCAGCGACTCGCCGGGCGACTCGCTGCGGCCGTCGAGGAGGCGCAGCACGTCACGCGCACGACGCCGCCCGCGGGCACCCGGCCGGAGCCGTTCGACCTCGGCGGCGACCGCGTCGCGCGTCGTCACCCGCAGCCGGAGAGCGTGGTCGCCGGCCACGACTCCGGCGACGATCCCGTCTGCGCGTGCCAGGTCCACGATCGTCCTGGCGACGTCCGTGACGAGGAGCCCGCCCGCCGTCACGGGCTCGGGCACGTCCTCGACGGTGTGCCGCACGACGTCACCGCGAGACCGTCCACCGTCGGCGGCACCACGGACGACGTGGACACGGTCGTCACGTCGTCCCACGAGCGGCAGCCCGTGGACGACGGCCGCGGACCTGTGGGACAGGACCGGTGGAGTCCGGGCCGCGCCGGTCACCGCAAGCGCGCGGACGAGGTGCCGCCGGTCCTCGTCCGACGTCGCCCATGCCACCGCATCGGTGTAGGCACCGCGCCTGACGCGCTGAAGCCGGCGGTCCCGCCACGGCGGTGACGGCCCGTCACGGCTCCACGCCCGGCGGCTCTCCCCCGGCACACCGGTACGCACCAGCGTGGGCTCGTCCTCGGACCGGTCGCCGCCCGGAGCGGGCGATGTCGTCGAGTCTTCCACCGCGGCACGGTCCCACCCGCGGGCTGCGCGCCGCTGCGCACATCCACAGCCTGCACCGAATGCGCCAGCACGCCACCGAGTGCTGCCGAAGGAGCCGGCGCACTCGGCCGCGTGCTGGTGCACTCGGCGGAGGCTAGAGCGTGTACGTGGCGCCCGGGGCCGCGAGGGAGGTGGGGCCGGCGTAGACGGTGGCCGCCTCGGTGAGCGCCGCGCGCGGGTCGTTCCACGCGGGGACGTGCGTGAGCACGAGCCGGCGGGCACCGCCCCGCGCGGCGGCCTCGGCGGCGCGGCGGCCCGTGAGGTGGACGCCGCGGACGTGGTCGTCGCGGCCCTCGACGAACGCCGCCTCGGCGAGCAGCAGGTCGGCGTCGACCGCGAGCGCGTCGAGCCCGTCGCACGCGTCGGTGTCGCCGCTGTACGCGAGCGTCACGCGGCGCCCGGGGTCCGCCTCCGACGGCCCCGTGACGCGGATGCCGAACGCGGGCACGGGGTGCTCGACGGGCACGGCCTCGAGCGTCAGCGGACCCACCCGCACGGGCTCGCCGGCGCGCCACTCGCGCACGTCGAACTGCTCCTGCGTGTCGGTCGCGGGGTCGTGGCCGGACAGGTGCGCGAGGCGCTCGCGCGTGCCCGCGGGGCCGAGCACCGGCAGCGGCGGCAGCGCACCCGCGGGCCGGTAGCGCCGGTAGACGCCGAGCACGGCCATGTCGGCGACGTGGTCGGCGTGCAGGTGCGACAGCGCGACGACGTCGACCGCGGCCGGGTCGCCCCAGCGCTGCAGCGGGCCCAGGGCGCCGCTGCCCAGGTCGAGCACGGCCGACCACGTACGCCCGTCGGCGTCCCGCGCCTGCACGAGGTACGACGACGCGGCCGAGTCCGGACCGGGGAACGACCCCGCGCAGCCCAGCACGACGAGCCTCACCGCAGCGCCTCGCGCGGCTCGACCGACTCGACCTCGGGGCCGAGGAACCGGCGCGCGAGCGTCGCGAAGCCCTCGGGGTCGCCGGTCGCGAGGAACCGGTGCGTCGCCGGACCCGCGGCGGGGTCCCGCTCGAGGTCGTGCGCGACGAGCGTGCGGTACACGTCCTTGGCCGTCTCCTCGGCGCTCGACACGAGCGTCACCTGGTCGCCCATGACGTACGAGATCACCCCCGTGAGCAGGGGGTAGTGCGTGCAGCCGAGCACGAGCGTGTCGACGCCCGCGTCGCGGACCGGCTCGAGGTACTCGCGCGCCGTCGCGAGCGCGTCGGGCCCCGACGTCACGCCGGCCTCGACCAGCTCGACGAAGCGCGGGCACGCACGTGACGTGAGCTCGACGCCCGCGACCGCGAACGCGTCGTCGTAGGCCCGTGAGTCGATGGTCGCGCGCGTGCCGATGACGCCGATGCGACCGTTGCGCGTCGCGGCGACGGCGCGCCGCGCGGCGGGGAGCACGACCTCGACGACGGGCAGGCCGCGTCGCTGCGTGTACCGCTCGCGCGCGTCGCGCAGCACGGCCGCCGACGCGCTGTTGCACGCGATGACGAGCATCTTGACGCCCGCGTCGACGAGGTCGTCCATGATCTCGAGCGCGTGCGCGCGCACCGCGGCGAGCGGCTTGGGGCCGTACGGACCGTTGAGGGTGTCGCCGATGTACAGCGTCAACTCGTGCGGCAGCTGGTCGAGGATCGACCGGGCCACCGTGAGACCCCCGACGCCGGAGTCGAAGATCCCGATGGGGGCGTCGTTCACCCGGCCGAGCCTAGCCGTCGTCGCCGGTGCGCCCACCCGGGGACGGGTCGGGTGCGTCGAGCATCACAGCGAGGAGCGACTCCTGCAGCCAGGACAGCGCGCCGTACACGGACGCCAGGTAGGCGCGGACGTCGTCCTCGTCGCCGTCGCCGAGCCCGTCGTACAGCGCCTCGGAGTCCTCGTCGGTGCGCAGGTCGAGCCGTTCGCCGAGCACGAGCCGCAGGTCGGTGAGGCAGGCCGCGACGTCGTCGGCGGACCGCGGGTGCACGACCAGCGCGTGCTCGGGCCAGCCCGGCTCGCCGTGCACGAGCGACGTCCACAGGCAGCGCAGCCGCGCGATCTTGCGGGCCCGCAGGTCGTCCTCGGTGAGCCGGCGGAACTCGCCGGCGACCTCGGGGTCGTCGCGTGACGCGTCGGGCAGGAGCCGCCGCACGGCCGGGTCCTGCGGCGGCGGCAGGGGCGCGGTGCGCACCTGCCACGCCCCCACGTCGGGCGCGCCGCCCGGGCTCCCGTCGGGTCCCGCGTCGGGCCTGGCCGCCGGCGGCGGGCCGTCCTCGAAGCGGCCTGCGCCGAGCAGCTCGGCGACGTCGGCGACGACCGACGCGACGACGGCCCGCTCGCCCGCGTCGAGCCGCGCGACGTAGCGCCCCTTCTGGCGGCGGAACGCCCGCATCACTGCCCTCCGCGCTGCAGGGTCGCCCACAGCCCGTACCCGTGCATGGCCTGCACGTCGACCTCCATGGCCTCGCGGTTGCCGGTCGAGACGACCGCGCGCCCCTCCTCGTGGACCTGCCGCATGAGCCGCTCGGCCTTCTCGCGGGGGTGGCGGAAGTACGTCTGGAACACGTAGGTGACGTACGACATGAGGTTCACGGGGTCGTTCCAGACGATCGTCACCCACGCGTCCGCGGTGGACGACGCCTCGTCCACCTGCTCACGTGTGTCGGGGGCGGTCGTCGCAGGCACGGCGTCCACTGTAGGTGCGGCGCACCGCGGCGGCGGATGTCGCTCCGACCTGCGGACGTCTACGTTGGCGGCATGGACGACTCGCGCCCCGGCACGCCCCCGCACGTCACCCCGGCCGTCGCGGCCGTCGGGTCGGGCAGCACCGCGCTGCTCACGGACCGGTACGAGCTGACGATGCTGCAGGCGGCGCTGGCCGACGGCACGGCGCACCGGCGCTGCGTGTTCGAGGTGTTCACGCGCCGGCTGCCCGCGGGGCGCCGGTACGGCGTGCTCGCCGGGACGGGACGCGTCCTGGAGCAGCTCGCGTCGTTCCGGTTCGGGACGCCCGAGCTCGACTGGCTCGCCGACGAGCGCGTCGTCGACGACGCGACCCTCGAGTTCCTGGCGGGGTACCGGTTCGGCGGCTCGGTCGTCGGGTACGCCGAGGGCGAGGTGTTCTTCCCGCAGTCGCCCGTGTGGGTGGTCGAGGGCACGTTCGCGGAGGCGGTGCTGCTCGAGACGCTCGTGCTCTCGGTGCTCAACTACGACTCGGCGATCGCGTCGGCGGCGTCCCGCATGACGAGCGCGGCCGTGGACCGCCCGTGCCTCGAGATGGGCGCGCGGCGCGCGCACGAGGACGCGGCGGTCGCGGCCGCACGGGCCGCCGCGGTGGCGGGTTTCGCGGCGACGTCGAACCTCGAGGCGGGCCGCCGGTACGGCCTGCGGACGATCGGCACCGCGGCGCACGCGTTCACGCTGCTGCACGACGACGAGGAGGCGGCGTTCGCGTCGCAGGTCAGGTCGCAGGGCCCCGGGACGACGCTGCTGGTGGACACGTACGACGTGCACCGCGGGGTCGAGCGCGCGCTGGCCGCCGCGGGCACGGGTCTGGGCGCCGTGCGCCTCGACTCGGGCGACCTGGGCTCGCTCGCGCAGGAGGTGCGCGCACAGCTCGACGCCGCCGGTGCGCACGGCACGCAGATCGTCGTGACGAGCGACCTCGACGAGTACGCGATCGCGTCGCTCGCGGCCGCACCGGTCGACTCGTACGGCGTGGGGACCAGCCTCGTCACGGGGTCGGGGGCGCCGACGTGCGGCATGGTCTACAAGCTCGTCGCGCGCGAGGGCGCGAGCGGCGAGCTCGAGCCGGTCGCGAAGGCGTCGCGCTCGAAGGTGAGCGTCGGGGGGCGCAAGGCCGCGGCGCGGCGGCTCGGGCCGGACGGCCGCGCGGTCGAGGAGGTCCTCGTGGTGGGCCCCGACGAGGCCGTGGCGGGGTGGACGGATGCGCAGTCCGCGGGCAGTGACCCGTCGTTGCGCCCGCTTCACGTGCCGCTCGTCGTCGAGGGCGAGGTGCAGCCGGGGCTGACCGCCGCGGCGGGCGTGCGGGCCGCGACGGAGCGGCACCACGCGTCGCGCGACGAGCTGCCGCGCGGTGCGCGCCGGCTGTCGGCCGACGAGGCGGCGGTGCCGACCGTCGAGCTCCGGCTGGGCTGAGCGCCCGGGTCCCCCGCCCGGTCGGGAGGGCGGGTCGACCGACCCCGGACGTGCGACCGGGCCGGGACGCGTCGCGTCCCGGCCCGGTGTGCGGACGACCGGCGGAGGGGGTGCCGGCCGTGCGCGGCGGCTCTTAGACCCTCGAACGACCGCGGCCGACGAGCCCCAGGATCAGGCTGACGACGAGCACGGCGACGCCGATCCAGATGAGGAACTGACCGATGCCGGTCGCGACGCCGAGGACGACGAGGACGACACCGACGAGGATGAGGATGAGCCATGCGGGCATGTGGACACCTCTTTCACACGAGCTCCGGCGGCGGACCGCCGGGCTCTCTCCGAGTGCGGCACCGGGGGGACCCGGGCCGGGTCTGTCACGGAAAGAGCGTGACACCGCGGGACGCGGTCAGCACGTCGAACGGTCGACTTGCGCCGTCAAGAGCCGCTGCTATGTGAGCACGCGTCCAGTGCGCTGACCTGCGGTTTCATGCTGCTCTCATAGTCCACATCGTGAGATCAGCACCGAGGTCCGGGTGAGCTCAGCGCTTGCCCACGAACCAGCCGCGCAGCATCGCGATCCGGGCGGACAGCTCGTCGGGCGCCGCGAGCGCGACCTCGGGGCCGCCGCAGCGCCGCCGCAGCTCGGCGTGCACGGTCGCGTGCGGCTGACCGCTGCGACGCGCCCACGCGCCGACGAGCTGCGCGAGCTCCTTGCGCAGCTCGGCCTGCTTGCGGTGGTCGACGACCTCCGGCGCGGGCGCCTCGCGCGTGCGACGCGCGCCCTGCTGCGCGGCCTGCCGCTGCCGGAGCAGCGTCGTGACCTGGTCGGCGTCGAGCAGGCCCGGCAGGCCGAGGAAGTCCAGCTCCTCGTCCGAGCCGACCTCCGCGCCCGTCCCGAACTCGCCGCCGTCGAACAGCACGCGGTCGAACGACGCCTGCGCCTCGAGCGCCTCGAACGCGCCCACGACGCCGTCGCTGCCGACCGCGTCCTCGCTCTTCTGCTCGCGCTCGGCGAGCGCGAGCAGGTCGGCCTCGGGGTCCTCGTCGCCGGTGGTCGGCTTGTCGAGCGCGTGGTCGCGCTCGACCTCGAGGCTCGCGGCGAGCTCGAGCAGCTGCGGCACGCTCGGCAGGAACACCGACGCGGTCTCGCCGCGCTTGCGCGCACGCACGAACCGCCCGACCGCCTGCGCGAAGAACAACGGCGTCGCGGTGCTCGTGGCGTACACGCCCACCGCGAGGCGCGGCACGTCGACGCCCTCGGACACCATGCGGACCGCGACGAGCCAGCGCGAGTCGCTCGCGGCGAACTCCTCGATGCGGTCGCTCGCGCCGTCGTCGTCCGACAGGACGATCGTGGGCGACTCCCCCGCGATCCGGGCGATGTGCCCGGCGTAGGCACGTGCGTCGGTCTGGTCGGTCGCGATGATCATGGCGCCCGCGTCGGGCACCGCGCGCCGCACCTCGGTGAGCCGCCGGTCGGCCGCGGCGATCACCGAGGGGATCCACTCGCCGTTGGGGTCGAGCGCGGTGCGCCACGCCTGCGACGTCATGTCCTTGGTGAGCGGCTCGCCGAGGCGTGCCGAGATCTCGTCGCCCGCCTTGGTGCGCCAGCGCATCGAGCCCGAGTAGGACAGGAAGATCACGGGGCGCACGACGTGGTCGCGCAGCGCGTCGCCGTACGCGTACGTGTAGTCGGCCACCGAGCGGCGGATACCCTGCGCGTCGGGCGCGTACTGCACGAACGGGATCGCGGCGGTGTCGGAGCGGAACGGCGTGCCGGTCAGCGCGAGCCGGCGGGTCGCGCCCTCGAACGCCTCGCGGACGGCGTCGCCCCACGACAGCGCGTCGCCGCCGTGGTGCACCTCGTCGAGGATGACGAGCGTGCGGTCGGCGGTCGTGCGGGCGGCGTGCAGGGCGGGCTTGCTCGCGACCTGCGCGTACGTGACGGCGACGCCGTCGTACCCCGCGCCGTGCCGCCCCTGCGCGTTCGAGAACCGCGGGTCGAGCCGGATGCCGACGCGCGCGGCGGCGTCGGCCCACTGCTTCTTGAGGTGCTCGGTCGGTGCGACGACCGTCACGCGGCGCACGGTCCGCGACTCCAGGAGCTCGGTGGCGATGCGCAGCGCGAACGTCGTCTTGCCGGCGCCGGGGGTGGCGACGGCGAGGAAGTCCCGCGGGTTGCGCTCGCGGTACAGGTCGATGGCCTCCGCCTGCCAGGCGCGCAGGCTCCCGGCGGCACCCCACGGCGCACGCGCCGGGAACGCCGGCGGCAGCTGCGACGCTGCCGACGACGAGGGGTGCTGCGGGGTGCTGGCGGGACCGGTGGCGACGGGGCGGCGTGCCGCGCTCACGCGCCGCCCGACCCGGAGCCCTTGCCCCGTCCGAAGCCGAAGAACCCGCGGCCGCCCCCGCCGCCGCCGGAGCCCTGGTCGTCACCGTCCTGCGGCTCGCGCAGCCCCTCGTAGATCTCCTTGCAGACCGGGCAGACCGGGAACTTGTTGGGGTCGCGGCCGGGGACCCACACCTTGCCGCACAGCGCGACGACCGGCTTGCCGGACATCGCGGACTCCATGATCTTCTCCTTGCGCACGTAGTGCGCGAAGCGCTCGTGGTCCCCCGGCTCGACCTGCTCCTGGGACTCGGTGCGCTCGAGGACCGACGTGCCGCCCTGGGTGCCGAACGGGTCGTCGGGTCCGGACGGCGTGGTCGGCTCGCTCATGGGCCCATCGTACGTCGGGGGTCCGACGTCCCGGCCGCGGGCCGTGCGTGGGGACCGCTGGACGGCGCGCTCCACTTTGTGTCAATGTACTGGTACATCGGTTCACTGATCGGAGCCCCGTGCACCTCACCGCCCTGCTGCCCGTCGTCGTCCTCGTGGCGCTCCTCGCCGCCCTCGTCGCCGCGCTCGCGCCACGCCGGCAGCCCGCGACCGACCTCACCGACGTCGTGACCTCGCCCGCCGCCCACGCACGCGCGCGCCGGCACGCCGGCGTCGTCGCGGCGATCGCCTGGGGCGCGCTCGCGGTCGTCGCCGCGGCCCTGCCGGCAGCGGCCCCCGCGGGCGCCGCGGGCGGCGTGCTGCTCGGCAGCGTCCCGGCCGCCGCCGGGACCGCGTTCCTGCTCGCCGCAGCCGTGGGCGAGCGCACCTGGCCGCGGCCGACCGGCGCCCGGCGGCGCGCCTCGCTCGTGCCCCGCACGGCGCGCGACGTCGCGCCGCGCGCGCTGCGCGTCGCGCTCGCGACGTGGACCGCCACGCTGCTCCTCGTCCTGCTCGGCACGGGCCTGACCGCCACGGCCGACGGCCGCTCGGTCAGCCGCACGCTCGACGCACAGCTGACCGCGGAGGCGGGCCCTACCCCGGCCCGCCCTACGCGGTCCCGCTCGCGCTGGGCGCGCTGCTCGTGGCCGCCGGCGCCGCGGGCGTGCTGCACCTGGTCGCGCGCCGCCCCGCGGTCGAGGGCGTGTCCACCGCCGACGACGACGCGCTGCGGGTCGCGTCCGGCGGGCGCGTCCTGGCGGGCGTCCAGCTCGTGGTCGGCGCGACGCTCGCCGGTGTGCTGCTGTTCGCCGGTCAGGCCCTGCGCAACGTCGCGCACGGCGCGTACGCGGTCGACGACGTGTGGACCACCGTGACCGACCCGCTGACCGCGGGGCTCGGCTGGGCCGCGCTCGTCGCGGCACCGCTCGTCGCGCTGACGACCGTCGCGCTCACGGCCGTCGGGCTGGCGCGCGCGGCCCGCGCGACCGCCCCGGCGGTCGCGGCGTGAGCGTGCGCCTGGACGTCGACCTCACGTCGGGCGTCCCCGTCTACGAGCAGGTGCGCGCGCAGGTCGTCGGCCACGTCGCGACCGGCCGGCTGCGGCCCGGCGACCGGCTCCCCACGATCCGCGCGCTCGCGACCGACCTCGGGCTCGCGCCCGGCACGGTCGCGCGCGCGTTCCGCGAGCTCGAGCAGGCCGGCGTCGTCGTGACGCGGCGGCGCAGCGGCACGGTCGTCGCGGCCGACGCGGCCCCGGCGCAGGCGCAGGCACGGCGCGCGGCGGCGGACTACGCGCGAGCGGCGCGCGCGGCGGGCCTCTCGACCGACGAGGCCGTGGCCCTCGTGCGCGGCGCCCTCACGACCGGCGACGAGCCGCCGACCGTCTGAGCCGACCCGTCACAGCGCCTGCCAGGCGGGCTTGGCCGCGTACGTCTCGCGGTAGTAGTGCGCGAGCTGCAGGCGGCTCGCCGCGGCCTCGTCGACCAGCACGGTCACGTGCGGGTGCAGCTGCAGCACGGTCGCGGGCCACAGCGCGCTCACCGGCCCCTCGACCAGCTGGTGCACGGCCTCGGCCTTGTGGCGGCCCTGCGCGAGCAGCACGAGGTGCCGGGCGGACGAGATCGTCGCGAGTCCCTGCGTGAGGCAGTGCGTGGGCACGCGCTCGACGTCGTCGCCGAAGAACCGCGCGTTGTCCTCACGGGTCTGCCGCGTCAGCGTCTTGATGCGCGTGCGCGACGCGAGCGACGACCCGGGCTCGTTGAACGCGACGTGGCCGTCGGTCCCGATGCCGAGGACCTGCAGGTCGACGCCGCCCGCGTCGACGATCGCCGCCTCGTACGCCGCGCACGCCGATGCCAGGTCGTCGGCCAGCCCGTCGGGCCCCCGCACCGCGTCGGGCCGCAGGTCGACGCGCGCGACCAGCTCGGCGTCGATGACGTTGCGGTACCGCTCCGGGTGGTCGGCGGGCAGCCCGACGTACTCGTCGAGCAGGAACGCGCGGGCCCGCGCGAACGACAGGCCGCGCTCGGCGTGCCGGCGCGCGAGCTCGTCGTACACCGCGAGCGGGCTCGAGCCGGTGGCCAGGCCCAGCACGGCGTCGGGCCGCGCCGTCAGCAGCCGCTCGACGGCGTCCGCGGCCAACCGGGCCAGCTCGGCACCGGGTGCGATGACGACCTCCATCAGACGTGCTCCCCTCGTCCCACCAACGCGGCGCCCACGGCCGCGACCGGCACGTCCCGCGGTGCCAGGTGCACGCGGTCCGTCACCCCCAGCGACGCCAGGAACGGCGACGCCGCCGCCTCGCGCGCGAGCTCGGCGCGCAACGGGTCCAGCAGCCGCGTGCCGAGCTGGCTCACGCCGCCGCCCACCACGACGCGGTCGACGTCGCACGTGAGCACCAGGACCCGGACCGCGACCGCGACGGCGCCGACGAACCGGTCGCGAACCGCGACAGCGCGCGCGTCGCCCGCGTCGGCGGCGTCGAGCAGCGCGACGGGAGCCGGCCGCGCGTCCGGCGACGGCCAGGCCGCGTCGAGCGCGCTGCCCGACGCGTACTGCTCGATGCACCCCGCCTGACCGCACTTGCACGGCAGCCCGCCCGGCACGAGCGTGAGGTGCCCCACCTCCCCCGCGGCCCGGTGCGACCCGCGACGCAGCGTCCCGTCGAGCAGCAGACCCGCGGCCACGCCCGTGCCCAGCGCGAGGAAGGCCACGTCGCGCGCCGTCGCACCCGGCTCGACCGTGTGCGCGGCACCCAGCACGGCGGCGTTGAGGTCGTTCTCGACGCGCACGCGCGCCGCGGGGCCCAGCACCGACGCGACCGCGGCGGCGAGCGCGAACGGCTGCGCGACACCCACGTTGACGGCGTGCTCGACCGTGCCCGTGACGGGGTCGACGACGCCCGGCACGCCGACCCCGGTGCCCGCCAGGCGCTCGACGGGCACGCCGTGCGCGCGGGTCAGGGTGCGCACGGCGGTCGTGACGACGTCGACGAGGCCGTCCGGGCCGGGGCGCGTGGCCGCGCGGTGCGTGCGCGCGACGCGACCCGCCGGGTCGAGCAGCGCCGCGAGGACCTTGGTGCCGCCCACGTCGACCCCGACGGACCAGCCGGGTCCGCGCGGGTCGGGCGGCGCGGCGGGCACGCCCGTGGTCCCCCCCAGGGTGGTGCTCTCCATGGCTCAGCCCTTCACCGCCCCGGACACGAGCCCGCCGGTCATGCGTCCCTGCACGATCAGGAAGAACACGACGACCGGGACCGCGACGAGGACCGAGCCGGCCATGAGCGCCCCCCAGTCGGTCGCCTTGGTCGCCTGCTGGAACGTGCGCAGCCACACGGGCAGCGTCATGGACTCGGGGCGGGTCATGATGATGAGCGCCATGATGAACTCGTTCCACGCCTGCAGGAACGCGAACACGCCGGTCGAGACGAGCCCGGGCGCGAGCAGCGGGAACGTGACCTTCCAGAACGCGCGGGGGCGCGAGCAGCCGTCGATCATCGCGGCCTCCTCGAGCTCGACGGGCACGCCGTTGACGAAGCCGCGCAGCGTCCAGATGGTGAAGGGCAGCACGCCCGCGAGGTAGACGACGCCCAGGCCGACGACCGTGTTGAGCAGCTGGGCCGAGTCGATCATCTGGAAGACCGAGATCATCATCGCCTCGGCCGGGATCATCTGGACCACGAGGATCGACAGCACGAACGCGCGCCGGCCGCGGAACCGGAACCGCGTGACGGCGAGCGACGCCGCGAACGCGAGCAGCATCGCCGCGACGAGCACGAGGAACGTCACCTGCAACGAGTTGCCCAGGGCGGGCACGAACGGCGAGCGCACCTGCCGGAACATCGCGGTCTCGTAGTTGCGCAGCGTGAACGCGTCGGGCCACAGGTGCAGGTCGGGGCCGGAGATGAGGTTGGTCGGCAGGAACGAGGTGTTGACCATCCAGTAGACGGGGAACGCGAACGCCGCCGCGACGAGCACGGCGAGCACGCCCCAGCCGACCGACGCGGCCCGGCGGCGGCGCGAGCGGCGACGCGGGGCGGGCGTCGCGACGGGCCGCGCGCCCGCGGGCGCGGCGGCGGCCACGGGCGGCGTCGCGGGGCCGGGCCGGCGGGTGCGAGGCTCACAGCTCCTCCTCCTTGACCGTCGCGCGCACGTAGTACGCCGAGATCACGAGCATGACGACGGTGAAGATCACGGCGATCGCGCTCGCGGCGCCGTAGTGGCCCTGCGCCATGCCCATCTCGTAGATGTAGACGCCGAGCGTGCTGGTCTCGGACTTGATGCCGCCGATGCCCTGCAGCACGAAGATCTGCGTGAAGACCTTGAGGTCCCAGATCATCGACAGGACGACCAGCACGACGTAGATGGACCGGACGTACGGCACCTGGATCCCGAAGAACCGCTGCCGTGCGCTCGCGCCGTCGAGCTGCGCCGCCTCGATCACCTCGCCGGGGACCTGCGTGAAGCCCGCGTAGAGCGTGAACGCGACGAACGGGATCGCGCCCCACACGACGACGAGCGCGGCCACCGCGAAGAAGGACAGCGGGTCGATGAGCCAGGGGTGGCCCGTCCAGCTGGTGGACGTGAGCCGGGTGAGCAGGTGGTTGACGACGCCGTACTGCGTGTCGAACATCCAGCCCCACACGAGCATGGCGGCCAGCGGCGGCATCGCCCACGCCAGCAGCAGCCCGACCGACAGCACGAGGCGCAGCGCCCTGCCGAGCTTCATGAGCAGCAGCGCGACGAGCGTGCCGAGCGTGATCGTCAGGGCGACGCACACGACCATGAACGCGAAGCTGCGGGCCGTGACGGTCCAAAACCGGCCGTCGGTGAGCGTGGCCGTGTAGTTGTCGAGCCCGACGAACGGCGCGGGCACGCCCAGCAGCTGCGCGCGCTCGTACTCGTGGACCGACAGCCACAGCATGCGGACGAGCGGGTAGCCGGTGATGACGGCGAGCACCGCGAGGCTGGGCGCGAGGAACAGCCACGGCAGCAGCCGGGCGGGGGTGATCGCGCGCGAGGCGCGCGGGGCCGGCGCGCCGGGCGGCGCGGCCTGGAGCGTGGTGGTGCTCATCGACTTCCTCCGACGGACGGGCGGGGGCCGGGCGGGCGCACGGGGCACCCGCCCGCCGGGCCCACGCACGGCGGCGCGGGCCCGGCGGACGCGGGGTCAGCCGTTGAGGATCGACTCGATGGTCGCGTCGAGCTGCTTCGCGACGGTCGGCACGTCGCCGCCCTGCGCGATCTGGACGAGCGCGTCCTGGATGACGCGCTGCGCCTCGACGTCGCCCCACTTCGGCGACGCGGGGGTGAGCTCGGCGTTGGCGGCCGCCGCGGCGGACGCCTGCGTGAACTCGTCGTCCGGCAGCGCCGAGGCGAGCGACTTCTTCGCCGGGATCATCGAGTTCTCGGCGAGGATCGTCTGGTACTCGTCGGAGAGCATGATCGTCAGGGCCTTCTTGGCCAGGTCGACGTTCTTCGACTTGGTGGCCACCGCGACGTTGGAGCCGCCCGCGAACACCTTGGCGGTGGTGCCGGCCTCCTTGCCGGGCAGCGGGAACGCGTGCAGGTCGGAGCCGTACGTGTCGGCGCAGCCCGGGATCTCGGCGTCGGCCGCGGCCTCGATGGAGCCCCGCAGCCAGTTCGGCGCGGACAGGAACGTGGTCTGCCCGGCGCAGAACGGCACCTGCAGCTCGGACTCGTCACCGTCCTTGGGGGCGTTGGACGCCTTCGTCATGAGCTGCTGGACCTGCTCGAGCCCCGCGATGCCGCCCTCGGAGGAGAACCCGGCCTTCCAGGTGCCGTCGTCCTGCGGCTCGGCGATGAAGCCGCCGTTCTCCCACACGAACGGCAACGCGTTGTACCAGTCCTGCCCGGGGAACCACACGCCCGAGCGCTCGGGCGTCGTGACCTGCTCGGCCGTGCTCACGTACTCGTCGAGCGTCGTGGGCACCGCCGTGCTGCCGAGGAGCTGCTGGCTGTAGAAGACGATGCGCGAGCCGGCGTAGTACGGGGCCGCGTAGAACGTGTCCTCCCACGTGCCGGCCTTGACGAAGCCGGGCAGCAGGTCGTCGCCGCCGAGGTCGGCCTCGATGTCGTCGAGCGGCGCGAAGAACCCGGCGGACGTGAACGTCGCGGCCTGCGTGTTGCCGACCTCGACCACGTCGGGCGAGTCGGACGACGACAGCGCGGTCGTGAGCTTGTCGACCAGGCCCGTCCACGACTGCTCCTCGATCGTGAGCGTCGAGCCGGGGTTCTCGTCCTCGAAGGTCGTCGTGAGGTACTCGCGGGCCTTGTCGGGCGTGTCGGTGCCGACGAGCCAGACGCGGATCTCGGCGCCGTCGGAGCCGCCCGACGACCCGCCGGTGCCGCCACCGCCCGCCGTGTCGCCGCTGGAGCACGCCGTGAGCAGGAGCGCTGCCGCGAGACCGGCGGCGCCGAAACGTAGGATCTTCACGTTGGGGTCCCTTCCCTGAGCGAGGCGGTCGTCGCCACGACGACCGCCGGGGGTGGTGCTGCCGACCTGCTGGACGGTCGGCTCGAGGTCGTCACGTGACCTCGGGCCGGCCCCGGTGCGCGGCTCGGGACCGTCACGTGATCCCGAGCTGCCCGGACAGGACGAGCACGGCGGCACCCGCGAGCGCCGCGTCCTCGTCGAGC
The DNA here is from genome assembly GCF_000986825.1 of Cellulomonas sp. FA1. Classification (NCBI taxonomy): domain Bacteria; kingdom Bacillati; phylum Actinomycetota; class Actinomycetes; order Micrococcales; family Cellulomonadaceae; genus Cellulomonas; species Cellulomonas sp. FA1. Next base: position 377,648 of record NZ_LBMY01000001.1, on the reverse strand, counting down.
GTGGCCATCCGCAACCGCAGGTCGTGCCCGATCACGGGCATCGTCCGGTCGCGGAGCATGGTGGTCGCCGCCTCCCGCAGGGGTCCGTCGAGCAGCTCGTCCGGACCGGAGAGCAGGACCTCGGCGAGGTTGAGCGCACTGACGACGGGCGCGAGGCAGCGGCCCAGCGTCCGTCCGACCGACGCCAGCGCGGCGTCGGCGTCCTCGGGGGCGAGACCGGCGGTGCGACGGCGCAGGGCCGGCGCGCTCAGCACGGTCTCGAGGCAGCCGGCGCGGCCGCACGCGCAGGGCTGCGGCGCCTCGCCCGGCGTGTCGTCGTCGACGACGGTGACGTGCCCGATCTCGCCGGCCGCGTGGCCGCGGCCGCGCACGAGCGCGCCGTCCACGAGGAGCCCGGCGCCGACACCCTGGCCGACGGTGACGATCATGGTGCTCGGGTCGGCGCCGCCGTAGGTGTACTCCCCCAGCGCGCGCGTGTTGGCGTCGTTGGCGACGTGCACGGGCACGCCCAGCGCGGCGGAGAGCCGGGACGCGAGCGGCACGTCGTACCAGCCGCGGTTGGGCGCCTCGACGACGCGACCCGCGTCGTCGATGACGCCGGGCGACGAGATGCCGACGCCCACGACGGGCCGCGCGGCGGCGGCGACGAGCCGACGCGCGACGTCCTCGACGAGCGCGAGCGCGACCTCGCCGGTCGCGCCGCCGGTGGGGACGCGCTCGCGGCGCACGACCTCCCCGACGAGCGTCATGACGGCGCCGTGCACGGTGTCGTCGTCGGTGAGGTCGAGCGTGACGACGTGGTGGTCGTCGGCGCGCAGCCCGACGAGGGTCGCGGGCTTGCCGACGCGGGCCTCGGAGCGGACGCCGAGCTCGGCGACGAGGTCCTCGGCGAGCAGCGCGGCGACCAGGTCGGAGACGGTCACGCGCGTGAGGCCCGTGCTGCGCGCGATGTCGGCGCGGGACGACGGGCCCTCGTGGAAGAGGTGCCCGAGCACGAGCGCCCGGTTGTGGGCCCGCGCGTGCTCCGGGAGCACCTTGGCGGTCGGTCGCAGCTGGCGCTGGACCGGGCCGCCCGGGCGGCCCGCCCCGGACCTCGTCGTCGTGGACATGTTTGTTAGTAGACCTTCCTTATTAATCGCCGTCAAGGGTCGTGAGTGACCGTGATCACATCGTGATCGGGTGTTCACACGGGTGTGCCCGGCAGGCGACGCGGCGGTAACACGGGCCTCGTCGCACGACGTCGCTGCAGGTCAAACGCGGGGCAGAGCCAGGACCGGGCCAGGACAGCGACGCTGACAGGAGCAGGGCGGGCGTGGCACGCGCGCGGGTCAGGCGCCGGTGAGCACCTCGGGGACCACGCCCTCGTTGGCGGCGGCGAGCCACCCGCGCGCACCCGCGTACCGCACCGACACGGTCGCGCACCGGACCCCCTCGACGAGCGCGTCGAGCGAGCCGCTCCCCCGCGCGAGCGCCGCGGCCGTCGCACCGTGCAGCACATCACCCGCCCCCAGCGTGTCCACGACGTCGCCCGCGCCGACCCTCGCGGGGCGCACGCGCTCGTGCACCACGCCACCCCCGGCGACCGTGCGCCGCACGCGCACGTCGCCCGCGCCGGCGCTGCGCGCGACGAACCGCGGGCCGTGCGCGGCCACGGCGGCGAGCACCGCCGCCACGGCGTCCTCCTGCTCCGCGCCCGTCGCCGCGCGCGGGTCCGCGAGGCCCGGGACCAGCAGGTCGGCCGAGAGCACCGCGTGGTCCACGACCGCGAGCAGGTCCGGCGTCGTCGGCTTCCACGACCCGCCGTCCAGCAGCACGGGCAGCCCGGCGGCGCGTGCCGCGCGCGCCACGGGCACCGCCGCGCCCGCGTGGTGGCCGTCGACCAGCAGCGCGGTCGCGCCGTCGAGCACGCGCACGTCCGCCGCGACGTGCGGCGCCCGTGCGCCGTTGACCGACACCACCGCACGCTCCCCCGTGCCGCGCGTCACGAGCACCGTCGAGACCGGCAGCACGCCCTCGGCACCACGCGCGAGGTCCACGACGTCCACGCCCGCGGCCGCCAGACCCGCGCGGGCGACGTCCGCCAGCGGGCCGGCACCCAGCACCGTCACGAGCGTCGTCGGCACGCCCAGAGCGACCGCCACGGCGGCCGCGTTCGCCGCGGGTCCGCCGAACGTCACGTCGAGGCCGTCGGCGACGACCTTCTCGTCGGCACCCGGCACCCGGTCGACCACCTGCGTGACGTCGAGCGTCGTCAGGCCGCAGCAGACCAGTCGCGTGCTCATCGCGGCATCGTCCCAGACGCGCGCGCGCAGCCGCGGCGCACCAGGCACGGCGCGCGTCCGGACCACGACCGTGTGAACGCTCACACCTTCAACGTTTCACCGTGCCCGGCGCCCTTCTCGCGGGCCGCACGACCGTGCTTGGCTCCCCGCACGCCCGTGCCCACGTCCCGGGAGGACCCCATGCACCGCAGACCCCGCACCGCCCGGCCGCCGCTGCGCGCCGTGCTCACCGCCGCGCTCGTGCTCGCGCTCGGCGGCACGCTGGCCCTGACGACCGCGCCGGCGGCGTCCGCCGCGAGCGTCGACACCACCGCCTGGTACGTCCTGGTCAACCGGCAGTCCGGCAAGGTCATGGACGTGCGGGACACGTCGACTGCCGACGGCGCCGTCATCCAGCAGTGGCCGCGCAACGACGGCGCGTGGCAGCAGTGGCAGTTCGTCGACTCCGGGTCGGGCTGGTACCGCCTGAAGTCGCGGCACTCGGGCAAGGTGCTCGACCTGTGGGAGTGGTCCACCGCCGACGGTGCGGGGTTCCGGCAGTACACCGACCTCGGCGCGACCAACCAGCAGTTCAAGCTCGTCGACTCCGCGAGCGGCGCCTACGTCCGGCTCGTCAACCGGCACTCGTCCAAGGTCGTCACGGTCACCGACCGGTCCACCGCCGACGGCGCGACCGTCACGCAGCTCACCGACAACAACCAGTACAACCAGCAGTGGCAGCTCGTGCGGGTCGGCAGCGGCGCGCCCACGCAGCCGACGCCGCAGCCGACCACCGCTCCCGGCGCGTTCCCGGCGTGGCCGACCGCCCAGGGGCAGCAGAAGGTCTCGGCGACCATCAAGATCCAGGGCACGCGCGACATGGGCATGGTCCGCTACTACGGCATCGCGTCGGGCGGCCAGGACGAGGGCCAGCCCCCCATGTTCGAGCTCGCGGACGGCGCCGTCCTCAAGAACGTCATCCTCGGGACCGGCGCCGGCGACGGCATCCACTGCCGCGGCACCTGCACGCTGCAGAACGTCTGGTGGGAGGACGTCGGCGAGGACGCCGCGACGTTCAAGGGCACGTCCGCGTCCCAGACCATGACCGTCGACGGCGGCGGCGCGCGCCTCGCGTCCGACAAGGTGTTCCAGCACAACGGCCCCGGCACGTTCGTGATCAAGAACTTCCAGGTCAGCGACTTCGGCAAGCTCTACCGCTCGTGCGGCAACTGCTCGACCCAGCACGCCCGCACCGTCCAGGTGCAGAACGTGCTCGTGACCGCCCCGGGCAAGGCGCTCGTCGGCATCAACCCCAACCTCGGGGACCGCGCGACGATCACCGGCGTGACGGTCGTCAACGACCCGTCCCGCAAGATCGCGATCTGCGAGGAGTACCGCGGGGTCACGTCGGGCGAGCCGACGAAGGTCGCGACCGGCCCCAGCGCCGCGTGCGGCTACAACCCGTCCGGCATCACGTACCGCTGACGGACCCCGCACCGGTCCGACGCGCGCGCGGCCGTGCCCGGTCGACGAGCCCCCAGGCCGTCGCACCGAGCACGGCCGCCGCCGTGAGCACGGCCGGCCACGGCCCGGCGACGTCGGCCGCGACGTGCGACGCGACGAACAGCGCGAGCCCCACCACGAGCACGACGACGGGCCGCCACCACCCGACGCGCGGCACCGCCACGCGCAGGCACCACGCGGCCGTGACCAGCAGCACCAGCCCGCCGAGCCAGCGCACGCCCGTGCCCTGGGCGAGCGCGAACGCGACGACGAGACCGGTGGCGGCGACCGCCGCGACGGGGACGCGGGACATGACGCCCACGGTAGCCGCGGCGCACGACCGGACGTCCCGTGCGAGAACGCACCCACCGGCCCTACGGTGGGCGGGTGCGCGAGTCGCACCCCGCTCGTCGAACCCTGGAGAACCCCGTGCCCACGCCGCCCATCGACCCGACGACCACGAGCGCCTGGCAGGCGCTCTCGGAGCACGAGAGCACGCTGCGCCCCGACCTGCGCACGTGGTTCGCGCAGGACCCCGAGCGCGCGCAGCGCCTCACGCTGCCGCTCGCGGACCTCACGGTCGACCTGTCGAAGAACCTCGTGACCGACGAGACGATCGCGCTGCTGGCGCGTCTCGCGGACGAGGTGCAGCTCACCGACCGGTTCGCCGCGATGCTCGCGGGCGAGCGCATCAACGTCACCGAGGACCGCGCGGTGCTGCACACCGCGCTGCGCCGCCCCGCGGGCGCGCAGCCTCCCCTGGTCGTCGACGGGCAGCAGGTCGACGAGGACGTGCAGCGCGTGCTGGCCGAGGTGTCCGCGTTCGCCGAGAAGGTCCGCTCGGGCGCGTGGACCGGCGTCACGGGCGAGCGCGTGCGCACGGTCGTCAACATCGGCATCGGCGGCTCCGACCTCGGGCCCGTCATGGTCTACGAGGCGCTCGCGCCGTACGTCGCCGACGACCTCGAGGTGCGGTTCGTCTCCAACATCGACCCGACCGACCTCGCGCAGAAGACGGCCGACCTCGACCCGACGACCACGCTGTTCATCGTCGCGTCCAAGACGTTCACGACGCTCGAGACCCTCACCAACGCGCGTCTGGCGCGCGCCTGGCTGTGGGAGCGGCTCGTCGGCGAGGGCCGCATCGAGGACACCGACGAGGCGCGGCGCGGCGCGGTCGCGCAGCACTTCGTCGCGGTCTCGACGGCGCTCGACAAGGTCGCCGAGTTCGGCATCGACCCGGCCAACGCGTTCGGGTTCTGGGACTGGGTCGGCGGGCGCTACTCGGTCGACTCCGCGATCGGCACGTCCCTCGCGATCGCGATCGGCCCCGACGCGTTCCGCGAGCTGCTCGCGGGCTTCCACGCGGTCGACGAGCACGCCCGCACGACCCCGTTCGAGCGCAACGTGCCGTTCCTCATGGGCCTGCTCAACGTCTGGTACGTCAACTTCCTCGGCGCGCACACGCACGCCGTGCTCCCGTACGCGCAGCAGCTGCACCGGTTCCCGGCGTACCTGCAGCAGCTCACCATGGAGTCCAACGGCAAGTCCGTGCGCTGGGACGGCACGCCCGTCACGACGCAGACCGGCGAGGTCTTCTGGGGCGAGCCCGGCACCAACGGCCAGCACGCGTTCTACCAGCTCATCCACCAGGGCACGCGCCTCATCCCGGCCGACTTCATCGCGGTCGCCAACCCCGCGTACCCGCTGCGCGACGGCGAGACCGACGTGCACGCGCTGTTCCTCGCGAACTTCTTCGCGCAGACCAAGGCGCTCGCGTTCGGCAAGACCGCCGACGAGGTGCGCGCCGAGGGCACCGCCGAGGAGATCGTGCCCGCGCGCGTGTTCTCGGGGAACCGCCCCACCACGTCGATCCTCGCGCCGGCGCTCACGCCGTCGGTCGTGGGGCAGCTCATCGCGCTGTACGAGCACATCACGTTCGCGCAGGGCGTCGTGTGGGGCATCGACTCGTTCGACCAGTGGGGCGTCGAGCTGGGCAAGAAGCTCGCTCTCGAGATCGCCCCCGCGGTGCAGGGCGACGCGGCCGCGCTCGACGCGCAGGACCCGTCGACCCGGTCGCTCATCGCGAGGTACCTCGAGCTGCGGGACTGACCCGCGCAGCCGTCGCGGCACGGCGACGGCGCCCGCACCGCGGCCCGCGGTCGGCACGGCACCCCGAGCGGGGTCGTCGTGCGGACCGCGGGCCGTCGTGCGTCCGGGACGCGCGCGCGGGCCGCGGACGGGTCCTGGCCGACGGCCGCGACCCGCCGCGCCCGCGTCAGCGTGCCGTGCAGGTGACCGCCCCGGCAGGTGGCTCGCCCGTGCCCTGGAAGCCGAGCTCGGTCGCCGCACCGGGCGCGAGCGCGCCGTTCCACGCGACCGCGCCGAACGTGACCGGCGACGAGCCCGACACGGTGGCGCTCCAGGCGTGCGCGACCCGGTCGGCCGGCAGCGGCACCGCGACCTGCCAGCCGGACGTGGCCGACGTGCCGCTGCTCGTCACGCGCACGGTCGCGACGAAGCCGCCCGGCCACCGGCTCGTGACCGTGAGGGCGGCCGTGCAGGCCGCGCCCGCGGGCGGGGTGGGCGTGGGTGTCGAGGTGGGCGTCGACGTCGAGATCGGCGTCGGGGTCGGGGTCGCGGTGGGCGTCGGGGTGACGGTGGGCGTCGGGCCGGGCGTCGGCGCCGTGCCCTCGACGAGCGCGAGCGCCCGCTCGACCACGGGCAGCCAGGTCGCGGCCATGCGCACCGTGCCGGCGTCGTTCGGGTGCACGCCGTCCGACGTGTCGCGCGCGGGGTCCCAGCCGGTCCAGTGGTCGGCGACCAGCACGGGCGAGCCCGGCGTCGACGTCGCGGCGGCCCACGCGGGGACCTCGGCGTTGAGCGCCTCGGTGCGGGCCGGGCACTGCGCGCACGACGGCGGCGCGACGGGGATGATCTGCGCGACCACGACCACGACGTGCGGGTCGACCGCGCGCATCTGCCGCACGAGCGTCGTCCACGCGTCAAGGACCTGCTGCGGCGTCCGTGCGCTCCACACGTCGTTGGTCGCGAAGTGCACGAGCACGACCTGCGGGCGCGTGGCCGCGAACCACGCGGCCGCCTCGCCGGACGCAGCGACGTTCGTCACGAGCGCCCCGCCGTGCCCCTCGTTGTCGCCGTCGTGCGCGATCCCGCAGCCCTGCGGCGGCAGGGTGCCGACCATGTCCACGCGGTGCCCGGCGGCGGTCAGGTCGCGGTGGAGCAGCGCGCGCCAGCAGCCGGGCGAGCCCGTGATGGAGTCGCCGAGCGCCATGACGCGGACGGGCTCGGCGTCGGCCGCGACGGACGGGGCGACCGAGGCCGCCCCGGGAGCCGCGAGCGCACCCGGCGCGGTCGCGGCACCGGCCGGCACGAGCAGCGCGAGACCGACGACGGTCGCGAGCGCACGGAGCAGCCGACGACGGACGGGGCGGGACGGAGGGCTGGTGGCCATGCTCACGGCTCCTTCGACGCGGGTCCGCGCGCGGCGCGGGCGGGCGGCGCACGCCCACGGGGCCGAGCGTCGCGCGGACCCGCCGCGCGCGGGACCGTCGAGGCGTTTCACCGTCGACCCCGTCGCCGTCGGGCGGTCACGCGGCCTCGCGCCCGCTCGCCGACGACCCGCGCGCCGCACCGCGTGGCAGGCTGGCCCCGACGACGCGCACGGCGTCGGGAGCCGGACGGGAGGTGCACCGTGGCCGAGCCGCAGGGCCGGGTCCGCGTCGACGCCTGGGCGTGGGCGGTGCGGCTGTTCCCGACGCGCTCGGCCGCCGGGGCCGCGTGCCGCGCGGGCCACGTGCGCGTCAACGGCGAGCGCGCCAAGCCCGCGACGCAGGTCGTCCCGGGCGACGAGGTGCAGATCCGCGGCGCGGGCCGCGAACGGCTCGTCGTCGTGCACCGGCTGCTGGTCAAGCGCGTGTCCGCGGAGATCGCGCAGGCCTCCTACCTCGACCGCTCCCCCGCCCCCGTGCCGCGCACCCAGGTCGCGGTCGCGGCGCAGCGCGACCGCGGCGCGGGCCGGCCCACCAAGCGCGACCGCCGGGCGATCGAGCGACTGCGGGGCCGCTGACGCGTCAGCGCGCCGCGTCGCCCGTCGGGCCGGGACCCGCCCCGAGGCCCGCGATCCAGTCGCGCACACCGGTCGCGTCGAGCAGGTCCGCGACGCGCGGGCTCATCGCCGTCAGCCGCAGCGGGACGCCGCGCTCGTCGGCGTCCCGCGCGAGGCGCACGAGCACCGACAGGCCGCTGGAGTCGAGGAACGTCACGGCGCCCGCGTCGACCTCGACGCCCGTGACGTCGGGCTCCGCGAGCGCCGCCCACAGCGGCGGCGTGTCCCGCTCGCGCACCGCCAGGTCCACCGCGCCGTCGAGCACGACGCGCAGCACCGCGCCCTCGCGGCGCACGGCGAGCCCGCCGTCGCGCACGCCCGGTCCCGTCGTCACGCGCCGAGTGTGCCGCGCGTCACCGGGCGCGGCACGCCGAACGGGCGCGTCGGCGCCCGGGTGCATCCTGGAGGTGTGACCGCCGCCCATCCCGTGACCGCGCCGCCGCGCGCCCCGCACGCGACCGGCGACGTCGGCACGGTCGTCGCGTGCCCGGGGCACGTCGACCCGCGACGCACGGTCGGCCGCCTGCGCCGCGGCCCGGGCGACCCCACGTGGGCCACCGTCGACGGCGCCGTCTGGCACGCGACGCGCCGGGCGTCCGGGCCCGCGACGCTGCGCCTCACCGGCGTCCCGGGGGGCGTGCGCGCCGACGCGTGGGGGCCCGGCGCGGCCGACGTGCTCGCCGACGTGCCCGGTCTGCTCGGCCTGCTCGACGACCCGACCGGGTTCGCGGCGCACCTGCACCCCGCGGTCGCGCGCGCCCACCGCACGCACGCGTCGCTGCGGCTCGCGCGCGGCGGCGACGTGTGGTCCACGGTCGTGACGTCGGTCCTCGAGCAGCGCGTCGTCGGCAGCGACGCCAAGGCGTCGTGGCGCCGTCTCGTCGCGCGGCACGGCGACCCCGCCCCCGGGCCCGCGCCGGCGGGCCTGCGCGTCGCGCCGCCGCCCGCGGCGTGGCGAGCCCTGCCGGTGTGGGAGTGGCGGCAGGCGGGCATCGACGCGCACCGCGCCGACGCGGTCCGGCACGCCGCCGCCGTGGCGCACCGGCTGACGCCCGACCTCGCACCCGCCGAGCTCGGGCGGCGCCTGCAGACCGTGCCCGGCATCGGCCCGTGGACCGCGGCGGAGGTCACGTCGCGCGCGCTGGGCGACCCGGACGCCGTGCAGGTCGGGGACGCCCACCTCCCGCACCTCGTCGGGTGGGCGCTGACGGGCCGGCGCGCGGACGACGCCGGCATGCTGCACCTGCTCGCGCCGTGGGCCGGGCACCGTCAGCGTGTGCTCGTGCTGCTGGAGGTCGCGTACCGCGGCGCGATGCCCGCGTACGGGCCGCGGGGGCGGCGTGCCCTGCCGATGCGCTGACGGGCCGCGCCGGCGCGCGGGTCGCGGGGCGCGCGGCACGCCGAGGGCTGCGCGGGCGTGCCCCCGTCGCGCCGCGCCGGGATACTGGCCGCTCACCGTCGCACCACTCGAGGAGGACCCCGATGAGCAACGACACCGGCGCCCGCAGCACCGACCCGGCCCCCGAGGCGCCCACGCGCGCGCTGAGCGGCGTGCTGTGCCTCGTGCTGTTCGTCGGTGCGTTCGCGCTGCTCACCATCGGCTTCAGCAGCAAGGACGGCACCACGGGCGCACTCGTCGCGACCGCGGGGATCCTCGCGTTCGGCCTCGCGTTCGCGATCCCGACGACGATCCTGCCGGCGCTCGAGGAGCGCGACCGCCGGTGACGCCCGCCCCCGCGAGCCTCGTGCTCGTGCGTCACGGCGAGAGCGTCGGCAACGTCGCGGCCACGCACGCCGAGCGCACGCAGGCCCTCGTCGTCGACGTCGCGACGCGGGACGCCGACACGCCGCTGTCGGAGCGCGGCCGCGAGCAGGCGAAGGCGCTCGGCGCGTGGCTCGCGGACCTCCCGGCCGGTGAGGTGCCCGAGGTCGTGTGGTGCTCGCCGTACGTGCGCACGCAGCAGACCGCGCGGATCGCGCTCGAGACCGCCGGCCTCGACCTGCCGGTGCGTCTCGACGAGCGGCTGCGTGACCGCGAGCTGGGCGTGCTCGACCGCCTCACGTGGCGCGGCGTGCTCGAGCACCACCCGGCCGAGGCCGAGCGCCGCCGGCACCTCGGCAAGATGTACCACCGCCCGCCCGGCGGCGAGTCGTGGGCCGACGTCGCGCTGCGGCTGCGCGCGGCGCTGCGCGACCTGCAGGAGCGGGACGCCGGCCGGCGCGTGCTCGTCGTCGTGCACGACGCGGTCGTGATGCTGCTGCGCTACGTGCTCGAGGAGCTCACCGAGGACGAGCTCATGACGATCGTGCGCGGCAGCAGCGTGCACAACGCGTCCGTCACGCGTCTCGACCGGGTCGACGGCGCGTGGCGGCTCGCGGCGTTCGACGACGTCGCGCACCTGGCCGAGCTCGACGCGCCGATCACCGAGCACGAGGGCACGGAGGACACGCATGGGTGACACCGCCGTCCTGAGCCCCGCGCTGCTGCGGGAGCACCCGCTGCCGGAGCCGACCGGTGGCAAGGACGCGCGCGGCGGCGTGCTCGTGCTCGGCGGTGCGCGCGGCACGCCGGGCGCCGTCCTGCTCGCGGGGCTCGCGGCCCTGCGGGTCGGCGCGGGGCGGCTGTCCCTGGGCGTCGCCGCGTCGGTCGCCGGTCCGCTCGCGGTCGCGGTGCCCGAGGCCGGCGTGCTCGGGCTGCCCGAGCGCCCCGACGGCGCCGTCGCCGGGCCCGGCGACGGCGTCCTGGACGCCGAGCTCGCGCGCGCCGACGTCGTCGTGGTCGGCCCCGGGCTGGACGCGCCCGCCGGGACGCTCGCGCTGCTGCGCACCGTGCTCGCCCACGCCCCCGCGACGACGCCGCTCGTGCTCGACGCGTTCGCGCTCGGCGTGCTGCGCGACGCGTCGGACGTGCGCGAGGCCGTGCGCGGGCGGGCCGTGCTGACGCCGAACTCCACCGAGGCCGCCTACCTGCTCGGGTCGTCCGACGCGGCGCCCGACGAGGGGCACGACGACGGCGACGAGCCCGTCGCCGCCCGGCTGGCCGACGCCTACGGCACGGTCGTGGTGTGCGCGGGCGTCGTCGCCGAGCCCGGGGGCCGGCGCTGGCGCTCGTCGACCGGGCACTCGGGCCTCGGCACGTCCGGCAGCGGCGACGTGCTCGCGGGCGCCGTGGCCGGGCTGCTCGCGCGCGGCGCGGACCCCGTGCAGGCCGCGTGCTTCGGCGTCGAGGCGCACGGGCTCGCGGGCGACCGCCTCGCGGCCGCCGTCGGGCCGCTCGGGTACCTCGCGCGCGAGCTGCTCGACGAGCTGCCGCGCGTGCTGGTCGAGCTGCGCTCCCGCTGACCCCGGCCCGGTCGCCCCGGACGCCCCGGCGCGACCGGCCCCCGATGGCGCAGACTGGTGCCGTGGACACACCTCGCATGAACGTCGAGTCGTTCAACCTCGACCACCGGACCGTCGCCGCGCCGTACCTCCGGCTCGCGGACCTCAAGCAGCTGCCGCACGGGGACGTCATCTCCAAGTTCGACGTGCGCTTCACGCAGCCCAACGTCGCGCACCTCGAGATGCCGGCCGTGCACTCGCTCGAGCACCTGTTCGCCGAGCACTCGCGGAACCACTCCGACCGCGTGCTCGACTTCTCCCCCATGGGCTGCCAGACGGGCTTCTACCTCATGCTCGAGGGTCGCTGGAGCACCGAGGAGGTCGCCGAGCTGGTCGCCGCGACGCTCACGGACGTGCTCGACGCGACGGAGGTCCCCGCGGCCAACGAGGTGCAGTGCGGCTGGGGCGCGAACCACACGCTGACGGGTGCGCAGGACGCCGCGCGCGCGTTCCTCGCGCAGCGCGACGCGTGGGCCACGGTCACCGCGTGAGCACCGACCTGTCCGCCGCACCCGGCGTGCGGGTCGACGCGGTCGTCGTCACGGCCATGGGCGTCGAGGCGTCGCCGTTCCTCGACCGGGCGACCGCCGTCGGCGACGAGGTCGACGTCGCGGGCGCCGCGCGCCGCGTGCTCGACCTCGGCGGCCCGCGCGTGCTGCTCGTGACCTGCGGCATCGGGCTCGTCAACGCCGCGACCGCTGCCGCGCTCGCGCTGCACGGATCGGGGGCCCGCGCGGTGCTGAGCGCGGGCTCGGCCGGCGGCATGGGCCTCGACGTACGCGTCGGCGACGTCGTCGTCGGCGCCGACACCGTGTACGGCGCGGCCGACGCGCGCGTGTTCGGGTACGAGCTCGGGCAGGTGCCGCGCATGCCCGCGCGGTACGACGCCGACCCGGCGCTGCTCGCCGCGGTCGCGGGCGTCGACGCGGGCGGGCTCACGGTCCGGACCGGCACGATCCTGTCGAGCGACGTGTTCGTCGACGCCGAGCGCGTCGTCGGCATGCGCGAGGCGTTCCCGGGTGCGCTCGCGTGCGACATGGAGTCGGCCGCGCTCGCGCACACCGCGCACCTCGCGGGCGTGCCGTTCGTGTCGGTGCGCGGCATCTCCGACCTGTGCGGCCCGATCGCGGGCGTCGACTTCTCGGCGCACGTCGACGACGCGGCGGAGCGGTCCGCGACGATCGTCCTCGGGCTGCTCGACGGCGTCCTCGCCGACGCCTGAGCGCACCCCGCGCTGCACGACGGGTCCGGCGCCGACGCGCACCGGACCCGTCGGCGCGTCCGGCGTCGGTGCGCGCGTCGCTCTTGCGCGGGGCGCGTCCGCGTCGTGACGCCGCCGTGCGGCCCGACGAGTTCGCCGCGCGGCACCGGTCTGCAGGGAATGACGTCGACCCGGCACGGGTTGGCGTCACAGACTGGCGGCGCGCGGTGACGACGCCCGCGACCCCTCACCCGGCCCCGACGGCCCCTCGGACCCGCACGCCCCGCCCCGGGGCCCGACGCGACAGGCGACCCACGTGACCGACCGCACCGACCAGCCGACGACCGTCGTCGAGCCGTCCGCCCGGACCTCCGACGCCGTCGAGGCCCCCACCACGCTCTCCGCGCGCGACCGGCTCGCGGTCGCGCTGCTCCTCGTCTCGACGTTCGTCGTGATCCTCAACGAGACGATCATGGGCGTCGCGCTGCCGCGCCTCATGCACGACCTCGACGTCACCGCGAGCACCGCGCAGTGGCTCACGACCGCGTTCCTGCTGACCATGGCCGTCGTCATCCCCGTCACCGGCTTCTTCCTGCAGCGCACCACGACCCGCGGCGCGTTCCTCACGGCCATGAGCCTGTTCGGCCTCGGCACGCTGATCTGCGCGCTCGCGCCCGGCTTCCCCGTGCTGCTCGCGGGCCGCGTCGTGCAGGCCATGGGCACCGCGGTCATGCTGCCGCTGCTCATGACCACGGTGATGACCGTGACCCCGCCGGCGTCGCGCGGCCGCACCATGGGCAACATCTCGATCGTGATCTCGGTCGCCCCCGCGCTCGGGCCCACGATCTCGGGACTGATCCTGTCGGTGCTGTCGTGGCGGTGGATGTTCGGGCTCGTGCTGCCGATCGCCGCGGTCGCGCTCGTGCTGGGCGCGCTGCGCCTGCCGAACGTCACCGAGCCGCGCCAGGCGCGCGTCGACGTGCTGTCGGTGCTGCTGTCCGCCGTCGCGTTCGGCGGGCTCGTGTTCGGGCTGTCGAGCATCGGCGAGGCCGCGCACGGCGGGTCGCGCGTCGCGACGGCCGCCACGCTGCTCGCGGGCGCGGCCGGCCTCACGCTGTTCGTCGCGCGGCAGATCCGGCTGCAGCGCACCGACGCGGCGCTGCTCGACCTGCGCACGTTCCGCTCGCGGACGTTCGCCGTGGGCGTGGCCATGATGGCCGTCATGATGATGGCGCTGTTCGGCGTCATCATCATGCTCCCGATCTACGCGCAGGACGTGCTGGGCCTCGACACGCTGCGCACGGGCCTCATGCTGCTGCCGGGCGGTCTGCTCATGGGTCTGCTCGCGCCGCTCGTGGGCCGCGCCTACGACAAGGTCGGCCCGCGCCCGCTGCTCGTGCCCGGCACGATCCTGGTGAGCACGGCCACGTGGGGCATGGCGCTGCTGCTCGGCGAGGGCAGCGCGCCGTGGATGGTCGTCGTGGCGCACCTCACCATGTCGGCGGGCCTCGCGCTGGTCTTCACTCCGCTGTTCACGTCGGCGCTGGGGTCGGTCGTGCCCGAGCGGTACTCGCACGGCAGCGCCGTGATCGGCACCGTCCAGCAGGTCGCCGGTGCGGCCGGTACCGCGCTGTTCGTCACGGTGCTCTCGGCCACGGCCGCCGGGCTGGCGGCGGACGGCGCGTCCACCGCCGCCGCGACCGCCGGCGGCGTGCACGCGGCGTTCCTCGGCGGTGCGCTGCTGACCCTCCCCGCGATCGCCGCGGCGTTCGCCGTGCGCCCGGCCCCGGCGGGCACCGCCGCACCGGCCCACCACTGAGCCGACGACCGATCACCCCGCCGCGGGCCGGGCGTCGCGGGCGGCGTCCGGCCCGGGTGCGGTGCCGGTCAGGTGGGCGACCGCGTCGACCACGGCCGCGTGCAGGCGGGGGTCGCCCAGCGGGCGGAAGTGGCCGTCGAGCGGCAGCCGCACGTTGACGGCGCCGGGCAGCTCGCCGCCCGCCGGCACGTGCGGGTCGAACCGGGCGTACAGCGACCAGGTCCGGGCGTGCGTGGCGACCTCGCGCGCGATCGCCCGCACGTGCGGGTCGCGCGGCGACAGCGCGCGCACCGACCGCACCGGGAACCACCGCGCGTAGACCGACCCGGCGAACGGCGTGTTCACGGCGACGAGCCCCGCGACGCACCGCCCGGAGTCCGGGTCGCCCATCACGAGCTTGCCGATCAGCCCGCCCTTGGAGTGCGCGACCAGCACGACGCCGCGCAGCCCGAGCTCCTCGACGCGCGCCGCGACGACGCGCGCCGACGCCGCGAGCGGGCGGCCGTTGAGCCCGAGGCCGGGCACGACGTGCACCGGGTGACCCGCCGCGAGCAGCGCACGCGCGAGGTCCGCCATGACCGGCCAGCGCTCGTAGATGCCCGGCAGCAGCAGCACGGGCGCCCGGTCCCCCGCGGCCCACGCGTCGGCCCGCACCGGCCGCAGCGCCCGCAGCTGCGCGCCGACGATCCACGCGTAGTCCCGGGCCCACGCGACCCCCTGACGAGCGCGGTGCCGCGCGGTCGCCACGCGTCGCCCCAGGGCCCTCGGCCCGCCCGGCGCCGTGCTCATCGCCGCACGTGCTCCAGCACGAGGTCGCCGACCTGGCGGCTGTGCTCGTAGATCACGGCGTGCGACGCCCCGGCGATCTCGACCCAGCGGCCGTCGGGCGCGGCGTCGGCGAGCAGCTGCGCCCACGCGCGCGGCGCCACGTGGTCGTGCTCGCCGCGCACGACGAGCACGGGCACGTCGACCGCCGGGAGCCGGTCCTCGATCGGGTAGCGCAGCATGCGCGGCAACACCTGCGCGAACCAGTGCGGCCCGCACTCGACGTACCCGCGCAGGGCGATGCCGCGCGTGCGCGGCGACTCGTGCACCGAGCTCTGCAGCAGCCGCAGCGCCTGCCGCGGGACGGAGCGCTCCTGCGCGTTGACCGGCGGACCGATCAGCACGGCGTGCGACGCGATCCCCGGGTGGCTCGCGAGGACCTCGGTGACGATCTGCGAGCCCATCGAGTGCCCGAGGAACGTGGGCCGCTCGAGGCCGACGTGCTCGACCCACCGCGCGATGAGCCGCGCGAAGTCGTCGATCTCGAGGTGGCGGTCGGGCCGCGGGACGCCGGCGAACCCGGGCAGGTCCAGCAGGTGCACGGCCCCGACGCGGCCGAGGTGCACCGCGAGCCGCTCGAAGTACTCCGAGCTGACGCCCAGGCCGTGCACGAGCACGATGTCGCGCCGGTCGGCGACGGGCACGTCGTCGGTCTCCTGGATCCACGTCGTCCACGTGCGCAGCGCGAGGCCGCCGATCCGCACGCGGTCGATGCGCACGTTGAGCCCGTTCGGCGCCTGCGAGGCCCGGACCGTCTGCGGCACGTGCACCCTCCCCGGTGGTCCTGCTGCGCCCGCGCGGCGCGCGGACCAGCAGGATCGTCGCACGGCGTCAGCCGGCGGGCAGCGTGAGCACGGCGCGCAGGCCGCCGGTCGGGGACTCGTCGAGCGTGACGTCGCCGCCCTGCTCGCGCGCGACCTCGCGGGCGATCGCGAGACCGAGGCCCGTGCCGCCGGCGTCGCGCTCGCGCGCCGCGTCGAGGCGCACGAACCGCTCGAACACGCGCTCACGGTCGCCCGGCGGCACGCCCGGGCCGTCGTCGTCGACGACGACCCGGACGGCGTCGTCGACGCCGGCGTCCCCCGTGCGCCGCTCGACCCGCACGGCGACGGCGGAGCGCGCGTGCCGCGCGGCGTTGTCGACGAGGTTGCGCACGGCGCGCGTCGTCGGCCCGGCGGCCCCCAGGGCGGTCGCGGCACCGGTCACGGTGACCTCGACGCCGCGCGCGTCGGCGGTCGGCACGACGGACGCGGCGGCCTCGGCCGCGACCTCGGCGAGGTCGACGGGCCCGCGCGCGGCCGGTGTCGCGCCGACGCGCGCGAGCACCAGCAGGTCGTCGACCAGGCCCTGCATGCGCGCGACCTGGGGCGCGAGGTCGGCGACGAGGTCCGCGACCGGGTACGCCTCGGGGTGGGCGGCCGCCACCTCGACCGCGGCGCGGGCCGCCGCGACGGGTGAGCGCAGCTCGTGCGCCGCGTCCGCGACGAACGTGCGCTGACGGGCCGCGGCGGTCTCGAGGCGGTCGAGCATCGCGTTGAGCGTGCGGGCCAGCGCGCCGAGCTCGTCGTCGGCGGCGGGCACGGGCAGCGACCCCGGCCCGCCCGCGAGCGCGACCCGGTCGGCCGCGGCTCGCAGGTCCTCGACGGGCGCGAGCACGCGCCCGAGCAGCGCGCGCAGCACGAGCGCGAACCCGACGGTGAGCACGGGCACGACCAGCAGCAGCGCGACGCGCAGCGCGCGCACCACGCCCTCGACGTCGGTGAGCGGGACGGTCGTGACGAGCGTCGCGGGTCCGCCGCGGTAGGTGACGGCGCGCACGGCCGCGCGCGCGACCCGGTCGTACGCGCTGGCCTCGGTGCCGACGACGAGCACGCGGCCGCCCGCGCGCTCGCGCCACGCCGTCAGCGTGGCCGCGTCGACGACCGGCAGCGTGCGGCTCGCGGTGGTCGACGTCGCGAGCACCGCGCCGGACGCGTCGAGGAGCTGGGCGACCTCGCCCGGCTGGGTCACGGGCAGCGCGTCGGGCACGCGGTCGTCGGCGACGAGGGCGGCGAGCGTCGCGGACCGCTCGCGCACGGCGGTGTCGACGGCGGCGGTGCGGGCGACGCCCACGACGCCCGAGAGCGCGAACGCGCCGACGACGAGCACCACGGCGACCGACGCGGTCGCGACGAGCGTGAGGCGCGCGCGCAGCGACGTGCGGCGCCACCACGCGTCCCGCGCCCGGCTCACGCGACCCCGCCGACGCGGTACCCGGCGCCGCGCACGGTCGTGACGGCGTCGCGCCCGAGCTTGCGGCGCAGGTACCCGACGTACACCTCGACGACGTTCGGGTCCTCGCCGCGCGTGTCGAACACGTGGTCGAGCAGCTCGAGCTTGCCGACGACGCGGTCGGCGTGCCGCAGCAGGTACTCCAGCAGGGCGGTCTCGCGGACCGTGAGCTCGACGGGTGCGCCGTCGCGCGTGACGGCGCGCGTCGCGGGGTCGAGCTCGAGCGCGCCGACGCGCAGCACCGCGGGGCGGGGCGCGACGGGCCGGCGCACGAGCGCGCGCAGCCGCGCGACGAGCACGACGAACGAGAACGGCTTGGTGAGGTAGTCGTCGGCGCCGACGTCGAGCCCGTCGGCCACGTCGTGCTCGCCGTCCTTGGCGGACAGCATGAGCACGGGCGTCCAGACGTCCTGCGCGCGCAGCGCGGTGACGACGTCGTAGCCGTTGCGCCGCGGCAGCATGACGTCGACGACGAGCACATCGTACTCGCCGTCGACGGCCATCCGCAGGCCCGTCTCGCCGTCGTGCGCGGCGTCGACCGCGAACCCCTCGGCGGTCAGGCCGCGGCGCAGGGCGCGCACCAGCCCGACCTCGTCGTCGACCACGAGCACGCGCACCCCGGCAGCATCCCACCCGCGTCCGGGCGCGGGTGGCACGCCGCTCAGGTTCCGCTCAGGCCCCGGGGCGCACGGTGGGTCCCATGGACACGACCCCCGTCACCCCCCGGTCCCGCGTCCGCGCCGCGTGGGCGGTGCCCGCCGTCGCCGTCGTCGCCGTGGGCGCCGCGTTCGCCGCTCCCCCGCTGCTGGCGTCCGCCGACGCGGCCGGGCTGCCGGCCGTGCAGCCCGACGAGCTCGTGGCGCGCGTGCTCGAGGCCGAGCCGCAGGCGCTGTCGGGCACGGTCGTGCACACCGCGCGCCTCGGCCTGCCGGACCTGTCGCTCGTGCAGGTGGGCGGCGCGGACCCGGTGAGCCTGCTGGGCGGGTCGACGACGCTGCGCGTGTGGACCGACGGCGAGGCGCGCTCGCGCGTGTCGCTGCTGGGCACCGCGTCGGAGTACTCGGCGGTCACCGACGGCACGCAGGCGTGGACGTACTCGTCGTCGGACGACGAGGTCGTGCACTACGCGCTCTCGCCGCAGGACGCGGCCCGTGCGCAGGCGCTGCGCGACGACCCGCCGACCCCGCCGGCGGACCTGCCGACGCCCGCCGAGCTGGGACGTCAGGCGCTCGAGCGGGCGCAGCAGGACGCGACGGTGAGCGTCGACGCCGCCACGAAGGTGGCCGGCCGCGACGCCTACCAGGTGGTCGTGACGCCGACCAGCACGACGACGCTCGTGGGGCGCGTCGTGGTCGCGGTCGACGCGCGCACGTGGACGCCGCTGCGCGTGCAGGTGTGGAGCAGCGACGACGCGCAGACCCCGGCGCTCGAGGTCGGGTTCACGGACGTGACGTTCGCGGCGCCGGCGGACTCGGTGCTGACGTTCACGCCGCCGCCGGGCGCGCAGGTCCGCGAGGTCACGGTGCCCCTGCCGGACGACGCGACGCTCGCGGCGCACGGCGACGTGCCGTCGACGCTGCCCGACGACCCGGCCGACGCGCCGCTGCCCGACGGCGTGACCGCCACGGGCACCGGCTGGGACGCGGTCGTCGAGGTGAGCGACGTCGACGTCGCGGCCCTGCTCGCGGGCGACCCGTCGGCGGTCGCGTCGCTGCCCGACGTCGAGAAGTCGTTCGGCGGCGGCGAGGGTGCGAACCAGCTCTTCGACCAGTTCATGGGCGAGGGCGACGGCCCGCCGGTCGACCTCGACACCGCGACGCTGTACGACCAGCTGACCACGCCCGTCGAGGGCGGGCGTGCGCTGCAGTCGTCGCTGCTGTCGGTGCTGGTGCTCGACGACGGCCGCGTGCTCGCCGGCGCCGTGCCGGTGGACACGCTGCGCGCGGTCGCCGGCGCGTGACGGCCACGCTGCGCGCCGCGGCGCCGGCCGTGCCGCACGCTGGTGCCGTGACCGACGACGCCATCCGCACGCACGCGCTGACCAAGCGGTTCCGCACGGGCCAGGTCGCGGTCGACGGCATCGACCTGGCCGTGCCGCGCGGTGCCGTGTACGGGTTCCTCGGGCCCAACGGCTCGGGCAAGACGACGACGATCCGCATGCTGCTCGGGCTGGTCGCGCCCACGTCGGGGCGGGTCGAGCTGCTGGGCGAGCCGGTGCCGCAGCGTGCCGCGCACGTGCTGCCGCGCGTGGGGGCGCTGGTCGAGGGGCCCGCGTTCCAGCCGTACCTGTCGGGCCGCGCGAACCTCGCGCGGCTCGACGCGGTCGACGCGTCGACCGACCCGAGGACGGCGCGCACGCGGGCCGAGGCCGCGCTCGAGCGCGTCGGCCTGACCGCGGCGGCGGACAAGCGGTACCGGCAGTACTCGCTCGGCATGAAGCAGCGCCTCGGCCTGGCCGCGGCGCTGCTGCGGCCGCGCGACCTGCTGGTGCTCGACGAGCCGACCAACGGGCTGGACCCGCAGGGCACGCGCGAGGTGCGGCACCTGGTGCGCGAGCTCGCGGACGCCGGCACGACCGTGCTCGTGTCGTCGCACCTGCTGGCCGAGATCGAGCAGGTGTGCACGCACGTCGGGATCATGGGCCGCGGGCACCTGCTGCTGCAGGGCCCGCGCACCGAGCTGACCGCGCGGCGCGCCGCGCGGATCGCGGTCCGCACGCCGGCCGCCAGCGCGGACGCCGCCGTGGCCGAGCTGCGCCGGCTCGCGCTGGACGACGTCACCGCCGACCGCGCGGTCGCCGACGGGACCGTGACCGTGTGGGCGGCGGTGCGCGACGACACGGGTCCGGCACCGCAGGACGTCACGGCCGCGCTCGTGCGCGCCGACGTCCCGGTCGTGGGTCTCGACGTGCGTCGACCCTCGCTCGAGGACGTGTTCGTCGAGCTCACCGGGGAGGGCTTCGATGTCGCCCGCTGACACCACGGCACCTGCCACGCCCGCGGGGACCGCCGCCGTGCCCGCGCCGGGCGCCGACGTACCCGCACGCCACCGCGGCGCGCTCGCGCGCCTCGTGCGCGCCGAGCTCGCGCTCGTGCTGGGCCGCCGCCGCAACCTCGTGCTGCTCGTGGGCCTCGCGCTCGTGCCGCTGCTGCTCGGGGTCGTGCTGTACCTCGCGCAGGACACCGCGCTCGCCGGGCAGGGACCGCCCTTCGTGTCCCGCGTGACGGGCAACGGGCTGTTCCTCGTCGTCGCGTCGCTGTTCCTGTGCACGCCGTTCCTGCTGCCGCTGACCATCGGCATCGCGTCGGGCGACGCGATCGCGGGCGAGGCGTCGGCCGGCACGCTGCGGTACCTGCTCGTGGTCCCGGTGGGGCGCGGCCGGCTGCTCGCGGTCAAGGCGCTCGGCGCGCTCGTGTTCGCCGCGGCCGCGGTCCTCGCGATCGCCGTGGTGGGGCTCGTGGTCGGCGCGGCGCTGTTCGGGGTGGGTGACCTCACTCTGCTGTCGGGATCCACCGTGCCGCTCGCGGACGGCGTGCTGCGCGTCGCGGGCGTCGTCGCGTACGTCGGCCTGTCGATGACGGGGCTGGTCGCGGTGGGGCTGTTCTTCTCGACGCTCACCGAGGTGCCGATCGGGGCGATGGCCGCGACCGTCGTGGTCGCGGTGGTGTCGAGCGTGCTCGACCAGCTGCCGCAGCTCGCCGCGATCCACCCCGCGCTGCTCACGCACCACTGGTTCGACTTCGCCGAGATGCTGCGCGTCGTGCCGTCGGCGGACGTCCTCGCGCAGGGCCTGGCGGTGCAGGCGGGCTGGGTCGTGGTGTTCGGCGCGCTCGCGTGGGCCCGGTTCACGACGGCCGACGTCACGTCCTGACCGGCGCGCACCGGCGCCGGACGGTGCCACACTCACCGGTGTGAGCGAGCACGACGACGAGACCTACCGCCCCGACGGCCTGACCTACGGCCTGCTGCTGGTGCGGGCCACGCGTGACGACGTGCTGCGCGTGCTGGTGCGCGAGCGCTTCTCCGGGTGGGTCGGGCCGGCGCAGGACGGCTGGGTCGTCGCGGTCGCCGACCGCCCGCGCGGTCACGTCGCGGCCCGGCGGCGCTACCTGCCCGACGTCGGCGAGCTCGTGTCGGGCGACCTGCACGCCGTGGTCGTCACGGTGGTCGTGGCGCGCGACCTGCTGCTGCAGGTGTGGGCGCACGACGACGGCGCCGAGGTCGTGACGTACCTGTCGGACGCGCACCTCGCGTTCCCCGACGACGAGGACGCGTTCGGCCCGCAGGGCGCGCACGGGGCGCGCACGCTCGCGGCGCTCGCCGGGCGCCCGGACGCGGGTGACGAGCTCACGACGCTGCTGTCGGACGAGCGCGGCGAGTCCGACGCCGAGTCGGAGCGGCTCATGGCGGTGTGCCGCCTGCTGGGGTGGCCGCAGTGGCTGGTCGCGGTCGACTCGCTGCCGCGGCGCGTGCCCGGCGGCCCGGACGCGGACGCGTTCACGCGCCTGCGCGCGGGTCGCACGGGCGTCGGCGGGCTGCTCGCGGCGCGCGCCGCGGCGGTCGTGCGCCGCGACGAGTGACGCGGGTCAGACGATGCGGGGCGCGTCGGGCGCGAGCCGGCGCTGCAGGCCCGCGCCGAGCGCGAGGCCCGCGAGCACGCCGAGGCTGATCGCGACCATCGACACGCCGGTGGTGACGATCGTCGTGACCGCCTGGTCGGTCGAGTGCCCGAGCACGGACGTCACGCCGACCAGGCCGAGCGCACCGGGCACGAGCACCCAGAACCCGGGCAGGAACGTCACGAGGAACGGCGGGCCCTCGCGGCGCGTGGCCGCGAGCATCGCGACGGGCGTCATCGCGAGCGCGCCGACGAACGACGAGACGACGGCGCCGAACAGCACGCCGCCGAGCACCTGACCGGCGTACGCGACGAGCAGCACGAGCGTGATCCACGGCAGCGTGCCGCGGTGCGCGTCGTTGTGCAGGACCACGCCCACCGCGTAGACGAGCACGCCCACCCACGGCGCCGCCCACCCGAGCGGCTGGCTGCTGGCCGACCCGACCTCGGCCGCGGGGACGCCGACGAGCCCCGCGGCGACCGTGATGCCGAGCGCGAGCAGCACGAGCTGCATGACACCGGCGGCGAGCCGCGCGGACCCGGCGATCATCTGCCGGGTCGCGAGGTCGATGACACCGGTGGTGAGCAGCGCACCAGGCAGGAACGTCACGAGCGGCGCGACGAGCGGCGCGAGGAGCCCCACCGACCAGCCGGTGCGCACCAGCAGCAGCACCGGCAGGGCGACCGCGAACGCGCACAGGCCCACGAGCAGGCCCTGGTAGAGGGCGGGCACGCGCCGGGTCGCGGTCGTCAGCAGCGCGACCCCGCCGCCGAGCACGGCCGCGACGAGCACGTCGAGGCCGCCGCCGCCGAGCACGAGCGCGAGGCCCGCGGCCATCGCGACGTAGCCCGCGGCGCGCCGCGGGACCGTCGAGGTCGGTTGCGACAGGACGACGCCCGCGAGCGCGTCGAGCCCGGCCCGGGGGGTGACGTCACCGCGCTCGGCGGCGTGCGCGAGGTCGAGGACGTCGCCGACCTGGTCGAGGCGCAGCACGCGGCTGCCCGCGGTCGACACGGCGGTCTGCACCGTGCCGTGCCCGGGCACCGAGACCATCACCGCGGTCGGGAACGTGACGACCGACGCCTCGGGCAGCCCGTTGACGGCGGCGACGCGCTGCAGCGTCGTGTTGACCTGGACGATCGGCGCGCCGGCGTCGACCATCGCCTCGCCGAGCCGCACGAGGAACCGCACGGCCTCGTCGCCGCGCGCGGTGAGCGGGTCGGCCGTCGCGGCGGCGTCGGGCACGCCGTCGTCGGTGGCCGGCGCGTCCGTCACGGGCGGCAGCACCAGGGTCGTCGTGGTGTCGCCGGGCGGCGTCGCGACGGTCGGCGAGGACCCGGCGGTCGGCGCGCCGTCCACCGGGGCGGCCCCCGCGCGCGCGGCGGCGGCCGGCGCCCCGACGCGGCGCCACCACCACCACAGCCCCACGGCGGCGCCGACGAGCACGAGCAGCGCGCCGAGCACCACCGCCCACGGCACGGTCGACTCGGCGACGGCCGGCTGCGAGGGCCACACGGGCACCTGCACGGTCGACGTCGTCGTCGGCGTGGGGTCGGGCGTCGCGACGGTCGGCGACGGCGCGGGCGTCGAGGTCGGCTCGGGCGTGGTCGTGGCCTCGTCGGAGGGGGTCGGCTCGGGCGTCGGCCCCGGCGTCGCGTCGGTCGGCGTCGGTGCGGGCGTCGCACCCGGGGTCGGGGTCGGGGTCGGTGCGGGCGTGGCGCCGTCGGTCGGGGTCGGGCTCGGCGCCGGCGCGTCCGTCGCACCGGGTTCGGGACCGACGACGCCCTGCCCGGGGTCGACCACCGGGGCGTCGGGCGCGGGCGCGTCCGGCACGGCGGCGGACGCGGGCACGACGAGGACGGCGGGCACGTTCATCCCTCGACCCGGTGCACGACGACGGCCGTGTCGTCGAGCGAGCCCTCGGGGGTCATCCCGGCCAGGACGCCGTCGGCGATCGCGTCGGGGTCGGCGCCGACCAGGCCGACGAGCAGGCGCTCGAGCGCGGCGAGCCGCGAGCGCAGGTCGGACCCCCGGCGCTCGAGCAGGCCGTCGGTGCACAGCACGACGACGTCGCCGGCGGCGACCGCGACCACGTCGTGCGGGCGCGGCTCCCGAGCGACCGTCAGCGGCGTGCCGCGCGCACCGGTCAGCCACGTGACGGTGCCGTCGGTGCGCAGCACCGCGGCCGGCGGGTGGCCCGCGCTGGTGTACGTGTAGGTGCCCGCCGCCGGGTCGAGGACGCCGCAGTGCACGGTCGCGTACTCGGCGCCGGGCAGCGTGCGCGCGAACGCGTCGAGGCCGTCGACCGCCGGCGCCGGTGCGTCGGTCCGCAGCAGCAGGGCGCGCGCGGCGCTGCGGAGCTGACCCATGCGCGACGCGGACTCCAGGCCGTGCCCCACGAGGTCGCCCACGACGATCCCGGTGCGCCCGCCCGGCAGGTCCGCGACGTCGTACCAGTCGCCGCCGACCGCGAGGCCGCGCGTGGCCGGCACGTAGCGGGTCGCGACGCCCGGGCGGTCGACGGGTGGTTCGAGCATCGCTCTCTGCAGGACGTCGGACACGCGTTCCAGCATGCCGACCTCGCGCTCGTGCCGCAGCGCGCCGGTGAGGGCCCCCGCGACGGCGTCGGCGACGAGCCGCGCGAACGTGCGCAGCTGGTCGTCGACGGGGCGCAGCGCGCCCGCGCGCAGGGCGAGCAGGCCCTCGCGGTCGTCGATCGCGACGAGCGGGAGCGGCACGACGAGCAGCCGGCCGGCCTGCTGCACGGTGGCGGTCCGCGCGGCGCGCTCGACGAGCGCGGCGTCGACGTCGTCGGCCGGCCCGTGCACCCACCGCAGCCCGCCGCGCGGGCCCAGCGCGGCGCCGACGAGCGTGACGTCCGGCCCGTCGGCGAGAGTCGCGGCGGCCGCCGCGACCACGGCCCCGACGTCGGGCCCGGCCGCCTGGAGGCGCGACTGCAGCAGCGACAGCTGCCCCACGCGGCGCCGCTCGACGACCTGCGCAGTGGTCTCGGTCGCGATGTCGAGCAGCCCGCGCACCTGCCCGTCGACGTCGAGCAGCGGGCTGTAGGAGTACGTGAAGAACGTCTCCTCGTCGAACCCCGAGCGGTGCATGACGAGGCGCTGGTCGACGACCCACGTGGGCCGCCCGGCCTCGACCTCGCGCACCGAGGGCTCGATCGCGTCCCAGACCTCGGCCCACACGGCGGCCAGGGGCGAGCCGAGCGCACCCGGGTGCTTGTCGGTGCCGAGCATCTCGCGGTAGCCGTCGTTGTAGATCATCGTGAGCTCGGGGCCCCACGTGACGAGCACGGGGAACTCGGTGCCGAGGCACAGCTCGACCGCGGCGCGCAGCGGCAGCGGCCACGCGGCGGGCGGGCCCAGCGGCGTCGCCGCCCAGTCGACGGACCGGACGGCGGCCCCCATGGCGCCGCGCGCCGTCGCGCGCAGGAACCAGGGCGACCTCATTCGTCCGAGGCTACCCGCGGCGCGCGGCGCACCTCGGGGCGGGCGTGATCCCCGCGGCACGGCAGGATGGGTGACGTGACCACCACCCACGAGCCCGCCCGCCGGCTGCGCTCGGCGCTGTTCCTCGACTTCGACAACGTGTACATCGGCCTGCAGCGCCTCGACCCGCGCGCGGCCGAGGCGTTCGCGACGGACCCGGGCCACTGGCTGTCCGAGCTCGGCCAGGGGTCGGACGTCGACGGCGACCTGACGCGCCGCTTCCTGGTCCGGGCCTGCTACCTCAACCCGTCGGTGTACTCGCGGTTCCGCCCGAACTTCACGCGCGCGGGCTTCCGCGTCGTCGACTGCCCGTCGCTCACGCAGCAGGGCAAGTCGAGCGCCGACATCAACCTCGTGCTCGACGCGGTCGACGCGCTCGCGGCGCCCACGCGGTACGACGAGTTCGTCATCGTGTCCGCCGACGCCGACTTCACGCCGCTCGCGCAGCGCTGCCGCGCCGACGACCGGCGCGTGACGATCATCACGGCCTCGCCCGCGGCGTCGGCGTACCGCGCGGTCGCGGACACCGTGATCGGCGCCGACGCGCTGGCCGACCTCGTGACGCAGACCGCGTCGCCGCTCGACGCCGAGCCCGTCGTGGCGCCCGAGGCCGCGACCGAGGCGGTCGCACCCGCCGCGGCGCCGGCCACGTCGAAGGCGGCGGGCTCGCGCTCGGCGTCGCGCCCCGCGGGCGCCCCGGCGGGATCGTCGGCCGCGACCGAGCCGGCGGCCGCCACGGAGACGAGCGCCTCCGGCACGAACGACCGCGCGGAGGCGGCGCCCGCCCGCACGACCTCGAAGGCCCGCGCCGCCGAGCGGGTCGTCGACGAGGGCGAGGCCCGGGCGCGGCGCGCGGTCCGGCGTGCGGTCCGCAAGGCCGACGCGCCGCTGCCGCTGGGCGCGGCCGCGCAGGTCGCGCTCGACGCGTACCCGGGGCTGGGCACGTCGCAGTGGGCCGGGGCGGGCGGCTTCACGGCGTGGCTCACGCGCGTGCTGCCCGACCTCGACGTGTCGACGCGCCCGCCGGGCCACGTGTGGGACCCGGAGCGCTTCGGCGAGGCCGACCTGCCGGGGGCCGTCGCCGACACCGACCCGAGCGACCTGCAGCGCCAGGTCATCTCGGTCACCGACACGCCCGGCCTGAGCCAGGCGCAGTACCGCGTGCTGCTCGAGACGCTCGCGGCGGACGTGCGGGCGCACACGTTCGAGCGCGTCGCGACGTCGCGCCGCGTGCACGAGGCGTGCCAGCAGTCGGGCACCAAGGTCGGGCGCTCGACCGTGAACTTCGTCATCTCGGGCGTGCTCTACACGGGGCTGTCGCTGGCCGACGGTCCGTCGGCCGAGCAGGTCGCGGCGGCGTGGGCGGACAACGTCATCGGCCTGTGCCGCGGTGCGCGCATGGAGCTGACGAACGGCGACGCGGCGGCGATCCGCGGCTGGGTGGGCGGCGGGCTCGTGCCGGCCTGACGGCGCCGCGCAGGCGCCCCCGCGGTCAGCGCGCGGGCGCCTGCGCGAGGAAGTCGACGACCAGGGCGGCCAGCCGGTCGGGCGCGCACACGGGCAGCAGGTGCCCCGCGCGCGGCACGACCGCGAGCCGGGCGTCGGGCAGCGCGTCGACGATCAGGCGCGTGTGCTCGGGGCGCACGACGTCCCGCTCGCCCACCACGACGAGCGTGGGCGCGGTGACGAGCGCGAGGTCGGCCGGGTCGATGCTCGGGTCGTCCACCATGAGCGCGAGCCGCTCGGCGGGACCGCGCAGGGGCGGCACGAGCCGGGCGACCGACGCCACCACGGCGTGCGCGAGCTGGACCTCGACGAGCGCGCGCATCGTGAGCCCCTCGGGGAAGAGGTTCGCGCCGACGACGACGAGGCGGTCCACCCGGTCGGGGTGACGCACGGCCAGCTCGAGCGCGACGTTGCCGCCGTCGGAGAAGCCCAGCACGTCGGCGTGCGCGAGTCCGAGCCGGTCGAGGACCGCCGCGACGTCGTCGGCCATGGCCGCGATGCGCAGCGGACCGGCGCCGCGCGGGCTGCGGCCGTGCGAGCGCGAGTCGAGGCCCACGAGCAGGCGCCCCGCGCCGAGCGGCTCGACCATGCGGTCGAACACGTGGTGGTCCTCGCCGTTGCCGTGCAGCAGCACCAGCGGGCGTCCCTCGCCCCTGGTGACGACCCACAGCGGGCCGACCCGGCCGCCGGGGGCCGGGAGGCGCTGCACGGTCGGGGCGACGTCCACGACGCCGACACTAGGACGCCCGACCGGGAGCCGCGCGGGCGCGGGCTGTGGCCCGGCTGTGCGGCTGCGCACACCGCCCGTCCGGAATGGTCCCGGGGGTGCGCGGGTTGCCCCTGACGTGACAGCGATCTCCGTGCTCGACCTCGTCCCCGTCCGCTCCGACCAGACCACGGCGGACGCCGTGGCCGCGACGCTCGCGCTCGCGCGGGTGGCCGACGAGCTCGGCGCGCGCCGCTACTGGGTGGCCGAGCACCACAACATGCCGGCGGTCGCCGCGACCAACGCGCCGCTGCTGATGTCGCTGATCGCCGCCGCCACGTCGCGCGTGCGGGTCGGGTCGGGCGGCGTCATGCTGCCGAACCACTCGCCGCTCGTGGTCGCGGAGCAGGTCGCGCTGCTGGAGGCCGCGTTCCCGGGCCGCGTCGACGTCGGGATCGGCCGTGCGCCGGGCTCGGACCCGGTGACGAGCCACCTGCTGCGCCGCGGCGCGAGCGGCGACGGCGTCGACACGTTCGACGACGACGTCGCGGCCCTCGCGGCGCTCGTGCGCCCCGAGGGCGTGGACGTGCGCGTGGGGTCGACGTCGTACCCGCTGCGGGCGACGCCGCGCGCGACGTCGGCACCGCAGCTGTGGCTGCTCGGCTCGTCGACGTACTCGGCCCAGCTCGCGGGGCGGCTCGGGCTGCCGTACGTGTTCGCGCACCACTTCGCGGGGCGCGGCACCGCCGAGGCGGTCGCGCTGTACCGCAGCACGTTCCAGCCGTCCGACGCGCTGCCCGAGCCGCGCACGATCGCGGTCGCGAACGTCGCGGTCGCCCCGACCGCGGACGAGGCGCGGCGCCTGGTGCTGCCGCAGGTGCGCACGATGTGGCGGCTGCGCAGCGGTCTGCCGCTCGAGGCGCAGGAGCTCGTCGAGGACGCCGAGGGCGCTCCTCTGCCGGCCGCGGCCGACGAGGGCGTCGCGGCGCTCACGGCGTCGTGGGTCGTCGGTGACCCGGCGTCCGCGGCCGCGGAGCTGCGCGAGCTCGCGGGGCGCATCGGGGCCGACGAGGTCATGGTCGCGCCCGTCGCGGGTGCGACGCGCGGCACGCCCGCCGACGCGTCGCCCGCACGTGAGCGGACGCTGCGCCTGCTGGCGGACGCCCTGGCCTGAGCCGTCCCGCCCACCCGTCCGGACGGACGAGTGGGCGGACGAGCGGGCCGACCGGCGCCGTCGGGCCGGTGAGCACCGGCCCGACGGCTGCCGTCACAGCCGCGGGTCGACCGGCGCCGACTCGAGTGCGAGCACGCCGAACACCGCCTCGTGCACGCGCCACAGCGGCGCCCCCGCGACGTACCGCTCGAGCGCCTCGACCCCCAGCGCGTACTCCCGCAGCGCGAGCGACCGCTTGCGCCCGAGCGACCGCTGCCGCAGGCGCGGCAGGTGCGACGTGTACTCGGGGCCGTACACGATCCGCAGGTACTCCCGGCCCCGGACCTTGACGCCCGGCTGCACGAGGCCCCGCGGCCCGCGCACGAGGTTCGCGAGCGGCTTGACGACCATGCCCTCGCCGCCGTCGTCGGTGAGCGCCTGCCACCACGCGGTGCCCTCGGCGACCGACGCGGGGTCGCCCGTGCGGACCACCAGGCGGCGGGTGCCCAGCAGGACGCCCGACGCGTCGGCCGCGACCAGCCGGTCCGCGACGCCCAGGTGCCACAGGTGGTCGCGGTCGGTGAACGTGCGGCTGCCCGCCGCGAGCACCTGGAACGGCGCGAGGCGCACGCCGTCGAGGCCGTCGACGTCCCACACGTAGCGGCAGTAGGCGGCCGTGAACCGCTCGGCGTCGTCCGCGCGGCGGCGCGTGCGCGCGAGCAGCTCGGCGACGTCGAGGCCCCGGTCGCCGGCGGCCGCGAGCGCGTCGACCGCCGCGGGCAGCACCGCGCGCGCCGCCGCGCCGACGGCCGCGTACTGCGTGCGCAGCAGCTCGCCCGCCTTGGCCGACCACGGCAGCAGCTCGCAGTCGAGCAGCAGCCACGCGTCGTCGCCGTCGGCGAGCAGGTCGTCCCACGCGCCCGCCGCCGCCACGGCGGGCGCCACCGCGTCGACGAGCGCCTGCGTGCGCGCCGCGTCCTGCCAGAACGCGCGGCCCGTGCGGATCCACACGGCGCCCGTCGCGCCCGCGGGCAGCGCGAAGCGCGCCGCGGCGACCGTCGCGTCCCGGCACACGAGCACGACGGCTCGCGAGCCCATGTGCTTCTCCTCGCACACGACGTCGGCCACGCCGTCGTGCGCGTACTGCGCGAACGCCTCGCGCGGGTGCTCGAGCAGGTCGCCCTCGCGCGCGGTCGCGCACGGGCTCATGGTGGGCGGCAGGTGCAGCAGCACGCGCGGGTCGAGCGCGAACCGGCTCATGACCTCGAGCGCACCGACCGCGTCCTCGGGACGCAGCGACACGCGACCCATGAGCCGCGTCTCGACCACGCGCCGGCCGGCGACGTCGTCGAGGCGCAGGCGGTCCGGTGCGCCGCGCACGACGTCACCGTCCGGGCCGCCGCCGGGCGCACCGGACCGACCCACGGCCACGGGCGCGCCGTCGACCGGCTCGGCGCGCGGGAACGGCCGCACCGGGTCGCACCAGACGCGCTCGGCGGTGACCTGCACGGCCTCCCGCTCGGGGTACCGCAGCGCCGAGAGCCGCCCGCCGAACACGCACCCGGTGTCGAGGCACAGCGTGTCGTTGACCCACGTGAGCGCGGGCGTCGGCGTGTGGCCGTAGAGGACCGTCGCGCTGCCGCGGTAGTCCTCCGCCCACGGCAGGCGCACGGGCAGGCCGTACTCGTCGGTCTCGCCGGTCGTGTCCCCGAACAGCGCGAACGAGCGCACGCGTCCCGACGCGCGCCCGTGGTACGCCTCCTTGAGGCCCGCGTGCGCGACGACGAGCCGCCCCTCGTCGAGCACGTAGTGCGCGACGAGGCGGTCGCAGAACGCCCGGACCCGCTCGCGGAACTCCGGCGGCTCGGCGGCGAGCTGCGCGAGCGTCTCGGCGAGCCCGTGCGACGTGCTGACCTGCCGCCCCGCGAGCGCGCGCACGAGCTTGGCCTCGTGGTTGCCGGACACGCACAGCGCGTGCCCCGCGTCGACCATGCCCATGACGAGCCGCAGCACGCCCGGGCTGTCCGGGCCGCGGTCGACGAGGTCGCCGACGAACACCGCGCGCCGCCCCTCGGGGTGCGTCGCGTCGACCGGGCGCCCCTCGGCGTCGCGTACGAGCACGTAGCCGAGCCGGTCGAGCAGCGTCTCGAGCTCGGCGCGGCAGCCGTGCACGTCGCCGACCACGTCGAACGGGCCGGTCTCGCCCCGCAGGTCGTTGCGCAGCGGCACGCGCACGACCTCGGCGGCCTCGACGGCCGCGACGCCGTCGAGCACGTGCACCGTGCGGAAGCCCTCGCGCGCGAGCCCGCGCACCGAACGTCGCAGCTGCTGCGCCTGGCGGCGGACGACGTGCGCGCCGAAGCCGCGGTCGGGGCGCGCCGCGTTGCGGGCCTGGGCGACGTCCTCGGGCACGTCGAGCACGATCGCGACGGGCAGCACGTCGTGCTCGCGTGCGACGGCCACGAGCTGGCGGCGCGCGTCGGGCTGCACGTTGGTCGCGTCGACGACCGTGAGCAGCCCCGCGCGCAGCCGGACGCCGACGAGGTGGTGCAGCAGCGCGAACGCCTCGGGCGTCGCGGCCTGCGACGTCGGGTCGTCGGACACGACGCCGCGGCACCAGTCGGACGAGACGGTCTCGAACGGCCCGAAGTGCCGGGCCGCGAACGTCGACTTGCCGGACCCGGACGTGCCGACCAGCACGACGAGGCAGGTCGCGGGGATCTCCAGGCGGGTCATGCGGTCACCTCCGGGCGGCGCGTGAGGACGGCGAGCTGCGTGGGCGGACCGACGTCGGGGTCCTCGTCGCCGACGCCGCCGAACGTGACGTCGTAGCCGTGCGCCGCGGCGGCCGCCGAGGCCCAGTCGCGGAACTGCGCGCGCGTCCACTCGAAGCGGTGGTCGTGGTGGCGCAGGTGGCCGGCGTCCAGCCCGTAGCGCGCGTTGTGCTCGACGTTCGGGGTCGTGACCACGAGCGTGCCGGGGCGCGCGTGCCCGAGCACGGCCTGCTCCAGCGCGGGCAGGCGCGGCGGGTCGACGTGCTCGACGACCTCCATGAGCACGGCCGCGTCGAACCCGACGAGCCGGTCGTCGAGGTAGGTGAGCGCGGACTGCGCGAGGTCGACGCGGGCGCGCTGCCGCTCGGGCAGCCGGTCGAGCCGCAGCCGGCGCGCGGCGACCTGCAGCGCGCGGTGCGACACGTCGACGCCCAGCAGCCGGTCGAACGACGCGTCGGCCAGCAGCTCGCGCAGCAGCACGCCCTCGCCGCAGCCGAGGTCGACGACCGTGCGTGCGCCGGCGGCGCGCAGCGCGGCGTGCACGGCCTCGACGCGGAGGCGCGCGAGCGCCGGCGTGCGCGGCCCGTCGTCGGCGACTGCGTCGGCGTCGGCGTCGGTGTCGGCGGGGGTGCCGGTGGGGGTGCCGGTGGTCGCGGACGTCGCCGCGGACGGGTCGTCGACGTCCTCCGGGCGTGCCGGGACCGCGTCGTCGAGCGCGTCGGCCGGCACGTGCTCGACCTCGGCGAGCCGCTCGAGCGCCGACGCCGCGAGCGGGCGGCTGCGCCGCAGGTAGCGGTGCACGACGACGTCGCGGCGCGGGTGGTCGGCGAGCCACGCCTCCCCCGCGCGCAGCAGCTTGTCGACCTCGTCCTCGCCCACCCAGTAGTGCTTCTCGCCGTCGAGCGCGGGCAGCAGCACGTACAGGTGGGACAGCGCGTCCGCGAGCCGCAGCGTGCCGCGCAGCCGCAGGTCGACGTAGCGCGAGTCGCCCCAGGCCGGCACGTGCGGGTCGAGCGGCAGCGGCGTCGCGGCGACGTCCCAGCCGAGCGGCGCGAACAGCTCGGCGACGAGCGCGACGTCGCCGCGCACCGCGACCGCGGGCACGTGGACCTCGAGCGGCAGCGCGCGGGACGCCAGCTCGGGGCGCCGGTCGCAGCGCCCCGTCATGGCGGTGCCGAACACGCGGCGCAGCGCGACCGCGAGCACCGACGCCGACGCGTACGGCACGTCGTTGACGTAGGCGGCGAGCGGTCCGTCGCCGCGGCCCGCGCGGTCGCGCACGAGGCCGACGGGGTCGACCTCGACGAGCAGCGCGACGGTGCACCGCTCGGCGTCGGCGCGCGGGTAGAGCACGTGCGCCGTGCCGACGCCCGTGTCGAACGTCTGCACGCGGTCGGGGTGCTTGTGCAGCAGGTGGCCCAGGTCGGACGCCGGGGTGGCGGCGTCGGGGGCGTCGGCGGTCAGCGTGAGCAGCACGCGCGTGATCGTGCCAGGTGGTGGCGGGCCGGCCCAGGGCTTTGGCGGTGACGCGCCCGCGTGCACACCCGGCTCGGCGACGTGCCGAGCTCTGCGACGCGCCCCGCTCAGCGACGCGCCCCGCTCAGCAACGCGCCCCGCTCAGCAACGCGCCCCGCTCAGCGGCGCTCGAGCAGCGTGAGGACCTCGTGGTGCCCGGTGTGCGGGAACATGTCGAGGACCTGCGCGCGCACGAGCCGCAGCGACGGCATGTGCGCGAGGTCGCGCGCGAGCGAGCCGGAGTGGCACGACGAGTACAGGACGCGCGGCACGCCGCTGCCCTCGAGCCAGCGGCTGAGCGGCTCGCCGAGCCCGCGCCGCGGGGGGTTGACCACGACGAGGTCGGGCACGTCGTGCGCGGCGAGCGCGAACGCGGTCGCGTCGCCCGCGAGGAACCGGGTGCCGGGCAGCCCCGCGTCGTGCGCGGTCTGCTCGGCGCTCGCGACGGCCTCGGCGCTCGTCTCGACCCCGACGACCGTGCGGCCCGGCCGCGCGAGGTGCAGCGCGAACCCGCCGACGCCGCAGTACAGGTCCCACGCCGAGGCGACCTCGGCCTCGTCGGCCCACGCCACGGCCTGCCGGTAGAGCGCGGCCGCGACGTCGGTGTTGGTCTGGAAGAAGGACCGCGGCCGCAGATGCAGGTCGAGCCCGTTGACCCGCATGCGCAG
The DNA here is from genome assembly GCF_000986825.1 of Cellulomonas sp. FA1. Classification (NCBI taxonomy): domain Bacteria; kingdom Bacillati; phylum Actinomycetota; class Actinomycetes; order Micrococcales; family Cellulomonadaceae; genus Cellulomonas; species Cellulomonas sp. FA1. The sequence continues at coordinate 343,811 of NZ_LBMY01000001.1, read as the reverse complement.
CGTGCCGCGCTCGGTGAGCAGGATCTCGCGGTCGCCCTCGAGCACCGCGGCGTGCGCGGGCTGCACGTTGACGGACGCGACGACGAGCGACGGCAGCGTCGCCTGCAACGACGGCAGGTGCTTGCGGATCCGCGCGAGCGCCTCGGTGCTGCGCAGCACGAACCGCACCAGGAGCTCGCCGTCGGGCGACCCGGTGACGAGCACGTGCTTGAGCTCGCCGCGGCGAGTCGGGACGTCGTACGGCACGAGGCCCGCACGCGTCACGAACGCGGCGAGCGGGGGCAGCGCCGCGCTCACGGCGGGCGGGTACAGCGGGCAGCCCTGCAGGTCGACGCCGTGGCCGTGCGCGTCGAGGATCCCGAGCGTGGGGGCGTCGACCGTGCCGGCGACGACCATCTTGGCCTTGTTGCGGAACCCCGCCTCGGCGCTCGTGACGGTCGGGAGCCACGTCACGCCCGCCGGGTCCCCGAGCACGGTGCGCACGTGCCGCTGCTGCGCGTCGACCTGCTCGGGGTACGGCTGCGCGAGGAGCGTGCACGAGCGGCACACGCCCGCGTCGAAGTACCCGCAGCGCACGTCACCAGCCTACGGGGCGTCGCCCGCGACCTCGCAGGGAGCGCTCGCCGTCAGTCCCCGGCCGTCGACGCGCGCACCACGACGCGCGGCTCGATCGTCTCGACCCCGGCGTCCTGCTGGCCGGCGACGAGCGCCGACAGCCGCGTCGCGGCACGCCGGCCCATGGTCTCGAAGTTCATGTCGACGCTGGTCAGCGCGGGACGGGAACCGGCGATCATCGGCTGCCAGTTGTCGAACCCGATGACGGCGACGTCGCCGGGCACGCCCACGCCGCGCTCGCGCAGCGCGTCGAGCACGCCGCGCGCGATCTGGTCGCTGCCGCACACCACGGCGTCGATCCGAGGGTCCGCCTCGAGCGCGGCGGCGACCCCGGCCCTCCCCCACGCCTCGGTCCACGACCCGTAGCGCACGGGCCCGACCTGCTCGACGCCCGCCGCGGCGAGCGCCTGCGCGACCCCCGTGGCGCGGTCCTGCGCGGCCGCGTACGTCGCGTCGCCCGAGACGTGCGCGATGCGCCGACGCCCGAGCGCCAGCAGGTGCTCGGCCGCGAGCCGCCCGGCGGTGACGTTGTCGGGCACGACCGACGCGTCGCGCGGGTCGACCGACGGCGCGTACGCGTACACCGCGGGGACCGGGACGTCGGTGCCGAGGGACGGCCGCGGGTCGGTGGTCGAGCCCACGACGATGAGACCGTCGACGCGGCGGCCGAGCAGCGCGCGCAGGTGGTGCTGCTCGCGGATCGCGTCGCCGCGCGCGTCGCACAGGAAGACGGACGTGCTGCCGGCGCCGAACGCGTCCTCGGCGCCCATGAGGATGGGCAGGCTGAAGCGGCCCTCGAGGTCGTGCGTGAGCAGCCCGACCGTGCCGGTCTGCCCCGCGGTGATGGCGCGCGCGAGCGAGTTCGGGGTGAAGGACAGCCGGTCGGCGATCTCCTGCACGCGGCGGCGCGTGTCGGGGTGGACCTCGGCCTTGCCGTTGAGCGCCTTGGAGGCGGTGGCCACCGAGACGCCGGCGAGCTGCGCGACGTCGCGCAGCGTCACGGGCCGCGGCCTGCCGTCCGTGGTCGTCATGGTCACCCTCCGTCGCTCCCTGCCCGCGACCGGCCGGACCGACGCGCTGCGGACCTCATCATGCCCGAAAACGTCATCCTGCACACCCGGTTGACCGACGCATCTTCCCAGTGTTACCGTCCCGAAACGGGTTTCGGTCGCTTTCGGCCGACGGTGGTCTCACCGGTCCGCCGCAGCGACGCGGCGTCGGGCGCCCGGCAGGTCATCACGCATCGACGAGGAGCGGAGCGGGCACCCCACCCGCACCGGCCGGGCACCCCACCCGCGCCACCGACCTCGTCCTGACGAACGGGAGCCCGGTTGATGGACATCAACGGCAACGACGCACGGCCCACCCCTCGCCGCCGCAGGTGGCTGACGCTCACGTCCCTCGCCGCGGCCAGCGGCCTGCTGCTCGCGGCCTGCACGGGCGGCACGTCCGCCGGCGGCGGCGACGCGACCGGCGGATCGGCCGGAGGCGACACCGTCACGGTGTGGCACTACTTCTCGGACGAGAACCAGGTCCGCCTCATGGACGAGCTCGCCGACAAGTTCGAGGCCGAGCACGACGGCGCGACCGTCGAGAACGTCTTCGTCCCCTACGACCAGCTCAACTCCAAGCTCGTCTCCGCCGCGGGCGCCAAGACCGGCCCGGACGTCGTCGTGTTCAACGGCGCGGAGGCCTCGACCCTCGCGCTCGGCGGCGCGCTCGCGCCCCTCGACGACTACTGGGCCGGCTTCGCCGACGCCGACAAGGTCTCGCCGTCCGTCATCCACCAGGTCGACGGCACCACCTACGCCGTGCAGGGCTACGTCAACCTGCTCGGCCTCTGGTACAACGCCGACATCCTCGCCGAGATCGGCGTCGAGCCGCCCACCACGATGGACGAGCTCGAGGCCGCGATGGCCAAGGCCAAGGACGCCGGCTACGCGGGCATCACGCTGTCGGCGCTGCCGCAGTCGCAGGGCGAGTGGCAGGCCTACCCCTGGATCACGTCCGAGGGCTTCAGCTACGACGACCCGCAGGCCGACGCGCTCGCCGCGGGCCTGGCCCGCGTGCGCGGCTGGGTCGAGAACGGCTGGCTCTCGCAGGAGTCCGTGACGTGGGACCAGACCGTGCCGTTCCAGCAGTTCGCCGCCGGGAAGACCGCGTTCGCGGCGAACGGCAACTGGCAGATGGGCACCGCGAAGTCCGACGCGCAGTTCGAGTACGGCGTCGTCCCGCTGCCGCTGTCCAGCACCGGCGGGGTCTACCTCGGTGGCGAGGGCGAGGGCATCGGCGCGTTCAGCAAGAACCCCGACCTCGCGTGGGAGTACCTCACGGCGACGTACCTCGACGCGAAGGGCCAGCTGCTGCCGGCCGAGATCGTCGGCTCGCTGCCCTCGCGCACCGACGCCGCGGCCGACGAGTCCGTGACCGGCAACGCGCTGCTCGAGCCGTTCGCGCAGACCATCACGAAGTTCGGGGCGAACTACCCGGCCTCGGTGATCCCGGCGCAGTCCGTGGCCGACGTCCAGCTCACGCTCGGCCAGGCGTGGAGCGCCGCGGTCGGCGGTCAGAAGTCGCCGCAGCAGGCCGCCGACGACGCGATCGCCGCGCTCGGCCCGCTGCTCGACTGAGCCGCAGCCCCACCCACCACCCGTCCGCCCGCGCCCGGTCGTCCGGCGCGACACCCCCTGGAGGTCCCCATGACCACCTCGCTCGCGCCGGCGGCCGGGCGGGCCGTGACCCGCCCGGCCCCCGGGCCGCGGCGCCGCCCGCCGCGGCAGACCCGGATGCTGTTCCTGCTCCCGGCCGCCGTGTTCCTCGGCCTGCTGAGCATCTACCCGCTCGTCACGCTGCTGCGGATGGCCGTCTCGAAGGTCACCGCCGCGACCCTCAACGCCGACTGGGCGTTCACGGGCCTGGAGAACCTGCGCGCCGGGTTCGAGTCCGGCGACACGACCGCGGCGCTGTCGCGCACCGCGGTGTTCGTCGTGGTCGTCACCGTGCTCGGCATGGGGCTCGGCCTGGGCGGCGCGATCGCGCTGCGCACGTCGGGCCGGTGGTCGGGCGCGCTGCTCGCCCTCATGGTGTTCGTGTGGGCGCTGCCCCCGGTCGTCAACGGGTCGGTGTGGAAGTTCCTGCTCGCCGACTCCGGCCTGGTCAACACCGTGCTGCTCGCCACCGGGCTGCGGGACACGCCCGTGCCGTTCCTCTACGACCAGTACTGGGCGCTCGGTGCCGTGGCGTTCGTGAACTCGTTCGCCGTCATCCCGTTCAACGCGCTCGTGTACCGCGCGGCCCTGCTGACGATCGACCCCGAGGTCTTCGAGGCCGCGCAGCTCGACGGCGCGACCAAGTCGCAGCAGGTGCGCCACATCATGGTCCCGTCGGTGCGGCCCACCACGCTCGTGCTGCTGATCCTCACGCTCGTCTACGGGTTCCGCAGCTTCGACTTCATCTACGTCATGACCTACGGCGGGCCCGGCACCGCCACCAACACGCTGCCGTTCCTGGGCTACCTGCAGGCGTTCGTCCGCTACGACTACGGCCTGGGCGCCGCGACGTCCGTCGTCGCCGTGCTCGGCGTGCTCGTGCTGGCCGTCCTGTACGCCCGCAGCATCCGCAAGGAGGAGGCGCACGGATGAACCAGGTGAAGGCCGGCCCGGTCGCCGTGGCCACCAAGCTGCTCCTCACGCTCATGTACGGCGTGCCGATCCTGTGGATCCTCCTCACGTCGGTCAAGAGCTCGGGCGACGTGTTCGACCGCGCGTCGACGTTCGTCTTCTCCCCCACGCTCGACGCCTACCGCGAGGCGATCACACCGACGCTGTGGCGCGCGATGGGGCAGTCCGCGACCATCGCCGTCGGCGCGACCGCGCTCGTCCTGGCGATCGCCGTGCCGGCCGCCTACGGCCTGGCGCGCACGACCGGCTGGTTGCCGACCGTCGGGCTCGGCATGCTGATCGTGCTGCAGATGATGCCGCAGACCGCGACCGTCATCCCGCTGTTCCAGATCTTCAGCAGCTGGCGCCTGCTCGACACGACGGCCGCGGTGATCCTGGCCGACGCGGCCCTGCTCATCCCGTTCGCGACGCTGCTGCTGCGCCCGTTCTTCCGGGCCGTCCCGCCGCAGCTCGAGGAGGCGTCGTCGATCGACGGCGCCGGGATCCTGCGGACGTTCTGGCAGGTCGTGCTGCCCGTCGCACGCAACGGCGTGTTCACGGTCGGGACGCTGATCTTCCTGCTCGCGTGGGGCGAGTTCCTCTACGCCGTGAACTTCTACCTCACGCCCGGCAGCTACCCGCTCAGCGCGCTGCTCGCGCAGCAGGTCTCGGCGTTCGGCATCAACTGGCCCGGCCTCATGGCCCTGGCCGTGCTGACCTCCGTCCCGATCCTCGTCGTCTTCAGCCTCACCTACCGCCAGCTCAAGGACGGCCTGACGGTCGGCGCGGTCAAGTAGCCCGCGCCCCGTCCCCCACCGCCCGCCCCGGCACCGCCGGACCGAACCACCCCCGGAGCTCGTCATGCCCTCGTCCGAGACCGTCGACCTGCGCGTCGGCCCCCACCAGCACGGCCGCCCGGCCGTCCCGTCCCGCGCCCGCTGGCGCCCGCTCGGCCTCGACGAGGTCACGATCACGGGCGGCTTCTGGGGCGACCTGCAGGCGCTCAACGCGCGCACGATGATCACGCACGTCGAGGGCTGGCTCGAGCGGCTCGGCTGGACGGGCAACTTCGACGCCGCCGTCGAGGGGCGGCTGCCGCGCGACCGCCGGGGCCGGGAGTTCTCCGACTCCGAGACGTACAAGCTGCTCGAGGCGATGGCCTGGGAGGTCGGACGCACGGGCGACGCCGACCTCGACCGGCGCCTGCGGTCGATCGCGGCGCGCGTGGCCGCGGCGCAGGAGCCCGACGGCTACGTCTCGACGATGTTCGGCCGCCCCGGGCAGCAGCCGCGGTGGTCGGACCTCGAGTGGGGCCACGAGCTGTACTGCATCGGGCACCTGGTGCAGGCGGGCGTGGCCCGGGCCCGCACGTTCGGCGACGACGAGATCGTGCGCGTCGCGATCCGCGCGGCCGACCTGGTGTGCCGCGAGTTCGGCGCCGACGGCCCGCAGCAGGGCGTGTGCGGCCACCCCGAGATCGAGGTCGCGCTGGTCGAGCTGTACCGCGTGACCGGTGAGCGTCGGTACCTCGACCAGGCGCGGCTGTTCGTCGAGCGGCGCGGGCACGGCGTGCTCGGCGAGATCGACTTCGGCCCGCAGTACTTCCAGGACGACGTGCCGGTGCGCGAGGCCACCGTGCTCGACGGGCACGCCGTGCGGGCCCTGTACCTCGCGTCGGGCGCCGCGGACCTCGCGGTCGAGGACGGCGACGACGAGCTGCTCGCGGCCGTCACCGGGCAGGTGCTCACGACGCTCGCGCGGCGCACCTACCTGACCGGCGGCATGGGCGCGCACCACGAGGGCGAGTCGTTCGGCGCCGACTTCGAGCTGCCGCCGGACCGGTCGTACTCGGAGACGTGCGCGGGCATCGCGTCGGTCATGACGAACCACCGCCTGCTGCTGCAGGACGGCGACGCGCGGCACGCCGACGCGGTCGAGCGCACGCTCTACAACGTCGTCGCGACGTCGCCCGCGCAGGACGGCCGGGCGTTCTACTACACGAACACGCTGCACCAGCGCGTGCCCGGCCGTGAGGTCGCGCCGGACGAGGTGAGCCCCCGCGCGGCGTCGAGCCTGCGCGCGCCGTTCTTCGCGGTGTCGTGCTGCCCGACCAACGTCACGCGCACGGTCGCGACGCTCGGCACGTACGTCGCGACGGTCGACGACGACGGCGTGCAGCTGCACCAGTACGCGCCGGCGACGGTGCGCACCGAGCTCACGGCGGGCCGCGCGGCGGCCCTCGAGGTGACGACCGCCTACCCGCACGACGGTCGTGTGACGGTCCGCGCGGTCGAGGCGCCCGCGGGCGGCTGGACGCTCACGCTGCGCGTCCCGGCGTGGGCGCAGGGCGCGAGCGTCACGCTCGCCGACGGCACGTCGCAGGCGGCGGCGCCCGGGTACGTCGCGGTCCCCGGGCCGGCCGCCGGGCAGGAGGTCGTGCTCGACCTGCCGGTGCGCGCGCGCTGGACGTTCGCCGACCCGCGCGTCGACGCGGTGCGCGGGCAGGTCGCGGTCGAGCGCGGGCCGCTGGTCCTCGCGCTCGAGTCCACCGACCTCGGGCAGGACGTGGCCGCGGCCGTCGTCACGACCGACGCCGCACCCGTCGAGCGCGACGGCGCGGTGCTCGTCCCCGTCGCGACGCGCCCGCTGCCCGACGTGACGTGGCCGTTCGGCGACGACCCCGCGCCCGCACCGGACGCGCCGCGGCTCGTGCCGCTCGTGCCGTACCACGCGTGGGCCGAGCGCGGGCCGTCGACGATGCGGGTCTGGCTGCCGACCGTCTGACGCGTCCCCGACGCCCGCGGCGCCGCCCCCACCCGGGCGCACCGCGGGCGTCGGCGCGCGCACGACCTGCCGCGCCGCGACGGGCGCCGTAGCCTGGGACCGGCCCGGTCGCCCGGTCGGACCGAGCCCGACCCCGAGGCAGGACGCGCATGGCGACCCACGACGGCGACCGCAGGGCGGGCGGCGTCGCCCGCACGATCGGGCGCGTGGTGCTCGGCGGCTTCCTCGCGTTCGCGGGCACGAGCCACCTGACGTTCGCGCGCGAGGAGTTCCAGGCGCAGGTGCCCGCGTGGGTGCCGGTGGGCACCGACGCCGTGGTCGTCGGGTCGGGGGTCGTCGAGATCGCCCTCGGCACGGCCCTGGTCGTGGCGCCGCGCCGCTACCGGCCGTGGGTCGGCGCGGCCGCGGCGGCGTTCTTCGTCGCGATCTTCCCGGGCAACGTCGCGCAGTACCTCGAGGGCAAGGACGGCTTCGGGCTCGACACCGACGCCAAGCGGCTCGCGCGGCTGCCGTTCCAGGGCCTGCTCGTGGTGTGGGCGCTGTGGTCGACCGGCGCGTGGCGCGCGTGGCGCGCGCACCGGCGGCGCTGACGCCGCGAGAGGCTGGGGGCGTGACGCACCCCGCCCCGCCCCCGCCCGACCGCTACGCCGCCGTCGTCCGCGCGAACCTCACGACCCCGTGGCCGTACCACCTCGTGCACCTCGCGGGGTCGCCCGACGACGTGCGCACGCCCGTCGAGCTGTACCCCGCGTTCCACACGTCGTTCGACTGGCACTCGTGCCTCCACATGCACTGGCTGGGCGTCGAGGTGCTCGCCGCGGGCCACGAGGACGACGCGCTGCGCGCGCTGCTGTCGGCGAACCTCACCCCGGAGCGCGTCGCGGGCGAGGTCACGTACCTGCGCGCGCACCCCGCGTTCGAGCGGCCGTACGGCTGGGCGTGGGCCGCGCGGCTCGCGGCGTCGTGCGCGGCGTCCGCGGCGGCCGGCGACGCCGACGCGGCCGCGTGGGCACAGGCCACCGCTCCGCTGGCCCGCACGGTGCTCGACCTCGTCGTGCCGTGGGTCGCGCGCACCGAGCACCCGGTGCGGCACGGCGTGCACTCGAACACCGCGTTCGGGCTCGCGCTGCTGCTCACGGCGGCCGACGACCTCGGGCACGACGACGTCGCCGACGCGCTGCGCACGCACGCGCACCGCCTGTACGGCGCCGACCGCGGCTGGCCCGCGCCGTGGGAGCGCAGCGGGCACGACTTCCTGTCCCCCGGCCTCGCCGAGGCGGACCTCATGGCCCGCGTGCTGCCGCCCGCCGAGCTCGCCCCGTGGTTCGCGGCGTTCCTGCCGCGGCCGGGCGACCTCACCGCGCCCGCGCGCGTGGTCGACCCGACCGACGGGCACGCCGTGCACCTTGACGGCCTCAACCTCTCGCGCGCCGGGGCGCTGTTCCGCCTCGCCCGCGCGCTCGACGACCCCGGGCTGCGCGACGCGGGCGACCGGCTGCTCGCCGCAGGCCTGACCTCGCTCGCGAACGACGACTTCGTGGCGACGCACTGGCTCGCGTCGTTCGCGTGGGACGCCGCGACGAGCCGCTGACGCGGGTCCGCCTGGCGCGCTGCGACCGACGCCGCGCGCCTCGACGCGCGACCGCCCCCGCACCCGTCGAGCCGGGTGCGGGGGCGGCCGTCGATCGACGTCAGCCGACGCGCACCAGCTGCCACTGCTGGTTGGCGCCGTTCCAGCCGTCGTACTGCACGACGTTCGCGCCGTCGGCGGTCGACGCGCCCTGCACCTCGAGCACCTTGCCCGAGTTCCGGTTCTGCAGCGTCGCGTAGCCGCCGCTGATCGTCACGTTCCACTGCTGGTTGGTGCCGTTGAGGTCGGGCCACTGCACGACCTCGCCGCCGTTCGCGGTCGAGAAGTTGTACACGTCGAGCACCTTGTTCGACAGCCGCGACTTCAGCCGGTACCCGCCGTTGCCGGACGCGACGAACTGCCACTGCTGCTGGTTGCCGTCGTTGCGCGACCACTGCACGATGTCCGCGCCGTCCGCGGTCGACAGGTTGTACACGTCGAGGGCCTTGCCGCTGTTGCGGTTGACCAGCACGTACCAGGCGCTGGTGTCGATCGACGTCGAGCCGCCGTTGTTGCCGCCGCCGTTGCTGCTGCCCGCGTTGAGCGCGTTGAGCGTCGAGGTGTACGCGGCCTTCTTGTTGCCGTTGCCGTCGAACAGCAGCGGGTTCTTGCCCGTGCGCCACGAGTCGGTGTCCCGCACGCCCCACACCGTGATGCCCGTGCAGCGGCTCACGGCCAGGCACGCCTCGACGACCTGACGGTAGGCGTTCGCCTGGTTGGAGCCCTGCTCGATGTCGAGCTCGGTGATCTGCACGTCCACGCCCAGGTCGGCGAAGCGCTGCAGGTTGGCGCGGTAGTCGCCGGGGATCGTCGTGCCGAAGTGCGACTGGAACCCGACGCAGTCGATCGGGACGCCGCGCGCCTTGAAGTCCCGGACCATGTTGTACACGCCCGTCGACTTCGGGTTGATCGAGTCGGTGCCGTAGTCGTTGTAGCAGAGCTTGGCGCCCGGGTCGGCGGCGCGGGCGGCGCGGAACGCGGCCTCGATCCAGTCGTTGCCGGTGCGCTGCAGGTTCGAGTCGCGGCGCGAGCCGCGACCGTCGTCGGCGAAGGCCTCGTTCACGACGTCCCAGGCGTAGATCTTGCCGCGGTAGTGCGTCGCGACCTGCGTGACGTGGTTGAGCATCGCCTGGCGCAGCGCGCTGCCCTCCATGCCCTGCATCCAGCCGGGCTGCTGCGCGTGCCACGCGAGCGTGTGCCCGCGCACCTTCTTGCCCTTGCCGAGCGCGTCGTTCACGATCCGGTCGCCGTTGGTGTAGCTGAACTGGCCCCGGTTCGGCTCCGTGGCGTCCATCTTCATCTCGTTCTCGGCCGTGATCATGCCGAACTCACGGTCGACGATCCCCATGTACGTGGCGTCGTTCATGCGACCGGCCGCGATCGCGGTCCCGAAGTAGCGGCCCTTCTCGGAGGCCGCGGCGTGCAGCGTGCTGCCGGCCGCGACCGCGGGCGCCGACAGCGTCAGCGTGAGGGCCGCGGCGACGCCGGCGGTCAGCAGGGCCGCCGCCCTGCGCCGGCCCGTGGTGCGTGGTGTCGTGCTCACCGGATCTCCTCTGGGTGGGTGGGTCGACGCGCGAGCGCGCCGGGGGTGACGCGCCGCGTGCGGGCGCGCCGGACCGGACCGACGGCGCACGCCGCCGGCACCGGCCGAGTCGAGGGGTCAGGGCGTCGTGAGGTCGAACCGCCGCACGGTGACGGCGCCGCCGAGTGCCTGCGTCGCGTGGTTGAAGATGCCGAACCGGTAGCCCATGAAGAACTGCCAGTCGGCGTTGAGCGTGAACGCGGGGCCCAGCGGTGTGAACGTGCGACCGTCGGTGCTCCACGAGAACGTCGCCTGGCGGCCCGAGCCGGGCCGGATGTCGGCGGTGACCCGCAACCACACCCGCGTGCCCGGCAGCGCGGCCGAGGCCCGCTCGGTGCCCGTGCCCGTGGTGTTCCACGACGAGTCCATCGTCAGGCCGTCGGTCATGACGACCCGCCGCGCCCCGTCGGAGCCCCGGACCACGCCGATCCACGCCGAGGACTGCCGCAGCATCGCCAGGCCCGTGCGGTCGCCGTTCGCCATGCCCGCGACGTCGAGCTCGACGGTCGCGGTCGACGACGGGCCCTGGACGCGGTGCGTCAGCGTGTTGCGCGCGGCGTACAGGTCGCGCGTGACGGTCGCCGTGCGCAGCGTGAGCCCGTCGGACACCGTGAACCGCGACGTGTCGGGGTTGTGGTTCCACTCCCACTGCGGGCCGAGCCGCTTGCCGGCGAACGTGTCGGTGCCGGTGAGGGGCTTGACGGTGCGGGTCGTGGTGATGTTCGGGCGGGGGTAGGTCGCGCCCCAGCGGCCGTTGACGGTCTGGACCGACGGCCAGCCGTTGCTCCACGTGATCGGCGCGAGGGTCGGCATGCGTCCGCCGGGGTAGGCGTCGGTGAACGCCATGTACCACCAGTCGCCGTTCTGGGTCTGCACGATCCCGCCCTGGTGCGGCACGCCCCCGCCGGTGATCGGTCCGGGCAGGTCGAGCAGCACCTGCCGCTGCTCGTAGGGGCCCCACGGCGAGGTCGAGCGCAGCACGTACTGGCCGTTGGCGGGCCGCGTGAGCCAGATGTAGTAGTAGCCGTCCTTCTTGTAGAACCGCGCGCCCTCGAGCGTCCCGATGTTCGAGGGCGTCTGGTACACCTGCTGCGCGCGCACCTGCTGCGTGCCGTCGGCGTTGAGCTGCGCGACGCTGATGGTGCCGTTGCCGTAGGCGACGTACATGGTGTCGTCGGTGTCGACCAGCAGCCCGGCGTCGTAGTAGCACTGGTTCATGCGGGCCTTCTTGGTCCACGTGCCGTCCACCGCGGACGCGGTGTAGACGTACGTGCGGTTGAACTCGGTGCAGCCGTACCAGTAGTACGTCTGGTTGCTGGCCCGGTAGCCGAGGGTCGACGCCCAGATGCCCTTGACGTAGCGGTGGCCGCCGACGAGGTCGTAGCGCTGGTCGTCGAAGTCGAGGCGCGGCACCGAGTGGCCCGCGAACTCCCAGTTCACGAGGTCGTAGGAGCGCAGGATCGGCGCGCCCGGCGAGTAGTGCATGGTCGACGCCGAGTAGTAGTACGCGTCGCCGACGCGGATGATGTCGCCGTCCGCGAAGTCCTGCCACACCACGGGGTTGGTGAACGACCCGCCGGTCGGCGGCGTCGTCGGGGTGGGCGTCGGGGTGGGAGTCGGCGTCGGGCCGGTCCCGCCGTCCGCCCGCACGAGCTGCCACTGCTGGTTGGCCCCGCCCCAGCTCGTGTACTGCACGATCTCGGCGTCGTCGGCCGTCGAGGCGTTCTGCACCTCGAGCGCCTTGCCCGAGCTCCGGTTGACGAGCGTGACGTAGCCGCCCGCGACGTCCTGCAGACGCCACTGCTGGTGCGCTCCCCCGTTGTCGGACCACTGCACGACGCGGGCGCCGTCGGCCGTGGAGGCACCGGTCACGTCGAGGACCTTGCCCGAGTGCTGCGACACGACGCGGTACCAGCCGCCGCCCGCGTCGACGAACCGCCACTGCTGGTTGGTGCCGCCCGAGCGGGTCCACTGCGTGAGGCGCGCACCGTCGTTCGTCGCGAACCCGTACACGTCGAGGGCCTTGCCGCTGCCGCGGTTGACCAGCACGTACGTCGCGCCGGTGTCCGGGGTGGCGGCCGACGCCGGGGTGGCCGCGACGGTCGCGAGGACGCCGGCGGACACCGCCGTGACGAGCGCGAGCAGCGCGCCGAGCGCGCGTCGGGGGCGGGCGGGGCGAGGGAGGGACATGGCGTGCTCCTCGGGCGGGCGCACCGCCGACGACGTCGTGTGATCGTTCACACCACGTCGCACGACGTCGGTGTCGTGCACGGCGGGATGGCGTCATGCTGCCCACGGCGCGCCGCCGCCGACAAGACCTCACGCGGTGTCGAAGCGTTTCACCACACGTGCGGGGCCACGGCACGGACGGACCTCACGGCGTCGCGAGCTCGAACCGCCGCACCGTCGCGGTCCCGCCGAGCGCGACCGTCGCGTGGTGGAAGATCCCGACGCGGTACCCCATGAAGAACCGCCAGTCGGCGTCCAGCGCGAACGACGGGCCCAGCGGCGCGAACGTCCGGCCGTCGGCGCTCCACGCGAAGGCCGCCCCCGCACCGCCGGGCCGCACGTCGGCCTCTACGCGCAGCCACACGTGGGTCCCCGTCAGCGGCGCCGCCGCGCGCTCGGTGCCGGTGCTCACGGTGTCCCACGACGCGTCCATCGTCAGGCCGTCGGTCATGACGACCCGGCGCGAGCCGTCCGCCTCGTGCCGCACGCCCACCCAGGCGGACGTCTGGCGCAGCATCGCGAGCCCCGTGCGGTCGCCGGGCAGCGTGCCCGCCAGGTCCAGCTCGACCGTGACGGTCGCGGTCGGGCCCTGCAGCCGGTGCGTCAGCGTGTTGCGCGCCGCGTACAGGTCGTCGGTGACCGTCGCGGTCGTGAGGTGCAGGCCGTCGCCCACCGTGAACCGCTCGACGTCGGGGTCGTGGTTCCACTCCCAGCGCGGCGCGAGCCGCGGACCGGGGAACGTGTCCGCCCCCGTGAGCGGCGCGACCCAGGGACCGGGCCCGAGCGCGGGACGCGGGTACGTCGTGCCCCACCGGCCGTCGACCGTGCCGAGCACCGGCCAGCCGTCCTCCCACGTCACGGGCGCGAGCGTCGGCATGCGGCCGCCCGGGTAGGCGTCGGTGAACGCCATGTACCACCAGTCCCCCGCGGGCGTGCGCACGAGCCCGCCCTGGTGCGGCACGCCGCCGCCCTCGACCGGCCCCGGCAGGTCGAGCAGCACCTCGCGCAGCTCGTAGGGCCCCCAGGGCGACGCCGAGCGCAGCACGTACTGCCCGTTCGCGGGGCGCGTCAGCCAGACGTAGTACGTCCCGTCGACCTTGTAGAACCGCGCGCCCTCGAGCACGCCGATGCTCGCGGGCGTCTCGAGCACCACCTGCGAACGCACCTCGCGCGTCCCGTCGGCGCTGAGCTGCGCGACGCTGATCGTGGTGTTGCCGTACGCGACGTACAGCGTGTCGTCGTCGTCGACGAGCAGCCCCGCGTCGTAGTACGGCGTCTCGAGGCGCGCGCGGCGCGTCCACGGCCCCTCGACCGCGGGCGCCGTGAACAGGTACGTGCGGTCCTGCTCGACGCACCCGTACCAGTAGAACGTCGCGTCGCCGGACCGGTAGCCCAGGGTCGACGCCCAGATGCCCTTGACGTACCGGTGGCCGCCGACCAGGCCGTAGCGCTCGTCGTCGAAGTCGAGACGCGGCACCGAGTGGCCCGCGTGCTCCCAGTGCACGAGGTCGTACGACCGCAGGATCGGCGCCCCGGGCGAGTAGTGCATGGTCGACGCCGAGTAGTAGTACACGTCGCCGACGCGGATGACGTCGCCGTCGGCGAAGTCCTGCCACACCACCGGGTTGGTGAACACCCCCTCGTCAGGGGGCGTCTCGCCGGGACGGTCCCCGGCGGGCGCTCGGTCGGCGGTCGGGGGTGTCGTCAGGACGTCGTCGGCCACACCGCGATTCTGCCCCGGACTCGCCCCGCCTCGGCGCAGGGGCGGCGGCGCGCCCGGGCGCGGGGCGCTCAGCCGGCGGTCGGCGCGGGGCTCACGGGGGCCGCGGGGATCGTCACGGTGAACGTCGTGCCCTCACCCACCGCGCTCGTCACGCCGACGTGCCCGCCGTGCGCCTCCACGACCGCACGCGTGATCGCGAGCCCCAGGCCCACGCCGGGCACCGCCCGCCGCGTCGCCGTGCTCGCGCGGTAGAAGCGCTCCGTGAGGTGGGTCAGCTCGTCGGGCGGGATGCCGATCCCGGTGTCGCTCACGGCGAGCCGCCCGCCGCCGTCGGCCTGCGGGCGCACCACGAGACGCACCGTGCCGCCGCGGTCGGTGAACTTCAGCGCGTTGGCCACGAGGTTGTCGACCGCCTGCCCGAGCCGCAAGGGATCGGCGTGCGCGGGCGTCGGCGCGAGGTCGCTCTCGAGCGTGATGCCGGCGGCCGCCGCCGCAGGCCCCGCGGTCGCGAGCGACGCCGCCGCGATCGTCGCGAGGTCCACGGGCTGCGGCGAGATCGAGAACGTGCCCGCGTCCATCTGGGCCGTCAGCAGCAGGTCGCTCACGAGGCGCAGCTGGCGGCGCGCGTTGCGGTCGATGATCTGCAGGTACTCGCGCTGGTCCTCGGTGAGCTCCTCGTGCTCGTCGAGCAGCAGCTCGACGTAGCCGAGCACGGCCGTGAGCGGGGTCCGCAGCTCGTGGCTCACGAGACCGACGAACTGGTCCTTGAGCCGCGCGGCCTCCCGGTCCGCCGTGACGTCGGTCGCGACGACGACGTAGCCGACGACCGTGCCGTCGTGGTCGGTGCGCCGCGTCACCGCGGGGTGCACGGTGACGTGCGAGCCGTCACGACGCACGTACGTCCAGTCCCGCACGTCCTTGCCGGCCGTCGCGCGCGGCGCCAGCACCGACCGCAGCAGCGCGGGATGGTCGGAGGCCGCGGGGGCGCACCGTCCTGCGGGTCGCGCTCGAGCAGCTCGTCGAGCAGGTGGAACTCGGTGAGGTACCGGCGCCCGACGACCTCGCCCTGCGCGAACCCGAGCAGGCGCTCGGCGCCCGCGTTGAACACCTCGACCAGCCCGTCGGCGTCGGTCGCGATGATCGCCTGCTCGGTGGCCGAGTCGATCACCGACACGAGCTGCTGGTGCGCCGCGCGGCGCAGCGACACGGACTTGCCGAGCTGCACCGCGGCCTCGCGGGTGCGCCGCAGCGCGTCCGCCTGCTCGGCCTGGAGGCGCGCGAGCACCTTGTTGCGCTGCCGCAGGCGCGCCGTCGACTCCTGCACGACGAGCCCGATGATGAGCGCGATGGCCGCGACGAACAGGCTGCGGACGACGACGGGCTGCGAGGGGTGGGTGGTGGGGCTCAGCGCGAGACCGAGCAGCACCGTGGCGGCCGCGCCCAGGGTTCCGAGCGCCACGCCGACCATGCCGCCACGCGCGGCGAGCGCGAGCGCGGGGAGCAGCACCATGCCCGCGAACGGCGACGTCATGCCGCCGGACCCCTGCCGCAGGGTCGCGACCGCGACGAACTGCAGGAGGGCCAGCGCCTCGGGCGCCCACTCCGGCAGCCGCTCCCACGGCACGAACGCCGCGAGCACGAGGCACGCGACGGTGACGGCGGCCGCGAGGACCACCGCCGAGCCGGAGGTCGCCTCGAGCCCCGGCGAGAGCAGCGCCAGCAGCGCGAGCGTCATGAGGATCGCGAACGGCAGCTGCCGCTCGACCACGGACGCGCCCGAGCCGAGGTACCGCGCGACCGGGCCGAGGTAGCGCAGCTCCGGCTGCGGCGACGCGGTCGAGGCCTCCTCGTCCTCGCGCGGCGCGGCGTCCTCGAGGGCTGCCGCGTCGACGGCGTCGCGGCGGGACGGGCTCATCGGACGGCCGCGACGACCAGGACGACCAGGACGGTCAGCAGCGCGGCGCACGCGCCGGCCACCGTGAACCAGCGCTCCGCGCGCCGGTTGGCCTCGATCTCGTGGCGCAGGGCGTCGTCGGTCAGGCGCGCCCACGCCTGCGGTCCGTCGGCGTGCCGGTGTGCGTTCATGCCGTGACCCTGCCCGTCTTCTCGGTCTTGTCCCACGTCTGCGCCGCTCCGCGCCACTCCCGCACGTACGCGTCCAGTGTGATCGCGCACAGCAGCGGTCCGTAACCCACGAGGTACAGCAGGGGTCGCGACGCCCAGCCGAGCAGCCGCGTGCCCTCGACGTCGCGGATCAGCCGCGCGAGCACCATCGACAGCACCGGCCACGAGTAGAGCAGCAGGGTCCACGCCTCGACGCCCGCGGGCGTCAGCGTGATCCCGAGCCAGGCGGGCACGGTGTCGAGCCAGAACCCGGGCGTCGCCGACGCGACGACCAGCACGAGCGCACCCACGCCGGGGAACAGCAGGCCCTCGAACCACGAGCGGCGCGCGGTGTCGAGGTCGACCAGCAGCGTCGTGATCGTGATGAACAGGTACGTGCCGAGCCCGAACCACCACAGCTGCCCGAACAGGGTCTGCGCGGTGCCCGGCGACACGAAGTACAGGCCGATGAACCCCGTGGACGCCGCGATGAGCGTGAACGGCAGCGCGAACACCGAGAACCAGACGAGCCCGAAGTCGAGCCGCCCGAGCCGGTGCCCGCGCGCGGGCCGGAACCACGTGCGGCGGAAACGCGCCGTGATCTGCACGTTGCCGCGCGCCCACCGCACGCGCTGCTTCCACAGCGCGCGCACCGAGTCGGGCTCCTCGGCGAGCACGACGGCCTGGCCGTCGAAGACCACCGTGCGGCCGTCGAGCTGCGTGAGGAACGTCGAGAACGTGTCCTCGGCGAGCGTCGAGGTGTCGATGCGGCCGCCGATCGCCTCGAGGTTGGCGCGCGTGTGCAGCTGCGCACCGCCCGCGAGGCACGCGACGGCGCCCATGACGTTCTGCGCGCGGCGCGCGCACGCCTGCGCGGTGACGTACTCGTAGCCGATGAACCGCGCGACGGCGCCGGGCCGCGCGCTGCCCTCGCGGATGTACGCGGTCACGGCGCCGACCTGCGGGTCCGCGAGGTGGCGGGTCATGCGGCGCAGCGAGTCGGGCCGGTAGATGACGTCGGCGTCCATGATGAGGAGCGCCTGCATCCAGTCGTCGCGCAGCAGGTGCTCGATGCCGTGGTTGAGCGTGTGCGCCTTGCCCTGGCCGCCCTGCTCGCGCCGCAGCAGGTGGATGCGCCCCGGGTGCTCGGCGGCCTTGGCGCGCACGACGTCGGGCGTGTCGTCGGTGCTCGCGTCGTCGACGACGTACACGCGCAGCCGGTCCGCCGGGTACTCCAGGCGCATGAGGCGCTCGAGCGACGCCGCGAGCACGGCTCCCTCGTTCCAGGCGGGCACGACGACGGCGACGCGCGGCAGGTGCGGGGCCGCGCGTCGCAGGTGGTTGCGCAGGCCGTGCACCGGCACGAGCAGGTACTGGTAGATGCCGCCGAGCGCCGGGACGATCCCGACGACGACGAGCACGACGAGCAGCGTGACGAGCGCGTCGTGCCCGACCGCGGGCCAGCTCACGCGGTCCCCTGCGCGTCGCGCAGCCAGCGGTAGACCCCGACGTCGTCCGCGTGGTGTGCGTCGGTCGACGCGACGAGCACGACGCCCGCGGCGCGCCACCGCTCGACGACGCGCGGGCCCGGGCAGCGCCACTTCTCGTTGACCTCGACCGGCGTGCCGGTCGCGACGAGCACGCCCGCGAGCGCGTCCAGCAGGTCGTCCGGGACGTCGTCCTCGGCGATCCCGACCTTCGGCAGGATCGAGAACGGGTGCGCGAGCTGCGCGCGCCCGGCGCGCTCGACGGCGCGCAGCGTGCCCGTCACCACGAGCTCGACGACGTCGGCGCGCGTGACGCGGCCCTCGTCGAGCAGCCGCAGGGTCGTCGACGGGCTCCACGGCCCGTCCGTCCCGGGGACCTGGTGGTCGGCGAGCAGCACGCGGTCGGCGCCCGAGGGCGTCCCGAGCGCGGCGAGCACGTCACGGGGCGCGTCGATCGTCCCGGTGACGTCGAGGATCTTCGCCTCGACGCCGGTGAGCACGCGCAGCCCCTCGACGGCCGGGAGCGCGGCGACCGCGGCGAGCATGGCGGGCACGTGCGTCGACGACGCGCGGACGTGGTCGACCATGCGGATCTCGCGGAGCCCGGCCCGGCGCGCGGCGGCGAGGTTCTCGGCCGGTGTGCTGCGGGCGTCGTCCGAGAACGTCGAGTGCACGTGGTGGTCGCCGTCGAGGCGGGGCTGCGTCATGGGGCGGGCAGCACCTCGTCCACGCCGAGGAACACGTCCTCGAGGTAGCGGACGTTCGCGATCTCGGTGTGCGCGACGTGCCGCGGCACGGCGCGTCCGAGCACGTCGTCGAGCAGAAGCGACGGCATGTCGACCCCGGCGGCGATCGTGAGCGGCATCGCCCCGGGGAACCGGGGGTTGACCTCGAGCAGCGCGGGCACGCCGTCGGCGTCGCGCTTGAGCTGGACGTTCGCGACGGAGGTCAGCCCGACCGCGCGCGCGACCGCGGAGGCGGCCTCGACGAGCTCGTCGTCGAGCAGCGTGACGCCCGCGACCGCGACGCCCGAGTCGACGCGCAGGCGCGCGCGCGGCACCGCCGCGACGACGTGCCCGGTCGAGTCGGCGAGCACGTCCACCGAGTACTCCTGCCCGGGCAGGAGCTCCTGCACGAGCAGGTCCTCCTCGTCGTGCACGGTGTCGAGCTCGCGCTCCGAGGTGACGGTCCGCACGCCGCGCGACCCGGCGCCGCGGCGCGGCTTGACGATGACGGGGTAGTCCCAGCCCGACAGCGCCTGCGGCGTCCCGAGCAGCTCGGTGCGCGGCACGCGCAGCGCGCCGGCGCACGCGTGCGCGAGCGCGAGCTTGTCGAGGCACAGGTCGAGCGTGCGCAGCGACGGCGCGGCCAGCAGGGTCCCGGCGGCTGCGAGCAGGTCGCGCACCGCGGCGAGCTTGGGGAGCTCGACGTCGACCGTCGAGATGAGGACGTCGATCTGGTCGTCGGCGCACATCTGCCGCACGACGTCGACGAAGTCGTCGGCCTTGCCGGCCGGTACGAGGCGGCGCCCGCCCGCGACGACGAGGTACAGGCTGCTGGCCCACCGGTCCATGTCGGCGGCGACGACCTCGACGTCGTCGCGGCGCAGCAGCGACCGGATCACGGCGACGCCGGCGGGCCCGCCGGCCCCGGTCACGAGCACGCGGGTGGTGCGGGTCATGCGGTCCCCTCCCCTGCTGCCGTCTGCTCGGGCAGCGTCGCGGCGGCGGCGATGCCCGCCGTGGACGTGGTGGCCGCGAGCCCCGACAGCATCGCGGCGGCGCGCACCGTCTCGAGCGGCTCGGCGTACGTGCCCGTGCCGAACCGCGACCAGTAGCGCGCGGTGGCCCGCACGGCGTCGGGCGCCATGTAGTCGCGGTGCGCCTGCGACGCGAACGCGGCGAGCATCTGCAGCTTGGTCTCGACGTACCCGTCGACGGGCACGAACCGGCTGGGCCGGTAGTCGATGGTCGACGACGGGCTCTGGAAGCACGCGAGGGCCGCGACCCGGCGCGTCGCGACCATCGTGGCCTCGTGGACGGCGCGGTGGTCCTGGTGGCGGTCGTGCGACGAGTGCGTGTACACGACGGTGGGCTGCACCTCGCGCACGGTGTCCTCGATGACGGTGATGAGACCGTTCGCGGGGTCCATGCGGGTGTCCTCGAAGTCGTGCAGGTACAGGCGCGCACCGATGACGCCCGCGGCGGCGAGCGCCTCGTGGCGTCGGACGTCGGCGTCGCCGCCGACCGCGCCGCCGGACAGCGTGAGGATGACGACGGCGTCGCCTGCGGCGCGGTGCGACGCGAGCGTCGCGCCCACGCCGATCTCGACGTCGTCGGGGTGCGCGCCGATCGCGAGCACGACGTCGCGCGCGCCCGCGGCGTCGCGGCGGCGGCGCGCCTCCGCGGCGAGCCCGGTGACCTTCTCGAGCAGCTGCGCGGCGGTCACGGGCTTGACGAGGAACTCGTCGGCGTCGCGGCGCAGGGCCTCGACCGCGTAGTCGACCGACGCGAACGCCGTCATCACCGCGACCGGCACGCCGGGCGCCTGCGCGCGCAGCTCGCCGAGCAGCTCGAGCCCGCTCATGCCGGGCATCTGGATGTCGGTGAGGATCACGTCGGGCGTCTGCCGCGCGACCTCCGCGAGCGCCGAGACGGCGTCCCCGCACACGGTGACGTCCATGCCGCCGCGGCGTTCCAGCACCGTGCGGAAGAACCCCGCGGTGTCACCGTCGTCCTCGACCACGAGAACCTTCGTGCGTTGCTCGGCCACTGCCGACCTCCTAGCCCCCACCAGCAGCGTCGTGGTCACGCTACGGCTTCCGGGGGCGTCCGTCGTGCCTTGTCTCGCGCGTCGTCGCGCGGCGAGCGGGACGAACCGGGCGCATCGGGACGCACCGCCCTGCGCGACGTCCCGCCGGGCGGGTGAAAGCCGTCACGGTCGGCTCCGTGCGGCGGCCGCGAGACGTCGCGCGGCCACCAGGGCGACCGCGACGAGCGCCGCGTAGAGGACGACCACGCGCGTGCGCGGCTCGTGGACGAGGCCGAGGCCGGACCCGAGCCACGTGAACGCCGCGGTCGTGGCGAGCGCGAGCCCGACCGCCTCGGCGAGGACCACGGCGGTCGCGGCGCGTGCGTCGGAGAGGCCGTCGTCGGGGTCGGGCCGGGCCAGGCAGCGACCGAGCAGGTCGGGGTAGAGCGAGCCCATGCCGCCGCCGAGCAGCGCAGCCCCGACGAGCAGGCCCGCGAGCACGAGCGCGGGCCGGTCCGCGAGCGCCCCGGTGACCGCCACGACCGCGGCCCCCGCGACGAGACCCCACGCGGCGCGCGCGCCCCGGCGGCGGAACCGGGCGTCGTCGAGCGCGGGGCGCGCGCCGGTCCACAGGCCGCACACCGCCCACGCGAGGCCGGGCACCGCGACGACGAGCCCGTACGCGTGCGGCGCGAGGCCGAGCGCGTCGTGCCCGACGACCGAGAGCACGGCGGTCGCGCCGAAGTACGCGGACGCGACGGCGAGCAGGGCCGACAACGCCGCGGGTCGCCCGCGACGCGCGCGCAGCGCCCCGGCGGGGAGCAGCGCCGAGGCCGCGCGCAGCATGAGGGCAGCCCCCACGGCGACGGCGAGCGCGGACCACGGGCCGACGGGCAGCGCGAGCGTGAGCGAGCCCGCCGCGAGCACGACCGCCCACCCCCACGGCACGCGCTCGCCGGCGCCCGCGGCCGGCTCGGACGGCACGCAGCGCGCGGCGACCGCGCGGGCCGCGACGAGCAGCGGCAGGTGGAGCACGAGGGCCCAGCGCCACCCGAGGTGCTGGGCCACGGCCACGGCGTAGAGGGGGCCGAGCAGGGAGGACACGACCCACGTGCCGGACAGGCCGGCGAGGACGAGCTGCCGGTGACGCGCGGGCAGGCCGCGCACGACCGCCCCCATGCTGACGGTCGCGAGCGCGCCGGCCGCGACGGCGCGGACGGCCGTGCCGGCGAGGAGCACGCCCGCCGAGGGGGCGAGCGCGCAGGTCGCCGACCCGACGACGGCGAGGGCCGTGAACCACAGGAGCAGGCGGTCGGTGCGGAACCGTACGAGGAGCCACGCCCCCGCGGGGAGCATGAGGAACGTCGGCGCCTGCGCGGCGGCGTCGAGCGGGCCGTAGAGGTGGGCACCGCCGAGGTCGGCGGCGAGCAGCGGGAGCACGGTCTGCGTCACGTAGGTCTGCACGCCCGCGAGCAGCTCGATCGTGAGCAGCGACGCCGTGAGCGCCGCGATGGCCCGCCGCGGGCGCACGGGGTCGGCGGGGGTCGGCGCCATGACAGGATGCTAGCAAGGTAGTTCTCGGTGACAGCCGCGTTGCTAGCGTGGCCGCATGACGGCAGCGGCCAAGGTCCAGTTCAACGTCTACCTGCCGCCCGACCTCGTGCGGGCGGTCAAGCACCGTGCGATCGACGAGGACGCGTCGCTGTCCGACCTCGTGCGCCGCGCGCTCGAGCGCTACCTGGACTCGCCCGACACCACCCCGGGGGCCGCGGCGTGATCGCGCGGCCGGTCCAGGTCACGCACCGGGTCGACGCGTGGTGCGAGCTGCTGCGCGCTCTGGGCGCCGAGGTGCGCAGGGACGCCGCGCGCGCCGAGGCGCTGCTGGGCGCGGGGCGCGTCGCGCTGCGCGCACCCGACGACGCGACGGAGGCGTGCGGTGCCCGCCTCGCGTTCGTCGTCGGCGACCTCGACGCCGCCGCCGCGGCGCTCGCGCCCACCGGGGCCCGCGTCGATCGCCTCGACACGACGACGGCGCTCGCGACGGCCGGCGACGGCATGACGATCACGCTCACCTCGGGCGTCGAGCACGAGGCGCGCGACGCCGCCCGTCCGGCCACGCCGACGGTCGAGCCGCTCTGGTACACGCCCGACGTGCCGGGCGCGGTCGCCGTCCTCGCCGCACTGGGCCTCCGGCGCCGCATCGCGTCGACCTCGGGCGGGTGGGTCGACCTCGAGGCGTCCGGGGGCGGCCTCACGGCAGCGCACCGCGACGCGCTCGTGCGTGCCGAGCTCGCGTTCGAGCACCCCGATCTCGACGCGCTCCTGGCGCGCGTCGGCGCCGCGGGTGTCGACGCCGCGCTCGTCGACGAGGCGTACGGCCGGTCGCTGCGGCTGCCGCACCCGGACGACGCGACGCGCGAGGTGTTCGTCAACGAGAGGCAGCGCGACCTCTACGGGTTCACGCGCGCCCGTGCGGCGCCGCGTCCGGACGCGGGCTAGCTTGCGGACCGACCGGTCCACTATATAGTGGACCGGTCAGTTCAGAACTGGTGGTGCGAGCGCGCGCCGTCGACCCGACCCCCGCGCACCCCGCCGCGTCCGGGCCACCGCCCGCGACGCGCCCGCTCCGCGCCACCGGCACAGCATCGGAGCACCGCATGTTCGTCAGCACCCAGATCCAGCTCGCCGCCCGCCCGCAGGGCTGGCCGACCCACGACGACTTCCGCACCGTGCAGGTCACGCACGACCCGCTGCGGGGCGGCGAGGTCCGCGTCCGCAACGCGTTCGTCTCGGTCGACCCCTACATGCGCGGCCGCATGAACGACACCCGCAGCTACGTCGCGCCGTACGCGCTCGGCGAGACCGTCACGGGCGGTGCCGTCGGCCGGGTCGTCGAGTCCGCCGACCCGTCGCTGCCCGTCGGCACCGCCGTGCTGCACCAGCACGGCTGGAGCGACGCCGTGCAGGCCCCCGCCTCGACGTTCCGCGCCGTCGCCGAGATCCCGGGCGTGCCGCTCTCGGTGCACCTGCACGTGCTCGGCATGACCGGCCTCACCGCCTACGTCGGGCTCACCGCGATCGCCGGCCTGCGCGAGGGCGACACGGTGTTCGTCTCCGGCGCGGCCGGTGCCGTCGGGTCGAGCGTCGGGCAGATCGCCAAGCTCCTCGGCGCGGGCCGCGTCATCGGGTCCGCCGGCAGCGCCGAGAAGGTCGACGCGCTGACGTCGCGCTACGGCTACGACGTCGCGTTCAACTACAAGGACGGCGACGTGCGCGGCCAGCTCGCCGCCGCCGCGCCCGACGGCATCGACGTGTTCTTCGACAACGTGGGCGGCGACCACCTCGAGGCCGCGCTCGACGCCTTCAACGACGGCGGCCGCGCCGCGCTGTGCGGCGCCATCTCCGGCTACAACACGACCACCCGCACCCCGGGGCCGGACAACCTCGCGAACGTCATCACGCGCGGCCTCACGCTCCAGGGCTTCACGCTCGCCGGGTACCTGCACCTCGCGCCCGAGTTCACGCAGGCCATGACCGGCTGGTTCGGCGCGGGCGAGATCGCCTACGACGAGACGGTCGTCGACGGCATCGAGCACACCGTCGACGCGTTCCTCGACATGATGCGCGGCGCCAACACCGGCAAGATGCTCGTCCGCGTCGACGGCTGAGCCCGCACGAGTCGAGGACCGGGACCGCGCGGCACGACGCGCGACGGCCCGACCGACGGAGGCCCGCACCCGCCCGGGTGCGGGCCTCCCGCGCGCGGTCGTGGTCGCGCGAGCGCGGCAGGCACCCGCCCGGTGCGCGGTCTCACCCGTCCGGCGTGCTCACACCGCGGCGGGCCGGACTCATAATCCGAGCATGGGTCTGGTCGACGAGTCGATGCCGCGGCTGCACGGCGGCCGCGGCCTGCTCGCGGTCATGTTCGGCGTCATGGCCGTCATCGTGCTCGTCGCGCTCGGCTGGTCGGTGAACCCGCAGGCGTCGGTGGTGCCGTGGGTCACGGTCGCGGCGCTGCTCGCGGCGCTGTCGGGGCTGACGCTGGTGCTGCCCGACCGCCGGTGGACGCAGCCCGCGCTCCTTGCGACCGGCATGGTCGGGCTGGGCGTGCTCGTGGCGTGCTGCCGCACCGCCGAGGGCATGATCTCGGTGTCGCTCGGCCTCATCACCGCGGCGCAGCTCGCCGCGTTCGCCTTCCCCGCGCGGCAGGCCGTGCCGCTGGTCGGCTTCGCGCTCGCCGTGACCACGGTCGGCATGGCCAACGCGGCAGCGCCGTTCCACCCGATGTCCTGGCTGTCCGTGATGGTCGTGACCGTCGCGTCGACATCGCTGCTGGGCTACGTGACGCACTGGTTGCGGCACCACGCCACGACCGACGACCTCACCGGCGCGCTGACGCGCCGCACGCTGTTCGCCCGCGTGGGCGTCCTGCTGCGGCACGCCCGGCGCTCGGGCGCTCCCCTGGCGCTCGTGTCGGCGGACGTCGACGACTTCAAGACGATCAACGACACGCGCGGCCACCACGCGGGCGACGAGGTCCTCGCCTCGCTCGTGGCGACGTGGCGCTCGGCGCTCCGGGGGTCCGCGGCCGTCATCGGGCGCACGGGCGGCGACGAGTTCGTCGTCGCGCTCCCCGGGTACGACGAGGCGCGCGCCACCGCGTGGGTCGAGCGCACGCGCGCCGTCTCCCCCGCCCCGTGGAGCGCGGGGATCGCCGTCGCGACCCCCGACGACTCGGTGCCGGACCTGCTGCGCCGCGCCGACGCGGCGCTCTACGCGACGAAGCACGCCCGGGCCGGCGCGCCGCGCGAGCAGCACCCGGCGTGAGGCGCACGCTCGCTCGTGCGGCTCGTCACTCCCACGGTCGCGCGGCGAGCGCGGCCAGGTCGACCACGCGCCCGCCCGCGACGACGACGGCGCGCGGCACTCTCCGGACCAGCGCGTCCATCGGGTTCTCCGCGTCGAGCAGCACGACGTCCGCGCGCGCACCGGGCACCAGGTCGTGCACCTCGTCGGTCACGAACGGCGCGCCGTCGCGAGTCGCGATCTCGACGACCCGGCGCAGGTCCTCGTCCCGCACCACGCCGCCCGCGCGGGCGTACTGCCACGCGATGCCGAGCAGGTCGCCGTCGCCGTAGGGGCTCCACAGGTCCCGGATGCCGTCGGTGCCGAACCCGAACCGCACCCCGGTCGCGTCCATCTCCGCCAGCGGGAGCTGCCGCATCCGCACCGGTGCGACGGTGGTCATCGTGACGCCGAGCGCCCCCATCCGGTCGAGCAGGTCACGACGCCGCGCCGCGTCGACGTCGACGACCGCGAACCCGTGCGCGACGTTGACCTTGCCGGGCGCGATCCCGTCCCGCTCCACGCGGTCGAGGATCAGCTCGATCTCGAACGCGCCCAGGTCGCCGGGCTCGTGCAGGTGGATGTCCAGCCCGCAGCCGTGCTCCGCGGCGATGCGGAACAGCCCGTCGAGCTGCCCCACCGGGTCCCGGTCGATCAGCGCCGGGTCGAGGCCGCCGACGTGCTCGGCGCCCGCGGCGGCGGCCCGGTCCAGCAGCTCCAGCACGCCCGGCCGGCGCAGCACGCCGTCCTGCGGGAACGCCACGACGGTCAGCTCGATCGCGCCGTCCAGCGCGGCGGCCGCCTCGCGCACCGCGTCGATGCCGCGCAGCCCCACCCCGAGGTCGACGTCGACGTGCGTCCGCACGCGCGTGGTGCCGGTGCGCAGGTACTCGCGCAGCACCCGCTCGGCGACGGGCGCGCTCGGGATGCCGAGCTCGTCGCGGCGGGCGCGCTCGTGCGCGATCCGCCCCTGCGTCCCACCCTCGCCGCCGTAGGACTGCCAGGGCAGACCCCACCAGCTCTTGTCGGCGTGCGCGTGGGTGTTCACCAGGCCGGGCAGCGCGAGCAGCCCACGCCCGTCGACGACCTCGGCCTCCGTCGTCGTCCCGTCCTGCGTGGGCCGGACCCAGACGATGCGGTCCCCCGCGACGCCCACGTCGGACGGGTCACCGCCCCACGGCCGCACGTCCCGGATGATCAGCGTCGCGTCGTCGTGTGCCACCGCACCATCGTGCCAGCGCTGCGCGGGTGCCCCGCGCGCGGCTCGGCCCACCCCGCGGCGGTCGCGCGCGTCCCGCGCGCCCGGCGCGTCGCGGACCTGCGGCCCACAGGATGCAATCGGCACGTGTTCCCTCGTCATGCCCGCCGGCGCCGGTGCGCGAGGGCGAGCAGCGCGACCTCGACGACGAGAAGGGCGGGGATCTCGAGCCGCGCCACCTCGGTGGCGACCTCGGACGCGGTGATGACGCCAGGTTGCTGCGCGAAGAGGCCCACCCCCTTGCCGAACGCGTACTGCGGGTGCTGCACGGCGACGACGAGCATCGGCACGAGCACGGCGGCTGCGCGCGACGCCGCCGCGAGCGGGGCACGCGGGAAGGGGCCACGCACGGCGACCAGGTACGGCATCAGCACGCACGGCGGCCCCATGAGGACTGCGGGCCACGGCGGACCGACCGCAACGACGGTCAGCCACGCCGCGCACAGCAGCAGCGGCCACCACACGTAGTGGCGTGCCGGGCCGGACGTCGTTGCGGGATGTCGGGGTCGGGTCACGGCAGCGTGCTCAGGGCCCAGGTGGCGCTGGGATGGGCGTGGGTGTCGTCGCCGTCGGAGGCGACGACCTGGATCGCGTGGATGGAGCGCTCCCCTGTCGTGGTGGTGTGGGTGTAGCTGGCGCCGGTGCCCACGGGAGTGTCGTCGACGTACCACTGGTAGGTCACGGGCGCCGACTCGGGGTCGGTGGCAGCCACAGCGAAGGTCTGGGCGGTCCCGCCTGTGATCGTGACCCGGCCGGTCGCGGGGCTCGAGGTCGTGATCACGGCGGGTGCGCTGGCCTGCTCGGAGACGACGCGCAGGTAGCCGGTCGTGCTCAACCCACGCGAGTCCGTCACCCGTGCCCCGACGAGCTGGTCGCCCGCGCGGGTCGGTGTGAAGACGGCCGTGGCGCCGGCGGCGTCGTCGAAGTCCCCGTCCAGGTCGAGGTCCCACCTCACCGTCAGGGCGCCGGTGCCACCCCCCGCGGTCGCGGTCACCGTGGCCGCGGTACCGGCGGTCACGGTGCCGGCGGGGCCGGTCAGTGTCAGCGTCGGCATCGCGACGGCCTGCACCTGCGCGACCAGGTCTGCCTTCAGCGTCGCGGCCTCGTCGGCGGCGGCCCGGAACGTGGTCAGCAGGTCGGCCGAAGCATCCAGGACCGCGTCGTAGGTGTCGAGCGCGGACAGGTCCGCGGCAGGCAGGTCGAGAGCCAGGACCCGGTCCACAACGACCTGAGCCTCTGTGGGGGTGAACCCGATCGCCTCGTAGTCGGCGATCTCCTGAGCCGTCAGACCTGTGGTCGCCAAGCGGCCCTGCAGGTCAGCCAGGGCGGTCACGTCGATCGGGTGGTCGGCACCGGGCCGGGAGGCCAGGTCGTCACGCTCAGCCTCTAGCAGGGCGACGAGGTACTGCTGAAGGGTCACCAGCCTGCTCGTGTACTGATCCAGGGAAGCCACATGGCTCACCGTCCAGCGCACGTCGTCGGCGTCCCGGGCGCCCAGGAGACGTTCGTGCGCATCGATGACGGCCTGCACCGTGGCGGCCTGCTCAGCCTGCAGCGTCGCGATCCGCATCTGCCGCAGATGCGTCGGGTCGTCGCTCAACGGCGTGAACGGGTAGCTGCTGGACAAGCCGAGGTCGGCAAGCCGGTCCGAGAGGTCGCTCTGGACGGTGTCGAGGTCCAGGCCGACCGCACGCCCGTACGCCGGGTCGGCGGGATCGTCCGCCAGGCTCTGGTAATGGGCGGCCTGCGTCCCGGCGAGGGACCGGATCATCTGCCCGCCGATGGCGAGCACGCCGTCGTTGTAGCTCGTCGGCACGGTCAGCCCGAGGAAGCTCAGGGCCAGGGATCCGCCGCCCCCGGCCGCAGACGTGAGCGTGACGTTCCACCCGGCGGCAGCGGCGAACCTACCTGCATCGACCGCCGCTCCACCTGCTTGCACACCGCCGACGTACTTCGAGAAGTTCGACAGCTGGGACCACCCGCTGACCTGCGCCTGTGCCTGAGCCTTCACCGACGCGGAGTCGAAGTCGTACCCCGCCAGGTCCGTGCCGATCACCGAGAACGCGTAGTCGTTCCCGGCGCCGAGCAGGATGTCGTGCGCCGGGTCCCACGTCCCGTTCAGGTCGTTGTCGATCAGGATGTCGTAGCGCCCGGCCTCCAGGGCCGGCAGCCACGCGTACTGGTCGTAGAAGGTCCCGAAGGACTGGAACCGGTTGACCGACCCGGTCACGTCGACCGCCTTGTCACCAGCGGTCCAGGTCGTGTTCGCAGTGACGTAGATGTCCGCGGTCGGCACGATGTACCCCGACGGAACGTGATCCAGGTCCCCGGTCACGCACACCGGCTGATTGCGGTAGAACGTCTCCTGCGGCCAGAAGTCGCAGTCCGTCACCATCGCCGCCGCAGCAGCCGCCGGCGCCGCGCCCGCCATCAGGACGACAGGGACGAGCAACGCCCCCGCGCCCAGTACCGCAGTGATTCTCCTTCGTGCACGCGCCACGACAAGCCCCCTCGACGATGACGGAACGGGGCTGCGCGGCCGGGCCCGACCGCCACCCCCTGGGCTCTGCACGCTAGCCACCACAGCGTGGCCGCCACGGGCGGTCGCCAGCACCTTCACCCGATCGAGTACCCGTCGACGTCGACAGCACGGGAGGCTGCCCCGGTTCCCCGGACGGCCGCAGTGCGGTGATCATGTCGTCCTCGGGCTCCCCGACGTGAGCGAGGCCACGACTGCACCCACCGGATCCCGGACCGTCGACGACGTCCCTCACGTCGTCCGTGCCGCCACGCGAGACCTCGCCGCGTAGACCGGCCAGGCCTCGGCCCGGCCGCCCCGGCACACAGCGAGAGCCCGCCGTTGCCGGCGGGCTCTCGCTGGACGTGCTGTCCTCGCTGCTCGTTCACGCGTGAACGTGAGCGAGAGCGTCACGGTGGAAGGAACTGTCAGACTAGGGTGTCTTCCGTATTCCTGCACGACGCCGCCGACTGGAGCGCAGGGAGCGCCGCGGATCGCGGCAACGAGAGGTCCTCTTTCAGCAGAGAGACCCCGATGGCCAAGCGCCAGCGTGGCCGTCGCCGTTTCGCATGGGTGCCGCGATCCGGTACAACGACTCACTTCGTCGCGGCGGCCCGGAGAGCCAATCTGCTCACCTCCACCCTTCGTCGAGCCGCTCATACTCCTGTCCGGAAAGTCGACGCGGCGTGAGGCTTGAGCCGTGCGTCGTGGGACGCGAGCCGTCGCGAGCGGAGCAGCACGCTGTGGGTCCACCACGCAGCCGGTGATGTCGATGCGCTGGAGATCTGCTTCAGAGCCCTAGAGCCGGACCACCAGCCAGGTCGGTGGGACCGATGGGGACACTGACGCGGTGCCAATCGATCCCGCATCAGCCCTCGACTCGTTATCATAGGCTCGGTGAAGAGACTGTCCCGGCGACCCGAACAGATCGAGACCCTCAACTTCCACGCTGCGGTCGACCTCCCCTCGCCCGGCGAGCAGCGGCGGGTGTCCGACCCCGCGCGGGTCGAGGCAACGGTCGCCCAGTTCGAAGCGGGTCTCCGTGATTCTCTGGAATCGCCTTCGCGTGTCCGGGGGTGGGTAAGCGACCAGTTGTTCGGTCTCGTCGCTGCCGACCTCGGAGGGTGCAAGCTGGTCAAGCAGGAGGACGCCGGGATCTTGTTCTACGAGGACGATGTTAAACTTCCGGACTGGCGGCTGACGCTCGTGTCGGGCGAGAACGTCCTGGTTGAGGTCAAGGCCGAGGACGACAGCCGCCCGCGGCGATCCAAGTTGCGCATTGCTGAGGTTGCCCGCCTGAAAAGGTACGCCGAACTGAGCGACTGTCCGCTATACGTCGCTGTCCACTGGGTCGCGATGAGCGTGTGGACGTTGGTGCCTATCGACGACTACGCCCGGGTGGGTAACCACTTCGAACTCGATCTCGAGACTGCCTTCAAGCGCAATCACATGTCCTCACTACTCAATGACCGCATGATCGGGCTGAGGCCCCCGCTTGAGTTTCGCCTGACGATGCAGGAAGCACCGGACACAGGTGATGCAACCGAGCCGAATATCGAGTCGCAGGAGAATGGAACGTCAACGCTGTCCCTGCTGACTACCGGTGTCCGCATGTTCGCTGCCGACGAGGAGATGGTCGACGAGAGCGAGACCGCGCTGGTCTGGTTCCTCATCCAGCACGCACGATGGCCCTGCGAGGAGAAACTGCAGGACTGTGGCGACGGCGTGTGGGAGATGGTGTTCACGATGGCTCCCGACGAGACCAACGCCGACCAGGGCTTCGACATCATCGGAGCTCTGAGCGAGTTGTACACCCGGATGTTCTACTCCGGCACGACGTCGCTCAACGATGAGACGACCAGGCTCATGATCGACGTCGACCCCGGCACCCTTCCACGACTCGTGCCGACCGACCTACAGTCGGACCGGCTTCCACTCTGGCACCTCTGGATCGACCCCTCCTCCACAGCCGCCGCAGAACCTCTCGAAGACTGGGGTGATTAGGCACGTCACGCTTCTGGGCTCAGAGATCGACGGGCGGGCCCCAAGGCGCTGAGCGGCGGGAACAGCAAGCATCGCTGGAGAGAGGGCAGATCATCCCGATCCTGGCTCCAGGCTGGGGCAGAACCGGCTCGAAGGATCTTCGAGGTTTGTAAACATCGAGGACTTCATCCACGACCCGAGGACACTAGATGAGCACTTCGCCCTTGACCATCACGCTGACTGAAGAGCCGCGGCTGCGCCAGGTGATGAAGGACATCCAGAAGGACGTCGCCGCTTACTACGCCGCGACCGCCCGTGGCGACGGCCTCGGAGTGCACGCACGCACTTGGCTCGGCCGGGTACAGAACCTGAACGACCTGCTGACGAATCGACTCGGCGACAAGGCCACGTGGGTGGCACAGTTCAAACCAACGGCCACGCCCGGCGCGGAGCTCATGAACGCGGTAAAGTACGCCCGCAACGTTGACCAGCACCTGATGTTCGAAGTCTCGCCGAGCGAGGACGTCCTCGTCGGCGGCACTTACGGCATCCGGACCTACGCATCCTGGCGATCGATCCCTGCCGCAACGCATGCGGAACTACACGCAAACACGCAGCGCCTACAGCCCGCGTATCAGGTCATGCTCGAGGGCAGAGAGCTGACGAGCACGATGCTCGCTGTGCTCCGGTACCTCGCCGACATCTCGCCGCAGATCGTGCACCGAGACCTCCGCGGCGAGTGGACCGGCTTCCCCCTCATGAGCCAGCCGGCGGTCGGTGACCCCTTACACCCCGAGGAGCCCGTCGGAAACGTCGCTGTCGCAAACGCCTGGCTCAACGGACGCCGGCCAAACGGCGACCTGCGCGTCGTGGTCGGACAATTAGCCGAAGAGGACTCGTCATACCTGGTCGGCTTCACCTTCGCCGACCGACTCTCCTTCTCCCCGTTCGTCGAGACGCCCGAACAGGTTGATCGCGACATTGCAGCCGGGTTCGCATATTACACAGGCAACGTAGTCGCTAATGTCAAGAACGTGAGCCACAAGTTCCCCATGCCGCCAAGCGGCGCCGTCCTCTACAGCCCGGAGGACATGGCGACCTGGACCACTCCCCTCGTGCAGGCCCAGAGCGGAGACGACTGGATGACCGGCTTCGAGCCAGCCAGTTGGCGAAATATTGTCGCGGTGGAACACCCAGGAAGATTTCCAGATGTCGTTGCGTACCATCAGCGCCGAGCGCTGCGGCTTTATGCGCAGGTGCCGCCTCGTTGACTCAACAGCTTCATGCACTCGTGTCGTCGATACTGGTGACCGACGATGCCGACGTGGGGTCGTTCCAGGCGTCTGGCGCGGGAACCGAGCCGACGGCGCCGCCGCACCGTCGACGTTCGCCCGCCGACGGGTCAGCATCATGGCCATCTGCGTCGTGGTTCTCCACGCACACTGGCGGAACGGCCGGCGGTGCCCGAACCGTTCTCGGCGGGTCGACGAGCCCCCTCGCTCTCGCCTCGGAAGCGGACGCACCATCGCGACGAGGTCGACGGCGATCCCCATTCCGGCGGCAGCTGCACGGTCGGGCGGCGGGCGGTGACCTCTTGGTTTCCACCTCGAGAGCACTTCGCAGCGGACCTCGAGCCGTGGACGGCGCCGGACCGCCCTCGACTGCGACGTATCCGCCGGACGTGTCTGTCGTCCGTCCTGACGCAGTCGCACGGCTACGAGTGCACCAGCGTGGTCGACGTCGCGTCGTACAAGTCGACTGTTGGGTGCAGCCGACGCACCTGAACGGACGTCGCGGGGAGCCATGAAGGAGTACCGCGTGTCACCGGCGCGTGATAGAACGTCGCTCACCTGTCAGATGAGACGTGAGGGCCGCTGCTCGTGAGACTGCACTCCGTGTACGCACGCTTCTACCGTTCGTTGAACTACGACTACGTTCGAGCCTCGGATGAAAGATACGAGGCTGATCCCTGGGACAACACGCGGCACGGCGCATATCCCTTTGTGAGGATCCGGCTCCGCCCGGGGATCACCACGGTCGTCGGAGCGAACGAGTCTGGAAAATCGCAAGTCTTGCGCGCGGTCGAAGCCGCGCTCACCGGCAAGGGGTACGACCGGTCGGATTTCTGCCGATATTCCCGGTTCTTCGGCGTAGACCAGGTGCTGCAGTTGCCGGAGTTTGGCGTCGTGTTCGACGAGATCACTGACGACGACGCGAGGGCGGTGGAGGACGCGAGTGAGCACGTGAACGTTCGCGGCGCCGAGCGCCTCGCGTTCTTCAGAATGAACGAGACGCCGAAGCAACGCGTTTATGTGCAGCATGACGGGATCTGGTCAGCAGCCGCGAATGTGAAGAAGCCGACCGTCCTGACTTCCGCTGGCGTTCCCGAGCCGTTCCGGATCGATGCGGACGTTCCTTTGCCGGACAGCGTGCCGATCGACTTTCTCGCCACGGGGACACTCCGGCCGCAAGGGGGCGGCCGCGGGTTCTTCCGCTCTCTGTTCGACGAGTTCAATGCCAACCAAGACTGGTTCCAGAGCGAGCGGACGGTGAACCAGAACGCTGCCCGCATCGCCGAGCTGATGTCGACAGGCCCCAAGGCCGAGGACAGCGAGAAGAAGCAGTACGAACTCGCCGCCGATCTCCTGTTGACTGTCGCGCGGCTAGACCGTTCGCTCTTCCGCGAACTGCAGGTCGCGGTCAAAACCAAGAACGGCTACGCGAACAGCATCGTCGACACAATCAACACGGAACTGGCCAAGGCCCTCGACTTCCGTCATTGGTGGTCGCAGGACTCACAGTTCGAGCTCATCGTCTCACTGTATGAGTTCGACCTCGTCTTCATGATACGCGATCGAACCGGCCGCAGCTACGGGTTTGACGAGCGCAGTGACGGCATGAAGTACTTCCTCAGCTATTTCGTGCAGTACCTTGCGCACCGACCAAGAGACGACGGTCGCGCCGAGGTGCTGCTGATGGACGAGCCCGACAGATTCCTGTCCTCTTCCGGACAGCAAGACCTACTGCGGGTCTTCGACGACTTCGCCGACCCGAAGGACCCCGGGCGCCGACCCGTCCAGGTCGTGTACGTCACGCACTCACCCTTCCTGATCGACAAGAACGAGGCAGACAGGATTCGCGTACTCGAGAAAGGTGAGCACGACGAGGGCACCCGGGTAGTCAACAGCGCCGCGGCCAATCACTATGAGCCGCTTCGTTCCGCATTCGGGAGCTTCGTCGCGGAGACGACGTTCATCGGGAACTGCAACCTCGTGGTTGAGGGACCATCGGATCAGGTACTGATCGCTGGGACCTCCCGCTGGCTCAAGTCCCTCGGCATCTCGGACAGGAGCCGTCTCGACCTGAACCACATCACGATCGTCCCGGCTGGCGGCACCCGCCACATCCCCTACCTCGTGTACCTCGCGCGCGGTCGCGACGTCGAGAAGCCGCCGGTCGTCGCCTTGGTTGACAACGATCCCGCTGGTAATCGAGCGATCGCGGACCTGGCGGCAGGGGGTGCCTACGGAGACAAGCTCATCAACCGCGAACTCGTGATCCAGCTCGGGCAGGGCAACCTCTCCGGCCTGGTCTCGGACAACCCACGCGGCATCGCCGGCATCGAGGACCTCGTGCCGTACAACGTGGCTCTGGCCGCTGTGGACTCCTATTGCAGCGAGTTCGTGCCGCAGATCTCTCCCGATCAGTTGGATCTAACACTGGCGACCGTCTTCGGTGACACCGAGAGCAGCGACACCAACAAGGGAATCCTCAAGCACCTCCAGGATGCAATTGGCGAGCAGATCGCCGACCCCGACTTCCATCTCGACAAGGTCGCGTTCGCGCGCTCAACCGTCGACGCACTGACCGGTCGACGCCCAAGCAAGCACGTCACCGATGCGGACCTGCGCACCGCGCAGTCGAACTTCGCGCTGCTGCTCGGAGAGATCGCCTTCCGGCAGAGGCAGTCCGAACGGGCCGAGTCGACCCGCAAGATCTCGGCACGCGTCAAACGCGCCAAGCGCGACTTCACCCGCACCCACTCCGACCAGGCCCGCAAGGAGGACGTCTTGGCCCTGGTCGAGGAGATCGACAGCCAGCTCGACCACTCCCCAGAGTCCGAGGAGGTCCGGACCCTGATGCGTCGATGGAATCAGACTTTCGACCTCTTGAATGATCAGAGATCCCTCGTCGCGGACTTCCCCGCCCTACTTAAAGCGATTGACGAGCTGGCCTACCGAGCCGTGCGAGAAGCGAGCGGCGAGAGATGAGGAGCGACTCAGAGGCAAGCGAGCAGGTCGACGATGTCACCACCTCGGCGAAGCGGTGAGACTAAAGCCCGCCACGATTGAGAGGTTCCGGCAATCATCACGGTGCGGAGGGCGGCCGGAGGCGCGACCTCCCTGCGCCCGCGGCTCCCTTGAGCTGCTCGACTTCACGCTCGAGGCTGCGCCGACGCAGCTGCGTGAGCTCCCGGCGGTACGGCGGTTCCGGGCCGCGCACTCGCGCAGGCCGCGCAGCCCCGGTCTCGGCGTACTGCGCCACCCGTACCCACCTGCGGATGGTCGTGGCGCTCATGTCGAGTTCCAGGGCGATCTGCGCGATCGATCGTCCGCCTTCGAGGACGGGGTCGATCGCCCGCTGTCGGAGTTCTGCGCTGTGGGCGAACATGGCACTCTCCTCGCATCAGGGCCGATGCCTAGTCAGGCAGAGTGGGATCGATCATCGACGTCCCGCACCACGGGCAGAACCTGAATCCCGGGCCGGGGCGGTGCCGACACGTCATCCGTCGGCGCGCGGTGCGGACCACCGCGACGATGAACCTCAAGGTGTGGCGGTAGTCGAGCGCCTGCGCAGACCCGAGGTCGGTGATGTTCCCCGTCGCCAGTACGGTTTCGGAACCGTCGTTCGAGGACGCATCCACAGTGATCGTGTACGTGTCCGACCGTTCGCGCATCGTGAAGTCGATGCCGTCGACACGACCGCTGATCACCCACGGAGCACCGGGCAGGTCTTCCGTGGCCTCGACGCCTAGGGCGCGTCTCCTAACCTTCTGAGGCACAGGTTGATCGCTCGGAGGACGGCGGCTCCGCGGTAGGTCACGGCGTATTTGTCGTAGCGGGTGGCCAGGCCGCGCCATTGCTCGAGGTGGGCGAAGGCCCGTTCGACGACGTTGCGGCCGCGGTAGTCGACCGGGTCGAAGACCGGCGGGCGTCCGCCTGCGGCTCGGCGCCTCTTGCGGTGACGGACCTGGTCCGATAGTTCGGGGATGCCGGCGCCGATCCCACGGGCGCGCAGCAGGGAGCGGTGCGCGCGGGCGGAGTACGCCTTGTCCGCCCGCACCCGGTCCGGGCGGGTGCGGGGGCGGCCCGGTCCGAGCCGCGGGACGCGCAGGTGCTCCAGCAGGACCGGGAACATCGGAGGGTCGTTGCTCTGCCCGGCACCGACGAGCACGACCATCGGCAGACCGTTGCCGTCGACGAGCTGGTGGATCTTCGTGGACAACCCGCCCCGGGACCGGCCGATGCCGTGATCAGGCGGTTTGATCAGCAGATTCGTGTGATTCAACCGAGCCTCCCCGTGATGCGGGTCAAGGTCGCGGCGTGCTGATGGGCCCGGTTGATCGTGGAGTCCACCGACACCGCCCAGTCGATCCGACCTTCGGCGTCGGCCTGCGCGAGCAGCGCGGCGTGGATCTT
The DNA here is from genome assembly GCF_000986825.1 of Cellulomonas sp. FA1. Taxonomy (NCBI): domain Bacteria; kingdom Bacillati; phylum Actinomycetota; class Actinomycetes; order Micrococcales; family Cellulomonadaceae; genus Cellulomonas; species Cellulomonas sp. FA1. Next base: position 306,945 of record NZ_LBMY01000001.1, on the reverse strand, counting down.
GTCCCACGTCCCGTCCCTGGAGAACCGGGCGTGGCGCTTCCAGACCGTCTGCCACGGACCGAACGACGCGGGCAGGTCCCGCCACGGCGACCCCGTCCGGTAGTGCCAGTCGATCCCCTCGACCACCCTGCGGTGATCAGCGAACGGACGACCACCACCGGCAGCCATCGACGGCATCAACGGGGCGATCAGCTCCCACTCGGCATCCGACAACACAGCATCACGCGACACCCGAACAGCCTGCCAGCAACGAACACGAACACTTAGGAGACACGCCCTAGGTGAGGACCAGCTCTCGCAGGTGAGATGGCCTCCATCGCCTGTCGCGCCAGCGACCGGCACGCACCGACGCTAGCAGCGCCCGCAAACCACGAGGAGGGGCCGCCGCGGTGAGCGGCGACCCCTCCTCGGGAGACACGTCAGTGTCGTCGTCAGTGGGATCGAGGCGGAAGACACTCCTCGAATCCGACTAGTGGAGGTGGCGGGAATCGAACCCGCGTCCGATGACGTGGGACCAGGGCTTCTCCGGGTGCAGTCCGCAGTAGATATTCTCAGCCCCCACGATCACGCGGACAAGACGTGGACGGGCTCAGTCGGCTAAGAGTCCCGCCCGCCCCACCGACGAGGACGGACAGCAGTGGCTCTCTAGATGACGCCGGGAACTAGACCGAGAGCATGTCTAGGCCGACGGACTTCGAGGCTCGCTCAGGCGGCGAGGGCGAAGTCGGTGCGCTTGGAATCGGCACCTATGAGTCGCACGGAGCGTTTACGAGATAACCGTGCATCCTCGACCCGCTTCACCTGGTTCGACGATCACCGTCGAAACCGATCACCCCCATGGGTGTGTTCAGTTGTCAAGCAGTCGCCGCACGCACCCGGGGGCGCGTCCGACGAGGTCAAGCCTACGTCACAACCACCGGGGCGTCTCCGTGATTCCCGCGGGCGTGGGCGGCCCGGACCGCCCTGGCCACCTGCGCGGTCGTGTCCCGCGTGGTGGAGCACCCCTGTCGCGTCGTGGCGGGCCTCCCTACCATCGGGCCATGGCGACCGGAGACGACCTCACCACTCCCCCCGGCACCCCGACGGACGGCGTCGCGCTCGCCGCCAGCGCGCGGCAGGCGACGACGTACCGGAGCCGGAACCTCGGCATGCTGCTCCTGCTCGCCGCGATCGGCGTCGGCGCGTTCGCGGTGGCGGTCCTGGCGTTCCGCGGCCCCGCCGGCGGCGCCGGTGCCGGGTGGTTCCTGCTCGGCGTCGGCGTGCTGTTCGCGCTGTTCGTGGTGCTCCGCGGCAGGCGCGTGGCGACCGCTGCCCGGGAGGCGACGAGGCCGCCGTTCGTCACCGCCGGGCCGTCCGGGCTGCGCACGCGCGACGGCGTCGAGCTGGCGTGGGAGGAGCTGTCCCGGGTGATCGTCGTGCTCCGTGCCAAGAAGCAGGCGGACAGCCACGCGCGGGGGAACACGCAGGTGGGCCAGCAGGTCGCCGCGGCCGCGCAGAACGCCGAAGGGCTGACCGGCCGGATCGAGCTCGAGGCCCGCGACGCGGCGCTGCTCCGGTCCCGGCTCGCCGCGACGGGGTCGCCCGCGGCGACCCTGAAGGGCGCCAAGCTCGTGCTGCCCTTCCGCCTCGTCGCGGAGGACGCCTACCCCGCGTTCTCGCAGACGCTCCACCGGTACGGCCAGGCGCACGGGGTGGGTGTCGTCGAGCGCAGCGAGTCGTACTAGCCGGTTCGAGCTCCCGCCCCACGGGGCCGCGCGACCTGCGCCCGACGACGGCCCTGCACCGGGGCCGGGAAGCGGCCCCGGTGCGTGCGCCCGGGTGAGCTCAGGAGCCCTCGGACGACCCGCCGTCGCCCTGCCCGCCGGGCTGCGCGTCGTCACCCGCGCCACCGGGCAGCGCGTCGCGCGGCGCGGACGATCCGTCGTCAGAGCCCCGGGGCAGCGCACGGCCGGGCCGGTCACCGCCGTCCGGCAGCCGTCCGTCGCGGTCACCGTCGTGGTCGGGGACGCCCGCGAACGCGCCGGGGCCGCGGTGGGTCCCGACGCCGTGCCCGAACGTGGCGAGGGCGACGCCTCCGCCGCCCACCACGAGGCCGACCAGGAGCGCCGCCGCCGCGAGCACGGCCGCGACGACCGCGCTCACGGTCCGCCGCGGGCGGGCGGGCGCAGCGGGCACGGCCGGCGCGGCACCGGGCACCGCCGGCCCCCCGGCACCTGCGGGCGGCACGTACGCCGGCTGCACGTAGCCGGGCGCGGGCAGCGCGGGCCCACCCGGGGCGGGAGCTCCCGGGCCCGCCTGCCCGGGGGCCGGACGACGCGGCGTCCGCGCCGGAGCCACCTGCGCCCGTCGGAGCCCCGGCGGCGGCAATCGGGTCGGGGTTCGGGTTCGGGTTCGCCGGCGTGCCCGGCGGGGTCGTGCGGTCGTCCATGGTTCCTCCTGTCGGCGCCCCTGCGGCGCCCGCTGCCCCCAGGCAACAGCACGCTCCCGGACGCGGGCTGGGGCGGACCTACGCGCCACCTGTGCACGTGTCGGTGGCGTGCCGCACGATGGGCGGATGGACCTGCCGGTGATGCCGCCCGTCGCGCCGATGCTCGCGAAGTCCGTCAAGGAGATCCCGGACGTGGGGCACGTCGAGCCCAAGTGGGACGGGTTCCGCACGATCGTGTTCCGCGACGGCGACGACGTCGAGCTGGGCAGCCGCAACGAGAAGCCGATGACGCGGTACTTCCCCGAGCTCGTCGAGGCGCTGCGTGCGCATCTGCCCGAGCGGTGCGTGGTCGACGGCGAGATCGTCCTGGTCACGGGCGACCGGCTCGACTTCGACGCGCTGCAGCAGCGCATCCACCCCGCGGCGAGCCGCGTCAAGCTGCTGTCCGAGCAGACACCCGTGTCGTTCGTCGCGTTCGACCTGCTCGCGCTCGGCGACGAGGACCTCACGGGCCGTCCGTTCGCCGAGCGTCGCGCGCTGCTCGTCGAGGCGCTGGCCGACGCGCGTCCGCCCGTGCACGTGACGCCCGCGACCGGTGACCTCGCCGAGGCGCGACGCTGGTTCGAGCAGTTCGAGGGCGCGGGCCTCGACGGCGTCGTCGCCAAGCCGCTCGACGGCACGTACCAGCCGGACAAGCGCGCGATGTTCAAGATCAAGCACGAGCGCACGGCGGAGTGCGTGGTCGCGGGCTTCCGGTGGCACAAGTCGGGTGACGTGGTCGGGTCGCTGCTGCTGGGCCTGTGGGCGGACGACGGCCACCTGCAGCACGTGGGCGTGAGCGCGTCGTTCCCCATGGCGCGCCGCCGCACGCTGCTCGACGACCTGGCGCCGTACCGCGACGTCGACCTCGCCGAGCACCCGTGGGGCGGCTGGGCCGACCAGCAGGCGCACGCCGGGCAGCGCATGCCGGGCGCCGTGAGCCGCTGGAACGCGACCAAGGACCTGTCGTTCGTGCCGCTGCGACCCGAGCTCGTGGTCGAGGTGGCCTACGACCACATGGAGGGCGACCGGTTCCGGCACACCGCGCAGTTCCGCCGCTGGCGCCCCGACCGCGACCCGCGCTCATGCACGTACGCGCAGCTCGACGAGCCCGTGCGGTTCGACCTCGCGGAGATCCTCGGCACCTGACGCACCAGGGCTCGCACGTCGTGCAGCGCACGTCTCGTGTCCGGGTGGCCCACCAACCGCACACCCGGGGCACCGCCGCGTCACTACGGTGTCGGCCGTGGCACGCGCACGAGATCAGGGCTCCCCGGACCTCGACCCCCGGGTCGTCTCACGCGCCGCCGGTGTCCCGTGGCGCTCGCTGCCCTGGTGGGCGCCCGTCACGGCTCTCGTCGTGTCCCTCACGGCACGCACCCTGGGACCGTCGGGCGACACCGGCTCGCTGGTCTCGGCCCTGGTCACGGCGTCGGCCGTCGTCGTGATGCTCGTCGGCACGTGGCGCCGGACGTCGGGCCCGCGGTGGGCCCGCTGCTACGACACGACCGTCACGTCCGTGTGGTGGTCGTTGGGCCTCAGCCTGGTCCACGGCTGCCTGCTGGGGGTCGTCGCGGCGACTGTCGGCTTCGAGTCGCCGTGGGGCGACGCGCTGCTCGTCGCGACGGGCGTCCACCTCGTGTGGCCCGTCGTGGCGCTGGCCGTGGGCGTCCCGGCGATGCTGCTGGGCGGCATCGCGCTGCTCGCCCGGGTCGCGGCGCGGTCCGTCGGCGGCGACCGCGTCGTGGCGATCGGCGTCGTGGTCATCCTGGCGGGACTCGCCCTGCTGATCGGCGGCGGCGCGGTCGACGCCGTGGCGGCCGCCGAGTCCCGCGACGGCGCGACGCGCGGCCTCCTCCCGCTGCTGGTCGACGCGTGGACGCGACCAGGCCCGGGGCCGATGACCGTCCGGGCCGGGTCGATCACCGCGCTCGCCGGGATCGTCACGATGCTGCTCGGCTTCCGTGTCCCTCCCCGGGCCGGCGACGTCACACCCGCAGCAGCACCGCCACCGTGACGACCACGGTCGCGAGGACCTCGCCCGCGCCGATCGGTCCGGGACGCAGCCGCGTCCACCGCCACGGCACGACGACGGCACGCAGCACGAGCAGCACGCCGACCGCACCCAGCACGGGGTCGAGGAGCGCCCCGAGCACCGCGACCACGACGTGGTACGCGACGGACACGCGGCGCACGCGCGGGTCGTCGCGGTCGCGGATGAGGCACTTCACGTACGGAACGGTGCCCAAGAAGTACGCGGCGAGTACCGCCGTGGCGGTCCACAGCCGGCCCGGTGCGACCACCGACGCACCGAGCCCGGCGGCCACGGGCGTCAGCAGGGCCGCCGCGAGGATCGTGACGGTGTCGTTCCACCACGACCGGTCGGCCCGCCGCAGCGACGCCACGAGGCTCACGCCGAGCAGCACCGCGAACGCCGGCGACCACAGCAGCAGCCGCGGAGCCGACGCCACGAGCGCGGCCAGCAGCACGACACCGGCGCCCCCGTAGACGAGGACCGGGCGCACGTACCGTGCGCGGCGTCCCGACCGGAGCCAGATCCCCGCGGCGTGGTACGCGAGGTACCCGACGAGCCACGCCGCCATCAGCAGCGCGTGCCGCCACGTCCAGCCGGCCATCGTGGCGCCGACCACCGGCGGGACCACGAGCATCGCCCACGCCCCGTGCTGCCGCGGCACCCAGCCCTGCGACGGCCGGCGGCGTCGCGGGGTTCGCGGCACGGTCGCCGTCACGGACGTCGGCGGTGCGGTCATCGGGTCACGCTAACGGTGGGCCCACGTCGCGTACCCGGGACGGTGGTCCCTCGCGCGGAGCCGTGCCCGGCGGCTCGCCGTCCTGGCGCCCTGCCGAGCGCGTGACCGAGCCCCGCTGTCGCCGACGACCGTCGATGCCGTGCGGCGTTGCGGCCACCTGACAGCCGCAACGCCACACACTCCCCGCGCCGGGGGACCCGCTCCGAGGCCGGACCGCCCGGGCGCCCCGACCGACGTCGCACCGGCCACCGCCGTCGACGCACGCGTCACGCCCGCGCCTCGCGACCCGTGGCCGGTCGCGTCAGTCCGCGAGGCCCACCACGTACCCGACGAAGAACAGGCCCACGAGCACCACCGCGACGCCGATGACCGCGTACGCGACCCAGTTCGCGCCGGTCGACCCGGTGCGTGGCTGCCGGTCCGACGCACCCGACGTCGACGACTCCCCCGGCGGCGTGTCCCCGGGCGCCACCGACCCGCCGGGCTCGAGGCCGGGCGTGGTGTCGGGGTCCGGGTCGGGGGTGCTGGCCGTCATGCGGGTCCTCTCGTCGGCGTCCCCTCCACGCTCACCCGAGGACGCCACGCCGGCAACCTGAACGGCGCCCACGCCCGTCTTGCTGCCGAGGGGCGCCGGACGCACCGGGTCCGCAGGGACGCCCGTGCCGCCCACCGACGCGCGCCCGGCGCGCGGCGCCCGTAGCGTCGAGGCACGACCCCCGACCGCGACCAGGAGGCCGCCATGGCACCGACGCAGCGCTCGCACGACGTGGTCGTCGTCGGGTCCGGGTTCGGCGGCCTGTTCGCGACGCGCGCGCTGGCGGACGTGCCCGGCGTGCGGGTCACGGTCATCAGCGGTGTCAACCACCACCTGTTCCAGCCCCTGCTCTACCAGGTGGCGACGGGCATCCTGTCGTCGGGCGAGATCGCACCCGCGACGCGCGACGTGCTGCGGCGCCAGCGCAACGCCCGCGTCCTGCTGGGCGTGGTCGAGGACGTCGACCTCGACGCGCGCGAGGTCGTGCACCGCTCACCGCTGGGCGAGGTCCGCACGCGCTACGACTCGCTGGTCGTGGCGGCAGGCGCCGGGCAGTCGTACTTCGGCCGCGACGAGTTCGCCGAGCACGCGCCCGGTCTCAAGAGCCTCGACGACGCGATGGAGGTCCGCGCGCGCGTGCTGGGGGCGTTCGAGCTGGCCGAGCTCACGGACGACCCCGAGGTCGCGGACCGGCTGCTGACGTTCGTCGTGGTCGGCGCCGGCCCGACGGGCGTCGAGATGGCGGGGCAGGTCGCCGAGCTCGCGCACCGCGTGCTGCCCGGGCAGTTCCGCCGCGCCGACCCGGCCCGCGCGCGCGTGCTGCTCGTCGACCCGGTGGAGCACGTGCTGCCCGGGTACCCGGAGCGGCTCGCGTCGGCCGCGGCGCGCGAGCTCGACCGGCTGGGCGTCGAGCTGTGGACGGGGTGGAAGGTCGTCGACCTGGACGCGCGGTCGGTGACGGTCGAGGACGCCGACGGCCGCCGCCGCGAGATCCCGACGGTGTGCAAGGTGTGGGCGGCGGGTGTCGCGGGCGCGCCGCTCGGGCGCGTGCTCGCCGAGCGGTCGGGCGCCGAGACCGACCGGGCCGGGCGCGTGCGCGTCGCGCCGGACTGCACGCTGCCGGGCCACCCCGAGGTGTTCGTCGTCGGGGACCTCATGAGCCTCGACGACCTGCCGGGCGTCGCGCAGGTCGCGATCCAGAGCGGTCAGCACGCGGCCGGGCAGATCGCGGCACGCGTGCGCGGCGAGCCGACGGGGCAGCGGTTCGTCTACCGCGACAAGGGCAGCATGGCGACTGTGTCGCGGTTCTTCGCGGTCGCGCAGGTGGGGCCCGTGCGCACCGCGGGCGTGGCCGCGTGGGCGCTGTGGCTCGGCGTGCACCTCGTGTACCTGGTGGGCTTCAAGAACCGGCTGACGACCCTGCTGCACTGGGCGGTGTCGTTCGTCGGGCGGGGCCGCGCCGAGCGCGCGTCGACGTGGCAGCAGGTGGTGGCGCGCAACGTGCTGCGCCGCACGGGCGACGCCGCGCTCGGCGCACGCGACGCGGCCGGCTGACCCGACCGGCCGCACCGGCCGCGGCACGCGTCACGGGCGCGGGCTCACCAGCCCCCGCCGCCCCCGCCGCCGACGCCACCGCCGGAGAACCCGCCGCCGCTGAACCCGGACCCGCCCGACGACCCCGGCGTGGGCGCCGTGATCGCCGAGGTCGCGACGGACTCGAAGCGGTCGAGCGCGCCCACGAACCCCGTGGCCCAGAACGCGTGCGCGGTCGGCGCGTACGACCCGACGTACCAGCCGGGCTGCTCGAGCACGCGCCCCTGCGCGGCGAGCTCGGCGAACACGCGCGCCCACCGGTCGGTGAGGCCGAACACGATCGCGTACGGCAGGTACCGGCTGAAGACGTCCTCGCCCTCCTCGAACCGCAGCTGGTTCGCCTCGGCCGTCGCGAGGTACCGGCGGAACCCGAGGGCCTGGGCCAGCACCGCGGTGCCGTCGGCCGTGCGCGCAGGCGCCCGGTTGGACACCGCGAGCACCAGCACCCCGACCAGCGTGATCGCGATGCCCACGAGCGCCAGCCCGGGGACCGTCTCGATCGCCATCGCGACGAGCGCCACCGCGACGCCGAGCCCCATGATCCCGAACGCCGACGCGAGCCACGCGTTGCGCACCTTCTTGGGGTTGCCGCGGAACCAGCCGACGCTCGCGACGTGCTCGTACATCATGTCCTGCACCTTGGCGAGCGACGACGCGAACGTCGTGCTCAGGTCGGACAGCTGGACGCGGTCCTCCTCCTCGAACAGGTCGGACAGCAGCCACGCCTCGAACGGCAGCAGGCCCTCGGTGCCGGCGCGCAGGCGCACCAGCGTCCAGTCCTTGGGCTTCTTCTTCGGGTTGGACCGCGGCACCTCCTCGATGCGCAGCCAGCCGCGCACCGCGAGGTCGACGATGGTCGCCGTGACGTCGACGGGGTCGGCCTTCTCGTCGACGAGCGTGCCGATCTCCCCCGGCCGCGCGTCCTGCGGCGGCTGGAACTGCACGCTCACGGGCATGCGGCGGTCGCGGTACCCCGTCGCGACCTCCTGGCCGTCGGCCGGGCGCAGCCCGGGCGTCAGGCCGAGGTACGCGCGGTCCCGGCCCGTGCGGCGCACGCGCCGCACGACCAGGCCGCTGCCGACCAGCAGCAGCGCGCCCGCCAACGCCCCGGCGGGGTTGGCCGGTGCGAGCGGCAGCGTCGGGTCGGGCTTGGGACGCAGGATCGGCTGCACGCCCGGGAACGTGCCGCCGGGCCACCCGGTGACGGTCGTCAGCTGGTCGCCGACCGTCACGACGTCCTGCGTGAACGACGCCGTACCCCCGTCGGTCGTCGCCGACCGGCACGGCGTCGTCGAGCCGTACGGGCCCACGAAGCACGCGGCGCCCTCGACGGGCGCGGGCCCCGACACGGTGACCGACAGCTGCGACAGCGGGATCTCCCACCCGGGGCCGATGACGTTCCAGTACAGCTCGTCGCCCGAGTGCTGCGCGTTCGCGGGGTTGATCCAGCCGTCGACGGTGAAGGTCACGACGTACGTCTGCACGCCCGTGACGTCGTCGACGTCCTCGTCCCCGATGCGCAGGACCATCGCCGACGTCTCGTCCTCGCGGTCCACGCCGGCCGGCGCGCCCGTGGGGCTCGACGCCCGCACGTCGCTGAACTCGAACACGCGGTCCTGCTCGTCGTCGTAGGACACCCGCGTCGGGAACGTGAGGTACGGCCCGTGCCCCGGGTCGTCGCCGTAGTCGAAGTCGAGCTCGATGCGCACGTCGACGCTGCCGTCGACGGACGCGTCGGCCGTCACGTCGTAGCGCGTGATCTCGCGCCCGCTGGACAGTTCGCCGGGCGCGGGCGCCGCGAGCGCGACGGGCGGTGCGAGCAGGATCACCCCCAGCGCCACGACGAGCACGAGGGCGAGCACGGCGAGCCGCCGCACCGCACGCGCCAGAACAGGGTCGGATCCGTCCGGACGCACGTCGGTCACCGGTCGCGTCGCTCCCTCATCGCTCGCTGCGCCTCGAGGTTGTCCTGCCGCTCACGCAGGGCCTGGCGCTTGTCCCAGTCCTTCTTGCCGATCGCCAGCGCGATCTCGACCTTGGCGCGACCGTCGAGGAAGTACAGCGCGAGCGGCACGATCGTGTGCCCCTTCTCGCGCGTGCGCGCCTCGAGCCGCTCGATCTCCTCGCGGTGCAGCAGCATCTTGCGCTTGCGCCGCGGCGCGTGGTTGGTCCACGTGCCCTGCGAGTACTCGGGGATGTGCACGCCGTGCAGCCACGCCTCGCCCGACTCGATCTCGCCCCAGCCGTCCACCAGCGACGCGCGGCCGGCGCGCAGCGCCTTGACCTCGGTGCCCGTGAGCACCAGGCCGGCCTCGAACACGTCCTGGATCAGGTAGTCGTGCCGCGCCTTGCGGTTGGCGGCGACCATCGTGCGGCCGTCCACCTTCGCCTTCGCCACCGCGCGGCCCTCCGTCCCTGTGCTGTCCCGTGCCCGGTGCTCGGGCGGTCGTCGCGGCGGTCCTCACGACCGCCGACGTCCGACACTACCGGCGCCCACCCGCGTCGTCCCACGGGAATCCGCGGACGACGCGCAGGTCACAGCCCCAGGTACGGCCGCGGGTTGGTCGTCGAGCCGTTGACGTACACCTCGAAGTGCAGGTGGCAGGCCGCCGACGTGCCGGTGTTGCCCGCGTAGCCGAGCAGCTGGCCGGCGCTCACGCGCGCCCCGGCGCCGACGACGAACGACGACATGTGGTTGTAGCTCGACATGAGCGACGACCCGTCGACCCAGCCGTGGTCGACCATCACCTGGTTGCCGTACCCGCTGCGGAACCGGGCCCACTGCACGGTCCCGTCGCGGCCCGCGTAGACGGGCTCGCCGCAGCGGTCGCGCAGGTCGATGCCGGCGTGCATGCGCATGTAGCCCAGCACGGGGTGCATGCGCATGCCGTACTCGGAGGTCACGTAGATCGGGTTGTGCGCGGTGGGGTTGCCGAACTTCGCGCCGGGGCGCGCACCGCCGGGCTGGGGGCTCGTGCCGCCGCCACCGGTGCCGGTGCCACCACCACCGCCGCCGTTGTTCTGGCCGGCCTGCGCGCGGCGCGCCGCCTCCTCGGCCTCGCGCTGCTGGCGCTGCTGCTCGACGATCTGCGCGAGCTCGCCCGCGAGCTTGCCCCGCTCGGCGTCCGCGGCCGCGGCCTGCGCCTCGACCTCGGCCTTGCGGCCCGCGATGGCCGCCTGGCGCTCCTGCTGCTCGGCCACGAGCTGGTCGAGCGCCTGCTTGGCGCTGGCCGCCTCGGCCTGCGCCTGCTGCGCCTCGGCGAGCTTCTGGTCGGCCGCGGCCTTGAGCTCGTCGACCTTCTCGCGCACCGCCTGCTGCCGCGCCTGCGCGTTCTTGTTCCGGGCCGCGAGCTCGGTGAGCTCGTCGAGCACCTGCGTCTGCGTGCGCATCGCCGTGGACACGAGTCCGTACTTGCGGACGAAGTCCTGCGAGCTCTCCGCGTCGAGCATCACGCTCATGCTGGAGACGTCACGCCCGCCCTGGTAGGCGCTGCGCGCCATCTGGCCGATGGCCGCACGGATCTCCTGCTCGCGCTCGCCGTCGACGACGATCTGGTCGCCGATCGACGCCTCCTCGTCGCGCGCCGCCTGCAGCCGTGCGGCGAGGATCTCGGCCTCGCGCTGCGCGGCCTGCGCGGCGGCGACGGCCTCGTCGAGCCTGCTCTGCGCGGCGGGCAGCTGCGCCTCGACCTCCGCGAGCCGGGCGACCGCGTCCGCGAGCTCGCCGCCGAGCTCCTCGAGCGTCTCCTCGAGGGCCGCGGCACGCTGGTCGGCCTCGGCCTGGCGGCGCTCGACGTCGGCGCGCTTGTTCGACAGGTCGTCGGCGAGCGCCGGCGCCGAGCCGGCGACGAGCGCCGGGACGGCGACCGCGAGCGCGGCGACGAGCGCGACGCCTGCGTGCAGCGCGCGGCGGGTGCGGGAGGGACGGTCGGGTCGGCGCATGCTCACACCTTCGTGTAGCGGCTGAGGGTGACGAGGGACGAGATCGCGGCGAGCACGAACGCGACGAGCACCAGGAGCGGTGCGATCGTCAGGACGTCCGACGTCCCGACGTACGGGATCCACGTGACGGACTTGCCGAGCCAGTCGGTGACGAGGTACTCGACCCCGAGCCACAGGCCGCCGATCGCGAGCCCCGCGCCGAGCGTCGCGGCGATCGCGCCCTCGAGCATGAACGGCAGCTGGATGAACAGCGTGGACGCACCGACGAGCCGCATGATGCCGGTCTCACGGCGGCGGCTGAGAGCGGACAGCCGGATCGTGGTGGTGATGAGCAGCACGGCCGCGAGCAGCATGATCGCGGCGAGCCCGCCGGCGGCCCACGTGGCGCGGTCGAGCACGAGGAAGAGGTTGTCGAACAGGCGCCGCTGGTCCTGCACCGACTCGACGCCCGGGCGGCCGGACACGACGTCGGCGACGACCTGGTACTGCTCGGGGTCCGTCAGCTTGATGCGCAGCGACGAGTTCATGTCGTCGGCGGTGGCGGCCGACGCCCAGAACTGGTCGCCCCACTGCCGCTTGAACGTCTCGTACGCCTCCTCCTTCGACTCGGTGAAGATCTGCTCGACGTAGCGCGCGACGTCGGGCGCGTCGAGCGCCGCGAGGATGTCGTCGCGCTGCTCCTGCGTCACCTCACCGGCCGCGCACGTGGGCGCCGCGGAGTTCTCGGGGCACAGGAAGACCGAGACCTCGACCTTGTCGTAGAAGTCGTCCTTCATCTTGCCGATCTGCGTCTGCAGCAGCGCGGCGGCACCGAGGAAGGTCAGGCACACGAACGTCACGAGCACGACCGACACGGTCATCGACAGGTTGCGGCGCAGGCCGATGCCGATCTCGGACAGGATGAACTGGGCGCGCATCTCCCGATCCCCTCAGCGGTCCGAGCCGTAGACGCCGCGCGACTGGTCGCGCACGAGCTCACCGGTCGACAGCTCGACCACGCGCTTGCGCATCTGGTCGACGATCTCGTCGTCGTGCGTGGCCATGACGACCGTGGTGCCGGTGCGGTTGATGCGGTCGAGCAGGCGCATGATCCCCAGGGACGTCGTCGGGTCGAGGTTGCCGGTGGGCTCGTCGGCCAGCAGGATCGACGGCCGGTTGACGAACGCGCGCGCGATCGCGACGCGCTGCTGCTCACCGCCCGACAGCTCGTGCGGGCGACGCTTCTCCTTGCCGGCGAGCCCGACCATGTCGAGCACGTCGGGCACGGTGGTGAGGATGTGGTGACGCGGCTTGCCGATGACCTGCAGCGCGAACGCGACGTTCTCGAAGACGGTCTTGTTGGGCAGCAGGCGGAAGTCCTGGAAGACCGCGCCGATCTGCCGGCGCAGGTGCGGGACCTTGAAGCCGGACAGCGTCCCGAGCTCCTTGCCGGCGACGAACACCTTGCCGGCCGACGCACGCTCCTCGCGCAGCACGAGCCGCAGGAACGTCGACTTGCCGGACCCGGACGCGCCCACGAGGAACACGAACTCGCCGCGCTCGACGTCGAGCGTCACCCGGTCCAGCGCGGGCCGTGCGCCGCGCGCGTAGACCTTCGTCACGTTCTCGAACCGGATCACGACCGACCTCGCCTCGTCCTCTCGGGGGGCACGCCCCCGACGGCCCGCGGTCCGCGAGCCCCATCGAGGGTAGGAAGGCGTTCACCCGCTCGGGCGCAGGACACGCCGCCCCGTCGCCTGTGAATCACGCGCGACGCCCGACTCGTCCCGTTCCGTCCCGGACGCGCGTCCGGGACGGGTCGGGGGCTCAGGCGTCCGCGACCTGCTGCGCGCGGCGCCAGCGCACGCCGGCCTCGATGAAGTCGTCGATGTCGCCGTCGAACACCGCGGCCGGGTTGCCGACCTCGTGCTCGGTGCGCAGGTCCTTGACCATCTGGTACGGCTGCAGCACGTACGAGCGCATCTGGTCGCCCCAGGACGCCTTGATGTCGCCCGCGAGCTCCTTCTTCTTGGCGTCCTCCTCGGCCTTGCGCACGAGCAGGAGCCTCGACTGCAGGACGCGCAGCGCGGCGGCGCGGTTCTGGATCTGCGACTTCTCGTTCTGCATCGACACGACGATGCCGGTGGGGATGTGCGTCATGCGGACCGCGGAGTCGGTCGTGTTGACGGACTGCCCGCCGGGGCCGGACGAGCGGAACACGTCGACCTTGATCTCGGACTCGGGGATCTCGATCGAGTCGGTCTGCTCGATGAGCGGGATGACCTCGACGGCGGCGAACGACGTCTGGCGTCGTCCCTGGTTGTCGAACGGCGAGATCCGCACGAGGCGGTGCGTGCCGGCCTCGACCGACAGGTGCCCGAACGCGTAAGGCGCCTTGACCTCGAACGTCGCGGACTTGAGCCCGGCCTCCTCGGCGTACGACGTGTCGAGCACGGTCGTCGGGTAGCCGTGGCGCTCGGCCCAGCGCAGGTACATGCGCAGCAGCATCTCGGCGAAGTCGGCGGCGTCGACGCCGCCGGCGCCGGCGCGGATCGTGACGACGGCCTCGCGCTGGTCGTACTCGCCCGCGAGCAGCGTGCGGACCTCGAGCTCGCCGAGGTCCTTGCGGATGCCGACGAGCTCGGCCTCGGCCTCGGCGAGGGTGTCCTCGTCGTCCTCCTCGGCGGCCATCTCGACGAGCGTCTCGAGGTCGTCGATGCGGCCGCGCAGGCGCGTGACGCGCTCGAGCTCGGACTGCGCGGCGGACAGCGCGCTCGTGACCTTCTGGGCGGCCTCGGGGTCGTCCCACAGGTCGGGGGCGGACGCCTGCTCGGAGAGCTCGGCGATCTTCGACCGCAGCGCCGTGGGGTCGCTCACCGACTCGATGGAGTCCAGCGTGGTGCGCAGGTCGCGGAGCTCGGAGGGGAAGTCGGTGGTGGCCACGGCGGTCCAGGCTACCCGCTCCGCGCCGCACGAACGGGCGTGCGGCGACGCGCCCGGGCGACGCGGGGGCGACACCGGGTCGTGACGGGTCGCGACGACGCGGTCGGGCTCGTCCGCGGCGCGTCCGTCGGCGCCCACCGGCACGCGCGCGACCTGCCCGGTGCCCCGCCCGTGGTCGGCGCGGGCGGCCGGGCCGTGGTGCCCGCCCGGCCGGTGGTGCGCGGCGGCACGCCACCCGGGCCCGCCTGAGGCGCGGCGGGGTTCAGGCGGCGCCGCGCGCGACGAGGACGGGGCACGCCGCACGCGCGACGAGCCACTGGCTGACCGAGCCGAGCACGAGTCCGCCCAGGCCGCCGAGTCCCCGCGTGCCGACGACGAGCAGGTCGGCGCGCTCGGCGTGCTGCGCGAGCACGCGGGCCGCCGGCCCCTCCGCGACGACGCCGTCCACGGTGACGCCCTCGGCGCCCGCGAGCCGCACGAGCGCGGCGTCGAGCGCCCGCTCGGCGGCCTGCCGCGCGAGGTCGGCCGGCGACGTGCCGGGCTGCTCGGCGAGCCAGGACACGAGCGAGCGGTTGGTGGGGGGCTCCTGCCAGCACGCGACGACGGTGAGCCGGGTCGCGGTGCTGCTGGCGATCGCGTCGGCGCCCGTGACGGCGGCGTCGACCGCGGCGAACGAGGCCGCCGACCCGTCGACGCCGACGACGACGTGCCCGGTGGGCTGCGGCGCGACCTGCGTGCGGGGCACCACCACGACCGGGCACGGCGCGTGCTGCAGCACGCCGAGCGACACCGACCCGAGCAGCACGCCCGACAGCCGCCCCGCGCCCTGCCGTCCGGCGACGAGCAGCCGCGCGTCCTGCGCGAGCCCGACGAGCGTGCGCGCGGGCGGGCCGTCGTCGAGGACCGCGGTGACGGCGAGCCCGGGCGACTGCTCGCGCGCGACCTGCGCACCCTCGTCCGCGACCTCCTGCGCACCCTGCCGGACGTACGCCGAGGCGGTGCGCAGCGGCGGCACGTCGAGCTGCCCCTGCAGCCCCCACACGTGCACGACCCGCAGCTCCGCGCCCAGCCGGTGGGCCGCGACCGCCGCCCACCGCACCGCCGAGACCGCCTCCGGCGACCCGTCGTACCCGACCACCACGTGCGTGCCCATCGCGCCCTCCCCGAGGCTCGGCCGTGCTCCGATCGTCGCGCGGGGTGCCGGGTGCGGCAAGGCGCGGCCCCGACACCGCCTGCGGCGCGACGGCGCGGGTCTGCTAGCCCCCGCGCCGCACGAGTCGCCGGGCCCCGTCGCCGTCCCGCGCCGGTGCGCCCCACCTGCCGGGCGCCGCGGGGACGCCGCCGCCTGCGTGCCCGGGAGACGCGCACCCGGGAGACCGCCGTGCCGGCCGCTGGACGACGGCGCACGCGGCGATCGCGACCGCCGCGGCCACGAGCAGCGCACCGCCCAGGAGCGGTGGCGCGCCCGGTCCGCGCGACGACGCCGCACCGCCCAGGGCGGCACCGGCGGCGATGCCGACGTTGAACGCGACGACGGCGACCGCCGAGGCGAGCGTCGCGCGGTCGCCCGCGATCGCGAGCATCTCCGACTGCACGAGGGCGGGCAGCAGACCGAAGCACAGCCCTGCGACGACGCCCGCCGCGACGACGGCCACGGGCGCACCGGTCGCCGCGAGCGCCGCCAGCAGCACACCTTCCACGGCGGCCACGGCGCACGCCCGCGGCAGCCGGGACCGTCCGGACAGCGGACCCGCGACGAGCGCGGCCACCACGACCGCGACGCCGTACGCGCCCAGGACCGCCGTCGCGGAGCTGCTGGCGCTCTCCGCGAGCGGCGTCAGGAACGTGTAGAAGGTGAAGTGCCCCGCCAGCGCGAGCGCGAACGCCGCGGCCAGCGCCAGCACCGCACCGGGCGGCGCGCCGCCGGCACGGCCGTCGGCGGCCGCGGCACGCACGCGCTCGGGCGGCGCACCGGCCGCGGCGAGCGCGACGGCCACGGCCGCGACCAGGAGCGGCACGCGCCACGACCACGTCGAGAGCGCCTCGACCACCGGGACGCCGAGCGCGAGGGCACCCGCGTTGCCCAGCAGCACGTGGGCCACCGCCCGCTCGGGCCGCCCCGACGAGCGTGCCGCCAGCGCGAGCGCGAGCGGGAAGAAGCACCCGTGCGCGACGCCGGTGAGCGCACGCGTCACGAGGAACGCCGGCAGGTCCGCAGCGGCGACGCTGAGCACGGCAGCCGCAGCGAACACCGCGCCCGCGACGACGACCGCACGCCGCAGGGGCGCGGCGCGCAGCAGCAGCGCGCCGGGGACCGCGACCACGGCGGTCGCCGCGGCGTACGCGGTGGACCCGAGCGCGACGCGCTCGACGCCCGCGCCCAGGTCGCGCGCGATCGTCGAGACGGCTCCCACCGGCGCCATCTCGACGGTCACGGCGAAGAACACGGCGACGGGCAGAGCCGCGCGCGCGGCCGCGTCCCGCAGGTCAGACGGCACGCTCGGCCTCCGGCAGCTCGGGCACGCGGGGCGGCAGCGCCGCCGTGACGCGGGCCGCGAGCCCCCGCACGCTCAGCACCGCGGTCGGCACGCGGGCCGTCAGCTCGCCTCCGGCACCCTCCGGCACGAGCACGACGCTCCCCGGGCCCGCGGTGCCGCCGTCGACGTCCACCTCGCCGGACAGGACCACGACCAGCTCGTCGACGCCGTGCGGGGCGTCGAAGGAGAGCCGCTCGCCGGCACCCAGCCGGTGGTGCTCGACCGACTCGGTCTCGCTGTGGAGCATGCCGCGCCGCACGAGGCACGTCCACGTGTCGTCGGGGTCGACGCGCGTGACGATCATGCCGGCCCCACGCGCAGCTCGACCGTGAACAGCTCGCAGTCCTCGGCGGCCGTGAGCCGCCCGCGCGCCCCGGCCGGGACGAGGAACGCGACGGGTGCCGTGACGCTGCTGGTCGCGCCGGGCAGGTCGAGGACCACGGAGCCGGCGTTCACGAACCCCGCGATCTCGCTGCTGTCGGCCCCCGTCACCAGCTCCTCCCCCGCCAGCAGGACGTGGCGGTCGACGGCCACCAGCGGGCCGTCGAAGACGGTCGTGGTGTCGACGTGGGGCGTGACGGTCAGGTCGGTGAGGTGCACGGGCACGGGGCGGCTCCGGGGGGTGACGGGCCCCGGCGGTGCCGGGGCGGCGAGGGCGGCCTGCGTGGCCGGGGCGAGCGTCTCGACGACCCACCAGCTGAGGTCGTGGTCGCCCGTGTTGCGCAGGCCGTGCGTGTTGCCCGGCGGCGTGAGCGCGAGCGACCCGCGACGGACCGCGTGCGGACGACCGTTGAAGAAGAACTCGCCCTCGCCGTCGAGGACCAGGTAGATCTCCTCGGTCCGGGTGTGGCGGTGCTCTCCGCTCACCGCGTCGGGCGGCAGCGTGGCCCACTCGACGGCCTCGGTGGGCGACTGCAGCTGGCGTCGCGTGTAGAACGCCTTCCATCCGGTGCGGCCGGGGCTGCCGTGCACGCCGTGGATCACGGCGTGCACGGCAGGGGTCCGCGGCGGCGGCGCCGGGAGACCGGTGACGTTCACGCCGTCGCCTCGAGCCCGGCCGTCGAGAGGACCGCGACGGCCTGCAGGCCCGCGGCGATGTCCTCACGCGTCACGTCGTCGACGAACGTCGCTGCGCCGATGCCGACGGGCAGCGGCAGGCGCTGCCGGCCGTCGCGGTGCCGCGTCGTGTCCTCGAGCGCACGGACGAGGTCGTCGAGCCGCATCGCCGGGTGCGTGGTCGGCAGCCCGAGACCCGTGAGCGTCGTGAACACGCGGTCGGCCTGCTCCGGGGTCACGAGCCGACGGTGCAGCGCGATGCCCGTGGTGAGCGCCATGTCGAGCGCGACCGCCTCGCCGTGCAGGAGCTCGGGCAGCGCGCGCATCTCGATCGTGGGGCTGAACGTGTGCCCGTAGTCGACGACGCGCTCGAGCACGTGCTCCCAGAGGTTGGGGCGGAGCTCGTCGAGCATGCCGCCGATCGCCCGCTCGAGGACCTCCCGCTCGACGGGGGTGCCGGACTGGAAGCGCGACCGCAGCACGGTGGATCCGTGGGCCTCGAGCAGGTCGAACAGGCGCTCGTCCTTGATGAGCGCGATCTTGAGGATCTCCGCGAGCCCGTTGGACACGTGCCGGGCGTCGAGGGTCGCGAGGAACGTCGTGTCGAGGACGCTGCGCGAGGCCGCGAAGTAGGTCCCGATCTTGTTCTTCCCGGTCCGGAAGTTGACGCCGGTCTTGACCCCGACGCTCGCGTCGACGATCCCGATGAGCGTGGTCGGCACCCGGACGAACGGGGTGCTCCTGCGATAGATGCTGCTGGCGAAGCCGACGATGTCCGTGAGCACGCCGCCGCCGATCGCGATGATCGGCTCACGGCGCCGGTCGAGCTTGAACGCGTCGACCGCCTCCAGGACGGTCTCGACCGCGGACCACTGCTTGCTGGCCTCGCCGTGCGGGAGGACGAGGACCTGGTGATCGCGCAGGTTCGTCCGCGCGTAGGCCCGGATGCGGTCGCCGTAGAGCTCGTCGACCGTGCGGTCGGTGACGATGAGCCGACGCGCGCCGCGCTCACCGTCCAGCAGGGCGGGGTTGTCCGGGTGGAGCACGTCGGTGGTGGTCTCGACGCGGTACTCCACGGGTTGGTGGGCGGACACGGTCCAGGCGCTGGCGATGGTCATGATCAGACCTCCTGTGACGACGCGGTGGCGGGGACGGTGAGCGGGACGACGGCGGGGGCTGCGGGGGCTGCGGGTCGGCGCCGTGCGGCTCGCGACGGCAGCCGCAACGCCCGCAGGCGCGTGTTGGCGGGCGTCTCGACCCAGCGCCAGAGGGCCCAGGCGGCGCCGAGGCTGACGGCGAGGACCAGCGCGACCAGCAGGACCGCCCCGAGCGGCGGCAGGCCTGCCGCGGGGACGAAGCGGCGCGTGGCGGTGAGCACGATGTCGTGCACCATGTAGAGCGCGAACGAGATCTCGCCGAGCCGGACCGCCACGGGCGTGGTGAGCACGGCGGGCGGCGTCGGAGCCTGCGCGACCGCGACGACCAGCGCCGTCACGGGCAGCACGAACACGGCGTCGAGCGTCCACAGCACGGGCACGACCAGGCTGAGCAGGTAGCCGGCGGCGACGAGCCCGAGCGCCACGACCACCGGCACGCGGGGCAGCGCACCCTCCCGCACCGCGCGGGCCGCGAGCATCCCGAGCGCGAACTCCAGGAACCGGACCAGCGGGAACGCGTACACCGACCACACCTGCAGCACGGAGGCCCCGAGCAACGGCGACTGGGCGTGCGCGGGGCCGAAGACCGCCCCGACCGGCAGCTGCTGGGCCACCAGCGGCAGGAGCACGACGACCACGACCAGGGCCGCTCCGGCGGTGACCAGGTGGCGCCGCGGCACGCGTGCGACGAGCGGCAGGGTGACCGGGAAGAGCGCGTAGAAGACCATCTCGGCGGACAGCGACCAGCTCGGGTGGTTGATGCTGAAGAAGGCCGTGTCGCGCGGCACCCAGGAGTGCAGCAGGAGCAGGTTGGCGCCCGCCTCCCACACGAGCGCACCCCCGAGACCGGCGACGGCCAGGGCCACGGCGAACGTCACCACGTGGTTGGGCACGATCTTGGCGACGCGGCGCCACAGGAACCGCCCGGGGGTGTCCCCCGGACGCGCGGACCACGTGAGGACGAAGCCCGACAGGACGAAGAAGAACGTGACGCCGAGCCAGCCACCGTTGCGCAGCACGCCCTGCAGGGGGTCGACGAGCGCGGGTGCGTCGAGGAAGAAGCGGTTGAGGGACAGGTGGAAGACGACGACGACCAGCGCGGCGAGGAAGCGCAGGCCGGTGAGCGCGTCGAGGCGACCGTGCGGCACGCCTGCGGGCTGGTCAGCTGACCGGGAGGCTCTGTGCATGGCTGAAGAGTCCCTTCGGGTCGTAGGCCGCCCGCGCCCGGACGAGGCGCGGGAGGTTGTGCTTGTAGTAGAGGTCGAGCGAGCTGAGGCCCGAGGTGTTGTGGGCCGGGTCGTCGAGGTCGGTGTCGGCGTAGTTGACGAAGGCGCCGTCGGTGTCGGCGTTCGGGACGGGGACGCCGCCGGTGTCCGCGAACATGGCGGCGTAGGTCGAGCGGGTCCACGCCAGGTTCGCGGCGTCGTCCTCGGGGTCGTCCCAGATGGACACCACCTGGAACTTGATGATCGAGTCACGCTGCGCGACGGCGGTCGCGTCGGGGGCCACGGTGTTCACCGCCCCGCCGTAGGACGCGATCATGAGCAGCGCGCCGGGGTGGGAGAACGACGGGTCGGTCAGGGCGCGGTAGGCCGCCGCGACCGCGGTCGGGGTCCAGGTGCGACGCAGGTACGCGGACTTGCCGTCGAACCTGCGCGTCGGGTCGGGTCCGGTGAAGCCGGTCCACTGCGTCCCCTGCAGCCAGGGCACGCGTCGACGCTGCAGCACGGTCGGCACCGGGATGCCCTGTGAGAGCGCTCCTACGTGACGGTCGAGGACGCCGTCCGCGTCGGGCACGCCCGCGTCGACGACCGTATCCAGGGTGATCGTGCCGTTGGCGCGGTGCCAGGTCTTGAGCTGCGAGAACAGGCCGGCCTCGGGCGTGCCGGCCGCGCTGTGCTCCTCGTGCCAGCGCCCGTGGTTCGCGAGCAGCCGTCCGAAGGTCGCCTCGTCGAGGTCGTCCCACCGCCACGCGACGGTCGAGAGGATCACGTGCCGCGGCGGGGTGGGCAGGGCGGCCTCGGGCCGGTCGCCCGCGGCCGCCGGCGACCGCAGCCAGTACCGCGTCGCGACGCCGAAGTTGCCGCCGCCACCGCCCGTGTAGGCCCACCACAGCTCGTGGTCGGGGCTGCGGGGGTCGCGCGTCCCGATGGACGTCCGCACCGCGCCGTTCGCGCGCACGTGCACGGCCTCGACCGCGGCGAGGTGGTCGACGACGAGGCCGTCGCGGCGGTTCATGCTGCCGTAGCCGCCGCCCGCGATGTGTCCACCGGCCGCCACGGTGGGGCAGTTGCCGGCCGGGACGTACACGCCCCACTGCTTGTAGAGCAGCTGGTACACGGCGCCGAGCTGGGCCCCGGCACCGACCTCGAACGCACGCCGCCGGGGGTCCCAGCGCACCTGGTTCATCGCCGCGAGGTCGATGATCGCGGTGACGTCGTCGTTCGAGACGAAGCTCTCGTACCCGTGGCCGCCGCTGCGGACGGCGGGCCGCAGCCCGAGCCGCTGGATCGTCCGGATCTCGGCCGCGACCTCGCTCGCGTCCCGCGGGAAGGCGATCCGTCGCGGCGACCCGATCCACCGCAGGTTGGTGCCCTGCCGCAGGTCCTCCCACTGCTCGGATCCCGGGGTGACGACGCGGTACGGACCGGGCGCGGGCGGACGCGCGTCCGCGGACGGCGCGTCGGCGCCCCGGAGCCCGAACCCGGCGAGCGCCGCGGCCCCGAGCGTCGCCGTGCCCGCGCCGAGGAACGCGCGTCGTGAGGTGGTGGTCATGCGGGGACCCTCCGTGCGATCGGGGTGCGGGTGTGCGCCGCACCGTCCTCGTACGGCAGGGTGCCGTCGGGGAGGTTGATGAGCTCGAGCTGCACCCCGGTGGGTGACAGCACGTAGTTCCAGCGGTCGCCCGCGATCGGGCCGTCCGTGATCGTCTCGGGCTCGCCGAGCGGCACGAACCCCCCCGCCTCGAGGAGCGCCGCGCGCGCCGCGTCGACGTCGTCGGCGTGGAAGGCGACGTGGTGCCCGCCGACGTCGCTGTTGGCGGGACGCGGTCCCGCACCGGGGGCGTCGAGCACCGCGACGGCCGCACCGCACTCCCCCGCGAGCACGACGCCGCGGGCGCCGAACGCGTCGACGCCGCCGGTCCGCCGCAGCCCGAGCACCGACTGCAGCTCGTGGACGAACGGCGCGACGTCGCCCCGATGCACGAACAGGGCGCCGAGCAGCTCGTCCTTCCCGGGCTGCAGCGCGAGCGCGATCCCCGACGGCAGCAGCACCTCGAACCCGCCCGAGGTGTGCGCCGGGCGCACGGCCGCCACGCGGGCGAGCTCGCGTGCGGCGGCGGTCGGGTCGGGTGTGCGCCGCAGCAGCGCGAAGCCGCCCGCCTGACCCGGCAGCGGACCGGGACGGCGCGGCCCGTCCCCGGCGTACTCGAAGAGCTCGAGGTTGACGGCGAGCGCGTTCACAGCCGCGACCCGCAGCGTGAACGACCCCCGGGCGCCCAGCTTCTTCGTCATCCACCCCGGGTACGGCTCGTCGAGGGGCCCCTCGACGTAGCAGAGCCCTGCGCCGAGCGCGTCCCCGAGGTCCCTGACCGCGTCGTCGAGGTTCGGGACGGTGAGCCCGAAGTGGTCGATCCCCCGTGTCGGTGCGTGCGACATCTGCCCCCCTGTCAGCGTCGTGGCCGTGCTGGTCGGTCAGAGCTGGGTGCCCCCGGTGGCGTCGAGGACCTGCCCGGTGACCCACCGCGCGTCGTCGGACGCGAGGAACGCGACGGCGCCCGCGACGTCGTCGGGGCGTCCGACGCGCCCGAGGCTGGTGCTCGCGGCGACCTGGGCGATCGCCTCGGGGTTGTCGCGCAACCAGCTGGCGTTGATGTCGGTGTCGATGACGCCGGGCGCGACGGCGTTCACCGTGATGCCCCGCGGTCCGAGGTGCTTGGCCAGCGTGAGGGTGAAGGCCTCGATCGCACCCTTGGTCATGGCGTAGCCGATGATCTCGGGGAACGCGATGCGCGTGACGCCGGACGAGATGTTGACGATCCGCCCTCCGTCGCGCAGGCGGCCGAGCGCCTCGCGCACCAGGAGGTACGGCGCGGTCACGTTGATGCGCTGCTGGAGCTCGAGGTCGGCCGGGTCGAAGTCCTCGATGGTGCCGCGCAGCGTCACGCCGGCGTTGTTCACCAGCGTGTGGATCTGGTGCGCGTCGATCCCGGCCTCGGCGGCCGCCTTGTCGTGCGCGTCCCAGAAGGCGGTGGCGACGTCGTCCGCCGCGAGGTCGGCGCGGAAGGCGTAGGCGGTGCCGTGGTCGCGCCGGATCGCGGCGACGGTCTCGGCCGCGGCCTCGGGGTTCGACCCGTAGTGGACGCCGACCGCGAACCCGTCCCGCGCGAGGCGCGTGGCGATCGCACGGCCGATCCCGCGGCTCGCGCCGGTCACGACGGCGACCCTCGCGGCCTCCTGCTCGATGCCCTGTGCTGTGCTCTCGTGGCTCATGCGGGTAGAGTGGCATACGTGTAGTGATCACTACAAGAGTCGATCTCGTGCCGGTTCGGGAGGTCCGCCCCCGCGACTACGCTCGTGACGAGGACGGCGGGGGTCGTCGGCGACCTCGGCCCCGCCCGGACCGGGTCGACGTGGACCGGGAGCACGAGGCGGGAAGGACGACGATGTCTGGTCGCGCAGGTCAGGGGCGGCGCTTCGACGTCGAGGAGGCGCTCGACGCGGCCCTCGCCGTGTTCTGGGAGCACGGCTACGAGGGCGCGTCGCTCGCGTCGCTGACCGAGGCGATGGGGATCAACCCGCCGAGCCTCTACAAGGCGTTCGGCTCCAAGGAGGAGCTGTTCTTCTCGGTCGTGCGTCGCTACAACGAGACGCACGGGGCGTTCCTCGGCACGGCGATCCGTGAGGAGCGGGACGGCCTGGCGATGCTGCGGCGCGTGCTGTTCGAGGCGGCCGAGCACTACCCGTCGCGCGACTACCCCGGCGGGTGCCTCGTCATCAGCGCCGCCGTGACCGTGACCGAGGCGAACCGCCACGTCGCGGAGCGGCTCGCGACGATGCGCCGTGAGAACGTCCTGGCGATGGCGCAGCGGCCCGACGTGTCCGAGGCCATGGCCCGGTTCACGGGCGCGACGCTGCAGGGCATGAGCCAGCAGGCGCGCGACGGCGCGACCGCCGAGGACCTGCGGCACATCGCGGAGCTCGCGACGATCGCGCTCGAGGCGGCGGCGCACGCGCACCGGAAGGTCGCCTGAGCGGTCCGCGGGGGTCACGACGCGCGCGCCACGGACTCGACCTCGAGCGCGATCCCGTCCGACCACGGCGCCGTCACCCACGTGACGAGCGGCGGCCGCGTGACGGCACCGAGGCGGACCCGCGCGGTGCGACCGTCGGGCGTCGAGGCCTCGAGGACCCGCACGCCGTCCCACCGCGCGACGGGGTCGGGGTGGTCCGCCAGGTACTGCTCGACCGCGGCCCGCACGGACGCGTCGGTGAGCGGCACCCCGGCGGACCCGCGCCCGCCGCCGGCCTCGAAGTACCGCTCGCTGACCTGGTCGGCCGCGGCGAGCGCGGCCAGGTCGGCGGTGGCGAGCAGCCGCTTGCGGTCGAGGTGCACCCCCGTCGCGGCACCGACGACCAGGACGAGCGCGAGCGCGAGCACCGCGAACCCCAGGGACAGCAGCATCACCTGACCGTCGTCCGGCCCGCCCCACGCGCGTGCGCGGACCGCCCGGGCGAGCGTCCTCACCGCGCCACCCGGTAGGCGTCCACCGGTGCGACGCGCTGCGCGCTCACGGGGACCTCGAGCGGCAGGGCCTCCCCGACGAACGCGGGCACGAACGGCAGCGGCACGCGCACCTCCACGGTCGCCGCGACCTCGGCACCGGGCGTGAGGCACGGGGACGCCGAACACGTGAGCGCGAGCGCACCGGCGGCGTCGTCGTCGAAGCCCTGGTCGCGGAGCGCGACGCCGACGACCGTGACGGCACGCTCGGCGCCCTGCGTCGCGTCGTCGGCCGCCACGTAGACGCGCACGGCCTCGCGCGCGGCACCCTCGACGGCGAACGTCGCGGCCTGGACGCGTCCGAGCACGAGCACGAGGTAGACGGTCGGGACGAGGAGCACGAGCGTGACGCCGAGGAACTCGACGAGGGCGCTGCCGTCGTCACCGCCGGTGCGCACCCGTCGCGCGGCCCACCGCCGCAGCCGGCCGACCCACCGGCGCGACGCCGCGCTCACGTGTCCTCCACGGGAGCGTGCCCGCGCAGCTCCATGACGCCGCCCGGGCCGAGCAGCCCGACCACCGGCAGCGGGGCGCGCACCGTGACGCGCACCAGGCGCAGGCCGTCGACGACGACCTCGTCCGCCGTCACGTCCTGCGCGTACGACGCGGCGAGCGACGAGCGCAGCAGGTCACCCGCACGAGCGGCGCCGTCGGCGGGCGCGCGCCCGACGTGGGCCGCGTACCGGGCACCCTCGGCCGCGGCGTCGACGCACGTGTTGCGCACGTGCTGCACCAGCGCGAGCTGCACCACCGCGACGAACAGCACCACCACGAGACCACCGACGAGCGTGAAGTCGACCACGGCGGCCCCGGCGTCGTCTCGCCGCGCGGCGCTCAGCCGCCGGAGCGCGGCGAGACGCCGTTCACGGCCTCGACGAACAGGCCGCGCAGCGCGTCCTCGGCGACGAACCACAGCACGGCGACCAGCCCGGCGGTCATGAGCGTCACGAGCACCCAGCCGGGCACGTCGCCCCGGTCGCCGCGCTCCCCCGCCGCCGGTCCGGTGCGCCGCACGAGCGCGTCCCACGTCCGCTGCCAGATCTTCATCCTCGACCTCCGTCGTCGTCGGGAGGACGCCGAACGACGCCTCCTCGTCCACGGCGGGCGGGCTCACAGCCCCACCCGCAGGACCACCGCGCTGGGGAAGACGGCGAACACGACGGTGACCGGCAGGATCAGGAACACCACCGGCACCATCATGAGCACCTCCTTGCGCCCGCCCGTCTGCATGAGCGCCCGACGCCCCTCCTCGCGGACGTCCTGCGCCTGCGCGCGCAGCACGTCCGCGAGCGGCGAGCCGCGCTCGACCGCGACGGCGACCCCCTCCGCGAAGCGCGCGAGCGCGGGCAGGCCCGTGCGGTCGGCCAGACCCTGCAGCGCGCTCGCGAGGGGCGCACCGGCGCGCGCGTCGGCGAGCGTCCGCGCGAGCTCGTCGGCCAGCTCGCCGTGGGTCTGCCGGACGACGCGCTCGAGCGCGCCGGTCGCCCCTTCGCCCGCTCCGACGGCCAGCGCGAGGAGCTCGGTGACCGTGGGCATCTCGGCGAGCAGGCGCGCCTCGCGCCGGGCCACCTGCCGGCCGAGCCACCAGTCCGGGGTCAGCGCGCCGACGAGGCCCGCGACCACGACCAGGGCGACGAGCGGCACGACCGCCCCGCCGCGCGTGGCCGCGAGCAGGACGGCGAGCGCGAGCCCGGCCGCGAGGCCGAGCGACCCGGCGACGACCTGCTGCGCGCGGAGCTGCTCGACCGTGTCGGACCTGCCCGCACGGGCGAGCCGGCGGCGCAGCTCGGCCGAGGAGGAACCGAGCCGGGAGACCACGCGCACCCCGTCCGCCAGGAACGGGGCGACGATCCGTTCGACGACCCCCCACGGTCCGCGCACGGGCTCGGCGCGCAGCAGCGACGACGTGCCGCGCGTGCGCAGGTACGGGCCGACCCGCTGGTCGAGCGTGATGCGTCGCGCGCGCAGCCGCGCGACGACGAGGACCGCGCCGCAGCCGCCGAGCAGCCCGACGAGCCCGCCGAGGAGCGCCGGGCTCACCGCAGGACCCGCGGGTCGTCGGGCAGGCGCGCGACGCGCACCATGAGGCGGTAGGCCACGACGGTGACGACGGCACCCGCGACGAGCAGCACGGCACCGGCGGGCGAGTCGTACGCCGAGATGGCCTCGGGGCGCGACGCGAGCATGCCCAGCACGACCCACGGCGCGGCGACGGCGAGCCGCGCGGCGTACACGGTCCAGCCCTGCCTCGCCTCGAGCTCGCCGCGCGTGCGCAGGTCGTCGCGCAGGAAGGACGACAGGGTCCGCAGCAGGCGCCCCAGGTCGGTGCCGCCGACGTCGCGCGTGAGCCGCAGCGCCTCGACGATGCGGTCGGCGACCGGGTCGGCCAGGCGGTCCTTGAGGGCGTCGAGGCTGTCGGCGAACCGACCCGTCGCGCGGTAGTCCTCGGCGAACGCCCGGAACGGGGCGCGCAGCTCGGCCGGGCCCCGGTCGCCCAGCTGGGCCACCGCCTCCGGCAGGGCGAGCCCCGCGCGCACGCCCGACGCGAGGTGGTCGACGACGTCGGGCCACAGCTCGCGCGCCCGGGCGAGGCGCCGGCGGGCACGGCCCCGCACGAGCGCCCACGGCGCACCCGCGGCGAACGCCGCGACACACCCGGTGACCGCCGGGACCGGCACCACGAGGAACGACGCCGCCGCGACCACCAGCCCGACGGCGGCGCTCGCCGCGACCAGCCCGCCCGGCGACACGCCCGTCACCTCGGCCTGCGTCAGCACGTCCTGCACGCGCGCCGCCCAGCCGCCGGAGCGACCCACGCCGCCGCCCGCGCGCGGCCACCACGACCACCACACGCACGCCAGCCCGACACCCAGCAGCAGGCCCACCACGACGCCCACGCTCACGACCTCCGCAGCAGGGACGCGACGTCGACGCCCGCTCGCGCGAACCGCTCCGGGTGCGGCGGGAAGCCGTCGCCGCGGACCAGGACGCCGTCGCGCGTCGTGAAGAGGTCGGCCGTCTCGACGACGCCGGCCTCGACCCGCCCGGGGACGGCGACGACCTCACGCGTGCGTCGACGGCCGCGGGCGTCGAGCTCGAGGTGGACCACGAGGTCCACGGACGACGCCACCGTGGGGACGACGAACCGGTCGGAGATGTTCTCGCCGGCCAGCAGCGGCAGCGTGCACAGCTTGGTGAGCGCCTCGCGCGCCGAGCTCGCGTGGATCGTGCACATCGCCGGCACGCCGCTGTTGAGCGCGATGAGCAGGTCGAGCGCCTCGGCCTCGCGCACCTCGCCGACGAGCAGACGGTCGGGGCGCATGCGCAGCGCCTCCTTGACGAGGCGACGCAGCGTGATCTCGCCGGTCCCCTCGAGGTTCGGCTGCCGCGTCTGCATCGCGACCCAGTCGCGCACGGCGGGACGCAGCTCGAAGACCTCCTCGCAGCTGATGACGCGCTCGCGCGGCGGGACGGCGCCCGCGAGCGCGTTGAGCATCGTCGTCTTGCCGGCCTGCGTGGCGCCCGAGACGAGGACGTTGAGCCCGACCCGCACGGCCGCGTGCAGGAACGCCGCGGCCTGCGGCGTGAGCGACCCGAGGCCGACCACGTCGTCGAGGCTGGTGGCGCGCACCACGTACTTGCGGATGTTCACCGACCAGTGGCGCCGCGTGACGTCGGGGATCACGGCGTGCAAGCGCTCCCCGCCCGGCAGCGACGCGTCGACGAACGGGCTCGACAGGTCGAGGCGCCGGCCGGAGACCTTAAGCATCTGCTCGACCAGGTCGCGCACCTGCGCGTCGGTGAGGATCGTCGTGGTGAGCTCGGGCTCGCCGCGCCGCGCGACGAACACCTGCGACGGGCTGTTGATCCAGATCTCCTCGACCTCGGGGTCGTCGAGGTACCGCTGCAGGGGCCCGAGGCCGGCGACGGCGTCGACGACGGCCTTGTGCGCGGCGGCGGCGTCGCCGAGCGCGGGGACCGCGCCGAGCAGCGAGCGCTCGTCGTAGTCGGCCATGGCCGCGTGGACGAGCGCGACGACGCCCGCACGGTCGCGCACGGGGTCGACGCCGCGGCGTCGGATGAGCTCGCGCACCTCGCTCTCGAGGATCGCCACCCCGTCCATGCCGCCGCCCCCTGCCCTGCCACCTGCACCGACGCACGCCGGTGTCTGGTTCGTCCGATTCGGGCGTCACGGTAGGGCATCACGCCGCGCGGCGGGTCGGGTCGTCCACAGGCACGGCCCCTCGGGTGACCCGGATCACCTGTCCGGGTGATCCACCCGGGGGTCCGGTCGTGCGGCCGGACCGACGGGGCCGCGCTGCGCGCCGGGGCGCGACGCGCACCGCCGGTCCCGTGGCCGGACGCGCGTGCGCCGCTAGGTTGTGAGCGTGAACACTCCTCCTCCCACGGGTGACCAGCACGTGCTGCGGCACGGTGACCAGGTCGCCGTCGTCACGTCCGTCGCGGCGAGCGTCCGCGAGTACCGGGTCGGCGAGCGCGACGTGCTCCTGCCGTTCGACGTCGGCACGATCGCGCCGGCCTTCTCGGGTGCGGTGCTCGCGCCGTGGCCCAACCGGCTGCGCGACGCGACGTACCGCTTCCGCGACGTGACGTACCAGGTCCCGCTGACCGAGCACGAGCGCCTCACCGCGCTGCACGGCCTCGTCGCGTACGCGCGGTTCGACGTCGTCGAGGCCGCGGACGACGCGGTGACGCTGCGCCACGACCTCGTCCCCACGCCCGGCTACCCGTGGCCGCTGCGCCTCGACGTGACGTACCGCCTGGCCGACGACGGCCTGACCGTCACGGTCGCGACGACGCACCTCGGCGAGGGCGTGGCGCCCTACGGGGTCGGCTTCCACCCGTGGCTGTCCCCCGGTCCGGGCGGCGTCGACGCGAGCACGCTGCGCCTCGACGCGGCGCGCCGCGTGACGGTCGACGACCGGCTCCTGCCGATCGGCACGCAGGCGGTCGCCGGCGACTACGACCTGCGCGAGGGCAAGCCCCTCGCGGGCGTCGCGCTCGACGACGCGTGGCTCGACGTCACGCCCGACTCCGAGGGCCGCACGTGGGCGACCCTCACCGGCTCCGACGGCCGCACGGTCGCCGTGTGGGCCGACGCGACCCTGCCCGCGTGGCAGGTCTGCACGGGCGACGGCATCCCCGGCATCGAGCGCCGCGGCGTCGCGGTCGAGCCCATGACGTGCGTGGCCGACGCGTTCCGCACCGGCGACCTGCTCGTCGAGCTCGAGCCGGGCACGACCCACGAGGTGCGCTGGGGCCTCCAGCTGCGCTGAGCACGACGCGCGTCGGCGCACGAGCACGGGCGGGTCCGCTGCGGCGGGCCCGCCCGTGGCGTCCCGGCACAGGCCGAGGCACGGCCGACGTCCGTCCGCGTCGCGGGGACGGACGCGTCGCGACGCCTGCTCCGTCAGGAGGACGGCCGTGTCAGACCGAGCGCGGCGCACGCCTCGACGCCGACCCTCGCGGGTGCCGGCGGGACGACGTCAGCCGTAGTACTCGCCGTCGGACTTGACGCCCTTGGTGTACTCCCAGTGCCACGGCTCGAACGGACCCGAGCCGCCCTTGCGCGCCCAGGACGGGTTCTCCCAGCCGAACGTGCCGGCCATCTCGTTCATCCACGCCATCTTGACCGAGGAGTTCTGCAGCCCGCACAGGTCGACGGCGAGCCCCCAGCCGTGGTTGCTCTTGCCGGGCGTCGCCGCGAGGCCGCCCTTCTCGGCCTTGACGGCCTTCTGCTGCGCGAGCGTGCGGTAGCCCGAGCTCAGGCACAGGTCCGTGCCGAACTTCGCGATGTGCACCTCGTTGAGCTCCGCGAGCGCGACCGCCGCGTCGGCGCGCATCTGCGTGCGACCGTCCCACAGCGTGCACAGGTCCTTGGTCGCGAGCAGACCGTTCTCGCCCGACGGGCGGACCGAGCCGTCGCAGCCGGGCAGCGCCGAGCGCTCCTCGCCGCGCGACGCGACGAGCTCGCGCACGCGGGGCGTGCCGTCGGCGGAGACCAGCGCGGTGGGCGGCAGGTCCGACAGCGGCATCGCCGTCAGCGCCGACACGGTGGACGGGCCGTCGACCCGGGTGGACGCGCTCGCGGCCGTCCCCACCACGACCTGGCCGTCGGCCATGCCCTGCGAGACGGGGACCACGACGGTCACCGCGACGAGCGCGGTCAGCACCCCGCCACGGCCCAGCACGGTCGCGGAGCGGCGGCGCGGCGCGGCCGCGGTGGCCTCGACGGGAAGCGCGTCGACGGGGGTGCGGGTCGCGGGGACGCCGCGAGAACGGCGCACACGTGCGGCAGGTTCCGCTCGGTGGGATCCCACGACACCTCCGTTCCGACGTCCCCGGTTGCCATCGGTCCCCCGATGCGGTCACGGAACCATAACGGCACCCGGCCGTCGGCTCCAAGACCCGATCAGGTCACATGCCCGACCCGATCCGGACACACCTCGCGACACGCCGCCCGACACGCCGCGCCTTCACCGATCTCTCACGGGCCATGTCAGAACCTCGGGGCGGGCAGGGCCTGGGCCGGACGTCCCGCGGCCCGCCGCCGCCCGCGCTGCTCAGTGCAGCTGGCCGCGCTGCATCGCGTCGCGGACCTCGCCCACGAGCTCCTCGAGGATGTCCTCGAGGAACACGACACCGGCCGTGCGCCCGCCGTCGTCGACGCGCGCGAGGTGCGACCCCGAGCGCTGCATGGCAGCGAGCGCCGTCTCGACCTCGTCGTCCGGCGTCACCACCGCGAGCGTCCGCACGCGCCACGCCGGCACGGGCGCCGTCCGCGTCTGCCCGTCGGCGTAGAGGACATCCTTGATGTGCAGGTAGCCGGTGGGCAGCCCCGCGTCGTCGACCACCGGGAACCGGCTGAAGCCCGTGCGGGCCACCAGGTGCTCGATGTCGTCCGGCGTGCCCGACGCGTCGACGGTCACGAGCTCGTCGAGCGGCACCATGACCTGCGCGGCCGTGCGGTCCGAGAACTCGATCGCCCCGGCGAGCAGGCCCTGCTCGTCGGCCAGCAGGCCCTCGGCCTGCGAGCGCTCGACGATCGACTGCACCTCCTGCGCCGTGAACGCCGACGCGACCTCGTCGCGCGGCTCCACGCGGAACAGCCGCAGCACGTGGTTGGCCAGCCAGTTGAGCGCGACGATCACCGGACGCATGACCCGCGCGACCCACACCAGCGGCGGGCCGAACAGCAGCACGGCCCGGTCGGGGCCGGACACCGCGAGGTTCTTGGGCACCATCTCGCCGAGCACGACGTGCAGGTACACCACGACGAGCAGCGCGAGGACGAACGCGATCGGGTGGGTGAACGACCCGGGCACGCCGAGCGCCTGCAGCGGCCCCTCGATCGCGTGCGCGATCGCGGGCTCGGCCACCAGGCCCAGGCTGGTCGAGCAGATGGTGATGCCGAGCTGCGCCGCGGCGAGCATGAGCGAGACGTGCTCCATCGCCCACAGCACGGTCGCCGCGCGGCGGTCCCCGCTCTCGGCGAGCGGCTCCATCGACGAGCGCCGCGCCGACATCAGCGCGAACTCGGCGCCGACGAAGAACGCGTTGGCCGCGAGCAGGACCACGGCCAGGGTGAGCGCGAGCGTGCTGTCCATCACGCCTCCTGCGTCGCGTCGTCGGTGAGGTCGCTGACGCGCACGCGCTCGACGCGGCGGCCGTCCATGCGCTCGACGACCAGCCGCACGTGGCCCTCCACGACCTCGTCGCCCTCGACCGGGATGCGGCCGAGGCGCGCCATGAGCAGCCCGCCCACGGTCTCCCAGGGGCCGTCGTCGGCCACGCGCAGCCCGGTCGCCTCGTGCAGCTCGTCGGGGCGCAGGACGCCGGGCAGCACCCAGGACCCGTCGCCCTGACGGGCGAGGCTGCTGCGCGTGCGGTCGTGCTCGTCCGCGACCTCGCCGACGAGCTCCTCGACGACGTCCTCGAGGGTCACGGCGCCGGACGTGCCGCCGTACTCGTCGACGACGACGGCCATCTGCAGGCCCTGCCCGCGCAGGTCGACCAGCAGCGGCCCGAGCCCCACGGTCTCGGGCACGCGCGGCGCGTCCACCATGAGGGCCGCGGCCGGCACCTCGGCGCGTCGGTCGTGCGGCACGGCCATCGCCTTGCGCAGGTGCACGAACCCGACGACGTCGTCGACCGAGTCCCCGATCACGGGGAACCGCGAGTGCCCGGTCTGGCGCGACAGCGCCATGACGTCGGCGGCGGAGTCGTCACGGCGCACGACGACGAGCCGTGTGCGGTCGGTCATGACGTCGACCGCCGTGAGCGTCGAGAAGTCGATCGAGTTGGTGAGCAGCGTGGCGGTCGCGGCGTCGAGCGTGCCCTGCTCGGCGGAGCGCCGCACGAGCGACGCGAGCTCGGCCGGGGACCGCGCGCCGGACAGCTCCTCGCGCGGCTCGACGCCGACGCGCCGCAGGATCGTGTTCGCGGTCCCGTTGGTAGCGGCGATCACGGGACGCAGCGCGGACGTGAAGCCCGCCTGCAGGGGCGACACGAGCCGCGCGGTGCCGAGCGGCCGCGAGATCGCGAAGTTCTTGGGGACCAGCTCGCCGAACAGCATCGAGAACCCGTTGACCAGGACGAGGCCGACGACGGCGGCGATCGCGGTGACCGCGGCACCGGCGACGCCCGCGGCCTCCAGCGGCACGCCCAGCAGCCGCACGACCGCCGGCTGCGTCGTGTACCCGAGCAGCACGGTCGTGATCGTGATGCCGACCTGCGCGCCGGACAGCTGCGTCGACAGGTGCCGCAGCGCCCGCAGGACCGAGCGCCCCCGCGTGTCGTCCTCGGGGGTCTGCTGCTCCACGAGGCCGGGGTCGAGCGTCACGAGCGAGAACTCGGCGGCGACGAACACCGCGGTCCCGGCCGTGAGGAGCACGCCGAGGCCCACGAGGAGCCAGTCGGTCAGCACGCGGCGACCACGTGCGCGGCGCCGGCGCGGGACGTGCCGGCGCGTGGCGGACCCGCCCGGTGGTGACGCGCGGCGGCACGTCGGGAGCGGGTGCGGGGGGACGAGGAGGAGGTGCCGGCTCGCTCGCGTCGCACGGGGGCCCGACCCCCGTGACGGCCCGGGCGCGCGCTGGGCGCGACGGGGACGCGATGCCGGCAGCGACTCGAGCTGCTCATGGTGAGCGACATCCTACGGACAGACCGGACGACCGCGTGGCTCGCCGGGCCCGCGCACGGGTCCGTGTGCCACTCTGGCCCCATGGTCACCACCGTGTCGCGCCCGGGCACCACCACGGTGCTCGTCGTGGAGGACGAGCCCGCCATCGCGCAGGCGATCGTGCACCGCCTCGCCGCCGAGGGGTGGACGGTCGAGTCGGTCGGCGACGGCCACGCCGGCGTCGCGGCGGCCGCGCGGCTGCAGCCCGACGTCGTCGTGCTCGACGTCATGCTGCCCGGCATCGACGGGCTCGAGGTGTGCCGGCAGATCCAGGCCGAGCGGCCCGTGCCGGTGCTCATGCTCACGGCCCGCGACGACGAGACCGACATGCTCGTGGGGCTCGGCGTCGGCGCGGACGACTACATGACGAAGCCGTTCTCGATGCGCGAGCTCGTGGCGCGCACGAAGGTGCTGCTGCGGCGCACCGAGCGCGCGGCGCGCGCCGCCGAGCTCGCGACCGTGCAGCAGCCCGACCCGCCGCTCGTCGTCGGCGACGTGACGATCGACAGCGCGCAGCGCCGCGTCCTGCGCGGCACCAGCGAGGTGCACCTCACCCCGACGGAGTTCGACCTGCTGCTCACGCTCGCGTCGTCGCCGCGCACCGTGCTGACCCGCGAGCGGCTGCTCGCCGACGTGTGGGACTGGGTCGACGCGAGCGGCACGCGCACGGTCGACTCCCACGTCAAGGCGCTGCGCCGCAAGCTCGGGCCGGACCTGATCCGCACCGTGCACGGCGTGGGCTACGCGTTCGAGCCCGCGGACGACGGCACCCCGGCGGACGACGCGTCGTGACCTCGCCGTCGTCGCCCCCCGCCCGGCACGTCCGCGGCGACGACCGCTGGCACCTGCCCGACGTGCGCCCGCTGGACCCGTTGCGCAGCATCAAGATCAAGCTGGGCGTGCTCGTCGCGTCGACCGTGACGATCGCCGCGTTCGTCATCTGGTGGGGCTACGGGCGCTCGCTCGGGCCCAGCAGGACGCTGCCGCTGGCGATCGTGCTGTCGCTGATCCTCACGCAGCTGCTCGCGCGCGGCATGACCTCGCCGCTGCGCGAGATGACGGTGGCCGCGCGCGCCATGGCGGCGGGCGACTACAGCCGACGCGTGCGCTCGACCAGCCGTGACGAGGTCGGGCAGCTCGCCGAGGCGTTCAACACCATGGCGGACGACCTGCAGCAGCTCGACACGTTCCGGCGCGAGCTCGTCGCGAACGTGTCGCACGAGCTGCGCACGCCCGTGACGGCGCTGCAGGCCCAGCTCGAGAACATGGTCGACGGCGTGAGCGAGCCCGACCCGGCGACCCTCGCGACCGCGCTGGCGCAGACCGAGCGGCTCTCGCGCCTGGTGTCGTCGCTGCTCGACCTGTCGCGGGTCGAGGCGGGCGCGATGGAGCTGCGCACGCAGGACGTCCCGCTCGCGGACCTGCTCGGCGAGGCCGCCGACGAGGCGTCGCTGGTCGGCGCGGCCAAGCGGCTGCGGTTCGGCGTGGACGTCGAGCCGGCCGACCTGACCGTCCCGGCGGACCCCGAGCGGCTGCACCAGGTGGTGGCGAACCTGCTGCAGAACGCGGCGCGTCACTCGCCCGAGGACGACGAGGTGCAGGTCGTCGCGCGCCGCGTCGGCGAGGACGTGCAGATCGACGTGGTCGACCACGGCCCGGGCATCGCGCGCGAGCAGCGCGCGCACGTGTTCGAACGGTTCGTGCGGGGCAACACGCCGGCGCTCACGGGCCAGGGCTCGACGGGCGGGACGGGCCTGGGGCTCGCGATCGTGCGGTGGGCGGTCGAGCTGCACGGCGGCTCGGTCGAGGTCGCCGACTCCGCGTCGGGGTGCACCATGCGCGTCCGTCTGCCGGCCACGCCCGCGACCCGCGCTTGAGCCGGTCAGCACGCCCGCTTGCCCCGGGATTTCCCCGGCGTTGACGCACGCGCGGCGTCGGGGTGAAGAGGCTGCGCAGATACCGCCACGCACGGTCCGCAAGGGGCCTGGGACCCAGGTGACCACGTAGTGTTGTCATCAACAGAACTGGCGACGGCGCGGTCCGGTACCGCGCACCGGAAGTGGGCGATCCCAGCGTGACGCAGAACGCGCAGTCCGACTCCCCCCGTGCCGACTTCGGCGCGAACGAGTGGCTCGTCGACGAGCTGTACGAGCAGTACCGGAAGGACCGCAACGCGGTGGATCCGGCCTGGTGGGACTTCTTCGAGGGCTACAAGCCCGAGACGTCGTCCACCGGCTCGAACGGCGACGCGAGCACCGCCCCGAC
Source organism: Cellulomonas sp. FA1 (assembly GCF_000986825.1). Lineage (NCBI taxonomy): Bacteria > Bacillati > Actinomycetota > Actinomycetes > Micrococcales > Cellulomonadaceae > Cellulomonas > Cellulomonas sp. FA1. Next base: position 270,714 of record NZ_LBMY01000001.1, on the reverse strand, counting down.
GACGGGCGGGACGACCGACGCGGCGACGACGCCGCCGGGTCAGGGGGCCGCCACCCCGCCGGGGGACGCCGCCACGGGCGGGTCCGACCCGGCGACCGCCGCACCCGCTCCCGCCGCACCCGCTCCGGCCGCGGCGGCGAGCGCCCCGCGGCGCCCGCCCGGCCCGAGGTGCCCACGGGTCCCTCGCCCGTCGCGACCGCGCAGCCCGCGACCGCGCCCTACGCCGAGGTCGCGACCCGCCGCTCCGCCGGCGACGGCGTGCAGCCCGTCGACGACGTGCAGAAGCTGCGCGGCCCCGCGGCCCGCGTGGTCACCAACATGGAGGCGTCGCTCGAGGTCCCGACCGCGACCTCGGTGCGCGCCGTGCCGGCCAAGCTCATGGTCGACAACCGCATCGTCATCAACAACCACCTCGCGCGCGGCCGCGGCGGCAAGGTCTCGTTCACGCACCTCATCGGCTTCGCGCTCGTCGAGGCCGTCGGCGAGATGCCCGCCATGAACGCGGCCTACACGCTCGTCGACGGCAAGCCGGGCGTGCTGCAGCCCGCGCACGTCAACCTGGGCCTCGCGATCGACCTGGCCAAGCCGGACGGCACGCGCCAGCTCCTCGTGCCGTCGATCAAGAAGGCCGAGACGCTCGACTTCGCGCAGTTCTGGACGGCCTACGAGGACGTCGTGCGGCGCGCGCGCAACGCGAAGCTCACGGTCGACGACTTCGCCGGCACGACGATCTCGCTGACCAACCCCGGCACGATCGGCACCGTGCACTCGGTGCCGCGCCTCATGCAGGGCCAGGGCACGATCGTCGGCGTCGGCGCGATGGACTACCCCGCCGAGTTCGCGGGCACGTCGGACGAGCAGCTCAACCGCATGGGCGTCTCGAAGGTCCTGACGATCACGTCGACGTACGACCACCGCATCATCCAGGGCGCGCAGTCCGGCGACTTCCTGCGGATCCTCGGGCGCAAGCTGCTGGGCGAGGACGGGTTCTACGACCGCGTGTTCGCGGCGCTGCGCGTGCCGTACGAGCCCGTGCGCTGGGTGCGGGACGCGAACCACGACCCGGACGCCGAGGCGATCAAGCCGGCCCGCATCGCCGAGCTCATCCACGCCTACCGCTCGCGCGGGCACCTCATGGCGGACACCGACCCGCTCGCGTACCGCCAGCGCAAGCACCCCGACCTGGACGTGCAGAACCACGGCCTGACGCTGTGGGACCTGGACCGCACGTTCCCCACGGGCGGGTTCACCGGCAAGACGCGCGCGACGCTGCGCGACGTGCTCGGCCTGCTGCGCGACTCGTACTGCCGCACCGTCGGTGCCGAGTACATGCACCTGCAGGACCCGCGGCAGCGCCGCTGGCTGCAGGAGCGCCTGGAGTCCGGGTACGCGCGCACGCCGCGCGAGGACCAGCTGCGCATCCTGCGCCGCCTCAACGCCGCCGAGGCGTTCGAGACGTTCCTGCAGACCAAGTACGTCGGGCAGAAGCGGTTCTCGCTCGAGGGCGGCGAGTCGCTCATCCCGCTGCTCGACGCGATCCTGTCGCGCGCCGCGAACGGCGGGCTCGACGAGGTCGGCATCGGCATGGCGCACCGCGGCCGGCTCAACGTGCTCGCGAACATCGCCGGCAAGTCGTACGGGCAGATCTTCAGCGAGTTCGAGGGCAACCAGGACCCGAAGTCGGTGCAGGGCTCGGGCGACGTGAAGTACCACCTCGGCACCGAGGGCGTGTTCACGGCCGAGTCGGGCGCGACGACCGCGGTGTACCTCGCGGCCAACCCGTCGCACCTCGAGGCCGTCGACCCGGTGCTCGAGGGCATCGTGCGCGCCAAGCAGGACCGCATCGACCTCGGCGGCGACGGCTTCTCGGTGCTGCCGATCCTCATCCACGGCGACGCGGCCTTCGCGGGCCAGGGCGTGGTGTTCGAGACGCTCAACCTCGCGCAGCTGCGCGGGTACCGCACGGGCGGCACGATCCACGTCATCGTCAACAACCAGGTCGGGTTCACCACCGGCCCGTCGTCGTCGCGGTCCTCGCAGTACGCGACCGACGTGGCCAAGGGCCTGCAGGTCCCGATCTTCCACGTGAACGGCGACGACCCCGAGGCCGTCGTCCGGGTCGCCGAGCTCGCGTTCGAGTACCGCGAGCAGTTCGACCGCGACGTCATCATCGACCTCGTCTGCTACCGCCGCCGCGGTCACAACGAGGGCGACGACCCGTCGATGACGCAGCCGCTGATGTACAACCTCATCGAGGCCAAGCGCTCGGTGCGCAAGGCGTACACCGAGACGCTCGTGGCCCGCGGCGACATCACGCTCGAGGAGGCCGAGCAGGCGCTGCGCGACTACCAGTCGCAGCTCGAGCGGGTGTTCACCGAGACCCGCGAGGACGGCTGGACGCCGCCCGCGGCGGACAGCGAGACCGTCGCCGGCCTCGAGCGGCCCGAGTCGCAGCACGAGGACGCGGGCGTCATGGTCGGCTGGCAGACCGCCGTGCCGGCGTCGGTGCTGCAGCGCATCGGCCAGGCGCACGTGAGCCCGCCCGAGGGCTTCACGGTGCACCCGAAGCTGGCGCAGCTGCTCGCCAAGCGCGAGCAGATGAGCCGCGAGGGCGCCATCGACTGGGGCTACGGCGAGATCCTCGCGTTCGGCTCGCTGCTCGTCGAGGGCACCCCCGTGCGGCTGGCCGGGCAGGACTCGCGCCGCGGGACCTTCGTGCAGCGGCACGCCGTGCTGCACGACCGCGAGACGGGCGCCGAGTGGACGCCGCTGCTGTACCTGTCGGCCGACCAGGCGAAGTTCTGGGTGTACGACTCGTCGCTCTCGGAGTACGCCGCCCTCGGGTTCGAGTACGGCTACTCGGTCGAGCGCCCCGACGCGCTCGTGCTGTGGGAGGCGCAGTTCGGCGACTTCGTCAACGGCGCGCAGACGGTCATCGACGAGTTCATCTCGTCGGCCGAGCAGAAGTGGGCGCAGCGCTCGTCGGTCGTGCTGCTGCTCCCCCACGGCTACGAGGGCCAGGGCCCCGACCACTCGTCGGCGCGCATCGAGCGGTTCCTGCAGCTCGCGGCCGAGGACAACATGACGATCGCGCAGCCGTCGACGCCCGCGTCGCACTTCCACCTGCTGCGCCGTCAGGCGTACCAGCGCCCGCGCCGCCCGCTCGTGGTGTTCACGCCGAAGTCGATGCTGCGGCTCAAGGCAGCGACGTCGTCGGTCGAGGACTTCACGTCCGGCACGTTCCGCACCGTGATCGGCGACGACCTCGCGTCGGCCAAGGCCGACCAGGTGACCCGTGTGCTGCTGTGCTCGGGCAAGGTCTACTGGGACCTGCTGGCGCACCGCGTGCAGTCGGGCGACCAGCAGACCGCGATCGTGCGCCTCGAGCAGCTGTACCCGCTCGAGCCCGACGCGCTGCGCGACGCGCTCGCGCCGTTCGACGGCGCCGAGCTGGTCTGGGTGCAGGACGAGCCACGCAACCAGGGTCCGTGGACGTTCGTGTCGACGCACCTGCCGCAGGTCGTCGAGCGTCCGGTGAGCGTCGTGTCGCGGCCCGAGTCGGCGTCGCCGGCCGCGGGCTCGGCCAAGAAGCACGCGGTGGAGCAGAAGGAGCTCGTCGAGGCGGCCTTCCGCCGCTGACGCCCGCCGTCCCACCTCACGCACGGACGCCCCGGCACCCCCTCCGGTGCCGGGGCGTCCGCACGTGCGGGCGCGGCCCGCGGCTCACCCGAAGGTGAACGAGAACACCTGCACGCCGGGCGTCGCGCGCACCTCGACGGTCCCGGTCGTGAGGTCGGGCCGGGCGAGCAGCCGGTACGAGCGCGGCGGCCCCGACACCTGGTGCTCGACCTCGTCGACGACCGTCCCGGACGCGTCGCGCACGACCGCGGTGACCGTGCCCTCGCCGCCGACGACCGTGCGGACCTCGCTCGCCGAGAACCGCAGCCGCAGCGCGGCGTCCCCGCCCGCGGTCGCACCCTGGTAGTCGGTGGTCCACGTGCCGTCGAGCGCGACGGTGTCGGCCGGCTGGTCGGCGGGCGCTGCGTAGGTGTGCTCGCCCTCGACGTACTCCCCGGCGACGTTGCTGCGCTTGCCGACCGACAGGAACGTCTCGGGCGTGATCTGCGCGCCGTCGGGCGTGCGGTCGTCGACCTGCGTGCGCGGCGGCAGCGCGACGCCCGGGTCCGCGTCCTGCAGGAGCTCGCGCACGAGGTCCTCCGTCACGTCGTAGCCCCCCTCGCCCTGGTGCACGTGACGCACCTGGCCGTCGGCGTCGACCAGGTACGACGCGGGCCAGTACCGGTTCCGGTACGCGCTCCAGGTCGCGTAGGAGTTGTCCTGCGCGACCGGGTACGTGATGCCGAGGCGCCGCGCGCCGTCGACCACGTTGTCGGTCTCGCGCTCGAACGCGTACTCGGGCGTGTGGACGCCGACCACGACGAGCCCGGCGTCGCGGTACGCCTGCCACCACGCCTCGACGTGCGGCACCGACCGCTGGCAGTTGATGCAGGAGTAGGCCCAGAAGTCGAGCAGGACGACCTTGCCGCGCAGGTCCGCGATCGTGAGGTCCGCGCCGTCGGGCGTCTGCAGCCACGTGTCGATGCCGCGCAGCTCGGGTGCGGGGCCGCAGTCCTCGAGCGTCGTCGCGCCCTGCGTGCAGCGGGACAGGCCCTCGTTCTCGGCCGTGACGACGCCGCCGAGGTCGAGCTGCTGCGTGACGCGCTCGTCGGCCGCGAGGCGCTGCTGCAGGCTGTCGGCCCAGCCGGGCAGCGCGCGCTGCAGCCCGTCGGTGAGGTTGAACGTGAGGGCGGTCGCGAGCGCGAGCATGACCACCCCGCCGACGGCGCGCACGCGGCGCTGGTGCGTGCGCAGGAACGCGAGCCGCTCGGTGGCGCGGCGGCCCGCGAGCGCGAGCACGAGCAGGGGCAGCGCGGCGCCGATCGCGAACCCGAGCGTGAGGACGACGGTCGACGCGTCGACGCGGCCCGTGGCGCCGGCGACGGTCACGGCCGCGAGCACGGGGCCGGCGCACGGCACGTACACGGCGCCGAGGCCGAGCCCGAGCACGAACGCGCCGCGGTCCTTGCCGGGCGCGCGCCGGGGCGCGAGCCGCGCGAACGGTCGCTCGATGACCTGCTCGAGCCGCGGGACGAGCAGCCCCAGGCCCATGACGACGAGGACGGCGATGCCCGCCCAGCGCAGCGTGTCGCCCGGCAGGCCGAGCGCGTTGAGCACGACCGTGCCGGTGAGCGTCGCGAGCGAGAAGGCCGTGACGAGCCCGGCGACGACGAGGTAGGGGCGCGCACCGTTGGCGCGGGGCGGCTCGGCGGGTGCACCGCCGCGCGTGAGCAGCGCGGGCTGCTCGAGCACGCCGACGCCCGCGGCGGCGCCGCGCACGGGTGCGGCCGTGGTCGCCCGGACGGGCGCCGCGCGGCTCGGTCCCGTGCGGGCGCCCTGCGCGCCCGCGCTGAGGAGCACGACCGGGAGCACCGGGAGGATGCAGGGCGAGATCCCGGTCACCAGGCCGCCGACGAGTCCGACGAGCGCCACCACCACGAGGTCCATGCCGGGGGTTCGGTGCGGGCGGTCCCGCGGATGGGTGCGGCTCGGCGGCGACGCCCCGGGCCGGGGCTTGCCAGGCCGGTGGGAACTCGTCGTCGATCCGACCCATCCGCCCCGGGGGACGGCTCCGAACCACGGGCGACGGCGGAGGACGAGAGGTCCTCCGCAGCACCCTGGAGGAGACGACCATGCAGATCTCGACCCGCACGCGCCTGTCCGCCGCGCTGCTGCTGACGACCGGCCTGGCACTCACCGCCTGCAGCTCGGGCGACGACACGGGCGCGGAGACGACGCCCGACGCGATGACCTCGATGGCGCCGACGCCGTCGGCCACGCCCGACGACATGGCGACCGAGGGCGGCGACATGATGGCGTCCGGTCTGGTCGGCCCGGGCTGCGCCGACTACGCGGCGACGGTGCCGGACGGCGCCGGCTCGATCGAGGGCATGTCGACCGACCCGGTCGCGACGGCCGCGTCGAACAACCCGCTGCTGACCACGCTCACGGCCGCGGTCTCGGGCCAGCTCAACCCCGACGTGAACCTGGTCGACACGCTCAACGGCGGCGAGTTCACGGTGTTCGCGCCGGTCGACGAGGCGTTCGCGAAGATCGACCCGGCCACGATCGAGTCGCTCAAGACCGACGCCGCGACGCTGTCCTCGATCCTCACCTACCACGTGGTCGAGGGCCGGCTCTCGCCCGACCAGATCGCCGGTGAGCACACGACCGTCCAGGGCGGCACGGTCGACGTGACCGGCTCGGGCGACATGCTCAAGGTCAACGACGCGAACGTCGTCTGCGGCGGCGTGCAGACCGCGAACGCCACGGTGTACCTCATCGACGGCGTGCTGATGCCGACGATGTGACGCACCCCTGACCCGGTGCGGGGCGGATGCCAGGGCCCGCACCGCACCGCGGCCCCGGCGACCTCCGAGCGCCGTGCGGGCCGGGCGCCCCCGTCCTCCGCCGAGGACGGGGGCGTCGCCGCGTCCGGGCCGCTCGTCGCGACGTCGGACGCGCCGGCTCAGGCGGTGAGGGACGCCGCGTCGTCCGTGGGGTCGTCGGCGGCGCAGGTGAACTGGCGCCGGTAGCTCAGCGGCGTGGTGCCCAGCGTGCGCGCGAAGTGGTGGCGCAGCAGCGCCCCGGTGCCGAAGCCGCTGCGCCGCGCGACCTCGTCGACGGGGGCGTCCGTGCGCTCGAGGAGCTCCTGCGCGCGGGCCACCCGCTGCCGGGCGACCCACGCGGCGGGCGTCGCGCCGGTCTCGGCGCGGAACCGGCGCGCGAACGTACGCTCGGAGGTGAAGGCGCGGGCGGCGAGCGCGGGTACCGACAGGTCCTCGTCGAGGTGCTCGACCATCCACGCGAGCAGCGGCGCGAGGGTGTCGGCCTGCGGCGGCAGCGGGGTCTCGACGTACTGGGCCTGGCCGCCGTCGCGCTGCGGCGGCACGACCATGCGCCGCGCGACGCTCGCGGCGGCGGCGGCGCCGAGCTCGCGCCGCACGAGGTGCAGGCACGCGTCGATGCCGGCGGCCGTGCCCGCGCCCGTGATGACGCGGCCGTCCTCGACGTACAGCACGTCGGGGTCGACGGTCGTCGCGGGGAAGCGCGCGGCGAGCGCGGCGGCGTGCATCCAGTGGGTGGTGCAGCGGCGGCCGTCGAGCAGGCCGGCCTCCCCCAGGGCGAACGCGCCGCTGCAGATGCTCAGGATCCAGGCCCCGCGCGCGTGCGCGGCGCGCAGCGCGTCGAGGACGTCGTCGGGCAGGTCGGCGGGCGGCACGCCGTAGGCGGGCACGACGACGAGGTCGACGTCACGCGTGGCCTCGAGGCCGTGCTCGACGACGATCGAGAACCCCGACTTGGTCGGCAGGGTCGCGCCGGCGCGCGGGCCGCAGACCCGGAAGTCGAACACCGGCCCGCCGGTGTCGGAGCGGTCGATGCCGAAGACCTCGCACGCGGTGCCGAGCTCGAAGGCGGCGGCGTTCGGGAGCGCGAGGACGGCGACGGAGCGGAGCACGCCACCACGGTCGCACGCTCGTGGCAGGATCTCAATGGGCGACGGCACTTCTGCCACTCGTGGCGGCTTCCCGTTGGGCGCAGAGTTTCTGCCATGAACCTCGTCCTCCTCCTGCTCGCCCTCGTCGCCTTCGTCGCCTGGATCGCGTGGCTCGTCGTGCTCGTGCGCCGCGACGGCCTCGGCGACCGCGAGCCGCCGCACTCCCACCACGCCTGGGACGACGCGAGCGCCTCGGCGCCGCACACCCGCGTCGGAGCTCGCTGAGCGCCGCGTCGCCCGCGTGCCGCACGACACGTCCGCCGCCCCGCGACGATGACCACGCCGAGGCCCCGACGGCCTGCGAGACTGTCGGCAGCGCCGGACCGGCCGGCGCGGCGGCACGGGCAGGAGTGATGGCGTGGGTGAGCTGCGGCTCGCGGTCGTCGGCGACGAGCTGGTCGCCGGCGCAGGAGACCCCAAGGGCCTGGGCTGGGTGGGCCGCGTCGCCGCCCGCACGCCGCTGCCCGACCCTCCGACGGTCATGACGCTCGCCGTGCCCGGCGAGACCAGCACCGACCTGGGCGGCCGCTGGGACGCCGAGGTCTCGCGCCGGCTCGCGCCCGAGGCCGACAACCGCCTGGTCGTCGCGCTCGGCCGTGCCGACGTGGCCGCGGGCCTCTCGCTCGCACGCAGCCGGCTCAACCTCGCCAACGTGCTCGACGTCGCCGAGCAGCGCCGCATGCCGGCGTTCGTGGTCGGACCGCCCCCGGGCGACCCCGCCGACGGCGACAAGCTCGCCGAGCTGTCGGTCGCGCTGGGCGACGTCGCGGCACGGCGCCGCGTGCCCTACGTCGACATGTACTCGCCCCTCGCCGCGCACGACCAGTGGCTCGCCGACATGGCGGTCTCGCCGCGGCACCTGCCCGGGCAGGCCGGCTACGGCCTCATGGCGTGGCTCGTGCTGCACACCGGCTGGCACCAGTGGCTGGGCCTGCCGGATGACGCGGCCTGACGCACCACCCGAACCCGCCCGCGCACCGGTCGACCCCGACCCGTCCGCACCTCACCCCGTCACGGGGTGGGGTGCGACCCTCGACGTGTGCGTGCGGACCGCGGTCATCCTGCTGGTGCCCGCCGCGCTCGCGCTCGCGTGGTTCGCGGCGAACACCCCGGCACCGGAGGACCGCGTCGGGCTGGGCACGGGCGTCCGCATCGTCGCCCTGGCGTACGCGGTGCACATCGCCGCGACGTTCGCGCTCGGCTGGCCGGCGGGCACGCTCACCGCGCACCTGGTGCGCCACCGCACCTCCGAGACCGCGCACGTGCTGGCGTTCGCCGCCTGCGGCGCGGCCCTGGGCGTGCTCACACCCCTGCTGCTGGCGGCGCTGGTCGAACGCTCCTCGGTGACCCTGGCGCTCGGGATCGCGCTGGTGCTCGCGGTGGTCTACTGCCCGGTCGGCGCGGCGGTCGCGGCCGCCGCCCGCGCCTGGGCCGGCCGGGCGCACCGGCGGCGACGTCGCGCGTCGCCGCCGGTGCCGTCGGTGCCGTCGCCCTGACGGCGCGGTCCGGCGGGCCTCAGCGCAGCGTCGCGCGCATCGTGCGCAGCGCCGTGTCGAGCACGGTGCGCAACGTCTCGACGGTGAGCGCGTCCACCCCGCCCGCGGCGTCCGCGCGGCGCAGGTCCGCACGGACCTCGTCGCCGAACCGGCGGACCATCGCCTCCGCCTCGACGCGCCGTCCGTGCGACGCGGCGCGCTCACGGTCGGGCGCGCCAGGCTGCGGCACCGCCGCGTCCCGGGCGCGCTGGGCCGCCGACGCGAGGTCGGCGCGCAGCCCGCGCATGGCCGCACGGACGTCGTCACGCACCTGCGTGGCGTGCTCCCGCACGGTCTCGGCGATCTCCGCCTCGAGGTGCGCGAGCTCGCCGCGACGTTCGTCGAGCTCCGCGCGACCCGCGGCCGTCAGCGTGTACGTCGCCTTGCGCCCCTCGTCGGACCGCTCGACGAGACCCTCCTCCTCGAGCCGCGCGAGCCGCGGGTAGACCGTGCCGGCGCTCGGGCGGTACGTGCCGCCGAACCGGTCCGTGAGGGCCGTGATGAGCTCGTAGCCGTGCCGCGGCCCGTCCTCGAGCAGGGCGAGCAGGTACAGGCGGAGCTGGCCGTGCGCGAAGACCTTCACCATCAGACGGCCTCGTCCTGCACCGGTGCGTCCTGCACCGGCGCGTCCTGGACCGGCCCGGCGCGCAGCACCGTGACGTGACCGGTGACGGTCGTGGCCGACAGGAACGTCCCGCCGTCGCCCGCGTCGACCTCGACCGTGCGCTGGCCGGGCGACGAGCCCTTGTGCTCCTGCCCGTCCACGACGAGCCGGCCCGAGACCGACTGCGCGCGCGCCCGCAGCCCGGCGCCGGCCGGGATGCGCACCGTGAGGTCGCCCGAGACGGTCGTGACGGTGAGCGAGGACGTGCCGCTGCCGACGTCGAGCGAGACGGCGCCCGAGACCGAGTTGCCCTGCACGAGCGTGAGCTGACCCGACGCGGACAGCTCGCCCGAGACCGTGTTGAAGCGCAGGTCGCCGTCGAGGCCGCGCGCCACGACCTCGCCCGAGACGCTGTGGGTCGAGAGCCGCCCGTGCAGGTCGTCGACGACGATCGAGCCCGAGACGGTCGACACCGAGGCGTCCTGCCGCAGCCCCGCGACCAGCCCGTCGGCGCTCACGGTGCCGACCTTGGCGAGCACGTCGCGCGGCACGGCGACGTGCACGTCCGCGCGGTCCTTGTCCTGGAAGTTGCGGAACTTCTCGACGAAGCCCTCCCAGCCGCCGAGCGTGAAGCTGTACCCGATGCGCAGCTCGCCGTCGGACAGCGTGACCTCGAGCGGCCGGCCGTCCACGCGGTGCACCTCGAGGCGCGCACCGCGCGCGTCGGGGTCGTCGTGCGCGACCACGTCGACGCGCCCGCCGACCAGCCCCACGCGCAGCGCGCGCAGGTCCTCGACCTCGATCACCTGCGGGCCGGCGACGACCCAGGACTCCGTCGACATGGTTCCTCCAACGCGATATGTCGTGTGCAAGAAACACGCTATATCGCGTTCTTGGCGCCGGCAACCCCCTGCTGCGACACGCGTGCCGTCAGGCGACGACGCCGGCGGCGCGCAGCTCGACCGTCAGGTCGTGCGGGTTCGACGCCACCGACAGCGCCTCCTCGTACGTCACGACCGCGTCGCGCACGAGCGCGAACAGGTGCTGGTCGAACGTCTGCATCTTGTAGAAGTCGCCGTCCTTGATGAGGTCGGTCAGCGGCGGGTTCTCCTGCGGCTCGACGATCGCCTCGGCCGTGCGGCCCGTGTTCACCATGACCTCGATGACCGCGCAGCGGCCCGCGCCGTCGGCGCGCCGCACGAGGCGCTGCGACACGATCCCGCGCAGCGTCTGCGCGAGCGCGATCCGCACCTGCTTCTGCTCGTGCGGCGGGAAGAAGTCGACGATGCGGTTCACGGACTCGGCCGCGTCGATCGTGTGCAGCGTCGAGAGCACGAGGTGCCCGGTCTCGGCCGCGGACAGCACCGCGCGCACGGTCTCGACGTCGCGCATCTCCCCCACGAGGATCACGTCCGGGTCCTGCCGCATCGCGGCGCGCAGCGCGACCGTGAAGTCGGCCGTGTCCTGCCGCACCTCGCGCTGCGACACGATCGCCTTCTTGTCGGAGTGCAGCACCTCGATCGGGTCCTCGATCGTGACGATGTTGACCTCGCGGTACGAGTTCACGAGGTCGACCATCGCCGCGAGCGTCGTCGTCTTGCCCGCACCCGTCGGCCCCGTCACGAGCACCAGCCCCCGGGGCTCCAGCGCGAGCTCCCCCACCACCTCCGGCAGGCCCAGCTCGCCCAGCGCCTGCGCGCCGATCGCGACCCGCCGGAACACCAGCCCGAACGTGCCGCGCGCCTGGTAGGCGTTGACGCGGAAGCGCCCCACGCCCGACAGCGAGTACGCGAAGTCCGCCTCCTTGGTGCGCCGGAACTCCTCCACGAGGTCGTCCGGCAGCACCTCCTCGAGCATGCGCTCGGTGTCGACCGGGCGCAGCTCCGCGGCCTGCAGCTTGCGCAGCCGGCCGTCCACCCGCACGCGCGGCGCCGAGCCGACCTTGCAGTGCAGGTCGGAGCCCCCGGTCGAGGCGAGGGCGTGCAGGAAGGGGACGACGGACTGGGGCTGCTGGCTCACCCGGGGGATATCGGGAGCGCGGCTCCCGCACTTGAGCGGCGCGCGGCGCGCGCGGTGTGTGGGACCATGGTGCGACATCCCCGGCGCGTGCCCCCGTACGCGCGCGCCGCGACCCGAGGAGAAGCAGCGATGAGCAAGCGTGGCCGCAAGCGTCGCTCCCGCAAGGGGAACGCCGCCAACCACGGCAAGCGTCCCAACGCCTGAGCGTTCGACGCCGTGACGTCACGAGGGCCCCGGAGCATCGGCTCCGGGGCCCTCGTGCGTCCCGCCCGGCGGCCGCGGGGCCGCCACGGTCACGGGTCGGTGGTCAGGAGTCCTGACCGGTCGCGGCACGCAGCCGCAGCACCGTGATCTGCTCGCGGATGCGCACGCGCAGCTCGGCGGGCGCCTCCTCCTGGCAGCAGCGCTTCACGAGCTGCTTCATGACGAGCTCGACCTGCTCCTCCTCGAAGCAGTCGGAGCACTCGTGCAGGTGCGCCTCGACGCGGTCGCGGTCGAGCACGCCGAGCTCGGAGTCGACGTACTCCCACAGCCGGTCCACGGCCTCGTCGCACCCGCACGGCGAGCCGGGCGCCGCGCGGCGCAGGTCCGCACCCGGCCGGACGCCGTCCGCCGGGCCGTCGCCGACCGCGCTCATCGCGCACCGCCCGCGGTGAGCCCACGTCCGCGCGCGTAGTCCGACAGCAGGTCGCGCAGCTGCGCGCGGCCACGGTGCAGCCGGGACATCACCGTCCCGATCGGCGTCCCCATGATCTCGGCGATCTCCTTGTACGCGAAGCCCTCCACGTCCGCGAGGTACACCGCGATGCGGAAGTCCTCGGGGATCTGCTGCAGCGCGTCCTTGACGTCGGAGTCGGGCAGGTGGTCGAGCGCCTCGGCCTCGGCCGAGCGCAGCCCGCGCGACGTGTGCGACTCGGCGCGCGCGAGCTGCCAGTCCTCCACCTCCTCCGACCGCGACTGCTGCGGCTCGCGCTGCTTCTTGCGGTAGGAGTTGATGTACGTGTTGGTGAGGATGCGGTACAGCCACGCCTTGAGGTTCGTGCCCGGGCGGTACTGGTGGAACGCGGCGAACGCCTTGGTGAAGGTCTCCTGGACCAGGTCCTCGGCGTCCGCGGGGTTGCGCGTCATGCGCAGCGCCGCGCCGTAGAGCTGGTCCAGGTGGACCAGCGCCTCCGCCTCGAACCGGTCGCTGCGGGCGGCGTCGTCCTCGCCGACCGGGGCACGCGTCGTGCCCTCGTCGTCGAGGCCCGCAGGGCTCTCAGGGTGCTCGCTCATCGCCCACGAGCCTAGTGCTCCGACCTGGACGTCACCTGAGGAGACGGTGAGACCCCACGGTGTGACGACCGGCACGGTCCCGCCCGTCGGGACGGCGGCGACCGCGGGGGCCTCGGGGGTGGCGACTGCACAGCTCATGCCACCCCCAACAGCGACGCGCGGCGTGCGCATTCCCGTACGGTGTCGCACGGTGCGCACGGCGCACGCGCGTGGGCGCGCCGCCTCCCGGGTCCGGCACTAGCGTGGGAGGCACCGCGCGTCCGCGGTGGAAGTCCCGGAGGAGGAGCCCGTGCTGCTGCGCCGCATCGCCCGACCCCTGTTCGCCTCGTGGTTCGTCAGCCAGGGGGTGGACGCGCTGCGGCACCCCGCGGCGCACGCGCAGGTCGTGCGCGACGGCGTCGACGGCCTGCGCGGACGCGTGCCCGCGTCCGCGCGGCGACGCGCCCCCGGCCCCCTCGGCCGCGCGCTGGCGGGCGAGATCTCCGACAAGGAGCTCGCGACGCTCGCGCAGGCGCACGGCGCCGCGATGGTCGTCGCCGGTGCGATGCTCGCGGTCGGGCGCGCACCGCGCGCCGCCGCGCTGGCGCTCGCCGGGCTGACGCTGCCGGTCGTCGCGGTCAACCTGCCGGTGGGCCGCTCCGGCACGCTGACGAAGGACGAGCGCCGCGAGCGCTCCGAGCGGCTCGTGCGCGCGCTGTCGTTCACAGGGGGTGCGGTGCTCGCGGGCATCGACCTCGAGGGGCGCCCGGGCGTCGCGTGGCGCGTGCAGCACGCGCGCACCGACCGCGCGGCGCTGAAGGCGGCGCGCGCGGCCGAGGCCGCCCGGCACACGACCGACTGAGGGTGGACGCCGCAGGGCCGCGACACCGGTCGCCGCTAGCCTGAACGGCATGACGAGCCTGCACGCCGACCCGTGGTCCGCCCCCGTCGCCGACGGGCCGATCGACGCGACCGTCGCGGTGCCGGGCTCGAAGTCGCTGAGCAACCGCTACCTCGTGCTCGCGGCGCTCGCCGACGGCCCGAGCACGCTGCGCTCGCTGCTCGTGTCGCGGGACACGCGGCTCATGGCGGACGCGCTGCGGGCGCTCGGGGTCGGCGTCGAGCTCGATGACGACGCCGTCCGCGTGACGCCCGGTGAGCTGCGCGGGGCCGTCACCGTCGACTGCGGCCTCGCGGGCACCGTCATGCGCTTCCTGCCGCCCGTCGCGGCGCTCGCCGACGGCCCGGTCCGGTTCACGGGCGACGCCGAGGCGCTCGTCCGTCCCATGGGTCCGCTGCTGCAGGGCCTGCGCGCGCTCGACGTGCGCGTCGACGACGACGGCGAGCCGGGCCACCTGCCGTTCACGGTGCACGGCCGCGGTGCGGTCCGCGGCGGCAGCGTCGACGTCGATGCGTCGGGCTCGAGCCAATTCGTCTCTGGCCTGCTACTCGCCGCGGCGCGGTTCGACCAGGGCCTGACGCTGCGCCACACCGGGCCGACGCTGCCGAGCCTGCCGCACATCGAGATGACGGTCGACGTGATGCGCGCCGCGGGCGTCGTCGTCGACGACTCGCGCCCCGAGATCTGGCACGTCGAGCCCGGCACGGTCGCGGGGCGCGACGTGCAGGTCGAGCCCGACCTGTCGAACGCCGCGCCGTTCCTGTGCGCCGCGATGGTCGCGGGGGGCTCGGTGCGCGTCCCGGGGTGGCCCGCGCGCACGACGCAGCCCGGCGGCCTGCTGCCCGGGATCCTCACGCGCATGGGCGCGACCGCCACGCTCGACGGCGACGTGCTGACCGTCACCGGCACGGGCGAGGTGCGCGGCGTGGACCTCGACCTGCGCGCGGCCGGCGAGCTCGCACCCACGATCGCGGCGCTCGCGGCCCTCGCGGGCTCCCCCACGCGGCTGCGCGGCATCGCGCACCTGCGGGGTCACGAGACCGACCGGCTCGCGGCCCTCGCGGCCGAGATCACGCGGCTGGGCGGCCAGGCCGAGCAGACGTCCGACGGCCTGGTGATCACGCCGCGGCCGCTGCACGGCGGCACGTGGCGCACGTACGCCGACCACCGCATGGCGACCGCGGGTGCGCTCGTGGGCCTGCGCGTGCCGGGCGTCGCGGTCGAGGACGTCGCCACGACCGCCAAGACGCTGCCCGGGTTCGTCGACCTGTGGGCGGGCATGCTCGCGGGCACGACGCCGGCCGGTGCGACGGGGCCGACGGCCTGATGGCGCAGCGGCGCTACGACGAGCGGGACGTGCGGATCCGTCCCGGCCGCGGCTCGCGCCCCCGCACCAAGCAGCGCCCCGAGCACGCCGACGCGCTGACCGCGATGGTCGTCGCGGTCGACCGCGGGCGCTACACCGTGCTCGTCGACCCCGGCGGCCCGGACGAGACGCGCGTGCTGGCGATGAAGGCCCGCGAGCTGGGCCGCGAGCGCGTGGTCCCGGGCGACCGCGTCGACGTCGTCGGCGACACGACCGGCGAGGACGGCACGCTCGCGCGCATCGTGCGGATCGGCGAGCGGCGCACGGTGCTGCGGCGCACGGCCGACGACACCGACCCCGTCGAGCGCGTGATCGTCGCCAACGCCGACCGGCTCGTCGTCGTCACCGCGCTGGCCGACCCGGAGCCGCGCACGCGCATGATCGACCGCTGCGTCGCCGCGGCGTACGACGCCGGCATGGAGGTGCTGCTCGCGCTCACCAAGGCCGACCTCGCGGACCCCGCCGAGCTCACGGCGCTGTACGCGCCGATCGGCGTGGAGGTGGTCGCGACGCGGCGCGTGACCGACCCGGTCACGGGCGCGTCGACGATCGAGGGCCTGGACGAGCTGCGCGACGCGCTGCGCGGCGAGATCTCGGTGCTGGTCGGGCACTCGGGGGTCGGCAAGTCGACGCTCGTCAACGCGCTCGTCCCCGACGCGCGGCGCGCGACGGGCGTGGTCAACGACGTGACCGGCCGCGGTCGTCACACGTCGACGTCGGCGGTCGCGCTCGAGGTCCCGGACGCGGGCGCACCGACCTGGGTGATCGACACGCCGGGCGTGCGGTCGTTCGGGCTCGCGCACGTGGACCCCGCGCACCTGCTGCACGCGTTCGCGGACCTCGACGAGGTCGCGCGCGAGTGCCCGCGCGGCTGCACGCACCTGGCCGACGCACCGGACTGCGCGCTCGACGAGTGGGTGGCCGCCGCCGGCGACGACGCGACGCGTGCGGCGCGGGCCGCGCGGCTGGACTCGTTCCGTCGCCTGCTCGTGAGCCGCCTCGGCACCGCGGACGCGGACGACACGCGCGCCTGACGGCGGCGGCGCGCGTCCGCACGGGCGGACCCTCCCCCACGCGGACGTCGCGCTTGGGTAGGTTGACGCGCGGACCGGCCGCGCCGTGACCGGCCCGGGGACCGACGAGGGAGCGACGATGGCGTACGACGACGACCTGCGGCTCGCGCACGTGATCGCCGACCAGGTCGACGCGCTGACGATGTCGCGGTTCAAGGCCATGGACCTGCAGGTCGAGACGAAGCCGGACCTCACGCCCGTCTCGGACGCCGACCGCGCCGCCGAGGACCTCGTGCGCGCCCAGCTGTCGCGCGCGCGCCCGCGCGACGCGGTGCACGGCGAGGAGCGCCACGACACGGGCCACGGCCCGCGCCGGTGGGTGGTCGACCCGATCGACGGGACCAAGAACTTCGTGCGCGGCGTGCCGGTGTGGGCGACGCTGCTGGCCCTCATGGACGGCGACGAGGTCGTCGTCGGCGTGGTGTCCGCCCCGGCGCTGGGGCGGCGCTGGTGGGCCGCGCAGGGCACGGGCGCGTGGACGGGGCGGTCGCTCGCGGCGGCCACGCGCCTGCACGTGTCGAAGGTCGCGTCGCTCGAGGACGCGTCGTTCTCGTACTCGAGCCTCACCGGCTGGGAGGAGCACGGCCGCCTCCCGCAGTTCATGGACCTGCAGCGACGCGTGTGGCGCACGCGCGCGTACGGCGACTTCTGGTCGTACGTGCTGGTCGCCGAGGGCGCGGTCGACGTCGCCGCGGAGCCCGAGCTCGAGCTGTACGACATGGCCGCGCTCGTGCCGGTCGTCACCGAGGCGGGCGGGCGGTTCACGTCGCTGCGCGGCGTCGACGGCCCGCACGGCGGCGACGCGCTGGTGACCAACGGCCTGCTGCACGACGACGCGCTGGCGGCGCTCACGCCCTGAGCCGTCGGGCCCGATCTGACGGGACCCCCGACACGTCGACCCCGAGGAGGTGCCGTGACCGGCAGCACGGACGACCGGCACGCCGCGCACGCGGCGTCGTTCACGCACCAAGCCGACGAGTACGCGGCGGTCCGCCCGGGCTACCCGCCCGCGGCCGTCGACCTGCTCGTGCCGCCGGGGGCACGCGACGTGCTGGACCTCGCGGCCGGCACCGGCAAGCTCACGGCGGCGCTCGTCGGGCGCGGGCTGCGCGTGGTCGCCGTCGAGCCCGCCGCGGGCATGCGCGAGCAGCTCGCGGCCGCGCTGCCCGGCGTCGAGCTGCACGACGGCAGCGCCGAGGCGATCCCGCTGCCGGACGCGTCGGTCGACGTCGTGACCGTCGCGCAGGCGTGGCACTGGTTCGACGAGCCCGCCGCGGCCGCCGAGGTCGCGCGCGTGCTGCGCCCGGGCGGGACCCTCGGGATCGTGTGGAACGACCGCGACGAGGACGTGCCGTGGGTCGGCGCGTACGGCGCGCTGCTGCACGAGGCCGCGGGCCCGCAGCTCGCGCGCGACACGCACCCCGAGCCCGGCGACGCGTTCACGGACGTCCTGCGCACCGACGTGCGCTGGGACCACGTGCTGACGCCCGACGAGCTCGTGCGCCTCGCCGGCACGCGCTCGTACGCGATCGTGCTGCCGCCCGACGAGCGCGCGGCCCTGCTCGACCGCGTGCGCACGCTCGTCACGACCCACCCCGACCTGGCCGGCCGCCCGCGCGTCCCGGTCCCCTACGTGACCCGCGTCTACACGACCCGCCGCCGCTGACCTCGACGCCCGGCGAGCCCCACGCGGGCAACGACGCGTCGAGCCCGGCGCGCCCGGCCCTGGACCCGAACACCGCGACGACGAGCGGTCGCCGACCGCGCCACCCCGACCGACCACTGGTCACCTCGGACGCACGACCACCCGGAGCAGCACTCCGACGTGACCAGTGGTCGCCCTGTGAGCCACCCGACCGACCACTGGTCACCTCGGACGCACGACCACCCGAGCAGTGGCCACATCGTGACCAGTGGCCGTCGGACGTGTCGACGAATCGACCAGTGGTCCCCCCGAACGCGCCGAGGTGACCAGTGGTCGGGCAGTGGCCGTCGCGCCGACGTCAGGGGTGCGACGTCACCCCGAGGACGGTCGGCAGCTCGGCGAGGTCGTGGATCACGTGGACGCCCGCGGCGGCGACGTCGGCCTCGGTGACCGGCACGCGGCGCGGTCCGGGCCGGTCGAGCCACACCCCGACGAGCCCCGCGGCGCGCGCGGCGGCGGCGTCGACGTCGAGCTCGTCGCCCACGTACGCCGTGCGGGCCGGGTCAGTACCCAGCCGCGCGCAGCCCTCGAGGAAGACGCGCGGGTTTGGCTTGCCGACGCCGAGCGTGTCGACGCCCACGAGCACCTCGACGCGGTCCGCCAGCCCGGCGCGCGTGAGCTTGTCGGTCTGGTAGCCGACGCGCGCGTTGGTCAGCGCGCCCACGCGCACCCCGGCGGCCAGCAGCGCGTCGAGCGCGGGGACGGCGTCGTCGTGCGCGGCCCAGCCGTCGGCGAACGCGGCGTCGAACACCGCGTCCCACGCGTCGTAGGCCGCGTCGTCGAGCACCGGGCCGCCCACGGCCGCGTGCAGCTCGTTCGCACGAGTCATGCGCTGCTGCCGGAACGTCTGCTCGCCGCGCGTGTACGCGCGGTAGTGACCACCCGGGTCGGCGCGCCACAGCGCGAGAGCGGCGTCGAGGTCGGCCCCCGGCGCGTACCGGTCGAGCACGGCCGCGAGCGCGCCGCGGAACGCGTCCCGCGTCGCGACGAGCGTGTCGTCGACGTCGAGCAGGACCCCGTCGATCCCCGACGCCCCCGCCGCCTCCCGCGTCACAGGCCCGCGCGCAGGCGTGCGAGGCGCGCGAGCGTCGCGTCCTTGCCGAGGATATCCATCGACTCGAACAGCGGCGGCGACACGCGACGGCCCGTCAGGGCGACGCGCAGCGGCGTGTAGGCGAACCGTGCCTTGATGCCGAGCCCGCCCTCCTCGGTGGGTGCCACGAGCGCCGCTGCCAGCGCGGTCTGCGTCGCCTCGGTGGTGAACCCGTCGGCGGGCAGGTCGCCCAGCACGCGCGCGGCGGTGTCGATCACGTCGGCGGCCTCGGGGCGCAGCGCCGCGCGCGCGTCCTCGACGACCTCGACCGCGTCGTCCGCCACGAACAGGAAGCCGAGCATGCCGACGGCCTCGCCCAGCAGCGTCATGCGCTCCTGCACGAGCGGCGCGCCCGCGTCGAGCAGCGCGCGGTGCTCGGGCGCGAGGTCCGCGTACGAGTCGGCGGGCACCAGGCCGGCGGCGTGCAGGTACGGCACGAGCCGGTCGCGGAAGTCCTCGGGCGCGAGCAGGCGCACGTGCGCGGCGTTGATCGCCTCGGCCTTCTTGAGGTCGAACCGCGCCGGGTTCGGGTTGACGTCGGCGACGTCGAACTTCTCGACCATCTCGGCGACCGAGAAGATGTCGCGGTCGGGGGCGATGGACCAGCCGAGCAGCGCGAGGTAGTTGAGCAGGCCCTCGGGCGTGAAGCCGCGCTCGCGGTGCAGGAAGAGGTTGGACTCGGGGTCGCGCTTCGAGAGCTTCTTGTTGCCCTCGCCCATGACGTACGGCAGGTGGCCGAACTGCGGCATCACCGTCGCGACGCCCAGCTCGAGCAGCGCGCGGTACAGCACGACCTGCCGCGGGGTCGACGACAGCAGGTCCTCGCCGCGCAGCACGTGCGTGATGCCCATGAGCGCGTCGTCGACCGGGTTGACCAGCGTGTACAGCGGGTGCCCGTTGCCGCGGACGATCACGTAGTCCGGCACGGAGCCGGCCTTGAACGTGACGTCGCCGCGCACGAGGTCGGTGAACGTCACGTCCTCGTCGGGCATGCGCATCCGGAGGACGGCCTCGCGGCCCTCGGCGCGGTACGCGGCCTTCTGCTCGTCGGTGAGGTCGCGGTCGAAGCCGTCGTACCCGAGCTTGGGGTCCCGGCCCGCGGCACGGTGCCGGGCCTCGACCTCCTCGGGGGTCGAGAACGACTCGTACGCGTACCCGCCCTCGAGCAGGCGGCGCACGACGTCGCGGTACAGGTCGTACCGCTGCGACTGCCGGTACGGCTCGTGCGGGCCGCCGACCTCGACGCCCTCGTCCCAGTCCATGCCGAGCCAGCGCAGCGCGTCGAGCAGCTGCTCGTACGACTCCTGCGAGTCGCGCGCCGGGTCGGTGTCCTCGATGCGGAACACGAACGTGCCGCCCACGTGGCGGGCGTACGCCCAGTTGAACAGCGCCGTCCGGATGAGACCGACGTGGGGCGTGCCGGTCGGGGACGGGCAGAAACGGACGCGCACGGGGGTGCTGGCGGGCACGGGACACCTCGGGTCTGGCGGCGGTGGGATCGACGTCAGCCTACCGAGCGCGGAACGCGACGACGTGCACGGACGTTGGGCTGGGCATGGCACCGGGGACGACCTCCACGCAGCAGACCGACGCGACGCCGGGAGGTCTGGTCCAGACCGTGCGGGACCAGGTGGCGACCCACCTCGAGCCGGGGCTCGGCACCGGGGTCATCACGACGGTGCGCGACGCGCAGCGCGAGCTCGCCCGGTTCCGCATGGGCTACGAGTTCGGCATCGAGGAGATGCTCACCAAGATCCGGATCCTGCGCTCGGAGTTCCGCCAGACGCACGACCACAACCCGATCGAGCACGTGACGTCACGCCTGAAGTCGATCGACTCGATCCTGGAGAAGACGACGCGCTACGGCTGCGCGGCCGACCCGGAGACGATCCGCGAGCGCATCCTCGACATCGCGGGCATCCGCATCACGTGCAGCTTCGTGTCCGACGCGTACTGGGTCGCGGACATGCTCGCGTCGCAGCCCGACGTCGAGGTCGTGCGGCGCAAGGACTACATCGCGGAGCCGAAGCCCAACGGCTACCGGTCGCTGCACCTCATCGTGCGGATCCCGGTGTTCCTGTCGGACCGCACCGAGCACGTGCCCGTGGAGGTGCAGATCCGCACCATCGCGATGGACTTCTGGGCGAGCGTCGAGCACAAGCTGTCGTACAAATACCACGGCGCGCTGCCCGAGGACCTGCGCACCGAGCTGCTCGACGCCGCGGTGACGGGCGCCGAGCTCGACGCGCGCATGGGGCGGCTGCGCGCCGAGGTCCGGGACCTGGGCGCGGAAGGCGCGACGGGCACCCCGCCGGGGACCGACACGCGTCCGGCCTGACCCCGGCGGGGCCGTCGGGTCGCCGCCGTCAGGGCGTGCGGCGCAGCACCGGGTTGCGCAGCACGCCGATCTCCTCGACCTCGACCTCGACGACGTCGCGGTGGTCGATGCGGCCGACGCCCGCGGGCGTGCCGGTGAGGATGACGTCGCCCGGCAGCAGCGTGAACACCTCGGACGCGTAGGACACGAGGTACGCGACGTCGAACACCATCTGCGACGTGCGGCCGTCCTGGCGCGTCTCGCCGTTGACGCGCGCGGTCACCGCGAGGTCGTCGACCTCGAGCCCCGGCACGACCCACGGGCCGAGCGGGCACGACGAGTCGAAGCCCTTGCCGCGCGTCCACTGCGCGTCGGAGCGCTGCACGTCGCGTGCCGTGACGTCGTTGGCGACCGTGTAGCCGAAGACGTGCTGCAGCGCGCGCTCCGGCGGGACGTCCTTGGTGACCTTGCCGATGACGACCGCGAGCTCGGCCTCGTGCTCGACGTGCTCGGTCCAGTCGGGCAGGACGATCGGGTCGTCGGGGCCGATCACCGACGTGTTGGGCTTGAGGAACAGCAGCGGCTGCGTCGGCACGTCGTTGCCGTGCTCGGCCGCGTGGTCGGCGTAGTTGCGCCCGACGCCGACGATCTTGGACCGCGGGATCACGGGGGCGAGCAGCCGCACGCCGTCGTCGTCGAGGCGGACCCGCTCGCCCGTGGGCTGCACGGGCGTGTAGATCGGGTCGCCCGTGATGACGACGAGCTCCTCACGGCCGGGCTCGCCCTCGACGAGCGCGTAGCGGGGGTCGGAACCGGTGGTGAACCTGGCGATGCGCACGGGCCCACCCTAGGTCAGACGCGCGCGAGCACCTCGCCGTGCGGCACCGCGAACCAGCCGTCGAGGGACTGGCCCCACTCGCGCCACGCGTCGGCGAGCAGCTCGAGGCCGACCTCGTCGGCGAGCTTGTGCGCCATGGCCTGCACCGCGAAGTTCGACGCGACGCAGCGGTCGGCCCACAGCCCGGCCCACCAGGCACGGTCCTCGGGCGTCGCGTAGCACCAGATGCCCGCGCCGGGCGCGATGCCGGCGGGGTCGAAGCCCGCGTCGCGCACCCACGACAGCAGGCGGCGGCCCGCGTCGGCCTCGGCGCCGTTCGCCTCGGTGACCTCGTGGTAGAGGGCCTGCCACTCGTCGAGCCCGTGGTGCTCGGGGTACCAGGTCATGGCCGCGTAGTCGGCGTCGCGCACCGCGACCACGCCGCCCGGGCGCGTGACGCGGCGCATCTCGCGCAGCGCGGCGACGGGGTCGGTGAGGTGCTGGAGCACCTGGTGCGCGTGCACGACGTCGAAGGAGTCGTCCGGGAAGTCGAGCGCGTACGCGTCGCCCACCTGGAACGTGACGTTGTCGGCGCCCGCCTCCTGCGCGTGCTCGACGGCCGCCTCGAGGACCTTCGCCGAGCGGTCGACGCCGATCACCTCGCCGGGCGCGACGCGCGACGCGAGGTCCACCGTGACGGTGCCCGGGCCGCAGCCCACGTCGAGCACGCGCTGGCCCGGGGCGAGCGCGGGCAGCAGGTAGCCGGCCGAGTTCTCGGCCGTGCGCCAGCGGTGGGAGCGCAGCACGCTCTCGTGGTGGCCGTGCGTGTAGACGTCGGGAGTGCGGGTGGTCACCAGGGCACTGTAGGCGCGCCTTCCGGGCGGTAACCACAACGCGGGACCGATCGACTCACATGCTGAGAACGCCTCACCCGGTCGTGGGCGCCGTCGACGGCGCCGCTCGCGGACGCCCCGGCACCGTCCGCATAGGCTGCGCGGGTGCGACGCATCGTCGGGGTGGACACCGCCAGGGGGCTCGCGGTGCTGGGCATGGTCACGGCGCACGTGGGCCCCGACGACGCGTGGCGCACGACGCCGCCGGGCGGCTGGTCGCAGCTCGCCGACGGGCGCCCGTCGGCGCTGTTCGTGCTGCTCGCGGGCGTCGGGCTCGCGCTGCTGTCCGGCGGCGACCGGCCCGTGGACGGCACGCGCCTGGTGCAGGCGCGGCTGCGGGTCCTGGTGCGCGCGGCGCTGCTCGTGGTGCTCGGCACGGTCCTCGTGCTGCTGGAGACGCCGGTCGTCGTGATCCTCGTCGTCTACGGCGCGCTGTTCGTGGCCGGGGCCGTGGTGCTGCGCTGGCCACGGTGGGCGCTCGTCGCGGCCGCGGTCGCCGTCGCGGTCGTCGGGCCGGTGCTGCGGCTGCTGCTCGTCCGGCACGTCACGATCGTCGACGAGCGTCCGCTCGACCTGCTGACGGTGCTGCTCGGCCACTACTACCCCGCCGTCGTGTGGGTCGCGTACGTGCTGGTCGGGCTCGCCGTGGGGCGCAGCGACCTGCGGTCGGCGCGCACGCACGCGTGGCTCGCGGCGTGGGGTACGGGCCTCGTCGTCGTCGGGCACGGCGGTGCGTGGGCGGCGCGCCTCGCGCTGGGTCGCGTCACCGAGCTCACGACGGCGGAGCCGCACGCGTCGACGTCCTTCGAGGTCGCGGGCAACACCGGCGTCGGGCTGCTCGCGCTCGCCGCGTGCCTCGCGGTCGGGCTGCGGTGGCCGCGCGCGCTCGCGCCGCTGAGCGCGACCGGGGCGCTCGCGCTCACGGCCTACACGGGCCAGCTGGTCGCGATCACGCTGCTGGGCGACGACGTGGTGTGGCAGCCGACGACGGCCGGGTGGTGCGCGTTCCTGCTGGTCACCGTCGGCGCGTGCTGGCTGTGGCACGCGACGCTGGGCCGCGGGCCGCTCGAGCGCCTGCTGCACGTCGTGTCGACCCGCGCGGCCGACGTCGCACCCGACGCGCTGCCGCCGCGCCGGGACACCGCCCCGGCCGCGGCCGACACGACGCCCTGAGGGTCAGAGCGGGTCGAGGATCCGCTGCAGGAACCGGCGCGTGCGCTCCTGGCGCGGGTCGCCCAGCACGTCGCCGGGCCGCCCCTCCTCCACGACGACCCCGCCGTCCATGAACATGACGTGATCGGCGACCTGCCGCGCGAACCGGATCTCGTGCGTGACGACGACCATCGTCCAGCCCTCCGCCGCGAGGTCGCGCATGACCGACAGCACCTCGCCGACGGTCTCGGGGTCGAGGGCCGACGTCGGCTCGTCGAACAGCAGGAGGCGCGGACGCAGCGCGAGCGCGCGGGCGATCCCCACGCGCTGCTGCTGACCGCCCGACAGCTCGTGCGGGTAGGCGCCCGCCTTGTCGGCGAGCCCCACCTTCGCGAGCAGCGCGGTCGCCTCCGCCTCGGCCTGCGCGCGCGGTCGACGCTGGGCGTAGACCGGGCCCTCGGTGACGTTCTGCAGGGCGGTGCGGTGCGGGAACAGCTGGTGCGACTGGAACACCATGCCGGACGTCGCGCGCAGGCGGCGCAGCAGCGCGGGCGAGGGACGCGCGGCCATGTCGACCTCGACGTCGTCGACCCGGACCGTGCCGGCCTCGGGCACCTCGAGCGAGTTGAGGCAGCGCAGCAGCGTCGTCTTGCCGGACCCCGAGGGGCCGATGAGCACCGTCACGCTGCCGCGCGCCACCGTGAGGTCGATGCCACGCAGCACGTGCAGGTCCCCGAACGACTTGGTGAGCCCCCGCACCTCGACCAGGGGGCGGGCGTCGCCCGTCGTACCGGTGCCGTCCGTCACGGCGTCCTCCTCCCTCGCGCCGCTCATCGGGCCACGAACCGGTCGAGCCGGCGCTCGAGGCGGGCCTGCGCGCTCGACAGCACCAGGCAGATGAGCCAGTAGATCACCGCGGCCAGCGAGTACAGCGCCATGAACTCGTACGTCGGCGCCGCGATCTCCTGCGCCTTGCGCAGCAGCTCGGTCACCATGATCGTCGAGGCCAGCGACGTGTCCTTGACCAGCGAGATGAACGTGTTGGACAGCGGCGGGACGGCCACGCGCACGGCCTGCGGCAGCACGACGCGCCGCAGCGTCAGCGTGTGGTCCAGGCCGATGGTCGCGGCCGCCTCCCACTGGCCCTTCGGCACCGAGAGGATCGCCGCGCGGATGATCTCGGCGGCGTACCCGCCGACGTTGAGCGAGAACGCGACGACCGCCGACGGGAACGGGTCGATGACGATGCCCAGCGACGGCAGCGCGTAGAAGATGAGGAACAGCTGCACGAGCAGCGGCGTGCCGCGGATCACCGACACGTACGCGCGCGCCAGGCCCGACACGACGCGCCGCCGCGACAGCCGCGCGAGCGCGACCAGCAGCGCCAGCACGAGGCCGAGCGCGAACGAGATCAGCGTGAGCGGGATCGTGCCGCGGACCGCACCCGACAGCAGCGGCCCGATCGACGACAGCACGAGGTCCCAGGTGTCCGAGGTCACCGCGCCCGCTCCCCCTCCCGCTCGTCCGCCGGCCGGTGCGGCGTCACTGCGAGACGTCCTGGCCGAACCACTTCTCGGAGATCGTGGCGAGCGTGCCGTCGGCACGGAGCGTCGCGAGCGCCTCGTCGATCTTCGGGGTGAGGTCCGAGCCCTTGCGCAGCGCGAACGCCTGCTCGACGGTGTCGCCGGTCTCGAACGCGATCTTCACCGACGTGTCCCCCGAGGACTTGAGGTAGTCGAGCACCGCGAGGTCGTCGTTGAACGTGACGTCGATGCGCCCCTGCTTCAGCAGCGCCATGGCCTGCGTGAGGCCCTCGACGGACTCGACCTGCGCGCCGGCGTCACGCGCGACCTGCGACCAGTTCGACGTCGCCGACTGCGCGGCGGTCTTGCCGCTGACGTCCGCGAGGGACGTGATGCTCGTGTCGTCGGCGGCCACCACGGCGACGCCCGTCGACACCGTGTACGGCGCGGACAGGTCGTACTTGCCCTGGCGCTCGTCGGTCACCGTGACCTGGTTGGCGACCACGTCGTAGCGCTTCGCCTCGAGGCCCGCGAAGATCGAGTCCCACGTGGTCTCGGAGAACTCGACCGGCATGCCGAGCTCGTCGGCGACCGCCGTGATGACCTCGACGTCGTACCCCGTGAGCTCGCCGTCCGCGTCGTGGAACGTGAACGGCGAGTAGGTGCCCTCGGTGCCGACGCGCAGCACGTCACCGCCGGCGGACGCGGACGCGCCGCCGCCCGGGGCGTCGCCGGACGAGCAGGCCGCGAGCGCCCCCACGGCGAGCAGGACGGAGGCGGCGAGGAGGCGACGGGGCGTGCGGGACATGAGGGGACCTTTCGAGGGGCGGCGCCGGTGGTCGACGCCGGGGCGGGGGCCCGGGACCAGCGTGCCCCGGGGCGGGGTGCGGCGCTCGACGAACGAGCGCGGCGCGGCCGGGAGAACGGCGCGCGGGACCGGAGCGGTCCGGTCGGTGAGGAGAGCCCTCAGCGACAGCGACGACAGGGACGACACGCGGCGGTGAGCAGCTCACCGGGGGTCGTCGTCATGCGGCCGAGGCTAGCACCGCGGGGCGCGTGACCGGGGTCACCACCGGGCGCCGGGCGGTGCCGCGGGAGTCGGATCACGGCCAGACGAGGCGGTGCGTCCAGCCCGCGTCGTCGCGGCGGTAGACGAGCCGCACGTGCGCGCGGTCGGCGCTGCCCTGCCAGAACTCGACCTCCTCGGGCACCACGAGCCACGCCTGCCACGACGGCAGGACGAACCCCGGGTCGGAGTCGACCCGCGCACGGGCGGCGGTCATGGCGTCGCGCAGCTCGTCGAGCGAGCCCAGCGGCCCGCCGGGGCGCACGCCGGCCGCGGCGGCGCGCGACGCGGGCGACCGCGCGAGGTAGTCGGCCGCCGACGCGTCGGCGCCGAGGTGCCGGGCGGCACCCGTGACGCGCACCTGCCGCACGACCGCGGGCCACCAGAACCCCAGCGCGGCCCGCGGGTTGGCCGCGAGGTCGGCGGCCTTGGCGCTGCGTGCGTCGGTCGCGAACGCGAACCCGTCGGGGCCGACGTCCTTGAGGATCAGCACGCGCGCGGACGGGCGGCCGGCGGCGTCTGCGGTCGCGAGGGTCGCGGCGTGCGGCTCGGGCGCGCCCGCGTCGACCGCGGCGGCGAACCAGTCCGTGAAGAGGTCGAGCGGGTCGTCGGGCGCCGCGTCCGGGTCGAACGGCAGGGGCGTGCCCGCCAGGGCGGGCAGGGACCGCAGCAGCTCGCGCACGCACGCCATCGTCCCGGGCCGGGCGACGGTCGGCAACGGCTCGCGACCTACCCTGGTGCCGTGCCCTCCCCCGCCCCTCCCGTGCCGGCCGTGCTCGACGCGGCCACGTGGTCGTCGCGCTCCGACGCGCACGCCGCGCGCGCGGACGCCGCGACGGCCGGGCACCGCGCGCGCCGCTCGCGCCACGAGAAGCACGCGGTCGAGGACTTCCTGTTCGAGTACTACCCGGCCACGCCGGGGCAGCTGCGGCGCTGGCACCCCGGGGCGGGTGTCGCGCTCGCACCGGGGGCGGACGGCCCGGCGCCGCACGCCGCGTGGCGCTGGTACCGCACGGCCGACGACGGCACGGTCGCGCTCGACGTCGACGCGTTCGCCGCGGCGCGCGGCGACACCGTGCGGTTCGTCACCACGCTGCTGGCGGCCACCGCGGCACGGCCGGCCGCGACCGGGTGCTTCGGGCTGCACGAGTGGGCGATGGTCTACCGCGAGCACGCGGGCGCGCACCGGCACGCGCTGCCGCTGCGCCTCGGCGAGTCCGGCACCGACGCGGTGGTCGAGGCGCACCGCATCCGGTGCACGCACTTCGACGCGTTCCGGTTCTTCACGCCCGAGGCCGTCGGCCGCAACACGCTGACCCCGACGCGCGAGACCCAGACCGCCATGGAGCAGCCCGGGTGCCTGCACGCCGCGATGGACCTCTACAAGTGGGCCCTCAAGCTCGGGCCGCTCGTGCCGGGTGACCTGCTGCTCGACTGCTTCGACCTCGCGCGCGAGGTCCGCACGACCGACATGCAGGCCAGCCCGTACGACGTGACGACGTACGGGCTCGAGCCCGTCGCGATCGAGACCCCCGACGGCAAGGCCGAGTACGTGCGTCGGCAGCGCGACTACGCCGCACGTGGCAACGCGCTGCGTGCACGGCTCCTGGCGGCCGCCTCACCGGTCGCACCGACGCCGTCCCACCCGTCACCGACCACCGACCTCCCCTGACGCCGCTCCTCCTCTGACGCCACCCACCACCGCCGGGTGCGGGGTCCTGCCGTTCCAGAGCCCGCGAAACCGGCCGGACCCCGCGTTCGACGGGTGGGTCGTGGGTGGGGTCGTGGACGGCACCGCTGGCGGTCGAACGCGGGGTTCTGCTGCTTCTGGGCCCGCGAAACCGGCGGAACCCCGCGTTCAGGGCCTTCGACGGCCGGTGGGCGGACGGGCCGAGTCGGGGGCGTCCGGTCGGGTGGTCGACGGGTCAGGCCGCTCCGGTCAGCAGGTGGACGGCGACGACCGGCGGCGTCGGGCCCGATGCGTCCGCCTCGAACGCGACCGCACGACCGCCCGGCGCGGCCGCGTCCCCGCCGGCGAACGGGCCGAGCACGAGGTCCGCCGTGCGCGTGCCCGCGGCGGAGTCCGCGACCTCGAGCGTGCCGACCTCGGCGCCGTCGACGAGCACGCGCGCGACGCCGGGCTGCGCGAGGTACGTCACGCGCAGCACCGCGCCGCGGCCCTCGGGGTCGGCCAGCCGGTAGGAGAACCGCTCGCGCGTCGCGCGCCAGTGCCGTCCGTCGTCGGTCGCGCCGGTCCACGTGCCGGTGCCGGCGTACCGGTGGTCGGTCTCGGGCTGCTGCTCGCCGCACGCGACCGCGTCGACCGTGCGGGCCGCGAGGCCGAGCTGCGCGTCGTCGGCGGCCGCGAGCGCGGCGCGGCGCGCGGGCACGTCGGCGGCGGTCGGCACGACCGGCAGGTAAAGCGTGTAGCGCGCGTCGTGCAGGGTCGCGAACGGCTCGAGCACGAGCGGGTCGTCGGCGCCGCGGTCGAGCACGAACGTGCCGTCGCCGGCGGGGTGCAGCGCGGCCGCGAGGTCGGCGTCGGAGCCGACGAGCAGCGGCGCCGCGGACAGCGGGCGCAGCGGCCCGTGGGCGACGTGCCCCATGCGCGCGTCGTCGGCGCGCAGACCCACGAGGTCGTCGCCGTCGCCGCGGACCGCGAGCGCGTGCGGGCCCCAGCGCAGCGCGACCCACGCGTCGTCGCCCGGCAGCCGCTCGGCCGCCGCGCCGGCGACCAGCCGCCACGCGAGCGTCTCGCCGCCGTGCCACGTGCGGCGCACCGTGACGTAGCCGGTGCGCTCGCCGGGGCCGCCGACGGGCGCGCCGTCGAGCGTGAGCACCACGTCGTCGCGCGCCCACGCGGGCCGGCGCACGTGCACCGCGAGGTCGGTGGGGGCGTCGACGTCGACCGTGAGCGCGACGTCCGTGACGGGTGCGGGCGTGGGGTAGGTCGACGCGAGGCGCACACGCACGCCGCGCTCGGCCCAGTCGAGCGTCGAGGGCACGGGCAGGTTGACCAGCAGGTCGTCGCCCGCGTGCGCGTACGCGAGCTCGCCGAGCCGCGCGTACGTCTCCATCGCGGTGCCGACGCAGCACCACATGCAGTCGTCGCGCGTCGAGTACACGCGGTAGTGGCCCGGGCGCGCGGACGTGAAGTACACGAACCCGCCGTCGGGGTGCTGCGCGGACAGCACGTGGTTGACGAGCTGGCGCTCGGCCGCGTCGAGCAGGGTCGTGTCGCCCGTGAGCGCGTAGAGCCGCCGCTCGACCTCGAGCAGGTTCGCGGTGTTGCACGACTCGGGGCCCTCGCGGTGCGTGACGTGCGCGGCCGCGTCGGGCGTGAAGTGCTCGGACACCGAGTTGCCGCCGAACACGAGCGTCCGGCGGTCGAGCACGGTCCGCACGAACGCGGCGGCGGCGTCGGCCTCGCCGATCGCGGGCCAGCCGACGACCTTGGCGATCTGCGTGTTGGCGTGCAGCCCGTCGAGCGCGTCGCGCCCCGCGCGCAGCGGTGCGAGCAGCTCCTCGTCGGCGAACCGCCGTGCGAGGGCCGCGTAGCGCGCGTCGCCCGTGAGCTCGGCGAGGTCGGCGTACGCCTCGCACATGCCGCCGAACTCGGTGCGCAGCATGCGGGCGAACGCGGCGTCGTCGAGGCGGTCGGACAGCGCGACGCCCCAGTCGGCGAGGCGCACGGCGACGGCGAGCGCGCGGACCGCGACGTCAGCGGGTGCGTGCCGGGCGGCGTCGACCAGGCCCGCGTACGTCTTGTGCACGTTGTACCAGGGCACCCACGCGCCGCCGAGGTCGAACGTGCCCGCCTCGGCGCCGCCCGACGCGACCGACTCCCACAGCGCGACCCCGCCGGGCACTCCCCCGACGTACCCCGTGCCGAGCGCGTCCTGGCAGGCCGCGAACCCGTCGACGAGCGCACGGGCCAGGTCCGCGGCGCGCGCGTCACCCGTCGCGGCCCACAGCAGCGACGCCGCGGACAGCGCGTGCCCGCCGATGTGCCCGTCGAGCCCGATGGACTCCCAGCTGCCGTACGGCTCGGCGACCGGCGGCAGTCCCGCCTCGCGACGGAACGGCGCGAGCAGCCGGTCCGGGTCGAGGCCCAGGACGTACGCGAGGTCGGTGCGCTGCGCGGCGGCGAACGGGCCGTCGGCCAGGCGGACGGCGTGCAGCGGGAACAGGGTCACGGGCGCGGTGGTGGCGGCGGTGCTCACGGCGCCCAGCCTGGCACGTGTAACGATCAACTTCCAGGCGCGTGGCGACGCGCGCGAGGCCGCCCCGGAGCCGTCAGACGACGCCCGCGCGCACCTGCGCGACGCCCTGGTTCGCGAGCGCGTCGGCACGCTCGTTGCCGGGGTCGCCCGCGTGCCCCTTCACCCAGACCCACGTGACGTGGTGCCGCGCGACCTCCTCGTCGAGGGCCTGCCACAGCTCCTTGTTCTTGACGGGCTTCTTCTCCCCCGTGAGCCAGCCGTTGCGCTTCCAGCCCGGCAGCCACTTGGTGAGGCCGTTCATCACGTACGTCGAGTCGACGTGCAGCGTCACCCGGCAGGGCCGGCGCAGCGCACGCAGCCCCTCGATCACGGCCGTGAGCTCCATGCGGTTGTTGGTCGTGGCGGCCTCACCGCCGAAGAGCTCCTTCTCCTGGTCGCCGAACCGCATCCAGGCGCCCCAGCCCCCGACGCCGGGGTTGCCCTTGCAGGCGCCGTCGGTCCACATCTCCACCAGGGGCTGCTCGTCGTTCACGCTCACGCGCACACGGTACGGCGTCGGGCGGGCCCGCCCGTGTCAGGCGTGGGTGTGGAGGTTGTCCCGCACGACGCGGCGCAGCACCTTGCCGACCTGCGAGCGCGGCAGGTCGGGCAGCACGACGAGCCGGCGCGGCAGCGCGTACCGGGCCAGGCGCGTCTCGCACCACGCGCGCACGGCCGCGAGGTCGACGCCGGGCACGTCGCCGTCGAGCACGATCGCGGCGACGACGCGCTCGCCGAGGTCGCCCGCGGGCTCGCCGACGACCGCGACGTCGAGGATGCCGGGCATGCCGCGCAGGTGGTCCTCGACCTGCGACGGGTACACCTTGAACCCGCCGGTGACGATCATCTCCTTCATGCGGTCGACGAGGACGACCATGCCGTCGTCGTCGACGCGCACGACGTCACCGGTGCGCAGCCAGCCGTCGGGCAGCAGCTGCTCGGCCGTCTCCTCGGGGCGCTGCCAGTAGCCGGCGAACACCTGCGGGCCGGAGATGAGCAGCTCGCCCTGCTCGCCGGGCGCGACCTCGCGCGTCGGGTCCTCCTGGTCGACCACGCGGATGCGCGTCGAGGGGAACGGCAGGCCGAGCGCACCGGGGCGGCGGTCCTGCGTCAGGGGGCTGCCGAGCGCGACGGGCGAGGTCTCGGTCATGCCGTAGCCCTCGACGACGAGGCCGCCCGTGACGCGCTCCCAGCGCTCGGCGGTCTCGCGCGGCAGCGCCATGGCGCCGCTGATCGCGTACCGGAACGACGTGAGGTCGGCGCCGGACTCCTCGGCGGCGGCCGCGAGCCGGTCGAGCATGGGCGGCACCGCGGGCAGGAACGTGCCGGGCCGGCGGCGCTGCGCGGCCAGCACGCGCGCGGGGTCGAAGTTCGGGAGCACGACGAGCGTGGCCGCGATGCGCACCGAGTACGTGAGGCAGAGCGTGAGACCGAAGGCGTGGAAGAACGGCAGGACGCCGTAGACGACCTCGGTGCCGTTCTCGGCCTGCGTCCACGCCTGGCCCTGGATCGTGTTGGCGAGCAGGTTGCGGTGCGTCAGCACGGCGGCCTTGGGCGTGCCGGTGGTGCCGCCGGTGTACTGCAGCAGCGCGACGTCCTCGGGGCGCGGCTCGTCGTGGCCCTCGGCCGCGATCCACGCGGGCACGGTGCGCAGCAGGCGGTGCCAGTGCGGGACGCCCGCCGGCACGGGACCGCGCATGGCGTCGCGCGTGCGGCGCGCGGCGGGCAGCGGCAGGCGCAGCGCGGCGCGCGCGGCACGCGGCAGGTCGGCGGACAGGTCGACCGCGACGACGCGCCGCAGCGCGGTGCGGTCCTGCGCCTCCAGGACGCGCGGCACGGCCTGCTCCCAGACGAGCGCGACGGTCGCGCCGGAGTCGGCGAGCTGGTGCGCGAGCTCGTCGGCGGTGTAGGTGGGGTTGTGCTCGACGACGACGGCGCCGAGGCGCAGCACGGACCAGAACGCGACGAGGTGCGACGTGCAGTTGGGCAGCACGAGCGCGACGCGGTCGCCCGCGCGCACGCCGAGGCCGTGCAGCACGCGCGCGCCGAGCTCGACGCGCTCGCCGAGCTCGCGGTAGGTGGTGGTCGCGCCGAGGAAGTCGACCGCGACACGGTCGGGGTGCTCGCGCACGGCGCGGTCGAGCGTCGCGGTGAGCGGCTCGTCGGGGATCTCGACGTCGCGCGGGACGCCGACGGGCCACGCGGCGGGGAGGTCGACGGGTGCGGAGCGGTGCTGCGTCACGGCACGATCTTAACCTACGCAACCGTAAGTTACTGGTGCGTAGGTCCCGCCCGGGCGGCGTCCGCGCATGCCCCGTACCCTGCCAGGGGCCCGCGCCACGCGAGCCCCCGCCCGAGAGGGCCCGGGCCTGCGGGCCGACCCCACCCACCGGACGCACGGGAGGAGCGCGGCATGACCGACGACCGCACCGCCATGACGCCGGAGCACACCGACACGCCGGCGCTCCGCGACCTGCGCGCGCACCTCGAACGGCTCGACGTGCCGGACGTCGTCCACGAGCTCGGCCGCCTGGGGCCCACGCGGCGCGCCGTGGCGTTCCGGCTGCTGCGCAAGGACCGCGCCGTCGAGGTCTTCGAGGACCTCGACCCGGCGCTGCAGGTCGAGCTCGTCGACGCGCTCGCCGGCGAGGCCGCGGCGATCTTCGACGCGCTCGACCCCGACGACCGCGCCGCGCTGCTCGACGAGCTGCCCGCGGGCGTCGCCCGGCGCCTGCTCTCCGGGCTGTCGGCCGCCGAGCGCGCCGCGACGACCGCGCTGCTCGGGCACCCCGAGGAGAGCGCCGGCCGTCGCATGTCCCCCGAGGTCGTCTCGGTCCCCCTCGGCACGACCGTGGCCGACACCATCGCGCGCGTCCGCGCCGCGGGCGAGGACGCCGAGACCGTGTACGTCGTCCCCGTCGTCGCGGCCGGTCGGCGCGTCGTGGGCGTCGTGTCGCTGCGCCGCCTCGTGCTCAGCGACCCCTCCGCGCTCGTCGACGACGTCATGACGTCCCCCGCCACGACCGTGCGCGTGACCGACCCGGCCGAGCGCGCCGCCAACGTCGTGCGCGACGGCGGGTTCGTCGGCGTGCCCGTGGTCGACGCCGAGGACCGCCTCGTGGGCGTCCTCACGGTCGACGACGCGATGCGCGTGCTCGAGGCCGAGGACGACGAGGACTCGGCGCGCACCGGCGGGTCCGAGCCGCTGCGCCGCCCCTACCTGTCGGTGTCGGTGCTGGGGCTGGTGCGCTCGCGCGTGGTGTGGCTGCTGCTGCTCATCGTGGCCGCCACGCTCACGGTCGGCGTGCAGTCGTTCTACGAGGCCGAGCTGTCGCAGGTCGTCGCGCTCGCGCTGTTCGTGCCGCTGCTCATCGGCACGGGCGGCAACGCCGGCTCGCAGGCCGCGACGACGGTCGTGCGCGCGAGCGCGGTCGGCGACGTCCGCCCGTCCGACACGCTGCGCGTCGTGGGCCGCGAGATGCTCACCGGCCTGCTGCTGGGCGTCACGCTCGCGACCGTCGGCGTGGGACCCGCGATCCTCGTCGCGGGACCGCAGATCGGGCTCGTGCTCGCGCTGACCGTGGTCGCGGTGTGCACGCTCGCGACGACCGTCGGGTCGAGCGTGCCGCTGCTCGCCAAGCGCGTCGGCATCGACCCCGCGATCGTGTCGGCACCGTTCATCTCGACGTTCGTCGACACCACGGGGCTCGTCGTGTACTTCACGATCGCGAAGGCCGTGCTCGGCATCTGACGGGTGGCACGATCGACGTCGTGGCCCCTGCCGACGACACGACCCCGCGCGCCCTCGCCGGCGCACCCACCGGCCCCGTCGCCGTGCCCGCGGCCGTCGAGCGGGTCGCGGGCGGCGCCCGGCTCGAGCCGGTCTGGGAGAACCAGCTCGGCGGCCTGACGTTCCGCGTCGGCGCCGAGCGCTACGTCAAGTGGGCGCCCGCGGGCGTCGCCGGGCTGGACCTGGCTGCCGAGGCGGCGCGGCTCGCGTGGGCGGCGCGGTGGACGAGCGTGCCGGAGGTGCTCGAGCAGGGCGCCGACGACGAGGGCGCGTGGCTCGTCACCGCGGCGCTGCGGGGACGGTCCGCCGTCGAGGCGCCGTGGACCGACCGGCCCGCCGTGGCGGCCGCGGCGATCGGCGAGGGCCTGCGCGCGCTGCACGACGCGCTGCCCGTGGGCGACTGCCCGTTCTCCTGGTCGACCGCCGAGCGCGTCGCCCGGGCCCTCGAGCACCTCGACGCGGGCGACACACCGGCCGGGTGGTCGCCCGAGCACCGCGACCTCACCGTCGCCGAGGCGCGGGCCTGGCTGCGCGACGTCCCCGACGTCGACCTGCTCGTGGTGTGCCACGGCGACGCGTGCGCACCGAACACGCTGATCGGCGACGACGGCCGGTGGGCCGCGCACGTGGACCTCGGCCGCCTGGGCGTCGGCGACCGCTGGGCGGACCTCGCGGTCGCCGCGTGGAGCACCGAGTGGAACTACGGCCCCGGGTACGCCGGCACGGTGTACGACGCGTACGGGCTCGCGCCCGACCCCGACCGGGTCGCGTTCCACCGGCTGCTGTGGGACGCGACCTGACGTCTGCCGGCCGTGCGAGGATCGCGGGATGCCCGAGACGCTCGCCGACCGCCTGCCCACCGGGGACGCCGCGCAGGACCCCGACGCGCTCTACGAGGCGTTCACCACGTGGGCCCGCGAGCAGGGCCTGACGCTGTACCCGCACCAGGAGGAGGCGCTGCTCGAGCTGGTCACGGGCAGCCACGTGATCCTGTCGACGCCCACGGGGTCGGGCAAGTCGCTCGCGGGCGTCGCGGCGCACGCCGTGGCCCTGGCCCAGGGGCGGCGCTCGTACTACACCGCACCGATCAAGGCGCTGGTCAGCGAGAAGTTCTTCGCGCTGGTCGAGATCTTCGGGTCCGCGAACGTCGGCATGATGACCGGCGACTCGGCGGTCAACGCGAGCGCGCCCATCGTGTGCTGCACGGCCGAGATCCTCGCCAACCAGGCGCTGCGCGACGGCCCCGACGCCGACGTCGGCCTGGTCGTCATGGACGAGTTCCACTACTACGCCGACCCGCAGCGCGGCTGGGCGTGGCAGGTGCCGCTGCTCGAGCTGACGCGCACGCAGTTCCTGCTGATGTCGGCGACGCTCGGCGACGTGTCGTTCTTCGTCGACGACCTCGCGCGCCGCACCGGGCGCGACGTGTCCGTCGTCGCGAACGCCGAGCGGCCCGTGCCGCTCACGTTCTCGTACTCGGTCGAGCCGCTCCACGAGCTGCTCGACGAGCTCGTGCGCACGCAGCGCGCACCCGTGTACGTCGTGCACTTCACGCAGAAGGAGGCCGTCGAGCGCGCGCAGTCGCTGCTCTCGACGCCGCTCGCGAGCCGCGAGAAGCGCGACGCGATCGCCGCCGAGCTGGGCGGGTTCCGGTTCGGCCCCGGGTTCGGCAGGACCCTGTCCCGGCTGCTGCGGCACGGCGTCGGCGTGCACCACGCGGGCATGCTGCCCAAGTACCGGCGCGTCGTGGAGCGGCTCACGCAGAAGGGCCTGCTGCCCGTCGTGTGCGGCACCGACACGCTCGGCGTCGGCATCAACGTGCCGATCCGCACGGTCGTGCTCACGAGCCTCGTCAAGTACGACGGCGTGCGCATGCGGCACCTGTCGGCGCGCGAGTTCCACCAGATCGCGGGACGCGCCGGGCGCGCCGGGTACGACACGGTCGGCGAGGTCGTCGTGCAGGCGCCCGAGCACGTGATCGAGAACCGCAAGGCGCTGGCCAAGGCGGGCGACGACCCGCGGAAGCAGAAGAAGATCGTCCGCAAGCAGGCGCCGGCCGGGCACGTGAACTGGACCGACAAGACGTTCGAGCGCCTGCGCGACGCCCCGCCCGAGCCGCTGACGTCGTCGTTCGCGGTGTCGCACGCCATGGTGCTGCACGTGCTGCAGCGCGGGCGCGACGGCCTCGGGGACCCGGTCGCCGTCATGACGCACCTGCTGACCGACAACCACGAGCCCGAGGGCGCGCGGGCGCGCCACGTGCGCCGCGCGGTCGACGTGTACCGGTCGTTGCGCGCGGCGGGCGTCGTCGAGCGCCCGTGGGTCGACGACCCGACGGCGCCGCACGGCCGCCGCCGCACGGTGCGGCTCGTGGCCGACCTCGCGCCGACGTTCGCGCTCGACCAGGCGCTGTCGCCGTTCGCGTACGCCGCGCTCGACCTGCTCGACCCGGAGGACCCCGGGTACGCGCACGACGTCGTGTCCATCATCGAGGCGACGCTCGACGACCCGCGTCAGGTGCTCGCGGCGCAGGAGAACAAGGCCCGCGGCGAGGCCGTCGCGGCCATGAAGGCCGAGGGCCTCGACTACGACGAGCGCATGGCGCTGCTCGAGGACGTGACGTACCCGCGTCCGCTCGCCGAGCTGCTCGAGGCCGCCTTCACGACGTACCGGCGCACCAACCCGTGGGTCGCGGACCTCGCCCTGTCCCCCA
The DNA here is from genome assembly GCF_000986825.1 of Cellulomonas sp. FA1. Classification (NCBI taxonomy): domain Bacteria; kingdom Bacillati; phylum Actinomycetota; class Actinomycetes; order Micrococcales; family Cellulomonadaceae; genus Cellulomonas; species Cellulomonas sp. FA1. The sequence goes on along the minus strand of NZ_LBMY01000001.1, from coordinate 233,016 downwards.
AGTCGGTGGTCCGCGAGATGCACGAGCGCGCCGCGACGTTCGCCGAGTACGTGCAGCTGTACTCGCTGGACCGCACCGAGGGCGTGCTGCTGCGCTACCTCGCCGACGCGTACCGCGCGCTGCGTCGCACGGTCCCCGAGGACCGCCGCACCGAGGAGCTCGAGGAGCTGATCGCGTGGCTCGGCGACCTCGTGCGCCGCACCGACTCGTCGCTGCTCGACGAGTGGGAGCGCCTGGCGAACCCCGAGCTCGAGGACGACGCGGCCGTCGAGGACGCCGACGACGCACCCCCGCCGCCCGTCACGACCGACCCGCGCGTGTTCCGCGCGCTCGTGCGCGGCGCGCTGTTCCGCCGCGTCGAGCTCGCGGCGCGCGAGGCGTGGGACGCGCTCGCGGCGCTGGGCGACCGGGACGCCGAGGGCGACACGTGGGACGCCGACCGCTGGGCCGACGCGGTCGAGCCGTACTTCGACGACCACGACGAGATCGGCACGGGCCCCGCGGCGCGCGGGCCGGCGCTGTTCCAGGTGACGCCGGGCTCGCACGACCCGCACGGCCCGGCCGCGGGCACGTGGTTCGTGCGGCAGGTGCTCGACGACCCGGCGGGCGACCACGACTGGCGGATCGACGCGCTGGTCGACCTCGCGGCGTCCGACGAGGCCGGCGAGGTGCGGCTGACCGTGCTCGAGGTCGGGCCGCTCTGAGGCCCGACGCCGTGACCTGCGAGAACCCCGACGAAGGGTTGGCTGACCTACGTTTGCGCAGGTCAGGCCAGCCTTTCCTGCGGTGACAACCGCGCGCGACCGACCTACCGTGGAGCTATGACCACGACCTCCGAGCGCGTCCCCACCCGGGTCCCGGGCCTCACCGGGCTGCTGCACGGCTCGCGCGGCTCGTCCGCGCCGGCCGCCTCGAACGCTGGCCTGAACTGGCTGCGTGCAGGCGTACTGGGGGCGAACGACGGCATCGTGTCGGTCGCCGCCACGGTCGTCGGCGTCGCGGGCGCCGCGGCGTCCACGTCGACCATCGCGCTGGCCGGCGGCGCCGCGCTCGTCGCGGGTGCGCTGTCGATGGCGTCGGGCGAGTACGTGTCGGTGAGCTCGCAGCGCGACGCCGAGCGCGTCGCCGCCGCGCAGGGCACCCCGGTCAACGGCGTCGACGAGGACTTCACCAACCCGTGGCACGCGGCGCTCGCGTCGATGCTCGCGTTCACGGTCGGCGCGCTGATCCCCCTGCTCATGGTGCTGGCGCCGTGGTCGGTGGCCGCGCGCGTGCCCGTCACGTTCGGCGCGGTCGTGCTCGCGCTGGTCCTCACGGGGTGGGCGTCGTCGCGGTTCACGGGCGCGTCGCCCGCGCGCTCGGTGCTGCGCAACGTCGTGGGCGGCTCGCTCGCGATGGCGGTGACGTACGGCGTCGGCGCGCTGGTGGGCGTCGCGCTCTGACCGTCCCGCGGGGTCTACCCTGACGCCGTGGCCAGGAAGGACGCCCGCGCGCACGCCGGGACCCCCGCGCTCGTCGCGCTCGCCGCGGCGGGCGTGCCCCACGTCGCGCGCACCTACGAGCACGACCCCGCGAGCGACCTCGGGTACGGCCTCGAGGCCGCGCACCTGCTGGGGGTGCCGCCCGAGCAGGTCTTCAAGACCCTCGTCGCCGACGTCGACGGCGCCCTGACCGTCGCGGTCGTGCCCGTCACGGGGCGGCTGGACCTCAAGGCGCTCGCGACCGCCGTGGCCGGCAAGCGCGCCACCATGGCCGAGCCGCACGCGGCCGAGCGCGCGACCGGCTACGTGGTGGGCGGCATCTCGCCGCTCGGCCAGCGCACCCGCCTGCGCACGGTCGTCGACGAGACCGTGTGGCTCTTCGACACCGTGCTCGTCTCGGGCGGTCGCCGCGGCCTGGACGTCGAGCTCGCGCCCGACGACCTCGTGCGGCTCACCGACGCGGTCGTCGCGGACGTCGCGCGCGACTAGCGCCCGTACGCCGCGAACGCGCGGTCCGTCGGCACGATCTGCTTGCCGAGCGGCACGAGCGACACGGGGATCAGCTTGAGGTTCGCGATCCCCATCGGGATGCCGATGATCGACACGAACAGCGGCACGGCCGTGACCACGTGCCCGATCGCGAGCCAGATGCCCGCGACGAAGAACCAGATCACGTTGCCGATGGTCGACAGCGCACCCGCGGTCGGCTTGTCGACGATCGTGCGCCCGAACGGCCACAGCACGTAGCTCGCGATGCGGAACGACGCGATGCCGAACGGGATGGTCACGACCAGCACGCAGCACACGATGCCCGCGGCGACGTAGCCGAGCGCGAGCCACGCACCGGCGAACACGAGCCAGATGACGTTCAGCAGCGTCTTCATGGCACCACCGTGCCACGGCGGGACGCAGGTCCGGCATCCGGGAACCCCCGGGTCGTCCCCGGGGGTCCCCCGGAGGGTCACGACGCGAGCACGACCTCGTCGGGGCCGTCGCCGCGACGCGCGGTGACGCTCCAGGCGCGGCTGGCCAGGTGCGCGCGGAACGTCGTGCTCGACGTCGCGTCGGACCACGTGATCGCGAGCGTGCCGTCGCCGTCGGCCACGCGCACGTCGCCGTCGAACGCCGGGAACGCGTTGCGGAACCGCAGGGCGTCGAGGAAGCGCGCGACACCGGGGTGCGTGACGCGCCGCGCGACCTCCTCGACCGTGTAGTCGTGGCGGTTCACCGACCGCGGCTCGCCGGTCGCCTTGAGCGCGTCGACGTCGTTCTCGCCGAACAGCGCGCCCTGGTAGTAGACCTGCGGGATCCCCGGGACGAAGAGCTGCAGCACGCGTGCGAGCAGGTACGCGTCGTCGTCCTCGTCGAGCGCCGAGTAGTACGACGACATCAGCTGGTACTGCTGCGAGCCCTCGGTGCCCTTCTTGATCATGCCGGGCGGGGCCTTCACGTACTGCCGCGAGTCGGCGATCTTCGCGTTGACGCGCGACGTGACGACCGCGATCTCGTCGTCGTCGAGCAGGCCGACCACGTCCACGACACCGATGCCGTCGTGCGTGTCGAGCGTCGTGAACTGCTTGCGCGGGCACGTCTCGACCCAGTGCCGCAGCCGGTCCGTCCGCCCCGTGAAGAGCCCGTGCAGCACGAGCATCGGCAGCGCGAAGTCGTAGACCCAGTGCCCGCGCTCGGCCATCTTCATCTGCACGCGGTAGTTCTCGTGGATCTCGGGGAGCATCTGCGCACCGTGCCGCTGCAGCGGCCGCATGCCGATCTCGAGGACGTCCCAGACCTCGGGCTCGACGAAGAAGCAGCTCGTGCCGGGCCGCTTCGACGCGTACGCGAACGCGTCGAACCGGATCAGCGGCACGACCTGCGCGAGGCGCCCGAGGTTCCGCTCGAAGTACTCCTGCGTCACGGGGTGCCACGGGTCGATGTCGACCTGCTCCTCGAAGAACGTGTTCCAGATCCGCACGACGACGCCGTCGTCGCGCGTGAACTCCTTGAACGGGCCCTGCGCCTTGCGGCGGTACAGCGCGTCCATCTGCGCCTCGGTCGGCTCCCCGCCGGGCCAGAACTCGTCCCAGTGGATGAACATGCCGCGGTAGGGCGACGCGTCGCCGCGCGCCATGTAGTCGCGGAACTCGGCCGAGCGGATCGACACGTGGTTGATCATGAAGTCGGCCATCAGGTAGTACCGCTCGCCGAGGTGCGCGAGGTCGTCCCAGTCGCCGAACCGCGGGTCGACGCGGTCGTACTCGACGACCGCGAACCCGCGGTCGCCCGACGACGGGAAGAACGGCAGCACGTGCACGCCGCCGAACGCCCCCGGCAGGTGCTCCTCGAGCACCGCGTCGAGCGTGCGCAGGTCGCCGCCGAGGCTGTCCGCGTACGTGATGAGCATCGCCTGGTTCGTGATCGGCTTCATGGGCACACCTTCGCGTCGTGGGTGGTCGGGGTGGCAGGTCGCGTCAGCGGGTCGCGGGGCGCCCGACCCGGCTCATGAGCCAGGAGAGGATGCCGTCCTCGTCCTCGTACGTCGCGACCCAGGACAGGTGGTTCTCGCGCAGCAGCGCGTCGAGCGGGAGGTCGTCGCGGTCGGCGACGCCGTGCCGCGCGAGCTGCTCGGGCGAGAAGAGCGTGAGGTGCGCGTCGGCGTTGCCGCGGTCGCGCAGGTGCAGGACGCCGTCGACGAGGTACTTGTGCCGGTAGGGCGTGTGGTCGACGTAGGCGGTGGACAGCCACAGCCGCGTGCGGTCGAGGCCGCGCAGGATCCCGAAGGTCTCGGGCGTCATGGTCGGACACACGGGCGCGGCGGCGGTGAACAGGTCCGGCGCCACCGACAGCGCGCGCAGCGCGCCCGCACCACCCATCGACACGCCCGTGAGGTAGACGCGGTCGGGGTCGACCCGGCCGTCGGCGACCATGCCGCGCACGACGTCGCACACGGCGGCCAGGTAGGCCCGGTGCCACCCGGAGGTGGGGTCGAGGTCGCTCTCGGCGAACGGCCGGTGCGGCGGCGGGCCACCGGCGGGCGCGGGGCCTGCGGCGCGAGGACGTGCACGTCGGGATACCGCTGCGCGAGGTGGACGGGGCCGAACGTGCCGACCAGCTGCGCGTGGTTGTCGTCACCGGCCTCCGCTCCCCCGTGCAGGAAGAGCAGCAGCGGGCGCGGGCCGGGAGCGGCGGCCGCGCGCAGCCGCAGCCGCACGGGGCCGTGCTGCTCGGCCGCGAACGCGTCGGCCCCCGCGGTGCGGACCAGCGCGACGTCGGTGTCGCGCAGCAGCACGCGGCCGGTCGCGTCGTGCACCTCGAACGCCGTCGGGTGGGGCACGGGCCGCTCGAGGTGGTGGACGGCGGGCCCCTGCGCGGGGTCCGCGCGCAGCGGCACGCGCACGGCGGCGTCGCCGCCGGTGACGAGCACGGCGTCGTCGCCCCAGGTCGCGGCCGGTGCGCCGAGCGCGTGCAGCTCCCAGCCGCGGCGTCCCACGCGCGTCAGCGCCGTGACGGCGGTCGGCTCAGGCATCGGTGCTCACCTCGTGGACGCGGGTCGCGCGCCGCCGCCCGCGCACGAGGAACACGACCATCCCCAGCACGACGGGCACGACGAGCGTGAGGAACATGGTCGAGTAGCTCTGCGCGACGTCGGCGCCGTGCCGGCCGGCGGCCGACACGACCGCGCCGGCGACGACCGGCATCACCAGGTAGCCGAGGTCGACGCCGATGTAGCTGGTGTTGCCCGCGACGCCGCGACGCGCCTTGTCGACGGACATCAGCGACATCGTCTGGATCGCGGGCTGGCAGACGCCGTACCCGAACGCCGAGACGGCGCCGGCGACGAGGAAGGCCCCGAGCGTGCGCGCGTGCGCCAGCAGCACGAACGACGCCGCGAACACCGCCATGCCGGGCAGGATCACGGTGGTCAGCCCGTAGCGGTCGGCGATCCGGCCCGCGACGGGCCGCGACACCAGGACGCACAGCGCGTAGGCGGTGAAGAACAGGCCGATGTCCCGCACGCCGAGGGCCTCGCCGTACAGCACGACGAACGACGTGACGCCCGCGTAGGCCCCGGCGAGGAAGAACAGCACGACCGCGGGGACCGCGGCCTCGGACGCGACGAACGCGCGCCACGAGAACAGCCGCCCGGTCGGCGGGGCGGGCGGGTCGCTCGGCACCCGCAGCGCGAGCAGCGACGCGAGCGCGAGCACGACGGCGCCTGCGAGGAACGTCCAGCGGTACCCGACGAGCGGCTGCAGCGCGAGCCCGACCGACGGGCCGATCGCGGTCGCGACGGCCTGGCCGAGCGAGAAGATCCCGATGCCCGACGCCATGCGCCGCTCGGGGAGGTTGTCGCTCGCGAGCGCGAGCATGACGGGGGCGAGGAAGCCCATGCCCGCGCCGTGCAGCAGCCGGCCGGCCATCATCACCGGGACCGAGTCCGCGACGCTGTAGACGACGAACGCGAGCATGATGACCGCGGAGGTGCCGGCGAGCAGGTGGTTGCGGCGCAGCCGCACGGTCGCGGGGCCGACGACCGGGCGCACGCTCAGCGCGGTCACGGCGAACATGCCCGCGACGACGCCGACGACGACGGCCGACGCGCCGAGCTCGACCGCGAGCTTGGGCACGAGCGTGTTCATCATGAACTGCGCGAGGTTGATGACCAGGTTGATCGCGAAGACGTAGACGAACCCGCGGGTCCAGATGGAGCGGTCGGCCACGTCCGTGGTGGGGGCGGACGCCGTCACGCGGTCACCTCGTCACCGCGGGCGAGCTCTCGCGCAGCACGAGCTCGGCGTCGAAGACGCGCCCGACGCTGTCGGTCGCACCGGGGTGCAGGCCCGCCTGGTGCAGGCGGCGCGCGCACTCGTAGCTCATGGCCTCGACGGGCACGGCGAAGCTCGTGACGCTGGGGCGCAGGATCGTGTTGATCGCGCTGTCGCCGTAGGACACGACGTCGACGTCGGCGGGGACGGCGAGCCCGTGCTCGTCGAGGCAGCGCAGGACGCCGCCGACCATGCCGTCGTGCAGGACGAACAGCGCGTCGGGCGCGGGGCCGCGCTCGAGCAGCGCGCGCACGGCGGTGTGACCGCCCGCGAACGAGATCTCGGCGCGCACCTGCGGCATGGCCTCGGCGGCGGCGGCGCCGAGCCGCTCGCGGAGCCCGTCGGCGAACCCGACGGCGCGGACGCTGAGGTGGCGGCTCGCGTACTCGGGCGCGATGACGGCGGCGTTCGTGCGCCCGCGCGCCAGGACGTGCTCGGCGGCGCGGTGGCCCGTGCCGTAGTCGTCGATGCTCACGGCCGAGCTGCGCTTGGCGACGCGGTTGAACAGCACGACGGGCACGTCGAGGTCGGCGCCCTCGACGTACGCGACGTCGTCGTCGTCGAGGCCCACGAGGATCACGCCGGACGTGAAGCCGGGCGTGAGCCAGCGCGCCTTGTCGCGCAGCCGGCCGCGCTCGAACGGCAGCAGCACGGTCTCGACGTCGAGCCGGTGCTCGCGGGTGTACGCGCGCACGCCGTTGAAGAAGCCGACCGTGGGCCCCGCGTCGAAGTCGTAGGGCGCGAGGATCGTCCAGAGCCCGGTGGGGGTCTCGACCTTGCGCGGCCGCGTGGACCGGGGCGTGCGGTAGCCGAGCTCGGCGGCGGCGGCGAGCACGACGTCGCGCGTGGGCTGCGCGATGCGGAACTCGTCGGCGCGCCCGTTGAGGATCACCGAGACCGTGGTGGACGACAGGCCCGCGTGGCGGGCGACGTCCTTGATGGTGACCTTCCGGGTGCGTTCCACGCGGTCCTACCCCCTGGGTGAGCGGTCGGTGCGCCGACCTGCGCCGGCGTTGGCGATGCCTGGACGTTAGCAGCCTGGCCACGGTTTCGGAAGTCCGCATTGCTGAACTTTTAGCACGTCCGACAATCCCGACTCGCGCCGCAGATCGCGCGCTCATGTGAGCGTTTGCGCAGGTGAGAACGCTCCCGCGCCAGCGGGAACACGACATCTCGGGTGATCTTCCGGCGCGTGATCCAGCCGTGACATCAGCGGTATTGACACTTCTTCAGCACGCTGCCTATGTTGCGACAGCAAACCGCAGCCGAGCGGGACGAGGGAGTCACGATGGCCTTGATGACGCTGACGTTCGAGAGCCGCTACCTGCGGTCGAACCAGACCGTGAGCGTGGTCCTGCCGGACATGCCGCGTCACCTGGACCCGGCCGCCTTCTACGCCGCGCAGCAGGACCTCAAGGTGGTCTGGCTGCTGCACGGCACGTTCGGCGACCACACCGACTGGGTGCGCAAGACCAACGTCGAGCGCTACGCGGCCGCCAAGGGCGTCGTGCTCGTCATGCCCAGCGCCCTCAACAGCAACTACGCCAACTGGAGCGGGTTCTCGCTGGGCTACGACATGCACGACCACCTCGTGCACGAGCTCATGCCGCTCGTGCACCACTGGCTGCCCGTCTCCCCGCGCCGCGAGGACAACTTCGTCGCCGGCCTGTCGATGGGCGGGCGCGGCACCGTCAAGCTCGCGGCGAGCCACCCCGACCTGTTCGCGGCCGCCGCCGTGCTGTCCGCCGCACCGGTCGACCTCTCCGGCCTCACGCACGAGCAGGTGACCGCGTCGACCGACCCCATGACCCAGCGGCTGCGCGGCATGGTCGACAACGCGGGCGGCCTCGACGCGTTCCTCGCGTCCGACGAGAACGTCTGGCGCGTCATCGACGAGCAGGTCGCCGCCGGCACGTCGCTGCCGCGGATGCTGTTCGCGTGCGGCGCCGACGACGCGCTCATCCACGACAACCTGCTGGCGTTCCGCGACCACGCCGCGCGCATCGGCCTCGACGCCGAGTTCTGGGTCGAGGACGGGTACGCCCACGAGTGGCCGTTCTGGGACCTCGCGATCAGGCGCGCCTTCGAGTTCTTCGGCCTCCCCGACGCCGAGACCAACCCCTTCTGACGACCACGGCCGCCTCCCCCGCGGCCGCCCCTCCCCACCCGCAGCGACGCGCGGTGGTCGACCCTTCGGAGATGAGGAACCCATGACGCGCACGACGAGGCGGCTCCTGGCCCCGCTGCTGGCGGTGCCGCTGGTGCTCGCGGGCTGCGGCACCGGCGACGCCGGCGACGACACGCCGTACGAGGTGAACTTCGCCTACATGACCGTCGGCGGCGAGCCGACCCAGGCGCTCAAGGACGCCGTGAACGAGCTCACGACGCGTGAGCTGAACATGACGGTGAACCTCGTGCCGGTCACGTTCGCGGACTACTTCGCCAAGCTCCCGCTCATGCTCGCGTCGGGCTCCGACCCGCTCGACGTCGTCTACGTCTTCTCGCAGGACTTCGGCACGTTCGTCGACGCCGGCTACCTCGAGAACGCGGCCGACTACGCCGAGCTCACGCCCGACATCCACGAGCTGTTCGGCGACGACGCGGACGCCGCGACGATCGACGGGTTCCAGGTCGGGTTCCCGACCATGAAGGAGAGCACGAGCCCCGCCGGCCTCATCGTCCGCAAGGACGTGTTCGACGAGCTCGGCTACTCGGTCGACGACTTCGACGTCAGCACCGACGACTACGCGTCGTTCGACCAGATCACGCAGCTCTTCGCGGACGTCAAGGCCGCCCACCCCGACATGGTGCCGTTCGACGGCACCTTCACGATGGGCATCCAGACGTTCTCCTACATCGACCCGCTCGGCGACATCCTCGGCGTGCTCGAGGACTACGGGCAGACCACCACCGTGACGAACTGGTACGCGTCCGACCAGTACCGCGAGTTCGCGGAGATCAACCGCGGGTGGTACCAGGCCGGCTACACGTCGCGCGACGTCGCCGTGAACCAGGACGAGGGCGAGGTGAAGATGAAGGCCGGCAACACGTTCTCCTTCATCAAGAGCTACAAGCCCAACACGGCGGTCGAGAAGCTCTCGCAGACCGGTTACGAGGTCGAGATCATCCCGATCTCGCAGGGCGTCAAGTCCACGTCCGCGTCGGCCGGTGCGCTGCTGAGCGTCGCGAGCGCGTCGAAGGACCCCGAGAAGGCGTTCGAGTTCCTCAACTGGGCGTACACCAGCGGCGAGTTCAACGACCTGCTCAACTGGGGCGTCGAGGGCGACGACTGGGTCGAGGCGGCCGACGGCACGGCCGACTACCCGCAGGGCAAGGACCTCACCTCGGTCGCCTACCACAACGACGCCGGGTTCCTGCTCCCCAACCAGTTCGCCGGGCACGTGTGGGCCGGCAACCCCGCCGACCTCAAGGACCTCTACGCGGCGCAGGCCGACGAGGCGCTCGTGTCGAAGGGCTACGGGTTCTTCTTCGACCCGACGCCCGTCTCGAACCAGGTCGCGCAGCTCAACACGATCGTCGAGCAGTACAAGAAGCAGGTGTCGTTCGGCGTGCTCGACCCGGCGACCGGCCTCGCGGAGTTCAACGCCGCGCTCGAGGGCGCCGGCATCGAGGACGTCATCGCCGAGAAGCAGCGTCAGCTCGACGCGTGGCTCGCGCAGCGGTGAGCGCACGACGATGACGCACGCGACTGAGACGACGGGGGCGCTGCCGACCACGGCGGCGGCGCCCCGGCGACCCCGGGCCCCGGCGCGCGGGCACCGCCCCGCCGCCGGGCACCGGCGGCGGACCCGCGCCCGCGGCCGCCTGCGGGCCTACCTGCCGCTCTACCTGCTGATCCTCCCCGCGCTCGCCTACCTGCTGGTGAACAACTACGTGCCGATGGCCGGCATCGTCGTGGCGTTCAAGAAGTTCAACGTCCGCGACGGGCTGTTCGGCAGCCCGTGGGTCGGGTTCGACAACTTCCGCTACCTGTTCGGCAGCGGCCAGGCCGCCGAGATCATCCGCAACACGCTGCTGTACAACGTCGCGTTCATCGTCGTCACGAACGTCGTGGCGATCGTCCTCGCGATCATGATCAACGACGTGCTCAGCACGCGGCTCAAGAAGCTGTACCAGGGCTCGGTGCTGCTGCCGTTCATGCTCTCGATGGTCGTCATCAGCTACATCGTGTTCGCCTTCCTCAGCCACGAGAACGGCATGCTCAACAGCACGCTGTTCGCCGACGACCCCGTCACCTGGTACAGCGAGAGCAAGTGGTGGCCCGGCATCCTCGTGCTGGTCAACCTGTGGAAGATGGTCGGCTACTCGACCCTGCTGTACCTCGCCGCGATCGTCGGGATCGACCCCGCGCTGCACGAGGCCGCGTGGGTGGACGGCGCGAACCGCTGGCAGCGGATCCGCAACGTCACGCTGCCCAACCTCGTGCCCACCGTGATCGTGCTGTTCCTGCTCGCGATCGGGCGCATCTTCTACTCGGACTTCGGGCTCTTCTACCAGGTGCCCATGAACTCGGGCGCGATCTACGACGTGACGACCACCATCGACACGTACGTGTACCGCGCGCTCACGTCCGCCGGCGGCATCGGCAACTCGTCCGCCGCCGGGTTCTTCCAGTCCGTCGTGGGCTTCGTGCTGGTGCTGGCCGTCAACGGCCTCGTGCGCCGGTACCACGCCAAGAGCGCGATCTTCTGAGAGGTGTCCACGATGAAACCCCGCGCGAGCGTCTACACGGTCGTCGTGCACGTGGTCCTGGCGCTGGTCACGGCCTCGATGGTGCTGCCCGTCGTCCTGCTGTTCATGTCCTCGATCACGGCCGACGCGACCCTGGTCGCCGACGGGTACTCGTTCTTCCCGCGCGAGCTCAGCCTCGACGCGTACGTCTACCTGTTCCAGAACGCGTCGACCATCCTGCGCGCGTACGGGATCACGATCCTCGTGACCGCCGTCGGCACCGCGCTGGGCCTGTTCCTCACGTCGACGCTCGCGTACGCGCTGTCGCTCCCGGAGCTGCCGGGCCGGCGCGTGATCGGCTTCCTCGTGTTCTTCACGCTGCTGTTCAACGGCGGCCTGGTGCCCGCGTACATCATGTGGTCGGAGCTCGGCGTGCGGAACACGCTCCTGGCCTACATCGTGCCCACGCTGCTCGTGAACGCGTTCAACGTCATCCTCATGCGCACGTTCTACGAGGTGAACATCCCGCGCGAGGTCTACGAGGCCGCGAAGATGGACGGCGCCGGCTACGTGCGCACCTACCTGAAGATCGTCCTGCCGCTCGGCAAGCCGATCATGGTGACGATCGGGCTGTTCATCGGCCTCATGTACTGGAACGACTGGATGAACGGCCTGTACTACGTCAACGACTCCAACCTGTTCAGCATCCAGACGTACCTCAACAAGATCATCCAGGACGTCCAGGCCGTGTCGAGCAACAGCGCGGGCTCCACCGGGTCGACCGCGCAGCTGCCGCAGGTCTCGATCCGGATGGCCGTCGCGTTCGTCGCGCTGCTGCCCCTGCTCGTCATCTACCCGATGCTCCAGAAGTACTTCGCGAAGGGCATCATGCTCGGCGCGGTCAAGGGCTGACCGCCCAGATTGGACAGCAACGCGATGTCGCACATCGTCCTGCGCCCCGGCGTCCCCGACGACGACAACCGGGACTACCTGCCCGAGCACCTCAAGGGCTCGGACGTCGTCGTCAACGAGAACGGCAACAACTCCCAGCCGTACCCCGAGCGCCTGCGCGAGCACCGCGGCGTGCTCGTCGACGGCGTCGAGGACACCTGGTACACGTACGTGCCGTCGAGCTACGACCCGAGCACCCCCACCGCCCTGGTCGTCTCGATGCACGGCGGGCTCATGACCGGCTGGGGCCAGGCCGTCTACACGTCGTGGACCCTCCTGGCCGAGCGCGAGGGGTTCGTCGTCGTGTTCCCCGACGCCAGCCGTCGGCGGTTCTGGCTCATCGAGGTCGGCGGGGACGACGTCGCCGCCGCGACCACCCCGAACCCGAGCGGCGTGTACCTCAACCCGCCCGCCGCGAGCCCCGACGAGAACCACGACCTCGCGTTCGTGCGGGCGCTCGTCGAGCGGACCGTCGCCGAGCACGCCATCGACCCGGGCCGGGTCTACATGCAGGGCATGTCGATGGGGAACGTGATGACCGGCCAGTTCGCGCGGTACTTCGGCGACGTGCTGGCGGGCGCCGCGGGCTCCGGGGGCCCCAGCGACCCGCGCCTGCTGTTCGACGCCGACGGCGCGGTCGTCAACCGTGCCGGGCCGCTCGCGATCTGGCAGACGCGTCTCGAGCGCGACGCCGTGCCCCCGCACTACGGCGCGTCGCCGCGCGAGGTGCTGCGGCTCAACCGGGAGTACTGGCTGCGCGTCAACGGCGTCACGACGCCGCCGCAGGTGTCGGTCGTCGGCGAGGACAACCTCGCGTTCTACAGCGGCGCGCACGCCGACGTCGTGTTCCGCGACGTCCACAACCGCGACCACGGGCAGACGTTCGACGACGCCGAGCTGGTGTGGTCCCACCTGTTCTCGGGCGTGCGCCGCGAGCCGGACGGGACGATCACGCGCACGACGCCCCAGCTGCCGCGCACGGGCGACGCGTTCGGCGTCGCGGTGGCCGCGGGCCGCGGGCACGCGTGGCTGCACGGGCGCACGGTGCCGCTGTCGACGCCGGCGTTCGTGCACGAGAAGCTGAAGTACCACGGGCTCGACGGCGACGCGCAGGTCCGCGGCCGGTACGTGTACGTGCCGCTGTCGTTCGTCGCCGACGTCCACGGCGCCCGGCTCACGACCGACGGCGCGACCGCGACGCTCACGCTCCCCGACGGCCGCGTCGTCGAGCTCGCGCGCGGCTCGGTGGGCGCGCTCGTCGACGGGCGCGTCCGGTCGATGCTCGCCGAGGCCGTGCAGCGCGACGGCGAGCTCTGCGTCGCGTGGGAGTGGCTCGCCGAGCACGTCCTCGGGCTGCGGGCCTCCACCGCCGACGACGTGCTGTACGTGACCGACCACCACGCGCGCCTGTCACGGAACATGGCGCACCTGCTGGACGACCTACTGGCCGCGGCCGACGCCGCGTGACGCCCGCCCGGCGGCCTCAGTTCATCGACACGTCGTCCGGCGCCGTCGACAGGAACGCGAGGTCGCCGGGCTGGCGCCGCAGCACGCGGCGCCACAGCCCGCGCGGGTCGGCGCTGAACGCGTCACCGGGTTCGTGGTCGACGACGAACCAGCCGCCCGCCTCGACCTCGGCGTCGAGCTGCCCGGCGGCCCACCCCGCGTAGCCCACGAACAGCCGCAGACCCCGGACGCCGCCCGCCACGAGCTCGGGCGGTGCGTCGAGGTCGACGACCCCCAGCCGCGTCTCGAGCGCCTGCACGCCCGGCGGCACGTCGTCGCGGTCGACGTCGGCGAGCGCGAGCACCGAGTCCCGCGCGACCGGGCCGCCGTTGAACAGGCGGCCCGGTGCGCTCAGGTGGGGCTGCCAGCGCGGCAGCACGGCCGACGCGTCCACCTCGAGCGGCCGGTCGAGCACGACCCCGAGCGCACCGTCCGCGGTGTGCTCGAGGACGAGCACGACGCTGCGCCGGAAGCTGCCGTCCCGCAGTCCCGGCGTCGCGACCAGCAGCCGGCCCGTGCACGCCTCCACCCCGCCAGCATGGTGCGGGGTGGAGGCCGACGCCACACGGCGGCGCCTGGAGGGACTCGACCCCGGGCACCGGCGTCCACCGGGCGGAGCCGTGCCGACCCGGCCGCGCCCGACGGGTACGGTCGGGCGTCGTGGAGGTCCAGGACGTCGCGGCGCGCCTCGCTCGCGTGCACGAGCGGGTGCGGTCGGCGTGCTCGGCCGCCGGGCGCGACCCGCACGAGGTCCGCGTGCTGCTCGCAGCGAAGACCATGGACGCGCCGGCGGTGCGCGCCGCCCTGCTCGCCGACGCCGCGGCCCGCGCGGCCGGGTCGGGCACGGCCCCGGTGCTGCTCGGCGAGAACCGCGTGCAGGAGCTCGTCGCGACCGCGCCGCACCTCACCGACCTCGCCCCGACCTGGCACGTGATCGGACCGCTGCAGTCCAACAAGGTCAACGCGGCGCTGCGCTGGGCCGCCGCGGTGCAGTCCCTCGCCGACGACGCGCTCGCGCTCCGGCTGTCGCAGCGCGTGCAGGACCGCGCGGCACCGCTCGACGTGTGGGTGCAGGTCAACGTCTCGGGCGAGCCCACCAAGCACGGCACCTCCCCCGCCGAGGCGCCCGACCTCGCGGTGCGCGTCGCCGCGCTGCCGGGGCTGCGGCTCGCCGGCGTCATGACGGTCGGTGCGCGCAGCGACGACGAGCGCGTGGTCCGCGCCGGCTACGCGCGGCTGCGCGCGGTCCGCGACGCCGTGGTCGCGTCGGGTGCGCCCGGGACCGCCGACGCGCACGGGCTGTCGATGGGCATGAGCGGCGACCTCGAGGCCGCCGTCGCCGAGGGCGCGACGGTCGTGCGGGTCGGGACCGCCGTGTTCGGGACGCGCCGGACCCCGTGACGCGCCGCGGCCGCGCGCGTTGCGAGGATGGGGGCATGTCCCCCGCTCCCGACCGCCGCTTCCCGCGGTGGGTCTACCGCGTCGGCATCGAGCCCGACGCGCGCTTCTCGCTCGCCAACGAGCGCACGTTCCTCGCGTGGGCGCGCACCGGGCTCGCGCTGCTCGCCGGTGGCGTCGCGCTCGAGGCGCTCGACCTGCCGATCGCGCCCGGCCCGCGACTGACGGCGTCGGTGCTGCTCGTCGCGCTCGGGACGATCGCGCCGACCCTCGCCTGGTGGGGCTGGGCCCGCGCCGAGCGGGCGATGCGGCGCGGCGACCCGCTGCCCGCCCCGCTGGGGTTCGGCGTGCTCGTGGCGGGCATGGGCGTGGCCGGGCTGCTCGTGCTGCTCGGGCTGCTGCTGGCATGACCGGCCCGGGCCGGCCGACGCTCGCGCCCGAGCGGACCTCGCTGGCCTGGCGCCGCACCGCGCTCGGGCTCGTGGCGGGGTCGGTCGCGGCCGGGCGACTGCTGTCAGAGGTCTGGGGCGTGGCGGCGTGGGGGGTCGCGGTGGCGGGCACCACCTTGGCGGTCGTCGTGCTGGTCGCGGCCCGGCGCCGGCGCACGGGCGGACCCCGCCGCCCCGCGACACGACCTGCTGCGTCCGCGTCGGACGCGACGGACCGCGCCCCGGGTGGCCGTCTCGTCACGGCATGCGCCGCGGCGCTCCTGCTGCTCGGCCTCGCCGCCCTGGCCGTCGTTCTCGACGGCGCGGTCTGAGCCGTGCACCCGGACCCGCGCCGGGGCGCGCAGCATCCGGCGGGTCGGGTCAGGGCACGCGCGCGGTCCACGCCGGGTCGGAGAACTTCGTCTCGACGAGGTGCAGCGCGCGCTCGATCTCGGCGGGACGCAGCTCGTCGTCGACCGTGCGGTACCGGCCGCGGAAGTGCGCGACGAACGCGTCGATGACCTGCTCGCGCGGCAGCCGGGTCTGCGAGCGCACCGGGTCGACCCGCTTGTTCGCCGAGCGCGTGCCCTTGTCGGACAGCTTCTCGCGCCCGATGCGCAGCACCTGGAGCATCTTGTCGGCGTCGATGTCGTACGCCATCGTCACGTGGTGCAGCACGGCGCCGCCCGCGAGCCGCTTCTGCGCCGACCCGGCGATCTTCCCCGCGGGTGACGCGATGTCGTTGAGGCCCGCCGTGGTGGCCTGCACGCCGACGTCGGCGAGCGCACCCAGCACCCACGCGTTGAGGAACGCGTACGAGTCCTCGAACGACATGCCGTCGACCAGCGAGCCCGGCACCACCAGCGAGAACGTGATGCAGTTGCCGGCCTCCATGAACATCGCGCCGCCGCCCGAGACGCGGCGCACGACCGTCACGCCCAGGTCCCGCGCCGCGTCGAGGTCGACCTCGTTGCGCAGCGACTGGAACGAGCCGATGACGACCGCCGGGTCCTCCCACTCCCAGAAGCGCAGCGTGGGTCCGCGACGCCCCGCGTCGAGCTCCTCGGTGAGCACCTGGTCGAGGGCCGCGTGCACCGCCGGCGGCATCGGCCCCGGGTGCAGCACCGCGAACTCGTGGTCCGACCACGCGGTCGACAACCCGAGCGCGCGACGCACCGCGACCGCGACCGCGCGCGTGTCGAACCCGACCATCGCGACCGGCGCCACGATCCGGCCCTGCTCCTGCGCGAGGCGCAGCGCGTCGTCGAGCACCTGGACGAGCTGCGCGACGTGCGCGTCGCGCGGCACGCCCACGAGGGCGCCGGCGAGCACGCCGAGCGCGTCGTCGGGCTCGAGGAAGAAGTCTCCGGACAGGACGACGTCCCGCAGCCGGCCGTCGTCGTCGACCTCGAGGTCGATCACCACGAGCTTGCCGTCGGGCACCTTGTACTCACCGTGCACACCCCCACCCTAGGCGCGCCGCGGCCCTGCTCAGGTCAGCGCACGGACCGCCGCGAGCGCGCGCGACTCGACGACCGCGCTCAGCTCCGCGGACGAGCCCAGCACGGCGTGGGCGGCCTGCGCGTCGGCGGCGGTCGGGGCGCTCGCCGTCCAGGTGACCACGGCGTTGCCGACCAGCACGTGGCCCGTGACCTGCGGCACCGCGACCCCCTCGGTCACGGCCGTGACGTCCTGCACGATCGCCGGGAACACGCCCTGCCCCTCGAGCGCGGGCTCGGCCGTCCAGGTCGTGCCGGCCGCGCCGGGCACCACCCGCGTGTACCGGGCGCACGCGTCGACGGTCGTGACCAGCGCGCGGAACGCGTCGCTCGCCGCGGCCGCGTCCGGGAGCACGACGACGTCCTGCTCGAACGTCATCTCGTCGTTGCCCCACGACTGCGCGTCGTGGTGCACCGGCGGCGACGTCACGACCGTGACGGCCGGCAGGCACTCGGGCGGCTCGACGACCGCACCCTCGGGCAGGCCCCACGTGCTGGTGCCGGGCTCGAGACCGCGCCCCACACCCGCGGCGGCGGCCGGGACGGCCTGCTCGAGGTCGGCGCGCGTGACGAGCAGCGACGCGGCTGTCGTCGCGTCGAAGCGCGCGTCGGCGCCCGGCGGGCTCACCGCCGTCGACGTCGGGCCGGGCGTCGGGGCGTCCGGCGACGCGTCGTCCGTGGCGGACGGCGTCGCCGCGACGACCGTCGCCGTGGGGACGGGTGTCGCGTCCACGGCCCAGGGACGCGTGGCCAGCACGACGACGCCGACGAGCACGAGCACCACGACCGCGACCCACCCCGCGCGTCGCCACCCGCGGCCCGGGCGGGCACCGCCGCCCGGCCGCGCGTCCGCGCGCCACCTCGCCTCGTCGCCGGAGGGCGGGGGCGGGGCCGAGCCGGACACGGGGGCTCCTTCCGTTACGGGCCGCGGGGGCCACCCCCGAGGCTAGGGCGTGCGTCCGTCCCCGGCGCGACGACCCGCGGGCGCACCCCGCACCCGCGGCGGCGTCAGCGCGGCAGGACGCCCCGGTGGCGCAGACCCCAGATCGCGGAGTCGGTGAGCGCCTCCCACGAGGCCTCGATGAGGTTGGGCCCCACGCCGACCGTGCTCCACGACGTCTCGCCGTCCGTCGTCTCGATGAGCACGCGCGTGACGGCGTCGGTGCCCTGCATCTGGTCGAGGATGCGGACCTTGAAGTCGATGAGCTCGAAGCCCTCGAGCTCCGGGTAGACGCGCAGCAGCGCGTGCCGCAGCGCGTGGTCCAGCGCGTTGACGGGACCGTTGCCCTCGCCGGTGCTGACGATCCGCTCGCCGCCCGCGTGCAGCTTCACGGTCGCCTCGGCCGTCGCGGGCGTGCCGCGACCGCCGTTGCGCTCGACGATCGTGCGCCACGACTCGACGCGGAAGTACCCCGGGCGCGCGCCCTCGAGCTCCTCCACGAGCAGCAGCTCGAACGACGCGTCGGCGGCCTCGAACGTGTAGCCGTGCGCCTCGGCGTCCTTCACGCGGTCGGTGACGCGCGAGAGGACCGCGGGCTGCTCGGCCAGGTCGATGCCGAGCTGGCGCCCCTTGAGCTCGATCGACGCGCGGCCCGCCATGTCGGACACGAGCATGCGCATGTCGTTGCCGACCAGCGCGGGGTCGGTGTGCTGGTAGAGGTCGGGGTCGACCTTGATCGCCGACGCGTGCAGCCCGGCCTTGTGCGCGAACGCGCTGGCGCCCACGTAGGGCTGACGCGCGAACGGCGAGATGTTGGTGAGCTCGCTGATGGCGTGCGCGATGCGCGTGAGCTCGGGCAGACCGCCGGGCGAGTCGTCGGTGCGCGCGAGCACGCGGCGTCCGAGCTTGAGCTCGAGGTTCGCGACGACCGACAGCAGGTCGGCGTTGCCCGTGCGCTCGCCGTAGCCGTTGACGGTGCCCTGCACGTGCGCGCAGCCCGCGTCCACGGCCGCGAGCGTGTTGGCGACCGCGCAGCCCGAGTCGTTGTGCGCGTGCATGCCCAGCACCGCGTCGGGGCCGACGGCGGCCCGCACGGCGGCGACGACCTCGCGCACCTGGTCGGGCAGCATCCCGCCGTTGGTGTCGCACAGCGCGACGACCTCGGCACCGGCCTCGAACGCCGCCCGCGTCGCACGCACCGCGAAGTCGGCGTCGTACCGGTAGCCGTCGAAGAAGTGCTCGGCGTCGACGAACACGCGCCGCCCCTCGCGCACGAGGAACGCGACCGTGTCCGCGATCATCGCGAGACCCTCGTCGGGGGTCGTGCGCAGCGCGCGCTCGACGTGCCGCACGTCGGACTTCGCGACGAGCGTGACGACCGGGGCCTCGGAGTCGAGCAGCGCCCGCACCTGCGGGTCGTCGACCGCGCGCACGCCCGCCTTGCGGGTCGCGCCGAACGCCGCGAGCTCCGCGTGCCGCAGGTCGAGCTCCTTGGCGGCGCGCTTGAAGAACTCGGTGTCCTTCGGCACCGCGCCCGGCCAGCCGCCCTCGATGAACCCGACGCCCAGCTCGTCCAGCAGCGGGGCGATCGCGAGCTTGTCGGCGACCGACAGGTTGATGCCCTCCTGCTGCGCACCGTCGCGCAGCGTCGTGTCGTAGACGTGGAAGGTGGGCGACGCGGGGGCGTTCACGGGGTGCTCCTTCGGCGGTGCGGGCGTGCGTCGGCGGGTGCGCGACCGGCGGGGGTGGTGCCGGTGCCTCGTCGACGTGTCCGCCCGGCGGGGGTGGTGCCGGGCTGACGTCTGGACCAACAAAAAGACCCCCCGAGGACGGGAGGTCTGCGCGTCGGCGGGTGGGCCGACGCGCTACGCGATGATGAGCGTGAAGCGGGTCACAGGGTGATCGTCGCACACGCCGCCCGCGTGCGGCAGGCGGTCCATCATGCGGAACAGCCGTCCGGTGCGGGCCGTGCGGCGAGGCGTCCCCCGCCGCACGGCGCCGCCGGTCAGACGAGCCGGTGCATCCAGCCGTGCCGGTCGGCCGCGCGGCCGTACTGCACGTCGGTGAGCTCGGCGCGGATCCGCATGGTCACCGGGCCGGCCTCGCCGTCGCCGACCACGAGGTCGAAGTCGTCGCTCGCGAGCCGCCCGATCGGCGTCATCACCGCGGCGGTGCCGCAGGCGAACACCTCGGTGACGCTGCCGTCGGCGAGGTCGCGGCGCAGCTCGTCGAGCAGCACGGGCCGCTCGGACACCTCGTGCCCCGCGTCGGAGAGCAGCTGCAGGATCGACGAGCGCGTGACGCCCTCGAGGATCGTGCCCGACACCGGCGGGGTCACGACCGAGCCGTCGGCCCGCACGACGACGACGTTCATCCCGCCGAGCTCCTCGAGCTGCGTGCCCGTGCGGTCGTCGAGGAAGCAGACCTGCTCGAAGCCCTTGGCGTACGCCTCCTGCTGCGGGAGCAGGCTCGCGGCGTAGTTGCCGCCGCACTTGGCCGCCCCCGTGCCGCCCGCGCCGGCGCGGTGGTACTGCTGCGACACCCAGATCGACACGGGCTTGACGCCGCCCGCGAAGTACGGGCCGACGGGCGACGCGATCACGAGGAACTCGGCCTCGAGCGACGGCCGCACGCCGAGGAACCGCTCGGACGCGTACATGAACGGCCGCAGGTACAGGCTCGTCTCCTCGCCCGACGGCACCCACTCGCGGTCGACCTCCACCAGCGCGCGGATCGCGCCGAGGAAGTCCGCCTCGGACAGCTCGGGCAGCGCGAGCCGCTGCGCCGAGCGCGCGAACCGTGCCGCGTTGGCCTCCGGGCGGAACGACCACACGCTGCCGTCGGGGTGCCGGTACGCCTTGAGGCCCTCGAAGATCTCCTGCGCGTAGTGCAGGACGGCGGTCGCGGGGTCGAGCTGCAGCGGGCCGTACGGCTCGACGCGGCGGTCGGCCCACCCGTCCGCGTGGGTCCACGAGACGCGGGCCATGTGGTCGGTGAACACCGTGCCGAAGCGCGGCGACGCGAGCGCGGCCGCGCGCTCGGCGTCCGGGACGGGGTGGTCGGTGCGGTGCAGCGCGAACGCGGCGGACGAGGGGGTCGTGAGGGTGCTCATCGGGGGGCCTTTCACCAGGGTCGACGTCGACGGTACCGGTGCGGACGGCCGGGTGGACAGGGTGCAGGCGCGCGCCTGCGGACCGACGGACGCTCGTCGTGCGCGGCGTCGTCGGCGAGCCCCGGGCGGGGCGTCAGCCGGCGACGCGGGCGGCGAGGTCCTTGCCCACCTCGGCCGTCGACCGTACTCGGCCGGCGCGCTCGGCGACGTCGGCGGCCACCGCGGCCTCGACGGCGCGCGCGGCGTCGGGCAGGCCGACGTGGTCGAGCAGCAGCGCGACCGACAGCACCGTCGCGGTGGGGTCGGCCTTGCCCTGCCCGGCGATGTCGGGGGCCGAGCCGTGCACGGGCTCGAACATGCTCGGCGCGGTGCGGTCGGGGTTGATGTTGGCCGACGCCGCGAGGCCGATGCCGCCCGTGATGGCGGCGGCCAGGTCGGTGAGGATGTCGCCGAACAGGTTGTCGGTCACGATGACGTCGAACCGCGCGGGGTCGGTGACGAGGAAGATCGTCGCCGCGTCGACGTGCAGGTAGTCCACCGTGACGTCGGGGAACTCGGCGTTGACGGCCTCGACCGTGCGGCGCCACAGGTGACCCGCGTGCACCAGCACGTTGTGCTTGTGCACGAGCGTGAGCTTCTTGCGCGGGCGAGCCGCGGCGCGCGCGAACGCGTCGCGCACGACGCGCTCGACGCCGAACGCGGTGTTGACGCTCACCTCGTTCGCGACCTCGGCGGGCGTGCCGACGCGGATCGCGCCACCGTTGCCGACGTAGGGACCCTCGGTGCCCTCGCGCACGACGACGAAGTCGACGTCGCCGGGGGCGGCGAGGGGGCTCGCGACGCCCGGGAAGAGCGTGCTGGGGCGCAGGTTGACGTAGTGGTCGAGCGCGAAGCGCAGCTTGAGCAGCAGCCCGCGCTCGAGGACGCCCGACGGCACGCTCGGGTCGCCGATCGCACCGAGCAGGATCGCGTCGTGCGTGCGGATCGCGGCGAGGTCCTCGTCCGTGAGGGTCTCGCCCGTGGCGTGCCAGCGCCGGGCGCCGAGGTCGAAGTCGGTCGTGCGGACCGTGGTGCCGGTGCCGTGCAGGGCCTGCTCGAGCACGAGGAGCCCCTGCTCGACGACCTCCGTCCCGATGCCGTCGCCGGCCACGACGGCCAGGTTCAGGGACGTGGGAGGGGTCGTGTCAGCCATGCCGCCACAGTAACCAGCGGTCCACGCCTCGGACGTCTCGTCTCATCAGACGGACGCTGGCTCAGTCGACCGCCGGCGCCGCCCCCGTCGTCGGGTACACGAGCTCGAACCGCTCCGTGACGACGTCCATCGTCGGCGAGAACGCCGCGTCCCCGAGCACGCGCCGCCACACGGCCTCGTGCTCGCGCCGCCACGCCGCCACCGACCGGTCGCCCTCGCCCTCCGCCGCGGCGTGCTCGTCACCCACCGCGTCGAACGGCACGACGTCGACCGCCGTCGTGCGCAGCAGCGCCCGCGGGTCGCCGCGCGAGTCCAGCACGATCGACACGTCCCCCACGCGCGGCAGCGGCGCGTCGGCCGCCGTGAGCTCTGCGAGCGCCGTCGACGTCGCCGTCTTGCGCCCCTCGAGCACCAGGCCGAGCAGCGCGTCCGCCGCGACCGGGTCGTCGCCGAACGACCACGCCGGCGGGGCGACCGCACCGTCGACCGTCTCCCCCATCACCGGGTCGAGCTTGCCCCACCCCAGGTGCCCGCGCGCCGCGTCCCAGAAGTCCGCGATCCGCGTGTCCTGCGTGCCGTCCGGGGCCTGCGGCAGCTGCTCGGTCATCGTGCACCCTTCCCTCGAGGTCACGGGCGGCGCGCCCGCGCAGCGATCCTCGCGCGCCGCGCGGCGACCTGCACCCCCACCAGCCGCGAGAGGGCGATCCAGCGGTTGCTGGATCGCCCTCTCGCGGTGGGAGGGGGGTGCCGCGCGGCGAAGAACGTGCCGCGCGACCCCCACCTGCGGTCAGCGCGCCGCGCTGCCCTCCGTGTAGTCGGAGTCCGAGGGCTTCACCCACGCGAACAGCTGGCGCAGCTCGCGGCCGACCGGCTCGATCGGGTGGTTCTGGCCCTTCTCACGCAGCGCCTGGAACTCGGGCGCGCCCGCGTCCTGGTCCGTGATGAAGCGCTCCGCGAACGCGCCGTTCTGGATGTCCGCGAGCACGGCCTGCATGTTCGCCTTGACCTCGGGCGTGATGACGCGCGGGCCCGAGACGTAGTCGCCGTACTCGGCCGTGTCCGACACCGACCAGCGCTGCTTGGTGATCCCGCCCTCGAAGATGAGGTCGACGATGAGCTTGAGCTCGTGCAGCACCTCGAAGTACGCGACCTCGGGCTGGTAGCCCGCCTCGGTCAGGGTCTCGAAGCCGTACTGGATGAGCTGCGACACGCCACCGCACAGGACGGCCTGCTCACCGAACAGGTCGGTCTCGGTCTCCTCGGTGAACGTCGTCTTGATGCCCGCCGCGCGCAGGCCGCCGATGGCCTTCGCGTACGACAGCGCGAGCGCCCACGCCGAGCCCGACGCGTCCTGCTCGACCGCGACGATGACCGGCACGCCGCGCCCGTCGACGTACTCGCGGCGGACGAGGTGGCCCGGGCCCTTGGGCGCGACCATGAGCACGTCGTGGTCCGCGGCCGGCTTGATGTAGCCGTAGCGGATGTTGAAGCCGTGACCGAAGACGAGCGCGGCGCCGTCCTTGAGGTTCGGCTCGATCTCCTCGCGGTAGACGATGCGCTGCACCTGGTCGGGCGCGAGGATCACGACGACGTCGGCACCGGCGACCGCGTCGGCGACCGAGGCGACCTTGAGGCCCTCGTTCTCGGCCTTGGCCCGCGACGCCGAGCCCTCGCGCAGGCCGACGGTCACGTCGACGCCGGAGTCGCGCAGGTTGAGCGAGTGCGCGTGCCCCTGGCTGCCGTAGCCGATGACGGCGACCTTCTTGGACTGGATGACCGACAGGTCGGCGTCGTCGTCGTAGAACAGCTCAGCCACGGTGGATCTCCTCGGTGGTGTGTCTTGGCAGGGTGGGGTCTGGACGGGGTCAGGCGGACCGGCTCACGCGCTCGAGCGCGCGGTCGGTGATGGACCGCGAGCCGCGGCCGATGGCGACCGTGCCGGACTGCACGATCTCACGGATGCCGAACGGCTCGAGGGCCGCCAGCAGGGCGTCGAGCTTGCCCGGGCCGCCGGTCGCCTCGATGACGACCGTGTCGGGCACGACGTCGACGACGTGCGCCCGGAACAGCTGCACGACCTCGAGCACGTGCGTGCGCTGCGACACGTCGGCCTTGACCTTGACGAGCAGCAGCTCGCGCTGGACCGACGCGGCGTCCTCGAGCTCGACGATCTTGATGACGTTGACCAGCTTGTTGAGCTGCTTGGTCACCTGCTCCAGGGGCAGCGCGTCGACGTCGACGACGACCGTGATGCGGCTGATCTCGGCGTGCTCGGTCGGGCCGACGGCCAGCGAGTGGATGTTGAAGGACCGGCGCGCGAACAGCCCCGCGACGCGCGTGAGCACGCCGGGCTTGTTCTCGACGAGGACGGACAGGGTGTGGCGGGTCATCGCGGTTCCTTCCTCAGTCCTCGCGGTCCCACGCGGGGCTGATGCCCCGCGCGTACTGGATGGCGTCGTTGCTGACGCCGGCGGCGACCATCGGCCACACCATCGAGTCGCGCGAGACCGTGAAGTCGACCACGACGGGGCGGTCGTCGATCTCCATCGCGCGCTTGATCGTCGCGTCGACGTCGGCCTTGGTCTCGCACCGCAGGCCCACCGCGCCGTACGCGTCGGCGAGCTTGACGAAGTCCGGGACGCGCGCCGTGCCGTGGCCGGTGTGCAGGTCGGTGTTGGAGTAGCGCGACTCGTAGAACAGGGTCTGCCACTGGCGGACCATGCCCAACGAGCTGTTGTTGACCACCGCGACCTTGATGGGGATCTCGTTGATCGTGCAGGTCGCGAGCTCCTGGTTGGTCATCTGGAAGCAGCCGTCGCCGTCGATCGCCCAGACCGTGCGCGACGGGTCGCCGACCTTCGCGCCCATCGCGGCGGGCACCGCGAAGCCCATGGTGCCCAGGCCGCCGGAGTTGACCCACGAGCCGGGCCGCTCGTAGCGGATGAACTGCGCGGCCCACATCTGGTGCTGCCCGACGCCCGACACGAAGATCGACTCCGGGCCGGAGATCTCGCCGATGCGGGTGATGACGTGCTGCGGCGCGAGCAGGCCGTCCGTCGGCTCGTCGTACCCGAGCGGGAACGTCGCGCGCCAGTCGTCGAGCTGCTTCCACCACGCCTCGAGGTCCGGCCTGCCGTGCTGGGCGTGCTCGCGCTCGAGCTCGGGCAGCAGGTCGGCGATCACCTCGCGCAGGTCGCCCACGATCGGGACGTCGGCGCGCTTGTTCTTGCCGATCTCAGCGGGGTCGATGTCGGCGTGCACGACGGTCGCGCCGGGCGCGAACGACGCCAGCAGGCCCGTGACGCGGTCGTCGAACCGCGCACCGAGCGCGACCACGAGGTCGGCCTTCTGCAGCGCGGCCACCGCGGCGACCGTGCCGTGCATGCCGGGCATGCCGAGGTGCTGCGGGTGCGAGTCGGGCAGCGCGCCGCGGGCCATGAGCGTCGTGACGACGGGGGCGCCCGACGCGTCGGTCAGACGGCGCAGCAGGTCGGACGCGCCCGCGCGGATCACGCCGCCGCCCACGTACAGCACCGGCCGGCGTGAGGTCGCGAGCAGCCGCGCGGCCTCGCGGATCTGCTTGGCGTGCGGCTTGGTCACCGGGTGGTACCCGGGCAGGTTGACGTCCTGCGGCCACGAGAACGTGGTCTGCGCCTGCATCGCCGACTTCGCGATGTCGACGAGCACGGGACCGGGTCGACCCGACGACGCGACGTGGAACGCCTCGGCGATCGTGCGCGGGATGTCGTCGGGGTCGGTCACCAGGTAGTTGTGCTTGGTGATCGGCAGCGTGATGCCGACGATGTCGGCCTCCTGGAACGCGTCCGTGCCGATCATCGACGCACCGACCTGGCCGGTGATCGCGACCATCGGCACCGAGTCCATGTTGGCGTCGGCGATCGCGGTGACGAGGTTGGTCGCGCCCGGGCCGGACGTCGCCATGGTGACGCCGACCTTGCCCGAGGAGTACGCGTAGCCGGCGGCCGCGTGCCCGCCCCCCTGCTCGTGGCGCACGAGCACGTGCCGCACGCGCGAGGAGTCCATGAGCGGGTCGTAGGTCGGCAGGATCGCACCGCCCGGGATCCCGAAGACGACCTCGACGCCCGCCTCCTCGAGCGAGCGGACGATCGACTGCGCGCCGGTGACCTTCTCGGGGCCGATGCGCTGCTCGCCGGCCGGCGCGTCGGTGCGCGGCGCGGCCTCGGCGGCCGGGCGCACGGAACGCACCGTGGCGCGCGGTGGTGCGGGATGGGGACCCTGAGCCATCGTCGTCTCCTGCGGGTCGAGTGCGGGTGTGGTCGTCCGGTGCGGGGTGCGCCGGGCGGCTGCCGGGCACGAAAAAGCCCCTCGACCCGGGCACCGGGATGGACGAGGGGCGAGCGCGCGCGACGAGCGACCTGTGCGGTGGCGTCAGCCGGCGCGCTCAGGAAGTACTACGAGGATCATCTGCACGTCGGCGACCCTACGCCTGTCCCGTGCGGGTGTCACATCCCTCACCCCTCGTCTCACATCGTGGTTCACACGTCCATGGCGTGGAACGTCGACCCGGACCGCCGCGCCTCGGCGGGTCGCGCGCCCGGCCTGGCGCCCCGCCCCCTAGCGTGGACGCACGCGACAGGGAGGCCACCATGACGACCACGACCGCCCGCCGGCTGCTCGCCGTGGCGACCACGCTCGGCCTGGGCGCCGCCCTCGCGGCGTGCGCCGACGACCCCGCGCCGACGTCGACCGCCACGACGACCGTCTCCGCCACGCCCACGCCCACGCGCACGTCGTCCCCGACGCCGACGCCGACCGGCACGGCACCGACCGACGCCGCCACGCCCGGCGCCGCCGAGCCGACGGACGGGCTCGACGGCTTCGCCGCGCCCGGCACCGAGCTCACGTCCGAGGGGGACGCCTCGCTCTACGTCGTCACCGGGGTGCGCACCGGCGAGCACGAGGGGTACGACCGCGTCGTCTACCAGCTCGAGGGCGGCACCGGCACGCCCGGCTACCGCGTGCGGTACGTCGAGCGCGCGGTCGAGGACCCGAGCGGCGCCGTCCGACAGGTCGACGGCGACGCGATCCTCCAGGTCACGCTCCTGGGCACCACCTACCCGACGCAGGACGGGCTGCAGGAGTTCTCGCAGGACCTGCGGCCGGACGACGGCGACGTCGAGCACGTCGTGCGCCCCCTGACGTTCGAGGGCATGACCGACTCGTTCGTCGGCGTCGACGACGGGCCCCGCGCGTTCCGGGTCCTGGTGCTCGCCGACCCCGTGCGTGTGGTCGTCGACGTCGAGGACCGCTGACGCGCGTCAGACCACGGCGCGCGACGTCCCCGACAGGCCGAGCACCACGACGCACAGCACGGCCACGACCATCGCGAGCGTGAACGGCGCGCGGCTGCGCCCGCGGCGCAGGCCGACCAGCCCGGCGACCACGCCCACCAGGACCGCCACGACCCCGACCGTCGCGGCAGCGGCGCGCGGCGGCCCCGGCGGCCCGAGCACGGCCACCACGACCGCCACCGCGAGGACCGCCGGCGCCAGCACGCTCGCCGCGCGCCGACCCAGCCGGTGCGGCAGGCCCCGCACGCCCGTCGCGACGTCGTCCTCGAGGTCGGGCAGGACGTTCGCGAGGTGCGCGCCCACGCCGAGCAGCGCACCGACCGCGAGCAGCCACCCCGCCGGCCGGCCCGGCCCGGGCAGCGCGAGCACGACGAACCCCGGGAGCAGCGCGAACGCGAGCGCGTACGGCAGCCAGGACGCCGCCGTCGCCTTGAGCCCGAGGTTGTACGCCCAGCCCGCCGCGACCGCGACGAGGTGCGTGCCCGCGGCGAGCGCTCCCGTCGGCAGCGACGCGAGCACCGACACGACGACCGCGGCACCGGCCGCGCCGCGCAGCAGCCGGGCCGTCACGGTCCCCGCGACCACCGGCTTGTCCGCGCGCGCCACGGCGCGGTCGCGCGCGGCGTCGAGCCAGTCGTTCGACCAGCCGATCGACAGCTGGCCCGCGAGCACGACGACGAGCACGAGCAGCACGGTGCGCGGCGGCGCCGCGAGCCCGACCGCCAGCGCCGTCGACAGACCCGTGACGACGACCGTCGGTCCGGCGTGGGACGCGCGGACCAGCCCCGCGAGGGTCCTGCCGGGTGCGGCCCGCCGGGCCGGGTCGCGACGCACCGCGCGGTCGGGGTCGGTGGTCGTGGACGGCTCGCGCACGACGCGACGCTAACCCGCGGCACCGCGGTGCGCGCGGCCTCCGGGCGACCTGCGCGCGACGCGCGCGCGACCTGCGCTCCCCCCGCGCGGGCACCGCCGCCGCGTGCCACGATGCCGGGATGTCGCACCTGCTGGCCGTCGCCCCCGCGCTGCCGGGGCCGCCGCGCTCGCAGCAGGAGATCCTCGACGTCGTCGCGCCGCTGGTCGCCGCGGGCGACGCACGCACCGAGGCGCTCGCGCGTCGGCTGCACGCCGGCTGCGGCGTCCGCACGCGGCACCTCGCCCTCCCCCTCGAGCGGTACGGCGAGGTCCGCGACTTCGGGCAGGCCAACGACCTGTACCTCGAGCTGGCCACCGAGCTCGCGGCGCGCGCCGCGGCCGACGCGCTGGACCGGGCCGGGCTGTCCGCGCAGGACGTCGACCTCGTGTTCCTCACGTCCGTCACGGGCGTCGGCGCCCCGTCGGTGGACGCGCTGCTCGTCGACCGGCTCGGCCTGCGGCGCGACGTCACGCGCGTGCCGTCCTTCGGCCTCGGGTGCGCGGGCGGCGCGGCCGCGCTTGCCCGCACGCACGACCACCTCACGGGTCACCCGCACGACGTCGCGCTCGTCGTCAGCGTCGAGCTGTGCTCCCTCACGCTGCAGCCCGACGACCCCAGCCCCGCGAACCTCGTCGCGAGCGGCCTGTTCGGCGACGGCGCCGCCGCGGCCGTGCTCGTCGGCGACGACCACCCCGCCGCGGCGGTCACCACCGGCCCCCGCGTCGTCGCGGTCGGCAGCCGCCTCTACCCGGGCACCGCCGACCACCTCGGCTGGCGGGTCGGCGCCTCGGGGTTCCGCATCGTGCTGTCCGCGGGGCTGCCCGACGTCGTGCGCGCGGGCGTCGCGGCCGACGTCGAGGGTCTGCTCGCCGCGCACGGCCGCAAGCCGGGCGACGTCACGCGGTGGGTCGTGCACGCGGGCGGCCCGCGCATCCTCGACGCCGTGCAGGACGCGCTCGGCCTGCCCAGCGACGCGCTCGACGCGAGCCGCGCGTCGCTCGCCGACGTCGGCAACCTGTCGTCCGCGTCGGTGCTGCACGTGCTCGACCGCACGCTGCGTGCGGGGACGCCCGCGGGCTCCCCCGGCGTGCTGCTCGCGTTCGGGCCCGGCGTGGGCCTGGAGATGGTGCTGCTCGAGTGGTCCACGGGAGGACACGGGTGCTGACCCTCTACCTGGTGGTCGTCGGCCTCACGGCCGTCGAGCGCGTCGCCGAGCTCGTCGTGTCGACGCGCAACGCCCGCTGGTCGTTCGCGCGCGGCGGCGTCGAGAGCGGCCGCGGGCACTTCCCCGCGATGGTCGCGCTGCACACCGCGCTGCTCGTCGCGTGCGTCGTCGAGGTGCTCGTCGCCGACCGGCCGTTCCTGCCCTGGCTGGGGTGGCCCGCGCTCGCGCTCGTCGTCGCGAGCCAGGGCCTGCGGTGGTGGTGCATCGCGACGCTCGGGCCGCGGTGGAACACGCGCGTGATCGTCGTGCCCGACCTGCCGCTCGTGGACCGGGGGCCGTACCGCTGGCTGCGCCACCCGAACTACGTCGCGGTGGTCGCCGAGGGGATCGCGCTGCCGCTCGTGCACACGGCCTGGGTCACGGCCCTCGTGTTCACGCTGCTCAACGCGGTGCTGCTCGCGCGGTATCGGATCCCCGCGGAGGAGCGCGCGCTGCGCGCGGCGACCGTGGGCGCGTGAGCGCGGGGCGACGTGCGGCGCGGCCGTCGCGCGGCGGGCCGGTGCCGTGACGGACACCGACGTGCTCGTGGTGGGCGGCGGCCCCGTGGGCCTGGCAGCCGCGGTCGAGGCGCGCCGCCGCGGGCTCGACGTGGTCGTGCTCGAGGCCCGCGACGGCACGGTCGACAAGGCCTGCGGCGAGGGGCTGATGCCGGGTGCGCTGCGCCTGCTGCGCGCGTGGGACCTCGACCCCGCGGGGCACGTGCTCGCGGGGATCAGCTACCGCACGGCGACCGGTCACGTCGACCACGCGTTCCGCGGCACCCCCGGGCGCGGCGTGCGGCGCACGGTCCTGCACGACGCGCTGCGCACCCTCGCGGCCGACGTCGGCGTCGTCGTCGTCCCGCGCCGCGCGCACGACGTGCGGATCACGCCCGCGGGTGTCGACGTCGACGGCCTGACGGCTCGCCACCTGCTCGCGTGCGACGGCCTGCACTCGACCGTGCGCCGCCGGCTGGGGCTCGAGCCCGCGTCCGAGCCGCCGACGGAGCGCGCCCGCGAGCGCGTCGCGGGCCGACGCCGCTACGGCCTGCGGCGGCACTACCGCGTCGCCCCGTGGAGCGACCTCGTCGAGGTGCACTGGGCACCGCACGCCGAGGCGTACGTGACGCCCGTGGCCGACGACCTCGTGGGCGTCGCGGTGCTCGGCCCGCGCGGCACCGACCTCGACGCGACGCTCGCCGCGCTGCCCGAGCTCGCGGACCGGCTCGCCGGCGCGGCCCCCGCGAGCACCGTGCGCGGCGCCGGGCCCCTGCGGCAGCGCGCGACGCGTCGCGCGCTCGGGCCCGTGCGGCTCGTGGGCGACGCGTCGGGCTACGTCGACGCGCTCACGGGCGAGGGGCTGCGGGTCGGGTTCGCGCAGGCCCGCGCGGCCGTCGCGACGCTCGACGACCCGGCGGCGTACGAGCGCGCGTGGCGCGCGGCGACGCGCGAGTACCGCGTGTTGACGACGGGGCTCGTCGCGTGGGCCACGTCGCCGCTGCGGCCCGCCCTCGTACCCGCGGCGCGGAGCCTGCCCGCGCTGTTCGGCGGGGTCGTCGAGCGCCTGGCCCGGTGACCGCGGCGCGCCGGTCTCACGCGTCCGGCGGCTCGGGGTCCATGTCGAACCCGGGCAACCCGTCGATGCTCGTGCGGTTCTTGAGCCGCCGGTACGCCGCGCGCCCCTCGACGCCCTTGCGCTCCATGAACGAGGGCAGCAGGTCACGCTCGCCGACGTGCGACATCAGCGGGACCCCGTACCCGCACGAGTCCGAGACGCGCTCGACGTCGACCACGACGACCGCGCGGGCGCCACGCGACTCGTCCAGGCCTCCCTCGAACCGTCCGAGCAGCTCGTCGAAGCCCTCGTCGTAGAGCGTCACGAACCGGCCGCGGCCGTGCAGGCGCACGATGTCCGGCGGGCCCTCGAACGCGCAGAACATCAGCGTGATCCGCCCGTTGTCGCGCAGGTGCGCGATGGTCTCCGAGCCCGACGCCGTCAGGTCGACGTACGCGACCGTGCGCTCGTCGAGCACCGCGAACGTGCCGCCGACCCCCTTGGGCGACACGTTGACGTGACCGCCCGGCCCGCTGGGTGCCGTGGCGACGAAGAACACGTGCTGCGCCAGCAGCCACGTGCGCATGCGCTCACCGATGTGCTCGTGCACCTTGCCCATGCGCGCATGGTGGCACCGACCGCCCGAGCGCGGCACCGTACGTCCACCCCGCGGCGCGCGCACCGCCCTACGCGGCGCGGCGCACCCAGGCCTCCCAGGGGCGCAGCGCCACGCGCCCCGCGACCACCGCCGAGGGCTCGGCGAGGTTGCCCAGCACGAGCGACGCGTCCTGCCATCCCTCCCCCAGCTCGACCGTGCGCTCGTCGCCGGTGAAGTTCCCCACGACGAGCAGACGCGAGCCGTCGAGCGAGCGTTCGAAGGCGTACACGTGCGGGTCCTCGGGCAGCAGCATCGTGAAGTCGCCCAGCCGCACCACGGGGTCCTCGTGGCGCAGCGCGACCAGCCGCCGGTAGTGGTGGAAGACGGAGCGCGGGTCGGCGCGCTGCGCCTCGGCGTTGACCTCGACGTGGTTCGGGTTCACCGCGAGCCACGGCGTGCCGGTCGTGAAGCCCGCGTGCGCGGTCGCGTCCCACTGCACGGGCGTGCGGGCGTTGTCGCGGCTCATGGCCGCGAGCCCCGCCAGCAGCCGCTCGTCGGGCACGTGGCCGAGCGCGCGCTGCTCGGCCGCCCACCGCACCGACTCGATGTCGCGGTAGTCGTCGAACGACGTCAGGTGCGCGTTCGTCATGCCCAGCTCCTCGCCCTGGTAGACGTACGGCGTCCCGCGGTGCAGGTGCAGCACGGTCGCGAGCATGGTCGCCGAGTCGCGGCGGTGCGCGCCGTCGTCGCCGAACCGCGACACGACGCGCGGCTGGTCGTGGTTGTCCCAGTACAGGGAGTTCCAGCCGCGCTCGGCCAGGCCGGCCTGCCACCGGCCCAGCACGGCCTTGAGGTCGCGCAGGTCGAGCGGCACGGGGTCGAACTTGCCGCCCGGGCCGTGGTCGAGGCCGACGTGCTCGAACGTGAACACCATGTCGAGCTCGCGCCGCGCGGGGTCCGTGAGCAGCACCGCGTCGTCGACCGTCGCACCGGGCGTCTCGCCCACGAGGAGCAGGCCGTCGCGGCGGCCCTCGAACACCTCGCGGTGCATCTCCTGCAGGTACGCGTGCAGGCGCGGGCCGTTCGTGTACTGCGCCGTGCCGTCGCCCAGCGCGCCTGCGGTCACGGGGCCGTCCGCGAGACCGCCGTCGGCGTCCACGACCTTGGAGACGAGGTTGATGACGTCCATGCGGAAGCCGTCGACCCCGCGGTCGAGCCACCAGCGCATCATCGCGTAGACCGCCTCGCGGACCTCGGGGTTCTCCCAGTTGAGGTCGGGCTGCTTGCGGCTGAACAGGTGCAGGTAGTACTCGCCCGTCGCCTCGTCGAGCTCCCACGCGGGCCCGGAGAAGAACGACGCCCAGTTGGTCGGCTCGGCGCCGGGGGTACCCGGCTCCATGCCGTCGCGGGCCGGCCGCCACCAGTACCAGTCCCGCTTCGGCGAGTCCACGGACGACCGCGACTCGACGAACCACGGGTGCTCGTCGCTCGTGTGGTTGACCACGAGGTCCATGACGACCTTGATGCCGCGCGCGTGCAGCGCCGCGACCACCTCGTCGAGGTCGGCCAGCGTGCCGAACAGCGGGTCGACGTCCTGGTAGTCGCTGATGTCGTACCCGTTGTCGTCCTGCGGGCTGCGGTACAGCGGCGAGAACCACACGACGTCGACGCCCAGCTCGGCCAGGTGGTCGACGCGCCGCAGCACGCCCCGCAGGTCACCGACGCCGTCGCCGTCGGAGTCCTGGAAGGACCGGGGGTAGACCTGGTAGACGACCGCACCGGTCCACCAGGGGGCGTCGTCGACGGTGAAGGTCATGCGCGGCAGCTCCTCGCCCGGGGCGTCGTGGGGACGGTCCGACGCTCGCACGGCGCCGGGCGCGACGCACGTCGTCCGCCGCCGCGCCCGGAGCACCCCGGCACCGCGCTGGGCCGTCCGGGCGATCCCGGGACCTCGGTCCCCCGCCGCGTTGACACACCGTCAATAGCGTCCTCCCCATGAGCACCGCGCAGCGACGGGTCGTCAAGACCCCCGACGTCCGACGCGACGAGATCGTCCGCGCCGCACGTGAGCTGTTCGCCGAGCAGGGCGTCCGCAGCACGACGTTCCAGCACGTCGCCGACCGCGTCGGCGTCACCCGCGGGCTCGTCTACCACTACGTCGGCGACATGGAGACGCTCGTCGGCCTCGTCATCGACGCGTGCATCGACGACTTCGTCGCCGACCTGCGCGCGTGGGACGCGGCCCGCCGCCCCGGCGACGTCGACGGCGCGGTCGCCGAGTGCGTCGCGCTGTTCCGCCGGCACGTCCCGACCCGCCGCCGGCACGACGGCCCCGGCCCCCGCACCGCGACGCCCCTGCCGCGGTTCGACGACGCCGCGCTCTCGGTGCAGTTCCTCGACCGGGCGGTCGAGGCGCTCGTCGACACCCTCGAGGTCACGACGATCCCCGCCTACGCGGCGCGGCACACCATCCAGATCGCGCACGTGCGCGCCACGTTCGTCGTGCTCGTGCACGGCCTCATCGCGCTCGTCCGCTCCCAGCCGGACACCCCCGACGACGTGCTCGCCACGCTCGTGCGGCAGACCCTGCGGCTGGCCCCCAACGACCCTGCCGCGTCCTAGCGGCCAGGGCTCACGTCGAAGGAGAGACATGTTCCTGTTCGAGAGCATCACGCCGATCCAGGCACTGATGTTCGTCGTGGTCCTCGCGGGCCTGATCGGCCTCAACGAGATCTCGCGACGCGGCAAGGTGGCCGGGCTCGCGCTGTTCGTCGCGCTGCCGCTGGTCCTGACGATCTTCGTGTGGCCGCACACCGCGGGCGCGGGGTCGTCGACCGGGTCGTGGTTCCACTGGGTCAAGGTCTACTCGGCGCTCGCCGGCTGCCTGGGCTTCATGCTCATCCGGTACGTGCCGCGCCTGGCCGCGAACAGGTGGATGCTGCTGTTCCCGCCGGCGATCCTGTCGATCAACATCCTCGAGGCCGTCATCCGCGACTTCCAGGTCTCAGGCATGCAGGAGGGCGTCGTCGACGGCGTCATGATGGTGCCCGGCCCGTGGAACGTCATGAACGGCGTCGCCGGCATCCTCAACATCGTGACGATCTGCGGCTGGGTCGGCATCTACGTCAGCCGCGACAAGACCAAGGACATGATCTGGCCGGACATGCTCTGGTTCTGGATCGTCGCGTACGACCTGTGGAACTTCGCCTACGTCTACAACTGCGTCGGCGACCACGCCTTCTACGCCGGTGCCGCGCTGCTGCTGTCGTGCACGATCCCCGCGTTCTGGCTGCGCCGCGGCGCGTGGCTGCAGCACCGCGCGCACACGCTCGCGTTCTGGATGATGTTCACGATGGCCGTCCCGGCGTTCGTCACCGACTCGCAGTTCTCGGTGCAGTCGTCGCACTCCCCCGCCGCGCTCTTCACGGTGTCGGCGCTGTCGCTCGCGGCCAACGTCGCCGTGGTCGTCTACCAGGCGCGCCGCCTGCTCAAGGGCCGCCTGCACCCGCTGCGCGACGAGCTGTGGACCGACCTGCCGGCATACCGCCGCGTGGTCGAGAACATCCCCGGCTACCGGCTCGCCGGTGCCGGTGCCCCCGTCGCGGCCGCGACGGGCGCGACCGCGGAGCCCGAGGTCGTCGCCCCGCGCTGACCCACCCCGCGCCGACCCACCCCATGACGCCGGGTCCGGGCACGTCCCGGGCCCGGCGTCGTCGTGCGTCCCGGAACGTTCCACCCCGCGCGGGCTCGCCCGCGGCGCGCCCGGTCGGCGAGGCTGCTGCCAGACCCGAGCCGAGCCAGGGGGCCCACCATGACCGACGCGTTCCACGGTGCCGACGTCGCCGCGCTGCGCACGCAGGCCGTCGCGCTGCACGACGCCGCGCAGACCCTCGTGACCTGCGCGCAGCGCACCGGCCGCGGGCTCGACGCCCTCGCGTGGGCCGGCCGCGACGCCGACCGCGCCCGGACCGCGTGGCAGACCGAGCAGGTGCCCGCGCTGCTGCGCACCGCGCACGCGCTCGGCGAGGCCGCGCTGCGGCTGCTCGACGAGGCCGACGCGCAGGAGTCCGCGAGCGCCGCGACCGGGGTCCCGGGCCCCGCGACCGGAGGCCCCGGCGGCGCGGCCCCGACGCCGGGCGGCGGCCCGGGCGCGACCGTGCCCGCCCCCGCGCCGGCCGGCACGGGCACGGCGACGGGCGCAGGCACGTCGTGGGCGGACGTCCGCGCGCAGGTCGACCGGGCGCACGACGTCGTGTCCGACGCGCTCGGCCGGCTCGGCACCGTCACGACGGCGGCGGACGCGGCGGCCGTCGCGGCGGCGCTCGGCCGCTGGGACAACGTCACGCTCGGCTCGTCGTACCGCGTGCTCGACCAGGCGGTCGGGATCATGCAGGACGCGCACATCGGCCCCGCGGTCGGCGGCGTGCTGCAGGGCGCCGCGGCGCTGGGCGTCGCGTCGGACGCGTACGGCGCGTACCGCGCGCACGGCGCGGGCGACCTGCACGGCACGGTCGACAACGCGGTGTCCGCGGTGCTGGGCGCGGGGTCGTTCGTGCCCGGCTGGGGCCTGGGCAGCGCCGCCCTCGGCGCGTCGTGGCAGGTCGGCACCGCCGTGGGCACGGCCGCGAACGACGCGATGCAGGGCACCGACTTCCACGCGCGGTTCACCGACCGCATGGACGCCGCGTTCGACCTCGGCGGCGCGTGGGGCATGCTCAACACGCCCGGTGCGCTGATCGTCACGGGTGCCGAGGAGGTCGGCCTGCGCGCCCGTGCGCTGTGGGACGGGATCACCGGACCGGCCGACGGCACGCTCGACGGCCGCCGCTAGTCTCGGTCGCGGGGGACGCCGGGCACCGGCGCGGGGCGGGGACGAGGAGCGATGGACGACGACGAGCTGTGGGCGCCCGCGCCGACGCGCACGACCCGGGTCGACGTCGACCTCGGGCTGCCCGGGTACACCGACCTGCGCGAGGTCGCCCGCGGCGGCGACTCGGTCGTCTACCGCGCGCACCAGCCCGCGCTGCACCGCGACGTCGCGATCAAGGTCCTGCTCGAGACCGACCCCGCCACGCGTGCGCGGTTCGCGCGCGAGCTCGAGATCACCGTGCGGCTGGGGCGCCAGCACCCGCACGTCGTGACCGTGCTCGACACCGGGACCACCGCGCAGGGCCACCCGTGCCTCGTCATGGACTTCCACGACCTCGGCTCGCTGCACGACCGCCTGCGCAGCCACGGCCCGCTGCCCGTCGCGGAGGTCGTGGCCGCGGGCACCGCGGTGGCCGACGCGCTCGCGTTCGCGCACGCGCACGGCGTGCTGCACCGCGACGTCAAGCCGCAGAACGTGCTGCTGCTGCCCACGTCGTACGTCCTGACGGACTTCGGCATCGCGCGCATGGCGGACGCGGGGCACACCGCGTCGCTCGAACGCTTCAGCTACCGGCACGCGTCGCCGCAGGTGCTCGACGGGCTCGAGCCCACGGCCGCCGACGACGTGTGGTCGCTCGGCTCGACGCTCTCGACCCTGCTCGACGGGCGCGCGCCGTTCGCCGCGCCCGACCCGGACGACGACACCGCGCTGGGCTACCTGCGGCGCGTGCGCACGGGCGAGCGGCGTCCGGTGCGGCGCGACGACGTGCCCGCGGCGCTGCTCGCGGTCGTCGACCGGTGCCTCGCCCCGGCGCGCGAGGACCGGTTCGCGTCCGCCGCGGACGTGCACGCCGCGCTGCTCGCGCTGCCGACCGAGACCCGGTCCTGGTCGCCGGGCGGCGCGCCGGCCACGCCCGCGCCGTCGCCGACGGACGCCGCGCGGCGCGCGGCCGCCGAGGCTGCCCCGCCCGCGGGGGCGGCCGCGGCGCCCGGCGTCGACCCCGCGCCCGGCACCGGGACGCCCGCCACGCCGGACGCCGCGCCCGCCGCCGCACCCGTGGCCGCCCGGGGAGGCGCCCTCCCCCCGCTGGAGCTGCCGCCCGTCCAGCCCGAGGACGACCGGGCGCTCGCCCCGTCGGCGCTCTCGCTGCTGCACGCCCCGGTCCCGGCGGCCGTGGGCGCCGACGACGAGGCCACGGGGCTGCACCCGGCTCCCCCGGGGCTGCCGCCACGCACGGCGGACGCCCCCGACGCGACGGCCGGCGGCGGACGCGGCGGCTGGGTGCGCGTCGCGGCGTTCGTGGGCGGCGCGATCCTGCTGGGCAGCGCGGTCGGCGTGGGCGTGACCACCTGGGCGTCGGCGCGGCAGGCGCCCGGGACCGCGGAGCCGACGCCCCCGCCCACGCCGGCGGCCGCCGAGGTGCCGGTCCGCGAGGACCCCGTGCCGTCGCCGACCGGCCCGCTGCAGCCCGAGGTGTCCGACCCGGGGGTCACCCCCAGCGACCTCGTAGCCGTGGACCGCGGCACGAGCGTCGAGCTGAGCTGGGGCGACCCGACGGGCGGCGGGGCGACGTTCGTCGTCGTCGACCCGCTCGACGACCCGCCGCGCGCGCTGGTGTCGCTGCCGGCGGGCGCGACCACGTACACGGTCGAGGGCGTCGACCCGCAGTCGCCGCGCGTGTGCCTGCGCGTGGTCGCGATCCTCACCGAGGACACGCAGCGCCGGGGCATCTCCGACGAGGCCTGCGTGGACCGGTAGGGGCGGAGGTCCCGGTCGGCCACGTTCACCCGTCCGTGTCCCTCAGACGCCGCGGGCGGCGCCGATGGGTGAGACGCACCTCGCGTCCCACGCCCCCGGAGGCACCCCATGAGCACGTCCCGCCCTCGACGTCTCCGCTTCGACGACCGCAGCGTGCGCACGCGCGTCTTCACGATCGCGGCCGTGCTCATGCTGGGCCTCGTCGTCGTCGCGACGACGTCGCTGCAGGGCGCCGCCCGCGTCGCGGCGCTGCGCGACCGCGCGGACGACGCGGTCGCCGTGCAGGCGCGGGTCGAGGCCGGCCGGTACGGGATGCTCTGGGCCGCCGACTACCTCGCGATCATGGCCTGGTCGTCCCGGGTCGACGGCGGCGACGTCGCCGCCGCGACGGGCGGCGACACCATGGCCGGCTACACGCAGGGCATCACCGAGTTCCGCGACAACGTCGTCGACCTCGACCCCGCGACGCTCGACGACGACGGCCGGGACGCGCTCGCCGCCATCGACGCGGCGTGGCAGGGCTACGTCGACGCCGACCAGAAGATCTTCGCGGCGTGGCGCGACGGCCGCCTCGACGAGGGCGACGCGACCTGGCAGGGCGAGCGGTGGGACGCGTACTTCGTGGTCGCGGGCGCGCTCGACGACCTGCGCGCGGCCGTGCAGGCGCAGGTGGACGACCTCGACGCGCAGGTCCTCGCGACCGAGACCCGCAGCCGCTGGCTCACGATCGCCACGGCGCTCGTCGCGCTCGTCGCGGGCGGCACGCTGGCCTGGTTCGTCTCGGGCGGCATCATCCGCCGCCTGCACGCCGTGCGCGGCGCGCTGCAGCGCCTCGCCGAGGGCGACCTGACGGTGCGCGTGCCCGCGGACTCGCAGGACGAGGCCGGGCAGATGGCGCGCGCCCTCAACGAGGCCGCCGAGCGGGTCGCGGCGCTCGTGCGCGACATCACCACGACGACCGCCGCGCTCACGAGCGCGAGCGACGAGCTCACGCAGGTGTCGACGGCGGTCGCGGCGGCCTCGGACCGCGCCTCGCGGCAGGCGGGCGAGGTCACGACCGCGGCCGCCGGGGTCTCGACCAACGTCCTCACGGTCGCGTCGGGCTCGCACGAGATGGAGACGTCGATCCGCGAGATCTCGCGCAACGCGACGCAGGCCGCGCAGGTCGCCGCGACCGCGGTCGACGCCGCGGGCCGCACCGACACCACGGTCGTGAGCCTCGCCGAGTCCAGCGAGGAGATCGGCAACGTGGTGCGGCTCATCACGGCGATCGCCGACCAGACGAACCTGCTCGCGCTCAACGCGACCATCGAGGCGGCACGTGCGGGCGAGGCGGGCCGCGGCTTCTCGGTCGTCGCCGGCGAGGTGAAGGAGCTCGCGCAGCAGACGTCGCGCGCGACCGACGAGATCTCCCGGCGCATCGAGGCGATCCAGTCCGACTCGCGCGGCGCGGCCGACGCGATCCGGGAGATCGCGCAGATCGTCGGCTCGATCAACGACTACCAGATGACGATCGCGTCGGCCGTCGAGGAGCAGACCGCGACGACCAACGAGTCGGGCCGCAACATCACCGAGGCCGCCGCGGGCTCCGAGGCGATCGCGGCGCACGTGGCCGACGTCGCGGACGCGACGCAGGAGGTCGCGGGCGGCATCGCGCAGGCCCGCGAGCGCATCGACGGGCTCGCGGCCCTCGCGCAGGCGCTCAGCGCGCAGGTCGCCCGGTTCCGCTGCTGACGCGCGACCGGGGCGCGCGTGGCGGCGGGGCGAGCCACCACGTGAGCCGCCGGGCGGGACGCGCGCCCCGGCGCAGCAGCCGCTCGACCTCGCGGGCCTGCTGCCACGCCGCCGCGTCGTCCGTCGCGGCGCCGGGGCCGAACGCGGCGGCCTCCGCGCGCCGCGCGAGCCCGGACGCGTCGACACCCGTGAGCGCGGCCATCCGCTCCGCGAGCCGGGGTGACGTCGCCGCCCCGGGCGGGGGGCCGTCGCGCAGCGCGAGCGCCTCGGCCGCGTGCTGCCACGCCCCGACGGCGCCCGCGGCGCGCAGGCGGCGTCGCCGGACGACCCGCAGCGCGGCCAGCGCGGCCGCGGTGCCGGCCCCGGCCGCACCGAGCACCACGACGAGCGCGAGCGCCACGACACCGAGGGCCGCGCCCCCGGCGGCGTCGCGCGGCGGCACGTCGGCGTCCGGGTCGGGTGCCGGCGCGTCCTGCGGCGCGTCGACGGGCACGTCGTCCTCGACGGGGGTCCCCGCGTCCTGCTGGCGCGCGTCCGGTGCGACGCCCGTGGCCGTCGCCGCGTCGGGCGACGGGTCGAAGCGCACCCAGCCCGTGCCTGCGAGGTACACCTCGGCCCACGCCCGCACGTCCGCGCCGCGCACGTCGCGCGGCGTGGCGTCGTCCTGCGCGGCGCCGCCCGGCACGGCGAACCCGAGCACGACGCGCGACGGCAGCCCGACGGCACGCGCGAGCACCGCGAACGCGCCCGCGAACTGCTCGCTCGTGCCGACCTGGCCGCCGTCGGCGCGGTCGGCGAACAGGAACTCGCGCAGGCGCGCGTACGACGAGCCGCTGACGGCGTCGACGGCGAGCTCGCGGTCGGCCCGCACGGTGTCGGCGAGCAGCGTGGCCTGGTCGAGCCGCGAGTGCGCGCCGGCGACGACGTCCTGCGCGTAGCGCCGCAGGTCCGGCGGCACGCGGTCGAGCCGCAGGTAGCGCTCGACCTCGGCGCCGCCCGGCACGCCAGCGCCGGCCGCCCGGGCCGCGTCGGGCGCGTCGACCTCGCCGCGCACGCGGTACGTCAGCCCCGCGGGCAGCCGCCCGTCGGGCGTGGGCGGCACCGCGAGGACGCCCGTGTCGGCGTCGACGAGCGCGCGCGGCGCGGTCGTCGCGACCACGTCGCCGGCCGACGGCAACCACGTGCCGGGCGACCCCGACGGCCCGGCGATCGCCGCCAGCTCGACCTCCACGTCGACCGCCGACCGCGCGCGGCCCGGCGCGAGCGAGGGCTCGACGACCGTCCCGACCGCGCGCAGGTCCAGGTCGGCCGACCACCCTGTGCCGTCGAAGTCCGGCAGCGTCACCCACGTGAGGTAGCCCGGGTGCGTGCCCGCGACGCGCAGCACCGTCGCGTCGGCGTCGGTCTGCCAGCGGGACAGCTCGGCGAGCGGGTGCACGGCCGGCGCGGGCACGCGCGGCGGCGCGACGTGCTCGCGCGGCTCGAACGCGCGCCCCGTGACCGCGCCCGCGCTCGCGACGCCGACGGCCGCGACGAGCGCGACGACGACGAGCCCGGCGACGCCACCGGCGCGCCACCGCGTGCGGGGGCCGCGCGCCGCGTGCCCGAGCCGGGGCGCCTCGCGCTCGCGCGCGACCGCGTCGCCCCCGAGCAGCACCCACCCCGCGGCCGCGACCGTGACGAGCGCGACCGCGACGACGCCGCGGTCCGCCGCGCCGGCCGTGAGCAGCAGCGCGGCGGCGTAGAGGACGCTCGCCCCGACCAGCGGCGCGACGCGAGCCGGTGCGCGACGTCCGAGCGCGAGCGCGACGCCCAGCGCGACGAGCGCCGCGAGCACGACCAGCGGCAGCGCGAGCAGCGGTGCGGCCGGGCGCGGTGCCGTGAGGAGCCGCGCGACCGCGTCGGCGACGGGTGCGAGCGCGGCGGCGGCACCCGTCGAGCGCCACGCGTCGTCCGTGCCGTCGGGCAGCGGCACCGCGCCGACCCGCGCGACGGAGGCCGCGACGACCAGCACGAGCGCGACGACCGCCGTGCCCGTCGCCCACGCGGGCACGCGCAGGCGCCGCGCGAGCGCGACGAGCCCGAACGGGACGAGCACGGCGCCCGCGAGCGGCGCGAGGACCACGGGTGACGTGAACGCGGCGGCCGTCGGCACGCACGCGAGCAGCAGCAGCGCGCACGCCCACGCGGTCACCGCGAGGCCCGGACCGCGCGCGCTCACCGCGCCACCGCCAGGTCCCAGCCGCGCAGCAGGTCCTCGGCGCGCGGCCCGCGCACGACGGTCGCGGCGCCCGCCGCGCCGAGCACGCGCTCGGGAGCGGGGTCGACGACGAGCAGCAGGCAGGTCGCCGCACCGCGCCCGGCGAGCAGGAGCGCGGGCAGCGGCGCGCGGTGGCCCGTGACCACGGCGAGCACGTCGACGACCGCCCCGCCGCCCGGCGGCACGGCGACCGCTGCGTCGAGCGACGCCTCCCGCGGGCCGCCCGGCGCGACGACCGTGAGCCGGTCCGCGGCGTGCGCCGCCGCGCGCAGCGGCTCGCCCGAGCCGGGCACGCCCGCGGGCGCCTCGACGTCGAGCCGGCCCGTGAGCGTCACGCAGCGCACCGGGACGCCGTCGCCCGCGCACGCCTGCACGAGCGACGCCGCGACGTCCACGGCCTCCTCGAAGCCGTCGCCCGTCGCGTCGTCGTCGTACGCGGCGGCGCGGTCGTCGAGCAGGACCGTGAGGTGCGGCTGCGCGGGGTCGGCGTCCTCGCGGACCATCGGGGTGCCGACGCGCGCGGTGCTCGCCCAGTGCAGGCGGCGCAGGTCGTCGCCCGGGACGTACTCGCGCAGCCCCACGAGGTCGGTGCCCCCGTGCTCGACGCGCTCCTGGGTGCCGACGTGCCCGCGGCGGCGCCCGGGCGGCGGCGCGGACGCGGCGAGGAGCCGCGGCACGACCTGCAGCGTCGACGAGCCGCCGCGGCGCTCGCGCGCACGGGCGAGGTCGGCCAGCCCGCGGCGCTCGAGCACGAACGGCCCGACCGGGACGAGCCCGCGGCGGTCCGTCGGCACGGGCACCTCGACCTCGCCCGTGCCGCGCGGCGCGAGGCGCACGGGTGCGAGCGGCAGCGCGCGGCCCGCGACGTGGTCGGTGCCCGCGACCTCGAGCGGGAGCCACGGCGAGGCGTTGCGCAGCGCGACGTGCGCGGCCGCCGGGGCGAGCCGCGGCGTGCGCGCGGGCTCGAC
The DNA here is from genome assembly GCF_000986825.1 of Cellulomonas sp. FA1. Lineage (NCBI taxonomy): Bacteria > Bacillati > Actinomycetota > Actinomycetes > Micrococcales > Cellulomonadaceae > Cellulomonas > Cellulomonas sp. FA1. The sequence continues at coordinate 189,802 of NZ_LBMY01000001.1, read as the reverse complement.
GCGGTGCGTGACGTCGAGCGGCGTCGGCAGCGCGAGCCCGACGAGCGCGGCGAGCACCAGCCCGAGCGCCGCGACGCCGAGCGCGACGAGCCCCGGGTAGCGCGCGAGCAGGCCGAGCACGAGCGCCGCGACGCCGAGCACGGTCAGCGCCGTGCCGCGCGCCGTGGGACGCAGACCGCGGGTCACGTGCCGCGCCTCAGACGGCCGCGGGCCGCGGCACCTCGACGGCCTCGACCGCCGCGGCCACGACGTCGGCGGCGGTCGTGCCCTCGAGCAGCGCCTCGCGCGTGAGCACGAGACGGTGCTCGAGCACGGCGTGCGCGACGCGCTGCACGTCGCTCGGGACGACGTAGTGCCGCCCCTGCGCGGCCGCCTGCACCTGGCCCGCACCGACGAGCGCACGCAGCGCGCGCGTGCTCGCGCCCAGGCGTGTGCGTGCGTCCTCGCGCGTCGCCTCGCCGAGCGCGCGCACGTAGCGCAGCAGGGGGTCGGCCACGTGCACGGCGCGCAGGTCGCGCACGAAGCGCGCGACCTCGTCGGGGCTCGTGACGACCGGGACGCTCGCGACGTCGCCCGCGCTCGACCCGGGCCGCAGCACCGCGAGCTCGTGCTCGAGGTCCGGGTAGCCCAGGCTCACGCGCAGCAGAAAACGGTCGAGCTGCGCCTCGGGCAACCGGTACGTGCCGTCGAGGTCGACGGGGTTCTGCGTCGCGACCACGAGGAACGGGTCGGGCACGGTGTGCGTCGTGCCGTCGGCCGTGACGGTGCGCTCGGCCATGACCTCGAGCATGGCCGACTGCGTCTTGGCGGCGGCGCGGTTGATCTCGTCGGCCAGCAGCACGTGCGAGAACACCGGCCCGGGGCGGAACCTGACCTCACCGGTCGCGGGGTCGAGCACGCTCGTGCCCGTCACGTCGGCCGGCAGCAGGTCGGGCGTGAACTGGATGCGACGCGACGTGCCGCCGAGCGCCGCGGCGACCGCGCGCGCGAGGGTCGTCTTGCCGGTGCCGGGCACGTCCTCGAGCAGCACGTGCCCGCCCGAGAACAGCGCGGCGACCACGAGCTCGACGACGGGCCGCTTGCCGTGCACGGCGTGCTCGACCGCGTCGACGACGCGCCCGTGCAGCACCCGGAACTCGGCGACGGTGGTGACGGCGTCGGTCATGCGCGGCTCTCCTCGGTGGGGTCGTGCAGGGCGGTGGTCGCGGTCCGTGCGGGGGCGCTCGTGGGCTCCGCACCGTGCCGTCCGCGCAGACGCGCGGCGCGCAGGGCGCCGGCCGCCAGCAGCAGCCCGGCTCCGGCCGCCGCGAGCGGCGGCCGCTCGTGCCCCACGGGCAGGCGCGGGACCCACGGCAGAGGCACGACGACCACGTCGGGGTCGCCCGGCGTCACGCTGACGGGGTCGGTGCAGATCCGCGAGACCGGGTCGCAGTACGCCCACGTGTTGCGCGGCGGCACCTGCTCGGTCACGGACGCGGACGTGACGGCCCGGCCGTCGACGTTCTCGGCCCGGACGGCGACGGTCACGGAGCCCCCGGAGAAGCTGCCGAGGTGCACCGCACCCCCGGAGCACGACACGCTGCCCGCGGCGGCCCCGTTGACGACGAGCGTGCAGCCGCCCTGGTGCGCCGCCCACGACGCGGGGGGCGAGAGCTGCGCGGACATCGGGACCTCGCGGTCGCTCAGGCCGGGGGTGCCGTACTGGACGAACGCGACGACCGCGTCGCCGTCGGCGGGCGGCGGCAGGGGCGGCGCAGGGACGCTCACGCCCGCGCTCGCAGCCGGCCCGGCGCCGACGCTGTTGGACGGCGTGACGGTCACGGTGAGAGTCCCGCCGGCGGTGCACAGGGGCTGACCGGCGCACGGCACGCTCAGCGTCGCGCCGGTGGCGGCGGTCGTGGTCGAGCCGCCCGTGCCACCGCCCGACCACGCGACCGTGTAGCCGGACAGGGGTGACCCGTTGTCGGCGGCGGCCGCCCAGGACACGTCGACCGTGAGCACGTCGCCCGCGCGGCCCGCGAGCGCGGCCGCGAGGCCGCCGACGCCGCCCGGGGGGCCCGCGACCGTGACCGCGTTCGAGGGAGCCGACGCGGTGGTGAGGCCCTCACGCTGCGCCTGCACGACGAACCGCACGCCGGCGCCGGGCGGCAGGTCGCGCAGCACGAGCGAGGTCGCGTCGCCCGACGTCGTGGTGGTCGACCCGCCCTCGGGGCCGACGAGGTACGCGTCGACCGGCGTGCGCGACGCCGTCCACGAGACCGTGACCGACCCGTCGGCGCCCGCGACCGCGGTGACGCCCGTCGGCGCGGCGGGGGCCTGCGGCGGGCACGCGGGCGTCGTGACGGCCGCGCTGGTGGCCGCGGCCGAGCGCTCGGCACCCGCGACGGCCTCGACCGAGAACGTGACCCGCGTGCCGCACACGACGCCGCGCACGGTCGCCGTGGTGGCGCCGCCGCCGACCTCGACGGGCGCGACGCCCGCGACCGACGTGCGGACCACGTGGTCGTCAGCGGGCGGCGTGCCCGCACGCCACGTCACGGTGACGTCGGTGAGCCCCGCGGCGTCGGGCGTGCCCAGGGTCGCGACGACGGCCGACGGGCGCCCCGGCGGGGCGTCGGGCGTCGGGGTCGCGGTGCCGGTCGGGGTGGGGGTCGGCGTCGGGGTGCCCGGCGGGCGCCCCGTCGGCTCGCCCGTGGGCGTCCCGACCGGGAGCGTCGGGGTGCCGCCCGGCGTCGGTGCGTCGGGTGCACCGGGCGGCGGCTCGGGCGCGCCCACCGGCGGGACGCCCGGGTCGGCGCCCGGGGGCGGCGCGCCCTGGTCGGGACGCTGCGGCTGCGTCGGCTGCAGCGGACGCTGCGGCGGCACGGCGGCCGACGGGCCTGCCGCCGTGTCGCGCGGGTCGTGCACGGGCGCGCCGGACCGTCCGGTGTCGATCGCGCGCGTGCTGCCGTCGGCCTCGACGACCACGGCGCGCGCACCGTCTTCGGTGTGCACCACCAGGCGGCCGTCGTCGACCAGCAGGCGCGGGTCGCGGCCGCCCGGCACGACGACGTCGGCGCGGGCGCGCGTGCCGTCGGGCCGCAGCACGACCACGCGCCCGGCGCCCGTGCAGGGCACGTACACCAGGCCCGCGAACACCGCGGGGCGTCCCGGGCGCTCGCACCCGAGCGCCCCGACGCCGACGTCGAGGATCCGGTCCCCCGCGAGCATGACGACCGCCGAGCGGCCGGGCACGCCCGCCGGTGCGAGGTCGGTCGGCGAGGAGTCCGCGGGCAGCACCTCGCCCGCGAGGTCGGGCACCGCGACCGCGAGGTCCCGGCCGACCCCGACCTGCAGCACGGCGCCGCCGTCGGGCGCGAACAGCGTCACGCCGCGCTCGTGCGGCAGCAGGCGCGTGCCGGAGCCGGCGCCCCGCACGGGCCGCGGCTCGCCGACGTCGAAGCGCTCGTCGGCGGGCTTCCAGGTCACCTGCTGCAGGTCGCCGCCCGCCGTCACGACCCACACCGTGCCGCGCGCGTCGACGACCGCGTCGGCCAGCGCGCCGCCCACGCGGTGCGGCGTGCCGAGGTCCTTGAGCGTCAGCGGGTCCACCGCGCGCACGACCCCGCTGCCGGGCGTCACGAGGTACACCAGGCCGCCGCCGACCAGCACGCGGGCCGGCTCGCCGCTCGTGCGCTGACCGCTCGCGAGCAGCGTCGCGAGGTCGATGCTCGTGAGGCTCCCGGTGCGGCCGTCGCCGACCACGAGCACGCCGTCGCGCTGGCTGATGTCGAGCTCGGCGCCGGGGCCGGCGACCTGCAGCCGACGCTCGGCGCGGCCCGTGCCGGGGTTGATCTGCACGACCTGACCGGTCTGGTCGTCGGGCAGCCAGGTCACGCCGTCCGACATGGTGACCACGGTGCTGGCCACGCCCGAGCCGAGCGCGGCGCCCAGCACGAGCGCGGCGCCCGTGACCGCGACGCCGGCCTCGGCGAAGCCGCGCTGGCGGTCGCCCGGACGGCCCAGCAGGCGCCTCATCAGGCCGGATGCGGTGGCTGATCGGTTCAACGGACGGTCTCCCGGTCGGCTGTCGGCGATAGTACCTGGACCACCCGGACGCCCCCGGCGCTGACCAGCAGGCCGCGCCCGACGCCCGTCGCGGGCTCGTGCGTGTGCATCGGGACGGTCGCGCCGACGAGCGAGCCGTCGGCCATCTCGGGGGCGAGCAGCACCGCGCGTCGTGCGCGCCGGGCCGCCGCGACCGCGCCCGCGACGTGCTGCCGCGCGCGGGCCTCGTCGGCGTCGGCCGCGACGACCACGGCGACGCGGCGTGCGGGCCCCTCCTCGACCGCGCGGGCCAGCAGCTCCACGAGGCGCCGGTCGTCGCCGCCCCGCTCCCAGCCGCGCTCCCACTCGTGCACGTCGTCCACGAGCAGCACGCGCCAGGCGTCGTCGGCGGCGGCCGGCGTCGGGTCCGCGAGCAGCTCCTCGAGCAGCGCGGCGGCCGCGGCGGGGTCGGCGACGGCCGTGACGCCCGCCGCGTCGCGCGCCCGCGGGCCCAGCAGGTGCACGGCCGCCGGCGGCCGCGCGGCCCGCGCGACGGCCTGCGCGAGGCCGAGCAGGAACGACGTGCGCCCCGACCCGCCGCGGCCCAGCACGAGCAGCGGCGCCGGCAGCAGCGGCAGCACGACGCCCGTCGCGAGGTCGCCGTCGACGCCGAGGCACACGTCGTCGCGCTGCGGCGCGGGCACGAGGTCGACCGGCACGCGCGTCGGCATGGCGGGCACCGCGACGGGCGGCTGGGCGGCGTACCGCGCACCCTCGCGCGCGGCGACGTCGCGCAGCAGCGCGGCCTGGCGCGGCGTGCCCGCACCGCCGACCGTCGCGACCTGGACCTCGGTGCGGCCCAGCAGGCTGCGGCCGGGCGGCGTGCGGTCGTCGAGCACGGTCTGCGGCACGCCGAGCACCTGGTAGTCGTCGACCGACGTCATGCGCAGCACGAGCCGCTGGCCGAACGCGCCCGCGAGCGCCGACGGCAGGCCGGTGCGCCGCGGGGTCGTGGCGGTGACGTGCACGCCGCAGCGGCGGCCGTCCTGCAGCACGGCGACGAGCTGGTCGACGTGGCCGCGGCGCAGCGGGCCGCCGCCCTCGAGGTGCTCGACGAGCTGCGGCAGGTTGTCGACCAGCACGTGCACGCGCGGCAGCACGACGCCCGCGGCGGCGAGCGCCTCGACGTCGGCCGCGCCGTGCCGCGCGAGCAGCGCGTTGCGCTCGGTGAGCGTGCGGTGCAGCATCCGCACGAGCCGCGTGACGCGCTCGGGCTGCTGCTCGACCACGACCGACCCGACGGACGGCAGCGCCTCGAGCGCCGCGAGCCCGCCGCCCGCGGCGTCGATGCCGTAGACGAGCGCGGGCGCGAGGTCGTGCGCGAGCGTCGCGGCCAGGGCGACGGTGCGCAGCAGCTCGGTCTTGCCGCTGCCCGACGCGCCGTGCACGAGCAGGTGGCCGGCGCGCGCGTAGTCGACGAGCAGCGGGCGCTGCGTCTGCTCGTGCGGCAGGTCGGCCAGGCCGAGCGGCAGCACGCCGGGGCCGGGCGTGCAGGTGTGGACGTCGGGCGTCACGCCGGGCACGGCGGCCTCGTCGCGCGCGTCGGCGCCGAGCAGCAGCGCCCCGGGCTCGCCGCCCGCGAGCAGCACCTCGTCACGGAGCGCGGGCAGCCACGGGCGCTTGGGGGCGGCCAGGCCCGAGCGGGCGAACGCCTCCCCCACCGTGAGCACGAGCCGCTCGAGGTCGGACCGCTCGTGGACGCGACCGCTCGCGGCCGCGGGCGCGGCGTCGGAGCGTGCCGTGAACGCGCGCACCGCGACGGTCGCGGCCTCGTCGCGCGCGGGCTCGTGCGCGCCGACCCACGCGACCTGCACGAGCTCGCGCGTGCCGTGGCCCGTGCGCCGCAGCCACGCGCGCCCCGGCGTGCGCCGCGAGAGCGTCGCGGCGTCGGGTGCCTCGACGACGTCCGTCGAGTCGTCGGTCGACGCCATGCGCAGCGCGATCCGCAGGTCGGTGTTCGCCTTGATCTGCGGCGTCACGACGCCCGCGGGGCGCTGCGTCGCGAGCAGCAGGTGCATGCCGAGCGACCGCCCGCGCTGCGCGACGTCCACGACGCCGTCGACGAACTCCGGCACCTCGCCCAGCAGGGCCGCGAACTCGTCGACGCAGATGAGCATGCTGGGCGGCGCGACGTCGGGGCGGAGCCGCTCGAGGGCGACGAGGTCCTTGGCGCCGTGCTCGGCCAGCAGGTGCTCGCGCCACGTGAGCTCGGCGCGCAGCGACACCAGGGCGCGCTGCACGAGCGCGGGCGTGAGGTCGGTGATGTAGCCGACCGTGTGCGGCAGGTCGGCGCACTCGCGGAACGCGGCACCGCCCTTGTAGTCGACCAGCAGGAACGTGATGCGCGACGGCGGGTTGTTGGTGGCCAGCGAGCACAGCAGGGTCTGCAGCAGCTCCGACTTGCCCGAGCCGGTGGTGCCCGCGACGAGGCCGTGCGGACCGTCCTCGCGCAGGTCCACCGTGACGACGCCGTCGGCGCCCGCCCCGAGCTGGGCGCGCAGGCCCGCGGACTGCGCCCAGCGGTCGAGCACGGCGGTCGCGTCGTCGGGGTCGCGCAGGTCGGAGCCCAGGTCCGGCAGGCGCACGGCGTCGGGCAGCGCCGAGTCGGGCGGCACGACAGCCGCCTCGTCGCGGAACGACGTGAGCGTGCGCGCGGTCTCCCACGCGGCCGCGAGGTCGAGCTCGTCGACCGCGTCCACGACGTCGTCCCCGCCGCGGTCGCGGCGGCGCACGAGCCCCGCGTCGAGGTCGAGCAGCACGTCCGTCGCGGACGGCACGCGCGTCGCGTCGCGGCCCACCCACAGCAGGTGCACGTCGCGCTCGGCGGCGGCGCCCGCGACGGCCTCGACCGCGCGGCGCGGCACGCCCGCGTCCTCGTCGACCACGCAGACGACGTGCCCGCGCGCGCCGTCGGCCGCGACGAGCGCGTCGAGCAGCACGACCCCGTCGGCCGCGCCGACCGCCACCGGCGGCAGGCCGGCGACGCGGTGCGCGGTGTGCGGCAGCCACCGCAGCCACGTCTCGACGTGCGTCGCGTCGGGCCCGAGCACGGCCGCGAGCGCGACGTCGGTCGGCGAGTGCGCGGCCGCGAGCCGCACGAGCAGCGCGCGCACGGCCGCGTCGGCGCGGTCCCGGTCGGTGCACGTGACGGCCGCGAGCCGGTGGCCGCCGAGCACCAGCGGCACGGGCTGCGCGGGGATCGTCGCGCGCTCCTGCAGCTCGCGGACCGCGAGGTCGCGCTGCACGCGGTCGCCGCCGCGCGCGACCGTCCCGGCCACGAGCGCGGGGCGCGGGCCGAGGCCGGCCCGCACGTGCAGGAAGTCGGGGTCGTCGACGCGGCGCGCCCACGTGCCGGGGTGCCGCGCGGCGACACGCTCGCGCACGGTCACGAGGTCGGGCTCGTCGGCGGCGGCGCGCTCGCGCTGCACGGCGGCCGCGGCGTCGACCTGCGCGACGACGTCGTCGACGTCGTGCCGCCACGCACGCAGCTGCGCGTCGTGCTCGGCGCGCTGCTGGCGGCGCTGCACGACGTGCTGCACCGACATCATGAGCGGGAACCCGAGCATGAAGACCAGCGAGAACGGGCTGCGGTTCATCGCGAACATCGCACCGCCCAGCAGCACGGGCATGAGCATCATGGGCCACGGCAGCGGCGCGCGGCGCGGTGCGGTGGGCGGCGCGGGCGCCTCGAGCTCGGCGGCCTCCAGCCGCGCGCCGAACCGCGGCGGCCTCAGCACGCCCGTCTCGCCGGGCAGCGGGGTCGCGTCGCCGCGGTGCACCTCGAACGCGGTGCGGCCGACCTCGACGCGCTCGCCCCAGCCCACGGGCTGCGCGCGCTGCACGGGGCGGCCCGCGACGCGCGTGCCGTGCGCCGAGCCCTCGTCGCTCACGACCACGCCACCCGTGAGCAGCACGCGTGCGTGCACGCGCGACACGAGCGGGTCGGTGAGCCGCACGGTCGCGCCGGACCCGCGGCCGACCGTGAACGCGTCGGACGCGACCGCGACCTCCTGCCCCGCGTCGGGGCCGGCGACGACCCGCACGCGTGCCCGCACGGCGCGTCGGCCGCCCGGGCGGTCGAGCCACGCGGCCGGCACCGACGCGACCGGCAGCACCGCGCCCGTGCGCAGCGGCGCCTGCGCGAGCGGCAGGTCGGCCGGCCACGGCGTGCCGTCGGTGGTCGGGGCGAGCAGCGCGCCCGTGCCGGCACCCAGGTGCGCCGCGAGCGCGCGGGCGAGGTCCGCGACGCGCGCGCCCTCGCGCGCGACGACCTCGACGTCGACGGCGCGCAGCCCGCTGTCGCGGGTCGGCTGGACGCTCAGTCGCCACATGGGCGGTCTCCCGTCGGTGGGTGCGTGGGCGGGGGGGCGAGGGTGGTGACGTCCCGGGTGACGTCCGGCGGGACGCGGACGCCGGGGTACCGCGCCGGACAGCGGCGGCACCCCGGCGGCGGGGGTCAGGACGACGCGGTCTCCTGGTCGTCCGCCTGCTGCGCGAGCGCCGCGGCGTTGGCCTGCAGCGCCTCGACGACCCGCTGCAGGGCCGGCACGTACTGGCCGGTCCAGTCGGCGTTGAAGCGCTGCGCGTCGGGCCCGTACCAGGGCGTCGACTGCAGCTGCTGCGTGAGGCGGCTCGTGATCTGCGTGATCGAGTCGGCGTCGACGTTCATGACGCGCACGAGGTCACGGGCGGCGGCGATGTCCATGCCGAGGACGTTGCTCATGGTCGTTCTCCTTCGGTGCGTGCCCGGACCTGGCGCCCTGGGCGGGTGGGTGGCTCTGCCGGTCTCGGTCAGGCCGGGGCCGGGTCGGCGGCGCCGAGCCGGACGGAGGTGTGCGCGGCGGCGAGCGCGTCGCGCAGGTCGGTGGGGGTCGTGGCGGACCAGCTCGACACGACCGTGACGGCGTGCCGGTGACCGCCGGGCACGGGCGTCGGGTCGACGTGCACGTCGACGCGCTGGTGCACGGTGCCGGTGCCGTGCGCGCGCACGAGCGCCGCACGTGCGGTCCCGTCGGGTGCGTCGTCGCCTGCGCCGTCGCCGGTGCTCGCGTCGGCCGGCGGCACCGGCTGCCGCGTGCCCGGGTACTGCGCGAGCATCGCGTCGAGCACCTGCGCGGCGGTCGTGCCCGCGGGCACGAGGTCGGCCGTGACGGTGAGGTTCGGCTGGAAGCCGGGGACGTCGACCGCGGGCCGGGCCACCGCGAGCGCACGCGGCGCGGGGCGGCGTGCCAGCCGTCGGGCAGGTCGAGGCGGAAGCGCGGCGCGCCGGGCAGCAGGGGTCCGGGGTGCTCGACGGTCGTGGCGGTCATCGCACGGTCCCGTCGATCGTCAGCTCGGTCACCACGGGCGTGCCGGGCCCGGCGTGGTCGCCGGCCGCGGCGTCGTCCTGCGGCTCGCCGTCGGCCGTACCGCCGTCGGCGCGCAGCGCCCCGAGGCCCGCGGCGCCCAGCGCGGCGAGGCCGAGCGGTGCGGCCGCGAGCGCGACGGGTGTGCCGCCGCCCTCCTCGAGCGCCGCCGTCCCGGCCGCCGCCACGGTGCGCGCGTCGCTGCCGGCGGGGGCACCGCCCGCGGCACCGCCGAGCCCCACGGGCGTGGTCGACACCGGCGGGTCGCCGGGCACCGCACCCGCGTCGACGGGCGTGCCGCCGCCCGTGGCCCCGCCCGCCTCGACGGGTCCGCCGATCGCCGCGGGGCCGGGGGCACCGGGGCGCCGCCGCCGGACGCGCCGCCCGAGCCGCCGGAGATCCGCCCGGCGACCTCGTCGGCGACGGCCGCGCCGATGCGCTCGCCGAACGTGCCGCCGCCGACCGCGTGGCCGACGGCCCCGCCGACGACGCCGCCGACCACCTGGCCGAGCGTGCCGCCCGGGTCCTTGACGACGCCGGTCGCGATCGAGCCCGCGGACACGCCCGTGCTGCCGGTCGCGCCGCCGCCGGGCTCGGTGCGGGCCACGGGTGCGGTGGGCGTCGTGACGCCCGCTCCCCCGCCCCCCGCGCCGTTGACGTGCACCGTGATCGAGCCGATCGACACCGGCACGACGACCTGCGCACCGGCACCGGCCGCACCGCCGCCGGGCTGCGAGGGCCGCACCGCCGGGTCGGGCGCCGCGAGCACGGGCGCGTTCACGGTCGACGACTTGGGCAGCTGCACGGGCGTGAACCGAGCGTCGGGGATGTGCACGGTCGGGGTGTCCGCGCTCGTGTCCTTCTGCGTCTGCGAGATCAGCGCGAGCACCTGGGCGAACCCGCGCAGGTACTTGGCGACCGTCTGGACCCACGGGATGACCACGGCGCGCAGGTAGCGGGCGAACGCGGCCGCCCAGCCGGTCCACGACATCGCCTCGAGCGCCGCGGCGAGCACGCGCAGCGCGGTGACGACGTCGTCGGCGAACTCGGCCGCGTCGGTCATGGTCCGCACGATGCGGTCGAGCCCGTCGACGTCGGACCCGCGGAACGTGCCGCTCTGCTGGAGCTGGGTCATCGGGTGCCTCCTGCGGTGGGCCGGACGGTCCGGCGGGGCTGCTGCGGGTGGGTCGTGCGGGGCGCTGCGGCGCGGGGCGCCGGCGCTGTCTCGACGCTAGGGAGCGGGCGGGCGCCGCGGCCAGCGTCGGCGGGGTGGAAGGTTCCGCCGCGCGGCCGGTCAGCGGCTCGCGTCCTCCTGCAGCTGGGCGCGCCGGTCGAGCTCGACGGCGTTGCTGCGGATGTTCTCGGCGGCGGCCTGCAGCTCGGGGCGCAGCGCGCCTTCCCACTCGCCGAGGAACCGCTGCGCGCCCGGGCCGGACCACTGCACCTGGCTCAGCAGCGAGCCGATCTGCCCGACGATGCGGTCGAGGTCGCCCGCGCCCGTCTGCATCGCGCGGGCCTGCTGGCGGCTGTACTGCGGGTCGATGCCGTGGAAGGTGCTCTTGTCGTACATCGCGTGCTCCTCGCGTCGTCGGGCCGGTGCCCGGCACGCTAGGCAGCGCGCGGGCGCTCAGGACAGGGCGCCGGGGGTGGAACCTTCCGGGTTGAGGCCCGCGCCGCGGGCGCGCGCGGCCTCGACGACGGCCAGGTCGTCGGCCGTCACGAGGCGCACCTCGGCGGCACGGCGCGCGACCGCGAACCGCACGTTCTGCGCGCGGCCGCCGGCCTGCGCGAACGGGTCGTCGGCGGGGCCGAACGCCATGCGCGCGACCACGCGGATCGCGTCGTCGACGCGCTGCGCGCGCTCGAGGTTCCACGCGTGCCCGCGCCACGCGAGCACGCGCTCGTAGATCTCGCGGTTCGACGCGGGCCGCGGGTAGTCGTCGTCGCCGACGAGCCACGGCTCGGCGAGCGCGAGCGCGACGTACCACTCGCGGGACCACCGCTCGAGGCGCGGCGCGGGTGCGGTGACGGCGCCGTCGGGGTCGTGCTCGGGCACCCACGCGGGGCCCGTGTCGGGCTCGGCGGGCACCGACACGTCGACGACGAGCACGAGGTCGGTGTACTGCCCCGGGGCGGTCTGCCGCCCGCGCAGCAGCAGCACGTGGTTCTCGCCCTCGTCGAGCAGCGCGGCCATGCCGTCGGTGAGCGCGACGCGGCGCGCGCCGCCGGGCGCGTCGAACAGGCTCGAGAGCTGGGCCTCGGTCGAGCCGCGCCAGCGCAGCCGCACGACCTCCTCCCCCACGACGATCTCGCCGACGAGCCGCGACACGTGCGGTGCGGCGCGCGGCAGGGTCAGCGCGGTGCTGCGCAGCGCGGCGTCCGCGTCGGCGTCCGGGAGCGCGGCGTGCGGGTCGCGGCCGACGAGCAGCGTCTCGCCGGACCCGAGCACGACGGTGGGCACGCCGACGCCGCGCAGGGTCACCCGCAGCACGGGGTCCCCCTCACGTCGGGGCTGGGTGCGGGCGCGCCGTGGCGGCCCGTGCGGTCCGTGTGCATCTGTCGGAGTCTGTCCGACGCGCGCGGGCGGTTCACCCCTCCCGGACGTTCCCGGACGGTTTCGGACACGCTTTCACCCGATCCGACCAGCGGTGACGCCGCGCCGGGCTCGCGCGGGGACGGCGGCGGCGACGGCCGCGGCGCCGACACCAGCACCGCGCTCAGCCGAGCACGGCGCCCTTCGACGCGGACTGCACGAGCTTCTGGTACTTGCCGAGCACGCCGCGCGTGTACCGGGGTGCGAGCGGCGTCCAGCCCTCGCGGCGGGCCGCGAGCTCGGCGTCGTCGACCAGCAGGTCGAGCGTCGCGTGCGCGACGTCCAGGCGGATGCGGTCGCCGTCGCGCACGAACGCGATCGGTCCGGCGTCGACGGCCTCGGGCGCGATGTGCCCGACGCACAGGCCCGTCGTGCCGCCCGAGAACCGGCCGTCGGTCACGAGCAGCACGTCCTTGCCGAGGCCCACGCCCTTGATCGCCCCGGTGATGGCGAGCATCTCGCGCATGCCGGGCCCGCCCTTGGGGCCCTCGTAGCGGATGACGACGACGTCGCCGGCCTGGATCGTGCCGTCCTCGAGCGCGTCGAGCGCGGCCCGCTCGCGCTCGAACACGCGCGCGGTGCCCTCGAACACGTCGGAGTCGAAGCCCGCGGACTTCACGACCGCGCCCTCGGGGGCAAGCGAGCCCGAGAGGATCGTGATGCCGCCCGTGCGGTGGATCGGGTCGTCGAGCGCGCGCAGGATCTTGCCGTCGGGGTCGGGCGGCGCGATGTCGGCGAGGTTCTCGGCGACGGTGCGCCCGGTGACGGTGAGGCAGTCGCCGTGCAGGAGCCCCGCGTCGAGCAGCGCCTTCATGACGACGGGCACGCCACCGACGCGGTCGACGTCGTTCATGACGTACCGGCCGAACGGCTTGAGGTCGCCCAGGTGCGGCACCTTCGCGGCGACGCGGCTGAAGTCGTCGAGCGTGAGGTCGACCTCGGCCTCGTGCGCGATGGCCAGCAGGTGCAGCACGGCGTTGGTGGACCCGCCGAACGCCATGACGACGGCGATCGCGTTCTCGAACGCCTCCTTGGTCATGATCTGCCGCGCGGTGATGCCGCGGCGCAGCAGCTCGACCACGGCCTCGCCCGAGCGCTGCGCGTACTGGTCGCGCCGCCGGTCGGCCGACGGCGGCGCGGCCGAGCCGGGCAGCGACATGCCCATGGCCTCGGCGACGGACGCCATGGTGTTCGCGGTGTACATGCCGCCGCACGCGCCCTCGCCGGGGCAGATCGCGCGCTCGATGCGGTCGACGTCCTCACGGCTCATGAGCCCGCGCGCGCACGCGCCGACGGCCTCGAACGCGTCGATGATCGTCACGTCCTTCTCGGTGCCGTCGGACAGCTTGACCCGGCCCGGCATGATCGAGCCCGCGTAGAGGAACACGCTCGCGAGGTCGAGGCGCGCGGCGGCCATGAGCATGCCGGGCAGCGACTTGTCGCACCCGGCCAGCAGCACCGACCCGTCGAGCCGCTCGGCCATCATCACGGTCTCGACGCTGTCGGCGATGATGTCGCGGCTCACGAGCGAGTAGTGCATGCCCTCGTGGCCCATCGAGATGCCGTCGGACACCGAGATGGTCCCGAACTCCAGCGGGTACCCGCCGCCCGCGTGCACGCCCGCCTTCACGGCCCTGGCGAGCCGGTCGAGCGACAGGTTGCACGGCGTGATCTCGTTCCACGAGCTCGCGACGCCCACCTGCGGCTTCGCGAAGTCCTCGTCCCCGAGCCCGACCGCGCGCAGCATGCCGCGCGCCGCCGTCGCCTCGAGCCCGTCGGTGACCTGCCGCGACCGCGGCTTGATGTCGACCCCCGCCTGCTGCGCGTCCGTCATGAGCCGAGCCTAGGCACGCCGGACCCGCCGGGCACCCGATGACGCGCAGCGGCGCGGCGGAGCGTCAGACCCGGCGGATGCGGCTCACGTCGCGCACGGCCCCGCGGTCGGCGGACGTCGCCATCGCGGCGTACGCCTGCAGCGCGGGCGACACGTAGCGGTCGCGGTCGACCGGCTGCCACGGGTTCTCGCGCGCCTCCATCTTGGCGCGGCGCTCGGCGAGGACCTCGTCGGGCACGTTGACGCGGATGAGGCGCGTCTCGACGTCGATCTCGATCTCGTCGCCGTCCTCGACGAGGCCGATGGTGCCGCCCGCGGCCGCCTCGGGGCTGATGTGCCCCACCGAGATGCCGCTCGACCCGCCCGAGAACCGGCCGTCGGTGATGAGCGCGCAGACCTTGCCCAGGCCGCGGCCCTTGATGAACGACGTCGGGTACAGCATCTCCTGCATTCCGGGGCCGCCGGACGGGCCCTCGTACCGCACGACCACGACGTGGCCGGGCTCGACCTCCTTGCGCAGGATCTTCTCGACCGCCTCGTCCTGCGACTCGCACACCAGCGCGCGCCCCACGAAGTGGAAGACGTCGGGGTCGATGCCCGCGGTCTTGAGGATCGCGCCATCCTCCGCGAGGTTGCCGCGCAGCACCGCGAGCCCGCCCTCGACCGTGTACGCGTGCGCGACGTCGCGGATGCAGCCGTTCGCGGCGTCGGTGTCGAGGGACTCCCACACGTTCGACGTCGAGAACGCCTGCGTCGTGCGGACGCCGCCGGGCGCGGCGTGGAACAGGTCGACCGCGCGCTGCGTGGCCTTGCCGCCGCGCACGTCCCAGTCGTCGAGCCACGCGCGGAGCGTCGGGGTGTGCACGCTCGTCACGTCGTGGTCGAGCAGGCCGGCGCGGTCGAGCTCGCCCAGCAGCGCGGGGATGCCGCCGGCGCGGTGCACGTCCTCCATGTGGAAGTCCGGGTGGTTCGGCGCGACCTTCGACAGGCACGGCACGCGGCGGCTGAGCGCGTCGATGTCGTCGAGCGTGAAGTCGACCTCGGCCTCCTGCGCGGCGGCCAGGATGTGCAGCACGGTGTTGGTCGAGCCGCCCATCGCCACGTCGAGCGTCATCGCGTTCGAGAAGGCGGCGCGCGTCGCGATCGACCGCGGCGCCGCGGTGTCGTCCTCGTCGTCGTAGTAGCGCCGCGCGAGGTCGACGATCGTGCGCCCCGCCTCGAGGAACAGCTCGCGGCGCGCGCTGTGCGTCGCGAGCGTCGAGCCGTTGCCCGGCAGCGACAGCCCCAGCGCCTCGGTGAGGCAGTTCATCGAGTTGGCCGTGAACATGCCCGAGCACGAGCCGCACGTGGGGCACGCGTTCTCCTCGACGCTCGCGAGCGCCGCGTCGGACACGTTGTCGTCGGCCGAGTAGTTGATCGCGTTGATGAGGTTGAGCGGCGTCTTCGCGACCCCGTCCGCGACGACGGCCTTGCCGGCCTCCATCGGCCCGCCGGACACGAAGATCACCGGGATGTTCAGCCGCAGCGCCGCGTTGAGCATGCCGGGCGTGATCTTGTCGCAGTTGGAGATGCACACGAGCGCGTCCGCGCAGTGCGCCTGCACCATGTACTCGACCGAGTCGGCGATGAGGTCACGGCTCGGCAGCGAGTAGAGCATGCCCGCGTGCCCCATCGCGATGCCGTCGTCGACCGCGATGGTGTTGAACTCCTTGGCGACGCCGCCGGCCTCCTGGATCGCCGACGCGACGAGGTCGCCCATGTCCTTGAGGTGCACGTGGCCCGGCACGAACTGCGTGTACGAATTCGCGATCGCGACGATCGGCTTGCCGAAGTCCTCCGAACCCATGCCCGTGGCGCGCCAGAGCGCACGCGCTCCGGCCATGTTGCGACCGTGGGTCGAGGTACGTGAGCGCAGGGGACGGCTCATCGCGCAGTTCTCCTTCGGGGGCGGGCACCGTGCTGGTGCCCGCCCACCGTACGTCGGCCCTGGTGCGGGGCGTCCCGCGCGTCCGGCCTGTGATCCTCCGAGGGCCGGACGCTCAGACGGCGGTGACGTGCGTCCAGCGCGCGTCGTCCAGCGTCACGGCGTAGGTCTCCCCCGCGAGCTCGACGCTCGCCTCGACCTCGCGCTCGGCGCACGACGGCCCGACCCACACGCGCAGCTCGCCGGGCTCGACCACGCGGCGACCCGAGCGGTCCGTGAACGCCAGGCGCGCGGCGGGCACGGTGAGCTCGACGTCGACGCTCTGCCCGGGGGCGAGCTCGACGCGGTGGTAGCCGAGCAGCTGTGCGACGGGGCGCGTGACGCTCGCGACGACGTCGTGCCCGTACAGCTGCACGACGTCGGCGCCCGTGCGGCCGCCCGTGTTGGTGACGGTCACCGTGACGGCCAGGCCGCCGTCCGTGGTCGCGCCGGGCGCGACCCGCAGGTCGGTGTGCGTGAACGTCGTGTACGACAGCCCGTGCCCGAACGGCAGCGTGGGCACCGTGCTGAGGTTCGTGACGTCGCCGTCGCCGCCCAGCGCGGGGTGCAGGTACGTGTACGGCTGCGCACCGGCCGAGCGCGGCATGCTGATGGGCAGCCGGCCCGACGGGTTGACGCGCCCGCTCAGCAGGCCCGCGATCGCGGTGCCGCCCTCCTCGCCCGGGAAGAACGCCTGCACGGCCGCGGCGCAGCGCCCCAGCGCCCAGTCCACCGCGTACGGGCGGCCCGTGAGCATGACGAGCACGACGGGGGTGCCGGTCGCGAGCACGGCCTCGACGAGCTCGCGCTGCACGCCCGGCAGCTCGAGGTCGTCACGGTCGCAGCCCTCGCCGACCGTGCCGCGGCCGAACAGCGCCGCGTGGTCGCCGACCACGAGCACGGCGACGTCGGCGTCGGACGCGAGCGCGACGGCCTCGTCGAAGCCCGAGCGGTCGTCGTCGTCGACCGCGCAGCCGCGCGCGTAGGTGATCTGCGCGGCGTGCTCGCGCCGCAGCGCCTCGAGCACCGTGGGCGACTCGATGCCCACGGGCACGTCCGGGTGGTGCGCGAGCACGTGGTTGAGGAACGAGTAGCAGCCGAACAGCGCGGCCGTGCGGTCGGCGTTGGGGCCGACGACGGCGATGCGCGCGTCGGGCGCGACGGGCAGCGTGCCGTCGTTGGTCAGCAGCACGAGCGACCGCTCGGCCAGCTGCGCCGCGATCTCGCGGTGCTCGGGGCTGTCGAGGTCGACCTCGGTGGGCGGCTCGTCGTCGAACCGCGCGTCGAGCAGGCCGAGCTCCTCCTTCTGCGCGAGCGCGCGCAGCACCGCGCGGTCGACGAGCGCCTCGTCGACCGTGCCGGAGCGCACGGCCTCGGCGAGCGGCGTGAGGTACGCGTCACCCGTGGGCAGCTCGATGTCGACGCCCGCCGCGAGCGCCTGCCCGGCGGCGTCGCCGAGGTCGGCCGCGACGTGGTGCAGCAGGTGCAGGAAGGCGACGCCGAAGTAGTCGGCGACGACCGTGCCGTCGAAGCCCCAGCGGTCGCGCAGCACGCCGGTGAGCAGCTCGGGGTTGGCGGCGACGGGCACGCCGTCGATCTCGGCGTAGGAGTGCATGACCGAGCGGACGCCGCCGTCGAGCACGGCCATCTCGAACGGCGGGAGGAGCACGTCGGCGACCTCGCGCGGGCCCGCGTGCACGGGGCCGAAGTTGCGGCCGGACTGCGACGCCGAGTAGCCGACGAAGTGCTTGAGCGTCGCGTGGACGCCCGTGGACTGCAGGCCCCGCACGTACGACGTGCCGAGCGTGCCGACCAGGTACGGGTCCTCCGAGATGCACTCGTCGACGCGCCCCCAGCGGGGGTCGCGGATGACGTCGAGCACGGGTGCGAGGCCCTGGTGGACCCCGAGCGTGCGCATCGAGCGGCCGATGACCTCGCCCATGCGGGTCACGAGGTCGGCGTCGAACGACGAGCCCCACGCGAGCGGCGTCGGGAACGTCGCGGCCCCCCAGGCCGACAGGCCCGTGAGGCACTCCTCGTGCACGAGCGCGGGGATGCCCAGGCGGGTCTCGTTGACGAACCAGCGCTGCTTGTCCCACAACCAGCGGGCACGCTCGACCGCGTCGATCGGACGCGTGCCGTACACGCGGGTGAGGTGGCCCAGCCCGTCCTTGATGACGTCGTCGAGGCCGCGCTCGACCTCGAACTCGCCCTGCAGCGGCGCGACGGCCTCGCCCTCGCTCTTCTCCCAGAAGCCCACGATCTGGGCGAGCTTCTCCTCGAGCGTCATGCGCTCCAGGAGGTCGCGGACGCGGGTGCTGGGCTGCGACGGTGCAGCCGTCTGGAGATCCGTCACGGATCCGACTCCTTCGGGACAGGGAGCGGCAGGCGGCCGCGACGCAGGTGTGACGCAGGTACGGGTGTGGAGCAGGTACGGGGCGGTGCCCGCGCACGTCGACCGTGCGCGGGCACCGCGGTGCGGTCAGCCCTTGACCGCGCCCGTCAGGCCGCCGACGATGCGGCGCTCGAACAGGCTGAAGAACACCAGGGCGGGGAGCATCGACAGCGACGTGAACGCCAGGACGCGCGCCGTGTCGACGGAGTGCTGCGACGCGAACGCCTGCACCCCGAGCGGCAGCGTGAACGCCGACTCGTCGTTGAGGATGAACAGCGGGAGCATGTAGCTGTTCCAGCTCGCGATGAACGCGAGGATGCCGACCGTGACGACGCCGGGCATCGACAGCGGCACGACCATCCGCCAGAAGAACGACAGCTTGCTGCACCCGTCGAGCAGCGAGGCCTCCTCGATCTCGTCGGGGATGGCCCGCAGGAACGGGACCAGGATGATGATCGTCGTCGGCAGCGCGAACGCGACCTGCGGCAGGATCACGCCCGCGAGCGAGTTCATGAGGCCGAGCTCGCGCACCAGGATGTACAGCGGCGTGATCGCGACCGTCATGGGGAACATCAGGCCCGCCGCGAACAGCGAGTACAGCGCGCCGCGGCCGCGGAACCGGTACCGCGCCAGCACGTAGCTGGCCGCGAGCCCGAGCGCGACGACTCCGAGCGTCGTGCTCAGCGCGGCGACGGCCGAGTTGAGCACCTGTGTCCAGAAGACGCTGCCGCCGAGGACGTCGAGGTAGTTGCTGACCTGCCACGGCGAGGGTAGACCGGACGGGTCGAGCGTGATCTGCGAGTTCGTGCGGAACCCGCCGAGCACGATGTAGACGACCGGCGCCAGGATCGCGGCGATCAGCAGGGCGGCGACGCCCCAGACCGCGGCGTCGCCGCGGCGACGGCTCGAGGTCTTGCTGACCGTCGTGGCGGTCGTGGCCGGACGGCGGATCGTGGTGGTCGCCATCAGCGCTTCCCTCCCGTGGTCGCGCCCTCGGTGTCGCGCCGCAGCACGAAGCGCTGGTAGATGAGCGCGACGATCAGCGAGATGACGAAGAGGACGACGGCGACGGCGTTGCCGTAGCCGAAGCTGCCGGCGTTCCGCCCGTTGACGACCATGTAGGTCGCCATGGTCGAGGTGCCCGCGGTCGAGGCCACGTACTGGCCCCAGACGATGTAGACGAGGTCGAACAGCTGCAGCGAGCCGATGATCGACAGGAACGCCCAGATGCGCAGCGTGGGGCCGAGCAGCGGGAGCGTGATGCGCCGCTGGACCTGCCAGTACGACGCGCCGTCGATCGCGGCCGCCTCCGAGAGCTCCTCGGGGATGCCCTGCAGACCGGCGAGGAAGAGGATGACGGCGAAGCCGACGTACTTCCACGTGATGATGATCATCAGGGTCCAGATGGCGATCTTCGGGTCCGACAGCCAGTCACGCTGCAGGCCCTCGAGCCCGAGCTTGCCCAGCAGGTCGTTCACCGCACCCGAGGTCTGGAGCATGAGGCTCCAGCCGGTGCCGACGACGACCTCGGAGATCACGTACGGCACGAAGATGAGGACCCGGATGACCGACTGGCCGCGCATCTTGCGGTTGAGCAGGAGCGCCAGGGCGATCGCGATCGGTCCCTGCATCACGAGCGACATCACCATGATGAAGGCGTTGTGCCGCAGCGCGTCGTGGAACGTCGGGTCGGTGAGGATCGTGACGTAGTTCCGCAGGCCGACGAAGTCGGTCGGCGGGCCGAAGCCCTGCCAGCTGAAGAACCCGTAGTACGCCGCCATGACGACGGGGAAGATGACGAAGGCCAGGAAGACGATCAGGGCCGGGCCGGCGAGCAGGGCGATCTCCGCCCGCATGCGCCAACCGATCCCGCGGGCCCGCCCCGCCGAGGGCGGCACGGTGACCGTGCCGCCCTCGGCTGCGAGACCCGTGGGCGAGCCCTGTGCGTCGCGCACGTTCTCGCTGATGGATGACATCGTGGACTCTGCCTCAGCCCTTCGCGGCAGCGTCGTTGACGGCCTTGACGATCGCCTCGGGCGAGCCCGAGCCGGCGAGCATGTCGACCACGCCGACGTTCAGCGCGTTGCCGACGTTCTGGCCGAACAGCGTGTCGAGCCAGACCGAGACGTAGGCCGCGTCGTTGTACGCCGCGAGGACGTCCTGCAGGGCCGGGTCGGTGACGACGCCCTGCGCCTCCTTGCTGGCGGGCAGCGTGACGAACGCCTCGGCGTACTTCTCCTGGTACTCCTTCTGCATGTAGAAGTTCAGGAAGTCGGCGCACTCCTTGGGGGCCTTGACCCAGCAGGAGTTGCCGTCGACGCCACCCATCATGGCCGACGGGTCACCCTTGCCGCCCTCGACGGCCGGGAAGGGGAACCAGCGCAGGTCCGCGAGGGGCTCCTTGGTCGGCGTGAGGTCCTTGATCACGCCCGGGTCCCACGCGCCCATGAGCTCCATCGCCGCCTGGTGGTTGGCGATGAGACCGGCGGACGAGCCGGCGCCCTGCTGGGCCGACGTCGTGAGGTAGCCGTCGTTGAACGGCTCCGTCTCGGCGAAGTCCTGCAGGTCCTGACCGGCCTTGAGGAAGCAGTCGTCGTCGAAGCTGCGCGACTCGGCGGCCTGGTCGATCGCGTCCTTCGAGCACTCGCGCAGCGCGAAGAAGTAGTACCAGTGCGCGGCGGGCCACGCGTCCTTCGCGCCGAGCGCGACCGGGCTGGTGCCCGCGGCCTTGAGCTTGGAGACCGCGTCGTTGAGCGAGGCCATGTCGGTCGGCGTCTCGGTGACGCCGGCCTCCTTGAAGAGGTCCTCGCTGTAGTAGATGCCGCCGGGCAGGATCGACTGCGGCATGCCGTAGACCTTGCCGTCGACCGAGAGCGCGGAGAGCGCGCCGTCGCCGAGCGCGGACTTGACCTCGGGCGAGATCAGGTCGGTCAGGTCCATGACCTGACCGGCCTTGACGACGTCGGCGAGCTTGCCGCCACCGCGCGACATGAAGATGTCCGGCGCGTCGCCCGCGTTGAGCGCGGTCTGCAGCTTGCCGTCCATGTCCTCGTTCTGGACGACCTGGGCCTTGATCTTGACGCCGGGGTTGGCGTCCTCGAAGGCCTTGATGGTGTCGTCCCAGAACTTCTTGCCGTCACCCGTGGTGGAGTTGTGCCACAGCGTCATCGTGACGTCGCCGCCGTCGCTGCCGTCGCCGCTGTCCTGCGAGCACGCCGTGATGCCGGCGGCCAAGACGAACACCGCTGAGGTGAGCGCCAGGGTCTTCCTCACGTTCATGAACCCGTCCTCTTCGTCGAGTCGATCCCTGTAGGGACGCGCCCTGCTCGGTCGTCGACCTCGCGGGACACGCATCCTGCACCGACGGAACGGCCCCCTCGCCGGCCCTCGGCACCCGGTCGGTGGCGACGTCGCCGTCCCCGACCGGGCTTGACGCTGACGAGTCTGAACCGGCGTCCGGGTCGAAGTCAAACGATGTCGATAACGATATCGGCACGATGGCCTATGCTCACCGTGTGGAGCAGGTCACCCGCGTCAAGATGGCCGACGTCGCCCGGACGGCAGGGGTGTCGGTCGCGACCGTGTCGAAGGTCGTCAACGGCCGCTACGGCGTCTCGCAGGAGACCCTGGCGCGCGTGCAGCAGGTGATCGACGACCTCGGGTACGAGGCGAGCCTCGGCGCGCGGTCGCTGCGCAGCCACCGCACCAACGTGCTCGGGATCCTCGTCGCCGAGTTCGAGCCGTTCTCGACCGAGCTGCTCAAGGGCGCCGGCTCCGTGGTCGCCAGCACGGGCTACGAGCTGCTCGCGTACTCGGGCGGCGGGGGCGGCGAGGTCGGCTGGGAGCGCCGGTACCTGTCGCGGCTGTCCGGCACGCTCATCGACGGCGCCGTGATCGTCACGCCCACCGTGCTCGACACCTACCCGGGCGTCCCCGTGATCGCGATCGACCCCCACGCGGGCCCCTCGGGCCTGCCGACCGTCGACTCCGACAACCTCGCCGGCGGCGTCATGGCGACCGAGCACCTGA
This sequence comes from Cellulomonas sp. FA1, assembly GCF_000986825.1. NCBI lineage: Bacteria > Bacillati > Actinomycetota > Actinomycetes > Micrococcales > Cellulomonadaceae > Cellulomonas > Cellulomonas sp. FA1. The sequence continues at coordinate 167,557 of NZ_LBMY01000001.1, read as the reverse complement.
TCTCGCTCGGCCACCGCCGCATCGCGCACCTCGGCGGCCGCACCGACCTCGACTCGGCGCGGCTGCGCGAGCAGGGCTTCCGCCAGGCCATGGCCGCGGCGGGCCTGCCCGTCGACGAGTCGCTCGTGCTGCCCGGCGGGTACCGCCGGCTCACGTCGGCGGCGCCCGCGCACGACCTGCTGGACCGGCCCGACCGACCCACTGCGGTGTTCGCCGCCAACGACCTGTCGGCGCTCGCCGTGCTCGACGCCGCGCGCGACCTCGGGCTGCGCGTGCCGCACGACGTGTCGGTCGTCGGCTTCGACAACGTCCCCGAGTCCGCGCTGAGCGAGCCGCCGCTCACCACGGTCGCGCAGCCGCTGCGCGAGATGGGCGCGACGGCGCTGCGGATGCTCGCCGACCTCGTCTCGGGCCGCGAGGTGCCGATGCACCTGCGGCTCGCCACCGAGCTGCACGTGCGCTCGACCACGGCTCCCCCGCCGCCCTTCTGACGGCGGCCCGGCCTCAGGACCGCGCGGCCACGTCCGCCTCGGACTCCGCGCCCTCGCGCACGTGCCGCGTCACCCACGGCGCGAGCGCGAGCATGACGCCCGCGACCGCGAGCGACACGACGCCGATGCCGCCGAAGAACGCGGTGCGGCTGACGCCCTCGGTCACGGTGATGAGCTGCGCCGTGACCGCCTGACCGGCCGCGGGGGCGAGGAACCACAACGCCATGGCCTGACCGCGGAAGGCCCGCGGCGCGAGCAGCGTGGTCGCCGCGAGGCCGACCGGCGACAGGCACAGCTCGCCGAGCGTCTGCACCACGTACACGACCACCAGCACCCACCAGGGTGAGCGTCCCTCGCCGGCGACCGCGGACGCGCCCGCGAGGAACAGGAAGCTCGACGCCGCGAGCGCGAGGCCGAGCGCGAACTTCACCGCGGTCGACGGGCGGTCGCCCAGCCGCACCCACAGCCACGCGAACACGGGCGCCAGCAGGATGATCGCCGCCGGGTTGACCGACTGGTAGAGCACGGGCGAGATCGTCACGCCCAGCACGTCGAGGTCGGTGTGGTCGCGCGCGTACTGCGACAGCGTGCTGGACGCCTGCTCGAAGATCATCCAGAACAGCGCGGCGGCGACGAACAGCGGCACGTACGCGGTGAGGCGCGACCGCTCGGGCGCGGTGACCTTCGGCGACCGGAACATCACGAGGAACATCACGACGGGCGCCGCGAGCGCGAGGTAGGACAGCGCGTCGATGACGACGTCGAGCGGCCCGCCGCCCCCGGCCCCGACGAGCCACGCGACGACACCCGCGGCCACGACCGCGAGCAGCACGAGCAGGCCCGTCCGCACGACCTGCGGGCGGTCGGCGGGCGTCAGCGGGTTCGGCACGGCGTCGCCGGCGCCGTGCAGCGCACGACGACCGAGCACGAAGGCCACGAGCGCGAGGGCCATGCCGACCGCGGCGACCGAGAACCCCGCGTGGTAGCCGCCGACCTCGCGCGCGGCCTGCACGAGGAACGGGGCCGTGAAGGACCCGATGTTGATGCCCATGTAGAAGATCGAGAACGCCGAGTCGCGCCGCGGGTCGTCGCGCGAGTAGAGCTCGCCGACCATGCTCGAGACGTTCGGCTTGAGCAGCCCCGTGCCGAGCGCGACGAGCACGATGCCGAGGTAGGCGGTGCCGGCCGACGGCAGCGCGAGGCTCACGTGCCCGGCGGCGATGACGACGCCGCCCCACAGCACCGAGCGCCGCGCGCCGATCACCCGGTCGGCGGCCCAGCCGCCCACGACCGTGACGAGGTAGACCGCCGACCCGTAGACCGCGACGAGCGCGGCGCCCGACGCGTCGTCGAGGCCGAGCCCCCCGTTCACGACCGTGTCGGTGAGGAAGTAGAAGAGGATCGCCCGCATGCCGTAGTAGCTGAACCGCTCCCACAGCTCGGTGGTGAACAGCGTGTACAGCCCCAGCGGGTGGCCCAGCAGGGTGCGCCCGCCGGCGGCGGCCGCGCGCGGCCCCGGTGCGGCGCGACCCGGTTCGTCGGCGGTGTCGCTCATCCGGCCATCGTGGCCGGTCGGGGCTGCCTGCGCACGTCGCGCTTTTGTCAACTGGTTGACATCTCATGTGTCAACCGGTTGACTCATGGTCGTGGACCTCTCCCGCACCACCGACCACCCGCTCGGCGACCGCGTCACGGTCACGCTGCACCACCTCGTCGACGTGCTCGACGAGTTCGCGGACGACGTCCTGACCCGCGAGCACGGCGTGACGTTCAACCAGTACCTCTTCCTGGCCGTGCTCTGCGACCTCGACCGGCCCGACGTCACGTCGCTCGCGCGCTGCCTGCGGGTCAGCAAGGCGGCCGTCAGCAAGCGCGTCGGCTCGTTCGTGGCGGCGGGCTGGGTCCGCACGCACGACGACCCCCGCAACGCGCGCCGCGTGCTGCTCGACCTCACCCCGGCGGGTCGCACGCTCGTCGACACCGCCGGCCGGCGGATGGAGCAGGAGTTCACGTCCCTGTTCGCCGGCGTCACCGACGTCGACCTCGACCGGCTGCACACCGACCTCACGACGGTCCTCGCGACCCTGCGCACCGCGCTCGCGGCACGCGTCCCCACGTCGCCGTCGACCTGAGCGCACCCTCACCCGCCTGAGGCGAGCCCCGCCTGACGTCGCACCGCCGTCCGGCTGCCCCGTCCTGCCCTCTCACCGCTCGTCCGATCCCGACCCGCACCCCACCACCGGAGGTCCCCGTGCACGTCCTCGTCGTCGTCGGCCACCCCCTGCCCGACTCCTTCAACCACGCCCTCGCGCGCTCCTACGCCGACGCCGCCCGCGCGGCCGGCGCGCAGGTGCGGGTCCTCGACCTCGCCGCCACGCCGTTCCCCCACGACCCGCCGTCGAGGCGCGCGCTCGCGGCGCACGGCGGCACGACCGACCACCTCGAGCCGGAGGTCGCGGCGCTCGTCGAGCACGTGCGCTGGGCCGACCACCTGGTCGTGACGCACCCCCAGTGGTGGGGCACCTACCCGGCCGTGCTCAAGGCGTTCCTCGACCGCGTGCTGCTCGCCGGTGTCGCGTTCCGGTACACGAAGGGCCACGCGCCGCACCGCCTGCTGCGCGGACGCACCGCGCGGACGTTCATGACCATGGACTCGCCCAAGCCGTGGAACCTGCTCGCGTACCGGGACGCCGCGGGGGCCTCGCTCGGCACGGCGACGCTGGCGTTCACCGGCCACCGGCTCGTGGGGCGCACGACCTTCGCCCCCGTGCGCTTCTCGACACCCGAGCGGCGCGAGCGGTGGCTCGCGACCACCGCGCGCCTCGGCCGCCGGGACGTCGCACGCCTCACGGCGCGGCACCGTGCCAGGAAGCCGGTGGCCGTGACGGTGTGAGGCCGTCCCCCACCCGGCGCCCCGTCCCCACGCGTCGCGGGGTGGGCCGCACCACCTCGCCGGGCGGCGCGCCGCCGCGCGGGTTAGCGTGCCGCGTGCCGACGATCTGCTGGTTCCGCCGCGACCTGCGGCTGTCCGACCACCCCGCGCTGGTCGCGGCCGTCGCCGAGGCGCGCGCGGCCGACGACGAGGTCGTGGCGCTCTACGTCGTGGACCCCGCGCTGTGGCGGTCGGCCGGCGCGCCGCGGCTCGCGTACCTCGCGGCGTCGCTGCGTGCGCTCGACGAGGCGACCGGCGGCCGGCTCGTGGTGCGGCACGGCCGCGCGGAGGAGGTCGTGCCGCGCGTCGCGCGCGAGACCGGCGCGACGTCGGTGCACGTCAGCGCGGCCACCGAGCCCTACGGGCGGCGGCGCGACGACGCGGTCGAGGCCGCGCTCGGTGCCGACGTGCGCCTGGTGCGCACGGGCTGCCCCTACGCGGTCGCGCCCGGGCGCCTGAGCACCGGGCAGGGCGGCCCGTACCGGGTGTTCACGCCGTTCCGGAACGCCTGGCTCGACCACGGCTGGCACGAGCCCGCGCCGCGCCCGCGCGACGTCCCGTGGGCGACGCTGCGCGGCGAGGGCGTGCCCGACGCCCCCGCGACCGACGTGCGACTGCCGCGCGCCGGCGAGCGCGCGGCGCGCGAGCGGTGGCGCGCGTTCGTCCGCGACGACCTCGCGGGGTACGACGTCGACCGGGACCGCCCCGACCTCGACGTGACGTCGTGGATGTCGGTGCACCTCAAGTACGGCGAGATCCACCCGCGCACGGTCCTCGCGGACCTCGCCGAGGCCGGGCGCGGGGCCCGGGGCGCGCTCGCGACGTCGGTCGCGACGTACCGGTCGGAGATCGCGTGGCGCGAGTTCCACGCCGACGTGCTGTGGCACTCCCCGTCCGCCGCGCGCCGCTCGCTGCGCGAGGTCGTGCCCGCCGACGCGTGGGCCACGGGCCCCGAGGCCGACGACGCGTTCGCGGCGTGGGCGCAGGGCCGGACCGGCTACCCGCTGGTCGACGCCGGCATGCGCCAGCTGCGCGCGCTCGGCTGGGTGCACAACCGCGTGCGCATGGTCGTCGCGTCGTTCCTCGTCAAGGACCTGCACGTCGAGTGGCAGCGCGGCGCCGACCACTTCATGGCGTGGCTCGTCGACGGCGACGTGCCGCAGAACCAGCTCAACTGGCAGTGGGTGGCCGGCACCGGGCGCGACGCGGCACCGTACTTCCGCGTGTTCAACCCGGTGACGCAGGGCCTGAAGTTCGACCCGTCGGGCGACTACGTGCGCCGGTGGGTGCCCGAGCTGCGCGACGTGCCGGGCGCCGCCGTGCACGAGCCGTGGACGCTGCCCGACGGCCCTCCCCACGGCTACCCCGCGCGCATGGTCGACCACAAGCACGAGCGGGAGGTCGCGCTGCGCGACCACGCCCGCCGGCTCGGCTGAGCGGGTCCGCCGCACGCCGTCGCCGCGTGCCGGCGCCGGCCTCGCGCGTCAGGTGCGCGCGACCTCGTTGACCGGGGGCTCCCCCGCGAGCAGCGCCTCGAGCTGACGCCGCACGAGCGCGGCGACGCGCGGGAACGTCGCGTCGGTGTTGCCGCCCTGGTGCGCGGTCACCAGCAGGTTCGGCGCGTGCCACAGCGGGTGGTCGGGCGGCAGCGGCTCGGGGTCGGTGACGTCGAGCGCGGCGCGCAGCCGGCCCGCCGTGAGCTCGGCCAGCAGCGCGTCGGTGTCGACGACCTTGCCGCGTGCCACGTTGACCACCACCGCGCCGTCCTTCAGCCGCGCGAGGGCCGTGGCGTCGAGCAGGTGGTACGACGTGCGGGACAACGGGATCGCGAGCACCACGACGTCCGCGTCGGGCAGCAGGTCGGGCAGCTCGTCGACGCCGTGCACGTGCCCGTCGGCGTCGTCGCGCGCGGTCGAGGCGACGCGTACGAGGTCGACCTCGAAGGGCCGGAACCGGGCGACGATCGCCCGGCCCACCGACCCCTGCCCGACGACGACCACCCGCCGGTCCGCGAGCGACGGCCCGAACGGGTTGTCCCACCGCCCGTCCGCCATCGCGCGCACCGCGCGCGGCAGGTCGCGCTGGACCGCGAGCGTGAGGCCCACGGCCAGCTCGGCCGTGCCCGCGTCGTGCACGCCGCGACCGTTGCACAGCACGACGCCCGGCGGCAGGTGCGGCAGCGCGTGCTCGTACCCCGCGCTCGGCAGCTGCACGTACCGCAGCCGCTGCAGGTCGCGCAGCACGTCGAACCCGCCGGGCCGCACGAAGTAGTGCGGGATCACGACGAGGTCGACCGCCGCGGCCGTCGCGGGGTCGAGCGGGCCCGCCAGGTCCCAGCGGACCAGCCGGAGCCCGCCCGCGTGCGCGGCGGCGACGTCGGCGAGGCGCGCCAGCAGGTCGTCGTCCGGCACGGTCGCCGTGAGCACCCGGTCAGCCACCGATGCGCCCCGCTCGGTACTCGTCCTCGAGCATCGACATGACGACCGCGTCGCACCAGCCGTCGCCGTCGCGGTACGCGTCGCGGCGGCGTCCCTCGACCCGGAAGCCGATGTTCTCGTACAGCGACACCGCGCGCGTGTTGATGCTCAGCGCCTCGAGCTCGACCCGGTGCAGCCCCAGGCCCTCGAACGCGAACTCGAGCACCAGCTCGATGGCCTCGGTGCCGTAGCCGCGACCGCGGTAGAGCGGGCGCATCGACAGGCGCAGGCTCGCGCAGCGCACGTCCTCGTCGACGTCCGAGAGCACGATCTCGCCCCGGAACTCGTCGTCGCCGTCGACGGTGACCGCGAAGTCGTACCGCCCCTGCGCGGCCTCACGGCTCGCGCACCACGCGTCGACCTCGGCGCGCGCGAACGTGCGCGTCGTGCCCGTGAGGCGGTTGCCCTCGGCGTCGTCGAGCATGTCCCACATCGCGTCGGCGTCGTCGGCGCGCACCGGGCGCAGCACGATCATCTCGCCCTGGAGCGTCGGCTTCTGCATGGCACCTCCCGTCGCGGCCCGGTCACGGTGGCCGGGCGCTGCACGCACGTGCCCCGCGGCGCGCGTCGGATCGTACGGACCCCGTGTGACCGAGGTGTTGCGTCCCGACCCGCGCCGCGGGGTGTGGCCGTCAGCCCTGCACGCGCTCCAGCACGAGCTCGCGGACGCGGCCGGCGTCGGCCTGCCCGCGGGTCGCCTTCATGACCGCGCCGATGATCGCCCCGACCGGCCCGAGGTTGCCCGAGCGGATCTTGTCGGCGATGTCGGGCTGCGCCGCGAGCGCCGCGTCGATCGCCTCGAGCAGCGGGCCGTCGTCCGACACGACCTCGAGACCGCGTGCGACGACGACCTGCTCGGGGTCGCCCTCACCGGCCAGCACACCCTCGAGCACCTGGCGCGCGAGCTTGTCGTTGATCCGCCCGGCGTCGACGAGCTGCTGCAGCGCGCCGATCTGCGCGGGCGTGATCGGCAGGTCCGCGAGCTCGACCTCCTGCTGCTTGGCCGTGCGGGCGAGCTCGCCCATCCACCACTTGCGCGCCGCGGCCGGGCTCGCGCCCGCCGCGACCGTCGCCTCGATGAGCTCGACCGCGCCCGCGTTGACGACGTCGCGCATCTCGGCGTCGGCGTAGCCCCACTCGCCCTGCAGCCGGCGGCGGCGCGCCTGCGGCAGCTCGGGCAGCGCGGCGCGGATCTCCTCGACCCACGCACGGTCCGGCACGACCGGCACGAGGTCCGGCTCGGGGAAGTAGCGGTAGTCCTCGGCGTCGGACTTCACGCGTCCGGCCGTCGTGATGCCGGTGTCCTCGTGCCAGTGCCGCGTCTCCTGGACGATGGCACCGCCCGCGTCGAGCACGGCCGCCTGGCGGCCGATCTCGTAGCGGACCGCGCGCTCGACCGAGCGGAACGAGTTGACGTTCTTGGTCTCGGTGCGGGTCCCGAGCGGGGACTGCGGGGTCGCGCGGAGCGACACGTTGACGTCGGCGCGCACGTTGCCGCGCTCCATGCGGGCCTCGGACACGCCGAGGGCCCGGAACAGGTCGCGCAGCGTCTGCACGTAGGCGCGCGCGACCTCGGGGGCCCGCTCGCCCGCACCCGTGATGGGCCGCGTGACGATCTCCACGAGGGGCACGCCCGCGCGGTTGTAGTCGACCAGCGAGTACTCGGCGCCGTGGATGCGCCCGGTGGCGCCGCCGACGTGCGTGTTCTTGCCGGCGTCCTCCTCCATGTGCGCGCGCTCGATCTCGACGCGGAACGTCGTGCCGTCCTCGAGCTCGACGTCCACGTACCCGTCGTGCGCGATCGGCTCGTCGTACTGCGACGTCTGGAAGTTCTTCGGCACGTCCGGGTAGAAGTAGTTCTTCCGCGCGAACCGGCAGGACTGCGCGATCTCGCAGTTCAGCGCCAGGCCGATGCGGATCGCGTACTCCACCGCGGTGCCGTTGACCGCGGGCAGCGCCCCCGGCAGGCCCAGGCTCACGGGCGTGATCTGCGTGTTCGGCTCCTCGCCGAACGACTGCTCGGCGCCGTCGAACATCTTGGTGCGGGTGCCGAGCTCGACGTGCACCTCGATGCCGATGACCGGGTCGAACCGGGCCACCGCGTCGTCGTAGTCGACCAGGTCGACGTTCGTCGTCGTCATCAGGCTGCCCCTCCGGCCAGCTCGGGGGCGCGGCCCAGCAGCGGGCCCTCCCAGCTCGTCTCCAGCAGCTGCTCGAGCGCGGCGCCCACGCGGTACAGGCGGGCGTCCTCACGGGCCGGGGCCAGGATCTGGAACCCGACCGGCAGCCCGTCGTCCGACAGGCCGTTCGGCAGCGACATGCCCGGCACGCCCGCGAGGTTCGCGGGGATCGTCGCGACGTCGTTGAGGTACATCGCGAGCGGGTCGTCGAGCTTCTCGCCCAGCTTGAACGCCGTCGTCGGCGCCGTCGGAGAGACCAGCACGTCGGCCTGCTCGAAGGCGGCGTCGAAGTCGCGCTGGATGAGCGTGCGGACCTTCTGCGCCGAGCCGTAGTAGGCGTCGTAGTAGCCCGCGCTCAGCGCGTAGGTGCCGAGGATGATGCGACGCTTGACCTCGTCGCCGAAGCCCTGGCCGCGGGTCGCGGCCATGACGCGCTCGGCGGTCACGGGCCCCTCGGACGGCTCGACGCGCAGGCCGAAGCGCATGCCGTCGAACTTCGCGAGGTTGCTCGACGCCTCGGCGGGCAGGATCAGGTAGTACGCGGCGAGCGCGTACGTGAAGTGCGGGCAGGAGACCTCGACGACCTCGGCGCCCGCCGAGCGCAGCGCGTCGAGGGACTCCTCGAACCGCGCGAGGACGCCGGGCTGGTAGCCCTCGCCCTGCAGCTCGCGCACGACGCCGACCTTGAGGCCGCGCAGGTCGCCCGACGCGCCCTCGCGGGCCGCCGCGACGTAGCCCGTCGCGGGGTCGGGCAGCGACGTCGAGTCGCGCGGGTCGTGCCCGCCGATCAGCTCGTGCAACAGCGCCGCGTCGAGCACCGTGCGCGTGCACGGCCCGGCCTGGTCGAGGCTGCTGGCCAGCGCGATCAGCCCGTACCGCGACACGCTGCCGTACGTGGGCTTGACGCCGACCGTGCCCGTGACGGCGGCGGGCTGCCGGATCGAGCCGCCCGTGTCGGTGCCGATCGCGAGCGGCGCCTCGTACGCGGCGACGGCCGCGGCGGACCCGCCGCCCGAGCCGCCGGGGATCCGCTCGAGGTCCCACGGGTTGTGCGTGTTGCCGTACGCCGAGTGCTCGGTCGACGACCCCATGGCGAACTCGTCCATGTTGGTCTTGCCGAGGACCGGCAGGCCGGCGGCCTTGATGCGCTCGACGAGCGTCGCGTCGTAGGGCGGCACCCAGCCCTCGAGGATGCGCGAGCCGGCCGTGGTCGGCAGCCCGCGGGTCACGACCACGTCCTTGACGGCGATCGGGACGCCCGCGAGCGCGTGCAGGTCGTCGCCCGCGGCGCGGCGCGCGTCGACGTCGGCGGCGGTCGCGAGGGCCTCGTCGGCCGCGACGTGCAGGTAGGCGTGGACGGCGGGATCGACGGCCGCGATCCGGTCGAGGTGCGCCTGCGTCGCCTCGACGCTCGTCACCTCGCGCGCGGTCAGGCGGTCGGCCAGCTCGGCGGCGGTCAGGCGGGTCAGGTCGGTCACGTCACTCCTCCCCGAGGATCTGCGGGACGAGGAACTTGCCGTCCTGCGCGGCGGGCGCCTGCGCGAGCACCTCGTCGCGGTCGAGCGGCGCGACGGGCTCGTCGGCACGGAACACGTTGGACAGCGGCAGCGGGTGGCTCGTGGCCGGCACGTCCGGGGTGGCGACCTCGGACACGCGGGCGACGGACTCGACGATGACGTCGAGCTCGCCCGCCAGCCGGTCGGTCTCGGCCGGTGTCAGGTCGATCCGGGCGAGCGCGGCGACGCGCGCGACCTCGTCGCGGGAGAGGGTGGACATGGCCTGGAGTCTAGACGTGGTGGGTCCCCCCGCCGCAGGTCCGTCACGTCGCGGCGCGTGGGCCTGCGCCGCCGGACGCGCCGTGGGGCGTGCAGACGTGTCATGTCGCCTGTGACGGCTCAGACCCCCGCAAACCGGGCGTCGGCATGCCCCGAAAGGGTCATTGTCGCTGGTCAACGCGTCTCGATAACGTTCTCGATAACGTTCCCCACCGATCCCGGGCGCACCGGCGCGCCCGCCGGGGTGAGGAGCGGCACGTCCCCGACACGGCACCGCAGCCGCGTCGGCATGCACGCGAAGGAGCGACATGCACGCACCCGCCCAGGGGCGACGGCACCGGCGCGCGATCGGAGGTGCGGCGGCCGCCACGGCCCTCGTGCTCACCGGTCTCGTGGCACCACCCGGCGCCGTTGCCGCCGACACCGGCACCGTCCCGTACACCGTGATGTTCAACAACTTCGAGAGCAGCGTCGGCAGCCGGGCACCCGCCTGGTCCGCGCTCGACGTCGCGGGCCCCTCGGGCACGCCGGCCGCCACGTCCTTCTCGACCACCGACGTGCGTACGCGCGTCAGCCACGCGCGCAGCCTCCGCGTCGCCGCGCGCGACCACGTCGGCGACGGCGCCCAGATGCCGATCCCGGCGACCCTGCTCACGGCCGGGCAGACCTACACGATCTCCGTGTGGGTGCACGTCGCCGAGGGCTCGACCCCCGTGGCCGCCGGCACGCCGCTCACCGCGCGCGTCGCCGTCGGCGGCACCGCGCTGCCCGCCGCCGCGGGCACGGACCTCGTCCTCCAGCCCGGCGTCTGGAAGCGCGTCGCCGTCACCTACACGCACACCGCCGGCGCGACCCCGCTCACGGTGTCGGTCGACAACACCACGGGCACGTTCTACCTCGACGACGCCATGGTCTCCGGCCAGCGGGTCGGCGACCCCGTGCCCGCCACCGGAACCCTCAAGAACACCCTGGGCTACCCCGTCGGCGTCGCCGTCGAGCGCCGCTCGACCCTCGTCGGCACCGAGCCCGAGCAGGTCCTGAGCGCGCAGTTCGACCAGGTCACGCCCGAGAACGCCATGAAGCCCGAGTCCTGGTACGGCGCCGACGGCAAGTTCGCCGGCTCGCCCGGCGCCGAGATGACCTCCAACGAGGGCGCCGACGCGCTCATGGACTGGGCCAAGCGCAACGACGGCCGCGTCTACGGGCACGTGCTCGTGTGGCACGGGCAGAACCCCGGCTGGTTCTTCCAGGACGGCAACGGCCAGCCGCTCGACGCCGCGGCGCTGAGCGCACGCATGCGCACGCACATCTTCGACGTCGCCGAGTACCTGTCGGACCGGTACGGCCCGTTCGGCTCGCCCGGCAACCCGCTCGCGGCGTTCGACGTCGTCAACGAGGTCATCGCCGACAGCGCGTCGACCGCGTCGAACGGCATGCGCACCAGCACGTGGTTCAACACGCTCGGCGAGCAGTTCGTCGACCAGGCGTTCCGCGACGCGGACGAGGCGTTCAACGACGTCTACGCCGCCCCCGGCAGCGACCGCCCCGTCAAGCTCTTCATCAACGACTACGGCACCGAGGGCGGTGACGCCGCCGGGTCCAAGCTCAACCGCTACTACGACCTCGTGCAGCGGCTGATCGCGCGCGACGTGCCGATCGACGGCGTCGGGCACCAGTACCACGTCAACCTCAACACCCCGACCGCGAACCTGCGCACGGGTCTCGAGAAGTTCACCGCCACCGGGCTGCAGCTCGCGGTCACCGAGTTCGACGTGACCACCGGCTACCCGCAGACGGAGCGCCTGGCGATCCGGCAGGGGCAGTACTACCGGACCGCGTTCGACATCTTCAACGCGTACGACCGCGCCAACCCCGACCGCCTGTTCTCGGTCACGGTGTGGGGCCTCAACGACGCGGGCTCGTGGCTGTACTACGACGGCGCGCCGCTGATGTTCGACGACTACCTCAACCCGAAGTGGTCGCTCGTCGGCGCCCTGGGCGGCGACGTGCCCGCCGAGCCGAAGGCGATGACCGTGTTCGGCGGCGAGGTCGACCTCGACGCGCCGCGCGTCACGAGCGACCCGCAGTGGCAGCTCGTCGCGCCCGCCGCGGTCGGCGACCACGCGCGGTTCGCGCTGCGGTGGTCCCCCGACACGCTGACGGCGTACGTCGACGTGACCGACGCGAGCGTCGAGGCGACCGACGCCGTCACGTTCCGCGTCGGCGCGCAGCGGTACACGTTCGCGCGGTCCGGCGAGGGTGACGTGCCGGGTGCCGTCACGCAGCGCGCCGACGGCTGGACGGCCGTCGTGCAGCTGCCGCTGACCGGTGCGGCCGAGGGCGGCACCGTGCCGTTCGACGTGGCCGTGACGGACGGTGCCACGACCGCGGGGTGGAACGCCCCGGGGATCCTCGGCGAGCTCACGCTGCGCGAGCCGCTGTCGCACGTCGACGTGCTCCAGGTCGACGCTCCCCCGGCGGTCGACGCCGAGGTCGACGACCTGTGGGCGGCGGCCCCCGTGGTCCGTACCGACAAGGTCACGCAGGGCACCGCGGCGGCGGCCTACGCCGACGTGCGCACGGTGTGGTCGGGCGACGGCTCGTCGTTCTTCCTGCTGGCCGAGGTCACCGACCCGCAGGTCAGCCTCGCGCCGAACAACGCGTGGGAGAAGGACTCGCTCGAGATCTTCGTCGACCCGGGCAACGCCAAGAACGGCGCGTACCGCGCCGACGACGTCCAGATCCGCATCGCGGCCGACAACGCGGTCTCGAGCGGCGCGGGCCGCGTCGTGGCGTCCGCCACCCGGCAGACGGACACGGGCTACGTGGTCGAGGCGGAGATCAGCCTCCTCGCGGCGGGCGGGCCCGGCACGCTCCACGGCCTGGACTTCCAGGTCAACGACGCGACCGGCAACGCCCGCACGGGCGTCAAGGCGTGGGCCGACCCGACCGGCCAGGGCTACCAGAACACGTCCCGCTGGGGCGTCGCACGGCTCGCCGAGCGGCGCACGCCGGCCCTCGCGCTCGGGTCCGACGAGGTGCAGGCGGGCGGCGACGTGACCGTGACGGCGACCGGGTTCCCGGCACGCGCCACGGTCGAGCTGCAGCTCGTCGCGGCGACGTCGGGTGCGGCACGCGCCGCGGCCGACCCCGTCGCGCTCGGCACGGTCGAGGTCGCGGCGGACGGGGTCGCGGAGACCACGGTCACCGTGCCCGCGTCGGTCGCCGCCGGTGACTACCGGGTCGCGGCCGTGAGCGCCGACGAGACCCTCGCCACGGCGGACCTGCGGGTCGTCGCGGCGGCGGTCGAGCCGACGCCCGAGCCGACGCCCGACCCGACCGGCTCGCCGACGCCGGGTGCCACCCCGACGCCGGGCGGCACGGGGAGCGCGGGCGGCACCGGCGGCACGGGGTCGACCCCCGGGCGCCTCGCCACCACGGGCTCGGCGATCGCGCTGTGGTCCGCGCTGGCGGCAGCGCTGCTCGCGGGCGGCGGCGTGCTGGTGCGCGCACGACGCGCGGCGGGTGCCGACGACTGACGTCGGAGCGCCACGGCGGCCGGGTCGGACCTCGTGTCCGGCCCGGCCGTCGCGCGTCCCGGGCCGGACACGGGGCACGGCCACGAGGGCGCAGTCACCGGGGCGCGGTGCCGTTCCCCGGGGCGTGTGCCGTCCGACGCGTGTGCCGTCCGACGCGCGCGCCGGTCCGCGCGGTCTCAGCCGACGCGCGAGGTCGCGGCCGTGACGAGCGCGAGGAGCGCCTCGGCGTACGCGTCGGCGGGCTCCTCGGACGTGAACACCCGCTCGGGCTGCCCGCCGATCTCGACGAGGACCTGGTAGCGGCCGTCGGTCGAGCGCGCGAGGCTGCGGAACGTGCCGCCCAGCAGCTCGCGGAGCTGGTCCTCGCGCGGCAGCCAGAGGGCGTCCTCCTGGCGCAGCGAGTCGAGCGCCCACTCGGTCGTCCCGTTGAAGCCGAGCACGGTGCCGGTCGGGTACTCGTGCGCCTCGACGACCATCTCGGAGATCGTGAACACCTCGCCGCCCATGTCGGCACCGCGCACCACGAAGCGGTCGCCGGCGCGCGGGTGCCACTGCAGGCCGGCGGCCTCGAGGGCCACGGCGTTGTCCGTCGAGATCATGCGCCCAGTATCGGCTCCCGCGCCCCGATCGGCCCGCCCGGGAGGGCGGCCGCGGTGCACCCCGCACGCCGCCACGGCGCGGGGAGCGCGGGACCGCCGTGGCGCTCCCGTCGGGTCAGCGCGAGCCGGTCGACGGCCCCGCGGCGAGCTCGCGGTACGCGTACCCGTGCGCGAGCCGGAACCCCAGCGCCTCGTACAGGCGCAGCGCCCCGGCGTTGTGCGACTCGACCTGCAGGAAGGCACGCCGGGCGCCGCGCTCCGCGGCCGCGGCGAGCGCGGCCGCCGTCAGCGAGCGACCCCAGCCGCTCCGGCGTGCCGCGGGCGCGACCTGCAGGCACGACAGGCCGACCCACTCCCCCACGAGCGCCGCCCGGATCACCGCGACGTCGTCGCCCGCCTCGTCGGTCGCGGTGAGGTAGAGGGCGGGCGCGGCGCCGACGATCGCACGCGAGACGTCGCGCGCGCCGCCCTTGCCCCGCAGCCACCCGTCGAGCCACGCGTCGTCGGGCGCGTCCGCCACGCGCACGCGCCCGGGCGCGACGTCACCGGTGGCGGCCGCGCCCGCCGCACGCCCGCGCGCGAGCGGGTCGAGGTCGCGCACGAGCACGTCGGTGAGCGACGCGACGGCGTAGCCGCGACGGTCCAGCTCGGCGACGAGGCCCGACGGGTTGCCGGGGTCGCCGACGCGGAACGTCGACGGTGCACCGTCGGCGTCGTAGAGCGCCTCGACGCGGTCGACCGCGCCCGGCAGGTCGGCGACGGCGCACGGCGCGACCGTCGAGCTCGCCCGCCGGGTCACGCCCCGCGACAGGCCGACGCGCCACCCGTCGACGTCGACCGTGCGCAGCGGGGGCCACGTCGCGACCTCGACGTCGACGCCGGGCGCCGACGGCGCGTGCCACGTGCGCACGCGCATCGTGACCTCGTCGGTCCAGTCCCGCTCGGGCCGTGCCACGAACCCGAGGCGGGCGTAGAGGCGCTGCGCGGCGGTCATGGGGTCGAGCGTGGACAGCACGACGTCGCGCGCGCCGCCCGCGACCGCGGTGCGCAACGCACCGCGGACGAGGTGCTCGGCGACGCCCGCGCCGCGCCGCGCCGGGTCCACCGCGAGCATCCGCAGCTCGACTTCGTCGACCCGGGCGACCTCGGCGTAGCGCGTGCCCGGGGCCGCGAGCGTGACCGTGCCCAGCAGGTCGTCCGTGGTGGCGTCGACCGCGACGAGCAGGGTCGCCTGCGCCGCGCGGGTCCGTGCGTCCCGCAGCTCGTCGGCGTACCAGTGGCTCGCGTCGACGAGCCGGTCGGCCACGTACGCGCGCGCCGTGAGGGCGCCGACGGCCGCGAGCTCGTCGTCGCGCGCCGCACGCACGACGACGTGTCCCGCGGCGCTCACGACGCGTCGTCGGGCGCGGCCGCCTCGTCGTCCGGCGCGGCCGTCCCGGCCGCCCCGCGTCGCTGCCGCCGTCGGCCGCGGGCGGCGGCCCGACCGCGTCGGGGCCGCCGGCCAGCAGCGTCTCGAACCCCGCCTCGTCGAGAATCCGCAGGCCGAGCTCGCGCGCCTTCGTCTCCTTCGAGCCCGCGTTCTCGCCGACGACCACGAAGTCGGTCTTCTTCGAGACCGAGCCCGACGCCTTGCCGCCGCGCGCGAGGATCGCCTCCTTGGCGCCGTCGCGGCTGAACCGCTCGAGGCTGCCCGTGACGACGACCGTGACGCCCTCGAGCGTCCGGGGTGTCGAGGCGTCGGCGACGTCCTCCATGACGACGCCGGCCGCGGCCCACCGGTCGACGACCTCGCGGTGCCACGGCTCGCCGAACCAGTCGAGCAGCGACTGCGCGATCGTCGGCCCGACGCCCTCCACGCCCGAGAGCCGCGCGACCGCGACCGCGCGGTGCGCGGCGTGCGGGTCCGGCGCGGGTTCCTCGGCGACGTCGGCGGCGGGTCCGTCGTCGGCCCCGGCCAGGTCGAGGGCGTCCTGCTGCCCCGCTCCGGCCCCGTCGCCCGTGCCCGCCGCGGCGGGTGCGTCGGGCTCGTCGGGCCACCACGTCGCGTCGACGACCTCGCGCAGCGCGCGCATCGACCCGAACTCCTGCGCGAGCGCGCGCGCGGCCGTGGGCCCGACGTTGCGGATGCTCAGCGCCACGAGCACGCGCCACAGCTCCTTGGACTTGGCCAGCTCGAGCTGGTCGAGCAGCGTGCGGGCGGCCTCGGACGGCTCCCACTCGCGCAGCACGCGCCCCTCGGCGTCGGCGGCGGCGCGCTGCGCCTTGGTGTGCTTGAGCGTGCGGCGGAAGGGCGTGCGGCGCCGGACGGTGCCGTCCTCGTCCTCCTTGGGCAGCCCCGTCTCGGCGTCGCGCACGACGACCTCGACCTGCGCGAGCGCAGCGAGGCTCGCGTCACGCACGCGCGCGACGTCGTCGGGCGTCGGGTCGTCGCCGTAGCGCACGAGGTCGAACAGGTAGGCCTCGGTCGGCACGGGCGGCGTGCTCGGCACCTCGGGCTGCGTGAGCGCGGCGGCGGTGACCTCGCCGAGCACCTCGATGTCGAACGCGCCGCGCGAGCCGATGTGCTCGAGCCGGCCGCGCACCTGCGCGGGGCAGCCCTGCGCGTTCGGGCAGCGCAGGTCGACGTCGCCCTCGCGCATGGGCCGCAGGGGGGTGCCGCACTCGGGGCAGTCGGCGGGCATGTGCCACGCGGGCGGCCGCTCGCCCTCGTCGGCCTGCGGCGCACGCCCCACGATCTCGGGGATGACGTCGCCGGCCTTGCGCAGCACGACCGTCTCGCCCGGCCGCACGTCCTTGAGCCGGACGACGTCCTGGTTGTGCAGCGTCGCCTGGCGCACGGTGCTGCCCGCGACCGTCACGGGCTCCATGACGCCGAACGGCGTCGCGCGCCCCGTGCGGCCGATGCCCACCTCGATCGCCAGCAGACGCGTGAACACCTCCTCGGGCGGGTACTTGTACGCGATCGCCCAGCGCGGCGCACGGCTCGTCGCACCCAGCCTGCGCTGCAGCGCGATGTCGTCGACCTTGACCACGACGCCGTCGATCTCGTGCTCGACGTCGTGGCGGTGCTCGCCGTAGTACGCGATGCGGTCCCACACGTCGTCGAGCCCGTCGAGCACGCGCGTGTGCGACGACGTCGGCACGCCCCACCCGGCCAGCAGCTCGTACACCTGCGACTGCCGCTCGATGCCCTGCCCACGACCCTCGCCCCACGTCAGCGCGCCGGTGCCGTGCGCGTACATGCGCAGCGGGCGGGACGCCGTGACGCGCGGGTCCTTCTGCCGCAGCGACCCGGCGGCGGCGTTGCGCGGGTTCGCGAACGGCGGGCGGCCGGCCGCGACCTGCGCCTCGTTGAGCGTGCGGAACGCCTCGACCGGCAGGAACACCTCGCCGCGGATCTCGATGAGCTCGGGGTGCGTCGCGGGGTCGCCGCCGAGGACCTCGGGGATCGTCGTGATGGTGCGGACGTTGAGCGTGACGTCCTCGCCCGTGCGGCCGTCGCCGCGCGTGGCCGCCCGCACGAGCCGCCCGCGCTCGTACAGCAGCGCGATCGCGAGCCCGTCGATCTTCAGCTCCGTGAGGTACGCGAGCGGCGCGTCCGACTCCAGGTCGCGGTGCACGCGCTGCGACCACGCGAGCAGGTCGTCACGCGAGAACGCGTTGTCGAGCGACAGCATGCGCTGCACGTGGTCGACCGCCGTGAACTCGGTCGAGAACGTGCCGCCGACGCGCTGCGTCGGCGAGTCCGGCGTGCGCAGCCCCGGGTGCTCCGCCTCGAGCGCCTCGAGCGCCCGCAGCCGCTCGTCGTACGCGGCGTCCGACGACGACGGCGCGTCGCGCACGTAGTACGCGAACTGGTCGGCCCGGATCTGCTCGGCCAGCTCGGTCCAGCGGTGCCGGGCCTCGGCGGGCACGTCGCGCTCGGCGGTCTGCGGGGTCGGGTCGCTCACGGGTCCATCATGGCGCGCGGCACCCACACGCCGCCCGCCGCGCCCGGCTCCCCGCCCGCCCGTCGGCCGGCACGTCCCGCACCCCCGCGACGGCCCTACACTCGGCCGCGTGCCCGGTCCCGCCGCCCCGCCCGACCTGCGCGCCCGCGCACGGGCGAGCGGCAGCCGCGTCGCGCGTCGCGTGCTCGACCAGCCGCTGCGGCGTCTCGGCGTCGTGGGCGCCGTCGTGCTGCTGGCCGCCACCGCGGCCTTCGGCGGGCTCGAGGAGCAGACCGACGACGGCCTCGAGGTCCTGGCGACCGGCGTGCCCGTCGACGTCGCGCCGTTCGAGCTCACCGTCGAGCGCGTCGTGTGGACCACCGACCTGCCCGGGCAGGACCTGAGCGAGCCCGGCAACCGCTGGCTCGGCGTCGTGGCGACCGTGCGCAACACGTCCGACGCGGGCGTCCTGGGCCCGGTCCTGCGCGAGGCGCTCACGCTCGACGACGTGCCGGGCCTCGTCGGGGCCCCGGGCGACCTGGGCGTGCCCGCGTCCGCGGTCGCGGTGCTCGTCGACGGCTCGGAGCTGAGCCCCGTGCAGCCCGGCCTCGCGTACGAGGTCGCCTTCCTCTTCGAGCAGGACGGCGGGACCCCGCCGCCGACGTCCGTCGCCGTCCAGCTGCAGCGCCACGTCTGGGGCACCGGCTCGCTCGACCCGACGGCCGGCTGGCGCGACGCCGCGACCGTGCTGCGCGGCGACCTGCCGGCGCGCGGGGCCGTGGCCGACGAGGACGCCGCGTGAGCGCCGCGGACGGCGCGCGCCGGGCCCGTCCCCGCGTGCGCCCGCCGGCGGGCCGCACGCTCGGCGCGGGCGCCGCCGTCCTGGCCGCGCTCGTGGTCGGTCACGTCGTCACGTCGGCGTTCCCGGTGGACGAGCGCGTCGCCGCACCCTTCGTGCGCGAGGGCGACGTCGGCGACACGCTCGACCTCCGCTACGCGCGGCTCACCGTCGAGGAGCCGACGGGGTCGACCGTCCTGGCGCCCGAGGTCGGGTCGCTCCTCGCGACGCCGGGCGTCTGGCTGGTCGTCCCCGTGACGGTCGAGGCGAAGGGACAGCCCCGCGCGCTCGCGTTCGCCGAGCTGCTCGGCGGCGACGGCCGCACGTACACGGTGTTCACCGGGGGCCGCTCCGCGTTCCTGCCCGGCGCGGCGCAGCCCGGCGTGCCGCGGTACGCGACGCTGCACGTCGAGCTCCCGCCCGAGGCCGTGCCGGGCGCGCGCCTGCGCGTCGGCCTCGACGTCGAGGACCAGCGCCACGACGACGTCGCCGAGGTCGACCTGGGCCTCACGCAGGACGACGCGGACGCGTGGTCGACCGACGACACCCCCGTGCGCGCCCCCGCCGCGTCCGACGCACCGCCGGAGCAGCCGTGACCACCACCGTCCCGTCCCCCGCCGCGCGTCCGCGCTCGTGGTGGCGGCGCAACCGCTGGGCCCTGGTCGCCCTGCCGCTCGCGCTGGCGCTCATGGCCGCCGCGTCCGGCGACCGCGTGCGCTCCCTGTGGTGGGAGCAGGGCCTGCACGATCCCACGACGGCCGCCCCCGGCGCGGCCGTCGCGTTCCACCAGGACGTGCGCGACGGGCTCGGCGGCACGCGCCCGCTCGACGTCGAGGTCAGGCTCGACGCCGTCGTCGACGCGACGACGCCGCCGCGCGACCTCGTGGTGCCCGCGGGCGCCCGCGCGGTGCAGGTCGAGATGTCGTTGAGCGCCGACCCCGACGTCGTGCTGCGCGGCTGCTCGCTCGCCGTGCGGGACGCCGACGGCACGCGGTACGACTACGTGGCGAACGGGTGGGGGGCCACGCAGCCGGCCTCCCCCTGCGTGCCGGCCGACGCACCCGGCCCGGCACCCTCGCTCGGCGACCTCGACGACGTGCTCACGCCGGACTCGACCCCGCAGCGCCCGGCCACGTGGACCGTCTCCCCGGTCGTGGTCCTGCCCGCGGACGTCCAGGTCAGCGACGTGGTCCTGTGGTGGCAGCTGCCCCAGCACGTCGTCCTGCCGACCGCGCGCGGGTGACGCGGGCGGACGCCCCCTGCGTGACAGGATGGCGCCGACGAGGGAGCGGACCATGACGGACGAGGTGCGGCTGCGCGACGTGGCCGAGGCGGCGGGCGTGTCGATCGCGACCGCGTCGCGCGCGCTGACCGGCCGCAACCGCGTCTCCGCGTCGACGACGGCGCACGTCACCGCCGTCGCGCGGCGCCTGGGCTACCAGGTGAACAGCGTCGGGCGCGCGCTGCGGGAGGGCTCGACGCGCACCGTGGGCATGACGGTCCCCGTCATCGGCAACCCGTACTTCGCGCAGCTCGTCGACGCGGTCGAGGGCGCGCTCGTCGAGCCCGGGCTCGAGCTGCTGATCGCGGACTCGCACGGCGACGTGGACCACGAGGCACGCCGGCTGCGGACGCTCGTCGGACGCCAGATCGACGGCCTCGTGGTGGTGCCGGCCGACGTCGAGCGCTCCGCCCCCGCGCTGCGCGCGGCACGCCGGCACGCGCCCGTGGTGCAGCTCGACCGCCGCGTCGAGGGCCTGACCACCGACTTCGTCGGGGTCGACAACGCGCTCGGCATGCGCGTCGTCGTCGACCACCTCGTGGACCGTGGCGCCCGCAGCGTCGTCCTCGTCGGCGCCGACGACGTGACGTCGGCCGGTGTCGAGCGCCGCGAGGGCTTCGAAGCGGCCGTCGCCCGCACGGGCCTCGAGGTGCACGCACCCCTGCTCGACGACTTCAGCCTCGAGGCCGGGCAGCGCGCCGCCGAGGAGCTGGTCGCACGCGGCCCGCTGCCCGATGCGGTCGTCGCCGCCGACGACCTGCTCGCCGTCGGCGTGGTCACGACGCTGCGGCGCCTCGGCGTCGACGTGCCGGGGCGCGTGCTCGTCACGGGGTTCGACGGCACCGTGATCGCGGGCATCACCGAACCGGCGCTCACGACGGTCGTGCAGCCGTTCGCCGCGCTGGCGCAGGAGGTCACCCGCACCCTGCTGGCGCGGATCGCGGACGGCTCGGCGCCGACCCGGCAGAGCCGGATCAGCCCCGAGCTGCTCGTCCGCGCGTCGACCACGCGCCCCTGAGGGGGCTCAGCGGCGCGGGTACGACTCGACGGTCCCGTGCCGGGTCACCGCCTGCGACGCCGCGGCGACCGCGCTCTGCACCGCACCGCCCAGGTCGACGCCCACGGCGAGCCGGGACGCGAGCACCCCGACGAACGCGTCGCCCGCCCCGGTCGCGTCGACGGCGTCGACGACGGGTGCGGCGACGTAGGCCGACGACGTGCACGTCGCCGCCACCGCGCCGCGCGCGCCGAGCGTCACGACGACCGCCTCCGCGAGCCGGCCCGCGGCGGCCGCGCACGCGAGCCGCCAGTCCTCGGGATCGGCGCCGTCGAGGCCGAGCGTGCGCGCCTCGTGCTCGTTGACGACCAGCGGGTCCGCCGTGCGCAGGGTCCGCGGTGCGACGTCGCGCGGCGGCGCCAGGTTGAGGACGAACCGCGCGCCCCGCTCCCGGCACACCTCGGCGAGGCGGTCGAGCACCTCGACGGGCACCTCGCCCTGCGACAGCACGGTCGTGCCGGGCCCGAGCCGGTCCGCGAGCGCGTCGACCGCCGCCGCGTCGAGCGCGTCGTTGGCGCCCGAGCTGACGGCGATCATGTTCTCGCCCCGGGCGTCGACGAGGATCTGGGCGATCCCGGTCGGCACGCCGGGCACGGCCGCCACGTCCGTCACGTCGACGCCCCACCCGGCGAGCTCGGTCCGCACGGCGGCGCCGCCCGCGTCGTCGCCCGTGCGCGCGACGAGCTCGACCCGGGCGCCGTCGAGCGCCGCGGCGACGGCCTGGTTGGCGCCCTTGCCGCCGAGCCCCTGACGGTAGGACGACGCCAGGACCGTCTCCCCCGGCGCCGGGAACCGTTCGACCCCCGAGACGGCGTCGACGTTGACCGACCCGACGACCAGCAGCGTGCGCTTCATGACGCCCCCTCGTACGCGGTCCCGCTCGCGGCGGGCGCCCTGACCTTCCCGACCACCCCGGCGACCGCGAGCACGGTCACCAGGTACGGCAGCATGAGCATGAGCTCGCTGGGCAGCGGCGACCCCACGATCCCCAGCACGTTCTGCAGGTTGCTGACGAACCCGAACAGCAGGGCCGCGGCCGCGGCGCGCAGCGGGTGCCAGCCGCCCAGGATGACGGCCGCGAGCGCGATGAACCCGGCGCCGGCCGTCATGTCCTTGCCGAACCCTCCCACGGACCCGAGGGTGAAGTAGGCGCCACCGAGACCGGCGACCGCCCCGGCCAGCGCGACGACGCGCACCCGGGTGGCGCGCACGTCGATGCCGACGGTGTCCGCCGCCTCGGGGTGCTCGCCCACGGCGCGGATGCGCAGACCCTGCCGCGTGCGGAACAGCACGACCCACACGACCGCGACGACGACGTACATCGCGTACACGACCACGGTCTGGCGGAACAGCACGGGGCCGACGACGGGGAGGTCGCCCAGCACGGGCAGCGCGATCTGCGGGAGCCGCGCGGGCGCGTTGAGGCGGGCCGCGTCGGGTGCCAGGGCCGTGGAGTAGAAGAACCCGGTGAGGCCCGTGACCAGCACGTTGAGGACGATCCCGACGATGACCTGGTCGACCAGGTACCGGACGGAGAAGACCGCCAGCACGGTGGCCACGAGCGCGCCCGCGACGACCGCGGCGACGAGTCCCACGAGCGGCTGCCCGGTCACGGTCGCGACGACGGCGGACACGCACGCACCCGCCAGCAGCTGACCCTCGATCGCGACGTTGACGACGCCGACGCGCTCGGACAGCACGCCTCCCATGGCGCCGAACACGAGCGGGATGGACAGCGCGAGCGCACCGCCGAGCAGCCCGACGACCGGGACGGTCGCGCCGGCGGCGGCCCACGTGAGCAGGGCCAGCACGAACGCGGTCCCGAACGCGGGCGCCAGGGCCCGGGCCGGCGGGCGTCCGGCACGGACCCGCAGGGCCGCCGCGGCGCACAGCGCCGCCATGACGAGCGTGAGCGCGACGGTCGCGGCCTGCGCGGGCACGGTCGCCGTCGGCAGCGCGAGCACGTCGGTCGGTTCGGACAGCCGGAACGACGTCGTGCCGGTGCGCGACCCGAGCGCCGCGGCGAGCGCGGCGGTGAGCGTGAGGACGGCCATCGTGACCGGCGTGCGCCACGACGCCGCGGCCGTCCCGGCGCGTCCGTCGCGCCGGGGCGCGAGGGACCGCAGGAGCTGGGTGGGGGTCATGGGTCTCACTCCTGGCCCCGCGCCGGGGCGGGGATCCGGAACAGGGCGCGCACGAGCGGGGGCGCCGCGATGAACAGGACGATGAGCGACTGCAGCACGAGGACGAGGTCGACGGGGATGGCCTGCATGGACTGCATCGCGAACCCGCCGGCCTTGAACGCGCCGAACAGCAGGCCGGCGAGCAGCACGCCGAGGGGTCGCGACCGGCCCAGCAGGGCCACCGTGATGGCCTCGAAGCCGATGCCCGCCTCGATGCTCACGCCGAACCCGGTGGTGACGGTGCCGAGCACCTGCCCGGCGCCGGCCAGGCCGGCGAGCGCACCCGCCAGGACCATGACGACGAGGTACACGCGCTCGACGTCGATGCCCGCGACGCGTGCCGCTCGGGGGTTGAGGCCCACGGCGCGGAACCGGAACCCGAGCGCGGAGCGGTCGAGCAGCCACCACACGCCCGCGACCGCGAGCAGCGCGAGCACGAACCCGGCGTGCGTGGTGTGCGCGTCCCCGAACAGCGGCGGCAGCACCGCGGTGGCGTCCGCGGGGCGCGAGCGCGGGTTGGCCGACCCCTCGACCTGCAGCACCGGCGTGCGCAGCAGCAGCGAGACCAGGTAGAACGCGACGTAGTTGAGCATGATCGTGACGATCACCTCGTGCGCGCCGGTGCGGGCCTTGAGCAGCCCGGCGATCCCGCCCCACAGGGCCCCGCCGGCCAGGCCCGCGGCGAGCGCGACGGCGACGTGCACGCCCACCGGCAGGTGCAGCGAGGACGACGCCCACCCGGCGCACGCCGCGGCGACGAGGATCTGCCCGCGCGCACCGATGTTGAACATGCCGACGCGGAACGCGAGCGCGACCCCGAGGCCGGCGGTGATGAGGGGCGTGGCGAACATCAGGCTGTCGGTCAGGGGGCGGATGCTCGCGGCGAACGTGTCGCGCGGCGCCCACACGGCACCCTGGAAGAGCGCGAGGTACGCGCCGCCCACGGCCTGCCCGACCGCCGCGAGCAGGTCGCCGGGCCGCCGCAGGAAGTACGGTGCGGCGGCCGCGACGCGGTCGTCGGTCAGGCACACGAGCAGCGCGCCGAGCACGAACGCCATGAGCACCGCGAGCAACGAGGTGGTCACGCGTCCCTGCGTCACGGCGCGCAGCACGGCGCCCGCACGGTCCGGCGGTGGCTCCTGGTGCGCCTGCTCGCGCACGGGGGTCTGCACGTCGCTCATGCCGCGTCCGTCTCCTCGATCGGGGTGCCGGCCATCATCAGACCGAGCACCTCCCGGCTCGTCCCGGCCGGGACGACGCCCACGACGCGCCCGCGGTACATCACCGCGATGCGGTCGGCGAGACCGAGCACCTCGTCGATCTCGGTGGACACCACGACCACCGCGGTACCCGCGTCGCGGGTCTCGACGATGCGCCGGTGGATGACCTCGATGGAGCCGACGTCGACGCCGCGGGTCGGCTGCGCCGCCACGAGCAGGCGCAGGGGCCGGGCCAGCTCGCGCGCGATGACGACCTTCTGCTGGTTGCCGCCCGAGAGCCGCCGCACCTGCGTGCGGATCGACGAGGTCCGCACGTCGAACTCGTCGACGCGCTGGCGGGCGAACTCGGCCAGGTGCGCACGGCGGACCTCGCCGCGCCGCACGAACGGCGGCCCGAACGAGCGGTCGAGGACGAGGTTCTCGGCGATCGAGAACTCGCCGACCAGCCCGTCGTGCGTGCGGTCCTCGGGGACGTGCCCGACGCCGGCCGCGAGCACGGCGCGGACCCCGGCGCGCGTGAGGTCGTCGTCCCCGAGGCGCACGGTCCCCGCGGACGGTGCCCGCAGACCGGTGATCGCCTCGACGAGCTCGGTCTGCCCGTTGCCCTGGACGCCGGCGATCCCCAGCACCTCTCCCCCGCGGACCTGCAGCGTCACGTCGTCGACGAGGGCGCGCCCGCTCGCGTCGCGGACCGTGAGCCCGTCGACGCGCAGCCCGTCGCCGCGCGGACGTGCGGGCGGGCGGTCGACGGTGAGCGTGACGTCGCGCCCGACCATGAGCCGCGCGAGCTCGCGCGTGGTGGTGCCGGGCTCGGCGGCGCCGGCGACGCGGCCGTGCCGGATCACCGTGATGCGGTCGGCGACCTCGCGCACCTCCCGCAGCTTGTGGGTGATGAAGACGAGCGCGGTGCCGGCGTCGGCGAGGCGCCGCATCGTCGCCATGAGCTCGTCGGTCTCCTGCGGGGTCAGGACGGCGGTGGGCTCGTCGAGCACCAGGACCCGGGCGTCGCGGGCCAGCGCCTTGACGATCTCGACGCGCTGCTGCACGCCGACGGGCAGGTCGCCGACGAGCGCGTCGGGGTCGAGGTCGAAGCCGAACCGCTCCGAGATCTCCCGCACGCGCCGCCGCGCGGTGCGCATGTCGAGCCAGCCGGGCCCGCGCACGTCCTCGTCGCCGAGGACGACGTTCTCGGCGACCGTGAGGACCGGCACGAGCATGAAGTGCTGGTGCACCATGCCGATGCCGGCGCGCATCGCGTCGCCCGGTCCGTCGAAGTGCTGCGGCGCCCCGTCGAGCAGGATCTGGCCGGCGTCGGCGCGCAGCAGGCCGTACAGCACGTTCATGAGGGTCGACTTGCCGGCGCCGTTCTCGCCGAGCAGGCAGTGGATCTGCCCCGGCTCGACCACGAGGTCGATCGCGTCGTTGGCGACCAGGGTCCCGAAGCGCTTGGTGATGCCGCGCAGCTCGAGCTTCATCGTGTCTCCTTCCGGGCCGCGGGGTGCGGCGTCGCACCCCGCGACCTCGGGGTCAGCGCGGGGAGTTGACCGACTCGACGACGATCTCGCCGTCGGCGACCTGCTGGCGCAGGGCGGCGACCTCGTCGGCGAGGCCGTCCGGCAGGGTGTCCGCGAGGTCGTGGTACGGCGCCAGGTCGACACCCGCGTTCGCGAGGTCGCCGACGTACGGCGTGGCGTCGAAGCGGCCCTGCGACCCCTCGTCGACCACGCTGACGATCGCGTCGCCCATCTGCTTCATGACCGAGCTGAGGATCAGGTCGCCGTACTGCGGCGCGATCTCGTACGTGTCGTTGTCGACGCCGATGAGCACGCCCCGGCCCGCGTCGCGCAGCGCCTCGGCGGTGCCCTGGTAGAGCGACCCGGCGACCGGCATGACCA
Source organism: Cellulomonas sp. FA1 (assembly GCF_000986825.1). NCBI lineage: Bacteria > Bacillati > Actinomycetota > Actinomycetes > Micrococcales > Cellulomonadaceae > Cellulomonas > Cellulomonas sp. FA1. The sequence continues at coordinate 141,160 of NZ_LBMY01000001.1, read as the reverse complement.
CGTCGGCGCCCTGGTCGAGCAGGTTGCGGGTGACGGACTTGCCCGCGGCGATGTCGTCGAACGTGCCGGAGAAGGTGCCGGTCTGGCTGGCCTTGTCCCAGCCCAGCAGGCGCACGTCGGTGCCGTGCACCTCGTTGTAGTGCGCGACGCCGTCGGCGAAGCCGTCGAGGAAGAGCATGACGGGCGGGAACGGCTGCCCGCCGTAGACCCCGACGACGCCGGTGCGCGAGTACCCGGCCGCGAGGTACCCCGCGAGGAACGCCGCCTGCGCGGTGTCGTAGACGACCGGCTTGACGTTCGGCAGGTCGATCGAGGAGTCGTCGACGATCGCGAAGCTGCGGTCGGGGTACCGCTCGGCGGCCGTCCGGGCGGCGTCGGCGGTGGAGAACCCGACCGTGACGGTCAGGTCGCAGCCCTGCTGGTAGGCCTGCTCGAGGTTGGGCGCGTAGTCGGTCTCGCTGTTCGACTCGAGCGTGAGGGTCCGGACGCCGAGCTCCTGCTCGGCGGTGCGCATGCCGTCACGGACGGCCTGGTTGAAGCCCTTGTCGTCGAGGCCCCCGAAGTCGGAGACCATGCACGCGGTGTAGTCGCGCCCGGACGTGCCGGCGGTGGCGGCGTCGGGCTCGGGTGCCGGTGGCGTGGCGCACGCGGCGAGCGCGAGGGCGACGAGCGCGGCGAGGGCGAGCGGCCGACGGGCGGTGGGTCGTGCGGTCATGTCGAAGCTCCTTCGATTCGCATGAGGCGGGACGTGCGGGGTCGATGGGACGCGCAAGAATGCGCAATCGTTTACGCGTTGTCGCTGGTGAACGCCCTCAGCGGAGGGCGCGCAGCGCGGACTCGACGAGGCCCCAGAACCGCTCGACGTCGAGGTCGAGGGCCACCGTCGCGTTGTGCTCCAGGCGCAGGATGTCGATGAGGTCGACGCAGGTCGCACCCGCGGTGCGCTCGCCGCGCAGCTCGACGTCCACCCGCGTCCGGACGGTCGTCGCCACGGCCGGGTCGGCCACGAGCGCCACCGCGACCGGGTCGTGCAGCGGGCCCTCGGGCATCTTCTCGGCCTCGAGGTACGTCGAGCAGAAGTAGTCGAGGAGCTCGACGCCGAACGCCGAGGTCGCGTTGCCGATCGCGGCGATGCGCTCGCGCACCTGCGCGCTGATGAGCGCCTGGTGCGTGATGTTGAGCCCGACCATCGTGAACGGCACGCCCGACGCGAGCACGACGTCCACCGCCTCGGGGTCGGCCCACGCGTTGAACTCCGCGTACGGCGTCGCGTTCCCCCTGGTCGTGGAGCCGCCCATCCACACGATCTCGCGGATCCGGTCGCGCGCCTCGGGGTGGTCGCGCAGCAGCGTCGCGACGTTGGTGAGCGGGCCGGTCGGGATGATCGTCACGGGCTCGTCGCTCGCCTCGAGCGTGTCGAGCACGAGCTGCACCGCCGGGCGCGGGTCGAGCGCGACCGTGGGCTCGGGCAGCTCCGGCCCCCGAGGGCGTTCTCGCCGTGGATCCACGACGCGGGCGTCAGGGTCCGGGCCAGCGGGCGGTCGGCGCCGGCCGCGACGGGCACGCCCTCGATCCCGGCGACCGTGCACGCGACGAGCGCGTTGCGCGTCGTGTGCTCGAGGTACCCGTTGCCGGACACCGTGGTGATCGCGCGCAGGTCGAGCGCGGGGTTGCCCGCGGCCAGCCAGATGGCGAAGACGTCGTCGTGCCCCGGGTCGCAGTCGAGGATCACGGGGATGGGCATGGTGTCACTCCTTCGTCACACCGACCGGTCGGTTCGGTGTGGAAACGATTACGCACATCTGGACGCACGTCAAGGCCCTCCCACCCGTCGGGCGTCGGTCGCCCGTCAGCGCGCGTCGGCTGCCTGCGGCTCGACGGGGGCCTCGTCGTCACCCCGGGGCGCGCCCTGCCCCCGCACCACGCGGTCCACGCCGGCCGCGAGCAGCGCGATCGTCAGCGTCAGCCCGATCGCGGTCGCGAGCCCCTCGAGCATCGGCACGAACGCCAGCCACGTGCGGACGTCCTGCGGGCCGAGCACGGCCCGCCCCAGCAGCAGCACGCCCTCCTCGACACGGGTCGCGACGAGGAACGCGAGCGCGAACACCAGCATCGGCCCGAGACCCGCGACGGCCATGCGCCGCAGCCCGTCCGCGAGCGCCGTGAACCGTCCCCGCACGTCGCCGACGACGGGCGCCGCCGCCTCGGTCGACCACCGGCGCACGGGGGCCGGCACGCGCTGCCAGGCCGCGGGCGCCGTGCGCCGCGGGCGCGGCGGGTCGGCCAGGCGGTGCCCGTAGACCACCGCGCCGACCGTCAGCCACGCGAGCGGGATGACGACGAGGTCGTCGAGGTTCCCCAGCACGCCCGCGACCGTGTCGACGACCGCGTCGACCGGACCTGCCAGCGGGCCCAGCGCGTCGAGCGCCGTCAACCACCACTCGAGCACGATCGACACCGCGCGCCGCGTCTCGACCCACGCCCAGACCCGGCCGGTGAGCTCGGTCGCGAAGGCCGCGGCCACGAGCAGCCAGAACGCCTCGACGTACGCGCCGACGAACGCGAGCGCGCGCCGGTGGCTGCGGCCCTCCCAGCGGCCGAGCGCCCACCGCAGCACGACCGCCACGCCCACCACCAGCACGACCCACCAGCCGCTCGCGAGGTCGACGAACGAGCCGTCGGCCCGGTCGCCCGTGAGCGAGAACCCGTTCTCCCGGAACGCCCGGTACGCGGCCGTGTTGAAGAACCGGGCGCGGTCCTCGGCGAGGAACCCGTACGACGCGTACAGCGCGAGGAACGGCACGAGCACCGAGCCCAGGACGTCGACGAGCCCGCGCTCGTGGCCCGAGGTCGGGTCGTCGGGCGCGCGCGTGCGCCCGATCGCGGCGAGCGCGGGCAGGTCGCGCCGCAGCACGTGCAGCATCGCGACGATGCCGGCGACCATGCACAGCGGCGCGAGCACGAGCACGGCCCACCCGAGGGTGTTGCTGACGCCCGCGGCGTTCACGGCGGCCCAGCCGGCCGCGTGGCGGCCCGCGACCGCGAGGAGCGCGAGCACGAGCAGCACGGGCCACCAGCGCACCCACAGCCGCACGCCGTGCGCGACGACGGCGCCCAGGTCGCGGAACCACGCGCGCAGCCGCGCTCCGGTCGTGGTGGGGGGCACGTCGGTCACGGCGGACATCATGGCGCGTCGCCGCGGCGGGCGGCAGCACCGCCCGCGGCGGCGCGTGCCTGCCGGGGCGGCAGCACCGCGACGGCCGTCCCGGCCGCACCGCCGAGCAGCAGCACGAGCCCACCGACCACCACGGCCGTGGGCGCCGCCGCGACGACGGACCGCTCGCGCGCACCGTCGACGTCCCACGTGCAGACCGAGCGCGCGGGCACGACGCCGAACCCGACGCGCGCGTCGGCCTCGCCGGCCTCGTACGCCGCGAGGCACGTGCCCGGTGCGGCGTCCTGCGCCGCCTGCACGGTCCGCACGCCGATGCTCACCCACGTGACCAGGAGCGTCACGACGCCGACGAGCCCGAGTGCGGTCGTGACGAGGAGCGCGAGCGCGCGGCGCCGCGAGCGCGGGGCGCGCCGCGTGGGCGGTGCGGGGCAGTCGAGCGGCGCGGGCCCGGGCGGCGGGGTGGGGGGCACGGTGGTCATCCTTCCGCCCGTTCGGCGACGAGGCTCGCGGCACGCACGAGACCGGCGAGCGCGCCGCGCGCGTCGTCGGGGGTCGCCCGCTCGGGCGGTGCGCCCGCGAGCAGCACGACGTCGCGCAGCGCGGCGGCGGGCAGCCCGACGGCCCGCCAGGGGCGTGTCAGCGCGTCGGCCTGCCCGACGACGTCGGGGCCCGCGCACTGTGACGACGCCTGCGGCGGAAGCTCGGGCCAGAACGCGCGGCCGTCCTCGACGACCTGCGCGACCTCCTCCCAGCCGCGCTCGCCGATGCCGGCCACCGCGAGCGCCGCGCCGTCGGCGGACGACGCCCGCACGGCCGCGAGCGGGGACCACGCGGTGCCGCCGTGCACGACCAGCGCGGTCGCCCCCGCGGCGCGCACCGCGTCGGCCACGGCGCCGAGCCCCTCGGCCACGACGGGTCCCGGCACGCGGCGCAGCGGCGCCCGCCCGGAGAACCCGGGCACGGCCCCGGCGAGCACGGGAGCCAGCAGCGGCTCGCGCAGCAGCACGCGGACGTCGGCGCCGGGGACGACCCGTCGCACGTCGGCGACGCGCTCGGCGAGCCCCGCGGCGACCGAGCCGACCGCGTCGCGGACCGCGCCGGGGTCGGACAGCATGCGGTCGCCGCGCGCGAGGTAGACGTCGGCCGCGAGCGTGAACGGCCCCAGCGCGGGCAGCACGAGCGGGCCCGCGTAGCCGTGCGCCGCGACCGCGAGCGCGTCGAGGTCCTCGCGCGCGTGGGCCCGCGCGCGCTCGAGGTCGCGCCCCGGTCGGTCGGCGAGCTTCCAGCCGTGCGGGCCGAGCTCGGCCGGCAGGTCGGCGAGCACGGCGACCGCGGCCCCCGTCGCGTCGCCCCACGGCCCGCGCGCGGGCAGCAGCACCGTGAACGGCGTGCCGACGACCTCGCTCGGCGTGTCGACGAGGTCGCCGACGACCGTGCTCGCGGCCTCGAGCGCGTCGGTCCCGGGCCAGGGGCCGACGCCGCTGACGCCCGTCACGCCGTGCGTCCCGGCGCGGGCACCACGTCGGCAGGTGCGCGCGTCGCGGCGACCGTGGCCTGCCCCAGCACGCGCGTGCCGTCGTACAGCACGAGCGACTGGCCCGCCGCGACGCCCCGCAGCCCGGCGCCCGTGACGTCGACCGTGACGCCGTCCGCGTCGGCGGCGAGCACGCGCGCGGGCACGTCGGCGCCGTGCGCGCGGACCTGCGCCGTGAGCGTCGTCCCCGGCGCGGGCACGTCGGCGAACCACACCGCGGACGCACCGACCACGTGCGCGACGTCGAGCGACTCGGCGGGGCCGACGACCACGCGCCGCTGCACGGGCTCGACGGCCAGCACGTAGCGCGGGCGCCCGTCGGCCGCGGGGCGCCCGAGCGCGAGCCCGCGCCGCTGACCCACCGTGTAGGCGTAGGCGCCGTCGTGGCGGCCGACGACCTCGCCGCCCTCGTCCACGACGTCGCCCGGCTGCTCGCCGAGCGCACGGCGCAGGAAGCCCTGGGTGTCGCCGTCGGCGACGAAGCAGATGTCGTACGAGTCGGGCTTCGCCGCGACCGACAGCCCGCGCGCGACGGCCTCGGCCCGGACCTCGGCCTTCGACGTCACGTCGCCGAGCGGGAAGACCGCGCGCGCGAGCCGCTCGGGGCCCATGACGGCCAGCACGTACGACTGGTCCTTCGCGGCGTCGGACGCCCGGTGCAGCTCGCGCGTGCCGTCGGCACGGTCGACGACGCGTGCGTAGTGCCCGGTGCACACCGCGTCGAACCCGAGCGCGAGCGCCTTGTCGAGCAGAGCGGCGAACTTCACGTGCTCGTTGCAGCGCACGCACGGGTTGGGCGTGCGGCCCGCGGCGTACTCGGCGAGGAAGTCCGCGACGACCGTCTGCTCGAACCGCTCCGACATGTCCCACACGTAGTACGGGATGCCGAGCACGTCCGCCGCGCGGCGCGCGTCCGACGCGTCCTCGATCGAGCAGCAGCCCCGGGACCCGGTGCGCTCCTGCGCGGGCGTGCGCGACAGCGCCATGTGCACGCCCACGACGTCGTGCCCCGCGTCGACCGCGCGCGCGGCGGCGACGGCCGAGTCGACGCCGCCCGACATGGCGGCGAGCACGCGCATCAGGCACCCACCAGCGTCGACGTGAGCCCGGCGGCGCGGGCGCGCTCGACCGCCGCGGGCAGGGCCGCGACGACCGCGTCGACGTCGGCCTGGGTCGACGTGCCGCCGAACGAGAACCGCAGCGCGCCCCGCGCGTCGTCCTCCCCCACCCCCATCGCGAGCAGCACGTGCGAGGGGCGCGGCACGCCGGCCTGGCACGCCGACCCGGTCGACGCCTCGACGCCCGCAGCGTCCAGCAGGTAGAGCAGGGAGTCGCCCTCGCAGCCCGCGAACGTCAGGTGCGCGTTGGCCGGCAGCCGACGCGCCGGGTCGGACGGCCCGCGCAGCGTGGCGCCCGGGACCTCGGCGAGCACGCGCCGGACGAGGTCGTCGCGCAGGGCCGCGACGCGCGCGGCGTGCTCGGCGCGCTCGGCGACCGCCTCCTCGACGGCCGTCGCGAACGACGCGAGCAGCGGCGCGTCGAGCGTGCCCGAGCGCACGTCGCGCTCCTGCCCGCCGCCGTGCAGCACGGGCGTGACCGCGAGACCGCGCCGCAGCAGCAGCGCACCCGTCGAGCCCGGTCCCCCGACCTTGTGGCCGCTCACCGTGAGCGCGTCGACGCCCGACGCCGCGAGGTCGACCGGCACCTGGCCGACGGCCTGCACGGCGTCCGCGTGCACGGGGACGCCGTGCCGGCGCGCGAGCGCGACGACCTCGTCGAGCGGCTGCAGCGTGCCGACCTCGTTGTTGGCCCACATCACCGAGACCAGCGCGACCGCGTCGCCGTGCTCGTCGAGCTCGGCCCGCAGCGCGTCGACCTCGACGACGCCCTCGGCGTCGACGGGCAGCAGCACGAGCTCGGCGCCCGAGTGCTCGGCCAGCCAGAACGCGGGGTCGAGCACCGCGTGGTGCTCGACCGCCGACACCACGACGCGGCGGCGGCGCACGTCCTGCGCGTGCCGCGCCCAGAACAGCCCCTTGACCGCCAGGTTGTCGGCCTCGGTGCCGCCCGCGGTCCACACGACCTCGCTCGGCCGGGCGCCGAGCGAGGCGGCCACCCGCTCGCGCGCCTCCTCGACCGTGCGGCGCGCCGTGCGCCCCGCGGTGTGCAGCGACGAGGGGTTGCCCGTGCGCGCCAGCGCGTCGGTGAGCGCGGCGAGCGCCCGGGGGCGCATCGGCGTGGTGGCCGCGTGGTCGAGGTAGACCGCGGGCGGACGGGACGGGCTCACGTCGACAGTCTACGAACGTGCCCGCGGGCCCCGGCGCCGCCTCCCCACCGAGGTCGGCGACGGGCCGCCGCCGGGGCCCGGGCCACGACTCTCCCCCACGGTCGGCACGTTTCCCCCGCACGCCGCGGGCGATCGCGCGACCCGAGGGGCCGTCTTGCTGGCAGGATGTCAGCGTGAGTGCCGACGACGTCATCGCGCTGCCGCTCGCCTTCGGCGGACAGCGGCTCGACTGGCGCGACCTGCCGCGGGCCGTGCGGGACCGCATCGAGACCCTCGCCGGCGCACGCGTCACCGCCGAGACGTCGGCCACCAGCGGCTTCTCCCCCGGGTTCTGCGCCGTGCTCGAGCTCACCGACGGCCGGGCCGTCTTCGTCAAGGCCGTGTCGCCCGACCAGAACCCGACCTCACCGCAGCTCGCGCGCGCCGAGATCCGTGCCGCCGCGGCGCTGCCCTCGCAGGTGCCGGCACCTGCGCTGCGCTGGTGGCACGACGACGGCCACTGGGTCATCATCGGCTTCGACGCCGTGCACGGCCGCTCGCCCGAGCTGCCGTGGCGCGCCGACGACCTCGCGCTCGTGCTCGCCGCGATCGACGACCTGGCGCACTGCGAGCCGACCCCGGGGCACGCGCTGCCGCGCACGGACGACCAGCTCGCCGAGGACTTCACCGGCTGGCGCCGGATGCTGCGCGCCGACCCCGCCGAGCGCGAGCGCGTCGCGACCGCGATCGACGAGCCCGGCCGGTGGGCGGTCGAGCACCTCGACGACCTCGTGCGCTGGGAGCAGGACGCGCTGCGGGCGTGCGCGGGTGACGCGCTCGTGCACGGCGACCTGCGCGCGGACAACGTCATGATCGAGGACGGCCACGACCGCGTCTGGCTGATCGACTGGCCGCACGCGAGCGTCGGCGCGCCGTGGCTCGACCTGGCGTTCATGCTGCCGAGCGTGGCCCTGCAGGGTGGGGCGGGCGACCCCGCGTGGCTGTTCAGCCAGAGCGCGGTGGCCGACGGCGTCTCGGTCGACCAGCTCCGCGCGGCGCTGTCCGGGCTGGCCGGGTACTTCGCGTGGTCGTCGGGGCAGCCCGCCCCCCCGGGGATTCCCAACCTGCGCGCGTTCCAGGCGGCGCAGGCCGGCGCGACCCTGCGGTGGCTGCGCGACATCGCCTGACGACCGGACGACCGCCCGCGGCTCGGCCCGGCACCGCACCCGTCACGCACCGCCCGGGCCACGCGCTCCCCGCCACGGGGGCGTGAGGACGCCGCCCGGCACGCGAGCGACGACCGACGTCAGCCCTGGAGCCGGCGCAGCTCCGCGGCCGTCTGCGGCAGCACCGTGAACAGGTCGCCCACGATCCCGAAGTCGGCGATCTCGAAGATCGGTGCGTCGGGGTCGCTGTTGACCGCGACGATCGTGCCCGACGCCTGCATGCCGCCGCGGTGGTGCACGGCGCCCGACACGCCCGCGCCGACGTAGAGCCGCGGTGACACCGTCACCCCGGTCTGGCCGATCTGCGCGTCGTGCCCGATCCAGCCCTCGTCCGTCGCGACGCGTGTCGCGCCGACCGCACCCCCGAGCACGTCGGCGAGCTCCTCGACGGGCGAGAAGTCGCCCTCGGTGCCGCGGCCGCCGACGACGACGACGTTCGCCGAGCCGAGGTCGGGGCGTCCCGACGCCGCGTGCTCGCTGCGCTCGACGACCGTGACCCGCGTCGAGGACGGACGCACCGCGACGGGCAGGTCCTCGACCCGCGGGTCGCTCGGCGCGGGCGCGTCCTGCGCGGGCACCGCGTTCGCCTTGACCGTGACGACGGCCGTCGGCGTGGTCACCGCGCAGCGCGTCGTCCACGTGCCGGCCAGCACGGTCTTGTGCGCGACCACGCGGCCGTCCTCGAGCGTCAGCCCGTCGACGTCGGTGACGACGCCCGCGCCCGTGCGGACCGCGAGGCGCGCCGCCGCCTCCTTGTTCTCGAAGGTCGACACGAGCAGCAGCAGCGTCGACCCGGTGGCCGCGAGCGCGGCCTGCAGCCCGTCGGCGAGCACGTCCGACACGTGCGGGTCCGCGTCCGTGACCAGGCGGTGCACGGCGGTCACGCCCTGCGCCGCGAGCACGGGCCGGGCGGCGGCGACGTCCTGGTCACCGGCCCACACGCCGTGCACGCCCGCGTCGCCCGCGAGGTCGCGCGCGAGGGTCAGCAGCTCGCGCACGGGGGCGCGCAGCGTGCCGTCGGGGGCGTGGTCGAGCAGGACGAGCACGGGGGTGGCGGTCACGACGGTCCTCCGGTGGTGCGGGCGACGGGGTGGGGGCGGGCCGCGCTCAGACGAGCTTGCGCTCGACGAGCCACGCGGCGAGCCGCGTCCCGGCGTCACCGGTGTCGGTGAGCAGGACGCGGTCCTCGCGCGGCGGCCGCGGGGCGGCCTCGAGGACCTGCGTGCGGGCGCCCGCGGCCCCCACGGTCGCCGGGTCGACGCCCAGGTCGGCGAGCGTGAGCGTCGCCACGGGCTTCTTGCGGGCGGCCATGATGCCCTTGAAGTTCGGGTAGCGCGGCTCGTTGATGCCGTCGGTCACCGACACCACGGCCGGCAGCGGCGCCGTGAGCGTCTCGGTCGCGTGGTCCAGGCGCCGCACGACCGTCGCGGTGCGCGCGTCGACGTCGACGTCGAGCGACGACGCGAGCGGCAGCGCCGGCAGGTCGAGCAGCTCGGCGAGCGCGGCGGGCAGCAGCGACGTGAGGCCGTCGAGGCCGGCCATGCCCGTGAGCACGAGGTCGACGGGGGCGTCGGCCGACAGGTGACGGACGGCGGCCGCGAGCACGGTCGCCGTGCCGATCGCGTCCGAGCCCGCGACGTCGTCGTCGAGCACGTGGACCGCCTCGTCGGCGCCCATCTGCAGGCCCTTGCGGACCGCGTCGACCGCGTCGTCCGGGCCCACCGTCAGGACCACGACCTCGCCGTCGTGCTCCTCGGCGAGCGCGAGCGCGGCCTCGACGGCGTTCTCGTCGAGCTCGTTGAGGGTGCCGTCACCGCCGTCGCGCACGACGCGCCCGTCGGCACCGAGCTGCCGGTCGGACTGGATGTCGGGGACGAACTTCACGCAGACGACGATCCTCACCCGGCGAAGGCTACCCTCACCGGCCCCGCCCGTCGGAGGTGGTGTTCGCCACGTGGGCAACGCCGGCCACGTCCCGGACGTGCGTCCTGGCACGATGGGGTGGTGGCCAAGACGACCGAGCGACACCGTCCGCCCCGCCTCGGCGTGCACGTCACCGGGACGGGCGTCGACGTCGCCGTGCTCGCGCCGCACGCGACCGCGGTCGAGCTGTGCCTGCTCGACGGCCCGCTCGACGCGCCCGCCGAGCGGCGCGTGCCGCTGGCCGGCCCGCGGCTCGGCGTCTGGTCGGCCTCGGTGCCCGGCGTGCGCGCGGGTCAGCGGTACGGGTTCCGCGCGCACGGCGCGTGGGAGCCCGGCTACGGCCTGCGGTACAACCCGGCCAAGCTGCTGGTGGACCCGTACGCGCGCGGGCTGGTCGGCGAGCTGGGGTACGGGCCTGAGACGTACGGCCACGTCGTGGGCGACGACCTGACGGGCGACCCGTACGGACCGGCCGACGGTCGCGACTCCGCCGGGCACGTCCCGCACGGCGTGGTCGTCGACACGCGCGCGCTGCCCGGTCCCGACCCGGCCGCGAACCGCCCGTGGACGCCGTGGTCCCGCACGGTCGTCTACGAGGCGCACACCAAGGGGCTCACGCGGCTGCACCCCGACGTGCCCGAGGAGCTGCGCGGCACGTACGCGGGCCTCGCGCACCCCGCGGTCGTCGACCACCTGCTCGGCCTGGGCGTCACGGCGCTCGAGCTGCTGCCGGTCCACGCGTTCACGTCCGAGCCGCACCTGGTCGCCAAGGGACTGACCAACTACTGGGGCTACTCGACGCTCGGGTTCTTCGCGCCGCACGCGGCGTACGCGACGGCCGCCGCGCGCGCCGCCGGGCCCGCCGCCGTGCTCGACGAGGTGCGCGCGACCGTGCACGCGCTGCACGAGGCCGGGCTCGAGGTGCTGCTCGACGTCGTCTACAACCACACGTGCGAGGGCGGCCTGCCCGGCCAGCACCTGTCGTGGCGCGGGCTCGACAACGCGTACTACTACAGCCACGACGGCGCGGTCCCCGCGACGCTCGTGGACGTGACCGGCACCGGCAACTCGCTCGACTTCCGGCGCGACGGCGTCGTCGGCATGACGCTGGACTCGCTGCGGTACTGGGCCGACGTCGTGGGCGTCGACGGCTTCCGCTTCGACCTCGCCGTGACGCTCGGCCGCAGCCCCGAGGGGTTCCGGCCCGACCACGCGACGCTCGTCGCGGCCGCGACCGACCCGTCGCTCGCCGGGCTCAAGCTCGTCGCCGAGCCGTGGGACGTGGGCCCCGGCGGCTGGCGCACGGGCCAGTTCCCGGCGCCGTTCGCCGAGTGGAACGACCGGTTCCGCAACGCCGTGCGGTCGTTCTGGCTGGCCGACCCCGGCCGCGCCGCGCACGGGCTGCCGGGTCACCGCGTGCGCGACCTCGCGACGCGGCTGTCGGGGTCGGTCGACCTGTTCGGCTCGGGCACGCCCCCGCTGCAGCGCGGGCCGCGCGCGTCGGTCAACTACGTGACGGCGCACGACGGGTTCACGATGGCCGACCTCGTCGCGTACGACCACAAGCACAACGCCGCGAACGGCGAGCAGAACCGCGACGGGTCGGACGACAACCGCTCGTGGAACCACGGCGTCGAGGGCCCGGTGCAGCAGGACTCCCCCGCGGTCGACGTCGCGCCCCTGCGGCGCCGGTCGGTCCGCAACCTCTTCGCGACGCTCGTGCTCGCGGCCGGCACGCCCATGGTCACGGCGGGCGACGAGACGGGCCGCACGCAGCGCGGCAACAACAACGCGTACTGCCAGGACAACGAGCTCTCGTGGGTGCGGTGGGACCTGTCGCCGTGGCGCGCCGACCAGCTCGCGACCGCGCGGCACCTGCTGCTGCTGCGGCGCGAGCACGCGGCGCTGCGCACCGAGACGTTCTACACCGGACGGCCGCGCGTCGAGGGCGGTCCGCCCGACCTCGGGTGGTACGGCGCCGACGGCGTCGCGTTCGACCACGCCCGGTGGCACGACGCGTCGGTCCGCACGTTCCAGATGCTGCGCGTCGCACCGCCGCCCGACGACGACCAGGTGCTGCTGGTGGTGAACGGCGCGCTCGACGCGGTCGAGGTGACGCTCGTCGACGGGCACCCCGCACCGTGGACGCTCGCGTGGGACTCGGTGTGGGAGCACCCGTCGGAGGTCTCGACCGCCGCGATCTCGGGCGGGCTGCACCTGCCGGGCGGCTCGACCACCACGGTCGAGCCGCTGAGCATGCGCGTGTACGTGCGCCCCTGACGTCGCGCGCCGGCGGGGCGGTAGCGTGCGCGCATGACGCACACCCCCGACGTCGTGGTCGTCGGTGCCGGGCTCGCGGGTCTGGTCACGACCGCCGAGCTCGTCACCGCCGGCCGGCGCGTGCTGCTGCTGGACGCCGAGCCGCCGGCGAGCCTCGGCGGGCAGGCGTGGTGGTCGTTCGGGGGCCTGTTCCTCGTCGACTCGCCCGAGCAGCGGCGTCTCGGCGTGCGCGACAGCGCCGAGCTCGCGCTGTCCGACTGGCTGGGGTCGGCGGCGTTCGCCGACGACGGCGCTGACCGGTGGGGCCGCGCGTGGGCCGAGGGGTTCGTGGACTTCGCCGCGGGCGGCATGCGGGACTGGCTGCACCGCCTCGGGGTGCGGTGGTTCCCGCTCGTGCAGTGGGCGGAGCGCGGCGGGTACCTCGCGGACGGGCACGGCAACTCGGTGCCGCGGTTCCACGTCACGTGGGGCACGGGGCCGGGTGTGCTCGAGCCGTTCGTGCGGGTGCTGCTCGACGCGCACCGCGACGGCCGCGTCGAGGTGCGGTTCCGCCACCGCGTGACGGGGCTGACGACGACCGACGGCCGCGTCACGGGCGTGCGGGGCGACGTGCTGGCACCCGACGCGGCGGAGCGCGGTGCGCCGTCGTCGCGCACGGTCGTCCGGCCGTTCGAGGTCGAGGCCGCCGCGGTCGTCGTCGCGACGGGCGGGATCGGCGCCAACCACGACCTGGTGCGCGCGACGTGGCCCGCGGCGGCCGGTCGGCTGCCCGCACGCATGCTGTCGGGCGTGCCGGACCACGTCGACGGGTCGGGCATCGAGGCCGCGCGCGCCGCGGGCGCGCACGTCGCGCACGAGGGCCGCATGTGGCACTACCCGGAGGGCGTCACGAACCACTCGCCGGTGTGGTCGGCGCACGGCATCCGGATCCTGCCGGGTCCGAGCTCGCTGTGGCTCGACGCGGACGGCAACCGGCTGCCGGCTCCGCTCTTCCCGGGGTTCGACTCGCTCGGCGCGCTCACGCACGTCACGTCCCGCGGCGACGACCACTCGTGGTTCGTGCTCGACCGGACGATCCTCGGCAAGGAGTTCGCGCTCTCGGGCTCGGAGCAGAACCCGGACCTCACGGGGCGCGACCTCGCGCTGCTGCTCGAGCGGGTCAGGCCGGGGGCGGTCGGCCCGGTCGAGACGTTCGCGCAGCGGTCGCCGGAGTTCGTCGCCGCGACGACGCCGGCGGAGCTGGCCGCCGGGATGAACGCCCTGACGGGCACGTCACGGATCGACCCCGACGCGCTCGCGCGCACGATCGCGCTGCGGGACGCGCAGGTCGCCACGGGGCTCGGCAAGGACCTGCAGGTCACGGCCACGGCGATGGCGCGGCGGTTCGTGGTCGACAAGGCGATCCGCGTCGCACCGCCGCACCGCCTCACGGACCCCGCGCACGGCCCGCTGTACGCGGTGCGGCTGTCGGTGCTGACCCGCAAGACCCTCGGCGGCCTCGCGACCGACCTCGAGGGCCGCGTGCTGCGCCCCGACGGCGAGGTCCTGCCGGGCCTGTGGGCGGTCGGCGAGGCCGCCGGGTTCGGCGGCGGCGGCGTGCACGGCCACCGCGCGCTCGAGGGCACGTTCCTGGGCGGCTGCCTGTTCACGGGCCGCACGACGGGCCGCGCCCTGGTCGCGGCCCTCTGACCCCGGTCCTCTCCTCCCCCGTCCTCGTCGCCGAACGCGCGGTTCTGCCGGTTCTCAAGCCGTGGAACCGGCACGAGTCCGCGTTCACGGGGTCGCCGGACGCGGGAGGTGGCGGGCCAGCGTGCGCGCGACGCGCCCTGCGGCGACGTCGTCGGCCGTGAAGCGCAGGAGCAGCGCACCGGTCGCGACGATCGCGTTCTGCCGCTCGCGGTCCCGGTAGAGGGCCGCCGGTGTCGCGTGCGGTCCCGCGCCGTCGATCTCGACGACGACGAGACGTCCCTCTGGCGTCCACCAACCCAGGTCGCCGCGCGCCACGACACGACCGTCGGCGTCGCGCACCGGCACCTGCAGCTCGTCGGGGGCGATGCCCGCGTCGACGCACTGCAGCCGTGCGCGCGTCTCGAGCGGCGAGTCCGCGCGCCCGTCGACGAGCTCCCACCACCTCGCGAGACGCGCGGCCCCGCGTCGACCGCGCGCGAGCGCCCGGACGCACGCGAGGTCGGGTGCCACGAGGCCGCGCCGGACGGCCGAGTCGAGCACGCCCACGGCGTGCTCGCGTGACAGCTCGCACACGGCCTGCGCGAGCGCAAGCTCCGGTCGCACGGCACGCGCACCCCGCACGACCACGACGTCACCCGTCCGGAAGCGCCGCACCCGCGCGTCACCCCGGTGGTCGCGCCCGCCGACGACGGGAAGCGCCGCCTCGGGCCGGATCGTCCGCGGCAGCCCCTCGACGCCGTGCAGCGCGAGCGCGCAGGCGCCGACCGCCACCGCGCGCTCCGGCCCGAGCGCGAGCAGCGCCGTCCACGCGGCCCTGCGCCGGCGGTGGTCGTGCCCCCGGTCGACGCGGTCCGGTTCCCCGGGCACGACCGGACCGCCGCGCACCGCACCACCTGGTGCGCCTGCGAGCCCCGCGGTCCGCGGAGGTGTGGCCGCCGCCTGCACGCGCATCTGCGCCTGCGGCGCCCGTGGCGACCACCCCTGCCGCGGCGTCGGCTGCGGCAGGGGCGACCGTGCCACCGTCACGCCCTCGGCTGCGGGTCGCACGGGCGCAGGTCCCGCCGGCGCAGGGCTCACGGCCGCGGATCCGGTCGCCCCGGCGTGCACGTCCGGCGGGTCGGCGAGCACGCGCGGTCCGTAGCGCCGCACGAGCGCGCCGGCGGCGTCGTGGACGCCCCGCACGACGGGGACCAGCGAACCGTCGCCCCGCAGCGCAGCGCGGCGGTGCCGGCCGACGCCGGCCGCGTCGCACTGAGCCGTCGACACGAGCCCCTCCTGCAGGAGGGCGAGACGGAGCAGGGGATGGGGCGGAGGCGCCGGACGTCGCATCCCGCCAGCGCACCAGCCCGACACGGACGGCGTCCTGCCCCGACGCCGACGCGGCGCCGGCCCCGAGGTCACACGGTCCTGTGGTCGGCTCGACACGGTAGCGGTCGCCGCTCACGGGTCGAATGCGGAGTCCTGCCGCTCCTCGGCGCCCGTCACCGGCGTCACCCCGCGCTCGACGGCGACCGACGCCCGCGGCCACGACACCACCCGCGGGGCTGCGCCGCACCGTCACCAGGCCTCGGTCGGCGGCGAACGCGGGGTTCGACCGGTCATGGCGTCCGAGAACCGGCAGAACCTCGCGCTCGCCGGGTGGGGGCCAGGTGGGGTGCCGGGTTCAGCGGGGCGGGATCGGTCGTGTCGCGCGGCGGGGGGTGGACGGGTGACCAGGTGGCTGCCGGAGCGGGCGGGCCACCCGGGCCGCGGGCGGCGCGCCGTGGGTGCCCAGCGGATGCCGCGACCCCGGATCCCCGGATAGGTTCGGGACCGTGACGACACCCCGCCGCCCACGTCGCACGTCACCGGCCACGTCAGCGGACCGGCCACGTGCCGTCGCCCCGGTGCCCGCGCCCGGGCGACCCTCCGACCCGACCCGCACGCCGGAGCCCGCGAGCCCGACGGCGGCGGACACGGCCGCCGCCACGACCTCCGCCTCGGTGCCCGCCGCTGCGGCGTCGGCCCCGGAGACGATGTCGACCGCACGGGCGTCCGCCCCGCCGGTCGGACCGCCCACGGCGGCCCCCGCACCGCCGGCCCCCACGGCCGCCTCCCCCGCGGCGCCCGTGACGGGCCCGCTGCCGGTCGGGCGCATCCCGGTGGTCGACGTGTCCCCGGTCGCCGAGGAGGGCCGGTTCCCGGCCAAGGCCGTCGTCGGCGAGCCGGTGCCCGTGCGCGCGACCGTGATCCGCGAGGGCCACGACGCGCTCGGTGCGACGGCGGTGCTGCTGCGTCCCGACGGGTCGGTGCACTCGTGGCGTCGCATGGTCGACGTGGCGCCCGGGCTCGACCGTTACGAGGCGCGCCTCGTGCCGGACGCCGAGGGCGAGTGGTCGTTCCGCGTCGAGGGCTGGTCGGACCCGTACGGGACGTGGGCGCACGACGCCGCGATCAAGGTCGAGGCGGGCGTCGACGTCGAGCTCATGCTCACCGAGGGCACGCTCGTGCTGGAGCGCGCCGCGCGCCGCACGGGCGACGACGCGATGGCCCCGCACGACGCGCGCACGCTGCTGGCGGCCGTCGACGCGCTGCGCGACACCTCCCGCCCGCCGTCGGAGCGCCTGGCAGCGGGGCTCGCACCCGCCGTCCGGGAGGCGCTCGACCGCACCCCGCTGCGCGACCTCGTGACGGCGTCGCGGGCGTACCCGCTCGTGGTGCACCGCCGTCTCGCGCTGACGGGCGCGTGGTACGAGATGTTCCCGCGCTCGCACGGCGCGACGTACGACGAGGCGACGCAGACGTGGACGTCGGGCACGCTGCGCACGGCGGCGAACCAGCTGCCGCGCATCGCCGCGATGGGCTTCGACGTCGTGTACCTGACGCCGATCCACCCGATCGGTCACGCGCACCGCAAGGGCCGCAACAACGCGCTCACGGCGATGCCGGGCGACCCGGGCTCGCCGTACGCGATCGGCTCGCAGGACGGCGGCCACGACGCGATCGAGCCGACGCTGGGCACGTTCGACGACTTCGACGCGTTCGTCGCACGGGCACGGTCCCTGGGCATGGAGGTCGCGCTGGACGTCGCGCTCCAGGCGTCGCCCGACCACCCGTGGGTCCGCGAGCACCCCGAGTGGTTCACGACGCGCGCCGACGGCACGATCGCGTACGCCGAGAACCCGCCGAAGAAGTACCAGGACATCTACCCCCTGAACTTCGACAACGACCCCGAGGGCATCTACGCGGAGATCCGCCGCGTGCTGCAGGTGTGGATCGACCACGGCGTCACGGCGTTCCGCGTCGACAACCCGCACACCAAGCCGCTGTCGTTCTGGCAGCGCCTGCTCGCGGACGTCGCGGCGGACCACCCCGAGGTGATCTTCCTGTCGGAGGCGTTCACGCGCCCGGCGATGATGCTGACGCTCGCGAAGGTCGGCTTCCACCAGTCGTACACGTACTTCACGTGGCGCAACACGAAGGCCGAGCTCGAGGAGTACCTCGCGCGGGTCGGCGGCGAGGAGGGCGCGTGGATGCGCCCGAGCTTCTGGCCGACGACGCACGACATCCTGCCGCCGTACCTGCAGCACGGCGGGGCCGCGGCGTGGGCGGTGCGGGCCGTGCTCGCGGCGACCGGGTCGCCGACGTGGGGCGTGTACTCCGGCTACGAGCTGGTCGAGGACGTGCCGCGGCCGGGCGTCGAGGAGCAGATCGACAACGAGAAGTACGAGTTCCGTCCTCGCGACTGGGCGCGCGCCGAGCACCTGGGCATCGCGCTGCTCATCGGGCGGCTCAACGAGATCCGTCGTGCGCACCCGGCGCTGCAGCAGCTGCGCAACGTGCGCGTGCACCCGACGTCCGACGACGCGCTCGTCGCGTTCTCGCGGCACCTGGAGGCGCACGAGTCGCCGACGGGGCGGCCCGACACCGTGGTGACGATCGTCAACATCGACCCGTTCGGCGTCCGCGAGGGCGTCGTGCGTCTCGACCTGGGTGCGTTCGGCCTGCCCGCCGACCGTCCCGCGGTGGCGCGCGACGTGCTGTCGCAGGAGACGTACGCGTGGTCCGAGGAGGTGTACGTGCGGCTCGACCCGCAGGTGCGGGTCGCGCACGTCGCCTACCTCGAGCACCCGGGTGAGGCGCGATGAGCCCGTCCACGCCGCCGCCCGACGACGTCGCCGGCGCGGGTGACCCGCGCACGCCGCGCACGCCCGTGCTGGGCACGCCCGCGGCGCACCCGAGCGGTGCGGCCGCGGTCCCGCCGGGCACGCCGCCGCCGGGGTCGCAGCCGTCGCCCGACGCGGTGCCCGGTGCGCCGGCGCCCGTGCCGACGCCCCGCCCCCGGGGGCCGCGGGTCCGGCGACCTACGGGCGGCACCGCGAGCCGGCACCGACGACCGCGGCGATCGCGCTGGGCGGCCTGCCTGCGCGCCGCCAGCCGCCGGTCCCCGCTCCCCCGCCGACGGACGGTCGCGACGACGACCCGGAGTGGTACCGCACGGCCGTGTTCTACGAGGTCATGCTGCGCACGTTCTCGGACTCGAGCGGGCACGGCAGCGGCGACCTGCAGGGCCTGGTGCAGCGGCTGGACTACCTGCAGTGGCTGGGTGTCGACTGCCTGTGGCTGCCGCCGTTCTACCCGTCGCCCATGCGCGACGGCGGCTACGACGTGTCGGACTACACGGCGGTCGCACCGCAGTACGGCACGCTCGACGACTTCCGCCTGCTGGTGACCGAGTGCCACCGGCGCGGCATGCGGATCGTGGTCGACCTGGTGATGAACCACACGAGCGACCAGCACCCGTGGTTCCAGGCGTCGCGCTCGGACCCGGACGGGCCGTACGGCGACTTCTACGTGTGGAGCGACGACAACACGCGCTACCAGGACGCGCGCATCATCTTCGTCGACACCGAGACGTCGAACTGGACCTTCGACCCCGTGCGCCGGCAGTACTTCTGGCACCGGTTCTTCAGCCACCAGCCGGACCTCAACTTCGAGAACCCGCGCGTCGTGGACGCGATGTTCGACGTCGCACGGTTCTGGCTGCACCTGGGCGTGGACGGGTTCCGGCTGGACGCGGTGCCGTACCTGTTCGAGGCCGAGGGCACGAACTGCGAGAAC
Organism: Cellulomonas sp. FA1; assembly: GCF_000986825.1. NCBI lineage: Bacteria > Bacillati > Actinomycetota > Actinomycetes > Micrococcales > Cellulomonadaceae > Cellulomonas > Cellulomonas sp. FA1. The sequence continues at coordinate 121,967 of NZ_LBMY01000001.1, read as the reverse complement.
CTGCCGGAGACGCACCAGTTCCTGGCCGACCTGCGGCGCATGATCGACGAGGAGTTCCCCGGTCGCATCATGCTGGCGGAGGCGAACCAGTGGCCCGAGGACGTCGTGCACTACTTCGGCACCGAGGAGGCGCCGGAGTCCCACATGTGCTTCCACTTCCCCGTGATGCCGCGCATCTACTACGCGCTGCGCGACCAGCGCGCGACGCAGATCGTCGACATCCTGGCGGACACGCCGGCGATCCCGTCGTCGAGCGGCCAGTGGAGCACGTTCCTGCGCAACCACGACGAGCTGACGCTCGAGATGGTGTCGACGGAGGAGCGCGCGTCGATGTACGGCTGGTACGCGCCGGACTCGCGCATGCGCGCGAACGTTGGGATCCGCCGCCGGCTGGCGCCGCTGCTGGACAACTCGCGCAAGGAGATCGAGCTCGCGCACGCGCTGCTGCTGAGCCTGCCGGGCAGCCCGTGCCTGTACTACGGCGACGAGATCGGGATGGGCGACAACATCTGGCTGCCGGACCGTGACGCGGTGCGCACGCCGATGCAGTGGACGCCGGACCGCAACGCGGGCTTCTCGACCGCCGACCCGGGCAAGCTGTACCTGCCGCTGGTGCAGTCGCTGGTCTACCACTACGGCAACGTCAACGTGGAGTCGCAGCTCGCGCAGCCGACGTCGCTGCTGCACTGGGTGCACGGCATGCTCGCGGTGCGACGTCAGCACCGGGCGCTCGGGCTGGGCTCGTTCGAGGTGGTGCCGAACGACAACGACGCGGTGCTGACGTTCCTGCGTCGCACCGACGACGAGACGGTGCTGGTGGTCGCGAACCTCGCGGCGACCGCCCGCGCGACGACCGTGCGCCTGCCCGGTCACGTGGGGTGGCACCTGCGCGACGTGTTCGGCGGCGCGCACTTCCCGCCGGTGCGGGACGACGGCACGCTGACGTTCACGCTCGGGTCCCGCGACTTCTACTGGCTGGAGCTGACCGCCCCGTGATCCTCGACGCGCTGCCGCCCGACGACGTCGACCACGAGGTCGTCGAGCTGCTGCGCGCGTGGTTGCCGGAGCGTCGCTGGTACCCGGCGAAGGGTGTCGACGCGCGCCTGACCCCGGTCGGCGCCGTGCACCTGGGCGACGACGTGCGCGTGCTGCTGGTGCACGCGCGGGCGGGCGCGGTGGACGTCGTGCTGCAGGTGCCGGTGCTGCTGCTCGCCGACGCGGGCGGGGCCGACCCGGGCGCGGTGCTGGGCACGGCGGGTGGCCGCACGGTGCTCGACGCGGCGGGCGACGCGCGGTTCCTGGCGGCGTGGCTCGCGCACGCGGACGGGCCCGGGGCCGACGTCGACGTGACGGCCGCCCGGGTGGTGACGGGCGAGCAGTCGAACACGTCGGTCGTGCTGCCGGGCCCGGACGGCGTCCCGCGCGGGATCCTCAAGGTGCTGCGGACGCTCGCGGGGGGCGAGAACCCCGACATCGACGTGCCTCGCCGGCTGGTCGAGGCGGCCTGGGACGGCGTGCCCGCGCCGCTCGCGTGGGCGCGGGCGCGGTGGCAGGCGCCGGACGGCAGCGAGGCCGTCGGGTACCTCGGCGTGCTGAGCGCGTTCGTGCCGGGCGCGCAGGACGGGTTCGAGCTGGCGTGCGACCACGCGCGCGACGGGCGCGCGTTCGGGGACCTCGCGCGCGAGCTGGGTGCGACGGTCGCGGGCATGCACGACGCGCTCGTGCGGGCGTTCGACCGGCAGGAGGCGCCGGACGGGGGCGCGGTGCTCGCGCGCGCGCTGCTGGACCGGCTCGCGTGGGCGACGGCCGCGGTGCCGTCGCTCGCGGAGCGCACGCCCGCGGTGCGTGCGGTGGCGGACGAGGTCGCCGCGCTGCCGACGACGCCGGCCCGGCAGCGCGTGCACGGCGACCTGCACCTGGGGCAGGTGCTGCGGTCGACGGGTCGCTGGTTCGTCATCGACTTCGAGGGCGAGCCGTTGGCGCCGCTGGCCGCGCGGACGCGCCCGGACCTGGCGCTGCGGGACGTGGCGGGCGTGCTGCGGTCGTTCGACTACGCGGCGGCGGTCGGCGGGCTGGTGGGCGCGCCCGCCGAGGCGTGGACGCGGGACGCGCGCGACGCGCTGCTCGACGGCTACGGCGTGGGTGCGGAGCCCGCGAGCGCGCTGCTGCTGCGCGCGCTCGAGCTCGACAAGACCCTCTACGAGGTGGTCTACGAGGCGCGGAACCGACCGACGTGGGTGCCGATCCCGCAGGCGGGCCTGGACCGTCTGCTCGGCTGACGGCACAGCCGCGACGGGTCGCGGCTCAGGCCACGCCGGACCCGGCGGGCACCTCGGTGAGCGCGTCGGCCACGATCCGCATGCCGGCCTGCCGGGGTGCCAGCTCGGCCTGCAGCACGAGCGCGGCGCCGCCGACGGCGGCGGCCTCGGCGGCGTGCGACGAGATCGTGACGCGCACGCCGTGCGTGGCGCGCGCGAAGAACCCCGCGTCGAGGCGTTCCTGGACGACGGGCAGGTAGAGCGACCCGGCGTGCGCGAACGACGACCCGGTGAGGACGACGAGGTCGAGGTCGAGGACGTTCGCGAGGGACTGGGTGGCCGCGGCGACGTAGCGCGCGGACTCGGCGAGCAGGCGCACCGGCTGGTCCTCGCCGCGGGCGGCGGCCCGGGCGAGCGCCGCGAAGTCCTCCGACACGCTGCGGCCGGGCAGCGCGATGCCCGCGTCGAGCGCGCGCGCGACGACGGCGGACGGGCCCGCGAGGGCCTCGAGGCACCCGCGCCCGCCGCACCAGCAGGGCGGGCCGTCGACGTCGAGGCAGACGTGCCCGACCTCGCCGGCGTTGGACGAGCGCCCGCGGTAGACGGCGCCGTCGACGATGATCCCGGAGCCGATGCCGGTGCCCATGTACAACGCGGCGCAGACCGCGCCGGTGGGCACGCCGCCGGACCAGTACTCCCCCAGCGCGGCGGCCGTCGCGTCGTTGTCGAGCAGCACGGGCAGCCCGACGGCGTCCTCGATGACCGCCGCGAGCGGGAAGTCCGACCAGTGCTGCATGACCGGCGGCGCGATGGTCATGCCGGTCGAGGTCGCGAGCGGGCCGGGCGACACGACGCCGACGCCGAGCAGCAGGCGCCTGTCGACGCCGATGCGGGCCACGTTGGCGGCGATCTCGGCGGCGATCCGGTCGACGACGACGCGGGGGTCGTCGGCGCCGGTGCCGGGGCGGCGCCACCGCGCGACGACCTGACCGCCGAGGTTCGCGACGACGTACGTGATGCCCGCGTGGTCGAGGTGCACGCCGACCGCGTAGCGCGCGGCGGGGTCGAGCTGCAGCAGCATGCGGGGCTTGCCGCCGGTGGACTCGGCGCGGCCGGCCTCGACGACCAGTCCCTCGTCGAGCAGCCGGCGCACGACGGTCGAGACGGTCGCGGCGGTGAGGCCGGTGGCGTGCGTGAGCTCGACGCGGCTGATGGTCCCGGCGGCGCGGATGACGTCGAGGATCGCGCTGCGGCTGCTCGTGTGCGCGGCGCCGCGCACCGGCGTGCCTGCGTTCACGTGGGCTCCCGTCGGGTTGGCGGCCGCCGGGTGGCGACCCGTCGAGCCTAACGACCGCGACACGGGACGAACCGGGTCACGACACGCCGTTGACTTACTTTGTTCAGTGGCCTAAGAATCTACACGGCGCACGGCCCGGGGCCGTCACCGCCCCAGCCGGGACACCGAGGTCCCGGCGCCGACGAGAGGATCGACGATGTTCCTTCACCAGCGACGCGGGCGGCTCGCCGTCGCGTCGACGGCCGTCGCCCTGCTCGCCCTCACGACCGCCTGCTCGGGCGGGGCCGAGGGCGAGGAGAACACGACCGGCGAGCCCGGCGGCTCCCTCACGGTGCTCACGTGGCGGACCGACCTCGTCGAGGACGGCACGTTCGACGACTACGTCGAGCGGTTCAAGACCAAGTACCCCGCGGTCACCGACGTCAAGGTCGAGGGCATCACCGACTACGAGGGCGAGGTGAAGACGCGCATGAGCACCGACAACTACGGCGACGTCCTCGCGATCCCCGGCTCGGTCACGCCCGACCAGCTCGGCGACTTCTTCGAGCCGCTCGGCGAGCAGGCGGAGCTCGCCCAGGAGTACCGCTGGCTCGCCGACAAGTCGTTCGAGGGCACGAGCTACGGCATCCCGGTCGTCGGCAACGTCCAGGGGCTCGTCTACAACACCAAGGTCTGGAAGGCCGCGGGCCTCACGGACTTCCCCACGACGCCCGACGAGTTCCTCGAGGACCTCGCCGCGCTCAAGGCGGCCGACCCCGGGATCGACCCGCTCTACACCAACTACAAGGACGGCTGGCCGCTCACCGCGTGGGAGTACTACCGCGGCGGCGTCTCGGGCGACCCCGACTACGTCAACCAGATGGTCACGTGGGACGACCCGTGGGCGGACGGCCGCGACCACGAGGTCATCGACGGCCTGCTGTACGACGTCGTCGCGCAGGGACTCACCGAGGCCGACCCGACGACGACCAACTGGGAGCAGTCCAAGCAGCTGCTCGGCACGGGCAAGATCGGCGTCATGCTGCTCGGGTCCTGGGCGATCCCCCAGATGCAGCAGGCCGCCGTCGACGCCGGCGGCTCGGCCGACGACATCGGCTACATGCCGTTCCCCGCCCAGGCCGACGGCACGTTCCACGCCACCGCCGGCGGCGACTACAACCTCGGCATCAACGTCGCCTCGAAGAACAAGGTGACCGCGCGCGCGTGGATCGACTGGTTCCACCACGAGTCCGGCTACTCCGAGTCGCAGGTCGGCCTCTCGCCGCTGATCGACGGCGCCACGCCCGCCGCGCTCGCCGACTTCGTCGACCAGGTCGAGCTCGTCGAGATGAACCCCGCGCCGCAGGGCAAGGAGTCGCTGTTCGCCGACATCGACACGGCGTCGGGCATCGTCACGACGGACCCGAAGTACCGCCAGAAGATCATCGACGACGCCCGCTCCGGCGCCCGCACCAAGCAGCAGGTCTTCGACGACCTCAACGCCGCGTGGGCCGAGGGCCGCGCCGACGTGGACGCCTGACGCGCGGTCGCCGCACCATGACGACCACCACGACGGGCGCCCCCGGCCCGGTGGACGCCCCCGCGCCCGCGACCCGCCCCGCCCCCTCGGGCGCGGGTCGCGGCGCGCGCCGGCGTCGCCGCGCGGTGCCGTACCTGTTCCTCCTCGTCCCCGTCGGGCTGCTGCTCCTGCTGACGTACCTGCCCGTCGCGAACATGTTCTGGTACTCGGTGACGGACTGGGACGGCCTCGCGCGCACGAAGGAGCTCGTGGGGCTCGACAACTACGTCGAGATCTTCACCGACCCCGACAACGTCCGCGTCTTCTACGTCTCGCTGTACTACTTCCTCGCGTCGTTCGTGCAGATGGCGCTCGCGCTGTACTTCGCGACCGTCCTGTCGTTCCGCGTGCGGCTCAAGAACCTGTGGAAGGGGATCCTGTTCTTCCCCTACCTCATCAACGGCGTCGCGATCGGCCTGATCTTCCTCAACTTCCTCAAGCCCGGGGGCGGCCTCGACACCGTGCTGCTGGCCGCTGGCCTCGACGCGCTGGTGCGGCAGTGGACGGGCGACCCGGCGGTGGCCAACGTGACGCTCGCCGCGGTGTCCGTGTGGCGCTACACGGGGCTGAACTTCGTGATGTTCCTCGGTGCGATCCAGTCCATCAGCAGCGACGTCTACGAGGCCGCGGAGATCGACGGCGCCAACCGCTGGCACGAGTTCCGGCACATCATCCTGCCGTCGATCCGACCGATCGTCGGCCTGTCGTTCATCCTCGCGATCTCGGGCGCGCTGTCGGTCTTCGAGATCCCGTACGTCATGACGAACGGCGGCAACGGCACCGAGACCTTCGTGATCCGCACGATCTGGATGGCGTTCAACCGGAACATGGTCGGCCTCGCGTCGGCGATGGCGGTCGTGCTGCTGGTCGTCGTGCTGCTGGTGACGTGGGTCCAGCGTCGCGTCGTGCCCGAGCAGGAGGTGGATCTCACGTGACCCGCGCCCTCACCACCACCGGCAAGTACCTGTCCCTCGTCGTCGCGTCCGTCGTCACGCTGCTGCCGCTCGTGCTCATCCTGTTCGGCTCGTTCAAGACCGGTCAGGAGTTCCTCGCCACGAACCCGTTCACGCCGCCCGAGAGCTGGGGCAACGTCGCGAACTACGCGACCGCGTTCACGCGGGGGGGGATGCTGCGGGGGTTCGCCAACACGGTCGTCGTCTTCGTCGCCGCGATCACCGGCACGATCCTCGTCGGCGCGGCGACCGCGTACGCGCTCGACCGCTTCCGGTTCCGCGGGCGCTCGGCGGTGCTCGGCCTGTTCCTCCTGGCGACGCTCGTGCCCGGCGTCACGACCCAGGTCGCGACGTTCCAGATCGTCAACGGCCTCGGGCTCTACAACTCGCGCTGGGCGCTGATCCTGCTGTTCACGGGCACGGACATCGTCTCGATCTACATCTTCCTGCAGTTCGTGCGCGCGATCCCCCGGTCGCTCGACGAGGCCGCGACGCTCGACGGCGCGGGGCACCTGCGGATCTTCTTCCGGATCATCCTGCCGAACCTCAAGCCCGCGATCGCGACGGTCGTCATCATCAAGGGCATCGGCATCTACAACGAGTTCTTCCTGCCGTTCCTCTACCTGCCCGACCCCGACCTGCGGCCCATCTCGACCGCGCTGTTCGCGTTCAAGGGCCCGTTCGGCTCGCAGTGGGAGGTGATCTCGGCGGGCGTGGTCATCACGATCGTGCCGATCCTCGTGCTGTTCCTGCTGCTGCAGCGGTACGTCTACAACGGCTTCACGTCGGGCGCGACCAAGTGACCGGCTGACGACGCAGGGCAGGACGACGGAGGGCGGCGGGGTGACCCCGCCGCCCTCCGCACCGCCCGCGGCCGTCGTCAGTCGACGCGCGTGGCCCGCAGCAGCACGAGCCGCTCGGGCTGCAGGTGCGGCGGCCGGACGCCGACCTGCCCGAGCACGCGTCCCGTCGTGCGCAGCCCCTCGGGCTCCCACCACGGCACGTGCTGCCACGGCCCGACGACGTCCGCGGGCGCCTGCGGGCGCACGCGGTACGTCGCGTCCGGGTCGAGCCCGGGCAGCGTCACGAGCGCGGCCGGCGCCTGCGCCGAGGACGCCACGGTCGCGATCGCGAACAGCGCGTCGGAGCCGTCCTGCGCGACCACGCCGTGCACGGCGTACGCAGGGTCGACGGGGTCGGCGTGCACGCTGACCCCGGTGTGCAGCAGCTCGCGCACGTCCTTGTAGAGCGCGACCCACGCCGCGAGCTCGGCGCGCTCGGCCTCGTCGGCCTCCCGCAGGTCCCACTCGATGCCGAGGTGCCCGAACAGCGCCGTCCCGGCCCGGAACCCCAGGCCCGCGCGCCGTCCCGTGGAGTGCGCGGTGCCGGAGCCGATGTGCGCACCGATGAGCTCGAGCGGGATCAGCAGGTTGGTCCACGGCTGGATCGTGCGGCGCTCGAGGGCGTCGATGCAGTCCGAGGCCCACACGCGGTCGGTGCGCTCGAGGATCTCGAGGTCGACGCGCGCGCCGCCCGACGAGCAGGACTCGATCTCGACCCGCGGGTGCCGCGCCTTGAGCTCGTCGATCAGCCGGTACACGGCGAGCGTCTGCCCGTGCACGCCGGGCACGCCGTCGGCGCCGTGCCCCGCGTCGAGCAGGTCGCGGTTGTGGTCCCACTTGAGGTAGGCGATGTCGTACTCGGTGAGCAGCGCGTCCAGGCGCTCGAGGATGTGCGCGAACGCCTCGGGACGCCCGAGGTCGAGGACCTGCTGGTGCCGCGCGGGGCGCGGGAGCCGGTCGGGCAGGCGCAGCATCCAGTCGGGGTGCGCCCGGGCGAGGTCGGAGTCCGGGTTGACCATCTCCGGCTCGACCCACAGGCCGAACTGCATGCCCAGGCCCGTGACGTGCGAGACGAGCGGACCGAGGCCGTCGGGCCACACCTCGTCGGACACGTACCAGTCCCCCAGGCCGCGCGAGTCGTCGCGGCGGTCGCCGAACCAGCCGTCGTCGAGCACGTAGCGCTCGGCGCCGACGGCGGCGGCCGCGTCGGCGAGCTCGGTGAGCCGCGCGAGGTCGTGGTCGAAGTACACGGCCTCCCACGTGTTGAGCGTGACGGGCCGCGGCGTGCGGGGGTGCTGGGGCCGCGCCCGGAGCCACGCGTGGAAGCGGCCCGCGAGCTCGTCGAGGCCCGCGGCGCCGTAGGACGCGTACAGCCACGGGCTCGTGTACGACTCGCCGGTGCCGAGGCGGACCTCGCCGGACAGGAGCAGCTCGCCGCCGCCGAGCAGGCCCGGGTGGTCGTGCGCGCGCTGCGCGAGGCTGCGGTGGTTGCCGGACCACGCGACGTGCACGCCCCACACCTCGCCGCGCCGGTGCCCGAGCTCGTCGGTCCCGGCGACCAGCACGTACGGCGTGTCGAAGCCCGTGCGCCCGCGCCGGTTCTCGCGCAGGCGGGTGCCGTGCGTGAACGGCGTGCGGATCGGGTGCCGCTCGCGCGCCCAGTGCCCGCCCATGTCGAGCAGGGTCGTGGCGCGCAGCGGCACGGGCAGCGTCAGCAGGACGCCCTCGAGGTCGTACGTGCCGTCGGCGGTGTTGGTGACGGTCGCGCGCTGGCGCACGACGCCCTGCGGCGTGAGCTCGAGCACGAGCTCGAGCCCCAGCCCCGCCGCCGGGTCGGCGGCCGTCACCGTGACGAGGTCGCCGCCGCCGGCGGTGCGCGCGTGCGTCGCGCGCTCGAGCGCGAACGCGCTCGACCAGCCGCGGCCGCCGCGCGACCCCGTGAGGCCGGGCACGCCCAGCCAGCCGGTCGACTGCTCGGGGAGCACGGACGGCACGACCTCGCCGTCGACCGACGACGCGGCCGGCGCCGAGCGGGCCGCGAGCCGCAGCGCGGCGAGCGCGGCACCGGGCAGGTCGCCGAGGTCGGCGCCCCAGTGCAGCACGCGCGGCAGCCCTGCCGCGAGGTCGAGGACGAGGCTCACGCCCGCCGCGCGCAGGTGCAGCACGTCGGCCGTGTCCAGGGTCGTGGGGGACGTCACGTCGTCGGGACGCAGGGGCACCGCTCACCTCCGGGTGGATTCGTGCGCACCAGCCTAGGAGGAACTCGGCGAAGCGTTGACGGACTAAGTTCAGCAGCCTAACAATGTGGGTGGCTCCTCGGGTCGGACGGCCCGCGAGCGCGCGACGACGCGCGCCCGCCGGGGGCACAGGACCTCCGGGAGCGCGCACGCACATGGACCACCACCTCCTCGACGACGGCTGGACGCTCACGGCCGACCCCGCGACGCTCCCCGACGACCTGCCGGAGCCGCTGCTCCGCGCGCTGCACGACGGCGTCCCCGCGCACGTCCCCGGCACGAGCCACACGACGCTGCTCGACGCGGGGCTCGTCCCCGACCCCTACGTCGACGACAACGAGACGCGTCTCGCGTGGATGCGGCACGTCACGTGGACCTACGCGCGGCCCGTGCGCATCGCCCCCGCGCTCGCCGGCGAGCGCGTCGACCTGGTCCTCGAGGGCGTCGACACGGTCGCCACGGTGCGTCTCGACGACGACGTGCTCGCACGCACCGCCAACCAGCACCGCACCTACCGCGTCGACCTGCGCGCGCACCTGCACCACGACGTCCGCACGCTGAGCGTCGAGCTCGGGTCCGCGCTCGCGCACGCCGAGGCCGAGGCGCGCCGCCTGGGGCCCCGCCCGCTCGCGTACCCGCAGCCGTTCAACATGGTCCGCAAGATGGCCTGCTCGTTCGGCTGGGACTGGGGCCCGGACCTGCAGACCGCGGGCCTGTGGCGGCCCGTGCGGATCGAGCGCTGGCGCGTCGCGCGGCTCGCGTCCGTGCGCCCGCTGGTCACCGTGCGGCCCGACGGGACCGGTGTCGTCGACGTGGTCGTGGACGTCGAGCGGTCGGGGCTGCCCGGCGGCGACGTGCCGCTCGTGGTCACGGCGCGCGTCGCGGCCGCCGAGTCCGTGGTGACGGTCGACGCGGACGCGACCACGGCGACCGCGCACCTCGAGGTGCCGCACGCGCCGCTGTGGTGGCCCGTCGGCCACGGCGCCCAGCCGCTGCACGCGCTCGAGCTCGAGCTGCACGCCGCGGACGCGGCCGCCCCGGCGGGCCCGCGCGCGACCGGCGCGCGCCTGGGTGCGTGGAGCCGCCGCATCGGCTTCCGCACGGTCGAGCTCGACACCTCTCCCGACGACGTCGGCGCGGCCTTCACGCTGCGGGTCAACGGCCGCGCGGTGTTCGTCCGCGGCGCCAACTGGATCCCCGACGACCACCTGCTCACCCGGATCACGCGCGACCGTCTCGCGCGGCGGCTCGACCAGGCCCTCGGCGCGCACCTCAACCTCGTGCGCGTGTGGGGCGGCGGGATCTACGAGTCCGAGGACTTCTACGACCTGTGCGACGAGCGCGGTCTGCTCGTGTGGCAGGACTTCCTGCTGGCGTGCGCGGCGTACCCCGAGGAGTCGCCGCTGCTCGAGGAGCTCGAGGCCGAGGCCCGCGAGCACGTCGCGCGCCTCACGCCGCACCCCTCGCTCGTCGTGTGGAACGGCGGCAACGAGAACCTGTGGGGCTTCCGCGACTGGGGGTGGCCCGACGAGCTCGAGGGGCGCACGTGGGGCCTGCGGTACGCGACCGAGCTGTTCCCGGCCGTGGTCGCCGAGCTCGACCCCACGCGCCCGTACGTCGAGAACAGCCCCGCCTCGCCGGGGTACGACCTGCACGACGTGCACCCCAACGACCCCGACCACGGCTCGCACCACCAGTGGGAGGTCTGGAACCGGGTCGACTACACCGCCTACCGCGACGAGGTCCCACGCTTCTGCTCCGAGTTCGGCTTCCAGGGCCCGCCCACGTGGGCGACCCTCACCCGTGCGGTGCGCGCCGCGGACGGCACCGTCGCCGGCAAGGACCACCCGACCTTCCTGCTGCACCAGAAGGCGGAGGACGGCAACGGCAAGCTCGACCGCGGCATGGCGCCGCACCTGGGCGTCCCCGACGACCTCGCGGACTGGCTGTGGGCGGCCCAGCTCAACCAGGCGCGGGCGGTGCGGTTCGCGATCGAGCACTACCGGTCCTGGTGGCCGACGACCGCGGGCGCGATCGTCTGGCAGCTCAACGACTGCTGGCCCGTGACGTCGTGGGCCGCGGTCGACGGCGACGGGCGCCCCAAGCCGCTGTGGTGGGCGATGCGCGCGGCGTTCGCGGACCGGCTCGTCACGGTGCAGCCGCGCGACGGGCTGGACGCGCTCGTCGTCGTCAACGACACGCCCGTGCTGTGGAAGGGCACGGCCGTGCTCGAGCGCCAGACCCTCGACGGCCGCGTGCTCGCGCGGACCGAGCGTCCGCTGACGGTCGGCGCCTGGTCCGTGGGCACGTTCCCCGTGCGCACGGACCTGCGGACGCCGGACGACCCCGCGCAGGAGGTGCTCGTCGTGACGCTCGACCGCTGCCGCGCGGTCCGCACGTGGGTCGAGGACGTCGACCTCGCGCTCGACCCCGACGCCGTCGACGCTCGCGTCCACCCCGTGCAGGACGGCTACGAGGTGCAGGTCACGGCGCGGTCGCTGGTCCGCGACCTCACGCTGCTGGTCGACCGGCTCGACCCGGCGGCGAGCGTGGACGAGGCGCTCGTGACGCTGCCCGCGGGCGCGAGCGCGACGTTCCGGGTGCGCACCCCGGTCCCGCTGGACGCCGACGCGCTCGTCGCGCGGCCCGTGCTGCGCAGTGCGAACGACCTCGTCGCGGCACGGCGCGCGACGGCCACGCCCACCGCGTGACGCCCGGCCCGCCGCCGGGGACGGTCACGACGTGGCGGCTACGCTGACGGCCGTGGGCGCTGACGCGATCGGACTGGTGCTGGCCCGCCCGGCGCGCATGCTGGGGCTCGAGCCGTTCTTCATGGAGCTCATCGGCGGCATCGAGGAGACCCTGTCGTCCGACGACCGGTCGCTGCTGCTGCACGTGGTCCCGGACCACGACGCCGAGATCGCCGCGTACCGCCGGTGGGGCCAGGGCCGGCTCGTCGACGCGGTCGTGCTCGTCAACCTCGTCGTGGACGACCCGCGGCTCGACGTGCTGCGCACGCTCGGCATCCCCACGGTCGTGGTGGGCGGGCCGGAGCGCACGCTCGACGGGGTCGCGCACGTGTGGATCGACAACGCGCAGGCGATGCGGGACGCGGTGGGGTACCTCGTCGACCTCGGCCACGCGACCATCGGGCGCGTCTCCGGGCCCGCCGACCTCGCGCACACACGGTCGCGGACCGACGCGTTCCTGTCCGAGTGCGCGGCACGCGGCGCGCGCGGCGTGGTCGTCGAGGGCGACTACGCCGAGGCGTCGGGCACCCGCGCGGCACGCACGCTGCTGGGCCGCAACGACCCGCCGTCCGCGCTGGTGTTCGACAACGACGTGATGGCGGTCGCGGGGCTCGGCGTCGCGCACGAGCTCGGGCTGTCCGTCCCCGGCGACGTGTCGTTGCTGGCGTGGGACGACTCGGCGCTGTGCCGGCTCGCGCACCCGCCACTCACGGCGATGAGCCTCGACGTCCACGCGATGGGCGTCCAGGTCGCCGACGCCGTGCTCAACCTCTTGGCGTCGGGTCGCCCGACCACGTCGTCGGCGCCGCTCCCCCGCCTCGTCGCGCGCGGCAGCACGGCCCGCCGCACGCGCTGACCGCGCCGGTCGCGCCCAGGGCACGACGGTGTGCGGCGACCACCTGCGCCGACGCCCCGGGGGTGGTTGGGTAGGCACATGACTGCGGCCGCACCGTCCCCCGTGCCCGTCGACCACGACACGCTCCGTGCCGTCGCGGCCGGGACGTTCTACGACCCTCACGCGGTGCTCGGCCCGCACGTCGGCCACGGCGCCGTCACGGTCCGCACGCTGCGTCCGCTCGCCGACCGGGTGGTCGTGACCACCGCGACGGGGAGCGTCGACGCGCAGCACGAGAGCGACGGGGTGTGGGTCGCGCTGCTGCCGGGCACGGTCGTGCCGGACTACCGCCTCGAGGTCACGTACGGCGGGCACACCACCACGGTGGACGACCCGTACCGGTTCCTGCCGACCGTGCAGGAGCTCGACCGGCACCTGGTCCGCGAGGGCCGGCACGAGCAGCTCTGGCAGGTGCTGGGCGCCAACGTGCACACGTACCCGGGCCAGCTCGGCGAGGTGCGCGGCACGTCGTTCGCCGTGTGGGCGCCCAACGCCCGCGCGGTGCGCGTGGTCGGCGACTTCAACCACTGGCAGGGCGCGACGCACGCGATGCGCTCGCTCGGCGACAGCGGCATCTGGGAGCTGTTCGTGCCCGGCGTCGAGGCGGGTGCCCGGTACAAGTACGAGATCCTCGGGGCCGACGGCTCGTGGCGCCAGAAGGCGGACCCGCTCGCGAAGGGCACCGAGGTGCCGCCCGCGACGGCCTCGGTCGTCGTCGAGTCGCGCTTCACGTGGTCGGACGACGCGTGGATGACCGCACGGGCGGAGCGGGACCCGCACACGGGCCCGTTGAGCGTGTACGAGGTCCACCTCGGCTCGTGGCGGCAGGGTCTGTCGTACCGCGACCTGGCGCACCAGCTCACCGAGTACGTCCTCGAGACGGGCTTCACGCACGTCGAGCTGCTGCCCGTGGCCGAGCACCCGTTCGGCGGCTCCTGGGGCTACCAGGTGTCGTCCTACTACGCCCCGACGTCGCGCTTCGGTCACCCCGACGACTTCCGCTACCTCGTCGACTGCCTGCACCGCGCCGGCATCGGCGTGATCCTGGACTGGGTGCCCGCGCACTTCCCGAAGGACGAGTGGGCGCTCGCCCAGTTCGACGGCACGGCCCTGTACGAGCACCCGGACCCGCTGCTCGGCGAGCAGCCGGACTGGGGCACGTACGTGTTCAACTTCGGGCGCTCCGAGGTGCGCAACTTCCTCGTGGCCAACGCGACGTACTGGCTCGAGGAGTTCCACGTCGACGCGCTGCGCGTCGACGCCGTCGCGTCGATGCTCTACCTGGACTACTCGCGTCAGCCCGGGCAGTGGCGCCCGAACGTGTACGGCGGCCGCGAGAACCTCGAGGCGATCTCGTTCCTGCAGGAGGCGAACGCGACCGCGTACCGGCGCGCGCCCGGCATCATGATGATCGCCGAGGAGTCCACCGCCTGGCCCGGGGTCACCGCGCCGACGAGCGCGAACGGTCTCGGCTTCGGCCTGAAGTGGAACATGGGGTGGATGAACGACACCCTGCGCTACCTGCAGGAGTCGCCGATCAACCGGCGCTACCACCACCACGAGATCACGTTCTCGATGGTGTACGCGTACTCGGAGCACTTCGTCCTGCCCATCAGCCACGACGAGGTCGTCCACGGCAAGGGCTCGCTGTACGGCCGCATGCCGGGCGACCACTGGCAGAAGCTCGCCGGGGTCCGTGCGCTCCTGGCGTACCAGTGGACGCACCCGGGCAAGCAGCTGCTGTTCATGGGGCAGGAGTTCGCACAGCAGGGCGAGTGGGCCGAGTCGCGGTCGCTCGACTGGTTCGCGCTCGACGACGCGTCGCACCGCGGCGTCCAGAGGTGCCTCACCGACCTCAACGCGCTCTACCGTGCGACCCCGGCCCTCTGGCAGCTCGACGAGACGCCCGACGGCTTCGAGTGGCTCGCGTCCGACGAGGCGGACCTCAACCTGCTGGCGTACGTCCGCAAGGGGGTGGGCACGCCGCCGGCCGTCGTCGTCGTGAACTTCGCGGGCGTCCCCCACGAGGGCTGGCGCGTGCCGTTGCCGCAGGGTGGTCGGTGGCGTGAGGCGTTCAACTCGGACGCGGAGATCTACGGCGGCTCGGGCGTCGGCAACCTCGGCGCGGTGCAGGCCGAGCCCGTGACCCACTACGCACGCGCGTGGTCCGCCGAGGTGCGCGTGCCGCCTTTGGGGGCGATCGTCCTGGTCGCCGACGACGCGCCCGCAGACGACGCCTGACGGATCAGCCGCACCCGTCCGCACGGCAGAGGGCCGCACCCCGCTCGGAGTGCGGCCCTCTGCCGTCGATCCTGCGCCGTAGGAGAACCCTGCCGTCGACGCTCTGGCGCACGAGCCCTGCCGTGGACACTCCTCCACACGAGCCCTGCCGTCGATGCTCCGCGGGACGGGCCGGGCGGTGGACACTCCGCAGGCCGGGCCGGGCCGAGGGCACTCCGCCGTACGAGCCCGGCGGCCGACGCTCCGCGTACAGATCCTGCCGGCGACGTCCTGCCGTGCGGGGACAGCAGTCTGCGCCCGGTCAGCCGTGTGCCACGGCCGGTCGCACGCGCTCGGTGCCCGCTCGCGCGCCGCCAGCGGGCCCGGAAACGACGAAAGGCCCACCCCTGTGAGGGGTGGGCCTTTCGTTGAATGATTGTCCGGCGGCGTCCTACTCTCCCACACCCTGGCGAGTGCAGTACCATCGGCGCTGAAGGGCTTAGCTTCCGGGTTCGGAATGGGACCGGGCGTTTCCCCTTCGCTATGACCGCCGTAACGCTGTCGAGTTGTCAACGGGTTCCCGTTGGTTTCTCGGGAACCGCACAGTGGACGCGTAGCAATGAATGAGTTAGTCAAGTTGTCGGCTTATTAGTACCGGTCAGCTGCGGCAGTCTTGAGTCCTGCCTTCCACATCCGGCCTATCTACCCAGTGGTCTAGCTGGGAGCCTCTCGGGGACGAGCCCCGTGGAAACCTCATCTTGAAGCAGGCTTCCCGCTTAGATGCTTTCAGCGGTTATCCCTTCCGAACGTAGCCAACCAGCCGTGCTCCTGGCGGAACAACTGGCACACCAGAGGTTCGTCCGTCCCGGTCCTCTCGTACTAGGGACAGCCCTTCTCAAGTTTCCTGCGCGCGCAGCGGATAGGGACCGAACTGTCTCACGACGTTCTAAACCCAGCTCGCGTACCGCTTTAATGGGCGAACAGCCCAACCCTTGGGACCTACTCCAGCCCCAGGATGCGACGAGCCGACATCGAGGTGCCAAACCATGCCGTCGATATGGACTCTTGGGCAAGATCAGCCTGTTATCCCCGGGGTACCTTTTATCCGTTGAGCGACGGCGCTTCCACAAGCCACCGCCGGATCACTAGTTCCGACTTTCGTCCCTGCTCGACCTGTCAGTCTCACAGTCAAGCTCCCTTGTGCACTTGCACTCGCCACCTGATTGCCAACCAGGCTGAGGGAACCTTTGAGCGCCTCCGTTACATTTTAGGAGGCAACCGCCCCAGTTAAACTACCCACCAGGCACTGTCCCTGATCCGGATTACGGACCGAGGTTAGATGTCCAGAGCGACCAGAGTGGTATTTCAACGTTGACTCCACCGACACTGGCGTGCCGGCTTCACAGTCTCCCACCTATCCTACACAAGCCGCACCGAACACCAATACCAAGCTATAGTAAAGGTCCCGGGGTCTTTCCGTCCTGCTGCGCGTAACGAGCATCTTTACTCGTAGTGCAATTTCGCCGAGTTCGCGGTTGAGACAGCGGAGAAGTCGTTACGCCATTCGTGCAGGTCGGAACTTACCCGACAAGGAATTTCGCTACCTTAGGATGGTTATAGTTACCACCGCCGTTTACTGGGGCTTAAATTCTGAGCTTCGCTCCGAAGAGCTGACCCGTCCTCTTAACCTTCCAGCACCGGGCAGGCGTCAGTCCGTATACATCGTCTTGCGACTTCGCACGGACCTGTGTTTTTAGTAAACAGTCGCTTCTCCCTGGTCTCTGCGGCCCTCCACGCTCACCACCGCATGGGTGGATCACGCTTGAGGCCCCCCTTCTCCCGAAGTTACGGGGGCATTTTGCCGAGTTCCTTAACCACGATTCTCTCGATCGCCTTGGTATTCTCTACCTGACCACCTGAGTCGGTTTGGGGTACGGG
The DNA here is from genome assembly GCF_000986825.1 of Cellulomonas sp. FA1. NCBI lineage: Bacteria > Bacillati > Actinomycetota > Actinomycetes > Micrococcales > Cellulomonadaceae > Cellulomonas > Cellulomonas sp. FA1. The sequence continues at coordinate 105,019 of NZ_LBMY01000001.1, read as the reverse complement.
CGGCTAGAACCTCGCGTCGAAGCTTTTCTTGGCAGCATAGGATCACCCATTTCCCGCATACGCGGTACCCGTCGGTTCTCAGGCTTCACCAGGTGCGGATTTGCCTACACCTGACCCTACGACCTTGGACGTGGACTACCATCGCCACGCTGGGCTGCCTTCCTGCGTCACTCCTGTTAATACGCTTACCTACTACCGGTTCGGGTCCCGTGCTCCCCTGCCCCGGTGTCCCGAAGGACGATGGGGCAGGCTCGGACGGTTAGCATCACCGGGCTCGGTATGGGCGGTTCTTCGCCGGTACGGGAATATCAACCCGTTGTCCATCGACTACGCCTGTCGGCCTCGCCTTAGGTCCCGACTTACCCAGGGCGGATTAGCCTGGCCCTGGAACCCTTGGTCATTCGGCGGACGGGTTTCTCACCCGTCATTCGCTACTCATGCCTGCATTCTCACTCGTGCCGCCTCCACCACTGGGTTTCCCCGCGGCTTCGCTGGCGGCACGACGCTCCCCTACCCATCCACACGACTGAACCACGAAGGCTTGTCTCGAGTGTGAATGCCACAGCTTCGGCGGTGTGCTTGAGCCCCGCTACATTGTCGGCGCGGAATCACTTGACCAGTGAGCTATTACGCACTCTTTCAAGGGTGGCTGCTTCTAAGCCAACCTCCTGGTTGTCTGTGCAACTCCACATCCTTTCCCACTTAGCACACGCTTAGGGGCCTTAGCTGGTGGTCTGGGCTGTTTCCCTCTCGACTACGGAGCTTATCCCCCGCAGTCTCACTGCCACGCTCTGGCTTACCGGCATTCGGAGTTTGGCTAACGTCAGTAACCTGGTGGGGCCCATCGGCTATCCAGTAGCTCTACCTCCGGCAAGAAACGCGTGACGCTGCACCTAAATGCATTTCGGGGAGAACCAGCTATCACGAAGTTTGATTGGCCTTTCACCCCTAACCACAGGTCATCCCCCAGGTTTTCAACCCTGGTGGGTTCGGGCCTCCACGCGGTCTTACCCGCGCTTCACCCTGCCCATGGCTAGATCACTTCGCTTCGGGTCTAGAGCACGCGACTAAAGACGCCCTATTCGGACTCGCTTTCGCTACGGCTTCCCCACACGGGTTAACCTCGCCACGTACCACTAACTCGCAGGCTCATTCTTCAAAAGGCACGCCGTCACCCCTGCTAGGGAGGCTCCGACGGATTGTATGCACACGGTTTCAGGTACTATTTCACTCCCCTCCCGGGGTACTTTTCACCTTTCCCTCACGGTACTTGTCCGCTATCGGTCACCAGGTAGTATTTAGGCTTACACAGTGGTCTGTGCAGATTCACTCCGGGTTTCTCGGGCCCGGAGCTACTTGGGATCCCCTTCGGGAGGCCACGCCATTTCGTCTACGGGGGTAACACCCTCTGTGCCGGGCCTTTCAATGCCCTTCGACTATGACGCGACTTTGTAACTCCCTGCTGCTTCGGCAGAAGCAACGGAAAGGTCCCACAACCCCGTACGCGCAACGCCTGCCGGCTATCACACGCGCACGGTTTGGCCTGATCCGCTTTCGCTCGCCACTACTCACGGAATATCTCTTCCTGCCGGTACTGAGATGTTTCACTTCCCGGCGTTCCCTCCACTCACCCTATATATTCAGGTGAAGGTCACCACACATGACTGTGGCGGGGTTTCCCCATTCGGAAATCCTCGGATCACGGTTCGTTTGCCAACTCCCCGAGGCTTATCGCAGGCTACTACGTCCTTCTTCGGCTCCTGGTGCCAAGGCATCCACCCTGTGCACTTATAAACTTGACCACAAAGATCATTCAAAGATGCTCGCGTCCACTGTGCAGTTCTCAAGCAACCACCGGTCACCCCCAGCCCCCGGCGCCTACCGCACCCGCACCCGCACCACCCCTTGCAGGGCGCCACCAGCGCAGATCCAGCGGTTCGACCGGACCGAAGGTCCCGACCAAGGCAACACCCCCTCACGGGCTGTTCCCTCAGGACCCAACAGCGTGCCAGGCCGACCCGCACCGAACCGGTGAGCATCCGTTCCCTCCCACCAGGCGAACCTGACGGCGTACTAGGAGCCACCGACCCAACGAGTCGGCCAGTAGTCGATGTTCCACCCTTGAGCACCACCCCGGCCGCGTTCGGACCGAGCGTGGGCCTGGACAACCACCCCGCCCCATGACAGGACGACCAGCTGCCAGATGCTCCTTAGAAAGGAGGTGATCCAGCCGCACCTTCCGGTACGGCTACCTTGTTACGACTTAGTCCTAATCGCCAGTCCCACCTTCGACGACTCCCCCCAAACGGTTGGGCCATCGGCTTCGGGTGTTACCGACTTTCATGACTTGACGGGCGGTGTGTACAAGGCCCGGGAACGTATTCACCGCAGCGTTGCTGATCTGCGATTACTAGCGACTCCGACTTCATGGGGTCGAGTTGCAGACCCCAATCCGAACTGAGACCGGCTTTTTGGGATTCGCTCCACCTCGCGGTATCGCAGCCCTTTGTACCGGCCATTGTAGCATGCGTGAAGCCCAAGACATAAGGGGCATGATGATTTGACGTCATCCCCACCTTCCTCCGAGTTGACCCCGGCAGTCTCCCATGAGTCCCCGGCATAACCCGCTGGCAACATGGGACGAGGGTTGCGCTCGTTGCGGGACTTAACCCAACATCTCACGACACGAGCTGACGACAACCATGCACCACCTGTACACCGACCTTGCGGGGCGCACATCTCTGCACGTTTCCGGTGTATGTCAAGCCTTGGTAAGGTTCTTCGCGTTGCATCGAATTAATCCGCATGCTCCGCCGCTTGTGCGGGCCCCCGTCAATTTCTTTGAGTTTTAGCCTTGCGGCCGTACTCCCCAGGCGGGGCACTTAATGCGTTTGCTGCGGCACGGAATCCGTGGAATGGACCCCACACCTAGTGCCCAACGTTTACGGCATGGACTACCAGGGTATCTAATCCTGTTCGCTCCCCATGCTTTCGCTCCTCAGCGTCAGTTGCGGCCCAGTGACCTGCCTTCGCCATCGGTGTTCCTCCTGATATCTGCGCATTCCACCGCTACACCAGGAATTCCAGTCACCCCTACCGCACTCTAGTCTGCCCGTACCCACTGCAAGCCCCAGGTTGAGCCTGAGGTTTTCACAGCAGACGCGACAAACCGCCTACGAGCTCTTTACGCCCAATAATTCCGGACAACGCTTGCGCCCTACGTATTACCGCGGCTGCTGGCACGTAGTTAGCCGGCGCTTCTTCTGCAGGTACCGTCACTCTCGCTTCTTCCCTGCTGAAAGCGGTTTACAACCCGAAGGCCGTCATCCCGCACGCGGCGTCGCTGCATCAGGCTTGCGCCCATTGTGCAATATTCCCCACTGCTGCCTCCCGTAGGAGTCTGGGCCGTGTCTCAGTCCCAGTGTGGCCGGTCGCCCTCTCAGGCCGGCTACCCGTCGTCGCCTTGGTAGGCCATTACCCCACCAACAAGCTGATAGGCCGCGAGTCCATCCTCCACCGATAAATCTTTCCAGACGCTACAGATGCCCGTGCGTCTCGTATCCGGTATTAGACCCCGTTTCCAAGGCTTATCCCAGAGTGAAGGGCAGGTTACTCACGTGTTACTCACCCGTTCGCCACTGATCCCCCCAGCAAGCTGAGGTTCACCGTTCGACTTGCATGTGTTAAGCACGCCGCCAGCGTTCGTCCTGAGCCAGAATCAAACTCTCCGTGAATGTTCATCAGCCACTCACCAGCCCGAAGACCAGCAAGCAACAGACACCACAAAGAACCCCCTCGAAAGAGGGCATCAACTGGCATCATCCCCGAACCAGACCCACGGGGGTGGACCTGATCCGAGCTCGACACCACTTACATGGCATCGACTACTTGGCACACTGTTGAGTTCTCAAGGAACAGACGCGCATCCCGCTGACCCTGTCGGGTTCTGCTCGGAGGCAACCGTTCAAACTTATCTGATCGCTTGCTCCCTGTCAACTTCAGCTTGTCGCTGTCGTCGACCGGTCGCCGAGGTCCTGGGACCCGGATCGGATTCGCCCTGGCCTCACCCCGTGGGGTTCGGCGCCTGGAAGACCTTACCGGATCGTCAGTCCCTCTCGATCCACCCGGTGTCCGTCGCCGCCGGGCACAGAAGTGCCTCGACGAGATGTGGTCCGGGGTGCCTACCCGGGGGACCGACCACCGAGTCCTGCTCGGTGTCCGTTCCTCCCTGCCGGGCGGCCTGGAGAAAGTTACGCACACTCGCGCCAGGATGCAAGTCGACCCCCGAAGAGCCCTCTGACCTGGGCTTTCGGGGGTCGACGTCGGTCATCGGCCGTCACAACGAGGCGCGGCACGCGGTCTCGGGACCGGCGGCACCCCGCACGACGCGAGAAGCGTCGTGCGGCGCACCCCGCCGCGACGCGTGCTCGGCCCCGGCGACCGAGGGTCCGGACGCTCAGTACAGGGCCGACGCGAGCGCACGACGCGCCGCGACCACGCGGGGGTCGTCCGTGCCGACCACCTCGAAGAGGTCGACGAGCCGCACCCGCACCCGCTCGCGCTCGTCACCCGTCGTGCGCCGCACCAGGTCGACCAGGCGCGCGAACGCGTCCTCGACGGCGCCGGCGAACAGGTCGACGTCGGCCACCGCGAGCTGTGCGTCGACGTCGTCGGGCGCAGCGGCCGCCGCCTCGCGCACGGTGCGCTGGTCGAGCCCCGCCGTGCGCTCCATCAGGCCGACCTGCGCGAGGCCGGCACGTGCCATCGCGTCGCGGGGGTTCTCCCGGAGCGCCTGCTCGTAGGCGGCGCGCGCGGCCGGCAGGTCGTCGCGCTCGATCGCCTCGTACGCGGCCTGGTGGAGCGGAGGCAGGGTCGGCTCGGGCTCGGACTGCTCGGGGGCGACCTCCCCCGGAGCGACCCGCCCGGTGATGCCGTTGGCCTCCGCCGCCGCCAGCAGCTGGTCGAGCACGCCCCGCACCTGCTCGCGCGGGTGCGCGCCCTGGAACAGCGGCACGGGCTGCCCGCCCAGCACCGCGACCACCGTCGGCACCGACTGCGCCTGGAACGCCGCCGCCACCTGCGGGTTGGCCTCGGCGTCGATCCGCGCCAGCAGCCACCGGCCGCCGTCCTCCGCCGCGAGCGTCGACAGCTCGGCCGCGACCTGCTGGCTGACCTCGCTCCACGCGGCCCACAGCACCACGACCACGGGGTGCTGCGTCGAGGACTGCACGACCTCGGGGAACGCCGCCTCGTCGACGTCGCGCACGTAGGCCGTCGGCACCGGGAGCCCGCCGGGGCTGCCCGGGGGCGGCGTCGCCGGCCGCGCCAGGGCGGACAGGTCGACGGCTCCTCGCGCATCCAGCCGGGGTCGGGGCTGCTGCGACGGCTGCGACATCAGGTGCTCCTCGGTCTCGTGGTCACTCGCTGTCCTGCGGCGGCACCGGCGGACGCTGCGCGCGTCACGGCACCGGGGGCGATTCTGCCCGGTCGGCCCGGGGTCCGGCACACCGGGCCCCGGGCACGTCGCGTCACTGCACCGACGCTCCCGTGACCGCCTGCTCACCCGCGAGGACCTGCACCTGCGCGCCGCTGCCGGCCGGCGGCACGTACATGACCACGACCCCGCCGAAGACCCGGGTCAGGCTGGTGCCCGCAGTCGTCGCGCCACCCGCCAGCCGCGAGTAGAACGGCTCGACGTCGATCTTGCCCCCGGGCTCCGTCAGCGCGAACGTCGTGGTCGTCGACAGCTCGCCGACCACGATCGCGCCGCCGTCGACGGTCTGCAGCGCGACGACCGGCTCCGCGCCCGCCTGGTACGACTGCGTCAGCGTGGCCGCGTCGCCCAGCGGCGTGGCACGCTCGGCGCGCTCGGACTCGACCGCCGTCCGGAACGCGTCGGGCGCGAACGACCCCGCGAAGGACGACGCGTCGCCGTGGGTGAGGACGTCGGTGTACTGCGTCAGCGCCTCGGCCGGGGTCATCAGCAGCCCCTCGGCGTCGGGCGCGAGCGTCGGGCTGCCCACCTCCGGCGCGGCCGTCGGCGGCATCGTCACGCCCGGGAGGAGCCGCGCCCACCCCCACATGCGGTACGGGTCGCGCGGACCGTCCTGCCGCAGCACGAGGATGCGCGGCGCCTGCAGGTCGTCGGGCTGCTCGGTGACGACAAGCTGGGTGCGCGGCCACGCGTCCGTCTCCGGCACGATCAGCGCCTGCTCCTCGAACGGCAGCACCGTGGGCGGGCGGCCACCCTCCGTCGCGGCGTTCCGGACGTACTCCGCCGTGCGGATGGCGAGCGCCGGGCCCTCGAGGCGCGCCGGCAGGCCGGCCGGGTCGTTCGCGACGTCACCCGCGGCCACGACCTCGGCGACCGCGTCGAGCACGCGCTGGGACTGGGCGACCGACACGGCCGGCGGCGGTACGGCCGGGACCGGCTCGGGCGTCGCCTGCGGCAGCGGCGTCGCGCAGCCCGCGAGCACGGCGAGCGGGGCGGCGGCCAGGACGAGGCCCCGGACGGTCGCTCGTCGGGGCGTCGTCCGCGCGCGGACACGTGTGGCGGTCATCGGCCCTCCTCCGGGGAGTCGTCGTCGGTCGGCAGCGGCGGCAGCCCCCACGCGCGACGCCACGCGTCGGCGCGCGAGGCCGCCGGGTCGGCACCCGCGGCGTCACGACCCGCGGCACGCGGCCCGGGGGGCGTCGGCGCGTCGCGCAGCCAGGCGGGTCGCGGGGCAGCAGCGCCGGACGTCTCCCCCGCGCGCTCCTCGGCCCCCTCGGGGCCGGTCGGCGTCCGGGGCGCCCGCGAGTCGGGTGCGCGCCCGCCCGCGTCGGGCCCGTCCGCACGGCCGACCACGGCACCCGGGGGCGGCGGCACGGGAGCCCACCCGGGACGCGCCGTGCCGTGCGACGCGCCCTGCGCCGTCTGCCGTGCCGTGCCGTGCGGGTCCTGCGCCGTCGGGGCCGCCGGCGTGCCCGGTGCCGCCCGCCGGGAGTCCGCCGCCGCGCCGGCGCCGGGTGCGGAGTCCGGACGACCGCTGGTCCGCGCCTCGCGCGCGACGTCACCGCCCGCGACGGGCGCCGAGGGTGCGGCGCCCGACGGGCCCACGCCCGGGGACGGCTTCGGGGCGCGGCTCAGCCACGCCGGTCCTGGCGTCGTCGGGGACGCCTCGGGGCCAGCCGGGCCGCGGACCGGGTCACCGGCGGGCCCGCGGTGCCGCGCGTCGTCGGGCCGGAGCGCCGTCGAGCCGGGGCCCTGCGCGACCGACGGCGGACCATCGGGGACAGGCCCCTCCGGGACGGGCCGCACCTGCGTGGAGCCCTCGGGGCGGGACGCGTCGTCCGGTGCCGCGCCGGCGCGACGCGCGCGACGGCCGGCCCCGGCGTCCTCGGCGCCGGTGGGCGCGGAAGAGGTCGGCGCCGCGGGCGCGTCGTCGGGCCGCGGGGCCGTCTCGTCGTGCCGGGGCGTCTCGTCGCGCGGTGCGGCGACACCGGAGTCGGCGAGCGCGCCGTGCGCGGCGAGCTCGCGCAGCTGCCGCCGCGTCAGCTGGACGGGCGCGCCGTCGGCGCCGACCGTCGGCAGCGGGCCCGTCAGCACCGGGGTCCAGTCGGCCTCGGGACCACGGCGCGCCCGGCGCAGGTCACGCACCAGCAGGGCCGCGGCCAGCACGACCAGCAGCGAGCCGACGCCCACGGCGGGCCACAGCCACGGCGTCGTGACCTCCTGGGGCCACGCGAGCGACACGCGAGGGGCGGAGCCGTCGGTGCTCACGGCGAGCACGGTCCAGCGCCCCGGCTGCTGGGCCCACGTCAGCTCGGCCTCGCCGTCGCCCGACGCCTCGACCACCCACATGTCCGAGCCCGACGGGTTCGGCACGGCAGCCGCGGCGGCCGGCTCCTCGGGGGTCGCCTGCGCGTCAGCCGGGGCCTCGCCCTCCGGGGCGGCCTCGCCGTCCGCGGGGCGGCCTCGCCCTCCGGGGCGGCCTCGCCGTCCGCGGGGCGGCCTCGCCCGCGGGCGCCTCGCCCTCGGGCGTCGCCTCGCCGTCGGCGGGCGCCTCTCCCTCGAGCGTCGCCTCATCCTCCGGGGTCGCTTCGGGCGCCGGGGCCGCGACGTCCTCGGCCGCGAGCTCGTGCCAGCCGGCCAGGCCGGTGACACGCTGGTGCGCGTCGTCGCCCACCCACCCGTCGACGTCGGTGTCGCGCCCGACCGCGAGCACGACGGGGCCGTCGGCCTCGACCCGGACCGTCACCTCGGACGCGGCGAGCTCGAGCACGCCGGGCTCCGTCACGACGATCGGCGCGTCGGCCCGCAGGTCGGCGACGAGCACGTCGTCGGCACGCCACAGCGTCGCCGAGGCCACGCCGAGCGCGATCACGACGGCGCCCACGAGCCCCACGAAGGCGATCACGAGTCGCTTGAGCACGCACAGTCCTCTCCGCAGACGAACGATCCAGGATAGGCGGACCCGGCGCCACGGGCCGAACCGGGGCGGATCCGGCGCCGCTCCCGCCCACGACCCCGACGCGGTGCGCACGCGACGTCCACATCGCACCGGACGGCGCGCGCCGCACCCGTCGCCGACGGGCCGTGGCCGCGCGACCTGCGCGTCGACTCCCGGACGACCGTCCTGCCCGGGGGCGTCGCGGGACCGCAGCACCCTGGTCAGGGCGTGCCCGCCGCGTATCCTTGCGGGGCACCGGCGCGCCGAGGACTCCCTCGGCCACCCCGCCCGCCGGGCCCCCGTCCCAGGAGGATCCCTCGTGCCCGAAGCCCGGAACCCGTTCCCCGTCGTCAGCTTCCGCGGCTACGACCGCGACGCGGTCGACGAGTCCGTCGCCTCGCTCGAGCAGGCGCTGGCGGAGGCGCGTGCCCAGGTCGAGGCTCTCGACGCCGAGAAGCTGCGCGTCGCGGGCGAGCTCTCCGAGGCGCACCGCCAGCTGCGGGAGGCCGAGCGGCCCACCTACTCGGGTCTCGGGTCGCGGATCGAGCAGCTGCTGCGCTCGGCGGAGGAGCAGTCCTCCGACGTCATGACGCAGGCGAACGCGCAGGCCGCCGACGCCCTCGCCCGCGCGAAGCTCGCCGCCGGCCAGCTGCGCGCCCGCGCGGAGAACGAGGTCGCCGAGCTGCTCGCGACCGCGCGCCGCGAGGCCGAGGAGGTCCGGACCACGGCGCACGCCGAGGCCGAGAGCTCGGTGGCCGCGGCCCAGCGCCGCGCCGAGGAGCTGGTCGGGAGCGCCGAGCGCGAGGCCGCGCGCATCCAGAGCGCCGTCGCGACCGAGGAGAGCGAGCGCCGCACGTCGCTCGAGCGGGAGCTCGGCACGCTGCGGGCGCGGGTCGAGCACGAGGCGACGCAGCTGCGGATCGCGACCGAGCGCACGGCGACCGAGCTCCGCAGCCGCACCGAGGCCGAGACGACCGCGCTGCGCGAGGAGACCGAGCGGTACGCGCAGGACCTGCGGCAGAGCGCCGACCAGGAGACCACCGAGCTGCGGCAGCGCGTCGAGGCCGAGGTGGCCGCGCTGCGCGGCGACGCGGACCGCTACGCGGCCCGCGTGCGCTCGGAGGTCAACGCCGAGGTCGCCGCGTGGCGGCAGTCCGCCGCCGAGGAGACCACGGCGCTGCGCGCCGCCGCGGCCGAGTACGCCGACGCGACCCGCGCGGCCGCGGACCGCGACGCGACCGCGCTCCAGCAGCGCGTCGCGGCGGAGGTCGCGGCGCTGCGCACCGAGGCCGAGCAGTACGCCGCCTACGTGCGCGCGACCGCCGAGCGCGAGGCCGGCGAGCTCCGCGCGTCGACGTCGGACGAGATCGCCCAGGCACGCGCCGAGGCGGAGGACGCCGTCGCGACGCTGCGCACCGAGTCCGAGCAGTACGCCAGCCAGCTGCGCGCGCTGGCCGACCGCGAGACCACCGAGCTGCGCGAGCGCACGGGCCACGAGGTCGCGCACCTGCGCGAGACGGCGCAGCGCGAGACCGACGAGCTGCGCTCGACGACCGAGCGCGAGACCGCCGAGGCGCGGGCCGCCGCCGAGCGGGAGACCACCGAGCTGCGCGAGCGCACGCGCCTGGAGGTCGAGCGGCTGCAGACCGAGGCGCGGCGCGCGATCACCGAGGCGACCACCGAGGCGCGCACGCGTGCCGGTGAGCTCGTGCACCGCGCCGAGCAGCAGCTCGCCGACGCCGAGCTCGCGATCGCCGCGCAGCACGAGGCGGCCGAGAAGCAGGACGCCGACCGTCATGAGTCGGCCCGCGTCGAGACCGAGCGGCTCGTCGCCGACGCCGAGTCGCACGCGCAGGAGGCCGAGGAGCGCGTCGCCAAGGCCCTCGCGCACGCCGAGAAGGTCCGCACCGACGCCGAGAAGCAGGCCGCCGAGCTGCTGTCGAACGCGCGCCGCAACGCCGACCGCGTGGTCGCCGAGGCCCGCGAGCACGCCGAGAAGCAGATCTCCGACGCCATGACGGAGTCGGAGCGCGAGCGCACGACCGCGACCCGCCAGGTCGAGGACCTCAACCGGCAGCGCGAGTCCATCACGTCCTACCTCGACGAGCTGCGCAACCTGCTCGGCACCAACCCCGACCGTGCGGCGCTCGAGAAGGCCGGGCGCATCGAGGAGCGGTTCGAGAAGGACCAGGCGCAGGGCAAGGCACGTGGCGGAGCCGCGGGCACCGACGCCGAGAGCGCCGGTACCACGCGCAGCACGCAGGGCGACGCGGCGCCGGCGCGCGCGGCCAAGCCCGCCGCGAAGGCCACGCGTCCCACCAAGGCGCGGCCGGCCCCGGTCTCGGCGGCCGTCCCCGTCGTCCCGTCCCCGGCGGCCGACGCGGAGCGGGCCGAGGAGCCGGCCGACGCGACGGCGAGCGACTCGCCCGCGGACGCCGCGGCGCCGCAGGGCGCGTCGGCGGACGGCGCGAAGGACGCCGCGGCCCGCTGACCGGCGGGTCCAGGTCGCCATGAGCAACGAGCAGCCGCCCACGAGCGGGCCGTCCGGGAACGGACGGCCCGCGGACGCCGCGCCGCCCGACCCGCACGACGACGCGACCGCGCGCTGGCGGGCGGGACGCCGCGAGGCGGCCGCCGCGCACGCCGACGCCCTGGCCGCGCGGCAGCGCGCGGAGTCCGACCGGGCCCGCGCGCACATCGCGCAGTTCCTCACGGACGCGCGTGCCGCGGGGCTCGCCCCGGTGCCGCTGCACGTGCGCTCGTACGACGGCCGCGCGCGCTACCGGACCCCGCTGACCGGCTGGTACCTGCGCCGCGACGAGACGGTCGGCATCGACACGGACGGCGCGTTCTACGTCCTGACGGCGCCGTCGTCGGTGGTCGCGCGGTTCCGGGGCGTGCGACCGACCCCGCAGGACCCGCCGCTCGTCATCGGCGCCGGCGGCAAGGACGGCGAGTCCATCGACCTGCCCGACGCGCTCGCGCGCGTCCTCGCCTGCGGCGCCTGACCGCTGCCGACGCCCCGACGACCTCGACCCGGCGACGCCGCGTCGTCGCGGGGTCAGGCGTCGGCGGCGTCCACGCGCTGCGCGAGCTCGCGCAGCGCGGTCGTGACGGCCGCCGGGTCCTCGACCGCGGAGAGGTGCCCGGCGCGGGGCACGACGACGAGCGTGGCCTGCGCGGCCGCCTTCGCCATGTGCTCAGCGGCGTCGGCGCCGGTGACCGCGTCCTCGTCGCCGACGACCACGGAGACGGGCCCGGTGAAGGCGCGCAGCACCTCGGTGCGGTCGGGGCGCGCCGCCATGGCGCGCTGGCACCACGCGACGCGTGCGGGGTCCTGCTCCTCGACCCAGCCCGTGACGCGCTCGACGACCTCGGGACGCGCGGCCCGCGTGCTCTCCCCCAGCAGCGTCGCGACGGAGCCCCGCACGGGTGCGACCGTCCCGGCGGCCTCGACGTCGTCGGCCACGCGGTGCCGGTTCTCGGCCGCGTCAGGCGTGTCGGCCGTGGACTTCGTGTCCACCAGGGCGAGGCCCGCGACGACGTCGGGGTGCCGCTCGAGCAGCGCGAGCGCGACGTAGCCGCCCATCGAGAGCCCCGCGACGAGCGCGCGGCCGCCCGCGTCGCGCACCAGGTCGGCCACGCGGTCGGCGACCGCGTCGAGCGACGGCTCGGGCAGCGCGAGCTCCGACGGGACGGGGAGGTCGGGGGCGATCACGGTCCGGTCGCCGCGCAGCCCGGCGGCGACGTCGTCCCAGAGCCGGTGGTCCAGCGGGAAGGCATGGAGCAGGACGATCGGGGTCGCGGGCATGCGCCCTCCTTCGTGGTCGACGACGGACGCCGTCGACCCTAGCCGCGACCCCGCAGGTCGCGCGCCCGGGCGAGCGCCGCCGCACGCTCGAGCAGCACCGCCACGCCGTCGTCGGCGTTGGACGGCAGCGTCGCGTCGACGGCCGCGAGGACGGCCGGCAGCGCGTTCGCGACGGCGAACGACCGCCCGGCCCAGCGCAGCATCGGCAGGTCGTTCGGGGCGTCGCCGACGGCCCACACCTGGGACGGCGCGACACCGCGCCGCGCGGCCCACGCCGCGAGGGTCGCGGCCTTGGTGACGCCGGGTGCGGCGATCTCGCCGAGCGGCACGGTCGCCGACGACGACACGTGCGCGAGGTCGCCGACGGCGCGCTGCGCCTCGGCGACGAACGCGTCGACCTCGGCGGTCCGTCCGGTCGCCTGCAGCAGGACCTTGAGCGTGGTGGCGGGCAGGACGTCCTCGATGCGTGCCGCCGTGCGCGAGCCGGGCGGCACGTCGTGCGTCGAGACGAACCCGTGCTCGGCGGCGAAGCCCTCGGCGCTCTCGACGGCGAGGTGCACCGCGTCGGCGCCCCACGCGTCCCGCAGGCGTGCCGCGAGCGCCGCCACGCGCGCGCGGTCCATGCCGTGCTCCTCGAGGACCCGCAGGCCCGCGACGTCGACGACGGAGGCGCCGTTGGCGCAGATCGCGACGCCGTGGCCGGCCACGTGGGCCTGCAGCTCGGTGAGCCAGCGGTGCGGCCGTGCCGTCACGAAGACGACGTCGAGCCCCGCCGCCTCGGCGTCCGCGAGCGCGGCGGCCGTGCGGGGCGACACGGTCCCGTCGGGCGCGAGGAGCGTGCCGTCGAGGTCGGTGGCGACCAGCCGGACGTCGGGGGCCGGGGCGTCGGCGGGCCGGGCGTCGGCGGCGGCGTGGCCGCGCCACGCCGGGTCGTGCGGCGCGACGGGGCCGGGCACGCGGCTCACCGCCGCGTCGGCCCGCGCCGACCGCGCGCGTCCCAGCACGCGGCGTGCCAGTGCCGGCGCTCGTCGACACCGGCGCCGCGCCAGTCGTCGGTGCGCCAGGCGACGACGTGGGGCGTGCCGGCGGCGACCAGCTGGTCGCACCCCGGGCAGCGGTACTCCCGGTCGGACCCACGCACGCGCTGCACGGTCCACTCGCCGTCGGGGCCGGACTCGGAGCGCCGCCCTCCGGTGGCGCGGTCGACGTCGAGCGGCACGGGCTCGGCCCCGTAGGGGCGACGCGACGAGGGACGGGACCGGGGCACGGGTCCATCCTCACGCACGGCCGGGCCCGCGCACCAACGCGGACGGCCGGTGCCGCGCTCGTGCGAGCGGGGCACCGGCCGTCGGGGGTGCGGGTCGTGTCAGAGCGTCGCGGCGGACTCCGGCGTCGGGATCGTGCCGGTCCGGACGAGCTCGCGGTACCAGCGCGCCGAGTCCTTCACGGTCCGGACCTGGGTGTCGTAGTCGACGTGCACGACGCCGAAGCGGCGGTCGTAGCCGTAGGCCCACTCGAAGTTGTCGAAGAGCGACCACACGAAGTAGCCGCGCACGTCGACGCCCTTGTCCATGGCCTCGCCGACGGCGTCGACGTGGTCGTGCAGGTAGGCGACGCGCTCGACGTCGTGCACGCGGCCGTCCTGCGTCACGGTGTCGTAGAACGCGGCACCGTTCTCCGTGATGGCCAGCGGCAGGCCCGGGTAGCGGTCGTGGAGCTCGATCAGCAGGTCGACGAGGCCCTGCGGCTCGATGTTCCAGCCCATCGCGGTGTGCGGGCCGGGCTGCGGGAGCCACTCGACCTGGTCGGCGCCGACCCACGGGCTGACGACCGACGAGCGGTGCCCGTCGGGGCCGGGCGTGCCGTCGCCGACGGGCGGCGTGCCGTGCTGCACGCGGCCGGTCGAGTAGTAGTTGACGCCGAGCAGGTCGATCGGGACCCGGATGAGCTCGAGGTCGCCCTCCTGCACGAAGGACCAGTCGCTGATCGCCGCGGTGTCGGCGAACACGCGCTCGGGGTACGCGCCCTCGAGGAGCGGGCCGAGGAAGACCTCGTTGGCGATCGTGTCGATGCGGCGCTTGGCCTCGACGTCCTGCGGCGCGTCGGACGCGGCGCGCGTCACGTGCAGGTTGAGCGTGATCGACACGGGCGTGGCCGGACCGAGCTCGTCGCGGATGACGCGCGCGGCGAGCCCGTGCGCGAGGTTGAGGTGGTGCACGGCCGCGAGCGCGGCGGCGGGGTCGGTCACGCCGGGCGCGTGGACGCCCGAGCCGTAGCCGAGGAACGACGAGCACCAGGGCTCGTTGAGGGTCGTCCAGAGGTGGATGCGGTCGCCCAGGGCGCGCGCGACGACGCGGGCGTACTCGGCGAAGGCCTCGGCGGTGGCGCGGTTGGTCCAGCCGCCCGCGTCCTCGAGCGTCTGCGGCAGGTCCCAGTGGTAGAGCGTCACGACGGGCTTGATGCCCGCGGCGAGCAGGCGGTCGACGAGGTCGGAGTAGAAGTCGAGGCCGGCCTGGTTGACCTCGCCGGTGCCCTGCGGGAGCACGCGCGACCACGAGATCGAGAACCGGTACGCCTGCAGCCCGAGGTCGCACATGATCGCGACGTCCTGCGGGACGCGGTGGTAGTGGTCGACCGCGACGTCGCCGGTGTCGCCGTTGAGGACCTTGCCGGGCGTCTTCGAGAACGTGTCCCAGATGGACGGCGTGCGACCGTCCTCGGCCGCGGCACCCTCGATCTGGTACGACGCGGTCGCCGACCCCCAGAGGAAGTCGGCCGGGAACGTGCGGCCGGACGGCCGCGTGGTGCTGGTCATGACATGCCCTCCGGGAGCGGTGAGTGGGTGCTGCTCGGCGGCCCTGACGGACCGCTCGCCGAGTCCGCGGGGCAGCGGCGCCGCGCGGGTCGAATCGATACGATACAGGGCGTGGGACCGCTCCCGCACCCCGGGCTCGCGCGGACCGCCCCGGCACCCTCGGGACCGGGACGCCCGCGGCGCCTCACACCGCGACGACGACCTCGTCGACCCCCGCCGGCACCTCGACGCGGTCGCGACCGAACGGCTGCACGGCCCACGCCCCCGGCGCGCCGACGGCCCGCACCCGCACCTCCGCACCCGTGCGCCGCACCGTGAACACCGCCTCGCCGTCGCCGCTCGGCACCCGCGTCGTCGACCGGTGACCGTCGGGCAGCTCCACGAGGTGCAGCGTCACGCCGTCCGCGTGGTCACGGTCGGGCCGGTCGTCGTGCGCGCCGACCGGCAGCACCGTGCCCGGCCGCACGTACAGCGGCACCGAGTCGAACCCGTGGCGCTCGCGCACCCAGCGCGGCCCCGTTACCCGCTCCCCCGTCAGCCACGACGTCCACGTGCCCTCGGGCACGTACACGTCGACGTCGCCCGCCGCCGAGAACACGGGCGCCACCAGCAGCGCGTCGCCCAGCATGTACTGCGTGTCGACCGTCGCCGCGCCGCGGTCCTCCGGGAACTCCAGCACCATCGGGCGCATGACCGGCAGCCCCTCCTCGTGCGCGACCCGCCCGGCCTGCGCGAGGTACGGCATGAGCGACATCTTCAGGCGCGTGAACCGCCGGGTCACGTCCACCGCCTCGTCGTCGAACGCCCACGGCACGCGGTAGGAGTCCGAGCCGTGCAGCCGGCTGTGCGACGACAGCAGGCCGAACGGCAGCCAGCGCTTGAACACCGCGGCGTCCGGCACGCCCTCGAACCCGCCGATGTCGTGGCTCCAGAACCCGAAGCCCGACAGCGCGAGCGACAGCCCGCCGCGCAGCGACTCCGCCATCGACACGAACGTCGACTCGCAGTCGCCGCCCCAGTGCACGGGGTACTGCTGACCGCCCGCCGTCGCGGACCGCGCGAACAGCACCGCCTCGCCCGCGCCCCGCTCGGCCTCGAGCAGCTCGAACACGCTCCGGTTGTACAGGTGCGTGTAGTAGTTGTGCATGCGCTGCGGGTCCGACCCGTCGTGCCACACGACGTCGGTCGGGATCCGCTCGCCGAAGTCGGTCTTGAAGCAGTCGACGCCCTGCGCGAGCAGCCCGCGCAGCTTGTCCTGGTACCACGCGACGGCGTCGGGGTTCGTGAAGTCGACCAGACCCATGCCGGCCTGCCACATGTTCCACTGCCACACCGACCCGTCGGGGTTCTTCACGAGGAACCCGCGCTCCTTGCCCTCGGCGAACAGCACCGAGCGCTGCGCGACGTACGGGTTGATCCACACGCAGATGCGCAGGCCGCGCTCCTTGAGGCGGCGCAGCATGCCCTCGGGGTCGGGGAACGTCGCGGGGTCCCAGATGAAGTCGCTCCAGTGGAACTGCCGCATCCAGAAGCAGTCGAAGTGGAAGACGCTCAGCGGCAGGTCGCGCTCGGCCATGCCGTCGACGAAGTGCGTGACCGTCGCCTCGTCGTAGCTGGTCGTGAACGACGTCGACAGCCACAGCCCGTACGACCAGTCCGGCACGCGCGCCGGGCGGCCCGTGAGCGCCGTGTAGCGGCGCAGCACGTCCTTGGGCGTGGGGCCCGCGACGACGTAGTACGTGAGCGACTGCCCCTCGACCGAGAACTGCGCGCGCGACACGACCTCGGTGCCGATCTCGAACGAGACCCGCTCGGGCTGGTCGACGAACACCCCGTACCCGGCCGACGACAGGTAGAACGGCACGTTCTTGTACGCCTGGTCGCTCGCGGTGCCGCCGTCGGCGTTCCAGATGTCGACCGTCTGGCCGTTCTTCACGAGCGCGCCGAACCGCTCCCCCAGGCCGTAGACGTGCTCGCCGACCCCCATGGTCAGCTGCTCGCGCACGAAGTGCCGGCCGTCCGCGTCGGTCAGGACGCCCACGCTGCGCGGCGTCGACGCCGTGAGCACGCGGCCGTCCGCGACGTCGACGAACTCGACCGACCAGTCGCCCGCGGTCGCGACGCGCGCCTCGAGCTGCCCCGAGCGCAGCGTCGCGACGGCCTGCCCCGTGAGGTCGGGCGTCGCGATCTTCACGTCGCCCGCGTCGCGGTGCAGCTCGAACCGGGGACCGCGCTCGAGGCCGCCCTGGAAGTGCTCGATCGTCACGCCGACCACGCCGTCCATGGGCGAGTGCAGCGTGACGGTGACGAGCGGGCGGTTGAGCGTGTCGCCGCGCGTGGTGATCGGCGCGGTCGACGCGTAGACCGTGAGCGTGTCGTCGGTCGCGACCACGTCGTCGACCTGGCGGGGACGCAGCTCGGTCACCCCGGGCAGCAGCTGCCAGTAGCCGTCGGTGAACTTCATGGGGTCCTCTCGATCAGGGCCAGGACGCCGTGCGGCGCGAGCGGCACGTCACCGGCGACGTCGGCGCCGGTGAGCAGGTCGTGCCACCCGTCGGCGGTGCCGGTCAGGTGCACGGTCCGCGGCCGGTCGGCCGCGTTGAGGCAGAAGGTGACGTCGCCGCGGCGCACGACCTCGACGTCGGCGGCGGCGCGCACGCCCGCGGGCCCGGCGACGCCGGCGGCGTCCAGGCACGCCCGCACGACGCCCGCGAGCGCGTCCGGGGGCAGCAGCGCGCCGACGTACCAGCCCTGCCCGCCGCCCGGGTGGCGGCGGCGCACGACCGCGGCGCAGCCGTCGAGGTCGCCGCCGACGACGGCCGCGACGGCCTCGCCGTCGTCGACGCGCACGCGCTCGGCCCAGTCGTGCACGCGCACGTCGCCCAGCAGGTCGGAGCGCAGGTCGACGCCCGCGTCCGGCAGCGGCACCCACTCCTCGCCGGAGCCGCCGACGAGGTCCGCGAACGGCACGGGGAACCTGCCGGTGCGCACGTGCGCGTCGCGGTCGACGACGCCCGAGAACGGCCCGAGCAGCAGCACGCCGCCGCGCTCGACGACCCGCCGCAGCCCCGCGACGTCCGCGTCCTCGACCAGGTGCAGCTGCGGCGCGACGACCAGGTCGTAGGCGTCCAGGTCGGCGTCGGGACCCACGACGTCGACCGCGACGCCGTCTTCCCACAGCGGCCGGTAGTACGCGAGCACCTGGGGCAGCGCGCGCAGCCGCTGCGACGGGGACGCCGGCTCCTCGGCGGCCCACCAGCTCGGCCAGTCGAACACGAGCGCGACGCGCGCGGTCACGCGCGTGCCGACGACGCGGCGCAGGCGCGCGAGCTCGGCACCGTGCGCGACGACCGCGCGGTGCAGCGCGGTGTCGGGGCCGGCGTGCGGCACGAGGGCCGAGTGGTACCGCTCGGCGCCGGCCGTCGACGCACGCCACTGGAAGAAGCACGACCCGTCGGCGCCGCGCGCGACCGCGCGCAGCGAGTCGAGCCGCAGCTGCGCCGAGGTCTTGGGCACGTTGTGCGGCCGCCAGTTCACCGCTCCCGCGGCCTGCTCCATGACCAGCCACGGCGCACCGCCGGCGAGGCCGCGTGCGAGGTCGTGCGTCAGCGCGACGCGCACGACGTCGTGCGGGTCGGCGGGGTCGCCGTAGACGTCGTCGGCGACGACGTCGAGGTGGGGTGCCCACCGCCGGTAGTCGGTCGGGTGGTGGAAGCCCATGAGGTTGGTGGTCACCGGGACGCCCGGCGCGTGCTCCCGGACGACGTCGCGCTGCTCGAGGTAGAGCGCGAGCAGCTGGTCGGACGCGAACCGGCGGTGGTCGAGCGCCTGGGTCGGGTTGACCAGGTACGGCGCTGCGCGCGGCGGGATCACCTGGCCCCACTCGTCGTACCGCTGGCTCCAGAACGCGGTGCCCCACGCGCGGTTGAGCTCGTCGAGGCTGCCGTGGCGCGCGCGCAGCCACGCGCGGAACTCGTGCGCGCAGTGCTCGCACCAGCAGACCTGGCCGTACTCGTTGCCGACGTGCCACATGCGCACGCCCGGGTGGGCGCCGTAGCGCTCGGCGAGCACGCGGGTCACCGCGAGCGCGCGCTCGCGGTAGTGCGGCGAGGACGGGCAGAAGTGGTTGCGCGAGCCGTGCGACATCCGCACGCCGTCGGCGGTTACCGCGCGTGCGCTCGGCCAGAGCACGCCCAGCCAGGGCGGCGGCGACGCGGTGGGGGTCGCGAGGTCGACGAGGACGCCGTGGTCGTGCGCGAGGTCGACGACGCGGTCGAGCCAGTCGAGCTCGAACCGCCCGGGGCGCGGCTCGAGGCTGGCCCACGAGAAGACGCCGACCGTGACGAGGTTGACCCCCGCGGCGCGCATGAGGGCCACGTCCTCGCGCCAGACGTCCGGGTGCCACTGCTCGGGGTTCCAGTCGGCGCCGTACAGCAGCCCGACCTCGTCCGTGAGCGCGGCGAGCGTGGGCGTGCCACCGCTCCCGTCCGACCCGGTCATGCCCTCACCCTCTCGTCCCCGCGGCGTCGACGGGAAGCGTCGAAGCGCTTCGCCAGCGTAGTGCGTCGATATCGATGTCGACGCAGGCCGGTGCCGCACGCTCGAGCCGGACGCCCGACCAGGTGCCAGGCGAAGCGCTTGCGCGCCGATGCGGCGACGCGCCGCCCCCGCCCCGGCCCGGCCGACTCCTCGGCCGGCCCCGGGGCCCGCGCTAGGGTGTGCCGCACCTCGGGGTGCGGGCGCGGGACACGGACCGCGCGGCACGGGACCGGCCCGCAGCGCGTGACGAACGGAGCGACATGGCGACGACGATCGACGACGTGGCACGCGCGGCGGGCGTGTCGACCTCCACCGTGTCCTACGTGCTGTCGGGCAAGCGCCCGATCTCCGCGCCGACGCGGCAACGCGTCGAGCGCGCGATCCGCGACCTCGGGTACCGCCCGCACGCGGGCGCCCGCGCCCTCGCGTCGAGCCGCACCAACGTCCTCGCCCTCATGGCGCCGCTGCGTGTCGACGTCAACGTCTCCGTCATCATGCAGTTCGTCACCGGCGTCGTCACCGCCGCCCGCACGTTCGACCACGACGTGCTCCTGCTCACCGCCGACGAGATCGCCGGCATGGAGCGCGTCGCGAACGGGTCCATGGTCGACGCCCTCGTCATGATGGACATCGAGGCCGACGACCCGCGCGTGCCCGTTCTCGCAGGGCTCAGCCAGCCCGCCGTGCTCATCGGGCTGCCGCGCGACCCCGAGGGCCTGTCGTGCGTCGACCTCGACTTCGAGGCCGCCGGGCACCTCGCGGTGCGGCACCTCGCGCGGCTCGGTCACCGGCAGGTCGCGCTGCTGGGGTCGCCGCAGGCGGTCCTCGACCGCCACACGTCGTACGCCGAGCGCATGATCCGCGGCTTCACGCGCGGCGCCGCCGAGGCGGGCCTCACGGGTCTGGTCGAGCCGTGCGAGTCCTCGATGGCGGGCGCCGTCGCCGCGGTCGACCGCGTGCTCGCCGCGCTGCCCGATGTCACCGCGCTCGTCGTCCACAACGAGGTCGCGCTGCCCTGGGTGCTGGCGACGCTCCGCGAGCGCGGGCGGCACGTGCCCGACGACGTGTCGGTCGTCGCCGTGTGCCCGCCCGACGTGGCGGTCGGCCAGGCCCTGCCGCTGACGAACGTCGACATCCCGGCGCACACCATCGGCAAGGTCGCGGTCGAGATGGCGATGGCGCGCGTCGAGCGCGACGAGCCCGCCGAGACCCGGCTGATCGCACCGATGCTCGTCGAGCGCGCGAGCACCGTCGCCCCCGTGCGCTGAGCCGGGCGCCGCGGCGCCGCGGCGGGGGACGGGCACCGCGTCAGCCCTTGATCGCACCGAAGATGACGCCCTTGGTGAAGTGCCGCTGGACGAACGGGTAGACGACGAGGATCGGCACGATCGCCAGCACCATGACCGCCATCTTCACGGGCAGACCCGTCACGGCCCCCGTCGCGACGTCGACCTGCCCCACGCCCGAGCCGGGCAGCGTCACGCCCTGCA
Source organism: Cellulomonas sp. FA1 (assembly GCF_000986825.1). Lineage (NCBI taxonomy): Bacteria > Bacillati > Actinomycetota > Actinomycetes > Micrococcales > Cellulomonadaceae > Cellulomonas > Cellulomonas sp. FA1. The sequence goes on along the minus strand of NZ_LBMY01000001.1, from coordinate 83,932 downwards.
GCACGTACGACCGCAGCACGAGCTGCAGCGGCCACTTGGCGTTGTCGTTGATGTAGAGGATCGCGTTGAAGAACGCGTTCCAGTACCCGACGCCGTAGAACAGCGCGATGACCGCGACCACCGCGCGCGACATCGGCAGCACGACCCGGCCCAGGATCCGCCAGTCCCCCGCGCCGTCGATGCGCGCGGCGTCGAGGATCGCCGGCTCGAGACCCATGAAGAAGTTGCGCAGGATCAGCACGTTGAACGCCGACACCGCGCCCGGCAGGATCAGCGCCCAGTACGAGTCGACGAGCCCCAGGCCGCTCACCACGAGGTACGTGGGGATCAGGCCCGCGCCGAAGAACATCGTGATGAGGAAGACGAACAGGATCGGGCGGTGCCACAGCGACGAGGGCCGCGAGAGCCCGTACGCCGCGAGCACGGACACGATCGTCGAGATCACGGTGCCGACCGCCGTGATGCCGATGCTCACGAGCGCCGCGCGCGTCACGACGCCGCCGGACAGGATCTGCTTGTAGGCGTTGAGCGTCAGCTCGCCCGGCACCACGACGAGGCCGCCCGCGCGGATGGTCTCGGCCTGCGTCGACAGGCTCGTGACGACGACCGTCCACAGCGGGAACACGACCGCCAGCACGACGCCCGCCAGCACGACGAACTTGACGGCCGCGCCGACCTTGCCGGGCGGCTCCTCCCAGGCCGGGCGGTGCCGCGAGCGGCGCGGGCGGCGGGGACGGCCCGCCGCGTCGGCCGCGAGGTCGCGCGGGATCAGCGCGACGTCGGTGTCGATCTCCGGTGTCGTTCCGCTCTGCGTGGTCATGACCTGCGATACACCCCCGACTCGCCGAACACGTGGGCGAGCTTGTTGGCCCCGAGCACGAGCGCGAGGCTGACGACGCCCTTGATCAGGCCCGCCGCGGCCGCGAAGCTCCAGTCGCCGTAGATGACGCCCTGGTAGTAGACGTACGTGTCGATGACCTCGGCGACGTCCGCGCCGACGGCCCCGCGCTGCAGGATGAGCTGCTCGAACCCGACCGTGAGCGCGTCGCCCAGGCGCAGGATCAGCAGCAGGATGATGACGGGCCGCAGCGCGGGCAGCGTGACGTGCCACATGCGCCGCCACCGGTTGGCGCCGTCGACCGCCGCCGCCTCGTACTGCTCGGGCGACACGGTCGACAGCGCGGCGAGGAAGATGATGATCCCCCAGCCCGCGTCCTTCCAGACCGACTGCATCGTGATGAGCACGAGGAACGTGTCGGGGTTGGTCATGAGGTCGAAGCCCGACCCGAGCCCCGCGACGCGCAGCGTCTGGTTGACCAGCCCCGCACCGCCGAAGATCTGCTGGAAGATCGTCACGACCAGCACCCACGAGAAGAAGTGCGGCAGGTAGACGATCGACTGGATGGTCGTCCGGACGCGCGGCGTGACGACGCTGTTGAGCAGCAGCGCGAGCACGATCGGGACGGGGAAGAAGAACACGAGCTGGAACGCCGTGATGACGAGCGTGTTCTGCACGGCGTCGAGGAACAGCGGGTTGGAGAACACGCGCTCGAAGTTGGCCCACCCGACGAACGGGCTGCGCAGGAACCCGACGTACGGCGAGTAGCTCTGCCACGCGATGACGTTGCCGAGCATCGGCACGTACGCGAAGACCGCGAGCAGCGTGACCGCGGGCAGCACCATGGCGAGCAGCGCGCCGTCGCGACGCAGCCGTGTGCGCAGCGGGACCTTGCGGACGGGCACCTTCGCCGGGCGGGAGGGGGCGGGCGCACCCGCCCCCTCCGCGACCGGGTCCGGTGCCGCGGCGCGCCGACCCGCGCCGCGACGGACGACCTGACCGGGGCTCGTCACCGCGCGTCCAGGATCTCCTGGTAGAACGTCCGCAGCTCCTCGCCGCCGGACGCCCGCCACGTGTCGACGGCCGCGTCGAGGTCGTCGAGCGACTTGCGCCCGCGCGAGATGTCCTTCTCGAGGTCGACGAACGGCTGCCCGATCGACGCGTACTGCACGGGCTCGACGATCTGCTGCGCGTAGAACAGCGGCTCGGTGATGAACTCCGCCGCCTTGGTCTGCCACTCCGAGGACGCCTTGACGTACCCGGGGTACTGCACGCGCGCGTTCGCGATGGGCGGGTCGACCAGGAACATGTAGGTGGGCTGCATCTCGGTGGCCGCGAGCGGGGTGGGCACGGGCAGGCCGTCGGCGCCGCGCTCGTAGTGCACGCCCTCGACGCCGTTGTTGATGACGTCGAACTCGGTGGTGCCGAACGGTGCGGCGAGCACGTTGGCGATCGCGAGCAGCTCGGTGATGCGGGCCTCGTCGTCGCTCTTCTTGAGGAACGAGAAGATGTTGGCGGGGTTGCCCTTCCACAGCACGGGCGTGCCGCCGTCGGCCGCGAACGGGTCGAGCGGCTGCTGCCAGAACGCGGGGTTGCTCGCGAGGTTGTCGCGCAGCGCCTCGTGCCAGCCGCCGAGGCCGTCGTTCATGATGAGCGACTGTCCGGACTGGAACCGGGTCTTGGCCTCGCCGGCCTGGTCGGCGACCGCGTCGGGGTGGACCGCGCCGCTCGCGAAGAGCTCGGCGTTCCAGGCGAGCGCCGCGCGGTACTGCTCGGTCTCGACGCGGTGCACGAGCCTGTCGCCCTCGAGGATCCACTTGGGCGGCACGCCGTGGATGATCGCCGCGGTGTTCCACAGGTCCTCGGCGCCCCACCGGTTGCCGCCCGTGAGCTCCTTGGCGAGGTCGAGCAGGTCCTGGCCGTCGCTGACGGACGGCGTGATGCCGAGCTCGTCGAGCACGTCCTTGCGGTAGAAGATCGCGTCGGTGATGATCTCGCCCGGGAACGGCAGGCCGTACAGGCGGCCGTTGAAGACGCAGAACTTCCAGGCGTCGGTCGGGATGTTCGCGAGGTTCGGGTACTGCTCGACCTTGTCGCCGCCGAGGAAGTCCGTGAGGTCCTGGAAGAGGTTCGGCACGATCTCGGACCCGAAGCGCGGCGGGATGTTCCAGGACGGGACGCTGACCCAGTCCGGCACGTCCTTGGCCGACGCGAGCACGGTCGCGAGCTTGTCGCCGTAGACGTTGCCGTCGGTGATCTGGAACGTGATGGTCGAGCCGAGGATGCCGTTGACGGCCTCGTAGTACTGGTTGCCCTTGGTCGGGGGGATCGTGCCCCACAGCGGGGTCATGGCCGTGAACGAGGACCCCGCGCCCGGGGGCTCGGGCACGGACTGCACGAGCTCGGCGGGCAGGGTCTCGTAGCCGGGGGTCGAGCCGTTGACGCTCGGGTAGTCGGGCGCGACGTAGTCGACGGGGACGTACCTCGGCAGCACGTCGGCCGAGGGCGTGGCCCCGGGTGCGGCGGCGGGCGGGGCGTCGGTGCTGCACGCCGTGAGCAGCGACGGCACGCCGACGACGGCGGCGCCGGCCGCGACCAGGCCGAGGAACGAGCGACGACGGACCTCGACGTCGCCGAGGCGTGCGGTGGAGGTGGTGGTGTTCATCAGCGTCCTTCACTCCCTCGTGGAAACGGACGTGCACGGGACGGCGGGACGGTCGCGACGCCGGGTCCTCGGTGACCCGGCGCCCCGCCACGGCGTCGAAGCGGTTCGATTCATATCGCCTTGGCGAATCTAGGGCAGGTCCGGTATGTGAGGCAAGACACGCAGACCAGACGATCGGGGCTTGTCCCTGACCAGGACTTCGACCACGATGGCTGCGCGGAGAGCCCGACGACGACGTCGAAACGGTTCGACCAGAACGGTGCGACCCGACCGTCGTCCGCCCCGCCAGGCCCACCCGCCCACCCCGACCGACGAGGACCGCCGTGGCCGACGACGCCCCCACGCCCACCCCCGCAGCGACCGCGCACGACCCCGGCACGCCGCGGTGGCGCAACCCCGCGCTGCCGGTCGAGGAGCGCGCCGCCGCGCTCCTCGACGAGCTCACGCGCGACGAGCGGATCGCCCTGCTGCACCAGCACGCCCCGGCCGTCGAGCGCCTCGGGCTCGCCGCCTTTCGCACGGGCACCGAGGCCCTGCACGGCGTCGCCTGGCTCGGCACCGCCACCACGTTCCCGCAGCCCGTGGGCCTCGCCGCGACCTGGGACGTCGACCTGCTCGAACGCGTCGGCGCCGCCGTCGGCGTCGAGGTGCGCGCCAAGCACGCGGCCGACCCGACGGTCTCGCTCAACGTGTGGGCACCCGTGGTCGACCCGCTGCGCCACCCCGGCTGGGGCCGCAACGAGGAGGGCTGGTCCAGCGACCCCCACGTGACCGCGCACCTCGCGACCGCCTACGCGCGCGGCCTGCGCGGCGACCACCCCGTCTACTGGCGCACCGTGCCCACGCTCAAGCACTTCCTCGGGTACGACAACGAGACCGACCGCGCCGTGACCAGCACGCAGCTGCGCCCGCGCGTGCTGCGCGAGTACGAGCTGCCCGCGTTCCGCGGCCCGATCGCCGCGGGCGTCGTCGGCGCCGTCATGCCGTCGTACAACCTCGTCAACGGCCGCCCGGCGCACCTGTCCGGCGAGCTGCTCGACGAGCTGCGGTCGTGGTCGGTCACGTCCTTGCTCGTCGTCTCGGACGCCGCCGCCCCCGGCAACGTCGTGACGTTCCAGCGCCACCACGACGACCACGTCACGTCGCACGCGGCGCTGCTGCGCGCCGGCGTCGACTCGTTCACTGCCGACGACGCCGACCCCCGGCCGACCGTCGAGCGCGTGACCGCGGCGCTCGAGCGCGGGCTCCTCACCGAGGCCGACGTCGACCGCGCCGTGCTGCGCCAGCTCGAGCTGCGGCTGCGCACCGGCGAGCTCGACCCCGACCTCGACCCGTGGGTCGTCGGCCCCGAGTCGATCGACCTGCCCGAGCACCGGACGCTCGCGCGCGAGGCCGCCGCCCGCGCGGTCGTCGTGCTGGAGGACGACGGCGTGCTGCCGCTCCCCCGCGACGCGTCCGTCGCCGTCGTCGGACCGCACGCCGACCGCGTGCTGCACGACTGGTACTCCGGCACCCCGCCCTACCTCGTGGGCCTCGGCACCGCGCTCGCCGAGGCGCTGGGACCCGACCGCGTGCACGTCGCCGACGGCGCCGACCGCGTCGCCCTGACCGCGACCTCCACGGGCCGCGGCGTCCGCGCCCTGGGCGACGGCACGCTCGTGGCCGACGCCGTCGAGGTGGTGGCGCACGACGTCACGGACTGGGGCGACGGCCTGCTCACGCTGCGCGACGTCGCGTCCGACCGCCTCTGGAGCGGCGCCGGGTGGGTCGTGCGCGCCGACGCGACGCGCGTCGGCGGGTGGGTCGCCCAGGAGTCGTTCCGCACGCACCGCCACGGCGACGGCACGTGGTCGCTCCAGCACGTCGGGTCCGGCCGTTGGTTGCGCGTGCAGCACGACGAGGCCGGGACGCTCGTGGCCGACGCGCCCGACGCCGCGCACGCCGAGCGGTTCGCGGCCCGGGTCCTGCGCGGCGGCACCGCGGAGGTCGCGCGCGCCGCGGCGGCGGCCGACGTCGTCGTCGTGACGGCCGGCAACGACCCGCACCTGCACGGCCGTGAGACCGAGGACCGCCCGCACCTCGGGCTGCCCGCGAGCCAGCGGGCGCTGTGGCGGGCCGCCGTCGCCGCGAACCCGCGCGCCGTGCTGCTCGTCGTCTCGTCGTACCCGTACGTGCTCGAGGCCGAGGCGGACGCCGCTGCCGCCGTCGTGTGGTCGTCGCACGGCGGGCAGGAGCACGGGCACGGCCTCGCCGACGTGCTGCTCGGCGACGTCGAGCCCACCGGGCGGCTCGCGCAGGAGTGGCCCGCCGACGCCGCGCAGGCCGGCGACCTGCTCGACTACGACGTCATCGCCACGCGCACCACGAGCTGGTACTCGCCCACGCCCCACCGGTACGGGCTCGGGCACGGCCGCACGTACGGCGACGTGCGCTACGCCGCGCTCGACGTCGCCGCGGACCGCGCGCCGGTCGACGAGGACGCGACGCTCGTCGCACACGTGACCGTCGAGAACCACGGCGCACGACCCGCCCACGAGCTGGTCCAGCTCTACGTCGACGCACCCGGGCACCGGCTGCCCTACCCGCACCGCCTCGTCGCGCACGCGCGGGTCGTCGTGGCCCCGGGCGCGACGAGCGTCGTCGCGCTGCGCGTGCCCGTGCGCGACCTCGCGGTGTGGGACGTCACGCGCGACCGGTGGGTCGTCGAGCCGGGCCGCTACGTGCTGGGGGCCGGCCCGTCGAGCACCGCCGTCGCGCAGCGGGCGGACGTCGACGTCGCGGGCGCGCCCGTGCCGCCGCGCGAGCTGCGGGACCGGCCCGTGCGCGTCGCGGACGCCGACGACCTGCGAGGCGTCGACCTGTCCGAGCGGACGCGCGAGACGGGCACGTGCGTGCAGGTCCGGCGGGGCCGCACCGCGGGTGAGGTGCTGCTGCGCGACTGCCGGGTCGCGGGCGCGACCGCGATCGCGCTCGAGGTCGCCCGCACGGGGCCCGGACCCGCCCGCGTCGAGGTCCGGGACGCCTCGACCGGCGCCGAGCTCGCCCGCCTCGACGTCCCCGACGGCGTCGGACGCCACGACTGGACGCTCACCACCGTGCCGCTGACCGTCCCCGCGCGCGACGTCGCCGACCTGAGCGTCCGCCTCGTGGGGACCGCACGCCTCGCGACGCTGCGCCTCGTGTGACCGGCGCACCGCTCCCCCTCGACGGCGCGCGGAGGTCCGCCGGGCAGTCGCGGTGTCCGTCGGCGGTGGGGTCCGTGGGCGGTGGGGTCCGTGGGTGGTGGGGTGCACGGGCGGCGGTGCGCGGCGGGCCCAGAGCCGCCGAGGCCGGGCCCTGACGCGGAGCCGTCACCTGCGCGATGATCGGGGCATGACGAACGGTCCGTCCGACCTCACCGGTGCGCTCGTGGTCCGGGGGGACGTCGTCACCCCCGCCGAGGTGCTGCCCGACGCGGCCGTCGCCGTGCGGGGCGACCGGATCGTCTGGGTCGGCGCCGCGGACGACGTGCCGGCGACGCACCGCCCACCACGGCCCGCGCCCGGCACGCTCGTGCTGCCCGGGCTCGTCGACCTGCACTGCCACGGCGGAGGCGGCGCGAGCTTCCCGGACGCGACGACGCCCGACGAGGTGCGCCGCGCGGCCGACGAGCACCTGCGCCACGGCACGACGGCGCTCGTCGCGTCGCTCGTCACGGCGCCGCGCGACGTCCTGCTCGCGCGCACCGCGCTGCTGGCCGACGCCGTCGACGCCGGCGTCGTGGCCGGGATCCACCTCGAGGGGCCGTTCCTGTCCGCCGCGCGCTGCGGCGCGCAGCACCCGGACGACATGGTGCCCGGCGACCCGGGGCTCGTCCGCGCCGTCGCGGCGACGGCCCGCGGCCACCTCGTGACGATGACCGTCGCGCCCGAGGTCGCCGGGGTGGTCGGCGACGACGACGTGCTGCGCGCGCTCGTCGAGGCCGGCGCGCTGCCGTCGGTGGGCCACACCGACGCGAGCGCCGAGCAGACCGACGCCGCGATCGACCGCGCGTTCGACCTGCTGGCGACCTCGCCGGGCGCGCGCTCGCACCGCCCCACGGCGACGCACCTGTTCAACGGCATGCGTCCGCTGCACCACCGCGACCCCGGCCCGGTGGCCGCGTGCCTCGCCGCGGCGGCGCGCGGCGAGCTCGTCGTGGAGCTCGTCGCCGACGGCACGCACCTCGCGCCCGCGACGGTCCGGTCGGTGCTCGACCTGGTCGGGGCGGACGCCGCGGTGCTCGTGACCGACGCGATGGCCGCCGCCGGCATGCCCGACGGGGACTACCGCCTCGGGCCGATGGCGGTCCGCGTGGCCGACGGCGTGGCACGGCTCCTCGAGCACGACCTCGCCGAGCCGGGCGCAGCGCCGCGCGTCGGGGCGATCGCGGGCGGTGTCGCGCACCTGCTCGACGTCGTGCGCGCGACCGTCACCGCGGGCGTCCCGCTGGTCGCCGCGGTGCGCGCGGCCTCGAGCACGCCCGCGCAGGTGCTCGGCCGCCCCGACCTCGGGGCGGTGCTGCCCGACCACCGGGCCGACCTGCTCGTGACCACGCCCGGCCTCGAGCCCACGTGCGTGCTGCGCGCGGGTGCCTGGGTCGCCTGAGACCTCAGCCGCGCGACGCGTCGCCGCGCGGACCGTCACCCCGCTGGCGCTCCTGCCCGCGGCGCACCAGCCCGGCGGTCAGCCCGCCCACGAGCCCCCCGACCGCGGGGAGCACCACGAGCTCGACAAGCGGGCCGGTGTCCAGCAGCCACGGCCACGTCGAGAGCAGCACCAGGGGCTGCACGACGCCGACGAGGGCCCCGCCCAGCAGTCCGACCGCGCCGTACCCCAGGACCGCGGGTCCGGTGCGGGCCAGCGCCGCGCGGGCGACGAGCGCGATCGGCACCGCGCACAGCAGCGCCGGCCCGGCCGCGTACACCAGCAGCAGGGACGGTCGCGTCAGCGCCGGTGCGCCCGGACCGTCGACGGCGAGCACCAGCGCGGCGCGCAGCACCCACACGGTGACGACGGCCGCGAGCACCCCGAGCACCCCGGGCGCCGTCCACCGCCGGGTCACGGCCCCACCGCCGCGAGCAGCCGCAGCGCGTCCTCGGCGACCCCCCGCGCGACCGGCAGACGCGCGAGGCCCACCAGGCGCCCGACCAGGGGCGCGGCGCCGTCGACGAGCGCGCGCACGCGCCGCTGGTCGGGCGTCGTGTCGTGCACCCACGCGACGACGACGCCGAGCTGCGCGAGCCACAGCAGCTCCGGCAGGTCGGCACGCAGGTGCGCGGGGACCGCGGGGCTGGCCCCGTCGACGACCTCGCGGAAGATCGCCCGGCTGAGGTCGGCGCTCGGTGCCGAGGAGGCCGAGAACGGGCTCGCGGCCGAGCCCGGCCGGATCGCGACCCCGATGGACTCGACTCCGAACCGGCGGTAGGGGCCGAAGGCGTCGAGACCTGCGTGCCAGGTCGCCCGCAGCCGCGACGTCAGGTCGCCGCCAGTCGCGAGGGCGGTGCGCGCCCGCGCGGCGTGCTCGCGGTTCACCTCGAGGTAGACCTCCTGCACGAGGTCGTCCTTGGACGCGAAGTGGTGGTACGCGTTGCCCACCGCGACGCCCGCCTCCTGCGCGACCGCGCGCATCGTCGTCGCGTCGAAGCCCCGCTCGCGGAACAGGTGCAGCGCCGTCGTGCGGATCAGGTCCCGCGTCTCGTCCGCCGTCCGCCGGGCGCTCATGCGGCGACCCCCGCGTCGTGGGGGGCGCGCGCACGCGAGGCGCGACGTCGACGCACCGCACCGGCGGCCCACCGCCCGCCGCCCGCGCCGAGCGCACCCTCGAGCGCGTAGACGAGCACCGTCGCCGGTGGCGGCGACGCGGTCTCCGTGCCCGCCCACAGGTCGGGGACCACCGCCATCGCGGTCGCTGTCACGGCCCCGACCAGGGCGAACGCGGCGACGTGCAGACGCTCGTGCGGCACGGACCGCAGCGACCAGGCGGTGAGCAGCCCCAGCGGGAAGCCGAGCACGACGGTCGGCACGACGGCGACGAAGGCCGCGAGCACCAGCAGGAAGCCGAGCCCGCCCAGTCCCGCGCCGGCCTCCTCGACGACCATGAGACCCGTGCCGAGCGGGACGTTGACGGACACGACGACCACCGCGGTCCAGCCGACGACGCCGAGCACGGGCGACGTGCCGCGCACGGCCGGACCGTCGACGGGCTGCGGGGACTGATCCATGGCGCTATTGAACACGTTCAACTGAACATGTTCAATAGCGCTGCGGCCGGTCAGAAGAGTCGCGAGTCCACGTCGTCGACGCCGCGCATCGCGTCGTAGTCGAGCACGAGGCACGCGATCCCCCGGTCGGCCGCGAGCACGCGCGCCTGCGGCTTGATCTCCTGCGCCGCGAAGACGCCTCGCACGGGCCGCAGCAGCGGGTCCCGGTTGAGCAGCTCGAGGTACCGCGTGAGCTGCTCGACCCCGTCGATGTCGCCCCGGCGCTTGATCTCGACCGCGACCGTGCCGCCCTCGGGCGACTTCGCCAGGATGTCGACCGGGCCGATCGCCGTCGGGTACTCGCGCCGCACCAGCTGGTGGCCGGTGCCGAGCAGCGCGATCTGCGCCGCCAGCAGCTCCTGCAGGTGCGCCTCGACACCGTCCTTCACGAGGCCGGGGTCGACGCCCAGCTCGTGCGCCGAGTCGTGCTGCACGTCGTACAGGTCGATGACGAGCCGGTCGTCGGACTTCGCGTGCTGCACGGTCCACACCTGCGTCACGCCGGCGGCCGCCTGCTCGGCGTCGGGCTCGCCGACCGCGAGCGAGCAGGGCGGGCTCATCCAGTTCAGCGGCTTGTAGGAGCCGCCGTCCGAGTGCAGCAGCACCGAACCGTCGGCCTTGACCACGAGCAGCCGGCGGGCACGCGGCAGGTGCGCCGAGAGCCGACCGGTGTAACGGGCCGCGCACTCCGCGACGACCAAGCGCATGCGCTTCCTTCCTCTGGTCGCGCCGGGATCAGATGATCGTACCGACGCGCGACGGCGTCGCCTCGATCCACGACGTGAACCCCGCGTACGCCTCGACGGACATCTGCAGGCGGACCTCCTGCGCCGGACCACCCGCGGTCGGGACGACCCGGCAGTGCGCCACGACGGCCTGCGGTCGGCCCGGGACGGGCGGGAGCACCGACCTCTCCAGCACGACGAGCCCGTAGCGGGACCACGTGCGCGCCGGCCGGGGCATCACCGAGACGCGACGCCACCAGTAGAGGCGCGTCGCGCCGTACTGCGCGGTGCCGCGGGCCGGGCGCGGGTCGTTCGCCTCGGTGAGGACGCACCCGAACGACCCGACCCGTCGCGCGAGCGTACGCGTCCGCGAGAACCACAGGGCCACGAGCGCCAGCACCAGCACGGCGACGACGCCCGCGACGACGGCGAGGACCTGCCCGCTCACGCCGTCACCCGCCCGCCGGGGTCAGTGCCCGGACGTGGCGGCGGCCGCCGCCTCGGACACGGCGTCGACGACGACCGTCACCTGGTTGTCGTCGACCGACAGGAACCCGCCGTCGACGTGCCACGCGAGCGGGGCTCCCCCGCCCGCGGGCACGATCCGCACCGGGCCCTCGCGCAGCACCGACAGGATCGGCGTGTGCCCCGCGAGGATGCCGATGTCACCGTCCGCGGCCGGGGCCGACACCTGACGTGCCGTCCCCGACCAGACCTTGCCGTCCGCGGCGACGACGTCCACCTCGAGCTCTGCCACCGTGCTCCTCCCTCAGCCCTGCCGTACGCCGCCCGACCCGCAGGTCAGACGCCGTACTCCTTCTGGATGCGGGCCCAGTTGCGCTCGAGGTCCTCGAGGCCGCCGATGTTGAAGAACGCCTGCTCGGCGATGTGGTCGAACTCGCCCTCGGCGATCTTCTTGAACGCCTCGACGGTCTCGGTGACCGGCACGGTCGAGCCCACGACACCCGTGAACTTCTCGGCCATGTAGGTGTTCTGCGAGAGGAACTGCTGGATGCGGCGCGCACGCGCGACGATCGTCTTGTCCTCCTCGGAGAGCTCGTCGACGCCGAGGATCGCGATGATGTCCTGCAGCTCCTTGTTGCGCTGCAGGATCGACTTCACCTGCGTCGCGACGTCGTAGTGCTCCTGGCCCACGTAGCGCGGGTCGAGGATGCGGCTCGTCGACGCGAGCGGGTCGACCGCGGGGTACAGACCGCGCGACGCGATCTCACGGCTGAGCTCGGTCGTCGCGTCGAGGTGCGCGAACGTCGTGGCCGGCGCCGGGTCGGTGTAGTCGTCGGCGGGGACGTAGATCGCCTGCAGCGACGTGATCGAGTGCCCGCGCGTCGAGGTGATGCGCTCCTGCAGCTGACCCATCTCGTCGGCGAGGTTCGGCTGGTAGCCGACGGCGGACGGCATGCGGCCGAGCAGCGTCGACACCTCGGAGCCGGCCTGCGTGAACCGGAAGATGTTGTCGATGAACAGCAGCACGTCCTGCTTCTGGACGTCGCGGAAGTACTCCGCCATCGTCAGCGCCGACAGCGCGACGCGCAGACGCGTGCCCGGGGGCTCGTCCATCTGGCCGAAGACGAGGGCCGTCTTGTCGAAGACGCCCGCCTCCTCCATCTCGACGATGAGGTCGTTGCCCTCACGCGTGCGCTCGCCGACGCCGGCGAACACCGAGACGCCGCCGTGGTCCTGCGCGACGCGCTGGATCATCTCCTGGATGAGGACCGTCTTGCCGACGCCCGCGCCGCCGAACAGACCGATCTTGCCGCCCTGGACGTACGGGGTCAGCAGGTCGATGACCTTGATGCCGGTCTCGAACATCTGCGTCTTCGACTCGAGCTGGTCGAAGGCCGGGGGCTTGCGGTGGATGGGCCAGCGCTCGGTGATCTCGAGCTTCTCGCCCTCCGCGAGGTTGAGCACCTCACCCGTGACGTTGAAGACCTTGCCCTTGGTGACGTCGCCGACGGGCACCGAGATCGGCAGGCCCGTGTCGCGCACCTGCGCACCGCGCACGAGGCCGTCGGTCGGCTTCAGCGCGACGGCGCGCACCAGGGACTCGCCCAGGTGCTGCTCGACCTCGAGCGTCATGGTGAAGGCGCCGTCGCCCTCCCCCTCGCCCTGCGCCGAGAGGTCGATGTCGACCTCGAGCGCGTTGTAGATCTCGGGGATCTGGTCCGGCGGGAACTCGATGTCCACGACGGGCCCGATGACCCGCGCGACCCGGCCGACGCCGGGCGTGCCGGCGTTCGCGGCCGTCGCGTCGACGGTGGTGGCGGTCATGTCTGCCTCGCTTCGCTCGTCCGGGCGGTGCGGTGCCCGGCTGGGGTCGGTGTCGTGCTGTCGGGGGTCAGGAGGACGCGAGCGCGTCGGCGCCCGACACGATCTCGCTGATCTCCTGGGTGATCTCGCCCTGCCGCGCCTGGTTGGCCAGTCGCGTGTAGGTGCGGATGAGGTCCTCGGCGTTCTCGGTCGCGGTGTGCATGGCCCGCTGCCGCGCCGCGAGCTCCGAGGCCGAGGCCTGCAGCAGGTTCGCGTAGATGCGCGTGCGCACGTACCGCGGCAGGAGCGCGTCGAGCACCTCGGCCGGGCTCGGCTCGAACTCGTACAGCGGCAGCGCGTCGTTCTCGCCCACCGGGGCCACGCCCTCGACGACCTCGAGCGGCAGGAGCCGCACGACGCGCGGGCGCTGCGTGACCATGTTGACGAACTGCGTGAACACGACGTGCACCTCGCTCACGCCGCCCTCCTCGGGCGCCGCGCGGAACGCGTCGAGCAGCTCGTTCGCGATCTCGTCGGCGACCTCGGGGGTCGGCGCGTCCGAGAAGCCGGACCACTGCCCCGCGAGCTCGCGCTGCCGGAACGTGTAGTACGCCACGGCGCGACGTCCCGAGACGTAGAGGGCGACCTGCTTGCCCTCGCTCTCGAGCCGCTGCACGAGCCGCTCGGTCTCGCGGATGACGCTCGCCGAGTAGGCGCCCGCCATGCCGCGGTCCGAGGCGATGAGCAGCACCGCGGCGCGCGTCGTGTCCGTGCGCTCCACGAGGAACGGGTGGGACACGTCGGAGTGCGTCGCGACCGCCGAGACGGCACGCGTGATCGCCCGGGCGTACGGCGTGGCCATGGCCACCCGGTCGCGCGCCTTGCCGATGCGCGACGCGGCGATGAGCTCCTGGGCGCGGAACATCTTCTTGAGCGACTGGGTGCTCTTGATCCGCGCCTTGTAGACGCGCTGCTGTCCCGCCATGCTCAGGCCCGCTTCTGGCGGACGATCTGCTCCTGCTCGACCTCGACGTGCTCGTCCTCCTCGGCCTCGCCCACGAGGGCGCTGCCGTCGAACGTGATGAAGCCGTTGCGGAAGTCGTCGACGGCCGAGCCGAGCGCCTGCTCGGTGGCCTCGTCGAGCTTGCCGGTCTCGGCGATCGTCGAGAGCACGTCGGTCTTGCGGCGCAGGTGCTCCAGCATCTCGGACTCGAAGCGGCGGACGTCCTCGAGCGGGACGTCGTCGAGCTTGCCCTTGGTGCCGGCCCAGATCGACGCCACCTGGTCCTCGACCGGGTACGGCGAGTACTGACCCTGCTTGAGCAGCTCCATGAGCCGCGCACCACGCGTCAGCTGCGCGCGCGACGCCGCGTCGAGGTCGGACGCGAACATCGCGAACGCCTCGAGCGAGCGGTACTGCGCGAGGTCGAGCTTGAGCGTGCCGGACACCTGCTTCATCGCCTTGACCTGCGCGGCACCACCGACGCGGGACACCGAGATGCCGACGTCGACGGCGGGGCGCTGGTCGGCGTTGAACAGGTCCGACTGCAGGAAGATCTGGCCGTCGGTGATCGAGATGACGTTGGTCGGGATGTACGCCGACACGTCGTTGGCCTTGGTCTCGATGACCGGCAGGCCCGTCATCGAGCCCGCGCCCAGCTCGTCCGAGAGCTTCGCGCAGCGCTCGAGCAGGCGGGAGTGCAGGTAGAAGACGTCACCGGGGTACGCCTCGCGGCCCGGCGGGCGACGCAGCAGCAGCGACACGGCGCGGTACGCCTCGGCCTGCTTCGACAGGTCGTCGAACACGATGAGGACGTGCTTGCCCTGGTACATCCAGTGCTGGCCGATGGCCGAGCCGGTGTAGGGCGCGAGGTACTTGAAGCCCGCCGGGTCGGACGCCGGGGCCGCGACGATCGTCGTGTACTCGAGCGCGCCGGCCTCCTCGAGGGCGCCGCGCACCGCGGCGATGGTCGAGCCCTTCTGGCCGATCGCGACGTAGACGCAGCGCACCTGCTTGGTCGGGTCGCCCGACTCCCAGTTCGCCTTCTGGTTGATGATCGTGTCGATCGCGATCGCTGTCTTGCCGGTCTGGCGGTCGCCGATGATGAGCTGACGCTGGCCGCGCCCGATCGGGATCATCGAGTCGATGGCCTTGAGGCCGGTCTGCAGCGGCTCGTGGACCGACTTGCGGGCCATGACGCCGGGGGCCTGCAGCTCGAGCGCGCGGCGGGCCTCGGTGGCGACGTCGCCCAGGCCGTCGATGGGGTTGCCCAGCGGGTCGACGACGCGGCCGAGGTAGCCGTCGCCGACGGCGACCGACAGGACCTCACCCGTGCGACGGACCTCCTGGCCCTCCTCGATGCCGGCGAACTCGCCGAGCACGACGACACCGATCTCGCGCACGTCGAGGTTGAGCGCGAGGCCCAGCGTGCCGTCCTCGAAGCGCAGCAGCTCGTTCGCCATGGCCCCGGGCAGGCCCTCGACCTGCGCGATGCCGTCGGCGGCGAGCGTCACGCGCCCGACCTCCTCGGCGACCGCGTCGGCGGGCTCGTAGGACTTGACGAAGCTGTCCAGCGCGGCGCGGATCTCCTCCGGCCGGATCGTCAGCTCAGACATCAGCGGTTACTCCTGTCGTGTCCGCCCGGTGCGGACCGGCGGTGGGGTCGTCGAGAGGGTTCGTCAGCCGGCGAGCCGGCGGCGGGCGTCGTCCAGCCGTGCGCGCACGGTCGCGTCGATCACGTCGGCGTCGACCTGGATCCGCAGGCCGCCCAGGGCCGCGGGGTCGACGGAGACGTTGAGCTGCACGGGGCGGCCGTAGCGGCGCTCGAGGAGCCGCTCGATCCGCTCGCGCTGCGCCTGCGTGAGCGCGGCGGCGGCCGTCACCTGGGCCACGAGCCGGCGTCGACGCGCGGCCGCGAGCCGGCCGAGCTCGATGACCGCGGCGGTCAGCGTGCGGCCCCGGGGGCCGCGACCGCGCGGGTCACGAGCGTGAGGGTCGCCGCGGCCGCCTTGGTGCCCAGCAGGTCGCGCACGAGCGTGGTCCGGCGGGCCACGTCGGCCGTCCGGTCCCCGAGCGCCTGGCGGACGTCGCGGTTCGCCGCGAGCAGCCGGTCGACCCGGAACAGCTCGTCCTCGACGCGCTCGAGCTCGCCGGCCGCCTGCGCGGACGCGAGCACCGCGACCGTGCCCAGACGGTCGACGGCCTCGACGAGGTCGCGCTCACCCGCCCAGCGGGCCCGGACCATGCCGGCGACCAGGTCGACGACCCGGCCGTCGACGCGCCCGGAGAGCACGGCGCCGACGAGCCCGGCCTTGGCCTCGCCCGTCGCGCCGGGGTCGGTCAGCGCGCGCCGCAGCGACGCGTTCCCGTCCAGCAGGTCGACCACCGCGAACAGCTGGTCGCCCAGCGTCGCGGCGTCCGCACCCGCGGCGGCGAGGACCGGCTCGAACCGGTCCTCCGCGTCCGTCAGCGCCTGCTGGCTCGTGCCTCGCATCAGCGTCCCTTCACGCGGTCCGCGTCCGCCTCGTCGGCCGACGCGCCCAGCTGGCCGTCGAGCTCGTCGAGGAACCGGTCCACGACCCGCGACGCGCGCGCGTCGTCGGAGAGCGACTCACCGAGGATCCGCGCGGCGAGGTCGGTGGCCAGCGAGCCCACGTCGGACCGCAGCGAGATCGCCGCCGCCTGACGCTCGGCCTCGATCTGCCGGTGCGCGGTCTCGACGATGCGCTCGGCGTCGGCCGTGGCCTTGGCCCGCAGCTCCGCGAGGATCGCCTGCCCCTCGGCACGCGCCTCCTCACGGACGCGCGCGGCCTCGTTGCGGGCCTCGTCGAGCTGCGCCTTGTACTGCTCGATGAGTGCGGCGGCCTCCTCCTGGGCGACCTCCGCGCGCTTGAGCCCACCCTCGATGAGCTCGGTGCGCTCGTCGAGGATCCGCGTGAAGACCGGGAGGACCTTCTTCCAGAAGACCAGACCGATGACCAGCGCGCAGACAGCCGACCACAAGATGTCGTAGTCCGCCGGGAAGAGGATCGACTGCTCCCCTCCCTCGGCCGCCAGGACGAGAGTCGTCGCGATCATCGGATCAGAAGACGAAGCCGGCGGCGAAGCCGATGAGGCCGAGCGCCTCGATGGCGGCGAGCGCGATGAACATGTTGGTGCGCAGCAGACCGGCGACCTCGGGCTGGCGAGCCGTGGCCTCCTGCGTCTTGGCGACCATGATGCCGAGGCCGATGCCGGGGCCGAGCGCGGCCAGGCCGAAACCGATCGTTGCGATGTTGCCCGTGATGTCCACGAGTGTTCTTCCTTCCGGTTGGCGGGGCCGGACCCTCGTCCGGTTCCTCCGACGGTCGTGACGACGGCCCGGTGGGCCGCCGACGAGGACTACGACGTGGTCAGTGCGACTCCTGCGAGATGCTGATGTACACCGCGCTGAGCAGCGTGAAGATGTACGCCTGCAGCGCCGCGATGAAGATCTCGAAGAGCGTGAAGGCGAAGCCGGCCGCGAGCGTCACGGCGCCGACCGCCTTGAGCGCACCCGCCGCCTCGAAGAAGAGGAAGTGGGTCGCGCCGAAGCAGAGCACGAGCAGCAGGTGCCCGGCCACCATGTTGACGAGGAGTCGGATGGTGAGGGTCGCCGGCCGCAGGATGAACGTCGAGATGAGCTCGATCGGCGTGAGGATGATGTAGACCGGCCACGGCACGCCCGAGGGGAACAGGGTCGTGCGCAGGTAGCCGACGGCGCCGTGCGACTTGACGCCCACGACGATGAAGGCGACGAACGCGATCACGGCCATCACCAGCGGGAAGCCGATGAGCGACGAGCTCGCGATGTTGAGGCCGGGCACGACGCCCGTGATGTTGGCGGCGAGCACGGCGAAGAAGATCGTGGTCAGCAGCGGGACGTACCGGCGCGCGGTGTCCTTGCCGATGATCTCCTCGGCGATGTTGACCCGCACGAAGTCGAGCGCCATCTCGGCGGCGTTCTGGCCGCGGTTCGGCACGAGGCGCGCACGGCTCGCGGCGACCCAGAACAGGGTCACCAGGACGAGGGTCGCGAGGATCCGGATGAGGATGATCCGGTTCAGCTCGAAGGGCGTCCCCTCGAACAGCACGGCGGGCGGGAAGAACTCGGCGATCGTCGGCGCATGGAACCCGCCGTCCTGCGACGCGGCGAACGGCAGGATCGTCGAGAGGCTGGACAGAGCGGACTCCTGTGGTCGTGATGACTGCCGACGCGCGCGTCGATGCGAGCGCTCCGTAGCACGTGGACGTCGTGGATTCGGGGGAAGCCTAACCTATCGGTGGGGCTGATCCTGACCGCCGTCCACCCTTCTGGGCTCTTCGTCCCGACCGGTCGCGGAGGGCACGACGTACGGTGTCCGGCTGGCCTGGACCGCGCGGTAGTCGGCGAACGCCGACCCGACCACGCCGAGCGTGAGCACCACGACCAGCACGCGCGCGTCGTAGAAGTCCATGCCGCGCAGCACCGCGAGCACGACGACCAGGAGCACGACCTTCGCGAGCCAGGCGCCCATGACGAGCGCCGACATCTGGCCGAGCCCCGACCGCACCGTGCGCAGCATCGACCAGATCGTCGTGCCCGAGAACGCGAGCGCGATCGCCGCGCCGATCAGCGCACCCCACACGCCCGGGAGGCCGGCGACCAGCGCCCCGACCGCCACCCCCAGCACGACGAGGACGGCGAGCAGCACGAGCAGGTCGCGCAGCGCGCGGCGCAGCACGGCACGGATGGCGTCCTGCGCCTCGGGGGCCAGGGGGCCGGCCGGGTCCGTCACGGGGGTCTCCTCAGGGGTGGGGCGGTCAGGACCCGACGACGGTCGGGGCGTCGTCCGGCACGTCGTCGGGGGTGCGTCGCGACCCGCGCAACGGGCCGAACGTCAGGATCGTCGCGATCACCACACCGATGCCGGTGAGGACGAGGACCGTGGTGGTCGACAGCGCGGCGAGCGCCGCGACCCCGAACGCCAGCACGCCCGTCCAGACGTACATGATCGCGACCGCGCGCCGGTGGCTGTGGCCCAGCGCCAGCAGCCGGTGGTGCAGGTGCAGGCGGTCGGGGTGGAACGGGCTCTTGCCGTTGAGGAGGCGCCGCACGATCGCCAGGCCCATGTCGAGCAGCGGCAGCACGAGCACGGCGACGGGCAGCAGGATCGGCACGTACGCGGGGAACCGCACGCGGTCGACCACCGCCGCGAAGTCGATCTGACCCGTCACGACGATCGCGGCGGCCGCGATGACGAAGCCGAGCAGCATCGAGCCCGAGTCGCCCATGAAGATGCGCGCCGGGTAGAAGTTGTGCGGCAGGAAGCCGACGCACACGCCGACGAGCGCCGCGACCACCAGCGTCGCGAGGTTCGAGTAGTCGTCCCGGCCCGTGCCGATGGTCAGCAGGTAGGCGTAGACGAAGAACGCCGCGCCCCCGATCGCCAGGACGCCCGCCGCCAGGCCGTCGAGGCCGTCGACGAAGTTCACGGCGTTCATCGCGACGACGACCGACACCACCGTGAGGAACACCGCCGAGCGCGACGATCCGCTGATGACGTTCTCGGCGACCGGCAGCTGGTAGAGCAGCACGCCCTGCCAGGCCAGGAACCCGGCCGCGAGGATCTGACCCATGAGCTTCGTGAGCCAGTCGAGGTCCCAGATGTCGTCGGCGACGCCGAGCGCGCACACGATCGCGGCACCGCCGACGATGCCGAAGATGGGCCGCGGGTTGGCGTACACCGGCTCGAGGAACGGGACGCGCGAGCCGATGAGCAGCGCGACCAGCAGTCCGACGAACATCGCCATGCCGCCGAGCCGCGGCGTCGGGACCGCGTGCACGTCACGGTCGCGCACGGCCGTGATCGCTCCCCAGCGCAGCGCGCACCAGCGCGCGAGCGGCGTCGTGAGGTAGGTGACGACCGCGGCGACCACCGCGACGAGCAGGTACACCCTCACGGCGCGGCGGTCCCGCCCGCCGTGGTGTCGTCGTCGGGCGCACCGTCCCCGCGGCCGTCCGCCGCCGGCGCGTCCGTCGCCGGCGCCGGCGGGGGCGGGCCCATCACGGGCGCCACCGCGGCGAGGGTCGCGACGTCGAGCGCGCCGAGCCGCACGATGCGCAGGACGTCGCCCGTCGCGTCGACGATCGTCGACGCGACGCCGCCGGGCGCCTCGCCGCCGTCGAGGAACACGGGGACCTTGGCGCCGAGCTGGCGGTACGCCTCGGCCGCGGTCGTCGCCGCGGGCCGGCCCGTGAGGTTGGCGCTCGACACCGCGAGCGGACCCGTGCGGCGCAGCAGCGCGAGCGCCACGGGGTGGTCGGGCATGCGCAGCGCGACCGTCCCGTGCGTCTCGCCCAGGTCCCACGCGAGGGAGGGCTGCGCGCGCACGATGATCGTCAGACCGCCGGGCCAGAACGCCTCGGCGAGCGCGCGGACGCCGGCGGGGACGTCGGTCGCGAGGCCGTCGAGCGTCCGGACGTCGGGGATGAGCACGGGTGGCGGCATCTGGCGGCCCCGGCCCTTGGCGTCGAGCAGCGCCTGCACGGCGCGCGGCGCGAACGCGTCGGCGCCGATGCCGTACACGGTGTCGGTGGGCAGCACCACGAGCTCGCCGCGACCGACCGCGTTCACGGCCTCGTCGATCGCGGGGCCCCAGGTCGCCGGGTCGGTCGCGTCCTTGATGCGGATGAGGCTCACGCGGGCGAGTCTCCCACGACCGGCCGTGCGACCCGCCGCGCGACGAGCGTGCGCTCCCGGCCGGTGAGGTCGGGCAGCGTCCGGACCTCGGCGAACGCACCGGTCGCCTCGGCCGCGGCACGTGCGGCGGGGCCCTGCACCTCGGCGTGCTCCATCACCAGCAGGCCGCCGTCGCCCAGCAGCCGGGCCGCGGCGGCGATCACGGCGCGCGGCACCTCGAGCCCGTCCGCTCCCCCGCCGTAGAGCGCGAGGTCGGGGTCGTGGTCGCGCACCTCGGGGTCGAGCGGGACCGCGTCGGGCGGGATGTAGGGCGGGTTGGAGACGAGCACGTCGACGGCGCCGTCGAGCTCGGCCAGCAGCGCGGGGTCGCGCACGTCGCCCCGCTCGACGCGCAGGTCGGCCGTGCCGACCGCGCCCGCGTTGGCGCGTGCGAGGCCGACGGCCTCGTCGGACAGGTCCACGGCCACGACCCGGCTCGCGGGCACCTCGGTGTCGACGGCGATCGCGATCGCGCCCGTGCCCGTGCACAGGTCGACGACGAGCGGGCGGGCGCCCCGCGCCGCGAGCGCCGCGGCCTCGTCGATCGCGAGCTGCGCGACGGTCTCGGTCTCGGGCCGCGGCACGAACACGCCCGGCTCGACGCGCAGCGTCACGTAGCGGAAGACCGTGGACCCGACGATGTGCTGCAGCGGCTCGCGCGCACGACGGCGCTCGACGAGCCCCGCGAACTCGGCGGCGAACCCGTCGGGCAGCGGCGGCGGCAGCACGAGCTCGACGCGCGGCAGGCCCAGCGCGTACGCGGCGAGCGCGAGCGCGTCGTGCCGCGGCGACGCGACGCCCGCCTCGGCGAGCACGGCCGCGGCGCCGTCGACGTACGCCCGCAGCCCGGGCGCCGGGCGCACGGCGTCGGTCACGCGTGGCCGCCCGCGGCGGCGAGCTGCGCGGCCTCGTCGGCCTCGACGGCGGACGCGACGACCGGGCCGAGGTCGCCGTCGAGCACCTGGTCGAGGTTGTACGCCTTGTAGCCGGTGCGGTGGTCGGCGATGCGGTTCTCGGGGAAGTTGTACGTGCGGATCCGCTCCGAGCGGTCGACCGTGCGCACCTGCGAGCGGCGCGCCTCGCTCGCGGCGGCCGCGACCTCCTCCTGCCGCGCGGCGAGCAGCCGCGCACGCAGCACGCGCAGCGCCTGCTCGCGGTTCTGCAGCTGGGACTTCTCGTTCTGCATCGACACGACGATGCCGGTCGGCAGGTGGGTGATCCGCACGGCCGAGTCCGTCGTGTTGACGGACTGCCCGCCCGGCCCGGACGAGCGGTAGACGTCGATCCGCAGGTCGTTCTGGTCGATCTCGACGTCACCCTCGTCGTCGGCCTCGGGGAAGACCATGACGCCGGCCGCCGACGTGTGGATGCGGCCCTGGGACTCGGTGACCGGCACGCGCTGCACGCGGTGCACGCCGCCCTCGTACTTCAGGTGCGCCCACACGCCGTCCTCGGGCGTCGTCGCCCCGCGCGCCTTGATCGCGACCTGCACGTCCTTGACGCCGCCCAGGTCCGACGCCGTGGAGTCGAGCACCTGCACCGCCCAGCCCTGCCGCTCGGCGTAGCGCGTGTACATGCGCAGCAGGTCGCCCGCGAACAGCGCGGACTCCTCACCGCCCTCGCCCGCCTTGATCTCGAGGATCACGTCGCGCGCGTCGTCGGGGTCGCGCGGCACCAGGACGCGGCGCAGACGCTCGGCGGCCTCGTCGGCCGCGGCGCGCAGCGCGGGCAGCTCGTCGGCGAACGCCGGGTCCTCGTCCGCGAGCTCGGCGGCGGCCTGCGCGTCGCCGGCGGCCGTCCGCCACGCCCGGTAGGCCTGCACGACCCGCCCGAGCTCGGCGTAGCGCCGCCCGAGGCGGCGCGCGCGGCCCGCGTCGGCGTGGACCGCGGGGTCGGACAGGTCACGCTCGATCTGCGCGTGCTCGGCGAGGGCCGCCTCGACGGCGTCGAGCTGCTCCACCTGCTGACCTCCCACGCGTGACCCGACCGGCACAAAGCGACAGCGCCGGTGCGCCGCGGGCACGGCCATGGAGGGCCGTCGTCCGCGCGCGCACCGGCGCTGCCGGGGTGCTAGTTGGCGCTCTTCTTGCCGTAGCGCGCCTCGAAGCGGGCCACGCGGCCGCCGGTGTCGAGGATCTTCTGCTTGCCCGTGTAGAACGGGTGGCAGGCGCTGCAGACGTCGGCGTGGATCTTGCCGGACGTCACGGTCGAGCGCGTCACGAAGGTGTTGCCGCAGGTGCACGTGACCTCGGTGGCCACGTACTCCGGGTGGATGCCAGACTTCACTGAACTCTCCTTGGTGGGGGTGCCTCCGGGTCCGGACGCGCGTGCCGCGCCGGTGAACCGCAGACCGACGAACCATTGTGCCAGAACCACCGACGGGGTCGAAACCTTCCCGGCTGGGTCGGCACAGGCCGGCACAGCCGGCGCAGGCCCTCTCAGGCCAGCAGCGCCGCGAGCCGCTTCTTCTTCCGGTTCTCCCGCACGACCCACGCGACGTCGGCGTCGGGATCGCGTGCGAGGGCCACGAACGCCGGCAGCCCCGCGTCGGGGTCGCCCGCGACCGCGACCGACCACGCGTAGCCGAGCGCCTGCCGCAGCGTGCGCACGTCGGCGTCCCGCCGGTGCGCCGCCGGCACGGCTCGCAGCAGGTCGGTCGCGCGCGCGCACGCGTCGAGCGCGGCCACCCGCAGCGCCGGCACGCGCAGCAGCGCGGGCTCGCACAGCGCGGCCACGGCCGCCCGCGCGGGCAGCGGGTCGCCGGTGCGCAGCCACGCGTCGGCGAGCGCCACGAGCGCCGCGGGCTCCCCCGCGCCGAGCCGCTGACCGGCCATCGCCGCGGCCTCGCGCACGCGCCACGACGCGTCGGAGACGCGGGCGTCGAGCGTCGCGCGCCACGCGCCGGCGTCGGCCGAGCGCGGGCTCGCGGCGCGCGCGTGGTCGAGCAGCAGGCGACCGAGCCCGGCCGTCCCGCAGCTGCGCGGGTACTCGTCGTCGGCGTCGGCCAGGCGCACCACGAGGTCCGCCGGCGCGACGTCCCCGAACGCCGCGAGCAGCGCGAGGTTCGCCCGCGGCCCCGGCAGCCCGGAGTGCGTCGTCAGCAGCTCGGTCACGGCGGCCTCGCCCGCGGCGCACGCCGCGGCCACCCGCTCGGTCCACGCGTCCATGCGGGCATCGTCCACCCGTCGCGCGCGCCGCACCCGGGACCTGCGGGCGCCCCGGTGCAGGAACGACGGCCCGCGCGTGGCAGCATGCGACGGGCCGCGAGACCGCGGCGACCGACCCCCGGAGGACACGCATGGGCCTGCTGACCGACTACTTCCGCGCCGCGGACCAGGACGCCGCGCGTGCGCTCGGGTCGCGTGAGGACGCCGGCCCCCTCACGCCCGTGCCGGGCGCGGGTCCGGGCACCGCCACGGTCGACGGCGTCGAGGCCAAGGGCATCGAGCCCGTCGTCGTGCTCGGCTCGCTGATCTCGGCGATCACGGGCGAGGACCACGACGAGGACCCCGCGCTGGTCTGGCCCGACGAGGAGTCCGCCGCCGCGTCCGACGGCCCGTGGGTCGTCGAGCTGCCCGCGTCCACGCGCGACGCGCTCGCGTCGCTCGACGACGAGCGCGCGCCCGGCGTCGCGGAGCGCTGGGCCACCGCCGAGGAGCTCGCCGGCGCGACCGGTGACGACCTGCACCCGTTCGTCACCGACCTCACGGCCCTCGCGCGCCGCGCGGCCGCCGCCGACGAGCAGCTCTACTGCTGGATGAGCCTGTAGCCGCGCCGGACCCCGGCCGGCACGTCGACGGCCCCGCACCCGGGAGGGTGCGGGGCCGTCGACGTCGGTGCCGGTGGCCGGGTCAGACGACCTTGCCCACGCCGTCCTCGAGCGCGGGGCCGTTGTGCCCGGGCGTCGTCTTCTGCACCTGCAGCAGGAACTCGACGTTCGACTTGGTCTCGCGCAGCTTGCCGAGCAGCAGCTCGATCGCCTGCTGCTGGTCGAGCGCACCGAGCACGCGACGCAGCTTGTAGATGATCTTCAGCTCGTCGCCGCTCATGAGGACCTCCTCGCGGCGCGTGCCCGACGCGTTGACGTCGACCGCGGGGAAGATGCGCTTGTCCGCGAGGCCGCGCGACAGGCGCAGCTCCATGTTCCCGGTGCCCTTGAACTCCTCGAAGATGACCTCGTCCATCTTCGAGCCCGTCTCGACCAGCGCCGAGGCGAGGATCGTGAGCGAGCCGCCGTTCTCGATGTTGCGCGCGGCGCCGAAGAACTTCTTGGGCGGGTACAGCGCCGAGGCGTCGACGCCGCCCGACAGGATCCGGCCCGACGCGGGCGCCGCGAGGTTGTAGGCGCGCGACAGGCGGGTCAGCGAGTCGAGCAGCACCACGACGTCCTGGCCCAGCTCGACCAGGCGCTTGGCGCGCTCGATCGCGAGCTCGGCGACGACCGTGTGGTCCGACGCGGGGCGGTCGAAGGTCGAGGCGATGACCTCGCCCTTGACCGTCCGCTCCATGTCGGTGACCTCCTCGGGGCGCTCGTCGACGAGCACGACCATGAGGTGGACCTCGGGGTTGTTCGCGGTGATCGCGTTCGCGATGTGCTGCATGATGATCGTCTTGCCGGCCTTGGGCGGCGCGACGATGAGGCCGCGCTGGCCCTTGCCGATCGGCGCGACGATGTCGATCACGCGCGGCGTGAGACGCCCCGGCTCGGTCTCCAGGCGCAGGCGCTCCTGCGGGTACAGCGGCGTGAGCTTGGAGAACTCGGGGCGCTGGCGCGCCTCGTCGGGCGTGAGGCCGTTGACGGTGTCGAGCCGCACGAGCGCGTTGAACTTGCTGGGACGGCCGCCCGGCGCGGGCTGCTCGCCCTCGCGCGGCTGCCGCACGGCACCCGTGATCGCGTCGCCGCGGCGCAGGCCGTGGCGCTTGACCTGGTTGAGCGAGACGTAGACGTCGTTCGGGCCCGGGAGGTAGCCGGTGGTGCGCACGAACGCGTACGAGTCGAGCACGTCGAGGATGCCCGCGACGGGCAGCAGCACGTCGTCCTCGGCGACCTCGACCTCGTCGAGGCCGGCGAGGTCGCCGGTGCGACCGCGGCCGCGCTTGCGGTCCCGGTCGCGGTAGCGGTCGCGCGAGCGGCGACGGCGGCCGCCGCGCTCGTCGTCGTCCGCGGCGTCGGCGGCACCGCGCGTCGCACCCTGGCGACGGTCGTCCTGCGCGCGCTCGTCGTCGCGGGCCTCGGCCTGCCGACGGTCGCCCGCGCCCTGCGCACGGTCGGGGGCACGGTCGGGCGCGCGGTCCTGACGGCGCTCGGCCTGCTGGCGGTCGCGCGAGCGGCGCTCGCCACCCTGCTCGTCGTCCTGCGGCGCCTCGGGCTCGACGGCCGCGGGCGCACCCGCACCCCGACCGGCACGGCGCGAGCGGCGCTCGCCGGTCACGGCGGCCACGGCGTCGACCGCGCGCGCGGCACGGTCGTCGCGCTCCTCGTGCGGCGCGAGCCGCGCGTCGAGCGCGGCCTCGAGGCCCGCGAGGGCGTCCTGACCCGTCGCGGCGCGCGGCGCGGTGCGCGACCGGCTCGCGCGGGGCGCGTCGTCCTGGGCCTGCGCCACGGGCGCGGGCGCCTCGGCCGCACGCTCGGCGGGAGCCTGCGCGGGCTCCTCGACGACGGCCCGCGCACGACGCGTCGTGCGCGCCTCGAGCGCCTGCGGGCGCTCGCCCGAGCGCGCGGCGGAGATCGCCTGCACGAGGTCGCCCTTGCGCATCTTGCTCGTGCCCTTGACGCCGAGCTGCGCGGCGAGCGACTGGAGCTCGGGCAGCTTCATGGCGGAGATGCTGCCCGCGGCCGAGCCGCCCGCGGCGGCGTCGATGGTGTCTGTCACGAAGGATCCTTCCCCCTCGTCGGGGCCCTCCCGGTGCTCCCGGGGCAGGGCCGGCACCCGGTCGGCGACCAGGTGGAGCGTGACCACGCGTGCTGCGTACGACGACGTGTGCTCACGCGGGCGGGATGTTCCCCTCGTCGTCGACTCGGGTGACCGTCCGGCGGTGTCCGCGAGCAGGAGGTCGCAGACCTCGGTCGTCCGTCGACGGTGTCGACGGTCGGATCCGCAGGGGGCCGGAGGACGAGGTCCGGGGAACGTCGAACAGCCTAGCACCGCGGGTCCGACGCCCGTGGCCGGTCGCGGGGGTTCACCCGCGACCGCCCGGACCCGGCCGCGCGCGCGTCAGTCGAGCAGGGTCGTGACCGTGCCGCCGGTCGCGTCGACCGGCAGCGGGAGGACGCGCCAGCCCGCCATGACGCCGCCGAACGCGTCGGCGACCGCGGCGTCGGCGTCCGTCCCCTCGGTGCCGTCGCGCTCGCCCGCACGCCGCGCGAGCGCCAGGACGGTCGGACCGGCGCCCGAGACGACGGCGGCGACGCCGCGCGCCCGCAGCGCGTCGACGAGCGCGAGCGACGCGGGCATGACCGCGCGCCGGTACCCCTGGTGCAGGCGGTCGCCGGTCGCCGCGAGCAGCAGGTCGGGGCGCCGGCCGAGCGCCTCGACGAGCAGCGCGGCACGACCCGCCTGCCACGCGGCGTCGGCGTGCGGGACCTGCGCGGGCAGCACGCCGCGCGCGGCGTGCGTCGACAGGTGACCGGGCGGCACGATCGCGACCGGCGCGACGTCGGGGTGCACCGCGAGACGCGCGGCGCGGACCGGGGGCAGGCCGGTCGCGGCGACGCCGCCCGCGGGCGCGTCGTCCGACCAGGCGACGGTCAGGCCGCCGAGCAGCGCGGGGGCCGCGTTGTCGGGGTGCCCCTCGAGGCGCGTCGCGAGCGCGAGCGCCACGTCGTCGTCGAGCGCGGCGGGGTCGGCGACCAGGCCACGCGCCGCCAGGATCCCCGCGACCACCGCGGCGGCCGACGAGCCCAGGCCGCGGCCGTGCGGCACGCGGTTGCGGCACACGAGGTGCAGGCCCGTCTGCGGCGCGCCCACGTGGTCCAGCGCGGCGCGCAGCGCCCGCACCACGAGGTGGTCCTCGCCGTCGGGCACCTCGCCGGCACCCTCCCCCGTGACCTCGACCCGCACGTCGGGCGTGCCGAGCGCGCGGACGTCGATCTCGTCGTGCAGCCCGAGGGCGACGCCGAGCGCGTCGAAGCCCGGGCCCAGGTTGGCCGACGTCGCGGGCACCCGGACCCGGACGTGCGCCGCACGCAGCCGCACGGCGGTCAGGCCAGCTCGAGCGCGTCGGCGATCGACACGACGTCCGCCTGCACGCGCACGGGCTGCACCTCGCCGCCGTCGGCCGTGCGCAGCGCCCACTGCGGGTCCTTGAGCCCGTGGCCCGTGACGGTCACGACCACGCGTGCGCCCGCCGGCACGAGACCGCGCTCGGCACGCGCCAGCAGGCCCGCGACGCCCGACGCGGACGCGGGCTCGACGAACACGCCGACGTCGGCCGACAGCACGCGGTGCGCCGCGAGGATCTGCTCGTCGGTCACGGACTCGATGACGCCGCCCGACACGTCGCGCGCGTCCTCGGCCTGCCGCCACGACGCGGGGTTGCCGATGCGGATCGCGGTCGCGATGGTCTCGGGGTGGTCGACCGGGTGCCCGAGCACGATGGGTGCGGCGCCGGCGGCCTGGAAGCCCCACATCGCGGGCGTCCGCGTCGCGACGGCGGGCAGCGCGGCGCCCGCGTCGAGCCCGGCGTACTCGCGGTAGCCCTGCCAGTACGCCGTGATGTTGCCCGCGTTGCCGACCGGCAGGCAGTGGATGTCGGGTGCGTCGCCGAGCGCGTCGACGATCTCGAACGCGCCGGTCTTCTGCCCCTCGATGCGGTCGGGGTTCACCGAGTTCACGAGCTCGACGGGGTACGCCTCGGCGAGCTTGCGCGCCGCGACCAGGCAGTCGTCGAAGTTGCCGTCGACCTGCAGCAGGCGCGCGCCGTGCGCGACGGCCTGGCTGAGCTTGCCCATCGCGATCTTGCCGTCCGGCACGAGCACGGCGCAGACCATGCCGGCGCGCGTCGCGTACGCCGCGGCCGACGCCGACGTGTTGCCCGTCGACGCGCACACGACCGCGCGCGCGCCCCGCGCCGCGGCGGCGGAGATCGCCGTCGTCATGCCGCGGTCCTTGAACGACCCGGTCGGGTTCATGCCCTCGACCTTGACGTGCACGTCGGCACCCGTGAGCGCCGACAGCGCCGGGGCGGGCACGAGCGGCGTGCCGCCCTCGCCCAGCGTGACGACGCGCTCCTGGACGTGCGCGGGCAGACGGTCGGCGTACTCGGCGATGACGCCGCGCCACTGGTGGGCCATGGGTTCGGCTCTCTCGGGTGGGTGGGGTGGGTCTCAGAGCACCGGCAGCACGGACACGACGCGGCGCACGACGTCGAGCGCCGCGACGGCGTCGACGGTCGTGCGCAGCGCGCGCACGGGGGCGGTGTGGGTCGTGATGACGAGCGTGGCGGACGCGTCGTCGCCGGTGACCTGGGGCGTCTGGCGCACCGACTCGATCGACACGTCCTGGTCCGCCAGCGCGTGCGCGACGCGCGCGAGCACGCCCGGGCGGTCGTCGACCTCGAGGCGCACCTGGTAGCGCGAGCGCGCGTGGCCCGCGTCGAGCACCGGCAGGTCGGCGTGCGAGGACTCGACCGGGCCCTTGCCGCCCAGGACGCGGTGCCGCGCGACCGACACGAGGTCCCCGAGCACGGCCGACGCGGTGGGTGCACCGCCCGCGCCGCGACCGTAGAACATCAGCTCGCCCGCGGCCTCGGCCTCGACGAACACCGCGTTGAACGCCTGCCGCACGCCGGCCAGCGGGTGCTCGGCGGGCACGAGCGTCGGCTGCACGCGCACGAGCACGCCGGCCGTGCCGTCGTCGTCGTGCGCGCGCTCGGCGACCGCGAGGAGCTTGAGCACGTGGCCCGTGCGCCCCGCCCACTCGACGTCCTGCGCGGTGAGCCCGGTGATGCCCGCGCGCTCGACGTCGTCGAGCGCGACCCGCGTGTGGAACGCGAGCGACGCGAGGATCGCGGCCTTCGCGGCGGCGTCGTAGCCCTCGACGTCGGCGGTGGAGTCGGCCTCGGCGTAGCCGAGCGCCTGCGCCTCGGCGACGGCCTCGTCGAGCCCGTCGCCCGTGGTGGTCATCGAGTCGAGCACGTAGTTGGTGGTGCCGTTGACGATCCCGAGCACGCGCTGCACGGTGTCGCCGGCCAGCGACTCGCGCACGGGCCGCACGATCGGGATCGCGCCGGCGACCGCGGCCTCGAAGTACAGGTCGACGCCCGCCGCGTCGGCCGCCTGGTACAGGGCCGGGCCGTCCTGCGCGAGCAACGCCTTGTTGGCGGTGACGACCGACGCGCCGTGCTCGACGGCGCGCAGCACGAGCGAGCGCGCCGGCTCGATGCCGCCCATGAGCTCGACGACGACGTCGGCGCGGGTCACCAGGGCCTCGGCGTCGGTGGTCAGCAGCGCGCGGTCGACGACCGGGTCGCGCTCGGCGTCGAGCGAGCGGACCGCGACCCCGACGAGCTCGAGCTTCGCGCCCGTGCGCGCCGCGAGCTCGTCGGCCTCCGTGACCAGGCGGCGCACGACCTCCGTGCCGACGACGCCGCAGCCGAGGACGGCGATGCGCAGGACGGACGGGGCGTCGGGCGAGAGGACCACGGGGTGCCTTCCGGACGGGGCGGCCGGCGGGCCGCGCGGGTGTCGTCGGCGCCGCCCCGCACGCGCGTGCGGGGCGTCGACCGCCGCCCAGGATAGGGCGGCGGCCCGCGCACCGTCCGGACCGTCCGGGCTGCGGGCGCGGCGGTCCTGGACGGACGGTCTTGTTAGGCGAGGCTCACCTGATCTACGGTGTCGTCCTGACGTTCTGTCAGCAACCGTCGCGGCACCGCCGCGCGCGTCCGTGCCCGTCCATGCCCGTCCATGCCCCCGCCGCACCGAGGAGCCCGCCCATGACCGCACAGACCGACGAGCGGGCCCCCGGGACCGACGCGGACGTGCCGCTGTCCGCCGCGCTGCGCGCCGGCACGCGCGCCGACCACGAGGACGCCGAGCGCTCGCCGTTCGTCGAGCACCTCGTCGACGGACGCCTGCCGCTCGCCGGGTACGCCGACCTCGCGGCCCAGCAGCACGCCGTCTACCGCGCGCTCGAGGCCGCGGGCGACCGGCTCGTCGCCGCGGGCGCCGACGCCGGGCTCGTGTTCGCCGAGCTCGAGCGCGTGCCCGCGATCGAGGCCGACCTGGCGCACCTGCACGGGCCCGACTGGCGCGCCCGCGTGCGCGTCCTGCCCGCGACCGCCGCCTACGTCGCGCGGCTCGAGGAGGTCGGCGACGACCTGCCCCGCTACGCCGCGCACGCCTACACGCGCTACCTCGGCGACCTGTCCGGCGGGCAGGTGCTCAAGCGCATGATCGAGCGCCACCACGGGCTCGACGGCGACGGCGTGCGGTTCTACGACTTCCCGCAGATCCACAAGCTCAAGCCGTTCAAGGACGTGTACCGCGAGCGCCTCGACGCGCTCGACCTCACGCCCGCCCAGCGCGCCGACGTGGTCGAGGAGGCGCGCCTCGCGTTCCGCCTCAACCGCGCGATGTTCGCCGACCTGGGCGCGGCGCACCTGGCCTGACGGGGCGCGGCGCGCCCGCCCTGAGCGGCCGCGAGCACCCGCGCCGACGACGACGGGGGCGGCACCGACCGGTGCCGCCCCCGTCGTCGTCCGCACGTCAGACGGTCACGAGCCGCGCACGCCGACGGGCCGCGAGCGCGAGCACGCTGCCCAGCACGACGAAGACGACCGCCGCACCGGCGGCACCGGCCGCGTCCGCACCCGTCACCGCGAGCCCCGTCGACGTGTCGCACTCCACCTCGCCGCCGAGCGGCAGCGTGAACGACACCGGGTCGAGCGACTCACCGGCCTGGTAGAAGCCCGCGAACGCCGTCGCGCCCGCGGCGGTCAGCGTCGCCGGCACGCCGCTGTACGCGACCCGGTCCGCGGTCGCCGTGCGCGAGCCCGACCCCAGCGCGAGCGTCGCGAGCGTGACGCGCGACGAGCCCTCGGGCGACGTCACGCTCGCGGTCAGCACGGCCGACGACGCGCTCGTCACCTGCACGCGCGGGTCGGCGACCGTGAGGTCGAGCTGGCCGTGGTGGCCCGTGAAGTGCACCCGGCCCGACCACGACGCGGCCCCGGCGGGACCGTCCGGGTTGAACCGGCCGGTGCCGCCCGACCACGTCCACGGACCGTCGCCCGAGACGCCGGAGGCGCTCACCGCACCACCCGCGACCGGCCCGGTCACGTACGTGCGGAACGAGTCCCGCACGCCCCACGTGAGGGTCGCACCCGTCACGGCACGCGCGACGCACCGTGCGGGCGCCGCCGTGACCGTGATCTCCTGCGTGAGCGTCTGCCCGGCGCCGACCAGCACGAGGGTGTGGCGCCCGGCCGGCGTGCCCGCCGGGACCGTGACCGTCGCCGTGACCACGCCCGACGCGTCGGCCGTGAGGTTCGCGGCCAGCACGACCGGGTCCGAGCGCAGCTCGAGACGGATGCCCGTCTCGCCCGGGCCGAAACCGCTGCCGGTCACCGTGAGCTCGCCACCGGCGACGACCCGCCCCGACGTCAGGCCCTCGACCGCGACTGTCCCGGCCTCGACCGGGGCCGGGGTCGGCTCGCCCACGCCCGGGAGCGCGGGCGTCCCGGCGAACGAGAGCGGCGTCGCGGTGTCGAACGACCGGTCGGACGAGCCGTGCGCGGCCATCGTCAGCACCTGGAACGGCGTCGTCGCGTGGTCGTACGTCGTGCCACCGCCCGTGAACGTCGACGCGACGCCCGTGAGGTGGACCGTGAACGAGCCGTCGGCCGCGAGCGGCGCGGTCGTCGCGGTCTCGGCCGTCGTGCGCGCGCTCACCCACTTCGCCTGCTGGAACCGCGACGCGTCGGCGTACCAGCGGTCGCCGACCTTCGGTCCGACCGCGACGTACAGGCCGGGCCCGGCGGCGGCCGCGGCGAAGCCCGTGCCGCGGACCGTGAGGTCGAGCCGGCCGTCGGCGCGGACCGTGCGGTCCACGGTCACGGCGGGACCGGGCGTCGGCTCGGGGCTGGGCTCCGGGGTCGGCTCGGGCGTCGGCTCCGGGCTGGGCTCGGGCGTCGGCTCCGGGGTCGGCTCGGGGGACGTGAACGTCAGCGGCGTGGCCGTCTCGTAGGCGGCGACGACGGCACCCGAGCCGGCGTACGTGTAGATGCCGTACCGCGCACCCGCGGCCGGCGACTTCGCGTCGACCGCCGCCTTGTCGACGACGACCTCGGCGGTGAACGACCCGTCGGGCCGCAGCTCGACGGCACCCGCGCCGGGACCGCCGATCGTCGCCATCGAGTCCGCCGGCACGGCCCAGCGCGTCGCGCCGGTCGCCGCGCGCGCGGACGACGGTGCGCCCTGCGACGCGCCCCACACCTCGGGGAAGGCGCCGAACACCACGTACACACCCGCGGCGCGCCCCGCCAGCGGCGGTCGCGTCCCGGTCGCGAGCGAGGGCAGGAAGCCCGTGCCCTCGACCGTGACGGTGGTCGGACCGTCCGCCGCGAGGGCGGTGCGCGACACGCGCACGGCGGGAGCGGCGCCCGGGTCGGGCGTCGGCTCCGGGGAGGGTTCGACCGTCGGCTCGGGGGTCGGCTCGGGGCTCGGCTCCGGGGTCGGCTCGGGCGTCGGGAACGTCAGCGCGGTCGCGGTGTCGAGCGACCGGTCGGGCGACCCGTGCGCGGCCATCGTCAGCACCTGGAACGGCGTGGTCGCGTGGTCGTACGTCGTGCCGCCGCCCGTGAACGTCGGTGCGACGCCGGTGATCGTGAGCTCGAACGTGCCCTGCGGCGTGAGCGGCGCGCGCGAGTCGGTCTCGGCGGTGGCCGACACGCTGACCCACTTGACCTTCTGGAAGCGCGACGCGTCGACGAACCAGTCGGCACCGACCTTCGGGCCCACGGCCACGTAGACGCCGGGGCCGGCCACGGCCGCCTCGAAGCCCGTCCCCGTGACCACGAGGTCGAGCGTGCCGTCGGCCGCGGGCGTCTGCCGCACCGTGACCTCGGGTCCCCCCGCCGCGGCGGCCGGCAGCGCGGCGACCGCGGCCCCCAGGCTCATGACGAGCGCGGTGAGCGCCGCCGTCAGCCCGCGTCTCGCGCGGGTCGTCGTTCGTCGTTCCATCGTGTTCCTTCCTCGGGACGTGCGGGACCGGGCGGGGGCGCCTCGGGGGGTGGGGGTCAGGGGTGGTGCGGTCGAGCCGCACGGGGTCGCGGCGGGCGGCGGGCGGCCGCGCGCCGGTCACGACGCGCTGCGTCGGCGGCGCACGACGACAGCCGTCGCCACCGCCGCGAGCGCGGCCGCCGCGGCACCCACGGGCACGGCGAGCGACCGGGCCGGGCGCGCGGTGTCGTCGGCCGACGTCGCGACGGACGCGGGGCCCTCGTCCGCGACCGCGGGCCCGGTCGGTGCGTCGGTCGCGGCGGGCGGCGGCTCGGGGGCGTCCCGACCGCCGCGTCGTCGGGCGTCGCGCCCGTCAGCACGACCGGGGTGAACGTCTCGTTGTGGGCGTTCGCGACGCCGTGCGCACCGATGGTGATGACGCCGCAGGTCACGGTCGTGCAGTCGACCTCGACCGTGCCTCCCGACGCGTCGAGCGCCGTGAACCGCGCGCCGGGGACGGTGAGCGTGGTCGCCCACGAGCCGTCGGCGGCGAGCTCGCCGCCGTTCGCCTCGACCGCGGTGCTCGCGCCCGGGAACGCGACGAACCGCTGGTACCCGGCGTTCTCGCGGGCCGCGTCGTCGACCGCGTAGCGCAGGGTCGTGCCGGTCGTGCCGCCGGCGGACGGCCGCCACGTGCCACCCGCGGGGTCGTCGACCCAGCCGAACAGCACGTAGAGGCCGCCGAACCCGCCGGGCACCACCTGGAACCCGGCGCCGCGGACCTCGACCGTGGTCGCCGCGTCGGCCGCGACGCCCGCGGGCGCCTCGACCGTGACCGTCGCGCCGGACGCGCCGAGCGTGCGGTCGGCGGCGGCGAGCGCGGGTGCGCCGGCCGCGACGCCGAGCAGCGCGGCGGCCGCGAGCGTGACGAGGGCGCGCCGGGGGGCGCGCGTGCGACGGGCGGTCGGGGCCGGGCGGGTCATGCGGTCTCCTCCGTGACACGGGCGGGGGCGGCGGCGGACGCCGCGCGGACGGGCAGCACCACGAGCTCGGGGAGCCCGTCGTCCGTGGCGCCGGGGCGGTGCCAGACGTCGACGGGGTGCTCGTACACCTCGGTGAGCAGCGCGGCGGTGAGCACGTCGTGCGGCGGCCCGTCGGCGCGCACGCGGCCGGCCGCGAGGACCACCACTCGGTCGGCGTAGGCCGCCGCGAGCGTGAGGTCGTGCAGCACGACGACGACCGCGGCCCCGGCGCGCGCGGCGGCGCGGCCCGCGCGAGCACGGCCTCCTGGTGCCGCACGTCGAGCGCGGCGGTCGGCTCGTCGAGCAGCAGGACGTCGCCCTGCTGCGCGAGCGTGCGCGCGAACGCGACGCGCGCCTTCTCGCCGCCGGACAGCGTGGGGAACGTGCGCGGCGCGAGGTGCGCGACGTCGGCGTCGGCCATGGCCCGCGCGACGACGGCGTCGTCCTCGGCCGCGCGGGGCGTGCCGCGCCACGGGTGGCGACCCATGGCCACGACGTCGAGCGCACGGAACGCGAACGACACGCGCGCCTCCTGCAGCATGACCGCGCGTCGCCGCGCGAGGTCGACGAGCGGCTGCCGCCGCAGGTCGACGCCGTCGAGCAGCACGCGTCCCGCGTCGGGCCGGGGGTCGCCCGACAGCACCGCGAGCAGGGTCGACTTGCCCGCGCCGTTGGGCCCGACGAGCGCGACGAGCTCGCCGCCGCGCACGTCCAGGTCGACGTCGTCGAGGACGACGGACGGGCCGTACGCGACGCGCACGCCGCGCGCCGCGAGCCGCGCGCTCACGCCCAGCCCCCGGCGGCGCGGCGCGTGCGGCGGATGAGCCAGAAGAAGAACGGCCCGCCGACGAGCGCGGTGAGCATGCCGATCGGCAGGTCGGCGTAGGGCACGGCCGTGCGGGCCACGAGGTCGGCGCCCAGCAGCAGCGTCGCGCCGCCCAGCGCCGAGGCGGGCACGAGCACGCGGTGCCCGGGCCCGACGACCATGCGCACGACGTGCGGCACGACGAGGCCGACGAAGGCGATGACGCCGCAGAACGCGACGGCCGCGGCGGTGAGCACGGCGACGACCACGACGACGACCAGCCGCAGCCGCTCGACGTCGACGCCGAGGTGCCGTGCGGGCCGCTCCCCCAGCGCGAGCAGGTCGAGCCGCCGCGCGAGGACGACCGCCGCGACGAGGCCGGCGACGACGAGCGGCGCGACGACCGCGACGTACGCCCAGCGCGTGCCGTTGAGGCTGCCGAGCTGCCAGAACACGATCTGCTCGCGCGCCTGCGTGTCGCCCAGGAAGGTGAGGAACGCGACGGCCGCGCCGCCGACGGCGTTGACGGCGACACCCGTGAGCACGAGCGTCACGACCTCGGTGCGACCCGCCTCGCGTGCGGTCGCGTAGACCACGAGGGTCGCGGCGAGGCCACCGGCGAACGCGAGCAGCGCGACGGTCCACGACCCGGCGAACGTCCACCCCGTGACGATGACGAGGCACGCGCCGACGGCCGCGCCGGACGAGACGCCCACGACGCCCGGCTCGGCGAGGGGGTTGCCGAACACGCCCTGCATGACGGCGCCGCCCGTCGCGAGCGCGGCGCCGACGAGCACGGCCATGACGACGCGCGGGAACCGGACGGTCCACAGCACGGCCTCGCCGTGCGCGTGCGCGGGCAGCGGCCCGACGTCGAGCCCGAGGCGGTGCAGCACCGAGCCGAGCACCTCGGCGGGCGGCACGTGCAGCTGCCCGGTGCCCGCGGCGACGACCGCGAGGACCAGCAGCGCGGCGCCGAGCCCGGCGAACAGCGCGACGCGACGGACCGCCCGGGGACGGGCGGGACGGTGCCGGGTCCGCGCGGCGCCCCGCGGTCCCGGGGACCGCGGCGTCCGGGACCGCGGCGGGCACGGCGGGCGCGGGCGACGTGGCGGAGGGGGTCGCGTCGACGCTCACGCCGCGTCCTCGCCCGGCGCGTACAGCGCGACCGCGAGCGCGTCGAGCACGTCGGCGGTCGCGGGCCCGAACGACAGCACCTGCGCGTCGGCCATGTCGACGACCCGCCGCCGCTCGCCCGCGGGCGTCGACGCGATCGCGGGGAGCCGCTCGAGCAGCCCGTCGACGCCGCCGACGGACTCCAGGCCGTCGGTCATCATGAGGATGACGTCGGGAGCGGCGGCCACGAGGCCCTCGTCGTTGAGCGGGCGCATGCCCTGCCAGCCGATCTCCCGGGCGACGTCGACGCCGCCGACCGCCTCGACGAGCGAGTCGGCGCCCGAGCCCTCCCCGAACAGGTAGTAGACGCCGGCCTGGCCGCGCGCGTACAGGAACATGATCCGCAGGCGCCGCGCGCGGTCGGCGGGCGCGACCGCGGCGATCTGCTCGACCTTGGCCTCGATCTCGGCCTGCGCGCGCTGCGCGAGCAGCTCGCCCGCGTCGACGACGCCGAGCGCGGCCGCGACCTGGCGCACGAGGTCGCCGACGCCCGCGACGTCGCGGTGCGCGTCGACGACGACCACGGGGACGCCCGCGTCGCGCACCTGCAGCACGACGTCCCAGGGACCGAGGGTCGTGTCGGTGACGACGACCGTGGGGGCGAGGTCGAGGATCGCCTCGGCGGACAGGTCGTGCCCGCCGGAGGTGACGAGCTGCCGGTCGGCGATCTCGGCGAACCCCGAGGATACGTCGCGGCCGACGACGTGGTCACCGAGCCCGAGCTCGAAGACCGTGCGCGACAGCGTGCCGTGGACGTCGAGCGCGAGGATCCGGCTGACGTCGGCGACCGTGACGGCGGTGCCCTGCGCGTCGGTGACGGTCACGGGCAGCGCGGGCACCGGGCCCTCGACGACGGGACGCACGGCGGCGTCGGCGACGACGGCCGTCGCGGGCCCCTCGAGGGTGCGCGGGTCGTCGACCGGGGTGACGTCCGCGAGGCGGCGTCCGCCGTCGGGGACGCCGGTCGCGGCCGCGGTGCCGTTCGAGCACGCGGCGCTCACCGCGACGAGCAGCGCGGCGAGGGCCGCGAGGGACGCTCGGGTCGCACGCGTGCGCACGCCGGCCACCGCCTTCGAGGAGAGGGGAGCGACGCGGACGCGTCGGTGAGGGGAACCTAACCTAGGTGAGGCTCACCTATCAAACCTGTCCCGAGGTGTGGTGGGACGCACGTCCTGCACCGCACGACGCGCGCGGACGAGGACGCCCGGGCCCCCTCACGGGGACCCGGGCGTGGTCGGTGCGGCTCAGTCGGCCGCGACGTCGAGCGCCAGCAGGTCGTCCACCGTCTCGCGGCGCACGAGCACGCGCGACTCCCCCGCGGTGACCGCGACCACGGGCGGGCGCGTCAGCAGGTTGTAGTTCGAGGACATCGAGCGCCCGTACGCACCCGTCGCCGCGACCGCGAGCAGGTCACCCGCGCGCACGTCGCCCGGGAGCCGGACCTCGTGGACCACGACGTCGCCGCTCTCGCAGTGCTTGCCGACCACGCGGGCCAGCACGGGCGCCGCATCCGACGTCCGCGACACGACCTCGGCGTGGTAGTGCGCGCCGTACAGCGCGGGGCGGATGTTGTCGCTCATGCCGCCGTCGACCGACACGTACGTGCGCACGCGCCCGTCCTCGAGGCGCACGGGCTTGACCGTGCCCACGGTGTACAGCGTGAGCCCGGCGGGCCCGACGATCGCACGGCCGGGCTCGATCGACAGGCGCGGCAGCGGCTGCCCCAGGTCGCGGCACGCGTCGGCCACGGCCTGCGCGACCTCCTTCGCGATCCGGTCCGGGTCGAGCGGCACCTCGCCGGGCAGGTAGGCGATGCCGTACCCGCCGCCCAGGTCGACCTCGTCGACCAGCACGCCCGTGCGGGTGTGCAGCTCGGCGCGCAGCGCGAGCACGCGCTGCGCCGCGACCGCGAACCCCGACGGGTCGAGGATCTGCGAGCCGATGTGCGAGTGGATGCCGAGCAGCCGCAGCTCGGGACGCGCGACGACCCGCAGCAGCGCCGTCAGCGCCGGGCTGTCGCCGCCGCCGGGCACGGCCGCGAGCGACAGCCCGAACTTCTGGTCCTCGTGCGCGGTCGAGATGAACTCGTGCCCGCCCGCGTGCACGCCCGTGGTCACGCGCACCATCACGGGGGCGGGCGCACCGCCGTCGCCGCGGTGCGCGCGCACGAGGTCCGCGAGCCGGTCGACCTCGACGAGCGAGTCGACGATGATCCGCCCCACGCCCGTGTCGAGCGCGGTGCGCAGCTCGTCGTCGGACTTGTTGTTGCCGTGCAGGCCCAGGTGGGCGCCCGGGACGCCGGCCGCGAGCGCGACCGCCAGCTCGCCGCCGCTCGCGGTGTCGACGCGCAGCCCCTCGGCGTGCACCCAGCGCGCGACCGCGCGCGTCAGCAGCGCCTTGCCCGCGTAGTAGACGTCGACGCCCGTGCCGACCTGCGCGCACGCGGTCTCGAACGCCGACCGGTACGCCCGGGCACGCGCCCGCAGGTCCGCCTCGTCCAGCACGTACGCGGGCGTGCCGTGCGTCGCCGCGAGGTCGCGCACGTCGACGCCCGCGACCCGCACGGCCCCGTCGGTGCCGCGCACGACGCCCGTCGACCACGGCAGCCCGAGCGGCGTGCCCCCGTCGGTGGTCGCCCCGTCGCGCGTCACATGCGCTCCGGCGCGCTCACCCCGAGCAGCGCGAGCGCGTTCGCGAGCACCTGACGCGTGGCGTCGTTGAGCCACAGGCGCGTGCGGTGCGCGTCGGTGAGCTCCTCGTCGCCCCACGGCACGACGCGACGCTTCTGGTCGTACCACTTGTGGTACGCACCCGCGACGTCCTCGGCGTACCGCGCGACGCGGTGCGGCTCGCGCAGGTCGGCCGCCTGCGCGACGACGCGCGGGAAGTCCGCGAGCAGGCCCAGCAGCACGCCCTCGGAGTCGTGGTCGAGCAGCGACGCGTCGAACCCGTCCTCGCGGCGCACGCCCGCCTCGGCCGCGTTGCGGGCCACCGCGGCGGTGCGCGCGTGCGCGTACTGCACGTAGAACACGGGGTTCTCGTTGGTGGCCTTGGCCAGCAGGTCGAGGTCGAGGTCGATCGGCTGGTCCGACGACGAGCGCGACAGCGCGTAGCGCGCGGCGTCCACGCCGACCGCGTCGACGAGGTCGTCGATCGTCAGGACCGTGCCCGCGCGCTTGGACATGCGCACGGGTGCGCCGTCCTTGACGAGGTTGACCATCTGGCCGATGAGCAGCTCGAGGTTGACGTGCGGCGTGTCGCCGAAGGCCGCGCACACGGCCATCATGCGGCCCACGTACCCGTGGTGGTCGGAGCCCAGCATGATGAACACGCGGTCGAAGCCGCGCTCGCGCTTGTCGAGGTAGTACGCGATGTCGCCCGCGATGTACGCGGCCTCGCCGTCCGACTTCACGATGACGCGGTCCTTGTCGTCACCGAAGTCGGTCGTGCGCAGCCACGTCGCGCCGTCGGCCTCGAACACGTGCCCCGCGTCCCGCAGGCGCGCGATCGCGCGGTCGACCGCACCCGACTCGTGCAGCGAGTCCTCGTGGAAGTACACGTCGAAGTCCACGCCGAAGTCGTGCAGCGACTGCTTGATCTCGGCGAACATCAGCTCGACGCCGCGCGCGCGGAACGCCTCGCGCGCCTCGTCGTCCGGGAGCGTGCGCGGGTCGGGCTCGCCGGCCGCGAGCGCGTCGGCCACGACCTGGTCGGCGATCTCGGTGATGTACTGGCCGCCGTAGCCGTCCTCGGGCGCCTCGAGGCCCCGCGCGCGCGCCACGAGCGAGCGCGCGAACTTGTCGATCTGCACGCCGTGGTCGTTGAAGTAGTACTCGCGGGCCACGTCGGCGCCCGACGCCTGCAGCACGCGCGCGAGCGCGTCGCCGACCGCCGCCCAGCGCACGCCGCCGATGTGGATCGGGCCCGTCGGGTTCGCGGACACGAACTCGAGGTTGACGCGCACGCCCGCGAACGTGTCGTTGCGCCCGTACGCCTCGCCCTGCTCGACGACGCCGCGCGCGAGCTCACCCGCGGCGGCCGCGTCGAGGCGGATGTTGAGGAACCCCGGTCCTGCGATCTCGACGGCCGCGATGCCCGGCACGTCGGCGAGGCGACGCGCGAGCTCCTCGGCGAACGCGCGCGGGTTCGTGCCCGCCTTCTTGGCGAGCTGCAGCGCGACGTTCGTCGACCAGTCGCCGTGCTCGCGCTGGCGGGGTCGCTCGATGTGCACACGGGCCGGGATCGCGGCCGGGTCGAGGGCGAACGTGCCGTCGTCGACGGCGTGCACGAGAGCGCCGCGCAGTGCGTCGGCGAGCTGGTCGGGAGTCACCCTCCCAGGGTAGGGGAACCGTCGGACCACCGAGCCCGGCGTTCCGCCCGTCGACCGCCGTCCGCGACACGCCGCCGACACCCTGGGGCCGCGGGACTGGTCCCCCGGTCGTCGGACGTGTTGACTCGGGCAGGGGCGCCGCGGTCGTCGCAGCCGGCGGCACCCCCTGGACACGAGGAGACACCGCCCATGGCACGACGCACGGGACTGATCGACACCGCCGTCGAGGCGCTGCGGTCGCGCATCAGCTCGGGCGAGTGGGCCGTGGGCTCGCGCATCCCGCCCGAGCCGGCGCTCGTCGAGCTGCTGGGCGTGGGCCGCAACACCGTGCGCGAGGCCGTGCAGTCGCTCGTGCACGCCGGCCTCGTGGAGCGCCGCCAGGGCTCGGGCACGTACGTGCTGTCGCGCTCCGAGATGGCCGTGACGATGGGCCGGCAGATCGCCGACGCCCGGCAGCGCGACGTCGTGTCGGTGCGCCGCGCGCTGGAGATGGAGGCCGCGCGCCTCGCGGCCCGCCGCCGCACCGCGACCGACGCGTCCGACCTGCTGGCCAAGCGCGACGCGCGCGCCCGCGCGTACGAGGGCGGCGACCTCGACGCGATGGTCGCGACCGACCTCGAGCTGCACCGGTCCATCGTCCGGACCTCCGGCAACCCGGTGCTGCAGTCGCTCTACGACAACCTGCTCGAGGCCATCGGCGACAACATCCGCTTCAACTTCGTCACCGACTCGCACGCCGACGACGCGCACGACTCGCTCGTCGAGGCGATCGTCGCGGGCAACCCCGAGCGCGCCGCGAGCGAGACCAGCGCGTACCTGTCAGGACTGCTCGAGGACGCCTGACGCGCGCGCCCGTGCGCGGGTCGGAGCACCCGCCCGCGGGCTGGTAGTCTCGGTGATCGCTGCGCGCCCGTAGCTCAGCGGATAGAGCGTCTGCCTCCGGAGCAGAAGGTCGAAGGTTCGAATCCTTTCGGGCGCACCACCACCACGAGCCGTCCCGCCGTCACCGGCGGGGCGGCTCGCGGCGTTACCGGCCCTGCCCGGCCCACACACGCCCACATCAGCAGGCCTTTCGGGTGCACCGCAGCGCCACTCGGGTGACGCCGGGGCGATGCCGTGCACCGACGCCGACATCGAACAGACCACGCGAGAGCTGCGCACCGCGAGGCCCGGCCCGACGCACTCGGCGGCCCGCACTGACACGCGAAGGCCGGAACCGGCGACAGGCGGCGGTAGTGTCCCGCCTCCACTGAACCCGGGGCGGTGCAGCGCGAGAGCGATGAGGGCGCCGGCAAGGACGGCCCGCTGTCGGAGCCGGCCTCCTCAAGGCCGAGGACGCCTCGGCCCTGGAAGCGATGTCCGGCTGACCGTCACCAGCGGCACCCCGTCGGCGTGGCGCCGACAGGGGGTGCCGCTGGTGAGCTGTGGGCACGAACGCGTCAGCCCGGTACGACGCACCGCCTCGGACAGGTCACGGCTCACTGCTGCGGCGCTCGTGGCGCGCACGGGCACCGAACAACCCGAGTGCTGCCACCACCACAGCCGCTGCGCCCAGGCACAGGGGTGCGATCTGATGCCACACCAGCGCAACCCCGATCAGCGCACCGAACGCCATCCCGGCCGTGAGGACCACGGGGCGGGCCGCGAACAACGTGGCAGCTGAGCGCCTGTCCTCCTCAAGCGCCCGACGGCGAGCGGCGAGCATCGCCAGCACCAGCAGGACCAGGGACGTCGGCCAGAGCACCAACGAGGATGCACCGCCCTCGCCCAGTCCCGCGGCGATCCACGCCAACAAGCCAGCCAGAGCGAACGGGCCCGCCATCTGCGGTCTCATGCCAGCCCCTTTCTAGGACGTACCGACCCTCACGTGCACCGCGGCGGGCCTCACCAGTAGGTCGCGTAGGCAGTGCACGCACCCATCGCGCCCGAGGGCAGGCCCACGGCCGCGGCGCAGCCGAACAGCGCGAGGCCCGCCGTCACGACTGCACCAGCTCCGCGCGCAGTCGCGAAGATCGCCAGCAGCGCCCAACTGACCTGCGCGTCCAGCATGCACGACTTGAAGCGCAACCACGAGAACGGGTGCCACTTCGCGTTGACCGTCGCTCCCACGCGCGTTTTTGCGCCCGCCAAGGTCGGGTTCACCGACTGAGTGGAGCTTGTCGTCCCCGCCGCGGTCGTCAGTGACCTGCTGATCTGGCGCGGGCTCTCCGAGAGAATCGTCTCGGTGGACACGAGCGCACCATTGGTCCACTGCCTCGTCTGCACCACGCCACGGTTGCTGGCCGCGACTGCGATCTCGACGGACTGCTTCACTTCCGACCCGTCCAGCCGCAGCGTCAGGGACGACAGACCGAGGTCGTCCTCGAGCGCCACGACGAGCAGCTCCTCACCCTCAGCAGTGACCCAGCTCGCCACCTCGCCGGTCGGGACCGCCCCCGAGCTCGTCGCCAGCGCGTCAGCCGGCAGCGACTCCAGCACCTCCAGCGTGCGCTCCGGCGTCGCGGCGGTCATCGTGTCGGCCACCTGCTCCAGTTCCAGCATCTGTGCCCGCCACCGGTCGACCTGGGTCTCCGCTGCCATCGCATTGCCGGCTGTCACCAGTGCCGTGGCGACAGCCACCACGGCCGCCACCAGCGCTCTTGGCGCGAAACCACTGACTGCAGAACGCATCCCTGCCCCCTTGCCTTGCGCCGCCAGCCGACGCCAGGAGGACCGCAATGTCCGCAAGTGTGCGGAGTCAATGACTGCCTGCCCGACAGTCGTAGCGCCTGTCACTGGTCCGTGTCGTCTCGGAGTGAGGTAGGCGAGCGGGGCGCGCGATGAAGCGCATTCCTCGCCCGATGCGCCACCTGATGACGGCGCGAGCTCGCGCCCCCAGCAGGTCGGTAGGAGCCAAGTGGAGCTGTTCGCGCATGAACGCGGCCGGAGGCCGGCAGCGCTCACCTCGCACCGTGCCCCGGTCTCAGCCGAGCAGCCAGTCAGCCGCGGCGCGCGAGCAGTAGCCGAGGACGGCCGCGATCTGCGGTTGGACCCCGCCCTGTCCCCGAAGGGCAGCCCGGCAGGTCGACGACAGACGCCAGAGGGACGTCGCCGTCCTGGGTGACCTACATGCCCTGCAGCCACATCGGCATCCGCTCGATGTTGTCGACCCGGACCGTCACGCAAACGCGCGACGTCACACCGAGCATGCCGTGACGCGCGGGCTCGGCGGCGAAGTGGTCGCTGCCGGACAGGCTCTCCAGGTCCGACACACCTGTAGGTACCCGGTGCCGTCGGTGGGGCCGGAGCACGCCGCCAGCACCCCGACGGCACCGCCGACGAGCCCCACGGCCAGCGGGACCGTCCTCGGCATCGGCCTCATCGACCCACCGTAGGGGCGCGGACGACGCCTGGGGACGGGTTCGACGGGAAGGTGCGACGGACCGCGACCGCACCTCCGCCTCCGTGCCCACGTCGACCCGGTCCCGGCGCACCGCCCACGCCGAGCGATGGCAGGGTGGTCGCGTGGTCGACCCCGCAGCCG
Source organism: Cellulomonas sp. FA1 (assembly GCF_000986825.1). Classification (NCBI taxonomy): domain Bacteria; kingdom Bacillati; phylum Actinomycetota; class Actinomycetes; order Micrococcales; family Cellulomonadaceae; genus Cellulomonas; species Cellulomonas sp. FA1. The sequence goes on along the minus strand of NZ_LBMY01000001.1, from coordinate 39,400 downwards.
CCCCGCCGACGACCGACGACGCCCCGACGCACGGTCGCCGCGGCGTCCGCCGCTCCCCCGCCGCGGTGCGCCGCGAGCTCGGGCAGCTCGCGTCGGGCGAGGCCGTGAGCGGGCTGCTGCTGCCGCCGCTGCTCGTGTGGTTCGCGCGCCCGCAGGCGGGCGACCTGGTCGTGCTGCTGCCCGCGGCGGGCGCGCTGGGCGTCGCGCTGCTGGTCGCCGCGGCGTTCTGGTGGCGCCGGGCGCGCGGGCACGTGCCGCTGCGGTGGCTGCGGGTCACCGAGGCCGTGCTGCTCGCGTGCGGCGTGGTCGCCCTCGCGGTGCTCGCGGCGCTCGCGCTCGGTGCGGCGACGGGCGCGGGACCCGACGTCGGCACTCGCGCCGCGGCTGTCGCCGCGGGCACGGCTGCGTTCACGGTCGTCGAGGTCGTCAACTACCGGTGGGTGCAGGTCTCGGCGCGCGGATGGACGGCGTGGGCCCGCGGACGCGTCGTGCGACCGCAGCTCGCGCGCGAGCTCGACCGCCACGCGCGGCGACGGGCGAGCTGACGCCGACCCGTCAGCCGAGGCCGACCCGCCAGCCGGACCGGACCGTCAGCTGAACCCGATCGCGCGCTGCGCGACCCGGTACGCCAGCACGGACACGCGCCGCCCCGTCGCGCCGGGCAGGTTGCACATCTGCCCCAGGCCCGACCAGCGGACCTTGCGGTAGAGCTCAGGGTCCTGCGCGCGCATCTGCGACCACAGGGCCTCCTTCTCCGCCAGGGCCTGCGCGGTGCCGGCCCGCAGCAGCAGGATCGACGTGACGGCGCAGATGATCTCGACGTAGTGCAGCTGGTACCGCCGCAGCCGGCGGTCGTGCGCGACCGTGCCGGTGACGTGGTCGAGCATGAGCCAGTTGACGCGCAGCTGCTGGTCCAGGCGGCGCAGCATGACCGACTCCTGCACCGACTGGTCGGGCCGGCCGATGAAGTACCGGTACAGGTCGACGTCCAGGTAGTACAGCGTGTGCACGTGCGACAGCGGCACCAGCGCGTACAGGTTGTCGACGTAGAACGTGTGCTCCGGCAGCCGCAGGCCCGAGCGGCGCAGCACGTCGGTGCGGTACGTCAGCGCGTGCATCATGAGGTACTGCCGCTTGCCGAAGTGCCGGGTCTGCGCCCACGTCGAGACGCGCCCGCGCCGCAGCGCGCCGCAGTAGCGCACCACGGTCTTGCGGCGCTTGCCGACCTTCTCGTAGACAAAGTTCGACACCAGCAGGTCGACCCCGCCGCCGTCCGCCACCTGCGCGCGCAGGGTCGCCAGGACCTGCGCGAGCGCGTCGCGGTCCAGCCAGTCGTCGGCGTCGACGACCTTGAGGTACGTGCCCGTCGCGCGCTCGAGCCCGGCGTTGATCGCCGAGCCGTGCCCGCCGTTCGGCTTGCTCAGCAGGTGCACCTGCCCCGCGAACCGCTCGACGTAGCGGCGCGCGAGGTCGGCCGTGCCGTCGGTCGACCCGTCGTCGACCACGATCACCTCGACCTCGTCGCCGAAGCCCACCACCGAGTCCAGCGCGCGTGCCAGGCAGTCCTGCGCCTGGTACGCCGGGATGACGACGGACAGCAACGGGTTCACGACGTACGTACCTCCGAGTCGGACGCAGCCCCCTGCGCGCCCGCCTCGGCGGGAACCTGCTTGAAGATGACCTTGAAGATCGGGAAGAACACCCAGAACGAGATCGCCGCGTTGATGATCATGGTGACGAAGTCGGCGAGCGTCTCGCCGGTGCCACCCAGACCCCAGGTGTCGATGAACAGATCGTAGATGGGCGCCTTGTACCAGCCCTGCGCCGCCGCGGCGAGGATCGTGATGACGACGTACGCCACCGCGTACCAGAACGCGGCCTTGGCGATCGACGAGTTCGACTTGAACGTGATGCTGCGCTGCGCGAAGAAGTTGATGACCTGCGCCACGAGCAGCGTGATCTGCACCGCGAGGAAGTACGCGAGGCCGCCGCCGCCCAGCGGCAGCGCACCGGCCGCGTAGTCGAACACGAAGTACTGCGACCCGTCGGGGTTCGACCCGACCGGCCACACCTGGAACGCGGTGTCGACGAGCGCCGTCATGCCGAACAGCCACTTGATGAGCGGCATGAGCGCGAGCTGCAGCGCGGTGATGCCGTTGCTGAGCACGAGGAACACGACGAACTGCGCGACTCCCGGGCGCCGCTCCTCGAAGGAGTGCCAGGCGGACTTCAGGCGCGTGAGCATGGGGGTGCCTCCGGGGTCAGGAGTCGCCGCGCAGCGCGCGGGCGGTGCGGCGGTTCGCGCGCACGTTGCGGACGTAGGCGCGCAGCGTGAAGCCCGCGCCGGAGAGGAAGTGGCCGTTGACGATGCGGAGGATCCCGTCGACCATCTCGGCGCTGACCATGCCGTTCGTCATCTTCCCGATGGCGCGGAACGGCATGTTGAGCAGGAACAGCACGTTGAGGTCCGGCGTGCCCTTGCGGGCCGCGGCGTCGCGCCGCGACGCGAGCAGGCGGTACGCGCCCCGCGCGAGCGGCGAGCGCGCGTCGGCCAGGCGCGACAGCGGGTCGTTGACGCCGAGCGGCCCCGACCAGTCGCCCGCCGGGACCTGCCGCCCCAGCAGCGCCGCGAAGTCGGCGTCCGTGACGTCTTTGACGTGGCCCGTGCGGTACGGGCCGGTCACGTCCTGCGTGCGCGACGGGACGGTGCCCGTGAGCTCGACCGCGGCGCGCAGCGGCAGGTCGTCGACGTGGTGGCCCGCGAGCACGTCCCACGTGCCCTGCTCGACCTGCCACGCACCCGTGGCCGTGTCCCAGTGCCGGAACGCGGCGTCGCCGAGCGGCACCTCGACCGTCGCGGACTCGCCCGGAGCGAGCTCGACGCGCGCGAACCCGGCGAGGGTCCGCACGGGGCGGTGCACGCCCGACGACGTGCGCGCGACGTACACCTGCACGACGTCGGCGCCGGACCGGTCGCCCGTGTTCGTCACCGTGACGGTCGCCTTCTCGGGCGTCGCGACGAGGTCGCGGTGCTCGAACGTCGTGTACGACAGGCCGTACCCGAACGGGAACGCGACGGGCACGCCGGCCGACGTGTAGTAGCGGTAGCCGACGAACAGGCCCTCGCGGTACTCGGCCGTGCGGCCCGTCGCGGGGAAGATCCCCGCGGTCGGGGTGTCGGCGAGCGCGAGCGGCATGGTCTCGGCGAGGTGCCCCGACGGGTTGACCGCACCCGTGAGCACGTCGAGCAGCCCGCTGGCCCCGGCCTGCCCGGCGAGGTAGCCGTGCACGAGCGCGCGCGCCTGCCCGAGCCACGGCGTCTCGACGACCCCGCCGCCCGACAGCACGACGACGGTGCGCGGGTTGACGGCCGCGACCGCGTCGAGCACCTCGACCTGCGCCTGGTGCAGCGCGAGCGTCGAGCGGTCGAGGCCCTCGGACTCGGCGATCTCGTCGAGGCCCAGGAACAGCAGGACCACGTCGGCGTCGCGCGCGGCCTCGACGGCCTGCGCGCGCAGCGCGGGGTCGGGCGAGCCGTTGCGCGTGAACCCGGGTGCGAAGGCCGTCATCTCCAGGCCCGAGGCGCCGATGACGTCGAGCACCGACTCGAGCCGCGTCGGGTTGACGACCGACGAGCCCGAGCCCTGGTAGCGCGGGGTGCGCGCGAAGTCGCCGACCACCGCGACGCGCGTGCCCGCCGCGAGCGGCAGGATCGCGTCGTCGTTCTTCAGCAGCACGGCGCTCCGCGCCGCGACGTCCCGGGCCAGCGCGTGGTGCGCGTCGGCGTCCACGGTGGGAGCGGTCCCGGGGTCGCGCGCCTCGGCGACCAGCCGCAGGATCTCGGCCGCGCGCGCGTCGACGTCGGAGCCCAGCAGGCGCCCGTCGCGCACCGCGGCGACGACCTGGCGCGCCGAGTCCAGCCCGGCGGCCGGCATCTCGAGCGACGAGCCCGCCGCCGTGCCGGCCACGATGTCGTTCGAGCCGCCCCAGTCGGTGACGACGGCGCCGTCGAAGCCCCACTCGTCGCGCAGGACCGTCGTCAGCAGGAACGGGTGCTCGTTGGCGTAGACCCCGTTGACCAGGTTGTACGCCGACATGATCGAGCGCGGGCGCGCTTCGGTGACGACGATCCCGAACGCCGAGAGGTAGATCTCGCGCAGCGTGCGCTCGTCGACCACGGAGTCGGACACCATGCGCCGCAGCTCCTGCGAGTTCGCCGCGTAGTGCTTGGGGCACGCCGCGACGCCCTGCGCCTGGATGCCGCGCACGTAGCCGGCGGCCAGCCGCCCGGACAGCAGCGGGTCCTCCGAGAAGTACTCGAACGAGCGGCCGCCCAGCGGCGAGCGCTTGACGTTGAGGCCGGGGCCGAGCAGCACGTCGACGCCCTGCGCCGCGGCCTCGGTCCCCAGCGCCTCGCCGACCCGCTCCGCGAGGTCGACGTCCCACGTGTTGGCGACCGTCGCGGCCGTCGGGAAGCACGTCGCGGGCTCCGACGCGTTGAGGCCGAGGTGGTCGGCCGAGCCGACCTGCTTGCGCACGCCGTGCGGGCCGTCGGCCAGCCACAGCGCGCGCACGCCGTGCCGCGGCAGCGCGTGCGTCTGCCACACCGACGCACCCGTCAGCAGCGCCGCCTTCTCCAGCAGCGTCAGGTCGTCGGTCGTCACGGTCGCGCGCGGCGACGCGGTGGCGGCGTCCTCGGTTCGCACGGTGTCTCCTCGGTGGTTCAGGGGTGTGGCGGGGCGGTGCGGGCGCGCGGCCTCGCCGTCGGGTCGACGGTGGTGGGCGCCGCCGACCCGACGGGGGCCCGGGCGCCGGGCCCCGCCGCGTGGGCGGGGCCCGGCCCGGCGATCAGGCCGCCGTGGTGCCGCGGTGCCGCAGCACGCGGCGTGTGACCAGCACGCCGCCGGCCACGACGAGCAGGCCGAGCAGGACCGACACGCCGATCTGCACGTACACCCAGGTGGGCGGCGTGTAGGTGACCGTCGCGCCGGGTGCGAGCCCGTTCATCGCGTTCGAGTTCGCGACCGTGAACAGGATGTTGTGGGTCGCGTCGCGGATGTCCGTCAGGGCCTTCGCGGACGACGTGTCGTTGAAGGACTTCGACGGCTGGAACGTGAGCTGCAGGTCGGTGCCCGCGGCGATGCCCTCGTTCGGGTTCATGTACGGGTAGAGGTTGAAGTCCGAGATCGCGAAGCCCTCGAAGCCCCACTCCCCGCGCAGCACGCCGTCCATGAGGGCGGGCGAGCCGCCGGCCCACGTCGCGCCGATGCGGTTGAACGAGCTCATGACGCCCGTCGACCCGACGGTGGTCTGCTCGACCGTGCCCTTGTCGTCCGCGACGTACCGCACGTCCATCGTGATGCCCTTGACGGCCATCTCGAACGGCTTGAGGTAGAGCTCGCGGATCGTCTGCTCGGTCGCCCACGTCGCGATGCCGTTGTTGACGCGGTTGGTCTCCTGCTCGTTCATCGCGAAGTGCTTGATGAGCGTGTAGACGCCCTTCTCGGCCACGCCGTTCGCGACGGACGTGAGCATCGCGCCCGACAGCAGCGGGTCCTCCGAGTAGTACTCGAAGTTGCGGCCGCCGAACGGCGAGCGGTGCAGGTTCACGGCGGGCGCGTACCAGCCGTTGATGCCCTTGTGCAGGGCCTCCTCGCCGAGCATGCGGCCCATGCGCTCGCCGATCTGCGTGTCCCACGTCTGCGCGATGAGGAACTGCGACGGGTAGGCCACGCCGTTGATCGACTGGTTGATGAAGGACGAGAAGCCCGCGGGGCCGTCCGGCTCGAGCGTCTGCGGCTTGGCGATCGAGGCGATCGCGGCCGTCTGGTACGCGCCGTTGAGCAGCATGTCCGTCATGTCGCCGACCGACAGCGAGTCGAGCAGCTCGTCCCACTTCGGGTCGTCCTTGGGCAGGCCGCGCAGGTCGGCGAGCGTCAGGTCGGTGCTCTTGCCGGTCGCCGGCTTCGGGCCGTCGAACGCGTCGGCCTGCGCCTGCGCGTCCCACGCGGCGAAGCCCTCGCGGATCGCGTCGTCCGCCGCGAGCAGGTCGGCCGTCGGCGCCTTCGGGAACGTGCCCGCGAAGTCGGCGCGCGACATCGACAGGATCTTGCCGTCCTGCGGCGTCGTGCTGAACCGGTCCGACACGTCGTCGAACAGGTTCGTGACCTCGGTGCGGTCGGACGCACGGTGGTTCTCGCCCGAGTACACGACGTCGGAGTCGACCGTGTAGGTGACGGGCGCGACGCCCTCGGCGACCGTGTGCGAGTCCGTGCGCAGCGACAGCACGTAGTTGCCGGCCTCGAGCACGTACGCGCGCTCGCCCAGGTGGTCGTAGGACGCCATGTCCTCGACGTCGACCTCGATCGTCACGGTCTCGCTCGCACCCGGCGCGACGACGCCGGTCTTGGCGAAGCCGCCCAGCACGACCTCGGCCTTCTCGATGCCGCCCTTGGTGTAGGGCGCCGTGTAGTAGAGCTCGACGACGTCGCGGCCCGGGACCGTGCCCGTGTTGGTGACCTCGACCGTGAGCGCGACGGTGCCGTCCACGTCACCGAGCTGCTGGTCGACCAGGCGCCACGCGAAGTCGGTGTAGCTCAGGCCGTAGCCGAACGGGTAGACGACCGCGGAGTCGTAGTCGAGGAAGCCCTCGGCGGCGGCGGTCTCGTAGTAGCGGTAGCCGACGTAGATGCCCTCGGCGTAGTTGACGAACGGCGCCTCGTCGGTGACGGTCGCGTTCGACGTCGCGCGCTCGACCGCCGACTGCGGGTACGAGACCTCGATGCCGTCGTAGAGGAACGCGCCGAAGTTGACGAACGTCGGGTCGGCCGTGAAGTCGGCGGCCCACACGTCGGCCGTGCGGCCCGACGGGTTCACGTCACCGGACAGGATGCCGCCCAGCGCGTTGAAGCCGGTGGCGCCCGGCGAGCCCGCGAGCAGGATCGCGTCGACGCCCGGGTCGGCCTGCAGGTCGCCCATCTCGATCGTGGTCGACGCGTTCACGACGACGACGACGGTCTCGAAGCTCGCCTTCGCGAGCTCGATCAGGTCGCGCTCGGCCTTGTTCAGCTCGAGCTGGTGCTGCCCGGGGGCCGCGTCGTCGTCCCAGCCGGACATGTCCTGCGTGAGGTCGCCGCCCTCGCCGCCCGGGCGGCCGATGACGACCACCGCGGCGTCCGCGTAGTCCGCGAACGACGACGCGACGGCCTGGTAGTCGGCGACCGGCAGCTCGCCGATGTCGTAGGTCGAGATGTCGGGGCGGTCCATCTCGATGTGCCCGCGCTTGTTCTCCGCGGCGTACTCCTCGATCGCGGTGAGCACGGTCTCGTTGACCTGGAAGCCCGCGTTCTCGAGGCCCGCACGCGGCGTGACGGCCGAGTTCGTGTCGACCGAGCCGGAGCCCGAGCCGCCGAACACCGGGTCGGCGGCGGCGCGGCCGAGGAGCGTCACGCGGCCGCCGGGCGCCAGCGGCAGCGCGGCGGTCTCGTTCTTCGCCAGGACGATGCCGGAGCCGGCGATCTCCTCGACGAGGTCCTTCGCCGCGACGTCGACGTCCTCCATCGACGCGAGCTCGGGCGTGTAGTACTCGGTGTCCCAGTCCTTCGACTCGTCCGAGTTGGTGAACGTGTACGTGCCGGTGCCCAGCTGCGAGGCGACCCAGCCACCCGCGACGCTCAGGGCGATGTTCGCGACCACCGTCAGCACGGTCACCGTGGCGAGCACGGGGACCCAGATCCACAGGAACTTCTTGTTGGACATCGGCGCCTTGGCGCGGTCGTTCTTCGACCTGGCGTTCACTGCATTCCTCCTCGAGTGCGGGCTCACGAATCAGGCTAGGAGCGGTGTCGTGAGCGCCCGCCGCGGCCGCACGATCGGTCGGTTCCGGGGCACGGACCGTCGTCCACGGGGCCGTCGGCGTGCTCGTGCGCGGGGTGCGGCGCCGTCCTGGCGCGCGCACGGAGGCCGGCCCGCCCGGTGGGCGGGCCGGCGGGGGTCCTTACTCCGAGACCTCGGTGATCTTGCCGTCCTGGTCGATGCGCCAGGTGTCGCCCGTCGCGGCCGAGTCGGCGTCGATCGTGTACTTGCCGTCGGTGATCGTGATGGTGCCCTGCACGCGCGAGGCGGCGTCCGAGTAGGAGTAGGGCACGACCAGCAGGCCGTACTTCACGGTCGGCGCGTCGACGTCGCTCGCGAGCATGATCTGCGCCCACGAGTCGTCCTCGGCGAGCGCATCGGCGACGGCCTTGCGCGCGTTCTCGAGGTCGTCCTTGACGTCGACCTCGGCCGCGGCGCTGTCCGACGTGCCGGAGTCCTGGCTGCCGCCGTCGTCGTTGCCGCAGGCCGCGAGGCCGAAGACGCCCGTCGCGGCGACCAGCAGGCCGAGCCCGGTGTGCAGCACCTTGTTCCGCTTCACTTCTGCTCCTTCGTGGGTTCCGGCCGCGAGCCCACCCCGCGGCCCAGGCCCGCGCCGGTCGGTGTCCCCAGGACGCCCGCCGGTGCGGTGCCCGGGCCGGTCGACGACGTGGTCGCCGACCGGCCCGGACGGTGCGCGGGTCAGCCGATCGGGCCCGCGAAGTTCAGGCCGAAGCCGTAGTCGTACGTGTTGCCCGACGCGTCGGTGTAGGGCGTCATGTCCTTGCTGACGTCCTCCTGCTGCGCCTCGACCGTGTCCATGTCCTGGGGGAACTGGATCGGCAGGCGGCCGGCGGGCTCGTGGAGCCCGAGCGCGACCTCGAGGAGCGCCTTGTCGCTCGTGCCGAACCCGACGACGATCGCGTCGGACGCGGCCTCGAACTCGGCCGGGACGACCGGGTTGATCGCCTTGAGCACGGTGATCACGGGGATCTCCTTGCCGGACGCCGCGACGGCGGCCGTCGCGCGCTCGAACGCGTCGAGGTCGGACTCGTTCGCGATCTTCGACGTGTTGCCGAAGTACGAGCGGTTCTGCTTCGTGCCGTCGGGCAGGAGGTCGCCGCCGATCGACGTCTGGCGGACGTTCGGGCCGTCGGCCGTGTACGGGCGGTACTGCAGCGACAGCGGGTACCACGTGTCGTTCTCGACGTCGTGGCCGATGTTCGAGAACGTGCCGCCGTTGTCCGGGCTGGACATGCCGACCAGCACGAGGTCCACGTCGGACAGGTCGGGCGCGGTGTAGCTCACGACCTTGCCGTCGGCGTCGAGCTCGGCCTCGTCGGTGACGACCTCGCCGAACAGCTCCTCGGCGACCTCGAGCGTGAGGCCGGGCGCCTCCTTGTACTCGGCGGGGCCGAACGCGCCGGCGAAGCCGACGTTGTACGACCGCGGGATGTAGACCTTCTTGTCCTTCCACGCCGCGGCGTCGGACTTCGCGATCGTGCTGCCGTCGTTCTTCAGCATGACGACCGAGTCGAGCTGCGCGGCGTAGCCGGCCTCGACCTTGTCGTCGCTCGCGAGGACCTTCTGCGACTCCTCGAGGTCGAGGAACGCGTTCTCGTACAGGCCCGGCTGGAAGAACATCGTGAGGATGCGCTTGCCCGACTCGCGGAAGCGGGTGTCCGCGTCCACGTCGTTCTTGCCGGCCTCGAAGTCCTTCTGCCACATGTCGTGAGCGGCCAGGACCGGCTCGACCTTGTTGTTGCCGCCGAACATGTCGTGGCCCGTGCGCAGCACCTCGTAGTGACGCTGCTCGTCGGTGAGGTCCTCGGCGCCCCAGCCCATGCCGAACGGCTTCTCGGGGTCGAGGTAGCTGGACGTGACGCCCCAGTCGGTGACGACGACGCCCTCGTACCCGTTCTCCTTGCGGAGCAGGTCCATGCGGCCGTGGTCGTACGCGGCGCCGCGACGCTCGCCGAACAGCGGCTCGCCGTCGCCGTCGAGCGCGATCGAGTACGCCGTCATGACGGCGGCCGAGTCGAGCGACCCGAGGAACGCCTTGGTGTGCTCGTCGAAGTTGCCGCCCGGGTACACGCCGTACTTGCCCGCGTTGGTGTGCGCCTCGCGGCCGCCCTCGCCCGGGCCGTCGCCGGCCCAGTGCTTGATCATCGCGTTGACGGACTCGGAGCCCCAGCCGTCCTGGCCGCGCGTGCTCTGGTAGCCGTGGACGTAGGCCGCCGCGAGCTCGGTGTTCTGGTCGACGTCCTCGCCGAACGTGCCGCCGACGCGCAGCCAGCGCGGCTCGGTCGCGAGGTCGATCTGCGGGCTGAGGGCCGTGGTGATGCCGAGCGCGCGGTACTCCGCGGACGACATCTGCGCGAACTCGTCCATGTGCGTGACGTCGAACGTGGCCGCGAGGCCGAGGTTCGACGGCCAGCGCGAGATGTCGTCGCCCTCGGCGTTGTAGCCGCCGGAGCCGGCGGTCGAGCGCGGGTCGGACGCGAAGTTGACGGGCACGTACGGCTCGCCCTCGGTCGCGAGCGACTCGGCGAACGCCTGCATCTGGTTCGCCCACGTGACGGTCGCCTTGACGTCGCTCGGGCCCGCGTGCAGCACGTTGCGCAGGTGGGAGTCCGTCAGGTACTCCTTCTGCGCGTCGGTGAGGCCGTCGGCCTGCGAGCGCTCGTGCGAGCTGAAGAGCATGAGGCCGGCGATCTGCTCGATCGTCAGGTCCTCGGCGAGGGCGGCGGCGCGCTCCTGCGGGGACTTGCGCCAGTCCTCCCAGGCGTCCAGCTCGCCGTTGCCGTTCATGTCCTTGAACGCGACCTTCGCGCCGTCGACGTCCTCCGAGAGGAGCTCGACGTCGCTGTCCGCGCCGTAGGAGAGCGTCGGGGCGTCGCCCGGGTTGTCGACGACGACGAACGTCGTCTTGCCGTCCGACACCTCGCGCGTCGTGAACGCGTCGGCGGACGCGCCCTTGTCGTCGGTGTCGCCGGCGGTGCACGCCGCCAGGCCCGTGAGCGTGAGGCCCGCGACCAGCGCGGCGCTCGTGAGGCGTGCCGACCGGCTGGCGGCGACCCGCGCCGTACTCGTTGTCTTCATCGACCTTCCCTTGTCGTCTCGTGGCCCCGCCCGCGCCCGTCGTCACCGCCCCGTCGTCGGGGTGGGACCGCTGAGCCGGTGCACGCGCGGCGCACTCGCGAACCCGTCGCCGCCCGGGACGTCGTGGTCCCGTGGCCGGCGCGTTCACGCTAGGCAGCGGCCGTGGCGCCGGACCGTGCCCCTACACGGACCGTCGCTTTGCGTGCACGAACAGTCCCTCAGGTCACGGGCAGGTCACGGCACGCGGCCGCCGAGGTGGTCCGCCATCGCGTCGAGGAACGCGCGCTTGCGGGCGCGGCTGATCTGCAGCTCGTCGCCGCCGAGCATCACGGACGTCGACTGCCGCACCGCGTGCACGTGCCGCAGGTTCACCAGGTAGCAGTTGTTGCTGCGGAAGAACCCCTGCCCCGCGAGCTGCTCCTCGATCGCCTTGAGGGTCCCCGTGAACGCGTACCTCCGCCCGATCGCGTGCACGACGATGCGGTGCTTGATGCTCTCGACGTACACGATGTCCGCGACGTCGACGCGCGCCGTGCCGCCCGCGACCGGGAGCATGACGCCCTCCGACTGCGTGCGACGCACGCGCTGCAGCGACCTCGCGAGCTCCTGCGAGAACGCGAAGTACGGCACGGGCTTGACCAGGTAGCTCAGGGCGTCGACCTCGTAGCCCTTGATCGCCATCTGCGCCATGCGCGTGATGAACACGATGACGACGCGGTCGTCGAGCGCGCGCACCGCGTGCGCGGTCTCGAACCCGTCCATGCGCGCCATCTCGACGTCGAGGAACAGCACGTCGAAGTCGGCGCGGTAGCCGCGCGTGAGCTGCGCGCCGTCCGAGAACGTGCGCACCGAGAACTCGACGCCGTGCTCCTCCTCGTACCGCTGGAGGTGCGCGACGACCGTCGCACGCGAGTGCGGGTCGTCGTCGACCACGCCGATGTAGGTCACGCCGTCCACGGGTGGGGTCCTCCCTCGCCGGTCGCGGCCGCACCCGCCTGCCGGGGTCCCGCCGACCCGCGGCGGCGCTCGGCGCGGGCGTCCACCACGCAACCACCGCACGCCGCACCGGGGCGCCCGGCTCGCACGATCCGTCGGATCCCGTGGCCGTTCGGTCGCCCGCGCCGGGCGCGCCCGGGGCAGCCGCGGCCCCGGCCTAGACTGCGAGCCGCCCGGGCCGTCCGGCCCGGCGCTCCCCCGCACCGGAGGGTCGTCGCATGGACCTGCTCGTCGTCGGCGCCGGCCTGTTCGGCCTCACGGTCGCCGAGCGCGCCGCGGAGGCGGGGCTGCGCGTCACGGTCGTCGACCGGCGCGACCACCTGGGCGGCAACGCGTGGTCGAGCGTCGACGAGGCCACCGGCATCGAGGTGCACCGCTACGGCTCGCACATCTTCCACACGTCGAACGAGCGCGTGTGGCGGTACGTGCGCCGGTTCACCGCGTTCACCGACTACCGGCACCACGTGTTCTCGACGCACGCGGGCACGGTCTACCCGCTGCCCATCAACCTGGGCACGCTCAACCAGTTCTTCGGCACCGCGATGGGACCGGACGCCGCGCGCGCCCTGGTGGCCGAGCACGCCGCCGAGGTCGACGCCGCCACGGCCGCGAACCTCGAGGAGAAGGCCGTCTCGCTCATCGGCCGCCCGCTGTACGAGGCGTTCGTGCGCGGCTACACCGCCAAGCAGTGGCAGACCGACCCGCGCGAGCTGCCCGCGTCGGTCATCTCGCGGCTGCCGGTGCGCTACACGTACGACGCGCGCTACTTCTCCGACACCTACGAGGGTCTGCCCGCCGACGGGTACGGGCCGTGGTTCGAGGCCATGGCGTCGCACCCCCGCATCGACGTGCGCCTGGGGGTCGACTTCCTCGACCCCGCGCAGCCGCTGTCGAAGGCCGCCGCGCGCGGGCAGGTGCCGATCGTCTACACCGGGCCCGTCGACCGCTACTTCGACCACCACCACGGGCCGCTGGGCTGGCGCACGCTCGACCTCGAGACCGAGGTGCTGCCCGTGCGGGACTTCCAGGGCACGAGCGTCATGAACTACGCCGACCTCGACGTGCCGTGGACCCGGGTCCACGAGTTCCGGCACTTCCACCCCGAGCGCGAGGACCGCCACGCGCAGGACCGCACGGTCGTCATGCGCGAGACGTCGCGCGCGGCCGGGCCCGACGACGAGCCGTACTACCCGGTCGCGACGCCGCACGACCGCGCCCGCCTGCAGGAGTACCGCGCGCTCGCCGCCGACGAGCCCGGCGTGCACTTCGGCGGCCGCCTCGGGTCGTACCTGTACCTCGACATGCACATGGCGATCGCGTCCGCGCTGTCCCTGTGGGACTCGGGCGTGGTGGTCGACGCGCGCTGAGCGCGCCGCCCTCACGGGGTCGGCTCGACCGCGGCGCGCGGGCGGGGGCGCGAGGGGCGTCGCGCGGGTGCGTCCTGCGGCACGGGCAGCAGGATGCGCAGCACGAACCAGCCGCCCTCGGTGTTGACCGTCATCGAGCCGTCGTACTTCTCGGCCGTGTGCCGGATCGACTTCAGGCCGTAGCCGTGGCGCGTGCGGTCGGCGCGGCGCGTGACGATGTCGCCGTCCTCGGTGCGCAGCTCGCCGGTGAAGTAGTTCTCGAACGACAGCAGCACGAACCGGTCGCGCGCGTACACCGCGACCTTCACCAGGCGCTGGTCGGTCGCGGGCACGGCCGCGGCCCCGTCGATCGCGTTGTCGAGCGCGTTGCCGAACAGCGCCGCGAGGTCCATGGTCGAGACGAAGTCGAGCGCCGCGCCGTCCACGACGTACGTGAGCGTGATGCCGCGCTCGGCGCACTCCAGGCTCTTGGTCGTCAGCACGACGTCGAGCACGCCGTTGCCCGTGTCCGCCTGCCGCGCGTAGCCCGAGATGCTCGCGTCGAGGTCGTCGAGGTAGGACCTGCGCCGGTCGTCGTCGTCCTCGGCGCGGATCACCGCGATCTGGTGCTTGAGGTCGTGGTACTTGCGGTTGACGACCTCGATGCTGCGCTTGGACTGCAGGTACTGCTCGTGCTGGCGGCGCAGCATCTCGTCGACCGCGCGCACCTCGGCGCGCGCCCGCTGCTGCAGCCGCTGCCCCTGCTGCGCGTACAGCGCGACGAAGCCGCACAGGTCGACGAGCGTGCGGATGTACGAGATCTCGGGGCCGAGGCGGCCCGAGAACGGCGTGTTCGCGTTGAGGAAGCTGATGTTGCTCATGAAGAACGTCACGAGCGCGATCGCGACGGTCGACGCGAGCTCGCCCGACGTGACGTCGAGCGACTGCCGCGACCGGAAGTGCCGCGCCTCCGCGACGTACGCGCCCGCGAACGCCGCCGCGTACACCAGCACGAAGAACCCCGTGGACCACACGCCGCCGGCGCGCCCCTCGGGCACGAAGAAGAACACGTGCATCTGCCAGTGCAGCGCCGCGACGAGCTCGGCGAGCACGAGCGCACGCGCCGTGAAGTACCCGGCGTCGCGCGCCGACACCTTCGCGGCCGACACGATGAACCCGTACATCGCGGCGACCGCGGCGGCCATGCCCACGGTCCACAGCCCGAGCGGCAGGTGCCCGGCGCCGACCTGCACGCCGACCTGCACCGCGAGCGCCGCGACGGCGAGCACCACGAACCGCGACCACGGCCAGCGGCGCCGCCGCAGCAGCACGTACACGACGCACGCGAGCCACTCCGCGAGGCCCGTGAGGACGCGCGGGATGTCGGGCGGGACGTCCGCGAGGGCGTCGACCAGCGAGGCGAGGATCACGACGCCCGCGCCCCGAGGTGGTCGGTCAGCGCGGCGAGGAACGCCTTGCGCCGGGCCCGGCTGATGGCCACCCGCCGGCCGTCGACGAGCACGGCCTCGCCGTCGCGCACCGCCAGCACGTGCCGCAGGTGCACGACCGCCCCGGCCCCCGCGCGCGCGAAGCCGACGCCCGGCAGCGCGGCCTCGAGCGCCTTGAGCGGACGCACCACCGAGTGCCGCGCCGTGAGCGTGCGCACCGTCGTGCGGTTGCGGGCGCTCTCGAGGCTCACGACGTCGGCGACGGGGACGCGTTCGAGCCCGCCGTCGACGGTCAGCAGCAGCGCGTCCTCGTGGTCGCGCCGCACGCGCGCGAGCGCGCGCGTCACCTGCTGCGCGAACGCGAAGTACGGCACGGGCTTGACGACGTAGCCCAGCGCCTCGACCTCGTAGCCGCGCGCGGCCTGCTGCGCGAGGTGGGTGACGAACACGATCGGCACGTCCGGGTCGACGGCGCGGATCGCGCGGGCCGCGGAGAAGCCGTCCAGCGCGGGCATCTCGACGTCGAGCAGCAGCAGGTCGACCGCGCCCGGGCGGTGCGCCGCGACGGCCTGCGCGCCGTCGGCGAAGCGCGCGACGGCGAACCGTCGGCCGTGCTCGCGCTCGTACCGTCGCAGGTGCTCGACGAGACGCGTCGCGCACGCGTTGTCGTCCTCGACGATGCCGATCCTGATCACAGTGCGTCCCCGGGGTCCCGCGCGCCCCGCACGGGGCGCGTCGGACTGCCGGAGCCCGGGTGCGGGGCGAGGTCCCCTGTCGCGCGCACGGCCCCGGCGAGTCGGGCCGATGCTAGGCGAGGCGTCGCGCACGTGTCATCCGTGCAGCGTGCGGCGCCGGGCCGCGCGCGCCGAGGCCCGCGCCGCCGGGCGGGACCCAGGTCCCGGCGCACCCCCGACGGAGGCCCGCGGGGAGAGTTGTCCACAGGGCGCGGGGACTTTCATCCCACGTATCTGGGACCCCCTCTCCCTAGCGTCGGAGACAGCGACGGACGACTCCAGCGTCCGCCCCTTCTCACCACTACCAGGGGAGTCGAAGGTGTCCGAGACCACCAAGAAGAGCACCCGCGCGAAGGCCCCCGCCGACGCGCCCGCCGAGGCGACCTCGGCCACCGCCGTCGCGGAGCCCGCCGGCACCGCCCTCGGCGTCAGCGAGGCCGACGCGGTCGCGCTCGCGATCGACGAGCTCGTCGCCAACGCCACCAAGGCGCTCGCGCAGTTCGAGTCCATGACGCAGGAGGACGTCGACCGCTTCGTCAAGAAGGGCGCGGTCGCGGCGCTCGACCAGCACGGCCAGCTCGCCAAGCTCGCGGTCGAGGAGACCGGGCGCGGCGTCTTCGAGGACAAGGCCGTGAAGAACATCTTCGCGTGCGAGCACGTCACCAACTCGATGGCGAACCTCAAGACCGTCGGCGTCATCAACGTCGACGAGCTCAACGGCATCACCGAGATCGCCGAGCCCGTCGGCGTCATCGCCGGCATCACGCCCGTGACGAACCCGACCTCGACCGCGATCTTCAAGTCGCTCATCTCGCTCAAGACCCGCAACCCGATCATCTTCGCGTTCCACCCGAACGCGCAGCGGTCGTCGGTCGCCGCCGCGCGCATCGTGCGCGACGCCGCGGTCGCCGCGGGCGCGCCCGAGCACTGCATCCAGTGGGTCGAGCTCCCGTCGCTCGCCGCGACCGGCGCCCTCATGAACCACCCGGGCGTCGCCACGATCCTCGCGACCGGCGGCAACGCCATGGTCAAGGCCGCCTACTCGTGCGGCAAGCCCGCCCTGGGCGTCGGCGCCGGCAACGTCCCGGCCTACGTCGAGAAGAGCGCCAAGCTGGCCCGCGCGATCAACGACATCGTGCTCAGCAAGGCGTTCGACAACGGCGTGATCTGCGCGTCCGAGCAGGCCGTCATCCTGGACGACGAGATCTACGACGCCGCGATGGCCGAGTTCGCCCGGCTGCACGCGTACCGCGCGACGCCCGCCGAGAAGGCCAAGCTCGAGCAGTTCATCTTCGGCGTCGAGGCCGGCGGCGAGAACTGCGCCGGCGCCAAGCTCAACCCCGCGGTCGTCGGCAAGTCGCCCGTCTGGATCGCCGAGCAGGCCGGCTTCACGGTCCCGGCGGACACCTCGATCATCCTCGCCGAGGTCTCGGGCGTCGGACCGTTCGAGCCCCTCACGCGCGAGAAGCTGTGCCCCGTCCTCGCGGTGCTGCGCGCCGGCACCACCGAGGAAGGCATGACCCTCGCCGAGAAGATGGTCGAGTTCGACGGCCTCGGCCACTCGGCCGCGATCCACACGCAGGACGACGCGCTCACGATCGAGTACGGCAAGCGCGTCAAGGCCATCCGCGTGATCTGCAACGCGCCGTCGTCGCTCGGCGGCATCGGCGACATCTACAACGCCTTCATCCCGTCGCTGACCCTGGGCTGCGGCTCCTACGGCCACAACTCGGTGTCGAACAACGTGTCGGCGGTGAACCTCATCAACGTCAAGCGCGTGGGCCGGAGGAACAACAACTTGCAGTGGTTCAAGGTCCCCGCCAAGACGTACTTCGAGCCGAACGCCATCCGCTACCTCGCGGACATGGCCGACGTCGAGCGCGTCACCATCGTCACCGACACGACCATGACGACCCTCGGGTTCGTCGACAAGGTCCTCGACGTGCTGCGGCGCCGCTCGAACAACGTGGCCGTGCAGATCATCGACGAGGTCGAGCCCGAGCCGTCCGTGCAGACCGTGCAGAAGGGCGCCGCGAACATGCGGCACTTCCGCCCCGACACGATCATCGCGCTCGGCGGCGGCTCGCCGATGGACGCCGCC
The DNA here is from genome assembly GCF_000986825.1 of Cellulomonas sp. FA1. NCBI lineage: Bacteria > Bacillati > Actinomycetota > Actinomycetes > Micrococcales > Cellulomonadaceae > Cellulomonas > Cellulomonas sp. FA1. The sequence goes on along the minus strand of NZ_LBMY01000001.1, from coordinate 21,822 downwards.
AAGGTCATGTGGCTGCTGTACGAGCACCCCGAGATCGTGTTCTCGGACCTCAAGCAGAAGTTCTTCGACGTCCGCAAGCGCGCGTTCAAGTTCCCGACGCTGGGCGAGCAGGCCAAGCTCGTCTGCATCCCGACCACGTCGGGCACGGGCGCCGAGGTCACGCCGTTCGCCGTCATCTCCGACCCCGACGCGGGCAAGAAGTACCCGCTCGCGGACTACGCGCTGACGCCGACCGTCGCGATCATCGACCCGGTGCTCACGTCGAAGATGCCGCGCTCGCTCGCCGCCGACTCGGGCTTCGACGCCCTGACGCACGCGATCGAGGCGTACGTCGCGGTCTACGCCAACGACTTCACCGACGGCATGGCGCTGCAGGCGATCCGCCTGATCTTCGACAACCTCGCGCAGTCGGTGAACGGCGACCCGGCCGACCCGGCCACCAAGGACGCGCGCGCCAAGATGCACAACGCCGGCACGATCGCCGGGATGGCGTTCGGCAACGCGTTCCTCGGGATCGTGCACGCCATGGCGCACGTCGTCGGCTCGACGTACCACCTGGTGCACGGCCGCACGAACGCGACCCTGCTGCCGCACGTGATCCGCTACAACGGCACCGTCCCGACCAAGCTCACGAGCTGGCCGAAGTACGAGTCCTACGTGGCTCCCGAGCGGTTCGCGGCGATCGCGCAGATGCTCGGCCTGCCGGCGTCGACCCCCGAGGAGGGCGTCGAGTCGTTCGCGATCGCGGTCGAGGCGCTGCGCGCCAAGGTCGGGATCCCGGCGTCGTTCCAGGCGCAGGGCGTCGACGAGCAGGAGTTCATGTCGCGCCTCGACGAGGTCGCCATGGGCGCCTACGAGGACCAGTGCGCACCGGCCAACCCGCGCATGCCGATGATCGACGACATGAAGGACATCATGACCGCGGCCTACTACGGCACGTCGCTGGAGGACGTCCGTGGCCGCCGCGAGCGGGCGGGGGCCTGACCGACTCCCCGACGGTCCGGCGTCCCTCCCCACGGGGCGCCCCCTCGTCACCGCTCCCGACGCCCCCGCCGGCCACGCCGGCGGGGGCGTCGCCCTGCCCGGGCCCACGACGGCCGGCCGGGCGGGGTCGACGGCCGCCGTGTGAGGACCTCGTGAGACGGCGCGCGGCGGCACCCGCCGCGCGGCAGACTGTCGCCTCCCGGGACCACGACGGTCCCGGCCCCCGTCGAGAAGGAGCCACCGTGACCGCCCCCACGCCCGCCCGCCGCCCCGTCGGTCACCGCCCCGCGCGACTCCTGCTCGGGCTCGCCACCGCGGGCGCGCTGGCCCTGGGCCTGAGCGCGTGCGCGGACGGCGACCCGCGGGACATCGCCGACGAGGTCGCGACCGCCGCGCAGGACGCCGCGGCCGGCATCTCGGAGGCCGGAGACTCGGTGCGCGAGGCCCTCGCCGAGGCCCGGACGCACGCCGACGCCGCGGCCGCGCGCGTCGAGGAGGCCCGCGCGGCGCTCGCGTCGCTCGACGAGCAGAGCCGCACGCGCGCCGACGCGGCCGTGACGTCGGCGCAGTCGGCGGTCGACGACGCCCGGACCGCGCTCGAGCAGGCGAAGGCCGACGGCGAGGCGGCTTCCGCCGACGCGCTGCAGACCGCGCGCGACAAGGTCGAGGCCGCGCGCACCGAGCTCGACGCCGTGACCTCCGGCGCGGGTTCGGAGGCCGGCGGCGCGCTGCAGCGGCTCGGCGAGCAGCTCGCGAGCCTCGGTCAGGACCTGGAGACCGCGACGCGCTGACCCGCGCGGGTCGCGGGTGGCGGACCGCCGCGTCGCGGCCGACCGGGTGAACTTCACGACCCACCGGCGCAGACGTTGTCGAGCGGCCCGGACCTGCCGATCGTGGGGGTATGGCCGTCCGCACGCAGAGCCGCGAGATGCGACACCACCGCGCCGAGTGGTGGGTGGTGACCGCGTGGGCGTCGCTCGCCCTGCTGGTGGTCAGCGGGCTGCTCGCGGCGGCCGGGCTGCTCTGAGCCGGGCCGGACGCGCGACCGGTCGGACCGGGCCGAGGCGCTCCGCCCTATGCTCGCGGGCGTGAGCAGCCGGTGGCAGCAGGTCGCGGCGGCGTCGGGGCTCCTCGACGCCGACGGCACGGTCCGCGCGACCGTGTTCGCGGAGATGTCAGCGCTCGCCGCGCGCACCGGCGCGCTCAACCTCGGCCAGGGGTTCCCCGACGTCGACGGCCCCGCGCCCGTCGCGCGCGCCGCGGCCGACGCGATCCTCGCGGGCGTCAACCAGTACCCGCCCGGCCCCGGGACCGCGCCGCTGCGCGCGGCGGTCGCCGCGCACCAGCGCGCCCGGTACGGCCTCGTCGTGGACCCCGAGACGCAGGTGCTCGTCACGACCGGTGCGACCGAGGCGCTCGCGGCCGCCGTCCTCGCGCTGGTCGGCCCGGGCGACGAGGTGCTGACGCTCGAGCCGTACTACGACTCGTACGCGGCGGTCGTCGCGATGGCCGGCGCCGCGCACACCACGGCGCCGCTGCGCGCGACGCCCGACGGGTTCCGGCTCGACGTCGACGCGCTGACCGCCGCCGTGACGCCCCGCACGCGGCTGCTGCTGCTCAACTCGCCGCACAACCCCACGGGCGCGGTGCTGCGGCCCGACGAGCTCGCCGCGGTCGCGCGCCTCGCGGTCGCGCACGACCTGCTGGTCGTGACCGACGAGGTCTACGAGCACCTCGTGTTCGGCGTGCCGCACGTGCCGCTCGCGACGCTGCCCGGCATGGCGGACCGGACGCTCACGGTGTCGTCGAGCGGCAAGACGTTCTCGTTCACGGGCTGGAAGATCGGGTGGGTCACCGGCCCGGCCGAGCTCGTGACGGCGGTGCGCACGGTCAAGCAGTTCCTCACGTACGTGTCGGGCGCACCGTTCCAGCCGGCGGTCGCCCACGCGCTCACCGACCCCGCCGCGCTCGCGTGGGTCGACGACCTCGTCGTGTCGCTCACGCAGCGCCGCGACCTGCTGCTCGCGGGCCTGCGGGACGCCGGCTTCGACGTCGTGCGGCCCGACGGCACCTACTTCGTGCTCGCCGACGCCGCGCCGCTCGGCGCACGCGACGGCGTCGCGTTCTGCCGCGACCTGCCCGCGCGGGCCGGTGTCGTGGGCGTGCCCGTCAGTGCCTTCACGCGCCCGGGCACCGCGGCGCACGACGCGCTGCGCACGTGGGTGCGGTTCACGTTCGTCAAGCGCCGGGACGTGCTGGAGGACGCGGTGGCGCGCCTGCGGGTGGCGTTCGGCGCCTGACGCGGGGCGTCCCGCCGGGCGTCAGCCCAGCGACCAGGCCCCGCCGCGGCGGAACGCGGGCGTCGCGAACGCGAGGATCGCGAGCGCGAGGACGCTCGTGCCCGTCATGACCGCGGCCATCGCGACCGCGTCGCCGCCGAACAGGCCGGACAGGTTGCTCACCAGGCCGCCCAGGCCCGCCTGGCACGCGCCGATGAAGGCCGCGGCCGTGCCCGCGATGGCGCCGTGCCGCCCCAGCGCGATCGCCGACGCGTTGGGCGGCGCGAAGTTCACCAGCGCGAGCACGAGCCACAGCACGACGAGCAGCCCCCACAGGCCGCCCGCGCCGGTGAGCGCGACGACCAGCAGCGCCCCCGTGAGCACGACGGTCGCCACCTGCACGACGCGCAGGATCCGGATGGGCGACACGCGCCGCACGATCGCCGCGTTCACCTGCGCCCCCAGCACGAGCCCGACGCCGTTCACGGCGAACAGCAGCGCGAACTGGTGCTCGGTGAGCCCGTAGCCCTCCTGCAGCACGAACGGCGACGCGACGACGTACGTCATGAGGACGGCCATCATGAGGCCCGGCAGCACCGCGAGCGCGACGAAGTGCCGGTCGCGCAGCAGGTGCGCGTACCCGGCGAGCGCGGTGCGCACGCCGCCCGTGCGGCGCCGTTCGGCGGGCAGCGTCTCGGGCATCTTGAGCAGCACCAGCACCCACACCGAGGTACCGAACAGCGCGAGCGCCACGAACACCGCGCGCCACCCCAGCTCACCGGCGATCAGCCCGCCGACCGACGGCGCGAACAGCGGCGCGACGCCGATCACGAGCATGAGCCGCGACATCAGCCGCGACGCGTCCGACCCGACGAACCGGTCGCGGATGAGCGCCATCGCCACCACGGTGGCGGCGGCGTTGAAGAACCCCTGCGCGACGCGCAGCGCGACGAGCGGCACGATGGCCGGGGCGATCGCGCACAGCAGCGACGTCACGACGTGCAGCGCGACCCCGACGAGCACCGGCAGCCGCCGACCGAACCGGTCCGACACCGGCCCGACGACGAGCTGGCCCAGCGCGCCGCCGACCATCATCCCGGCGATCGTCAGCTGCGCGGCCGCCGCGGTGGTGCCGAGGTCGCGCGCGACCTCGGGCAGCGACGGCAGGTAGATGTCGGTCGAGACCGCGGGCAGCGCGGCCATCGTGCCCAGCAGCAGCACGTGCTTGGCGTCGGGGCGGTACCGCGGGGAGTCGGGCGCGTCGGCGGCGCCGGCGGTCCCGGGGGCGCCCGGGACGGCGGGGCCGGGCGCGGCGGCGTCCGCGGCGGCTGCGGCGGCGGTCGCGGGCGCGGCGGAGGCGGCGGTGGAGGGTGCGGGGACGGAGGGCGTGACGGTGCCGGGGGCCGGGACGGCGGGGGCGTCGGGGACGGGCACCTGCGGGTCGGGCTCGCGCATGGTCCTTCCATGGTCGCACCGCGCCAGGGCGGCCACGAATCGATTCGACGAACTCGTGCGCAGCGTCACGTCGCACGGGGCGTGGGCCTCGTCACGCCCCCGACGCCCGGCACCCGCCCGGCGCGCGCGCGGGCGACGCACGTCGTGCGGGTCGACGCGCACCTCGGCGCCCGGACGGCGCGTGTGGGTGGGCGGTGGGAGGCTGGCGCGCATGTGCGGGAGGTACGCGTCGTTCCGGGAGGACCAGGCGATCGCCGACGAGTTCGCGGTCGCGACCGTCGCCGACGACGTCCGGCTGCTGCCGCCGTCGTGGAACGTCGCCCCGACCGACGGCGTCCGCATGGTCGTCGAGCGCGCCGACCGCGCGACCGGCGAGATCACGCGCCAGCTGCGGGTCGCGCGGTGGGGGCTCGTGCCGTCGTGGGCGAAGGACCCGTCGGTCGGCAGCCGCATGATCAACGCGCGCGTCGAGACCGTCGCCGACAAGCCCGCGTTCGCGCGCGCGTTCGCCGCGCGCCGCGCGCTGCTCCCGGCCGACGGCTACTACGAGTGGCAGGCCCCGCCGGACGCGCCCGCCGGGGCTCCCCGCCCGCGCCGGGCCCCGAAGCAGCCGTTCTGGATCCACCCGGCCGACGACGACCTCGCGGCGCTCGCGGGGCTCTACGAGTTCTGGCGGGACCCGAGCAAGGCGGACGACGCGCCCGACCGCTGGCTCGTCACCGTCACGGTCGTGACGCGGCCCGCGACCGAGGCGATGGCCCCGATCCACGACCGCCAACCGGTGATCCTGCCGCGCGACGCGTGGTCGGCGTGGCTCGACCCCGCGGTCGGCGCCGACGAGGCGCGCGACCTGCTCACGGTCGCACCCCCGCGGCTCACGGCGGTCCCCGTCTCGACGCGCGTCAACGCGGTCGCGAACAACTTCCCCGCCCTGCTGGACCCGGTCGACGTGGACGGGTCGCAGTCCCCGGCCTGACTCGGCGCGCCTGCTGGACGCCCGTGGCGCCACCCGCGTGCCGATCGCACCCGTCGCCCCCGGGCAGCACGACGGGCTGTGTGACGTTCCGGCCTCCAGGGAGCCGCAACGCCGCACACGCTGGCCTCACGGGCACTCCGGGCACCGACGCACGCGGGTCGGACGCCCCGCCCGGGTGAGCGCGGCCGCCACCTGCAGGGCGACCGCGCACGACCGGCCCACGACGTGGGACCACCGGTAGCGGAGCGTGAGGTCGTCGTGCTCGAGGAGCACCGCGTTGTCGCGCCACACGTCACGGTCGGTCGTGCCGCTCGGGTGCGCGAGCCGGCCGTCGAGCTCGATGCGGACGCGCAGACCCTGGTGCACGCGATCAGCACGGATCCACGCGCCGTCGACGCGCTGCCGGACCTGGCCGACGGTCCGCGGCAGGCCGTGACGGCGCTCGACGTCCCGCACGTACCGGTGCTCGAGCGGGGACTCGACCGCGAGCGTCGGGTCGCCGAGCACGGCTCTCAGCAGCGCCCGGTGGTGCAGCGAGGCACGCAGCCGTGACCGGTGCAGGAGCACCACCGGGGCGACGCCGCGGCGGACGCCCTCGGTGACGACCGCGACCGCGGCGTCCTCGTCCTGCGCCTCGTCGAGCAGGTCGAGCACCGTCTCGACGACGTCGACCGTCCGGAGCCTGCCGCTCGCGTGGGGCATGGACCGCCGTCGACGGACCCGCAGGCCCGGTTGCGGCCGGACCGTGCGTGGTACCGGCACGCTGACGACGACGTCGGTCCCCGGGGTCGCCGCAAGTCCGTGGACGAACGCGGCGGACCGGTGCGACAACGCGGCGCCGGGGCCGGCGGCGAGGAGTGCGGCGTGCGCGGTCTGCCGCCAGGCGAGCGCACCGGACTGCAGCACGACGACCCCGCGGAAGGGTCGCTGCCACCGTCCCGCGGCGACCCGACCTCGTACCGTGCGCCCAGCGACGCCTGCTGCCGCGAGCTGGGCCACGGTCGCGGCGCCGTCGTGCCGCAGGACGACGGCGCGCACGGGCTCGGGGAGCGCGTGCGCGTCGGGGACGTGGACGGTGGTCTGGTACGTCTGGTCGCGACCCGTGCTGCGACCCTGGCAGCGTCGCGGACCCGAGGGCGGGAGCCCGGACGACCTTGTGGACGACCGACGCCGGACGAGGGCTCGTCGACGGCGGCGAGCTCGGGCACCGGCACGCCGTCGACGTCGGCCGGCACGCGCGTCGGGGCCGGGGACGAACCGGGGCCGTGCTGCACAGCGGCCACCCAGCGGCCGGGACGCCACACGCTCGCGGTCGACGTCAGCGGGTGGCTCGGCCGACCGCGGCGCGGCGCGCACGCCGTCCGGGCCCGCCGTCAGTCCGCGCGCGACAGCCGGAACGACGCGGTCGGGCCGAGGCCCGGGAGGTCGCGCACCGGCTGCTCGGCGAGGCGGAACCGCGGGTCGCCGCCGAGCACCTGCGCGGTCGCGGCGTCGACGAGCACGGTGGACGGCTCGGCGACGTCGGTCAGCCGCGCCGCGAGGTTGACGCTCGGGCCGAACACGTCGCCGAACCGCGACAGCACGCGCCCCCACACGAGGCCCACGCGCACGGGCGTGACGCCCCGCGCGCCCTCGGCGAGACCGCCCGTGCCGCGCGCGGCCGCGACGTCGAGCGAGTCGCCGAACGCGTCCGCCAGGCCCACCGCGACGGCGGCGCCCGCACCGGGGGTGTCCGCGATGAACAGCACGGCGTCGCCGATCGTCTTCACGACGCGCCCGCCGGCACCGACGACGACGTCGCGCGCCGCCGTCTCGAAGCGCTGCACGAACGACGACAGGTCGGTCGAGCCCAGGCCCGCGGTGCGTCGCGTGAACGACACCATGTCCGCGAACCCCACCGCCCGGGCGAGCGGCAGCGCCCCCGCGTCGGCGGCGCGGCCGCGCGCGTCGCCGAACTCCGCCGCGTAGCGGTCGGCGACCGCCGCGAGCTGGCGCCGGTACGAGTGCAGGAGCTGCTGCTCGAGCACCGGCGCGAGGTCGCGCAACCGGTCGAGCACGAGCAGGCGCGCCGACGTGTCGTCGAGCTCGTACCGCGTCGACATGTCCTCGACGAGCGCCTCGACCTGCCACAGCGCGAGCCGGTCGGAGGTGTGCCCGAGCGACCGGATGACCGTGACGACCGTGCGCAGGTCCAGCCCGTGCTCGGCGACGAGCGACGCGGCCATCGACAGGGCGCGCGCGTCGGCCTCGGTGAACATCACCTCGTCGTCGCCGTGGCTCGGCAGGCCCAGCGTGCGCCAGAACGTGCGGACCATCTCGAGGTCGACGTGCGCGATCCGTGCGAGGTCGCGCGCCGTCAGCGTGCGCGGGCCGCCGAGCAGGAGCTCGTCGAGCTGGTCGGTCGTGCGGCCGGTGCGCGGGGGTACCTCCGCGGTGCCCGCGACGGTGGTCGCGGGCACGTCCCCGGGTCCGTCACCCGGTCCTGCGACGCCGTCCTGCACGGGTCCGAGCCTAGTTCACGCCCCTGTGGTGCCGGTCACGCGCACGTGCGCGACGTCGCCCGCGAGCACGCGGTGCACGACGCCCGCCGCGTCCCGGACCTCGAGCGCGCCGTCGGCCGCCAGACCCTGCGCGGTACCAGCGAGGACCCCGCCGCCGGGCAGCTCGACGCGCACGTCCTGGCCGAGCGTCGCGCACACCGACGCGACCTCGTCGAGCAGGCCCGCGGCGGCCGCGTCGCCGTCGTGCTCCGACCACCGCCGCGCGACCTCGTCGAGCGACGCGACGAGCGCGACGAGCACGGTCGCGCGGTCCGCCGCGCGCGCACCCGCGAGCGCGAGCGACGTCGCCCACGGCACGGGCAGCTCGTCGGCGCCCTGGTCGACGTTGACGCCGATCCCCACCGCGACGGCGGGCACCTGCGGCACGGCCGACGCGAGGATCCCGGCGACCTTGCGCGCGGTGCCCCAGCCGTCGAGCGGCGCGGCCGCGTCGTCGAGCTCGACGAGCACGTCGTTGGGCCACTTGAGGACCGCGCGCACGCCCGCGGTCGCGCGCAGGGCGCGCACGGTGCCGAGGCCCGCCAGCAGCGGCAACCAGCCGTACGTCGCGGGCGCCGACCGCGGACGGGCGACGAACGTGCAGGTCAGCGCGGCCCTGGCGGGCGTGCTCCAGGTGCGCCCGGCGCGCCCGTGGCCCGCGGTCTGGTGCTCCGCGACCAGCAGGCTCGCGTGCGGCCACGCGTCGGGCTCGGCGCGCAGCCCCGCGACGACGTCGTCGTTGGTCGACGCCGAGGCCGGCACGACGTCGAGCCGCGCGAGCGGCCCGGCCGGAGCGAGCAGCAGCTCGCGCAGCGTGCCGACGTCGAGGGGCGGTCGCGCGCTCGTCATCCGCCCATGATGGCGCACGGCCTGCCGCCCGGGCAGGACGAGTTGTGGGGTCTCCACAGCGCGGTCGCGACAACACGGTCGAGCCGGTGCACGCCCGTGGTGGCCCTGCGACAACTAGCCTCGGTCGGGTGACGCAGACCGACCCCACCGCGCCGACGCCCGCGACGCCGCAGCCGGCCCGCCCGCCCCGCACCACCGCGGCCCTCCTCGACGACCTGCGCGCGCGCCGCGCGGCGGCCGTCGACGCGGCCGAGGAGAACGCGGCCGCCAAGCAGCACGCGCGCGGCAAGAAGACCGCCCGCGAGCGCGTCGAGGCGCTGCTCGACCCGGGCTCGTTCACCGAGATCGACGCGTTCGTGCGGCACCGGTCCACGAACTTCGGGCTCGAGAAGCGGCGCGTCGAGGGCGACGGCGTGGTCGTCGGGCACGGCACGGTCGACGGCCGGCCGGTGTGCGTGTACTCGCAGGACTTCACGGTCTTCGGCGGCTCGCTGGGCGAGGTCCACGGCCAGAAGATCACGAAGGTCATGGACCTCGCGCTGCGCACGGGCGTGCCGCTGGTCGGCATCAGCGACGGCGGCGGCGCGCGCATCCAGGAGGGCGTCGCGGGGCTCACGCAGTTCGCGGAGATCTTCCGCCGCAACGTCGCCGCCTCGGGCGTGATCCCGCAGATCAGCCTCATCCTCGGGCCGTCGGCGGGTGGCGCGGTGTACTCCCCCGCGCTCACCGACTTCATCGTCATGGCCGACGGCACGTCGAACATGTTCATCACGGGCCCCGACGTGATCCGCTCGGTGACCGGCGAGGACGTCGGCTTCGAGGAGCTGGGCGGCGCGACGACGCACTCGACGCGCTCGGGCGTCGCGCACTACATGGCCTCGGACGAGGACGACGCGATCGACTGGGTCCGCACGCTGCTCGCGTACCTGCCGACCAACAACCTCGCCGAGCCGCCCGCGTTCGCGCACGACGCCGACCTCGAGGTCACCGACGACGACCTCGTGCTCGACACGCTCGTGCCGGACTCCGACAACCAGCCGTACGACATGCACACGGTGCTCGAGACCGTCCTGGACGACGGCAGCTTCCTCGAGGTGCAGGCGCTGTACGCGCAGAACGTCGTGGTCGGGTTCGGCCACGTCGAGGGGCACCCCGTCGGGGTCGTCGCGAACCAGCCGATGCAGATGGCCGGCACGCTCGACATCAACGCCGCCGAGAAGGCCGCGCGGTTCGTGCGCACGTGCGACGCGTTCGGCATCCCGGTGCTGACGTTCGTGGACGTGCCGGGCTTCCTGCCGGGCACCGACCAGGAGTGGAACGGCATCATCCGCCGCGGCGCGAAGCTCATCTACGCGTACGCCGAGGCGACGGTCCCGCTCGTCACGGTCATCACGCGCAAGGCCTACGGCGGCGCGTACATCGTCATGGGCTCCAAGCAGCTCGGCGCCGACGTGAACCTCGCGTGGCCGACCGCGCAGATCGCCGTCATGGGTGCGGGTGGCGCCGTGAACATCCTGCAGCGCGGCGCGCTGAAGAAGGTCGCGGACGCGGGCGGCGACGTCGAGGCCGAGCGCCGTCGCCTCACCGACGAGTACGAGGACGCGATCGTCAACCCGTGGGACGCCGCGGACCGCGGGTACGTCGACGACGTGATCGCACCGTCGCAGACGCGGTCGCAGGTGGTGCGCGCGCTGCGCCTGCTGCGCACCAAGCGCGCGAGCCTGCCCCCCAAGAAGCACGGGAACATCCCGCTGTGACCCACGACCGGAGCGACGACCGGAGCCCCGCATGACCGACGAGCACGACGGCCACGGCCACGACGACGAGCACGACCCCGCGTCGCACGGCGGCGAGCCGCTCACGGGGGTCGACGCGCGCGACCTGCACGCGACGGTCGACGAGCTGTCGGCGGCGCTGCACGCGTACGTCGAGACGGCCGTGGGCGTGCGCGCCGAGTTCGGTGCGCGCGAGGCGGACGAGGACCCGCGCGTGCTCGCGCTGGAGTCCCGCGTCGGCACGCTCAACGCGCGCCTGTACGACCTGCTGCACGACCGGCTGGGCCTGCACGCGGACCTCACGGGCATGACGTGGGACGAGACCGAGGGGGACGCCGACGCGCCGGTGGCTCCCGGGGACCACGACACGTTCCACCTCGGCTTCGTGGTCGAGCTGCCCCCGACGGTCACCGACCTCACGCTCGACGCGGTGATCGACATCGTCGACGACGGCGGCGCGCAGATCGCGCGCACCCTGGGCGACCGCGGCTACGTGGTCGGCGAGTGGGGCGCGGGGCGCGGCGGCCCGGTCCTGCTCGACGAGGACGAGGACGACGACGAGGGCGACGCGTGAGCGCGCCGGCGGACGGCTCGTCGGGCGGCGTGGCGCCGCGCGTCGACCCGCACGTGCAGGTCGTGCGCGGCACGCCGGACGACGTCGAGCTCGCGGCGCTCGTCGCGGGGCTGGTCGCCGCGGCGAGCGGGCACGAGCCGGTCGGCGACGACACCGAGGCCGTGGCGCGCGCGGCGCGCGCCCGCTGGACCGCGCCGGGGCGGCTGCGCGGCGCCACGGGTCCGGTACGCGGGCCCGACGCGTGGCGGTGGAGCCTGCACCCCTGACGGTCGCGCACGCCGGCGACGGTCGCGCGGGCCGCGCCGGTGCGGTGCGGGGCGGTGCGGTGCGGGGCCGTCATCGGTCGCGCGTCGCGCGTCCGACCCGCGACGGAGGACGGGGTCGGCGGGCCGGACGAGGGTCGGGCAGCCATCCCGCGGTGCGCGCCGCGCGGCCTCGGGCGGCGGCGGCCGCGCGCGGCGTCGTCGTAGGGTGCTGCGCGTGACCACCCCCGCCACCGATCCCCGCCCCGCCAGCCCGGTCGACGCCGTCGCCGACGCGTTCGTCGCGACGCTCGCCCGCCTGCACCCGATCCACGCGACCCACCTCGGCGTGCCCGGCCACGAGCGCGAGCTCACCGACTACTCGCCCGACGCGTGGGCCGAGCGGGCCGACCAGTCCCGCTCGACGCTGCTCGCCCTCGAGGGCCTCGCGCCGGCCGACGCGGTCGACGAGGTCACGGTCGCCGCCATGGGCTACGCGCTGCGCACCGAGCTCGACCTGCTCGACGCGGGCGAGCGCCAGCGCGAGCTCAACAACATCGCGTCGCCGTCGCAGGAGGTCGTCGAGGTCTTCGACCTCATGGCGACCGACACCGAGCAGGCGTGGGACGACGTCGCCGCGCGGCTCGCGGCCGTGCCCGCGGCGCTCGACTCGTACGTCGCGTCGCTGCGCGCGGCCGCCGCGCGCGGCGACGTCGCCGCCCGCCGCCAGGTCGAGGCCGTCGTCGCGCAGGCCCGCGAGGTCGCCGACCCCGACGAGTCCGCGTTCACGCGGCTCGTGCGCGGCGACGACGCGCGCCGCGTGCTGGGCGACGACCACGCGCTGCGTGCCGACCTGGAGCGCGCGGCCGCGGGCGCGCGCGACGCGTACGCGCGCCTCGCGCAGGTGCTGACCGAGGAGATCGCACCGCTCGCCCCCGAGCAGGACGCGGTCGGGCGCGAGCGCTACGCGCTGTGGTCGCGGCAGGCGCTGGGCGCCGAGGTCGACCTCGACGAGACGTACGCGTGGGGCCTCGAGGAGCTCGCCCGCGTGCAGGCCGAGCAGCAGCAGGTCGCCGAGCAGATCGCCGGACCGGGCGCGTCCGTCGAGCAGGCCGTCGCGCTGCTCGACGCGGACCCGGCGCGCCGGCTGGGCGACACCGACGCGCTGCGCGCGTGGATGCAGGCGACGTCCGACGCCGCGATCGAGGCGCTGGACGGCACGCACTTCGACATCCCGGTGCCGGTGCGCACGCTCGAGTGCCGCATCGCACCGTCCCGCACGGGCGCGATCTACTACACGGGCCCCAGCGACGACTTCAGCCGCCCCGGGCGCATGTGGTGGTCGGTGCCGCCGGAGGTCACGTCGTTCGCGACGTGGCGCGAGCGCACGACCGTCTACCACGAGGGCGTCCCGGGGCACCACCTGCAGATCGCGCAGGCCGTGCACGAGCGCGCGACGCTGAACTCGTGGCGGCGCCTCGCGTCGTGGACGTCCGGCCACGGCGAGGGCTGGGCGCTGTACGCCGAGCGGCTCATGGCCGACCTCGGGTTCCTCGACGACCCGGGCGACCGCCTGGGCATGCTCGACGGCCAGCGGCTGCGGGCCGCGCGCGTCGTGTTCGACCTCGGCATGCACCTGGGCCTGCCGGCCCCCGCCGAGGTGGGTGCGGCGTGGACGCCCGACACCGGGTGGGACTTCCTGCGCGCCAACGTCAACATGCCCGAGTCGTTCGTGCGCTTCGAGTACACGCGGTACCTGGGCTGGCCCGGGCAGGCGCCGTCGTACAAGGTCGGGCAGCGCCTGTGGGAGCAGGCGCGGGACACCGCGCGCGCGACCGCGCAGGCGCGCGGCCAGGTGTTCGACCTGCGCGACTTCCACGCGCGGGCGCTGCGGCTCGGGTCCGTGCCGCTGGCGGTGCTGCCGGGCGCGCTCGCGGGCTGACGCCGGCCGTCGTCCCTCGCACGACGGGAGGGGCGGCGCCGGTCACCTCCACGCGCCCGACGCCGCCCCCGTCTCAGCCGCCCGCCCGGACCTCCGCACGGAGGGCCGGGCGGGCGGACGTCGTCCGGTCCCCGGTCAGGGGCGCCACGTGTCCGTCGTCGTGAGCGTGCCGCTCGCGGGCACCGTGAGCGTGCGGTTCGCCCCCGACTCCCACGTGACGGTCGCGCCCTGCTTGCGGACGTACTTGTACTGCACGGCCGTGCCCGGCGGGAGCGTCACGGTCGCGCGCCACACCGGGTAGGTCGCGGACGACAGGGGCACGGCGCGCGCCGGGTCCCAGCCGCCGAGGGCCGCGTGGTCGCCGACGACGTACAGGTCCTGCCCCCACACGGTCGTCGCGGTGACGCCGAACGCGACCTGCGCGGCGCCCGTCGGGCTGGGTGCGGGCGTCGGGGTGGGCGTGGGCGTCGTCGTCCCGGACGGTCGCTGGCCGACGTGCAGCGCGACGGATCCCTCGGCGGGGACGGTGAACGTCGCGCGGCCCGCGGCGTCGACCGTGACGGTCGTCCCGGTGCACGCGCCACCGGCCGCCTGCCCGCTGATCACGTCGCAGTAGGCCCCCGCGGGCAGCGACGTCGCGAACGTGCGCGTCAGCGCGGACGACCCGGCGTTCAGCGCGACGTACCCGCGGTCGCCGCGACCGAACGCGATGCGGCTGCCGCCGTCGTCCCACCACTGCGTGAGGTCCGTGCCCGTCACCGCGTTGCGGAACCCGACCATGTGCGCGGTCTCGTTCCAGCGGTGCGCGCACGTGAAGGTGCCCTGCCCGCACGCGGCGTCGAGCACCTCGCCGCTGCCGGACTGCGGCGCGCCGGCGTCGTGGTCGCTGAACGCGTACCCGGAGTGGACGGTGGGCCACCCGTACGGGTACGCGAGCATGAAGACGTTCGCGAGCCGGTAGTCGGTGCCGTCCTTGTAGCTGAGGGTCTCGCCGTTGCGCTCGGTGTCGTGGTTGTCGACGAACACGCCCGCGCGGTCCGACGGCAGCAGCCAGGGCTGCGTGCGCAGGTCGCGCAGCGACGCGAGCCGGCCGGACTGCACCTGACCCTTGAGGTGGCGCGCGTAGGAGAACTCGTGCGAGTCGCCCGAGCCGAGGTACTCGGCCGGCTGGATCGGCTCGCCGCCGGCGCCGATGACCTCGTGCACGACGTAGACGTCGCGCCCCTGGGGCGTCGCGCGCACCTTGCCGAGGATCGCCTCGAGGTCGGCCGCGGGGACGTGCTTGGCGGCGTCGACGCGGAAGCCGCGCACGCCGAGCGACACGAGGTCCAGCAGGTAGTCCGCGATCTCCTGGCGGACGTACTCCGAGCCGGTGCGCAGGTCCTGCAGGCCGACGAGGCGGCAGTGCTGCACCTGGTAGCGGTCCTGGTAGCTCGCGATGTTGGTGCGGCAGTCGTTGAAGTCCTGCGGGCCGTAGCCGCCGGCCGGGCCGGGGTACCGCTCGGTGGAGAACTGCGTGCCGGCCCAGCCGGTGCCGCCGGTCTGGCCGCTCATGTGGTTGACGACGGCGTCGGCGATCACCTCGACGCCCGCGCCACGGCACGCCGACACCATGGCGGCGTACTCGGCGCGCGTGCCGAGCTTGGACTCGATGCGGTAGCTCACGGGCTGGTAGGACGTCCACCACTGCCCGCCGACCACGGCGTGCTCCTGCGGCGGGGACGTCTGGACCCAGCCGTAGCCGGCGGGGCCGAGGACGTCGGTGCACTCGCGCGCGATCGACGTCCACGTCCACTGGAAGAGGGTGACGCCGGGGCGGTCGTCGGGCGGGCCGGCCGCGGCGGGGCGCGCGACGGCGACCACGAGGGCCGCGGCCGCGAGCACGAGCGCGAGAGCCGCGGCGGTGAGCCGACGCACCGTGGCGGTGTCGGTGGCGGCGCGCCGGGCGGTCGCACCACCGAGGGCGGGCGCCGGGGCCACGGGCGGGACGGGTGCGCCGCTGGCGGGGCGCGGTGAGGGTCGGGGCACGGGACTCTCCTCGGTCGGGCTCGACGACGGTGTCGGGCGGGAGGTCGGCGCGTCGGTGCGCCGACCGGTGCGGCGTGCGCCGCGTGGAGGAGGTGACCCGGGCGGACCCGGGGCGCACAGGCTGCAACGGATTGCGATGAGCCTGCAATCTTGCTGAAACGGGAGACTACGGAGGGTCGATCGGCCCGTCAACCCGTGCCACGCCGCCCGTCACGCGCGCCGTCACCGGCCGGGGACGCACGACGGCCCGGTCACGTCCAGGACGCGACCGGGCCGTCGGGACGGGTCAGAGCAGCGTCCAGCCGTACTTCGCGAAGATCACGGCACCGAACAGCACGAGCACGGCCGCGGTGATGAACCAGTCGTTGCCCGACGCGACGAAGCGCCGACCCCACGGACCCGCACGCCCCGGCAACGACATGTGCCCGTCCCGGACGTTGATGCGGGTCAACCCCGCCCAGACGAGCGTCGTCGTCACGGTGATCAGCAGGCACCACGGGCACAGCGCGCCGATCTCGAAGAACGACTGCTGGAACAGCCACCACGCGAACACCAGGCCGGCGGTGTAGATCGCCTGCGCGCTGAGCATGAACCAGCGCGGGAACACCACGCCCCCGATCAGCGCGACCGCCAGGGTGATGACCACCGCCTCGGCGGCGATCCCGAGGAACGCGTTGGGGAAGCCGAACAGCTCGGCCTGCCACGACTTCGCGACCGTGCCGCAGCTGATGAACGAGTTGAGGTCGCAGCTGAGCTTCGCGTCCTTGTCCGCGGCGAGGGTCAGCGCCTCGATCGACAGCACGAACGACGTGTACAGGCCGATGAGCCCCGACACGACCATCTCGATCGCGGTGCGTCGCCGCCACGGCAGGGCGGCCGGCAGCAGCAGGTCGGGGTCGTCCTCGACCAGGTGGCCGTCGATCTCGTCGATCTCGTCGAGCTCGTCGTCGTGCTCGTGCACCTGCGTCGTGTCGTTCACCGTGGTCTCCTCGCCCCTGCGGTCCGGTGCGTCATTCTGCCCTGCCCGCCTGTGCGTCCGGCAGGGGTCGGACGTCCCGACGCGCGTCGACCACCTGCGCCCCCGCGACGACGTCCGGACCGTCCGCACGCACGCCGTCCGACGGCCCGGACGGGCTCTACCGGCGGCTAGGGTCGGCACGTGACCCGGCTGCTGCTCGCCTCCGCCTCCCCCGCCCGCCGCTCGACCCTCGCGTCCGCCGGCCTCGACCCGCTCGTCGCGGTCTCCGGCGTCGACGAGGACGCGGTGCTCGCCGCGGCCCGCGAGCGCTTCGGCGCGCTCGACCCGGCCGACGCCGTGCTCGTGCTCGCGCAGGCCAAGGCGGAGGACGTCGCCCGCCGGCTCGACGAGCTCGACGTCGCGGGCTGGGACGACGACGAGGACGTCGTGGTGCTGGGCTGCGACTCGATGCTCGAGCTCGACGGCGACGTCCTCGGCAAGCCGCGCGACGCCGACGACGCGGTCGCACGGTGGCACGCGATGCGCGGCCGGTCGGGCGTGCTGCACACGGGCCACTGGCTCGTCGACGAGCGCGACCCGGAGAACGGCGGCACGCGCGCGACGCTCGGGGCGACCGCGTCGACGGTCGTGCACTTCGCGGACCTGTCCGACGACGAGGTCACGGCCTACGTCGCGACGCGCGAGCCGCTCGCCGTCGCGGGTGCGTTCACGATCGACGGGCTGGGCGGGCCGTTCGTCGAGCGGATCGAGGGCGACCACCACGCCGTCGTCGGCGTGAGCCTGCCGCTGCTGCGCCACCTGCTGGCCGACGTGGACCTCACGATCCCTGGCCTCTGGCGCCGCTGAGCCGCCACGACGTCGCACGACACCCGCCATTCCCCCTCCCCACCCCGCGGCCCCTCCCCGCCGAGGCGCGGGTTGTGCGGTCGCCACAACCGCGCCGGGCAGCAGGGCCCCTGGGCGACGCGCAGTGGTGGGTTCCTCCAAAACGAACCGGGCCGCGCTGGGGGGATGCGGCAATCTTGCGGCGCCGCCCGGACGACACCGCGGACCCGGACGGATCGCGCGCTACCGTGAGCCGTGCCCGCCATCACCAAGGTCCTCGTCGCCAACCGCGGCGAGATCGCCGTCCGCATCGCCCGTGCCTGCCGTGACGCCGGGATCGCGTCGGTCGCCGTGTACTCGGACACCGACCGCGAGGCCCTGCACGTGCGCGTCGCCGACGAGGCGTACGCGCTCGACGGCGCCCGCGCCGCCGAGACGTACCTCGACGTCGCCAAGCTGCTCGACGTCGCGCGCCGCTCGGGCGCCGACGCCGTGCACCCCGGCTACGGCTTCCTGTCCGAGAACGCGCACTTCGCGCAGGCCGTCATGGACGCCGGCCTCGTGTGGGTCGGCCCGCCGCCGGCCGCGATCGAGGGCCTCGGCGACAAGGTCAGCGCGCGGCACATCGCGCAGCGCGCCGGTGCGCCGCTCGTCGCGGGCACGCCCGACCCGGTCGCGGACGCCTCTCAGATCCACGCGTTCGTCGCCGAGCACGGCCTGCCGATCGCCATCAAGGCGGCGTTCGGCGGCGGCGGGCGCGGCCTCAAGGTCGCGCGCACGGCCGACGAGATCGACGAGCTGTACGAGTCGGCGGTCCGCGAGGCCGTGGCGTCGTTCGGGCGCGGCGAGTGCTTCGTCGAGCGGTACCTCGACCGGCCGCGGCACGTCGAGACGCAGTGCCTCGCGGACCAGCACGGCACGGTCGTCGTCGTCTCGACGCGCGACTGCTCGCTGCAGCGCCGCCACCAGAAGCTCGTCGAGGAGGCGCCCGCGCCGTTCCTCACCGACGAGCAGCGCGCGACGCTCGTCACGGCGTCGCAGGCGATCCTGCGCGAGGCCGGGTACGTCGGCGCGGGCACGTGCGAGTTCCTCGTGGGCGTCGACGGGACGGTGTCGTTCCTCGAGGTCAACACGCGTCTGCAGGTCGAGCACCCCGTGACCGAGGAGATCAGCGGCATCGACCTCGTGCGCGAGCAGCTGCGCATCGCCGCGGGCGAGCCGCTGGGCTACACCGAGGTCGAGACGCGCGGGCACTCGATCGAGTTCCGCCTCAACGGCGAGGACCCGGCCGCCGGCTTCCTGCCCGCACCGGGCCGCATCACGCGGCTGCGCTACCCGTCCGGGCCGGGCGTGCGCGTCGACTCGGGCGTCGCCGAGGGCGACACCGTGTCGGGACTGTTCGACTCGATGATCGCCAAGGTCATCGTCACGGGCGCGACGCGCCGCCAGGCGGTCGAGCGGGCGCGCCGCGCGCTGGCCGAGCTCGAGGTCGTCGGCATCCCGACGGTCGTGCCGTTCCACCGCGCCGTGCTGGACTCGGAGGCGTTCGTGCCCGCCGACGACGCGCAGCCGTTCTCGGTGCACACGCGCTGGATCGAGACCGAGTTCGCCGAGACCGTCGCGGCGCTCGGCCGCACGCCCGCCCCGGCGCAGGAGACCGAGGACGAGCCCGACGCGGCGCTCGAGCGCGTCGTGGTCGAGGTCGGCGGCAAGCGGCTCGAGGTCGTGCTGCCCGCCGCGCTCGGCCTGGGCCGCGTGCCGGGCACCGGGCCCGGGCGCGCGCGTCCCGGCGCCGGTCCGCGCCGCTCGCCGCGCGCACGCAGCACGCGCGCCGCCGGCAACGGCACGACGCTCGCGTCGCCCATGCAGGGCACGATCGTCAAGGTCGCGGTCGCCGAGGGCGCGCAGGTCGCCGAGGGCGACCTCGTCGTGGTGCTCGAGGCCATGAAGATGGAGCAGCCGCTCGTCGCGCACCGCGCGGGCACGGTGCAGTCGCTCACGGCGGGCGTCGGCTCGAGCGTGAGCGCGGGCACCGCGATCTGCGAGATCGTCGGCTGACGTCCGCGTGAGCGCGCCGCGCCCGACCCACCGCCGTCCGGGCGACGGCTGGGTCGAGTGCGCGTGCGGGCGGCGCCACTGGGGCCTGCACGGCGCGGCCGGGCTGCTGCTCGTGCGGCGCGACGCGACCGGTGCGGCGACCGACGTCGTGCTGCAGCACCGTGCGCCGTGGAGCGACCAGGGCGGCACCTGGGGGCTGCCCGGCGGTGCGCGCGAGCCGCAGGAGACGGCCGTCGACGCCGCGCTGCGCGAGGCGCACGAGGAGGCCGGGGTCGACCCCGCGACGGTCGCGGTGCGCGGCGAGCACGTGCTGACGCACCCCGACTGGTCGTACACGACCGTGCTCGCGGAGGCGCTGACGCCGTTCGAGCCCGCGGTGACGGACGCCGAGAGCCTCGCGGTCGCGTGGGTGCCCCTCGCCGAGGTGCCCGACCGCCCGCTGCTGCCCGCGTTCGCCGACGCGTGGCCCACGCTGCTGGAGCGCCTGGCGGCGTGAGCCGCGCCACGTGGTCCGGGGGTGTGCGCACGCGCGGAGCAGGAGTACGCTCCCGACCGATGAGGTGAGCCTTACCTCACCCGGCGTCCGGGGTCCCCCGCCCGCCGTCCCCCGCACCACCAGGGACGCCCGTGCTCGCGAACTTCCTCATCGGCCTGCGCGAGGGCCTCGAGGCCGCCCTCGTCGTCAGCATCCTCGTCGCGTACCTCGTGCGCACCGGACGCCGCGACCAGCTGCCCGCCGTCTGGGCGGGCGTCGGCGTCGCCGCGCTCGCGTCCCTGGCGTTCGGCGCGCTCCTCACGTTCGGTCCGCAGGGGCTGACGTTCGAGGCGCAGGAGGCCATCGGCGGCTCGCTGTCCATCGTCGCCGTGGGCCTGCTCACGTGGATGATCTTCTGGATGGCGCGGACCGCGCGCACGCTGCGCGGCGACCTCGAGCACAAGCTCGACGGCGCGGTCGCGTCCGGGCGCCGCGCGGTCGCCGTCGTCGCGCTGCTCGCGGTCGGTCGCGAGGGCCTCGAGACCGCGCTCTTCCTGTGGGCCGGGGCACGCGCCGCCGGCAGCACGAGCGCCGCACCGCTGCTCGGGGCCCTGCTCGGCCTCGTCGTCGCGATCGCGCTCGGCTGGGCCCTCTACCGCGGCGCCGTCCGCCTCGACCTGCGGCGCTTCTTCGCGTGGACCGGCGCCTTCCTCGTCGTGGTCGCGGGCGGCGTGCTCGCCTACGGCGTGCACGACCTGCAGGAGGCCGGCCTCCTGCCCGGGCTGCACGACCTCGCGTTCGACGTCTCCGCCGCCGTGCCGCCGTCCAGCTGGTACGGCGCGCTGCTCAAGGGCGTCCTCAACTTCTCGCCCGCCACGACGTGGCTGCAGGCGATCGCGTGGACCTGCTACGTCGTCCCGACCGGCACCGTCTTCCTGCGCACCGTGCGCGGCGGCGCGCCGCGCCGTGCGACCCCGACGCCCGTCGCCGCGGCCGCCCCGCCGGCCTGAGCCGCCGCCCCACCGCCGCCCCACCCCCGCACGCGACACCGCGTGCCCCACCCGCACCGACGCCCGCGCACCCCGCGCCCGCTCCCGAGGAGACCCGTGTCCCCGACCCTGCGCCCCGCCCCGCGGCCCACCGTCCGCACGACCCGCCTGCGCGGCGGCCTCACGGCCGCGCTCACGCTGCCCCTGCTGGCCGCGTGCGTCGCCAACACGCCGACCGACGCCGCGACCGGCGCGGCCGGGGATGGCGGCCCCATCACGGTGTCGTCCAGCGCCGACGCGTGCGACGTCTCCACCACGTCCGCGCCCTCCGGCACGCTGACGTTCACGGTCACCAACACCGGCGACGACGTCACCGAGTTCTACCTGCTGGGCGAGGACGGGCTGCGGGTCGTGTCCGAGGTCGAGAACATCGGCCCCGGCATCTCGCGTGACCTCGTGATCCAGGCCCGCCCGGGCGACTACTTCACGGCCTGCAAGCCCGGCATGGTCGGCGAGGGCATCCGCGCGGCGTTCACGGTGACCGACTCGGGCGCCGGCACGGGGCCCACGGGCGACGTCGCCGAGCAGCTCGCAGCCGCCGAGGCGTCCTACGTCGCGTACGTCAAGGACCAGGTCGGCACGCTGATCGCCGGCACGCAGGAGCTCGCCGACGCGTACGCGGCCGGCGACGACGCCCGCGCGCGCGAGCTCTACGCGCCGACGCGCGTGCACTGGGAGCGCGTCGAGCCCGTCGCCGAGTCGTTCGGCGACCTCGACCCGCTGCTCGACCTGCGCGAGGCCGACCTCGTGGACGGCGACGCCTGGAGCGGCTGGCACCTGATCGAGAAGGAC